>OZ243974.1:0-2833656 GCA_965214775.1 Candidatus Nitrosopumilus sp. | reverse complement strand
TCTGACAATGGCTCGTGCTTTGTAGGACAGAACGGCAGAAAAAAGGCAGCAGCCTCCAAAGGCCGCATCGGCGGCGGGGGGACGTGGCAGCCCACGCTCTTTGAGGAGGAGCTGCTTACACGGGACATCATCCTGATAAACACCGGGCCCTGCCACCCGCAGACCAACGGCAAGCTGGAGAGGCTCCATCGCACCATCGAGGAGGAGATAGGGCATTATGACGGCCTGAGGCAGTACGTGGACTATTACAACGAGAGAAGGCCCCCACTTTTCGCTTGACATTGCCAACTGTGAGACGCCGCTTCTGGCGTTTAGAAGCAAGGAGGCAACGGAAGCGATCAGGAGGAAGAACCCAAAATGGATGGAGAGGAACGCAGATGGTAAGAGTTTACCCCTCAGGCGACGTTTCCAGTCAGGGTCTTGGCGACCATCTCACTCACGTTGCAACCCTGGGCGCGCCAGTTCATCGTGCATGTCATCAGTACGGTGAACATCTCCATGCCCTCCATGGTACGGAGTCCCTGGAATATCTTGCGCGCAATTACGGACGGCCTCAGCATGCGCTCGGCCAGGTTGTTGGTGGGCTCCATGCCCGGATACAGCACGAACGTGTACAGGTATTCTGAGGCATTCTCAAGCTTTGTGGCAAATTTTTTGCAACCTGCCTCCCTGAATGCTACGGCCAGCGCGCGTGTCTCGACTACCAGCATGTCGTGTTGTTGCTGCCTGACGCCGTTCTTCTTCTCCTCCGGTGGTGGTGGTGGCCCCAGCCCCTTGGCAAAAAGAAATTTTTTCTTGAGGGCATCATATAGCGCGTGGGCCTGCCGGGAAGTCTTGCCGGCGTCCCTGGCCTCCCGGAGTATGTGTGCCCAGCACCACTGCCTGATCTTGAATACGACATATACGCCGTACCCATCAACTGTAACTGGTTTATCATAATACGGAAAGTTCGTATCCACTACGACCCTGGCCCTGCTGGGTGCGGCCAGCGTGTGGACGCCGGTCGTGGAGCCGTCCTTGTTCTTGCCCACTATTACCCATATGCGGGCCGTCCTGCCGTTGTATGGCATGGCAGTCTCGTCAATGTGCAGATAATCAGAATCCTTGATGGCCTGCTTGATACCCTTTACGCTGGGCTTTATTGCCTTGGTGCAGGCCCTCAGGCACTGCAACACGCCTGCCTCTGAGACATCCATGTCTAGGATCTCAGAGCACATTGTGGCCGTTGCCTGTATGGAGGCAGGTGCCATGTGCATTGAGGTTATCATCCCCGTAATGTTTGGTCCAAACTCGGTTTCAGGCACGTTCCAGTCCCTGTCATCCTCGATACACACGTGGCCGCAGTCGGCGCATTCGCGTTTGTATGCGGTGTGCTCTGTCGTGACCGGTTTGGGCTTCTTGGGGATCTCAGTCACGGTCTTTGAGAACAACTTTTCGGGTTTCTTCATGTTGGTGCTGTTGCACTTGTCGCACTTTTTGGGGCAGTGCTTTACAAACTCAGTCGGCTTTCTCTTGTGTGATACTCCCTTGTGTCCCTGCCTGCGGCCCGGCTTTGCCTTTGCAGATGCCGGTACGTTGCCTGATGCCTTTGCAGCAGCAGTCTTTTTCTGTCTGGTAGGAATCGAGTTCTGCGAGGAGGGGGTGTGCGGGTTCTCGTAATATTTGATGTGCTGTTTGAGCTGCTGGTTTTCTGCCGTCAGCAGCACGACCTGTGTTGCAAGCTCGGCCTTCTCTGTGGCATCTTTGACTACTACCTGCTGCAGATCGGCGATGGTTTTCTCATTCTTTCGGCACTCGGCTATGAGACGTGCAATCTCGTCGCGCAGTATCTTGACCTCCGAGCCTGATGACATGCATTTTCCTAGGTACTATCTTATAGACGCTATATGAAATCTTATCAGTATCCTGTGATATACAATTACTGTTGGGCCTGAGAGTCGATATGATCTTACCATGTACAAGGGTGTCTTATAGACTGACTCGCAACAGCAGGCGGAAAGCAATGTACCGCGCAGACGGTGAATGGGAGATTCCGCCCGGATCAGGCATTTTGATCAAAAAGGAGGTGATAACATGATCAACGTAGGAATAGACGTACACAAAAAGACATGCGTTGCAGCAGTAAAGGACGACTCTGGCAAGCTGCTAGAGCGATCCAAGTTTGAGAACAGCGTTTCTACAACAACGAATTTTGCAACAGACCTCAAGGCACAATACCCTGGACAGCTGTCAATCATGGCAGTATGCGAGTCCACTGTCACGCAGAGAAAGTATAAGAGGATGCATCGCTTAGCAACATCGTCCTGATTCGGAACACTGAGCTGGCAAGGGTCCACGGTAGGATTAGGTACGATTTCATATGGGAGATCGGGTGGTCAGAAAGAATTCACCAAATAGGTAAGGGGTAAACTCTTACGTGCCTGTGGGTGATCTCTCAAAGGAGGAAAGACAGGAGAACCTGCGGTACTGGAAGAGCACGGTCGGCTTTGGCAGCAGATGGATCGTCGAGATCGTAATATCATCCATAAAGCGCATGTTCGGCGAGTGCGTAATGGCCCTCAAGTGGTCCAATATAGTGCAGGAAGTAAATCTGAGGATATGGCTGTACAACAAGTGGATCGCAGAGGCGGTGGCTGCCGTGTAGGAACTTGGAGCCGGTTGTGATCCGGGCGGACTGACTTGGCTCTAGTCGGAGTTATGCAACAAACTACAAATTTTCTATCATACGAAAATTAGTTCCGCCTAAGATCAGGCGTACTTTGAAGGATTATTTTAGGCTGTACCGATCAAAAAACGTGAGGAAAAAATTGGAGGAAAAGTCGCTCCGGTACATAGAAAAGCAGAGGAAAAAGGGCGTGCCTGCAAAGCAGATAGCCCGGGAGCTGGGCATCAGCGACAGGTATGTCAGGAAGATATGGGCCAGATTCCGCAGCTCCGGCACAGTCCTGCCACGGAGCGGGGCAGGAAGGCCCTGCATGGACACGGATCCCGTGGATGTGGAGGCGGTCCTTGACGCATATGCGCGGATGCCGTCGGGTGTGGAGAGGCTGGCATTGCGCATGAGGGCCGCAGGCAGGCAGATAAGCTACCATGCAGTATACAGGATCATGAAGGCCGAGGGAATAACGGACGGCTCGCCTGCCAGACCCAGACAGCTCAAGTGGCTGCGCTATGAGCGCAAGTACTCCAATGCAATGTGGCACGTGGACTGGCACGAAATGAAGGATTCACGCCTAGAAAAACTCAATCTGGTGGCATATCTTGATGATTCCTCGCGGTGCATAACCGGATTTGGCGTCTTTGAGCGCGCGACCTCGGAGAACGCAGTCCTGGTGCTGCGCAAGGCCATCAAAGAGTTCGGGACGCCGGCCCAGGTACTCTCGGACAACGGCAGCTGCTTTACGTCAGCCAGGCGCGGTACCCCAAGGGGCAGCTGGACGCCCACGCTGTTTGAGAACGAGCTGCTAGAGCACAGCATCGTCCTGCTCAACTCGCGTCCGCATCACCCCCAGACCAACGGCAAGTTGGAGAGGTGGTTCAGAACGCTTGAGAAGGAGCTGACGCACTTTGAGAAGGTAGACGAGTTCATCGAGTTCTACAACGAGCACAGGACGCACTGGTCGCTTGACATCAAGCGTGCAGAGACTCCCAGAATGGCG
Organism: Candidatus Nitrosopumilus sp.; assembly: GCA_965214775.1. Taxonomy (GTDB): domain Archaea; phylum Thermoproteota; class Nitrososphaeria; order Nitrososphaerales; family Nitrosopumilaceae; genus Nitrosopumilus. Next base: position 2,829,997 of record OZ243974.1, on the reverse strand, counting down.
TTCCGGAGCCGGGAGGCCACAGAAGCGATCAGGAAAAGCGACCCCAAATGGATGGAGAAGGATACTAATGAGGGGCGGAACTAATTTTCATATGAAACACAAACTACAAATTTCACTACTTTTAATAACCGCACCTGATTTAATCATGACATCAGAATGAATGATTTGCATGTAAAGGGTCTGACTCTGGATGCTGCTTCTGATTTCAGGCGCAAATCTGAATGGAAGGCCTCCCCAAGATGGCAAAACTCACGCCTGAACTTCCAGAGCCCGACCTGTTACCTTGCATGCCGTTATGGGGCAGGACACCCCTGCCAATGTCGCCCTGATCGTTTGTGGGGGGGGGGGTGACCTGCTGTAGCTTTGACACGGGGAAACCCGTCCCGTCGGGCTCTTGTAGATGCTGCCTCCATGTACTCGGTGTTTGTTGCGGTTGCCGTCTTGGGCCTGACGGCTGCCGGCGGTCTGCATGATGCACATGCGCAGCAAAGCCAACCCGTCAGCGTTACTGCGGTAGGCAGTGTGGGAGATGGGGGCTCCAAGCTGCTTGGTGGCGCCTTTGCCGTGGACGTCTTCACGATCGGACAGGGCACCTACGCGGCAGTCGCCTCCCGCAGTGATGGCGGCCTCCAGATTGTCAACGTCACCGATCCTGACAGACCCACCACTGCCGGGAATCTGGGAGATGATGTCTCTAGACTGCTTGATAGCACCAGAGGCGTGGACGTCTTCACGATCGGACAGGGCACCTACGCGGCAGTGGCCGCCTTCAATGACAAAGGCCTCCAGATTGTCAACGTCACCGATCCTGACAGACCCACCACTGCCGGGAATCTGGGAGATGATGTCTCTAGACTGCTTGATGGCGCCCAGGGCGTGGACGTCTTCACGATCGGACAGGGCACCTACGCGGCAGTGGCCGCCTTCAATGACAAAGGCCTCCAGATTATCAACGTCACCGATCCCGACAGCCCCACCGCCGCAGGAAACCTGGGAGATAACAGCACCTTGAAGCTTGATGGCGCCCAGGGCGTGGACGTCTTCACGATCGGACAGGGCACCTACGCGGCAGTGGCCTCCGGCAATGACCACGGCCTCCAGATTGTCAACGTCACCGATCCCGACAGCCCCACCGCCGCAGGAAACCTGGGAGATAACAGCACCTTGAAGCTTGGTGGCGCCCAGGGCGTGGACGTCTTCACGATCGGACAGGGCACCTACGCGGCAGTCGCCTCTAACGGGGAGAACGGCCTCCAGATTGTCAACGTCACCGATCCCGACAATCTGGTCGCCGCCGGGAATGTAGGAGATGGCGGTTCCAGAAAACTTGACGGCGCCGCCGCCGTGAACGTCTTCACGATCGGCAGTAGTACCTACGCGGCAGTCGCCTCCCACGATGACCACGGCCTCCAGATTGTCAACGTCACCGATCCCGACAGTCCGACAGCTGCCGGGAATATAGGAGACGAGGGCTCCACTCGTCTTCGCGGCTCAATAGGCGTCGAAGTCTTTACAATAGGCAGTAGTACCTACGCCGCAGTGGCCGCATTCTTCGATAACGGCCTCCAGATAGTGCGGCTGGACGTGGAGACTCCAAACGCCCCGCCGGTGGCGCCAGACGAGACGGCCACAACTCTGGAGGACACACCCGTGACCATAACACCTGCCATATCGGATTCCGACACGTCGGACACCCCGGTGATATCGGTAGTCGATGATCCGCCAAACGGGAATGTCACACATGACGATATTACCATAACCTACACGCCTGATCAGGACTATGATGGTACGGACACCTTCGGATATACGGTAACTGACGGCACCGACACGGCGCAGGGCACGGTAACGGTAACCGTAACGCGCGACAACAACGACCCCGTCTTGGGTACCATAGGAGACCAGACGGCCACTCTGGATGTTCAACTAACCATAACGCCTACCGTAACTGACGCCGATCCGACTGACACGCACACGTACTCGATATCGCGCGGCACGCTGCCGGCAGCTGCCGCATTCACTCCATCTGACGGCAGTCTCGTCTGGACGCCCGTACAGGCCGATGCCGGGCAGACCCACACGGTCACCATAACCGTAAATGACGGCCGCGGAGGCACCGCTTCTGAGGCATTTGACATAGCAGTGGCAGATGCACCCAACGCCCCGCCGGTGGCGCCAGACGAGACGGCCACGACTGCAGAGGACACGCCCGTTACCATAACTCCGAATATATCGGATCCCGATACATCGGACACTCCTGTAATATCGGCAGTAGATAACCCGCCAAACGGGACTGCCACTCATGATGATAATACGATAACTTATACGCCCGATACAGACTATGACGGTACGGACACGTTCGGATATACGGTATCTGATGGAACAGACACGGCGCAGGGAACCGTAACGGTAACCGTAACGCGCGACAACAACGCCCCCGTAATGGGTACAATAGGCGACCAGAACGCGACGCCAGACACACAGCTGACCATAACGCCTACGGTAACTGACGATGATCCGACTGACACGCACACGTATTCCATATCGCGCGGCACGCTGCCGGCAGCTGCCGTATTTTCCACCTCTGGTGGCCTCCTCACCTGGACGCCTGTCCAGGCAGACGCAGGACAGACCCACACAGTCACCATAACCGTAAATGACGGCCGCGGCGGCACCGACTCGCAAACCTTTGACATAGCGGTGACAGAGACGCCAAACGCTCCGCCGGTGGCACCAGCCGAGACGGCAACCACCGCAGAGGATACACCCGTTACCATAACGCCTGCCATATCGGATCCAGACACATCGGACACACCGGTGATATCGGCAGTAGATAACCCGCCAAACGGGACTGCCACTCATGATGATAATACGATAACTTATACGCCCGATACAGACTATGACGGTACGGACACGTTCGGATATACGGTATCTGATGGAACAGACACGGCGCAGGGAACCGTAACGGTAACCGTAACGCGCGACAACAACGCCCCCGTAATGGGTACAATAGGCGACCAGAACGCGACGCCGGGCATACAGCTGGTCATAACGCCTACGGTAACTGACGATGATCCGACTGACACGCACACGTATTCCATATCGCGCGGCACGCTGCCGGCAGCTGCCGTATTTTCCACCTCTGGTGGCCTCCTCATCTGGACGCCTGTCCAGGCCGATGCAGGACAGACCCACACAGTCACCATAACCGTAGATGACAGCCGCGGCGGCACCAACTCGCAAACCTTTGACATAGTCGTGGCCGACATGGACACCTCTGAAATCACGCTTACCCCCGTCGGGAATCTGAATGATACCGGCTCCAGAGAACTTGACGGCGCCCAAGGCGTGGCCGTCTTTGCGATCGGGCAGAACACATACGCTGCAGTCGCCGCATCCCGCGACGCCGGCCTCCAGATTATCAACATCACAGATCCATCCAATCCGACAGCTGCCGACAGCCTGGGGGATAACAACACCCTGCTGCTTGACGGCGCCCGCAGCGTGGACATATTTGCTATAGGGGCTAACACCTACGCCGCAGTGGCCTCCCGCACAGATGACGGCCTCCAGATTATCGATGTCACAAACCCTTCCAGTCTTGTGGCAGTCGGGAATCTGGAAGACACCATAGATGAGGTGGGGGACATTCCGATAGAAGGATTTTTGCTTGACGGCGCCCGCAGCGTGGACATCTTTACAATAAACGGCAACACCTACGCCGCAGTGGCCTCCAGCATTGACGACGGCCTCCAGATTATCGATGTCACAAACCCTGCCAGCCCTGCCGCTGCCGGCAGTCTGGATGATGATGGCTCCAGGGAGCTTGACGGCGCCAACGCAGTGGCCATCTTTGAGATAAATTCGAGTATCTACGCCGCAGTGGCCTCCTTTGCCGACGACGGCCTCCAGATTGTCGATGTCACAAACCCTGCCAGCCCTGCCGCCGCCGGCAGCCTGGGGGATAACAACACCCTGCGGCTTGACGGCCCTCAAGGCGTGACCAGCTTTGTGATAGGCAGCAACACCTACGTGGCGATATCCTCACAGACAGACAATGGCCTCCAGATTGTCGATGTCACAAACCCTGCCAGCCCTGCCGCCGCCGGCAGCCTTGCAGACACGAACTCACTATTGCTTGGCAACGTCAACGGTATAGATGCATTTACGATGGGCAGCAGCACCTACGTGGCAGCTGCCTCCTTTGCCGACGACGGCCTCCAGATTATCGACGTCACCGATCCTGCCGGCCCGGTAGATGCCGGCAGCCTTGCAGACACGACCTCCCTGCTGCTTGACGGCCCGCGCGACGTGGACATATTCACGATGGGCAGCAGCACCTACGCCGCAGTGGCCTCCGAATACGATGACGGTCTGCAGGTGGTGAGGCTGGATGAGGCCGCATCCAGCATACCGCCTGTCATATCACTTGTGGGAGACAACCCGTTGATCCATGAGCTGGGCACCCCGTACGCAGATCCGGGTGCCACGACCGACGACGGTTCTGAAGTCACAACGGATACATCACAGGTCAACGTCAACGTGCTCGGGGATTATCGCGTGACATATGCTGCCACCGACGATGACGGCAACACGGCAACGGCAATCAGGATAGTGTATGTGCGCGACACTGCTTCTCCGACCTTTGAATCGGCGACCCTCAACGAGGACACGGGTGCCATGACCATAACCTTCAGCGAGACCGTAGACGTCTCTGCTACCAGCCTGTCCCTGCTGTATGTCAGTGACATAAACCAGGCAGACACAGTCCCGCTGACAGGCGCCGGCTTTGACTTTGCATCCGCTGATGTTGAGACCCTTTCCCTCACGCTTGTAGAGTCCCAGATACGGCAGATAACCCCGATGGGCACGCCGCAGCTCGATATTGCAGCCGGCGCCGTATCTGATCTGCTGGGCAACCAGATAGACGACTCGCCGGACAACCCGATTGTACTCGCCGAGCGGGTCCAGACCCGTGACGATGACGGCGGTAGCAGCACCGGATCACAGCCTTCTGCCGGCCGCACCAACAGCGGAGGCGGCGGAGGCGGAGGCGGAGGCGGAGGCGGCCGCATCGGCATCATCTCAACCTCAGCCGACGCGGATCTGGCATACATAGCCTCCATATCGTGGGACTGCACCGCCGGACTCGTAACGGTTACCGCCGGACCCGTCTCCGATGATCTCTCGGTCTCGGTGCGCACCACCTTGACTGGTACAGACGCGACTACGGCGGCAGGCCAGACAGAAGAGGGACTGGTGTTTACGGCATCCATGCACCAGAACGAGACATACATCGGCGTCAGCGCAATCCTGCATTCTGGGGAGAGTCTGACCTCTGACTATGAGTCGGTAAACGTGGACGCATGTGTGGGCGAGCGCACGTATGACACTCCGATGTCCCTGTCTGCAGATATCGACCAAGGAGCAGCCGGCCAGCCGCGTGATGCAATAGTTGAGCCCGAAACCGAGCCGCCGGTACCAGACGAGCCCGAAACCGTGGTGCAGCCCGAGCCCGAAACCGAGCCGCCGGTACCAGACGAGCCCGAAACCGTGGTGCAGCCCGAGCCCGAACCGGAGATGCTAGAGGAGCCCCATACGCCGGCACAGCCCGAGCCCGAGCAGCAGGCAGGTTCGGAGTTAGGCGGCTCGTGTCTGATAGCGACTGCAGCATACGGAACAGAGATGGCGCCGCAGGTGCAGGCACTCAGGGAGATACGCGACGGTACGTTGCTCTCTACTGACTCGGGCTCCTCGTTTGTTGCCGGATTCAACTCTGTATACTACTCGTTCTCACCTGCGATAGCCGACCTGGAGCGCCAGAGCCCGGTATTTCGCGAGGCCGTAAGGATTGCCATATCCCCGATGATCTCGACGCTGTCGATAATGTCGCTTGCAGAGGAGGGATCCGAGTCATCCGTACTGGCGCTGGGAGCCTCAGTCATTGCACTTAATATCGGCATGTATGTGGCAGCCCCTGCGGCCGCCGTCATTGTAGCCACAAGGCGACTGCGGATCTAAAGCCACGATAACCCAAGGCACCCCTTGCTATGCCGCCTCCGTAGAGAGATGATCTGAAATTAGAAATCATACAACAGATAAGTGAATTAGGCGACAACCTCCAAATTACCCACAAAATCACATCTCACAATCACGATTCTGGAGTATGAGGTCACCTGCCCCTATCAATCAGGCATGAATTGGCATGTACAATTATGATTTTCGCGCCTAGCTAGCAAGGGGATGTGACCTCATACCGCAGATGACTAGCGGATCGACTTTTCATATACTACACGTAATCGGTTTAGATCTAGAATTATTACGAACAAATTCGTCTCATTTAGGTCGATTACGCATAAAGTCTAGTGTAGATATTACAACGAGTGTGAAATCTTGTAAAGTTATGGAATATTTGTGTCTATCACTGAATAATGATTTTGGGCTTGCCCCAATTCATTTTGAGGAATATTGATTCCGACGACATATCTAGCTCTGTGACCCAGTGAAGAAAGTTTATGATATGAACTATAAATTACGGGCAAATGTCGCCTAACTAATGTTTTTCTTTCTTTGTGATTGCCGGGCTTTCGAATTCCATTATCTAAGAAATATTTGTCAATTCTATGAAGAGCTGAATAAAACAAGGTTATAATTTCCCAATCACGATATTTAGGAGTCGCGCTATTTAGAAAATCACTAGTTTGTTTATTGTGGGAACTCTGTGAATTTTGAAAAGCAGACATGATGTTATTTTTGAATAAGTGGTTTTGTTTGAGATAAGAATGAATCTTGTAATTCAGATTCGTGTAAGATCCATGGTTCAATAGAGTAAGCAGGTAATTTCTCCTCCAACGCAATTATCGTGTCTTCAATAGACTCAAAAGCTTGTAGATTGTCAGATCCAGTATGTACAACAACTAGTTTTATTGTTGAATCATGTTTAGAATAAGAGACATTTTTGATAAAAGCTAGAGGTGAAAGGGCCAAAATAATTTCATTTTCTTCATTGGGAGTAATTTCAGTCAGGTTAATTGATAATGTCGGATTAAGTCCTAAATTACTCAATTTGTGATCAATCATTGAGGAAATCACTTTTTCAAACATGGGCATATTCTCGCTTAGGGTTTTATTCACAATAGACTTTATTTCTGCCTCACCTGTTCTCACAGTCTCTGTTTTTGGGAAAAACATTCTAAGCGGAAACCCAATTCCATATGCTCCATCGAAAGCAGCATCTGGTGATGTTCCAGCATCACTCTCGCCAGTGTTGATAAGGTGTTTTATCTTTTCTACTGTTTGAGAAATTTGTTCTTCAGTCAATCAATCACCTTGTAATATGCATAAGTTGCAATAATAAATGAAATTAAAACTTTCATAACCTGCACTCTTGAATTACTTGGCAGATCCATCATTTCAGAAAAGTGTTCTTTATTTTCATCAAAGATTTTACTTTTAACAAAAGTAAGGTAAGTCTCACTTGTATCATCTACCGCATTAATGAGTGAGGAATCACTACCACGTTTAGAGTGATACACAGCCATGGCTAATCTGTAAATTAGTGTACTTGAATCCATTGATTTTTCTTTAAGAGCCTCTTGTGCTGAATTGAAAATCAGTTCTTGTTTATTTACTTCATCAAAAATATTTAGTGATTTTAATAATTCTTCAGATTTTTTTTTTGCGTTTTCTAATTTGAATTCAGGTTCAAATTTTTGATTGTTTAATAAAGCAGACATACATTTTCTTGATTGAGAAACCCAGGCATCAAAGGGTTCAAAAAGCTTCAAGTTAATTAGGGTTTTAATTCCGATTACCATATCATAAGTCCAATGATTAAACTGGGCATTTGAAGGATAAAGCAATATTTCGTCTGTTAGTAATGTTGCTCTTGTGTACTCATATAATTTTGAGCTAACCGATACTTCTAAATTTGTATCATCTACGGAAGCACTTTTTTTTAATTTAATGCGCAAAAATGGATAAGTTGGAGTGGTGGCAGTTTTTAGAAAAAGATCTGTGCTAGATTGTTCGGGGGATCTGGATCCAAATTGCAATGAAAATCCTTCCGGTGATTTACTTTGGGACATATATCACGAAACATGATATCCTCATATAAACATGAGGCGATTAATTGTGGCTGACATCATATACACATGAAAAATGATACCAGAACAAAATTGAGAAGGAATTGAATTCTACAGCAACGGTCACAAGTAATTGAGGGCTTTGACCGGCGATCTGTAGATGTACTTGTACATGTAAAGGTGGGCAAACGATACCGTCCTGTAATGCTCAGATATGGCATGCCGCAGCTCGCTGACCTTTCTGCACATCATCCCCCTGAAAATGGCATGCCTGCTAGGGTTCCAGCATTCTTCCACGACATGAGGTATGGCGATCCCCGCGGGATCATTATCAGCCTGACATCGGGATGGCCCGCCAGGTATTCTGCGACATCAGCAGCCCTGTGCACGCTCCACCTGTAGCAAAAGACGGCAACCTTGCCAAACTTGGCACGCAGCGCCTCCAGACATTCTATAAACTGCACCGACGTAAAGGATCCCGTAAACGTCCTGAACAGCTTCCTGCCGTCTTTTACGATGCTTCCAAACACGGCCACCTTTGTGTGATCCCCCGAATACGATGCCACGCTTCTGGTGTCGACCGGATCTCATACGTATCTGTCGTATGAGCCCTGCACGAAGAACGCCTCATCAGAGGACACCTGCGTAAAACCGTCGTTTTTCAGGCACGGAATCTGCACGTCTTCAAGGTATCGCTGCCACAAATACCGAGCTCGGGGTGGCATGGTTGACATGCACGTTTTGCACCTTGCTGTGCGACAGGCCGTGCTGGCGCATCAGTCTTTGGATATGTTCTATGCCGTATTCTGTCCGGGTGACATCCCCTGTGTCATCGCGCACCACCGTCATGTAAGAGTTTGCCCCCTCCCGAAAGTACGAGTTTACCCCTCACCTGAGATACGGCGTGGCAGGCGTGATCATGAAGGTTCCAGACAGCAGTGACGCCCAAGGGGTAAACTCGTACCTCCCGAAAATACGACGGTAGGAGTTTACCCCTCACCTGAGATACGGCGTGGCAGGCGTGATCATGAAGGTTCCAGACAGCAGTGACGCCCAAGGGGTAAACTCGTACATGGCCTTTTGTGTGCAGGATGCATGTCGGGCAGGAGCAGGACGGCGGCACGATCCCGGCTAGCGGGATTTGTGGGGTACATTTTCAACTACTGTAATCGGTGCAAATCAGAAAAATCAGGCAGATTTCATGTCATTTTTGGCAAATACGCACAAGGTCGATAGATGATTCGTTTCTGTCAGAATACGTCATTTTGGGTTACTTCTGAGAAGACGTATGTGGTCACGTCCCCTTGCTAGCTAGGCACAAGGATCACAATCATTCATGCTAATTCATGCCTAACTGATGATGGCAGGTGACCTCGTACTTTTACGCTGCTGCTGGTCGCAGACATGCTTATCATGGCGGCCAGAAACCTTGCAGAATACGGGTTTGCCGGCCTGCCGTAGGATCAGGATGGCTTTCGGGAGGTTACATTTCCGTCTACGGGTTATTTGCAAATTTATAATAATGCGAGCAAGCTACCAGCCTTTAAACTGGTACAGTAATTTCACATCGTCAACTAGTTTATCAAATTCAAACGAGTTGTTGTCAAATACGATGTTTTGAAAGCTTGCCCTTTTACCGTCGTTTCTTTTTATTGCATCCAATTGCGATATGCACTCTGATGAATATTCTGATAGTGACTTGCCAGTTCTTTTTATGATATTTGAAAAAATTCTTTTTTCCTTATTCCAATCAATTTTGTTATTTTTACATATTCTGTATATATCATATGCATCAAAGTGGTTTCTCTGCCTGCCCCTTGAGCCAATCACAAAAAGTTTGTTAGCTAGTTGCTCCTCTAAATCAAGATGGAGCAGTTCAGGCGGTTCCATTCCTAATAATTCCAGATCAATCATGGTATTCATTTGGCTTAGGATTGGTCTTTCGTGCGTTCTGCATTGTTTGCAAACTTCGATTTTTGGTCGTTCAACTATGTTCAACCTTCTGTTTAGAAATTTGTGATATCCTACCTCAAAAATACAGCATTACACTGTCTTGTGTTATCTTTGTCCTGATAGTGCATCCTCTACTCTGTCCAAACCTATAGAGATCTTGTTTTATGTTTGAAACATCTCCATAGGTGATCCCCCTCACTGAGTTTGTGTTAAAATCCGCATCAAATGAAAATCTGTGATCTTTTAAAGGTACTAAATTTCTGACCGAATGTCCCCCCTTTAACACCAATCTTTTCTTGTAATAACCGTCATTCATTTGTGTAACGGCTAAAAGCACATCTAATGTACATAACTCAGATCTCAAAAATGCACTTAATTCCGGCCTGTCAAAACTATCAACAAACTCATCCTTGACATGTTTTTGTGGCTTACTGAGATCTATTTCCTTATCATTGAAAACATAAAATATTGTCATCTGGATGCCTCTATTGCATTTTTATTGTATGGCATTTTGCCTATCCAGACAATTTCGTTTTTTGTTTCAATTGGCAACACTTTGATTCGTTTGGGATAATCAAAAAAATACCTTACATTATCTATGACATATCTCCAAAATCTTATGAATGGCTCATTGGTTCTAATTATCATGTCTGAGGCCTCCATAGGCCTTCCCGGTTCATAATTTACTGTGTAAAATGCCTGAGGGCCATCTACATATGCTGGTACCACATCAAATAGGACAAAAACTTCCTTTGTAACGTCTGCATGTGACAGGCATAATTCAACATATTTTGTAAGCCAGCTAAAAAACCCATGTTTTTTTGATATTGTGACTTTGGAATTTGCTCTTTCAACCAAATTCTGAGACTCTAGCCTCTCAATTGCATAATATGTTGAGCTACGCGGCAGTTTCAGTTCATCATGTATGTCCCTTGGGTTTTTTTTAGTTAGGTTTAGGAATAAATTCAGATATATCAAAAATGGTATCCTGCTGCCTAAAACTTCTGCTTCCCTTTTTGATAAAACCATAGATAATTCTGCTAGCCACAGATTGATTATATTATCGATGAAAACGCCTCTTTCATCTAACACCTTTTCTTCATGCAGTTTTTTTATTAATTCGTAATAGCACCTGCTGTATTTCTTAAAACCGAGTCTGGAACCTGCTTCCTTGTGTTGCCCGTACGCCATTGTACCTTGTAGCCTGTACAATTTTCGAATTTTTTCTGCGTGTCTGATTTTAGTATATAACATTTGTCCAATTATTGTGATGAATATATTTATAGGTTTAGTATGAAAATTGGATAATGCCTCCCGAGCTGTTATCCATGTGTCATGTTTGGGGATTCTACGTGCAACTGCGTTGTGAGGTAAGAGATATGGTATGAGTTTACCCCTCAGGCGACGTTTCCAGTCAGGGTCTTGGCGACCATCTCACTCACGTTACACCCCTGGGCGCGCCAGTTCATCGTGCATGTCATCAGTACGGTGAACATCTCCATGCCCTCCATGGTACGGAGTCCCTGGAATATCTTGCGCGCAATTACGGACGGCCTCAGCATGCGCTCGGCCAGGTTGTTGGTGGGCTCCATGCCCGGATACAGCACGAACGTGTACAGGTATTCTGAGGCATTCTCAAGCTTTGTGGCAAATCTCGCGCAACCTGCCTCTCTGAATGCTACGGCCAGCGCGCGTGTCTCGACTACCAGCATGTCGTGTTGTTGCTGTCTGGTATCGTCCTCCTTCTACTTCTCCTCCGGTGGTGGTGGCCCCAGCCCCTTGGCAAAAAGAAATTTTTTCTTGAGGGCATCATACAGCGCGTGGGCCTGCCGGGAAGTCTTGCCGGCGTCCTTGGCCTCCCGGAGTATGTGTGCCCAGCACCACTGCCTGATCTTGAATACGACATATACGCCGTACCCGTCAACTGTAACTGGTTTATCATAATACGGAAAGTTCGTATCCACTACGACCCTGCTCCTGCTGGGTGCGGCCAGCGTGTGGACGCCGGTCGTGGAGCCGTCCTTGTTCTTGCCTACTATTACCCATATGCGGGCCGTCCTGCCGTTGTATGGCATGGCAGTCTCGTCAATGTGCAGATAATCAGAATCCCGGATGGCCTGCTTGATGCCCTCTACGCTGGGCTTTATTGCCTTGGTGCAGGCCCTCAGGCACTGCAGCACGCCTGCCTCTGAGACGTCCATGTCCAGGATTTCTGAGCAGTGTGGCCGTGGCCTGTATGGAGGCAGGTGCCATGTGCATTGAAGTTATCATTCCCGTAATGTTTGGTCCAAACTCGGTTCCCTGCACGTTCCAGTTCCTGTCATCCTCCATACACACGTGGCCGCAGTCGGCGCATTCGCGTTTGTATGCGGTGTGCTGCTGTGTCGTGACCGGTTTGGGCCTCTTGGGGATCTCAGTCACGGTCTTTGAGAACATCCTTTTTGGCTTCTTCATGTTGGCGCTGCCGCACTTGTCGCACTTTTTGGGGCAGTGCTTTACAAACTCAGTCGGCTTTCTCTTGTGTGATACTCCCTCGTGTCCGGGCCTGCGGCCCGGCTTTGCCTTTGCAGATGCCGGTACGCTGCCTGATGCCTTTGCAGCAGCAGTCTTTTTTTTCTGCCTGGTCGGAATCGAGTTCTGCGAGGACGGGGTGTGCGGGTTCTCGTAATATTTGATGTGCTGCTTGAGCTGCTGGTTTTCTACTGTCAGCATCGTCTTTTCTGCCGTGACCTCGGCCAGCTGTTCGGTAAGCCCAACTATTGTCAGATCCTTGCCTGCGATGGTTCTGTCCTTGCCTGCGATGGTTCTGTCCTTCCTGCCTATTCGGCTATGGTGCGGGCCAGCTCGTCGTGCAATATCTTGGTCTCTGAATCAGGCATGAATACAGGTGTGGTCTAGACGCATATGGATCCAGATGGTGATCAAAAATTGGCCTTATGCTCAATCTAAATTATGCGGAGGAGGGGTAAACTCTTACACCGTCATGACATCGGTACTTTTGCATGCAGTAGACAGGTCCATTATGGCGGCAATACTTTTCCTGTCCACCTTTGGTCTGCATCCGGAACGGGGAAGATCCCGGAGGCAGTCCATGCCGTCCTCCGAAAACCTTGCCAGCCGGCTGCGCACGGAATTCTCACTGCACCGGATCACCCTTCTTGCAGTCTCGGGCACGCCTACGTCGTCTTCTGGCACAAACATCAACGCCATGATCTTCTTGTAGACTCTGACATCCTTTTCTTTGCGCATGGTCTCTGACAGGCTTTTGTCTGTTTCTTTTGCCATGCATACTGCGCCGATTGTGTGATCGTTATACCCTTCGAATGATCCTGTTTTGACTCAAAGACTTGTGCTCGTTGCTACAGTAGTTCTCTGCCTTACCGTCTTGATTTTCTGGATGTATAGTCGTTAAAATTCCAAGCCGCAAACCGGCCCGCTGACATTTGTCTTATTCCTTTAGCAAGACTGCGTTGGCGACTCCGTCCTGTCCGGGTTTTGAAACAACCTTGCATCTACCTTCCTGCGTTTCAAGAATTGCACCCTTTGTAATAATGCCTCTCCTTTGGTAGTCGTTGTTTGTTGAATTTTCTAAAACCTTCAGAATCTTTGACTTTTTCACTTTTGCATCTCCTGTTGCAAGGTTGACAAAATCAATTGCCTTGAGAGCCGTCTTACTGTTGTTTCCTCTGACCCTTCTAGTTACAGTGACCTGCGCCCCGCTGACTGCCTCGTTTGGATACCTGTCAGTCTCATACTTTCTTCTTATTCTAAGCGGGTGTCTTCTTCCCCCCGTTGTCTTGCTTGTTGCCAAGTTCTCTACTGACTTTCTCACAAGACCCTCTCCAAACCACTCTAATTTATACAAAACGCGGCCGCATCCGGCTCTAGACCAAAATCCTGCTAGCTTTGTACCAACTGCGCCGGGGGCCCTGACTGCCTTGTTCCGCCGGCTGTCTTTCTGACCTTTGAGAACAGCCTCTGCTTGAGATCCTCGACATCCCCTTGGATTCCAAAGTATTTCTGGAATTTGTCCGTGGTGCTGTAAATTTTCAGTCTTCCAACATTCTGATGCGAGATAAAGTCCAACTGTCTTAGTTCTTTGAGATGTGCATAAACTCCCGACCCCCTTGTCTCCACAAGCTGCTTTGATGAGATCGGCTGCATGTACGCTATATATGACAGCGTCTTTAATGTCGCATTGGGCAGGACTGGCTTTGAGGCATATCTTTTCACAGTTGCACTGTATTCTGGCTTTATCTGAAAAACATACGAGCCGTCTGGCAGAATCGCCACCTCTAGCCCCCTGAATGCCGACTTTGTCCTCTTGATCAAGATGCTGATCAAGTCCAGTGTCTTTGTCCTTGATTCTGTACCCGAGGCTCGGATTATCTCCTCGATTCTGAGCGGCCTGCCTGCAGAGTACAATGCCGATTCTATCCTTGCCATTGCCTCATCCATGTTCTCAACTTTTGCCACAAGTCATCACCACCTGCATATCAGTTAAAAAGGGTCTCCTTGGCCATTTTTGATCAGTTTGTTAACTCTTCTTTTATGGCGGTAATTCTGATATCGTCATTTATCTGTTCCAGGTCGACTTTTTGATCTCTTGCCAAAAACAGCACTGCAAAAAAGCATCGAATTGAATCGATCTCGTCCAGATCTGCAATTATTTCCTGTAGAATGCCAGAACCTTCTACTGCAATCTTCTTCATTACAAGCTCCTCGTACCTTCCAATGATGTTTTCAAGAGAGATGAAATATTCTTGAAAATTTGGCGCCTCAACCGGCTCAATTTTTACCCGTTCCCCACCTCTTCTTGATTGCGGGTTTGCAATCGTTCCTATAAGATTCTGCAACAATCCTAGCAGGTCATCTAAAGAAACCGGGTATGTGGACTCGTGCCTGTATGGGATGTCGATTAACTGAATATCGACATCTGTCCGTTGATGCATCGGTTTTTTCTGCATGGCTGCCCTTTGCAGGGCAAAGATGCTCTCAACTTTCATTCTGTATATTAGGGATGATGACAGTGCGGCCATTCCTGCCACTTTGAGGTCTTTCTTGCCTGATTTTTCTAGAATTTTGATTAACAGGTTCAAAATATGAATGAGGTCGATCTCCCAAACGTCCTTCTTTGCAACTGATGCGGCGGGACTAAACAGAACGCTAACCGGTTCTTGCGAGATGCTGCTAGGAGAATCATCGCTGCTGCTAGGAGGAGGAGGAGGCGAATCGCTCATAAGATGACTCTGATTTAATTCAATAATATCTAACGGATCTATTTTTTTCTTGTTTTCAGTCAACTCTTATATTGTTAGCAGGAAAATCAAATCTGTGAAATCGGCTAGAATTCCGGGCCCTAACGAGCCCCTTGTCGTAACTGAATCTGAAAATCCCAAGCCGGTAGGCACCCAGGTCCTCATCAAGGTAAAGTCCGAGGGTGTGTGCCACAGTGATCTGCACCTGTGGGAAGGGGGGTACGATCTTGGGGATGGACAGTTTTTAAAGGTTACAGACAGGGGGGTAAAATATCCTGTCACCCCCGGTCATGAAATTGTCGGGACCGTCCACGAAATCGGCAAGGATGTCTCTGACGTATCGGTAGGCGATGACGTTCTTGTCTTTCCATGGATGGGATGCGGGGACTGTCCTGCATGCAAGGCGGGAAATGAAAACCTGTGCGATGCCCCAAAATCAATGGGACTCTTCCAAAACGGAGGGTACGCCGATCATACGCTGATACCTGATTCTAAATATCTGGCAAAGCTTGACGGAGTCGATCCTGACGCTGCGACATCCTTGGCATGTTCTGGACTGACTGCCTATACTGCAATTAAGAAAGCAAACCAGAACTCTCCGGAGTTTATTGTAATTGTTGGCGCCGGCGGGCTGGGCCTGATGGGCATACAGATTGGCAGGGAAATCACCGATGCGAAAATTATCTGTGTTGATCTGGATGATAAAAAACTGGAAACCGCAAAAGAGATGGGTGCACATTTTACCATCAATTCAAGGGATCCGGAAACCGTCCAAAAAATCCTTTCAATCTGCAATGGCAAGGGCGCCGATAGCGTAGTTGACTTTGTAAACGCCCCGCCGACTGTAAAGACCGGTCTGGCCGTCTTGAGAAAAAGGGGCAATCTGGTTCTGGTTGGGCTGTTTGGGGGCTCTATTGAGCTGTCCCTTGTAACCGTCCCTTTAAAGTCAATTGTCATACAGGGTGCCTATACCGGAAATTACAATGACATGGAAGAACTGTTGGGACTTGCCAGAAAGGGCATCATCAACCCAGTAATCTCAAAAAGATATTCTTTGGATGAGGCAAATACCGCTTTGCAGGATCTAAAGGACAGGAAAATTATTGGCAGGGCAGTAATCAACCCATAGTGTCTGGTGGAATCGGCAGCTGGTTTTACAACGATGACGATGATAATGACGGCTGCAAAATTTTTTACAAGACAACAATCGGCAATTTATGATAGAATCCAAGGATGCATGCGAAATTGCCTGTCTGTATTCTTTTAACGCGTAAGCGGCTTATCAGTACTTGCAATCAGTAGTCCTCACAGATGTAACCCGACTCGTGGCAGTGCAGACGACTGCATGCGGATCTGCAGGCATCATAATCTGAATCATGTCAAATTTGGAACCGTTTTTCTGGGAACTTTTGGAAAGACTGAACCAGTCCCAACGATTCCAAGCGCCGCGCAGAATGGTTCCGATCTCAAAACAACTCAAATCAGACTGACTATTACTACTGCTGTTGCTGCTGTTGCTGCCATTGCTACTGCTACTACAGATATGTCTCGTATTGTTGTTGCCGTCTGCACTGCCATGAGCAGGCACCACCATATGCGGGAACTGACTCTCTCACGTTTTCATACTTTGAATTTCTGACTGCCTGCCAGTAGCTGTTTTTTCATGCCTCAAACTTTTTTCTCTTCCTCTTCCTCCTCCACTTACTCATCATCATCATCATCATCATCTAAGATCCATCCTGTTTTGATGACGGGCCTGTCATCTGGTTCACCAATCCCTGTTGCATACCTCCAGACATACCTGGCATCTGTCGCCATTTTTTCTTTGATTTTTAGCAATGATTCTATCTCCTCATTCAAATTTTCATCTGCATTTTTGTTCTCTTTGCAGAACCTGCACTTTGCATCCATGTTGATTGGGTTTGATTCGATTAAGGGATATGCAGCGCAAGCTAAAGGCCTGTCTTTGTAAATTTTGCATGGGAAGCCCCCATGGGGTGATTTTTCATCCCCGCCTGTATCTAAAAACGGACATGTGTTGCCGTTGTCCTCTACTCCCATTAACTGATATGCCAAAATTCTTGTCGGCCCGCGGTTTTTCTCTTCAGAAACACCGATTCTTGGAAGGATTTTGATCCGATTGCCGGCCATTGCCGCTGATCTTTTCTCTATCCTCTCTTTTTCTTCTGGCAGAATCAATACGCCGATTTTTCCAAACTCCTTTGATGGAAAATACCCTCTCTCAATGCAGCATTGTGCACACTCATCTACACATTGGAATTTCATGCGTTGTTTTTGGAATGACATGTAAAATTTCTTGCGGATTGAATGTTCTTTCAGGCCAAATCAGTCAAAACCCATCAGTTATATGGTTATGGTGAGAACCTACTGTGGTATGGGCAAGCGCCAGGTAAAAAGCGAAAGTGATCTGAAAGAAATCCGTCTGCCTGAGGAAGGAGAGATGTTTGGCAGGGTCTTGAAGATGCTTGGAGGGGAGAATGTTCTGATCAAATGCACTGACAACGTCACAAGAAGGGGAAGAATTCGAGGAAAATTAAAACGAAGGGTCTGGATTAGGGACAATGACATTGTAATTATCGCGCCCTGGGATTTTAACGAGTCAGAACAAGGCGATATTGTTTGGAGGTTTACTCTTCCACAGGTTGGATGGCTCAAAGAGAACAATCACATCCCTAAGGATTTTTGAATTGTGATCTTTTGATGGGTGGCGGCATACTGCTTATGACTTACTTAATATAGCCAGTTATTGGTTCAAAAACAAATGGAACAAGGCACCGTAAAGTGGTTTAACCGTACTAAGGGCTTTGGTTTTATCGAAAGGGAATCTGGAGATGATCTGTTTGTTCACAAATCAGATGTTGATGGATTTATCAACGAAGGCGATAAAGTCGAGTTTGAAGTAGGCGAAGGCAAGAAAGGACCTGCAGCCCAAAAAGTCAAAAAATCAGAATAGGCAATCAGTTTTTTAATTTAAGATTCAACCTTTGTTTTCTTAAATCAGTCTATCTTTTTATTATTTTTCATGTTTGTTGTATGGTGTGTTTTGTATAGTCCAAAAAGTAGTTCACCCCTTCTCCGAGTGTGTAAAGTCGGTCAGGACCAGATGTGCAAGCCTGACCCACACTGGAAGTACAGGTGTGTGGGTCTGGCGACGAAAGATCCGTAAATACGTGAGTCTTGAGCACCCAAACGGCATGAAGCTAGAGAAAAACCAGGTACAATGGATAGTGCAGGAAAAGAAAAAGGGAGAGCTTACCAACGCCCAGATAGCCGGAACCATGGACGTGACGGTATGGTGGGTCCAGAAGCTGTGGGCCAGGCACAAAGGCTGCCCTGCAGCAAGCGAGATATCGCATTGGTGAGGACCCTGCTAGAATAGGAACACTTTTTTTCGCACACTTTTTGAATCAGGAGGTCGAATCACAAATATGAGTAAGAAAATATGGAGTGTACAGGGGGGTTGTCGCCTAATTCACCTCAGGCTGCCTCCACCGGCACGCCAATCCTTGCAGCACACTCCATCCTGTTTAGCACCTCAAGGTTCCATCCTATGGCCTTGCACAGGCCAAACCTTCTGCGGGTGGATGCCTTTCTGAACCTGCACATCAGCCTGTGGTTCTCTGCCTCCTCTGCGCCAAAGATTCCCTCTATCGTAGCGCGCATCGTGTAGGATTCCGGATCAAACGCCTCGGAAGCTTCCTTCCTGTGTTTCATTTTGGTACGGACTGCATTATCTCTCAGCTTGATGTTCGGTTTCATTCCGGATTCCTTGAGGATCCTTATGTTCTCATCCGAGTCGTATCCCCTGTCGGCGTTGAAGATGCCAGAGAATCCGAGTCCGATCTTTCCAATTCTCTGCAAGAGTGATCTTAGGATGGTAGTGTCTGCCATTCTGTCTGAGGTAATCCGGCATGCCAGGATTACCTGCAGGCCCAGCACGGATGCCACGTGCCACTTTAGATATTGTTTGTAGGGCTTGGCCTTTCTCTTTCTTTCGGCCTTTTTTGCGCCAGATTCGTGCCTAGAATCGGCCTTTTTGCCCGTCACCTTCTTTGGCTTGAGATCCTTTCTCTTCTTCTTCTTGTCGTATCTGTCAGTAACGACGCCGGTGCTGTCGGCCGCAAACTTGAGTGCAGACAGGTCAAACCCTGCAAGGCATATGCGTGCAGTTTCTGATATCATCTCCTCAAGCCACTTGTTTGGAATCTTTGGCATGAATTTGCACAGGGTGACGTGGTCTGGCACCGGCTCGTCGTTCCAGCGAGGCAGCCTTAGAAAGTGCGCAATGCACTGCGTGTCACGGTATGTCATATCCAGACACACCATCAATATGCACAGGCATGCCAGCTTGTCACGGCTGTGGACTATTGGCCGACCCGGTCCGGAACCAACCTTCACGGGACACGGGTTCTCCACGATCAAGGAAACTATATTGGATAGGAGAAACACCATTTCTTGGGTGTGGGCAGCATGGTAATACTTCCAGTACCCATTGCGTCTCTTATGTTCCGTCATTAGAGAACCACGCCCGTTCTGATCAATATAGTGTAGAATCTAAAAAATTAGACTAGATTGCCGAATTAGGAAACAACCCCGGTGCTCGTGCTGGCCTTCTCGGCAGACGAGATGCTCTACACGCTTGACGGTTCCACGACCTGGTGGGATCTGGTGGGGTATGATGTCCCAAACCCACAAATCGAGGATCTCGTAGGTACGGCAATGCAGAGCGGCGCTCCAGATACTACTGATGCCATCGCAGACGGCACGGTACGCGCCGCATCCGTGGTGCTGACGCTGCTGTGGGACTGGGCTGTGCCCGTCGGCCCCGTGTTTGCCATGATATACTGCATGTTCAGGTGGACTACCAAGTACAACCTTGAGAACTTTGGATGCAGGTCAAAGAGGGAATGGAAGCGCAGGGATCCTGCGCAGAGAAACGTTGAGGAAGAGGTGGCCGATGCAGGCCGGAGGGTGGCGGCGGGCTTTGGGAATCTCGGCAAAAGGGCTGCAGGGAGGGTGCCGTCCGGGAAGATGAGGGGCTACGGCGCGTCTGCAGCAGACAAGGCGACATGGCTCTCATAGAAGATGCGAGAGCCAAACCACGACAGGGCAATAAGGGAGATCGAGAAATATCACGACCTGATGTTGCGTGGAATAATCTCAAGATCCGACTTTGAAATGAAAAAGGACGCGCTGCTGGGCCTCGAAAAGTAGCCGGCCACGATCCTAAAAACTGTCATTTGACAAGCATCATCCTTATTGATATTGCATCCTGTTTCATGATGCCTGCATTTGGAACAGTCTTCCTAGAAGTAATCCCGAAAACGACCTTGGATTTGAAATAAATCAAGTTATGGTGCATGGTATATGGCCGTCGACGGTTTGTGCAAAACAGAGTACTAAAATATGGAATATGGTACAGAATGCTGAATGGTCAGACTGGATCTTGCACGCCTTGGCACGGATAATTCTGGCAATCATCCCTGTCAATGTGACATTGACGATGCAGTGGGAACAGCAGACGGAGGAGAAAAAATCAGGTTTGGCGATAGTAGCTTTACAATTGAAGAAAAGAATCCACACATGATGATGATGATGCCAATGGACGACGTCTGGAGACTTGGCGAAGCGCTGTCTGAGGCGCACGCGTAGGAGGGCGAGGCATGGCGGCAATAGACAGGCTTGCGGCACTCTGGAGTGCGGCCATAGTGATATTGGCAGTAGGCGTTACACTTGCAATGTCGTCTGCCGGGCCAGAGCCGGCCGGTACAGACATAGACCCCACTGCGCCGTCTGCATTGTGCGAGGCATACGGTGCCAAGTGGAGCGAGGAGTATGATCATTGTCATATGCATAATTTTGATTTATGCCGTGAGTGGGGCGGCAGTGCTTCCTGCTATTCTGGTCCGGAACTTAATTGCTTTAAGGGTACTTGTGAGGATGTGTGTTATTTGGGTTGTGGGTTTTAGACATGCTCAAAATTGCGCCCCTCCTTGCATTGATTGTGTTTCTGTCCGCCGTGGCGGCCTCAATACATGCCGAAGAGTCTCAAACAGACGACTTGGCCGACGCACACGCCAAAATCACGCGGTACATGCAAGCGCAAAGCGACGCAATCCTGACCCATTCATCACCGCAACGACAACAGCCCGACATAGCAGACGAACTGCCGGTGTTCATGTCGTTTGTAAATAGGACATCCAACGAGCTGGTGATCGGCCTGGATCGAAATGCCACCGGGACGGCAGAGCAATACATGGAAAAGATACGACAAATTACAAACGGTTCTGCCATTCCGGTACGACTAGTCTCAGGCCACTTTGTAGAGGAGTCATGTGATGCAGTCAATGACAGGTGCGATCCGCTGATCGGTGGTATAGAGATCAGCCGCAATGTGCCAATCACTGTTCTTGATTTGCCGGTTGGTCCAATCACAATTCCTGTAGTTAACAACAATGGGGATTTGGGATTTGTCATGTCAGGTCATGTAGCTGGTACCCGCCTTAATGTTGGCATATTCCAGCCAAATGAGAATCACTTGAACCATATTGGTGTGGGAAATGTGATCACTAATCCAACCAATGCCCGGTCTAGCGACTCTGCGTTTGTCCGTACGCTTGACAACATTGCGTTGGAGCAAAAGATCTTCAACCCTGACGGCGATCCGTTCAACGTTGTAGGGACAAGAACATCTGAGGTTCATGACATTGTGCGCATGGCAGGGATAATAAACAAGACCATCGGGGACAAAAACTACACGACCACTTCCGGCGGGGTGACCTCAACCGGGGTTACGATATATAGTCCAACATACGGGACGCTTACCGATCAAAACACGGCTGGATACAGGTCAGCAAAAGGTGACAGCGGGGCACCTGTCTACTCCATCGGTTCCGGGGACGGCGTGCTGCTTCACGGCATCCATGTGGGAAAATCATGTTTCTCTGACTTTCCGCCGACGATCCATTCACCAGACTGCAAATACGTCTTTCCCGTATACTCGCCCTGGGAGCATGTCCGGTCCGAGCTGAACCTGAAGCCTGTCACGGGAAGCCTGGAGGCGCCTACGTCCCTCTTCGAGTCCTTTGACGACCTTGACGTGTGGACCGAGGAGGGCGAAACCGGCTGGAGTACGGGATCTCCCGACGAGGGCGGCCACCCGCCGGGCCACAATGCGGCGACCAACACGGTGGCCAAGGCGGACGACTGCGACTCTGAATGCAGGCTGGTCCTCTCCGACGGGTTGGATCTTACGGGATACGACTCGGCTGCCATGACACTTTACAGGTATGTAGATGACGACCTTGATGGCGGGGAGTACCTCGAGGTGGACGTTTCGACCAACGGCGGGACAAGCTGGATCAACGCGTATGACTGGCAGGGGAACCGGGACGATGATGATACGTGGACCAAGCACATGTTTGACCTGGCAGATCATCTGCATTCGAGCAATTTCAAGGTGAGGCTGGCGGTAAAAACATCCTCGTCCTCAGAGGACGTGATGGTTGATTCCCTGAGCATTTCCGGCCTCGGTACATCCACTCCTGCCATATTCCGCAACGGCATATGGTACGTCAACAACGGGTTTGACGGCATACCCGAGCAGACATTCGGGTACGGGATGGCAGGTGATCTAGCTGTTGCAGGCGACTGGGACGGTGACGGCATCGACACTCCTGCCATATTCCGCAACGGCATATGGTACGTCAACAACGGGTTTGACGGCATACCCGAGCAGACATTCGGGTACGGGATGGCAGGTGATCTAGCTGTTGCAGGCGACTGGGACGGTGACGGCATCGACACTCCTGCCATATTCCGCAACGGCATATGGTACGTCAACAACGGGTTTGACGGCATACCCGAGCAGACATTCGGGTACGGGATGGCAGGTGATCTAGCTGTTGCAGGCGACTGGGACGGTGACGGCATCGACACTCCTGCCATATTCCGCAACGGCATATGGTACGTCAACAACGGGTTTGACGGCATACCCGAGCAGACATTCGGGTACGGGATGGCAGGTGATCTAGCTGTTGCAGGCGACTGGGACGGTGACGGCATCGACACTCCTGCCATATTCCGCAACGGCATATGGTACGTCAACAACGGGTTTGACGGCATACCCGAGCAGACATTCGGGTACGGGATGGCAGGTGATCTAGCTGTTGCAGGCGACTGGGACGGCAGATAGTGTCCAATGATAATAGGTTAGCCCCTGCCTAGAGTTAAAGTCACACATCCCCCGCTGTTCAGGCATGAAAACCGCAACTGCAAGCAGATTCATGCCTGATTGCTGCCTAGGCAGGGGCTACCCTATTACTGCATGTTGACGCCGCCAAAACGCCACGACCACGTCGAATTTAAAACCAATCTATTAAAAAGACACAGCTCATTTTCGTTGACAATCCCTCCAGTTCTACATCCTCAAACATCCACCAAAAACCATGTACTGTGGTGGTAATTGGCATTATTATTGCAGCCACAAGTAACGGCATGACTAGCAACAGTAAACGTCCATTCATTGCACATTACTCATAAAGTAACTAACTTAACTGTCTGTTTGCAGTCAGTCGTACGAATTTACCCCGCCAAGAGAATACAGCACGGTGGGCATGATCATGAAAACCCTGAGCGGCAGTATCACCTAGGTGATAAACTCTCATCAAATAGCAAGTTGCCTGTGAAATTCCTTGGCAAATGTGTAGCAAAATCCAGATATTTGTAGTTTCTAATTCCGAATCATCTCTCAACTGATTTTCTAATATCGAGGAAAAGAAAGAGATTACTTGGATTGGTTTCTAATTCCGAATCATCTCTCAACTGATTCTCTACCGTATTTCTTGACCGCAAACATCTTGGGAATGGTCGCATATGTGACACGTCAGTGACTGCCCTGCTGCTTTAGGATTTCAGTCAGGGCGTCCAGCTTCTCCTCCATTATCTTCATCCTCTTGCCCTGGTTGGCAGTCACCTGCTCGAGTCTCTTGACCTCGTCGTCGGTCTGCTCCTTTTCCACTGCCGTCTTTTCCTCGATCTCGATTGCGTCCTTCAGCGTCAGAGCCCTGCCGCACTGCTCGCAAAGTATCGACGTCGAGGAGTTGTGCTTCTTGCAGACGTTGCAGACCTTTGGCATGCATTCCTCGTCCTCCCTTGATTTTTCGACCTCCAGCCCGTAGTGACTAAACGTCGCATTCTGCACGTCGTCATCTATCAGATGCTCATAGTTTGCAATCACGTCCGAATCCGGGGTCCATCCGTGCCTCTTCTTTGACAGCTGGGACGACATCCATTTGGCGTTGTTTGTGATTTCAGTATGCCTGAATAGCGTCATGAACACGCGCTTGTCGCTCAGGGTGCTGGCCTTTCCCACATTCTCGGCGCTTCGTATGGCCATCTTCACACGCCTCTTGAAAACGGCCCTGGCCCCCGGATAGCTGAGAAAACTACCGTACCTGTCCAGCCACAACGGCGCAAACCTGTCCTTTTTTCTTGGATGCGAGTTGATCCATGCCGATAATTCCGGAACGGATTTTACCAGGTGGACATCCCTCTTTCCCGTCTTACCATTTACGCGAATCACGGCGCCGCCGTTGTTCAAAAACGTCACATGCCCGATACGGATGTTCAGTGTTTCACCTGCCCTGTCCCCGGCCTCGGCATGAACTGAGATCAAGGCCTTGTCCCTTAGGTTGTCCCCGCACGCCTCAAGAAGCTCGCTGATCTCGCCCTGCTTTAGCAGCTCGTTTCTTGTGAGTTTCTGTCCCACTCTTTTGATCGTGATGTCAAGAATCTCCTCCGGTTCTGGTATCTTCTTGTCGTATTCTCTCTTGCCGGTCTTCAGCCATCTCACAAACAGCATCAGAAATTTCTTGTGATCTGACGTATGCCATGTCTCCTTTCCGTCTGCATCTGCCCATGTCCTCATGATGTAGGCCTGAACATCCACCACCTGTTCTCTGGTGATTGTCTGCCAGCCATACCCTTTGGACTTCAGGATTCTTCCCAGTGATAACAGGTTTCTCATGTTGTTGATCTTCGACGACTTTGACTTTGACTGGGTGACCAGCAAGTCTTCGTATTTCTGGTACATCTCCACGTACTCGGGCAGGTCGTCTTTGATCTGCCTCCATACTCTTTGTAGGATCTTGTCATATCCGTGGATGTCCAATTTTTCATCAAGATTTTTGGCAACCCTGTTCTTTGTGACTGCCTTTGCAGGTGGCTTCATACTTATGGTATGCAGGCTGAGGGTTTAAACTTGATTGATGGTCCCGCGGGGCGGAGTTGAACCACCGACAACCCGGTTTCTGTATGCCTGATATGCTGTTGTTCTGTAAGCCATCTAAAGCCAACAACTACAGCCGGAAGCTCTACCAGGCTGAGCTACCACGGGACAAGAAAAACGAAGATCCCTGCTATTAAAAAACCATTGTAGGCAAGCCGATCTCATGATCGTAGAATTCTGAATAGGCATAAATACTCACCAGCGCTGAGGTTGACTTGTGTCTGAACTGGAAATGTCCTATTCTGGGTATGTGTGCGCGCCATACCTTCACACACATGAATCAGTGGAATTGAAAGATTCCTGGACAAAGTCAAGAAATATTGAATCGTTATATTTTGTGACCGGAACATTCTCTGATGACAGCAGGCCTTTTTTTTCAGATTCAACCAACCATTATCTCTTGGCAAAATTTAAGGACAGTTCGAAAATTTATGCTGATTTGGAATCTCACAATCAGGAAAAACTCTCCTTTGTATTCAATATCAAAGACGATCTTTTTGAACGTGAAATATTGGGAGAAATCAACTTTGTCTCTGTTTACTATTTGGAGTATGACAAGGAAGGCGAGGATTTACAGGAAATTGCAAATCTTTTGCTGAAAAGGGAAAAAATCGAAAAGGCCGGCCTGGGAAACATGAAGACGTACTGTACTACTCCTTCAAGATTCACTTTTCCCTATTCAAATAATATCGTCGTAATCGAGGTGGCCAGCAAAAAGAGCCATCAAAGCGTGAAAAAATACTGTGAGCAAACCCGAAGGGATGCAAACAGAAAGGGACTGACAATGACAAATCTGATAAGCCTGTCTCTTCTTGATCAGCTAAAGTAGAAAAGTTAAATATTCGACAAAAACCTGCCTTTTCATGAGCAAACCCTCTGACCTTGGTTCGCTAAAAATCGGGTCATACATTTTGCTGCCGCATTCTGATCAGCCAAGTGGCGAACCGTGCAGGATTGTAGAATATGATACGTCAAAACCCGGAAAACACGGGGCGGCAAAGGCAAGAATTGTTGCCGAGGGAATCTTTGATGGCCAAAAGAGGCCTCATGTGGGGCCGGTCAGCATGCAGATTCACGTGCCCATGATCAACAAAAAGGTCGGCCAGATCATCTCAATTAATGGTGATACGGTCCAAGTGATGGATTCTGAAACCTTTGAGACCATCGATGTGTCCATGATTGATGACGAGGTAAAAGACAGGTTGGAGAACGGCCAAAATGTCGAATACTGGGTCGTCATGGATAAAACCAAGATCATGCGCATCAAAAGCAGCACCTGAAATATTCTGCAAAACGTCGTGCATTTTGGTTCTCAGAGGCGTTCAGGTCTGGTGGCAAAAGAAGGCGCCATCGTAACGTGACAGGCGTTTTAGAGGGTTTGCCAAGCCGCCAACCGCAGATGCCTCAAAAGAGGCACACGGATGCAAAATTCCAAAGCTCAAAGCTTGTAAAATTGCAGGGATTTGTCGAGGGCATGCAGGAGACTTTGAATCGCTGCTAAAGCATGATTCTGAGCAAATCGCCGGGATCTTGGAAGGCTGTGCTGGCTGCTTGTAGGAAAACAAGCGCCCGAATACCAGAACCGATCTGGCAGCTCCCGAGTTATCCTTTGAGACGAATCGCAAGATGCGGCACAACAGGCTTGTAAGAAAAGGAATCACGAAACCAGACAGAAAGAAGGGCTAAAAATCAATTAAGGATTATGTTTCATATGAAAATTGTACAACTTCAGGTCCTTTTTATACTGACTAGGGAACTTTTTGCCCGGAACTTTTTGATCCTTCCGCATCTGCTGTGACAGACCCGCTACATCATCACCACACGTCCCTTGTATATGCAAGACCGGCAGCGCGCAGACAACAGATTATTGGCAGACGGCACCTGCAGGAAACCAGCATTGTCAGATTTGTCAGGCGTTGTTGACTGGCAGACTTGCCTACACGGTCAGATCTTTGGATATGAAGCTACGGGTTACGCCGTCCCGTAGGCGCCAGACGGATCATGTTGTTACTATCGGAGCTGCTACTACTGGTACGACGGCCGTCCGGTTCCGGCGTACCGCTCCTCCTCTGCTGCCTGCGTCATCATCGACTACAGGCGGCCACACCGGCGGCGGCCCGGGACACTCAAAGACGCTGTATCTTGTACCGTCCGTATTGACAAGCGAGGACAGCAGGCGCGCATTATCATCATCATCTCCTGCTTCTGCAAAGATATCCCAGCCCGGATTCCGCAGGTATTTCAAAAGTCCGCCGGCAGGATGTATATTCTGCTTGCGACATGTCATCGAGAACGTCAGCAGTGCAGAAGCCGTCTTTCTTCCGCCGTCAGTTACGATCTTGTGGCGAGCATTGCGTTGTGGTATGATCCCGTCGCGTATGCACCGCTCCGTATCGTTGTTGTGCAGCGGCATTCCCCGATGCGCCAGACACGTAAACATGTCATGTATGGCGTTTAGCAGGTGTGTACGTAGTATCTACGTCAGCCATTTGTTCATCTTTACCACCTTTATCTCGCCCCTGCGCGTCATACTGCGCAGTGATCTCTGCATCTCCTTGACGGTCTTGTAAAGGCAGTTTGAAGTCGCCTTTTTGAACCCGCGCCACTGCCCCTCCGAGTTGTTAAGCTCCGGCGCGTACGGCGGCAGGTACTTTAGCACCACGTCCCCGTTCCACTTGGCCATCTTTCTATTGAGTTCTGCTGACTTGTGGTACGATGCGTTGTCGACAAACAACAACACCTTGCCGTACTTGCGGCGCAGTGTCCTGAGAAACTTGTAGAATGTTCCCGTGTTGGCCTTTTCGTAAAAGCGATAGTCAAACCTGTTTCTTGAGAGGGCCCCTATGACATAGAACCGCTTCCTAGACAGGCTGACGGGCGTATAGACCGGCTCTCCTACGGGGTACCAGCTGTTCTTGACGTTCCATCCCAGTATGAACATGGACTCGTCGCCTATCATTACCGTGTACCCCTTTTTTGAATAGTACTTTGCGCTCTGCCTAGCTTTTTTTTTGAACTCCTTTTTCTCGGATTCTGAGGCTGATTTTGGGTGTTTTGGCCTGGGCTTTCTGCATGAGAAGCCGATTCTGTGCAGCAGGTCGTACATGCTCGTTTCTGCATACGTGATGCCGAACTTCTTTTTGACGTGGGCAATGACCAGCGGCCCTGTCCATGTTGTGGCCTTAAAGCCGCAGTTGTCCGGGCCCTTGATCAGGTCTGCGCGCAGCCGTTCAAGCTGTTTCTTGTCGAGCCTGCACGGGGCGCCATGCTTTATGTCAAACCTGCCCTCCAGGCCATGCTTGTGCGCACGCACCAGCCAGTATCGTACGGTTCCATACGGCCTGCTCAGCTTCTCGGCAATATCATATATGCTCGCGCCGCACTTTCTCATGTGGTATGCAAGGAGCCGGATTGCCGCCTTGGCGTCCTTCTCGGACTTGTGCATCCTAAAAAGCTCGTCCTTGCTTGCTATCCCGTACAGGAACGCTGTTCCCGTCGGTAATTCCTTCTTTCCTTTCATGTGTATATATGGGACTAATAGCTCTTAGATCCTTTGGTTGAAAAAAATTGTCCTTTTTGTGATCAATTGGTAGCCGAGGATACTACGCACGTGAACGTCCTCATACGGGTTGATTATTTTGTATACTTCCCTGGAAAGCTCCATGCATGTAAGCGGCGCAAGCGTCTTGATTTTATCTATCTTCCTGTAAAATTCCAGCAGCAAGTCATACCTTTTCTCGTTATCGCCTTCGGGCATCTTTACTGCAAGCTTTTCTGCATATGCCAGAAGGTGCCTCCAGCACCTCTGGATTGTCACAAAGAACAGCTTGTACTGGGCCAGCCCGTCTACGACTATGGGAGTCTTGGGATCCAGCCATCCAAAGTGCGTGTGCAGTACCTCGGAGGACCGGGAATCTGCAAAGACCACAAAACACGCCCCCTCGCAGTTGAGCACCCAGACGTATCCCATGTGTCCGTCGCCGCGCTTAAAGCCGGTCTCGTCCATCTGTATCCACGGCCTGCCCGCAATGAATGACTGTATGCGTTGTATCATGTTTTGTTGAATCGCCTCTGCCACTGCGTGCCGGGCGGCAGTCACGGTATTTGGGGCCATCTTGAATCCAAACATATACTGAAAGTACTCTGCAATGTCCTCGTCTGTGTTTCCCTTCTCAAAGAACATCATGATTAGAGAGAGTGAGACGGGCCCAAGTGACGTGCCGCTTAGAAACGGGGTAGCTGCGACATGCACGGTATTGCACTGTGGACACACCGCGTTTTGGATGATGGCATTGGCAGTGAGCATGCGCATGGAGTCATCTAGGTCGTTGACAAGCTTGTGGATCGGCTTGAGCATCCGTAACTGGATGTTGCACTTTGGGCATATTTTGGAGCCAAGATCGTACCTTAATGTCATGGATGGCCGGTTGCCGTGCGATGTACCATGGT
Organism: Candidatus Nitrosopumilus sp.; assembly: GCA_965214775.1. Taxonomy (GTDB): domain Archaea; phylum Thermoproteota; class Nitrososphaeria; order Nitrososphaerales; family Nitrosopumilaceae; genus Nitrosopumilus. The sequence goes on along the minus strand of OZ243974.1, from coordinate 2,799,947 downwards.
GTCCGCACGGAGGGCCGCGTTTCTTGCCCCGAGCAGCATCGCCGGGACTGCCGCCGGGATCCTCGCCCCTTTTCTCCCTGAACTTTCTTCTGGCATCATTGTATAATGACGGCGTGGACGTGGGCATGTTGGGACTCTCGTACAGGGCAAGCCTTGCCCGGAGCTTAGAGTTCTCCTTCTTGACATCAGCATTCTCCTTCTTGACAATAGAGAGTTCTTTTTCCAGCCCGGAGATCTTCTCATCCTGCTCCATGATCATGACAAGTGCCTTTCCAGGATCCGTACAGTGTGCAAGCACGGCTTTGGAGTCCATATGTTACATCAGACAGGCAAGATCAAAAAAGATTTCCATCGAAATTCTTTGACCAAGATGCCGATATTATGTCACTCCCGTAAATTCCAAACCTGCAATATCTGATCACAAATGTCTGATGTTCAGCCATGTTCGCAGGGGCATCTGATCATAAGATGCTGCCCAAAAATGTTTGACTGTCAGTATAAAAAGGACCTGAAGTTGTACAGAACTTTCTACCGTCCCTTCCCGTACTGACGAATATCGACTCGTCCTGTACGGTTATCCTAAATCCGCGCCTTTTTGCAAGCGCAATCGCGGTTCTTGTCGCCCCTTGCCACCGTCTTACAGCCTTTGCGTCGGCAGCATCTGCCAGCCTGGTGGTTGACGTCTTTAGCGAGAATCCCATCGTGCGCAGGATTCTTCTGATGCTTCCCACGCTGTATGTGACATGCAGCCTGCGGCGCACCCAGTTGCACAGCTTCTTCGGGGTGATCTTTCCCATCCTGCGCAACTTTGTGGCGATCTTTTTTATCCTGCCGACCGGAACCTTTGGCTTTTTGCCCCTGTCAGGGGAGTCACGGAGGCCGTCAACGCCGTCAAGATCGAATCTCTTGATCCACATCTGTACGGTACGATGTGTCACGTTGGCAATCTCTGCGGTCTGTGCGATGGTGTTGCCAAGCAGCACGGAGCGCACCGCCAGGATTCTGGTGTGAATCTTGAGATCCTTTTCGACACGCATGGCATCCGTGAGGGTTTTCGTCTTGTTCATGTCAGGATGGCCATGGATGGAGATCCATAAACCTTCACAAGGCGTGTAATCAGGTGAAATTTTCAATGATCATCAGTATAGGCACGAAGACCATATAGTTGCACATACCAATTTGTGCCTGATTGGTAGGAGGGGCAGGCGACCACATATCTCCGCTCTTATAAGCAAATTCTGTATTATATGAAAATTATGTCGCACCATCACCAATGTCCTCCTCCATCCATCTTGGGTTGTTTTTCCTGATCGCTTCTGTGGCCTCCCTGTCGGAGAATGCCCGCAGCGGCGTCTCGTAGTTGTCGATGTCAAGCGACCAGTGCAGCCTGTCCTCGTTATAGTAGTCGATGTATGCAGACAGACTCTTGTGGTTCCATATCTCCTCCTCGATGCTCCTGTGGAATCTCTCCAGTTTGCCATTGGTCTGCGGGTGATACGGCCTGGAGTTTATCAGCCCGATTTCGCAGTTGAGCAGCTCCTCCTCAAAGGCAGTGGGCCTCCATCCGCCCTTGGGCGGACTCTTCTTCTTCTTCGGATCCGAGCGCGCCCCGACAAAGCACTTGCCGTTGTCTGAGAGTATGGTGGCAGGCGCGCCGAACTGGGCCACGGCCTGCCGCAGGACCGCCACGACGTTTTCTGAGGTGGCCTCCCTGAACAGGCCCGCACCAGTCACGCACCTGGACGAGTCGTCTAGGAACGTGACCAAATTGAGCCCTGCAAAGCGCGGATCCTTCATGGTATGCCAGTCCACGTGCCACATGGCATTGGAGTATTTGCGCTCAAAGCGGACGTATTTTCTGGGCATTGATTTTGCAGCCGATGGCGTCACCAGCCCGTTTTCTTTCATTATCCTGTATACCTCGTAGTAGCTTATATCGAGTTGCCTTCGCAGCCTCTTGGCCGTATGAACCACCCCTGCTGCACTGTGTTTGTACTCCTCCAGGACTGCGCGCATGTCCCCGTCGGGAACCGGGGCGCTCTTTTTCCTTCCCGGCTTGAGCGGCACGTGGTGCGTGTCGCCTGTCTTCCTGAACCGGGCATACATCCGCTGGACGTGCCTTGTCGTGACGCCTATCTCCGGGGCCACCTCCGAGGGCTTTCGTCCCCCTGCACATTGCGTCACTGCGTATCTGATCTGCTTTGCCTCGAGCCTTACAACCATCGGTTTTCTTGATCGGTAAAGCCTAAAGTAATCCTTTGCAATCCTCCTCAAATTAGTGCGACCTAATTTTCGTACAATAGACTTATAAGCAAATTCTTTAAGGTTTAAATTGTCAGCATTGGAAGAATTCGCATGGGTGGAAAAATAATTACATATGATCTCAAGAAAGTAAAGGAAGGATATGTTGCGCGTTGTATGGCCAACGATAAAGTCACCGCATTTGGAAGTACCAAAGAGGAGGCAGGTGACAATTTAGTGAAATCTGTAAAAGATTATTTGAAAATATTTCCAGAGAAGGAAGACGAAATCTTCAATACACCTAAGGAAGTTATCCTCTAAAAGATTACTTGAGTGGTCAAAGGTATAACACTGATGATACTATAGATGCACTCAAAATGTTGGGGTTTAATGTACGTAATCCGGATGGTGCTACTACCATTTTTTGCATCCACACAATAACACAGGAAGAAGTTTGGATCCCAAAAACAGATCAGGGATTCTTACGCGACGTGCTTGAAGCTATTTTTGAACCAGTAAAACTGAGATTTGAATTCTTTCATTCTGTTTATATGAATACACCACATAAAAGAAATCCTAGCGATCAGTACTAGTTTTTGGCCTAGTAACCATGTGTGTCTCAAAAACGAAATTCAGATGATGCCAAAATAAATTGCGATGCAAACAAACAGATTGCCCCAAAAAAGAGGATATGTGTGAAATCAAAGGCGGTGCAACGGCAACAGCAGCAGCAGTATGTCGGCCTGGACGTGCACAAGGAGTCCATCCAGGTCGCGGTGATGGACAAGAACAGGAAGGTTCTGAGGAACACAAAAATAAGCAACAAGGAAAGCGAGATAAAGAAGATGTTTGTAAAGAAGAGGGGAAAGGTCCAAGTCCGCAGTGGTTGCAGCATCCAAGCTGCTGCGCATATCATACTGGATGCTAAAGAAGTGGATGACCTTCAATCAAGGCATAGGAGATATATGTGTGTGAAATGAATATCATCATCATTACAGTTAGAACTTTAATCTGCGTTGACCTAGTTGAGGGAGATCCTCGTTTAGTAACTGCAGAATGGTTCTGACAAATGGATGAAGAATGGTGCTGAGGGAGATCCTCGTATAGATAAATGTCCGACCTTCATTTTGGGATTGTCAGGAAGAGACCCCCAGCCAATGCTATGCCTCACAACACCGTTGCGCGTGGAATTCTTATAAACCCGACACATGGATATAGGTCTAATCAAAATGCCTGCAAGTTACAAGTTGCCTGCATGTAAAATCGCTTAGCAAACGTACAGAAAAATCCGAGCATCTGCAATTTCTAATCTTGAACCGCCTCCTCCATGCCTCTCAGGAACAAGAAAGGCCGTAAAAATGAGCCAATGTATGGTACGGACAGATGAACGGATACCGTGCAAATCATCTGTCCCAGTCAAAGTCACGCTGCAAGAGTTCAGACAGCCGTTTGTTGTGGGGCTTGAAATAATCCAGCAACATTGCACGCGTCTTGGGCTTCATCGCGCCGTAACTGTATGCGTTTAACAACCCACGATCAGTCTCATCGGACGGCTTGCGTATGAATTGCTTTGTCCACGAATGACTCGGCAAGGAGTCAAGGCCGCTTACATCAAACGGCTCAAGTCCCAGGAACTCAAAGACCCGGTCAAGTACGCCCCGCTGATCTGCCTCTAGTTCCTCCATGGTCAGGATGAGAAACCGGTCTTTGTCGTAGTATCTGAACCAGCGAGTCAGCTGTTCTGCATAATGTCCCTTTTGCAGATAGGAATAATGGTGCAGGTTGCTCCAATAAAATTGCGGATCAGATCTGACTCTTTCCATCTCGTATGAGATCCTGTCTTTTTCTGCCTCTATTGCATCCTCAAATGTCAGCGACTCGTATCGATCCCTGATCTGCATGTGATATTCAGAGTAGGCACGGTCGACGGGGTTGCGCAGTATCACGATCAGCTTGACATCGGGAAGCAGTGCCTTGGCCCTGCCAGGTACCATCGGGTGGAACAAATAGGTGGAGGATGCCTCGCCGGACAGTATTTTTTGGCCGTGCCGCCGTAGGGCAAGCCAGCGTTTGTACAATACGCTTGGAAACTTGGCGCGGTACCACAGCGTACCCATCTCATAATGCCGTGAATCGGTAAAATAGTGCACCTCCTTGACCCGTGCCGGAACCACGTTCGGATGCGCGCTTATCAGGCCGTACAGTGATGTGGTTCCTGACTTGGCAATGCCTATTATCAGAAAGTCCGGCAGGGTGCGGAGAAACGACGTGACGTTATTCAGCCGGTATGGCATCAAAAACGCAGATACCTTTGGGTACTTGAGAGACCACCAAAAATCAGTTCTTTGAACGTCCCTTAAACGGCCGCAGACCGGACACGCAATCTGATAGTTGTACAATCGGTAATCGGCAAACAGCAAACCCTTTGCCATGTTTTCCATCCTACGTAAAAGGCGGCGTTTTGATGATACGTGGCTTGGCATGACCGGCACGATCAACGTATTTTGTGGCATTATATTTGTAACAACTCGCACTGGAAGCTCAAGCATGAATCTTGCCACCAAAAAGGGCAGTTCAAGGAGTTCGTGCCTAAAAAAGTCAGAGACATCTTCCAGAGCACGATCAGATGCCTTTGTTTTTGACAGTCTTTTACTTTAAATTACAAACCTTCCTACGAATCTGTGATTGCTTCAAACCCTGACAGAGTTGATATCGCTGGAAGGTAAGGGAGTAGTCATTCCAATTTTCAATACCTTGCATGAAGACAGAAATTCGTGCCTGCAGGAGATGCTCTGCGACCATACAACTAAAATCATGCGCGTTGGAAACCAGTACGGATGCTGATGATTGCCGGAAAAGCCGTCTGATTTATGATGACGATTATGAGTGTTGAGGCATCCTGTCAAATAACAACCCTAAAATTTGTAAAACGGAATCCAACCAAAGACATGAAACTTGCATCCTTGTTCTCCGGCGGAAAGGACAGTGCGTTTGCAACCCACTTGGCGCAAAAGCAGGGCCACGACGTGGTCGTTTTGCTGACAGTGTTTCCAAACTCTGCCGAAAGTCATCTTCTGCACCATCCAAACATGATCTGGACTAGGCTTCAGGCCGAATCCATGAACGTCCCCCAACTAACCGTCGAATCAGATTCCAATGCCACTGAAGACGAACTGCTCCATATAGAAAAGCTCCTGATTGCCGCCAAGGAAAAATTCAACATTGAAGGGATTGTTCACGGGGGAATCAAAAGCAATTTCCAAAAAGAAAGATTCGAGTCCGTCTGTCAAAAACTAGATCTGAAATCTGTTGCACCCCTCTGGAACACTGATGCACAAAAACACATGAGTGACCTGCTTGGAGCCGGCTTTTCGTTTATCGTGACGTCTGTTGCCTCCGAAGGTCTGGATGACGCATGGCTGGGCAGAAAAGTGACCTCCTCGGATCTGCCTATACTAAGTGCCCTCTCTGACAGGTACAAGTTCAATCTTGACTTTGAAGGCGGCGAGGCAGAAACGTTTGTGGTGGACTGTCCGATGTTTTCTTCTGCCATACTGGTAACAAAGTTTGAAAAATACTGGGATGGCTACAGGGGAAGGTTTGAAATAGTGGAGGCGGGACTTGATGATTACCATGCTTGATGGCCTAAAAGACAGCCTTGGCGCTGCAATCAAAAAAATCATCAAATCCTCAGGCATAGACGAGGAGCTGATCAAGGAACTGTCCAAGGACGTCCAAAGGGCATTGATGCACTCTGATGTCGACGTCGGGCTGATTCTAAAGATAACTGAAAGCCTTGAAGAAAGGGCCCTCAATGAGACGCCCCCTCCAGGACTATCAAGAAAGGATCACATTGTAAAGATCCTGTATGACGAACTCTCAAAACTTCTTGGAAACGAATCAGGGTTTGATTTCAAGCCAGACAGACAAAACAAGATTGTCTTGCTGGGAATCCAGGGGAGCGGAAAGACTACTGCCTCCTCCAAACTGGCAAAATTTCTGACCCGTCAGGGGTACAAGGTGGGCGTTATTGGAGCCGATACGTACCGGCCCGGCGCCCTTGTTCAGCTAAAGACGATGTGCGAAAAATCCAACGTCGAGGTTTATGGCGAGGAAAAAAGCAGGGACTCTCCTGGCATTGTAAAAAACGGCTTGAGGCACTTTGAAAGTCAGCCTCTTGACGTAATTCTGATAGACACGGCCGGCAGGCACAAAGAGGAGCAGGATCTTTTAGACGAAATGGCCCAAATCAGAAAAGCAGCGGATCCCGATCTGGCGCTACTGGTAATTGATGGAACCATTGGCCAGCAGTGCTACAGTCAGGCAGAGGCGTTCCACAAAACAATTCCCGTGGGCGGCGTGATTGTTACCAAGCTTGACAGTTCTGCAAAAGGCGGCGGTGCACTAGCAGCATCTGCTGCCACGGGCGCGCAGATAATGTACATTGGAACCGGTGAGAGAATTGACGATTTGGAAAAGTTTTCCCCGACGCGGTTTGTCGGCAGACTGCTTGGGATGGGGGACATCCAGGCAGTCCTTGATCTGGCCAAGCGCCTGGAGAGCGAGGGAAACGACGTTAGAATGAAGAGAATCTCCAGCGGAAAAATGAACATGGATGATTTCTTTTACCAGCTAGAGGAGGTTACAAAAGTTGGCTCGTTTAAGGGGCTTTTGGAGAGCGTGCCTGGCCTGTCTGGGTTGGTAAAAGATGATCAGGTCGATCAAATAGAGGACAGGGTCTCAAAGTGGCGATACATCATTCAGAGCATGACCGGGGATGAAAAGGCAGATCCCGGCCTGCTGAACCCGTCTAGAATAAAACGGATAGCAAGGGGCTCTGGCTGGCCAGAGGGGGAAGTCAAAGAACTGATAAAAAACTATAAAAATTCCAAGAACATGATGAAGGCCTCAAAGGGACGGCAGATGCAGGGAACACTCAGGCGGATGGGACTGGGCTAACATCCCCGCATCTGACATGTCTGAATACGCCCTGATTGCCCCTGTTGCAGACCGGATCTTAAAAGAGCACGTTCTGTGTGATCAGTGTCTGGGCCGTTTTTTTGCAAAAAAACTCCGTCTGTCATCCCACAAGCTCCTGGGAAGGAAACTAAACAAAGGACAAAAGACCTCAAAGTGCCATGTCTGCAAGGACCTGTTTGATAACATGGACTACTATGTCAGGATGATGGTTGACTCTTCATCAGGGTTCTCCTTTGAATCCTTTAGCGTGGGTGCAATCCTGAAACCCACCATGGTTGATCATGACGATGCCATACGCTCCAAATACAGGCTAAGGGGAACTGACAGCGTAAAAACCGACGTTACAAGACAGCTGGCAAAACTATACTCCAAGAAAACAAAAAAAATCCTTGACCCCCTGGATTCTGATGTCACCTTTACTGTGAATACCAGAGACGAATCGTGCCAGCTTCGCTCCAAGCCAATCCTTCTCTCGGGAAGATACACAAAAAACGATCGCAATCTCCCCCAAAAGCAGAAACCCTGTCCTAATTGTTTGGCAAAGGGCTGCAGAATGTGTGACTTTCACGGGATAACCGGATCTGAGAGCGTTGAAGGCGTGATATCTGAACTGCTATTCCGGGAGATAGGCTGCACGACTGCCAAATTCACCTGGGTTGGCGGCGAGGACAAATCCAGCCTCGTCTTGGGCACCGGCAGGCCTTTTTTTGTAAGGCTTCAAAACCCTCTGAAACGAAAGATTCGCACTATGTCCAAAAAAGACGGCAGCAGCTGTGTATCTGTGACGGATTTGAGGGTTGAAGACAGGCTGCCGCCACAGCCAATCAGGTTCTCCTCGAGGATCAACATCCGCATCTCTGCTGATTCAAAAGTCACGCCGTCCCAGCTTGAAAAAATCAGAGCCCTTTTCTTGCCTTCTGCAGCCGTGGCAGTTTATCAAAAATCCGGCAGCCGTGCAGAAAAAAAGATCAGCCTGGTCTCATATGAAAGACTCTCAGATCAAAAGTTTGCATTGGAGATCAATGCTGAAGGCGGACTGCCGATCAAGCGGTTTGTAAGCGGCGATGATGTCGTTCCCAGCGTCTCCTCGATTCTTGGCACAAGCTGCCTGGCAGATACGTTTGATTTTCTTGACGTCAAAATAACCGATGGCAACAATTAACTATCACTGGCCGCCCCCTTACCGCATGCCGATAAGAAAAAAAGGCAAGCACCTAAGACATGCTGATCAAAGGGCCAAAACTAGAAGGGTTAAAAAAGCCAAGGCCGGAAAACCGCGTTCCTGAACAAATCAACCTTTTTACATTCAACGCCCTGAGGGGAGGTATTGGATCCTCTTGTCCGCCTAAAAGACGCATGTCACAAGGGAGTCATACCACGGGATGTCTGTGATCTGACTGCAAGGAGATTTCCAATCGCCGTTTCTGGAATCAACCGCATCGAAAAGGCTTCTGGAATCAGGTACCCTGCAGCATATGTCGAGCCGTCGCTGGTTCTGTCCTCTTCGACTGCAAATTCCTACGAGTTTGGAATTCTGTTTGCAAGAACCATCCCGGTAATGTTTGAGGAGCGTTTTCAGGTGGTAATTCAAATCTCCGCACCCTTGGTCGCCTACGGGCTCAAGGGTACCATTCACGCAATCCTGGCACACGAGTTTCTGCACTTTCTGGAGCTGATTCGCAAGATCTCAAAGATGGAGCTGCTCTCCGACGAGGTCTCGGGAAACCTGTTTGAAAACGTGTATGGCGATGAGACGCGGTTGTTTGAGCCAAAAGTTGTCTTCAAAGACCGGACCCTGTTAGATCACATAACAAAACGATTCCCGGCAGGTTTTAGAGACTACAGGCTAGAAGACAAGGCTATGAAGCTCTGGTCTGACAAAAACCTTCCAAAAACCAACGTTGCACTGGACAGCAATACTGTAAAATTATCTGCCGAATCACTGTCAAAAATAAAGATTGACCCGAACTTTCTAGCTAAAATTAGCCAATTGGAAGAAAAGAGCTCCAAGTTTCGCAAGAAAAAACTATACTAGACTGCGTAATCGGTTCAACAGTAGTTGAAAATGTACACTTTGCATGGCACCTGCGTGATGGCGCCTCCGTCCATCCACGGCTCTGCACGCATGGGATTCCGCATGCCAGAACCGCGTGAGACAGCTGTTCTGGTGAACAAAAGTACATTTTCAACTACTGCCTTGACCCGGGGTTGTCCAAAAAATTTCCAAGAGGCTGCCATAATCTGCCAGTCTGCCCCCGTATGTATGCAAATTCAGATGCAGAACGGGACATTTTCGGCCGGACATGCGCAAAAGGCAACGTAAATATCCATGCGGGCCATACCTTACGGTAGTGCTGCTGCAGTCCAACAACAGTACGGAATTATGTTAAAAATTATACCGTAAGGTTGTAGCACAACACGCGAGCGAACAGCTCGACTGTAATGGTTCCGTCCAGCTTTGAGCGCAGGACGGATCCAGTCCTTTCCTTCATTGCCGAGAGCAGGGCCTCTGCCTGGCTCCTCTTGTGGTAGGCGCGCCAGAATTCGTCTGCCTGTCACGCATCCACTGCAGCATCCTAGCCCGGGCGCTGAACCTGCCAAGGCTTTTCGTTTCCCTTTGCCGGCTTTATGGCAGGTCCGCGGCCGCTTTTTGCAATCAACTCGCAGTTTTTGTACGAATCGTATGCCGAATCCAGCGCCACTATGCCGTATCCTCCCTTTGGAATGCGGGAAAACATGCGGGCAAACTCCGGCGAGTCGGCCGATGTGCCAGGTGTGGCCTCAAATGACAGTATCCTGCCTCCTACTGCGCCTACTATGCAGCTTTGCAAAGTCGTGTCCTGTCATCTCCCCGTACTTGGCATGATGCCAGCTCTTGTACTTGCGGAGGCCAAACCCCGTCGAGTCGCCGTGCAGGTCCGCTATGCGCTTGCCGTCTGACATGGCCAGCACGACCTCGTCCATAAAGTCCTTGCCCATTTCCCAGAGCATTCTATCATACGAAAATTAGTTCCGCCTAAGATCAGGCGTACTTTGAAGGATTATTTTAGGCTGTACCGATCAAAAAACGTGAGGAAAAAATTGGAGGAAAAGTCGCTCCGGTACATAGAAAAGCAGAGGAAAAAGGGCGTGCCTGCAAAGCAGATAGCCCGGGAGCTGGGCATCAGCGACAGGTATGTCAGGAAGATATGGGCCAGATTCCGCAGCTCCGGCACAGTCCTGCCACGGAGCGGGGCAGGAAGGCCCTGCATGGACACGGATCCCGTGGATGTGGAGGCGGTCCTTGACGCATATGCGCGGATGCCGTCGGGTGTGGAGAGGCTGGCATTGCGCATGAGGGCCGCAGGCAGGCAGATAAGCTACCATGCAGTATACAGGATCATGAAGGCCGAGGGAATAACGGACGGCTCGCCTGCCAGACCCAGACAGCTCAAGTGGCTGCGCTATGAGCGCAAGTACTCCAATGCAATGTGGCACGTGGACTGGCACGAAATGAAGGATTCACGCCTAGAAAAACTCAATCTGGTGGCATATCTTGACGATTCCTCGCGGTGCATAACCGGATTTGGCGTCTTTGAGCGCGCGACCTCGGAGAACGCAGTCCTGGTGCTGCGCAAGGCCATCAAAGAGTTCGGGACGCCAGCCCAGATACTCTCAGACAACGGCAGCTGCTTTACGTCAGCCAGGCGCGGTACCCCAAGGGGCAGCTGGACGCCCACGCTGTTTGAGAACGAGCTGCTAGAGCACAGCATCGTCCTGCTCAACTCGCGTCCGCATCACCCCCAGACCAACGGCAAGTTGGAGAGGTGGTTCAGAACGCTTGAGAAGGAGCTGACGCACTTTGAGAAGGTAGACGAGTTCATCGAGTTCTACAACGAGCACAGGACGCACTGGTCGCTTGACATCAAGCGTGCAGAGACTCCCAGAATGGCGTTCCGGAGCCGGGAGGCCACAGAAGCGATCAGGAAAAGCGACCCCAAATGGATGGAGAAGGATACTAATGAGGGGCGGAACTAATTTTCATATGAAACATGCGTGAGAGTCTTGCTCTGAGTGCGGTACTCCTCCCCGGTGGTCAGCATGTGCCAGATTATCTCCAGCATGTGCCTTGCAACTACAATCTTTGCCTTTTGCCATCCTCGTCTCTTTCTTATCCTTTCATATATAGAACCAAGTCTTGAGTCGTTTCGTACTGCTGTGGCCGAGTTGATCATGTTATCACCTCCTTTTTGATCAAAATGCCTGATCCGGGCGGAATCTCCCATTCACCGTCTACGCGGTATATTGCTTTCCGCCTGCTGTTACGAGTCAGTCTCCCATATGAAATCGTACCTAATCCTACCGTGGACCCTTGCCAGCGTGATGTTCCGAATCAGGACAATGTTGCTATGCGATGCATTCTCTTATACTTTCTCTGCGTGAGAGTCTTGCTCTGAGTGCGGTACTCCTCCCCGGTGGTCAGCATGTGCCAGATTATCTCCAGCATGTGCCTTGCAACTACAATCTTTGCCTTTTGCCATCCTCGTCTCTTTCTTATCCTTTCATATATAGAACCAAGTCTTGAGTCGTTTCGTACTGCTGTGGCCGAGTTGATCATGTTATCACCTCCTTTTTGATCAAAATGCCTGATCCGGGCGGAATCTCCCATTCACCGTCTACGCGGTATATTGCTTTCCGCCTGCTGTTACGAGTCAGTCTATAAAACACCCTTGTACATGGTAAGATCACATCGACTCTCAGGCCCAACGATAATTGTATATTACAGGATACTGATAAGATTTCATATAGCGTCTATAAGCTTGGCGGTCATTTTGAGGAAATTTTTTGGACAACCCCCCTCAGTTGTATATGCTTTTATAATATCGCACGCGACATATCTTGTTGGAAGAGTCCGACATTTGCAAGTTGATGGACAATGCAAATATTCAACACATAAGAATGAAGGAATACCCTCCATCCTACCGATATGCCCGGCTTGTAAAAAAGGACAGCATAGTGGCGCTTGGCAAATCAGATCTGGTCGAGCTGCAGGCCACACATCCCTTCAATGACAAAATAACAGAAAAATTCTTTCAGATGGACGAGTCGGCCAAAAGTGGAATCGTGTATGAATTGGAGCATACGCTGGTGGCTCTGGACATCAGGCACAAGATAATAACAAATGACAGCAAGCGATTTTTCGGCTTTTCGCTGTCTATATTTTTACGGGACGACGCATCCGCCGTTGACTTTCTCAATGCCTACAACAGAATCAAGGAGACAAGGGAGCTTGTAGGAATGCGGACTGCAAACCTTGTTCAGCACCCCGCATGATACAGATGTGGATGCTATGACACACATGAGCGGTTCTGGAAGTAAACAACACCTCGGCAGCCTGATGAGCGCCAAGGACTTGGATGAGATCGACAAACCGCCGGAACGGCCGATCTACTTCCTGGCGCCTTTCTTCATCACACTATCAAACCACATCATACAATACGATGACGGTGCAAGCCCCTCCAAGGACGTCATACCATATGATAACGACACGAGCCCACCGGATCTCTCAATCATCGAGTCAACAGAACATGTCAGCGAATTCAAATTCAATGACAGAGATACCCGCGAAATGCTCTGTAGGCTCATAGGACTCAAGGAAATTCCAAAACTTGACTCCAACGCATTCAAACAGCTCTCTGGCATTATCGGAGACCAGATCGGAGACCAGGCCGTCGATGCCGTAGATGCGGTTAGAACTATGAGGGACACGTAATGGATAAAATCTACCTAGACACCAACATCATAATTGCTTATACGATAGGGTCAAAAAAGGAACCCGATCAGCACCGTCGTGCAAAATTGGTAATTGACGGAATCTCACAGGGCAGATATGCAGGAGTGATTTCCATTCTTGCTCTAACCGAATTGATGGGAGTGATTCGCATGCTTGTTAGTAAAAATAAAGAAGAGATGATCAGAATTCCAGAAAAAAAACAAGACGCCTATGTAAAGGACAAGGCCAGCAAGATTTATCAATCCACAACTAGTACCATAATGAGGCTGCCAAACGTCAAACTAGAAAAAGGAGGAAGTGCCAGACTAGACGATGTCCTTGCTCGTGGATTGGAACTAATGGAAAAAAGCATAGGGTCTCAACGATTTCATAAAAAATATGAACAGTGCAGTGCAGATCATGTTGGCATCAACTATAAACAAGTCATGTTTGCAGATATTTTACACGCCATCATAGCACATGACTCTCAATGTGACGAATTGTATACTTTTGACAAAGGGTTTTTAGGACTACGTGGATTGGATGAAATCGAACCTCTAAAAATTACAATTCCATAATGCCAGTAGTTCCTATAGTGGTGGCTGAAAGTCTTTGATCATCAAAAAGCGTCTTCCTGCATATTTCATGCCATAGGTGCTCGAAAACTTTCAGTCGTCACTACAGATGAAGTATTCAAGATGATTCCAAATTAGGGATGGTGCAGACGGCAGTATATGGATCTGCATGTGACTCATCTTAGATTGTTTCGAATTTGGAGCCGTTTTTTGGGTTACTTTTGGAAAGACTGTGCAATCCGGGGTTGTCCAAAAAATTTCCAAGAGGCTGCCATAATCTGCCAGTCTGCCCCCGTATGTATGTAAATTCAGATGCAGAACGGGACATTTTCGGCCGGACATGCGCAAAAGGCAACGTAAATATCCATGCGGGCCATACCTTACGGTAGTGCTGCTGCAGTCCAACAACAGTACGGAATTATGATAAAAATTATACCGTAAGGTTGTAGCACAACACGCAAGCGAACAGCTCGACTGTAATGGTTCCGTCCAGCTTTGAGCGCAGGACGGATCCAGTCCTTTCCTTCATTGCCGAGAACAGGGACTCTGCCTGGCTCCTCTTGTGGTAGGCGCGCCAGAATTCGTCTGCCTGTCGCGCAGCCACTGCAGCATCCTGGCCCGGGCGCTGAACCTGCCAAGGCTTTTCGTTTCCCTTTGCCGGCTTTATGGCAGGTCCGCGGCCGCTTTTTGCAATCAACTCGCAGTTTTTGTACGAATCGTATGCCGAATCCAGCGCCACTATGCCGTATCCTCCCTTTGGAATGCGGGAAAACATGCGGGCAAACTCCGGCGAGTCGGCCGATGTGCCAGGTGTGGCCTCAAATGACAGTATCCTGCCTCCTACTGCGCCTACTATGCAGCTTTGCAAAGTCGTGTCCTGTCATCTCCCCGTACTTGGCATGATGCCAGCTCTTGTACTTGCGGAGGCCAAACCCCGTCGAGTCGCCGTGCAGGTCCGCTATGCGCTTGCCGTCTGACATGGCCAGCACGACCTCGTCCATAAAGTCCTTGCCCATTTCCCAGAGCATCTTCACCCTGTTGTGTATGGTGGACTTGGAGAGTGTGTGGTCTAGGCCGCACCTCCTGAGATCGTCCGGATTTGTCTCCAGATGCGTGGCCATGATCCTGTAGGACAGGTGGTTCTCGATCCTGAGGATCGCAATGCGTATGGCAGACCATGCAAGTTTGGCATCGATTCCCGTTTTGTCTGCCATCTTCTTGGCCACCCTGCGCACGATCTTTCCCAGGTTCTTCCTTGCCTTCTTCTTGCGGGGGCTCTCCTGCCTGCGCTTTTGCTCGTAGAGTCGGTAGTATTCTGTGTTCTTTCTGTCGTTACTCATTGAAATAGCCAGGATCGGCTGATCAAAATTGTTTTCGGCGTATTACGCCCATGATCTCCCATATGAAATCGTGCCAAATCCTACCGTGGACCCTTGCCAGCTCAGTGTTCCGAATCAGGACAATGTTGCTAAGCGATGCATCCTCTTATACTTTCTCTGCGTGACAGTAGACTCGCATACTGTCATGATTGACAGCTGTCCAGGGTATTGTGCCTTGAGGTCTGTTGCAAAATTCGTTGTTGTAGAAACGCTGTTCTCAAACTTGGATCGCTCTAGCAGCTTGCCAGAGTCGTCCTTTACTGCTGCAACGCATGTCTTTTTGTGTACGTCTATTCCTACGTTGATCATGTTATCACCTCCTTTTTGATCAAAATGCCTGATCCGAGCGGAATCTCCCATTCACCGTCTGCGCGGTACATTGCTTTCCGCCTGCTGTTGCGAGTCAGTCTATAAGACACCCTTGTACATGGTAAGATCATATCGACTCTCAGGCCCAACAGTAATTGTATATCACAGGATACTGATAAGATTTCATATAGCGTCTATAAGCTTGGCGGTCATTTTGAGGAAATTTTTTGGACAACCCCCCTTGACCCTAATCCTTTTTTTATGATGGAGTAACACAAGAAACATGTCTGATACAGAACAGATAGAATCCCCTCCGTTATCTGATGAAGAAATCAAGGACATCAAAGATTTTTATGCACATCCTGAAGATCGAAAAATCGTGACCTTTGATGAACTGCTTGAAGAGCTGCACAGTGATTAGAAACTGTGGGGTTTGGACAGAAACAAAAAATTCATCAGACAATACAAGAGCCTTGACTCTAGGTTCGAGAGGATTGAAAACGACATAACCAATATAAAATCAAAACTGCATATATGAACTGCCTCTGCCTGCGGTTTCGATAAGGCAATACCGGCCTGCGCAATGAACCGTGCTGACTGGCAAAAGTTCTTGAAGCATTTGATGATCAGATGCATCTACGGGCACTAGACTGCGTAATCGGTTCAAAACTAGGATTGTTGCAAACAGATTCATCTCATTCAAGTAATTACGCATAAAGTCTGCTGACTTTGAAGACTGACTTATTGAATGAATTCCGTGTCGGTACATTTGCCGCATGCGCGTCTGTCTTTGTGTTCTGACATGTAGACTCCCTTTCCACACCTGGCACAAATTTTCTTAAGCCGTGAAATTTTGTCTCCGTCTATTTTAAAATACGTGTGAATTCTTGGACTGGAGCCCTTCTTGCCGGCCATTATTCGGACTTCTCCTCCTTCTTGTCTTCCTTCTCACCTTCTTTCTCCTTCTCCTCCTCTCCTCCTCCTTTCTTTTCTGTGACCCCTTCGGCAGAGCCGCTCTTGTCTTCTGTGGATTCTGGTTTGGCATCTTTTGCCTTGCTTTTTTCCAGTCTTGAGAAAATTGTCGGATTCACGTGTTTTTTTGCCAGCCCCTCGTCTTCATATACATAAAAGGTTCCGGTAACAACCGGTCTTCCAACATGGGTCTTTAGCCTCATTGGGATGATGATTGCCTTGCCGTCAAGCTTGAACTCTCTGGCAATCATGTCTGCTGCCTCTGTTCTCTTGAGCTTGCCTGCCAGTCCGGCAAAATTACATGTAATCTCTCTTCTTGATAGAAACGTATTGTCAACGTCTGCAACGGTCTCAATTATGGACATGTATCCAAAATCCTCCAGACATTTCATATAAACCTTGATTGGATGCAGTCGTCTTTTCAAAAGTACCGGCTTGCAGCAGTAGTAGTAACAACAACAACAGCAGCAGCAACAACAGCAACAACAACAACAGCGGCAGCAGCGGCATACGATCTGCCGGCGGCCCCGTTTGGACGCCAGTCAGGATATTGACGTGATACTTTTGGGAAGAATGCACTGAAGACAAGAAATTTAAGAAATTGCTTTGAAACCCTGTCATGGAACGCTATATGCTTCATCTCAAAAATGAAAAACTGTCACCTGAGAACTCTAGGGAGGTCGTGTACAGGGCCCGCGATCTGGCCGGAGACATGAACGCCTCGATTCGAGTCTGCAGGATAGCTAGAAGATTCGTCGAACTTGACGTTTCTGTAGATCCTGACAAGTTGGACTCCTTGATAGAAAGACTTGCATCCATTGGGCCCCTTTACGACGTCCGTCATGTTGTACTTGAAGAGATTGACAAAGAACAGGGAATCCAAGACGGCATATTTTATTTCAACAATGAGCGGTTCTGGGAAAGCCATGAGGCCTTTGAAGGCGTCTGGAAGCAATGCTTTGGACGTGAAAAAGAACTGGTCCAGGGAATTATCTTGCTGGCAGTAGCATTTGCACACGGCCAAAAAAATGATCTGACGATAGCCATAGGAATGCTTGGCAGATCCTTAGATAAACTGGGAACCTCTCCTTCCACATACCATTCCATTGATGTTGACAGGATGAGGGCAAAGGCAGCTGAAATGCAGCAGGCAAACCGGCTTACTCTGTTTGAGATTTGATTAACTCCAGAGACTTTTCAACCACCTGGGAGCCTTCAAGCAAACCGATGCTTCCCCTCTTTGCCTGCTGCTCTGTCATTCTGGTGGTTCCGTCCTTTTTAATAAAGTCCCCTGAAACCAAGACAGGGACTGGATCATCGCTGTGTCCCTTGATGATGCACGGCGTTGAATGGTCCGCAGAAACTACGATTGCCACCCTGCCAGTATCGATGTTTTCGACAAGCGTTTTGAAAAACCTCTGATCAATCTCCTCGATGTTTCTCGTTTTTCCAACCGCATCCCCGTCATGACCAAACTCGTCTGGTCCCTTGAGATGAACATAAATTGCGTTTTGCGTCTCCATTGCCTCTGCTGCAACTCTTGCTTTCTCCTCATAGTCTGTCAGTCCCCCTGCCTCAAAGGCCCTCATCTTCAGGACTTTTGATATTCCCAGCTCTACGGGCATATCCACGATACATGAAAACCTCATCGAATATTTCTCATTAATCGGAACCACGTCTGGGTATCTGTTGCCTGCATCCCTTAGGAGGATACAGCTGAGGAGTTTTTTGTTTTGCTCTGCCCGTCTTTGATTGATCTGACTCTCTCTTAAAATTCTGACGGACTGATCTGAGAACTCGTTTACGAGGTCTGCTGTGAGTTTGGAGTCTTCTGCCTCCTCCAAGGGCAGACATCTTTCAACTCTTAAAAAGTCCCCGACTGCTTTTGCCACCCCCATCCCTCCGATATTGGCGTATGCCGGATCGGTGTTTGTGATCTTTGATGACAGTCTTTGGGATCTGCTTCTGATTCTGACTGTGACCCTGTGCGCAATTGTTGGCGCAACTGCAACCTCCGTACCCGGGTTTGAAAATCTTATCTTCTCTTCGATCTCCCTTGCAGCATATGCCGCATCCTCTTTTTTAATGTGTCTTCCGGCACGCCTGTCAACTATGATGCCTTGATCATCTAGCGTGGAAAAGTTTCCTCTTAATGCCAGGTCTCCGTCTTTGAAATCCAGGCCTATTCCAATTGCCTCGATTACTCCGCGGCCCGCATAGTCTGCATGGTTGAACTTGTATCCTAGCATGTTAAAGACTGCAATGTCTGATTCTGGTGCGATTCCCCTTCCCACAGAGATCACCTCGCCGATGGCCCCGTTGCCTGCAATTCTGTCTAAAACCGGCGTGTTTGCAGCCTGTAATGGCGTCTTTCCGCCCAGATCCGGATGTGGAAGGTCCCCGACCCCGTCTAGCAGCACGTAAATCATGCGTATGTCAGAATTATTCATGTTTTCAGGGATCTGATTCTCTACTTTAAGTCTTACAAGACTGCGATCAGCAAACCCTCTTTCTGAGAAAAACAAAAGAAGAAAAAAAAGAATTGTCTTTGATGGTTCTTGCAACTTCTTGAGTTCAAAACCCTGTCCTTTGTTTTCTCTGAGATCTTAGTAAACGTTTTAACATACAGCTGCCTCAGATTACAATTATGGGAGACATTCGCAAGGACTATGTTTCTGAACGTTTTATGATCGTCTCCAAAAAAACTGACAAGGCAACCAACAACCCTAAAAAATCCCCGTATTCGCCTGGAAACGAGTCGATGACCAACCCTTCTGTGCTGTCCCTTGTTGCAAAAGACGGAATGCTGCAGAGGCTGCAGGACAGCGAAGACGGGTGTGTTGAAGGCTGGTCAATCAGGGTCTTTGAAAGCAAGAACCCCATCGTCTCCCTCGAGGCGGAAAATTCCTACAGTGACAAGCCGTTTTACAGCGAGCCTTCATACGGCTATCACTATGTCGTCGTCGCATCCCCGAATCAAAAGGATACCTTTGCAACAATCGACGTTGAGCAGTGGTCAAACATTCTGGTTGTCGTCCAGGACAGACTGCGCTGGCTGTATACCCAAAAGGGAGTCACCTATGTCTCAATTTATGCTGATCAGGGCCAGCTGTCTGGCACTACGAATTCCCACCCGCATCTCAACGTTCTGACATTCTCTACGATTCCACCGTTAATTGTGGAGGAGGCAGAGGCATCCCACAAGATCCTAAACGAAAAAGGCGTGTGTCCCATGTGCCAAACAGTCAACGAAGAAATGGGCGGCCCCAGGCAGATCCTGCAAACAGAGGGCTTTATCGCCTTTTGTCCTTGGTCTCCCTCGTATCCGTACGAGTTCTGGGTTGCGCCCAAAAAACACACAACCCTCTTCTCTAAAATCACCCAAAAGGAGATCAATGATCTGTCGCTGATTCTGAGGGCGACTCTGGGCGGGTTGTCCAAAACCATCAAAAACGTATCATACAACCTCGTATTCCATTTATCACCTGAGAAGAAAAACAGCCGTCAGATTCACTGGCACATTGAAATTTATCCAATTACAAAGACGTGGTCTGGTCTTGAACGCGGATATGGCATATATCTCAACGATGTCTCCCCAGAGCAGGCCGCAGAAAAGCTCGGCACGGCATGCAGAAAAGAGCTTGCGACTCTTGTAGGCATTGTGTGACCGTACGAGTTTACCCCTCAGGCGACAAGGTTGGCCGGGACATTCATGATCGTGCCTGCCACGTCGCATTCCTCGAGATGGGGTAAACTTACTGTGTGACCTTTTGAATGGTTTATTTATCAACCGGTCTTCTTTGAATCATGGCTCTGGAAAAATGGCTTGCAATTGCAAGTGTTGGGTTGTTTGCAATGTTTGCCGGGGAAATGTTCTCGATTTACAATTTCATGGTTGACGTTCCTGACGATTTTGAGTTTGCTCAGGGGTTTGCAGCTGATCCTAAAATACTCCAATTCATCTCCATCGGCGTTGCCCCTGCAGGCATACTGGCAGCTGTTGCATTTATCATGTCACGACAATACGGCTCCAAACAAATCGGCGGATTAATCATTGGCGGCGGAGTCATCCTGCTTGCCGGAATGATCGCATGCTATTTGGTTCTTCCAAAAATTCCAGGGTCATACGTGACTGATGCCGTCATCTATGTTCCGCTCCTCTTCATGGGGCTGTCTGCACCAGTTGTGGGATTTGGCGTGTACCTGCTCAAACACAAGAAGAGGCGCCCAAGGAAAGAATATTTCTAGGCGTGATCAAACCGCATCTCGCTTGCAGTCGCTTTGAACCCCAATTTCTCATAAAACGGCCTTACGTCATCTGTACAGTCCAGGACTGTTTTGTAACAGCCCCGGTTTTTTGATCTTTCAAGCAAAAATTCTATGATCTTTCCTCCGATTTTCTGTCCTTGAAACCTTTTGTCGACCACAACGTCTTCTATGTGTCCTGCAAGACCCCCGTCGTGGATGAACTTTTGCTCTATCAGCAGCGTTGCTGAACCGACAATCCTTCCCTGAACCTCTGCAACTGCAATGACATGGTCTTCGTTTGAACTGATTTTTTCAAAAACCTGATCGGCCCTTGACCTGTCGATTCTGCTTGCCTGCCTCAGCGAGTCAAGGGATGTCAAAAACCCGTTCCACAAATCCCCTTTTTTCAATTCACGGATAATTGGCTCTGTCATGGGTCAGATCTTGCCTAGCTTTTGTATGTATTCCTGGTATGCCTTTTTGTAAGATGCCTTGTCTCCTATATCCACAAATCCCCTTTTTGTAACAAACGCATTTACTGCTTTTCTGCTGCCAATTGCCTTTTTTATCACGCTATCCATTCCGTACGGCCTGTTTTTTGGAATGTATCTGAGGACTCCTGCCTCCATTACGTAACATCCCATGTTGATATTGGCCTTGATTTCTGGCTTTTCGTTCCAGCTTGCAACCCTGCCGTTTTTTGCAGTTTCAATCACCCCGTAAGGAAGATTGGTTTTGTATTGGTGTAAACTCATGGTGATAAACGATCCATTCTTTACGTGATCTTTTATCATGCCTCTCAGGCTAAAATCAAAGATTGAATCTCCGTACATGCAGACAAAGGTCTCTTTCAAAAACTCCTCGGCGGTTTTTAGCTGGCCTGCAGTGGCAAGCGGCCTGTCTGAAACTGCGTATCTTATGTCCACTCCAAACCGTTTTCCGTCCTCAAAATAATCCTCTATGGTTCTTCTAAGATAACTGACACAAAGCACGATTGATCTTACCCCGTTTTTTTTGTTCCAGTCGATCAGGTGCTCTAAAATCGGCTTTTCCCCCAAAGGCAGCATTGGTTTTGGCAAAAACGTTGTATATGGCTGCAGCCTTGTGCCCAGTCCACCTGCTAGAATTACTGCCTTCATGCTATTTTCTTGTGCGCTGTGTATTTATGTTCAAGGATGTCTGTCCTGAAGGACTCATACGATTTTCATGATCTTCTCTGTGACTTTTTTTGGACTGTCTCCAAAGACAATCATCATTGGCTCCTTGCCAAAACCGCCCCTGTGAAAGATTACGTCTGGACTTTTCTCTGATTCTCTTATTGCAGAGTTTATGCCCCATCTGATTGACGAACCCCTGGCCCTTACGCTCTTTGGCTCTGACTTTCTGTCGTAATTTCCGACAAGGAACCCTATTTTTGAAATTTTTTTGAGGGTTTTTTCTTGATACCTTATGTTGACTGCCGATCTTGTGCGGGGAAATCTTTTGTTGACTGCCAGCAGGGCTGTTGCCACGTGTTTTGATCCGCCGTACGTTAAATCCCCTGCAACGACGGCCATTGTTCCGGCCTTTACTATTCTTCCGGAAACTCCCAGGACGTCTTTTGTTGATCTTGGTCTTGTCTTTGAGACTACAAAATTTGTCTGACATTCTGGAATCAACTGATAAACGCCTCTGATCTCTGTAAACTTTTGAATCTCAGATGACAGCTCGCTTTGAAGCGGGTCTTTTGTTGGGACATGTGATGATGATGATGATGATGATGGTAATGGTGATGTGACGGGGATCCCGCCTCCGATCTTTTTTGCGTTTTTTATTGATTGTAGCGTGAACTCTTTTGCAAACTTTGCCGACTCTTTGATGCTCTTCTTGTTTGCAAGAGAATATGCAACTATTGCCGAATACGTGCATCCGCTCCCGTGATTCTCCCTAAAGATCTTTTTGCTTGAGATTGTGTATCTTGTATTTTTTTCAAGAATTAGGTCCTCTATTTTGTTGCCGCTCTTCTGAATTCCCGTAACTATGACGTTTTTTGCACCCATACCCTGAATCTTTTTTGCAATCTTTTCGATTTTGTTGGACGGCAAAACTCTGGAGTTTGCAATGATTTGGGCCTCAAACTTGTTAGGTGTAATGACAGTTGAGATTGGAACCATGTATCTCCTAAAGTCATTTAATGCTGATTTTTCTATCAGCATTGCTCCTGTCGTGGACCTTATCACGGGATCTAGAACTATTGGGATTTTCAGTTTTTTTAATTCTTTGAAAAGGAATCTGATGGTTTTGGAATTGTAGAGCATTCCGATTTTAATTACGTCGATTTGAAAATCTGAAAGGACTAAATCAAGTTGATTTTTAAGGATTTTTATTGATACTGGTTCGACCAGTCCGAAACTTGAAGTGTTCTGACCTGTAATTGCAGTAATGACCGTAAAGCAGTTTGCATCCATGTTTGCAAATAACTTGACATCGCTCTGGATTCCGGCACCCGTTGATGGATCCGAGCCACCTATGGAAAGTAAATTCATGCTGTTTTTTGCGCACCTTGCCTAATCTGCCTTTCCATTTTTTCTGTTGCAGAGTTTGTTGAGGTATGTTCTGTACTGGCAGGCGTCCTATGTATTGCAAGGAGGTGAATATGGCAGGTGACCCCCGAGGGGGGAGGGGGAGGGAGATTGCCGCCTAATTCGCCTCAGGCCGCCTCCACCATAGTCAACACATAAAAAAATGGACGATTTTGACAACTATTTTTGATCCAAAGATTTAGATCAGGCAAGGAATACGCATATCAGTACTTCCTAGATGTGTTTTTGCAGACCCGGCACGCCATAGCCGCTAACTTCGTTTACGCATAAGATCTTCTCCAAATTACGTAATTACCGTGCCTGTAAAAGTACACCTAGGAAGTACTGATATGCATGGACAGACAGAGAAAGGAGTTTGTGGCCTAACTATTCGAGGGATGGGGAGTGTCGTAATGACGACATATGCATGGACAGACAGAGAAAGGAGTTTGTGGCATCAGAGAGTTGATTCGAAATTAGCAGATTCGGATTATTTGTGAACTAATTTGCATAGAACGGCTCAAAATGTCAACAAAATACAAGTTATCTGTGAAATTACTTGAAAAATTCGTATGGTTTCTAATTTCGGATCATCTCACAGGGGGCAAATTCCTGCCAAATACGAGTCGCTCCTACCTGCACAAGACGTAGTATCTACGTCAGCCATTTGTTCATCTTTACCACCTTTATCTCGCCCCTGCGCGTCATACTGCGCAGTGATCTCTGCATCTCCTTGACGGTCTTGTAAAGGCAGTTTGAAGTCGCCTTTTTGAACCCGCGCCACTGCCCCTCCGAGTTGTTAAGCTCCGGCGCGTACGGCGGCAGGTACTTTAGCACCACGTCCCCGTTCCACTTGGCCATCATTCCATTGAGTTCTGCTGACTTGTGGTACGATGCGTTGTCGACAAACAACAACACCTTGCCGTACTTGCGGCGCAGTGTCCTGAGAAACTTGTAGAACGTTCCCGTGTTGGCCTTTTCGTAAAAGCGATATAGCAACGGTCACAAGTAATTGAGGGCTTTGACCGGCGATCTGTAAATGTACTTGTACATGCAAAGGTGGGCAAACGACACCGTCCTGTAGTACTCGGATATGGCATGCCGTAGCTCGCTGATTTTCCTGTACACTATCCCCCTGAAAACGACAGGCTTGCCTAGGTTCCAGCATTCTTCCACGATATTGAGGTACGGCGATCCCTTCGGGATCATTATCAGCCTGATGTCGGGATGACCTGCCAGATATTCTGCGACGTCAATAGATCTGTGCACACTCCACCTGTCGCAAAAGACGGCAACCTTGCCAAACTTGGCGCGCAACGCCTCCAGACATTGTATGAACTGCACTGACCTAAACGATCCCGTAAACGTCCTGAACAGCCTTCTGCCGTCTTCTGCGATGCTTCCAAACACGGCCACCTTTGTGTGGTCCCCCGAATACGATGCCACGCTTCTGGTGCCGACCGGACCCCACACGTATCTGTCGTATGCGCCCTGCACGAAGAACGCCTCATCAGATGACACCAGCGTAAAACCCTCTCTTTTCAGGCACGGAATCCGCACGTTTTCAAGATACCGTTGCCACGAGTATACGGAGCTTGGGGTGGCATGGTTGACATGCACGTTTTGCACCTTGCGGCGCGACAGGCCGTGCTGGCGCATCAGTTTTCGGACATGTCCTGTGCTGTATTCTGTCCCGGTGGCATCCCTTATGTCATCGCGTACCGTCATAACATCGGTACTTTTGCATGCAGTGGACAGGTCCATTATGGCGGCAATACTTTCTCTGTCCACCTTTGGCCTGCATCCGGAACGGGGAAGATCCCGGAGACCGTCTATGCCGTCCTCCGAAAACCTCGCCAGCCAGTTGCGCACGGAATTCTCACTGCACCGGACCCTTCTTGCAGTCTCAGGCACGCCCACGTCGTCTTCTAGCACAAACATCAGCGCCATGATCTTCTTGTAGACTTTGACATCCTTTTCTTTGCGCATGGCCTCTGACAGGCTTTTGTCTGTTTCTTTTGCCATGTCATTGCGCCGGTTAGGCGATCCATATACTTTTCGAATGATCCCGTTTTGGCTCAAAGACTTCTGATCATTGCTATAGTCAAACCTGTTTCTTGAGAGGGCCCCTATGACATAGAACCTTCCTGGACAGGCTGACGGGCGTATAGACCGGCTCTCCTACGGGGTACCAGCTGTTCTTGACGTTCCATCCCAGTATGAACATGGACTCGTCGCCTATCATTACCGTGTACCCCTTTTTTGAATAGTACTTTGCGCTCTGCCTAGCTTTTTTTTGAACTCCTTTTTCTCGGATTCTGAGGCTGATTTTGGGTGTTTTGGCCTGGGCTTTCTGCATGAGAAGCCGATTCTGTGCAGCAGGTCGTACATGCTCGTTTCTGCATACGTGATGCCGAACTTCTTTTTGACGTGGGCAATGACCAGCGGCCCTGTCCATGTTGTGGCCTTAAAGCCGCAGTTGTCCGGGCCCTTGATCAGGTCTGCGCGCAGCCGTTCAAGCTGTTTCTTGTCGAGCCTGCACGGGGCGCCATGCTTTATGTCAAACCTGCCCTCCAGGCCATGCTTGTGCGCACGCACCAGCCAGTATCGTACGGTTCCATACGGCCTGCTCAGCTTCTCGGCAATATCATATATGCTCGCGCCGCACTTTCTCATGTGGTATGCAAGGAGCCGGATTGCCGCCTTGGCGTCCTTCTCGGACTTGTGCATCCTAAAAAGCTCGTCCTTGCTTGCTATCCCGTACAGGAACGCTGTTCCCGTCGGTAATTCCTTCTTTCCTTTCATGTGTATATATGGGACTAATAGCTCTTAGATCCTTTGGTTGAAAAAAATTGTCCTTTTTGTGATCAATTGGTAGCCGAGGATACTACGTACAAAAAGGAGACAGACAAGAGAAAGCGCGACAGGTTGCTGGCATACATGCAGCGCAAGGACGACCTCGATACAGAACAGATAGCAAAGAACCTCGACCGGGCACATTCCACCATATCCAGGTGGCTCATCCGCGCGCAGGACGAGGGAATACGCGCAAGGCATGAGCGGCCAGGCAGGGGACGCAAGCACAAGCTGAGTGAGTCGCAGCTGAAACAGCTTGAGGCGGATCTCAAGTCAGGATCAGAGGAGTGCGGCTTTGAGAGCAGTTTGTGGGACTCGGGCCTGATAAGGCGGCACATCAAAAAGAAGTTCGGCATAGAATACAGCAAGAGCGGCACGCGGCTGCTGGCACACGAGCTTGGGTTCTCCTGGAAGAAATCAAGGCCAAAGAACCCAAAGTCCGCCTCAAAACGCAAGCAGAACGAGTTCGAGGAGGCATCCCAGGAGCTGATACGGGAAAAGGAGGCACAAGGGTATACGGTAATGACAGAAGACGAGTCATCCATACAAAAGACCTCAAATAGCCCCAAACATGGGTGGTTCAGGCGCGGCATGAGCATCACGGCGCCCTTGACGCTGTCACGGCAGCGCCGGTACATCTTCGGCGTGCTGGCAGTCGGTATATTCTACCATATGTTCTATGACAAGACCAACACCGACAGCTTTTGCGACTTTTTGGAAAATCTGCACGAAAAATACGGAAAGGTGTTGATATTCCTAGATAATGCGTCATACCACAAGTCTGTCGGCGTAAAAAAGACGCTGGAAAAGTACAAGGGCGAGTTAATGCTGGAGTACCTGCCGCCGTCCACGCCGGAGCTCAATCCTGTAGAGATACAGTGGAGGGAGATAAAGCGGAGGCTGTCTGCCAAGGTGTTTGATACGCTTGATGAGATGGAGCAGTCCGTGCGGAATCTGTTTGCCAGCGGAGAGATCCTACCGGTAAAGATGTTCCGATATTTGATGGGCTGACTGCAGTAATAACTGTCGTGTTCCATATTAGACTTTATGCGTAATCGGCCCATCTGATCTAAAAATACGACACAATAGATCATTATTTGCACACCAACAACCCTAAAGATCTGTATGATTCCCTAACTGTATGGGCTCAAATGACAAGACTCTCCAAGCATTTCAAGCGTTACAAGCGCAACACGAGATGCTAGTCGAGCAACACGAGCAGGTATCCAAGCAAAACAAACAGATGTCCAAGCAAAACGAGCGTATGAGGAAGCAGCTTGCGTTTGAGGACTCACTGTGGCAGTCCGAAGAAAACAAGACAAAAAGAGTCGTGCGCGGCGGGACGCCTCTGCGGATGCACGCAATCGAGGTTGCAGACGGCATAATCGGCGATCCGGTGCGCCTTCGCAACGTCACGGGATGCACAAAGGAGTCATTTACGATCATACTGGAGCGCTTTACGGAAGAAGTCATGGACGACGAGGACAGGCCCCTGTTCTGGGAGGACGACGTAAGAGGCGGCGATGCCGGAAACCGGTGCAAGCTGTACATCAGGCACGCGCTGCTTGCAGTACTCATGAGCATAAGGACCAAGGCAACGCAGCATCATCTGGCCGCAACGTTTGACGTCGACCAGTCCACAATGTCCAGGTACCTCCGGTACGGTGCCGTGTTACTGCGCCGGCTCCTGCCTGCCTCCGAAAAGCTAGCAAGCATCATCTGCAAGACCCCGGCAGGCAAGCTGGAGGAGGTGCTGATCCCAAAAAAGACGCTCCTGATTGACGGCACCCTGACTCCGGTAGACAGGCCCGGGGACAGGACCGCAAGAAAGACCAGATACTCGGGAAGAAAAAAGCGGCACATGTTCAACACGATAATTACCTCGAACCTGGACGGCCTCATACTGCACTGCGGCAAGACTGTGGACGGAAGCGTCAACGACAAGGGCGTGATGAACGCAGGGGGCGGCCCGGACTTTGGAAGGCACACCGGATCAATGAGGAATGCAAAAAACGCAGACGATCCGGAAGAGGCGTTTGTGATTTACAGCGACCTGGGATTTGAGGGCATTCAAAAGATGCTTCCGGGCGCCATACACAGGCAGCCCCCAAAGAAGCCCAGGGACGGGGATCTTACTGCAACGCAAAAGAGGCGCCGCAAGCAGATAAGCAGGGTTCGCGTCAGGGTGGAGCACCACATAGGGCGGCTCAAAAGATATGGCATTCTTACCATGCCGTTTGGCGGAACTGCCAAGGATCTCAATTATTTCATGCAGATAATCACGGGTCTTGAGAACCTCAAGACGATGTTGAAAAGGAAAAAATACTATGGCCAGCTGCTGCAGCAGCTGCATCTGCTGCCAGACACATGACATACGGCGGTACGGACCGCCATTCTTTCTGACTTGTCAACGGGGCACACTGCCGTGCTGCATGGTTGCGCACGTTCTTTTGGCGCAACTGGCTTTTACGTGCGTCATGACACGAGATGCATGCGGTAATTTGATCCGATCAGCGCATTTGCGTTTGGAAAAGCCTACGGAATTTTTAATCACGGTCGATTACGCATAAAGTCTATTGTAGAGTCTTGTGTGGCAGCATGTCAAACCCCACATACACGAATTAACTACTGCAGTAATAACTGTCGTGTTCCATACTGTCGGGTCTAGTACGCCTTGCGAAGACGTGAGTACTTTGCTTGCCAGGAATTTGTCCCTGGATGCCACAAATTCTGCCTGTTTTCCCATGCATGTGCGATGGTTTGCATGATCTTAATGTTTGGATCAAAAGCAGTTGTCAAAATTGTTCGTTTTTTTATGAATTGATTATGGCATACCATGAAGGATCCGCGCTTTGCAGGGCCCAGCCTGGTCACGTTTCTGGACGACTCGTTCAGGTGCGTGACCGGTGCGGGCCTGTTCTGGGAGGCCACCTCGGAGAACGTCATGGCGGTCCTGCGGCAGGCCGTGGCCCGGTTCGGCGCGCCTGCCACAATCCTCTCAGACAACGGCAAGTGCTTTGTCGGGGCGCGCTCGGATCCAAAGAAAAAGAAGAATCCGCCCAAGGGCGTGTGGAGGCCCACTGCCTTTGAGGAGGAGGAGCTGCTCGACTGCGGAATCGAGCTGACAAGCTCCAGGCCGTATCACCCGCAGACCAACGGCAGGCTGGAGCGCTTCCACAGGAGCATCGAGGAGGAGATATGGAACCACGAGAGCCTGTCTGCATATATCGGCTATTACAACGAGGACAGACTGCACTGGTCGCTGGATATAGACAACTACGAGACGCCTCTGCGGGCATTTTGCGACAGGAAGGCCACAGATGCGATCAGGAAAAGCAACCCGAAATGGATGGAGGAGGATACCGGTGATGGTGCGACATAATTTTCATATAATACACATCGCGTATGTTCAGGGAGTCCCTAAAACAGCTGGGAATCAGGCACGAGCTCATAGCATACAGGACGCCAGAGCAAAACGGCCACATAGAGTCGTTTCACGGAAGCATCAAGAGGGAATACCTGTGGCCCCATGAGTTTGACTCCTTCCAGGACGCCTCAGACGTCATAAAGGAGGCATTTAGGGACTATAATCACGATAGAATACACTCCTCGCTTGGATATCTCACTCCGATGGAGTTCATCGTACGGCACCAAAGGGAGGCAGGCAAATGATGTCAGAGCTACTCAAAAATGCCCAAAAAGTGGTTCGAAAATACGGGGTCCAGTTCAACACTGAATTCAGTCATGATAAGATCAATCCCTTTCTGCAAGGATTTAGAATTGAAGCTGCTGACTACGGAAATACTTTTTCGGATAAACCCTGTTGAGGTGGATGCGCTTTGGCTTGATTGACACGTAAAAGCCTGTGCATCTGCCTTCGTGTCGTAGTGCATACATAGTAGACTTTATGCGTAATCGGCCCATCTGATCTAAAAATACGACACAATAGATCATTATTTGCACACCAACAACCCTAAAGATCTGTATGATTCCCTGACTGTATGGGCTCAAATGACAAGACTCTCCAAGCATTTCAAGCGTTACAAGCGCAACACGAGATGCTAGTCGAGCAACACGAGCAGGTATCCAAGCAAAACAAACAGATGTCCAAGCAAAACGAGCGTATGAGGAAGCAGCTTGCGTTTGAGGACTCGCTGTGGCAGTCCGAAGAAAACAAGACAAAAAGAGTCGTGCGCGGCGGGACGCCTCTGCGGATGCACGCAATCGAGGTTGCAGACGGCATAATCGGCGATCCGGTGCGCCTTCGCAACGTCACGGGATGCACAAAGGAGTCATTTGAGATCATACTGGAGCGCTTTACGGAAGAAGTCATGGACGACGAGGACAGACCCCTGTTCTGGGAGGACGACGTAAGAGGCGGCGATGCCGGAAACCGGTGCAAGCTGTACATCAGGCACGCGCTGCTTGCAGTACTCATGAGCATAAGGACCAAGGCAACGCAGCATCATCTGGCCGCGACATTTGACGTCGACCAGTCCACAATGTCCAGGTACCTCCGGTACGGTGCCGTGTTACTGCGCCATCTCCTGCCTGCCTCCGAAAAGCTAACAAGCATCATCTGCAAGACCCCGGCAGGCAAGCTGGAGGAGGTGCTGATCCCAAAAAAGACGCTCCTGATTGACGGCACCCTGACTCCGGTAGACAGGCCCGGGGACAGGACCGCAAGAAAGACCAGATACTCGGGAAGAAAAAAGCGGCACATGTTCAACACGATAATTACCTCGAACCTGGACGGCCTCATACTGCACTGCGGCAAGACTGTGGACGGAAGCGTCAACGACAAGGGCGTGATGAACGCAGGGGGCGGCCCGGACTTTGGAAGGCACACCGGATCAATGAGGAATGCAAAAAACGCAGACGATCCGGAAGAGGCGTTTGTCGTTTTCAGCGACCTGGGATTTGAGGGCATTCAAAAGATGCTTCCGGGCGCCATACACAGGCAGCCCCCAAAGAAGCCCAGGGACGGGGATCTTACTGCAACGCAAAAGAGGCGCCGCAAGCAGATAAGCAGGGTCCGCGTCAGAGTGGAGCACCACATAGGGCGGCTCAAAAGATATGGCATTCTTACCATGCCGTTTGGCGGAACTGCCAAGGATCTAAACTATTTCATGCAGATAATCACGGGTCTTGAGAACCTCAAGACTATGCTGAAAAGGAAAAAACACTATGGCCAGCTGCTGCAGCAGCTGCATCTGCTGCCAGACACATGACATACGGCGGCACGGACCGCCATTCTTTCTGACTTGTCAAAGGGGCACATTGCCGTGCTGCATGGTTGCGCACGTTCTTTTGGCGCAACTGGCTTTTACGTGCGTCATGACACGAGATGCATGCGGTAATTTGATCCGATCAGCGCATTTGCGTTTGGAAAAGCCTACGGAATTTTTAATCACGGTCGATTACGCATAAAGTCTAGTACGCACAGTTGAAATCTGAACATTTTTTATCGACATAGGCACGATATGTCAAAATTACAGTCCGTTTTTTTATGAGTTGACTACGGTACTGCGTTGACAATTATTTTTAATCCAAAACCATAAGATCGGGCAAACCTCCGAAAACATTTTTTTTGAAAAAGAAAATGAGACTTGGACACTACCCCATTGCGTTTTGCAGAGTTGGAACCAGTCCGGAGAATCTGAAATTAGCGGTAGTCAAAAATTCTCCTGATCAAACTGGGCATGATTGAGCCTGTCTTGAGTAGAACCTAAAATTCAGGCCGAGAGACGCCTGTCCATACAAATAACTGCAGCCATAAAATCAGGATGATGCCTGAGACACACAGTCAAAAGAACAAAAGTCATCCCTTATGCTGTAAAACTCTCTTCCGCAATGCTTGCACTCCCTAATTGATCTCATGGTGAACTATTGCCATTTCTTGCATATAAGATCGATCCATCTGCCTAATATAGTGCCCTGCATTTTGCGGTCATTTGCTTGCGGCGGCTCAACGATGTTTAAATCAGGTGAGCCTAGAGATTACTTGTGGCAACACAGATGACAGCAGCTCGCAGGGGTATTGCAACTGATCAAATGAAACAAGTTGCAAAAGACGAGGATGTTTCCATTGGCTGGCTAGTTTCAAAAATCGCAAAAGGCTCAATCATTATCCCGAGCAATAATGCAAGACCTCAAAAAATTCACAATGTGGGAATTGGCAAAGGCCTGAAAACCAAGGTCAACGTAAACATTGGCACCTCGACACTAAATGTCAACTTGGATGGGGAGATTGAAAAAGCAAGAGTTGCAGTAAAGTATCACGCTGATACCATCATGGATCTCAGTGACGGTGGCGATGTAAAAAGGATCAGACAGACGCTGCTGGATGCCGCACCGATAACGTTTGGAACCGTTCCAATCTACGAGGCATACAACTATGGAGTTGAGGTTCACAAAAACCCGCTGAATCTAACTGAAGATGACTATATCAAGGCATTTGAAAACAACGCAAAGGATGGCGTGGACTATACCACGATTCATTGCGGCATAACAAGGAATATCGCAAAAAGAATCCTAAAAGTCCAAAGACATGGAGGCGTAGTTAGCAAGGGCGGGACCATTACTGCTGCATGGATGCTAAAGCATGACAAAGAAAACCCGTACCTTACCCATTACGACTATCTGATCGAGGTTGCAAGGAAATACGACGTCACGTTCAGCCTTGGGGATGCCCTGAGGCCCGGCTCGATTCTGGACTCTCATGACGAACTGCAGGTACAAGAAATGATAAACATCTCACAACTGACCAAGCGGGCTCACGAACAGGACGTCCAGGTAATGGTCGAAGGCCCGGGACACGTTCCATTAAACGAGGTTGCAGCAAATGTCAGGCTGGCAAAATCATTGATTGGCGATGTGCCCTACTATGTTCTGGGACCACTTGTAACTGATGTTGCATCAGGCCATGATCACATTGCAAGCGCAATCGGCGCTGCAGTTTCTGCAAGCGAGGGAGTCGATCTGTTGTGCTATCTTACCCCCTCAGAACACCTGGCGTTGCCCAATGCCGAAGAAGTAAAAGCAGGATTGATTGCATACAGAATAGCTGCACATGCAGGAGATCTCGTAAAGATCAGGGAAAAAGCCATCAAATGGGACATGGCAATGACTGAAGCCCGCCGGACCCTTGACTGGGAAAGGCAGCTGGCACTGTCCATTGATCCTGAGGAGGCGGCAAAAATTCATGGCAGGGCAGGCCAGCATCCTGGAAACAACGTCCCCTGTACGATGTGCGGCGGCGCATGTGTATACATGATGCTTCCACAACAGAAAGACTATGACCAGGAAAACAAAAAACTACAGCAAGCTGAGTAACACCCTTTGCAGGCTAGGGACGGTTTCATAATTTTCCAACTCGCTGACATCAATCCACCTAAAGTCCGAATTTTCCCAGTTCAGCCTGATGATCGGATTTCTTGATTCAAACAAAAATGGAAAAATCTCCCATTCGTGATCTTCGTATTGCGGCGAGTCCACCATGATTTTTTGGGACGATTTGACCAGTGTGATGTCCTCTTCGGGAATCCCCGTTTCCTCGAAAATCTCGATCTTTGCACGCTGAAGCGGCTCTTCGTTTTTTTCTATTATGCCGCTAATTCCTGCCCACAACCCCTTCATGGTCTTTACCCTGCCGCTTCGCTTTAGGATTAGCAGCTTGCCGTTATCTGTGATAAATGAAGTGACGATCTTTGTTGAGCGCATTTCCGCTATTTTTCAACGGCTTTGACCATTCTGGTCATCTTTTTGTAAGATTCGTTAACGTCTGTATGCTTTCCTAACCTCTCCTGGCAATCCTTGATGTAGTTTATGATCTCCTCTGTCTTTGACTCTTGTACTGCAGTAAGCAGCCGTCCGATGTCCTTCCATAGTTCTTCGGCAACCCTCCTAATCTCTGGATTTGCAATGATCGTCTCGATCAATTCCGGGGATTCTGTCATTATGCTTTCGGCCAGTGTCTTTTGAACCCTGAAAGTAGTTCCGGACATCTTTTCTGTCAGCAGCATCTTCTCGTCCTTTGAAACAATGTTTGCAAATACCAGGTTCATCAAATGAGTCAGTCCTAAAATCACTGCAATCTTTTTGTCATGTTCGGCTGCGTCAATCGTAACAAAGTTTGCCCCCTCAAACAGTGATTTTGCAACGGCCAACTCTTTTTTTGCATCCCTGATCGGAACTGAAATGACGTTCTGCCCCCTTATCGTCTTGATGCCTGGGCCAAACATTGGATGAATGCAAATTGGATTGATTTTTGCAGGCATTTTTGATAGCGATGAGACGACCTTGAATTTTTCTGAAGAGATTTCAATCAGATACGTTCCCCGTTTCATCTCTTTTGCAATCAGCCTGATGATCTCCGGCGTCCTTCTTGTAGGCGTGCATAACACGACATAGTCTGCCTTTAGGATTGCGCCTACGAGTGATTCGGCCTGAATGATGTCTTTGCCTGATACCTTGTTCTCAGAATCATAGCCCGTTACCTCAAAATCCTTGCGTGCAAAATATCTTGTAAACCACTGGCCCATTTGCCCCCCTGCGCCTATGACTGTCACCTTCTTTTCGCTGTTGCCGTTGTTCATCTTCTTCACATTCTTCTTCATTGGTTATCTCCCACCATATTACTCAATATATTCATCCCTTCAATTAGTGTTTTTTCGTCTTGACATGCTGAAATCCTGATGAAATCCCGATAATCCCCAAATCCCTCCCCCGGGGCAACTGCCAATCCATTTTGGAGCGCACTGCTGGCAAACCTCACGCCGTCAAATCCCTCTTGGTTTACCCTGGCAAAAAGGTACATTGCCCCGTCAGGGATCACAAATTCCAGTCCCATTTTTTGAGCTTTTTCTGCCAACATCTCTAGTCTGTTTTGCACCGTATTAGAGTTGTTGGATGTGTCTGCCCCCAGTGCCCTCATGGCAGCGTATTGGACTGGCTCAGAAACACTAGTAAGACACAATGCCACTAATTCTGCCATCTTTTCTGTTATCTTGGGGTCTGCAACGGCATAACCGATTCTGAATCCTGTCATTGCATGAGATTTTGAAAATGACTGGGTGACGATACTCTTGTCATACCCGTACCTTAGGACGCTCTTCCAGCTGCTTTTTGCATATTCTGAATAAATTTCATCACTTAGGACATACAGGTTGTTTTCTTTTGCAATTTGGATTGTGCCGTCTAGCAGTTTTTCTGGAAGAATCTTTCCGGTTGGATTGTTGGGATAGTTTAGCACTATCATCTTTGTGTTTGCGTTGACTGCTGATCTGATCTCTTCTAAGCTTGGCTCCCATCTGTCTTCAAGTGTCGTGCTGACTGCCCTGACTTTGACTCCTGCATTCAACGCACAGTCCTTGTATGCGGGCCATGCAGGTTCGATTATGACCATCTCGTCTCCCGGGTTAAGCAGGGTTGTGATTGCGGCAAATATGGAAAACCGTGCACCGGGACTTACGATGATCTCCTCTTCAGAAACATCATGTTTGAATTTCCTCGTGGCGTATCTTGCCAGTGCCCCCCTAAATGAAGGCATTCCTTTTGCCTGGCCATATCTGAGAAAGCCCCTGTCAAACACTTCGTTTAACGCATGTCTGACAATTTGAGGTGGCAAAAAGTCAGGCTCTCCTACCTCCATGTGTATGATTCTTTTTCCTTTCTGCTCTAGTGATTTGGCTTTTAAGAAAACAGAGAGATGTGTCTGTCTGTTCTCTGATTGAACCTTTACCGATTCGTTTAGCAAAAAGTTTAGGAATTTGGTGGCAATCGTTTCCTCCAATCCGATCTCATTGCACAACGAAATCGTTTTTTTGCGCAGGTTGTTTTCTCTTGATTCATCTGTGACGCCTTTGCCCATGGTCTTTTTTACCTCCCCTATCTCCTTTGCAATCTCTGTTCTGGTCTTGAGCAGCTTTACCATCTCGATTGTCACTCTGTCCATCCTGTCTCTCAGGCCTTCAATGTCGGACATTTCTTACAGTACCGGCTTGATTGCTCCTGCCAATAACGCGTGATCTGCTATGGTTAGTGCAACTAGGGAGTCGACAACAGGCGGGGCCCGGGGCACAACACAGGGGTCATGCCTTCCCCTGACCTGTAATACTGTTTCTTTCTTGGTTTTGATGTCTACTGTGCTCTGTTTTTGAGCAATTGATGATGCTGGCTTGAATGCAACTTTCATTGTAATTGGCATGCCGTTGGAGATGCCTCCCAGGATTCCGCCTGAATTGTTTGTCCTTGTAACAATTTTTCCCCTTTTTACTGTATACAAATCATTGTTCTCTGAGCCAAATAGTTCAGCGCCTTCAAACCCTGAACCAAACTCCACGCCCTTTACAGATGGAATGGAGAACATCGCCCTGCTCAAATCAGACTCTAGGGAGTTGAAGATCGGCTCACCCAATCCTACGGGAACGTTTGTTGTAACCGATTCGATTATTCCTCCAAGCGAATCCCCCCTCTTTTTTGCCTCTAAAATCTTCTCCCTCATTATCTTTGCAATTCTAGTTTCAGGACACCTTACATCGTTTTTATAAATAGAGTCAATCATTTTACCGTTGAATCTTCTGCCCATCCTCACCTTTCCAATCTGTGATGTAAACGAGTTTGTCTCGATTCCTAGTGTCACCTTGAGAAGTTTTCTTGCAAGGGCCCCTCCCATTACGTGTGTAGCCGTCATTCTTCCAGAAAACCTTCCGCCCCCTCTGTAGTCGTTTTGGTGATCGTACTTTATCATTGCAGGATAATCTGAATGACCTGGACGAAGCTTTGTCCTCAAATTTTCATAATCCCTTGATTTTTGATCACCGTTCCAGACCAACATTGTAATTGGGGCACCTGTTGTATGTCCTCTGAAAACTCCGGAGAGAATTTCTACGACGTCCCCCTCTTTTCTTTGCGTTGAGATTAGGTTCTGACCGGGCCTTCTCTGATCTAACATTCCTTGGATGTCTTTCTCGTCAACCTCTAGTCCTGCCGGAAACCCGTCTAGAACCGCTCCGACTGTTCTTCCGTGACTCTCTCCAAAACTGGTTAGAACAAGGCGGTGGCCAATAGAACTTCCGGGCAACACCTATCGTTGCAAGATGATGCTTATAATTCCTCATTCTGAAAAATTTGAAAAACTTTTGCGTAACTGCCATCCTTTTCATCAATATCTACACATCTTTAAAATTTACAATAACTAGTCTGATTATATCAAATATTTACAATATATTCTTAAATATGATGATAACTCATACGATATATGGAAAAACATGCAATTTTTAACGCATAGTTTGCGCGGCTCTGCGAAAAAGGCATGTTGTATACGCAAAAGGCGTTGAGGGTGAAGAGAAGGCTTTTCATTCCTCTATACAGGGTCGCGCCTCTTTATCTCCATTTTTTTATCTGATTTTTTTGCAAAACGGTCTTGTTTGATGGCATCTGTCTTTGCGCCAAATTTCGTGGATGTTTCCATCGTTCTGCCGCTCAATCGCCGGATATGGCTCAATAATTATCTGTCTTTGCGCCAAATTTCGTGGATGTTTCCATGACGGATCTGGTGTCTGCTGCTATTGATGATGATGATGATGATGGCGGCAGCAGTAGGATGCCATTTTCTGCCGTACTCTCTTTTTGGCTCTCTTTTTCTGCTAGGATGCAAGGAAAATCGCCCTGTGTATCATCCTCTGTTATGAGGACCAACTGTTCTCGTAAAATCCCTGATTTTGAAATTCTACAACTCGTGAGCTTCTGCCTTTTTGTTGCTTATTTTTGAAACAATGATCTTGCCATCCAGAGACGAAAATATCTTTTTGACGTTATACTCATTCTCTTTTGTAGTAACTGCTGCAATCGACGGCCCGTTTCCTGAAACAGATGCGCCCAGTGCGCCCTTTTCGACCAACGCGGCGATTATTTTAGGATCAGAGTTTAGGGTTGATCCAGTTGCCAACCCGTTGATGATCATTGCCTCCCAATAGTTTGCCTTTCTTGCCAGCTCCCACGCACTATCAAACACCGAGGATAACATCTTGAGTTTTTTGAGGTTTCCACGTCTGCGATCTCTTGGAATAAAAATCACCGCTCTTAGGCTTGCTGGTCCTCTTTCGAACCGAACCCTCTTCCTTTTTGCATTGTCTGTAACGTTAAAGCCGCCGTAATAGCATGAGCATGCATCATCATATGCGCCAGTAATGCTTACTTTGGACTCGATTGAGGCATCAACTCCTGCAAGAATAACCTGCTGATCTGTCAATTTTGGCTTGAAAATTTTAGCGCATGCCAGCGCAACTGCTGAGGATATCGCGCTGGAGCTTTTCAGTCCGTATCCTGTTGGAATTTCCGAATTAAGCGTGACTACAATCTTGTTTTTATGCAGTTCGTTTTTTGGAATTATTTTTTCTACTGTCTTGTTGATCAGTCTTGAACTCAAACTCTTGTTTTCAGAGCGGATTGAGATTCCCCTCCCCCCCTTGTTTGCCTCGACTGTCACTCTTACTTTGAGGTCGATTCCCAGTGTCGCGCCTTTTTGTGTGGCAATTGCATTTACAAGTGAGATTGCCCCGTGGACAATAGCCGTTGCCCCTGCCATCTGTTTAGACTCCTCCCAGGAGTGCTTTTCTCATGGCATTATAGGGTGCCTTTATGCCGTGCCAGACCTCAAATGCGCGAACTGCCTGGCCCAGGAGCATCTCATAGCCAAAAATTATCCTGGCCCCCCTCTCTTTTGCCTTTTTGATAAAGTCAGTATTCATTGGCATGTACACTACGTCGTATACGACAGTATTTTCCACAATGCTGTCTGGCGAGATCGGACTCTTCTCGCCTTTCAGTCCGACTGACGTGGCATTTACAATAATGTCATAGTTTTTTGCAGAATCTCTTACGTCCCCGATTTTCATTGATACTGCATCCAAACCGATCTTTTTTGAAAATTCTGCAAGCTCTTCTGCTTTTTGGACTGTTCTGTTTGCAACGGTGATGTCGCCTGCCTTTTCTTTTGCAAACCCAGCTACAATTGCACGTGCAACCCCTCCTGCACCTAAAAGAAGCACCCTGGAATCCTCGATCGGAATCCCTCTTTTCTTAAACGGATCCAAAAACCCGTCCATGTCCGTATTGTATCCCTTTAGAACCCCGTCGTTGTTTTTGACAGTATTTACTGCGCCCACCAGACTGCATGACTCGTCAAGCTTGTCCACGTATTTCATCATCTCTATCTTGTGAGGGATTGTGACATTA
This sequence comes from Candidatus Nitrosopumilus sp., assembly GCA_965214775.1. GTDB lineage: Archaea > Thermoproteota > Nitrososphaeria > Nitrososphaerales > Nitrosopumilaceae > Nitrosopumilus. Next base: position 2,760,835 of record OZ243974.1, on the reverse strand, counting down.
AACCCCTCGATCTGAATCCTTTTCAGTCCCTCGATCCCGTATTTTAGCTCGTCCTTTGGAATTCTATACGCTATGTATGAGCAGTCCAAACCCAGCTCCCTAAAAGCTGCGCTGTGAATGTTTGGCGAAAGAGAGTGATCGATCGGATCCCCTATTACGGCAAACGTTTTTGACATGCAATCTCAGTGCACTATGATTGATTTAAACTCTCGATTTTTTTATCTTTTGAGATTGTCAGTGATCTTCCTTACTTCATCGACGCTAAACTGGCCGGGTGCCACTGCCCTTCCCAGTGATACGTAGGTGTAGGGACTGCCCAAATACAGGCACAAAATCCTGGAAATCCTTCCAAAATCACCCATGGCAAATGCAATTAGGTTGGTGGCTCTTCCCTTTTTACCGTACAGTTCTAGCATTCTGGCAGAGTCGTCAGTTGATCTTGCCGTGCTGACAATCTTGATAAAATCTGAAAACCTGCTCATGTCTTTCATCTTTTTTCTTAGCTCAGCCGTGTTCGGTGTCTTCTTAAAGTCGTGCCATGAGATCAAGAGCTTGGTCTTTGTTGATTTTAGGAATCCTGCCAGGGCTGCATTTTTCTTTATCGTGTTAAACTCGACATCTAGGAGGTATGGGCCGTACTCTGCAACCAGTTTGATGATGGCGATTCTCTCTTTCTCGCTTCCGGGAAACTGTCCGCCTTCTGTTCTTGGTCTTAGGGTGCAAACAGTCCTGTCGAGGCTTTTCTTGATTAATTCGAGCGTTTTTGGAATATCTTCAACTTTTAAAAAATCAAGCCTTACCTCGATATAGTCTGATCTTTTTAGCGCAATCTTGGAAGTCTGTCTTACTTTGAGTGGCGTTTTTTCTGCTATTGACACGCAGGTTTTGTATCCCATTTCTTTTCATCTCGTTTCATTTTTTATTTTTCCAGTATGTACTCGTCTGAAACTTCCATACCAAAGTGTCTTCCGGTGGCCGGTCTTGCATGAACCATTATCGTGTCGCCCTTTTTGAGATGGGTCACAGAGACCAGCTGTCCGTTTTGTTTTACAAATCTGATAGTCTCTGCATCCTGGGCAATAATCCCGCCGATCTCCCCCCCTGCTGATGCCTTTATCATTAGCATTGGCCTGCGCTCAATCTTTGACCTTCCTACGGTGGCCCTTCTGGCTTTTCCTTTTGAATTGAGAATCAAGACTTCAGAACCCGTCTCGACTTCGGACAGATAACTGGTCGTCCCGTCTGGTGACAGCGTATAGCAGTGGACTGCCCCCGCATTTACTCTGAACGGTCTTGGCGATGTAAAGGATGAGCCGACTGATTCGTTGTGTACCAAAAACAAAAAGTTCGATCTGTTTCCGACAAGCATTCCCTCTCCTTTGTGAAGCATAGATGCAGTATCGACACAGACCCTTTCTCCGTCTCCTGCCTCTTTGATCTGGATGATCTTTGCCGGCTTCATCTCAAAGCTTCTGGTTCCCAGATAGATCATTGCCTCTCTGACCTCGTTGATTGACGACGTGCTAAAGATTACCCCGTCTACCCCTATCTCCAAAACTGAAAACATCTTTCGAACCTCCTTGGGAGTTCCTGCCGTTGCAAAAATCTTGGTATGGATTTTGTGAAGCTTGGCAATGATGTTTTCTAGCGGGATGATCTTCCAGTCTTTGACCTCTACAATTACAAAGTCCAATCCCTTCTTTGCGGCATTGAGAACGTCTTCGATGTCTGAATTTGAAAGAACCTGAAATCTTCTTCCTGCCTTCTTTCCCTTTGGCTTTACCGCGCTCTCTTTTTCAAGAACCACAAAGTTTGCGTCATTTGAGGGATAGACTGTTTGGAGTTTTGATCTCTTTTTTTCCAGTTTTTTCGGATCAAGATAAGCCGTCCTGACTCCTTCTGCCTCTAACTGCGGAAGAAACTTGTCTAACTGTGCCTGTGAGCCTTTTGGCAAAATGATCAGCTCCCTTGTTTTACTCAATTCTCTTCATTGCTTCCTTTGCAGTTTCCCTCTTGAAAATAATTTCAGCTAGTGCCTCGACCATTTTTTCAGGAGTCTTGTGGGCAAAGATGTTTCGCCCGTATGTGACGCCTTTTGCCCCGGCAGTCATCGCATCCTCGGTCATTTGAAGGATGTCCATATCTGTTTCTGTCTTTGGGCCGCCGGCAATTACGATTGGTACCGGCGTGCTCTTTACGATTCTTGAAAATGAATCCACGTCCCCTGTGTATACCGTCTTTACAATGTCCGCACCGCACTCTGCTCCGATTCTTGCAGCGTGCGCTACAATTTCTGGATCATGCGGATTCCTGACGTTCTCCCCTCTGGGATACATCATTGCTAAAAGCGGCATTCCCCATCTGTGACACTGATCAGCTGTCATTCCAAGCTGCTCTAGCATCTCTGACTCCTCTCTTCCACCTATGTTGATGTGAAGCGAAACTCCGTCTGCACCCATTGCTGCTGCCTCTTTAACGGTTCCTGTCAGCATCTTTCTGTTTGGAGACAATGACAGTGACGTACTGCTTGAAAAGTGAACCAAGACTCCAATCTTTGTGGGTTTTGGCATGGCTTTGAGAATTCCCTTGTTGATGATTACGCTTGTAAGTCCGTGTCCTTCACATCTGTAAATCGTTGATGCGGGGTCTTCAAGACCCTCGATGGGTCCGTTTGAAATCCCGTGATCCATCGGAATGCAGAGCATTCTTCCTTCTCTTAAGATTCGATTCAGTCTGATTTGGTTGCCAGATACCATGCGTTGATCTGATTTTCGTGCCCTACTTAAAAATAACGTGAATCGTTGAACAGATTTTCTTAGAATTGAGACCGGGTTTGTGGTGACCAAGGGAACAATGGCAAGACATGCAGCAACTCTTCTGTCGTCAGGCTTCTGCCGATGCTGCCGCTGTTGGCCTGTAGTGCGCACAGTTGAAAATCAAACATTTTTGTGCCAAAATAGGCACAACATGCCAAAATCATGTTCCAATTTTTGATGTGCGTACTATGCCTGCCTGATCCCGTTTACTTGACTCAATCTGCATCCTTTTTTTCCGAATTTCCGCCCTTTTGCATGCCTTCCATGTGGCATCCCAACGGCTTTCAGGAATTCTGGCAGATCAGGAACCAGCGTAACTGATCGGGTTCTGGAAGCTGTTTCTGGTTTTAGGCACAAATTCTGTTTGAACAGTCCTTTTTGGTGGCAAAATTTGCGCCTGAACTTCCAGAGCCCAAGCTGTTGCGAACCAACCCATGACAGCCTCTGTGGAGGACTGCTGTGGCTTTTGCTGCTCTGTTCATGGATGTGGAATCCATGCGAGGCGGATTTGCAGAGTTGGTTTGAAATTAGCAGACTCTGATTACATGTCAACGAATTTGCATAGAACGGCTCAAAACACCAACAAAATGCAGATTATCTGTGAAATTACTTGAAAAATTTGCACGGTTTCTAATTTCGAATCAACTCTCAGGATGCAAGGGATTGTACTGATGATGCTTTTGCCGCGTGCATTGCATATACTGCAAACTCGCTTACAAATGATCGCAGAAAGCAGTAGCGGCGGTGATGGTGATGATGATGATGCCGCATCGGGTCTGCAAAAACACATCTTGGGATCACTGGGTCTTCGGACATGATTTAACAGACATGGAAAATATTCTTATGGCCTACTGAAAATACGTCTCTTATGGACGCCGTAATTCCGACCAACTATGAATTGACATTTGAGCCTGATCTGAAAAGGTTTGTTTTTGAAGGTACTGAAAAGATTTCTGTAAACTGTAAAAAACCCACCTTGGTGATTTCGATGAACTGTGCTGAAATCAAAATTAAGACCTGCTCTGTAACAACCCATTCTGGTGAGACAATCAGGTCATCCTTCAAGACAAACGAGAAGAAAGAAGAGTTACAAATCAGGCTGTCCCGAAAAATCAAAGGCAAGGCCACAATTGATCTTGAATTTCAAGGCGTCTTAAATGACAGGCTGTTGGGATTCTACAGAAGCCAGTACACTCAAGGCGGCAAGACAAAATACCTGGCCACGACGCAGTTTGAGGCGGCCGATGCAAGGCGTGCATTCCCGTCTTGGGACGAGCCTCAGGCCAAGGCCACATTTGACATCTCCATAATTGCCGACAACAACTTCACGGCAATCTCAAACATGCCAGTCAAATCAAAGACAAGACTTGGCTCCAAGACGTTGTATCGTTTTGCAAAAACCCCTGTGGTCTCTACATACCTGATCTATCTTGGGGTCGGCGAATTTGAGTACCTTGCAAGCTGGATTGGCAAAACCCAGATTCGTATAGTCACCACCAAGGGAAACAGTTCAAGGGGAAGATTTTCTTTTGACCTGGCAAAAAAGTTGCTTGTCTCATACGAAAAATACTTTGGAATAAGGTACCCTCTTCCAAAGCTTGATCTGATTGCAGTTCCTGATTTTGCAGCAGGCGCTATGGAAAACTGGGGGGCTATAACCTTTCGAGAGACCATTCTTCTGTATGATCAAAAGACATCGTCTACCAGAACCAAACAGTTCATCGCCGAAGTACTCTCTCATGAGATTGCACACCAGTGGTTCGGAAACCTTGTAACCATGAAATGGTGGAATGATCTGTGGCTCAATGAAAGCTTTGCAACGTTTATGGCAACCAAATTTATAGACAAATTCTATCCCGAATGGGACATGTGGGACCAGTTTGTTGAGGATGCAATGAACACCGCAATGGATCTTGACGCGCTGAAAACAACCCATCCAATCGACGTTAAAGTGAATTCTCCTGCAGAGATTCGCGAGATCTTTGATGCCATATCTTATGACAAGGGCGGATGCGTTTTGCGAATGCTTGAGCATTATGTTGGCGAGCCTAACTTTAGAAAAGGCCTCAAAAGATACCTCTCTGATTTCAAATACAAAAACGCCGAAGGCCAAGATCTGTGGAACGCCATTGGCAGGGCATCAAACATGCCGGTCTCCTCTGTGGTCAACACGTGGCTAAGGCAGCCTGGTTTTCCGCTAGTTACGGTGAATCAGGATGGAGCCCGTCTGAAGTTAGAACAGGGCCGATACCTGCTAGAACCAGACAAGAGATTCTCAAAGGGACTGTGGTCAATCCCACTCTCAGTTGGACTTGACCGGGAAATCTCGAAGAATCTTTTGAAAAGCAAAACTGCCAACATCAAAATTCCAAGAAATGCCGTGGTGGGACCTGTCGTTAATTTTGGGCGAAGAGGCTTTTATCGCGTAAAGTATGATCAAGGCATTTTGCTTGATCTTAAAATGCTGGTAGACGAAAAGAAGATTCCCGCAGTTGACAGGTGGGCAATACAAAATGATCTCTTCTCACTGTGCATATCTGGCGATGAGAATGTCAGGGACTATCTGGATTTTTCAGATGCCTATCTTGAGGAGGACAGTTATCTTGCATCCGTAAATGTTGCACACAATCTTGACTCGCTGTACCTCCGAGCATTTAAAGAAAAATTCTCCGAAGAGATTAAGGGATATGTGGTCAATTACTTTAGAAAAATACTGCGCAATCTCGGGTGGGATGCAAGACCATCAGACAGGCACACCGACGCATTGCTTCGCTCATTTACAATCTCCGCACTGGGAAGAATGAATGACCGAGACGTAACCAAAGAGGCTTTGAGACGCTACAAAAAGCTTCTAAGATCTCCAAGCTCGCTGTCCCCTGATTTGGTCGAGCCGGTCTGCTCGATTGCAGCCTGGAATGGAAATTCTACAACACATACACAACTGGTAAATCTGTACAAGAACGCAAAAACCATGGAGGAGAAGCTGCGCTTCCTGGGCGCAATGTGCAGCTTCCGATCTTCCACATTACTGATAAAATCACTTAATTTCTCTCAAACACCGCACGTTCGCTCCCAAAACATGCAGTTGCCCGTCATGAAAGTTGCTGCAAATCCGTACGGCGATAAGGTTTTGTGGCCTTGGCTAAAGAAGAACTGGAAAAAGTTAAACAAAAAAATTGGACATGGGAATCCCTTGTTCAACAGAATCATTGCAAGCATCCCTCTTGTGGCTGATGATTCCATGGAAAAAGAGATCAGGCAGTTTTTCAAAAAGAATCCTGCCCCGGGAACAGAAAGAACCCAGGCACAAACCCTGGAACGAATCCGAATCAATTCAAAGTTCTTGAGAAGCATGAGAGACGAATTCAATGGCTAAAAAACTCAGAGCTCCTATATTTCTTGGAGTGTTTACTGTCTTGGCAATATTGCTGCTTACAGGCGGAGGAGGGGGATGGCTTGATGATGATGACGACGACAAGAATGCCGTCTATCGCCAGACATTTGATGTAAATGCCGTCTATTATGACACAGGCCACATAGAGGTCTCGTTTTCTGATAAATCAGAACAAACCGAATCAGTGGTCATGGAAGTTCTTGGAATGAAAGAGTCATTTCAAAAAAGTTTTTCTGGTCACGAATTTATCGAAATTGTCCCGTTTCCAATACTTCCCAAATACGGATGGAAGGTTCATCCTGTCGTACTGGAGGTAGAGCATCCGGAACTTGGACATGTTCAAATCAAAACAGAGGTTCGTCCACATGGCCAACTGCCTCCTCACCCCCCGGTAATCTTCTCTGCACCATAACCCTGCATTCCCGGAGATGCAGCATCGTAAGACGGCTCTGGATCCGACAGTTCAACTAATCATGCCGCCTTCAGCAGATCCGTGTGTTGCCGTCGCCTGCACGGCAGGAATCAGGCACGTCTGCCAGGAGCATATCAGAAACAAGATTTTATTGCACCTCCAAAGTCTATTCTGTATTGAACTTGCTTGCCGACCTGAAGAAAGGAAAACGAGGTGCCATTGCAAAAGCAATAACAATCGTTGAAAACGATCCAGTGCAGGCAAAAAAACTCTTGAGGAAAATCTACAAAGACACGGGAAACTCTAGCATCATCGGAATCACCGGTCCTGCAGGCGCGGGAAAAAGCTCGCTAATTGACAAGACTGCCGTTGCAATGAAAAAACTGCGCACAAAACCCGCAGTCCTGGCAGTTGATCCTACAAGCCATGTTACCGGCGGTGCGATATTGGGCGACAGAGTCAGGATGACTGAATCCACCGACTCTGGAACATACATTCGAAGCATCGCATCACGTGGCGCAACAGGTGCAGTCTCTCGCTCATTGCGAAACTGCATTCGTGTCTTGGAGTATGCCGGATTCGATCCGATAATAATTGAAAGCGTCGGTGCCGGACAGACCGAAATAGAAATTTCCAACATTGCAGACATCACCGTTGTGGTGTTTAGCCCTCACACCGGTGATGGCATCCAAACAATCAAGGCCGGACTGACAGAAATCGGTGATATCTACCTTGTCAACAAGAGTGACTTGAGTGGGGCAAACCATCTGTTTGATGCAGTCCGGGACTTTATTGGCGACTCGGAGAAAAATCCAGCAATACTGAAAACCTCTGCAAAGAAGAATGCCGGTGGAATCAACGAGTTTGCAAAAACCCTCAAGGATATGATGGCTGCCAAAAAGAAAACGAAAAAGCAGAAGGACCAAGAACGACTGGAATCCGAACTAAAGGATATCATTTTAAATAACATCCGCGAAAAGATTGATGATATGCTCAAATCAGACAAGGCGTTCCCAAAATATCTTTTGAAACTGCAGTCAAAGGCCATGGATCCGTATCAGGCCGGAGATAAAATTACAAAGTCGTTGCTAAAGTGATGTAAATGGCAGCAGCAAGGAAAGCAAAAAAACCAAGAGATCCCGAAAAGAGATTTTTCACGGATTCCAACTTTCTGGTAAAACGAATCTATCTAAAGTCATCAAAGAGGCGTCCAAGCGAAGACTCTGGAAAATTCCCGTTTACCAGAGGGATTCATCCGGGAATGTATCGTGACAGATTCTGGACCATGCGCCAGTATTCTGGTTTTGGGGATGCAAGACTCACAAATGAGCGGTTCAAGTTCATGCTCGAAAAAGGACAAACCGGTCTTAGCATGGCCTTTGATTTGCCTACTCAGATTGGATATGACTCTGATTCCCCGCAGGCAGAAGGCGAGGTCGGAAAAGTCGGCGTGTCAATTACTTCTATCAGGGACATGATGACTGCCTTTGACGGCATTCCCCTTGGAAATGTCAGCTCCTCTATGACGATCAATTCCACTGCATCGACTCTGCTGGCATACTATATTGCAGTCGGCGAATCACAGGGCTTTAAAAGCCATGAATTGCGCGGAACGACTCAGAACGACATTCTCAAGGAATACATTGCAAGAAACACCTACATCTATCCTCCACAGCCTTCGATGAGGTTGATCGGTGACATGATTGGATACTGTGCGCAAAAGGTTCCCCTGTGGTATCCTGTCTCGATCTCCGGCTATCATATGAGGGAAGCTGGATGTACTGCAACCCAAGAGGTCGCATTCACGTTGGCCAACGCCATTGCATACATCCAAACCTGCCTTGATCAAGACTTGAAGATTGATGACTTTGCGCCCAGGCTGTCGTTCTTTTTCTGCTGTACAATGGAATTCTTTGAGGAGGTTGCAAAGTTTAGAGTCGCAAGAAAGGTGTATGCAAAAATCCTAAAAGAGATGTTCCATGCAAAAAACCCCCGTTCGTTACAGCTGAAGTTCCATACGCAGACAAGCGGCGAGTCCCTTGCTGCCCAGCAACCTGACAACAACATTGTCCGAGTTGCAATTCAAACAATGGCCGCAGTTGCCGGCGGCACCCAGTCACTGCACACAAACTCTAGGGACGAGGCACTTGCACTTCCGACCGAGGAATCTGCAAAAATTGCCCTCAGAACACAGCAGATCGTTGCCCACGAAAGCGGCATTACGAAGACTGCCGACCCACTTGCCGGCTCGTATTATCTTGAGGAGCTGTGTGACCAAATTGAAGATGGTGTCTGGAAATACCTGAAAAAGATCCAAAAAATGGGGGGCTCTGTCAGGGCAATCGAAAAGGGATTCTTCCAGTCTGAAATTAGACAAAACGCATACCGCCTAAAGAAGGAGATTGATGATGGCGACAGAATCATTGTTGGAGTCAACAAATATGCCGAAAAGGAGAAGCAGCCGGATCTGCTTAGAATTGGAGGCAAAGTTGAGATCATGCAAAAGAGGGCCCTCAAGAAACTGCGTGCAGAAAGAGACTCTGAGAAACTGGAAAAAGCATTGTCTGCCATGCAGAGTGCAGCTGACACTGCTGATAGGAATCTGATGCCGTACATCATTTCAGCGGCCAAGGCACTTGCAACCACTGGTGAGATCAGCAATACGTTAAGAGATGTCTTTGGCAAATACCGCCCAAAAGAGATATTCTGATTGAGCTTGTCTTGTCTTGATTGCATCTGCATCTCTTGATGACTCTTGTATGAAGATCAGGCTTGTCTGAATCTAGAGGAAAACAAAGGAATGCCGTAACAGGTCGGGCTCTGGAAGTTCAGGCGCGAGTTTTGTCATCTTGGGGAGGCCTCCCGTGTAGATTGTGCCTAAAATCAGGAGCAGCTTCCAGAGCCCGACCTGTTACGGAATGCCTTGCCTTGTACTGCCATCGGGGTTGGCACCTAATTTGTCAGAATTCGTAACCATATCAGTAGACGCTATATGAAATCTTATCTGTATCCTGTGATATACAATTACTGTTGGGCCTGAGAGTCGATCGGAACTTACCATGTACAAGGGTGTTCAGTAGACTGACTCGTAACAGCAGGCGGAAAGCAATGTACCGCGCAGAAGACGGTGAATGGGAGATTCCGCCCGGATCAGGCATTTTGATCAGAAAGGAGGTGATAACATGATCAACGTAGGAATAGACGTACACAAAAAGACATGCGTTGCAGCAGTAAAGGATGACTCTGGCAAGCTGCTAGAGCGATCCAAGTTTGAGAACAGCGTTTTGGCAACAACGAATTTTGCAACATATCTCAAGGAACAATACTGCGGACAGCTGCCAATAAAGGCAGTATGCGAGTCCACTGCCAACTATTGGATTATCGTACATGACACGCTTGAGGACTGCGGGATAGACACCGTGCTGGTACATCCGGCAAAGGTCAAGGTGATAGCGCACGCCAAGATAAAGGACGACCGCGTAGATGCAAATATACTTGCCGACCTGCTCAGAGCAGACATGCTGCCAGAGTCGTTTGTGCCTGACAAGCACTACAGGGACCTCAGAATGCTGGGCAGGACCAGAACCGGCAAGACGGCAGAAGCCACCAGATGCAAGAACAAGATACACGCCATACTTGCAAAGTATGACTATGACCTGCCCACGCACAGCACGTTTACGATTTCTGCCATACAGCACATCCAAGACGGGATAAAAATGTCAGAGATTGACGCGGCAACTGTGAAGATGTACCTTGATGACATCAAGAGGATACAGGATCAGATAAAGGATCTGGAGCGCAGCATTGCCTCTGTATCCGAAAGCGATACGAGGGCCAAGACGATTATGACCATGCCTGGAATAAGCCATGTCATTGCACTGACGATAATCTCTGAGATAGTAGATATCAGGAGGTTTGCCACTCCGGAGAAGCTCGTCTCGTATGCAGGGCTGACTCCCTCGCGCAGGGACAGCGCAGACAGACACAAAGGAGGCGGCATAACAAAGCAGGGATCCGTGTGGCTGCGCCAGGCCATGGTCAACTCGGCCACAGTCGCAGTACGAAACGACCCAAGGCTTGGTTCGATATATGAAAGGATAGGAAAGAGACGTGGATGGCAAAAGGCAAAGATTGCAGTTGCAAGACACATGCTGGAGATAATCTGGCACATGCTGACAACCGGAGAGGAGTACCGCACTCAGAACAAGGCTCTCACGCAGAGAAAGTATAAGAGGATGCATCGCATAGCAACATTGTCCTGATTCGGAACATCACGCTGGCAAGGGTCCACGGTAGGATTAGGTACGATTTCATATGGGAGATATCAGGAGGTTTGCCACTCCGGAGAAGCTCGTCTCGTATGCAGGGCTGACTCCCTCGCGCAGGGACAGCGCAGACAGACACAAAGGAGGCGGCATAACAAAGCAGGGATCCGTGTGGCTGCGCCAGGCCATGGTCAACTCGGCCACAGTCGCAGTACGAAACGACCCAAGGCTTGGTTCGATATATGAAAGGATAGGAAAGAGACGTGGATGGCAAAAGGCAAAGATTGCAGTTGCAAGACACATGCTGGAGATAATCTGGCACATGCTGACAACCGGAGAGGAGTACCGCACTCAGAACAAGGCTCTCACGCAGAGAAAGTATAAGAGGATGCATCGCATAGCAACATTGTCCTGATTCGGAACATCACGCTGGCAAGGGTCCACGGTAGGATTAGGTACGATTTCATATGGGAGTTCCTAGGTGTACTTTTGCAGACCATCATCTGGCACGGCACCACTGCGGCCGCCGCTACTACTTTCCGCGATCATTTACAAACGAGTCTGCTGCATCTGTAATACACTCGACAAACAACGCCATGGTAAACTCCTTACCTCCCGCAAATCCGCCCCATTTGGATTCCACATCCATGAATATGGCAGTCCTCCAGAGATTGTACAGTATGAGGGGCATGTAGAATAACAACATCCTGACTGCCGGCGAATTGCTGCATGTCTTGCCCATTACTCCCTTGATCACCCTGAACCCGGTCTCGATTCCCCACCGCATGCGGTACTCTTCTGGTATCTGAGCTATGACGGCCTCTACGCTTTTGGCATGCATGTTGGTGGCAAAGACCAAGTAGTCGTCTGCCGTTTCTTTTTTCTTTTCCTTCTTTTTTTCTGTGCATTCCTCTTTGTTTTTGTTTTTGTTTTTGTCTGTGTCTTTGTCTTTGTTTTCGTCTTCATCTTCTTTCTTTTTCACAATGACCAGCCTGAACGTGACGCTTTTGCCCTCCTTGTTGGTCATGGCATAGTCAGATATCGCATCGCGCTTTTTATGGTGATGCTCCTCTATTGCCGCCTTTATCCTCTTGTTCTTGACTGCAGGCATGACGTAGTAGCCCGGGCTTTTGCCTGCGGCCACCATGCAGTTGACATTAAAGAATCCCCGGTCATACAGGTATGTCTTGATCTTCGTCCCTGATCTGGACGCTTTGCGGATCATTTTAGACACGAAATCGGCCAGTTTTGCATCTTTTGGAAGCTGCAGCGAGGAAAGCACGAGGTCAGAGCCGTCATCGGATCCTATTCCGTGCACGGTAATGTGCGAGAGAAAAGTAGACGTACCGTTCTTGGGCTTTGACTTTCTGGCTACATCCTTTAGGCCCTTGCCATAGTATTCGACGTCAGTAGCGTCTATTGCCACTACGTCCGTGTTGTGTAACATGCCGGACCTGCGGCCGTTTCTTACCGTGTGCTGTAACATGGAGTTGCACCACCTTTGCGTCTCGTCCAGACCGGCGCTCCGGATGGTCTTTAGGATCCAGACCGGATGGGGTGTACGGGAGCTGTATGTGCCGCCCTTCTTGGAGGAGGTAACAGCAGCAGCAGCAGTAGTTCCGCCGTCATACTGCTGCTACCAGTGGTATTTTGAGGCCTTCCTGCGAAGATGCGTCACGGCAGACCTGACAAACATCTTCCTATCAGACATGATGCTTAGTACGCGCAGTACGTCGGCATGGCCGTACACCGCGTTGTGACTCTTTGAGACTGCCATTCCGAGCTTGGGGAACCGCTGTCGCAATGTTTTAAACTGGCGTGATGCTATGTCGTACTGGTGTGCAAACACATCGTTTTGTGTTGGTGACATCATGATGATGTTTGACACACCTCCTGATCTAAGATCGTAATGGTCAAAAAATCTCGGTAAATTACGTAATCATCATGCCTTCAAAAGTACATCTAGGAACACCCATATGAAATCGTACCTAATCCTACCGTGGACCCTTGCCAGCGTGATGTTCCGAATCAGGACAATGTTGCTATGCGATGCATCCTCATATACTTTCTCTGCGTGAGAGTCTTATTCTGAGTGCGGTACTCTTCTCCGGTTGTCAGCATGTGCCAGATTATCTCCAGCATGTGTCTTGCAACTGCAATCTTTGCCTTTTGCCATCCACGTCTCTTTCCTATCCTTTCATATATCGAACCAAGCCTTGGGTCGTTTCGTACTGCGACTGTGGCCGAGTTGACCATGGCTTGGCGCAGCCACACGGATCCCTGCTTTGTTATGCCGCCTCCTTTGTGTCTGTCTGCGCTGTCCCTGCGCGAGGGAGTCAGCACTGCATACGAGACGAGCTTTTCTGGAGTGGCAAACCTCCTGATATCTACTATCTCAGAGATTATCGTCAGTGCAGAGACATGGCTTATTCCAGGCATGGTCATAATCGTCTTGGCCCTCGGATCGCTTTCGGATACGGAGGCAATGCTGCGCTCCAGATCCTTTATCTGATCCTGTATCCTCTTGATGTCATCAAGGTACATCTTCACCGTTGCCGCGTCAATCTCTGACATCTTTATCCCGTCTTGAATGTACTGTATGGCAGAAATCGTAAACGTGCCGTGTGTGGGCAGATCATAGTCATACTTTGCAAGTATTGCGTGTATCTTGTTCTTGCACCTGGTGGCTTCTGCTGTCTTGCCGGTTCTGGTCCTGCCCAGCATTCTGAGGTCCCTATAGTGCTTGTCAGGCACAAACGACTCTGGCAGCATGTCTGCTCTGAGCAGGTCGGCAAGTATATTTGCATCCACGCGGTCGTCCTTTATCTTGGCGTGCGCTATCACCTTGACCTTTGCCGGATGCACCAGCACGGTGTCTATCCCGCAGTCCTCAAGCGTGTCATGTACGATAATCCAGTAGTTGGCAGTGGATTCGCATACTGCCTTTATTGGCAGCTGTCCGCGGTATTGTTCCTTGAGATATGTTGCAAAATTCGTTGTTGCCAAAACGCTGTTCTCAAACTTGGATCGCTCTAGCAGCTTGCCAGAGTCATCCTTTACTGCTGCAACGCATGTCTTTTTGTGTACGTCTATTCCTACGTTGATCATGTTATCACCTCCTTTCTGATCAAAATGCCTGATCCGGGCGGAATCTCCCATTCACCGTCTTCTGCGCGGTATATTGCTTTCCGCCTGCTGTTGTGAGTCAGTCTACGGAACACCCTTGTACATGGTAAGTTCCAATCGACTCTCAGGCCCAACAGTAATAGTATATCACAGGATACGGATAAGATTTCATATAGCGTCTACTGATATGGTTACCAACGAAATAAACCGGAAGCTGAAATACCCGCGCATCCGTCCCGGCCACGCCAGTCCTGATCAACGTGGTGGAGAATCCAGAAAATCATGCCGGTTGCCGAATCAGGAGACCACCGTGTCCCAGACGTCCTAGATTGCACATGACAGGGGATCGCGTCATGCCGCCGGCGCGGCGCCACACACCAGTTTCGGGTTGAACAAAAATGTGGGCTGGACCGGACGGGATTCGAACCCGTACCAGTCGGGTGAGAAACCGGACTGTGCTGCCCGATTACACCACCGGCCCACGAATCCTTATTAATGGACGTCACATATAAGGTATATCGGGTGAGAAACCGGATTGGTGCCATTTTGCACCGTCTATTTTTTTTACAAAAATCATAAGAAATTCCAGGCGGCGAGGGCCTGCCGCCTTCGGGATGTCAGCATGACGTAGTCAACTCATAAAAGAAACGGACAGTTTCAATAGCTGTTTTTGGCCTAAAGATATAGAATCAGGCAAACCATCGCACACGCATTGAAAAACAGAAAGAATTCGTGACATCAAGGGGCAAATTTCTGACAAGCACTCACGTCTTTGCAAGGCGTACTAGACCAGACAACAAATAACACGACAGGTTGCCGCTGCTGTGACAGCAGCAGTCAATTCGTACATGTGGAGTTTGATATGCTGTCGCGCAAGGCCAGACAACAAATGTACGAGTTTACCCCTTAGGCGTAGTATCCTCGGCTACCAATTGATCACAAAAAGGACAATTTTTTTCAACCAAAGGATCTAAGAGCTATTAGTCCCATATATACACATGAAAGGAAAGAAGGAATTACCGACGGGAACAGCGTTCCTGTACGGGATAGCAAGCAAGGACGAGCTTTTTAGGATGCACAAGTCCGAGAAGGACGCCAAGGCGGCAATCCGGCTCCTTGCATACCACATGAGAAAGTGCGGCGCGAGCATATATGATATTGCCGAGAAGCTGAGCAGGCCGTATGGAACCGTACGATACTGACTGGTGCGTGCGCACAAGCATGGCCTGGAGGGCAGGTTTGACATAAAGCATGGCGCCCCGTGCAGGCTCGACAAGAAACAGCTTGAACGGCTGCGTACAGACCTGATCAAGGGCCCGGACAACTGCGGCTTTAAGGCCACAACATGGACAGGGCCGCTGGTCATTGCCCACGTCAAAAAGAAGTTCGGCATCACGTATGCAGAAACGAGCATGTACGACCTGCTGCACAGAATCGGCTTCTCATGCAGAAAGCCCAGGCCAAAACACCCAAAATCAGCCTCAGAATCCGAGAAAAAGGAGTTCAAAAAAAAAAGCTAGGCAGAGCGCAAAGTACTATTCAAAAAAGGGGTACACGGTAATGATAGGCGACGAGTCCATGTTCATACTGGGATGGAACGTCAAGAACAGCTGGTACCCCGTAGGAGAGCCGGTCTATACGCCCGTCAGCCTGTCTAGGAAGCGGTTCTATGTCATAGGGGCCCTCTCAAGAAACAGGTTTGACTATCGCTTTTACGAAAAGGCCAACACGGGAACATTCTACAAGTTTCTCAGGACACTGCGCCGCAAGTACGGCAAGGTGTTGTTGTTTGTCGACAACGCATCGTACCACAAGTCAGCAGAACTCAATGGAATGATGGCCAAGTGGAACGGGGACGTGGTGCTAAAGTACCTGCCGCCGTACGCGCCGGAGCTTAACAACTCGGAGGGGCAGTGGCGCGGGTTCAAAAAGGCGACTTCAAACTGCCTTTACAAGACCGTCAAGGAGATGCAGAGATCACTGCGCAGTATGACGCGCAGGGGCGAGATAAAGGTGGTAAAGATGAACAAATGGCTGACGTAGATACTACGTCACTGCTGTCTGGAGCCTTTATGATCACGCCTGCTGCACCGTATCTCGGAGGAGGGGTAAACTCTTGCAATCAGTACATGCAAGAATCAGAACCGCCACGGTTATGTATTGTGGACCCCCCCGGGAATCGAACCCGGATCCCTTGGGTATCAACCAAGTGTATTCCCGTTATACTAGGGACCCACAGGGTTTAAAACACAATTTATCTTATAACCCTTGGGTATCAACCAAGTAATGCTAGCGTTATACTAGCCTTTTTTCTAATTAAAAAATTCCGGGAGGTTTGAATGTTTGTGGATCTGGACTTGGTGTCACATGCTGGTGCTGCGCACTGATCCAAATCAAAAAAGTGACGGCTTGCCTGTGTGCGGTTTGCGAGTCTCTTCTTGCCTGGCCGCGCACATGAGGCCCCGTGTTGTCTTTAACGTATGAGGTCACCTACCCCATAAATTATTCTGGCTACCTCAACCATGATGGACTTGCCCTGCAGCTTCCACGTCGAGGTGCATGTGTTGAGCCATCCGTACCTGTCCATCCAGACCAGGCCGCCCTTGATCTGGCCGCTTATCTTGTCCTGCAATACGACACGGACTATGCCTCAAGGATCTGCCCGAGCTTGTCATCTTGATCTGGCCGCTTATCTTGTTCTGCAATACGACGGGGCGCAGCGCCCGCTCTGCAGAATTGTTGGTGGGCTCGACGTCCTCGTATTCTAGGAATGCAAACAGGCCCGGCAGGGCATTGTACATCCTCCTGACAAGAGTTTTCAACGATTCGTCCTGCGTATCCCTGTATCCGAACAGGACGTTGCGCATCCTAGTCTCAAACAGCCGGCGCAGCTCCGACGAGTGCCGGCCCATCAATCCGTCGGCGGCCCTTATCCCCGTCCTCTCCTCAAGCTCCAGCAGATCCTCCCGGGACAGCTTGTCCGGTCCACTGAGACACGCCTTGGCGTCCCTGAGAGTTGATTCGAAATTAGCAGACTCTGATTATTTGTGAACGAATTTGCATAAAACAGTTCAAAATGTCAACAAAATGCAAGTTATCTGTGAAATTACTTGAAAGATTCGTACGGTCTCTAGTTTCGGATCACCTCTGTAGTGCGCACATCAAAAAAAACGGACCGTAATTTTGACATATCGTGCTCGTTGCCATACAATGCGGGCCGGAGTGCGGATTCGTCTCTGTGTTTGCAGTCATTGCGCCATGATTTTGCACAAATCTCCCCGGAAATCACGCCCTAAAATCATGATTCTGGACAACGCCTCCATCATCTCTAGATTTATAAAATAAATCGATTAGGTTGGGATTGTTGCAACTTGTAGGTCGCTTACAGATTCAATCAAGACAAAAGATGGCCGAGTTTCTTAATCAAGAGCATGTTGGCCGAATAGCTACAATTGATTCAAATGGATATCCTCAAGTCATTCCTATGAACTTTGTATTCTTCAATGACGCAATTTACATGCACTCTCATCTCAAAGGCGAAAAACTGGAAAATATCAAGACAAACTCAAAATCAGGCTTTGAAGCAGACCGTGAGTTGGAGTTTCTCCCATCCTACTTTTCTAGCCCAACTGATGCCTCAATGGCCGATACCCTTTACATTAGCGTCGTGATCAAAGGCCACTCTGTAATCGTTCAGGATCCTAGTGAAAAATCGCTTGCGCTAAACGCAATGATGAAAAAATATCAGCCAGAAGGCCAATACGAACCTCTTCGTTCTGAGATGGACGTCCTAAATCATACTGCTGTAATCAAGGTGGTTCCTGAACAGATGACTGGCAAATACAAAATTGGCCAGCACATAAACTCTGAATCAAGGACAATTCTGGCACGCCTGATCCAAAAGAGAAATTCCCCATCGGCAAAGGAGACTCTGAAAATCATGGGTTTTGAAGAGACCCATGACGGCTTGAAAATGGTTGACGAGCCGGCGTGGTGAAACCTGAATTGTGCTCTGACTCTGTTTTTCTGGCTTCATCTTTGAGCCTTTTAATTTTTTTTGGCACCTAGTTTGGTTTTCCGGCTGGCTTTTTGTTCTGTATCCCTAATTTGTGTCCTGATCTTCTTTCAGTTTCCAAACTGTCAATTGCTCATTGTGATAAATTTATTTTTTTCAGACTCGTCTTTGCAGCAGATATAGCAAAGAAAACACATTCCAAAGAAAAACAAAACAAGTTTCTCCCAGACACAAGTCGTGCAGACCTGAGAGTTGGTTTGAAATTGACAGATTCTGATCATGTGTAAACAATTGCACAAGACAGCCCCAAATACCAGCAAAACACAAACCGTCTGTAAAACCACTTGAAAAATTCGTACGGCTTCTAGTTTCGGATCGCCTTTCAGCCTTGGTTTTACATCCGTTATCTATAAGTTCAGTTTTTGATGAATTTCTGTGTTGGAACAATCCCCGAAATTCGAACTCGTATCTGATTTTGAGCCTACCGGAGATCAGCCTCAGGCAATCGATGAACTGGTCAAAGGTGTGAGGAAAAGGTCTGTACAGACACTGCTAGGCGTGACTGGCAGCGGCAAGACATTTTCAGTCGCAAACGTCATTGCAAAAACTGGAAAAAACACACTGGTCATCTCCCACAACAAAACATTGGCAGCACAACTCTACTCTGAACTAAAGCAGTTTTTCCCAAAAAACAACGTTGGCTACTTTGTTTCATACTATGACTATTATCAGCCGGAAAGCTATCTTCCACAAACCGATACCTACATAGAAAAAGACACTCAGATTAATGAAAAAATTGAAAAACTTCGCTTGGAGGCAACTGCAATGCTGCTGTCTGGAGACCCGACAATCATAGTGTCCACAGTCTCTTGTATATACTCTCTTGGCAATCCTGAGGACTGGGAGGACCTGGCAATCACGGTTTCTACAAATGAAAAGATCAAACGGACCGAACTGATTAGAAAACTGGTCGATGCCCGTTACCAAAGAAATGACACGGAGGTTGCGCCAGGAAACTTTAGAGTCAAAGGTGACACTCTGGATGTTACTCCGGCATATTCTGAAGACCTGGTTCGTATCTCGATGTTTGGAGACGAAATTGACAAGATTGCAATACTTGATCACGTCTCGCTTAGGGAGAAAGGAAAGACTTTCTCATTTAAAATATTTCCTGCAAAGCACTATCTTATTGCAAGCGATGTCAGGAAAAAAGCAGTTAAATCAATCAAGGATGAGCTGGCAAAACGGCTTCCGGAACTAGGTGAGCTAGAACGACAGCGGTTGGAGATGAGAACGAAATATGACCTTGAAATGATAGAGGAATTGGGCTATTGTTCTGGAATTGAGAACTATTCCCGGCATTTTGATGGACGAAAAGCCGGCGAAAAAGCATTTTGCCTGATGGATTTTTTTGGCGATGACTATCTTTTGATAATTGACGAATCACATGTAACGCTGCCTCAGCTGCATGGGATGTACAAGGGAGACCACTCTAGAAAAAAAGAGCTTGTAACTTACGGGTTTAGACTTCCAAGCGCATATGATAACAGGCCTCTAAAATTTGAGGAATTTGAAGAATATCTCAAAAACACAATCTTTGTTTCGGCAACCCCTTCTGATTACGAGAAAAAGGCCTCCTGCACAGTTGCAGAGCAGCTAGTCCGGCCTACTGGATTGCTTGACCCTGCAGTCGAGATTAGGACCACAAAAGGCCAGATGGATGACCTGGTTGGCGAAATTCAGAAAAGAGCTGAGAGATCTGAGCGAGTTTTGGTCACCACCCTGACTAAGAGGATGGCCGAAGATCTTGCAGAATATCTCTCAAAAAAGGAGGTCAGAGTACGATACATGCACTCTGAAATTGAAGGTCTTCAGAGAACTGAGCTGATCAGGCAGCTGCGGCTGGGGGAGTTTGACGTTCTAGTCGGAATCAATCTTCTCAGAGAAGGACTGGATATTCCCGAAGTCTCTCTGGTTGCAATTCTGGATGCAGACAAGGAAGGATTTTTGAGAAATTTCACTAGTCTAATCCAGACGTTTGGAAGGGCTGCAAGAAATGATGGCGGTTCTGTGATAATGTATGCAGATAACGTAACCCAGTCGATGAAAAATGCAATGGATGAAACTCATAGGCGTAGAGAACGGCAACTAGAATACAACAAAAAGCACAAGATCACTCCTGCAACAATCATCAAGCCAATCCCTGATCAGACATCCACTCTTGATGATGCAAAATTAAAATCAACTCATGATTTGGCAGCAGACATTATAGATTTGGAGGCACAAATGAAAGAATATTCGCAGGATTTGGATTTTGAGCGAGCAATTGAATGCAGGGATACAATAAAAAGACTAGAAAAGGAGATTAAACTCAAAGATGGTAGAAAATAAATTAAAAATTCGCGGTGCACGTCACCACAACCTAAAAAATCTCGATATTGACATCCCAAAAAACAACCTGGTTGTAATAAGCGGACTGTCTGGTTCGGGAAAATCTACCCTGGCATTTGATACTATTTATGCTGAAGGCCAAAGACGTTATGTGGAATCACTTTCTGCATATGCACGTCAATTCTTGGAGATGATGGACAAACCAGACGTTGATTCCATTGAAGGGCTGTCTCCTGCAATCTCTATCCAGCAAAAAACAACTAGCAAGAATCCCCGTTCCACTGTTGGAACGACTACTGAGATTTACGACTATATGAGACTGCTTTTTGCAAGAATCGGAATACCGTACTGCACTGACTGCGGAAGAAAAATCTCCACACAGTCAGTTGAAACAATATGCGATTCTGTTCTCAAGGATTTCAGAGGCAGGAAAATTCTCGTACTGTCTCCTGTCGTACAGCACAAAAAGGGAACATATGAAAAACTATTTGAGCAAATCAGGCGTGACGGGTACTCTAGAATGCGCCTAAATGGCGAAGTTCTGAGCCTAGACGGGGAGATTCCGCCACTTGACAGGCAAAAATGGCACAACATCGAGATTGTCGTAGACAGAATTAATGCTGAAAAAGCAGAACGCTCAAGACTGTTTGAGGCAATTCAGACTGCCATAAAGGCATCAAAAGGGGACGTGATGATTGCGTCTGAGAAAACCGAAAAAATCTTTTCCCAAAACAACGCATGTCCTTATTGCGGCCTGACAGTTGGTGAATTGGAACCAAGGACCTTTTCGTTCAACTCCCCGTTTGGAATGTGCAAAACATGCAACGGCCTTGGAGTCAAGCTAGAATTTGATCCTGACTTGGTAGTCCCTGACAAAGCAAAATCCATTCTTGATGGAGCAATAGTTCCATGGAGCGGAAGGTTCTCTTCCTTTAGAAGACAGGCACTGCGGGCAGTGGGAAAAAAATTTGGGTTTGATTTGATGACTCCGATAAACAAGATAAAACCAAGGCATCTTGAAGTAATTCTTCGTGGGACTGATGACCTGATTGATTTCAAGTACCGCTCGAAATCCGGGGATTCTTCCTGGCAATATACCGATGCGTTTGAAGGCGTGCTGCCTAATCTTCAGCGTGTCTTTATGGAAACTGATTCTGAATCAAAGCGCGAATGGCTAAAGCAGTTCATGCGGGATACCCCCTGCAATGTCTGTGATGGAAACAAACTCAAGCCCGAATCGCTTGCAGTAAAAATTAACAAAAAGGGAATCATGGATGTCTGCGACATGTCAATTGATCACTGCTATGACTTTTTTTCTACGTTGAAATTGACGAGAACTGAGCAATACATTGCACGGGACGTTCTTAAGGAAATCAGAGAACGTCTTGAATTTTTAATGAATGTCGGATTAAACTACCTTACGTTAAACAGACCAAGCTCCACTCTGTCTGGAGGCGAGTCCCAAAGGATTCGCCTGGCCACCCAGATCGGCTCTAATCTCACCGGAGTCCTGTACGTTCTTGACGAGCCCACAATTGGACTGCACCAGCGTGACAATGAGCGACTAATTAAAACGCTGATAAAGCTACGAAACCTGGGAAATACCGTTATTGTGGTAGAGCATGACGAGGAAATTATACGGAATTCGGACTGGATGGTCGATTTGGGACCAGGTGCCGGCGTTCATGGGGGAAACGTTGTCTTTGAGGGGACAGTTGATCAAATTCTAAACGGGCACAAATCAGTAACAGGCAACTATCTGAAAGATGACTCGCTGATCAAACTGGATGAAAAAATTAGAAATCCTTCAGGCTCTCTAAAAATAAAGAAAGCAGCTGAAAACAACCTCAAGGCAATTGATGTTGAGATTCCGTTGGGACTGTTCGTGTCTGTTACCGGGGTTTCTGGTTCTGGCAAGTCTACTCTGGTAAACGATATCCTGCTCAAAGCACTTGAAAACCACTTTTACAAATCAAACAAGAGACCGGGCAATCATAAAGAAATTACCGGTCTAGAAAACATCGACAAGGTAATTGCAATTGACCAGTCTCCGATTGGCCGAACCCCGCGTTCAAATCCTGCAACATATATCGGCGCATTTACACCGATAAGGGAACTGTATGCAAGCACAGAATTGTCCAGAGAGCGTGGGTATGCGCCAGGACAATTTTCATTTAATGTGGCAGACGGAAGATGCTTTGCATGTGATGGTGATGGCGTAAAACAAATCGAAATGCAGTTCCTGTCTGATGTATATGTAAAATGTGACGAGTGCAAGGGCAAAAGATACAATTCAGAAACCCTGTCTGTATTGTACAAGGGCAAAAGCATCTCTGATGTGCTAGATATGACAGTATATGAGGCATTGAACTTTTTTGAAAACGTTCCTGCAATCAAAAGAAAGTTGCAGACAATATATGATGTCGGATTGGGCTACATCAAGCTGGGACAATCATCTACGACATTGTCTGGCGGGGAAGCCCAGAGGGTAAAATTGGCCTCGGAATTATCAAAGCGGGGTACGGGAAATACCTTCTATATTCTTGATGAGCCTACGACTGGCCTTCATTTTGCCGATGTTCAAAAGCTGCTTGATGTCTTGAATCGATTGGTAAACTTGGGCAACACCGTAGTCGTCATTGAGCATAACATGGATGTTATCAAGAATTCTGACTGGTTGATTGATCTTGGACCAGAAGGGGGAGACGAGGGGGGCAGGATTGTTGCCGCCGGGACTCCTCGGCAGGTCAGCGAGGCACCTGGCAGTTATACGGGGAAATATCTCAAAAGACTATTGAAAAAATGACCTTTGACATAGCAAAAACCGCCATTCCTACCAATCCTGGCATCTACATGATGAAAGATTCTGACGGGAAGATCATCTACATTGGCAAGGCAAAGAATCTTCGAAAACGTGTAAAGTCATATTTTTTGAAAAACCAAAACTACAAGACTCAAAAATTAGTTCAAAGCATTGATGAGATTGAGTTTGTTTTGACTGATAATGAAAGTGAGGCATTCTTACTTGAATCAAACATGATCAAAAAATATCGCCCGCGATTCAACATCGAACTAAAAGACCAGCAACGATACACGTATCTTAGGGTTTCTGACGAAAAATACCCCCGCCTGCTAGTGGCAAGACGTACACGTGATGGAAAATTTCTAGGAAAGGGAAGAACCTATGGGCCTTTTACCCAGGGAAGCTCCAAACTTCTAACCATTGGCGCGTTGCGAAAGGCATTCCAAATTCGAATCTGCAAGACCCTGCCCAAAAAAGTCTGCTTGGAATACCACCTTGGAAACTGTGAGGGCCCGTGTCAATTCAGAGAAGCTCAGGAGGGATATTCCAAACATGTCAAAGCCCTAGAAGACGTTCTAAGGGGAAAAAATCAAACCAGGGTCTTTGCAAAGAAACTAGAAGAGCAGATGCGCCAGGCAGCTGAACTGCAACAATTTGAGCGCGCCAAGGAGATTCGTGATACCCTGATTCGATTAGGAAGCCTTCAGACCGGGCAGAAAATGGAATATGTCGAAAATTCTGATGAGGAATACTTTGGAATTGGAATTCAGGGACAGTCTGCAGTTGTAATGAATTTTAGAATGATTAACGGAGTGATTCGTGACAGCGATAAATTCTTTTTTGATCTAGTTGGTGATAATTCGTTTTCCAATTTTCTTTACCAGTATTACTCGACACACAAAATCCCAAAGCTTGTCATAGTAAGCGAATTGCCTGAAAACCAAAAATTACTGGAATCACTGCTGTCTGAACAAGCTGGATTTGCAGTAAAAATCACTCTTCCAGCCAAAGGAAAGAAAAAGGACATCATAAGCCTGATTATAAAAAACATCAATCTGGTCCACTCCAAGGGAGGCGATCCGGGGCTGGTTGAACTCAAAGACGTTCTTAGCCTACCGACGATTCCAAACGTCATGGAATGCTTTGATGTTTCTAATCACGGTGATGACTTTGCAGTAGGTTCGATGTCTCAATTTGTCGGCGGAAAGCCAAACAAATCCGGATACCGGAAATTTAAAATCAAAACGGTTCAAGGACGTGATGACTTTGCAATGATCGGCGAGATAATCAAACGGCGATACTATAGACTTGCAGAAGAAGGTTCTGAAATGCCTGATCTTGTTGTTGTTGACGGGGGAAAAGGACAGCTAAATGCCGCAGTAAAATCCCTGGCTGCACTGGGACTAGAGTTGCCGTGTGTCTCGCTTGCCAAGGAAAACGAGGAAGTATTTGTTCCAAAAAGAAAAACTCCGATAGTAATTTCAAAGACAAAGCCGTCGCTTCAAATTTTACAGCATGTAAGAGATGAGACCCACAGATTTGGCGTTGCATACAACAGGACCGTTAGAAGAAACCAGATAAAATAGAAAAAAAGTACAACTTCAGGTCCTATTTAAACCGCCTAGGAATCTAGGAAGTATTTGCTTGCCAGTATAAATAGGACCTGAAGTTGTACTTTTTGAGACTCATGTGGCTGCGATCGTACGCCTTGGGCGGATCTAATTTCTGTACAAGACAGACGCAAACGATCAACGACACGCTTATGAAAGCCCTCCTGTGATTCCACCATATGACTATCCTGCACGCGTGTCAGATGGGTGACCACATGGCGCTGTGGGGCGAGTTGGTCGACGGCCCGGCACGCAGATCTACACGTAGCGGCAAGCATCCACACTCCATGTACACGCGGAGCATAATCAGCGCGCTCTGGCCG
Source organism: Candidatus Nitrosopumilus sp. (assembly GCA_965214775.1). Classification (GTDB taxonomy): domain Archaea; phylum Thermoproteota; class Nitrososphaeria; order Nitrososphaerales; family Nitrosopumilaceae; genus Nitrosopumilus. Next base: position 2,735,680 of record OZ243974.1, on the reverse strand, counting down.
CGCGCGGCCCGGGAAGGCATGTACCAGTATTATGGCAGTGGGTACATATGGCTCCCGAGTAGCGGAGGAGAGCCACTCCCATCTGGCAGCGCCGCCGAACGGCCGCGATCAGGTGCTAGGATCAGTCTCATGCAGTGGTATATAGACACGCTGAATATTTCCTGGGACAACGCTATGGGGATACTCTCGGAGGTTGCGCGCAACCGGGATGCCATAGCAGGCATGACCGTCGGCCCGGATCTGGCATATTGGTCTGAGGTCATGAGCTTTGCAGGGTACCTGGTGGCGCGCCAGCGATTCCTGCCAGATCTGGTCGCCGGCAAGAGCAGTTTTGCCGCCTCGTGGGTTCCCGTGTTTTCAGGTGGTGATGAAAGGCGGCATGCCGCCTTGGCCAAGGCCATGCCTGCTGCCGCCCGCGCACTGAGCAGTAGCCCGAATGACAAGCCATCCGAGCCGGCCACCTCGATCCTCAAGAGGGCAATAACGGTGATGATCAACGGCATGGTGCGTCGGGCCGCGTGGGCCGCGGCGCCAAGCAGATACATGAGGCGGATGAGATTTACAAGCATATATGACGAATGGCTGGACGGCCTGAGAACGGGAAGCGGCTACATGGATACCTCGACGGACGCGGCCAATCTTGAGACAATGGTACGCAAGTGGAGATCGGACACGGCTCCCGCGGATCCGCCGCTGAGGCTCTGCCTCCGGCTAGAGGAGCCCAGAAAGAATGCAGGAGGTCACGGGCCGTGGTTCATCAAGTATCTAGTGCAGCCACGCAGGGATCCAGAGGTCACCATTCCTGCCTGCAGGATATGGAATGGCAAGGCCAAAATCGCCGGGCTGGACGGCACGCGCGCAAGGCAGCTTCTGCTTGAGTCACTGGGACGCGTCTCCAAGATCGTCTCTGGAATGTCTGATGGCCTCGGGGAGCACGGGGTCAGGGGACACACGGTGGACGTGGCCGGGGCGTACAGATTTCTCAGCTCTGAGGCACCAGTCCTCGAACAGCTCGGATACGGCATCATGACGCCGCAGTGGTGGTCAAGCGGCCGTACAAGGACCAACATCTCAATGCGGGCAGAGGCGAGAACCGCGGCGCGAGGCGGCGGCATGCTGGATATGCGCTCCATAGTCAGGTTCGACTGGAAGCTGGCCCTCGGGAACCGGCGGATCACGCTTGCGCAGCTGCAGAAGCTTGCCATGGAGAAGAGGCCGCTGGTCAGGGTGCATGGCCGATGGGTCGACACGGGATCCGGCCAGCTCCGGCGGGCCGCTGACTTTGTAAAGAGAAACAAGACGATGACGGTTCGCGACTACATAGCGACGGGGCTCGGCGCGGGCGACGCGTCCGGGGGGCAGGAGATAGACGTGTCAGGCCGCGACGCCAGGATCGGGGGCATGATCAGGCTGCTGCGCGGGAGCAAGACCATGGAGGAGCTGCCGCAGCCTGACGGGTTTGCCGGGACGCTGCGGCCGTACCAAGCCCGTGGCTACTCGTGGCTGTCGTTCCTGCGTGAGGCCGGCCTGGGCGGGTGCCTGGCAGACGACATGGGGCTTGGCAAGACTATCCAGGTGCTCGCGCTGATCCGGCGGCACATCTCAGACGGCGGACAGCCGGCACTCGTCGTCTGTCCCACATCAGTCATGGACAACTGGAAGAAAGAGGCCTCCCGGTTTGTCCCGGGGCTGTCTGTCATGATCCACCACGGTGCGAGCCGCAAGAGGGGAGGCGCGTTTTCAAGGGAGGTCAAAAAACACGACGTCGTGATAACCAGCTACGGGCTGGTACGACGCGATGCCGGATCCGTCGGACTAGAGCCGTGGGGCGGGGTGGTGCTTGACGAGGCACAGAACATCAAAAATCCCGACACAGAACAGGCGCGCGCAGTCAGGACGCTTGACGCAGGCTTCAAATTCGCGCTGACAGGAACACCCGTTGAGAACAGCGTCGGCGACATCTGGTCGATAATGGAGTTTCTCAACCCCGGACTGCTCGGTACCCGGGCCGGCTTTAGGCGCAGGTTTCTCGTCCCCATACAGAAGGAGCACGACACGGAGGCGGCCGGGACGCTCAGGAGGATAGTCGGCCCATTCATGCTACGCAGGCTCAAGACAGACAGGTCGGTGATCTCGGATCTGCCAGAAAAGATGGAATTCAACGTGTACTGCTCGCTGACCCGCGAGCAGGCCTCCCTGTATGCCGCAGTACTCTCGGATTTGGAGGAGATGATGCGCGATGCAGGCGGCATACGACGAAAGGGCCTGATACTGGCAGCACTGACCAAACTCAAGCAGGCCTGCAACCACCCGGCGCACCTGCTCAAGGACGGCTCGGCCATACCGGACAGGTCCGGCAAGCTTGCAAGGCTGACGGATATGCTCGGTGAGATCATAGAGTCAGGCGAGCAGGCACTCGTGTTCACCCAGTTCGTCGAGATGGGCGAGATCCTACAGCGGCACATACGCGAGACGTCGGGCCGCGAGGTGCTGTTCTTGCACGGCGGGGTGCCTCGAAGGCAGCGCGATGCCCTGGTGGAGCGGTTCCAGGAGGGGGGTGCCAGCGTACTCGTGGCATCCCTCAAGGCAGGCGGCACGGGCCTCAACCTGACGGCGGCAAGCCACGTGTTCCACTTCGACAGGTGGTGGAACCCCGCCGTCGAGAACCAGGCAACCGACAGGGCCTTCCGCATAGGACAAAAGCGCAACGTACAGGTGCACAAGATGATATGCTCTGGCACGCTGGAGGAGAGGATAGACGAGCTGATGCGCCACAAGCAGAAGATATCAGACGAGGTCGTCGGAACCGGCGAGGGCTGGCTGACAAAGCTCTCAGACAGGGACATCCGCGAGGTGCTGGCCCTGAGTACGGAGGCAATCAGGATATGAACAGATACGGAGGACGGGAATGGGTGTGGACATCGGATCCCAATCTCAGGGATCATCAGGACATGGCCCAGCAGGGTCGGGATGCGGCATCCCGGATAGCGGTGTCCAAGAGGGTTCGCGGCATGAAATACACATGGTGGGTCGATCGCCTGATCGGCATGCCCAGTACCTTTCAAAGTCGTGCCTCCGCAAGCCACGGCAGAAAGTACGTGGTGGATAGAAAGGCAAGAATGGCATATATGCGCAAGGGCGAGGTGCGCGTGGGCGTACAGGTGGCCAATGGATACATCTATTGGGTGGACATACGGATCGACACGGTGGACGAGTCCGGACTGAAGGCACTGGCCGCGGCGCTCCTGGCGAGGCCTGCCGCGGCCTCAAAGATCGCCTCAGGCCAGATGCCCGATGACATCGAGAAGGTGTTCGCGGCAGCCGGCCTGCGTCTGCTTCCGGGCAAGGCCGATTCCACGGTAAGGTGCATGTGCGGCCGCATGCCCGGGCCATGCGTCCATGTGGGGGCGGCCGTCTTCCTGCTTGCCGACAGGCTAGAGCGCAATCCGTTCCTAATATTCAGGCTGCGCGGATTCGAGAGGGATGACCTGCTGGGGGCTGCCGGCCTCAAGCCTGTGCACAAGACAGGATCCAAAAACAGAAGGCAGCACAAGGCCGAACCACTTCCCGCCGATCCTGACGCCTTCTGGGGCGCCGATCACGGCACCCACAACCAATGGGACGCGTCGATCCCGGCGACACATGCAGTCCTGCCCAAGCATCTGGGCGGGTTTCCGTTCTGGAGGGGCGAGGAGGATTTTGTCGGTGCCATGGAGCACATATACAGCATGGCCTCTCAGGAGGGCATGAGTGTGCTCCGGGGCGAGATCGATCTTCAGAGGTCTATGCCCTCGCCCTATGACTGATCCTTTCTGGGGTAGTTTGTTTGCATTGCCGTTTATTCTGACACCCTCTGAACTTTGTTTTTGAGACACATGTGGCTACGATCTGGTGCGGACCCCAAAAAAGAAGGAACGATCTGCAATGCACACTTTTTGAATAAGGAGGTCGAATCACAAAATGACCAAGAAAACATGGAATACGCAGGACAAGATAGGGATAGTCATGAGCACCTCAACACCAACATCGAGACGCCAGAGCTATGCCACCGCCGAACTCGTCGCGGTATCTCTCCCGGTACTCTACGGGCCGAATCTCCATACCGGCGGTGTCAAACTTTGAGAGCATCCTGGTCAGGCGCTTTGAATGATTGTGCCTGTCGCAGACGTCCTAGAACGGGACGACCACCCTGTAGTATGATTATATACCCTCTCTCATACATCAACAGGCGTGACCATCGTTAATTAACAGTATGATAAGTCAATCAAAAAGTGGTTTTTTATCAACATATTTTGAATACATCCCTTATGATCACAGATTGAAATGTACAACTATGCTTGAATCCCGCACCTGCTTCTCAAGGATAGTAGACGAACTAGTCGAATTCTCAGAGTATGATCCTGAACTGGCTGACGGAATAAAGTGGTTAGATGATCAGGCCCAGAAAAAAGGCATCTCATTTTATGATATGGTCTTTGAAGTTTTGTACAAATATGATGTGAACTCTAAGGCAAAAGATTGGCTTGGCACAAGAAATTAAAGATTATTTCCTCAAGTCTAGTGTCTGATATTTGCAACCTTGCGGCCCGCAATACTTTCCGACATAAACTGCCTTTGGCCTGTACAGTGCCGGCTTTGGTGCGGCTTCTGCAAACTTTTCTTCGATGATGTGAGCTGCCCATCCCGCAACCCTGGAGATTGCAAAGATCGGCGTGTTCAGATCGACTGGGATTTTTAGCATGTAGTAAATTGATGCACTGTACAAATCCACGTTTGGATAAATGTCTCTGCCTTTTTGAGATTTCATGTGGGAGATGGTTGCCGTCTCTACCTTTTCTGTCATGTCAAACCATCTCTCTTTGGTCTTCTCTGCAAGTTTCCTTGATAGTTCCTTTAGAACCTGTGCTCTTGGGTCATATGTCTTGTAAACTGCATGACCCATTCCCATGATTCTTTGACCGCCGTCAAGATTCTTTTTTATCCATTCTTCTACTTTGCCAACCTCCCCGATCTCTAAAAGCATCTTCATGACTTCGGTGTTTGCCCCTCCGTGCAATTCCCCGCTTAGTGCCCCTATTGCTGCGCTTGATGCAGAATACATGTGAGCTCTAGTCGATGCGACCTGTCTAGCTGTAAATGTAGATGCGTTAAATGTGTGATCTGCGTGTAAAATAAGACACACGTCAAAAACCCTCTCGACTTCGGGGTCTGGCTTTTCTCCTGACATCATGTATAGGAAGTTTGCAGCATGACTTTGAGAGGAGTCTGGATCAACAATGTCCAGCCCGTTTCTGATCCTCTGCCAGCTTGCAATGATTGTCGGAACCTTTGCAATGAGGTTGATCGCTTTGTCATAACTTGCTTCCTTGCTGGCAAACTCTTCATCATAGTATCCTGCCAGAGCTGAAACGAATGCCTGAAGCATGTCCATTGGGTCTGCATCCTTTCTCCAGTTGCCCATGTTCTTTTGCATCTGCTTTGGAATGAATCTGGCATCAACCAGTTTTGCAGTAAATTCGTCTAACTGCAGTTTGGTTGGAAGGTGGTCATAAAGTAACAGAAATGCGGTTTCTTCAAATGTGGAATTTTTTGTGAGATCTAAAATGTCATAGCCACGATAGATCAGCTTGCCTTTTTCCCCATCAATGTTGGAAATCCTCGTATCTGCCACCTCGATTCCTCTTAGGCCGATATTTTTGGTCTCCATGCCGAGCCTACCTGAACTGTTCTATTATGTTTTCGCAAAAAAATGTCTCCCAAGTTCAGCATTTAGTCTAATATGGCAACATTTGGCCATAAATGAGAATTTTTAATCAAAAACTAATGACTCCAAAAGAGCGAGAACGTTTGCAAAAACTAGACGACCTGGTAATCAATGCCTCACCAGAGGAATTAGAAAAGATACAATCCATTGATTCAGAAACTCAACTTGAGGGCCTGTCCCTTTATGATGTGTGTCTTGACTCTGGTTCGTTAGTTGAGCAGAGCGTCAAAAAATCAAAGAAATAATTTTCCATTCTTCATTTAAATGAGGGTCTGTAATTTTTCCAAATGAAATGGTAGGATCTAAAAAAACAACTGAAAAAACTGCCAAAAGAGTAGCCAAGAAACCACCCAAAAAGACAGCACCCAAAAAGACAGCACCCAAAAAGACAGCACCCAAAAAGACAGCACCCAAAAAGACAGCACCCAAAAAGACAGCACCCAAAAAGACAGCACCCAAAAAGACAGCACCCAAAAAGACAGCACCCAAAAAGACAGCAAAAAAGACAACTGCAAAGAAAGCTGTTAAAAAAACTGCAAAACCAAAGCGCACCAAAGTAATCTGCATCTCTCACAAGGAAGACGCAGACGGAATTAGCTCAGCTGCTTTGGTAAGGCAGGCATTTGGTGGTGATGCAATTCTTGTAGATTATCCGGGGCAGATGGAGGCATTAAGTCAGGCAGCACTAGATGAAAAACTAAAATCCCTCTACGTTTGCGATCTGGGTCTTAGCAAAAAGACTCAGGATGAATTTATCAATATTATGTCCACATTGAGAAAAAACAAAGTAGCAGTCACTTACATTGACCACCATGACATTGACCCTAATGTTGTCAAAGCATTAGAGGGACTCAAAGTCAAAGTAATTCATGATATCCATGAATGTACCGCAGTCCAAGTTTATTCTGCATTCAAATCAAAACTCAATGATCATGCGTCATTTGTCGCAGCATGTGCTGCAATTACTGATTATATGGAGGACCGTCCAACTGGCTCAAAACTGCTTCAAATCTACGACAGGCAATTTGCACTAATCAGTGCAACTGTTCTTACTTACAATATCGTTGGACACCAAAAAGAACCGGACTATCTGTTGTATTTGGTAGAGGAGCTTGCGAATTCAAAATTCCCACATGAAATTCCAAACACGTTTGAGTTTGCACAGATCCAGGTTGAAAAACTATCACAAATGATTGCCAAAGTAAAGGATGGAATGAAAACAATGAAGAATCTTGGCTACATGGAAATTCTAGACTCTGGCGCAAGCGGAGCTGTCAACTTTGTAATGGGATTGTCTGGCAAAGACGTTGGGATTGCGTACAAAGAGCGTGTTGACCATGGAATCTATGCAGTATCTGTAAGAGGCTCTAAGGACTGCAAAGTTCACTTGGGAAAAATTGTTAATGTTTTGGCAACTGACCTTGGAGGCTCTGGTGGAGGACACGATAAAGCATGTGGCGCAGTCATTCCAAAACCAAAAATAAGAAAATTCATCACAGAACTAAACAAGAAGATAAAATAATCGATGCAAGAATCTGTGAATCCTTCTTGTCATATGATTCATTGAAATTCTTCTTGATCCAGCCACAATTATTGATGGGTGATCTGCTGGAATTCGAGACCGTGCAAATACCCGGATTTTTCTGTACGCTTGCCAATCGAGTAATCTTGCAGACGACTTGTCATTTGTGAATCTTTTAGTCGATTTAATAACGTAAATTCGTTTATGCATGATCCGAATCTGCTAATTTCGAATCATCTCTCTGACTAGCATGAAAGCCATAGTTGCATGTAGTTCGTGTTTAATTACCAAGTGGTGGCGAGACCTTCTTGTACCTTCTTTCTAAGACACACAAATGCTCAGTACGTCAACCAAATGGCGGATTATAGCATTGTCATTGTATTATGATGCCTATTTTGACACAAGAATATTTGGTTTTTAACTGTACATGTGGCAGCAGCTGATCAACCCAAGTCAAAAACGGGGCCTCAAATTATGGATTGGCAGTTGGATGAAAGCCCGGAAGTGAGGAAGTGGAAAGAGCCGCAAACGGGGTTGTCCAAAAAATTTCCAAGAGGCTGCCATAATCTGCCAGTCTGCCCCCGTATGTATGTAAATTCAGATGCAGAACGGGACATTTTCGGCCGGCCATGCGCAAAAGGCAACGTAAATATCCATGCGGGCCATACCTTACGGTAGTGCTGCGGTTCAACAACAGTACGGAATTATGATAAAAATTATACCGTAAGGTTGTAGCACAACACGCGAGCGAACAGCTCGACTGTAATGGTTCCGTCCAGCTTTGAGCGCAGGACGGATCCAGTCCTTTCCTTCATTGCCGAGAACAGGGCCTCTACCTGGCTCCTCATGTGATAGGCGCGCCAGAACTCGTCTGGCCTGTCACGCAGCCACTGCAGCATCTTGGCCCGGGGACTGAACCCGCCAAGGCTTTTCGTTTCCCTTTGCCGGCTTTATGGCAGGTCCGCGGCCGCTTTTTGCAATCAGCTCGCAGTTTTTGTACGAATCGTATGCCGAATCCAGCGCCACTATGCCGTATCCTCCCTTTGGAATGCGGGAAAACATGCGGGCAAACTCCGGCGAGTCGGCCGATGTACCAGGCGTGGCCTCAAATGACAGTATCCTGCCTCCTACTGCACCTGCTATGTGCAGCTTTGCAAAGTCGTGTCCTGTCATCTCCCCGTACTTGGCATGATGCCAGCTCTTGTACTTGCGGAGGCCAAACCCCGTCGAGTCACCATGCAGGTCCGCTATGCGCTCGCCGTCTGACATGGCCAGCACGACCTCGTCCATAAAGTCCTTGCCCATTTCCCAGAGCATCTTCACCCTGTTGTGTATGGTGGACTTGGAGAGTGTGTGGTCCAGGCCGCACCTCCTGAGATCGTCCGGATTTGTCTCCAGATGCGTGGCCATGATCCTGTAGGACAGGTGGTTCTCGATCCTGAGGATCGCAATGCGTATGGCAGACCATGCAAGTTTGGCATCGATTCCCGTTTTGTCCGCCATCTTCTTGGCCACCCTGCGCACGATCTTTCCCAGGTTCTTCCTTGCCCTCTTCTTGCGGGGGCTCTCCTGCCTGCGCTTTTGCTCGTAGAGTCGGTAGTATTCTGTGTTCTTTCTGTTGTTACTCATTGAAATAGCCAGGATCGGCTGATCAAAATTGTTTTCGGCGTATTACGCCCATGATCTCCCATATGAAATCGTACCTAATCCTACCGTGGACCCTTGCCAGCTCAGTGTTCCGAATCAGGACGATGTTGCTAAGCGATGCATCCTCTTATACTTTCTCTGCGTGACAGTGGACTCGCATACTGCCATGATTGACAGCTGTCCAGGGTATTGTGCCTTGAGGTCTGTTGCAAAATTCGTTGTTGTAGAAACGCTGTTCTCAAACTTGGATCGCTCTAGCAGCTTGCCAGAGTCGTCCTTTACTGCTGCAACGCATGTCTTTTTGTGTACGTCTATTCCTACGTTGATCATGTTATCACCTCCTTTTTGATCAAAATGCCTGATCCGGGCGGAATCTCCCATTCACCGTCTGCGCGGTACATTGCTTTCCGCCTGCTGTTGCGAGTCAGTCTGTAAGACACCCTTGTACATGGTAAGATCATATCGACTCTCAGGCCCAACGGTAATTGTATATCACAGGATACTGATAAGATTTCATATAGCGTCTATAAGCTTAGCGGTCATTTTGAGGAAATTTTTTGGACAACCCCGCCACAAACAACGTGGTTAAATAGAAATTCTGCAAGCGTTACCGTGGGAAAAAAGATAGTACTAGTAATTGTTGGCGTTGCCATAATTGGCGTTCTGTCTGCACTTCTTGGACAGATCTCGACGGACGTCGAACAGAACAAGGCTTTTGCCGACGTTGCATATTGCGGTTACGGGGCGGACATGGAGGGACTTGATCTCCGTGTTAGCATTTGTATGGAAAACCTCGGCAACGTAGAGGCGGTTCTGAATCGTGCCGACGTGCGGTTTTATGACGGCGACAACGAGGTTGGAGCTGCTGACCTGTCTTATGACCTGCAGATTGCACCAGGGGAGGTTGTCTGGGCCGACATCGATCTGTCATCCTCTGGACTGGGAGGCGTGATAGGTGAGGTTGGAGTTGACAGCCTGATCGTTCGTTATTGTGCCTATTATGATAGTCAGGCAGGTTCGTTTGAGAGCTGTAGTGCTTAGAGATGATCCGAAATTAGAAACCGCACAAATACCCGATTTTTTTGCACACTTGTCAGGTAATCTCATAGATAACAGCTCGGGCTCTGGAAGTTCAGGCACGAATTTTGCTACTGATGCATGCCGATCAAACAGAATCTGTGCTTAAAATCGGAAACGACTTCCAGAACCCGATCAGTTACATTCATCGGTGTCTCTCTCCATCCATTTTGGGTCGTAACAGGATAGCCCCTGCCTAGGCAGCAATCAGGCATGAATCTGCCTGCAGTTGTGATTTTCATGCTTGGCCGGCAAGGGATGCAACTCCAACTCTAGGCAGGGACTAACCTGTTACTTTGGGTCTTTTTCTCTGATCACTTCTGTGATCTTTTTGTCACAGAATGCAATCGGCGGGGTCTGCCGTTCTTCATGTACCGCGAAAAGTACATCCTCCACTCACCATGGTATTCCAGTGCACATAGTTGAAAATCGGATATTTTTTTATCGAAATAGGCACCCGTATCAGAGCCCATGCTTACAAAGATCAGATGATCGGTTGAAAATCGGATATTTTTTTATCGAAATAGGCACGATGCATTCAAAATTGTGATCCGTTTTTTTGATGCGAGCACTACCTATGTACAGACATGTTCTCATAACTGAATATCTCGTCTTCTATGCTGAGAGTTGATTCAAAATTAGCAAATTCGGATCGTGTATAAACAAACTTTGCATCACTAAATCGATTAAAACACATTCAATTGGCAGTCATATGTAAGTTACCTGGTCAATGTATGAAAAAATCCCGGGCATTTGCCGTCTCTAATCCTGACTCATCTGTTTCTGTGCCATGGATACTATGGCGTGAAAAATCTATTTAGGAAAACACCCGAATTTTATCCTGCAAATTCTACTATTGCATCAATCTCAGTCATGGAATCTAGCGGAAGACTAGATACCCCTACTGCGATTCTTGAATGCCTTCCTTTCTTCCCAAACACTTCAAACATCAAGTCTGATGCCGGGTTGATTACTTTGGGCTGCATTGCAAACTCTGGAACCGAATTGACAAATCCCGACAGCCTTACAATTCTTGTAACCCTGTCAAGGCTTCCTAGTTCTCTTTTAATCTGTGCTAAAATGTTGACTGCACAGACTTTGGCTGATTTTTGGGCAGTCTCTAAATTGTCATCTGAAACTTTGCCAGTGAAAGTGATTTTTCCGCCTTCAAGCGGAATTTGTCCTGAAATGAAGAGCAAGTTTCCTGTTTTTACTGCCGGGATGTAGTTTCCGGCGGGGACCGGGGCTTCTGGAAGCGTGATTCCTAGCGATGCTAATCTGTCTTCAGACATGATATGCTTGTGACTGTCTTTGACTTGATTTAGGTTTTACTTGATAACTACTACTGCTGCTGCATGGCAGTACTGTCTACGGTTACAAATCAATTATTTTTGCTACAAAACATGCATGATGCTGTAAAATCGTGGTTCACTAGATATCGTAGGTGCTATGGATACTGTCTCAGCAAGCCTATGGGCCTGCCTAACTTTTGGAAATTTTAATGTGTATTTTTTCGCCTTTTGAGGAATTGTCCTGATACACGGTTCTTGTCTTGTAGCCCTGCTTTTGCAGGCATCCGTCAAGAATTGAAACCCATGGCAGGGAGTGGCCACTGTTCAGTTTTGACTCGACTGTGATGTTTTTGGTGTTTGCCTCAAAGTTGACATGACCTGAGCATGTAATTTGCAATACCGCGTCAATGATTTCTATGACATCGTCAAGCGGCTTTGATTTTATGGGAATCCCGTTTTTCTCCAGCAATTCGAGCATGTCAGACACTGGTTTCTTGGAAACCATTGCAGAGTTTAGAATGTGGGATAAACCTGAGTCATTTACTGTCTTGATAATTTTGCAAATCTCTTGGGCTTCAGCCTTTGTCATATCAGCTAATGCCTTTGTTCTGATTGCGTTTTTCCAAATGTTTGAAAATACTTTTTCCTGATTGACTCCTAAAATGTCAGTCGACGAAAATATCGCGCCCTTGCCATTGTTGCTGTTTACCATTAACAGCTCCGTCTCATCAAAGATAAAGCAATTCTGTGTAACGTCAGACCCCCTGATCTCCACGCCGTCAGGAATCCTTCTGAACGGTTCAGAGCAGATCTGTGATGGCTGAACTGCTACCTTGACATCTAGATTTCGCCTAAGAGATGAAACTAGCTGCTCTTTGCATTCGGCTAGCAATCCCAATCCCCACTGGTCTGCCATGATTCTGATTGAAGATTTGGAGCCTTCGATCATGGTCTGCAACTGGTTCAATACCATGTTAGCTGAAATGTGAAAGTACCTCTTCTCCTCTGAACCCCTTGATTTTCTACTCTCCTCGCTTGCCTTTTTCAGACTGGAAACAAGCGTGTTCATTGCATTTACCTTGTTGATCTGCTCGTGAATAATCTCATCAAAGGCATCTTCGGGCGCAATTGCAGTACACATGATTGGTTTGCCTTTGGAGGTGATTGCCAGCTTCTTTTTTTCTAGTTTGAGCAGAGTCGGGTAGATCTTTGTCCTGGGAATCTCTGAATAATATGCCAGTTCGCTTGCAGAGATCGTTCCCTTGGAAATTAATGACACATAAGCCTGTGCTTCGTACTTGCTTAGGCCGAATTCCTCGAGACTGACAGTTAGTGCGTGTTCATTGGCCATGATTCTGCTTGATTTGTTATTAGGTAAAATTGAGAGCTAAATTCCTTTACACAAATACTCAAAAAAAATCAAAATTGTATCTGCAGACGGGTGTAACTGCGGTTACTGTTTTCTTTGATACATGGTTCTGATATACAAAATTTCAAACCAATTCGGTATGTTGGTAAATTACAGCCTAGGGCCATCTGATGATTTTAGCATCGTCTCCCATTCAGTGACGTTGGTTCCAAGATTGGAATATTCTGTCAATTTGCTATCTGAAATCATTGAAACTCTGTCAGAAAAAAAATCAGAGATAAAAGAATCAAACAAAGACCTAGCATCTTTTTTTGATGAAAAGGATGCTGCCCATTTGGAATCCTTGGAGTTGGAAAGGACCTGCTGGTATTGCCATGAGGTACTGTATGTTGTAAAAAAGAGGGCATCTGGAATAAATGGCATAACTAGCCTTCCTGAAGTGTTGCCATCTGTAATCCAGATGATCAGAACAATCAGTGCAAGACTGTATGAAATCCTGCCTGATTGCAGCCAAAAACTATCCGAGTTGTCAGTTCACTTGGGAAGCATCGTGATGGATTCTGCCGCACTGACAAAGGCAAGATTTGACTTTAGGCAGTCAAATGAGGAATCAGCATCCGTACTTGATAAAGTAAAATTGATGACGAACTCTAAAATGTGCAAGTCATATCCTAATGTTGGCTTTTTGAAAACATGTGACACTTGAAGATGCTAAACACTAGACGGAGTCTTTCAAAGGATTTAGATCGAATCAAGTCCATTTCATCAAAACTAGAAAGGAAAATCTCTGAGGCAAAACCATCCTCAGAAAAAGACAGGCTTGACAAACTAACCCTGGAAGAACTGCAGGACTTGGAGAAGGTTGTAGGCATTGCCAAATTCATGCTTGCAAAATACCAGGACAAAAAAGAGACGCGCTCCATCCTCAAGGAATTTGTAGACATCATCTCTGATTCTGCAAAATCGCTAGAAGAGATTGATGATGAGGTATCTGAACTGATTTTGGAGGCCGAAGACTCCATTGGCAAGGTCAAGGACATGCATGCCCACATCTCTGACAAATCCGATTTCAAGGAAAGATACCATGACGGTCCTGACTATGACAAGCATGAAACAAGTGCAATTAATTTAACCAAAATTGTGACAGAGGTTAACACCGTAGAATACCAACAAAAACCTCAAGGGAATACTGCGTAGGTAATATCGATGAGTTTGGCCCCCCAGGAATTAGAAAACACTGCTAGCAAAAGCGCTTCGGAGGCAATCAAATGCGACTCCCAAGGCGCCCGTGGCATGGCAATCACTCACTATCAGCATGCAATTGACGCGCTGGTAAAACTGTTGCAGCTATACCCCAACAGCAAGCTAAACCCGATTTACAAGGATAGATGCAATTCCTATCATAATCGGATTAACGCGTTACAGCAGGCCCATGGCGTTGATCCTGCAGTTGATCCCAAGGCAACTCCTGAAGAGCAAAAAAAGTCCGTTCAAAGGCAGGAAGCAGAAAATGATTTTGAGGATCTGGTTCTAAAAGAAAAGCCAGATGTTACATGGGATCAAGTGGTTGGCCTAGAAGATGCAAAGTCGGCATTACGCGAATCCATCGTTTATCCTACTAAAAGGCCGGACCTGTTCCCACTGGGATGGCCAAAAGGCATGCTGCTTTATGGGCCGCCGGGAACCGGCAAGACGATGCTGGCAGCTGCTACTGCAAATGAAATGGACGGCTACTTTATCAATGTGGATGCATCCTCTATGATGAGCAAATGGCTGGGTGAGGCAGAAAAAAATGTCTCAAAGTTATTTGTAATGGCAAGAACCTATGCTGAGAAAGAAGGCAAGCCCGTAATACTATTTGTAGACGAGGTCGATTCGCTGCTGGGTTCTAGAAACAGTGAGGTTGGAGGTGAAGTCAGAACTAAAAACCAGTTTCTGACCGAAATGGACGGCGTTAACGGCAAAGGAAAAGATTTGATGCTATATGTTATTGGCGCAACCAACAAACCATGGAGTCTTGACTGGCCGTTTTTGAGAAGATTCCAAAAGCGAATCTATGTATCCCTTCCGACACAAGAGGCAAGAGAGAATTTGTTTAATCAGTATACTGCCCCCCTGAGAAAGGATTACCGCATAAACTCTGCCAGCCTGGCAAAGATCTTTGACGGCTATAGTGCCAGCGACATCAAGGATGTCTGTCAGGCAGCACAAATCAAAACGGTTCATGAGATTTTCAACTCCCCGGACTACCATGAGCCAGTCGAAGGAGAGGAACCGGTTCAACCAAGAGAGTTGACGACTGCCGATTTCAAGGAAATCATGGCAAGGAGAAAACCAAGCGTTTCAGGCGAGATGGTTAGGGCATATCACAAATGGAGCGAAGAGTTCCAGGCACTCTAGAGTCTTGAGAAGAAACCATCAGGAGAACACGGCATGTGCAGTTGAGACTGAATATGTATGTGGTCACCTATCCCCACCAATCAAGCACGAATTGGTATGTATAATTATGATTTCCACGCCTAGCTAGTAAGGGACGTGACCTCATACCCCCGGAGGTTCGCGCCGCAGGCCAGCGCCTCAAGTGGCAGATGCATTGCGCCAAGGGGCTGGGGTCGCCGGAGGAGGAGGAGGCTGCCAGGCAGCACAACAGTCGGGTGGCAGAAACACACGAGATTGTCGCCACATACAAAAAGGAAGGATGCAACAGCTATGCCACAAGGGTTGACAACACCTCGGAGTTTCTCTACACGTTTATGACGCGTCATGGGATGGATCCCACCAACAACCTGGCCGAACGCACACTGAGGCCGTCCGTAATTGCGCGCAAGATATTCCAGGGACTCCGTACCATGGAGGGCATGGAGATGTTCACCGTGCTGATGACATGCACGATGAACTGGCGCGCCCAAGGTTGCAACGTGAGTGAGATGGTCGCCAAGACCCTGACTGGAAACGTCGCCTGAGGGGTAAACTCATACATAGAATACACTCCTCACTTGGATATCTCACTCCGATGGAGTTCATTGTACGGCACCAAAGGGAGGCAGGCAAATGATGATGCCAGAGCTACGCAAAAACGCCCAAAAAGTGGTTCGAAAATACGGGGTCCAGATCAGTTGGTGAACCGCAGCATTACCGTAAGATATGGCCCGCACGGATATTTACGTTGTCTTTTGCGCATGGTTGGCCGAAAATGTCCCGTTCTACATCTGAATCTGTCCGCATATGGGAGGGGGGCAGACTGGCAGATTATGGCAGCCTCTTGGAAATTTTTTGGACAGCCCCCGTCTTGACAAAAAAGAAAAAAAACGGAGAGAATCTGCAAGGAACCGTCGATCAGATGGCAACCTTTCCTATGGGGCATGCTATCAAAGGACTGCCTTCTCCTTTAAGGAGGACACCAAGAGGGGGAACTGCAGGCAGGTTTTCAAAAAAGCATCTGGCTACTCTGAGATAGATTTCTGCGATCACAGATGTGATTTTTCATTTCTCCAAAAACTTAAATTCAAAGTATTGCGGAATTGCTGAGGGTCACAATATCCACAAAGAAATCAATCCACACAAAAAAGTTCGGAAAGCTCGTTTTTGATGACGGCACTGTTCTTGAAGGTGAAGGCTTTGGATATTCTACGACTGTTTTTGGCGAAATTGTATTTAATACCGGAATGGTCGGATACACAGAAGCACTCACTGACCCTTCCTACAAAGGACAAATCCTTACGCTAACCTACCCCCTTGTTGGGAATTATGGAGTTCCAGATCCAAAAATTGCAGACGATGATGGTATTCCAAAATACTTTGAGGCAGACAAGATTCAAGCAAGAGGTCTTGTAGTCCATGAATTATCGCATACGGCAAGTCACTGGAACCTCTCAATGACCTTGGATGAATGGATGCACAATGAAAAAGTTCCCGGAATTGCCAAAATTGACACTAGGGCACTGACAAAGAAACTCAGAACCGGCGGCGTCATGATGGCTGCCCTTGCAGTGTCTGATGCTGAGATTGATGCCGAGTCAGTCAAAAAACAACTCTCTGAGGCCCCTCATTACAATTCTGAGCAATTTATGGACTCAGTTTCCACCAAGGAGGAAAAAGTTTATGGTGATGATAAAGAGCAGGCAACAGAAGCAACGGTGGTAGTAATTGATACCGGTGCAAAGTTTGCAATTCTAAGAAACATCAGGGAACTTGGCTATAGAGCAATTCTTGTCCCGTGGGATACGCCGTATGAAAAAATAATGTCTTACAATCCAAAAGGAGTCGTTCTGAGCAGCGGGCCCGGTGATCCACAAAACTGTCCTGCAACAATTCAGACGGCCAAACAGCTAATTGAAAACGATGTTCCGACACTTGGAATCTGTCTTGGCGCGCAAATAATCGGCATTGCAGGAAACACTGAGACCTACAAACTAAAGTATGGCCACAGAGGACAAAACAAGCCTTGCGTCAATCTGGAAACAAACCAGGTTTATGTCACAAGCCAGAACCACGGATACGGAATAAAACCCGAGTCGCTTGAAAAATCCAACTTTGGCCTGTGGTTTACAAACGCCGATGACAAAACAGTTGAAGGAATAAGGCACAAATCAAGGAAATGCATTGCAGTCCAATTTCATCCCGAAGCTGCTCCGGGCCCTTATGATTGCAAGTTTGTATTTGAAGAGCTAAGACAGCTGATGGAGAAATAAAATGCCAAAAAATCAATCACTAGACAAAATTCTTGTTCTGGGAAGTGGCGCCATTAAAATTGGCGAGGCCGGCGAATTTGACTATTCGGGAAGCCAGTGCCTCAAAGCAATCCGCGAGGACGGACTCAAGAGCGTCCTGATCAACCCAAACATTGCAACGATTCAAACCGATACGAGATTTGCAGACCGGGTCTACCTCCTCCCAGTAAATCTGCAGTATGTCGAATCCGTTGTAGAGAAGGAAAGGCCAGACGGAATCATGCTGGCCTATGGCGGCCAGACTGCCCTGAACTGCGGAGTCAAGCTAGATGAAGCCGGAATCCTGCAAAAATACGGCGTCAAAGTGCTTGGAACACAGGTTCAAGGCATCAAAAACACCGAGGACAGGCAGCTCTTCAAGGATCAGATGACTGAGGCCGGCGTCCCGATCCTCAAGAGCAAGACTGTGACTAACTTTGATGACGCAAAGAAAACAGCCAAGGATCTTGGCTATCCTGTCATCATCAGGGTTGCATATACCCTGGGTGGCCGTGGCGGCGGAATCGCCCACAACGAGATCGAACTGCACGAAATTGTAGAGCGGGGCCTGAACGCAAGCCTTGTCGGCCAAGTCCTAATCGAGGAATACATCGGTCACTGGAAGCAGATCGAATATGAGGTAATGCAGGACTATGACGGCAACAGCGTAATTGTCTGCAACATGGAAAACGTCCTTTCAATGAAGGTTCACACCGGTGATAACATTGTAGTTGCGCCATCCCAGACAATTGACAACCACGAATACCACATGCTGCGTTCAGCTGCCTTGCGTGCGACAAGGCATGTTGGAATTGTCGGCGAATGCAACATCCAATACGCGTTGGATGCAGATTCAGACAGATACGTTGCAATTGAAATCAACCCCCGCCTGTCCCGTTCCTCGGCACTTGCAAGCAAGGCAACAGGATACCCGCTTGCATACATGTCAGCTAAAATCGGATTGGGTTACAGCCTGCCTGAGCTCGTCAACCGAATTACAAAGAGCACGACTGCGTGCTTTGAGCCCTCGCTTGATTATATAGTGTGCAAGCATCCGCGGTGGGACTTTGCAAAGTTTGATCAAGTCAATCGCAAGCTTGGCGTGACAATGAAATCAGTCGGCGAAGTCATGGCAATCGGACGCACGTTTGAAGAGTCCCTTCAAAAGGCAATCAGAATGCTTGACATTGGAAACGATGGACTGGTGCTGAATCGTGCAGATGGAACAGAAAAGTACACGGAAGAAGATATTGAATTCAAACTATCCAACCATGATGATCAGATTCTGTACAACGTCGCAGTTGCGTTGAAAATGGGGGTTTCACCTGAGAGAATCTACAAACTCTCTGCAATTGATCCCTGGTTTATCCAAAAGATTCAGAATATCGTTGATGCAGAAGGCAAGCTCAAAGAGTCAGAACTGGAAAAATCCATGATGTGGGAGGCAAAGAAGCTTGGATTCTCAGACAGACAGATTGCCCGCTCCAAGGATACAACGTCTGATGAGGTGCGTAAAATACGCAAAAATCTAGGCGTGGTTCCTGCAGTAAAGCAGATTGACACTCTTGCAGCCGAATGGCCTGCCATAACTAACTATCTGTATCTCACATACGGCGGATTTTCCCATGACATTGAGATTCCAAAAGACGAGCAGGGGATCGTGGTAGTCGGCGCAGGCCCATACAGAATTGGAAGCAGCGTGGAGTTTGACTGGGGAACCGTAAACATGGTTTGGGGTTTGCAGGAAAACGGGGAAAAGAATGTCTCAGTCGTAAACTGCAATCCTGAGACAGTATCGACTGACTATGACATATGTACCAGACTGTACTTTGAAGAGTTGACCCAGGAAAGACTGCTGGACATCTCTGACTTTGAGAATCCAAAGGGCATCATCACGTGTGTTGGGGGGCAAACGGCAAACAACCTGACTCCCGGTCTGGCCGAACGCGGTGTAAACATTCTGGGGACATCGGCCCATGACGTTGACAGGGCCGAAGATCGCTCAAAGTTTAGTGCAGAACTTGATCATCTCCACATCGGACAGCCCAAGTGGCAGGCATTCTCCAGTCTTAATGATGCAAAGTCATTTGCGCAGGATGTCGGATTTCCCGTGATTGTCAGGCCATCTTATGTCTTGTCCGGTGCTGCAATGAAGGTGGTATGGTCGCCAGAAGAGCTCAAAACATATGTCAAAGAGGCAACCGATGTGTCGCCGGACCATCCGGTTGTAATCTCAAAGTTCATGCTAAATTCTTTGGAAGTTGACGTTGACGGGATAAGCAACGGCAAGGAAGCAATCATCGGAGCTATCGTAGAACACATTGACAGTGCAGGCGTTCACTCTGGCGATGCGATGATGTGCATTCCTCCTTGGAGGCTAAGCAACAAAATCATCGAAACAATTGCAGATTATACCAAGCGGATTGCGCTGACCTTTAATGTCAAAGGGCCGTTTAACCTGCAATTCCTGGTAAACGATGATCATGTATATGTTATAGAACTGAATATACGTGCATCACGTTCCATGCCGTTTGTCTCAAAACTGGTCAAAACAAACCTGATCTCCCTGGCATCCAAGGCCATTTTGGACAAGCCCCTGCCCAGAATCCCTGAGGACAAGTGGCAGAAAATCCACAATTACGGAATCAAGGTTCCCCAGTTCTCATTTATGCAGTTAGACGGTGCAGACATTGCACTGGGAGTGGAGATGCAGTCAACCGGCGAGGCTGCATGCTTTGGCACGAGTTTCTATGATGCACTATCAAAAGGACTGACCTCGGTCGGATACAACCTGCCAGAGACGGGAACCGCAGTTGTTACGGTTGGGGGAACAGAGAACAAGGAGAAGTTATTGTCTTCCATTGCAAAATTAAGACAACTTGGATTCAAGATTATGGCAACAGAGCACACTGCAGAGTTCTTTGAAGAAAAAGTGGGAGGCATTGAGATTGTTCACAAGATTTCAGAGCCTGACCGCCAGCCAAACATCGCTGATCTGCTTTACAAGCGAAGCATCGACTTTATCATAAACATACCTAGTACTTCTACGATTGAAAAATACGTCGGAATGCTTGATGATGAATATCAAATCAGAAGAAAGGCAATCGAGCTTGGCATCCCTGTCCTGACTACGATAGAGCTTGCCGATTCGTTTGTCAGGACTCTGGAGTGGCGCAAGAGTAACAAGACCACGACTGATCCAATAGAGCCATACGACAAGACAGAATAAATCCAAAATACGATCTGCATTATGTTGGCAAGCAAAAGTTTTCAGGCGGTCTACGCCGTAGCAGGTTGTGGCGGCGACGGAGGAGGAGGAGTGCTAGGATAGCCCCTAGGCAGAATTAAAGTCATGACCCACTGCCTGTAGATCCGTACGTAGTCGTCTGCACCGCCACGGGTCAGATACATATGGGAAGACTGAGGCATGCAGACGTGGGTAAGGACGAGGATCTCAGGATCAAAGTTTTTTCTTCGGATGAGTCACTGAAGGTGCTGGGGGGGGGGATACTTGGCAACGAGTCTGGCCGCAGCATTGTCAAGGCGCTGATCAGCCACGAGATGTACGTGAATGAAATTGCAAAAAAACTGGGATTGCGCCCAAACCTGGTGGTCCACCACCTACACAAGATGGAGTCAATCGCCTAGTCGATATTACCTACAAGAGGATCACCAAGAAGGGCATCGAACACAGGCACTTTGGAATACCCAAAGGACTGCTTGCGTTGCCGGGCATGCAAGAGGAGGACGAGGACAGGTTGTTGAAACGGATTCTAGGCGGCGTGAAGTTCGTGGCGATCGGCATTGCAGGCCTGGTTCCGCTGGCACTCCGGACTGCAAGCGTCCAGGTGGATCCCGGCGCCGATTCGGATGCCGGCCTGTCGCTAACAGGCGCCCTAGCAGCGGGCCTGCTCATAGTGGTCATGGGACTCGTAGCGGAAAGGATCTATGTGCATAGAAAAAAATAGGAATGCCTCAGTTGAGGCCATGTGCTGCCTTGACTGCATCCCTCAGACTCCCTGCCGTCAGCGACATTTCCTCGTGGTAGTGCTTGGCAGAGTCTCCTTCGATCAGATACATTCCAGACGTGGGGCCGACCAGGGCATAACTGTCACCGGCTATGCCGTCCGAATTTTTCTCTAGGAACATTATGACATCGTCGTTGATCCCGACGTCATGCCTATCGAACACAGCTATCATGTCGTCAGTTTCCCCGCCATACAGCTGTACGTCTACGGTTCCCTCATCCGTCTCGCCCTTGAAGACATCGCTTACCTTCACCGTGACGATTGTGAAGACCCAGTAGCCGTCATCGGCCGGATCCATCTGCTTCTTCACAGAGGCCATGTTGCTCACCACGCCCTCGATCACCAGATCGCTGTGTTTCGCTCGTTCCTGAAGCGTGAATGCAACCTCATCGGAGTGTTGTATTGCAACCGTCTTGTCAGTGTGTGGGAACGCCGTCTGCATGTGTTCCACATGCGTCTGTCCTGGCACGAACAGCAGGAGTGCCGGCAGCAGCACCGCCACCACCACCACTGCTGAAAGTATGATTCGGCGGCTCATGGATATTTCCACTCCACGGTACTTATGTCGTGTTCTGACGGGGTCCGGTATATCTCGCCGATGTCGTGACTGCCGCGCATCAACTCCGAGTTCGGATCATGTACCAATCTGATCGCGTGGCCCGTTTCATGGATTGCAGTGGACAGGTAGTCCTTGACCCAGAACTTCCACCAATCTGCACCTGCGCGGTCACCCCAATGCACATTGTAGTTGAACCGGATGTCAGAATCCATTATTGTGGTTCCCCCATGTATTACGACTTGGTTGACGGCCATGTCCCGGAATACAGGCTGGATGCACCAACAGTCATGTCTGCCGTGCTCGACAAAACCTCGTCAAACTCCAAGCTTGACGATGGTATGGAGTTCCAGACATCCACGGCTGTCGAAGCCATCGCACGGATCAGTACTGGATTCGACAGGCATGAGATTGACAGAGCTGAGACACGCATATCCCACATCGTCGTGGTTCCAGGATCCCGCGCCCACACCGTGACTCGCATGTGCGGAGCCGGGGACGGACAGACAGGCTGCCGCCATTCCCAAAACCAGCAGTTTTTGCTTCGTATTCAAAATCATTGTCTCATCTGCGCACTGCATCATAATAAGAAAATCTTCAATCTGGATTGAATAGTCTGCTGCCAGTCCTCCCAAAAGTTCCCCATAAGAGTGCGCACAGTTGAAATCTGGACATTTTTTATCGAAATATGCACGATATGTCAAAATTACGATCCGTTTTTTTGATATACGTACTGCGGCAGGACATCTGTGGACGGGGTGTTTGGTTTCTAATTTCGGATCACCTCTCTGATGCGGTACATTTACAGCACCTGATCAATGATTGATTCGTTTCCGATAATTGTCCCATCAAGCGTAACGATTCTTGCATCCGAAATGGAGTCTATCCTGTCAATGATTGGCGATATTGATTTTTTGTATCTTTTTTTGCGAGTTGCATAAAAGTACTTGTTAAAAGAAGGAACTATGGTAATTTCCAACTCTCCTGATCTGCTTGGAAAGATCTTCTCCTTCTCGGTCTTGATTGAAACCCAGACACGCTGCCCGTTAATCACGGAATCTTCTTGAAAGAATACCGGATGCAGATGTCCCATGATGATCTTGTCGACATGAGAAAAGTTCTCAGATGGCATCATGTGTCCGTGTGTCAGCAAGACGTTTTCCTCGACCATTCCAGTTGGGCTGATCATGGAGATGCCGTCTGGAACCAATCTCTGAATGTTTGCATCATGGTTTCCGGGAATTAGTACCACGTCACATTTTTTCCTAATCTCCCCAAGGAATTCTGGAACCTCGTCCCACTCGCTTTTTCCAATGCTCTTGACGCTTGACTTTACATCCCCTAACAAAATCACAGAGTCTGGACTCTCTGAATCGATGATCTTCTTTATCTCTGATATGGTTTCGGCGATAGTGGAGTTTTTTCCAACAAATATTTCGTTTGATGCCATGCTGCTCTCAAAGCCAATGTGAATGTCAGTTATGATGAGGCTCTTTTTTCTACCTTCTAGAATTAGCGCAGGTTTTGAAGGAACAATCCGCGTTTGTGGCATCAAAGTTATACCTTACATATGGGATTAAACCGTTATGAACGGGGATTCTGACCGACTGGAAACCATTGTATCAGAAAAGCGCGTAAAACTGCATGTCTTTGAGCCTAGTGGACGGAAAATCTGGACTGTGGTTGGCAAGGGCAAAGAGCATTGGATAGATCCCGCATCTGATTTTTGCTCATGCTCTGCATTTTATTTTAGCCAATCAAATGGAAAGACGTCTTCCTGCTACCATCTGGATTCGGTGTCCCTGGCAATCAAGGAAGACAAGGTTGAGAAAATTGCTTTTTCAGATGAAGAGTTTTCTGATTTTCTAGTTGGCTTGATTCATGACTTGTGATCCGAATTAGTTATTAACTATGATTTCTACTGTTCTTGTGTGGATGACTCTCAAAGAAACACTGAAATTGACAAAATTGCAAAGATGATGGCCCGTGATGGCATCTCCTATAACGAGCAAGATGCATCAAAACTAGATCCATATCGTGATCAAGTCAAAGCTGATTGCGGAGTAGATGACAAGGAGGCAATGGAGACAGTCTATGCGACATTGTTGTTTATGAAAATGAAAAATTCCGGTTTGATTGATCTCTTGGGAAAAGGAAAAGAGTTTGGCGCCGGATTCAGCTAATCTATTCTAATGGAACAGACTCGATATCGTCCTTTGCTACGCCCTTCCAGAGGCCGATCATTCCTTCTGGTTTGACCTCTTCGACCTTGGTGATCTGTTGAATCTTGACATGGTCGGGGTTTGGCGGCATCCACATCATTGCCATGTAATCGCCAACACTTCCTACCTTGTCTGGCAATGCCATGATGACTTTGTCTGCTGCAAAGCCCTTTGCAACAAGTACATTCATTGCCTTTTCTTTAAGATCCATTCTTCCGTGGAGAAACAGATAGACATCTTTGCTAGTGTCAATTTCAGCCATAAGATCACGTTTTTTTTAGCCTAAATCAACCTTCTGATCTACTGCCTACATCTAAGCGAAACGTACACGTGGATCTGACGTCATGGAGTGAATTTGGGTTCCCTGAAATAAACCGTCATACACTCCTAGAAGTATGAGTTTACCCTCCAATGAGATACGGCACAACAGGCGTGATCACGAATGCTCCGGCCGGTAGTGTCGCCTGAGAGTTGATTTGAAATTAGCAGACTCTGATTATTTGTGAACGAATCCTGCATAAATCAGCTCAAAACACCAACAAAATACAGATTATCTGTGAAATTATTTGAAAAATTTACATGGCTTCTAATTTCGGATCATCTCTTAGGAAAGAGAGACCGGGATAACAACAACAGGATGGAGAGACTGAACGGGGAGATATGGGACAGGGAAAAGGTCTTCAGAGGCCTGAAGAAAACGGATACCGAAATCCTGAATGGAATGATGGTCTGCTACAACTATGTCAAAAAACACGGAGGTCTCAAAGGACAAACCCCGGCAGAATCTGCTCTAATCAGCGTAGATGGCAAAAACAAATGGAAGGCAATAATTCAGAACGCTAGTTTGAGCATGGAGGGGAATCAGGCTTGAATCGGGAGAAGATCCATATCACGAAGATTACACAGAACCCAACCAACGTGCAGGGAATAGATCCGGACGAGTACAGCCGCAGGTGGGGGATCGAGACCGGATACAGGATGATAGAGAACGCAAGGGTCAGGACCCACAGCAAAAGCCCCGAGGCAAGGATGCTGTACTTTGTGTACTCTGTCATGGTCTTCAACGCGTGGGTCATGACAAACGCGATGATGAGGATCATGACGGGGATCACCACCACCGAGGATTCCTCTGATCACCCGGCAGCGCCTCAAGGACGTGATCATGCGCGGCATATCGGACTATAGGATGCTGCCCCAGCCCCCTCCACCGGTGCCTCCATGAGTTACTTCTGTGAAGACTGGGCTTGCCAAAAACGGTTAAATTAGAACGCGCAAGGATTTGGATTGTGAAGATCTTCACCGTAGGCAGCAAGTCCTTTGTGGCAAGCTTTCAGCTGGCCGGGGTCCCGGGAAAAGTAACTGACACTCCTCAAAAAGCACTAGAGGAGATCAAAACCCTGACTGACGACTCTGATGTCGGGCTGGTTCTAGTCAGTGATGACATCACTAAAGAAATCAACGATGAGCTAACGGCACTTAGGACAGAGAAATCAACCTTGGTCTTTGCGTTGCCGGCAGCCGGAAGCGAGAAGTCTGATGTTGACTATAGGGCAATGCTCAAGAAGATTCTTGGCGTGTGATTCAATCTACTTATAGTCTGTCTTCTAAAATTGCTTGATGAAAACTGCGTCAGTCAAGGAGCCGTCTGTAATTTCAGTCGATGAGACACAGAAACCCACTTTGGAGCCCGGTGATATACTGGTACAGATGCATGCATGTGGGATATGCGGTTCTGACTTGGAAAAAGTCTTTGGGCAATACGGGCAGCCGTCAATGAGATTGGGACACGAGCCGGCAGGGGTTGTCGTTGAAACAGGCTCTGATGTCACTGAGTTTGCAAAAGGAGACAGAGTCTTTACACATCATCACGTCCCGTGCTATGACTGTCATTACTGCAATCGCGGATGTGAAACAATGTGCAAGAAATATTCGGAGACAAACCTTTCCCCGTGCGGATTGTCCGAAGAGTACGTGGTTCCCGCATGGAACGTTGCACACGGCGGTGTCTTGAAAATTTCCGATTCGCTTAGTTTTGAAGAGGCCGCAATGATCGAGCCACTGGCATGCTGTATCAGGGCCTGGAACAAGTACGGATACACAGAGGGTGACTCTGTTGCAGTCTTTGGAACAGGCCCGACTGGCATGATGCATGCAATGCTGGCTCGCGCAAAAAAATTCTCCAAGATATTTTGCTTTGATGTAAATGATTTCAGACTAGAGTTTGCAAAGAAATTCAACGTTACTGATGCAATACGCTCTACTGACGAGAACAAAAAACAAAAGATTCTGGATGCGACTGAAAACCGGGGAACAGACGTTGCAATCGTGGCCACATCCAGCCTCAAGGCGCTTGAGGACGCGATTGATCTGGTCAGGAGGGGCGGAACGGTAATGATGTTTGGCGTCCCGACAGACGGTGCCATGATGAGTCTTGACATGAGCAAGGTCTACTCCAAGGAAATTACCCTAGTTACAAGTTATGCAGCTTCTGATGCAGACACCAAAGAGGCATTAGACATCATTGAATCAGGACAAATAGAGGTAGGGAAACTCATAACTCACACATATCCCATCACGGATGCCCAAAAGGCATTTGATCATGCCAGAACAGGGGACAATTCCATGAAGATAATCATTACAAAGTAAGAAAGGCTTAAGAATAGCCTGAAATTTTTGCTATTCGAAGACAGATGGACTGGGGACTACAAAACAGACTGGCACAAATTATCAAGCCTCAAAACAACCGCGCGTTGATGCTGGCAGTCGATCATGGGTACTTTCTTGGCCCAACCGAAAGATTAGAAAACCCAAAAAAAGTGATTGCCCCGCTTTTGAAGCACTGCGACTCTCTGATGCTGACGCGTGGCGTCCAAAGGACATCAGTTGATGCAAACACGCGCACCCCCATGGTCTTGCGGGTCTCAGGCGGCTCTAGCATCATTGGGGACGACTTGTCTCAAGAAGACATTACAGTATCAATTCAAGACGCAATCCGGCTCAATGCAAGCGCACTTGCAATGTCCATCTTTGTTGGCTCAAAATATGAATACCAGACAATTGTCAATCTTGGAAAACTAGTTTCCGAGGCAGAACAGTATGGAATTCCAGTACTGGCAGTAACTGCAGTGGGAAAAGAACTTGGAAAAGACGCAAGATATCTCTCGCTTGCATGCAGAATAGCGTCTGAACAGGGCGCCCACATTGTAAAGACCTACTATTGTGAGAACTTTGAAAGGGTGGTTCGGTCATGTCCGGTTCCAATCATCGTTGCAGGCGGAAAGAAGATTCCCGAACGCGATGCAATGCAGCTGACCTACAACGCAATCAAAGGAGGCGCAGTGGGAGTTGACATGGGCAGAAACATCTGGCAGTCTGATCACCCGGTATCGATGATTAAATCAGTCAGGGCAATAGTCCACCAAAACTACGATGTTGACCAGGCTTACAAACTATACCAAAAACTGGTTTCAGAAGAAAGGAAAAAACCAGACGCCAATGCCAACAAGCCACAGCAACAAAAGAAAGAAAGTCCTGACCAAGAGAAGGCAGACAGCGACAGCAAAAAGGATGACCAGCCAGACGATCAGAGCAAAAAACCTGACGGGCCTGATGGCAATCAACCAAGACCCGGCAATTCTTCTTAGGACACATCCAGGCGTTCCATTTTTGACATATGAATGTGGGCAATCTTCCATGTTGGCCGTCTTCTTACCAGCACAAACGTTGCCCTGCCATTAATCGTCATATGTTCCCCGGTGAATGCCTTGTTGTCCACCAGCATTCCTTTCTGGACTAGCTCCATTGCAACCACTGCAGTATCCCCAAAGACACTGATCTTTGGATTCTTAATCTCATAGGAATAGTCTGAAATGCTCACAAAGCGCAACTCTTCGAGCTCTATTGTCGTCTTGCAGTCCTTGAGGTCATATGGTGGCAAGTCACTAAAGCTAGAAAATTTAGGATCATCAAGATGAATCTCCTTGAGCTTGGCTAGATCCTTTGAGATTCCTGCCTCAAAGAGCGTTTCAATTACGTTGATAATGTCCTCATTGTCTGACAAAACAATTCATTTGCAATATGGAAATTATTCGTTTAAGTCTTCTGTGTGTTTGAGCCTGCCATGACGTTGATTTTTCTGAAAATCCTTATATCTCAGATCCTAGTGAACTTTGTGACTTTAATGAATCGAAGAATTAACAAAAGCATTGGCCACTATTTGCCGGTTTTGCCGCCAGTACTGCTGTAAGGTACATCCTAAAATTTAGACATTAAAATTATGGAGAGGAATCAAATTGATGAACAAGATGAATAAAAAACTCGAGACCATGTCTGGCGCAAAAGCCTTGATGACTGCCATGGAACAAGAAGGCGTCAAGCAGGTGTTCGGCTTGCCGGGAGGCGCAAATCTTCCAATGTATGACGAGTTTGCAAGATGTGACATTAGACACATCCTGGTAAGGCATGAGCAGTCGGCTGCCCATATGGCCGACGGCTTTGGCAGAGTCTCAAGAAAACCCGGCGTATGTTTTGCAACATCGGGACCGGGGGCCACTAACATCCTGACGGGTCTTGCAACAGCACAGGCAGACTCTGCACCAATGGTGGCAGTAACAGGACAGGTGCCAGTAGACATGATTGGACGCGATGCGTTTCAGGAAAGTGACATTCTTGGAATGGCAAATCCTGCAATCAAATATGCGTATCAGCCCAGAACCGCAGCCGAAGTCCCTGATGCAGTAAAAAAAGGATTCTACATCGCTGAAACCGGACGGCCAGGCCCCGTACTGATTGACATACCAAAGGATGTGCAGATCAACGAAGCTGAAATGGAATTTCCCGAGGAGTTTAGAATTCCCGGATATCATCCATGGGCTGATCCCGACGTTGTTGCAGTTCAAAAGGCAATAGAGATGCTGTTGCATGCAGAAAAACCGGTCATCCTGGCAGGTGGCGGCACAATCATCTCTTCTGCGTTTGCAGAACTGCAGGCAGTAGCTGAAACCTTGATGCTGCCAGTTGTGACTACCTTCAAGGGGAAAGGGGGATTTCCTGAAACCCATCCTTTGTCGTTAGGACCAATCGGAATGCACGGGCATGCAGAGGCCAACAGGATTATGACTGAAGCCGACTGCGTACTGGCAATAGGCACAAGATTTTCAGACCGTTCCGTGGGAACCTTTGAGGAGTTTGAGAGGCGACTGAAGATCATACACATGGATGTGGATCCGGCTGAAATTGGAAAGAATCAGACTACACAGGTGGCAGTAGTGGGAGACGTTCGTGCATCACTGCGTATTATGGTAAAACTGCTCTTGCAAAAAGAAGTAAAGAGGACCGAAGAGACTCCGTGGATACGGCATGTCAAGGAAACCAAGGCATACTGGAAGGAAAACTTGAAACTTCATCCAGGCGAGATGGGCGCGGCCAAAATTTTAAGAAAACTGCGGGAACTCTTGCCAAAAGAATCCGTAATTACGACCGAAGTAGGACAGCACCAAATGTGGGCGTCACTGTTCTATGATGTAATTCAACCCGGTACCTTCTTTAGCTCCACTGGGTTGGGCACGATGGGTTGGGGATTTCCGGCTGCAATCGGTGCCAAAGTGGCGCGTCCTGATGTCCCGGTAGTTGACATTGCAGGTGATGGCAGCTTCAGCATGACTGAAAACTCTTTGGCGACTGCCGTCTTGGAAGACATTCCGGTCATCGTATTTCTGTTAAACAATTTCACATTGGGAATGGTAGCTCAATGGCAAAGGACATTCTATGATAGAAGGATGATAGGGGTGGACCAAGGAAAGTGTCCTGACTATGTCAAGCTTGCACAATCCTACGGCGCACAAGGAATCAGGGCGCAATCAATGGACGAGCTGGACAAAGCAATCAAGGATGCGTTGGGCAGCGACGTTGCAACCGTAATTGACATTCCAATTGATCCTGAAGAAGACGTATTGCCATTCGTAGCTCCTGGGACATCGTTGTCAGACATGATCCTGCCATCTTAGGAGGAGGAGAAAAAAATAATGTGGTCAATACTTTCCATACTGGTTGAAAACAAGCCCGGCATCCTGTTTAAGGTGACCCACCTGTTTCGTTCAAGAAACTTTAACATTGACAGCATCTCAGTTGGGGTGACGGAGAATCCTGCCTACTCCAGAATGACCATAACTACATACGGTGATGAGCACCATGTAGAGCAGATAGTCAAGCAGCTAGACAAAATGATTGACACCCTTGATGTGCAGCAACTAGACGAGCACAAGACTGTATTTCGGGAACTGAGTATTTTTAAGATAAAACTCAGTAATGCTAATGACAGTATGAAGATCAACGAATTGGCAAACGCGTACGGGGGCAAGGTCCATGATGTCAAAAAGGACTCTATCATGGTGGAGTTGACTGCCACCCCTGATCAAATCAAGGCATTTGAGGAACTGGCAAAGCCGTTTGGAATCTTGGATGTTGCCCGAACCGGCGTTGCAGCCTTGCAAAGGAGCGGGGCCTAAATGCCAAGAGTTAGAATTTTTGATACGACGCTAAGGGACGGGGAACAGACGCTTGGCGTCTCATTGTCCCCTGATCAAAAACTGGCTATTGCAAAAAAATTAGACGGACTGGGAGTTGACGCAATTGAGGCCGGATTTCCGGTGATTTCAGAAGGCGAGTTGCAGGCAGTAAGGATGATCACATCGGCCGGACTGGCCTCGGAGGTCTGCGGATTGACCAGGACCACCAAAAAGGACATCGATGCGGCCATTGATGCAGGATTGGAATACATTCACACCTTTATTGCAACATCTGACATTCACTTGGAGTACAAACTCCAGATGACTCGCGAGCAGGCATTAGAAAAGGCAGTCGAGGCAGTAGAGTACGGCAAGTCTCATGGTTTGCAGGTGGAGTTTTCAGCCGAAGACGCATCAAGGACTGACAGGGAATTCCTGAAAAAAGTTTTTGGCAGGGTCGCAAAGGCAGGAGCCGACAGGGTAAACATTCCTGATACTGTGGGGTATTCCACACCTGAACACATGGCAGGAATTACCAAAGATGCCATTGAGGCTACAAACTTGCCTGTAAGCGTTCACTGTCACAATGACTTTGGATTGGCAGTGGCCAATGCATTGGCCGGCATCCATGCCGGGGCAGCTTGTGCACATGTTACGATTAACGGAATAGGGGAAAGAGCAGGCAATGCGTCCCTGGAAGAACTGTCCATGGCACTCAAGTGCCTGCCGTACGGGAAAAAATACGAGACCAACATCAAATCCGAGTTAATTTACGACGTATCAAGATACATCTCAAAGACTGCGGGGATTATCGTCCAGCCAAACAAGGCCATTGTTGGTGCCAACGCGTTTGGCCACGAGTCGGGCATTCACACCCATGGCGTGCTGAACAATCCCTTGACATACGAGCCAATCAGTCCCGAATTGGTTGGGCGAAAGAGGTGGCTCAAAGTGGGAAAGCATGCAGGAGTTCATGGAATGAACGCAATGCTTGAAGAGTACGGGGTAAGGCCAACTGAGGAGCAGGCAAAACAAATCCTGGAAAAAGTCAAGGTGTTAGGCGACCAGGGCAAGCAGATAACCGACGTTGAGCTCCTGTCGATGGCAAGCAAAGTCTTGGGAGAGAAGGATCTTAAACGCATCGTGCAGCTGACCGGATTTTCCGTATCCACTGGGATAGGAACGATGCCCTATGCGTTTGTAAAACTCAATGTTGATGGGCAGGATCATATCGGGACTGATTACGGGGTCGGTCCGGTTGACGCGGCATTAAATGCAATACAAAAGATCACTGGCAAGATTTCAGAAATCAGAATCAAGGACTACGGACTGGCCTCAATTTCTGGCGGTTCTAGCGCTTTGTGCGAGGTGACCGTAAAAGTCGAGGATCCATTGGGAAACAAGGTATCTGCAAAGTCGGTAGGCGAAGACATTGTTACCACGTCAGTCAAGGCAGTCATTGATGCAATTAACAGAATCATGCTCAAAAAGATGCTGCAGGAAAAACGGGCAGGCTAAATCCTAAAATCCCCTTTGGTTTCAGTGATGTTGTAAATGTATCGAATTTCGTTGATTACCGGAGATGGGATCGGCCCTGAGCTGTCCGATTCTGCAGTGTCCGTACTGGAGGCCATCCATGACAAGCTGGATTTGAAATTTGATGTCACAAAACTGCCGGCAGGCGACAAGGCGTTATCTGAAACCGGAAAAGCCCTGCCCGATGGGACAGTTGAGGCAATAAAACAGTCTGATGCCTGCATAAAGGCGCCTGTCGGGGAGTCGGCTGCCGACGTAATCGTCGTATTAAGAAGAATGCTTGACTTGTATGCAAACATCCGTCCTGCAAAGTCCTATCCACACATGCCTGCACTGCGTGAGGATATTGACATGGTGATTGTCCGTGAGAACACTGAGGATCTCTACACCGGAAAAGAGTTCAGTCTGGGCGATTCCTCAGTTGCCTTGAGAATTATCTCAGAGCAGGCATCCAAAAGGATTGCAAGACATGCATTTGAAGCGGCCAAAACGAGAAACGGCAAGAAAAAGGTGACCTGCGTCCACAAGTCAAACGTAATGAGGGTTACAGACGGAATGTTTGCAAAGGCATGTGCCAAGGTTTCAGGCGACTATCCTGACATTTTATTTGAGCAAATGTATGTCGATGCGTGCGCCATGAACTTGATCAGGCAACCACAGGAGTTTGACGTCGTTGTGACCACCAACCTGTTTGGCGACATATTGTCCGACGAGTCATCACAGGTGGTTGGCGGGCTGGGAATGGCGCCGGCTGCCAACATTGGCGATGATTTTGCGCTCTTTGAGCCGGTTCACGGTGCCGCGTTTGACATTGCAGGACAAAACATTGCAAATCCCTCGTCACTTTTACTGTCGATTAAAATGATGCTTGACTGGCTTGGGGCAAAGCACAATGACGCAAGATGCGTCAAAGTTGGGGAAAAATTAGAGTCTGCAATATTTGATTTGGTCAAATCCGGCGTAAAAACCAGGGATATTGGCGGCAAGAAATCCACGTCTGAGTTTACGTCCCAGATATGTGCAAGAATCTGATTTTTTTAGCAACAACTCTATTGAGGCGCTCCTCTGTTGACTTGTGGCCCCTGCCCGACAGTGAGACGCGTCCTGCCTGCAAAAAGCGCTCCCTCCACTGGTAAAACGTCCTATAGCAACGAGCATAAGTCTTTGAGCCAAAACAAGGTCATTCGAAAAGTATAATGATCACGTAACTGGCGCAGTATGTATGGCAAAAGAAACAGATATCCTGTCAGAGGCCATGCGCAAGGAAAAGGATGTCAAAGTCTACAAGAAGATCATGGCGCTGATGTTTGTGCTAGAAGACGACATGGGCGTACCCGAGACTGCAAGAAGGATCCGGTGCAGTGAGAATTCCGTGCGCAGCCGGCCGGCGAGGTTTTCGGAGATCGTATGTGGTCACCTACCCCCATCAATCAGGCAGTGAGAATTCCGTGCGCAGCCGGCCGGCGAGGTTTTCGGAGGGCGGCATAGACGGTCTCCGGGATCTTCCACGTTCCGGATGCAGGCCAAAGGTGGACAGAGAGAGTATTGCAGCCATAATGGACCTGTCCACTGAGAGTTGATTCGAAATTAGCAAATTTTGATCAAATGGGCACATATTGTACACCAACCCGATCCAAATGCAGGCAAAATGTACATAATTCATGAAGTTGTTTGATAAATTATCAAAAAACCCCCGGACATTCAGGATGTTTGCCGGCATGACTGCCCCCGAATTTGATTTGTTGTATGCAAAGGTGGCAAAAAAACACCCAAAGATGGACAGAAAGAGGCTGCTTTCTGCCAAAAAAGACCGCAAGCGTGACATCGGTGCAGGACGCCCGACTGCCCTGAACCTAAAGGAGAGTCTTCTGCTGTCCCTGTTCTACTACAGGACGTACGTCACGCAGGACGTGGCATCTGCCATGTTCGAAATAGGACAGGCATCAGTCTCGCGCACAATTGACAGGATTGCGCCGGTTCTCAAGCAGTGCCTGTCGATCCCCGAAAAGATCTATTCGGGCACCAAGAGAATATCCTCAGTAGAGGAGCTAATGGACGTACTTCCAGAACTTGTCTGCCTGACAGATGCCTCAGAGCAAAAGATATGCAGGCCCAAGAGAAAGGACATGGAGAGATCGCACTATTCAGGCAAGGCAGGCACGCACACAGTCAAGGTTCAGTATACGACCAACATCCACGGACTCATAGTGCACAAGACGCCCCACTCTCCGGGACGCGTAAACGACATCACAATGTACCAGATGAGGCATCCCACGTTCCGGTACGACCAAAGAAAGGAGAAAGAGAAAGAGAAAAAGTGTCCCGGCGGCGGCGGGGATGGTGATGCGCCGCAACAACAACAAAAGAGCACAAAGCTGCGTCACTACATGGACCGCGGATACCAGGGAGCACAGTCAGTGGATGCAGGCACGGACGTCATACTCCCAATCAAGAAAAAACCGGGCGGCAAGCTCACTGATGCGGAAAAAGAGTACAATATCACGCACTCAAAGATACGCGTGTACGTGGAGAACACCATACGCAGGGTCAAAACATACAGGATCATGGGCGACCGGTACCGAAACCCACTCAAAAAGTACGACCTTGCCAACAGTATCGTGTGCGGACTGGTCAACGATAGGGCGTTGGCCAGAATCGCTGCTGCGGCCTGAGTGGCGGCAGCAGAACGGCTGCGGACGGGGCACTCGATTTCTAATTTCGGATCACCTCTCTGCATGCAAAAGTGCCGATGTCATGACGGTACGCGATGACATAAGGGATGCCACCGGGATACAATACAGCATAGAGCATGTCCGGAGAATGATGCGCCAGCATGGCCTGTCGCGCCGCAAGGTGCAAAACATACATGTCAACCATGCCACCCCAAACTCGGTATACTCGTGGCAGCGATACCTTGAAAACGTGCGTATTCCGTGCCTGAAAAACGACGGTTTTACGCTGGTGTCATCTGATGAGGCGTTCTTTGTGCAGGGCGCATATGACAGATACGTGTGGGGTCCGGTCGGTACCAGAAGCGTGGCATCGTATTCGGGGGATCACACAAAGGTGGCCGTGTTTGGAAGCATCGCAGAAGACGGCAGAAGGCTGTTCAGGACGCTTGCGGGATCTTTTACGTCGGTGGAGTTCATAGAATGTCTGGAGGCGTTGCGCGCCAAGTTTGGCAAGGTTGCCGTCTTTTGCGACAGGTGGAGTGTGCACAGATCTACTGATGTCGCAAAATATCTGGCAGGTCATCCCTATGTCAAACTGATAATGATCCCGAAAGGATCGCCGTACCTCAATATCGTGGAAGAGTGCTGGAACCTGGGCAAGCATTTTGTTTTCAGGGGGATAGTGTACAGGAAAATCAGCGAGCTACGGCATGCCATATCCGAGTACTACAGGACGGTGTCGTTTGCCCACCTTAGCATGTACAAGTACATTTACAGATCGCCGGTCAAGGCCCTCAATTACTTATGACCGTTGCTATAGGGGAGAGGTTGTGGCGGCGGCACAGCTCTGCCGTTTCGATGTTGGTGTTAAGGTGTTCCATGACTATCCCTATCTTGTCCTGTGTACTCCCTGTTTTCTTGGTCATATCTGTGATTCGACCTCCGAACTAAAAAAGTGTGCATTGCAGATCGTTCCTTCTTTTTTGGGGTCCGCACCATGTTGTATGCACGGCGTCAGTCAGTTTTGCATGTACAAAGGATGTGTCAGTAACAGTGTATCTAGTCTGTCACAACAGATGATGCGAAATGATCAAAAGGTTCTTGGAAAAAAGTTGGCTTGTCAGTATAAAAAGGACCTGATGTTGTATCAACAAACTATAGCAAAATACATGCTTATATTATACAGGAACACATACCACGCATGACTCGTATCACGATAGCACCGCTTACACTTTTGACTTTACATAGGAAGTCTGAGGCGATGACAACATGAAGACGACTATCGTCGTCGTTCCGTGCATGTTGCTTGGACTATGCATTATTGCACTGTATGTGGCAGCTGTCGCCCCCGACGCGCCAAACGCACATGCCGCACCCGCATCCCCTGCCGAGCAGCTGAGATCCGGGGTGGCACCCGACCAGGTCAGGTGCGGCGAGGGCAAGGTACTGGTGATCCGCCCCGGCGATAGGCCCGCATGCGTGAGCCCGTCCACGGCAGACCGGCTGGGACTCGAACCGGTCGTACGCGCAGTGCCTGACGGGCCGCAGAAAGTCGTCATGCGGGAGGACGGTCGCACACCAGATGATGCCGCCAACAACATAGACGATGCAGAAGACGGCAGGGTTCCGCGCCACTTTGTCACGTTCTTTCGCGGCGAGCCCATCGACGTGACGGTCATGGTGAACCCCGACCGAACCGGATACTGGAGGGATGGAACTACAAAGGCGGAGCTTGACGAGCTGGTAAGCAAGTTTGCAGAACACCTGACCGGCCATTCAATAGTCAGGGATACCGTCACAGTCAGAACCCCGGAGGTGCGATCGTACGTACCTGCAGAGTACGAGGAGCCCGACGAGGACTCTGGCGCAAAGGCATACATCTTCCGCCATGGAACCGGCTCTGGCTGGTTCAAATCCGACAACATGTATGGGGGCAACTTTATAAACCACCAGGGGTGGGATGAGGGCTCAGTAAGGGTAATCAGGCATGACTATGTCGGGTTTATTACGGAGTTTATGGATGCCATGGGCTTTGAGGGCTGGGGCTTTTACTGCCCACATGATGAATGCAAACACCAATTTGGCCATGATCACTTTGTGTACACGCTGATCAACGGGAAGACCTCCGAGGTAAGGCACAGCCTAACAGGAATACTGGATGCATACGGGCCGCATATGGGAACCATCGAATCATATCTTTCACATCTAAATATGGCGAGAGGACGTGTCAGTTCAGAATACAGTGATGAACACATGGAAACCAAACAAAGACTGGCGGACACGTACCCCACCGCAGAGGAGATCATCAACAACTATCCAAAGTACAAGGAGCACATCAGGGAGTACTTGGAACCGCACACAACTCATTACAAGGCCGAATACAACGGCACGGGCAGGATAGACTTCAAATTCGACTCCGGTTCCACCGTAATGCGTTTTAACGGATGGTCTGACTATCCCGTACCGGATCCCGTCCTGAACAGAACCGAGGCCATAAAGAGGGCGCTGGAGTTTGCCCGTACCGACAAATTCATGCTGGACAGGTGCGTCATCGACGTACCGGACAGATCCGAGGAGGACAGGCCGCGCTACGTCTACCTCACGCAGGTGGCATCCACCCCTTTCTGGAATGTGGACGGGATCTCATGTAACAGCGGCCACGGCGTGCTGATATACGTGGATGCCCTAGACGGTAAGACCGTCTGGTTTAAGGGTGATGACCAAAGCACATCCAGCAAGAAAGACAGGCAGTCATCACTTAACGATCAAGACGTCTGGTTTCTTGAGGGAGACGACATCGTGTTTGCCAAGGACTGGCCGATAGGGTACATAGGCGAGACCATCTGGCTTTTGGAGGATCAGATAAGGAGATAGGAATCATGGACGGCACACCTGGTAGTATTATATCTCTTGGAATACCACGTCCTGACCGCATCCTTACAGACACAAGAACGCGCAGCTGTGTTACAGCATCCGTCCTGGTCCTGATATGCATTGCGGTGGTGGGGGCGGCAGGCCATCCTGTCTACGCGCAGACTCAGACGCTGGATCTGGTGACTGCCATACTGGACGACGGCGTGGAGCAGCACAGCGTATATGCGAACTATGCGGCAAGGACAGCGTTTGCGACCGTAGCCGCACCGTCAGCATCCACCGAAACCATCAGGTTCTCGGCGCTGAATCAGGACATCGTTGTGATCCGCGAATACTCTACTCTGGAGGACGGCATACTTACATGGGTGGGCACCGACGGCTCGGGTGCCCCCACGATCCTCATAGTGGAGGGGAACAATGTATTTGGCACGATAGAGACGCATGGCCAGACATACGCCATTGTGCCGGTCTCCGCCACAGCAGTACATGAGGTGCTCGAGCTGGATCCGTCAAGATTCCCGCCCATAGACAATGCGGTTGCTGATACTGCTGCCTACAGATCATCTGCGACGATGCCAAGCATGAACCGCGACATGATGTCCCAGCTGGCATCGGCATACATGGGATGGACGGACTACCGCCGCGATCCAAACACTGGCGATGATGTGACCATCAGAATCCTAGTTGTAGGCACACCCAGTATCCGAGAAGAGGATGCAAACATATCGTCATTGGCAAGACACATTGTGGCAGATGTCAATCGGACGTACAGTGAAAACGACCTTCCCATAATGATCGAGCTGGCAGACAACAGTCTTGCGTCCTACACTGAGGCAGACTCCATAGACGACGATCTTGAGAATCTGATAGGCGCCACCACGCCAAGTCTGAGAAGGGTGCATACCCTGGCAGAAACCCATGAGGCGGATCTGGTAATAATGCTGATCAAGGACACGTTTCGTAATGGCACCAGCAACGGCGATCCTACTGAACATAACATTGCAGCACAATGCGTCAAATCCGGCGAGTTACTGGCAAAGGGGACTAGCCGCGCGTTTGCCGTGATGTCGCACCCGTGCGTGATGACCGACTATGCTGCAGTCGCCATAGGGACACTGCAGGGTGCGGCACTACATGACATGTCCAACCCAGAATTCAGTTATGGCCGGGGTTATCGTGCAGATAATACAAACCTTCCCAGCACTATTATGGTATCGGGAGATGTCGATTGTGATGCTATGATCAATGGCACGCAGTTATGCGATCGGGAACGAATCTGGTCTGACCCGCACCGCTTTTTCTTTGGCACACTAGATCCTGCAGGCACGGTGGAAAACTGGAACGCCAGGGTGCTCTTTGCAACGGCCCCGCACATCGCCTCGCTGAGAGGGGAGGCCCAGACATATGACTCGGTCATGCCGACTGGAGCCATAACGCTTCCGTCATCCATACCCACGAGGGGAACGCTGCCAATCAACGCCACCTTCAGCGAGGACATCCACGAATGGTTCCCGCCGATCATCACCGTTACCGATGGTGCCACGACGACTGCGGTGGTAATGACGAGGACATCCCCAACCACATACACGTACCCGCACCTGCTTGACGGCGAGCAGGGGAAGGTGCAGCTGCTGTTTTCAAACGCGCGAGATATATTTGGCAACCCCGTGGTCAAGACTCCCACATCAGGCGGCAGCTTTACTGCAAACGCGGCAGACGCGACGGTGCATCCCCCGCCCATATCCGGATCCGTCACGCGGGTAAGCGAGGACTTTGAGACCCGCCTGTCCCATTCCCTCTGGCGCCTGTTTGGCGACGGCACGTGGCTCAGGGTTGTCCCAACCGAGAAGGTACCGGACGCAGACATGGCCACAAACCGTGTCCTAGCATCTGATGAATGCGACGACTCGTGCATACTTCTGCTCAATTCACCGCTTAACACGGTAGAGCCCCTCACGATATCCTTTGACCGGTATGTGGGAGGGAAGATCGACAGGGACGAGGGGCTGCATGTAGAGTACACCACCGATCGTGAGACGTGGAACACGCTTGCCTCGTATACCGAAAACAACGGCCACGACACGGGCCGGTGGGAGCGCTCCACAATCAGTCTTACAATACCCGAGAACTGGGCAAAGCTCCGGTTCCACGCAATGTCCAGCACGCAAGACGAGCCCGTGGAAATCGACAACATCGTAATATCGCCTACCGAGGCGGCCGTGCCCGATATCACGTTTAGCTCCTCGCTGAGCAGCGGACGTATCAACATAATCCTGACGCTCTCAAAGAGCACCTCCCACATGTTCTCTGCATCCGACTTTGAGATCAGCCACGGGAGGGTATCGTCCGTACAAAACATCCAGAACTCACCTGCACGCGTCCTCACACTAAACCAGACAATACCGTATGACACGCCGGTGACAGTCACATACGTGGGAGACTCGCTGGATCCGGACATGGATGGTGCCATACTGCACTCTGGCACCTCGTCGGTGGCCGCACCCGTACCGGCCCCTGACATGCCCCCGACCATCTCTGCCATACCGGACGTGGAGGTGGTGCAAGGGGAAACTGCCACAAGGCAGGTAACGGCATCGGATCCCGATGGGGATGACATCGTCCTGTCGGTATCGGAGGGTCCTGACTTTGTCACCATCGCAGATGGAGGCAGCGGTGGCAGCGGCACCATAACGATAAGCCCGACGTCATCCTCGCATGTGGGTGCCCACACGGTGACGGTGAGCGCAACTGCAAACTCCAAGACCGCAAGTACCACGTTTGCCGTCACGGTGACTGCCTCCCCCTCCTCTGACACGACGCCGCCCCAAATCACGTCACCGCCAGATGTCACATCAGAGGCTGCCGGCGCACTGACGGTAGTATCCATAGGGCAGGCCACTGCCACCGACAATGCAGATCCAGATCCGGCAATAACAAACGACGCGCCAGCATCATTCCCTCTAGGCAGTACGACAGTCACGTGGACTGCCACCGATTCCTCGGGCAACGCGGCAACGGCCACCCAAACTGTTACCATACAAGATACGACATTGCCAAATATTACCGCACCACTGGATGTCGCAACCGAAGCTGCCGGCGTACTTACCACAATATCCATTGGGCAGGCCACCGTATCAGATATCGCAGATCCAGATCCGGCAATAACAAACGATGCGCCAGCATCATTTCCACTGGGAGACACCACAGTCACGTGGACTGCTACCGATTCCTCGGGCAACGCGGCAACGGCCACCCAAACTGTGACGATACGAGACACGACGCCGCCCCAGATCACCGCGTCTGCAGACCATACCGCAGAGGCTACTGGCATGATGACTGTCCTGAATACCGGCGACTATGGGACTCCCACCGTATCTGACATTGCAGATCCCAACCCGATGATAACAAACGACGCGCCAGAGTCGTTTTCTCTGGGCAACACCACAATAACGTGGACTGCCACGGACTCCTCGGACAATGTTGCCATGGCAACCCAGACTGTTACAATACAGGACACCACGCCGCCTGCCATCTCCGGCCTGCGTAACATAAATGTGGATGATCCGGCCGGCCGTGGGGCGGCAGTCAGCTACGATGCGCCGACTGCCACCGACCTCGTGGACGGGGTCGTGGCAGTATCATGCACGCACGAGTCCGGATCGACGTTTGCACCCGGATTCACCGAGGTGTCATGTATGGCAACCGACGAATCTGCAAACTCGCAGAGGGACTGGTTTGTCATACACGTGGATGCCTCTGATACCATCCTAGACGTCTCTCAGACAGTAAGCACGGGCCGGTCCACGTGGAGCGTGACGGGTCCTGACAGGATATTCGCGGGGCAGACCTTCGAGTATACCGTAACACTCGAGGACGGGGCAAGACCGCGGCTGGAGTCGCTTGCCGTGTACAGCACGGCGCCAGAACGGGACATCGGGTGGCACGATCCCGATACGGACTGTCAGACCGTCATATGCGCTGGGTTTCCCGAACAAAAGCACGACACGTACAAGATAGTCAGTGACGAGGACTCGCCGTATACTGCAATGCACAACAAGATGAAAAAGTCCAGATCCAGCCACACCATACTGCTGCAGCCGGCAGCCGACGCGCCGGCGGGCACACAGGCCACAGTCGGCATGATGGACGGTAACAACAACCAGGTGGGCGGCATACCCGTAACGGTGATGCCGCCGTCCGCAAAGACGATAACTGGCGAGCACGCCACCTGGAGGATCACGGGCCCTGACAGGATATTTCCGGGGCAGACCTTCGAGTATACCGTAAACCTTGATGGCACAAGGCACAAGCACGACGCCCTTGCCGTATACAGCAGATCGCTTACCGTAGACGACTTTGGGGGATTCGCGGATGATTCTGCATGTGACACGACCGTGTGCACCGATTTTCCCGGGCAGCGGCGCCGCACGATGGAGCTTGACAACCACGCAGGCTCGGCATACGACGTAAGGTACCACACGATCAACGCGCTCGGATACCAGTATACCATACTGTTGAGGACGGCCGATGACGCGGAAGCGGGAGGCGCGTTCTGGGTCGGCCTGGTGGACGGGGACGGAAGTCCGATGGGCGGCATATGGGTCACGATCGCAGATCCGGTGACAGTCACGGCCCCCTACGAGGAGCTCGTGGCAGGCCTGTCCTTTGAGGGCAGCCTGGCCGATATCACGGGGGACAACAACGGTACGGCTGCAGGAGATGTCACGTATGTGCAGGGCAGGATCGGCAGGGCGCTGCAGCTTGACAGCTCCACAAATGTCACCCTTGCTGGTGAGGCCGACTTTGACTTTGGGCGGACAGACCCGTTCAGCATTGCGTTCTGGCTCAGGCAGGATGCGCCCGTCAATGCTAGTGCCATGCTTATGTCCAAGGCAGAGTCGTTCGGCCTTCCGGGCTCGTACGTGTGGATATGGGGAGGGGCGCCCAACAGGATCCTGCTCTCGATACACGACAACTCGACATTCATAAACGTGCACACCCCCAACCACCTGAACATGTCAGACGGTGCATGGCACCATATCGCATTCACGTACGACGGCTCTAGTGTAAAGGAGGGCCTGAACGCGTATATCGACGGCGAGCACCGGGACTATGACGGCTACCGCAGGGGTCTGGGACTGGAAGGCAATACAACAAACGACCATGCGTTTACGGTGAGGACATCCACCACGGGAGAGCGCGGCATGGCCGATTCGGTGCTTGACGAGCTTCGCGTGTATGGCGCCGAGCTGTCGGCTTGGCAGATGCGGCTGCTGCATGCAGCAGGCCTCGGCTAGCCTGTGCGATCACGGCAGGCCGAACCTTCGCAGAGTTGATTCAAAATTAGCAAATTCTGATTATCTGTGGTAACCATATGTGTCTCAAAAACAAAATTCAGATTGTACTAAAATAAAAGGTGTCTTATACAGAAATTAGGTCCGCCTAAGATAAGGCGTACGATCGCTGACTATTTCAGGCTGTACCGATCAGATAAAGACATGACAAGAAAGATGTCGGACAAAGAGATCAGGTATATCGTCAAGGGACGTAATGCCGGAAAGAGCGCCACGTCGCTGGCCCGTGACATGAAGGTGACGCCACGGCACGTGAGGAGGATTTACGCCAGGTACCGCCGGACCGGAAAGATGCATGTGCAACAAAAGGCTGGAAGAAAGGCCGCACCGCAGCCCGCGGCAGGCCAGGTGCAGGCAGTCTTGGACATGCACTGTATAGAGCACGTGGGCGTGATGCGCACTGCCATGCGCCTGCAGGATGCAGGTCACATTATAAGCTACAACAGCGTATATCGGATAATGAAGGAGCAGGGACTCGTTGCCGCATCAGATACCAAGTCGGGCCAAAAGAAATGGCTGCGCTATGAGCGCAAGTACTCCAACGCAATGTGGCACGTGGACTGGCACGAAATGAAGGATCCACGCCTGAGAGGGCTCAAATTAGTCACGTTTTTGGACGATTCCTCCCGGTGTGTCACGGCGGCACGGACGTTTGCAGATGCCACATCAGAAAACGTGGTGATAACACTCAGGGAGGCCATAGGCAGGTTTGGCAAGCCGGCCACCATACTGTCTGACAACGGCAGGTGCTTCAACGGCGGCCGCAGCAAGAAGAACATGCCACGCGGGACGTGGACGCCGACTGCCTTTGAGGCCGAGCTGCTGGATCGGGGCATCGGGCTGATAAACTCCAGGCCGTACCATCCGGAGACCAACGGCAAGTTGGAACGGTTCCACGGCAGCATAGAGGCTGAGATCCGCCACTATGAGAGCTTGGATGCATACATCAAGTATTACAACGAGCGCAGGCTACACTTTGGGCTGGACATAGCCCACCGCCAGACACCCATCATGGCGTTCTCGGACAAAACTGCCACAGAAGCGATCAGGAAATCCGACCCAAAATGGATGGAGAGGGACATCAATGAATAGCGGACATTATTTCCATATAACACATACTAAAATAAAAGGCAATGCAAACAGATAGTTTGTTGCATAACCCTTCCTAAAATTTGAAATCTGACCGAAAATCACCAAAATGATCAACTAATTCTGACCGAAAAAGTAATGGATCATGAGGATGCCTCGTATGGTATACATTGGCACACACGGACAATGCAAAGTACGTAGAGAGAGGGGCAGGCCTGGTCGTCAAGTACAACCCGGACTGGGAGAAGGATCTCAAGGATGCCAACTGCCACAAGGAGGAGGGCGCCCCGTTCCTGTACGCTGAAGGCATGATAATGGCCGCAGCCGCACTCAGGACCGCATTCATGCTAAAATACAGGCAGCTGTCAGGCATGCTCGGGGAGATGCTAAAGGGTGCAGACTCGCCGTGTTACACCACGATATTCAGAAGGATACAGAAGCTTGACGTAGATATTGCAGAGAACATAATTACGGTGTGCAACAAGACCTGTAACCTGGTCATGATATCTGACGCCACGG
This sequence comes from Candidatus Nitrosopumilus sp., assembly GCA_965214775.1. GTDB lineage: Archaea > Thermoproteota > Nitrososphaeria > Nitrososphaerales > Nitrosopumilaceae > Nitrosopumilus. The sequence continues at coordinate 2,690,944 of OZ243974.1, read as the reverse complement.
GCCTCAAGCAGCACAACCGGGGCGAGTGGATACGCAAGAAATGGAAGGTAAGGCGAGGATTCGTCAAGATGCACCTGATGTGTAGTATATGAAAAGTCGGTCCGCTAGTCATCTGCATCCCTCTCCATCCATTTTGGGTCCTTCCTCCTGATCGCTTCCGTTGCCTCCTTGCTTCTAAACGCCAGAAGCGGCGTCTCACAGTTGGCAATGTCAAGCGAAAAGTGAAGCCTTCTCTCGTTGTAATAGTCCACGTACTGCCTCAGGCCGTCATAATGCCATATCTCCTCCTCGATGGTGCGATGGAACCGTTCCAACTTGCCGTTGGTCTGCGGGTGGTAGGGCCTGGTGTTTATCAGGATGATGTCCCGTGTAAGCAGCTCCTCCTCAAAGAGCGTGGGCTGCCACGTCCCCCCGCCGCCGATGCGGCTTTTGGAGGCTGCTGCCTTTTTTCTGCCGTTCTGTCCTACAAAGCACGAGCCGTTGTCAGACAGTATGGATGCAGGCGCACCAAACCGTTCAATCGCCAGCCTGAGCGTCATTACGGCGTTCTCAGATGTGGCATGCTCAAATAGTGCGGCCCCCGTAATGCACCTTGAGGCATCGTCAAGATACGTGACTAGGTTGAGTCCCTTTAGGCGCGGATCCTTCATTTCATGCCAGTCCACGTGCCACATCGCGTTGGAGTATTTGCGCTCAAAGCGGACGTATCCCCTCTTTTTTGATTTTGCCGCAGACGGAATCACCAGGTTGTTCTTCTTCATTATGCGGTATACTGCACGGTAGCTTGTATTGTGATTGTGCCTCAGCCTGCCTGCGGTGCGCAGTACGCCTGTCGGTTCGCCCTCGTGCGTCCCGGTCACCAGACGTATCTGGGCTGCCGTGACCGGGACATGCGGCCTGCCCATTTTCACGCGCGTCGTACCTGTTGCCTGGAACCTGGCCCACAACCTCCTTACATGCCTTGCCGTGATGTTCAAATCCCTGGCTATCTTGGAGGACGCGACGCCTTTCTTGCACTGTCTTACCAGGTACTGCCGTGACTCTTCTGTCAATATTTTTTTCATGGTTTTTCGTGATCGGTACAGCCTAAAATAGCCCGCCATTGTCCTCCTGATCCTAGGCGGACCGACTTTTCGTACAATAGACTTTATGCGTAATCGGCCCATCTGATCTAAAAATACGACACAATAGATCATTATTTGCACACCAACAACCCTAAAGATCTGTATGATTCCCTAACTGTATGGGCTCAAATGACAAGACTCTCCAAGCATTTCAAGCGTTACAAGCGCAACACGAGATGCTAGTCGAGCAACACGAGATGCTAGTCGAGCAACACGAGCAGGTATCCAAGCAAAACAAACAGATGTCCAAGCAAAACGAGCGTATGAGGAAGCAGCTTGCGTTTGAGGACTCGCTGTGGCAGTCCGAAGAAAACAAGACAAAAAGAGTCGTGCGCGGCCGAACGCCTCTGCGGATGCACGCAATCGAGGTTGCAGACGGCATAATCGGCGATCCGGTGCGCCTTTGCAACGTCACGGGATGCACAAAGGAGTCATTTACGATCATACGGGAGCGCTTTACGGAAGAAGTCATGGACGACGAGGACAGGCCCCTGTTCTGGGAGGACGACGTAAGAGGCGGCAATGCCGGAAACCGGTGCAAGCTGTACATCAGGCACGCGCTGCTTGCAGTACTCATGAGCATAAGGACCAAGGCAACGCAGCATCATCTGGCTGCGACATTTGACGTCGACCAGTCCACAATGTCCAGGTACCTCCGGTACGGTGCCGTGTTACTGCGCCGGCTCCTGCCTGCCTCCGAAAAGCTAGCAAGCATCATCTGCAAGACCCCGGCAGGCAAGCTGGAGGAGGTGCTGATCCCAAAAAAGACGCTCCTGATTGACGGCACCCTGACTCCGGTAGACAGGCCCGGGGACAGGACCGCAAGAAAGACCAGATATTCGGGAAGAAAAAAGCGGCACATGTTCAACACGATAATTACCTCGAACCTGGACGGCCTCATACTGCACTGCGGCAAGACTGTGGACGGAAGCGTCAACGACAAGGGCGTGATGAACGCAGGGGGCGGCCCGGACTTTGGAAGGCACACCGGATCAATGAGGAATGCAAAAAACGCAGACGATCCGGAAGAGGCGTTTGTGATTTACAGCGACCTGGGATTTGAGGGCATTCAAAAGATGCTTCCGGGCGCCATACACAGGCAGCCCCCAAAGAAGCCCAGGGACGGGGATCTTACTGCAACGCAAAAGAGGCGCCGCAGGCAGATAAGCAGGGTTCACGTCAGGGTGGAGCACCACATAGGGCGGCTCAAAAGATATGGCATTCTTACCATGCCGTTTGGCGGGACTGCCAAGGATCTAAACTATTTCATGCAGATAATCACGGGTCTTGAGAACCTCAAGACGATGTTGAAAAGGAAAAAATACTATGGCCAGCTGCTGCAGCAGCTGTATCTGCTGCCAGACACATGACATACGGCGGTACGGACCGCCATTCTTTCTGACTTGTCAGCGGGGCACATTGCCGTGCTGCATGGTTGCGCACGTTCTTTTGGCGCAACTGGCTTTTACGTGCGTCATGACACGAGATGCATGCGGTAATTTGATCCGATCAGCGCATTTGCGTTTGGAAAAGCCTACGGAATTTTTAATCACGGTCGATTACGCATAAAGTCTAATAGAAAGATGCACCTGATGGTTGATGCAGACACCAAGCAGGTGCTGGCAGTATCTGTCACAAGTGATGCAATCGGCGACAGCACGGAACTGCCGGCACTGCTTGAGGAGGCGGCCAAGAACATCAAGGAAGAGAAGGAGGAAGAGGAGCAGAACCGCACCGACAGCGCGGATGCAGTCAAGAACATCAAGAAGGAAGAGGAGCAGAACCGCACCGACAGCGCGGATGCAGTCAAGAACATCAAGAAGGAAGAGGAGCAGAACCGCACCGACAGCGCGGATGCAGTCAAGAACATCAAGAAGGAAGAGGAGCAGAACCGCACCGACAGCGCGGATGCAGTCAAGAACATCAAGAAGGAAGAGGAGCAGAACCGCACCGACAGCGCGGATGCAGTCAAGATCCCCAACATGCTTGCAGACGGGACATAGCCGCTGGTTGTACTCGGTACCGGCGCGAATCCAGATATACCGGGAAAGATCCTGCTTGCAGACGGCGCATACGGCTCAAGGAAGAACGTGGCCGAGTGCCACAAACGCGGCATAAAACCGCTCATACGGCTTTTGACAAGTTGCAATGCAAGGGGCAAGGGCACCGGCGACAAGTGGGGCCGGCTGGTGCGATGGCAGCTCGGGGGCGGCCCCGAGGTGCCGGTGGGTGATCTCTCAAAGGAGGAAAGACAGGAGAACCTGCGGTACTGGAAGAGCACGGTCGGCTTTGGCAGCAGATGGATCGTCGAGATCGTGATATCGGCCATAAAGCGTATGTTCGGCGAATGTGTAATGGCCCTCAAGTGGTCCAATATAGTGCAGGAGGTAAAGTTGAGGATATGGCTGTACAACAAGTGGATCGCAGAGGCGGTGGCTGCCGTGTAGGAACCGGGCGCCGGTCATGATCCGGGCGGACTGACTTGGCTCTAGTCGGAGTTATGCAACAAACTACACAAATGATCATGTTATTATACCATACGGCACCATGGTATATCGTAGTATAAATGAGCACGGTAAAAATGTCTTTAAAAGTTAAAGAAGAGCTTGCAAGTCACCGCAACTATCCAAAGGAACCTCTGGAAAGTGTAGTGGTACGCATTCTGGAGCACTACAACAAGGATGTAATTCTAACTAAACAAGAGCTTGCAGATGTACAAAAAGGACTAGAAGACATCAAAAGTGGTCGCATCATGTCACACAATGATGTAAAAAAGAAATTCGGACTCAAATAGACGTGTGGGACATAGATTGGTCCGACAAGGCCATCAAAGAATTTTCAAAGATTGACAAAACGCAGCAACAAGGGATTATTGATGCAGTTGAAGAGTGTGCAGAGGATCCTTTTCGTTTTACAAAAAGGCTCAAAGGAGCTCCGCTGAATAGCTTACGTGTAGGCAACTACCGAGTAATCATGCAACTAGTCAGACGCAAACTGCTAGTGTATGCTGTATCAGCAGGACACAGAAGTAGTGTCTATGAATAGCAGTCAGAAGCGCAAAAAATCATTCAATCTTGTCAGTTTACAGTAGACAGGAATGTAACTCCTACAAAGACCACCGCGACCCTACGGCGGCGGGCCGGCAAACCCGTATTAGACTTTATGCGTAATCGGTTCAGATCCAGGATTATTACGAACAAATTCGTCTCATTCAGATCGATTACGCATAAAGTCTATTTGCCTGTGAACGCACAAAAATTATCGTCGAGTAATGAAACATGCGTTGAAGTTTTCTCGTACATTTTTTGTAATTACAGGATTGGCACTGTCGTTTGCTTTCTTTGCCACTGTCATAATAGGTGCGCAGCACACGCCGGATGCCTGTTTCTATCCGGCATGGTACCCCGAAGCCGATCGTAGCAACTGCTGGAAAAACGTCCCGCTTAACGTTATGCTGCTTTTGGTTCTGCCAGGATATGGAATTTTTATCCTAGCCGTCTGGATCAGGTACAGGGCTAAAAATCCCAGAAAAATCACCTGATGTGAGCTGTCCGCTGAGTCGACTCGGAATTAGAGCCAGAACTGACACGCAGCAATCTTTGGCAAAAGGCCTGCTGATTCGAGGAGGAGGATGAGGACATATCTTTTGCACGACAGGCAACTTGTAAATTTATTAGCCACACAACTATCCTTTAATTGATGGCAAAGTGCTGCATCTGCAAACTGGTTGAGGGAACACTAAAAATCAAAGACGGCAACCCGAAATACAAGGGAAAGCCCATATGCAAAGAGTGCCAGGGTTACAGAAAACTATTGCGAGAAACAAAATAGTTTCTATTCTGAATCATTGCCCTTGTGTTTTACTGCCCATTCCTCGTACATTTTGATCAACTCATCAACGTCTTTTCGGTCCTCCGAATAGGTAACAATTACGCCAAAGTTTCCCTTTGCGTCGTGGCCTCTTGCAAAATATCCCCAAAAATCATCTGGCAACTTGGAAAAACTGGCCGAATCATGCGAGACTCCGATCAGATTGTTTCCAATTACTTCTGCTACTTTTTTTGCGTCTTCTTGCTCTATCATAATCACTCCAAAACAACGACACAATAAAAATTTGAATCTGCCTGAGCTCTTGGAACTAGTCGGTGTTTCTGCTCTAGTTTCCACGGGTTTTTTCAGTCTTGATACAGTACCTTCGACATTGTCATCTCACAACCGTTTTTTAGCCAAATCCTTGCACTCTTGCAGTCTTTTAATTTTCTGCCCTGCTTTCTGCAGTGCTGCTGCCTTGAGTGCATGAATGAATGTCTTTCTCAAAACTCAAGGCTTCAATCTGTCTGGATCCCTTGGATACAGCACAACTTCGCGGACATTGTCAATGCCAATCAGCGTGGTCATCAGCCTGTCTAATCCCATGCCCCAACCTGAATGCGGAGGCATTCCCCAATCAAAGGTCTTTAGGTGGTCTTGGAACTGTGCCGGATCCAGACCCTGCTCTTTTAGACGCGCTTTGAGGGTGTCTGGATTGTGGAGTCTGGTTCCGCCAGATGACAGCTCCAAATACCCGTACTGCAAGTCAAATGAGCGTGACAGTTCCGGATCCTCGTCTTTTTCCCTGATGTAAAACGGTTTGAGTTTCATTGGCCAGTCAGTCAGAAAGAAGAGTCCCGGATGATTCTCGCCGATGATCCTGAGATGCGAATCCAACAGGTCATCCCCAAATTCAATCTTCTGGCCGACACCCTTGAGTTCATCAACGCATTGAGAGTATGTAACTCTGTCAAATGGCGATTTTGGAACTTTTATGGCATGGCCGATTGCTTCTTGCTCTGCCTTGCAGTTCTCAAAAGTGTGTTTGTAGACATTTATTACCAGCGATTCTAGCACATCCATTACATCATTGTAATCCATGAATGCCGCCTCTATGTCGATGCTGGTAAATTCTGACAAGTGCCGTCCTGTGTGGGAGTTTTCTGCGCGATAAAAGTTTGAAATCTCAAAGACTCTTTCCAATCCAACTGTCATCTGTTCTTTGTACAACTGAGGGCTCTGTGCCAGGTATGCGGTTTGTCCAAAGTATTCCAAGGAAAACAGATTTGCACCGCCCTCGCTTGCACTGCCGATGATTTTTGGAGTTGTGATCTCGATAAATTTTTTCTCGGCCAAAGTTTTTCTCAATGATTGCAGCACATGGTGTCTCATCTTGAAGATGGATGCTGTTTTCTGGTTTCTCATGTCTAATGCACGATGATTCAGTCTTGTATCGATGTTGCTTTGAACTCTGCCGATGGGATCAACTGGCAATGGATGAACTGCTTTGCCCAACACGTCAATTTCGTCTGCCTTGATCTCAAAAGCAAAGTCACGTGCTCTGGTTTCCTGAACCACTCCTTTTACGGAAACGACGCTTTGACGGTTTATCTCACCCAGTCTGTCATTTAGTTGCCCCTTGACGATGACCTGGGAGATTCCTGTCACATCGCGCAGTGTGATAAATGACATCTTGCCTAATTTTCTAAAATCCTCCACCCATCCGCCAAGAACCACCTGGTTTCCGATAAGTTCAGCCGTAAGTTCGTTTATATCGTGAGTCTTTACAAAAACCATGTCAATCCCTATTTCTTATCCTCGAACTCTATCTCAATGTCAAGGTTTCGGGCATTTTTGACAATGGGGGACTACTTTTTCAGTGTCGATTGGAAATTTTAAGGCCCATTTGCCTGAAACCACCGCCTTTGTCCTACGGACTTTGCTAGGCACCCAGACTGAGTTGATTGACAAAATCCTGGTTGGGAAAAACAGATCCTCGATGAATTTCTTGTCAGTCTCATCAGATTCCACAAGCCATATCTTGCCCTTGAACTGCCCTTGGAGTTGTCCGTACAAAGTTCTTCTCTGGCGAATCATCAGGATGTCGTTTTTGGCCAAATACAGGACAAAATTCCCGTCAAATTCCTTGCAAGAGTACGGTGTAAAGTCCCCAATCTCATTTGTGGTGTTTGCGATTTTTGCGAGAATTACGGATGCATCAACGTCTGCCTGTGCTAATGTCCCGTCGCTGACCTTGTCCTCATATTGGGTACAGAGTACTTTGTTTTTTGCATCAAAACCGCATATTGGAAGCTTCGTCTTAAACCGGCTTTTGGTATTTTGAATGTGTTGTTTATATCCATAATGGCGTTGTCCGGAATCGTGATTTTAGGACGTGATTTCCGGGGAGATTTGTACAAAATCATGGCGCAATGACTGCAAACATAGAGACGAATCCGCACTCCGGCCCGCATTGTGCAGTTATGGCCCGTGTTTTGACGTCATACTGCATAGCATCCGCTAGCCGGACGATTCCACCGTACCGGCATTATGGATCCTAGCTGACCAGATTGTAGCAGAATACCTTGAGGGTAAGCCTGAGCGACTGCATCGGAAGCGACATGGCGCGCACCGTGGAGTCAAACCTTGCCTTTATCGACGAGAAGGCCGACTCAACGAGGCTGCGCTGGTGGTACGTCTTCTCGAATCCCTCGGGGTCCTTTTTGTGCCATCTTAGCATCTTGGAGCGGGCGTTGAACCCGTGAACCGTATATCCTGTACGCGGACATATCACTGGGGTTCTGCCTCCGTCGGCTATGACCCTGCAGTTCTCATACGAGTCGTATGCGGCATCCAGGATCACGTGTCCTGTGCCGTTGGGAACCTGCGGCAGCAGCTCGTCACGGAACACCGGGGAATCATGGAATTCGCCCGGCGTCACCTCGCAGGCGGCAATCTTGCCGTGCGGGGCCAACAGTATGTGCAGCTTGGCAAACATCTGCCTGGATATGACGCCCTTCTTTGCGTCCTCCCATGTGTGGTATCTCATTATGGAGAAACCGCTAGAGTCGCCAAGCAGCGTTCCCTTGGCGTCTGCGCCTGCCTGTTCTGAGAGTACCGATCTTAGCACCGACTTGTCCCAGGCAGCTATCCTTACGGCTGCATCATGCAGTGTCGACTTGGCCGGAACCTTTTTGAGCCCGTACATGTTAGTTGAACCAGGATTCGACTCCATGTATTCGACGTGCCTGCGATACGAGTTTCCGCGGTACTCCATGTCGAGTACGCACAGAAGATAGGGAATTTCATCCTCTTGCTCTGTGTTATGGAGGAGGGACAGGAGGATCTTGCGGATCTTTTTGATTCCGATGCCGCACCTCTTGCTGTCCTCTCTCCTTTTTTCCTCGTACTCGGCATAGTATTCCGGAGGTCTCGTGTACTCTGACTTTTTTTTCTTGCTGGCCTTGCTGGATTCCTTCTTGGATTCCTTCTTGGATTCCTTCTTGGATTCCTTCTTGTTGGTCTTTGATTTCATTGATACGGGGACGTCGATCCTATGATCCATAAGGTTATCGCATCCTGCGCTTATGATCTATAAGCTTATCGGTAGATTTCTGGAAAAATTCCGGACAACGCCATCCATAATGCAAAACAAAAATCCTAGTATTTTTCAAGAATACTATGGATTTTCTCACAGTCAAAGGATTGTCTGTAAGGTACAACTCTGCCAATGGCCCTGTGTATGCAGTTGATGATGCTGATTTTACTCTAAAACTAGGGCAGTCAATTGGAATTGCAGGAGAAAGTGCATGTGGCAAGAGTACGTTGGGACTGTCAATAATTCGAATGCTTCAAGGCGGTACTGCGGCAGGCATGATCTCAATTGGTAGCAGTAGCAGTAGTAGTAGCGGCGAATCGATCCTGGATATGGACGAGTCAAAGTTTGATTCTGAGTACAGGTGGAAGAAAATCTCCATGGTGTTTCAGGGAGCAATGAACTCCCTTGACCCGGTTTTTACCATACAAGAACAGTTCGAAGAGATTCTAAAACAGCACAATTTTTCAGGTGATTCAAAACAAGTGATTGCCGATGCAATGGATTCAGTCAGTTTGGACCGCACAGTTCTCAAAAAATATCCTCATGAGCTTAGTGGGGGAATGAAGCAACGTGTAATCATTGCAATGGCACTGCTTCTCAAACCCCGGCTTGTTATTGCCGATGAGCCAACAACAGCTCTAGACGTTCTAATCCAGGCCCAAATAATCAACCTGCTAAAAAAACTAAAAAAAGATGGCATGTCTTTTATGCTGATTACGCACGATTTGGCAGTGCTTTCAGAGATTTCAGATGTCGTAGGGATAATGTATGGCGGAGAAATTGTCGAGTTTGGCTCATCTGAAGAGATTTACAAAGACCCAAAACATCCGTACACCCAGGGACTGCTAGAGTCAATTCCCACTCTAAGTGGAAACACGCCAAAGTATATCAAAGGAGTTCCGCCAAGTTTGCTTGACAAACCCACACAGTGCAGATTCCTAGACAGATGTCCTCAAGCAGCTGAAAAATGCAGGCAGCTTCCGCCCAAGTTTAAAACTGAAACGGGTTATGTTAGGTGCTGGCTGTACGAGTGACCACTTCAAAAGTTCGTATACATCATGCCACCCACTTTCTAGGAATAAGACAACCACCCAAATTTCCTATCCATGCATGGTTTTACGGTGGATCTGACGTTGTACTTTTTTTGTGCATGAACTACGGTGATCATCCCTGCAGGTTCGCGTCGTTGGTCCTGATCTCGATTGGTCTGTGCGCCGATCCCCCGAACTTGGCCAGCACATGGGTCTCATCGTGTAGTTCGATCAACCACTGCCATCTGCGCTGATCCTCTGCTGACATCTGTACGCCGACAGGATCTGTAGGATTCATGGCAAGATTCCTTCTTGCGTTATCCATGTCGGCTGCAAAATCATAGTCAATCATAATCACCACCTTGTCTATCTCCGTTTTGTAAGATGCGCTGTAATGTGACACCGCGTTGTCGTATCCGTAGATGTATGATAATATCCACGCATGTATGTTGTTTGCGATGATTGTCACGTCCTTGTCGTCTACGTTTTCCAGCACATATGAGAGCATTTCAAACTGCACATGCGATGCGTTCGTGTTTATGGCCGTACCAGTAGTGTAGAGGCCAAATCCCACGACCACAAGCACGATGCCTGCCATCATGCGGTTCTGCGTGGCATGTCTTGTAAGCCTCTTGGCTGCCCTCTCTGTCTTCATGAGTAGAATGGCAGCGGCGATGCACAGCACTGGAAGCAGGTTGCCTATGTGGAAGGCCACCACGTATCCGATTGCCGCAAAGAACAGAACGGGCGGTGCAAACCACAACACTACGAACAGGGAATCAGAACGTCCTTCCAGGCACGCCGCCAAACCAGACATGCAGCGGCTTTTTTCCGTTGCGCCGGATTTACCGGCGGCGGCGCCCTTCCAGGCACGCCGCCAAACCAGACATGCAGCGGCCAGGGCAATGCCGGCCATCCCGATGCAGATCAAGACCGGATCGTTGCGAAACACATCCCACATCGCAGCATGCAGACCGCCGTTGCTTCTGCCTGTCTGCCAAATGATCCCGCGTATCCAGTGATCGAGTTGTCCTACAGACATGGCATAGGCAGGCCAGATCATCGGGATCGCAAGTACGGGTACAAACCACAGGATGACATGTCCTAGTTTTTTCCTGACGCCATACACCAGAAACAGAACCAGCGGAATCACCGCAAATGCGGGGATCTTTGTAAGTATGGCCAGTCCGAGGCACACGCCCGACATGGCCACCAGTATGGTGGGCCTGCCTGAGTCCCTGGCGCAGAGGGCAAGCAGGATCGAGGAGAGCACCATCGGAAGCAGTATGGAATCCAGCAGGACCATCCTGAGAAACCACGACATTGGCATGACTGCAAACAGGGCCGATGCGACCATTCCTGTCCTCCATCCGAACCTTCTCTCGGCAATCTTGTAAATCAGAAACGTGTCCAAGACGGCAAGCATTCCCATGAGGATGCGCGGAACCGAGTAGATCGCCGTGAGTGACGATGGATCCGCCGATGGCAGCGTGTCTATCAGTTCCCTGTATCCCGTAGCCTCCAGAAATCCGGCCATGACAATCCAGCCAAAAAAGGGATGGTTGTAAAATCCGTGGGGTTGCAGGATGCCATCATCCAAGAGTAGCACTGCGTTTCTGATATAGATGCTTTCGTCGTAGAACAAGCTTGGAAATCCCGCCGGGTTCCACAGGTGGACATATGCAGAAAGTGCCAGTATGGCTGCAAGCAGGAGGAATGCGGTTTTGTTTTGTATGCGGATCAAAAAACACGTGCCCTCCAGAGCTTTTTTGCCTTGTCATACAACAGGACAGATAGGCCATCGCATGCATGCTCTGCATTTAATGTACGATACATTAAAACAGGCTCCAGAACCACGAATGTGGGAGAATCGAGCATATCTTGCTTTTGCATCTGTCTCATATGAAGATTAGACCTTATGTGCCTCACATGAAAGTTAGTTCCGCCACTCATTAGTGTCATTCTCCATCTGATTGGTACTTTGAGATCATTCAGAATATTCTTTGACAATTGGCAAACATGCATCAATAATTCTTAACATCTCTGATCTGATTACTCTTTTATCAATTGAAATCCAGACCCTTGATTTTCCAATTGCAAATGAAATGGTCTGAACCTTTTTGCGCTCTTCCCAGACAAACTCTATTTCTCCAAGGTTTTTGTCAAAAAATCCCTCCAAGTCCGTCTTTATTGCAATATGGGAGAACTGATACTTTGTGTTTTTTTCATCTAATAATGGAACCAAGTCTGCTCTTCTCCTGTAGGCAATCAAGTCACCGGTCTCCCCAACTGCTCCTACGAATCTGATGTAGGGGCTAATTGTCGAAATCTTGTTGCAAATCTCTTCCATACTGACATTTGTCATGTCTAGACTATGGAAATATTGTATTTTAATGATGGTGTCTATTTTTGATGCCTAAAAACCAGTCACAGATCAAAGGTTATGGCCAGACATGCGATCAAATGCTGCAAGTGACTGCCTTTGCGCAAGACGAAGAGAATCTCAGCACGGTGATCCTTCTTTTCTTCTTCCTTTTATTGTTTGAAGGATTGATGGCAAATACGGCTTGGTGACAGAAGATGCAAAGATGGCATTCTTGGAATTTTTTGAATCTTTGCGATATTAAGAGCAACAACAGCAGTAGCAACAGCGACAGATGACCCCTAGGCAAATTAAAGCCACGACCCTCTGGCCGGACAGGCATGAAAATCATGAATGCAAGCAAGTGTGTGCCTGATTGCCGCCTAGGAAGGAGGCCGTCTTATCACTATCAAGACATGATATGTTTTTTGCCTTTTTTACACCTGATTGTTGATACCGCTACACATGTCATCTGGCGTATTATGCTATGGATATAAAAAATAAGAAAAAGCACCACATGCTTTGTCATGTTGGCATTGTTTTAGGGCGTCATTGGAGAAACCTGGCACCTGCTGCCCCCTTGCCACAAACTGATAACCACAATTATGCCAAGTTTGCAAATCAAAATCCCGATGCCTTTATTGGTTCTTCATAGCATTACATGTGAAAAAACCCAGCCTGACAGAGCGGGGGATGGGCTCCAAGCTTGGCTTCTGATTTTCAGGCAAACAACAATCTTCAAAAAAAGCCCGGGCTTTGACTGCTCCCTTTTAATTAAATAAAGCCCGAAAATAGTTTTCTTGTGGATTTTGCAAACCTGTTTCCATTTGCCCCGGAAGTGGGCTATCTTAGTTTGGCACTTGTAAACTTTTTTGGCTCTCTGGTTCCGTTTGTCCCGTTGCCAGGATTCCTGCTGCTTGCAACAATGTCTGTTGGCGACAAGTTTGACTTGCATGTGCTGGCAATTTTATCGGCAATAACTGCAACTGTTGCAAAACAAATCATATTCTTTGTCAGTTACGGGGGACGAAAAATCATCAAAGAAGAGACAAGAAAGAGAATGAGGCCGTTTGAAAGACTGGTAAAACGATATGGCGCAGGGGCCGCATTTTTTGCGGCTGCAACTCCGATTCCCGATGACCTGGTTTACGTCCCGCTAGGATTGGCAAAATATGATCCAAAAAGATTTTTCATAGCAACACTGACTGGAAAATTCGTCCTAAGTTATTCCATTGTATTTGTTTCTCACTATCTGGGTTTGTCTCTGGTGGAACCGTTTATTGAAAGCATTGATGATGCAACGCCAATTTACATCGGAATAACCGTCTTTGGCGCATCGATGACTGCAGTTGTGGTCCTGCTTTTGAGGCTAGATTGGCAGAGAATCTTGGGAAGGTTTGCACCCTGGACATTGGATGAAAACAATCCTGATGACAAAGATGATTAGACCCTTATCTTAAAATTCCACAGCTTGTCTGTGGATTCCTTTATTCCGATTCTAGACGATGCGCTTATCTTCTTTTTGCCAACTCCCTCTGTAATGTATAACTCTGAATTACTTGTCAAATCCAAACCGTACTGATCTTTTGTAATCTGTAATGCCTGTGTAATTTTTGCAGGGCCGTTTGTCAGATTTTTCATGCTGTCTTGCCCTCTGTTTTTCTGCATTGCCCTGATTCCCTTTTCAGGATGCATTGCACGAATTAAAACAGCTCCTGCTTTTGTTTTCTTGTTTTTTGCAACTACGTTAAAGCAATGATGCATTCCATATGTGAAATAGACATAAGAAATCCCCACCTCTCCGAACATCACCTTGTTTCTCTCAGTAATGCCTCTGTGGGCATGGCTGGCAGGATCGTCTTTGTGTCTGTATGCCTCAGTCTCTGTAATTATCCCTGAAATCTCTGCTTTTCTTCCTGCCTTTCTAACTATTCTCTTTCCAAGCAGTTCCTTGGCTACGGTAACCGTATCTCTGAGATAAAATTCCCTAGGAAGAGTATTCAATGTCTACATCCACTTTTTTCCCGCTTTTTAGCTGTGTTATGGTGTGGAAAAGCTTTGCAATATCCCCGTTTAGAACCTGAATCAGCTCTTGATTGTAAATTGCCGCTGCCGGATGCACTGTAATAAAATACAACTGATCGCCTTTTCTTGCAACTTTTCCCCTGTGCTTTGTAATTTCAGAGCCTCCTAGAATGGAATTAAATGCAGTATTTCCTAAAATACAGATGATTTTAGGCCCAATTATTGCAATCTCCTGGTTCAGATAGTCCATGCAGGCACTCTTCTCAACGGCGTTTGGGACTCTGTTGTTGGGCGGCCTGCACTTTACGACGTTTGTAATATACACAGAGTCTCGTGTAATCCCGATCTCTTCTAATGCATCTGACAATCTTTTTCCAGCGGCACCAACAAACGGCTCACCGCTTCTGTCTTCGCTTCTTCCAGGAGCTTCCCCGACAAAAATCACATCTGACTCAAAACTTCCTTTACCTGGAACAGAATTTGTCCTAGTTTTGCAAAGCTTGCACTTTGTGCATTCTATTACCTGCTGTCTGATTTTCTCCAACTTACTCATCGGTTCACGCTCTTTACTGTTGCAATTCCTCTGATCGTCGGTCCCCCGTTTCCCATAATCATTGATTGCATTGGGTCTCCTTTCCCACAGTTTGTTATCGGCCTGACAGTAAAGTCTCTTCCACATGCGTCAATTGACTCAAAAAATTCTGGCGCAACCCCTGTAACAATAACGTCTCTTTTCATGTCTGTCAGCTCCCCGTCTTTGATTTTTTGCGCATACTGTGCAGAAATACTCCAGTTGAATCTCTTCATGTCAATTGAGGGAATTTTCATGTTTGATATATAGTAACCATCCTTGACCCCCTTGATGATTTCTTCAGGACTGTATTTCCCTGGCGCAATACACGTACAGGCCATTCTGATTAGGGGCATGAATCTGTAGCCTGCCGCCCTCATGTTTCCTGTGGGAGTCGAATTAAAAATCCCTGCAGTCTCCCTGCTCTGCATGTGCTCCCTGAGAAACCCGTTCTCGACTAGAGTGGTCCTCTTCGTTCTGATGCCCTCGTCGTCATACTGGTACTAGACTTTATGCGTAATTGGAAAATCTGATCTAAAAATACAACACAACAGATCATGGTTTGCATACCTACAACCATAAAGATCAGTAATGGCTCTCTAACGGTATGGGTTCAGATGTCGAGCTTGTCCAAACACTGCAAGAGCAAAACAAGAGTTTGGTAGAGCAAAACGAGCATCTGAAGAGCAGGCTTGCGTTTGAGGACTCGTTGTGGCAGTCCGAAGAAAACAAGACAAAAAGAGTCGTGCGCGGCGGGACGCCTCTGCGGATGCACGCAATCGAGATTGCAGACGGCATAATCGGCGATCCGGTGCGCCTTTGCAACGTCACGGGATGCACAAAGGAGTCATTTACGATCATACTGGAGCGCTTTACGGAAGAAGTCATGGACGACGAGGACAGACCCCTGTTCTGGGAGGACGACGTAAGAGGCGGCGATGCCGGAAACCGGTGCAAGCTGTACATCAGGCACGCGCTGCTTGCAGTACTCATGAGCATAAGGACCAAGGCAACGCAGCATCATCTGGCCGCAACGTTTGACGTCGACCAGTCCACAATGTCCAGGTACCTCCGGTACGGTGCCGTGTTACTGCGCCAGATCCTGCCTGCCTCCGAAAAGCTAACAAGCATCATCTGCAAGACCCCGGCAGGCAAGCTGGAGGAGGTGCTGATCCCAAAAAAGACGCTCCTGATTGACGGCACCCTGACTCCGGTAGACAGGCCCGGGGACAGGACCGCAAGAAAGACCAGATATTCGGGAAGAAAAAAGCGGCACATGTTCAACACGATAATTACCTCGAACCTGGACGGCCTCATACTGCACTGCGGCAAGACTGTGGACGGAAGCGTCAACGACAAGGGCGTGATGAACGCAGGGGGCGGCCCGGACTTTGGAAGGCACACCGGATCAATGAGGAATGCAAAAAACGCAGACGATCCGGAAGAGGCGTTTGTGATTTACAGCGACCTGGGATTTGAGGGCATTCAAAAGATGCTTCCGGGCGCCATACACAGGCAGCCCCCAAAGAAGCCCAGGGACGGGGATCTTACTGCAACGCAAAAGAGGCGCCGCAAGCAGATAAGCAGGGTCCGCGTCAGAGTGGAGCACCACATAGGACGGCTCAAAAGATATGGCATTCTTACCATGCCGTTTGGCGGAACTGCCAAGGATCTCAATTATTTCATGCAGATAATCACGGGTCTTGAGAACCTCAAGACTATGCTGAAAAGGAAAAAACACTACGGCCAGCTGCTGCAGCAACTGCATCTGCTGCCAGACACATGACATACGGCGGTACGGACCGCCATTCTTTCTGACTTGTCAGCGGGGCACATTGCCGTGCTGCATGGTTGCGCACGTTCTTTTGGCGCAACTGGCTTTTACGTGCGTCATGACACGAGATGCATGCGGTAATTTGATCCGATCAGCGCATTTGCGTTTGGAAAAGCCTACGGAATTTTTAATCACGGTCGATTACGCATAAAGTCTACTGCCCAAGACTCCCCTCGATTGTAGGATCGTCAAAAACTGTAAGGTGCTCGGAGCCTATCCTGTCCCCTATTTTTCCTTTCCACCAGGCACCGCCTGCCCATGCCATCTCTTTTCCCAGTACCCTGTCAGCCTCGGATGGATGGCCCAAAATCTCGTGTGTCAGCAGTGCGACAAAATCCGGATTCATCACTACGGTGGTTTTTTCCCCTTCCCCTCCCCCTTCTCCTTTGAGAGGCCTTGCATCAATTAACTGTGATGCCCTCTGGGAAATCTCTTTTGCGGCATTTTGAATCTTGTTGTTTTGCGTGATTTGCTCTGTTCCTCCTCTTCCGCCTTCAGTGATGTTTACTGACTGTGTCAGTCCTGATTCATGAGAAACTGCATTCATGTCAGTTACAACATCTGTAAAGTTTTGCAAAATTTTTGCCCCTTCGGTGCTTGCAAAGTATTTTGAATTTTTTACAAACCAGGGATGAACGATTGATCTGATTATTCTTGGGGTGCCGGAAATAATCTTGCTGCACTCGAGTCCCAGTTCTGTAATCTCTTCTAGTTGTGGATCATTGATTACCGGATAGTCAACTGTAATTTCCCTTGAATCATTTGGAGCAAGTGAGATCTTGTTCTGTTTGCCTTCTCCGTAATGCTGTGCATTTTTTGCAGTTTCGGAAACTTTGCCTTTTACACGGTTCCATGATTCTGGATTTGTAATGGAACAAAATGCCCATGCCCCGTTCTTGATCAGTCTGATCCCCAATCCGACGTCATTTGATTCCCGCGTATGCTCGACTGACTGGTTCTCAATTAAGACTGATTTTAGAGTCTGCTCTTCTGCTCTGGCATCACAATACTGTGCTCCTAAATCTTGGGCAAACCGCACTGCCTTCTCGGCATAATCTAAGATTGAACTATCCACAAATAATGAAAGATTGCCGCATTCCTAAATCTTCTGGCCTCTGAGAGTTGATCCGAAATTAGCAGATTCGGATTATTTGTGGACGAATTTGTACAAAACAACCTCAAAATACCGGGATTGCCGTCTAATTCCATTTATTTGGTTCAACCTGCACGTTTTTCTGAATTTCCGCCCTTTTACACGCCTGAATCATATGGTACCTCAACGGTTTTCAGGAATTTTGGTGAATTAGGTGACAACCACCAAAATACCGCCAAAATACAAGCGTATGAGAACAAGGCTCTCACGCAGAGAAAGTATAAGAGGATGCATCGCATAGCAACATCGTCCTGATTCGGAACATCACGCTGGCAAGGGTCCACGGTAGGATTAGGTACGATTTCATATGGGAGATCAGGTGGTCATAAAAAATCAACTAGGGAGGGCAGTCTTCCCAGAAGTAACCGACTCGTGGTGGTGCAGTAGATGACATGCGGATCTGCAGGCAGTCCGTTTGAGTTGTTTCGAGCCTGGGATGATTTGATGCGGTACTTCCGAGAGTTGATTCGAAATTAGCAGACTCTGATTATTTGTGAACGAATTTGCATAAAACGACTCAAAACACCAACAAAATACAGATTATCTGTGAAATTACTTGAAAAATTCGCACGGTTTCTAATTTCGGATCACCTCTCTGGGAGACTGCAGGGGCTAACCTATTATGATGCACGTGCAACAAAAGGCGAGAAGGAAGGCCGTGCCGCCTATCTCTGGTGTCACCTCAAAGGGCCTTCGCCCCCGGCACACTGCGTTACTGCGTATCTGATCTGTAGTATGCTGGGCCTTACAACCGTCGGTTTCCTTGATCGGCAAAGCCCAAAGCAATCCCTTGCAATCCTCCTCAAATTAATGCAACCTAATTTTCGTACAATAGAGTGTTCAAAAGCAGTTTAGGTAATGCTTATAGTATTCCCAACTGTATGTCTTGCAATGGGGAAAAGTAGATCGGTTTTTGTCAATAAAGCCAATCTTAGAAATCCGAGCAGGAATCCTAAGACTAGGTTAATAAGGAGTTTTGCCAACATTCTATCCCTGAGAGGAGAAAGTCAAGAATGATTCCAAGCAAACCAATCGTACTGGAAGGCAAGAATGCCGAGAACTTTGACAAATATATGAGACGCAAGGCTACCAAAAAAGAGATTGAATTCTTCAAAAGAGCAGATGAATATTACAAGGATCGCTGTAAGAAAGTAGCAAAAAAACGAGCTGCAAAAAAATAATTAGAGATCTAATTCTCTAAAGATACATGTTGTCAGAAAGTATTAGGTTTAGAGTCGATCCACACGAGATGTATTATAGTCAACTTTCGAAAAGACATAAACTATGTCTGGATTGTACTGATGACTACGGCAAAGATACTCAGAAACTTCAAAGATTCATAGACAAGGATGCAGTGGGCATGCAAGAAAAGCATCTCGGTACTACATATGTGATAAGGTACAAAAGAAAACCAATTGGTTACATAACGCTGTCGACATCAAGCATCTGTATAGTCCAAAAAGTAGTTCACCCCTTCTCCGAGTGTGTAAAGTCGGTCAGGAGCAGATGTGCAAGCCTGACCCACACTGGAAGTACAGGTGTGTGGGTCTGGCGACGAAAGCTCCGTAAATACGTGAGTCTTGAGCACCCAAACGGCATGAAGCTAGAGAAAAGCCAAGTACAATGGATAGTGAAAGAAAAGAAAAAGGGCGAGCTTACCAACGCCCAGATAGCCGGAACCATGGACGTGACAGTACGGTGGGTCCAGAAGCTGTGGGCCAGGCACAAAGGCTGCCCTGCGGCAAGCGAAATATCGCATCCTGCGCCAATGGGAAGGCCCCAGAACGGTCTGCCCGGACGCAGGGAGCACTCTGCAGTCATGTCTGCCAGACATGCAGAGCACATGGGGGCTGCAGGACTGCAGCAGCGCATAGCGAATCAGACCGGAATCCATATCCCGCACGGCATCATACACAAGATACTGAGGGACGAGGAGATGGCAGAGGCGCAGCCCAGCAAGGGTACAAGGTACAGGTGGGTCCGCTACGAGCGCGATCACTCAAACTCGCTGTGGCATACAGACTGGAAGCAGATCCACGGCGGAATGCACGACGGCAGATGGTTCCTGTGCTACGAGGACGATGCCTCCAGGTTTGTGACCGGATATGGCATCTTTGATAATGCCACGACCAAAAACGCCCTGGCAGTGCTTGAGACGGCAATAGAAAAGCACGGCAAGCCGGCCTCGATCATGACAGACCACGGCAGCCAGTTCTATGCCAACGAGAAAGAGACGGCAAAAAAGAGGGGCGAAGGCGAGTTTGAAAAGAAACTGACAGAACTGGGAATACGGCAGATCCTGGCAGGCGTGGGACGACCCCAGACCAACGGAAAGGTCGAGCGCCTCCACGGGGAGATCCAGCGCAAGCTGCACGAGTTCGAGGAGATCATGATGAGAAAAAGCGACCCGATAGACCTGTTCATGCAGTGGTACAATCATGACAGGCCCCACAGGTCGCTGGACTGGGACAATCAGGAGACGCCCGCGCAGGCATTTCTCAGAAAGATGCCCAAGGAGGGGGAAACCGTTATTGACGGGCAGACAGGAGAGGAGTATGATGTCAAATAAGGGGGGGCGAACTACTTTCTGGATCCCACACGACATCAAGCATACACAAAAATCATATATTTAAAAAAGCAAGACCCAGAAGCAGAGATGGTTCATTTTTTCCAGCAATGATCATTCAAGAATTTTGCATAGATAAGCCATCAAGAAGGTGTGGTTTTGGCGAATATGTTTTATTGTGGTGTAGTGGATTGGCAAGACAAATTGCCAAACAGATATAGCAACGAGCATAAGTCTTTGAGCCAAAACAAGGTCATTCGAAAAGTATAATGATCACGTAACTGGCGCAGTATGTATGGCAAAAGAAACAGACATCCTGTCAGAGGCCATGCGCAAAGAAAAGGATGCCAAAGTCTACAAGAAGATCATGGCGCTGATGTTTGTGCTAGAAGACGACATGGGCGTACCCGAGACTGCAAGAAAGATCCGGTGCAGTGAGAATTCCGTGCGCAACTGGCTGGCGAGGTTTTCGGAGGGCGGCATAGACGGTCTCCGGGATCTTCCCCGTTCCGGATGCAGGCCAAAGGTGGACAGGAAAAGTATTGCAGCCATAATGGATCTGTCTACTGCATGCAAAAGTACCGATGTCATGACGGTACGCGATGACATAAGGGATGCCACCGGGACAGAATACAGCATAGAGCATGTCCGGAGAATGATGCGCCAGCATGGCCTGTCGCGCCGCAAGGTGCAAAACATACATGTCAACCATGCCACCCCAAGCTCGGTATACTCGTGGCAGTGGTATCTTGAAAACGTGCGTATTCCGTGCCTGAAAAACGACGGTTTTACGCTGGTGTCATCTGATGAGGCGTTCTTCGTGCAGGGCGCATATGACAGATACGTGTGGGGTCCGGTCGGCACCAGAAGCGTGGCATCGTACTCTGGAGACCACACAAAGGTGGCCGTGTTTGGAAGCATCGCAGAAGACGGCAGAAGGCTGTTCAGGACGTTTACGGGATCCTTTACGTCGGTGCAGTTCATAGAATGTCTGGAGGCGCTGCGCGCCAAGTTTGGTAAGGTTGCCGTCTTTTGCGACAGGTGGAGTGTGCACAGATCTACTGATGTCGCAAAATATCTGGCCGACCATCCCGACGTCAGGCTGATAATGCTCCCGAAAGGATCGCCGTACCTCAATATCGTGGAAGAATGCTGGAACCTGGGCAAGCATTTTGTTTTCAGGGGGATAGTGTACAGGAAAATCAGCGAGCTACGACATGCCATATCCGAATATTATAGGACGGTGTCGTTTGCCCACCTTAGCATGTACAAGTACATTTACAGATCGCCGGTCAAAGCCCTCAATTACTTGTGACCGTTGCTATAGGATGCAGATACATTGTATTATTTACAAAAGAGGCAAAAGAGTTCTATCTGCAACATGACTTTCAAGAGGCAGAAATAACTGAAGATGGTAACAAATACACTATGATGTACGCCGACATATTTCCTGAATTACAAAACACAATCAGATAATCTATACTAGACCTTATGCGTATAGCAATGATCAGAAGTCTTTGAGCCAAAACGGGATCATTCGAAAAGTATATGGATCGCCTAACCGGCGCAATGGCATGGCAAAAGAAACGGACAGTACAACATCAGGTCCTTTTTATACTGACAAGCCAACTTTTTTCCAAGAACTTTTTGATCATTTCGCATCATCTGTTGTGACAGACTAGATACACTGTTACTGACACATCCTTTGTACATGCAAGACTGACTGACGCCGTGCATACAACAGATTGGCATACGGCACTTGCCATGCAGTCAGAAATTGTTACACTTGCAAGGCGTTGTCAATTGGCAGACTTGCCTACACGGTCAGATCTTCGGATATGAAGCTGCGGGTTATGCCGTCCCGTAGGCGCCAGACGGATCATGTTGTTACTATCGGAGCTGCTGCTACTGGTACGACGGCCGTCCGGTCCCGGCGTACCGCTCCTCCTCTTCTGCCTGCGTCATCATCTGCGACTACAGGCGGCCACGCCGGCGGTGGTCCGGGACACTCAAAGACACTGTATCTGGTACCGTCCGTATTGACAAGCGAGGACAGCAGGCGTGCATCATCATTATCATCTCCTGCTTCTGCAAAGATATCCCAGCCCGGATTCCGCAGGTATTCCAAGAGTCCGCCGGCAGGATGTATGTTTTGCTTGCGGCATGTCATCGAAAATGTCAGCAGCGCAGAAGCCGTCTTTCTTCCACCGTCAGTTACGATCTTGTGGCGCGCATTGCGCTGGGGTATGATCCCGTCGCGTATGCACCGCTCCGTACCGTTGTTGTGCAGTGGCATTTCCCGATGCGCCAGACACGTAAACATGTTGGGTATGGCGTTTTGCATGTGTGTGCGCACGTGATTGTCCTCATATGTAATGATTATTTTGTATGCCTCCCTTGAAAGCTCCATGTCAGTACTTCCTAGATGTGCTTTTGCAGACCCGGCACGCCATAGCCGCTAACTTCGTTTACGCATAAGATCTTCTCCAAATTACGTAATTACTGTGCCTGTAAAAGTACACCTAGGAAGTACTGATGTATGTAAGCGGCGCAAGCGTCTTGATCTTTTTTACCTTCCTGTAAAATTCCAGCAGCAAGTCGTACCTTTTCTCGTTATCGCCTTCGGGCATCTTTACTGCAAGCTTTTCTGCATATGCCAGAAGGTGCCTCCAGCACCTCTGGATTATCTCAAAGAACATCTTGTACTGGGCCAGCCCGTCTATGACTATGGGAGTCCTGGGATCCAGCCATCCAAAGTGCGTGTGCAGTACCTCAGAGGACCGGGAATCTGCAAATACCGGGGTTGTCGCCTAATTCGCCAGAATTCCTGAAAACCGCTGTGATGCCAGTGGATCAGGCGTGCAAAAGGGCGGAAATTCAGAAAAACGTGCAGGTTGAGTCAAACAAGTGGAATTAGGCGACAACCCCGCAAATACCACAAAGCACGCCCCCTCACAGTTGAGCACCCAGACGTACCCCATGTGTCCGTCGCCGCGCTTAAAGCCGGTCTCGTCCATCTGTATCCACGGCCGACTCGCAATGAATGTCTGTATGCGTTGTATCATGTTTTGTTGAATCGCCTCTGCCACTGCGTGCCGGGCGGCAGTCACGGTATTTGGGGCCATCTTGAATCCAAACATATACTGAAAGTACTCTGCAATGCCCTCGTCGGTGTTTCCCTTCTCAAAGAACATCATGATTAGAGAGAGTGAGACGGGCCCAAGTGACGTGCCGCTTAGAAACGGGGTGGCCGCTACATGCACGGTATTGCACTGTGGACACACCGCGTTTTGGATGATGGCATTGGCAGTGAGCATGCGCATGGAGTCATCCAGGTCGTTTACAAGCTTGTGGATCGGCTTGAGCATCCGTAACTGGATGTTGCACTTTGGGCATATTTTGAAATCAAGATCGTACCTTAATGTCATGGATGGCCGGTTGCCGTGCGATGTACCATGGTGTCCGCACGGAGGGCCGCGTTTCTTGCCCCGAGCAGCATCACCGGGACTGTCTCCGGGATCCTCGCCCCTTTTCTCCCTGAACGTATGTGGTCACCTATCCCCACCAATCAGGCACGAATTAGTATACACAATTATGATTTCCATGCCTAGCCAGTAAGGGGACGTGACCTCATACCCCTGAACTTTCTTCTGGCGTTATTGTACAATGACGGCGTGGACGTGGGCATGTTGGGACTCTCATACAGGGCAAGCTTTGCCCGGAGCTCGGAGTTCTCCTTTTTGATGTCGGAGTTCTCCTTTTCCAGCTCGGAGATCTTCTCATCCCGCTCCTTGATCATGACAAATGCCTTTGCAGGATCCATATGGTGTGCAGGCGTAGATTTGGAGTCCATGTGTTACATCAAACAGGCAAGATCAAAAAAGATTTCCATCGAAATTCTTTGACTAGGATGCCGATAATGGATCACCCCAGCAAATTCCAATCCTGCAATGACTGGTCACAAATATCTGATGCTCAGCCATGTCTGCAGTGGCATCTGATCATAAGATGTTGCCCAGAAAAGTTGGCTTGTCAGTATAAAAAGAACCTGATGTTGTATCTATGTGTCGTGCTTATAAGGATTCCACGCGTAACGGTGTTGTGAAGTATGGCTTTGGCTGGGGGTCTCTTCCTGACAATCACAAAATGAAGGTCGGACACTTATCTATACGAGGATCTCCCTCAGTACCATTCTTCATCCATTTGTCAGAACCGTTCTGCAGTTACTAAACGAGGATCTCCCTCAACTACATCAACGCAGATTAAAGTTCTAACTGTAATGACAATAATAATGATGATGATGACGTTCATTTCACACGCATGTCCACTATGCACTGACTGAAGGCCATCTATTTCTTTAGCATACGAGGACTCCATGACGCACCTGGTGTTATCCGGAATCTTTGCAAACATCTCTCTTATCTCGCTGTTCCTGTTGCTTATTTTTGTATTCCCCAGGACCTTGCCGTCCTTGTCCATCACCGCGACCTGGATGGACTCCTTGTGCACGTCCAGGCCGACATACTGCTGCTCCGCCTTTGATTTCACACATATCCTTTTTTTTGCGCTAATCTGTCTGTTTGCATTGCCTTTTATCTTGGTACCATCTGAATTTTGTTTTTGAGACACATATGGTTACGATCAAAGTGTGTGTGCCCAACTGAACGGAAAACTCCCATTCGCCCTCGATTATGTGGCATTTCGTCGTCCGTCTACTCTGAGCCTGTCTCTTACGCGCCCTCATGTGTGGCAAGTTTACTTCGGCTCTTGGGCCCAACACGGATAATATGGCGTCCGCTACGGATAAGATTTGATATAACGTCTCTTACAATACAAGATATGTGAAATTACTTGAAAAATTCGTACGGCTTCTAATTTTGGATTATCTCTTTGGCAGTCAGTGGCTTGAGATTGCAGGCATTGTGAAATAGTATTCATCCTCAAAATCACGGTCAGTAGCGCCTTTTTTCCTCAAAAATTCAAAATATTTTGAGCAGTTTTGGTAAAAATCTTCATTTTTTTGCTGCATGGCATCATATCTTCTCAAAGATCCCATTTTTCTCATAGGGTGAGAAATTTTAGTTCTGAGAGTCTGTTTTCTTTAAGCAGAGCATCCGCACACTCCTGTTGGACTGCCTGCCTGCCTTGGGGGCAGAGTTGATTCGAAATTAGCAGACTCTGATTATAGCAACGGGCAGAAGTCTTTGAGTCAAAGTAGGTCATAACTACACGTAAAAAACCTCAATTATTTCTGCTCGTTGCTATATTTGTAAATAAATTTGTATAAAACAACTCAAAATATCAACAAAATACAGACTATCTGAAATTACTTGAAAAATTCGCACGGTCTCTAATCTCGGATTATCTCTGGGATCTTTTGGAGTTAAGCGTAAAGGCAGCCCGATCAGTCACAATTTCTGTTGTTTTTAGAAAGGTAATTAGGGCGTGTTTCTGACTTTACAGTGAATTTGTCTAAAATTGTAGCTGATACTAGCGTGATCATTAACGGACAGCTAATCTCACAAATTGAGTCTGGAGCCGTTAGGAATTCAGAGATTATCATCCCTCAGGCTGTTTTTGATGAGCTGCAATCCCAGGCATCCACAAAAAAGGAGCAAGGGTTCGTCGGCTTGGAGAAAATCAAGACTTTGAAAAGGATCTCCCAAGAATTCGGCCTGACAGTGTCCATGTCGGGCACACACCCGTCAAATGACGACATTGAATATGCCCACAAGGGAAGAATTGACGCAATTATCACCGATCTCGCAAAACAAAACGAAGCAATTCTGTACACTTCTGACAATGTGCAGCATCTGGTTGCGCAGGCAGAGGGGGTTGGCACCGTATATCTGAAACCTGAGATCAAAAGGGAGGATCTGGAGTTCCTAAAGTTCTTTGATTCTGAAACCATGAGCGTTCATCTAAAGGAGAACCAGCAGCCCCTGGGCAAGAAAGGCATGCCTGGAACCTTTACTCTTGCCGTATTGTCTGATGAAATCCTGACTCGTAATTATCTGGAAATGATCTCATCTCAAATCCTGAATGCCGTAAATGCCTCAGATGACAACACCATAGAGGTTTCACAAACAGGCGCATCTGTAATTCAGCACGGTGACTATCGAATTGCAATCACCCATCCTCCATTTTCAGAATCCTTTGAGATAACAATAGTGCATCCAATAGCGAAATTAGATCTAAGTGACTATAAGGTATCTGAAGAACTGATGAAAAGATTTTCTGACAGGGCAGAAGGAATTGTAATTTCGGGTTCTCCCGGTTCAGGAAAAAGCACGCTGGCCTCCGGCCTTGCAAATTTTTACCACAGTCAAGGTAAAATTGTAAAAACATTCGAGTCCCCAAGAGACCTGCAGGTGGATTCCGGAATTACACAGTACAGCAAACTTGACGGAAGTTTTGACAACACTGCAGACATTTTGCTGCTTGTCAGGCCAGATTATACCGTCTTTGATGAAGTCCGAAGAAGGGAGGATTTTGTAACATTTGCTGATCTTCGACTCACCGGAGTCGGAATGGTGGGAGTAGTCCATGCAAACTCTCCGCTTGATGCAATTCAAAGATTTATTGGAAAGATAGAGCTGGGAATCATCCCAAACGTTTTGGATACCGTAGTCTTTGTCAAGAACGGAAAAATAGAAAAAGTGTATGACTTGGAATTAAAAGTCAAGGTTCCTTCCGGGATGACCGAGTCAGATCTTGCACGTCCTGTAATAGAAATCAGAAATTTTGAGGACAATACACTAGAGCACGAAATCTACACCTTTGGAGAGGAAAACGTAATAGTTCCAGTAGGCAAAAAGACTGAGAAGATCGGCATTGAGAAGCTTGCAGAGGACAAAGTTCGTGAGACCTTCAAACGATATGACCCACAGGCCCAAGTTGAAATTCAATCAGAGAATCGTGTCAAAGTAATGGTTGACGAACAATGCATTCCATCCATTATTGGAAGAGGCGGCTCAAACATTAACGAAATTGAGAAATCACTCAAAGTTCACATTGATGTTGTCCCAAAAGACCGTCATGAATCATCTGGAATCACAAACGATCTGCCGTTTACCTTCTCAGAATCCAAGACCTCGCTAATTCTAACTGTAAGCAGGGAGTACACCTCAATGCATGCCGATATCTATGTCCATGACAAATATGTCGCATCAGTCAGAATTGGAAAGAAGGGCCAAATCAAGATTTCAAAGCGCTCAAGCACTGCCAAGGCATTGATGAAGCGTGCCTCATCACAAAACGAGATTCAAATCTTGCTCAAAGACTTTTAAAATTATCGATAATCTTTGGGTCTGCTTTTAGAAATGTGATGAATTTTCTTAGTTGTTTGATTGTTTTTGGATTTAGGTGGTGTTCTATTCCTTCAATGTCCTCATTTGCAGTGTCGTATCCGATCCCCAGAATCTCAAAGAACTCCAGCAAGATGCCGTGCTTTTGCCTAATGCCTTGCGCAATTTGCACTCCCTTGTCTGTCAGATTGATTCCGTGGTATTTTTCGTATTCTAAAAACCCATTCTCGTCTAACCGTTGAAGCATCTTAGTCACACTTGGGGCACTTACATTCATGTATCTTGAAATGTCCAGTGTCGTGGCATAGCCTTTGAGCTCTACTAGCTCTGAAATGATTTCCAGGTAATCCTCCATTCTAGAGCTAGATCTTGCCCTCTCTGATTTGTGTGCGGCCTTGATGGAGTCCAGCCTCTTGGTGGTTTTTGGCTTCATCTGATCCTTGTATCTAAATCAGGGCTAGTATAATTGGGTGTCTTTTTGTTGAAATTTTGTCACTCATTGTTGACTTGTAGGTAATCGTTGTTGATCCTTGAATCTTAACTATTCTTTTCTAAATGGTATGGTGGAATGGTTGACCCCTTAAAGGAACGACTCGACAAATTAAAGAAATTCTCAGAGTCTGCCAAACGCAGAGCCGGTTTGTACAGTGATGTCGCCGGAATGGATGGAAAACACGCTGCAAACTCGCTGAATGCCTTGCAAAAAGCCCCTGCACCTGGCAAAAAACTGCAAAAAATCGGATTTCTGATGCTGTGGGTTCCAGAACCGACCGGCGTGACCTGTGCAGTGGGAGGACCCATGATTGTCGCAGGTCGGTATTTGGAGAAAAAATACAACAGTGCCACCATTCATGATATCGGCCATGAGGCAAAAAACACGATCTCTTCGATTCGCGATTTCAAGCAATCCGTAATGTTGTGACTGTCTTAGTTTTTAAAAGGACACAACTGACTAATTTCATGGCTACTAGAACCCAGGCCCTGGTTCCAATCATTGTGGCCGCAGTTATTGTGGGCGTGGTTGGTTTGATGTCCATCCCAAGTGAAAGCAAGTTAGAGTCAGTGGAGTTTCCCCGAGGAACAATCAAGGTTGACGATGTCCCCTTGGAGGTACAAATAGCTGACACTGAACCGAGACGCGTTCGTGGTTTGATGTTCCAGGAGCAATTGCCAGGCGATCAGGGAATGATCTTCGTATTTGACGAACCGGGCCTTTACTCATTGTGGATGCTAAACATGCAATTTCATCTAGACATGATCTGGTTTGATGAAGACGGAAAGGTAGTACACATTGAAAAAGACGTTCCGCCATGTAAGACCGCACTAGAGATCACAACATGTCAGAGCGTTGTCCCAGAAGGGGATGCAAAGTATGTGTTGGAAGTAACTGCAGGCTTTGTTGATGCAAACAACATCACACAAGACTCCGTTTTGAGAATAATTTCTATCTGATTGCAAAACCTTATCTTTGAACATAACGCCTGTATTTTGTGAACAAACTAGTGATCATACCAATCGTAATTGGGGCAATTGCAGCAATTTCAGCATCTGTAATCCTGGCAGGCAGTACAAAGTCAGAACCTGAATCAATTCCGATTTACGAATCCGGTTTTACCTATTATGATATTGAGTTAATTCAAACAGCTTTGGCAGAGCATGGCATTATCGTCTCGCCTCCTACTGCCATCACTGATGATACCATAGACCGGTATTGCTTGTATTTTGACGAGGAGCGAAAGGAACTTGCAAGATCTGTGAGTTATTGTACAACTACTGCCGTTTATGATTCCTCGGGAAATGCCCTTGGCAACATCAATCTAGGAGGTGATGTTGATTCCCCGGTTGTGGCCATAGCGAATCTTGAAACAAGCACATTGGATGCCAATAGGGACAAGGTCTTTAGAATTTTTGAAAGCATGATAGAATCCCTTGTTTGTGACTGCTGGGAGGAGGAGCAGCAATCCAAGGAGTTTCCAACTCCAACCTCTTGGTTTGAGGCCGTAGAAAAATTCTATCTTGATTCAGACAAGCACAACATCAAATCCAAAGTTGAAGATTTAGAAAATGCCGAAATCATTTTGGAGATAACCTCCAACGAAAATTCTGTTTTGCGCACGCTGCTGATTCTAAAGTAGTCTGATTGTGTGATGGAAAATTCCCTGGTTGACATTACGATGATTGATCAATTGTGGCTAATTCTGCTTGGCTTTGCAGCAGGGATGCTGGGTTCGATGATTGGACTTGGAGGGGGCATAATTGTCGTGCCTGTTTTGACATTTCTTGGTTTTTCTCCTACTGCAGCTGCTAGCAACAGTTTGTTTGCAGCACTAGGCAACGCCGTTGCGTCCACTGTCTCTTATTCGAAACAAAAAAGAGTTGAATTTTCACTAGGAATCAAGCTCGGTTTGCTCTCTGTTCCAGGATCTGTTTTAGGCGCACTGATCTCCTCGGACGTGACACCTGTCATCTTTAAGATGTTGTTTGGCTTGGTGCTGGTTGCATCGGCGGCCTATATCTTTTTGAGAAGAAAATTAGAATCAAAAGAAAAAAAACTATCCATACAGGTGGTGATTTTTGCAGTAGGTGCAAGCTTTTTTGCGGGAATAATCTCGTCTTTCTTTGGAATTGGCGGGGGGATTGTATTTGTTCCGCTAATGGTAGCTGGAATGGGGATGGCAATGAAAAGGGCCGCTCCGACATCTCAATTAATTTTATTGTTTGCGTCTTTGTCTGGGGTCATCACCCATAGTTTTCTTGGACATCCTGATTTTACCCAAGCTGGGTTTTTGGCAGCAGGCTCGTTTGCAGGAGGGCTAGTCGGAGCAAGGCTGTCCATTGAAATCACAGAACGTTACTTGCAAATTCTTGTTTCAGTTGTAATTTTGATTGCAGCTGGAAAATTATTTTTTGATTCCGTTATTGATGGAACAATGATGTTTTGGCCTTGAAATTTTGTCTGCGCTGCTTTTCTAGTGGTCTTGTGAGGGTACGAGTTTACCCCTGCCTGGGATACGGCGTGGCAGGCGTGATAATAAAGGCTCCAGACACCAGTGACGCCCAAGGGGTAAACTCGTACGTCGCAGAGACCATCAGTGCCATCAAACTCGAATCCCTTGATCCACATATGTACGGTACGCTGTGTCACGCCGGCAATCTCTGCGGTCTGTGCAGTGGTGTTGCCAAGCAGCACGGAGCGCCCGCCAGGATTCTGGTGTGATCCCTAGCATCCTTTTTGACATGCATGGCGTCCGTGAGGATTTTCGTCTTGTTCATGTAGTCAGCACATAAAAGAAGCGGACAATCTTGACAACTATTTTTGATCCAAAGATTAAGATCAAGTCATACGTACATGCATGAGTATACAGAAAAAACAGTTCGTGGCATCAGGGGGAAAATTCAGAAAAACATACAGGCAGAGTCAGGCAGGTGAAATTAGGAAACAACTCCGTTCTCAGCATGTCATCCTGGAGGTTCTTTTTTAATTCTGTAGAGATTCTTTTTGGATATGACGATGGTTTTTCCATCCTTGTCTGTTCCCTCAAAATCTATTGCGATTTTTCCATACTCCTCATCAATGTCTTCCTTTTCAGATACAGTGAACTTTAATCTTAACACCTGATCAGTGGATAATGGCTTTAGAAACCTAGTGCTTCTGTTTTCCCATTCTGCGTCCCCGTCTGTCCCGATAAAGACAATGTGGTTTCCGTAAATCTGGCTCAGTCTTGTAAATTCCCCTTCCATTCTTGATAAAATTGCTCTTCCTGAAACCATCGGCTCTGTTTTTTTCATTTCATCCAAGAACGCGTTTCGAACTCTGGAGAAGCCTAGATACTCTTCAAGTTCTTTGCCGGAAATACTGCATGTGGACTGGAACGTGTCTCCTACTCTGAACTCTTTGAATTTTTTCATTCTTACCTTGACTCGTCAACACAGAAAGTTACTTCAGATGATGAAGCGGAGCTTTCTGATACAAGAAAGTTAAACGCATCTGCAATTTTTTGATTGTCCGGCTCAGAACCTGTAACAGAACCGGGAAGCACTGTAAACAACCTGATCTTTGATTTTAGGACGTCGCTTAGTTCTTGGTTTACTGTTGTCGTAAACGGCCTGAGGGCCCCCCTGAAAACTTCTACCTGAGCTCTCTGAATGCCTGAGACTTTGCGTCCCACCGGCAAGTCAGGACCGATGATCATAATGGAGCCTGTCTTGTCTTTGAACAGCCTTGGGTCTTTTCTGCCTCCTGGGACATAGTGCTCCAATGCCCTTTGGGCGACAATTGCCGGAGTGGTGATGAATTTTGCGACCAGTTCCTCCCATGCTGCCCTGTCTAGTTCAGTCAGCTTGCCCATGTCTGGAAGTCTTCCAGTAACGTGAATTACGCCTAAAATATCACCAATGTTTGCCCTTGCGGTGTTTAGCCACCTCTGAACCTCTTCGGGATTTGAAATGTCTACTATATGCGAGTGGAATTTGCCGCTAATTGACTCTTGAACCTCAGTCGGCGTAGTTTGCGAGATAAAACATGCTACTTTGCCATTGTTCTTCTCAACGTGCCGTGCCAAAAATTCCACCCTTTGTGCGTCTGCCCTGTCTGTTCCATCTATGGTGAAAACCACCGATCTTCCTGCAAAGTCTGGCTGATGGACGCCGGGAGTCGCCGTTCCGACGTGCGGCTTGACTGGATAGAAGACCCTGTCGCCTGGAATGACCTTGCCATTGAGAATGTTTGCAATTTCATCGTCGCACAGATTGAGAACAGATTCTGCCACTTGTGACTGTTCCAAAAATTCTTTGTTTGCAATCATGTGGGATGTATTGTTTTGAACTTTTTCTGCAATTGTCTTGATTTTGGTCAGCAGGTTTGTGTATGTCTCAGTAAGTTTTGCAACGTCTCTTCCGTCTGCCAGTTTTTCTGCCACTTTGGCAATTCCTTGTTTGTCAATACCATCAGCTAGTATGCATTCTAGCAGATCGTCTCTTGATTCCTCAACTTGGACCGGATCCAAGTCCTCAAATCCACTGACTCTCATAAATTCTGCAGCAGCCTTTGGATATACTGTCTTGTAAATTCTATCAGAGTGAACCGGTCCGGGATTTGTTGCAATTGAAACAATTCCTTTCTCAGTTAATTCCCATGACATGCATTCAGCTAGCCTGTTCTTTGCACCCTGTGATGCAGTATATGGGCTTCTGAACCTGTATGGCCTTTGTTCTAATGGCCTCTCTTCGGTAAAGAATGTCGAAATTGTAATTATCTTTCCTCCTTTTTTCATAACTCTCAGTGCCTGTACGGAGCCCCAGAAGGTGCCTGTCAGGTGGATTCCCACCGTGCACTTAAACTCGTCAACTGGCGAGTTTGCAAAGCAGGTGACGGGACCTGAAACCCCTGCATTGTTAATCATGTAATCAACAGTAACGTTGTCATTTTTCAGAATATCAAACATGTTGTTCATTGCAGATTCGTCAGCAACGTCAACCCCTGCAAAAATCCTGACTGTGGAGCCTCTTCCTCCTGCTGCTGCCTGGGGGATCTTTCCTTCCAGTTCCTTTGCTGCCTGTTCAAGCGGCTCTTTCCTTCTTCCAAGGATGATCACGCTTGCACCCTCCTCGACAAACTTGGTGGCAATGGCCTTTCCGATTCCTGTTCCGCTTCCCGTTACAAGGGCGACTTTGTTCTGGAATTTCATGGTGAAACAAAATCCCCATTCATCTGTGATATTTATTTGGATTGATCCCTGGGAGAGTTTTTTTGATATCTTTATTTGTGGGCATGATTCATGATTTTTGATGCATGACTCAGAGCCAGACACGTTTGTCTACCAAACTTGGCCCGAAAAATTCAGCAAAATGCTAGAGGAGATCGGCATAGACTCTGAATCCAAAGAAATTGGAACCGATGACGTTGAACTGCTGGGTGATTATTACAGCAGATATTTTGCCCATACTGCCCGGATGGTCACGAATCGAGGATGCTTGGATGTAAAAAACTCCAATATTGACGTCATCCAAATTATACAAAAGGGATAGCAGTAGTCATGCAAGATCCAAATCCACTTCCATGGGGCGCACTAGACAGATACCAGGCACACTTTATCGTAAGAAAAAGTGCTGGTGCTGATGCCGGCAGCTATGTGGCAAGAACAATCCTAGACACAAAGGGGCATTTTGCCTCAAAAACCGTGGTTTCTGTTTCTTGGAACGGTCCGGGAATCCTTGCAACAAAACTCAACGAGGATGCCAAACTAAACGAGATGATTGCAAGGCAGTCAGTAAAGGATGCAACCATCTATGTAGAGCCCACTGATGGCGCCATAAGAATCAGGGGCAAATGGGATGATCACCTGTCTTTTGGAATTACAAAAGAGCTCTTTGAAATTTATGACTGCATTGCCGGCCACATAAAATCGTCATCTGTCTAAGCCTTCCACCAGTCCAGGGCTAGAAAATCCACTCTGTCCTTTCCCTTGGGGATTGCCAGAATAAACTGCTTTTTGACAGCTGCTGCCAGCCTTCCTGCAAGAACTATTCTAGTTGACGTGATTGCCTCACTTCTGTCATACACTTGAACCAGGTACGGGGCGTGATCAATGCCCGGCCCCCTTTCATACACTGCAAAGTCACAACCAAACTTGATTCCGGGATTGATTATGTATCCCTTGTCCCTGAAATCCTTGTAAACCAGATATTTCTTGTCAAAGCCGTGGTATTCTTTTTTGCAAATCTCTGTCATTTTATCAACTGTGACTTTTCGTCTTGATTTTGTAACCGTGATCTTTTTGTTTTCTAAAAGATACAATCCCTCGATCAAGTCTAAAACTAGCGGAACGTCAATTTCTTCAGGTTTTGGTTTTGGAATTCCGATGGGTTTTCCATAATACCCCTTGCTGAAAAGCTTTTTTGAATCCTCAATGTCCCAAACAATGATTCTGTTTTCAACCAACTCGCTTTTCATGGTTTTAGACGGTTTGTAACGTATATGAATTCTCTTGGTGCGAAAAATAGGGCAAAAAGTAAATGATGTGTATGTGCATACGTCCGTCAGAGGCTTAATGCCAACAGTATGAACGAATCTGAAACTCTTTGGCACTTGTCTGCCATCTCTTCGATTCCCTCGATGACATCCTTCATGAGCATCAGCTCTTTTGTGTTTCCAACTTCGGTCAGGAGTTTTAATGTAGCCTGTCTGTATTTGACGTCGATTTCACGCTCAATTGTCTGTGTTTCCTGTGCCAGTTCGATTGCATTTGCCGTGTTTGTGTTTAGGCTTCTGATGATCTCGTTTAGTTTGTAGACCTCATCTACAACTAGTTCGATTAGTTTTGTAACGTCCTTGTCCAGCTTTGCGCTTTTCAATGTAGTCGGTTTCACGTTTGAGAGTTTGAACGAAATTCCCGTAATGTATCCTGCAATCTCATCCATTGTGTATGCCGTGTTGAGGAGGTTTTCCCTGTTCATGATCAGCCCGCCTACGTCTGCAACCTCGCGGGTGATCTTTCTTCTCAGGTTTTCGACCTCTTCTTCAATCGTTGAAATTTGCTCTAGGGCGTTTTTGATTCCTGTCCTGTTTTTTTTCATCATTAGGTCAGGAAGCGTTGCAAGCTCCCTTGCGGCGTTCAGAATTCTATTAATCTCATCTTGCAAAACTGCAATGGCCTTTCTTTTTGCCTGAACCTCAAGCTCTCCGCTATACATAACAGAAACCAAGGATTGCCATGGTAATTTAAATCCTCTATGTTTTTCGCGAAAAATTGAGCTCGATTAAACCAGGCTTTTGTCGCGGGCCACTTTTTTCTGACCTTTGTAAAGTGATATGACTTCCTCATTTGTCGATGCGTCTTCGGCCGTCTTCTCCGTTCTTATTTTTCCTGTAAATTTGGGGAATCTTAATGCCAGCCCTGCATTTTTTCTTACTCTGTCCATTGCAGCCTTGTGAATCGGACTGAGGGTAATTTCTGATGCGACGACTTCGACTACTAGTTCTGGCTCAAACCAGACATCAGCTTCCATCTCGCTTTCTATTCTTGGATTTTTCTTGATTGTGACTTTGGGCTGCAGAATCTGATAGAGCTGATCCAGGTCTTCGTCTGAAAATCCCGTACCTACCTTGCATATGCTTGTAAACATGTCGGTGTCTTCATCATATGTTGCAAGAAGCAGCGTTCCATAGCTTCCTACCCTTCTTCCCTTTCCAAAGAACCCACCGATTACAACAAGATCCAGGCTGTCTCCAAGTTCGTTTTGATATTCCCGTTTGAGTTTTAACCAATAACTTCCCCTGGACCCTGCCTGGTATGGCTTGTCTAGCATTTTGAGCATCAATCCCTCGCTTCCTGCATTGATGCTGTTCTCGAGGAATTCTTCCACATCGTTTTCATTTTTTGCAACTGTCATCGGAATGTGCTTGACATATTCGTTTTCCTTGACTATCTTTTCAAGCTTTTCTCTTCTCTTTTCGTAGCTTAGATCCAAACAACTTTTGTCATTGCAAAACAAAACATCAAAAAAATTCACCGTGATCGGATACTGTGTAACGGCTTTTTCAATTTTATATTTTCTTCTTCTGTGCATTAGTTCTTGAAACGGCAAAAATTCCCCCGTGTTCTCGTTTACTGCAACTGCCTCTGCCTCTAAAATCGCATTATCAGCTATTATGGATTTTGGGATTTTTTCTATAATGTCTGGATAATAACTGGAGATGTTCTCTAGGCTTCTAGAGTACAAGACCACCTTGTCGCCTTCAACGTGCAGCTGGACTCTTTCCCCGTCAAGCTTGTATTCGGCTGCAAAGTTGCTTCCCAGCCTTTCTACGGATTCTTCCTTGCTTTTTACCCTGTCTGCAAGCATTGGCCTGACTGGATTAAACAAAATGACTTCAAACCTTTCCACTCCTTCCAGCCCTTTCTCAGAAACTGCCTCTGCAACCTTTCCCAAATCACTTGAAACGTTATATGCATGCTCCAAAACTTTCCTGTTGTCTTTGTTGCCTGAAAACGCAATTGCCAACGCATCCATGACAGTGTTTTCTGCAACCCCCAGCCTCAGTGTCCCAAGTAATATTTTCAAAATGAATCTTGCCTCAAGAGGATTTGCGTCATTGAGCAGGCTAGAGATGTATTTCATCTTCATGTCTTGTGATCTTGTCCCCTCCAGCCTTGCTATTTTGAAAAGTGTTTCGTAAACCCGCTCAACTGTAATGTCTTCGGCAAGAAAAGTCGTTTGGGTCTTTTGTTCTAGGATTGCCGAGGCCGCATGGCCCAGATCCCCTCCCTTCCTGTACTGCTCTTCGATTTTTTTGACGGGGGCGCCTGATGATTTTGCGATGGCCCTTATTGCGAGTTTTTCTGCAACACCCAGCTCCACACCCTCAAAGTCCGGCCTCAGCTTTCCTTGGAGCAGGTACACAATTTGCGCAATGACTTTCTGTGGCGTTTTTTCAAACAACTCCACCAAGCACTGTGTTAATTCTAATCTCTTTTTGGTTGATTCCATCTTGTTAAACGCATCAGCTAAAATGGCAAAGTCCATTCTATTTCCTTGTTTGACCATGAATAAAAATCTGAATCTAGATGTATCTGAAGATTGTGGGCCTGTCTGATTTTGGAAGATCAGAGACCAGTGCAAAATTATACAACGGATACTGCCTTTTGTATTGTTTCATAAAACTCCATGCCACATCATGCGTCTTGAACTCTGTTCTGATTCCGTCGATCCGGCTTTTTTTGCCATATACGTCAAAAACTACCACCGAGTATTTCTTTGGACGGTTGTGGGGCTTTGCCTTTAGCAGCCAGGCCAGGGCAAATATGAAAACTGCGCCTAGGATCACGTATTCGCCTGCAATCTTGAAAAAGTCCAAGATAATATTTGGGATGGTCTGGCCAAACAGTACTGCGACAAAGTTTGAGAATGAAATGACTGCCAGTGCCGTAAAGATGTATGTTTTCCAGTCAAATACCTTTTGAAGACTCATTGCAGACCGGTTTTACTAGAGCCTGTTTTCTTTTAACTATTTCCAATGGTTCGGTCAAAGGGCAAAATATGCTCAAAAATATGGCAAAAACGGAAAACTGGGAGCCAAGGAGGCCGGGACGGACGCATTCATTGGGGAGGGGGAAAGTCCTAGAGCCGGTTGTAGGATGACTCTTTCTGACGCTCTTTCCAGAGTTGATTCAAAATTAGCAAATTTTGATCAAATGGACACAATGTATACCAACCCGATCCAAATGCAGGCAAAATGTGCAATTCATAAAGTTATTTGATAATTATCAAAAACCCCGGACATTCAAGAAGACGTTTGCCGGCATGACTGCTCCCGAATTTGATTTGTTGTATGCAAGTGGCAAAAAAACACCAAAAGATGGACAGAAAGAGGCTTTCTGCTTTCTGCCAAAAAAGACCGCAAGCGTGACATCATCGGTGCAGGACGCCCGATTGCTCTGAACCTAAAGGAAAGCCTTCTGCTGTCCCTGTTCTACTACAGGACGTACGTCACGCAGGACGTGGCATCTGCCATGTTCGGAATAGGACAGGCATCAGTCTCGCGCTCGATAGACGGGATTGCGCCGGTTCTCAAAGGGTGCCTGTCGATCCCCGAAAAGATCTATTCGGGCACCAAGAGAATATCCTCAGTAGAGGAACTAATGGACGTATTACCGGAACTTGTCTGCCTGACAGATGCCTCAGAACAAAAGATATGCAGGTCCAAGAGAAAGGACATGGAGAAATCGCACTATTCAGGCAAGGCAGGCACGCACACAGTCAAGGTTCAGTATATCACCAACATCCACGGACTTGGTACACAAGACACGCCCCACTCTCCGGGACGCGTAAACGACATCACGATGTACCAGATGAGGCATCCCACGTTCCGGTACGGCCAAAGAAAGGAGAAAGAGAAAGAGAAAATGTCCCGGCGGCAGCGGGGATGGTGATGCGCCACAACAACAACAAAAGTGCACAAAGCTGCGTAGTATCCTCGGCTACCAATTGATCACAAAAAGGACAATTTTTTTCAACCAAAGGATCTAAGAGCTATTAGTCCCATATATACACATGAAAGGAAAGAAGGAATTACCGACGGGAACAGCGTTCCTGTACGGGATAGCAAGCAAGGACGAGCTTTTTAGGATGCACAAGTCCGAGAAGGACGCCAAGGCGGCAATCCGGCTCCTTGCATACCACATGAGAAAGTGCGGCGCGAGCATATATGATATTGCCGAGAAGCTGAGCAGGCCGTATGGAACCGTACGATACTGGCTGGTGCGTGCGCACAAGCATGGCCTGGAGGGCAGGTTTGACATAAAGCATGGCGCCCCGTGCAGGCTCGACAAGAAACAGCTTGAACGGCTGCGCGCAGACCTGATCAAGGGCCCGGACAACTGCGGCTTTAAGGCCACAACATGGACAGGGCCGCTGGTCATTGCCCACGTCAAAAAGAAGTTCGGCATCACGTATGCAGAAACGAGCATGTACGACCTGCTGCACAGAATCGGCTTCTCATGCAGAAAGCCCAGGCCAAAACACCCAAAATCAGCCTCAGAATCCGAGAAAAAGGAGTTCAAAAAAAAAGCTAGGCAGAGCGCAAAGTACTATTCAAAAAAGGGGTACACGGTAATGATAGGCGACGAGTCCATGTTCATACTGGGATGGAACGTCAAGAACAGCTGGTACCCCGTAGGAGAGCCGGTCTATACGCCCGTCAGCCTGTCCAGGAAGCGGTTCTATGTTATAGGGGCCCTCTCAAGAAACAGGTTTGACTATCGCTTTTACGAAAAGGCCAACACGGGAACGTTCTACAAGTTTCTCAGGACACTGCGCCGCAAGTACGGCAAGGTGTTGTTGTTTGTCGACAACGCATCGTACCACAAGTCAGCAGAACTCAATAGAAAGATGGCCAAGTGGAACGGGGACGTGGTGCTAAAGTACCTGCCGCCGTACGCGCCGGAGCTTAACAACTCGGAGGGGCAGTGGCGCGGGTTCAAAAAGGCGACTTCAAACTGCCTTTACAAGACCGTCAAGGAGATGCAGAGATCACTGCGCAGTATGACGCGCAGGGGCGAGATAAAGGTGGTAAAGATGAACAAATGGCTGACGTAGATACTACGTCACTACATGGACCGCGGATACCAGGGAGCACAGTCAGTGGATGCAGGCACGGACATCATACTCCCAATCAGGAAAAAACCGGGCGGCAAGCTCACCGATGCGGAAAAAGAGTACAATATCACGCACTCAAAGATACGCGTGTACGTGGAGAACACCATACGCAGGGTCAAGACATACAGGATCATGGGCGACCGGTACCGAAACCCACTCAAAAAGTATGACCTTGCAAACAGTATCGTGTGCGGACTGGTCAACGACAGGGCGCCGGCCAGAATCGCTGCTGTTGCTGCGGCCTAATAAGTGGCGGCAGCAGAACGGCTACAGACGGGGCGCCTGATTTCTAATTTCGGATCACCTATGGGGAAAACAGCCAAAGTCATACCTCGGAAAGTCTGATGCCAGAATTGCCAAGACGGCAAAAGAATCACAAGCGAGGAAAACCAGGCAACCTAAAAAGCCAAAAACCGCAAAGAGGAACAGAAGGAAACCCGGACTCCAAGACACGCTTGACGGATCTGGATAGAATCGCCTGTTTGAAAACTAAGCTATGGCACAGTCACGTCCATCTTCCTAAGTTAACGCCAGAAACCCTCAACTTAACACCCTGCTGAAAAACCCCGAAGATTTACCAGTGTAGATTTTTTAACGACTTGCATTTTTCGTCTGAGTTTTTCATATTCTTCTCTAGATAATCTGATTTGTTTGAGAATTTCGTTAATCAAACCTTTGCCTAGCATTTCATTACCATGTACTGGAATCACCGTCTTATAGCAACGGGCAGAAGTCTTTGAGTCAAAGCAGGTCATAACTACACGTAAAAAACCTCAATTATTTCTGCTCGTTGCTATATGCCCAACATTTCAATCTGGCGTGAGCGGCACTTGCGCGGGCCTCTCTTCATGCGGGGCCGGGAGTTGCAACAAGGACAGAATGCCCCGTCCCACAACAAGAATACATCACGCCCGTCACACCACTTTTTGTCGGGATGGAGGCGCGTTGTGGGTATCTTGTACTTTTTGCACCGGTTCTGGCAGTTCATGTGGGTATGGATGCCTCCATTGCGCGTTCTGTGTGATGACTCCTACAGAACCATTTGACACAACCCGTGTCAGTCACCTTACACCACGTGTATTTTTCACAACCCTCACGCTCACACTTGTGCAAATCATAACTCATGGCACGCTCCAACTGCCTGTCAAACTCGGCGGGATCACACCCGGGATCCGGATCACAGCTGAACGGGCCATCCTCCAAAATACCAGAGTGTTGCAGGCAGAAATACGTCATGTTGACTTTAACCACCGCGCGCATGTCAAGAGGCGCACTACCTGCTCATAAAAGATCCTCCATATGTCCTGTCACTTTAATTACATGTGGACAATTCTGCAAATGATGATGGCAGCAAGCGGTGTATGAACGAGGATTCGTTCCGATCCGGCGCGCAGCTGCAGTCCTGATTCCCGAAATACATGGCAGATTGTATCAAAATCCAGCTTCCAGAGCCCGATCAGACAGATTTGTGCCTAAAATCAGGAACAGCTTCGAGAGCCCGACCTGTTACGTTTTAAGTCTTCAAAATCGGAAATTTCCAGCACCCGAAACTTTTCAGAAGAAATCAGTTCCCGTTACCATCTAGTTCCGATCTACTGACACTTTCCAGAGAGAACCACCCACCGTAAACTTTCCAGTTCCCTCTCCTAGCAATCATTAAATAAATTGGAATGTAACCACATAAAATGAACTTGATTACTACGGAAATTAATCCCAAGCAGGACCGGGAGTTGTTGATGGGTATAAAGGACAACAAGGGGGAGCAGAAATCCACACAGAGCAAAGATTCGCAATATCAGGAGATCGTTTACTGCAAGGGCCGCATTATGGATCGCGTACCAGATAATCCCAACAAGATGGTGTCCATTGATCTGCAAAAGGCGCTGGATGAGACTGCGAATCTCGTAATTGCCGATCCGAACTTCAAGAACCCTCATCATGCATGGATCGTGTTTTACAACCAGAAAAACTTTGACTCGTTTGATATTCTCAGGACGGGTGATGATTTGTGGAACGTTTCGACTCCCATATTTTGTAGCGATCCAATTTGTCGCTACAAGCATATTGCTCATCTAAACACTAGAAGGCTTGAGGACACAATCCGGGCGTTCTTTGAGGCAGATGATTGGTATGGAATAGTTGACTTTGTTTTTGATCATCAAATGTTTGAGATAGAATTGTCCCTTTGTACTAGATGATTTTTGTAGTGTTTGTTAGACGGATTTGAAATCGACAAAGGGTGTTTGTATCACGTGTTCATAAACGATCCTTTTGACTCACATTTTGCCTATCTGTGATTGGCAAGCACACAAATTACTAGTCTGGATCCTCATAGTCTTCTTTTTTGGCTCCGCCAGAGGTATTTTTTTCCATTGGCATCATCTTGCTTTCAAGAACGCCCATTCTTGCCCTGTAGCCCTCTGCATACTCCAACTCGGACGGAACAAGGGTAGCCGGATGGATGAATCCCTGGCTTCTGATTGCCATTGCTTTTTCTGTTGCTCTTTGCCTGATCAGGTCCCAGTCAGGCGTTGAGAATCCGTCAAACGGACCTGTGAACTTTCCGTTGTGCATGCTAAAGACAAGCGCCTCTACAATCGGAATGCAAAAGTTGATTGTTGCCGCAGAGTTCAGTCTTACGGGCATCAGCGGCATGTTGTGGCTTCCTCTTGTGTTTCCTGCAACATAGTGAGGGTTGTTAAACACGCTTCCCACTTCTTCTGTTGCCGGGAATCCCTTTTGTGTTCTTACGACGCAGATCGGATCGTCTTTTCCCACGTATGTTCCTGCAATGTTGTGCAGCCTGTCCGTGGACGCCGCAAGAATCGGCTCGCCATCCTTGGTCGTAACAGAGTCAACAACATATCTTCCCGGATACATCAGTGCCGCTTCAATTGTAGGCTTGTCCTGCCACAATTCTAGTTCTGCAATCTGCGCCTTTTCTACGTCCATGATGTTGATTTTGACGCCTTTTGCAAGATTCTCGTTTACGATTAACCCTGTGTTGCTTAACGCATCTACGAACATTCTATAAATCGGATAGTTAAACGCGCCTGGCTCTGTCTTGTCGGCTGCAAAAACCGTGAACGCCTCGTTTGGCCTTTCCTCAAACTCCATCTCTGCGACTCCGGGCCCCATTCCCTTTACATTTCCGGAAAACGAGTCCCTAAGCAGGTCTTGTCCTGCACCGTAAAGCCCTTCGTCTTTGGCAACCTTGGTTCCTGCCATAAATGCATCCCAAGCCAGTTTGTGGATTTTCTGGCTGTCCACACCGTGTGTGTGAGACATTACAATGTGGGTGTCATCTCCACAGTATCCGATGTAATGGTCAATCAGCAGATCTGCTGAGTTTCTGACGGTATCTCTAATTGCGCCCAGCAGCCCGTCACTTGGCTTTGTATGGCCGCCGACTCCGCCGACGTCGGCCTTGATGACTGATACTGTAATCTTCATAATTTCCAATTTTCCCCCTTTGATTTATGTGTAGTTTCCAAAGCCTTTTGATTTAAAAACAATTGAAAAAATGCTGGGTTTTTTTTAAAATTCATAACAGTAATAAATAGCCTCTGTGAGGCACTTGATATGGCAGATAAACCACACCTGAACCTGATAGTTACAGGTCATATTGATAATGGAAAATCGACAACCATGGGCCATTTCTTGATGGATCTTGGCGTTGTAGATGAAAGAACAATTGCATCCCATGCGACTGAATCCGAAAAGACCGGAAAAGGTGATACTTTCAAGTATGCCTGGGTAATGGATAACATAAAGGATGAAAGGGAGAGAGGCATTACGATCGATCTTGCATTCCAAAAATTCGAATCTCCAAAGTACTTTTTCACTTTGATTGACGCCCCTGGTCACAGGGACTTTATAAAAAACATGATTACTGGCGCCTCTGAAGCAGATGCGGCAGTTCTGGTGCTTTCAGCAAAGGAAGGCGAAACCGACACTGCAATTGCAGCAGGCGGACAGGCAAGGGAGCATGCCTTCCTGCTAAAGACCCTCGGTGTCAACCAGCTAATCGTTGCAATCAACAAGATGGATGACAGCAGCTATTCTGAGGAGGCATTTAAAGCAGCCAAGGAAAAAGGCGAAAAACTAGTGAAATCTGTAGGCTACAAGCTAGATAACGTGCCATTCATTCCGGTTTCCGGATGGAAAGGCGACAACCTGGTTAAAAAATCTGAAAACATGCCGTGGTATTCCGGCAAAACCCTGCTTGAGGCATTTGATGACTTTACAGTAGCAGAAAAACCAGTAGGAAAGCCACTGCGTGTCCCAATCCAGGACGTTTACACCATTACGGGTGTTGGAACCGTTCCGGTAGGAAGAGTCGAGACAGGAACTATGAAACCAGGCGACAAAATCGTTGTAATGCCTTCTGGCGCTCCAGGCGAAATCAAATCCATCGAGACCCATCACCAAGAGATGCCATCTGCAGAAGCAGGTGACAATATTGGCTTTAACCTCAGAGGCGTTGAAAAGAAGGACATCAAGAGAGGGGACGTTCTCGGAACTCCTGATGCCCCGCCAAACGTTGCAAAAGAATTCAAGGCCCAAATCATTGTAATTCACCACCCGACGGCAATCGCACCAGGATACACCCCGGTCATGCATGCGCACACCGCACAAGTTGCAGCAACTGTTACAGAGTTTCTGCAAAAGATCAATCCGGCAACCGGCGCAGTTGAGGAAGAAAACCCGAAATTCCTCAAAGTTGGCGATTCTGCAATTGTTAAAATTCGACCGGTAAGACCAACTCCGATCGAGACATTCCAGAATTTTCCAGAAATGGGAAGATTTGCTCTCAGAGACATGGGTGCAACAATCGCAGCTGGGATCGTCAAGGAAATTACCGAAGAGTACAAGCCATAGGCGGATTTTAATGACGCAAGCCGCCCGTGTAAAACTCACCTCCACCAGCCTACCAAAATTAGACGGTGTTTGTGGAGAGATCATGGGCATCGGCAAAAAAACAGGCGTCAAAGTCAAGGGTCCGACCCCGCTTCCTGTCAAACGACTGCATGTTGCAACCAGAAAATCACCGTGCGGAAACGGCACAGAAACTTATGAGAAATGGGAGATGAAGATGCACAGAAGAATCATCAACATCAACGCTGATGACAAGGCAATCAGACAACTGATGAGGCTGAAAATTCCCGATGATGTCTATATTGAACTGTCTCTGACATAGTGGTATCCTTAAATTGTGGGAATTTTGATGACAAACATGGCCGAAGAAAACCTTGATTCGATGGAGGAAAATACCGCCGAAACCTTCGTGGTAAACTATTCCTGTCTCAGATGTGGAACCATGGTCTC
This sequence comes from Candidatus Nitrosopumilus sp., assembly GCA_965214775.1. Lineage (GTDB taxonomy): Archaea > Thermoproteota > Nitrososphaeria > Nitrososphaerales > Nitrosopumilaceae > Nitrosopumilus. Next base: position 2,646,079 of record OZ243974.1, on the reverse strand, counting down.
AAATACAGAGTTGTCAAGACTTCCAGAAATCAAATGTATCTGCGGATTTAGGGTATTTACCAAGGTTCGACCTCCGGTTGTAAAAACCATAAAAGCCGTCTAGCCGTCTGCGTCTTTTTTGTAGCTGTGTTCTCTTTGCAGATGCGTCCTCATGTCTTCCATGTTTGAAAAGTATCTGTCACATTTCTTGCAGTCATATTTCAAGTCCTTTCCATGTATGATTTGCTTGTGGTTCATCATCTCCTCTTCTTTTGAAAACTTTTTGTCACAGACATCACACTTGATTTTTTTAAAAAAACCCAATTTATCCCAGCTCTGCTTTTTTCTCATTCCAGCAGTCTTTGCATAGCTGTCCTTCTATTTTCCAATGGCCCTTGGGATTGTACCTGATTAATCCCATTTTGCCACTACACAACGCGCAAAAGTCTTTCTTTCTTGCATGGTTCTCCTCTTTTTTATCAAAGCAGTCTTTGCACAACAGTCCATTCATGTCCCACTGCCATCTTGGTTCCCAGAGTTCGGTGATTTTTCTGGTTGTGCCGCATACTATACATGGCTGTCTGACTTTGCCCTCGTAGAATTCTTTCTGCTTCTCAAAATGACAGTCCCCGCACAGGGGGCCTTTGATGTTCCATTCCCTCTTTGGCTTGTGTCTGTGTGTAAGTTTTTTGCTGCATACTGTGCATATTGCAGGTTTCCTACTAAACAGTCCCATGCTATCTCCTACAGATTATTATTCTATAAATGTAGACAAAATAAAAATGAAGATGACAAAAAGTGGTTATTCCTTTAGGATTTTCTCAAGGGCCTGGCTTGCATTGAGCATGCCGTTTCTCTTGGCATATCCTTCGATTGTCTTGTATTGTTTTTCTGTAAAACATACTGGTATTGAACGCCTTTCCATAAAGATAGTTAGTGACGCTTTCCTATATCCTTTACTCTGGGAACAGTCTTCCCAAATGTACCCGATTCATCGCGGTGCAGTCGGCCATATGTGAGTTTGCAGGCAGCTTGGTTTGAACTGTTTCGAGTTTTAGAATCGCTTTATGTATTGCTTTTGGGAAGACTGCAGCTAAGTGAAAAGTACTAAAAAATCGAGTAAAAACAGAAGCTGGACAGGAGGCGTGATGCCTCAATATCAGGACAAAACAACAAATCTCATTTACTTTTCACTTAGCTGGACTGGGGAAAAACTATTTCAAACCAGTCTTTCAATCAAATCTGTGGCAAAAAAACGGCAGATTTTGGTAATTGGAAACAATACTAATGGGTGCACTCCCGAACACGAAAGAATTGCATATGAAATCGGATCTGAGGTTGCAAGATCAGGCTCTGTCTTGATCACGGGCGGTTTGGGCGGAGTGATGGCTGCCGCCTCTCACGGATCTTGCGATTCTGATGGATTGAGTATTGGCATAATTCCCCAGGATGACGCATCTTTGGCAAACGAATACTGTGACATTGTCATTCCAACTGGAATGGGGCTGACACGGGACTTCCTGAACGCGCTTAGTGCAGACGGCATTATCATAGTCGGAGGAGGCTCCGGGACACTGTCTGAGGTCTGTGCAGCCTATATGCACAAAAAACCGATGGTCGCAATGAGAAATCTCGGAGGATCTGTCGAACAATACATTGACGGATATCTTGATCACAGAAAAAATGTCAAGATCCACGGTGCCGACACTCCCAAGGAGGCCATAGAGAAAATCTTGGAACTTGTCTCACAGTCTGATGAGTCCCCTCTTTCAGTCAAGCACTAGCAGTTGCAAGAAAGAGGAAGTCATGCTGGTAAAAAACAGGAACTTGCTGATTTAGATAACAGCTCGAGCTTGAAGTGATTTACGGTTTTGAGCACAAACTACGTCTGTGAATACACATCTTCGGGGAAGGGAAGGGGGGAGAAAGAGGGCTGTCGCCTAGTTCTATTTATCTGGCTCAATCAGCACGTTTTTCTGAATCTTCATCACTTTGCACGCCTGATCATATGACATACTGACGGTTTTCAGGAATTCTAGCAAATTAGGAAACAGCCCCCATCTTCGGCGGCAAGATTCACTCCTGAACTTTCAGAGTCCGAGCTGTTGTGATTTGGAAAAAAACGCGATGCACAAAACGGGTGTAGCACTGTCGGACCATTTGGCAAATCCGGATGGACGCCTTTTATAGCAACAAGCAGAAATAATTGAGGTTTTTTACGTGTAGTTATGACCTACCTTGACTCAAAGACTTCTGCCCGTTGCTATAGCAAGACAAAACAACAAATTCCGTTCACATTTCACTTAGCTGAAGTGAACACAAATGAATACAAATGAACACAAATGAAACATGTTGGTTATATAGCATCGCGGTCTCCATGTGGCAATGACTACAAAAACGATGAAAACAATCCTATTTGCTTCTTTGATTACTACAATAATTTTGGCATTTAGTATTGGTGATGTGTTTGCAGATCACCCAAATACATCTACTTGGCAAACAGATATGACATTTGATATACATTCCTCTTTGAACAATATTTCACATCAAAGTTTTACACCTGCAACAGATTTTGAAGATGCTGCTAATGTATGGAATAGTGTTTCAGGAAGTTAGTGGGATTTTACACGTGATGATTCAAATGGAGATATAGATATTAAATCAAAATCATTTAGTTGGTTTTCTTCTGATTTGGCAGTAACTACTTGGTATGCTCATGGTGGTACTATGTCATATGCAAAACTAGAGTTTAACTCCAATAAGGATTTTCGTGATGTTAATGTCTCTCAAGGATGGTGGTCTTATGATTATGAAACAGTATCTATTCACGAAATAGGTCATATTAGACTTTATGCGTAATCGACCGTGATTAAAAATTCCGTAGGCTTTTCCAAACGCAAATGCGCTGATCGGATCAAATTACCGCATGCATCTCGTGTCATGACGCACGTAAAAGCCAGTTGCACCAAAAGAACGTGCGCAACCATGCAGCACGGCAATGTGCCCCGTTGACAAGTCAGAAAGAATGGCGGTCCGTACCGCCGTATGTCATGTGTCTGGCAGCAGATGCAGCTGCTGCAGCAGCTGGCCATAGTGTTTTTTCCTTTTCAACATCGTCTTGAGGTTCTCAAGACCCGTGATTATCTGCATGAAATAGTTTAGATCCTTGGCAGTTCCGCCAAACGGCATGGTAAGAATGCCATATCTTTTGAGCCGCCCTATGTGGTGCTCCACCCTGACGCGGACCCTGCTTATCTGCTTGCGGCGCCTCTTTTGCGTTGCAGTAAGATCCCCGTCCCTGGGCTTCTTTGGGGGCTGCCTGTGTATGGCGCCCGGAAGCATCTTTTGAATGCCCTCAAATCCCAGGTCGCTGTAAATCACAAACGCCTCTTCCGGATCGTCTGCGTTTTTTGCATTCCTCATTGATCCGGTGTGCCTTCCAAAGTCCGGGCCGCCCCCTGCGTTCATCACGCCCTTGTCGTTGACGCTTCCGTCCACAGTCTTGCCGCAGTGCAGTATGAGGCCGTCCAGGTTCGAGGTAATTATCGTGTTGAACATGTGCCGCTTTTTTCTTCCCGAATATCTGGTCTTTCTTGCGGTCCTGTCCCCGGGCCTGTCTACCGGAGTCAGGGTACCGTCAATCAGGAGCGTCTTTTTTGGGATCAGCACCTCCTCCAGCTTGCCTGCCGGGGTCTTGCAGATGATGCTTGTTAGCTTTTCGGAGGCAGGCAGGAGCCGGCGCAGTAACACGGCACCGTACCGGAGGTACCTGGACATTGTGGACTGGTCGACGTCAAACGTTGCGGCCAGATGATGCTGCGTTGCCTTGGTCCTTATGCTCATGAGTACTGCAAGCAGCGCGTGCCTGATGTACAGCTTGCACCGGTTTCCGGCATCGCCGCCTCTTACGTCGTCCTCCCAGAACAGGGGTCTGTCCTCGTCGTCCATGACTTCTTCCGTAAAGCGCTCCAGTATGATCGTAAATGACTCCTTTGTGCATCCCGTGACGTTGCGAAGGCGCACCGGATCGCCGATTATGCCGTCTGCAACCTCGATTGCGTGCATCCGCAGAGGCGTCCCGCCGCGCACGACTCTTTTTGTCTTGTTTTCTTCGGACTGCCACAACGAGTCCTCAAACGCAAGCTGCTTCCTCATACGCTCGTTTTGCTTGGACATCTGTTTGTTTTGCTTGGATACCTGCTCGTGTTGCTCGACTAGCATCTCGTGTTGCTCGACTAGCATCTCGTGTTGCTCGACTAGCATCTCGTGTTGCGCTTGTAACGCTTGAAATGCTTGGAGAGTCTTGTCATTTGAGCCCATACAGTTAGGGAATCATACAGATCTTTAGGGTTGTTGGTGTGCAAATAATGATCTATTGTGTCGTATTTTTAGATCAGATGGGCCGATTACGCATAAAGTCTATTGCTGGAATTCATGGCCATACATCAACATATGGTTCTCCAATGAATGCATATATTGGAACAAATTATGTGGATAGAACATTGAACAGTCATGACAAGGCAACAATAAGGGGTATGTATTGATATGAACAAGAAAATAATATTCCCAATAATTGCAATTACCGTAATCATACCAATACTTGCTTTTATTACATTAACACCAGATGCTGATAAAATTGGAAAAGAGTTTGCTACAAACAATCCCGGAATAACAATCGGCATGTCCTCTATTGAAGAGGATATTTCTGAACAGATTGAAATCGATAGAGCTCTGTTAATTATTGAAGGAACAGTACAAGAAGTATCTCCCTTTTGGAAGATAGACTCTGGTGATGAATATCCATATATTCAGACAAAGTATGCAATCAAGATAAGTCATGTCATAAAAGGAGACGCTAAAGTTGACCAATCTATTAATGTGTTGATGAACGGTGGTACTTTAGATGGGATAACTGCATATACAGAATCTATTACCTTACAACAAGGAGATAACGTAGTTATGTTGCTTGGTAAAGATGAGGGATCTATCTGGGGTGATTCTTACCATCCTGTATCTGTCACAAAGTCGACATACCTGTTAGAGGGTGAAGAGGCAAAAAATATACTTGAATCAAGAACTATGGATAAGGCTGATTTAAGAGAAAAACTTACCCAACTATCTGATGAATGATTTGTAATCTCTTTCTTTTTTTACACTAGACCTTATGCGTAATCGACCGGATCAAAATATTCCGACGGCGGGCTGACTATACATGCAAAGCTGACGGCATCACATGACGTGTACAAGGGCAGCAGAGTCCGCAGTGCCTGAGGATCGTGGACTCGGATGCTTGTGGACTTTGTCAGAAAGTTATTTGGCTGGTGACCCCAAGACGGGTAACGCGGCCGTGGGCTGTATTGCATTACAATTGTATTTCAGATCAGAGAGTTGACCCCAAAATTAGCGAATTCTGAACCATCTGTGAACGAATCTGCGTAAAATATCTCAAAATATAGGCAAAATACGTAAAAAAGAGGCCGTTCTGCCAGAGCTGCAAGAAAAACACGCCTCCCAACGTTCCAAGATTAGTACAACTTCAGGTCCTTTTTATACTGACAGTCAAACATTTTTGGGCAGCATCTTATGATCAGATGCCCCTCCGAACATGGCTGAACATCAGACATTTGTGATCAGATATTGCAGGTTTGGAATTTACGGGAGTGACATAATATCGGCATCTTGGTCAAAGAATTTCGATGGAAATCTTTTTTGATCTTGCCTGTCTGATGTAACATATGGACTCCAAAGCCGTGCTTGCACACTGTACGGATCCTGGAAAGGCACTTGTCATGATCATGGAGCAGGATGAGAAGATCTCCGGGCTGGAAAAAGAACTCTCTATTGTCAAGAAGGAGAATGCTGATGTCAAGAAGGAGAACTCCGAGCTTCAGGCAAGGCTTGCCCTGTATGAGAGTCCCAACATGCCCACGTCCACGCCGTCATTATACAATGATGCCAGAAGAAAGTTCAGGGAGAAAAGGGGCGAGGATCCCGGCGGCAGTCCCGGCGATGCTGCTCGGGGCAAGAAACGCGGCCCTCCGTGCGGACACCATGGTACATCGCACGGCAACCGGCCATCAATGACATTAAGGTACGATCTTGGCTCCAAAATATGCCCAAAGTGCAACATCCAGTTACGGATGCTCAAGCCGATCCACAAGCTTGTAAACGACCTGGACGACTCCATGCGCATGCTCACTGCCAATGCCATCATCCAAAACGCGGTGTGTCCACAGTGCAATACCGTGCATATCGCAGCCACCCCGTTTCTAAGCGGCACGTCACTTGGGCCCGTCTCACTCTCTCTAATCATGATGTTCTTTGAGAAGGGAAACACAGACGAGGACATTGCAGAGTACTTTCAGTATATGTTTGGATTCAAGATGGCCCCAAATACCGTGACTGCCGCCCGGCACGCAGTGGCAGAGGCGATTCAACAAAACATGATACAACGCATACAGTCATTCATTGCGGGCAGGCCGTGGATACAGATGGACGAGACCGGCTTTAAGCGCGGCGACGGACACATGGGATACGTCTGGGTGCTCAACTGCGAGGGGGCGTGTTTTGTGGTCTTTGCAGATTCCCGGTCCTCCGAGGTACTGCACACGCACTTTGGATGGCTGGATCCCAAGACTCCCATAGTCGTAGACGGGCTGGCCCAGTACAAGCTGTTCTTTGTGACAATCCAGAGGTGCTGGAGGCACCTTCTGGCATATGCAGAAAAGCTTGCAGTAAAGATGCCCGAAGGCGATAATGAGAAAAGGTATGACTTGCTGCTGGAATTCTACAGGAAGATAGATAAAATCAAGACGCTTGCGCCGCTTACATGCATGGAGCTTTCCAGGGAAGTATACAAAATAATCAACCCGTATGAGGACGTTCACGTGCGTACACACCTGCTAAACGCCATACATGACATGTTTACGTGTCTGGCGCATCGGGGAATGCCGCTGCACAACAACGATACGGAGCGGTGCATACGCGACGGGATCATACCACAACGCAATGCACGCCACAAGATTGTAACTGACGGTGGAAGAAAGACGGCTTCTGCACTGCTGACATTTTCGATGACATGTCGCAAGCAAAACATACATCCTGCCGGCGGACTCTTGAAATACCTGCGGAATCCGGGCTGGGATGTCTTTGCAGAAGCAAGAGATGATGATGATGCGCGCCTGCTGTCCTCGCTTGTCAATACGGACGGTACAAGATACAGCGTCTTTGAGTGTCCCGGGCCGCCGCCGGTGTGGCCGCCTGTAGTCGATGATGACGCAGGCAGTGAAGGAGGAGCGGTACGCCGGGATCGGACGGCCGTCGTACCAGTAGCAGCTCCCATAACAACATGATCCGTCTGGCGCCTACGGGACGGCGTAACCCGTAGCTTCATATCAAAGAATCCGACTGTGTAGGCAAGTCTGCCAGTCAACAACGCCTGGCAAATCCGACAATGCTGGTTTCCTGCAGGTGCCGTCTGCCAATAATCTGTTGTCTGCGCGCTGCCGGTCTTGCATATACAAGGGACGTGTGGTGATGATGTAGCGGGTCTGTCACAGCATATGTGGAAGGATCAAAAAGTTCCGGGCAAAAAGTTTCCTAGTCAGTATAAAAAGGACCTGAAGTTGTACCTTTTTTTCTTGTCTGTCTCCTTTTTGTATGCCTTGTGCAGGTAGGAGCGTGACGTATTTGGCAGGAATTTGCTTCCTGATGCTACGAATTCCTTTCTCTGTCTGCCCATGCATATGCGTATTCCTTGCCTGATCTTAATGTTTGGATCAAAAATAGTTGTCAAGATTATCCATTTTTTTATGCATTGACTACATTCAAATTCTTCAAGACGGCAGATTCGAACAAAAAATCCTGCATGTGGTGGAAGAAAAAAGTTCTCTGCAATTTGGAATTGGAGAAGAATTGACTGTTTTTGCTGGGTGCTATCTTAATACAAAGAAGGGCAATGTACGAATCAAGCAGGTTGACTGTGAATGGATATCTACTGCAATGATTCTAGCAGGGGATCTGGTTTGTAAAATTCGCCGTGTTCTGCGGCAAGTCTGTTTAGCTCGTCTATGATATTTCTAATCCCAATCTCTTTTGCCGTCTGAAACAGCGGTTTTTTCAGTCCCAATCCCAGCCGTGCAGCCTTTTCTATCTCGTCAATATCGCTGGCGCCATTGCTTACGAGCCATGCAGCGTTGTTAGCGATGCTTGCAACCAGCTGGGCCGGATTGCATCCTTCTGCCAGTCCTTCAGACAGTGCCACTCTCTCGTATTTGTCGTCTGAGTATCTGTAGTACCCCTCGCCTGACTTTTGCCCCAGTTTCTTTTCGTCAAACATCTTTTCAACAAGCGGATGCGGGTTGACTGCTTTTTTGTCTCTGAGGTGCATTTCTACTGTCGCCTTGTGAATCACATCCATTCCGGTAAAGTCAGCCAGTTCAAAAATCCCCATTGGAAATCCCAGTTTGAACTTTACGGCCGAATCTATCTCTTCCAGCGTTGCCCCCGTCCTCTCCTTGACAAAGCATGCTTCGTGAACCATCGGTATGAAGAGTCTGTTTATGATGAATCCTGGAACATCTTTCCTGCAGACCACGGCCTGCTTGTCAACTGATCTGACGTACTCTTGGGTCAGTTCTGTGATTTGGGGATCTGTCTTTTCTCCGGGGATTACTTCTACTAGCTTCATTAATTGCGGCGGATTAAAGAAATGAATCCCGATAAATCTTTCGGGGCGCGATGTTGTGTTTGCAATTTCTGTAATTGGCAGCGTGCTTGTGTTTGACGCAAAGACTGCTTTGGAATCTGCTGCCTTGTCCAATTCTGCATAAACTTTTTTCTTCAAATCCATGATTTCTGGAACTGCCTCGATAACCAACTCTGCATCTCTTACTGCCTCGTTTAGATCTACTACCGGCGTGATTCTTCCAAAAATCGCATCTCCTTCTTCCTTGGAAATTTTTTCTTTTGCGGCCAGTTTGTCCAAACTCCATCTGATCTTTTCCATTGCCTTATCCAGAAATCCTTGCTCGACGTCCCGAAGGATCACGTTGTAGCCTGCAGTTGCAGAGACCTGGGCAATCCCATGGCCCATTACCCCCGAGCCCAAAACAGTGATGTTCCGGATAGACATGTTTTCAAAATTCCTGACATCCCATATAATGTCATCGTGAAGGGCAGTTTGTTGCATAACTCCGACTAGAGCTGTCAATCCTCCAGGATCCCCACCGGCGCTAGGTTCCTACATGGCAGCTGCCTCCTCCTCCTCCTCCTCTGTGATCCACTTGTTGTACAGCCATATCCTCAACTTTGTCTCCTGCACTATATTGGACCACTTGAGGGCCTTTACGTCCTCGCCGAACATCCGCTTTATGGCAGATACCACGATCTCGACTATCCACCTTGCACCATAGCCAGCCGTGCTCTTCCAGTACCGCAGGTTCTCCTGCCTCTCCTCCTTTGATAGATCGCCCACAGCCTCCTCTGGGCCTCCCCCGAGATGGCTTTTGACAAGCATGCCCTACTTGTCGCCGGCGCCCATGTCCCTTGCAGTGCAGCTTGTCAAAAGCCGTATGAATGGCCTTGTACCGCGCTTGTGGCACTCGGCTACGTTCTTCCTTGAACAGTATCCGCCGCCTGCAAGTGGGATCTTGCCAGGCGTACTCTGGTCCTCGCCGGTGCCGAGCAGGATAAGCGGCGAGATCCCGGCTGCAAACATGTTGGGGATCTTGACTGCATCTGCACTATCGGAGCAGCCCTCCTCTTCCTCTTCTCTGATGTTCCCGGCCGCCTCCCCAGGCAGTGCAGGCAGCTCAGTGTTGTCGCCGACTGTCTCATCTGTGACAGATACTGCCAGCACCTGCTTGGTGTCTGCGTCGACCATCAGGTGCATCTTGACGAATCCGCGCCTTGCCTTCCATTTCTTGCGTATTCACTCGCCCCAGTCGTGCTGCTTGAGGCCCGTGGCGTCATCTATCATGACCATGTCGCCGGACTTGTCGCGCACCGTAATTATGTTCTCTGCAATGTCGACGTCAAGCTTCTACATCCTTCCGTATATCGTGGTGTGGCACGGCGAATCCGTGCCCCGTGGCATCTCCCCGAGCATGCTTGACAGCTGCCTGTATGGAATCATGAATGCGATCCTGAGGACAACGCCAGCCATTATCAAGCCGTCTGCATACAGGAACGGGGAACCCTCCTTGTGGCGGTTGGCAACCTTGAAATCCTTCTCTCAACCTTGGTCGTACTTGACGATCGGGCCTGCCCCACTTCTTTACGTACTTTGCATTGTCCGTATGTATCAACTTGTACCGTATGTTGCATCCTCATGATCCATTACTTTTTCGGTAAGGATTAGTTGATCATTTTGGTGATTTTCAGTCAGATTTCAAATTTTAGGAAGGGTTATGCAACAAACTATCACGCAGAGAAAGTATAAGAGGATGCATCGCATAGCAACATCGTCCTGATTCGGAACATCGAGCTGGCAAGGATCCACGGTAGGATTGGGTACGATTTCATATGGGAGATCATGGGCGCATGTCACCCAAAACGATTCTGATCAGTCGATCCTGAATATCATAATGGGCAACAGCAGAAAGAACGCGGGCTATTGCCGCCTCTGCAGGGAAAAGTACAGACAGGAGAGCTCCCGCAGAGGGCAAAGAGGTGATCCAAAAAAGTGACCCATGATGGATGGAAGAGGACATTGCCACAGCCTGCAATGCTGCTACTGTTGCTATTACTGCGACATAATTTTCATATAATGCACGAATTTTTAGCAAGATATGGGCCTGTTCAAACGCAAAGACAAAGAAAATCAGACCAGATGCGACACGTGTGGGACCGAACTGCATGATCCTGAGAGACTGAAACGCCATATGAAAAAAGCCCACGGCAACGTTCCTGCAAAGAAGCTTGATCCTAATGCCGGCGACGGGGGGACATGGTAGGCATGGAATTGACATCCGGCCAAAAAGGGGGCCTGATATTTGGCGGACTGCTGCTTGCAGCAGGAATCGTGATTTCAACTGCCGTCTTTCCGTTTTGGAATCTTATCCGCGAGGATGTCTTCGAGGAAACCGTAATCTTGGCAAATCAAGACGGGATATGCTATGTTGAGACTAGAGACGACGTTCCTAAAACCATTAAAGATTGCACAAAGGATGTTGGCGACATAGTGACAATCAAGTTTGGACGTGATCTGGCATGGGCTATCATATCTGAGCCATGACATTATTTATTAGACTTTATGTGTAATCGACCGTGATTAAAAATTCCGCAGGGTTTTCCCAGTAGACGCTATATGAAATCTTATCCGTATCCTGTGATATACTATTACTGTTGGGCCTGAGAGTCGATTGGAACTTACCATGTACAAGGGTGTTCAGTAGACTGACTCGCAACAGCAGGCGGAAAGCAATATACCGCGCAGAAGACGGTGAATGGGAGATTCCGCCTGGATCAGGCATTTTGATCAAAAAGGAGGTGATAACATGATCAACGCAGGAATAGATGTACACAAAAAGACATGCGTTGCAGCAGTAAAGGACGACTCGGGCAAGCTGCTTGAGCGATCCAAGTTTGAGAACAGCGTTTTGGCAACAACGAATTTTGCAACAAACCTCAAAAAGGCATATCCGGGACAGCTGCCAATCAGGGCAGTATGCGAATCCACTGCCAACTACTGGATTATCGTACATGACACGCTTGAGGACTGCGGGATAGACACCGTGCTGGTGCATCCGGCAAAGGTCAAGGTGATAGCGCACGCCAAGATAAAGGACGACCGCGTGGATGCAAATATACTTGCCGACCTGCTCAGAGCAGACATGCTGCCAGAGTCGTTTGTGCCTGACAAGCACTATAGGGACCTCAGAATGCTGGGCAGGACCAGAACCGGCAAGACAGCAGAAGCCACCAGGGTAACAGGTCGGGTTCTGGAAGTTCAGGCATGAATTTTGCCACTAATGAATGCCGATCAAATGGAATCTGTGCCTGAAATCAGGAACAGCTTCCAGAGCCCGACCTGTTACCCACCAGGTGCAAGAACAAGATACACGCAATACTTGCAAAATATGACTATGATCTGCCCACGCACAAGACGTTTACGATTTCTGCCATACAGTACATCCAAGACGGGATAAAGATGTCAGAGATTGACGCGGCAACGGTGAAGATGTACCTTGATGACATCAAGAGGATACAGGATCAGATAAAGGATCTGGAGCGCAGCATTGCCTCCGTATCCGAAAGCGATCCGAGGGCCAAGACGATTATGACCATGCCTGGAATAAGCCATGTCTCTGCACTGACGATAATCTCTGAGATAGCAGATATCAGGAGGTTTGCCACTCCGGAGAAGCTCGTCTCGTATGCAGGGCTGACTCCCTCGCGCAGGGACAGCGCAGACAGACACAAAGGAGGCGGCATAACAAAGCAGGGATCCGTGTGGCTGTGCCAGGCTATTGTCAACTCGGCCACAGTCGCAGCACGAAACGACCCAAGGCTTGGTGCGATACATGAAAGGATAAGAAAGAGACGAGGATGGCAGAAGGCAAAGATTGCAGTTGCAAGGCATATGCTGGAGATAATCTGGCACATGCTGACCACCGGAGAAGAGTACCGCACTCAGAACAAGACTCTCACGCAGAGAAAGTATAAGAGGATGCATCGCATAGCAACATTGTCCTGATTCGGAACATCGAGCTGGCAAGGGTCCACGGTAGGATTAGGTACGATTTCATATGGGAGATCTCCATCCATGGCCCTCCTGACATGGACAAGACGAAAATCCTCACGGATGCCATATGTGTCGAAAAGGATAACAGAGTTTATACCAGAATCCTAGCGGTGCGCTCCGTACTGCTTGGCAACACCACCGCACAGACCGCAGAGATTGCCAACGTGACACAGCGTACAGTACAGATGTGGATCAATAGATTCGAGCTTGACGGCGTTGACGGCCTTCGTGACTCCCCTGACAGGGGCAAAAAGCCAAAGGTCCCAGTCGGCAGGATAAAAAAGATCGCCACAAAGTTGCGCAGGATGGAAAAGCTCACCCCGAAGAAGCTGTGCAACTGGGTGCGCCGCAGGCTGCATGTCACATACAGCGTGGGAAGCATCAGAAGAATCCTGCACACGATGGGATTCTCGCTAAAGACGACAACTACCAAGCTGGCAAATGCTGCCGACGCAAAGGAGGTAAGACGGTGGCAAAGGGAGGCAAAAGACACGATTGCGCTTGCAAAAAGGCGCGGATTTAGGATAACCGTACAGGACGAGTCGATATTCGTCAGTACGGGAAGGGACGGCAGAAAGTTCTGGTCGCCAGTGGGGGACAGGATCGAGGTGCAACGATCCGGCAGGAGGGAACGTGTCGTGGTATACGGAACGATTGCAGACGACGGAACCAGGCTGATGCGCACATACGACAAGTTCAACAGCATAAACTTTGTGCGTTATCTCAAGCAGGCGCACAAAAAGTGGGGAAAGGTTCTGATTGTGATGGATAACGCAGCACAGCACAAGACCGGAAGGGTCCGCAGGTACCTGAAGAAAAATCCCGACGTTGTCCTGCTGTACCTGCCGGTAGCTAGGCCGGAGCTGAGTGGCATAGAGCCAATCTGGAAGGACGCCAAGTACAGGCTGGTCACATCTGTCTTTTACGATACGGCAGATCACCTCAAAAGAGCCGTCTCAGAATACTTTAGGACGTGTTCCATCAAGGTTGACATCTACAAATATCTTGAGCGCCGCGTGTAAGGAAGGCGAAATTTTCAATGATCGTCAGTATAGTTCTATTGGTGAAAATTTTCTTGTCCTTTTTATGATTGGTTACTACGCATAGTTACTACGACCACATACTCAGAGACTTTCAATCGTCACTATATATACGACCGTCATACGGTATTCTTATGGGGCTTCAGGAAGCGACGGATGCACAATGGAGAATAGGCGTAGACGTCGGGGGCACCAAGATCGAGGCGGTGCGTCTGGACGGCTCGTACAACATGGTGTCAAGAAAACGCGTTGCTGCCCCACAAAACGACTTGAATGACACCGTGGAGACGATCACCAGACTTGTAGGTGACGTCGAATCCGCCGAAACGGCACGGAGAGGGGGGGGGGGTGATGCCACCGTCGGCATCGGCATGCCAGGTTCTCCCTCGTCTGAATACGCCGCATACATAAGAAAGGGCTTGGAGGAGTCACTGTCACGGAGGGTTTTTGTCGAAAATGACGCAAACTGCTTCACGTTGGCCGAGGCCACCATGGGTGCAGGGCGGCAGTATCGTACCGTGTTTGGCATCATAATGGGAACGGGGGTAGGAGGCGGCATAGTAATAGATGGGGCGATACAGGACGGGCGCATGGGTCTGGCAGGGGAGTGGGGACATGCAACATTATACCACAACGGCGTCGACTGCAGCTGCGGAAGAAAGGGATGCGCCATAATGTACATATCGGGCCCTGCGCTTGAACGCAGATGGACGGAGATCACAGGTGGCACCGAAACGGTCCCAGCGATCGTCGCATCGCCGTCCCTTCTTGAATCGGAGAACGGCCTGAGATGGAAGGAGGAGTTCCTAGACGATTTTGGGACGGCACTGGCAGGCGTCATCTCGATACTGGATCCTGATGTCATAGTCGTCGGTGGAGGGGTATCCAACATACGGTTCCTGTACGACGAGGGGGTGGAAAGTGTTCGCCGTCATTCGCTTTACGGGGACAGGAATACTACGCCCATACTGCAAAACAGACTAGGAGACTCGTCTGGTATGCTGGGCGCAGCAGTGCTGGGGGGGTTTTACGGGAACAGCTAAGTCAAATGTAATCATATGTGTCTCAAAAACAAAATTCAGATGGTGCCAAAATAAAGGGCAGTGCAAACAGACAGATTACTCCAAAAAAGAGGATACGTGTGAAATCAAAGGCGGTGCAGCAGCATGTCGGCCTGGACGTGCACAAGGAGTTCATCTAGGTCGCGGTGATGGACAAGAAAGGCAAGGTGCTGAGCAACACAAGAGTCGGCAACAATGATGACGAGATAAGGTAGACATTTGCAGGGATTCCGGAGAATGCAAAGTGAGTCATGGAGTCATCCTCCGTATGGTACGGGCGTGGTTGTTTCCTAATTCGTCGGAATTCCTGAAAACCATTGAGTTGCCATATGGATCAGGCGTGTAAAAGGGCGGAAATTCAGAAAAACGCGCAGATTGAGTCAAATAAGTGGAATTAGGCGACAACCCCGATAGTAGCATATATGGGGGACCCTTCTGCGACTGTAGATTTGTGGAGGCAGATTCCAGATCCGTCAACACGTCCAGAATAACTGTCGGCTCGCAGGACTATGTCACTCTTGGCAAATCGGACATACAACCAAATTCACTGGTCTTTACATACGGAGCCCAAACACAACAACTGGACTACGGGAGAGTGGAACAAGTAAATCAATGGAAAAGCTTCGATGGGGCCTGGTACAGTGACTTGTATAGAATATCTGGCCTAAGCACCCAAGACCGAGATAGCGGGGCACCGATCATATTGATTTCTAATCAGCACTATGGAGGAATGAATATTGGTACTCATGAGGGATATAATTACGCCCATGACTGGTCATTTATGAAGGCTAGGCTACAACTACAAAACTAACCATGCCACCATTCTTATTTTTTATGTTTTCTATCAGGGTTCAGGGAGACAGCAAGTGGAAGACACTAATCCAGAATACCAGCACCCGACACTTTCCAGAGAGAAGAAACACACGTTAACTTACCAGTTCCATTCCGCGTCCCGAAACCGTGGCGACCGGCGTCCTCCATATCGCTAGGCGTGTACCAGTTGGAAATTTCACCTAATTCGTCTAGAAGGAAAGTCTATTATGATCAGGTTTCTTACATGGTCATGGATTGCGTCTTTTGCAAAATTATTTCAGGAGAAATTCCCGCAAAGTTTCTGGCTCAGACCGAACACTCTGCTTCATTCATGGACGCGTTTCCCTTATCAAAGGGACACGTCTTGGCAGTTCCAAAAAACCACTATGAAAAAATCCAGGACATGAGCAAAGAAGAGAACGCTGACTTGTTTTCACTGGTGCATGAGATGATTTCCCGGGTGGATGCCATATACGGCTCCACACTGCTGGCAGTGCATAACGGAAAGGATGCCGGGCAGGAAATCCCACATGTTCACGTTCATCTGGTTCCAAGAAGCAGCTCTGATGCGGCAGGTCCGATTCACAGCATGTTTGACTCGAAGATCGAACTGACAGAATCTGAGACTGAAGAGCTGCATGACAAATTAAAACTATGACCAACCTAGTAGGGGTACAGCCTTTCCTTGGAGTCTGTGTCTTCGACAATGATTGCCTTTGTCGGACACGTTTCTGCGGCATTCATTATCTTGTTTACCCCCGCCCCCTTTTGATCAATCACCGTTGATTTTGGATTGAATTTTCCCTCCTTGTCTATCTGAAAAACCTCTGGCGCAATAATCTCGCAGCTGCAGCAGCCGATGCACAGACTCTTGTCGACATCAACGAAAAGGTTCGGCTGCCTTTTGGGCTCCTTTGCTTTGTCAAATTCCCCGTTTTTGCCATCGGCCCTTATCTTGGCATTGTAATCCTCCCAGAACTTTCTTTCATACTCTTTCCAAAAATCAGGGTCTCCCTCCTCAAATTCTCTGGTATACTTTCCCCAGTCCTGTTCCGGAGTCTTTTTGTCTTTTGGTGCCCCCCACTGTGGATTTCCCTTGAAATCGGCCCCAGTCCTGTCTTTTGGGCTCGTATGATCCCGGGATCCCTTTCGGACTTTGTCGTCTTTTAGGATGTTGTAGGCCTCGGTAATCTTTTTGAATTCTTCTTCGTCTTTGTTCTTGTCCTGGCTTTTATCGGGGTGAACCTCCAGTACCAGTCTTCTATACGCTGCCTTGATCTCGTTTTGTGACGAGTCCGGGCCTGTATTCAAGACGCGCTGGGCCTGGTACCTGTTCATAAACTTCTCTATCCCTCATATTTTAAAAACAGTTGCATGTGTTGCAGGCGGCTATTCCAGGATTTTTCACAGTCATGTGTCCATGCAGGCTCTACAATGCACAGGAACTTCAAAAGATCCGCACCCGTGTTCCTGATTTTTTGCTCTGCGTTGGGCGTCACATAAATCGAGTCGTCTTTCCTGATTTCAGACTCTTCTGCGCCCATGATAAAGACCACTCTGCCTTCTAGAATGTAATAGATCTCTGATGATGTCAGTTTGTACAGCAGTGTCTCCTTGTTTGGCTCAAGCGAGAAATGGGCAATGCTGTATGAAATTCCATTCAGTGTGTTGTGTGGATGAAAATACTGCTTGATGTATGTTCCTTCATTTCCATGAATCGTTTGAATTTCAGAATTTCTCAGAATTGTCATGTTTGGATAATTTCTGAAACCCTTGATTTGAAATCAGACTCGTACCAGACTGTTTTGTATTCTGCGCCTTTTCTTGGCAGAATGTTGATTGCAATGTGCGCAAATTCCTTCTTTCTGTCAACAGAACCGTGTGTATGCAGTATTTTTGATGGGATGTGGACGATGTCTCCTTCCTTGAGCGTGATCTTCCTGGTCCTTTTAATCTTGAATTCTGTTTTTTTACTGCCGAATCTTCTGAAGATCTCCAGACTTCCGATACCCTTTGTTGCAATGAGCAGCTGGTTTCCGGTATGCAAATGAAGCTTCGTTCTGGAGCCATTTTGAAAGTGAACGTGGTAAATGTCTTGATCCTCTGATCCTATCCTCTCAGACAGCACTTTCATCCATGTTCTGCCTGTAAACCAGTTTGGATTTACCTTTCTCTGGTCCCCCCTGCCGCCGATGTTTGTTTTTTCCATTCAGATTCTTCCCAGGATTTTCTTTTTCTTTGCTTGAAATTCCCTTTCGGTGATCACTCCTGATTTTCTAAGTCTTCCTAGCATCTCCAATGTCGCTAAATCTTCGTCAGTATTTGACGTGATTTTTTTTGCGGCAGTGATGCCTTCGTTGATCTTCTTTGCCCCTCTTTTCTGCAGTGCAATCCTCTCCTTCTTTGCCTGATTTTGCAGTTCCCTGCTGGTCTTTGCCGCCTGCTTTGCAGTCATCTCGCCAAATTCAACGGCGTCATCTAAAATTTCATCTGCCTTTTTCACTCCGTCCTGCAATGCCTTGTCTGCACGCTTGAGGAATTTACCGATGTATCCTCCCTTTTTCGGAACTGCCATGACTTGTGATTTTTTTCAAACCTATTATTTCTTTCCTGCCAAAGGAACTGGTAAGTTATCGGTAGATAATTCTGCCTGGAAAGCGTCGGTAGATCACCATCTTTAGATGCGTCTGAATCATGGTTTTCCACTTGTTGTCCCCCTGAATCCTGATTCCGGCCCTGTCGGCAGGCGTGTCACCGTCAAGACCCTGATGTGGGCGGATATAGTTGTGGTGAAGCTGCATCCACTTGAGTATGGCAGAGTCGTTCTTCTTGATGCCACAAATGACCTTCTCCCTTGCCCTCAGCGTGTTGCCGTTGAATGACTCCATCTGGTTGTTGTTCGTATCGCCTGCCATGTGGATGTGCCTGCGGTGTTCGGCATCCTTGTGCAGAAAGTTCCTTGGTTTATACTGCTTTCTCCAGGCATGGTGAAAGTTTGAAGCTCCGTCTGAGACCAGCGTTGAGGGAAGGCTAATCTGTTCAGTGATTTGCCGGATTGGCTAGAGAGATGCTATGTTCCAATGAACGAAAATCCCACCATAATCCGTTGAAGTGTGACTTTTCCGTGATTGGCCAGGACTCTGAAATGCACGGATACTGCGGAATTCGTCCATAGTTGGTAGGCTCGCACCTGCCATAGGGATAGAGTATGGTGCACGTGGACCTGGATTCCCCATAGCAGAATGTATACTCGAGGGCATACTGTCTTACAGATTCCAGCGTTCCGCAAAATTCCATAGTGTAAATCCGACCTATGTGCAGGCAATAACTATCCTGAATTTCAAGGTCAATGTAAGCAAAAGCTGCCGGGATTGAAAAGCAAAAGAAAATGAGAATAAAAATGAATTTTTTCAATTCAACGACAGGAATTCAACGATGTTTTCCCATGGTGCCAATACTGAAATGCCAGTCTGGCAACCACTGGTAGGATACCATGCAGAGAGCATATCTGTTTCTACCAAGTATTGGCATATGCGCCCAATGTGCATTCCGACTAGTTCTGCGTTATTGTTGGACGCCCGTGTGATTATCGGAGCACCGCTATTGCCACCGGAGCTGTTCCAGTATCCTAGAATTTGATTGTGATTTGTGATGTGGCGATCATCCCGCATCGTGACATTGAAGATTGTCAACGTACCATTCATGGTGTGCGTTTGGTTTAGCATGGAAATCTGTGTTCCGAAACTCCTGTGCAGACCGCCCGTGCCAGTGATATTGATGATGTTGTCTTGGCTGTCAATCAGATAATCGGCAGGGATTTCATATGCATTATTTAGTGGAACAAATGCCGCATCGGCAATCTGTTCGTGATGCTGCTCACGTGAATAGACATGAGTGAAACTGGCTATGCTATGATCCACTCCGTTGAGGTTCACCTCGATCTGCTGAGTGCTGGTTGGAGTATATTCTGTAATGAAAGAATGCATCGTAGTCACAAAGCCCGATGCGTTATTTTGCGTGGCACCCATTGCTATTGTTCCTCCACTAGTAGTGTAGCTTCCATCAGGACGATCAAATCGATAAACATAGGGAGTTCCGCCAGAAATTGTAACATCGCCAGCTGGGATTGTTTGTGGATTCCATTCTCCGACCCACACCCAAAAACTGCCCGATACGCTGTTGTCAGAACTGTCGGTTGCGCTACAGCTAACAGTCGTGTTGGTGCTTGCCGCAAACAGGCTGCCAGAGGGAGGCACGCATGTGACTTGCACTGTGCCGTCTACCAGATCATAGCCTGTCGCTACAAATGTAACTACAGTTCCATTAGCCGATTGAGCCGCAAGTTCGAGCGACGCGGGCATGGTAATCTGGGGAGGCACCGTATCAGATGCCGGCACGTCTATCTGGTTGCTTGCAAAGTAATCCGTGTATGTGTAATCGTTGTACTGTGCTTTTACTGAAAATGTGTATGTGGTACCATCATTTGCCCCAGACCAAGTATGACTGGTATTGTTATACTCACTATCAATAAAACGCCTTACGCCCTCATCTTCTGCATAATACACCTTGTAGCGCCTGACGTCGCTGCCGCAGTCATTCCAGGATATATGGATGTCCCCATTGTCTTGCAGCGCAGCTGTGACATCAAGCGCGCATACGGTGTCATCCACAGTGCCAGTAACTGTAACGTTATCAATGCCAACGTCTTCGCCAGAAGAGGACTCTTCGGTCAGGAACCGTATGGTGACACTGCTTGAGCTCAAGAAATTGCCAAGATCATACGTCTCATGGTGCCACTGATCATCATCGCCGTCGCCGTCTGTCCAGTAGAATATCTGTGTATAAGTGCCGTTGTCTCCGACTTGAACTTCAAGATATTCGCCTGAGTCAAGGGAGTTATCCACGAATCGATAAAACTTCAACGTTGCATCGGTATAGCCAGTCAGAGTAAAGGGTTGCGAGGTTATGATACAGGCCTCATCATCACAGTCATCAGCTTCTGCCACCTTGTTTGTAGCATCACCATCAATGTAGACGCTTTCGTCCAATAGGCCTATCTGCCATTCCTCTTGTCCGGTCTGTGTCCACTTTGAGAATCCGCTCTCAAAGTCATCTGAAAATATCGTAGTCGAGTTTGTAGTCGGCAGAGTGTCAGGACAGCCGTCCTCATCTTGATATCCGTTTACCGTCTCAGGCTGGTCATCACATTGATCAGTGTCATCGTTTATGCCATCGCCGTCTGCATCAGTCGGAGCGTTGTTGTCATCTAGCAGGGTTGGCAACGGATAGCCCGCAGTAGCGATTATTGCAGCATATGTATTGCACCTGCTTGTGGTCGTTTCTGGCAGGCACCTTGTAATGTAGCGTTCCCAGTAATAGCAGATAGACGAACCTGCATCGGCAGGACATGGTGTTGCCTCTGACAACGGAGCATCTGGAACAAACACGCCATACTCGATGCGGATTGGAACGGTGGTACCAAGCTCCTCTTGCATGTCTTGGGCATCCATGAGATCAAAAAAGGTTTGAGCCGGATCCAAGATAACCGCCAGTTCCTCGGTTTGTTCGTCAACCCAGACTGCCTCAAAATAAATCTCCTCGTCTGCATACCCCTCATCGACAATTGCCTGTTGCGTGTGTACCATGATGTCAGTTACGAGGCTGTGCGCCTTGCGCAGTTCGTCCACCATTCCCACGTGCCCGGGAGGCAGCACCGGAATTATGTCTCCTAGAACATCAGGATCCGGGGAGTCTTCATCTACAGTCTGTTCAGAGGCCGCTGCCAGTGGTAGCATAGCAGACATCAGTGCAAGAACGATGAATATAGAACCTTTGTCAGGAGTCAATGTTTTTTGTATGTTCGCAGATAAATAAAAAAATAGCGATCAAATGGAACTGGTAAGTTATCGGTAGATAATTCTACCTGGAAAGCCAGTCTTCCCAGAAGTAACTCAGGGAGGCACCGGCGGTGGGGGCTGGGGCAGCATCCTACAGTCTGTTATGTTGAGCATGATCACGTCCTTGAGGCACTGTTGGGTGATCAGGGGATCCTCGATACTATAGCAACGAGCAGAAATAATTGAGGTTTTTTACGTGTAGTTATTACCTGCTTTGACTCAAAGACTTCTACCCGTTGCTATAATCCCCGTCATGTCCCTCATCATCGCGTTTGCCATGACCCACGCGTTGAAGACCGCGGCCGAGTACACAAAGCACGGCATCCTTGCGGCCGGGCCCTTGCTGTGTGTCCTGACCCTTGCGTTCTTTATCATCCGGTATCCTGTCTCTACCTCGCCGCCTGCGGCCGTACTCGTCAGGATCTATTCCGGGCACGTTGGTTGCAAATCCGATGAGCCGCTCGTGCGCCGGCAGCTTCTCTGCCCCGGTCCTGCCTGACCTCTTCTTCCTTCTCTTTGTGATGACCGTCGCGTATCGTGCGGACAGGGCATCTCTGGATATGACCGACTCGACCTCCCTTCTTTTTCCCTTTCCGTCATCGTGCCAGTTGATGGTGGCAACGACGGTGTCCGTGTTCTTGCATGGTATGACGTATTTCACTCCTGCCGCATCCAGCCCGGGGATGACTGCTGCCGAGAAGAACTCGCGGCCCGGCATAACGACTCCGAGATCGGCGCCTGTGCGGCGTGCAGAATCGATGATCTTGCGCACGAAACCGGCCGTATCCTCAAGGGCAGGCATCTGCAGTACGCCCGGCACGAGGCGGCAGTACTCTACAATACACTGTATGGTGATGTAGCGCTCAAAGACATGCGTTCTGCCCTTCTTCCTGGAGTGCACAAGCCCGCGCCGTGCTTTTTGTCGTAGCGCGGCATCGGGTGCATGTCTATTGCCGCCTCCAGCTTCTGACCCCTTGTGATCATCCCAGTTTCCCTCAGCTGATCCAGCTGCCGGCCCACGGTTTCTGCAAGGCAGTCCAGGATCCGGCCGGGCTCGGATTTTATGGCGACGCTGCGGATCCACCCGTCGGTGGGACTGCGGGATATTCCCGGGGTCGTCGGCACCTCGAGTGCGGACATCGTGCAGCCTGCCACCTGCCCGTTGGATACGGCCGCGCGCGTCAGGCACCTGATAAAGTCGTCTGCAGCATGGATGGCATTGTGCCTGTCTGATACCCTGACGCACGGGGCCATACCTTTGCCGACTGTCTCCAGTATAGCTTGATATATGCGCGGGTTGTTGAGAGCATCACGTCTCAGTTGGTTCTTTTGGTGATGCATGAGTACCTTCTGGGACTGCCCTAATTGATCTGTTTCGGTCAAAATGTGCCATTTTGGGTTACTTCTGGGAAGACTGCTCTTCTGAATTGGTTTAATAGCAGGAAATGTGTATTTTGTTTGGTCTTGAAAGAATCAAAACTTGATGTCAAAACAACCGTCCTCAGGAACAACATTGACGAGGACGAGGCCATGGATATTATTGAGCAAAAGAAAACATCCCCCTTCAAGTCTCTTCTTTCGCGACCAAAAAGGGAGCAGGTTCACGTTCATTCCCTGAAACTATACTATGAATGCGTTTTGGCAGTTTCTGGAAAGTATACGGTCGACTATTATAGAAAAGCAACACATGCAATTTCTGTAGGATACGATGTCAAAGAAGTTGTTTTGGGAGGAGGGGTTTTTCCCGTGCGATCAAAGTCGGGATTTGCAAAATCTCTTGCGGGAAAACGCCGAAAAAACAAGATTGACATAAAGTTAGAAGAGCATGTCTTTGTCAAGGAAGAGGACAGAATCTTTTTTGATCATCACGGAAGAGAGATAAAATTCCCGTTCAAAATTAATTCCAAGACCATAGAGAACTATCCTAAAAAAATTCTGGAAAAAAACGGCCAAAACGTCAGGAAGCCTGAAATTACAGTTGACGCCGCATTGGGGAAGCTTCAATCCCTGTTAAAAAAACCGCTGGAGACTGACGTGCGCGATTTGTCTGACGAGTTTGTCCTGCGTGAGATCTCAGAAATTTACGTGCCCGTCTTTGAAGCCAGATTGATTGGCCCAAAGAAGAAAGTCCGCATTATGAGGATAGACTCTGTCAGAAAAAAGATCCTCTGATTTTAAAATCATAACCGGACTATTTTTCTAAACTCGTCATTTGTATGCAGCTTGACAAAGATCGGCTCTTCTTTTGCCCACACCCTAACGTCTTTGCCGTTTTTTGACGCTGCTCGTTTTAAAAGTTCCAATGCTTGGGGGTACTGCCCTAGTGCGGCCCTGCTTCTTGATTTGGCATAAATGATGTTTGCAGCATCCCTGTGCCTTTCAAGAATCTTGTCAAATGCCTCGATTGCCTTTTCATGCTTTTCAAGTCCTGCCAATTCCATACCCTTGTGAAACAAGGCATCCATGTTGCCTGGCTCTTTTTTGCATACCTTTTCAAAACAATTTAATGCCTTTTCATGCTTTTTCATCTCCCCTAACACGACTCCCTTGCAAAACAGCGCGTTAGATCTTTTAGAGTCCATTGAGATTGCCTTGTCTAATAGCACTATTGCCTCTTCCCTGTCATGTAGTTTGGCCAGCAGGATTCCCTTGTTACAATAGGATGCGGCATGTCTTGGGTCTGACTCTATTGCCTTGTCATAGCACTCGTTTGCATCTTGGATGTTTCCCATCTCTGCCAAGGCGACTCCTTTGTTGCCAAGTGCATCCGCATCCTTTGGGTTGATTTCCAGCAGTCTGTCAAAAGTGGTCACCGCATCGCTGTATCTTTTAGCCTGGTTTTGGGCCTGCCCTTTTTTGAACAATGCCTTTGTGTTGTGTGGTTCCTGCTTGAGCACCTTGTTAAATAACGAGATTGCAGCTCTTGGCTGCTTTTTCTGCATCTTTTCCATTGCGCGACCCATCAAATCCCCGGGTTTTTCTTTAGAGCCAAACAGTCCCATATCTTCCCACTAGGATTGCACATCTAATGAAAGTTTAGGTTTTTACAAGGACTTGAATTTCTTGACTGCCTCTCTTGCCAAGTCCTCCTGCTCCTTTGCAGACGTGTCTGTGGGATCCACTGTGGCATAGGCCTCCTTTTCCTCCTTCTTCTCCTTCATGATTACATGAGAGGATCTGATTTTATAAAAACCTAGTTTTTTCAAATATGGTGATTTCCTGTCTGTGGTTTTTTTCTGTGACTTGTATAGCAACGGGCAGAAGCCTTTGAGTCAAGGCAGGTCATAACTACACGTAAAAAACCTCAATTATTTCTGCTCGTTGCTATACGCCAAATCCACTGGTGCTGCTAGAATCAAATGTGTTGCCGTCGTTGTGTGGCGTGGTGACGTCGGGCAAAAGCAAAAGCATGAAACTGTATAAACCTGCAGGGACTCGGAGCCGAACATTCAAAACGGACGGTTTGCATTCGACATTACATGTAGGAGGGATTCCCTGAAGACCATGATGAAGCCGGGCCAATCGCCTGACCTGCGTCTTGGGATTCAAGGATACGCTTAATTTGGATTGGAATCGAGTCTGGCTGTTGTCCTCCGGCTTTGACTATTATGCAGACAAGGTGTTTGTGCATAGATGGCCTCATGACACTCCGCTCTGGAGCGAGTCTGTCAAACGGCAATTGGACGAAACCGTAAACAAGAATCCTGAAAAAAAGAGGATTACTGTAAGTGGCAAGTCAGTCAAAGTCGAAGATTTCGAATTTCACTCACTAAAGAAACTGGGAATATCTGTCCCGTTCTTCAAAAATGACTGCAGGATGATCTTCGAGTCTCAGTTTGACGGACTGTACGCGCATGTCCACATCATCACGAAATCTGACGACTTTTTGGAGGTCTTTAACAAACTGATGTCTTGGAAAGACCAGGAAAACCCTGTCACCTAGAATTCTTCGGATGCCTTGATGATCCTTTTTATATCCTCCTTGGAATGGGCGCCGGATATGGCCCCCAGCTTTCCTGGCAGAAAGAAGATTCCGTCATGGGCGATCATCTTAAAGTGATATTCTTGCAGCCTCCGGGTGTCGCATTTCGAGGCCTGGGCAGAATCTGTGATCTCTGAAATCCCGTCTTGAAGAAAGTGCGTCATGAAAAGCGAACCCTTTCCAGTCACTGCCACCCTGCCATCAAACGCCCCTGCGATCTCTTTTCTGGCAAACTCCCCCAGGGAGTTGATCTTTGAATAGATTGATTTTTTTGACTTTAGGCTGTTCAAAGTGGCGTATCCTGCAACCATCGAGGCCGGATTTGCAGAGAACGTCCCGCCTCCGACATACGACCTCTCGGATTTTTTCCTTCCCGTCGTATCTGCAAGTTCCATGATCTCCTTTTTGCCGCACATCACCCCGATTGCCATTCCTCCCCCGACAATCTTTCCAAGAGTTACGATATCCGGATCCAGCTTCATTGTGGGGTACAGGCATCCGTATCTGAATCTAAACCCTGTCACAATTTCATCAAGTATGAACAACGAGTTATTTTCGTGAACGAACTCTTG
Organism: Candidatus Nitrosopumilus sp.; assembly: GCA_965214775.1. Lineage (GTDB taxonomy): Archaea > Thermoproteota > Nitrososphaeria > Nitrososphaerales > Nitrosopumilaceae > Nitrosopumilus. Next base: position 2,619,990 of record OZ243974.1, on the reverse strand, counting down.
AACCCCCCTGAGATACCCTGGTTTTGCAGGAATGCATCCGCCGCCACCCAGTACCGGCTCGATGATTACCCCTGCCAAATTCCTTGCATGCTTCTTCAGGATTCCCAAAGTGCCCTCTAGGTCGTTGTAGGGAACCGAGATGATCTTCTCCTCGTTTACGACCCCACTGCTTTCTGGCTCTGAGAACGGCCAATTGACGCTCTTTAGAAGATCGGATGTATATCCGTGCCACCCCCCGTCAATCTTGGCAATGATTTTTTTCCCCGTAACAGAACGAGCAAGCCTGACTGCATACATCGTGGCCTCTGTCCCGGATGTGACATAACGGATCTTCTCGGCAACTGGCACTGCTCTGGAAATCGCCTCGGAGAGCTTTACGGTCTGCTCATTTACTGTTCCATACATCCAGTTTTTCTCGATCTGCTTTCTAAGTGGGTCTTTTACAGATTTTGGAGCATGTCCCAAAATCAGACTCCAGTGACCCATCCAGTAGTCCGTATACCTGTTGTCATCCACGTCTACCAGGTTTTTTCCAAGCGATGATTTCACGACAAACGGATACGGCTTGTAAAATCTTATGTTGTGACTTACGCCATTTACGTGAAGCCTGGCCGACTTTGCAAAAATTCTTGCAGAAGCCCCTGTCTTTTTTTTGTATTCCGAAATGAATTTGTCCAAAAGCAACTTTTCAAACAAATTCTGCAATTTTAACCCTTCAGAATACTCGGAAAATCGAGGGATTCGGTCGATCTTGCCTCGAATTTCTCCGGTTCGGCATTGCCATATGGCAACGGTCACAAGTAATTGAGGTCTTTCACGGGTAACCTGACCGTGTTTTGACTCAAAGACTTCTGCGTGTTGCCATAACTGCAGCACAAAACTGCTTCAAATTCCAGGAGATTCAAATCAGGTAGCCTGCCACAGATCCGCGCGTTGCCGCCGCCTGCAGCACTATATTACTGCTATTACTATTGCTGCTATTACTATTGCTGCTATTGCCCCGATCTGCTATTGCATCTGTACAGACCGGTTTGAAAAACTTGTAAGAATTGCAAGTTTTCTGTCGATCAGGCGTGATTTTACGTATGGTTTATATGGATTCTACAATCTTTGGCTTCTGCATACGTAACGCAATAGGCGGCGCTTGTGATGAAGCGTGGCAATATGCCATTTTGTGATTCACGGGCCTCCAGTTACGCATACAAAAATGAGGATTTGATCAAGTGATCAATATCTGAGATGTGAAGATTATGTGCATCCGTCAATTCCAATATTAAGTACAACAGTACTTTAATAACCAAAAATCAAAATTTCAGAATCCGGTTGATCCTGCCGGACCTGACTGCTATCGGATTGATACTAAGCCATGCGAGTCATTGCAGTAATGCAAGGCAGACGGCTCAGTAACGCGTAGTCAACCTAACCTATGGACGGGGATAATCTCGGGAAACTGAGCATAATACCCGATAGAACATTATGCCTGGAATGGCTTATGTTCCAAATGATTTATCGCCGTAGGATGGGACTGCGGCCTATCAGTTTGTTGGTGAGGTAATGGCCCACCAAGACTATTACAGGTACGGGCTCTGAGAGGAGTAGCCCGGAGATGGGTACTGAGACACGGACCCAGGCCCTATGGGGCGCAGCAGGCGAGAAAACTTTGCAATGTGCGAAAGCACGACAAGGTTAATCCGAGTGGTTTCTGCTAAAGGAACCTTTTGACAGTCCTAGAAACACTGTTGAATAAGGGGTGGGCAAGTTCTGGTGTCAGCCGCCGCGGTAAAACCAGCACCTCAAGTGGTCAGGATGATTATTGGGCCTAAAGCATCCGTAGCCGGCTCTGTAAGTTTTCGGTTAAATCTGTACGCTCAACGTACAGGCTGCCGGGAATACTGCAGAGCTAGGGAGTGGGAGAGGTAGACGGTACTCGGTAGGAAGGGGTAAAATCCTTTGATCTATTGATGACCACCTGTGGCGAAGGCGGTCTACCAGAACACGTCCGACGGTGAGGGATGAAAGCTGGGGGAGCAAACCGGATTAGATACCCGGGTAGTCCCAGCTGTAAACCATGCAAACTCAGTGATGCATTGGCTTTAAGGCCAATGCAGTGCTGCAGGGAAGCCGTTAAGTTTGCCGCCTGGGAAGTACGTACGCAAGTATGAAACTTAAAGGAATTGGCGGGGGAGCACCACAAGGGGTGAAGCCTGCGGTTCAATTGGAGTCAACGCCAGAAATCTTACCCGGAGAGACAGCAGAATGAAGGTCAAGCTGAAGACTTTACCAGACAAGCTGAGAGGTGGTGCATGGCCGTCGCCAGCTCGTGCCGTGAGATGTCCTGTTAAGTCAGGTAACGAGCGAGATCCCTGCCTCTAGTTGCCACCATTACTCTCAGGAGTAGTGGGGCGAATTAGCGGGACCGCCGCAGTTAATGCGGAGGAAGGAAGGGGCCACGGCAGGTCAGTATGCCCCGAAACTCTGGGGCCACACGCGGGCTGCAATGGTAATGACAATGGGTTCCGAATCCGAAAGGAGGAGGTAATCCTCAAACATTACCACAGTTATGACTGAGGGCTGCAACTCGCCCTCACGAATATGGAATCCCTAGTAACTGCGTGTCATTATCGCGCGGTGAATACGTCCCTGCTCCTTGCACACACCGCCCGTCGTTTCATTGAAGTGAGCTTTTAGCGAGGTGACGTCTGATTGGCGTTATCGAACTTGAGGTTCGTGACAAGGGAAAAGTCGTAACAAGGTGACCGTAGGGGAACCTGCGGTCGGATCACCTCCTTAGAAAAAAAAGGAAAGTGTACGGATGCACTAGTCTTCACATCAAACCATCGATGCAATGCATCACGAGAGTGATGTATGAAGGATGTAGCAGGTCTCTGCCAGGAGGCTTGCGATGATCGTCGTGCATAGTCGTGTAATATGTGGCTGAATTTTGCCGGTGTAAAGACGGCAATAGGTGGATTGCTAGGCTTGAGGAGAGACGAAGGACGTGGCAAGCTGCGATAAGCTCGGGGTAGGCGCATGCATCCTATGATCCCGAGATGTCCGAATGAGAATCTTGCACTTTTGTGCATTCCAGTACACTAGTATTGGAAGTCGAACCGTGGGAATTGAAGCATCTTAGTACCACGTGGAAAAGAAATCAAATGAGATTTCCCAAGTAGAGGCGATCGAAAAGGAAATAGCCCAAACTGAATCCTTCGGGAGATGTGGTGTTTGGATTGATAATGTGGAATCTTGGAACACAGCTGAAGTGATCTGAAAAGTTCCGGCATAGAGGGTGATACCCCCTTAAGCGAAATGAGAAGAGTCCTATTCAATCCAGAGTAGTTGTCCTTGGTAGTGGGCAATGAATGCGGGTGAAAGTAGCATCCGAGGCTAAATATCTCTCAAGACCGATAGTGGACTAGTACCGTGAGGGAAAGCTGAAAAGTACCCCGGAAGGGGGGTGAAAAGTGCATGAAACCTATTGCTTACAGACGTGCATGGCATGAAAGGTGATTTTTTCTTATTGGAGATTCTAGCAATAGAGTTGAAGATTTGAAGTTCCAGTCATCAGTGTCATGCGTTCCGTCTCGAAACACGGGCCAGGGAGCTAACTGTCATGGCAAGCTTAAACCGTCAAAGGTGGAGGCAAAGGGAAACCGAGTTCTCGCAGCATTGTGAGGAGAAGCGTGTGAAAGTGCGTAGAGTCATGGCAGCTAGGCTAGAAGCCAGTCGATCTATTCCTGAGCTAGATGAAGGCGGGCGAAAGCCCGTTGGAGGTCTTAAGACGTTCTGACGTGCAAATCGTTGTTGTGACTTGGGAATAGGGGTCAAAAACCAATCTAGACTGGCGCTCGCTAGTTCCAACCGAAGCGTCTCGCAGGGCGTGCTTTGTGGAGATAGTGTTTCCGGTAGAGCACTGATAGACCGGCGCGGGGGAGAGATCCCTCACCGGTCATTCAAACTCCGAACGGATATACATCGTAGAAGCAAGGACACGGGTTCATGTGGCGTAAGGCTCATGACCGAAAGGGGTTTAACCCAGACTGAAGTTAAGGTCCCCAAATTTTTGCTAAGTGTCAAGCTAAAGAGCGTGTTCTCGCCAAGACAGCAGGGAGGTAAGCTCAGAAGCAGCTATCCTTTAAAAAGTGTGTAACAACTTACCTGCCGAGGGGGGATGCCTCAAAAACGGACGGGGCTAAAGCAAAGTACCGATACTTTGGATAATTATCAAAGGATAATTCGTGGTAGGTTGGCGTAGTGATTGGGTCGAAGCAGGGCGGTGACGTCCTGTGGACCGGTTTCTATTGCAGATCCTGGCGGCAGTAACAGCATAGTATGGTGAGAATCCATACCACCGAAAGCGCAAGGGTTTCCAGGCAATGCGTTATCAGCCTGGAGGTAGTCGATCCTAAGATGTGCCTCAACAGAGTACACCGAAAGGGAAACTAGTTAATATTCTAGTACCTTGTACGGAGCGTTTGAGCTGTATGGTTTGCTTCCGGATAGGGATTGTACAACCGTCGTTGTATCTAACTATTCGAGTGATGGGGAGTGTCGTAATGACGAGAACCGTCACGAGGTAGGAATGGCTTCGCGTTAGCGGAGTTTTCTTGATTCCAGGAGACCGTGAAAGACCGTATGGTTAGCAAAGTGCAAGCTCGTACCCAGAACCGACACAGGTGCGCTGGCTTAGAAAGCTAAGGTGCTACGGGTATACCGTATGGCGAGGGAATTCGGCAAATTAGTCCTGTAGCTTAGGTATAAGGGATGCCTGCAATCTTCATGAGGAATGGGGATCGCAGGTTGCAATGACAAGGGGGTTTCGACTGTTTAATAAAAACACAGGCGACTGCTAGTCCGAAAGGATTTGTATAGTCGCTGAATCCTGGCCGGTGCCGGTACCTAAAACTTGGGTTCAACCGAGCTAAGGGCCGGTTAACGCCGGGAGTAACTCTGACTCTCTTAAGGTAGCCAAATGCCTTGTCGGGTAAGTTCCGACGCGCATGAATGGAACAACGAGAGCCCCACTGTCCCCGCCTACAACCCGGTGAAGCCACATAAGGTGGACGAACAGTCCATCATCTTCCATCGGGGAGAGAAGACCCCGTGGAGTTTTACTGCAGCTTGTGCTTGTGGTATAGTAAGAATTGCACAGGGTATCTGGGAGCCATGCTTAACATTCTCCGGGATGTTATGAAGCAACGATGTAACACCAGACTCTTTTTGCAGTACCACTTATCCAGTGAAGACCGGAGACACGTGCAGGTGGGCAGTTCGGCTGGGGCGGCACCCCTTTGAAAAGATATCAAAGGGGCCCAAAGTTGAGTTCAAACGGGGCAGAAATCCGTTGAAGAGGGCAAAGCCAAAAACTCGACTGAATGGATTTCCAAACGCACGGAATTCATAGACGAAAGTCTGGCTTAGCGATCCTTCGTGTGCCCACTATTGGGGCCCGGAGGTGACAGAAAAATTACCCCAGGGATAACAGGCTCGTCGCGGGCGAGAGCTCCTATCGACCCCGCGGTTTGGTACCTCGATGTCGGCTTTTCCTATCCTGGTCCTGCAGCAGGGGCCAAGGGTGAGGCTGCTCGCCTATTAAAAGGGAACATGAGCTGGGTTTAGACCGTCGTGAGACAGGTCGGTCTCTGCCTGATGGAAGCGTGAATAACTGAGGGGAAGTTGCTCCTAGTACGAGAGGAACAGAGCAGCGTGGCCACTGGTTTACCGGTTGTCTGACAAGGCAGGCCGGGCAGCTAAGCCGTTTAGGCTAAGTGCTGAAAGCATCTAAGCACGAATCCTATCCCGAGACAAGTTATTCTTTCATAAGATAAAGGTCGGCAGCAGAAGACTGCGTTGATAGGAAGGTGGTGTAGATCACAAGCTTCGGCGAGTGATGAGCCAGCCTTTACTAATAGACCAACACATCGGTTCAGCCACTTACATAGAGACTATGCATGACGGTTCATTTTTGAATCGCTTAGCGAAAGCTATACACGACAATTTTTGATGAATATTCCCAGCCAGTAATGCTTGCTGGCTTTCTTATTTACATGATGTTGCTGTAATTGGCAGCATGCCTAGGCAGCAATCAGGCACATATTTGCACGCAGTTGTGATTTTCATGCTTGGATGGGGGTTGTCGCCTAATTCCGTCTACTTTACTCAACCTGCACGTTTTTCTGAATTTCCTCCATTTCTGCACTCCTAGTCCAGATGACATCGTATGGTTTTTAGAAATTCTGATGAATTAGGCGACAACCCAGGTTGTATAGCAACGAGCAGAAATAATTGAGGTTTTTTACGTGTAGTTATGACCTACTTTGACTCAAAGACTTCTGCCAGTTGCTATAGGTATGCAAACTATGATCTTTTGTGTTGGATTTTTAGATCAGATGGGTCGATTACGCATAAAGTCTATTATGTGCCCATTTGATCAAAACTTGCTAACTTTGAATCAACTCTCAGGAGGATATGACGGCTTGTCTCAGGGAGCCCAAGTCTCTCCTCCATGACGCCGGATCTTGGGCGCTCTTCACTTGGCTGATTATCCGCAAGAATATAAGTAGGCAAATCAGTTTATGTTCATGCCACTCAAGCGTGCAAGCAGAGGCCGTACAAAGGGAGGAAAAGGATCATCAGGTGTTGTACAGTGTACGAACTGTGGCCAGACAGTTCCCAAAGACAAGGCAAAGAAAGTCACATCACGACTGAATCTTGTGGAACACACACTGGCAAAAGAACTGCGTGCACAGGGAGCGTACATTGCATCACCCACAGTTCTAAAGTGGTACTGCATTTCATGTGCAATTCACTTTAAGATTCTAAAAATCAGATCTGCAGACAACAGAAGAAAACGTGGAAAGTTACGCTAGCCTCCTAATCTCTGATGCTTCTGGCAGTCATAACCATTCTTTGAACCAGCGTGACTCCTGCAATTACTGCAACGATAATTACCGCATACTCCATAAACCCGATGATACCGACAATTGCAATTACCAGCAACCGTTCTGCCCGTTCGCCTATTCCCACTCCTTGCATCTTGATGTTGATGATGTCGGATTTTGCCCTGGCATAACTGACCAGCAAAGACAGGGTAATTGCAAGAAACACGGCCCAGGGTTCTGCATAACCGCCAATTAAAATTCCCAAGAAAATTGCAACTTCTGCAATTTTATCAAACACAGAGTCAAGGTATTCACCTTTCCTGGATGTCTTTTGGGCAACCCTGGCAACTTGCCCGTCAACAACATCAAAAAATCCTGAGACCAGCAACAGCGCGCCACCTATAACCAGCCCCGATTCGATTCCAAGACCGTACACAACTCCCGAAACCATGGCAAATCCCAGACCAACTGATGTCCAAAAGTTTGGAGGCAGTCCTGTGGATGCAAACCCCCTGCCAATCTTTTCCAATGTTGGTCTGAGCGTATCTCTGAGATTATTTAGCACGAGATACCCCCACCAATACTTGTTAATAAAGTGAACAGAAGAAAAAACATGCCCGTGCCAAGTCAAAAATCATGAGATCAGGCTCATGCAGGATTCTGAGAATTTTGGGATAAATTCGTACAACTTCAGGTCCTTTTTATACTGACAGTCAAACATTTTTGGGCAGCATCTTATGATCAGATGCCCCTGCGAACATGGCTGAACATCAGACATTTGTGATCAGATATTGCAGGTTTGGAATTTACGGGAGTGACATAATATCGGCATCTTGGTCAAAGAATTTCGATGGAAATCTTTTTTGATCTTGCCTGTCTGATGTAACATATGGACTCCAAAGCCGTGCTTGCACACTGTACGGATCCTGGAAAGGCACTTGTCATGATCATGGAGCAGGATGAGAAGATCTCCGGGCTGGAAAAAGAACTCTCTATTGTCAAGAAGGAGAATGCTGATGTCAAGAAGGAGAACTCTAAGCTTCAGGCAAGGCTTGCCCTGTACGAGAGTCCCAACATGCCCACGTCCACGCCGTCATTATACAATGATGCCAGAAGAAAGTTCAGGGAGAAAAGGGGCGAGGATCCCGGCGGCAGTCCCGGCGATGCTGCTCGGGGCAAGAAACGCGGCCCTCCGTGCGGACACCATGGTACATCGCACGGCAACCGGCCATCAATGACATTAAGGTACGATCTTGGCTCCAAAATATGCCCAAAGTGCAACATCCAGTTACGGATGCTCAAGCCGATCCACAAGCTTGTAAACGACCTGGACGGTTTTATGCGCATGCTCACTGCCAATGCCATCATCCAAAACGCGGTGTGTCCACAGTGCAATACCGTGCATGTCGCAGCTACCCCGTTTCTAAGCGGCACGTCACTTGGGCCCGTCTCACTCTCTCTAATCATGATGTTCTTTGAGAAGGGAAACACAGACGAGGACATTGCAGAGTACTTTCAGTATATGTTTGGATTCAAGATGGCCCCAAATACCGTGACTGCCGCCCGGCACGCAGTGGCAGAGGCGATTCAACAAAACATGATACAACGCATACAGTCATTCATTGCGGGCAGGCCGTGGATACAGATGGACGAGACCGGATTTAAGCGCGGCGACGGACACATGGGATACGTCTGGGTGCTCAACTGCGAGGGGGCGTGCTTTGTGGTATTTGCAGATTCCCGGTCCTCTGAGGTACTGCACACGCACTTTGGATGGCTGGATCCCAAGACTCCCATAGTCGTAGACGGACTGGCCCAGTACAAGCTGTTCTTTGTGACAATCCAGAGGTGTTGGAGGCACCTTCTGGCGTATGCAGAAAAGCTTGCAGTAAAGATGCCCGAAGGCGATAACGAGAAAAGGTATGACTTGCTGCTGGAATTCTACAGGAAGATAGATAAAATCAAGACGCTTGCGCCGCTTACATGCATGGAGCTTTCCAGGGAAGTATACAAAATAATCAACCCGTATGAGGACGTTCACGTGCGTACACACCTGCTAAACGCCATACATAACATGTTTACGTGTCTGGCGCATCGGGGAATGCCGCTGCACAACAACGATACGGAGCGGTGCATACGCGACGGGATCATACCACAACGCAATGCACGTCACAAGATTGTAACTGACGGGGGAAGAAAGACGGCTTCTGCGCTGCTGACATTTTCGATGACATGTCGCAAGCAAAACATACATCCTGCCGGCGGACTCTTGAAATACCTGCGGAATCCGGGCTGGGATGTCTTTGCAGAAGCAGGAGATGATGATGATAATGCGCGCCTGCTGTCCTCGCTTGCCAATACGGACGGTACAAGATACAGCGTCTTTGAGTGTCCCGGGCCGCCGCCGGTGTGGCGGCCTGTAGTCGATGATGACGCAGGCAGTGAAGGAGGAGCGGTACGCCGGGACCGGATGGCCGTCGTACCAGTAGTAGCTCCGATAGTAACAACATGATCCGTCTGGCGCCTACGGGACGGCGTAACCCGTAGCTTCATGTCAAAGAATCCGGCCGTGCAGGCAAGTCTGCCAGTCAACAACGCCTGGCAAATCTGACAATGCTGGTTTCCTGCAGGTGCCGTCTGCCAATAATCTGTTGTCTGCCAATAATCTGTTGTCTGCGCGCTGCCGGTCTTGCATATACAAGGGACGTGTGGTGATGATGTAGCGGGTCTGTCACAGCAGATGCGGAAGGATCAAAAAGTTCCGGGCAAAAAGTTTCCTAGTCAGTATAAAAAGGACCTGATGTTGTACATAAATTCTGTGCAATCAGTACAGACATGATTTTGGCAGCCAAAGTGGCAGTTGCGCCATTATCGTGGTATGGATTCAATTCTACAATGTCTGCCCCGGTCACTCTGGAATCTTTAAGAGAGTTGATCATGTCAAATAACTCTCGTGAAGTAATGCCAACTGCCTCGGGGTTTCCGACACCGGGGGCAAACGCAGGATCCAAAACATCAAGATCATAGCTCGTATAAACAGAGCCAAAGGAACCAAGAAATCCTGAAATTAGTTCCGGGCCCCTGCCGTCACGGATCTCCCTGTCTGAAATCGTTTTGATATTGTGCTCTTTTAGGAATTCAAGTTCTTCTTTTACAAATGCCCTGGCACCGACATGCAAAATATTCTCAGATCCCCTCTCTTCGACAATCCGCCTCAGATAAGATGCATGGCTTAGCCTGCTGCCTGCAAACTCATCACGCAAGTCATAATGCGCATCAAACACTACGTAGGCAGTGTCCTTTGGAAAACTGGTAAAACTGGCATATGTAATGGAATGCTCCCCGCCCAAAATGAACAACTGTCTTTGCTTTGAGACAAGCTCAACTGTAATTTTTTTTACCATGTCTGTCATTTCGGATGAAACGACTGTATGCATTGTATTTCCCAAATCCTCGATATTGACAGTCTCCAAATCAACTTGCAATTCCGGGTGAAAAACCTCGATATTGTTAAAAGAGCCGCGTATGGCATCCGGACCAAAACGGCAACCAGGTTTGTATGAATGAGTCGCATCAAAAGGAACTCCGAAAACAGTTGCCACTGGTTCAGAATCCTCATCTGATCTGGTGATCATAGGGTTGCCGTTCATATACAAATCAACAAAGCTCATGTCATTTCCCTATACCATCAATTGAGGTCTTTTTGATAGGTGTTTTGGCAGATTCAGGCCTGTAAACGGCTTGTCTTTGGTCTGGTCGCCAACCTCCTTTAAGAAATCCTCAAAGGGAATCTCCCTGACATTGCCGGTTCTCCTATCGCGAATACTCAGGACTCTGTCATCTGTTTCTCTTTTTCCGATCACCAGAATGTACTGAATCCATTCCTTTTCAGCTCCCCTGATTCGCTTGCCGATGCTTTCATTCCTGTCATCAATGTCGACCCGAATGCCGTGAGATGAGATTTTTTGCTCTAGTGACTCACAGTACCTGTGAAACTCCTCTTTTATGGGGATTATCCTGACTTGCGTGGGGGCCAACCATAAGGGAAACAATGGCTTTTTGCCTTCCTGGGAATCCTTTGCCGCCTTTTCTAGCAAGGCATAGATGATTCTCTCAATTGCACCGCTAGGAGAGTTGTGTAAAATTATCGGGTGCCTTGGGGTGTTATTTTCATCTATAAACTCAATTCCGTATCTGTCTGCATTTTCCACATCGATTTGATCAGTAGACAATGCAGAAGCCTTTCCAAGATTGTCAATGAAGTTAAATTCCCACTTTAGCACAAAGTAAAAGAACTTCTCCTTCCACATCTCAACAAGAACCGGCCGTCCGTGCTTTTTGACCAGTTCCTCAATTGCGGACTTGTTTTCGTTGTAGAAATCTTCGGTGAAGCGAATTGCCATGTCATAATCGGATTCTTCAATTCCAAGCTCTTGGAGCACGCATTTGGACAAGTCAAATCTGACCTTGATTTCGCCTACTGCCTGCGGCAAGTCCTTGCAAAATGCGTGGCAGTCTGGCATTGTAAATGCACGCAGCCTTCTCAGACCGACTAGTTCACCTGACTGCTCCCGTCTAAAGCTGTATCGTGTAAGCTCGTAGAGTTTGTAGGGCAGATTCTTGTAAGACATTTGAAAGTGGTTTGCCATTAGGAACTGCCCAAAACAGGCTGCAAATCTCAAAAACAGCTTCTTGCCCTCCGAATCAATGTTGTACTGCCGTGCCGGGAACCGATTAAAGTAACTAATCATGCTTGGATGCTCAGAGTCATACATGATCGGGGTTTCAACCTCATAACCCCCGTAATCCCTGACTTTGTCTGTAACGTATCTTTCAATCAATGATTTGATCAGTCTGCCGTTTGGAAAGAACCTCATGTTTCCGGAATCAGACGCCGGTTCATAGTCTGCAATCCCAAGCTTTTTCATCAGGGCGACATGTGGCGGGGGCTCATCAACAAGCCTGGATTTTGCAGATTCGTATTTTGCAAGGATCTCTAGTTTTTTGTGGTCTTTAAAATCAAAATCGCCAATGTTTGCCATTGTTCCGTCAGGCGACATTATCTTCCAGTGGGAACGGATGGTTGACTCGCCTCTGAGAGCCTCAGAGGCGTGTTCCTCATCCCCCTCCTCCTCTTCTTTTGATTTTGATTGTTTTGAGGAATCCTTTGTGACTGTTTTGGAGCTCTCGGCAAGGGGGTGTCCTTTTACCTGTACGTGATACGACTTTGTCCAGCCAAAGGGGGAATGAGATACGTCAAGTTCGGAGGCGTGTTCCTCCATCTCCTTTAGCAGGGACATTGCAGTTGACGGTTTTGCAAGATTGGAGCTTAGATGTGCATAAGGGTACAACAGTAATTTTTTACAGCCGATTTTTTTCATGGATGATTTTATCTGAGAGATTGCATCCTGTGCAACTGAAGAGTCGTCGTCGTTTTCGATTGCAACAAACGCCACTACCACTTCTTCTAGTCTTTGAGTCTCTGTATTCTCTATTTCCTCGGCAGCTTTGATCTCTTTTTTTGTTGGAGTGTATTCAATGCTGTCACAGTGAAGTTGGAGTATTCTCATGATTCCAAACAGACAGGATAATTGAATTAAACCTTTCACTTTTAGGCGTGCATGAGGCCACGCCCCTAAACTAGCTTTAGGACATCGTCTGTTGTGGATTTGCCCCTTTCACTCCACGTCAGCATGCACATCACAAACCACGATCGCCGCTCATCCCGAGTTTCCCTGCGTTGATCTGTCCGACTATCTTGCAAAAGTCGACTGTCTGCATGGTCGCATACGCCTCGAACCTGCCTGTTCCCTTTTTGGGCTTTGATCTTATCAGATACTTCACGTGTACACGTCATGTGATGTTATCGGCCTTGCATGTATGGTCGGACCGCCACATTTTTGTTCTATTGTACGAAAATTAGGTCGCACTAATTTGAGGAGGATTGCAAAGGATTACTTTAGGCTTTACCGATCAAGAAAACCGATGGTTGTAAGGCTCGAGGCAAAGCAGATCAGATACGCAGTGACGCAATGTGCAGGGGGACGAAAGCCCTCGGAGGTGGCCCCGGAGATAGGCGTCACGACAAGGCACGTCCAGCGGATGTATGCCCGGTTCAGGAAGACAGGCGACACGCACCACGTGCCGCTCAAGCCGGGAAGGAAAAAGAGCGCCCCGGTTCCCGACGGGGACGTGCGCGCAGTCCTGGAGGAGTACAAACACAGTGCAGCAGGGGTGGTTCATACGGCCAAGAGGCTGCGAAGGCAACTCGATATAAGCTACTACGAGGTATACAGGATAATGAAAGAAAACGGGCTGGTGACGCCATCGGCTGCAAAATCAATGCCCAGAAAATACGTCCGCTTTGAGCGCAAATACTCCAATGCCATGTGGCACGTGGACTGGCATACCATGAAGGATCCGCGCTTTGCAGGGCTCAATTTGGTCACGTTCCTAGACGACTCGTCCAGGTGCGTGACTGGTGCGGGCCTGTTCAGGGAGGCCACCTCAGAAAACGTCGTGGCGGTCCTGCGGCAGGCCGTGGCCCAGTTCGGCGCGCCTGCCACCATACTCTCAGACAACGGCAAGTGCTTTGTCGGGGCGCGCTCGGATCCGAAGAAGAAGAAGAGTCCGCCCAAGGGCGGATGGAGGCCCACTGCCTTTGAGGAGGAGCTGCTCAACTGCGAAATCGGGCTGATAAACTCCAGGCCGTATCACCCGCAGACCAATGGCAAACTGGAGAGATTCCACAGGAGCATCGAGGAGGAGATATGGAACCACAAGAGTCTGTCTGCATACATCGACTACTATAACGAGGACAGGCTGCACTGGTCGCTTGACATCGACAACTACGAGACGCCGCTGCGGGCATTCTCCGACAGGGAGGCCACAGAAGCGATCAGGAAAAGCAACCCAAGATGGATGGAGGAGGACATTGGTGATGGTGCGACATAATTTTCATATAATACATATCACAGGATACAGATAAGATTTCATATAGCGTCTATAATCTATCGATAGATTTCTGGAAAAATTCTGGACTACGCCACATAGATAACAGCTCGTGTTCTGGAAGTTCGGAAGTGAATTTTGTTACTGATAAATGACAATTAAATAGAATTCGTGTCTAAAATCAGAAATGATCTCTTTCAGAGTCTGAGCTGTTACGTTTTTTATGCCGTAATGATATTACAGAACGCAGTATCAGGCCGGAGACCCCCAAATTACTGGCAAGAAACTCCGCTGATCTAGATAGGGAGTTCTCCCCCCTAAACCCTTCATCATAAACCATTTCTATTGAACCCAAATCAGTCTGAACAAAAGACGTAATCAGGGAATAAGCACCCAGTTTTTCATCTGTCTTTTCATTATACAGTCTTAATTCCACTCTAGTTACGGTAAACTCATCCTGAGGAAACTTTCCCAACAACAATACTTTGATGTCATCTGGAGTTCGAGAGACTCGGGATGGATCATGCAGATCAACAACATCCATTGAGAACTAGTTTACGCCATCAGTACATAAATGATGACTGCTAAAAGCCCACCGAGACTTGCGCAAGTGTTAATTACAACAGAAATCCATTTTTGTTAAATTGGATCCACACAAATTTCACGGAAAAGACATTCCACATATCAAACTAGATCCAAAAATGACAATAGAACAGCTTGTTGATGTTTTTGCAAGTTCCGGATTTAACGGCAGGCAGTTGGGAGAAGCTGCAAAGCTTTATGCCAAGATGATAAAGGAAAACGCAACCATATGCTTAACGGTGTCCGGGGCAATGACTCCTGTGGGATTTGGGGGAATCATCAAAACCTTGATCGAAAGGGGCTTTGTCGACTGGATCATCTCAACGGGGGCAAACGTATACCATGAGGATCACTTTGCCTGGGGACTGCCAGTAAAACAAGGGAGTTTTGATGTCGATGACATGAAACTGTACGAGAATGAGATTGTCAGGATTAGGGATGTCTACGTTAAATTTTATGAGACTCTTGAGGCCCAGGATCAAGTGGTGCAGAAAATGTTTGGAAAAGATTTTCCAGATGAGCCGTTTACGACTGCGGAATTTTGCAATTTAATGGGAAAACTAAGCAAGGAAAACTCCACGCATCCTGAAAAGAGCTTTGTAACTGCTGCATACGAATACGACGTGCCTGTCTACATCTCGACAATCAAGGATTCGTCGCTTGCCCTAAACCTGGCAGTTCACAGACTTGCCGGCAAAAATTACAACCTGGATTTTGTCAGAGAAATCATAGAGCAGGCTGCAATCCTATACGATTCAAAAAAGTCGGGAATTCTGGAGATTGGCGGAGGGGTACCAAAAAATGCTGCCCAACAAACAGGGCCGCTGCTTGATCAAATTCTAAGACGGAATGACGGGGGTCAGGATTACATAATTCAGATCACTGATGCCCGTCCAGACACCGGAGGATTATCGGGGGCAACGCTGCAAGAGGGAAAGAGCTGGGGCAAAGTCCAGGATTCACATAAAGGAGTAGTCACAGTTTACGCAGATGCAACCATTGCATTTCCAATACTGGCACTGTATGTTCTTTCCAATCAAAATCCAAGAAGACCAAAAAGACTGTACAGAAAACTAGGGAAATTATATGACAAGCTAGGCAAAGATTATTCTGAAAATCCCAGTATCAAAACAACAACAGCAAAGAAATCAAAGGGGAAAAACTAAAACCTGTCATATCTGGCTCGCTCAAGTTTTCTGTCCTCCTTGGAATTCTTCTTGTACTCTTTGTAGCATTCCTTGCAAAGGACCGTCTTTTTGCCGGCAGAACTGACTCTGAGGCCGGCATTCTCTACTTTTGCCGTGTTCAAGGATCTGACCCCGTCTTTGTCACACCCATCAATGTTGCACTTGGCTCCTTTGGACACAACCCCCATGAACAGACTGGGCAAAGATGCTATTTATATTTGAAAAATCATCTGTGAAATTTTCAGCAGAATGATTCATCGTTTATAAGAGGAATCTCTTTTTGAGGCCTCATGGGTGGCGCAAAGAAACCAACTGCGGCAAAGGCAGACAGACCTGCAGGATCAAAAGATTCCAAGAAAGGCAAGAAAGGCAAGGCAGAGGGAGGTCCAAAGAAAGCCGAAGTTACCGTGATGGTCAACGAGCAACAAGCGACAAAAATCATTCAAGGTGCCAAAGTAATCACGGCACATGATCTTGCAAGGCAGACAGGCGTAAAAATTTCTGCGGCAAACAGATTCCTCAAGGAGTCTGCTGAAAAGGGGACTTTAAAAAAGGTTGGCGGCTATTCGGGACACCATCTGTATCAGGCATCCTCCTCATAGACACAAAGCACGTCTCCTGACCTTACATCGTTTAGCGCATCAACATTACCGTCTAATCTTCCAATTGGCGTCATGGTTTTTGCCGTTGTCACGTCGTTCATAAAAAAACAGACGCTGCCTGATGATGGCAAAAAGGCGACATCGCCTCTCTTGAATTCGGATCTTGATCTTTCGATTCCAGAATCAATACTGGTTTCAAAATACAGGATGCTCTGGCCTAGAAGATGAGCATGTCCTTCTAATGGCAGGGATCTTGCAATCGTCCCAACAGTTCGAGGAGACAGATGACGTTTGAGTTCGCATGCAATTTTTGATCTTCCCCGAATTTCCAGAATCAGTTGTTTTCTGGATACTGACAACGTGTCCAATTCGTACTTTAAAATGATTAGATTATATAACGTTTTAATTGCTTGTTTTTGCCATCTTTATTTAATAAAATCATAATTCAACCATCATGGCCAAGATAGAATACCAATACAAAGTAATTGCAAAAATTAACAGTAGACTTTATGCGTAATCGCCCGGATCGAAATATCATGTTTGCAAGCTGATCATGCATCAGGCTGGCAGGCAGCGCCTCGCATTGTCCAAGATATTTGATCAAAACTGCGATTATTTTCAGTCGGTTAATTTAGATCCGGGATCCATTCTCGAACAGGAGTGATGGCAAAATCCGAGACCGTGCTTATACGGCAACTGAGGAAAGAGAATGAGCAGTGCAGGCAAAGGCACAGGCAGGATCAGGAGGAAGTCAAACAGTGCAGGGAGGAGAAGATGCAGTACAAGAGGGAGGCCAGGCAGCAAGGGAGCAACTGAATATAAGCTACGACTCGTACGAGGTCACCTACCCCCATCAGCTAGGCACGGATTAGCGTGCATGATTGTAATTTTCGTGCCTAGATGGTAGGGGGACGTGACCACATACTACGACTCTGTATACAGGATAATGAGTGAGAACAAGCTGGTCTCAAAGCCTGCTGCAAGATCCGGACAGCGCAAGTGGCTGCGCTATGAGCGCAAGTACTCCAACGCAATGTGGCACGTAGACTGGCATGATATGAAGGATCCACGCCTGAGAGGGCTCAATCTAGTCACGTTTTTGGACGATTCATCCCGGTGTGTCATGGCGGCACGGACGTTTGCCGAGGCCACATCAGAAAACGTGATGATAACACTCAGGGATGCCATAGACAGATTTGGCACGCTGGCCACCATACTGTCTGACAACGGCTGGTGCTTCAACGGCGGCCGTAGCAAGAAGAACATGTCAAAGGGAACATGGACGCCGACTGCATTTGAGGCCGAGCTGCTGGACAGGGACATCGGGTTGATAAACTCAAGACCGTACCATCCGGAGACCCACGGCAAGCTGGAGCGATTCCACGGCAGCATAGAGAAGGAAATCCATTACTATGAGGGCCTGGCTGCATATGTGAAATACTATAACGAGCGCAGGCTGCACTTTGCGCTGGATATCGACAAGTGTGAGACGCCACTGCAGGCCTTTTTGGCAAGGGAGGCCACAGAAGCGATCAGGAAAAGCTACCCAAAATGGATGGAGAGGGACATCAATGACTAACGAACCTAATTTTCATATAACACAATCCTGTCGATTACGCACAAGGTCTATTATGCTCTTATCGTGATCTGAATTGCCAATATGGCAGGTAAGAGTTTACCCCTCAGGCGGCACTGCTGGCAGGAGCCTTCATGGTCACGCCTGCCACGTCGTATCTTGGAGGAGTGGTAAACTCTCACATATAGCAGAACAGCATATTTTTTATACTATAATCTGTTATAACAAACCATAGATGCCTACAACAATTCAACTCAAAGATGAAACAAAGACCAATCTGGAACAGCAAAGATTGTACCCAAACGAACCATTTGATGATGTGGTACAGAGATTGCTCGCAAAAAAAGACTATGATGACATAATATCACCAGAAACCATGCAGAATATCGAGGATGGAATAGCAGACATAAAGGCAGGCAGAGTCTACACCACAGAACAACTAGATAAAGAATTAGGATTATGACCTGTAATGGCTTGGGTAGTGCTATGGTCTGGAAAGTCTGTAAAACAACTAAAGAAATTAGATAAAACTACAGCCCGTAGAATCAGAGATAAAATCGAAGATATCAAAGAAAATCCATTTCCAGCAGTTCTAAGACTAGAAAATTCCAAATTTTACAGACTGCGAGTTGGAAATTACCGTGTAATTTTGGATTTACAACAAGGAAAACTGATTATTTTTGTGGTGGAGATGGGTAACAGAGAAAACATCTACAAATAATTATTTTGAAAAATTTTCAAATTAGAAAATAACATCATAGGACATATCTGAATCTGGTAAAAGGAACCATTTTCAAATAAAAAACACGATAAAATCAGTAGTTCCGATTGCGACCCCGGCCTGCCCTAGCCCGGATCAGGGGGCTTTTTGTTCCATGGTCTTGTACACCATCTTATAATGTGGGCAAGCAGCACCTTGAGCTTGATCTCCTTCTTTTTTTTGCACCATGATCTTGCGATCATCCAGATGTTAGACATTCCAAGCGACAGGTAGAACAGTATAGCAATGATCAGAAGTCTTTGAGCCAAAACGGGATCATTCGAAAAGTATATGGATCGCCTAACCGGCGCAATGACATGGCAAAAGAAACAGACAAAAGCCTGTCAGAGGCCATGCGCAAAGAAAAGGATGCCAAAGTCTACAAGAAGATCATGGCGCTGATGTTTATGCTAGAAGACGACATGGGCGTGCCCGAGACTGCAAGAAGGATCCGGTGCAGTGAGAATTCCGTGCACAGCCGGCCGGCGAGGTTTTCGGAGGACGGCATGGACGGTCTCCGGGATCTTCCCCGTTCCGGATGCAGACCAAAGGTGGACAGGAAAAGTATTGCAGCCATAATGGACCTGTCCACTGCATGCAAAAGTACCGATGTCATGACGATGCGCAATGACATAAGGGATGCCACCGGGATACAATACAGTATAGAACATGTCCGGAGAATGATGCACCAGCACGGCCTGTCGCGCCGCAAGGTGCAAAACATACATGTCAACCATGCCACCCCAAGCTCGGTATATTCGTGGCAGCGATACCTTGAAAACGTGCGTATTCCGTGCCTGAAAAACGACGGTTTTACGCTGGTGTCATCTGATGAGTCATTCTTCGTGCAGGGCGCATATGACAGATACGTATGGGGTACGGTCGGCACCAGAAGCGTGGCATTGTACTAGACTTTATGCGTAATCTATTCAGATCTAGGACCATTACGAACAAATTCATCTCATTCAGGTCGATTACGCATAAAGTCTACTCTGGAGACCACACAAAGGTGGCCGTGTTTGGAAGCATCGCAGAAGACGGCAGAAGGCTGTTCAGGACGTTTACGGGATCCTTTACGTCGGTGCAGTTCATAGAATGTCTGGAGGCGTTGCGCGCCAAGTTTGGCAAGGTTGCCGTCTTTTGCGACAGGTGGAGTGTGCACAGATCTACTGATGTCGCAAAATATCTGGCTGGTCACCCCGACGTCAGACTGATAATGATCCCTAGGGGATCGCCGTACCTCAATGTCGTGGAAGAATGCTGGAACCTGGGAAAGCATTTTGTTTTCATGAGGATAGTGTACAGAAGGATCAGAGAGCTGCGGCACACCACATCCGAGTATTACAGGACGGTGTCATTTGCCCACCTTTGCATGTACAAGTACATTTACAGATCGCCGGTCAAAACCCTCAATTACTTGTGACCGTTGCTATAATTTCTATAAGTTTGTCAGAGGATAAAGAGAATTTTTCAGTTCCAATTACAAATTTTTTCTTTTGTAAATTAGCATAGGCAGATTGTAAACGGATATCTGGAATATGAGTTAAGTTATAATCTTCTTCAATATGTTTTCTAATGTCTTCTTTAGTCAGTGATGAGTCTTGTGCATGATCGTACAATGCGCGTAAAACAAAATATTCGTATAATTCTCGTAACAGGTCGGGCTCTGGAAGTTCAGGCGCGAGTTTTGTTATCTCGGGGAGGCCTCCCGTGTAGATTCGTGCCTAAAATCAGGAACAGCTTCCAGAGCCCGACCTGTTACTAATTCTCCTCGTACAATGGGGTTGTCGCCTAATTCATCAGAATTTCTGAAAATCATACGATGTTATCCGGACTAGGCGTGCAAAAATGGCGGAGATTCAGAAAAACGTGCGGATTGAGTCCGGCAGGTGGAATTAGGCGACAACCCCCGTACAATGCCTACTTTTTTACCAAAGATGTACTGATAAATATGCAAAATCTTTTCTTTTGTCAATCCGTTTTCAGAATCAATCATGCATTATTACCAGAATGGTAGGATAAAAATAACTCAATCTTTTTTTACTTGCCAAGAAATTATCTAAAATAGAAAAAAATGTTATATTGCAAACATTAGAACAGACAAAGCCAATATTTGGATCAAATGAAGTTTTTCCATAGATAATTTAGACAATCATAATCTTGATGAATTTTCAGATTAATTAGACGAGGATCGAGTAAAATAGAGATATTTGGGGGATCTGATTTGTTGAAAATGAATCTAATTCAACAATTATAGGATCACAGTCCAAAAACCAAGGTAGTTTTTAGGCACAAAATTCATGATTTTATCAAATGAAAATACAATAAAATGTACAATTAAATAACGTTTTAAGGAAAATCCCGTACTTGTCTGCCTCCGAAGAGACTGAAGTGATCGAACCTGCAGAATCTGAAAATTCTGAAGAACCTGAAGAAAATGCCGGATTAAGCAAAGCACTTGATACCTATCGAAAATTAATCGAGAAGAAAGACGGGGCAGAAGATCTTACTGAAAAAGAGCAGGAAGATCTAGAAAAGAGGCTTAAACAAATTGAGGAACGTGAAGTGGTAGAAAGAGTCGAGGACCATGACCCAGTCGAAATACTATGCGAGAAAAACAAGATTACAATCGGGCCTCCGACCCTGACAAGATTTGAAAAGGCAAGAATAATGGGTGCAAGGGCACTGCAACTGTCATTGGGTGCACCGCCATTCATCCCGATTCCAAAAACCGCCAGAATTTCGCTAGATATCTCGATGGAAGAGCTGGATCAAAGGGTGATCCCCATCACAATTAGAAGGGTTCTTCCAAACGGGGATTATCAGAACATTCCTATCGATTATTTTCAAAAATGAATCAATGGTCGATAAAACTTAAAAGAACAAAAAATTGCTGATTGTTGAACAATGCTCATGAACGAGACAGGCAAGCGATGCGGTCAAGAGCAGACCAAAAAGTCTGTGGATAACAATGCCGTGAATATTGGCAGTGGCCCCGTAATGCAGTCTGCCGTAGATACGCTTGCAATGCTGGGTGGCAAAAGCCAGGTGGTTTTAAGGGCCAGGGGAAATTCGATTCCAAATGCAGTAGCTGTTGCAAACATTGTCACCGAAAAGATGCTAAAGGGCAATTCCAAGATTGAGGATATCAAGCTAGATACGGCACAAGAGCCGGGAATTGGCAGAATGTTGTCAACAATCGAGATTGTCCTGACAAAAACCTAGTAAACGCTTCCGGGGCCTTTTAGAAGCATGTTTTCACATTCCTTGCAGACTTGCTCATCGATGTCTGATTCCAGGTTGTGGTGAATATCGCATATCAAAAGGCTGGATTTAATATAGTTACACAGGCCAATGAATTTTGAAAGACCGGACGGGGTGTACGCCATGTTGGAAGACAGGTTATGGCTCAGCTCATCAATTAATTCTGATACCTGTTTTTCAGCTAAAAGTTTTGCAATCAAAGAAGGATCGCCCCTTGTACCGCGAATGTAATTGCTTACTGCAGCCTGAGTTACGCCGAGCATCTTTGAAATTTCATCCTCTCTGATGTTGTGATCCTCGGCCAGTTTTTTTGCAAGAATTGCACGCAATGCCGGGATCAGTGTTTTGGATTCAATCTCAGCTGGCAGCAACATATCTCCAAAGAAACTGATAAGGGATTTAAAGTTTATAAAAATCAATTAGGCATAGCTATTTTAGTTTCAAAAGCGTCTTAACAATGTTGGATGATGTCTCCAAGAACCTATATGCGCTCTTAGAGGAATCGTGCAATCAATGCACCTCGAATCTTCTTTCATTGTCAGGTGGATTGGACAGCTCTGTTCTGGCATTTCTTCTCAGGGACAAAAATCCAAAGGCAATTGCAATAATTACGGAGGATTTTGTATCTAGTGATTTGACATATTCACAGATGATCTCAAAGAAACTGGGACTGCAGCTGTCTATTTTCAGTGTGAGCACTGCAGAAATACTTGATGCAGTTAAAAACACCATCAAGATTCTAAAAAACTTTAACGACATTGAAATTAGAAACAGCGTGGTGATGTATCTGGCAGTAAGATCTGCAAGGGATAATGGGTTTGACTCCGTTATCACAGGAGACGGTGCCGATGAGCTGTTTGCAGGATATGATTTTCTGGCCAACAAGCCAGAAAGCGAGTTAGAGCCAGAAATCAAAAGGGTGTGTTCTGTAATGCATTTTCCAACCCAAGAGATAGGCAGGGCACTAGGCATAAGGATAGAATCGCCGTTTCTCGACGAAAGGGTCGTCGAGTTTGCAAAAAACGTTCCTGCAAACCTCAAAGTCAAAAATGAAAATGGCAAGAGATACGGAAAGTGGATTCTGAGAAAGACGTTTGAAGGACACATTCCCAAGCAAATTGCATGGAGGGCAAAGTCGCCCATGCAGGACGGCTCTGGCACTGCAGGGCTTACAAATCTCTTTGAATCAGTCGTTGATGAAGAGAAATTTGTTGAAAAAAAACTAACGGTTAAAGTCAAAGAGAACGTGACAATTAGAACCAGGGAATCGATGCATTACTATGAAGTTTTTAAGAAAATGTTCGGTTCGCCTGCATCAAAAGATCCAGAACGCGCGTGCCCATACTGCAGGCACGAGGTTAAGGACTCTAGATTCTGCGGAATGTGCGGGGCCTTTCCCATCTAGGAATTGTTTTTGTATTTTCTGGGCTTTTTGATGAAGATTCGCCTGCATCCGTTGCAACAAAAATAGAATTCCTTTCCGTCATGTTTGTATGGCAAAGCTAGATCCTCATCAAGCTCAATTCCGCACACGGGATCTACTGGCACAGATTGTCCACCTTTGAATTCTATTTATAGATTCAGCAATGAAAAACCGGGCAGAAAACCCTTGTTGAATCTTGGAGGCAGCAGTGCCAGTCATTGTTGAAAGACGCCCAATCTCCAATCTCATCTCAAACAACTTTTTTTTAAAAAGTAATTACATTGGTTTCGTTTACAGCCTCAATGACTCGGGTTTAGCAAAAGATCTCTGACAAACAGTCATTCTGGTAGTAGTGACGGTGGCAATGGTGGTGACGGTGGCAATGGTGGTGACGGTGGCAATGGTGGTGACGGTGGCAATGGTGGTGACAGAGAGATGATTTGAAATTAGAAACCGCGCAAATGCCCTGATTTTTCTGTATATTTATCAAGTAATTTGACAGATGACTTGTCATTTGCAGGCATTTTAATCGATTTAATGTAAGTTTGTTTATGTATGATCCGAATTTGCTAATTTCGAATCAACTCTCAGATGGATGAACTCTTGCGACCCGGCACTGCCTTGCATGCAAGCCATCGTAGTCTGTGGCATGACTTCCTTTTTCGTCAAAAAATTCCTGATTTCGATCACGAATGGATCCGAAATCAACGGTGGTTTTTATCCGGATTTATCATTTAGGGCAAATTCAAGTAAAAAAAAAATCGAGTTGTACAAACAGACTATTTGAACGTAGAAGATTTTAAACCTGTTATGCTTTTTAACAATATGCAACAACGCGTTCCCGATTGGAGTAAAAAGCATACCAAAATTGGTAACAGGTCGGGCTCTGGAAGTTCATGCATGAATTTTGTCACCAAAAAGGACTGTTCAAACAGAATTTGTGCCTAAAATCAGAAACAGCTTCCAGAGCCCGATCAGTTACCAAAATTGCAAAAAGAATTCAAAGGCATCTAGAGTCAAAAAAACAACGAGTATACCCTTCATATAGCAAGTACATGAAAGTATTACATGCAAAATCCTTCTAAAGAATACTGAAAAATTAGTTTTATCAACGAGGAGCAAGAAAAAGAATGGGTTACATCTTATCGTAAACTAGATGCAGGATACCGGTGGCAAGTTGATAGTGCTTTGCATAACATGGTATACTACAAACAGCCTTGGAGAAAATATCCCAACAGAGTTTGTGATGAATGCATGGATGATCTCTATCTGTTAAATGTCTCACATAGTGGGATAGGAAACAAAATAGTCCAAATGATGATTTTGTTTGATAAATCAAAACATAAACTAGTGCCGGTACATTGTGAAACTTTGTAAACCGTCCATACTCTTTATATACAGTCTTGAACAATCACTTGCATGGAAAAGGTACTCGCTCCTGTATTCCTGCTGTCTCTTCTGACGGCAGTTTTGGTGCTCGGTTCTATGTCCCCTGCGCTGGCCGACTCGGAGAACAAGTCCTACAAACGAAGCTGGGCTGTCCCGATAGGCGAGGCAGAGGGAACGATAGAGGTTTCGCCGGATGCCGACATTGACGATGTCCGGGATCTTGCAATTTCAGAGGAGCAGGCACTGCAGGGATATGACGTTGACAAGGCTAGGCTCACAAAGGCCGTAAACGACTCTGGCCAGCATTTCCTCGTATGGAAGCTGGTTGACTATGCTGAATCCAACGCAAAGACAATTCATGTTCTTGATGCAGGTACCGGCGAACAGCTGATCGAACCGATTGTCAAAGAAGGCGGTTCGTGCGGAAGTCACAAGATGACTGGAAGCGCGTGACCGGTTTTTTCTAGTTTTATGATGTCCCCAATCCTGCCTCTCACAAAGACGGCCGGGCCCGTTCGTGGATCCAAAAGGCAAGAGTCCACACTGGGTCGGATCCTGTCACTGCCTGTCTGCATGCGCTTGAGACCGCGGAAATGGATGCTGGCTGTAAAGTGTCGATGGCAGGTACTTTTGTTTTTAGGATATCAGCAGTCCCTATACGGAAATTCATGAAAAAGGCGGTGGCCATGATCCGGCATCGCTGCTATGGCCTTGCAGACTGAGAGTTGGTTCAAAATTAGCAAATTTTGATCAAACAGACACATAATGTACACCAACCCGATCCAAATGCCAGTAAAATGTACAATTCATGAAGTTGTTTGATAAATTGTCAAAAAAACCCACGGACATTCAAGAAGATGTTTGCCGGCATGACTGCCCACGAATTTGATTTGTTGTATGCAAGTGGCAAAAAAACACCCAAAGATGGACAGAAAGAGGCTTTCTGCCAAAAAAGACCGCAAGCGTGACATCGTCGGTGCTGCAGGACATCCGACTGTCCTGAACCTAAAGGAGAGTCTTCTATTGTCTTTGTTCTATTATAGGACGTACATCACGCAGGACGTGGCATCTGCCATATTCGGCATTGGACAGAGTGGATTCGCAATTAGCAAACCCTGATTATCTGTGAACGAATTTGCATAGAACGGCTCAAAATACCAACAAAATCAGTAGTTCCTAGGTGTACTTTTGCAGACTGCCTCCTGACACGGCACCACTGCCGCCGCTACTACTACTACTTTCCGCGATCGTTTACAAACGAGTCAGCTGCATCTGTAATGCACGCGGCAAACAACATCATGGTAAAATCCTTGCCTCCCGCAAATCCGTCCCACTTGGATTCCACATCAATGAATATGGCAGTCCTCCAGAGATTGTACAGTATGAGGGGCATGTAGAATAACAACATCCTGACGACCGGCGAATTACTGCATGTCTTGCCCATTACTCCCTTGATCACCCTGAACCCGGTCTCGATTCCCCACCGCATGCGGTACTCTTCTGGTATCTGAGCTATGACGTCCTCTACGCTTTTGGCAGGCATGTTGGTGGCAAAGACCAGGTATTCGTCTGCCGTTTCTTTTTTCTTTTCCTTCTTTTTTTCTGTGCATTCCTCTTTTGCTGTGTCATTGTTTTCATTTTCATTTTCATTTTCGTCTTCCTCCTCCTTTTTTACAATGACCAGCCTGAACGTGACGTTTTTGCCCTCCTTGTTAGTCATGGTATAGTCAGATATCGCGTCGCGCTTTTTATGGTGGTGCTCCTCTATTGCCGCCTTTATCCTCTTGTTCTTGGCGGCAGGCATGACGTAGAAGCCCTGGCTTTTGCCTGCAGCCACCATGCAGTTGACATTAAAGAATCCCCGGTCATACAGGAACATCCTGATCTTCGTCCCTGATCTGGACGCTTTGCGGATCATTTTAGGCACGAAATCGGCCAGTTTTGCATCTTTTGGAAGCTGCAGCGAGGAAAGCACGAGGTCTGAGCCGTCATCTGATCCTACTCCGTGCACGGTAATGTGCGAGAGAAAAGTAGACGTGCCGTTCTTGGGCTTTGACTTTCTGGCGACGTCCTTTAGGCCCTTGCCATAGTATTCGACGTCGGTGACATCCACTGCCACTACGTCCGTGTTGTGTAACATGCCGGACCTGCGGCCGTTTCTTACCGTGTGCTGTAGCATGGAGTTGCACCACCTTTGCATCCGATCCGGGCTGACGCTCCGGATGGTCTTTAAGATCCACTCCGGGTGGGGCGTACGGGAGCTGTATGCGCCGCCCTTCTTGGAGAAGGTAGCAGCAGCAGTAGTAGTAGTAGTAGCAGTCCCGCCGTCATGCTGCTGCTGCCTGCGGTATTTTGAGGCCTTCCTGCGAAGATGCGTCACGGCAGACCTGAAAAACATCTTCCTATCAGACATGAGGCTTAGCACGCGCAGTACGTCGGCATGGCCGTACACCGCGTTGTGACTCTTTGAGACTGCCATTTCGAGCTTGTGGAACCGCCGTCGCAATGTTTTAAACTGTCGTGATGCTATGTCATACTGGTGTGCAAACACATCGTTTTGTGTTGGTATCATCATGATGATGTTTGACACACCTTCTGATCTAAGATCGTAATGGTCAAAAAATCTCGGCAAATTACGTAATTATCGTGCCTTCAAAAGTACATCTGGGAACTACTGAAATACAAGTTATCTGTGAAATTACTTGAAAAAATTCGTACGGTCTCTAATTTTGGATCACCTCTCTGGCCCCCTTGAGGTGGATCCCTTTTGCTTGAACCAGATGATCTGTGTCGCCTGCATCAGGATTGTCACCGATGCCTCGGTCAGCTGCTCGGTAAGCCCGACTATTGCCCGATCCCTGTCTGAGATGACTCTATCCTTCCTGCCTGATTCGGATATGGTGCAGGCCAACTCGTTGTGCAGTATCTTGGTCTCTGAATCAGGCAATGAATACAGATATGGTCTGGTCACATATGGATCCAAGTGATGATCAAAAATTGCCCTCGTGTTCAACCTAAATGATACGAAGGTAAAGGGGCAAACTTTTACCTTGAATTTGGTAAAACTGTTATTATATTCGGCCATCAAAAACATGTTCAGGCGGATGGGGATGAAGTCGCTTATCGTTGATTTTTCGATAAAAAGGGAGGTGTTCTTTATCACAATTGGCTCGGTTCTGGGCGCAGTTGTGATGGTTCTGCCCGCGTTTTTTTCAGATGCGTCCGGCTCCGAGTTTGGCCTGTTTTGGGCGGCTGCGGCAAAAATCCTGGGATCCTCAGAGCCGACAGTGGGTGCACTGTTGCACTTTGCAGTTGCCACGGTAATCGGTATAGTCGTCGGCATCATTCTATACAAGACAAACATGCTCAACATCTCAAAGATATCAAGCGGTATAGCGTTTGGCGTCATAGCAGGCATTGTCGTGACCGTCGTCTTTGCGTTTCCCGTACAGTATTTTTTGATTTGGCCCATAGTGGCAGAGATAAGCGATACCCCTGCTGCAGGGGCGGTGTTCTCAATAGAGTATCTACTCGGGGCGTTTTTCAGCCATGCTCTGTGGGGCATCACGCTCGGGGCGTCATCCTCTGTCATGACCGTCAAAAAGGGGATGAACTACAGGTGTCACACGTGTGACGTAGAGTTCTCAAAGATTTCCACCTTTAATGAGCACCACCGGTACATCCACGTGTCTGCACATCCTGACACCAAAAAGATCGTAATTCTGGGTGGCGGCTATGCAGGCGTCGGCGTGTTAGAGAAAATACAGAAGAGGTTTGAAAAAGACGTCGACGTCAGTATTTCCATTGTTTCAGAGAACAACTTTTTCCTCCACACGCCAATGCTGCCAGAGCTCTCAACTGGGACGATAGAGCCGCGGCACATTGCCACGCCGATCAGGAACTTTTGCAAGAGGGCCAGGTTCTACCAGGCTCAGGTTACTGGCGTTGACTTTAAGAGGCGGCTGGCGGCCATCAGGAATTCAAACGGGGACAGCCAGCTGGAATACGACTATCTCGTGATTGCAGCCGGAACAAAGACCGGATTCTTTGGAAACGAGGGGATAAGGAGGCATGCAGTCACGATAAAGACACTTGATGATGCCAACCGCCTGCGGAACCAGGTAATTGCACAGCTGGAGTTGGCAGACCAGCAGGAAGTCTCGAGCCAGGCCGGCCTCCTGTCGTTTGTCATAGTAGGGGGCGGCTTTTCGGGGGTTGAGACTGCAGGTGAGATCAACGAGTTCATCAGGGAATCGTCACAAAGATACTACAGGAACATAGATTCCGGCTCCATCCAGGTGACGCTAATCTCGGCAAGGGATCACATCCTGCCTGAAATCGGAGCCCTGGGAGAGTATGCTGCCAGATCCCTGGGAAGGGCGGGCGTGAAAATAGTCTACAACACCAAGGTTACCGATGCTAGTAGCTCCGAGATATCGCTGAGCGATGGCTCCGGGCTGCGTTATTCGGTGCTGGTCTGGGCCGGCGGAAACGAACCGCAGGATTTCGTAAAGTCCATGGGAATAGAGCACGATAGGACTGGCAGGATCATGGTAGATGAGTTTCTAAGGGTTCCCAACCATCCTGATGTGTTTGCGCTAGGCGACTGCGCCCACATCCTGGATCCTCAAAACAACCCATATCCCCCGACTGCCCAGCATGCAATCAGGGAGGCAGGGGTTGTGGCGCAGAACCTGATCTGTTCTGTACGTGGTGGAGGACAGCTGTCCAGGTTTCTTTACTCGTCGAAGGGATCCATGGCAAAGATCGGCAGGCGGGACGGCGTCGCAAGGATGTTCGGAGTCAACCTAACTGGGTTTGCCGCCTGGTTTGTATGGAAGCAGTACTATCTGTCCACCCTTCCGGTGTTGGAGAAGAGGGTTAGGGTGGGGCTTGACTGGCTTGTGGATCTTTTCTTTTCCCGTGATGTGACCAAGCTTAACTGACAGGATGAAAAAAGTTCCCCGGATCAGCCATCAGGACGCAGTGATTCCCCCAGTTTTGCTACTTATTTGGGTGAACGGTGGTAGTGCTACGGATCGGGTGGTTGTAGGTGGGACTGTCGCCTAATTCACCAGAATTCATGAAAATCATTGAGGTGCCAATGGATCAGGCGTGCAGAGGCGGAAGTTCAGAAAAACGTGCAGGTTGAGCCAAACAAGCAGAATTAGGCGACAACCCCGAGCAGATGACCTCGTACGATTGTAGTTATCAATCAAGGTTAAGTATGGAAACAGAGACTCAGGAACGGACTATTTCTAAAATCTTCTTTGGCAGAACACCGTAATCAGAATCAGGCTCTGCTACAACATACAGGATGTCGTCATTAATTATGACACTAATTGCAAGTGCCCTTTTGCGGGAGGCCATCGCAAAGTTTACTGGGCCTAACTGCCTGTCAAACTCTTTTCGCATTCTTACGCGCAATGCAAGTTCCATGAAAATCATCTCGTCGTCTTTTTCATTCTCTAGCGGCTCGACATTTTCTTTCATGCCGCCTGCAACCAATCTTCCTCTGTCATTAATGACTCCTGCAAATCTGATTTTGGGGTCAATT
Organism: Candidatus Nitrosopumilus sp.; assembly: GCA_965214775.1. Lineage (GTDB taxonomy): Archaea > Thermoproteota > Nitrososphaeria > Nitrososphaerales > Nitrosopumilaceae > Nitrosopumilus. Next base: position 2,589,818 of record OZ243974.1, on the reverse strand, counting down.
GACAAAATGGAACTGCAGATGGCAGTATAGTCATATATCTTGGGAGGCAAATTCATCGTAGTTATTAAGACTAACTCATTTATTATCTTTCTATAAAATTCTGGCACTGAAAGCGAGAAAATCTACGATGTAAGTTTTTTCACAATTCCCGGAAACTCATCTTCGGGAATCGGGGGAACATTCATGATTTCCAGGTTTTCGGCAACATGTGCTGATGATTTTTGACCGACCAGGGGAGCCAGGACGCCAGGGGAGGAGCGAATGAATTGCAGCGCCCTCATAGGTGGCTTCATATCGCCAAACTCCGGCATCACGCCGGGTTGCAAAAGCCGCCCCTGCATAAATGGAACGCTGGTAAACACGCCAAGGTTTAGTCTAGATGCGGCATCCAATGCAGAGACAGTATCAGAGCCAAATGTCTGTGTTTTTCCTAAAAGTGCCTGATCATAATACATGTTAAATGGCAGCTGAATAAACCTGAACCCGTGGTTCTCCCCGCCTACTGATTTTGCCATGGCAATCGTGTCTTCAAGTGAAAGATATTGCGGGTTTTCCCTTGGGACTCTAAAGCATTCCCAGGTGGCCATTCCATAAAACTTGATCTTTCCTTCATCGCGTTTCTGCTCATACAATTCAAAAACGGACCGGAGGCTTTTCAGAAATGTTTCCATGGAAACATCCTTGATTTGTCCTTCTACGGCATTGTGCAAATACATCAAGTCAACAGTTTCAAGATCCAGGTTTTTTAGACTCTTGTCAAGCTGATCAGAAAGATACGGCACTGTCATACAGTGGTACCCGGACGTAACGTCGCCTTCTTTGAGAATTCCCTTTTCGGTATATTCCTGCTTTACATATTCCCAGAATCCTAGCTGGACGTCGGCATCATTTGTAACATATCCGTTTTTTGTGCTAACAAAAATTTCATCTCGAGAAGCCTTGCCTTCTTCGAGCAGTTCCCTCAGCGCTTTTCCAACTGAGCGCTCGGCCTTTTGAGATCGGTAATTGATTGCAGTATCGACGACATTAACTCCTGATTCGATTGATTTTTTTACGGCACTAGTTACAAGCACGTCTGTCTCTTTTGTCGGATCGCCGAGATAAGTTCCAATTCCTACATTTGACAGAGTCAAGTCGGCAAAACTTCTGAAATTGGCCTTGTCTGCGCCTGATTTTGAAGCAAACCTCCTTGTTCCTTCAGACGTTGCAAAGCCAGAAATCATACTTGCTCTTTTAGGATGCTAAATTTATGTCTAAAGATACAAGTCTATTAGAAAACTTGCCACAAAAAGAGCCCCGGTAATCCTGCTAAACATCAAGGCTGATGACATGTGCGGAATTAGCTCTTCAACAGACAGACAGTGCTTTTTCAAGCCAATTCCAAACATTGCCATTATGGGAACTGTAAAAAGGCAAATCAGAGACATCATAGGAAACAGATTCAAAGAAACTCCGACAACAATTACGGCATATGAGACCAGGGGAAAAATCCAAATTAATCTTGAGGCAGCCTGCCTTCCTACTGCAACAACCAGGGTTTTTCGTCCTTTGGATTTGTCGGCATCATGATCAGGAAACGATGCAATGAAAAGAACTAGCGCAGATAACGGCCCAATAACGACTCCTGCCATAGCAGCCTCTGCGGTTAACTGATCGGATTGGATAAAGTACGCTCCAAGCACAATCATGGATCCCTTGACTGCAACAAAAAATTCTCCCAAGCCAGAGTCGACAATCTTTGTCGAGTAAAAGTATATTGAAAGAATTGCAAATCCCAAAATCACTGCAATGACAATCCCGTCAGTTATGACAAAGTATCCGCCAATAGCTGAGCCAATTATCAGAAATGCGATGCCTGCACGATACACTGATGAAGGTTTTAGCAAACCTTCTGGCAAGACGCCGGTGCCGCCACTCATTTTTGTTTTTGGAGTCTGGGTATCGATCCCTCGCTTAAAATCCCAAAAATCATTGAGCAAGTCAACGCTGGCATGAAGCGCCATTACTCCTGCAAACGTCAAAGCGCCATCAAGAATATCAAGTGAATCATACTGCCACCAATTCAAAGACAGGCCGACTGTGACTCCGATTACAGAAGATAGGAGAAACCTGACTCGAATTACTCGAAACCAAGCAGACATCATCACACTTTAGGACGGCCTTTCGGTATAATATTCATGAGATTTTTTTAGGTTTGCATGTGACAAAAAATGCCAAATAGCAGCCATGGGGGCAGGAGACGTTCCGGATTCTGAGAACTGATTTGAGATTAGCCGATTCCGGTTGCTTGTGAGCAGATCTGCATAAAACATCCCAAAATACCGACAAATACAAGTCATCTGTGAAATTACCTGAAAAATTAGTACGGCTTTTGATTTCGGTTTACCGCTGGCAAAGTGACATGTGGGGCCCTGCCGTTGCCGTACATTGAGCCTGAATCGGGCACAAAACCACCGCATGTTTTAATGATAGATCGCGTAATTCCCATTGATGGCGTTAAAGGGCTTGTGCCATTCCTGTCATAGTTCCGGAGTCGAATTGGTTGTTGAAAAAGGCGAGATCCTTTGCCATGGCTGTGCAAACAAAAACAATGCAAAAAACTAAATCCCCAATCCCTGCAGTCAAGAGAAATGAAACTGTCTGTTTTCTCCCACTGTGCAATTGATGACATCACCATAGGCGATTCAAATTACGAGCAGATTGGTGGGGCTGCATGCTATTGCGGAATCACTGCCAGACAGTTCAAGTTTGATGTTGACTTGTATTCGAAATTCGGTCCAGACTTCCCCAAACAATATCTTTCTGAAAACGGGATTAACTTTGAGAACTGTGAATCTGATACAAAAACCACAAAATTTGCAATAAATATTACAGGTGCAGAACGCACACTGAAACTTGAAAACCAATGCGCACCCATTGAATATCCTGGCAGTGGCGGCAGCGGCGATGATGCAGACTGCCATCTTGTCAGTCCGATTTACCATGAAATATCTGGCGATATTTTCAAGCAAATCAAAAGGGATTCAAATTTTCTTTTTGTAGACCCGCAGGGGTTTTTACGAACTGTGGATTCGGAAAAAAATGTTTTGCTACAAAACAAAGACGTTGATTTGACTGGTGTTGACGCAGTCAAGGTCAATCCTGAGGAAGCTGCCTGTATGACAAGTGGCACTCATGACGAAATGATGGCTGCCTTGCAAAAAAAGGGCGCAAAATACGTTCTCCTGACAAACAAAACAGACGTCTCACTCCTTCTCAAAGACAAGGTCTATTCGATCACCCTGCCCAGCAAAGAAATTCATGATACCACCGGAATTGGAGACATTTTCTGCTCCGCTTTTTGCTGTACCATGTTAAAGGAAAAGGACTACTTGTGGGCTCTGTGCTTTGCAGGCGGTGCTGCTCAGGCCGCTTTGGACTCCAAGAACGTGGGACTGCAAAAAATTCCCCAAAAGAGCGCCATTCAGACCAACGCTTCTTACTTTTACAATCTTGTAAAATTCCGTGATTTATAACATAGGAGTATTCTTTTATTGTGCTGAGAGTTTCTTTCAAACATGCAAATAGGGATCTATGGTTCAGGCACTGCAGGCAGTGCCGCAAAAGCAATCAAGAAAATCCTGGATGAAAACGACATCAAGTCATTTGCAATTACAAAGTCAAAGAGCAGCAGGCAGGCAGACTGCATTGTTGTTTTAGGCGGGGACAAGGGCGTCAGAAACTATTTTCACAGAACGTCTGATTCGGCGTCTCCTGTTTTGGGAATCAACGAAGGTGAAGCAAGCGGGTTCTTGGCACAAATTGAGCTAAGGGAGTTCCCATCATATGTTGACATACTAAAAAGACAGGATTTCTCAATAGAAGAAGTTCCCCGACTGGGCGTAAAAATTGACGGCAAGAGCGTCTATCCCGTATTAAATGACGTTGCTGTTTTTTCGTCAAAAAGCGCCATGCTGATGGAGCATACGCTGCGAGTAAACGGCAAGGAGGTATGGCACGACAACGGCGACGGCGTCATTGTTTCTACCCCGATTGGCTCTTCTGCGTATTCGATGTCTGCAGGCGGGCCTGTGCTCTTTGAGGATTCTGCAGCCTTTGAAATAATATCTGTAAACTCCCTTGATGTTACCAGGCGCCCAATAATCGTCTCAAACTGCAGCTCCATCGAAATTGACGACATATCTGCCCGGCTGCATTGCGAGGCAGTCCTTGATGGACTGGACAGGTACAAAGTAAACAAGACCGTCGAATGCACACAATTTCTGCCTCCTGCAAAGATCATCCGATTAAAAAAAGACTCTACTGCAATCTCTGCGTTGGCAAAAAAGGTCCATCTTGCCGAAGAATTGCTCAGTATGCCTCCAAGCTCAAAACTTCTTCTAAAAACCCTTGAATACGAAGGCGCGCTAACCCAGAAAGATCTTGCCAACAAGACTTTGCTGCCTGGCAGGACGGTAAGACTGGCACTCAGCCACTTGCTAAAAAAAGGGTATGTCAAAAAAAAGGTGTCTATTCGCGATGCCCGGCAAAAAATCTACGAGATCTCCAAACTGGAATAGATCCCGGCCAATCTTGGAGAGACTGGCAGGTGCGGGATCTGCCTTCCTTTGCTGCCTTGACTTTTCTTTTTTGACTCTTTCCCGGGGCATTCCTCTAGACGAACGGCAACCCTTGCTTCCGTGGTGGGCCGTTCCCTTACGCGCTTTTTGGTGCTGTCATCTGGCTGTTATGACGTTGTCTGTTCTTGCAATCTGTTTGCACCCTCGTCAGACTTTTGTGTCTGGATGGCGTTTTGCTCAGAGGCCGCTTTGAGAAATGCGACAAATGACTCTTCTGGGAATCCTGGCCTGCTATTGAACTCCGGATGGAACTGAACTCCCAGGTAGAATTTATGATCTGGTATTTCTAGTATCTCCATCCTTTTTCCGCCGTCGCTTTCTGCAGAAAATACCAATCCTCTCCTTTCAAACTCCGGGATGTATTCTCTGTTGATCTCATATCTGTGTCTGTGGCGCTTGCTGATCGAATCCGAATTGTAGATTTTCTGTGCCGTGGAACTTTCTTTAATACGTATGCTGTTGGCTCCCAGCCTCAATGATCCGCCCATCTCCGGGGTGTCTTTTTGTTCAGGCAGCAGATCAACAATCGGCGCTTTGGTATCTGCATTGATTTCAGTCGAATTTGCATCGTCTAACTTTAGAACGCTTCTTCCAAATGCCACTGCTGCTAGCTGAAACCCAAAACATATGCCAAGATATGGGATGTTGTTTTTCCTGGCAAAGTCCGCAGTCTGAATAATCCCCTCTGATCCCCTGGTGCCAAAACCCCCCGGAACCAGTATGCCGTCATAATTTAACAGGGCACTGCAATCGGAAATTGACTCTGAATCAACCCAGTCAATATCCACTGATTTTCCGATTTGCGCCCCTGCATGCTTTAGGGCATGGTTGACACTGACATAACTGTCAGCCAGGGCGACGTATTTTCCGACCATTGCTATGCTGACTTTCTGGCCTTTGCGGCCTGCCATGTTTTCGGCAATCCTGTTCCATCTGTCCCAGTTTGCCGAAGCGTTTACCATTCCTACTTTGTTGAACTTGGTAAACATCGAATCCATGATTCCTTGGCCATAAAGAATTTGAGGAACCTCAAAAATTGACTTTGCGTCATGGCAAGACAGGACATCGTCTGGCCTGACATTTGTGAACATTGCCATCTTCTTTTTTGTCTTTTCTTCCAAGGGCAAAGTGCACCTTACTGCAAGAAAATCCGGCTGAATGCCAATCCTTCTCAATTCCTGAACGCTGTGCTGGGTTGGCTTGGTTTTCTGCTCGCCTACGACATCTAGCGAGGGAGCCAATGTAACATGAACAAAAATGACTCCCCGGGGACCTTCCTCCACCCTCATCTGCCTTAGCGCTTCTAAGAATGGAAGCGATTCGATATCCCCCACCGTTCCGCCGCACTCTACAATCAGAAAGTCCAGCTCCTCGCCTTTTGCAATGTTCCTGATTCTGTTTTTTATTTCATCTGTAATGTGGGGAATGATTTGCACACATGCCCCAAGGTACTCCCCCTTTCTTTCTGCCTCTATTACTGAAGAGTACACCTGGGCCGTCGTAATGTTGTGGCTTTTGGCAATATTTTGATTTAGAAACCTTTCATAATTTCCAATATCCATGTCGCACTCTCCCCCGTCCTCTGTGACAAAGACCTCTCCGTGAGCTACGGGGTTCATCGTTCCAGCATCGTAATTGAGATATGGATCTATTTTGATGCAAGAGACCTTTTGGTCTGCCAACTGCAGTAATTTTGCAACCGACGAGGTCGTAACGCCTTTTCCAAGGCCGGACATGACGCCACCTGTGACAAAAATAAACTTCGTCTGCACATTAATGAAACGAATATCTGGTTTTTGTATGTTTTGCCGATCAGATCGTGATTGAAACATAGCCTGTGGCAAATTAGCCCATGCGCTCATCTCTGCTGGTCCTGCCGATTTTGCTCTTGTCTGCGTTTGCCCTTGACGGCGTCGTTGCGTTTGCCGAAAAATACGAGATAACCATCCCCTTTGGGGCACCAGATCCTGGCACCCCTTACTTTTGGTTTGAAGAATCCACCGGCGTGACTAGCGGCATAATTGCCGTTCAGCCCGGAGATTCTGTGGAATGGCAAAATGCCGACACGGCATTTCACACCGTAACTTCTGTAACTGCAGAAAGCTACCAGTCAGGCGAGTTTGTGGCAGACGGGGTTTTTGATGGCGGCTTTTTTACTGCAGGAAAATCATATGCTCAGAGATTTGACGAGATTGGCGACTGTTATTATTTTTGCAGCATTCGCCCTTTCATGACTGGAATCGTTCACGTCAAAAAGGATCCGGCAAGCGGTGTCCGTTCCATTGACGGAGTGGGTTCGGACTTTGTCGAGGATGGCATGGGATTTGAGGTAAGATATGTTCTGGATGCAAACCTTCAACGCAAAGTTCACATCGATGCCGATGAGAACACGGTCACCTTTGTCATTTCTGGAGACACCCAAAGTGATCAAATTGCGCTGATCCTGCCCCCGGAACTGATTGAAAATCCCAACGCCGTCTGGGTTGATGGGGCCATGACCGGCTTTGAAACTGAAGAAACCTCTTCGGGCCTGAAATTAATAATTCCCAGAGCCGTATGCAAAACAAGTCAAAATTATGGGAACCCGTGTAATTCCTGAATTTGGCTTTCTTGCAGCTGGAATCTTGGGCGTCGGGTTGGTTTCCAGCACGCTTTTGATTCGTTCCAGACTATGCCTTCTAATGCGATCCTAACAGATGTGAAATTTTTTTAAAATTTTTTAACATTCTTTAGGATTCCCAGACATAATTTTTTTATCCTTGATGCCCCATACTGTTGTGAGAACCTCTAGAAACGGTGGTCATTGAGGAAAGTTCCCCGTGTTGCAGTGTGCATGTCTGTCCGGCCACCTTTCTTCAACGGACTGACTAGAGAACCGTCTCTTTTTTTAACTGCCTTGTAAACGACGATATTTTTGATTCTAGTTGTTTTTCCGGGGTCTTTTCTATTAGCTTCAAATACGCACTTCCCACGATTACTGCATCTGCGCCTGCCCTGACGTATCTTTTAACGTCCCGGGGCGTTGAAACTCCAAAACCGATCCCGACTGGAATTTTTCCCTTGGTCTGCCTCTTTACTTTTTTTATCGCATCCAGCGTGTATCTCTTAACCCCGGTTTTGACTCCGGTTGTCCCAAACACTGCAACTAGATACAGAAATCCTGACGATGCCCTGGCAATCTTGTCGATTCTTGCCTTGCCGGTATTCGGCGAAATCAGGAAGATTGTATCTGCATGATTTTTTGCGGCCTTGAGGTATTCTCCTGACTCTTCAATTGACATGTCCGGAAGAATAAACCCGTCAATCCCTGCATTTTTTGCATCTGCGATGAACCTTGAAAATCCTCTGCGGTACAGAATGTTGGTATACGTCATCAGTACAAGCGGAATATCTGTCTCCCTTCTGATCTTCTTGACAATGCTGAAAAACCCCCCTGTCTTTGTGCCACTTTCCAGCGAAATTGTGCCTGCATTCTGAATGACTGGCCCGTCTGCCAGAGGATCTGAAAATGGAAAGCCCAGTTCAATGATGTCTGCCCCTCCCTTGACCAATCCCCTTACTATGGCAAGCGTCGCCTCTTCGTCTGGATACCCTGCCATAATATATGAAATCAGGGCCTTTTGATTTCTTGAATTCAACTCTGTGAATTTTTTCTTAATCCTTGACATTTTTATTCAAATGGTTTTGTACCTCTTCGACATCCTTGTCCCCCCTTCCTGAAAGCGTTACGACAACTGATTCTGATTTCTTTGCCTTCCTTGCTACCTTGATTGCCTCGGCAATTGCATGTGCCGATTCTAATGCCGGAATGATCCCTTCTGTTCTTGTCAGCATCAAAAACGCGTCAATTACTTCAGAGTCAGTTGCAGCATGATACTTTACACGTTTTGTGTCCTTGAGGTAGGAATGTTCAGGCCCGACTCCGGGATAGTCCAGTCCAGCTGAAATACTGTGCGTTTGAGCAATCTGACCTTCCTTGTCTTGCAGCAGATATGTCATCATTCCGTGCAAGACCCCCTTGCTTCCTGCAGACAGCGTTGCTGAATGTTTCTTTGACTTTAATCCGTGCCCTGCAGCTTCTACTCCTATAATTTCTGCATCCGTGTCTGCTAGTGGGTAAAACGTTCCAATGGCATTTGATCCTCCCCCAACGCAAGCAATAACATTGTCTGGCGCCCTGTTTATTTTTTTCATCTGTGATTTTATCTCGTTTCCAATCACACTTTGAAAGTCTCTGACCATTACAGGATACGGGTGAGGCCCTACAGCTGAGCCAAGAAGGTAGTATGTTGCCTCTACATTGGTAATCCAATCTCGGATTGCCTCGTTGATTGCATCCTTGAGAGTCTCTGAGCCTGATTTTACCGGGTGCACTTGCGAGCCGAGCAAATTCATTCTAAACACGTTGAGTTTTTGACGAATCGTGTCCTTGTATCCCATGTATACCTCTGCCTTCATTCCAAGTGCAGCACATGCCATTGCTGTGGCTACTCCGTGCTGTCCGGCTCCTGTTTCGGCAATGATTCTCTTTTTTTTCATTTTTTTTGCAAGAAGGGCCTGGCCTAGCGTGTTGTTGATCTTGTGCGCCCCCCCGTGAAGCAGATCCTCTCTTTTTAGGTAGATTCTGGCGCCGCCTAGCTTTTCTGAGAGATTTTTTGCATAGTATAGCGGGGTTGGCCTTCCGGCATACACTTTGAGATAATACCTCAGCTCTTCTTTGAATTCCTTGTTGTTCCTAAATTTGAGATAGTTTTCTTCCAGCTCCTCGACTGCAGGAACCAGTGTTTCGGGAATAAACTTTCCTCCAAATTCGCCAAACTTGCCATTTTTGGGATATTTCAATATGCCCTTGCCAACCCCCTTACTTGTTCTTCAATGCCGCCACTTTTCATAATGCTTGAGCCGACCAGAAATGCCTTGGCGCCGCATTTCTTCAAATACCGGATGTCTTCTGGCGTTTGAATCCCGCTCTCAGAGAGAATTGGACGAGAACCATCAAAGTTCTCAAGAACCTTTCTGGTAGTGCCAAGATCGATCTCCAGAGTATCTAGATTCCTGTTGTTGATTCCAATCAGGTCCGCATTTGTCCCTAGTGCATTTTTGAATTCGTCTTTTGTGTGGACTTCAAGCAGTATCTTCAATCCTTTTTTGTGCCCGTAATCGATAAACTCGCCAATTTCACTTAGAAACCCATTGTCAAACAATGACTGTATTAGAAGTATATAGTCTGCACCCATCTTTTTAGCAGCGTCAATTTGGATTTTGTCTATCATGATGTCTTTCATCAGCAGGGGAACGCCTACTGCCTCTCTTACCTTGATAAAATAATCTGGCGAACCGCTAAACAAATGCGGCTGTGTCAGAACCGAGAGTGCCCTTGAGCCTCCAGAAATCATCTGTTTTGCCACGCTTGCAGGATCTGAAACAGTTCTTATTTTTCCTAGCGACGGCGATGCGAATTTGATTTCAGTCAGAAGGGTTGGGTGTGGATTTGTGCTGATTATCTGAATAAAGTCTTTCTGAGATCTTTCTAAATTGACATCTATGTCGTATGTTCCGTCATCTATTGCCACTTGGGAATTGCTTACCAGTTTTCTTAGAATATTTTCAGCCATCATGCCGTCTCCCTTAATCTTGAAATGTCTCCTGCATCCTTGAGAAAACTCTCTAACAATTTGAATGCATCTCCGCTATCAATCGTATTTAATGCGATTTGAACTGCCTCCTCAAAATTTGCAGCCTTGTTTGCGACAATCAAACCCCCTGCTGCGTTTAGCGCACATGTTTCAATCATTGACCTGTTTGCTGTATTGTTTAGCACGCTGACAAAGGAACTGACTGCCTCTTCTTTTGTTGCGATCTGAATGTCTTTAAGATTTGACTTGTGCAGTCCGAGAATTTCAGGATCTATTGCATATGTCAGAACCCTGCCATCCCTTAGAATGCACACCCTGTTGACAGAACTGGTTGAAAATTCGTCCATTCCATCATCCGAGCGTACCGTCATGATGTTTTCAGCTCCCCTTCTCTTTAGAATGGAAGGAAGTCTGTCTAGATACTCGATTGAAAAGACCCCCACCAGTTGATTCTTTACATTTGCCGGATTTGACAGCGGTCCTAGCAGGTTAAACGCGGTTCTTCTTCCCAGCTGCTTTCTTGCAGGCCCAACATGCCTCATAGCTGGATGGAATTTCTGTGCAAACATGAAACAGATGTTGTGCTTTTCTAGCGTTTTGGCAATCTTGGATGGCTCTTGGTTCAAATCGTATCCGAAATACTCAAAGATGTCTGCACTGCCTGAAACGCCTGAGCTAGATCGGTTGCCATGCTTTGCAACCTTGCCTCCTGCTGCAGCAACCACAAATGATGCCGCAGTTGAGATGTTAAACGTCTGCAATCTGTCTCCCCCGGTTCCACACATGTCAATGACTGTCCCGTCTGTCCTTAGATCAACTTTCAGCGACAGTTCTTGCATCTTCTCAAGCATCCCGAATAACTCGTCATCTGTCTCCCCCTTTTCAGCAAGGCTTGACAGGAATTCCATGTTTTCTTCAAGCGTCGTGTCTCCGGAAAGAACGTTTGCCATGACGCCGTTGATCTCATCGTATGTAAGATCCGCCCTGCCTTGTAATTTTGAGATAATTTCCACAATGGTCATCTTGTTTTCACCTCGCTTACAAAATTCTCCAAAATCTTCTTTCCATCTTCGGTCATGATTGACTCTGGATGAAACTGAACCCCCTCGATCAGGAATTCCTTGTGTCTGATTGCCATGACCTCCCCATCATCAGCTGCAGTTGCCGTGACTTCAAGAATGTCTGGAATTATTGCCTTGTCTCCTACCAAACTGTGATATCTGGTTGCTCTAAACGGATTCCTTACATCCCTGAACAGTCTCGAATTCTCATGGTTTATCGGACTTGTTTTTCCATGCCTGACACATCCTGCATTTGTTACTTTTCCTCCAAACGCGTGAATGATTCCTTGATGTCCTAAACAGACCCCGAGTATGGGGGTCTGCCTTCCGATGTCTTTGATGACATCGCTGCACACGCCAAAGTACCTTTTATCTTCGGGAGTTCCCGGACCAGGAGAGATTATGATGGCATCATAATCTGATTCTTTGATCTCTTCTAATGTGATCTTGTCGTTCCGTACTACGTCTGAATCGACTCCGATTTCCCCCAAGTATTGGGCGATATTGAAAACAAACGAATCGTAATTGTCTATGATCAAAAATTTCAATTTGATGCCTCCCTTAATGCTTGAAGCATGGCTCCTGCCTTGTGTTCTGTTTCCTTGAATTCGTTTTGTGCAACGGAATCTGAAACAATGCCTGCCCCGGACTGCAAAAACCCTTTGCCGTCCTCTATGAAAATGCTTCTTATGGCAATTGCAAAATCGCAGCATCCGTTGTACGAAAAATACCCTACGGCCCCTGCATATGGGCCTCTGGCCTCGCTTTCTAGCTCGTCGATGATTTCCATGGCTCTTACTTTTGGCGCCCCAGAAACGGTTCCTGCAGGAAATACCGCCTTGAAGGCATCAAACATGTCATTTTTTGGGGCCAGATTGCCCACAATATGAGTGACAATGTGTTGAACATGGCTGAATCGCTTAATCTGCATCAGTGATTCTGGACGAACCGTTCCAAACTTGCATACTCTTCCAATGTCATTTCTTCCCAAATCCACCAGCATGGTATGTTCTGCCAATTCCTTTTCATCATCGAGTAATTCCCCTGCCAGTCTCCTGTTTTCATCATCATCACCGGTAACTTTTCTTGTACCTGCAATAGGGAACGTTTCAACCCTGTCGTTTGTAATTCGGACTAGCATTTCGGGGGATGCGCCGATGATGGTCTTTTGTCCCTGCTTCAAGTGGTACATGTACGGCGAAGGATTCATCTTTCTCAAAGTCTTGTACAGCGTTAAATCATCCCCTGACGACTCGAATACAAATTTTCTTGACAGGACAACCTGAAAGATGTCTCCATCATGGATGTATTTCTTTGCCTTGTTTACCATTTCTGCGAACTGTTCATTGTTTGAGTTTGGAATGGCCCCCGTAGCGCTGTATTTCCCGAACACATCGTCAGATATCTTGAATTGGTCAAATCGATTCTCATCGTAGTAAAAGTAAAATAATTTTTTGTGCAAGTTATCGTACAGTATCCCGTCATCATATATTCCAAACTCCATAAGCGGGTCTGCTGAAGAATTTGAATCAGGAATGTCTTCTACCAGTCTGATGGCATCATAGTTTACTGCACCTACTGCCCCTCCAAGATACCGGTAGCTCTGGTTCTCTGATCTTCTCAACAGCTTCTTGATTTCTGCAAACGGATCCCTTGCTTGGATTGTTTCTGTCTTGTCTTTGGAAATAATTTCCACCCTGTCTGAAAATCCCGTGATGATTTTTTTTGGGTCAAAACCCATTACTGATGTTTCGGCTAGAACTTCAGGACCTGTCAAGGACTCAAAGAGAAAAGAATGATCATAATTTCTGGAAATCTTGCCATATATCTGAAATTGGTTTTCAGTTAACTCTAGGGGAATTATGCTGGGTTGATGGCTTCCAAAGGTGTTCACCCATAGACGAAGCTAGTGTGATTTGTTATTTAAACTGATTAGAATCGCCCTGCAACAGATTTTTTGTCTGAATTTGTTGACACTTCATGCCTGGACAGGTTACCGTATAGTACGGTACCTTTATATCATATCTGATCGCATGATCTGTATCATGCAGAAGGCAAGGCATACAATCTTACACAAGATGCATCTGCCAGTTACAAACCAGCAGCAAACATTACAGTCATCCGTATCTCCAGTAGAGTGCTATGTCTGCGGTCAAGGACTAGAGGGAGGCCACAGCATTACTGCCAAGACTCTGCCCCATGGAATAGTTCTCTTTTGCGATGTCCATTATTCATTACAGTAACTCCTATTTTTTTCTTTTTTTATAATAATTTTTTATCTGGCCATGCTAGATTTATGTTTGTGCCACTAGACAAAATGCCAAATCCTGAGGAGTTTGTGCCTACTCACAAGTCTACAGTATTGCACATACAAGAAAGACCCGTATCGTGCATAATTGACACGGATTCTGATTCTTCTGATTTTGAACCTTTGTTGGACAATCCGAGTGTAAAAGCGAAACTTGTTGGTTTTCTAAACAGGGATGACGAGTTTGGGCTGTTGTTTGGATTCAAATTGATCATATCATCTGAGGAAAAATCCTTCAAATACGCCGTTTATCCAAATGACCAACTAATTGACACTTTGATATTTAATGAAATAATCTGCATCATTGATTCTGAAATGAGGCAGTTGTTTTCCTTAAAAATCAACACTGATCAGTTTGTCAAAACCAAATCTGAATTTGACAAATTTCAAGACATCTTGAAATAATTTTAACCATTAAATTACAAAACAGATTGGGTTTATCATGGCGAATTTTTTGCAAATGCTAAAAACACGGGAACCCACACTGCTGGATCGAGAAGACGGGCATTGGTACAAGACAAAATTTGACAATGTCTATCCCTCAGTAAACACTGTTCTTTCTGCAACAGCCTCAGATGAGAAAAAGAACGGCCTTGCCTCCTGGAAAGAGGGTGAACCGGCCCACGAATATATCACAGCACAGGCACAAGATATAGGCACACAATCCCATAAAATCATAGAAGATTATCTTGGCGGATCCCTGAACATGGAAGAATTTGACTTGCTGCCACTTGCACATTTTCACAACCTAAAGCCGTATTTGGAAAATATTTCAGAAGTGGTATGTACTGAACAAAGGATGTATTCAGACAGACTACGGGTTGCAGGAACCAGCGATTTGATTGCCAAATACAACGGGGATCTTTCCATAATCGATTACAAAACCAAGAGAAAACCCCAGATTGACGAATACATGTATGAATATTATTTGCAAACAACCTGTTATGCACAGATGTTTGAAGAAGTTACCGGGCAAAAAATCAACCAAGTGGTAATACTGGTAAGCAGTGAAAAAAACACTCGCCAGGAATTCATCAAACCATGTGCTGATTATGTCGGGCCAATGAATGAAAGAATTGAGAAATATTATCTGAACAATTCATAGTAAACTAGCCTCTAGAACAAGCACATTTGACATACGCCACTTTGAATTCCCCGCCTGACTTTATGTTGTGGGATATTGGCCTTCTGCAGCGTTGACATTCTGTAAACCCGTGATATTCATCTACCTTGAGAATTTTGTATTGCCACGATTTTGTTTCTTCGTCCCAATAGACCGAGTTGATTTGGTTTGGAGTCTCCATGCCCAATATAATTTTGATTTTTTCGCTATTTCAATTATTTGGATTTGCCTGCGTAGATGTTTTTTCCAAAAAAACAAACACCCGCATTTTAATCCTGTTTTTTAATTCTGATAATCGTGGACCCTTTCTCTTTCTCATCCTGGTGTGTGGCCTCTGTTATTGGATAAAATTTCACAGTTTGATTTGCAGTATTGCTTGGTTTCTGAAATTAGCACGTCAAAGAATTTTCAGGCATGTTTGCATTTCTGACTGTTGGGTTCTCCGTGAATCATTGCTGATTTTACAAGTATCTGCCTTTGCTGTCTTTGTTTTTTACTTGTCAAAACTTTCTTTTCAAATGGCACAGTAATGGCTTGCTCAAAATCATCTAATGTGGACATGCATCTTCTAAAAAAATCACTCAGACCAAATTTCTTGTTTTTTTAACCATGCAATCAATTCTCTGTACAATTTACTTTTGCTCATGTTGAGGACTCCGACCTCGAGATTTGTAGATGATTTTACTGTTTTTGAATAGTTTTCATGTATTGCAAAAATTATTTTATCTAGATACATCTCATCTTGCATCTCTTTTTTTGCCAGTTCCTCAGATTCTGTCATGGCAAAACTTGCAAACAACACCCCGTCCACCCAGTATGCATTGGCAGATTCTAGCGATGACATCATGCTGATCAAATCGTCTAAATCCAACTTGATCATGTCTCGAACATAGATCTTTTCGTAACCTTTGTGAATGAATTCTGTCATGAGAAACCTGTATTCGTTTCTTTAATGAATATTTGCTATGGGGGATAACCTTAAGTTCAAAACAGACTTGGACTGATCATGGAATCTGAAGGATTTGAAACGATTAGCGTTGAATCCAAAGTGAGAGAGGGCTATTTCCACAAAGTTGTCAAAGACTTGAAAACCGGCAAGGCGGTTTCCTGTTCATGCAAATGCTGGAGTAAGGGAAACAAACCATGTGCAGCAATGAGATCCATTGGCTATGAGTCCTTGAAAAAATAAAATTTAAAAATTTTATAATGTGTTTTGGTTTTATTTGAGACATGGGTGATAATTCCAAGGATCTGTCCGGGCATGATCTGTTTGTCACGGAATTTCCTAAAAACGGATATGGGGTTGTAGACTACCTTCAAGGAAGGTACAACTTCAGGTCCTTTTTATACTGACTAGGGAACTTTTTGCCCGGAACTTTTTGATCCTTCCGCATCTGCTGTGACAGACCCGCTACATCATCATCACACGTCCCTTGTATATGCAAGACCGGCAGCGCGCAGACAACAGATTATTGGCAGACAACAGATTATTGGCAGACGGCACCTGCAGGAAACCAGCATTGTCAGATTTGTCAGGCGTTGTTGACTGGCAGACTTGCCTACACGGCCGGATTCTTTGACATAAAGCTACGGGTTACGCCGTCCCGTAGGCGCCAGACGGATCATGTTGTTATGGGAGCTGCTGCTGCTGGTACGACGGCCGTCCGGTTCCGGCGTACCGCTCCTCCTTCACTGCCTGCGTCATCATCGACTACAGGCGGCCACGCCGGCGGCGGCCCGGGACACTCAAAGACGCTGTATCTTGTACCGTCCGTATTGGCAAGCGAGGACAGCAGGCGCGCATTATCATCATCATCTCCTGCTTCTGCAAAGACATCCCAGCCCGGATTCCGCAGGTATTTCAAGAGTCCGCCGGCAGGATGTATATTCTGCTTGCGACATGTCATCGAAAATGTCAGCAGCGCAGAAGCCGTCTTTCTTCCCCCGTCAGTTACAATCTTGTGACGTGCATTGCGTTGTGGTATGATCCCGTCGCGTATGCACCGCTCCGTATCGTTGTTGTGCAGCGGCATTCCCCGATGCGCCAGACACGTAAACATGTTATGTATGGCGTTTAGCAGGTGTGTACGCACGTGAACGTCCTCATACGGGTTGATTATTTTGTATACTTCCCTGGAAAGCTCCATGCATGTAAGCGGCGCAAGCGTCTTGATTTTATCTATCTTCCTGTAGAATTCCAGCAGCAAGTCATACCTTTTCTCGTTATCGCCTTCGGGCATCTTTACTGCAAGCTTTTCTGCATACGCCAGAAGGTGCCTCCAACACCTCTGGATTGTCACAAAGAACAGCTTGTACTGGGCCAGTCCGTCTACGACTATGGGAGTCTTGGGATCCAGCCATCCAAAGTGCGTGTGCAGTACCTCAGAGGACCGGGAATCTGCAAATACCACAAAGCACGCCCCCTCGCAGTTGAGCACCCAGACGTATCCCATGTGTCCGTCGCCGCGCTTAAATCCGGTCTCGTCCATCTGTATCCACGGCCTGCCCGCAATGAATGACTGTATGCGTTGTATCATGTTTTGTTGAATCGCCTCTGCCACTGCGTGCCGGGCGGCAGTCACGGTATTTGGGGCCATCTTGAATCCAAACATATACTGAAAGTACTCTGCAATGTCCTCGTCTGTGTTTCCCTTCTCAAAGAACATCATGATTAGAGAGAGTGAGACGGGCCCAAGTGACGTGCCGCTTAGAAACGGGGTAGCTGCGACATGCACGGTATTGCACTGTGGACACACCGCGTTTTGGATGATGGCATTGGCAGTGAGCATGCGCATAAAACCGTCCAGGTCGTTTACAAGCTTGTGGATCGGCTTGAGCATCCGTAACTGGATGTTGCACTTTGGGCATATTTTGGAGCCAAGATCGTACCTTAATGTCATTGATGGCCGGTTGCCGTGCGATGTACCATGGTGTCCGCACGGAGGGCCGCGTTTCTTGCCCCGAGCAGCATCGCCGGGACTGCCGCCGGGATCCTCGCCCCTTTTCTCCCTGAACTTTCTTCTGGCATCATTGTATAATGACGGCGTGGACGTGGGCATGTTGGGACTCTCGTACAGGGCAAGCCTTGCCTGAAGCTTAGAGTTCTCCTTCTTGACATCAGCATTCTCCTTCTTGACAATAGAGAGTTCTTTTTCCAGCCCGGAGATCTTCTCATCCTGCTCCATGATCATGACAAGTGCCTTTCCAGGATCCGTACAGTGTGCAAGCACGGCTTTGGAGTCCATATGTTACATCAGACAGGCAAGATCAAAAAAGATTTCCATCGAAATTCTTTGACCAAGATGCCGATATTATGTCACTCCCGTAAATTCCAAACCTGCAATGTCTGATCACAAATGTCTGATGTTCAGCCATGTTCGGAGGGGCATCTGATCATAAGATGCTGCCCAAAAATGTTTGACTGTCAGTATAAAAAGGACCTGAAGTTGTACCAAGGAAGGGTTCATTTTGCATTGATGGATCAAATGAAGCTAATGTCTGCCTCTGGAATGAAAAAAGAAGATATCAAAAAAACCATTCTTGCAAACGTTACTGAAATAATCGACAGCTTTGGTTCTTCAAAAAGATCCTGATTCCAATTTTGATGATTCGGCCATGACGATTTTGTGGCATTTGCAATCGGCTTTGTGCGTATCTGTCAAAAACGACGTAAAATATGCCTGGTTTTTTTGATCTGTGTCGGTTGCGCATAAAGTCTAACAACAACAGCTAGTCTGCGACATATCGTCAGTCGTTTTGTATCTGCATTCTTCTGTATGCACAATTTCTGACATTGTCCGGGATTTACTTATTTACTCAAAAATTTTTCTTGAACAAACACAGAATTATTTTTAAGGATAACTGTCGTACAAGTAACATGTATGATGGAAAATGTCCTTTTTTCAAATTGATTGATAAAATTTTTGGAAAACCTCCGTCAGAGGACACTTTTGACAGCTAGGCAGAAGACCTAACTGATGATCATTGAAAAATTAGCCTGATTACACACTGCGCTCAAGATACTTGTAGATGTCATCCTTGACGGAACACGTCCTAAAGGACTCTGTAATCTTAGACACCTGAGATAGTGGTTGTCGCCTAATTCACTTCAGGCCGCCTCCGCCGACACTGCAATCCTTGACGGGATGAGGGTCTACTGTAATTATACAAAAAAGCACGGTGCACTGGACGGCCAGACCCCGGCAGAATCGTCCCTGATAAGCATGGACGGTACAAACAAGTGGAAGACGATAATCCAGAATGCCAGTCTCAACAGGGCTATGGAGTGATTTTTGAGGGGATTCCATATCCCCAATTTTACACATAACCTTCACAGTACACTCCCCAGAGCGAACCGGTTTCAAATCCTCAATTTTTTTGTTTGCGGTTGTATTCTTCTCCACTTGTGTAGTACCTGCAAACTTTGCAGGACATGTTTCCATGAGACAACTTTGTCGACTATGAAATTTTTAACGTCGTCTCCCACAGTGGTAACCTCGCCTGCGGCATCGGTGCCAGAGATGTGCGACAAGGGAACTACCAAGGGCTTTCCTCTCATTGCCCAAGTATCATCATAGTTGAGATCTGTCGTCTCGACTCTAAAAACAACTTCGTTAGGTTTTGGGACGGGTTCAGGAATGTCCTTGATCTGTAAAATTTTTGAATAATCGTCATCTACTGCACATTCGTCATACACCAAGACCCTCACCGCTTGCCCACGATTTTTAGGGATATGTGATTTACCGGGATCGAAGTGCGGGGTCATCTTCTCTCAAACAGCTATAGCAACGGTCACAAGTAATTGAGGTCTTTCACGGGCAATCTGACCGTGTTTTGACTCAAAGACTTCTGCGTGTTGCTATAGGAGCAAATTTGTATGCAAATGTGATTTTTACGCTTGGTTCGCAAGGGGATGTGCCTCATACGCTGTCACATTACAAATTTGTTTATCTTGTCAGGTATTTTTGCAGGGAGTTTTCCATAGTCGCAAAAAGGCGCAATCATAACATAGTAGTCAAAATCACTCCATCGGAGTTTTCGTTCAGGAGGAATCCTGTCATCAACAATTTTCTCAGCATATCCGCGCGCCGAATATTTGTCTGTGTTTTTACTCATTTGTCGGATTTTGGGAAGTAAATACCCGGCGTTGTCCGGAATTTTTCCAGAAATCTACCGATAAGCTTATAGATCATAAGCGCAGGATGCGACAACCTTATGGATCATAGGATCGACGTCCCCGTATCAATGAAATCAAAGACCAACAAGAAGGAATCCAAGAAGGAATCCAAGAAGGAATCCAAGAAGGAATCCAAGAAGGAATCCAAGAAGGAATCCAGCAAGACCAGCAAGAAAAAAAAGTCAGAGTACACGAGACCTCCGGAATACTATGCCGAGTACGAGAAAAAAAGGAGAGAGGACAGCAAGAGGTGCGGCATCGGAATCAAAAAGATCCGCAAGATCCTCCTGTCCCTCCTCCATAACACAGAGCAAGAGGATGAAATTCCCTATCTTCTGTGCGTACTCGACATGGAGTACCGCGGAAACTCGTATCGCAGGCACGTCGAATACATGGAGTCGAATCCTGGTTCAACTAACATGTACGGGCTCAAAAAGGTTCCGGCCAAGTCGACACTGCATGATGCAGCCGTAAGGATAGCTGCCTGGGACAAGTCGGTGCTAAGATCGGTACTCTCAGAACAGGCAGGCGCAGACGCCAGGGGAACGTTGCTTGGCGACTCTAGCGGTTTCTCCATAATGAGATACCACACATGGGAGGACGCAAAGAAGGGCGTCATATCCAGGCAGATGTTTGCCAAGCTGCACATACTGTTGGCCCCGCACGGCAAGATTGCCGCCTGCGAGGTGACGCCGGGCGAATTCCATGATTCCCCGGTGTTCCGTAACGAGCTGCTACCGCAGGTTCCCAACGGCACAGGACACGTGATCCTGGATGCCGCATACGACTCGTATGAGAACTGCAGGGTCATAGCCGACGGAGGCAGAACCCCAGTGATATGTCCGCGTACAGGATATACGGTTCACGGGTTCAACGCCCGCTCCAAGATGCTAAGATGGCACAAAAAGGACCCCGAGGGATTCGAGAAGACGTACCACCAGCGCAGCCTCGTTGAGTCGGCCTTCTCGTCGATAAAGGCAAGGTTTGACTCCACGGTGCGCGCCATGTCGCTTCCGATGCAGTCGCTCAGGCTTACCCTCAAGGTATTCTGCTACAATCTGGTCAGCTAGGATCCATAATGCCGGTACGGTGGAATCGTCCGGCTAGCGGATGCTATGCAGTATGACGTCAAAACACGGGCCATAACTGCACAATGCGGGCCGGAGTGCGGATTCGTCTCTATGTTTGCAGTCATTGCGCCATGATTTTGTACAAATCTCCCCGGAAATCACGTCCTAAAATCACGATTCCGGACAACGCCTAAATACCCAATTAATTTTAAACGATCAATAACATCCGATGGCTGAGAATAAGTGATCTTATGTGTAGAGCACAGAACGGGGGTGTGCCAGACCCGGGCAAATGACGCTATCGGCTTGCCGTTTTTAACGGTGTAGTCTTTCCATACGACCAATCCTCGATAGTGGTATCTGGACAGCCCACACCTTTCAGCAGACAGTATGGCAAGAGGTTCATAGTCGTGGTTTTGAGGCCCCTCCTTTTTCCAATAGAAGGAATGGGTTTGAGTACCTATGCCTAGTGAATCACCCTCATGCATGACCTTGTCGGGATATGAACCGCCATCCTTGACTAGTACGATTTCTTTATTTGAGGGCATATATTGGCCTGCCTTTTATCACGTCAATTTGAACTAGTTTAGACACTGGCAAGGGAGACAGGCCTTCCTCTGATGCAACGCGAGAAACTTCTTGCGCGGCCAGCAGAATTTCCCTGATGCGTTTTGCACTATTGATGGCGTCAACGGTGTTGTTTTGTATTGCAGATATCATGACATCCTTTAGTAAAATGGTGACTGACTGGATTACCTCGTGCATGAATGCATTTTTTTCCATGACTGCATAGTCCTGCGTGACAGAGTCCAATAATTTTGATATGAGGGGCAGGGCGACTGCACCCAGATCTATTTGCTGGATTAGTTCATCCACGTAGGGAACCAGCTTGTCCCATTGCTGAGTTTGTATGTAACGACGGATTTCTTTTGTTTTTGATTCCCGATGGGGCTGTACTCTGGGACGGTTTCTAAAGAATTTCCTTACATAGGCCACTCTCTCTTTCGAATCCGCTCGTATGGAAGTTGTTGCATAGTTCCGCTTGTTTGATCCAGCCAGTACGATTTTCTGAATTTTCACCACTTTTGCACGCCTAATCCTGATGGTATCCTTGGTCTTCAAGAATTCTAATGAATTAGGCGACAGTCCAGATCGTACGTATGTGCTAGATGATTTGTGCTTGGTTTTTACCCGTACAAGTCGATAGCGTCTAGAATGAGACCTTGAGATTCCAGATGTGCTAGCTTGTGCATATGACATCATTTTTATTCAATCACAGGCAGGTCTTTTATGGATTTTTTATATGTTTTAGTCAGTGCGGAGTTTCTATCATAAATTGACTGTAGTGTTGAGATGAGATGAGCCAGCCTATCCTGAGAAAATTCAGACGATATTGTTTTTTCATCGTCGCCACCACGGGCAAACGTGATTCTAGTAACAGGAAGATAGCAGACGGCTTTGTTAGACTGATCTTTTATTTCTAGTAGTATGTTATTGTCGCTTATAGGATCCAGTGCTTGGAAATCAAACAGGTTTCCATAAACATGATATTGAACTTCCAAGCCACGCAGCCCTTTATCAGTTAGTTTGGAAAAAAAATACTTGATAGATTTCTTGGTTTTTGGTGTGAGGTTTGACTTTGCTAGGAATGTATTGGTATTGTCTTTGCTTTGAAAATATTCGTAAGAAACACAACAAAGGGGAAATATATGCACCTCAGCAAAACCATAGTCGTTTTCAGATCCAAGCATCTCGGCAAGTTTTTTGAGCGGTGTGTTATAACCGGTTTTATTGTAGGCGCTGATCAATGCGTTTAGCTGTTTTTGTTCAACTCCAAAAACGTTCTCCAACTCAGATCTAAAATAATCAAACGGGTTCTTCAGCTCGTTTACCATTGCCATATATGTAAGAGGTCATTTATGAATATAAAGAGTGTTGTGGGGGGTTCTGTGTAATCTTCGAGACCTGAAATATGGATCTTCTTCAGATTCGATTTTTTTCACATGTGATACGGATGATCATGGACGGTGCCAGATTCAAATTTCTGGTTTGAACCCCGTCATTTTTCCATGACTTTCAAAATTTGCGGTTTTTTCGTAAAAGTACTCTTGTTTTTTCAAGTCTTTTTCTGAGATAATTCTGCATTTTCGCATTGGAACCAGTCTTGAAATTTGCTCATACGTGTTCATGTCTCTTGCATCTGCGGCATATGCGATTTGTAATAACGGGGATTTTTCTTCGATCATCGGTTTGGCTTGTTTATATCCTCCACTTTGTCTCATTCCGGTTCTAAACAATCCGACATGGTTTTTCTTTTTGGAAATTTGCGGATCTTGGTAGCAACAAATTGCAAACTCATCGTTTGCCTTTTCTATGATTGTTAATCTTGTAAATCTATCACTCCAATCTTCAACTTCTTTGGCAACCAACATTGCTTCTTTTTTATCCTCAAATACCGTGGAGATAACTAGTCTGTCCTTTTCATACGCCCAAGAAATTCCATAAAAATTTCTTTTCCAGTCAATCTCAAAAGACATGTTCTTTCTGAAATCATATCAAATTTAATTCTTAAAAAAAACTCAACGCTCAGCTGGATGATCTCCATGATCTCTCAAATCTTGCAATTCACAAAAATTTAGACTGGCATGTTTTTTGACTCTTGCATTGTCTGTCTGTAAACAGACTCATGAATGATGAGAAACGGAAATTTTTTATTTCAGGCCTAGTCTTGTCCACAATCTTGAATATTTTCATTCCTGTCTGTGCTAGTCCCTTTTAGTGCCCATGTGCCATTTTTCATCAGATATGGTTGAGGGTTTTTCATTGATACCTTTTTTCGTGCTTTGATATAATGTGCTTTAATTGTTGACATTACCACGGTTGGAAAAAAGGTACGTGGTCACGTCCCCTTGCTATCTAGGCACGAAAATCACATTGTACATGCCAATTCATGCCTAATTGATAGGGGTAGGTGACCACATACGAAAAAAGAGTATTGCTGAAACAAAGTAAATTTTTTATCATCTTTTACATGAAAAATTTTTCATCGAGCCTGAGAAAAGCTATGGAATTATTATGGGCACCGATTCACAGTCACATTCTTCCTTTTTTCCACAAAACGCACATTCACAGTCACAAGAAAATGATATCTGGTTACATTTTGTACATAAATTGTATTTTTCAGAATTTTGTCTCATGATATAGTTTGTATCACATGTTGATAAGATGTATTACAAAGATTCCAAAAATAAATTTCATTTTTTTGATAATTTCAAACAGGTGTTTGCAAACAACATCTCAGGCTCTGGAAGTTCAGGCAGAAATTTTGCCACCAAAAAGGGCTGTTCAAACAGAATTTGTGCCTAAAATCCGAGACGGCTTTCAGAACCCGTTCAGTTGTAAATCTGCTAATTTTAAATCAAACTCTCAGTACAGTCTTCCCAGAAGTAACTCATGGAGGCACCGGCGGAGGGGGTTTTGGCATCATCCCATAGTCTGAGATGCAGCGCTTGATCACGTCATTGAGGCACTGCAGTATTATGTCGCCGTCGATTCCTCTGATGCCTTTTTGCCTTCTTTAACTGTGCGACATCATGCCCTCAATAAAATCAGACACTCCTAGGAAATTCGGATGGTTGTTTTGCGCCTAGAAATCTGAGGACGTAATACGGTGCCTTTGACTTGCGGTGCGAGGCGTTGTCCACAAATATCATATCTTTCCGAATCTTTTGTACATCCGTTTGGAAGATCAAGAGCTGCCGTCGGCGCTGTTTGCCTGTACGAGTTTATCCCTTAGGCGTCACTGCTGTCTGGAACCTTCATGATCACGCCTGACCCGCCGTATCTCAGGTGAGGGATAAACTCTTACGTTTGCCTTTTCATAACACATTGTCTTTATGAACAGATTTTTTGCAAGTTATGATTAAGATAACCGCATGCACTTCAACCAAATCAGTGCAGTGATGAAAATGTTTGGTTGAATTTTTGCTGTTCAAAATTCTTACTTCCAAAATCAGTTAACGAATCATACTCTTTTCTTCTTTGAGATAGAATTTTTTCTAACTTTTCAATTTCTTGTGAAATCATTATTCCCGAGTCTTCTTTTGCATTTTGTCTTATTTGCTCTTCATTCTGTCCTCTGATCGAAAATTTTTTCCCATAAAAAACATCCTGAATTTTTTGAACATTTTCTTGACGTATTTTTTCAGCTAAATCAAAGTGGCCTTGTTCGTGCAATAAAAGAAAGTCAGACATTTCAGACTCTCGCACCCAGGATAACAAGGTATGAAAATGAACATGAATTTGGAGATTTTCTATGTAAAAGAAGACCTCACGTCCCATTTTTTCAGAGTTCACAGTCCATGTGTGGTGATATTTTATGTAACTGTGAGAATTCTCATAAGCTGCAGGATTGGACTCGGCTTTAAAATCAGACCATGACAATAGTTGATCTTTAGACCAAACAACAAGATCTTTTTTACCCATAGTGGAAACCAGTAGAATTAACATAAAATTATTGGGGTTTTCTCAAAAACTAATTTCGCTTCCCGTCTCTTCCACTAAATTTGCCAAATGATTGTTGTATGTCAAATCCAAGCCAGCATGATGTGTCTTTTAACTGCGATTCATGGAATTTTTGATGTTCTTCTAACTGTCTGTCTCCCCAGTTTCCATCATAGAGAAAATCACATTTTTCTAATTTTGAACCTTTTCTAGTCCCCTTGCAAATTATCAACAAGATTATTTCATTGGCGTTTTAATACAAAAATATTTTGGCTGGCCTGTTGACATTGGACTAGGCTCATGCACGGGATGGCGGCGGCATAACATATAGCAACGAGCAGAAATAATTGAGGTTTTTTACGCGTAGTTATGACCTACTTTGACTCAAAGACTTATGCCCGTTGCTATAGAATTGATTCAAAATTAGCAAATTCTGATTATTTGCAAACAAATTTGCATAAAACAGATTGAATCAGGCCCGGGTGGAATTAGGCGACAACCCCTGTAGAACAAGAAGACACGGGGGTGTATTCTGATGCAATTTTGAATCACTCCCATAGAAAACAAAATTGGACAACCACCCATGTCATCATATCTGAAAATCAGCAGGTTGTGATCCTAGTGTCTGCCAAATCCTCTGTCTTTGTTTCTCCAAGTCTTACGTCGCATGCTTTTGCTTGCTCCACAGCACGGACAAGGCGCGTAGGGCTCTTCAACTTTGACGTACTTGTCACATACGTTGCAATATGCCGCACCCTTGCCCATCTTGGCATATGTGGTCTCGTATTTGTGGCAGGTGGATCTGCATACGTGCTTGTTTTTTTTCTTTACTGCCCTTGTTTTTTTCTTAAAGGCGCTCTCTCCTGTGCCTTCTGATATCGATATATTGACCGGGCCGTCAAACTCGTACCCACACATGCCGCAACTGTACACGTCGCCTTCTGTCCTGATCTCGGCACCACAGTTGTCGCATGTAAACAACTTGTCCAACTCAGAGTACATACCATGCATACCGAATCATTCTTTTTACATATGTATGGATACGAAAAATTAACCCAGTGCTACACAAATACTTACCTAGCGATCAGTCACATGGACATCTAATTCCAGAATGCCTTGGAGCTGATCCGAAATTGGAAATCAAGCGCTCCGTTTGCAGCTGTTCTGTTGCTGATCTTCATCAGGTCGCAACAGTGATTTTAGCACGCGCTCCAAGATAGTCGATTCGAAATTATCAGATTCGGATTATGGATAGACAAATTCAGATTATTGAATCGATCAGCATGCCTGAGAGTTGATTCGAAATTGGCAAATTTGTATGTGGTCACCTACCCCCATCAATCAGGCACGAATTGGCATGTATGATTAGGATTTCCATACTTGGCCAGCAAGGGACGTGACCACATGCGCAAATTTTGATCAAACGTGCACACAATGTATGGTGAAAAACATAAGTTCGTGAAAATCTTGGCGTATTCATGAGGTACTCCATGACGTCATGGCCGAAGCTGGCAGTACTCATAAAGTCGGACATCTCGATCAATCCTTTTTTCCATTCGCTAATAGGGTATAATGACCATCGTAACAGGTTAGTCCCTGTCTAAAATTAAAGTCACACCCCCCCGTCTGTTCAGGCATGAAAATCACAACTGCAGGCAGATTAGTGCAGGATTGCTAGGGGCAGATGACTACGTACCCGGGGTTTCTGGTCAGCGCCTCCCTGATCATCTCCGTAACGTTACACCCCCGGAGGCGCCATGTTTCAATACACGTCGACATGTTACCGAACATCTTCTGTCCTTCTTTTGTCCGCAGTCCGAACCGTATCTTGCGCACGATCACGCCGGGCCTCAGCGTACGCTCGGCCAGGTTGTTGGTGGGTGGGATCCATCCCAGGACGCGTCGTAAACGTGTAGAGAAACTCCGAGGCGTTGTCAACCTTTGTGGGACAGCTGTTGCATCCTTCCTTTTTGCATGTGGCGGCAATCTGGCGTGTTTCTGCCACCCGACTGTCATGCTGCCTGGCAGCCTCCTCCTCCTCCGGCGGCCCCGGCCCCTTGGCGCAATGCATCTGCCACTTGAGGCGCTGGCCTGCCGCGCTCCCTCCGGTCTGTCTCTTTTTTTGCATGCCCTGTGGAGGCAAGAACGGCTTGTGCTTGGCAGGAACTTGCCCTTTGATTCCACGTATTCTGTCTTTTTGGTCATGCATGTATGTATGGCCTGCCAGATCTTAGATCTTTGGGTCAAAAATAATGGTCAAAATGATTCCTTTTTTTATGAGTTTACTACAGTCCGATGCCTCAGGATTGTCTTTCAATAATTTCATTTTCTGGAATGGAATTGATATAATTTACAAGACTTCTGTAATATTTTAAATGAAAATCCAAATCTTTGATTTCAGTCTGTTTTAACTCTTCTAATTCTGGACCAAAATCTCTGGTGTCTGACTGAATACGATTTAATATGTTTTCATTTACCTCAATCATGTGAAATAGACTGTGCAACACTTCCCCTTTGCTCAAAGTATTGTCGCATGATTTCTTCAACAGCGTCTCTACCCAATCCATACCAAATGAGCACAGAATTGCTATTTGGATTCCTAAATTTGTAAAAACCTAACAACAACTCTAATTTTTTTTAGTTTGGTCTTGCCTGTTCTTTTCCTCAGCCTGTTTTTTTCTATTCATCATCTCATTATTTCGTTCAACGTCTGAATGAATTTCCAGATGATAAA
Source organism: Candidatus Nitrosopumilus sp. (assembly GCA_965214775.1). Taxonomy (GTDB): domain Archaea; phylum Thermoproteota; class Nitrososphaeria; order Nitrososphaerales; family Nitrosopumilaceae; genus Nitrosopumilus. The sequence goes on along the minus strand of OZ243974.1, from coordinate 2,561,588 downwards.
ATAGTTCTTCTTTTGAATCAAACATCTGTTCGCAGTAATAGCATTGATGCATTATACTATTACGGCAATCTAAGATTAATAGTTTCAAGGATTTCTTCTCAGATTGTAAGGTAAAAATTGGTTATACTTGAATTTGATCATGGTTCATTTCAACCCTTTGCTTTTCCAGCAAGCTCTGCAACGGAGTCATGATGCCGTCTTGTTCTTTATTCAAAACCGTGGCAAATCCAAAATCATTTGTAATGATGATGATTGTAACATCCTCGTCTGTTGCTGCTACTGCTACTGCTACTGCTACTGCTACTGCTGCTGCTACTGCTGCTGCTACTACTGCTGCTGCTACTACTGCTGCTACTGCTGCTGCTACTGCTACTGCTTGTGGAATTGCATCTTCTGAAAGATGGTTTGTTGACTGTCCCAGACATGAGCATAATCCCCCGGTCATGCTTGATACGCCAATTGCAATTCCGGCATAAATCCTTGCATTTGACATGGAATAATTTTGATTTTTTTGTATTAATCCGACAGGTCTTTGGTGCATGCATTAAATGTCATCGAGTCTCTACTTTGATTTGGGAATTACATGAGGGAAACTTTCCATATTCTTTTTTAAAGTCTTCAATTAACTGAGCATGTCTTTCCTTCGGACTGTCTGTAAATTCTCTCTGATACGATGAAGTTTTCTGCTTGCATTCGTTTCCATCAAAATCCTGATCCACGTATTTTGTAAAGGTCTCTTTCAAATTATCTGTCTTGCCAATGTAGATCGGCTCTTCGCTTTTGCTGTACAGGACATAAACCCCCGGAACGGGTTTTACAAATTTTGCACTTTGAATCCAAACCCTCATCTTATCGTCTAGCAATTCCATGAATTACAGAGATCCCACTGTGTATTAAATCAGATTGCAAGAACAGGATATCACGACAAGACCTTCATGCTTTTAATATTGATTTGAAGGAAGAACAGTCATCCTGTCTATTTTAGAAAAATTCCCTTCAAATTTTACTCCGAGAGAAATTCAAAAAGAGATACTTGGGGAGATAGAAGAGAAGTTAAAATCAGGGTACAAAAAAATCATCCTGTGTGCCCCAACTGGAGCTGGAAAGTCACTGGTTGGAGCGGCTGTATCCAACTATTTTGATAGCTCATTTACCGTAACTGCCTCAAAGTACCTGCAGGATCAATACATCAAAGACATCCCATATCTCAAGCCAGTAAAGGGAAAGCAGAATTTTTCTTGTCTGAAATTAATGTCTGCTAAAAAAATAGAGGATTCCAGACACGCCATGCGCCGGGGACTGACGTGTGACATGGGCCAATGCCAGGAAAGGACCAATGAAAACGGAAAAGAGGTGATCAAAGTCTGCCAATTCAAGCCTACGATTCAGCAGGTTGAAGAAAAATCATTTGATTCGGAATCCTGCCATTACTATCTCCAAAAATACGAGGCGCTAGTATCCAAGCACTCCCTTTGGAACTATCATGCTTTTTTTCAAATAATGAAATTCAACAAAAAATTGTTTGAGGGTTATCTTGACAGAAAAGTCTCTATTTTTGACGAGGCCCACAAAATCGAGGATCAGATAATTCAATTTGTAGGGTTTGATATCTTCAGCACTCACGTAGACGAATGTCGACTGAACACTGAAAACTATAGTTTTTCTGACTTGGATTCGATGATAAAATTAACTGATGACATTGCACATTCATACGCAAAGCAGATCAAGGACATTAAAGAAAGTGCAGCATTCCAAAGCAATCCCAACTATGAACTGATTACAAGATTGGAAAGGCGTTATGACAAAGCAGCTCAAGCTAAAATCGACATTTCCCATGACAAGGATAATTTTGTCGTGAATGATCCCGTAAAAGATCTTGATGGAAATTTTAGAACCATTTCTGTAAAGCCGGTTGACATCTCCAAATTTGCAAAAACATTTTTTGAAACTGAACACCAGGTTTTCATGTCTGCCACAATCGAAAAGTCCGGGTTTTGCGAAAACATGGGTTTTGAAAAGGACGATGTTGCCTTTGTCGATACAGAAAAATCGCCTTTTGCATTAGAAAATCGAAAGGTTGATCTTTTGAACATAAGACGTCTTAGCTACGGCTCTACTGACGAAGATGAGATCGAAGTCGTCAAAGTGATCGATAGGATTCTTGATGAACATTCGTCTGAAAGAGGGCTGGTTCTTACTTCCTCCATTCCCAGATGTCGGAAAATCTTGCGATATCTTTCTCCAAAAAACACCAAAAGAATCAGGCTTTGTCATAGTGTGAATAAAGACGGAAAAACCCAAGACGAGGTGATTTCTGAGCATGCCGCCGACCCAACCGGGGTACTACTGTCATCATCATTGTGGGAAGGCGTCGACCTGAAAGATGAGCTGTCTAGGTTTCAAATCATCGCCAAAGTGCCATATCCAAACTATACTGAAAAAAGAACCAGGGCAAAGATGGAGAAATTTCCTTTATGGTACACTTCACAGACTCTGACCAAAATTTTGCAGGGCTTTGGACGCTCTATCAGAAGTGAGGAGGACTGGGCCCGGACATATGTTCTTGACACTGCAGTAAATAACGTATTATTCAAGGCACAGCAGATGATTCCAAGGGCATACCATGACGTGCTCGGGATAGAAGAGGATTCTTAGCAAGATCGGCCTTGATCCACTCGGATTGGCATATTCATCTTCAAGTCATCGTTTGCCGTATTGCTTATGATCTGCAAAGAAGAATATGATGTGTTTATCGTTTTACGGAGGTCGGTTCCATAATTCGGCAATCCGGCCTGATTTTCTAAATTCTTTGCCATGTTGTCAGAGCGGATACAGGTTCCCTAATGACGACTGAACGGGGCTGTCGCCTAATTGGATAATCCGGCCTGGTTTGTAACAGGTCATACTGGAAGTTCAGAAACGAATTTTGGTGCCGACAGATGCCGATAGGGAGTTTGTATCCAAAACCACAATTGTCAGAAACGGCTTTTGGCGCCCGATTAATGCCGGGCAAACTTCTGGATCCCGCAGGCAGATTGACCACTTAATCAAATTTTGGAATCGTAATTGCTCCTTTGGCAGACGAGCCTACAAGTGATGCATATTTTGCCAATGCGCCTGACGTGTAATTTGGCTCTGGTTTTTTCCATTCTGCCCTTCTTTTTGCCAGCTCCTCCTCAGATACATGAAGATCAATGACCGTGGTTTCCGTATCTATGGTAATCTCATCACCGTCTTTAATCAAGGCGATTGGCCCACCGACATATGCTTCAGGTGCAACGTGTCCCACCATGAATCCCCTTGTCCCACCGGAGAATCTTCCATCAGTAACCATTGCAACTTTTTTCCCCAAACCCTGACCAACAAGTGCGGCAGTTGTTGCAAGCATCTCTCTCATACCAGGACCGCCTTTTGGTCCTTCGTATCTGATTACAATGACATGCCCTTCTTCAACCTCTCCTTTGGAGACTGCATCAAACGCATGTTCCTCTCTGTCAAATACTCTGGCTTTGCCCTTGAATTCGGTCATCTCAACTCCCGCGGTTTTGATTACTGCACCTTCTGGTGCCAGAGTTCCTTTGAGAATTACTGCGGTTCCTACGGGATGAATCGGGTTGTCCACGGGTCTGATAACTGACTGTTCACGCTCTTGGATGTTCATTGAATCCAGGTTCTGTTGTACTGTCTTTCCCGTAACTGTAATGCAGTCCCCGTTTAGCAGTCCATGTCTTGCCAATTTCTTTAGAATAAACGGGATTCCGCCAATTTTGTCAAGGCTGTTCATCACATAATTTCCACCGGGTTTCATGTCTGCAATATGCGGCGTCTTTTTTCTAATTCTCTCAAAATCATCATACGTTAATCCGACTCTGGCTTCATTTGCCATGGATAACAGGTGTAAAATCCCGTTAGTTGAGCCGCCAACAGCGTTTAGCATCGTAATTGCGTTTTCAAACGCTTCATATGTCATAATTTCGCGTGGTTTTATTCCTGATTCCAGTAATTTTGCACACGCAGCTCCCGTGTCATGAACAATTTTTTGTCTTCTTTCATCCTCAGCCGGCGGACTGGCACTTCCTGGCAATGCAAGACCTATTGCTTCAGAAATCGATGCCATGGTGTTTGCAGTAAACATCCCTCCGCACGAACCTGAATTGGGACACGCAGTGTTTTCAATATTTTTTAGCATCTCAAGCGATATTTGTCCTGCATCATAAGCTCCCACTGCCTCATAAACATCCACAACTGTAAGCTCTTTTCCATCTAAAATTCCCGGCATAATTGTTCCGCCATAAACAAAGACCGATGGCAGATTCAACCTGGCCATGGCCATCATTGTTCCTGGCAGACTCTTGTCGCAACCGGCAATGCCTACGATTCCGTCATACTGGTGTGCCCTTACCATCAATTCGATGGAATCTGCAATGATTTCCCTTGAAATCAAAGAGGATTTCATTCCTTCATGACCCATTGCAATTCCGTCACTTACTGCAATGGTGGAAAAAATTCTGGGTGTTGCGCCATTTTCTGCAACTCCGAGCTTTGCATGTTCTGCCAAAGATGGCAGCAAAATGTTACACGGTGTTGCTTCGTTGCCTGTGTGACAAACGCCAATGAACGGTTTGCTCAGATCGTTGTCATCTAGTCCCATGGCTTTGTACATTGCTCTGTGAGGCGCACGGGCCGTTCCGCCTACCACGTTTTGACTGGATATTTCCATGATACAGAGGAATTCCTGTCTGCTATAATTTAGACTTTGTCTGGATTGATTCTAGAATGCCGAAATTATTCCGTCATGAAGATCCTTGACATTTGCTGGTCCAAAATAATTTTGTCGGCATGCCTTAGATGCGGCGACAAAGGCAAAGTCAAAAACGAGTTTGAAATAATGAAAAAACGCAAATCTTCTCAAAAACCGTACATGTCGTTTGAAAGTCTGCAGAGCCGGGATTTGACCGGGAAGACTTTTGCTGAAAACCCCGAGTTTGAATCGATCAGATTCAAAAAGTCAGCCATGGGGCAAAAGCCCTCTGTTGTCCTGCATATCAAGGCAGCAAGCAGGGATTGCCGGTGAAAATTCCAAACGTGGCAGCAGATACGAGAAATACGGGGAAAAATACGCGGAGAATGTATTTGGCGATGGGATGGTCAAGGAATTCAATGAGGCAGCAGGGAAACATCCGTACGAGTTTACCCCTCACCTGAGATACGATGTGACAGGCGTGATCATAAAGGCTCCAGACATCAGTGACGCCCAAGGGATAAACTCCAGTCTTCCCAAAAGTAACCCAGAAAACGGCCCCAGATTTGAAACAAATTAAATTATGATACCTACAGATTCGCCCGCCGCCATCTGCACAGTCATGAATCACGTACTTCTGGGAAGGCTGAACTCGTACAAACATGCAATAGATAGAACGGTAACGGAGAAGCAAAGATGATTACCAGATTTAGAAAGGGCAAACATGCAATTTTGTATATGGATGATAGGCGTGTGATAAAAGTATGGCACGATGGACCTAAAGAAGGAAAGATGACTGAAAAGGAATATGAGGAAAATCTAAAAGAATTGGGATTGTTGACAAAAGATGAAGAAACAAAAAAGAAGTGACGAGAAGTGACATTCATCTTTGAACATATCACAGAAGGTGAAACTGGGAAAAAAGCAGTCAAATGAATACGCCAGAATACCAAGACATGACGAGCAAGGCATGACGGATGTGCAAAGCAGGACTGGACAAACACGGCGTTGCCGGACGCATGTCATGTCTGCATAGGCAAAAGGAAATGATCATCTATTTGATCAGTATTTGGTTTTCTAATTCCAGCAGCTGTCCCTCGAGTTCTTCAGGCGTTTGAGCACCGTATGAAATAAGAATTCTGTCATCTTCCATGATTTCATAGTTCCTGATGTCTGATACCTGTTGCCCGTTGATGTAAAAGACCAGTTTGTACTCTTCATTGGTACAGAAACTCCTGCCGTCCTGGAATTCAAAGCACTGGTCATCTAGCCCGAGAGACAGTGTCTCAAAGAGATACCCGAGTGTGACGCCTGTTGCATGCTTGTGAATTGTAGAGCCATCCCTTCCCTCAAAGTGAATCCAGCTGGATTTGATCTGGTATGCCGGAGCTGAAAAGTCAAACCGGTCTCCGAATATTTTTACCAATAATGCCGCATGTGCGTGGTCACTTCCTAGTGCACCTGCATTTTCTGGGCCTCCTACGGCCGAATCTGAAATATCCATAAACAGAATTGCCGAATATCCGACAATGACTGCGATGACTCCCAAAACGCCGGCTGCAATCATTGTCTGCTTTCTTTGCTGGGTCTTGTGTTTTGTCGCAAAGTTTTCACGTTTTTGCTCTCGTGCACGCCTTTCTTTTCGGCCCATAGTCAATCAAACTCAAAAATTTGCCCTAATTAACCATTCGATGTTTTTTGATTCCTCTTTGTTTTGATTAAAAGCAATAAATAAAATCAGGTACTGGAAAATTTATGGCATGCATTTTTTGTGAGATATTGGACGGAAAACAAGATGGTCATTTTCTTTACAAGGATCAACACCACGCTGCATTTTTAGACAAATACCCAATTGATGTCGGACATGCCCTTGTCATTCCTCAAAAACACTACGAGCGAATTACCGATATGGATTCTCAAGAGGTAGGAAGCCTGTTTTCGATTGTTCCAAAAATCGCAAGTGCCATCCTAGAGGCAACCGGTGCTGATGCGTTTAGTCTGGGACAGAACAATGGAAGGGCTGCAAGACAAATCGTTCCCCACGTGCACATTCATATCATTCCTCGATATAACAGCAAGGGAACAATTTGGACAAAAAGACAGATCTCAAACAAACAAGAACTGCACGACCTTGCATCAAAGATCAAAGAATCGCTTAGTTGTTAGCGCGCATGTGTGCTGTGTCCGGGATTATATCTCAGGATTGCGCCAATTTTGCCAAGGCTCTCAAGCATGTGCCCGTGCTCTGCACTGCCAGATATCACTTCTAACTGAGAGCCGGTTTTAGTTGCAAGCAACTCCAGATAGTCTACGACGTCCTGCTCTGTTACCTCTACTTCCATGGCTTTGCAGCTGGGACAGGGATTGTTTGCAAATTCTGTTTTTTTGGGAATTACCAGCGGCCTTTCCAGAATCTCTTCTCTTGTATTCTGGCATCTCTTGCATTTTGCCTCGATTCTAGTCAGATTGGTGTTGTCATTGATGATGAGGGTTTGTACCATGTTGTTTTTGAGAAATTCTATTACCTCGCTTAATCCGTAGGAGCCTTTTCCCGTATTTCCGTTGATCTCTCTGAACAAATCATCAACAAGTTTCTTCTCTTCAACCATTCTAAAATCTCCCAAGACGTCTGATGATTTTGCAAAGGCCTCCCTGATTCCTTCTGCTCCGGAGTATGATGCGTCTATTGTTGCAATGATGTTGTTTTGCAACCTGTACTCCAGATAGTTTCCGTTGATAAAGTCTTCCTTGGTCGGTCCCGGGCCCGAAATGATCAACCCCTTGACGGGATAGATGTCAATAAAATACTCTCTTGTGACCTGAGCGACTCTGTTAAAATAATATGTCAATTCCATCTCCCGAAGTTTTTGGAATCTCTTTGCAGATTGCCCTCCCTGCCTGTGTTTTCCTGCAACACCCGAACCGGTCTGACCCAAAACCTCGATTTTGTCTCCGTGCAACAACCCCCAACCGGCGTCCTTGGAGTCAATTGCCAAAAATCCGATCAGATTGTCGTCTTTTAGCATGTCCTTTAGGATGTCCACGTGGAAATGATCATCGCATCGGTAAAGATACTGGTTCAGATCTTTTGGGGGATCAACCTCCCAAACAGTCACAATCTCGCTTCCAAGCGGCCCTCCCTCCTCGGGAGGCAATGCGCCACAAAACATTACCAATCCCCTCTCTGGAATTTTTTTGTACAGCTTTAATCTCTGAACGACCTTTCCTAACGAATCAACCACGTGTGATCTTGTAAAGTCTGACTTGATGTTGCTAGCCGTTCCTTGCTCTTGCTGTAGCATTCCTATGATCTCGTGAAGCTGCTTGCCTTTTGGAATGTACACCGTGATTAATTCGGTGCCTCTGCCTGATTTTTGCGACAGTTCCTCCAGCGTTTTTCTAATTTTGTAAAGTTTTACCGAGTCTTGCTTCTGGATGTCGATTTTACCCATCTGTTTTTTCCTCTCTATGCTGTATTAATTTTGATTGTTTTGACTAGAGGCCATCTATGGCCTTCAAAAAAACCTCCAAAGGCTGATTTCCTCTAATCTTGATGATTTTCTCGTCATTGAATACCAGAAAAGACGGCGTGGCATCAATCCCAATTTCTTTGCCGTACTCGTGAATGGCAACAACCTTGTTCTGATGTTTTTTCTCATCCAGACAGCTGTTGAATTCCTCAGTATCCAAATTGACATTTTGGGCAAATTCGGCAAGAGTGCTTCTTGTGATCCATCCTGTCCTTTCTCCTCCCCAGTTTTCGTACAATTCGTCGTGATATTGCCAATATCTTCCTTGGTCCTCGGCACAGTATGACGCTTCAGCTGCCAGCAGTGAGTCAGGTCCGTTTAGCGGGAAATCTTTGAAAACAAGCTTTACTTTTCCTGCCTGGATGAAATCTTTATTGATTGCATCCAGGGTATTTTGATGGAATCTGTAACAAAAAGTGCACTGGTAATCCCCCCATTCCAAAATAGTGATTGGGGCATTTGGATTCCCCAAAACCGGAGATCCATTCCCAATAAGATTGGACTCTGTCAATAATTTTGGCTCGTTTTTTGATTCAGAATGGAATGCCAAAAACAATCCTGCGATAATTCCCACGGTAATTGGAATTACCAAGTAAGCCCTTGACATGATTTTTGAAAAAGGATTTCAGGTAAATACCTTGAGAGTTGAAACATTTTCGGAATTGATTTTGATTGACGGTCATGGATTCGGTCATTTCTTGCACGTTTTATTGTGTTTGATTGGTGCTTGCTTTTTATGATTCTTCAGAAATTGCAGTGCTGTTCCCACCCATGCCGTTTAAGACGTCTGGGGGCTGATTTGAAATCAGCAGATTCCAAACATGCACAAGCGAACCTGTGTCAACAGATCAAGATGCCTGCAAACGGCAGGTTGTCTGTGAACCTGCTTGCCTGCTTGCCTGCTTGCTTGCATGACAGATGTTGTATCTGCAGAAAAATCCCGGCATTTGCACGGCTCTTGATTTCGAATCGTCTCTCCTTGTGTTTGCTGCCGGACGAAGTCATGCCGTTACAGGACTGCAACACCGATATGATGCGTGCCGTAGTGTGGCGTACGGTTGATACCAGGTTGTCTTTTTAATGAAATAGGCAGTGTGTCAAAACCATGATCCATTTTTTGACGTCCGCACTACTGCCACGATGTATGTGCCTGCATTGCAATTTGCGTGATTTTGGCCTTGTGGTATTTGGCAAATAGCCAAAAGTGTCCCGTACCGCGTCTGAAATTACCTGGCATTTGTGGCAAGACATGCAGATGGATAAACGGAGAGAGACGGAGAGACGGAAAAACAGTTTCGTGCGTATCACCATCACATGATTCAAACCGACAATTTGAGAAAATCACGGTATTTTGATGAAATTTACCCTTAACCAAGAGCTTAAATATATTCAGAGAATCATGTCTTTTATGTCTGAATCAAGACAAGCCATCGTATCAAAAACTGGCGTATCAAAACTGGCAATCTTTGTATTGGGAGTTGTCTTTGCAACGGGATTGTTTGTAGTAGTATTTGACCAAGGACACATCTTTAGCCTCGTTTATGGCGAGCAGGCATTTATTGACCTGTACATTCATGAACTGACTCACGACATGAGACATGCAGCAGGCTTTCCTTGTCATTAGATGAATAGTGAGAAAACATGAAAACTGCCTTGTTCATAGTTATTGTTTTAATTTCAGGCGCCCTGGCAGGCTTGGTTCACGGCGCGGTAAACTTTGCCATTGTTGAGCCGTATCTGGATCAAGCAATTGGAATTGAAAATCAAAACATGTTTGAGTCAGGCGAAGCTGAAGATACCCCTGAATTTTGGGTCGAATATGAGGGATACAGGACATGGCAAAAGAGCGGTCAAATTCTTGCAGGCGTGGTTTTGGGAACCTCTGTAGGTGCCTTGTTTGGAATAGTTTACGCATTGTCTAGAAAATCTTTGCCAGGAGGCACGGATGTAAAAAAGGCATTCTTGCTTGCTGGAATCATGTGGTTTACGCTATATCTTATTCCTTTTCTGAAATATCCTGCAAATCCTCCAACGGTAGGCGACGGTGAAACAGTTGTACTTCGTGCAATTTTGTATGTGTCATTTGTTGCAATCTCTGGATTTGGCGCAGTTGGATTCTATCAATTATCAAAGAAATTCAAATCAAGCAAAAAATTCATTGCATTAATCGGCTATATTGCATTTACATCTTGTATATTTTTTGCAATGCCGGAAAACCCTGATGAAATAACCGCACCCATGGATTTGGTAAACGAATTTAGGCTGATGTCAGTAATCGGCGTGTCCTCGTTTTGGGTTTCAGTAGGAGTGATTCTGGGTTTGTTTTGGAACAAATTCAGACCCCACATACAAACTTCCGAATCTTACAACTAGTTGTTCTAAATCCACAGAATGAGAACAAAAGAAGATTTCGTTTAAATATGTCTTGGCGTCTTTGGAATTAAATGTCAAGGAAATTAACACTACCTCAATTAAAAAAATACGATACAACCCAAAAGGTGATAGAAGCATTGGCAGACACCGAGTCAAGAGCTATTTTGTTTTCCATTATTCGAAAAGGGAACACGGCTGCCGAACTGTCTGACAAATTAAAAATCCCTCTCAGTTCCGTATACAAAAAAATCGCTGATCTTGAAGAGCTGACATTAATCAAAGTCGAAAAATGGATGTTGTCTGACAAAGGCAGAAAATACAAAGTTTATCGGAGCCGAATCAGCAAGGCCGACATTTCGATAAAAAAGCCCGAACCTTCATTAACATTAATTCCAAACAAGTGATGATTCCATGTCAAAACCCAACATAATTCAGTTATCGGAATTCGACATTACTCAAAAAATCATAGAATCCCTCAGTAATGTTTGCACTCGCTCAGTCCTGTTTTCAGTCAAAAAAGAATCCAAAGACGCAACACAGATTGCCGATGAGCTGAAAATTTCAATTTCAACCGTATACAAGACTTTGTCAACGTTGGAGGATTTGGCATTAGCCGAGATAGACAGGTTTGTTATTTCCCCTGAAGGCAAAAAAATCAAACTGTATCGAAGCAGAATAGGCAAGGTGGAAATCACTTTGGATGATTTGGAGCCCAGTCTTAACCTCTACCCAAACACGGATAATCCGAAATCAGGCATGTAGGCTGCGTCTGGAAAATTACTGACAAAATGATTCATCCAAAGACGAAACCTGTAATTGAATCGTATGTCAAAACTCGTTCCCGGTTCTATGGACGACACGTATGACAGGGGTTGTTTTCCTAATTTGCCAGAATTCCTGAAAATCGTTGAGATGCCACACGGATCAGGCGTGCAAAAAGGGCAGAAATTCAGAAAAACATAGACTGAGTCAGGCAGGTGGAATTAGGAAACAACCCCCGTGTGACAATAACACACGTCCATGTTTAAAATTCGATACGTAGAGTTGATTCGAAATTAGCAAATTTTGATCAAATGGGCACTAATATGGCATGTCAAACCGATCCAAATGCCGGCAAAACATATGCAATCCGTGAAACTGTTTGATAGATTGGCAAGAAACTCCCGGACATTCAAGACGATGTTTGCCGGAATGGCCGCCCCCGAATTTGATTTGTTGCGTGCAAGGGAGGCAGAAAAGAAAACACCCAATGATGGGCAAAAAGAGATTTTGCTGCTTTCTGCCAAAAAAGGCCGCAAGCGTGACATCATCGGTGCAGGAAACCCGTCTGCCCCAACCTAGAGAAGAGCCTACTTTTGCTGCTGTCCATGTTCTACTACAGGACATGCGTCATGTAAGACATGGAATCTGCCATGTTTGGCATCAGACAGCAGGCATCAGTATCGCGCACAATTGACAGGATTGCGCCGGCTCTCAAAGTGTATTCGATCCCCGAAAAGATCTGTTCGGGCACCAAGAGAATCTCCTCAGCAGAGGATCTAATGGACGTATTGCCACCAAAACTTGTCTGTCTGACAGATGCATCAGAGCAGAGGATATGCAGACCCAAGAGAAGGAACGCGGAGAAATTACACTATTCGGGAAAGGTAATGGATGTTTGCTGTATCGAGTCGGGCTCTGGAGGTTCAGCCATGAATTTTGTCACTAACGAATGCCGATCAAAATAGAATTTATGCCTAAAATTAGAAACGGCTTTCAGAACACGTTCAGACTGTTTGCAAGAATTGTCATGAAAAACGAGACCCTGGTGTTAAAGAAGATGAAGGTGACGAAGATGCCATCCACATAAAAATAACACATTTGTTTTCATTCTATTGATTTAGAACGACAGTTTGGAATGAGAACCTCGTTTAAATAATTTAGCTAGACCTAATCCAATTGACAATCATGAAACAAAAGTCATTCATGGCAATTGCTGTTGTATTTGCAGTAGTAGCAGCTGTTGGCATGGCAACGATTCCAGTTACACAGACAGTCCAAGCACAGAGTTCTCTTCCTGAATGGATTAAAACCAATGCCGGCTGGTGGGCAGAGGGCGCCGTAGACGATGCGACTTTTCTAAACGGAATCGAGTTTCTTGTAGAAAACGGCATAATCAACGTTTCATCTGGTTCAAAATCCGTTGACGTCGATACGCTAACAATCGGTTTTATTCCAGTTGAAAAAGCCGACGAATTGACCCCCAAAGCAGAAGTTTTAGAGCAGTTTCTTGAGGACAAATTGAGTGTTGATGTTAAAATCGTTGTGCCAACCAACTATGAGGCAATAATTGAAGGGATGAAGTTCGGCCACATTGATGCTGCCTTTATGGATACCGGTCCTGCATGGATTGCCCATGAGAGATCTGGGGCCGAAGCAGTCTTGGCCGAACTTGTCAAGGGCAAGGTAAATTATCAGGCGACAGTTTGGACGTTAGCTGACAATGACTCTCTTCAAACAATAGAAGATACAGTCGGCAAAAAAGTCGCATTTACAAGCATTACAGGCTCCTCTGGTTTTGTCAGGCCGATGGGAACCCTGGTGACTGAAGGCCATGTGGCAATCGAAGGAGACGACATCGTTGCATTGGAATCTGCCCTGGCAAGGAACTTTGAAAGTTATACTTTTGCCGGCGGATACAAGGCAGCACTTGAGTTGCTCCTAAACGGAAACGTCGATGTTGCATTTGGCTCAGACATTGCACCTGCAAAATACCTTGAATTAGAAGATCAAAAGAAACTGCGTCCAGTTACCACAATCGGTCCGGTTCCTTCCCACGTATTCATGGTTGGTGCAGACATGTCAGATTCCACCAAAAGCGCACTGGTTGACGCGTTAATCGAGCTCAATTATGACGAGCACAATTACATTCTGCAGAACCTGTATGGTGCAGAAGCGCTTGTTCCTACGACGACTACCATGCACATTGGCGAATTTGGCACCTTCATCACAGCATTGACAGGCCTTGATCAGTTGATCCTAGACAAATACAACAAGAGCAAATAAAAGCTGGATATCTGAACATGAAACAAATTCAGATGACTGATATTCCTCCTCCTCCCCCCTTTTCATCAATCTCTACTAGGAAGATCATTCAGATGAACGATGTCTCTACGTCATATGACTCGAAAAATCTTGCCCTGGAACACGTCAACCTCTCAATTGACAGGGGGACAAACTATGCAATAGTTGGCCAGTCAGGTTCTGGAAAATCCACATTGTTGAAATTGATGAACGGGATGATGATTCCTAGCAACGGAGCAATCAAGATTGATTACATGACTCCAAACATGAAAGACAAAAAATTCAAAAAAATGATGCATGTCATCGGGTATATTCCACAAAACCTTGGCCTGGTAAAAAATCTCACCGTATTAGAAAACGTGCTGATTGGCTCACTGCCGCGATTGGGAAAGATTCAATCGATGCTTAAGAAATTCCCGGAAAATGAAGTTTCAGATGCCAAAAAAATCATCGGCCAAGTCGGATTGTCTGGAAAAGAGGACAGAAAGGCGTACATGTTAAGCGGTGGTGAAAAACGAAGGGTTGCGATAGCCAGGGCGCTAGTGCAAAAACCGGCAATTCTTCTTGCAGATGAAATTGTTTCCGAGCTTGATCATGTGACTGCCAGGGAGATAATGGACCTGATAGCTGATGCGCAAAAAAGAATCAACCTTACTGCAATCATGGTTCATCATGACATGCAGCTTGCATTGGAATACGCAAATCGCGTTGCAGTGATTAAGGAGGGACACAAAATTCTTGAAATTGGCGTCGAAGGCGACAAGATTGTTGATTTTCAGACCGGCGACATGACTGTTAAGGAAATCATGGAGATGTATTCTGATGATGACCCCGAAAAATAACATCATAATTGGCGTAATTGTTGCCCTGCTTGTAGTAGCATCGTACAACATGGAGGCAAATCCGGTTGAGTTTGTCAAAGGACTGCCGAATCTGGGAGTCGTTTTAGAAGAGATGCTGTCAGTTGAGCCAAGGCATGTGCCGGTTGCTTTTTGGGCAATGATTGAAACGGTTCAGATGGCATTCATTGGAACAGTCGTAGGCGTTGCAATTGCACTGCCGCTCAGTCTGCTTGCAGCAAGAAATCTGAACAGCAAGTACGTTTATGCCCCAATCCGCGCATTACTGGCTGCAATTCGCACCTTTCCCTCCATTTTATGGGCAATTTTGTTTGTAATCATGGTGGGGCTGGGCCCTTTTGCAGGGATCCTTGCAATTATCATGTATACCGTAGGATTTGTCGCAAAATTACAGTATGAGGCAATCGAATCAATTGATGCAGATCCCATGGATGCGGTAAGCTCCATCGGTGTCTCAAAATGGCAGCTAGTTCGTTATGTTGTAATACCTGAATCTGCCTCCCATTTGCTGGGTCAGGTTCTCTACATGTTTGATTATAACGTCAGGCAGACCAGTATCCTGGGGCTTGTTGGTGCAGGCGGCATAGGATTCTATATCATCAATTACATCAAGTTCTTCGAGTATGGCAAGGCTGCAATCTTTATGGTGGTGGTATTGATTACCGTGTTGATCCTAGACTGGGTCAGTGTAAAGATCAGAGACAAGTATATCGTAAAGTCTCAGCACGGAGTGGAGGTTGCCGCAAAACCTAGGTAGTGATTTTGTCTACTTGGTTTGATTCTGATGCAAGTCTGATCTCCCTTGCTATCCTCCTTCCCATGCTCATCGTTTCATCAAATAGCAGAGAGTAATATGGGGAGCCGTCCATGTAGATGTTTGATCCTGCCACGATCCTGGCTGAAAATTCAAACGATGTGAATTTTGCATTTTCGTCATATACGCCTTCAATGCAAAACGGGCCGTTCATGCCTGGGGCGACCACCCTTTTTGCCGCCTTGACAAAGTTTTCCCCCATGGTGTAAACCTCGTCTAGCAGCGATTCACGCAACACAAGCGGACTGTTGCCTATTACGTTAAACGATGGAACCTTGCTTGATTTTAGCTGTTGTTCGGCAGGTATTCTTGCCAGGCCCTCGATATCTGATTCATGTCTTTGATCAACGCCGTAGAACTCCAGCTCTTCTTTTAGTGGCGAATAAAAGAATGTCAAATAAGCCAATACCCCTGCTGCATATTCTTGAATGTATAGTGCTTCGTCTTCGGAGATCACCCCCTCGGAGATCAGCTGGTCTCTTTTTGCATTGTAATCGTCTTCATTTGCCGCCATAAAGTATCCCTTTCCTCCAGCAGCACCCTGTCTTTTTACAATTGACAGTTTTTTAATCTCGCGTGGAGCGGTCACGGGTTTGGGCATTGGAAGATTTGCCTCTCTCATGAGCCTTTCCTTCATTCCTCTGTCTGATTCCCACCTGAGAATCCATCTGTTTCCGAAAATCGGCGTCTTGATGGATTCTATCTCGTCTGAACTCATTTGGGCAATCAGGGTTCCGTGTGGGATCAGTACCGCATTATTCTGTTCCAAGACTGCCTGGCATCTCTGATCAAGGATCTCTTTGAAGGAATCCACCAAGATTAGTCTGTCGATAAACGGAAATCTCTTGTACAGTTTTTCGCGTTTTTTTTCACACACCAGCAGGGTTTTTAGGCCTTCGTCTTTTGCCCCCTTTAGAACCTGTAGCGAGCAGTGGGAGCCAAGAGTTGCAACAGAGTTCATCGTACGCATTTCCTGGATTTTTGTACTTTATGAACCATGTGCGGATGTAACATATTGGAAAACCTCGTCAATTAATTCAACTGACAGCCCCTCTTTGAGTTCCTCGGGGATGACTCTGAGAACAAAGTCATACATGGTGACGTTCTGGGGCAGTTCCTTTCTTTCTTGCAACAGCGAAAAGACTGAAATCCCGTTTGATATCACAGCAACAAGCCTTTCCTTGTCTGAGAGAGTCACGATAATGGTATGCAGACAGGCCATTTATGTAATGTGCGTTAGTGAATTGCTTTTGAAATTATGATCTTCTCCAGATCTAAAACAGTGAAAGTATCCCCTAGTGTTTCAGGCTCAGTTGCAATACTGTGACTTCCTACTGCTTCTACGGGAGCCTGGGATGCATGATATCCGACATAGCCTGCCGTGATTATGAACGTTGCAATCACCAAGCCAATCAGTATGTCCATCTTATCTTGCTTGGATTAGCTACCGGCTATAAGCATTATGAAAATTGCAATAGACAGAAATTTAACTGCGCAAAAAAAGTCACCACGGCTCTAGGCGGCAGAAGGAAGGCAGACAGGTAAAATCATGACAAACTCGCATACGACCAGCAATAGTGTAACCCTGCTCACCGACACTGCAGGTCCGGCCTACTGCACCTGATGGCCTACAGAGCTATGAAAAGTACCCCGGTCAGGCAGAAAAGGGGCTGTCCAAAAAACTTCCAATAAACTGCCATAATTTGCAAGTATGAGGTCACCTACCCCTACCAATCAGGCACGAATTGACATCTATGACTATGATTTTCACGCCTAGTCAACAGGGGGACGTGACCACATACATTTGCAAGTCTGCCCCCGAATGTGGGTGTTTTAGACGCATAACAAGCGTTTTCAGCCAGCCATGCACAAAAGGCAAGTAAAAATCTCCATGGCCACACATTACGGTAGCACTGCGGTCCAACAACAATACTGATTCTGATAAAAATTAATTACACCATGAAATATGGAATAAGTAAATTATGATCGAAACCGAACTAGGAACCCTGCGCAGATCTCACTATTCCAAAGATCTTTCTTCCCACATGGACGGACAGGATGTCACCGTAATGGGATGGGTTCTCACCGTTCGCGGGCACGGAAACATCAGTTTTGCAACAATCAGAGACAAGTATGGCGATTTGCCAATTGTGGCCAAGAAAGGGGACTGTCCTGACGATGTTCGCCAAAAAATTTCCTCTCTAAAATCACACTCTTCTATTGCCGTCATTGGCAGGGCAAAGTCCTCTGTAAAATCCCCTGTGGGATACGAGATCATCCCGGCAGAACTTCGCGTATTCTCCGAGGTTGAAAAGATTCCGCCTTTTGAAGCTGTGGCAAAAAGCGTGAAAAACATCGATACCCGACTCGAGGCAAGGCCCATTGATTTGCGGCGCAAGGCCCTGCAGCATATCTTTAATGCCCGAAGCCTTGTCTTAAAATCAGTCAGAGACTACTTTGGCAGGCAGCAGTTTACCGAAATCAACACGCCCAAAATCATTGCCACTGCTACTGAAGGCGGGGCTGCGCTGTTTCCGATATTTTACTACAACAAGGAGGCATTCTTGGCCCAGAGTCCGCAATTATACAAGGAGCAACTGACAATGAGTTTTGAAAAAGTCTTTGAAATTGCGCCCATCTTCAGGGCAGAGCCCTCAAGAACCAACCGACACCTGGCAGAGGCAATCTCGATTGATTTGGAGGAGGCCTTTGTTGACTATAACGACGTAATGCAAAGAACCGAGGACATCATAAAAACCTCGACAAGAACCGTGCAAGACTATGTCAAAGAAAATCCTGATGCCGAATTTGCCGTTCCTGAAATTCCAGAGTCAATTCCCAGACATTCCTACGGTGATCTGGTAGACAAGATGCAAAAGGCAGGTGCAAAAACAGAATGGGGCGATGATCTTTATCCGTCAAACCTCAAAAAGATTGGCCTTGAAGGGTTTTATTTCATCAAAGACTGGCCGCTTGCCCCAAAACCATTCTATGTAAAAGACAGCAAGTCGGACCCCAAAGTCTCCGAATCCTTTGACCTGATGTTCGGTGATCTGGAACTCTCATCTGGCAGCACAAGAATTGAAAAAAGGGAAGAGCTGGCAGAGAGAATGAAGAAAAAGGGAATGAACTCCGATGACTTTGAGTATCACCTTGGAGCGTTTGATTATGGCGTTCCGCCTCATGCAGGGTGCGGAATCGGCCTTGAGAGGCTGATTATGGCCATTACAGGCACAGAAAACATTCGGGACGTAACATTTTATCCAAGGGACATTGACAGGTTAACGCCATAGGTGTTGTAGTGGATGGTTACCAAAGAAGAGATTGAGAAAGTTGCCAGGTTGATGAAAATCGAGGTTGCAGATCATAAAGAGTACGTGGACAAGGTTCACGCCATGATTGACTATTTTGATATTTTAGATTCTGCAGGTCTCGAGGATCAAGGGATTGACACCCAAGAGATTTCAATCTCCAGTCTGCGAGGCGACAAGCACATCCCTTTTGATGAAAGGCTGATTGAGAGGCTGAATCATTGCAAGGGAACGCACGTGAGAGCCCCAAAGATGTCCTGATGAACCTAAAAATCTCTGCCTTGGAATACGTGCAGGAAGTGCAAAACGGAAATATTTCTGCCGAGGATTTTGTCTCTGCAACACTGGACAGAATAAAATCCGTAGATGGCAAGATACACGCCTTTCTTTCCGTAAATAATGGTGATGATGGTGATGATGATGGTGACGGTGCGGTAAGCCGGGCAAGAGAGATCGACAGAAGAATAAAATCCGGAGACAAGGTAGGCGCCTGCTTTGGCATGCCCGTCTCAGTCAAGGACAACATCTGTATCAAGAACAGTGCAACTACGTGCGCATCACGGATGCTGGAGAATTTTGTTGCGCCATATGATGCCACAGTCATCTCGAAATTAAAGCAGGGAGATGCGATTTTTATCGGAAAGACAAACATGGACGAGTTTGCCATGGGGCTGACTACTGAATTTAGCGCGTTTGGCCCCAGTAAAAACCCGTGGAACGCCAGATACACTCCGGGAGGCTCGTCTGGCGGGAGTGCTGCATCTGTCGGTGCCTTTGAATGTGTTGCGTCTTTGGGTTCTGACACGGGTGGCTCTGTTAGAAATCCAGCCAGTTTTTGCGGATGTGTGGGCTACAAGCCGACTTATGGGCTGGTTAGCAGGTTTGGGTTGATCTCGTATGCCAACAGCATAGAGCAGATAGGGCCGCTGACTAGAACCGTAAAGGACGCTGCGTTCTTGCTAAACCTGATTGCAGGCCCTGATCCTAACGACAACACCACTGTGGACAACCATAACGAGGACTATTTGGGGGATATAGAGGACGGCATCGAAGGCAAAAGGATAGGAATCATCAAGGAGATGACTGCAGAGGGGACCGACCCGGCAGTGCTGTCTGCAACAAAAGACGCCGTCTCAAAACTCGAAGGCCTGGGTGCAGCATGTGAAGAGGTTTCACTTGACATGGTCAAATATTCTGTGGCCGCATACTATACCATAACTGCAACTGAAGCCGGAAGCAACCTTGCAAGGTACGACAACCTGCTATATGGGTATGACTTTCCAGTGGAGGGATACGAGTTTAATTCCTACATCCAAAAGGCAAGAAAAAAGTTCGGTCCCGAAGTGACAAGACGAATAATCCTGGGCGGGTTTGTTCCGTCTGCCGGGCATGCTGGAAAATACTTTCTCAAGGCACTAAAGGTCAAAAGCAAGCTGACAAGGGAGGTTGATGAGGCATTCAAAAAATATGACCTGTTAATTGCGCCAACTGTCCCAATTCTGCCGTTTAGGATAGGCGAGAAGATCAATGATCCTGTCGCGCTGTTTTGCGTTGACATCAATACTGTCACTGCAAACCTTACTGGAAAGCCTGCGATATCTGTGCCGTTTGCAGTTTCAAACGGACTGCCAGTTGGAATCCAGTTAATGGCAGACTCCATGGGTGACAAAATGCTGTTGCAGGCAGCATATGCGCTAGAGCAGACAGTACGGCTTCCGGAGGCGCCGCCCCTATGACAAAGATCGGCTTGGAGATTCACTGCCAGCTGACAAACCTTCAAAGCAAGCTGTTTTGCCCGTGCAAGGCAAACTACAGGGGGCTTGAAATCAACGAGAATATCTGTCCTGTATGCATGGGGCTGCCTGGAAGCTTGCCGAGATTGAACCAGGAGGCGGTAAAAAAGGCAACCATGATTGCAATGGCCCTAAACTGCAGCACTCCTGAAAAGATTGCCTTTTTTAGAAAAAATTACTTTTATCCGGACTTGCCAAAAAACTTCCAAATCACCCAGCTGAACCTCTATGGCAACACCAGTGTAGGCGGCCCCGGCTCTGTAATTGCAGGAGACAAAAAGATCAGGATTGCCAGAATCCAACTTGAGGAAGACCCGGGACGCCTGATTTACGAGGGAAGCTCGTCGAAAAATCAGATCACCCTGGTCGATTACAATCGGGCAGGCACCCCTCTGGTTGAAATTGTTACAGAACCTGATTTTGAGGGACCAAGGCAGGTTAGGGAGTTTTTGAATATCTTGTCTGACCTGCTGGAAAACCTAGGCGTATCTGATCCCAGTCTGGAAGGTGCGATGAGGGCCGATGCAAATGTCTCAATCGAGGGCGGCAAAAGGGTTGAAATCAAAAACATTGGTTCTTTCCATGATCTGGAAAAGGCGGTGCATTTTGAGATCACCAGACAGCAAAGCCTGCATTCAAGGGGCATTGAGATTGCACAAGAGACAAGGCACTGGGACGACAAAAGAAGAATCACGGTACCGTCTCGCTCAAAAGAGGAGGAACTGGACTATAGATACTTTTTAGAAGGGGACATTCCATGGGTTGCAATCGAGCCTAAAGTCCGTGAAAAACTAAAATCCGAAATGCCTGAAAGCATATTATCCAAAAAAGAGAGGTATGTCTCAAAGTATGGTATTCCGCCACAAGTAGCAGACGTTTTGTCTTCTGACAAATTTTATTCGGACTTGTTTGAGGAATCCCATTCAGAATCCACTGCAAGGGAGATTGCAAATATCATCACGACTGATCTGATGGGGCTGGTTGATACAAGAGAAAAAAGAAAGGAATCCAAGATTGCGCCAAAACACCTCAAAGATTTGGCAGAGGCAATCCAGTCAAACAGGATTTCAAGAAACTCTGCAAAAAACGCATTGTATGAGATTGTCAAAACGGGAAAGGAGCTGCCTCAGATAGTCTCGGAATTGGATCTGGGAAACGTGTCTGATGAGTCAGAGTTGGCCAGGATCATCCAACAAGTGGTTTCTGAGGAGTCCCAGGCAGTAAGACAGGCAAAATCCAATCCCCAGACCATCAATTTTTTGGTTGGCAAGGTAATGAAGAAAACCAGAGGAAAGGCAGATCCCAAACTGACGCTTGATCTGCTCAAAAAAGGGATCGGGGTCTAATGACTGAATTATCATCATTAGTGGCGGTGGTCAAACGTATGATAAAAACGCCCACGCCATAGTCCGAGGATGATCCGAAATTAGGAACCGGGTGTCCAGTCCGCAACTGTCCTGCTGCAGACCTTCTTCAGAGGGATGATCCGAAATTAGGAACCTCCTGAATTTTTCAAGTGATCTCGTAGATGGATAATAATTTGCATTTTGCTGATATTTTGAGCTGCATTATGCAAATTCGTTCACAGTTATCCAGAGTTTGCTAATTTTGAACCGACTCTCTGAGGCCCACTAATTGTGTGCAACATGCGCCAGGGACTCCGTACCATGAAAGACGTGGAGATGTTCGCCGTGCTGATGACATGCACGATGAACTGGCGCGCCCAAGGATGCAACGTGAGTGAGATGGTCGTCAAGACCATTACTGGAAACGTTGCCCGGGGGCAGCTCTTACAGTCTTGCACTGTCCTGATTTCAGGCAGAAGAGGCTGGTTGCCTTTACGCATTCATTCACGGTTATGCAGCAGACTATACTGACGATCATTGAAAATTTCGCCTGATTACACGCGGCGCTCAAGATATTTGTAGATGTCAACCTTGATGGAACACGTCCTAAAGTATTCCGAGACATCCCTTTTGAGGTGATCTGCCGAATCGTAAAAGGCAGATGTGACCAGTATGTACTTGGCATCCTTCTAAATTGGCTCTATGGCGCTCAGCTCCGGCCTGGCTACCGGCAGGTACAGCAGGATAACGTCGGGATTTTTCTCCAGGTACATGCGGACCCTTCCGGTCCTATGCTGTGCTGCGTTGTCCATCACAATCAGAACCTTTCCCCACTTTTTGCGCGCCTGCTTGAGATAACGCACAAAGTTTATGCTGTTGAACTTGTCGTATGTACGCATCAGCCTGGTTCCGTCGTCTGCAACCGTTCCGTATACCACGACGCGCTCCCTTCTGCCGGATCGTTGCACCTCGATTCTGTCCCCCACTGGCGACCAGAACTTTTTGCCGTCCCTTCCCGTACTGACGAATATCGACTCGTCCTGTACGGTTATCCTGAATCCGCGCCTTTTTGCAAGCCTAATCGTGTCTTTTGCCTCCCTTTGCCATCGTCTTACCTCCTTTGCGTCGGCAGCATCTGCCAGCTTGGTAGTTGACGTCTTTAGCGAGAATCCCATCGTGCGCAGGATTCTTCTGATGCTTCCAACGCTGTATGTTACATGCAGTTTGCGGCGCACCCAGTTGCGCATCTTCTTTGGGGTGAGCTTTTCCATCCTGCGCAGCCTCATGGCGATCTTTTTTATCCTGTTGATTGGAACCTTTGGCTTTTTGCCCCTGTTGGGGGAGTCACGGAGACCGTCAACGCCGTCAAGCTCAAACCTCTCAACCCACATCTGTACGGTACGCTGTGTCACGTCGGCAATCTCTGCGGTCTGTGCAGTGGTGTTGCCAAGCAGTACGGAGCGCACCGCCAGGATTCTGGTATAAACCCTGTTATCCTTTTCTACATGCATGGCGTCCGTGAGGATTTTCGTCTTGTTCATGTCAGAAGGGCCATGGCGGAGATCTATAAACCTTCACAAGACGTGTAATCAGGCGAAATTTTCAATGATCGTCAGTATAGGCTTTCAATTGTATGCGCGACGGGGTTCAACCCTTTCAAACAGGATTGTCTTGTCACTTTCATTAAACGTAATCTGATACTTTTTGAACAGATGACTTCTTCCCAGGATGATGTTCTGTTCATAGTCTGTTCCTCCAGGATCCCTTTCTGGAACTGAGACATCCACCACGCCTATGTCCACCGGAATTCCGCAGTGGATGATTTCAAGATGTATCTTGGTTTCGTAGGTCGCAAAGATGCCTCCCATAGTGCGCACAGTTGAAATCTGGACATTTTTTATCAGAATAGGCACGACATATCAAAACTGCAGTCCGTTTTTTTGATGTGCGCACTACACACCGGCAGAGTTTGATTTTTTTGCATGACTCAAATCCATTTTTAGTGCGTCAGCTACCCTCCTTGGAATCAAACAGACATCTGCACCGGAATCCACCAAGCCGTTAGTTCTGAATCCGACATCATTCACGTCTTTGGCATTTTTTCGTAGGATGACCTCCACTCTTGGGCGCCTTGTCGGAACTTTTTTTCCGTCCTTGCCAGCATTCCAGTCGATAAGGTACTCGAACGTCATTTTATCTATGCCGTGATTTTGGTTGTCCATGCCATAAAACACAGTTGGTCAGAGAATCAATGTCTGCTTGTCCAGCGTTGCGGGAATATGCTCAAACAGCGGAGTCCTCCCTCTTGCACGATTTACAGCGTCCTTGTACACCTCAGAGAGAACCTCGCCTGCGGCGATAACCTCCCTGTCCAAGATTGCAATCCATTTTCCCCTGTACTGTTCAACATCTTCCATGGATGCTAAAAACTCGTTTTCTATGCTGGACATATCTGGCAAGCAACACCTGTCTAACATATGTAAACTTTCTATAAAATAGTTTGGTTTCTCTAGTTTGTTGCATAACTCGATTTTTTAGTACTTTTCACTTGGCTGGGTGGGAGGGGGGATATGCAAAAGTACATCTAGGATGTACTGATTTTTTGATCTGAACTTTTTTTACTTGCCATAAACTACAGGTATCAATTGCCAAGGTTTGAATTTATTCCAACAGAACATCAAGTCAAAGAGTCAAACATTTACAAATTCATGAAACAGCACAAAATCTCTTCTTTAGACGAACTATCTGAAAAATCAATAGATGATTTAGAATGGTACTGGGAATCTGTCTCAAACGATGTCGGAATTGTTTGGACGTCTCCCTATTCAAAGGTCTTGGATTCTTCAAAGGGAATAATGTGGTCTGAATGGTTTGTTGGTGGGAAAACCAACATCTATTCCTCTTCTGTTGAAAAATTTGTCAAGAAAACCCCTGATAAAACAGCGTATCGTTTTGTCTCTGAGGATAACACCGTCAAGAATTTGACTTATTTGCAGCTTGATCGGCAAGTTTCCAGGATGGCAAACGGCTTAAAATCCCTCGGCATAAAACGCGGCGACGTTGTTGCGATATACCTGCCAATGATCAAGGAGGCAATCGTGACAATACTGGCTTCAGCTAAAATTGGCGCAATCCAAACCGTGATCTTTTCTGGATACGGCGCAGAGTCGCTGCACGTACGATTAAAAGACTGCAAGGCCAAAATTCTGCTCGTTTCAGATGGATTCTGCAGAAAGGGAAAGCCGATTTCCCAAAAGCAGGCAGTAAGCAAGGCACTTGATGGCACGTCAGTGGAAAAAACCATCGTTGTAAACTACAAAAATGTCGATTCGTATGAAAAATCTGACAGGCTGGTTTTTTACTCCGAACTGGTTTCGTCCCAGTCTGAGATCTGCCCTACAGAAATAATGGATTCTGAGGATCCATTGTTTGTTTTGTATACTTCGGGAACTACCGGAAAACCCAAGGGAGTAGTTCATACTCATGGCGGTTTTTCGGTTTTTGCAGGCCATCAGGCGGCATATCTGATAGACTTGCGCCCAAATGACGTGTTGTTTTGGCCGGCTGACATCGGATGGATTACGGGACTGGTATGGAACGTCTATGGATTGTTGATCGTGGGGGCCAGCTCTGTGATTTATGACGGCGCGTTAGATCATCCGGATTCAGAGCGTATTTGGAGGATACTGTCTGATTTTCAGGCAACCATCTTTGGAACTTCTCCCACAGCAGCAAGACTGTTTAAGAGAAATAACAAAGAGCCCCTCAAAAAATATTCCTTAGGCAAAATTAGAGGCATTCCTACCACCGGAGAGCCGCTTGACGAGGATTCATGGCGGTGGCTGTTTGAAAAAATTGGAAATAGCAAAATTCCCATCATGAACTTGTCTGGCGGGACTGAAATCGGCGGCGCGATGCTGTCGGTATTTCCTGGAATGAGATTAAAACCGTCAACTGTCGGAATTCCCGTTCCCGGCATGGATTTGGATGCAGTTGATGATGATCAAAACCCTGTCAGAAACGAAAACGGCTATCTTGTGATAAAATCCGCCTGGCCTGGAATGACCCGCGGTCTGTTAAACGATGACAAGAGATTTGTTGAAACCTACTGGTCACGGTTTGAGAATGTTTGGTTCCACGGAGATTTTGTCTATGTTGATGAGGATAACCTGTGGTATATGCGCGGACGGACTGATGATGTCATCAATGTTTCAGGACACCGTATGAGCACGGCTGAAATCGAACACACCGTGATTTCACATGCAAAAATATTTGACGCCGCATCAATTGCAATACCTGACGATATAACAGGCGAGGCAATCGTGGTATTTTTTGTTGCAGATCGACAAAAAACAAACGAAGATCTTACTGAAGAGATCTCAGACTTTGTATCTGAAAAGATTGGAAAGATTGCAAGGCCAAAGCACGTCTTCCAAGTCTCTGACTTGCCAAAAACCAGGACCGGGAAGGTTTTGAGAAGGCTGCTAAAATCAAAGTTCCTGGGAGAGGATCCGGGAGACCTGTCTTCGCTGGAAAATCCCCAAATTCTGGATGAGATTCATGGTGTGGGTTAACAAATGCTAACTTGTTGATGCTATCTGATTCACGCCTTATCTAATAATCAAAACTACAGATACTAGCCGTTGAGATTCGTAGTTGACCAGCAGGTAGAGGACATAGAGATGCCTGAGAATCTGAAACTGAACACCTTTTTGCAGGAATTTCATTCGGATTGTACCCGTCCCGAGTGCGGGTTTGGCTTTTACGGGTTTGCATTTGGACAGTCCCCGTTCCCCGTGCCCAGACTGGTCCAGGGCGCACTGATCAAAAATGCCCACAAGGGCGAATATGCACCGGTATCTGGAATTTCCGAATTACGAAACGCTATTTCAAAATACAACAAGCACTATTTTGGGATGGATGTGTCTCCTGACAGAATCTTTGTTGGTCCGGGCACCAAAGAACTGATTTTTAATTTATTGGAGATTTTGCACGGTACTGTCATTCTTCCAACCCCTGCATGGCTGGGTTATCTTCCCCAGATCAGATTCCTGAAGAAAAACTATCACATGCTGCCAGCCAGAGCCAATAAAAAAATCGCGCCACACGACTTGGAAAAACTAGCGTTGAGATTGCAAGACAGGCAGAAGATCCTCATACTGAACAACCCACACAATCCAACCGGAATGGTTTATGACAAATCCGAATTGGAGGCAATTGCAGACGTCTGCAGGAAATTAAACATTGCAGTGATTTCTGATGAGATTTACGCCCAAACGACATACGATTTTTCAAGGTTTGTCAGCATGGGAAAGGTCTACCCCGAAGGGACTTTTGTGACAAACGGATTGTCAAAATCCCATGCTGCCGGTGGATTCAGGCTGGGATATGCGATAATGCCGCAGCATGCCATGGATTTAAAATCACAGTTCAAAAAAATCCTTGCCACAGAATACACCGCAGTGTCCACGCCGGTTCAGCATGCGGCAGTTGCGGGATTTGAGATCAGCAGGGAGATGGACGAGTACTTTGAGATAACAAGAAACATCCATCACATCATGGGAGATTACACGTATAACTCGCTGTCGTCCATTGACGGCATCAAAGCAACGAAACCGGAATCCACATTTTACCTTCTGGCTGATTTCAACGGATTCTCATCGGCGCTACATGAGGCAAAGATCAACACATCCCAAAAGTTATCCGAAGCGCTGATCGTTCATCCATACCATACTGCAATCGTGGGAGGCGACAGCCTGGTTCTGGAGAGAAATGACTTTAGTGCAAGAATTGCCTTTGTGGATTATGATGGCGCCCAAGTCTTTGACAACTATCTTGAAGACAAGCCAAGATCAGCATCTGATGGAACGGAGTTTGTCAAAAACAACGCCCCAAAAATCGTTTCAGGGATACAAATGATTGAAAAATTCTTTGATGATCTTAAACGTCAAACACTTCCTGCATTGCAGACCCGTTCCACATCTGTGATTTCCACAAAATTGCCCTAGCCTTTCAGGTAATCGTTTACATCATTCCAATGCTGCATGTCCGGTGTTTTGCGCAAGTCGCTGGAATTCCTGAGTGCCGTTGGGATGCCATGTGGGTCAGGTTGCAAAGGGGCAGAAACTCAGAAAAATGTGCAGATTGAGCCAAGGTATCAAACCAGGCGACAATCTCCGGGGGTTTTTTGACAATCTATCAAGTAATTTTATGAATTGTGTACATTTTGCCTGCATTTGGATCGGGTTGGCATGCTACATTGTGCTCATTTGATCAAAATTTACTAATTTCAAATCAACTCTATGATGACTATAATTTTAATAATGTATTATGACAATATGCAATATGAATATCTTGCATGCCACCCCCCCCCCCGACGGGCGGCCCGGATATGACATAGGCAGCCTGTAGCAACCATGACATTCATACACACATCAAATACCGCAATTGCAGCATACGTGTTTATTGCATGTATCGCGTCAGCAACAGGCCTAATGATGGCAGGCGAGCCTGTACCTGATGCGCACGCACTGCAAGTTCGGTATCTTAATGTGACTGCCGCAGGTCAGCTGGCCAACGGCGAGGGATTGATCCTCGCCGAGCCCCTCAGCTTGGATCTGTACACGATCGGAGACAAAACATACGTGGCAGTATCCACGCGCGAAGGCCCCTTTGCCAGCACTGGCCCCCACGGTCTTCAGCTGATCAATGTCACCGATCCCTACGAGCCCGCCGGCCTAGGACAGCTTACAAACAAGGAGATCCCTACACTGTACCAACCAGGCGCGATACACGTCTTTCAGATCAGGGGTGATGCATACGCGGCGATTAGCGGTGGTGCTAGTGGAGGCATCCAGTTCATCAACGTCACCGATCCCACCGATCCAAAGGCCGCGGTACACATGAGCAACACCACCTTGAACATATACAGGAACACCTACATGGACACATTCACGACCGGAAACTATACCTACATGGTGGCAGTGGATGAGAGGAACAGCGGCATCCGGATGATCAACGTGACGGATCCGTACGACCCACATCTCATAGGGAGGCTGGCCGACGACGAGTCCCTTCTGCTTGATGCCGGCCGCAGCGCGGACATATTTGAGATAGGCAGCAGTGTCTATGCGATAGTGGCCTCTGGCTCCGGCGGCGTTCAGATAGTAGACATCAACGATCCCCGCAATCCGACTCCCACCGGACAATTGACGAGCACCAGTAATTCGTTGCTTAACAGCACCAGCGATGCAGACATCTTCGAGGTGGACTCACGCCTCTACGCCGCGGTGGTCGACGACTATGAGAGTTTTTTCCACATAGTCGACATCGCGGATCCTTACAATCCGACCATGTTCAGGAGCCTGCCGGCTGATCGCGGATCCTCGGCCCACTTTGACCCACAGCATGTGCATGCCTTTAGAATCGATTCTGCCGTCTACGTGGCGGTGATCTCCTACCACGACAGCACCACCACGTTTCAGATAGTCGACGTCAGTGACCCCGCATTTCCTGCCGGAGCCGGAAGGCTGACGGACACCGAGGGCCCCGACGAGCTGCTACTTGACGGAGCCCAGACCGTAAAGACATTCGAGGCAGACGGTACCACCTATGCGGTAGTGCCGGGCATATCTGACTCCGGCATCCAGATAGTAAAGATGGAGCCCCTGCCCGACGGGTTTGGGCCCATCTTTAGATCCGCCGTTTTGGACCTGATAACTAGCAAGATGACCGTCGAGTTCAACGAGGAACTAGACGTCTCGGAGACCGACCTGTCACTGCTGTATGTCAGCGACGTGAACCAGACAAACACCGTGCCGCTTACAGGCGCCGAGTTCAACAGCACCGCGGCAGACTCTGTGAGCATATCCATGACGCTCACCCAGGCCCAGCTGGACCAGATCCTCCCGATGGACACCCCGGAGCTTGACATCGTGGTCGGCGCAGTGGAGGATCTTCACCGAAACGCCATAGATTCGATGCCAGACAACCCGATCATGGTCATCACGGACACGGAAAAGCCTGTTATAACACTAAACGGAAATACAACTGTGACAGTCGAGATGGGTGATACCTACACGGAGCAGGGCGCCAGTGTATCTGACAATGATCCTGCATACGACGGAGAAGTCACTGCTGCCGGCACTGTGGATGTGACTACCGTGGGTACATACACCGTAACATATACTGCACCGCCTGATGACGCAGGCAACGTCCCCGACGAGGTGACCCGCACCGTCATAGTCCAGGACACCAATGCCCCGGTGATCACACTAAATGGTAGCAACCCGCTGCAACATGAGCTTGGAGACGACCCGTACGTGGATCCGGGAGCGACGGCAGACGACGGCTCTGCTATAACAATTAATTCCACGGCAGTCAAGGTCAACGTGAGAGGCGACTATACTGTAGACTTTAGCGCAACTGACGAGAACAACAACACAGGCACGGCCACCAGAACCGTGCATGTGCGCGACACAACAAAGCCGGTCATAACCCTTGTCGGCAACCAGAGCGTGACAGTCGAGCTGGACGACACGTACACCGAGCAGGGCGCTACCGTAACTGACAACGATCCGCTCTACAACGAGGACGTCACTGCCACCGGCACCGTGGACACGGCGACCGTGGGAATCTACACCATAACCTACACGGCGCCTTCAGACACCGCGAACAACGAGCCCGATCCCATGACCCGCACCGTTGTAGTCCAGGATACAAACGCCCCGGTAATCGCGCTTAACGGTGCCAACCCGCTGGCCCACGAGCTTGGCGACAGTCCCTACGTAGATCCGGGTGCCACTGCAAGCGACGGCTCTGCCGTCACCGTTGATTCCACCGCTGTCGACGTCAATGCGATCGACGACTATCCCGTGTTCTTCAGCGCCACCGACGGGGAGGGTAACAAGGGCATGGCCTCCAGGACCGTGCTGGTGCGCGATACGACACCGCCGGTCATTACAGTAACCGGAGACGACCCGGCCACAGTCGAGCTGGGCGATGATTACCAGGACGCCGGCGCCACTGCCACTGACAACGATCAGGAATACGACGGGACGGTGACATATGACTCGGCCGGCATGAACGCCGACCAGTCCGGCAACTACGTGGTAACCTACACTGCAACCGATCCGTCAAACAACATCGCGACGGCCAACAGAACAGTCATCGTACAGGACACCACAAAGCCCGTCATCGAACTCAACGGAAACGCGACCGTGACCGTCGAGCTGGGAGGTAACTACATGGAGCAGGGCGCCACGGTATCTGACAACGATCCGGCCTATGCGGGGACCGCCACGGCCGACTCCTCGGCAGTGAACACCGGTGTTTCGGGCACCTATACCGTGACATACACGGCTCCAGCAGATGACGCCGGAAACGTGCCAGCTCCGGCAACTAGGACGGTAACCGTACAGGACACCACGGCGCCCGTCATTGCACCGACAGGCGACGACCCGCTGATCCACGAGCTCGGAGACCCGTACGTCGATCCGGACGCCACGGTATCTGACAACGATCCGGCCTATGCGGGGACCGCCACGGCCGACTCCTCGGCAGTGAACACCGGTGTTTCGGGCACCTATACCGTGACATACACGGCTCCAGCAGATGACGCCGGAAACGTGCCAGCTCTGGCAACTAGGACGGTAACCGTACAGGACACCACGGCGCCCGTCATTGCACCGACAGGCGACGACCCGCTGATCCACGAGCTCGGAGACCCGTACGTCGATCCGGACGCCACGGTATCTGACAACGATCCGGCCTATGCGGGGACCGCCACGGCCGACTTCTCGGCAGTGAACACCGGTGTTTCGGGCACCTATACCGTGACATACACGGCTCCAGCAGATGACGCCGGAAACGCGCCAGCTCTGGCCGAGCGCACGGTAACCGTACGGGACACCACAAAGCCGGTAATCGCCGTCGACGGCCCGCCATCGCTGACCCTGCAGCTTGGCACCCAGTATACGGAGCAGGGCGCCACGGTATCTGACAACGATCCGGCCTATGCAGGTGCAGTCGACATCGGCGGCGAGACGGTAAATATCAACGCAGTTGGCACCTATGTTGTAAGATATACGGCGCCTGCAGACGACGCAGGCAATGCACCCGATGCAGCAGAGCGCATCGTCATAGTACAGGACACCAACGCCCCCGTAATCACGATAACAGGCGCAAACCCGCTGGTTCATGAGCTTGGCACCCCGTACACGGATCCGGGCGCCACGGCAGACGACGGCTCGCCGGTAGATACGGATCATTCTGGTGTCAACGTCAACGAGATGGGTGACTATCAGGTGACGTATACTGCCACTGACGACAATGACAACACAGGAACGGAAGTCAGGATAGTGAATGTGCGCGATACCACAAAGCCGGTCATCGAGCTCAATGGAAACGCGACCGTGACCGTCGAGCTGGGAGGCACCTACACCGAGCTGGGCGCCAACGTAACTGACAATGATCCTGCCTACAACGGGACGGCGACCCCGTCAGGTGTGGTCAGCGTGGACTCTGTTGGAATCTACAATGTGACCTATACGGCGCCGGCAGACGCGGCAGGCAACGTGCCCGACGACGTCACCAGGACGGTAGATGTACGCGACAGCCTGCCGCCTACATTTACGTCTGCGACTCTCAACGAGAACACGGGCGCCATGACCATAACCTTCAGCGAGACCATAGATGTCTCTGCGACCAGCCTGTCGCTGCTGTATGTCAGCGACATAAACCAGACAGACACAGTCCCGCTGGGCGGGGCATTGAAGGGCTTTGAATTCGCCGACGTCGAGACCCTCTCACTTACGCTAGTCGAGTCCCAGCTGCTGCGGGTGACTCCCATGGGAACCCCGCAGCTGGACATCTCTGCTGGCGCCGTATCAGACCTGCATGGCAACTCGATAGCAGAGTCACCAGACAACTTGATTGGACTCATCGGGATTGTCCCAACTGATGATGATGATGACAGTGATGACGGCGATACAGGATTGCCACCATCAGGCGGCGATTCGGGATCCAATGATGACTCAGACGTCAGACGTCCATCAGGCGGCGGTGGCGGCGGTGGCGGTGGCGGCGGTGGCGGCGGTGGCGGCAGCACAAGATCTAGTGACTCGGATGTCAGACGAGTGTCAGGCGGAGGCGGAGACTTGGTCAACATACTGTCCATATCTTGGGACTGCACCGCAGGGGAGATCAGGACGACTGTCGAACCAGACTTTGGAGACATGACCGTGTCGGTGCGCACCAGCGAGTATGGTACCCAGAGGGCCGTCGAGGTACCTGCCACCAACGGGCTGGCTGATTCTGTGGGATACAGGGTATTCACAGCCCGGATGCATGAGGGGGAGAGCTACATAGGGGTCGACGCGACGCTGTTCCTAGGCAGCAGTCTGCTACGCGACAAGGAGTCGATAAACGTGGGTTCCTGCTCAGGCCACGAAGAGTTCGGCTATGGCACGGTGCTCTTGCCGCCTGAAACCATCTTGATAGACAGCGAGGAGCCCGTCGAGCCTAACACAGGAGAGTCGGGACAACCGGCGGTACCTGCACCGATCCAGGTGGACGTAACCCTGTCCGGATCCTTTGGATGCGGGCCGGGCGTTGAGCTGATCGACGGCGTGTGCCTTCCTATCGTGCCGACAAGCGGATGCGGGCCGGGCGTTGAGCTGATCGACGGCTTGTGCATGCCCATAGTTCTGACAGGTGGCGACACCGTTCCACCACCACAAGACACCGGCGCAGACATCCGGCCAGATGAGTGGCCGGCTCCGGTACGGGCCGGCTCCGGCATGGATCTGCTCACGAGCGCGGCAATCGCGGGAGTCATAGCCCTGCTTTTGTGCATCATTCTGGGGATAGCATCCAGGTTGAGAAGATCAGCAGATCGCCAGGCGACGGCCCCGGCATAGTTGGGCACCCACGAGTGTTGATTCGAAATTGGCAGATTCGGATCATGCACGAATGGACCTGCATCAAATCGATTAGTGCCTACAAATGACAGGTTGTCTGTATGTAAAATTACTTGACAGATGCACAGAAAAATCAGGGCACGGACTTGCACGGCTTTCAACCTCGGATAATCTCTCAGGGGCAATGTTAATGTGGCAAAAATGAACATATAACCAACGTAGAGACTGCAAACAAATCCATCAATCCGTCAATTTGTCCATCCGGCCTTCCCAGAAGTTCCCGGAAAAACGGCTCCAAGTTTGACACAGGTCAGGTTAGGCCGCCTGCAGATCCGCGTGCAGCCGCCATGAGTCGGGTTACCCCTGTAAAGACTGCCATCAGAATTTGACCCGAACGGGACGAGATTGCTGCATACTAGGCTGCTTCTTGACTATCTCTTTTTTCTAATTTGCTGTACTACCATGGGCAAAAAGGCGCCAACATCAGATACGATTCCCAGTGCCTGCCATGTCCCCCTGTCCATGAGTTTTGTAACAGTCGGCTGGTTGATATCAACAACAATGACCTTGACATTTGCAGGAAGCATGTTTCCCGTTGCAATAGAGTGAAGCATTGTAGAAATCATGATGACCATGCTTGCGTCTTTTAGCACCTTTTTGTATTCCCTTTGAGCTTGTGCGACATCCGTGATTACATCAGGCAGCGGACCATCATCACGGATTGAGCCGGCCAGGACAAACGGGATTCTGTTCTTTACGCATTCGTACATGATCCCCCGTTGAAGTTTCTTGGTCTTGACCATGTTGGGGATTGAGCCTGCCTTGAATACGGCATTGATTGCATCCATGTGGTTTCTATGTCCGTGGTATGCCAGCGTTGCATCATCCACGTTCATCCCCAACGAGGTGCCCAGCGTTGCATACTCTATATCATGTACTGCAAGCGCATTTCCTGCCAGAACTCCGTGAATGTAGCCGGATCTTATCAATTCGGCAATCGCATCATCTGCACCGGTATGTACAATTGCAGGACCTCCGACGATTACAATTTTCCCCCCTTTCTTTCTGGTTTCAAAAATGTCGTCTGCCACTTTTTTGGCAATATGTTGTGTTGGCCTCTCGCTTGAACTTGAACTTCCCATGAACTCAAATACGTTTACCCCCTCCCTTGGTCTTTCGGGAGGCGTGATCTTGACGCCCTTGTCCCCGACGACAATGGCATCTCCCCTTTTCACATCCCTTACAGGAACACAAAACGCCCTGCCTGACTTTACCACAATACATTTGTCCATCATCATGTTTTCAACCTGAATCCATCCTCCTTTGTGAAAAACCTGTGTGTGGTTGTTAGTTGTGCTGTAAAAATTATCAGGCATCACGTAATTTTTCGGGGATTTTTTCAAATCGACTTCTTTTTGAATTTTGGAAACTGCACCTTCCCGATAAACCGTGTTTAGAATTTCATCCAGATGCCTTTGATTTTTAGCGATGATTTGCAACCTGGCAAATGATTGATCCTTTTTCCTTTTTCCGATGCTGATTTCTTCAACCTGGAATTCCCCTTTAAGATCCATGACCTTGTCAAAGATTTTAGTCAGGATCATCGAGTCAATCAGGTGTCCGCTAACTTCAATTTCTTGGGTAAATCTGCCCATTTCCTTTTCCACTCCACAACATGATAACTAAAGGCTTGCGTTTTCTGGCTATACTGGAAGTATGACCCTGCCTTCAAATTTCGGGATGCTGTCTGCCTGAAACGCTTTTTCCAGGCTTTCCTTTTGAGGCTTGGTCACTCCCTGAACTATGGTTTTAGACGCCCCACTCCTGTCTACCAGGGCCAAGATGTAGCCACTGTTGTCAGTTAGAACAAAACCTGCAGATTCATCCACAAATGCGTACAGATTCTCCTCGCCCACGGGCTCCCATACACTTGATTTGTTCTCAACAAGTGCCAATGCAGGCATGGCCTTTCCATCAGTCAGACTATTCAGGTATTCCCTTGCTTTGGCAACCCTTTTTTGTCCTAGTTTTAGGGCTTGAAAATACTGCATGCTTGGAAGAGATTTGATTTGTTATAAAAACAATATTGCCTCAGAATAAAGATTGTTATAGAATCCCCCATGCTTGCAGATTATGCCCCTGACAAATCCAATAATCGTCAAGCTAAACGAAATTACAACCATGGTTGAAGACAAATCAAAACTGTCCGAATCAGAAGTCAGTGAAATAAAATCCATTTTTAAAAAATTAGTCGAGGACGGAGAAAGATACGATGTGGATGAGATAGAGTTCTGGTTTGAAAACGAGGGAAGTTGGAGGACAAGAGAGCCAATCATCAGAATTGCAAACTTGTCAAATTATGTTCAGGACAAATTTCAACAAGGATCACAATTGAGAATGATTTCAGATGATGATTGCAATAGCGGTAGTGACAGCGGTAACAGCAGCCACATATGTTGATGCTATATCTCCAGTTGCCCTAGCAGCCTGCCTGCAATCTTGGCGTTTTCTGCCCTTTCCTTGATGATTTCCCTTAACCGCTTTTCATCATTGTTGGGGCTTGATACGATTTTGAAATACTCTTCGTCAAGATCGTTGTTTGCCTGAAGGCGTTTTATCACCTCAAACAAGATGCCGATTACCTGTTTTTGAGCTTCGATTAACTCGTCTTTGTTTTGCTCAGACATTGCTGTCACTTGCACATCTTTGTAAATAATTCTTTTAATTTGGGATGGTGAATCCCTTTTTCTGCTGAATCGTAGAATGTCTGCAACTTTTCTCTAGAAATTCCACTTTGTTCGTATTTTTTTGCCTGAATGGCCATCTCTAATTTGTCAATTTCATGAACAAGTTTGGAGTCGTCTGTTTTGCATTCTGTGAATTCGTTCCAAATTTTTTGATAGTTTTCTTGCAGGTTGGAAGGCAGCAAACCGAACAGCTCACGGAAAGCCCGATTTTCCAACTCTAGTTTTTTTTCTTTGGGGATTTGATCAGGAGTGAAATCTCCTATTTTTGATTCGGCCAAGTCATGCAGCAATGTCATCTTTAGGATTTTTTCAAAATCGTGATCTTCATAATCCGATACCAGCATCCCCACCACGCTCATCATGAAGGTGTGGTCTGCCACAGACTCGGGATTTTTCAGATCTAGTTTTTCAACCCATCCTCTGCGGGGTATTTTCTTGAGGTTAATGGCAATGTCAAGAAACTTTTCCATCATCATCATCGTGATTTTGTCATGATTTCCCATGTAATGAATTTTGAGATTTTTTCGAACAACATAATAGTTGATTGCCCATAGTATTATCACCATGAAGATTTACACCAAAACAGGGGATGATGGAAGCACGGGACTCCAGGGAAACCTCCGTATTGGGAAATCACACCGGCGAATCATGGCATATGGGGCCATTGACGAGATTAACGCAGCCTTGGGAATAGTTTTGTCCCATTCTCTGGACAGGGACATTTCGGAAACATTGACAAATGTTCAAAATGACTTGTTTCTAGTCGGGGCTGACCTGTCTAATCCGAATCTTAATGACTCAAAAAACAGAGTGTCATTGGAGATGATCGAGAAGCTGGAACTGCTGATTGATAAATTTGAATCAGAGCTGCCTTTGCTGACGAACTTTATTTTGCCTGGAGGGGTTCCTGCTGCAGCCCAAACACACCATGTCAGGACGGTGACTCGACGAGCTGAAACGTTGGTGGTCAACCTGAGTGAAAAAGACGAGATTAACTCTAACTGCATAAGATACCTTAACAGATTGTCGGATCTTCTATTTGTACTGGGACGCTTGATCAACAAGAGAAGCGACAGAGGAGATATTTTGTGGAAGAACTAAAAAGACAAACTTTAATTCCTCAACTGAGTCCTTTTTTCTAAGTGCCGTGGTAGCTCAGCCTGGGAGAGCACTCGGCTGAAGACCGGGCTGTCGCGCGTTCAAATCCCGCCCGCGGCACTTTAACTAACATCCGTATTTTGTGGCCCATTCTTCATTTCCAAATTCACTTTGAGAGCAAAACACAGAAGAGATTTGGCCATGTCGTGCCTCTAAAATTTTTTCGTTTAATAAAATACCCTGACAATAAACCTTGCCAGTTATTCTGTCGGGACTTGCATCAACTTGGCCATCATCCTCATCAACCAACACATCAGAATCCACAGGACACGTTTTTTTCACATATTCTTTGGCCTCAATGCCTCCAAATTGGTCCAATTCAGGGGAAGATGTCAATGATAAATGGACTCGATGCTTGCCCACATCCAGAGTGTCCCCATCAACAATATTGCTGATTTTCCCCTTAATGCACATGGCATCTCCGGTACAGTCAATGTTGCTTTGAGGTATCACAATCAACAAAATCAAAGGAATACTACACAATCCAACAATCCAGCTGATCTTTGATTTCATACAATTACCTACAATGCAATTAATTAAAAAACTATTTTCAAAAATGGTCTTATCTGTAATGATGACATGTGATAAAGTGCTGATTTGTTCTAGTATTGCATACAAGCATACCGTGCTGAAAAATCAGACAAAAACAAAAAACAAGGCGTGAAACACGATACCTCAAATTATGTCAATAAACAAGCAAAAACAATGGTCTGACTCGCATTTTTTCCAGATGGAATACAGGCTTTGATTACGCCATATCTTTTGAAAAAAAAGA
Source organism: Candidatus Nitrosopumilus sp. (assembly GCA_965214775.1). Lineage (GTDB taxonomy): Archaea > Thermoproteota > Nitrososphaeria > Nitrososphaerales > Nitrosopumilaceae > Nitrosopumilus. The sequence goes on along the minus strand of OZ243974.1, from coordinate 2,523,159 downwards.
AAAGGTTGAAAATCGTTTTCATGCATCGATTAAATTGTAAAAATTTTTTCCAGATGATGATTTTTCCAAGACACATTTGACAGGGCCAAGGGGTTTGCCATTGTTGACATCGGTTCTCAGTCGCTCATTGTTGAATTTCTTAACTATTGCCACTCTGGTAGTATAGAATTTGTTGATGAAATTGCCATCAATTTCAAACGTCTCTCTTGTGGTGATTTTTACACCTTTTGTTACATCAGATCCCTGAACATAATCAGAATCTTCGATTGATGTTATGGTGAATGCATTATCGCCAATTTTTGCCAAGCTTGCCGAATCGCCAATCGTTGCATAATCTGCTAGTGTTGCTATTTTCTCCACCTCCTAAAGTCAATTAACAAGGGATTTGATAAGGTATCTGGGGAGTCAAATATTGACTAAGACGGCCTTATTTTACAAATATAAAATTTTAAAGAAAATCAAAAAAATATGAAATTGTTATTGACTGATCGCCGGAAAGTAAAATGTTTTTTGAAAAATCTGATTCTGCATAATGTTTAATAGCTAGACTGCCTCTTGATTTTCGACATTCATGGCTGAAAAAAAGACTGCGGCAAAGGCTGCAAAAAAAGTAGAGACTAAAGCGGCAAAGGCTGCAAAAAAAGTAGAGACTAAAGCGGCAAAGGCTGCAAAAAAAGTAGAGACTAAAGCGGCAAAGGCTGCAAAAAAAGTAGAGACTAAAGCGGCAAAGAAAAAGGAGGCAGCGGCAAAGAAAAAGGAGGCAGCGGCAAAGAAAAAGGAGGCAGCGGCAAAGAAAAAGGAGGCAGCGGCAAAGAAAAAGGAGGCAGCGGCAAAGAAAAAGGAGGCAGCGGCAAAGAAAAAGGAGGCAGCGGCAAAGAAAAAGGAGGCAGCGGCAAAATCAAATACAAAGACGACAAAGTCAAAGGCGGCCTCTAAAAGTAAGGCAAAAACCACGAAAAAAGTATCCAAAGAACCGCCCATGGGAGACATGGGAATTGTAATTGTAGACGACGATATTGAGATCGACCAAGAAAAGGTAAATGAGGAAAGAAGGGCATATCTTGAAGAGGCACGCTCACAAGAGGCATTTGACTAAATCTTTATCCGAGTCGGATGTGTATATACTGCATGCGAGCGTTGTGTTTAATCACTGTTAAACCAGGCAAGGTAGATGCCGTAGTCCAAATTTTAAAGAAAAAAAGAAGGATTGTGAAACAAATAATGGTAGTTACAGGAAGAGCAGATATCAGCGTATTGTTGCAAGGCGGAATTGACGAAATCAACAACATGGTAATTGATTTTAAAAAAATCAAGGACATTGTGACGACTGAGACGTTAATCGAGGTGGAGGTCAATCTGGGTTGGTAAGGGCAATTATTTTGGTAAAATCACCTAAAAAATTAATCGCTGCCAGATTGAGAAGAGTGAATTCTGTTTCAGATTCATTCCCAACAAGCGGTCAGGTTGACGCAGTAGCAATAATTGACGTTCAAGAATTGGCAGAAATCAAGGAAGTTACCCATCAAATCCAAAAAATTGCCGGTGTTGAGAGAACCGAAACCATGGTTGAGGTTCAGTGAAAATGATTTAAAGAGCTTTGAGGTAAGGTATCTGTGAACATCAAAAAAGTCGGAAACGTGATTTTGGCTGTAACTGACATAGACAAATCAATAGCGTTCTACAACGGAATCATTGGACTTCCAATTAAGAATCAGAGAAGGGCATGGGTCGACCTGGGAACTACGGGAGCTCTGTTGAGTTTGCATCCAGCATCGCTGACTGCCGAACATGTGGGCAGTTCAATAGATAACGGCATCACAATAGGTTTCCTTGTAGGAGATGTCCAAGCTGCAGTTGATGAATTAAAAGAAAAAGGAGTTAAAATTCATCGTGACATCGTAGAAAAGGATGCGGGAAAAAATGCAGTCATTGTAGACCCAGACGGATATCTGATATCGTTATTCGAGCCGATCTTTGGAGACAAAGCCCAACAAACTAGCGGATACCAGGGATTTACCCCCGCTTAGATTATCTTTTTAATCGAAGAGACAATATTTTCCAGGTTTTTTTCTTTTTTGTTAATTGAGACATAGTATGTTACGTCTCTTTTTTGCAACAGTACTATGGTGACTTTTTGGTGATGTAAAACCATGTGTTCTAATTTTCCAACTGTTGAAACGGATTCCTTTCTTAGCGACACCAATGTCGAAACTATAAAGAATTCATTTTTGACTTGTTCGGATTTTAACAACGGTTTCAAGTCAGGACGGACTATGCCAGTTAACGTTCTGCCGTAACTGTTTATTACGCCAGAATAGCGGATATCTTTTGAAAGTCCCAGGATATCCTGGCACTGTTTTCTGTATTTTGCAATTGCTGCCTTCCACTTGTCTGCAGGAGTTTTTACCATGAACAAAGTGGGTTTCTGAATTTATAAGGATTCTTACCAGTTACAAAAGTTGAAACGAGGTTAGGATCTTTGCTCGGACTCTTTTTGTATTTTCTTCTTTAATTCCAGGTTTTCTTTGAGAAGTTTGTCATTTTCTGTCTGTAGTGTTTCAACTGAATTTTGCCTTGTGTATAATGGGTGTCCAGGAGGTATGATTGCAGAATTCATCGTTAGCAGTCCTGCCGCATATTGCTGATACATGTGCTGAAATCCCTGCAATTTTTGATTAATTGTAGATGCCTGTTTTGAGAGTTGTTCTTTTACGGGATTTTCATGAATTTTGAACATGGGATGTAAAAGCCCCGGCGGCAGTCTTGGAAACTGCAAAGCCATGTGCGGAGTGTTTGGATTCATTCCATAGATGTCTTGTAATTGCCTTATTACCATGTCATCCATAATTTATTGCAATTTTTGCTATATTTCTGCCTTTGGGCGTTTGATGGCAAGCATCTGGGCAGCCACTGAATTGAGCGTGGCAGCAGTCTTTTATGATCATGTGGTTCTGGATGCCGCCGATCTTGCGTACCTGGATGCATGCAAGATTCTCTTCTACAACACCTGATGGCAATGCGACGAGATGACTGGGCCGGCATTAGACCATGTGTCCCTTTTTCATACTTGTCTGTCCTGTCATCATCATCATCATCATCCCGCACCCGATCCTGGCCTGATGCACTAGGCTTATTGCAGGTAACAAGAGAGGAAGTACAGGTTGTAAAGATGGCCAAGAAACTGCACGCACACGATGCTACTTGCAAGATCGTACCTTGAGCTAGTTCGGACATCTATCTGCCTGTTATGGTGTTGAAATTAACAGATAGTCCGTAGACAGAATCAACGTCACGACCACCTGCCGGACATGCATGAAAAGCACAGCTGCGGGCAAACGTGCGCCTGATTGTTACCTAGGCATGGGTTATCCCATTACATTGAAATGTATGAATCAATTATCTGCAACTATATCTCTAACTTTTGCTTTATTTTGAATATTTCAGACTCTAGTTTTTGAAATCTCGAGTCTAGCATGTCACTTACGTTTGATGACAAATTGTGTATCTCAGAGATTGTCTGATCCTGCTTGTCTAGCATCTGATCCTGCTTGTCTAGCATCTGATCCTGCTTGTCTAGCATCTGATCCTGCTTGTCTAGCATCTGATCCTGCTTGTCTAGCATCTGATCCTGCTTGTCTAGCATCTGATCCTGCTTGTCTAGCATCTGATCCTGCTTTGAATCCAGTTTTTTTAGATACGTGGCACCGGTGCCAAACCCCTCCACCATCTCTGCCAGTATTGTCTGCGAGAGTTTGAAGTTCTTTTGTTCAAGTGACATGTTTTGTGTTGCTTGGGCATCCATGCCCTCGTGCCTGATCTCAAACGTTTTAAACTCGTCTTTTTTTTCAGAATGGATTTTTTGAATGTTTTGTACGAGTATGGGATCCTTGAGATTTTCCAGCATTGTAACAAACCTCTCGATGCTGTCCTTTCTGCCTTCGCATACGATTTTTACTGTGCCGTCGCTTAGGTTCATGACATATCCCTTGAGGCCGCATATCCCTGCATCGTACCGAACCGTGTAGCGAAGTCCCACGCCCTGGACAATGCCCTCTAGCACGATTTCTGCCCTTTTCATCATTTGCTCCATGTCAGATTCAGCTGTCCAGAATTGCATATAAGGATTTAATTTTCGGGGGATCCGGAAGGGTTGTTGCAGATTGGTGTGTCAGAATCAATGATTGTTAGACATAAAAACCACCCGCATTGCAAAATTTGTGCCTGCATGTAAGGAGTAGGTGGCCTGACTGCGTGCCATGGTGTGTGGCCCAACCGCTTATGTTTGATATACCGATTAGTAAAAAATCAGTCATCTTTGCTCAATTCAAGCTGATCGCTGACTCTTATAGTCTACCATTTTAGATCGCTGATACGTATGGCAGAAAAAAAGAAGATTTGTCTAAAATGCAAAAAAGACATCGAAGATAAGGACCTACACAAGATTGTCATCTATGTGATTCAGGAGCAGTTCACAGAACATCATTATGAGCACGTAGAGTGTCCGGATAACTTTACAGTATAGCTTTTGCCTTGTTAAAAATAATTCTCAAAAATCTGTTGTGAGCTTATGTGTGCCTTGTCGCCATTTCCATTCTAGTTGCAAAACAACATCTCATTTTGTTCCGGCGGTTTGATGATGATGGCAAGAGTTTACCCCCCAGGTTACACTGCTGACTGCAGTACCAACATCAAAAAATAGAATACGATTTTGACACATCGTGCATATTTTGCCAAAAAAATATTCCGTTTTCAACTGCACGCACTATGGAGTCTTCATGATCACGTCTGCCACGCCGTATCTCAGGTGGGGGGCAAACTCGTACATGATGATGTGCAGGTTCAGTACCTAGTTTGATTGAGAATTTTTCTTGACTGAATGTGTAAATGATGGCCAAAAGACAGGCAACCGCATACAATCAATGATGTTATTTCGTGTGTTCATAAACTGCGTATAATTGACCAGTTAGTCGTGAACGGTACTTCCATTCGTTGTTTTTCCAGATAATTTCGGTAAATTCCTTTTGGGTTGTGGGGTGCAACCTCTGAAATACGTCGCTGCCAATCAAGATTTGGTTGGGTTTTGCCATGCTTTGAATCTTAGCTGCAATGTTCATTGCGGGCCCCATCAGATCAACGTGGGAATTCTCAACATCTGAGCCGTAACGAACAATAATGTTTTGCCCAAAGTCAACACCGACTTTTACCATCAAGTCAGGATAATCATACTGATTTAGGATGGGATTGATTCCTTTTTGAATCACCGTGATCATGGATTTTGCGCAATTGACTGCATTATCTGCTGCAAGCAGGCCGTTTCCTTCTGCGACAAAATACCCGATTACCGCATCTCCGACAAATTTTAAGACATATCCCTGGTGTTGACGGATGACGGATGCCATCTCTTGTGCAAACGAACTGATGATTATCGCAATTTTTTCTTCAGGCATTTCCAGTGTCATTGTTGTGGAGCCAACTAAATCAACATACAATATCATCATGTCCAATTTTGAGAAAACGTTTTTCCTGAGAAATTTTTCAGAATCATCAATTACGCCTGAATATTCATAGCCCTTCTTTAGGGCGCCCCACACTCTTTTCTGGGTTTCCAGAATCATTGTTTCAGAATCTAAAATCTTCTCGCGGTTTGTACTCAGGAGCATGTCTACCACGTTGATTTGAGATGCGGACTGCTCCTTGTTTTCAGGAGCCTCCTTGGATTCAGTGTTTTTGGTTTTTGGCTCATCGGACATATTTTTCACCTACTCTAAAGGAAAATCGGCGCCACATTTAGGACATTTGCCCCTATTTCCCTCATATCCTTCATGATAGTATTCTGTGATTTCGCCATCACAATGCTCGCACAGGATTTTGCCTTTCTCCTTCACAATGAAAAAGTATGATTTTATGTATTTAGACATTAATGAAGGTTTAAGGAGAGGGCTAGGCGGCATGATTTTGTGAGGCTTGGAGCTAGATCCCCCGATGAATTCATTCGATTGCTAAACACAAAAAATGAGGAGATCCAGAGTACGTTCCTAAACAAAATCAAAAATCTGTCTGACACTGTTCCAGTCAAAGTCATGATGGGGGATTCCACGGTAACAGAACAAAAAACATTTGATCCGAAAAAAATATCGGATTTTTTCCAAATGACTGTTCAAAAATTAAAAGGATGGTCCATCCAGGATGTCTCTATCTCAAACAATGAAGACATTAGAAGAATTTTTGCAAAGTTTGAAATCATCGAGGGCAACTACCTGGTTTCAGGACACGTCTCAATTCAGTTTCACGTATTATTGTACTACAAACCAGACCAGAGGGTAATCGACTGTCAGAAAGAATTGGCAGAGGTTGTGGATTTGACAAAGAGTCAAGAGCAGCAACTGTCAGATAACAGCGACGACTTTGTTTTGCAGAAACTCAGGGAAATGGGATACAGGGACTTTGATCATCAAAAATTATTTAAAATCTTTTACGAAAATGACGAGTTTAGGGAAAAAATTTATGCGGAGATTGAAAAATCAGGGGGGACAAATTTTCAAAAATTATCAGAAAGAAAAACAAGGCTGTTCAGGGAACTGGATTCATTGCTGGTAGAAACATACCAAATCACTCCCGTCCTTATTGATGACTCAAAGCTAGTGACAGGAGAAGAGGGGTGTCTCTGTACCTTTGACCTTGAGTTTGTCAAGGATAACAACCGGGAAGGCTTGTTTGATCCGAAAAAAATGCCAGGAACGGTAAAAGAAAACATCATGCAAAAATTAGACGAATTTCATCAAATCATCAAAGCACAAGACCAAGGAACCAGAAGATGAGAAACTTCTCAAAGGGGAGCTTCTGATCCCTTGATATGATTTCAACGAGAATTTTGAACTATTTAGGCATTCCCTAAAAATCACGCACAAAACTGGCCAGAGGTGTAATTTTTCAATAGAAGAAGACAAATACGCCATTTACCAAGCATCATTTCCAATGAATCTGGCATATGAGGAAATTGAAAAGGCAAACTCGATGAGGGGAAACGAGATAAAGAAAACCCCCCTGATACACTCGCCTACATTTAGCAGGCTGACAGAGTCAGACGTCTTCTTAAAGGCGGAGTTTAGACAAAAAACAGGCTCGTTTAAGATCAGAGGGGCGTATTACAAAATCAGAACGCTGCCTGATGAAGAAAAGAAGAAAGGCGTTGTTGCCGCATCGGCAGGAAACCACGCACAAGGCGTTGCCTTTGCCTCGTCATTGGAGAACATACCGTGTACGATTGTAATGCCAAAAAACGCATCCCCTGCAAAAGTTGCTGCAACCAGGGGGTACGGGGCCACTGTGATCTTGGAGGGTGTAAACTATGACGAATCCTCCCTAAAGGCAAAAGAGATCTCCAAGGAGACAGGTGCCACAATGATTCACGCATTTGATGATCCGCAAATCATAGCAGCCCAGGGAGTGATAGGACTGGAAATCCTAGAGGATCTGCCGGATGTGGATGAAGTGTACCTGCCAATAGGGGGCGGAGGGTTGGCAGCGGGGACACTGATTGCGATCAAGCAGAAAAATCCGGACATCAGGGTCATAGGGGTCCAGTCCAAGTCATTTCCTTCAATGTACGAGTCAGTAAAGCAGGGCACGCTGGTATCTAGCGGAGGCAGCAGCAGGACCATTGCAGATGGAATTTCTGTAAAAATTCCCGGACAGCTGACCTTTTCTGTGATTAACGGGCTGATTGATGATGTTGTCCTTGTAGATGACACAGAGATTACAAAAGCCATGTTTCTGCTAATGGAGAGGATGAAATTTGTCGTAGAACCAGCCGGTGCTGCAAGCCTGGCTTATCTGATTTCAAAAAAACCTTCTCCTGGAAAAAAAGTGGTCGCAATACTGGCAGGGGGAAATGTGGACATGTACCTGCTTGGACAGATTGTCGACAAGGGACTGGCAACCATGGGAAGGTTGCTCAAAATTTCGGTTCTGCTGCCTGACAGGCCGGGGGCCTTCAAAGAGATTGTTGATGAAATAACCATGGCAAATGCAAACATTGTAGAGGTGGTACACGACAGACTGAGTTCGGACATCAATGCAGGATCAGCAGGCGTTACACTAAGCCTGGAAACCCAGGGAAAGGAGCAGGCAGAAAAACTAATCGAATCCCTAAGGCAAAGGAACATTCAATTCAAATTAATGACGTGATGATCATCTGAACCTTTTTTTTGCAAAATCAGACAGTCCCTGTTTTTTCATCATTTCAGACTCCTTGACGACAGATTCGTGCTGATCAGATTTGTGCTGCTGCAGTTTTTTTCTTAATTCGGGAAGCTTGTTTGCCAAGATTTTCATTGCGTAAATTCCGGCATTGCCTGCCTTGTTGACTCCAACAGCTACGACAGGAGAGCCGGACGGCATCTCTGTAATGGACAGTAGCGAATCCAACCCCCCAAATGCAGAGAATTTCTCAGTATCTGTTTTTTTATGGTGCTTGTCATTATATACAAGAATCGGAACTCCGATTACGGGAATTACCGTGTGAGATGCGATCATGCCTGGAAGATGTGCCGCCCCTCCGGCTCCTGCAATGATTATCTCAAAGTTCATTTTTTCTGCATGTTTGGCGTATTCGGCCAATCTGGACGGGGTTCTGTGCGCAGAAATGATCTGATCTTCGTGTTTTATATTGAATTCATCCAAGATCTCTGCGGCGCCTTTCATGATTCTAGAATCAGAACTAGATCCCATTATGATGCCAACCAGGGGTTTTTTTGAAAATATCACACATATAGAAGACACAGGTGACTAATTAACAATAACGATATCTCAGATCTCAGCATTAGCTATTTGTATTCCGGCATTTGATGAAGATTGATGGGCAAAATCCTGGGCATAATCGGAGGTGGCCAGCTTGGCATGATGATTGTCGAGGCTGCCAAAAACATGACAGGAGAAATTGAAAAAATCATTGTTTTGGATCCTACGGAAAATTGCCCTGCAGCGCAGGCCGGTGCAGAACAGATTATTGCGGATTTCAAAGACAGGGATGCAATCGTAGAGCTGTCTGAAAAATCCGACATCATCACCTATGAGATTGAATCCGGAGACAGTGACGTTTTAAAATCCGTTGAAAAAAATGCCGAGGTCAATCCGTCTCCTGAAACACTAAAAACCGTCCAGGACAAATTCCTGCAAAAGACATTTCTCAGAGAAAACGGGATTTTAGTGCCGGATTTTGTTCAGATCGGGTCAGTTGAGGACGTGAAAAAGGGAATCAAAGAGTACGGATTGCCGGTCTTGCTCAAGGCACGAAGGGATGCGTATGACGGGCGAGGAAATTACAAAATAGACGCATATGAGGACGTTCAAAAGGCATATGATCACTTTAAAGGCCAGAAGCTCATGCTGGAGAGATTCGTTCCATTTAGGATGGAGGTATCGGTGATTGCATCAAGAAACACAAAAGGCCAGATCAAGACATATCCGCTTGTGGAAAACATCCACGAGGAGAACGTTCTCAGAGAGACAATTGCGCCTGCACGAGTCTCAGAACAAACAATCAAAAATGCCAAAGGTATTGCAGAAAAAACCATGACAGTGCTAAAGGGCGCAGGCGTTTTTGGAATTGAAATGTTTGTCACCCAGGATGATCAAATCATGATTAATGAAATCGCGCCAAGAGTTCACAATTCAGGGCACCATTCCCTGCAATCCAGTGAAACGTCTCAATTTGAGCAGCATCTAAGGGCAATTCTGGGTTTGGATCTTGGAAGTACAAAGCTGGTTTACAACACGATCATGTACAATATTTTGGGCGACAAGAGCTTCCAGGGAGAGTACATGCCTCTCAAACTGGATGTTGAAAACCTATATCTCAAAATGTACGGGAAGAAGATTTCAAAACCGTTGAGAAAACTGGGACATTTCAATCTTGTAGGAAGTAAAGGGCAAACAATCGATCAGTTGCTAGAGCGCCTAGAAGAAATAAAACCCAGAGCAGTCGTGGAATCCGTCTGATTAGGTTTATTAACTGTGAAAATTTGGGTTTGCTATGGCACTGTCTGCTGCACTAATCCTTGCAGGAATTGCAATCGGACTGCTTGTACTTTATGCTGCCGATGTTGCAGTTGCCATGTCATTATCAGACAGCGATCACGGATTTTTGCCTCTTGATCACATGCAAAGAGGAATGGGCCTTGGAGGTCCGGCGTTAATTTTACCAATCATTGCATTTTTCATTGCAAGAAAGGAACCCTCAAAGGGATTGGGAATAATGATAGTTATCTCAGGCATTCTGATAGTAATTGGCGGCCTGGTTGTTTTGGCAATGCCTGCACCGGCAGAGGCAGCTACTGTTGATGCTGATAGAGACGACCCGACGGCATCAATTGCAATGATGTTTGTTCCTGCCGCAATCCAACTGGCATTAGGCGGCATCAAAATAGCAAAATCCTAGACGTGTTGTCATCATGCCGCCCACATGCGCAAAATGCAACAACGATGTAAGAAAAGTCTATGACTGTGAGCATACAAGCTATGAGAAATACTGCGTAGAGTGCTATACGGAATTGCACTATTACATGACAGAGAGTGAATCAAGCGCCAACTGAACCGAAAAATTGCAGCTTGTACGCCCGGAAAAACTAAAGGACGCTCATCTGAGACTCCCCTGCATCCCTGCCATCCCCTGCCTCTGCCTCTCTTTTCTCCCACCAGGTTCAACTGCATAGATGCCAGAAAGGGGCTTGATATTGGAAAATACGTTGAATCACAGCAGGCAGTCTCTGCAAGTTCAGGCATGAATTTTGCTGCCAACGAATGCCGATCAAAACAAAGTTTGTGCGCAGAGTACAAACGGCTTACGGCACGATCAGCTGCATCAAATCTCTGCGCAAGACTGGAATTGTTTGAAACAGAAACACTGCCTCAAATATCTGGTAAAAACTGCAGGAAAAACAAACTCAACGGCAAATTCAAACGAATCAGAACAACAAAAAAAGCCGTGAAAATTTTGATATAGTCTGGTTCATACTGTTGTTTTATGAAAGCGATGATTCTTGCAGGAGGAAAGGGCAAAAGACTAAAACCCGTGACAGATTATGTGCCCAAGCCACTAGTCCCAATTAACAACATACCGATAATCGAATGGCAGATTAGATACCTCAAACAGTTTGGCGTAAAGCAAGTCGTCGTTTGTACTGGTTACAAAACCGAGATGATTGAAAGATACCTAAACGTAAAGGACTTTGGCGTTAAGATTGATTTTTCAGTAGAGAAAACGCCCCTTGGAACAGGGGGAGCAATCAAAAAGGCCGCAAAACTGATCAAGGAAAAGTCTTTTTTTGTGATTAACGGCGATGTGATTACCGACATAGACATGAGAAAGCTTGCAAAAACAAACAACTCCATTGCAGCCATAAAGGCAAGAACAAAATTCGGAATTTTGGATATCGATGAAAATGAAAACAAAATTAAAAACTTCAAGGAGAAAAAAGAGATCAGCTGTGTGTGGATGAATGCGGGACTGTACCATTTGGACAAGGACATCATCAAGGATTTGCCGTCAAAAGGAGACATTGAAAAGACGGCGTTTCCAAAGTATGCAAAAAATGAAAGGTTGAACACCGTAGTTTTTAAAAACGCAAGATGGCTTTCAATTGATTCACTCAAAGACATGGAGGAAGCCTCCTCTGAGATAGGCAAAATAATAAAATGAATGAAAAGTTATGCGCCGGTTCTATGAAGCGTGACCATCATGTATGCAACTTCCTCCACAAACGATTCGTCTTTGCTGGCAGAGGCATACCTTGTAGCATCCGTCCAGAAACTGCTTTTCGGTTTTTCCCCAACAGTTGTGATTGTTTCCAACAAAAACCTATGGAATCTGGCTCTCATAATGCCTATCCTCAACCAAATTTTACCTGTTGCTAAAACTGATACACTAAATATCGACTGTTCGTAGCAGATTCATGCGTATTTCTTGCAGCCTGGGCTCGCTGCTCTCTATAAATGAAGTCGTCAGCTGCGCTCAATCCATTTCAGACACACAGGCAGAAGCGGTATGGATACCTGAGACGTGGGGAATGGAGAGTTGTGCCATGCTTGGCACAGTGGCACAAAATACGGCAATCCAAAAGATCGGCTCATCTATCATCAACATCTATTCGAGGAGCCCCTCTGCCATAGCGATGGGGGCGGCAACTGTCGACACCCTGTCAAAAGGCAGGCTGGTTCTGGGGCTTGGAGCAGGCAGCCTTCCGATAGTTGAGGCGTTTCACGGATACAAATTTGAAAAGCCGATACAAAGAATGAAAGAATACGTTGAGATCATCAGACTGGCTCTGTCAGGAAAGCAGGTAAACTATGACGGGGAGATCTTCAATTTGAAGAATTTTTCACTGCTTATCAGGCCGTATAGAAACTATGTTCCGATTTATCTTGCAGCAGTCAATCAGAGAATGGTGGAGCTGGCATGGGACATGGCAGACGGAGTAATATTTTACCTGCGTCCAAAAGCAGAGTTGAAAGAAACGATTTCAAAAATGCAAAAAAAGAAAAAAATTGATGTAACATGCCAGTTAATCACGTGTGTGTCTGATGATTCTGAAAAAGCTGTTCAGAGGGCAAAAAAGACGCTGTCGTTTTACATTGCGGTAGGAAAGACATACAGGGAATTTCTGGCAAAAACAGGTTTTGAAAGCGAAACCAGGGACATTTTTAGCGAATACAAAAAATCGGGATTAAAATCAATCCACGAATTGGTGACAGATTCAATGTTAAGATCATTGTGCATTGCAGGAACGCCCGACGAGGGAAAAAACCAGCTGCAAGAGTTCAGAGATACAGGAATCGGGCTGCCGATCATCCAGTTTAATCCGGTAGGAGACACAAAAGACTCGTTTGATTTGCTACGGCGGACATTCTTCGAGGAGACATGACTAGGGTAGGAATTGCCGCATATGGAATTACCCCGTTTTCCAAGGAAGACAGGAAGATCGAGGACCTGTTGATGGATTCGGCAGCAGAATTATTCATCAAAAATCCCAAAATCGACAAAAATGACATTGACGGGGTGATGATATCTACCAACGACAATTCAAAGTATCTTGGCCCAATCATTGCAGAGATGGCGGGAATTCAGCCCAAGACTTCGATTTCAATTGAAAACTTGTGCAGTTCGGGCACAAACTCCATCGTTTCGGCATACTCGTATATTGCCTCGGGATTGTCCGAGGCGGTTCTTGTTTCAGGGGCCGAAAGATTTGACAGTCCAGGACAGATATTGGACTGGGACAATTCAAGGGGACAGTTCAAGCATCCGGTGTTCTGGGCGTCGTTGCTTACAAAATCATACAAAAACCAGTTCTCAATATCAGAAGAGGAGTTGGCACTTGTCCCAGTCAAGAATCACAAGCAGGCAAAAAACAATCCAAACGCCCTTTCAAGGAAAACGTTTTCTGTTGACGAGGTCACAAACTCAAGACAGATTACCGAGGATCTTAGGTTGCTTGACTGCTCCAGGCCGTGTACCGGAAGCGCATCTGTAATTCTGGCTTCCGAGGAGAAGGCAAAGTCAATGACGCCTGAGCCCGTATGGATTGCAGGCATTGGCCAAAAAACAACCTCTGCGGGATTTACCAAAAGCAGTTCGTTTCATTCCATGGAATCTACAAGAGACGCGGCAAACGCGGCACTAAGGATGGCAAAAAAAGGCGCCGACAACATTGACGTAGTTGAGTTGCATGACGCGTTCACAGTATGTGAGCCCATGGCCCTAGAGTCGATGGGATTCACTGAAGACGGAAAGGCAATGTCAATGATCAAAGAGTTGCACCAAACAGATAACTTTAGAATTAATCCGCGCGGGGGCCTGATTGGGACAGGACACCCTTTGGGTGCGACAGGCATTGCGCAAACAATCGAGGTGGTCCAGCAGTTGCAGGGAGGAGCTGATTCGAGGCAAATTGATGACGCCAAAGCAGGCCTAGTACACAACATGTCAGCTGCTGCCACGTCATCGACAGTTTTGGTGCTAGAAAAGTGAGGTTTGAAGAAAAGTTGGGCATGGGGGATTTTCTAATCCCAAGATGCACGCAGTGCAAGAAAATCAGCTGGCCCCCGTCAGACTATTGCAGCCATTGCTTTGGAAAAATCGAGCTAAAAAGGCAGGATTTTGAGGCTAAAATCGTCGAGTTTTCAAAGAAGGATGGCGATTATTTTTGCATAGTGGCAATAGAAGACTCGTTTAAAATAATCGCAAAAGCCAGCAAAGTTCCGGCAGTTGGAAAAACTGTTACGATATCAAAATGCGGAATCAAGGACAATGCCTATTTTTTTGAAGTCAGTTAAATCTTGTAAATATGTACGGGGTTTCAACTTTTTGATCAAACGTCCAGACCGCGGGCAATGAAGCTGATTGAATCACTTTTAGACCGTGCCTTTCAATCAAATCGCTCCAGCCTCCGTCATCCTGGCTATTTGACAGCTGGCGTTTGGCATGTGTACCTGCAAAGACAACACAGGTATTTTCTTGCAGATCTGGGATTTTCTTGATTTTTTCTATGATGCCTGCTGCAAGAAGATCCCCTCCCATCTGGGGCAGCCCCCCAATGAAAAATACGGGAGATGCCAGCTGCAACCGGGCATAATCCAATTCCAGCGCGTCATGGCAAAGAGGATGAAAATCCTGGCTTGTCTGAGTGATAATGGCATTTTGCAAATCAACAAGCATTTCATCAATTTCAATACTGCGGGAATTCATTCCAAGAATTTTTCCAGAAAAGGCAATGCGTCCATCGCCTGAACCGATGTCGACTAAATCATGGCAACCCAGGCTTTTTGCAATGCTGCCCAGCAGATAGGCAGAAATCATCCATGTCGGATAGAAGGGTTGGCAGCTAGAGCCGTGTTTGATGCTGTTCAGCCAGTATTGGTTGATGTCCCCCTCATAAACAACGCAGGAGGTTTCAAGAATTTCATCCTCGTAATGATTAAGGTAGATGGGATTCTTTGCGAGAAATTCGTGCAGCTGTTTCAAATGTTTGGCGTCAATTTCAAACGAGCTAGTCGAATCCAGCGGCAGTATCTCCTGGATGTGCGCACTTCCAGAATACGTTCTGGCAAATTCCTGCTTGAGCGCAGTGATTTTCTGAGCTAAATCCTCCAACAGTCTTGTTGAATGCCGGGGCCTGATAAACTCATTGAGGATTGGGTTCTGAGCTAAGGCGCGCTGCCTTGCAGGATGCCGCAGCCTTGGGTTTTTGCCAGGTGGGCCTGGCATCAGCCAACGGCCAGATGAAGGTTGATGCGTCCCTCTCCTCTTTTTTGTTTTAACCTGGTGCGCACATCAAAAAATGGATCATAGTTTTGAGATACCGTGCCTGAGAGGTGATCCGAAATCAGATACCGTACGAGTTTTTCATGTAATTTCACAGACAGTTTGTATTTTGTTGGTGTTTTGAGCCGTTTCATGCACTCGTTCACAACTAATCAGAGTTTGCTAATTTCGAACCAACTATCGTGGGCGAGCCGGCCTCCACGCCGCCCAACCTGCCCAAGGAGAGGTTCTACGCCATAGGGGCCATGTCGGCAAACGGCCTTGACTGCTGCTTTTACTAAAAGGCCAACACGATATGTTCCACAAATTTCTCAAGGCGCTGCGCTGCAAGTACGGCAAGGTGCGACTGTTTGTCGACAACGCATCGTACCACAAGTCAGCAGAACTCAAGAGAAAGATGACCAAGTGGAACGGGGACATGATGCTAAAATACATGTTGCCGTACACGCCGGAGTTGAACGGCTCGGAGGGGCAGTGGTGCGGGTTCAAAAATGCTACTTTAAACCGGCTGTACAAGACCGTCAAGGAGATGCAGAGATCACTGCGCAGTATGACGCGCAGGGGCAAGATAAGAGTGGTAAAAATGAACAAATGGTCAGAATAGATGCCATGGTGTTTTTTTCTGAGAAAATTTTACGTCCCGAAGATTCAGTACGACAAAAGACACGGCCTTGGGCGGTTATTTTGGAATGCTTTTCCAGATACCAATATTTGATATTGATTACACAACACATCAATGAAAGTGTATGGCGATTGCAAAGATTTCGATCCGGTGTTCTCGTCTTTGGATAAATCAGGCGCAGTTTTCAAAGACGTTAAAGGGATTATCGAGAATCTGAAAAAGGATGTCATTTGCGGAGAGAAGATAAAATTCAAAACCGTGCCAAAATACTACAAAAAAAGACATGGAATTGATAATGCATTTCATGTGTATTTGCACGAAGGTATGAGACTGATCTATTCGATTACAACTTTTCGAGAAGAAAGGTCAGCGTTTCTTATGGAATTAACTGATCATAGCATGTATGAAAACAGATTCAAATACTAATACAGTACATAAAGTAGGAGTTTGCCCCTCAGGCGACAAGGCTGGCCGGGACATTCATGATCGTGCCTACCACGCCGTATTCCTCGAGATGGGGTAAACTCTTACGTACATAAACGTACATATGTATAAATATCACAGGTATGCACAGAGTGTTGAAGGCAAAATGACCAAACCAACTGCCATTTTGGATTATATTTTAGACAAGAGCAGAAAACACAATCCCACGCTAAGAAGTTTTGTCCAGGTCGAAAAACTAATCCTAGAAAACAAAGAATTTGAAACCAAGCGTAAGCTGTATAACATGCTGCCCAAGGGAATGCAATACCCGTCGTTTAATTTTATCCTGGATATTTTAGAAAAACAGGGCAAAGTCACGTTTGACAAGGACGGTTCGTTTTTCTGGACTGGGCCTGCCAGTCAAAAATTAGAACGCAGCATGAAAAAAGCAAAAAAGTTCTAGCCGTTTATGGCTGAGATCATGGACTATTGAACACATGATAAAAAAACGCGCTCTTACCGCAGTGACGGTGACGGATCAGGCTATCAGGTGCGTGTGCATCGCAAACAGACACACAAGCACTCGGATTCGACGTACTCAGTAAAGGAGGCTGCTTTTGTGTCATATGTGCCATCAGCAAACTACTTTCTGGATCCGGCAGATCAGTTCCTATTTATGATGTCGTGGCCGCGCTGTCCTGAGAGTTGATTCAAAATTAGCAGCTAGGTGAAACGTAAATGAGATTTACTGTTTTGTCCTTATATCCAGGCATCGTGCCTCCTGTCCGGATTCTGTTTTTACTTGATTTTTTAGCACTTTTCACCTGGATGATTAGTAAGGCAAGATTGTTTGTGGATGAATTTGAATAAATCATCTCAAAACATCACCAAAAATACAGATTATCTGCGAAATTACTTGAAAAACTCGTACGGTTTCTAATTTGGATCACCTTTCAGTGGATACGGTGGCATGCGGATTTGCAGGTAGTCTGGATCAAGCTGTTTCAAGATTAAAGTCGCTTTTCGAATTACTTCTGGGATGACTGTTGTGATTGCCTGATGGCCTCGGAACAGTTGAAACCCCAACTGCTGCCAGGTTCAAAAACGAGCAGCTTTTTGCCAAACTGAAAACAAGTATTCTTAATCACACTGCCAGTTTTTCTTGGTTATCATACAGTTACCCTTTGTACTATAATGAAAGAATATGAAAAAAGACATGAGGGAGAAGAGTTCATCCAAATCGTTGCAGAAAAAGACACCTGCCGGCAAACCAAGCAAAAATAATCAAAAGGCAGTAAAAACACGGAGGCAGAGGGGGTATCAGTGGGAAGACACGATTGTCAAAAGGTTCAACAGTGCAGAAGACTGGAAGGCCTTCAGACTAGGCTCCCCAAGTGTGGGATTGCCTGATGTGTTAGCTGTGAATACCAAAGACAGCGTAATCTGTGCTATTGAGGCAAAATCAGGAACCAATACCTCGCTTGCAGTACCGTATGATCAAATTGAGAGATGCCTCCAATGGACAAGGACGTTTGACATTTACAAGAAAAGACAGGTTTTGTTGGCATTCAAATTTTTGTCTAAAAAAAGAATCGGGTTGAGAAAATATGAAAGTCGGGAATTACGGGAATACTTTAAGATCTGGGATGAGTCACTGGACATAACGGATTGTGTTTGTACTTATGATGGAAAATTCTTTGCAAAAGTAGATGGGAAACGAAGCGAACGCAAGCTAAAAGAAGCAAAGATGCCATTTAAAACCAAGCAAAGGCCTAGTGCCAAAAACCAATGATTTTTACAAATCGTTTTTATGGATAATGTGAAAAAATACAGTATTGTCTGCTGAAAATAATGCTGATTCTGCTGAAAATTCCAGCAATAAAGAAACATCAACTAAAACAGTGGCAGACAAGGAAATTCAAAAAATTGAAGAAAAGGATTCACGACCCAGTGGCGATAATTCAAAAGAAGAGCAAGCTCAATTGGAATGGGAGGAAGAGGCAAGGAGGGTTCACAAAGTCAAGAGATCTCAGCAGGCTGCTAATGTCAAAGAACCAGAACCTGTGGCAGAACCAGAACCGGTAGCAGAACCTGTGGCAGAACCAGAACCGGTAGCAGAACCTGTGGCAGAAAACATCGAGTATTCTGCAGAAGAAAGGCAGGACTCATCAAAATTTAGCGCTGCAGCATTGCTAGAAACGGCATCGGATGCAGAAGTAAATTCACGAATCAGTTTTGAGGAATTTACCGATGAAAGAACACTCATCAGCCACGATGCATTTGGAAATAAACAAATGAAAATCAAAGTGCTAGAAGTTTCAGATGAAATTCCACCAGTAAAATGGAAATTCGGGGATCGTGTAAAAGTAACAAAAATTTTGGTTACGATAAAACATCTGGCAACTCAAGAAGTAGAAGAAGGAGAGTTTGACATCGAAGCTATCGAACGAGAATTGCAAGAGAAAAGACACTATACATCAACTAACAGATGGATCCCCGCAAGTGATATCAAAAACGGATACGTGATAGGCTCAAAACATACGAGATTGATCAGCGATGCTTCTGCCTTGGATTACATAGTATTCTAGACTTTATGCTAGTCAATTCATAAAAAACGGATGGTTTTGACAACTGCTTTTGATTCAAACATTAAGATCAAGCAAACCATCGCACATGCATGGGAAAACAGACAGAATTCGTGGCATCAAGGGACAAACTCCTGGCAAGCAAATCACTTATGCCTTCGCAAGGCGTACTAGACCTGACAGTATGGAACACGACAGTTGTTGCTATTGCTGTTGTTGTTGCTGATGCTGCTGCAGTCAGCCCATCAAATATCGGAACATCTTTACCGGAAGGATCTCTCCCCCCGG
Organism: Candidatus Nitrosopumilus sp.; assembly: GCA_965214775.1. GTDB lineage: Archaea > Thermoproteota > Nitrososphaeria > Nitrososphaerales > Nitrosopumilaceae > Nitrosopumilus. Next base: position 2,503,922 of record OZ243974.1, on the reverse strand, counting down.
CAAACATCCTCCGCACGAACTACATCTAATCAAGCGTATTAAATATCCTGGCAGACAGCATCTGCTTTATCTCCCTCCACTGTATATCTACAGAGAGATGATCCGAAATTAGAAATCGAGCGCCCCGTCTGCAGCCGTTCTGCTGCCGCCACTCATTAGGCCGCAGCAGCGATTTTGACCGGCGCCCTATCGTTGACCAGTCCGCACACGATACTGTTGGCAAGGTCGTACTTTTTGAGTGGGTTTCAGTACCGGTCGCCCATTATTCTGTATGTTTTGACCCTGCGTGTGGTGTTCTCCACGTACACACGTATCTTTGAGTGCGTGATATTGTATTCTTTTTGCGCATCGGTGAGCTTGCCGTCCGGTTTTTTCTTGGTGGGGAGTATGGCGTCCGTGCCTGCATCCACTGACTGTGCTCCCTGGTATCTGCGATCCATGTAGTGCTGCAGCTTTACACTCTGCGATTGCTGTTGCTGTTGTTGCTATTGCTGTTGCTGTTGCGGCGCATCATCATCATCCATACTACTGCCGGGACGCTTCTCTTTTTTCTTCTCTTTTTCTTTCTTTGGTCGTACCGGAACGTGGGATGCCTCATCTGGTACATCGTGATGTCGTTTACGCGTCCCGGAGAGTGGGGCGGCTTGTGCACTATGAGACCGTGGATGTTGGTGATATACTGGATCTTGACTGTGTGCGTACCTGCCTTGCCTGAATAGTGCGATTTCTCCATGTCCTTTCTCTTGGGCCTGCATATCTTTTGCTCTGATGCATCTGTCAGGCAGACAAGTTCCGGTAATACGTCCATTAGTTCCTCTGCTGAAGAGATTTTCTTGGTGCCCGAATAGATCTTTTCGGGGATCGATAGGCATTTTTTGAGAGCCGGTGCAATCCTGTTAATGGTGTGCGAGACTGATGCCTGATGTCCAATGCCAAACATGGCAGATTCCACATCCTGCATGACGTACGTCCTGTAGTAGAACAGGGACAATAGAAGACTCTCCTCCAGGCTGAGGGCAGTCGGACGGCCGGCACCGATGGTGTCACGCTTGCGGCCTTTTTTGGCAGAAAACAGAAAGCCTCTTTCTGTCCATCTTTGGGTGTTTTTTTGCCACCTTTGCATACAACAAATCAAATTCGGGGGCAGTCATGCCGGCAAACATCTTCTTGAATGTCCCGGGGGTTTTTTGACAATTTATCAAATAACTTTATGAATTGTACATTTTACTGGCATTTGGATCGGGTTGGTGTACATTGTGCCCATTTGATCAAAATTTGCTAATTTCGAATCAACTCTCTGTCTGCACTTTTGCTTGTAGTGTAGGTAGTACTCTGTGTTCTTTCTGTCGTTGCTCATCATGATTACTGGGATCGACTGATCAAAATTGCTTTTGCTGCCGTGCGTCCATGATCTATAATCTTGGCAGTCATTTTGCAAAAATTTTTTGGACAACCGCGTACTACTGAAAAACATTATAAACTAAAGATTTTGAAAATGACGTATGAGTTCAAAAGAGTTCGAAGTTAACGGGACTGACTACCGAGTTGTCCTGACAGAACAGGTCATTGGCCATATCAACAACCTAAAAAACCTCTATAATGCAGCATATGAAGATCCGGAGAGTTTTGAGGACGTAAGTGCAGAAATTTCAAACACGATTAATCAAATTGCAAGCAACGTAGAGCCGGATGCAGACGATAGCGATTTAGACGGATTGATTCAAAAAATCATAAAGGCAGTAGACAGCAAAGCCGAGGAAATTGAAAAAGAGCTGCAAGAAAAAGAAAAGCCGGCAAAAAAATCAAAATCAAAGAAACAACCCCATTTGACCTGAAAATCATAAAAAAATTAGTGCATACATTATATTCGAAAGATGCCTATCCAATGTATGGCCAGTTGCGAGTGTGGAATTTGCGGACATCATGACGAGGCAGAATGTCTTGAAAAAGAATGCAAGTGCTGCATCAACTTCCATGAAAGATCAGGACCTAGAAGAAAATAGATCCTATTTGTCTGTTTTATAGCAACTGCATTGTTTTGCCATGTGCCTATTGCAGCCAAACAATCTATGATCCCTGCATCCGCATAAAACACACTTTTTTTCGCTCATAATTTTTCAATCATATCCCCAATGGCATCCATCATTTTCTTGTCATTTAATGCTTCGATGATTTTTAAGCGCATGTTTTTTATTCGGTTTACGTCATCAGAATACAAAGGTGCCATGGTCTCAATCTCTTTTTCAAAAAAGTAATTTTCCATATAGTTTTTCAGTTTTGATTTCAGGGGAGGAAAGTCAGAATTTGGAATCTTTTCAGGTCCAATTTTTGTCAGGATTACCTTGATCATCCCGTTGATTTTCAGCATCTCCTTGTTGATCAGATCAAGATCTCCTGGCTTGTCCCTTATCTCATTAAGATTTACATGGGATTCCTGAATCTGGAGCAAGATATTCCTCAGATATTCACGATAAGTTACCACATTTTGTTTCAGGCCTAAGCTAATCTAAAGTTGCCGTTCTGCTTTCCGGTCAAAAATCAAAATTTTCTTTGATTCCCAAAAGCAGTCCGAACTGCTTGCAATGTTGTTGGCCCTAGAAGACGCGTTGAGCATGCCAAATGCCTCAGAATGTCCATTACACATTATTTTTTTGTCTTGTCTGCCGTGGTTTAAGAGTCGGTTCGAAATCAAAAGCTGTAGTTGCCGTGATTTTTCTGCACACTTGCCAAGTAACTTACAGGCGGCTCTTCACTTGCAAGCACTGTCTTAGTCGGTTTAACAGTGTGAATTTGTTTATACATGATCCGAATCTGTTAATTTCAAATCAACTATCTGCCGCGCAGTCCATTTTTTTCTTGGTCATGTTTATGGTTTGGCACCCTCATCCTTCTCTCTTCATCCTTCTCCACATTCCGGCTTGAAAAAAAATGTGCAAAAACCGTTCGTGTTTTGCAGCGGCCCTCTGCGCCATTTGTGCGGTACTGTCCTTTTGGTACTTGGCCAAATGACCAAATATGTCCCGTGCCGCGTTTGAAACCGTCTGCATTTATGGCAGGACGAGTCTAAGAAGAGAACAGAATCAGACGGCACCCAGACGGACTAACGCTTTAAATTATCACCAAACATTGGTAATGGCAATGAAGGGCGATGCATATCTCAAATGTGTTGACCCAAACTGCGGCTTGGAGTATGATATTAAAAGTACGAATGTCCAATGTAGCAAAGGCCACCTGCTTGATGTAAAATACAAGAACAGGCCTGCTGAAAAACTAAAGGATGTTTTTTATCAAAGGCAAGACCCCCAAGGGAGCATCTTTAATGAAAGCGGGGTTTGGAGGTTCAGAGAACTGCTGAATTTTTGTCAGATAGATACCGAAAAAAATGAAGAGTGTTCAAAATTCCTTGTCTCCTTGGACGGAGCTGAAGGCAGACAGTCAAAACCATACCAGATGTCAAAGGCTGCAGAATTTGCAGGCTTGGAAAGCAGCAACATGTGGCTGCAGCCAGAAGGATACAATCCAAGCGGCTCGTTCAAAGATAACGGAATGGCAACCGCAGTCACCCATGCAAAAATGGTTGGCGCCAAAAAAATAGTATGCGCCTCGACTGGGAACACGTCAGCTTCTGCAGGAATGTTTGCAGCAAACGAAGGGATTGAGTGTGACGTGTATATTCCGGCAGGCATGATTGCCCCGGGAAAATTAAGCCAGGCATACCAATTTGGCGCTCAAATTGTCGAAGTTGACGGGAATTTTGATGATGCGCTAAAGCAGTCATTGGATGATGCGCACAATCGTGACGGATACACAGTCAACTCGGTAAACCCGTTTAGAATTGAGGGACAAAAAACAATTCCGTTTAGGGCGCTGGAATATCTGAATTGGGAATCCCCTGATTGGATAGTCTATCCCGGGGGGGCGCTGGGAAACACGTCTAGTTGCGGAAAGGCGTTGATGGAACTGTACGAATGGGGATGGATTAAAAAAATCCCCCGAATTGCAGTAATCAATTCCAAAGGGGCAAGCACGTTGTCAGATTTGTACAACGGAACGTTTGAAGAGGAAGAACTCAGGTGGAACAACGGAAGCCCGAATACAGAACTGATTTCAAGATACTATGATCATTTGGACAAGGAGGGTCTGAGGCCAAAAACCAGGGCAACTGCAATCCAGATCGGGCGTCCGGCAAATATTTTGAAAGGGCTAAGAGCGCTGGAACTTACAAACGGTGTTGTCACCACCGTCTCAGATTCAGAAATGCTAGATGGAATGTCAGTTGTCGGGCTGAACGGGTTTGACTGTGAGATGGCATCAGGCGCATCAGTGGCAGGAATAAGGAAGCTGGTTTCTGAGGAAGTCATAAAAAAAGACGACGTTATAGTCGGAATTCTGACTGGGCGTCAAAAGGATGCCATGATTCCAGTTGATTATCACAGCAATCCTGCAAACAAGTTTGCAAACCCCCCGAAAAACTAGTCCCAATATTCAGGCTCGGCTTATTCTTGAGCATCTTAATCCTTAAATTCTGGTTGTGTGAAATTTTATCAGATAACCTAGAGATGGTGCAAAAAAACTAAATGGATGACACTTGTTGTTCTAAGAAATTTTTCGGAGGAATACCTTGGTAGAATTATGGATGGAGATTTCAGCGCTAGCTGTTCTCATAGGACTGTCAGGATTTTTCAGTGGGTTAGAAGTGGCACTTGTCGGAGTTAGAAAATCCAAGGTGGTCCAATTGTTCAACGAGGGAAAAAAGGGCTCCAAGGCCCTTCACAGGTTGAAAAACAACCCCAGCTGGATGATGTCCAGCGTCAATCTGGGCAATAACCTAGTTAACGTCGGGGCATCTGCACTTGCAACAAGCGTGGCAATTAGGCTGTTTGGAGACGAGGGTCTGGGAATTGCCGTCGGGGTCATGACGTTCTTGATTCTGATTTTCGGGGAGATTACCCCTAAAACGTATTGTAATGCAAATTCCACAAAAATTGCTCTAAGATATGCGCCGGTTCTGCTGGGATTCAGCTATGTATTTTATCCCGTTGTCAAATTCTTTGAAATTGTTACAAAGGGGGTCGTAAAGATTACCGGCAGCAGCTATGCGCCTCCGCCAATCACAGAAGAGGAGATCAAGGGGGTAATTGATCAAGGAATGGAAGAAAAGGCAATCGAGAAAGAGGAGATGGAGATGGTGCACGGTGCCCTCAAGTTTGATGACACGGTAATTCGCTCAGTAATGACTCCAAGAACAAAGATGTTTTCGCTTCACTCAAAAATGCTGCTTTTTGAAGCGCTGCCACAAATCAATCAAAGCGGGCATTCAAGAATTCCAATCTACGGGGAGACGAGTGATGACATTGTAGGGTTCATTCATGTACGAGACGTCCTAAAGGAGCTGGAAAAAGACAACAAGATGGCCAGTCTTGAACAGATTGCAAGAAAACCGGTGTTTGCATCCCAAGAAAAAATGGTCAGTGCGCTTTTAAAAGAGATGAAGGGTCGCAAAACGCACATGGCCATGGTAGTCGATGAGCATGGTGGCGTCGAAGGGCTGGTGACCTTGGAGGATCTGCTTGAGGAGATTGTCGGGGAAATTGAAGATGAGACAGACAAGGCAAGACCCACACAGTACAAGAGAATTGATCAAGATACAATTCTCACAGACGGAGACATAGAGATTGACGTTATCAACAAGGTCTTTGAGACAAAGATTCCCGAGGGTGATGATTATGCGACACTTAGCGGGCTGCTCCATGAAAGATTACAAGATATTCCTCAAGAGGGAGACAAGGTGGAAGTTGGCAAATTAAGAATAGTGGTGGAAAAGGTCTCCAAAAACATTCCCGAAAAAATCAGAATAGAAAGAATCAGAGCCTAGTCTTTCTTTGCAAAATGCTCTTGGAGTCTTTGCTTTTTTTCTTTCATGTGGAAAATCGACTCTGTGTGCTCAAACGCCTCCTGATATGTTTTCTCAAAGAGCATTGCCTGCATCAACATGTGGTTTTCAGGAATGACTATTCCTGTCTGATCATCAGAATACATTATTTGAACGGTATCCCCGACTGATGCAGTCATGTTTGCATGGATGTGGATCATGTTGGTGTCGGTGAAATTGAATCCCATGTTTTTGGCACAGTCCCTTACGTCTTTTGTTCCTTTGGCAGTCCACAATGTGGCAACGCCGAACTCATCTGTGAAAATTTCATGAATTTCCGAGGGTTTTGGGGCGGTGCGCCTGAATCGAACATCCATTATGTGTAGATGCATTTGTCTTGTCGGAACTTTGATTGCCCGAACAAAAAGGGGCGCATCCTTTCCAAAGTATGTCTTGACATCGTCACCGTGGTGCGGGGATTGGGTCATTTCAATGGTGTCGGATATTTTTTTTTCCGCCTGTTCAATGTCTGCCCATCTCCTTACAAGAGTCACATCAAAACGAATTATGTTCTCGCCAAACTTATCACGGAGCGGTTCCAAAATCCTGCCCATTCCCGTGACATTGCAGCTTCCCTGCATTACATGGTTTTTTCCCACTGCAAGATCATAGTTTGCCCTGGAATTGAACAGCAGATCAGATACTGCTTTTGAACCCGTCGTCGATTCGCCGCCCTGATATATTGCAGGAATGTTTCTTGGCCCATAGAGGTTTGTCTTGTTTTTATATCCGTGTCCTCCGGGTGCCGCATCAATGACCAAGTCACATTTGTCCAAAGCAGACTCTATGGTGCCTGAAATTTTATAGTTTGAAAAATCGCCTTGCTTTTGTTCTGGAACATAAACATCTAGTCCTTTTGATCTGGCAACAGATACCCTCTCATCTGGAGAATATTTTCCGACCCCTACCACAGAAATTTCAGGATCATCTTTTAGAAACGAGGTAATTCTGCTGCCAATAGAGCCATAACCATTAACAAAAACCTTCTTCATAATTTGACATATTTGGGCCCACTTATTTAGATTAATCAGAGACATGCTTGAAAAACTCGCACGGCCTCTGATTTTGAATCAACTCTGTGGATATACAGTCTTCCCAGAAGTAACCTATAGCAACGAGCACAAGTCTTTGAGCCAAAACAGGATCATTTGAAGGGTATGATGATCACGTAACTGGCGCAGTATGCATGGCAAAAGAAACAGACAAAAGCCTGTCGGAGGCCATGCGCAAAGAAAAGGATGCCAAAGTCTACAAGAAGATCATGACGCTGATGTTTATGCTAGAAGACGACGTGGGCGTGCCCGAGACTGCAAGAAGGGTGATCCGGTGCAGCGAGAATTCCGTGCGCAGCCGGCCGGCGAGGTTCTCGGAGGACGGCATGGACTGCCTCCGGGATCTTCCCCGTTCCGGATGCAGGCCAAAGGTGGACAGAGAAAGTATTGCAGCCATAATGGATCTGTCCACTGCATGCAAAAGTACCGATGTCATGACGGTGGTGCGCAATGACATAAGGGATGCCACCGGGATACAATACAGCATAGAACACGTCCGAAGACTGATGCGCCAGCACGGCCTGTCGCGCCGCAAGATGCAAAACATACATGTCAACCATGCCATCCCGAGTACGGCATGCTCGTGGCAGCGATACCTTGAAAACGTGCGTATTCTGTGCCTGAAAAACGACGGTTTTACGTTAGTGTCATCTGATGAGGCGTTCTTTGTGCAGGGCGCATACGACAGATACGTATGGGGTCTGGTCGGCACCAGAAGCGTGGCATTGTATAGCAACGAGCATAAGTCTTTGAGCCAAAACAAGGTCATTCGAAAGGTATGATGATCACGTAACCGGGATAGTGGGCATGGCAAGAGAAACAGACGGCCTGTCAGAGGCCATGCGCAAAGAAAAGGATGCCAAGTCTACAAAAAGATCATGGCGTTGATGTTTGTACCAGAGGACGATGCAGGTGTGCCCGAGGCTGCAAGAAGGTGGTCCGGTGCAGTGAGAATTCCGTGCGCAGCCGGCCGGCGAGGTTTTTAGAGGACGGCATGAACGGCCTCCGGGATCCTCCGTTCCGGATGCAGGCGAGGCGGACGGAAAAAGGATTGCCGCCATAATGGACCTGTCCACTACACGCAGCGGATCGATGTCACGACGGTGCGCGACGACATAAGGGATGCCACCGGGATAGAATACGGCACAGAACATGTCCGAAGACTGATGTGCCGGCACGGCCTGTCGCGCCGCAGGGTGCAAAACGTGTATGTGGTCACGTCCCCCTGTTGGCCAGGCGTGAAAATCATAACCATACATGCCAATTCATGCCTGATTGATAGGAGCTCATAACCACGCTGTACTCGGCGTCTGCCAACCGCATGTCCTGCGCAATCGACATTCAGTCTCTTTTCAAATTAGGCACGATTGATTCCTGTAAAAACGCCTCCAACTCACCCTTGAACGCCATGAATCCTTCCTTGTCAATATCTGCAAGCAGTAGGCGGTTTTCTTCATCCTCCCACGCAAACAATTCGCCGGATTTCAGTGACTCTGCTTTACCTTCCAAGTTGTTGCGATGCTTCTTGTTCATCTTTGCAGAGTAGTTTATCTTGGAAACCGCATTTTCTGCAACATCGGGTAATCTTATTCCAATCTTCTCACAGATTAGGAAGATGTCAAGAAAATCCCTCGCCTTTATTCCACGTCTGGTCATTATAGCCCGGATTTTCTCACACAGTATCTCCTCCGGTCTGTATGCCAAGCACTGTATCTCCTCAAGATACGGGTGGTTGCCAAAGACAAGTTTCAGGCTCTCGTCTCCGCTTATCATGCCGGATAATTTTCGCCTCTCAGTGCCATAATGGATTTTTTCTAGAAAATTTACCTGGATTTTAATCATGGAGCGCCTGCTCTCAATTTCTGACCGATACCACACAAAAACCGTGAGCATTTTTCCTCCCCCTCCGAACTGAAAGTAACCGGTGTCCTTTTGGTCGTTTTTGAATTCCAAGTCGAACTCATCCGCGATTTTTTCAAGCATCCCACCCAGTTTGCCGGCCTCAGAAGACGCCCTATTGTAAATTTCTTTGCGGGATTTTCCCTCAAATGCGGGCTGATCCCTCCACGTAAAGTCTAGATCCTCAGAAAACCTGTGGTATCCAATGTATGACTTTACAAGGCACGTTCCGCCCTTGAAGACATAGTTTTCCAGAAAATACTCGTCATCACAAAGTCTGTACAAAATTTCATGCAGGATCATGTCCTTTTCTAGCAGCTCCTTTTGAGGAACGCCAAGCCTGTCGGCTACCGCGTCAATCAGATTCTCTCTCATGCAGTACCTCACATGCTGTTTCCTTCGTTGTTTTCGGGTAATTTTTCAAGTATTTTTTCATTCTTTTTTCTGAGATTTTTTGACTCCAGTCAATCACGTCGGACACTATTCTTTTGCTTGATCTTCCGTTCTGCCGCCACAGGTAGATAAAGTCAAGGATTGTTTTCTCCGGATCCGAATACCTGATTTTTCCTCCCCCTCCCCTTCTTATTCCAAAACCTGTTAGTTTTTTTGAAATTTTTGTGAATTTGAACCTGTGATCGCCTATTTTCATGGGGTTCTGCCGGAATATCGAGTCGTTTATGACGTCGCTGACTACAAATGTCTCGTGTGTCATATTGTTGAGCTTGAGCGCAGTATAAAGGCCATAATACCAGTTTTCCACATTCTTCAGATCCAGTCCCCTTGCCACCAGCTCAAGATGACTGTACCTGCTTTTTCCCAAAACAATCTCGTCTGGCGCCCTTACATAGTATATTCCGCGAAAAACCCTCACTAGGCGCCTGCCCCTCACCAGGCTTTTAATCGCCAGATCATAGTCAAAGCCCCCCTTTTTGCAGTATTGTTTTAGCTCCGCGGACGTGACGAGCTCCTTTTTGTCTATTTGCAGTTTTTGAAACAGCGTGGTGGATTTCAATTTGTATTATAATATTCACTTTTTATCCTATTTTAATATATATTATAACATCCATGATTATGGACGTTCTGATATATGGCAAGCGCACGGTATCAAAGGGGTGGGATGCCGCCCAATTCCACTTGTTTGGCTCAATCTGCACGTTTTTCTGAATTTCCGCCCTTTTGCACGCCTGATCCATATGGCAACTCGATGGTTTTCAGAAATTCTGATGAATTAGGCGACAATCCTGGTCTAAGAATCTTTGAGATCATGTTTAAGTATCTGAAACCCCGTTTTGCCGACTTTGCCGACTTTCTCCGGGAACCCCGTTTTGCCGACTTTGGAACTAGAGTTGCTTCGAAGTTACTTTTTATGAATTTGGACATTAGACTGTATGCGTAATCGACCTGAATGAGATGAATTTGTTCATAATAATCCCAGATCTGAACCGATTACGCATAAAGTCTATTTAATTTGGGTCTCGTCTCAGAAGGTACTCTCGTAGCATTGGCAGCAGAAGCTGGTATATTCCACGTTCGGGCCGATAGATAAGGCCCTTTTCCTCAAGGCGTTTTAGATGTTTTGAGAATGTTCCCTTGCTCATATTCACCAGGTTGTAGATAGATGAGAAGGTAATTTTTCCCTTCGGTATGGAAGCCATTGAGTATAAAATTTGCCTCTGTCCACTGCTTAACGCTTTCATACGATAATCAAAAAAATCAAGCCACAGACTGTCTTTTATTGAATTTTAAACCTGCTCGTAGTAGCCAACATCAATCTCTTCCCTGTTTATGCGATTTATAATCTCGCTACAGAAGAACTGGATAAAATACGGGTATCCGTCCGTGTCTCGTACGATCGAGTCCACTAGTTCATCAGAGAATTTCCAGTCGGTATCGATGAGTGGCCCTGAGATGACCTTCCTGGCACTTGCAGTATCTAGACTGGTTATTGGCACAGATGCAAACATCCTCTCCGAATAAGAGCGTGCTATCTTGACGTTTTCTGGCAGAATTGGAAGTCCGCATAAAACAAACGAATATCGGCAACCCCTGGTTTGTACGTCGTTTATCGCCCCGGTAAAATCGGTAAGCATGTGCCAGTTGTTCTGTTTTACATTCTTGATCGTATGAAACTCGTCTAACAGGAAAACCGCTCCCTCATAGCCGCCTTCCTGTATGACTTTCCACTTTTTCATCAGGTATCTGGCCATTTGGTCTTCGAATGGTGCCTCATTATTTAGCGTGTATGATGGCTTGTATAGCAACGGGCATAAGTCTTTGAGTCAAAATAGGTCATAACTACACGTAAAAAACCTCAATTATTTCTGCTCGTTGCTATACTCTGGAGACCACACGAAGGTGGCCGTGTTTGGAAGCATCGCAGAAGACGGCAGAAGGCTGTTCAGAACGTTTACGGGATCGTTTACGTCGGTGGAGTTCATAGAATGTTTGGAGGCACTGCGTGCCAAGTTTGGCAAGGTTGCCGTCTTTTGCGACAGGTGGAGCGTGCACAGATCTACTGACGTCGCAAAATATCTGGCCGACCACCCCGATGTCAGACGGATAATGATCCCGAAGGGATCGCCGTACCTCAATGTCGTAGAAGAATGCTGGAACCTGGGCAAGCATTTTGTTTTCAGGGGGATTGTGTACAGAAAGATCAGCGAGCTGCGGCAGGCCATATCCAAGTATTACAGGACGGTGTCGTTTGCCCACCTTTGTATGTACAAGTACATTTACAGATCGCCGGTCAATGCCCTCAATTACTTGTGACCGTTGCTATACTCGTGGCGGTGCAGGAGCCGACATGCGGATCTGCAGGCATCCTCATCTGAATTGTTTCGAGCCTAGGATAATTTGATGCGGTACTTCTGAGAATGCTGATATACAACAAAGGGAGATAAAGCGGAGACTTTTGTCTGCCAGAATATTTGAGACGCCTGATGACGCGGGGGCATCTCGTGCATAATCTGTCTGCAAGGAAGAGGTTCTGCCAGCGAAATTGTTTCAATGTTTAACGGGTTATTATGGGGGTTGTTTCCTAATTCACTCATGCTGCCTCCACCGGTATCCCGAGCTTTGCAGCGCACTTGAGTCTGTTTAGCACCTCAAGGTTCCATCCTATGGCCTTGCACAGGCCAAACCTTCTGCGGGTGGATGCCTTTCTGAACCTGCACATCAGCCTGTGGTTCTCTGCCTCCTCTGCGCCAAAGATTCCCTCTATCATCGCGCGCATCGTGTAGGATTCCGGATCAAACGCCTCGGAGGCTTCCTTCCTGTGTTTCATTTTGGTACGGACTGCATTATCTCTCAGCTTGATGTTCGGTTTCATTCCGGATTCCTTGAGGATCCTTATGTTCTCATCCGAGTCGTATCCCTGTCGGCGTTGAAGATGCCAGAGAATCCGAGTCCGATCTTTCCAATTCTCTGCAAGAGTGATCTTAGGATGGTAGTGTCTGCCATTCTGTCTGAGGTAATCCGGCATGCCAGGATTACCTGCAGGCCCAGCACGGATGCCACGTGCCACTTTAGATATTGTTTGTAGGGCTTGGCCTTTCTCTTTCTTTCGGCCTTTTTTGCGCCAGATTCGTGCCTAGAATCGGCCTTTTTGCCCGTCACCTTCTTTGGCTTGAGATCCTTTCTCTTCTTCTTCTTGTCGTATCTGTCAGTAACGACGCCGGTGCTGTCGGCCGCAAGCTTGAGTGCAGACAGGTCAAACCCTGCAAGGCATCTGCGTGCAGTTTCTGATATCATCTCCTCAAGCCACTTGTTTGGAATCTTTGGCATGAATTTGCACAGGGTGACGTGGTCTGGCACCGGCTCGTCGTTCCAGCGAGGCAGCCTTAGAAAGTGCGCAATGCACTGCGTGTCACGGTATGTCATATCCAGACACACCATCAATATGCACAGGCATGCCAGCTTGTCACGGCTGTGGACTATTGGCCGACCCGGTCCGGAACCAACCTTCACGGGACACGGGTTCTCCACGATCAAGGAAACTATATTGGATAGGAGAAACACCATTTCTTGGGTGTGGGCAGCATGGTAATACTTCCAGTACCCATTGCGTCTCTTATGTTCCGTCATTAGAGAACCACGCCCGTTCTGATCAATATAGTGTAGAATCTAAAAAATTAGACTAGATTGCCGAATTAGGAAACAACCCCGTTATTATGACGACAGTTGTTGCCCGTAAGCCTTTGACCTGAACACGAACAGGAATATGGCAGATGCCACAAAGATGCTGATGGTAGTGTAATCTGCAATCAGCCAGTACTCGTCGTTGTCAATTGCCATTCCAACAGATATGATGATCGCGCCAAATGCCGGCAGGCCTACAAACACGGGATATATTCTGCGCAACACAGCGTATCGCGATCACGAGATTATAAATAGGATTTGAACTGCCCATCTGTAAGAGTTTACCCCTTACCTATTTGGTGAATTCTTTCTGACCACCCGATCTATAAGATAGTAGTACCTAGGAAAATGCATGTCATCAGGCTCGGAGGTCAAGATACTGCGCGACGAGATTGCACGTCTCATAGCCGAGTGCCGAAAGAATGAGAAAACCATCGCCGATCTGCAGCAGGTAGTAGTCAAAGATGCCAGAGAAGGCCGAGCTTGCAACACAGGTCGTGCTGCTGACGGCAGAAAACCAGCAGCTCAAACAGCACATCAAATATTACGAGAACCCGCACACCCCCTCCTCGCAGAACTCGATTCCTACCAGACAGAAAAAGACTGCTGCTGCAAAGGCATCAGGCAACGTACCGGCATCTGCAAAGGCAAAACCGGGCCGCAAACCGGGACACAAGGGAGTATCACACAAGAGAAAACCGACCGAGTTTGTAAAGCACTGCCCCAAAAAGTGCGACAAGTGCAACAGCACCAACATGAAAAAGCCCGAAAAGTTGTTCTCAAAGACCGTGACTGAGATCCCCAAGAAGCCCAAACCGGTCACGACAGAGCACACCGCATACAAACGCGAATGCGCCGACTGCGGCCACGTGTGTATCGAGGATGACAGGGACTGGAACGTGCAGGGAACCGAGTTTGGACCAAACATTACGGGGATGATAACCTCAATGCACATGGCACCTGCCTCCATACAGGCAACGGCCACAATGTGCTCAGAAATCCTGGACATGGATGTCTCAGAGGCAGGCGTGTTGCAGTGCCTGAGGGCCTGCACCAAGGCAATAAAGCCCAGCGTAAAGGGTATCAAGCAGGCCATCAAGGATTCTGATTATCTGCACATTAACGAGACTGCCATGCCATACAACGGCAGGACGGCCCGCATATGGGTAATAGTGGGCAAGAACAAGGACGGCTCCACGACCGGCGTCCACACGCTGGCCGCACCCAGCAGGGCCAGGGTCGTAGTGGATACGAACTTTCCGTATTATGATAAACCAGTTACGGTTTACCACACCCAAGCGATGAAACCCCCACACGTTTGAATCCCATCAAGATGCTCACCGTATCAACGGATGCGTCGGCTTAAAATTGTTTTGGATTGCGTTCTACCAATACGCGACAAGAGCCTTGCCCCCTCCGGAAGATACCGCGCGGAATGCGCGGCAGCAAAGGCCCCGGCAGGCAGTGCCGCCTGTGGGGCATGCCGGCAGTCACAAATCCTTCAATGTCATCGTCCGTTTGCAGGGGCGTCTGATCATGAAACACTTCGAGAATCCTTACTGGCCAGTACAGGATCTTGCCGCAGGCCGGGCCCGCCGTGATCGCACAAGCTAGCCGAGGCCCGCCGCATGCAGCAGCCGCACCTGCCGGGCCGACAGCTCGGCGCCGTACACGCGCAGCTCGTCAAGCACCGAGTCGATCCTGTCGGGGTCCCCCCAGCTGGTGGTCCTCACCGTAAACGCATGGTCGTTTGTCGTGTCGCCTGCCAGCCCCTGGCCCCTGCGGAAGTGGTCATAGTCCCGGTGCTCGCCGTCGATATACGCGTTCAGTCCCTCCTTTGCGCCCGAGCCGTCGTACGTGAATGCGATATGGTGCCAGGCGCCGTCTGACATGTTCATGTGTTGCGGTGTATGCACGTTTATGAACGTGGAGTTGTCGTGTATCGAAAGCAGGACCCTGTTGGGCGCCCCTCCCCATACCCACACGTACGAGCCGGTATGGCCGAACGACTCTGCCTTGGACATTATCATGGTGCTGCCGTTGACGGGCGCATCCTGCCTGAGCCAGAACGCAATGCTGAACGGGTCGGTCCGCCCAAAGTCAAAGTCGGCCTCCCCCGCGAGGGTGACGTTCGTAGAGCCGTCAAGCTGCAGCCCCCTGCCTATCCTGCCCTCCACGTATGAGATACCCCCTGCAGCCGTGCCGTTGTTGTCCCCTGTGATATCTGCCAAGCTGCCCTCAAAGGACAGGCCTGCCACGAGCTCCTCATAGGGGGCCGTTACGGTCACGGGATCGGCGATCGTGACCCGTATGCCGCCCATCGGACTTCCGTCCCCGTCCACTAGGCCTACCCTGAACGTGCCTCCCGCGTCTGCGTCGTCGGCGATCCTCAGCAGTATCGTATACTGGGAGCCGGGCGCGTTGATCGTGTGATACCTCACGTCGTATGAGGAGCCTGCGTGGTTGTCAAGTTCCATCGTGCGGCGCCGCTGCCCGGGAAAGTCAGTGCATACGGTCGTGCCGCATGCAGAGTCATCCGCGAGTCCCCCAAAGTCGTCCACCGTAAGCGAGTCGCTGTATATGGCAAGGGCGTCGTGCTGGTGCCTTGTGCCATCAAGGGTCACGGTATACTCGAATGTCTGTCCCGGAAATATCCTGTCGGGGCCCGTGATCCTCCAGGTGGTGTCCCCGTCCGTTACCGTCCTCGTGGACGGCGGCATCACCGTTACCGGTATGCCTCCCACCGGGTTGTAGCTGGCGTCCAGCATGCCGACTGTGGCCTGCGCCCCCGCCGGCGCGTCGGCTGCCGGCTGCAACAGTATGGTGTGGCTGGATCTGGACTTTTTCATCTTGTTGTGCATGGCAGTATACGGCGAGTCCTCGTCACTGGCTATCTTGTACGTGTTGTGCTTTTGTTCGGGAAACCCCGCGCACAATATAGTCTGGCAGTCTGCATCGGGATCATGCCATCCGAGGTACCGCGTATCCGGCGCAGCGCTGTACACGGCAAGGGCCTCCTCCCTGGGCCTCGCCCCGTCCTCGAGGGTTACGGTATACTCGAAGGTCTGCCCCGCGAATATCCTGTCCGGGCCCGTGACGCTCCACGTGGACCGGCCCGTGCTCACGGTCTGCGAGACGTCCAGGATGGCGTCAGATGCGTCCACGTGTATGATAAACCAGTCCCGCAGCGAGTTTGCAGAGCCGTCTGTCGCCATACATGACACCTCGGTGAATCCGGGCGCAAACGTCGATCCTGACTCGTGCGTGCATGATACTGCCACGGCCCCATCTACGAGGTCTGTAGCTGTAGGCGCATCGTAGCTGACTTCCATTCCCCGGCCCGCCGGATCATCCACGGATATATTGCGCAGGCCGGAGATGGCAGGCGGCGTCGTATCCTGTATCGTAACGGTCTGGGCGGCAGTCGCCTCGTTGCCAGAGGAATCGGCGGCAGTCCACGTTACCGTGGTGTTGCCGAGCGGGAACGATTCCGGTGCGTCGTTTGTGATTGTGGGGCTGGGATCGGCAATGTCAGACACGGTGGGAGTCCCATAGTCGCCGGCATTCAGGATTGTCATGATGCCGGCAGCCTCGGCCGTATGATCGGCGGGTGCTGTGATGCTCGGCGGCGTGGTGTCCTGTATCGTCACGGTCTGTGTGGCCGTGGCGGCATTATCGGAGGAATCCGTGGCAGTCCATGTCACTATGGTGTCGCCGAGCGGGAACGATTCCGGTGCGTCGTTTGTGATTGCCGGGTCGGGATCGGCAGTGTCGGTGGCCGTGGCCTGACCTATTGATATTATACTCAGCACGCCGGAAGCCTCGGTTGTGACATCTGGCGGTGCGGTTATGCTCGGCAGTGTCGTGTCCTGTATCGTAACAGTCTGGGTGTCAGTGGCCGCGTTGCCCGAATCATCCGTGGCAGTCCACGTGACTGTCGTGCTACCTAGGGGAAACGATTCCGGTGCGTCGTTTGTGATTGCCGGGTCGGGATCCAAGTTGTCGGTGGCCGTAGCCTGCCCTATGGATGTTACAGTCAGCACGCCGGAAGCCTCGGTTGTGACATCTAGCGGTGCGGTTATGCTCGGCAGTGTCGTGTCCTGTATCGTAACAGTCTGGGTGACAGTCGCCATGTTGCCAAAGTCATCTGTGGCAGTCCATGTCACTATGGTGTCGCCGAGCGGGAATGACTCTGGTGCGTCGTGCGTGATGACAGGATCGGGATCCAGATTGTCGGTGGCAGTGGCCTGCCCTATTGATATTGTGGTCAGCACGCCGGTGGCCTCTGCTGTATGGTCAGCAGGCGCCGTGATGCTCGGCGGCGTGGTATCTTGAACCGTAACAGTCTGGGTGGCAGTGGCCGCATTGCCCGAATCATCTGTGGCAGTCCATGTGATTACCGTGTCGCCTAGCGAGAACGACGCGGGTGCGTCGTTTGTTATTGTGGGGTCGGGATCGGCAATGTCGATGGCAGTGGCCTGCCCTATGGATGTCACGGTCAGCACGCCGGTGGCCTCTGCGGTACGGTCGGCAGGCGCCGTGATCCAGGGCGGCGTGGTGTCCTGTATCGTAACAGTCTGGGTGGCAGTGGCCGTGTTGCCAAAGTCATCCGTGGCAGTCCACGTGACTGTGGTGTCGCCTATGGGAAACGACTCTGGTGCGTCGTTTGTTATCGCCGGGTCGGGATCCAGATTGTCGATGGCAGTGGCCTGCCCTATGGATACGGCAGTCAGCACGCCGGTGGCCTCGGCCGTGACGTCGGCGGGCGCGGTGATTACGGGGTCAGTCGTGTCCGAGGGTCCGCCTCCGTCACTTTCCATGACTGCAACATTGTCTATCTCGACGTGCTCGCTTGAGGAGCTGGACTTTGCCACGAACCTGATCTTTGCGGTGTCCTCCGTGATGTCCAGGGACAGGGACTCGCTGCTCCACGAGCCGCTGTCCTCGCGGTTGTTGTGGGTATAGCTTGCAAGATTGATCCAGTTGGTTCCATCTGCAGAGTACTCTACAAACAGGCCCTCCCCGGCATCGACGCTGGAGTCAACGAACCTGTCAAAGGAGACGGTCAGCGCGTCCTGCGTGTCAAACGTCGAGGATGTCGTGGCGATGCAGTCAGTGTCGCAGTTGCTCGATATGAGCGCCTGGTTTGTCCGGCTGTTCTCGCCGGGCACGTCCTCGTCGGGGTCCCCGATCTCCCAGTCAGAGTCGCCGGACAGGTCCCACTTTGAGAGGTCCGACTCAAAGTCGTCTGCGAACTCCGTGACCGGGACGACGAGGTCGTATGGGAACTTGTCTATCCCGTGCGTGCTTGCCAGGGTGTACGGCTCGCCGATGGCAGTCGTCAGCGTCCCGTCGGAGCTCACGGTGATGGTGTAGAATCCGGTCTCCGGCGCGTCAAACACGACGAACTCGTTGTTCTGGACGTCAGAGTCGCTCGTCCTTGTCACGCCGTTGGGAAACGTCACCGCCAGGTCATAGTTGTGGTACTGGCTTGGAAGCTGGATGTGGGGGCTGCCGATTGGAAGGGTGGGCGACAGTACCGTGCCTCTCGGATGCACCAGCCAGGACAGCAGCACCTTTACCTGCTCGCCTGCGCCTGCGTAGATCCTGTACGAGTTTGCATCAAAGTCGCCTGAGCTTTGGTCGTACAGGACGTTCGGGTACTGGTTGTCGTTGGCATAGTCAAGTGATCTCGTTGCGTTGAGTATGCCAAAGCCGTACCGGTTCATGGTATCGTATATCCCGGCCCTCCGGTTATCATAGTCTGCTGCCGTCGCCGGCGTGTCTGCCTGCCAGTCTGCGCCGAGCAGCAGTGCGGACTTTATCTCCAGATGCCGGTAGTCCGGCTGCTTTTCTAGGATCAGGGCACTGGCGCCTGCCACAAAGGCGGTGGCAAAGCTCGTGCCGCTGTCTATTTCATAGTCACGGTTTATCATATTTCTGCGATCTGCGGCCCGTGCAAGGTCAAGATCTACGCCGATTGCGGTTATCTCGGGCTTTATTCTGGGTGAGTCGCCGCCAGGGGTGTTGAACTGGGCAGGTCCGGGAACGCTGTCACTCCACAGGATTCTGTCCTTGTCGACTGCACCTGCGCTGATGTAGTTAAAGCCGCATGCCAGCTTCTGTATGTGTGGCGGGGGAAACGCCGCCGTGTTATCTGGTTTGTTTCCGATGGCCATGGAAAAGCTCAAGCCCTCGTGTACCGCCCTGTCGGTGACAATGGTGAGGGCAGAATAGTCGTTGCATCCATAACTTTCAGTATTTGCCAGTATTGAAAGTGCCACAGTGATATCGCTGGTCATCATCTCATCAAGTGCCCTGGCAAAGGTATTTTTTGCCACGGAACTCTCACCCACGTGAGTCACGCCAGCTAAGCGAGCGTCGTGTATCATGGAGTCTGGTGCCATCCCCGCCATTGCGGGGTTGGTGCTGTTGGATGCTATGACTGCGGAAGTCGAAGTGGCACGGTTGGTACCGGCCAGCAGTGAAGCATTAATGCATTGGAGTTGGGTGCATAGGAGCGAGGCAGCATTCTTGTTTTGCAGATCAGGGTGTGTAAAATCCGTGCCCGTACCAATCAGTCCAACGGTGATCTCCCTGCCAGTATACGGATACACGTCGGAGCCTACGTTGGTGGCGCCAACTACGGCCTTGGCCTGCGCCAGTGTCAGTGCCGGCGGTAGTCTTGACGGTGATGCCGACGATGTCATTTCCCCATGTCCGTCTCCAAGCTTGTAGACGTGATCATAGCCTGCCAGCTCCGCTATCCTGTTCACCGGGACGTCGGCGATGAGAAAGTCCAGGCTCTTTGACTTGAATATGTCCCGCGAGCCCATCTCCCTTAGCGTTTGCTCCAATCCGTCTTCGTATCCGTCATCTGTGACTATTATTACGGAATGTGCAGCCAGTGTTGCGTTGTCCGAACTGTCTGCCCTTCCATGCGATGTCATGTTCTGCATGTGCTGGATCTTTTCATAAAAGCCGTCATCGAACTTGTACAGGTTGTCTTGTACCTCACCTGACTCTGAGAATGACAAAGCCGGAACGGAGAGCAAGACTGGCAGCAGGATGGCAAGACATGCGACTGCTTGGTTCATGCCTTAAGATTATCATGGTGTTTTATAAAAGACGTTTGCATGGGGCGCAGGTAATCGGCTGGGCCACCCCGGTTTTCAGCCATGCCCAAATCATCTTGCAACAAGATTCGTGCCTGCATGTTGCAACGACCTTGACCTCTCACAGGTGCAGTCTTCCCAGATATGACTCACGGATGCACCGGAGGATGGTGTTCGGACAGCATGCTGGGCAGCGGTGAGGTCGGGATCGCACGGATAAGTGATTGTCCAAGCTGGGCACCACACACATGACGTAGATCAAGGCGGCCAGGGCGAGCCGTTGCCTGCCGGGATAGCTGTGCATCCATAGTCTGCAGCGGCCGTGCAGGACAGCGTGTGCCGGCACGCCCACATGTGGCGTACCATGTGCCGGCTCACCTGCCGCTCTGGGACGGGTCGGACAGCCTTCCGATGAACAGTATGTTGCCCGTCTCCATGTCCTGTATGACAAAGACAAACGGGTGGTCTGCTGTAAACGTCGGAGGCCCTGACGAACTAGATGCTATTATAGTTGTGGCCCCGGCCTCCGTCCCCTTTTCGTTTACGTTTATGAACGCCTTGTGGACTGCGTCTGACACGTGCAGCCGCTCGTCCCCGGCGATGCCAGAAAGGTCGGCCCCCTCGCCAAAGATCGAGGTCACGCCCATCGCGGACAGGTCCTCTCTTAGATTGTACGAGATGTCAAGGCTGAATCTTGGAAAATAGACCTGCAGTATTTTATCTACAAGATCTCCCTTCCACTCCTCGAGGCTCTCGGCGCTCAGCATCCCCTCCAGCTCGCCTATCCCGCCCTTTTCGTTTGGCAGCAGTACTAGCATGGAGATGCGGTCGCCCACGTACGGCATCTCAAGGATCTGGTGCGTGCCCACGTTTGCGTGCCTGTAGCCAACATCCTTTGTGTACATCATCGGAACCGTTACCTTTTTGTCGGGGGTCGCCCAGAACGGGTAGTCCTCGATGGTACTGCCTCCGCCAAACGTGTTCACCCAGTCGCCCTTGAAGTATACTGTATTCGTTATGACCAGCGGCGTTGCGGCGCCGACGGAGCCGGGCGCCATGACCTCTTTTATCCTGCCGCCGGTGTTATCTGACACCCACCCGTTAATCGTCTTGACCGCGTCACCGGACCCAAAGTCCACCATCTCCACGCCGCTGTCGTAGTATATCCTTGCGGTCTGCACGTACTCCTCTAGCGGCTCGAGCCATTCTGCAAGCCACAGTGCGTTTGCAACCGACAGCCGGTACTCTGTGTCGGGCCTGTTCAGATCCACCATTGCCGAGCCAAACTGCAGGCGTTTTTCCTCCGGAAACCCGAACGCATCTGTGAGCTCGTCCCTCGTGTCGCCCCCCGCCCCCTCGTGTGCGAGTGCAAAGGCGCTGGAGATGCTCCACGGTGAGAATACGATGTTTTTGCCCTCCTGCCTGGCTACGTGTGAGTAAAAGTCGACTGCAAAGTCGTTGTTTGCTGACACGATCCCAGAATAGTCCGAAATCTCGACTGGCACCAGGCCGCCGGCCTGCAGCAGCAGGTGCGTGGACTCGGCGGTGCCGGCATCTGGTATAGTTACGGTCCACCCCATCCTTTCTGCAGTGTTATCCCTCACGCATACTGCGCCGCCGGTGTCGCGCACGACCAGCACGAGCCCCTCCCTGCACAGGACCCCGTCGGGAGAGACGCCGGCTGCAAGCTGCTTTAGCGGGGGCGGTGGCACCTCTGCGTGCGCGGTGGCAGCGGCAGCTGCTGCCAGAACGAGGAAAAGTCCTGTTACGGCAAGGCGCCTGATCATGGCAGGACTACGGACATGTTTCTAAAAAGGCTACCGCCGCGTGTGGGGTTGTCTATCATACGAAAATTAGTTCCGCCTAAGATCAGGCGTACTTTGAAGGATTATTTTAGGCTGTACCGATCAAAAAACGTGAGGAAAAAATTGGAGGAAAAGTCGCTCCGGTACATAGAAAAGCAGAGGAAAAAGGGCGTGCCTGCAAAGCAGATAGCCCGGGAGCTGGGCATCAGCGACAGGTATGTCAGGAAGATATGGGCCAGATTCCGCAGCTCCGGCACAGTCCTGCCACGGAGCGGGGCAGGAAGGCCCTGCATGGACACGGATCCCGTGGATGTGGAGGCGGTCCTTGACGCATATGCGCGGATGCCGTCGGGTGTGGAGAGGCTGGCATTGCGCATGAGGGCCGCAGGCAGGCAGATAAGCTACCATGCAGTATACAGGATCATGAAGGTCGAGGGAATAACGGACGGCTCGCCTGCCAGACCCAGACAGCTCAAGTGGCTGCGCTATGAGCGCAAGTACTCCAATGCAATGTGGCACGTGGACTGGCACGAAATGAAGGATTCACGCCTAGAAAAACTCAATCTGGTGGCATATCTTGACGATTCCTCGCGGTGCATAACCGGATTTGGCGTCTTTGAGCGCGCGACCTCGGAGAACGCAGTCCTGGTGCTGCGCAAGGCCATCAAAGAGTTCGGGACGCCGGCCCAGGTACTCTCGGACAACGGCAGCTGCTTTACGTCAGCCAGGCGCGGTACCCCAAGGGGCAGCTGGACGCCCACGCTGTTTGAGAACGAGCTGCTAGAGCACAGCATCGTCCTGCTCAACTCGCGTCCGCATCACCCCCAGACCAACGGCAAGTTGGAGAGGTGGTTCAGAACGCTTGAGAAGGAGCTGACGCACTTTGAGAAGGTAGACGAGTTCATCGAGTTCTACAACGAGCACAGGACGCACTGGTCGCTTGACATCAAGCGTGCAGAGACTCCCAGAATGGCGTTCCGGAGCCGGGAGGCCACAGAAGCGATCAGGAAAAGCGACCCCAAATGGATGGAGAAGGATACTAATGAGGGGCGGAACTAATTTTCATATGAAACACCGCGTGTGGGGTTGTCCAATTTTTTTCCGCAGGCTGCCAATTTGCCCCCGATATAGGCAGTCTCAGACGGCAATATAGAGCACTTGGCGGCCCCGGACGGCCAGAACGGCGCATACAGCAACGCAAATATCCATGCAGGCCATACCTTACGGTAGTGTTGCGGTCCAACAGTACGGGATTTGTGATGATTTACACCGTAAGGTTGTAGCACAACACGCGAGCGAACAGCTCTACAGTGATGGTTCCGTCCAGCTTTGCACGCAGGACGGATCCAGCCCTTTCCTTCATTACCGAGAACAGGGACTCTGCCTGGCTCCTCTTGTGATAGGCCTGCCAGAACTCGTCTGGCCTGTCACGCAGCCACTGCAGCATCCTGGCCCGGGCGCCAAACCCGCGTGGCTTTTCATGCCCCTTTGCCGGCTTTATGACAGGTCCGCGGCCGCTCTTTGCAATCAGCTCGCAGTTTTTGTACGAGTCGTATGCCGAATCCAGCGCCACGATTCCGTATCCGCCCTTGGGGATGCGGCTCATCATGCGGGCAAACTCCGGCGAGTCCCCCGACGTGCCCGGCGTGGCCTCAAATGACAGTATCTTGCCCCCGATTGCAGCAATTGCGTGCAGTTTTGCAAAGTCGTGTCCGGTCACCTCCCCATGTTTTGCGTGGCTCCAGCTCTTGTACTTGCGGAGGCCGAATCCCGTCGAGTCGCCGTGCAGGTCCGCTATGCGCTCGCCTTCGGACATGGCCAGTACGACCTCGTCCATAAAGTCCTTGCCCATTCTCCAGAGCATGGTCATCCTGTTGTGCAGCGTCGACTTGGAGAGCGTACGACTCAGGCCGCATCTCCTGAGATCGTCCGGGTTTGACTCCAGGTGCGTGACCATCCTCCTGTAGGACAGGCGATTCTCGATTCTGAGGATCGCAATGCGTATGGCAGACCACGCAAGGCCGGCATCGATTCCCGTTTCGGCGGCCATCTTCTTGGCCACCCTGCGTACGATCTTTCCCAGGTTCCTCCTTGTCCTCTTCTTGCGGGAGCTCTCCTGCCTGCGCTTTTGCTCGTAAAGGCGGTTATAGTCCGTGTCCTTCCTGTTGTTGCTCATTGGGATATCCAGGATCGGCAGATCAAAATCATTTTCGGCGCCGTGCGCTCATGATCTATAAGCTTGTCGGTCGTTTTGCGGAAATTTTTTGGACAACCCCGATTACGCATAAAGTCTAATATTCTCAAATGATCTGATGATAACCAAAGAATGATTAAAAATATCAT
The DNA here is from genome assembly GCA_965214775.1 of Candidatus Nitrosopumilus sp. GTDB lineage: Archaea > Thermoproteota > Nitrososphaeria > Nitrososphaerales > Nitrosopumilaceae > Nitrosopumilus. The sequence continues at coordinate 2,479,639 of OZ243974.1, read as the reverse complement.
GAATCTTGAGGGGCAAAAAGTTCAAAAGATTCCGAGACGTGTAGTACATCGTGACAGGATAGAAAGGGAAATAGCCAATACCCTCAGATTTTGTAAACTCCGTGTTTTCATGGTCATTTGACTCCTGTCATGATTCTTGACATTCCTCCGTACATGATATTATGATTTTAAAATTGGTTATCTGTGGTTAATGATAGCCCGTGGATGGTTGGTTTTATCTCGTCGGCTTAGCTATGGTATGGAGTCTGAGGAAGTTCTTCATTCAGGTAGGACTCAAGGGGCTGGGACGGCTCTGACGTCCCAGAAGGTTGTCGGGGGTCAAGGGCCCCCGTAGGGGCCCGGGCGGGCCGGTCTCGTTTCTCGTGTGTGGTGGTATAATGCGAGAGGTCTGGTGTGTGGGAGTTGAAATCATGGGGCAAAAAATAGTGAAAGTATGGATTTGTGAGTGCAAAAAATAGTGAAAGTATGGATTTGTGAGTGCAAAAAATAGTGAAAGTATGGATTTGAAAAGTAGTGAAAGTAGTGAAAATAGTGATTTGAAAAGTAGTGAAAGTAGTGAAAATAGTGATTTGAAAAGTAGTGAAAGTAGTGAAAATAGTGATTTGAAAAGTAGTGAAAGTAGTGAAAATAGTGATTTGAAAAGTAGTGAAAATGTAGCTTTTTGAAGCCTGAAAATAGTGAAAAGCTACATTATGTTGAACCGGAAGTAGTGAAAATGTAGCTTTTTGAAGCCTGAAAATAGTGAAAAGCTACATTATGTACATTTTGCAAAAAAACTCTGGCCCTTAAATCAAAGAACACGGTTACAGTATGTGTCTGAAAGAAAACACTACAGAAAGGTGCGCAGGCAGGGCGACAGCCTCATCGTTACGGTTCCAAAGGCGCTGGCAGACGATCTCGGCATTGCCGAGGGCCAGCTCGTCGAGTTCGGGGCGCACCCGGACAGGCTGGAGCTGATCCCCGCGCATACAGCAGATGTCCCGGAGAAGGGCAGGACCAAGTACGACAGGGTTCTGGACGACATGATGAGGGAGACGGATCTGTCTGCAGAAAAGCTCAAAAAACTCCACATCAAATGACACCAGTCCTGACATCCGTCCCTCTTTTTCGTCAAGGCCGGCGAGGATCTCGTGAACCTTTGGGTTCCTTGACCACACGTGACACTGCTCAAAGCCAAGTTTTTCCGCTTTGCCATGTTGTATCTGACATGCCCGGGACGGCTTTATCCGGAGCTGCGGACTCTGCTTTTAGGGCATCCTGCAACCACAGGCGACAAGGCCCCCGTCCTGTCCTTGGGAAGATGATCTCCCCGGATGATTCCTATGACAGCCAATGAGTGATTAAAAATTACAGATTTTTGGCGTGCAAAAGATTCAAAAGATTCCGAGACACATGATGTATCATGACAGGATAGAAAGGGAAATAGCCAATATCCTCAGAATTGATAAACTCTGTTTTTCATGTTCTTGATTCCTGCCATGGTTCTTGATATTCCTCCGGACATGACACTAATTTTGAAATCAATCATCCGGGGTTAACTGTAATGATTCCCGGTTGGCGGGCATGATTTCATCCTGTCTATCCAAAGACGATTGCCTGATTCAATGGGATATGAGGGAATTTTTCACTCAGGTAAAGATAAGGGACTGGGACGGTTCGGCGTCCCGGAAGGCTGTGGGGGGTCAGGGGGCCCTTCGGGGGCCCTTGTGTTCTGGTTTCGTTTTTCGTGTTTTGTGTATTAATGCGAGTTGAAATTCCGTTACTGGCCCTCGGAGATTAGGGCCTTTGGCGTCATTTTTTGGCGCCTTTGGCCCCTGTCGGGCAGGTACCAAACGCACCTTTGGCGCCATTTTTTGGCGCCTTTGGCACCGAGTCTTAAATGAATATCCAACATTTGCTGACGGCATGGAAAAAATACATGAGCGAAGGCTCCGCATCAAGGACAATTGTTCATTTTTTGTGGTCGTTCCGTCCGTGATGGTACAAAGCCTAGGTTTGAGATCAGGCGAACACATACGGTTCCACGACCTTGGCGGCAAAATCGTGCTGACACCGGGTGGAAAGAGCCTGTCAAAAAAGGACCTCACAGACATTGACCGATATGAGCGGGTCTTTGATGAGGCAATGAGGGAATGCAGACAAAAGAACGAAGGCTCCCCCGCCGGAGAGGCCGCCCCTAGGACGAGTGCCTTGGAAAAATTCAGGATCAAATAGACATCAGCCTTACGTCTCTTTTCTCCTCATCCACAAGGGAGGCGTGAATCTGGTGTATCTGGGGGCTTTTGGACCATATGTGACACCTGTCAAGCCCTATCTTTTTCCACTTTGTCATGTTGTATATTACGTGCTCCCAATGGCTGTTTACAACTCTGTTTTTCATGTTTTGGTTCCTGCCATGTTTTCTGACAGTTTCGGCCCCTTCCCCAGACATGACATAATTATGAAATCTTGAGATTAGTCCTCTGTGATTAATCGTAATGATTTCAGCCAGCGAGGATATCTCGGCCCTCGATCCGGAATGACAGTGTGGGGTCTGAGGAAGTTCTTCATTCAGGTGAAGATAAGGGACCGGGACGACTCTGACTCCCCGGAAGGCTGTGTGGGGTCAGGGGCCTCGTTGAGGGCCCCGGGCATCCTGGTCTTGTTTTTTGGAAAATCACGGGGTAATGCGAGTCAGCCTGCCACGAATGTCTTTGCAAGTAACAGGTTAGCCCCTGCCTAAGCAGCAATCAGGCATGAATCTGCCTGCAGTTGTGATTTTCATGCCTGGCCGGCAAGGGATGCAACTCCAACTCTAGGCAGGGGCTAACCTGTTACCTTTGCAAAGCTTGCAAGGTTTTTTTGCAAAGCTTGCAAAAACGTGCCCTGAGTTTGTTTCAAGCTCTGAATGCATGTAACTTGTACAAAAAACATGGCCCAGAGTCATCTGCGGGCACAGCAGTGGGGCAGTCGTGTCCAGCGTCCCAAAGAGACTTGCATACAAGCTGTGGCTTGGAGCATAGAGGGGGGGAGGGGTTTCTCCTGACGGGCGAGTCAGACGGCACGACAATGGCAAAGCCGATGAAGGCAAGGCTTGCAAAAAAGGATCTCAAGACGGGCGGTGTGGACGGCGCGCCCTCAAAGGCGCGGGACAGGCCCAGACACGACAATTCCTTTGATGATCCCGGCTTTGATCCGCTCTCAAGGCCGGAGATCAAATGATGATTACACATGCAACGGTTGCCAGTAGCAGGGAAGAAAAGTTCCCGCTAGTGGGCTACTGTAGTCCACTACAGGGAAGAAAAGTTCCCGCTAGTGGGCTACTGTAGTCCACTACAGGGAAGATTGCGGTGTTGCATTGCGGTCATCCGGCTCGGCCTTTGGCGCTTTAGGAAAATACTCACTGCTGCCTGCCCGAGGGGAACTCGCAGGATAAACGCAGATATCATCGGGGGATCGCCAAGGCAAGAGCTTGCCCCATCCCCGGGATGCGATATGTGGACATGATCACCAAGATCCCGGCAGGCAGTGCCGCCCGGGGGCAACCTCCCATCATCGATGATCCCTGGCCCTCTTGGCCGGGGATCCGCTGATCATCTTGGTGATTTTTTTGCCAAGTTTCAAATTTCAGGCAGGATTATGCGGTAAGGCAGAATGCCCGAAGGATGGCCGGTCATGGTGCGCACAGTCGAAAACGGGATGTTTTTTATCGAAATAGGCACGATGCGGCAAAACCATGATCCATTTTTTGATGTGCGCGCTACATCTCTTTCCACTTTGTCATGTTGTACCTTACGTGCTCCCGGCAGCTGTTTACAACTCTGTTTCTCATGCTTTGGTTCCTGCCATGTTTTCTGACAGTTTCGACCCCTTCCCCAGACATGACATCATTGTGAAGTCTTGAGATCAGTCATCTGTGATTAATCGTAGTGATTTCAGCCCGCGAGAATGCCTCGGCCCTCGATCCGGAATGACAGTGTGGGGCCTGAGGGAATTTTTCACTCAGGTGAAGATAAGGGACCGGGACGACTCTGACTCCCCGGAAGGCTGTGTGGGGTCAGGGGCCTCGTTGAGGGCCCGGGCGCTCTGGTCTCGTTTTTTGGGAAACCACAGGGTAATGCGAGTCAGCCTGCCACGAACGTCTTTGCAAAGATTGCAAGGTTTTTTTGCAAAGCTTGCAAAGACACGCCCTGAGTTTGTCCAGGCTCTGGACGCACGGAATCCGTACGAAAGGCATGGCCCGGGGTCATCTGTGGGCACGGCAGCGGGGCAGCCGTGTCCGGCGTCCCAAAGAGACTTGCAGACAGGCTGTGGCTTGGGGCATGGAGCTTCTTCCGGTGGACGACGAGTCAAACGGCACGACAATGAAAGCCTGTGGGGGCAAGGCCTGCGGGAAAAGATCTCAGGACGGGTGATGCGGGCGGAGCATCCCGAGTCGTGGTGCAGGCAAGCATGGCAATACCTTTGACGACCACGGCTTTGATCCTCTCAAGGCCGGAGATCAAATGGCGGTTACACATGCGCCTTTTTCTCCTCCCTGCTTGGCTCCTCATGGATCTTTGTGCCTGTTCGCTACGGATCAGATGATCGTCAAAACGTGGCGTTCTGCCGCGTCTTCAGGTACAGTCGGATCTGCTGATTCCCGCTAGTTGGCAACCGTTGCCAACTACAGAGAAGAAAGGTTCCCGCTAGTTGGCAACCGTTGCCAGCTTCCGGGAGGATGGCGTTGCATCGTGGTCATCCGGTCCGGTCTGGCATTTCAGGAGGAATCCCCACTGCTGTCTGCACGTGGAGATCTCGGACGGGGCAGATGCAGGCATCATGGAGGCGGCCTGAGCTGATCAACGCGCCGCCCTCCGCAACGTCCGGGATGGCGTGCCAGAAAATGGAGGGCCGGCCGGGTCACTGGCCGGGGTGACGGGGCGCCCTCCCGCCTGCGGTGCTGCGTCTTAGAAGGACCTTGCCGCCGTTCAGCTCCCTTATGACCTCCCATCCGTCCTCGATGCACGCCACGAGATCCTTCTCGCCGTCGACCAGCCTGCCCTCGTATGGCTTTTTGCCGCCTGCCAGTGGCTGTGCCCCGCCCTCCCCCCTGATTATCCTTTGAATGGCCGCCTTGATGGCGCCTATCTGATCATCTGCGGCAGCTGCCTGCCCGGCTCTTTTGCCCTGCGATGATGATGACGCCCCCTGCCTTTCTATCCTTATCTTCACGGGGTCGATTCCGTACAGCTGCGCCTGCTCCCTCCACATCTCAAGCAGCAGCTCCCTTCTGTCCTTTGATGCCGCCGCCTCCTCCCCCTCGGCGCCCGGTACGAGGAACCCCTGGCTGCGCCCGTAGGCCTCCCTCATGTCCGATACGAGCTCGTCGGCAAGCCTGTGCTTGTTGGTGGTATACCTTGCCTCGATGTCGCCCCTGTGGCCCATGAAGAACTGGCGGTACGCGTGCGTCATCGCGCCCCTGCTCTCTGCAAGCAGCAGCTGCGTGTCAAAGTACGACCTCAGGACGTAGGGCCGCTCCCTCATGATTATGCCAAAGGCGCCCTTGATCCCCTTGGCCACCGTGACCGTCCTCACGTGACACGTCTTGCCGCCTGACTTTGCGCGGTACCCCCTCACGAACGTGATTATGGGCGAGTCCTGTCCGATCTTCTCGCCCCCCGCGATCCTCTCCCTGAGGTATCCCTGCATGTACCTGCACCCGGCCTCTGGCAGGAACGTAAAGTACTGGTGTCCCGCCTTGCTCAGCTGCGGCCTTACGGTTATCCTTGCAGGCGTCCGGGCAAAGGAGACGTCGTTGCCGTCTGTCTCCAGATCCGGGATGTCCCTCACCTTGAGGCCGTCCTCGCCGTGGTGGTTGCCCAGCACCTGCGGTCGCACCCCTGAGAAGGCCATCAGCGATATCGACACGCGCTCCCTTGCCGGCGCCGAGTCCAGCACGTCCTGGATCCTCTCCCTGGTCGGAATCACTTCGTCCTCCAGCGTCACCGGAATGTCCGCATTCTTGATCCTTATCCTCCGGGCAAGCCTGACGTAGTTGAACGACAGCCAGGAGCGCAGCGCCGTGAGGATGTCTGCTATGTACGAGGGCGCGTATCCCCTGCCCTCCAGAAACGAGACGTGATCCATCAGCATGTCCTCCACTTTCTTCACGTCGTCGACTCCGGCCTGCGCAAAGGCCCTGGGAGTGGTGCCGGTCCTCTCACAGTAGATGCCGAGCCTGCCCAGCCTGACCTCGGCCGTCACCACGCTTCCCCTTGCGATGTTGTCGCACCACCGCCTCACGTCGGGATCCTCAAGCAGCCTCCGGTGCCGTCCCCACGCCTTTTTTGCGGTGTCACTCACTGTCCTTCCCCCCCTGCAATGAACGGCTCTGATTTAAGGGGGGTTCTGCTGCCTGGGAGTGATAAACCTGACACAGTTGATGGGTACGGCGTATATGTCGTATTCAAGATCAGGCAGTGGTGCTGGGCACACATACTCCGGGAGGCCAAGGACGCCGGCAAGACTTCCCGGCAGGCCCACGAACTGTATGATGCCCTCAAGAAAAAATTTCTTTTTGCCAAGGGGCTGGGGCCACCACCACCGGAGGAGAAGAAGAACGGTGTCAGGCAGCAACAACACGACATGCTGGTAGTCGAGACACGCGCGCTGGCCGTAGCATTCAGGGAGGCAGGTTGCAAAAAATTTGCCACAAAGCTTGAGAATGCCTCAGAATACCTGTACACGTTCGTGCTGTATCCGGGCATGGAGCCCACCAACAATCTAGCCGAGCGCATACTGAGGCCGTCCGTAATTGCGCGCAAGATATTCCAGAGACTCCGTACCATGGAGGGCATGGAGATGTTCACCGTACTGATGACATGCACGATGAACTGGCGCGCCCAAGGTTGCAACGTGAGTGAGATGGTCGCCAAGACCCTGACTGGAAACGTCGCCTGAGGGGTAAACTCTTACGTGAATCCCCCACTAACAGTTAATATTGAACCAAGACAACCAAGAATAGCGGCAGGAGTGGGACTTGAACCCACGATCTCGGCGAGAGATACAGATCCTGAATCTGTCGCTTTAACCTTGCTAAGCAATCCTGCCACACGTATCATTAACATGATGGTCATTTATTGCTTGTCATTAACCGTCATGTTAAGATTTATAAAAACGCCGTGCCATCATAGATGCGTGACGCGCTGGAAGAAAGATGCCAAGGAGTTTCATGTGAGCTTGAGCGCAAACAACAACCGTGACGGCTCACAGAGCATGACCTGTCGCGTGCCAAAACCCATACTTGAGATCTTGGGTGATCCGAACGGCCTAAAGTTTCTAATAAAGAACAGGAGCATAGTTGTGACTGCCGGGGAAAAGTAACGCACTGCAAAAAACGGTGCGATCCTGAAAAACACATTCCGTTCTATGAAACTTCAACTGGTGCCCTGAGAGGTGATCCGAAATTAGAAATTGAGCGCCCCGTCTGCAGCCGTTCTGCTGCCGCCACTCATTAGGCCGCAGCAGCGATTCTGGCCGGCGCCCTATCGTTGACCAGTCCGCACATGATACTGTTGGCAAGATCGTACTTTTTGAGTGGGTTTCGGTACCGGTCGCCCATGATCCTGTATGTTTTGACCCTGCGTATGGCGTTCTCCACGTACACGCGTATCTTTGAGTGCGTGATATTGTACTCTTTTTGCACATCGGTGAGCTTGCCGCCCGGTTTTTTCTTGATAGGGAGTATGACTTCAGTGTCTGCATCCACTGACTGTGCTCCCTGGTATCCACGATCCATGTAGTGCCGCAGCTTTGTGCTCTTTTGTTGTTGCTGCGGCGCATCACCATCCCCGCTGCCGCCGGGACACTTTTTCTCTTTCTCTTTCTCCTTTCTTTGGTCGTACCGGAACGTGGGATGCCTCATCTGGTATATCGTGATGTCGTTTACGCGTCCCGGAGAGTGGGGCGTGTCTTGTGTACCAAGTCCGTGGATGTTGGTGATATACCGGACCTTGACTGTGTGCGTGCCTGCCTTGCCTGAATAGTGCGATTTCTCCATGTCCTTTCTCTTGGGCCTGCATATCTTTTGTTCTGAGGCATCTGTCAGGCAGACAAGTTCCGGTAATACGTCCATTAGTTCCTCTGCTGAAGAGATTTTCTTGGTGCCCGAATAGATCTTTTCGGGGATGAGCAGACACTTTTTGAGAACCAGCGCAATCCTGTCTATCGAGCGCGAGACTGATGCCTGTCCTATTCCGAACATGGCAGATGCCACGTCCTGCGTGACGTACGTCCTGTAGTAGAACAGGGACAGCAGAAGACTCTCCTTTAGGCTGAGGGCAGTCGGGCGTCCTGCACCGATGTCACGATTGCGGCCTTTTTTGGCAGAAATCAGCCTCTTTCTGTCCATCTTTGGGTGTTTTTTTTTTGCCACCTTTGCATACAACAAATCAAATTCGGGGGCAGTCATGCCGGCAAACATCTTCTTGAATGTCCGGGGGTTTTTTTGACAATTTATCAAATAACTTCATGAATTGTACATTTTACTGGTATTTGGATCGGGTTGGTGTACATTATGTGTCTGTTTGATCAAAATTTGCTAATTTCGAATCAACTCTCTGTGCATGAACACGGCGTTCTCTGCGGTACGCCTTTTGTCATTCCATGTTACAGGCCAGAACCCGCGCTCAAAGTCCAGCCTCTGGTTTAACTGCCCTATCTTGTCCTAGACCTGCTCGTACATTTGCTTGTACTGTGCACTCTCCCTCCCTTGCTGCCTGGCCTCCCTCTTGTACTGAATCTTCTCCTGCCTGTGCCTTTGCCTGTACTGCTCATTCTCTTTCCTCAGTTGCCGTATGAGCACGGTCTCGGATTTTGCCATCACTCCTGTTCGAGGATGGATCCCGGATCTAAATCAACCGACTGAAAATAGTTGCAGTTTTGATCAAATATTTTGGACAATGCGAGGCGCTGCCTGCCAGCCTGATGCATGATCAGCTTGTAAACATGATATTTCGATCCGGGCGATTACGAATAAAGTCTAAGAGTCAGAGCTGCTCCTGTAAAGGACTAAATGTCTGAAAGCAACATGAAAACCATTGATTCACGGGCCATCAGTTGCCATCGGTGCAGGAATTTCCGCTGTTGTGTTGGTTGCAGTTTTTCTAGGACTTGATCATATTTCAAACGAAGAGGAACTTCAAATGGAACCTTCTGCATCCATCAAAGAGCCAGGACTGCCAAAAATCACCATGATGACATTTTTGGATAACGGCTCGCCTGTTCTCGGAAAATCAGATGCGCCAGTCACACTAGTTGAATTTGGAGATTATCAATGTCATTTTTGTAACGTCTTTTTCCATTCAACAGAGGAATCAATCATTAGAAATTACGTAGACACTGGAAAAGTCAAGATGATCTTCAAGGATTACAACATAATTGGCCCCGATTCGGTTACTTCCTCCCACGGAGCCCACTGTGCAAGTGATCAGGGGCTGTTTTGGGAATATCACGACGCCTTGTACTCAAACTGGACCGGAGAAAATAACGGATGGGCATCATCAGAAAACCAACTCAGATTTGCCCAAGAGACAGGATTGGACGTCGAACAATGGTCCGAATGCATGGCAAGAGGCACTCATTCACAGACCATTCTTGCAAGCAACAAGGATGCCAAGAGTCTGGAATTAGGAGGCACGCCTGCATTCTTTGTAATTGGCCCTGACGGCAGCATTACAAGACTGGTGGGCGCACAGCCATACGAGGTATTTGTAAAAACTTTTGAAAGTGAACTCAAAAAATCAAAAAATTAGCGATCATTTGCCGAAAACAGCACAAAAAATCATAAAAATTTCCCCCGGATCTGACAGAAATTGACACACAATCCTTATTAGCAAAACCCCGGAAGCAGGCTTATGGCAGCCGGAATCGACGATATTGCAATAGACATTCCCAGATTATATGTAGATGCTACGGATTTTGCAGCGGCAAGGGGATTGGATCCGGTAAAATTGCAAAAGGGCCTTGGCGTCTCCCAAATGGCAATAGTTGATGCAAATCAGGACCCGGCAATCCTTGCTGCAAATGCATGCCTGAAGATTATGCAGAAAAACAAGCTGTCGCCAGAAGATATCGGAAGACTGTACGTTTCAACAGAATCGTCGTTTGACGAGTCAAAAGCTATGAACTCGTATGTTGTCGGAATGCTGGAGCAGGTATACGGTCAGGGCGCCTTTGAGCACTGCGGCGGAATCGAGACAAAGTTTGCCTGTGTCAGCGGCTCTTACGCATTATACGACAACACCAACTGGATCAGGGCAGGAGAGGCCGAGGGCAAGTACGCCCTTGTCGTAGTCTCAGACATTGCAAAATATGACCTGGGCTCCAGTGGCGAGATGACGCAGGGGGCAGGGGCAGTGGTGATGCTTTTAAATGACGACCCCCGGTTGCTGGCATTTGATCCCAAAGTGACATCCACGTCAATTAAAGACGAGTATGACTTTTACAGGCCGTTTGGAAAAGAAACGCCGATTGTACATGGCCAGTACTCCAATTTGCTATACATGATTCAAGTCAGAAAAGCGCTGGAGGCATACAAGAGACAAGTAATCTCCACAGGACTAATCAAGATAGAGCCAGGAGAGACAATTCTTGATCACATGGACTATATCAACATGCACCTGCCATACAGCAACATGGGAAAGAAGGCACTGGCATACTTGGTAAGGCATGAGTGGAGGCAGCTTCCAAGATGGAAGAGGGTTCTGCAAGAGATAGGAATGGAAGAGCCGGTACCAAAAGATCCTAGGGGGACCATAGAATCGGTACTAGGAGACGAAGAGTTCATGGCACAGGATCATGAATTTACAAAGCTGTTTACCAAGACACCGGAATATCAAGAAGTGTATGAGTCAAAGATGGCCAGCTCGCTTGTCGCATCAAGCATGATTGGAAACCTGTACACCGCATCGCTTTACCTTGGATTCAGAAGCAGTTTGGAGTTTGAATTCCAAAAAGGAATCGATTTGGAGGGAAAAAGAGTAGGGTTCGGATCATATGGCAGCGGAAGCAGTGCAATGGTATTTAGCGGAATTATCCGGCCAAAATACAGGGACATTGTAAGGAACATGAATCTGGAAGCGGAGATTGGCAAAAGACGGAAACTCACATGGGAAGAATATGAGAAATTACACGAAAACAAACTGTCTCCAAACGAATCAATGCTGCAGCCAGCAAAGGAATTTACACTGGTACACGTCAAAACAGACGCAGAGTCCAGAGGCGAAAGACGCTATGTCTTTAATGAATGATGGACAGAGATGTGGCAGATTCCGTCGGGGATCACCTGTTTGAATACATAAAAAAATCAGAGACAATCCCGCAACTGGTCTCTGAAAAGAGATTTGATGCCGTGATCAAAGACGTAACTGAGAACTGTTATGATGAAATTCTTGCCATGGGGGAAAAGGACGAGGCAGTGGGAGTGCTTGCAACAGGATTGCTGCATTATCTGCTTACAAATTCGTTGATTTCCAGTCAGAGAAAGACAAGGTACCAGGGACACGAGATAGACATCGTAATTCCAGACATCAGAACACTGGAAAAAGACGCAAAAAAATCATTAATAGTCTGCATACCAAAGTCGTCAAACCAAGAGGTCATCGGCAGAAAACTTGCCGTATTGGATAAGATCCAGCCTGAAAAAACAAACGTCTGGCTGGTACTGTCAGAAAGAATGGAGACAGACAGAAGATCATTCGTGCTTGAAAAACAGAATAACACCTTTTCAAGAATAATTTTCGAGATTTCTCAGTTCATCAGCGTCACAGGAGGCGGCAAATTCAAAATTTTGAAAATCTAAAAACAAAGCCATCAGCTTTTCTCTCCGGCAAACTTGTCAAACACGCATGTTGCCGTAAGATCCCCCGTAACATTTACCATTGTTCTTATCATATCCAAGATCCTGTCCACAGAAATCAGCAACAGGATGCCGACGGGGGGAATTCCAACTGTAATTAGAATCGTAGACAGCACGATCACGCCGGCCCCGGGCACGGCAGGGGTCCCAATGGATGCCAGAAGAGACGTAATGATAATCACCAGAACAGAGACAAGACTCAGCTCAATTGCAAAGAGCTGTGCCAGAAAGAATACCGCGATTACCTGGTACAAGGCAGTGCCGTCCATGTTTACAGTCGTCCCGATTGGAATTACAAATTTTGATATGCGCCTGTCTACTTTGAGATCCTCCTCGGCAGTCTTGAGCGTCACGGGCATGGTTGCCATGGAGCTTGCCGTAGAGAATGCCAGGGTCTGCGGATTGCGGAATTTTGAAAATGTCGAGGAGACCGATCTTTTTGCCACCAGCCTCAGAATCAGCATGTAGACTCCCAGCATTGCACCCAGACCCAGAATCACCGTACCCATGTAGACTCCCAGCCCGCCCATGGTCTCTACGCCCACTTTGGCCACCATTCCGACTATCAGACCAAAAACGGCAAAGGGCACGATCTTCATGGCCATAAGCAGGATGTACAGCGTAATCTTTTGAACGGATTCTAGCAGATCCAGCAACGGCTTGACAGACTCCTTTGGCAGCGCAGTCATCGACAGGCCCACAATTACGGCCATTATCAGGATGCTGAGCATCTGCCCCTCAAGATAGGAGGCAATCGGATTTCTTGGAATAATCTCAGAGACTGCATTTGGAATATCATCCAGTGAAAAGCCCTCTGTAACCTTCAGATCAGCCTCAGAAAGGTCGTGCGTTTCTTGGAGCGCAGTAAGATCCAGAATGCTTCCAGGAGCTATTACTGATGCAAGAGATACTGAAATCAGTATTGCAACAGTTGTAGTGAGGACAAAATAAACGCCGATTCCCAATCCAAGCGTCTTTAACTTTTCCTTTGCGCCCAAATTGGTTATTGCAACCACGATGGATGCAAAGATTAACGGGACTATGATCATCATGATCACACTCAGAAATATGTTGGCAGGAATTTTGAGGTATGACGTCATCGCATCTAGCGTGTTGTCATCCAGATCAATGCCGACCTCATCCCCAAGGGCCAGTCCGACGCCAAGCCCCACAATCAGGGAGAGAACGACTTGAAGCCAGAGATTTCGGAGAAGATAGTCTTTGAATGCCATTTGATCACTGCCTTAAAATCGGTCCCATGTCTAGGTTTTTCCTAAAGATCCTGTACAGGGAAGAGTCGCCCATGTCCCTGATAAACGGAATGGAGCCCAAAACAGGCATGCCTGTAAGGCTCTTGAGGTCGCGTGCAAGCTCTTTTGCCTTGTATCCGCCTGAATCAAAGTCGTTTATGATGATGCCTTTGGCGGGTATCTTGTATTTTTGGCACATTTGGGCAGTCATTACCGCATGATTTATGGTTCCGACCCTGGTCCCGGCAACAAGAATCGCGGGAATGTTCATGTCCTTGATCAGGTCGGCGACAAAATAATTCTTTAGAATCGGAGTCATGATGCCGCCCATGCCCTCCACCAGCAGCATGGAATGCAGTTTTGAAAGTTTTTCATATGCTGACAAAACTGAGCCGACTTTGGGCCTTGTCTTCAGGTTCTTCCATGCCGTGTATGGGGAGGCTGGAACCGGGAAAAACTGCGGGTTTACAAGGGGTTCGGGATCACTTGTTTGAGAGGCGCGTGCCAAAACCTCGGCGTCTTCGGATTTGAAGCCTTTTTTCTGGGCGGTTCCTGCCGCAAAGGGCTTCATGACGCCCACATCGATGCCGGATTTGCGCAGGGCAACTGCCAGACCTGCTGCAACATACGTCTTTCCCACATCAGTGTCAGTGCCGGTTACAAAAAGGGATTTCAACAGACTCTCTGAGGAGTCATGCTTGTTTAACTTTATCGTTGAATTTTTAAGAAGAGTCGGATTCACCAAGCTAGTTGAAAGACTCCAGTTGTGTATGGCACCCCAACACCCAGATGAAGGAATGGCAGGAATTTAGCAGGATTTCCAAGGCAAAAGGGGTGTGGCTGACAGATTCCAGGGGCAACAAAATGATTGATGCAGTTGCATCGATGTGGTGCAACGTGTGGGGCCATTCCAATGCACAGCTAGTCAGGGCAATCATAAATCAGAGCAGGATGTCCCAACATACGTCGATGTTCAACCTGACAAACGAGCCTGCAGAAAAGCTGGCAAAATCGCTTGTTCGGATTTCTCCTGGAATGCACAGGGTATTTTTTTCAGACAACGGCTCATCTGCAATGGAGATTGCAGTCAAGCTTGCATTACAGTACTGGAAGAATGCAGGAGAGAAGGGGAAAACGGGGATCGCAGCACTGGAAAACGGATATCACGGGGACACGTTTGGGGCAATGTCGGTGGGGTACGTTCCGGAATTTTTTGGCAAATTCAAAAGGCAGTTATTTCCAACCATCCGGTTTCCAGCCCCCAACAGATACAGGTTGCCCAAGGGCGTGTCAATAGAAGAGCACCAAGGCAGTTGCCTGGAGAAAATCGAAAAAAGGTTTGCAAAAAAAGGCAACGTTGCTGCATTTGTGATGGAGAGCGGCGCACAGGTTGCAGGAGGAGTCGTCATATATCCAGAGGGCTTTCAGGAAAAAATAGGCCGGCTGTGCAAGAAATACGGCGTGCTGCTTGTTTTAGACGAGGTTGCGACAGGTTTTGGAAGGCTGGGCTCCATGTTCCAATACGAGGAGCAAAAAAGCACGCCAGACATCGTGGCATACGGCAAGATGCTGACAGGCGGATACCTTACAATGGCAGCAACCCTGTCAAGCAAAAAAATCTATGACTCTTTTCTGGGGGAATTCGGCGAGCAGAGGCACCTCTTTCACGGGCACACATACACCGGAAACCCCCTTGCTGCAGCAGCTGCAAACGAGAACCTGAAGATGTACAAGAAATACAACCTGATAAAAAAAGTCCAAAAGACATCACGGGTCTTTGAGAAATACTTTGAGGAGATCTCCGGGATTGATTATGTGGGAGACGTCAGGCACAAGGGCATGCTTATGGGAATCGAACTGGTGCAGGACCAAAAGAAAAAGATCCCGATTTCTCCCAAAAGATCAATAAACAGAATCTTCTTTGAGGAAGGCAGGAAGAACGGAATCTACCTGAGAACCCTAGGCAACATAGTCATGCTGGTACCCCCGTTATCCATAACAGAGCAGGAACTAGACTCCCTGATTCAGAGGGCCATCAACACCATAAAATCTGCAAAAAATCAGGCAGTCTGAGCGACGGCCCCATGTCATGCCAACGGTTTTGCGACGGCCCTTCCAATTATTTTATTAATGGATCGCTTTGAAACAATTCATTGAGTTTGGGGTTTATCAGGGAATGTCAGGAAAAGGTTTTCTCCGGAATCGGGATCAATGCCGATGAAGCCGAAAGGCTGCTAAACACCAATGAAGACGATCTCAGGGATCTGGCAGCATGTGCCAATGAGATAACCCGGGGTTTTAACGGGAACATAGTAGACGTCGAGCAGCTAAACAACATCAAGAAAAACGCATGCAGCGAGGACTGTACGTTTTGCGGACAGTCTGCGTTTTTTGATACGGGTATTGAGACATACCAGCTGCCGCAGCCCGAGCAAGTCGTAAAAAAGGCGCAAAAGGCAAAGGATGAGGGCGCCCAGTCGTACTGCCTGGTAGCTGCATGGAGGGAGCCGTCACCAAAAGACTTTGAAATGGTCTGCAGGATCATCTCGGAGATCAACGGCAAGGTGGGAATCAGTGTCGAGTGCAGCTTGGGCTTTCTGACGCCAGATCAGGCAAAAAAACTCAAAGAGCTCAAGGTTAAAAGGTACAACCACAACTTGGAAACCGCAGAATCAAAGTTTCCCGAAATCTGCACGACTCACACATACAAGGACAGGCTGGAGACCCTGGCAACGGCAAGGGACGCGGGACTGGAGCTGTGCACCGGCGGAATTCTCGGACTGGGCGAGACAAGAGAACAGCGATTAGAATTAGCATTAGAACTTGGAAGGCTGCATCCCGAAGAGGTGACGATCAACATATTGGTGCCGATGCCTGGAACCCCGCTGGAGCTTCAGGCAGAGCTGCCAAACTCCGAGATTCTCAGGATGTTTTGCGTGGTTCGATTCCTGCTTCCTGAATCGGTAATCAAGATTTCAGGGGGAAGGGAGGCAAGACTGGACGATGCAGGAGAGGAACTGCTGCAAAGCGGGGCAAACGGAATCATTACTGAAGGGTACCTGACAATGGGCGGAAACGGGGCAAGAAAAGACCGCCAGATGATTGAGAGGATTGGCCTCAAAGCATAACAACAACAAACTGGATTTTATTGATTCAGAGTTAAAAGAGATCAAAAGAGACAGCCTGCATCGAAATCTAAGATACGGGGATGTCCAGGGCGCATTCATTACATTTGATGATGGCAAAAAACTACTGAATTTATGCTCAAATGACTACCTGGGAATTCGGCCCACAAGGATGGTTTCAGACAGGCAGCTCCAATCAAGTTCCAGACTGGTGTCGGGAAACGACGAGTCATACAAAAAACTCGAAGAAATCCTTGCCAAACACAAATCCCTGCAAAACAGCCTGGTTTATCCGACAGGATACATGGCAAACCTTGGCGCCATTTCGACTGTGGCAAAAAAGGGGGATGCCATCTTCAGTGACGAGCTAAACCATGCAAGCATAATTGAGGCATGCAGGCTGTCTGGTGCAAAAATTACCGTATACAGGCACAACGATGTTTCGGATTTGGAGGAGAAGCTAAAAAAAGAGGGAACCAGAAAAAACAGGTTTGTCGTGACTGAGGGGATTTTTAGCATGGACGGGGACTTTTCACCACTAAAACATATTGCAAACATTTCAGAAAAACACGGTGCAGTTACAATAGTAGACGATGCTCACGGGGACTTTGTCGTGGGAAAGGACGGAAAAGGGACTCCCAGCCGCTTTGAGGTTTCAGGGAAGATTGATCTGTATGTGAGCAGCCTGAGCAAAGGACTGGGATCTTTTGGAGGGTATATCGCTGCCAGAAACAACATCATTGATTTATGCATCAACAAATCAAAGTCGTTTATCTATACGTCGGCACTGCCATCGTTTCTCGTAGAGCATGCCCTAAGGCGCGTCACGCAGAACACTGAAAAGCAAAGAAAGAAACTGGAAAAAAACACAAGCCGGCTCTCAAAAGGGCTGGCAGAGATGGGGTTTGAAACCGGATCTCAATCACACATCATTCCGATAATTGTAGGAGATGAAAAAACTGCCGTAAATTTTGGAAGGTACCTGTTTGACAAAGGCCTGTTTGTCCAGCCGATCAGATATCCCACTGTCGCAAAAAACCAGGCAAGGCTGAGAATATCGGTTACTTCGTGGCTTGCCGACAGGCACATCGATGACGCGCTAGGTATTTTTGACGGGGCTTACAGAAAATTCATGCGATGATGATGATGATGCCAAGGGCTGTTGCTGCCATTATCGCATAGCGTCAAAGCCGCCCAGGGCAGGGGAGCCTATGATTACGGCAATTGACACAATGATTCCCAAGACTATGCCTACGATTAGAAAGCGCTTGTTCACAAACAGAACACGCAGAACCCCATTAAAAATTGATTGCCTTGGGCAGACAAGTGAAATGTAAACCGGCTGCTGTTTTACATTGTTGTTGTTATTGAGACGTTGTCCCTCCTGTCCAGTCTGTTTTTACCCGATTTTTTGGCACGTTTCACCTAGATGCTGATGGATTTGGGCATTTACGAACTTGTAGCCGGCAGCATGCCACAGGCGTGTCGTAGTGCGTGCTGCAGTTGAAAATCAAATGTCTTTTGTCAAAACAGGCACGACGTGTCAAAATCGTACGAGGTCACCTACCCCCATCAGCTAGGCACGGATTAGCGTGCATGATTGTAATTTTCGTGCCTAGATGGTAGGGGGACGTGACCACATACTCAAAATCATATTCCATTTTTTGACGTTGGCACTGCCAAGTGCAAACCAGTGAATCTGTAAAACGGATGCTAGGCAGCAGTAGACCTTATGCGTAATCGGCCGGATCAAAACATTCCGACGGCGGGCATGCCATGCGTGCAAGGCTGACGGCATCATATGACGTGCACAAAGGCAGCAGAATCTGCGTACAGTGCAGATACGGATCAATCCATCTGGCAAAAACTACAATGTCGTGCGGCACCGTGTAGCGCTGCAATGCGCTCCGTACCGCGGTATCAGAACCCGTGCTTGGGCTATTGCTGTCCCTCATCCGATAGCAGTCTAAAGTTGACAAGTCCGCACATCACCTCAAGCTCCCGGTCAAATTCCTCGGCCGTCCCGTCGTACGGGTCAGTTATCACCTTGTACTCCTTTATCATGTTTATCGTGCGCCTGGCCGCGGCCCCGTCGTCGTCCACTGGTGCGAGTAGCACTTGGAGATCGGGCCCTGACTGCCGTCTAATCTGCTTCATCACGCCTTGATCCTCTTTGAGCCTTTTCTTGCCCTGCTTGATCTCCATCCTGCGCTTCCTCGTCTCCCTCTTGGGCTGTTCGTTCATTCTTCTCACCTGTAGTATCAGCGCGACATTGGACTCTGCCATATCGCTACTAGGACAGATCCCAAATGTAAGTTAATCGCCTGAAAATAACTGCGGCCTTGATCAATTATGTTAGACGCTGCACGGAGCCGGCACACGTGTGAGGATCCTGCCGTACCCTTGATCTGTCTGCAGAGTTGATTTGAAATTGGCAAACTCTGATTATTTGTGAATGAATCTGCATAGAACGGCTCAAAACATCAACAAAATACAGATCATTTGTGAAATTATTTGAAAAAGTTACATGGTTTCTAATTTCGGATCATCTCTCTGGGGAGCCCAAACCCTCACCATAATGTCAGATCTGTGGTACTTTACTTGGCTGCTGTGATTGGGGAAAGATATGGAATAATGCTTTAAAGCAAAAAACACGGTTTTAATGTGTGTCAGAAATAACACTGGGCATAGCGGCGCTTGCAGGACTTGGATCATTTGCAGCTCCGTGCATACTTCCCATGATCCCGGCATTTCTGGCATACATTTCAGGGACTACCCTGTCAGAACTAAACCAGCGGGACGGCTCAAAAACAGTTTCAATCAACCGTTCTAGCATAATCTTAAACTCGGTATTTTTTGTTCTGGGGTTTTCCGTGGTGTTTTCCACTTTTGGCGTTATCATTAACAGCGTTTTATCGACATCATCAGGAGAGTTCATCGAGGGATTCAACCAGGTAGGGGGAGTCATCATTGTCGGGTTTGGGGCATTCCTGCTCCTGTCAACAAGGATTGGCAGGCTGAACATTGAGAAAAAATTCTCCCCAAGGAGATCAAAGGCCAGCTATCCGATGTCGTTTGTCTTCGGATTGGCATTTGCTGCAGGATGGACCCCGTGTGTGGGGCCCATACTTGGAACCATTCTGACTTTGGCTGCGACCACGCCGTCAGTCGCATTCAACCTGCTGCTGGTTTATTCGTTGGGGCTTGGGATTCCATTCATTGTCATGGGGATATTTTATTCAAGGGCAAACAGGCTTATTCGCTCAATGAGCAGGCATCTGAAATACTATAACGTGATTCTGGGAGGATTCATCGTGGTCTTGGGAGTCCTGGTATTTACAAACCAGCTGGCATACATTGCAAACTTTCCTCTTCTCAACGAATTACTGCTATTAGGATGATATCTATGAAAAGCGAGTTTAAGACGGCATTGGTTTTGGGGATTGCAATTGCAGCGGCAGTAGGAATAATGGGCGCTGTTTTTTCGACATTGGATGATGACGGCAAGACAGTCCGGCCAGGCGTCATAACGACAGGCGGGGAGGCTGTCAGCAAAATTGACAAGTCCTGGTTCAAGACGGCGCCAGACATTGTCGGAATCGCACATCATCTGAACACCACGCCTGAACAACTAGAAGAAGAGATCAAGGGCAAAGTCGTGCTGTATGACATTTGGACATACAGCTGCATCAACTGCATAAGGAC
Source organism: Candidatus Nitrosopumilus sp. (assembly GCA_965214775.1). Lineage (GTDB taxonomy): Archaea > Thermoproteota > Nitrososphaeria > Nitrososphaerales > Nitrosopumilaceae > Nitrosopumilus. The sequence goes on along the minus strand of OZ243974.1, from coordinate 2,459,681 downwards.
CTTGCCATACATTACGGCATGGGATGACAAGTACTCTGATCAAGGTTTGTTGATCGTCGGGATACATTCTCCGGAATTTGAGTTCGAAAAGGATCCGGACAATGTTCAAATGTCAATTGACAAGCACGGAATCAGATATCCCGTAGTCATGGACAACGACATGGAAACTTGGAAGGCATTTGAAAACAGGTACTGGCCAAGAAAGTACATTGCAGATCATGAGGGATATATAAGATATGATCACATCGGGGAGGGGGCATATCAAGAAACCGAGAAGGTGATTCAGCAGCTGCTAAAAGAAAGGGCAGACGCGATGGGGATTCAGGACGCATCATCGTCTGCATCATCGCTAGTCAGCATCGAGGAGTTTGAGCACTCGCTGTTTAGAACCCCAGAGTTGTACTTTGGCTACAAGTTTGCACAAAATAGAAACCAGTTGGGAAGCGAGGAGGGGTTCCGGCCGGGAAAAACCGTGTCATACTCTGAACCTGACAAAATCAGCCTGCATAACTTTTATCCTGTGGGAGAATGGAAGAATCACGGCGAGAGCATGGAACTGATTTCAGAAACAGGGTCAATCAGGCTGCTGTATAACGCAAAAGAGGTAAACATCGTGACTAGCGGGGATGCAAGCTTGACGGTTCTGCTTGACGGGGAACCGGTTCCGGCCAGATACGCGGGTTCGGATCTACCATCACCATCAAGCATGCTTTTGGTCTCTGAGCCAAACCTCTACAACATAATTAGCAGCGACAAAAGCTCCACACACGAACTGGAGATCAGCGTTGCAGGAAAGGGCTTTCAGATATTCACATATACGTTTGGATGATGATGATGATGGTAAGAGTTTACCCCTCTCTCAAGATACGACGTGACAGGAGTGACCATGAAGGCCCCGGCCAGCAGTGTCGCCTGAGGGGTAAACTCTTACGCGAGCCATTGCGGCAAGCCTTCCAAGGTACAATGCAGACATGATGCGCCTTTACATTTAAGCGGGGAACGGCTCGCAGGATCCCCGCCAGGCAGTGCCGGGGGCACGGCATCACACACTGAATTCCATCCTTGAATCCCAATCAACAAGGCATTGGATGCCGCAGTCACACATTGCATGAAACAACGGGCTACATTGCAGTCATTCCACTGGGGTTGTCCAAAAAATTTCCTCAAAATGACCGCTAAGCTTATAGATCATGGGCGTAATACGCCGAAAACAATTTTGATCAGCCGATCCTAGCTATTTCAATGAGTAACAACAGAAAGAACACAGAATACTACCGACTCTACGAGCAAAAGCGCAGGCAGGAGAGCCCACGCAAGAAGAGGGCAAGGAAGAACCTGGGAAAGATCGTGCGCAGGGTGGCCAAGAAGATGGCAGCCAAGACGGGAATCGATGCCAAACTTGCATGGTCTGCCATACGCATTGCGATCCTCAGGATCGAGAACCACCTGTCCTACAGGATCATGGCCACGCATCTGGAGACAAATCCGGACGATCTCAGGAGGTGCGGCCTAGACCACACACTCTCCAAGTCCACCCTGCACAACAGGGTGAAGATGCTCTGGGAAATGGGCAAGGACTTTATGGACGAGGTCGTGCTGGCCATGTCAGACGGCGAGCGCATAGCGGACCTGCACGGCGACTCGACGGGGTTTGGCCTCCGCAAGTACAAGAGCTGGCATCATGCCAAGTACGGGGAGATGACAGGACACGACTTTGCAAAGCTGCACATAGTAGGCGCAGTAGGAGGCAGGATACTGTCATTTGAGGCCACGCCTGGCACATCGTCCGACTCGCCGGAGTTTGCCCGCATGTTTTCCCGCATTCCAAAGGGAGGATACGGCATAGTGGCGCTGGATTCGGCATACGATTCGTACAAAAACTGCGAGCTGATTGCAAAAAGCGGCCGCGGACCTGCCATAAAGCCGGCAAAGGGAAACGAAAAGCCCCGCGGGTTCAGTGCCCGGGCCAAGATGCTGCAGTGGCTGCGTGACAGGCCAGACGAGTTCTGGCGCGCCTATCACATGAGGAGCCAGGTAGAGGCCCTGTTCTCGGCAATGAAGGAAAGGACTGGATCCGTCCTGCGCTCAAAGCTGGACGGAACCATTACAGTCGAGCTGTTCGCTCGCGTGTTGTGCTACAACCTTACGGTATAATTTTTTATCATAATTCCGTACTGTTGTTGAACCGCAGCACTACCGTAAGGTATGGCCCGCATGGATATTTACGTTGCCTTTTGCGCATGGCCGGCCGAAAATGTCCCGTTCTGCATCTGAATTTACATACATACGGGGGCAGACTGGCAGATTATTGCAGCCTCTTGGAAATTTTTTGGACAACCCCCATTCCACTGAAAGGATTTTAAGCACAGCGCGCCAGTACATGGCATGGGGGCCAGGCTTGCGGCAGGACAGGTGCACGGTACTGCAGGATTCTGCGATCCCGCCTTTGCCGCCAACAGGGACGAGCCGGTGCATCGCTGGACCGGATGGGTGGCAGGATTCTCCAAGCACTTTGCAGCAGATGCAATCTCCAGGTTTGCAGGGGATGCCGATACCGTACTTGACCCCTTTGCAGGGGTGGGCACGACGCTGGTGGAGGCCGACCTTGCAGGATGCCAGACGGCAGGATTTGAGATCAACCCGTACGCGCGACTAGTCTCTGCAGTCAAGCTCAAATCATACATGACGGATACTGATCTGCTGCGCAGGACGGCCGCAGAATTTGTACGCTTTATGGGCTCGGCAGGCGAGCCCGCGTCGCGGCCGCCGGAGGGATTCAGGACAAAGTCGCCGTTTTATAGCCCGCCGGTGGAAAGAAAGGCGCTGCAGGTGATGGACTTTATAGGAATGCAGCAGGGGCAACAACAGGTGGCCGACGCGTTTAGGTTGGCCTTTGCCTCCCTGATGGTGGGGTTTTCAAACTATTCATACGAGCCCAGCCTGGGGCGCAGGGCGGCAGCCGGGCGCCCGGAGGTGGCCGACTTTGACGTTGCAGGCGCCGTGGCATCCAAGGTAAATCTCATGGCAGATGACATGGACTGGTATGCAGCATCGCGTGCAGGCGGCCGCAGCCGGCGCGGGCCCGGAACCGTCTCAGAAGAGTCGTTTCTGGAGGGGGGCGGGGCCATAGGAGACGGCAGCGTGGATCTCATCGTCACATCCCCGCCGTACCTCAACAACTACCACTATGTCCGAAATACCAGGCCGCACATGTACTGGCTGGGGCTGTGCGCCTCGACATCAGAGATAAAGCGGACGGATGCGATGAACTTTGGGACCTATTGGCAGAATGCTAGGTACATGGACGTGGTGAACCTAGACGCGTCCATCAGCGATCCGGACATACTAGACACGCTTGAAAGAATAAGGTCTAAACACCCGGATCGCGGCGCATACGGGGGCCGTGGATGGGCAAACTATGCCGCGCTGTACCTTAACGACTGCCTGAGGTTTGCCAGGGCGGCCAGACGGTGTCTCAGGAGGGGCGGCACGGCGATCATAGTCATAGGCAACAGCATACTGCAGGGGGTCGACGTCCCAACGGATAGGTTCCTAGCGTCAATATCAGAGGATGCCGGAATGGAGACGGTAGGAATCCACACGCCGCGCCATGTCAGGACGGGAAGCAGCATAGTGGGCTCCTCGGTCAGGGCGACAGCAGGCAGCGGGAGGCTGTACGAGTCGGTAGTGGAGATGAGAAAGACGTGAGATCACGGGAATACGATCCGCTCACGTACGAGAACCTCATGGCAGGACTCGTATACAACTTTGAGAGGAGACCAAAGGTTCCGCTTGGAGGCATCAGAAAGGTCTACGGATCCGGAATATACGCACTGTACTATTCCGGCGGGGACTCAGAGTACGGGAAGCTGGGCGGCAGGCCGATATACACCGGCAAGGCGGCCCGCAGGGCACGCGCAAGGGAGCCGGTCCTACAAGGCAGGATGCGGCAGGGACGCTGCAGAGAAGGCTGTCAGAACACCGCAAGTCCATAGAGGCCGCAGAGAGATGATCCGAAATTAGAAACAATGTGAATTTTTCATGTAATTGCACAGATAGTTTGTATTTTGTTGGTGTTTTGAGCCGTTCTATACAAATTCGTTGACAAATAATCAGAGTTTGTTAATTTCGAATCAACTCTCAGGTGGCCTTGATGTTGCCGACTTTACATGTAGGCACATGGCAGTCGTACCGGTATGGATCACCCAGTCGGAGAGATTCATGCTAGATCACTACAGGCCGGTATGGAACATGTGCCTGGACGGCTTTGGGAACCACGATCCTGGGGTAGGCCGCAGGCACGGCTTGCGCAGCAGGTGGGATACACTGTACCCCGGACGCCGGTGGGCAGGTCACCTGAGAATCAACAAGGCATCACCCGGGTCGATGCGCAGGGAGATGGAGAGGTTTCTCGGGGGCATGCCGGATGAGAAGCAGGCATGATCACCGGCTTTGGCAAGAACGCATTCATTTCCGGCATTAAAAATGAATTTTACACTACCATACCATTGGACATAAAATCACAGGACCGCGTCCTGCTTATAATAAATGGCATAGCGATAAGCGGCAGTGAAACGCTTCAGAAATACGGGTTCATCCTTTACAAATTCAGTCGGCATCTTCTTGTGTGATACTCCCTTGTGTCCTTGCCTGCGGCCCGGCTTTGCCTTTGCAGATGCCGGTACGTTGCCTGATGCCTTTGCAGCAGCAGTCTTTTTCTGCCTGGTCGGAATCGAGTTCTGCGATGAGGGGGTGTGCGGGTTTTCGTAGTATTTGATGTGCTGTTTGAACTGCTGGTTTCCTGCTGTCAGCATCGTCTTTCCTGCTGTCAGCATCGTCTTTCCTGCCGTGACCTCGGCCAGCTGTTCGGTAAGCCCGACTATTGTAAGATCCTTGTCTGCGATGATCCTATCCTTCCTGCCTAATTCGGCTATGGTGCGGGCCAGCTCGTCGCGCAATATCTTGGTCTCTAAATCAGGCATGAATACAGGTGTGGTCTAGACGCATATGGATCCAGATGGTGATCAAAAATTGGCCTTGTGTTCAATCTAAATTATGCGGAGGAGGGGTAAACTCTTACATGATGATGATGATGATGATATGTAACTGCAGTCACATGTCACTCCGGTGACACTTGCCGCAGTTACAAATCTCTTTAAAAGAAAGATTTGGAACCAGAATGGGTAATTCAGGCATGTTGAGCAGTTCTTGGACAGGCACAGGCGGGGGAAAAAGCATCTCCCAGAAAGTCATGGACAGGGTAAAGCCTGACGAGCCCCTGAAAAACAGGATTGATTTTGCGCAAAAAAAACTACAGTTTCAGATATCAAAACTGGAAGGAATTGATGAAAAACTGCGCAAAAAACATGACGTGATTTTTGAAAAAATAGTAAATGCCCAAAGAAACAACAAAAACGGCTATGCCCAAGCCTATGCCGGCGAATTGGCCCAGGTAAGAAAAATGAAGAACATGATCAGCGGGGCAAGGCTGTCCATGGAACAGATCAAGCTGAGGCTAGACACGGTCTCGGAGCTTGGAGACGTAGTAGTGACGCTTAGCCCGTGCATGTCAATCATCAAAGGGCTGACTCCGTCATTAAGCGGGATTATGCCTGAGGCAAACGCGTCAATGCAGGACCTCTCACAGGTGCTAGGAGACGTGATGTCAGGATCATCGGTAGGAGCAGAAGCCCCCAACTCCTTTGACATCAGAACAGAGACCAATGCAGACACGCTTGCAATACTGGAAGAGGCGCACAACGTAATTGCAGGCAAGACAAAGTCTACGATTCCCGATGTTCCAGACAATCTGAAACGGCAGATTGCTGAGAAAAGATCAGACGTTTTCATTTAGAACTTGCGGGGGGATCTGAAAAGGCATGCCTGTGCGTCTTTGAGCCGGAGATGCCTTGTTTAAAACCGATGGGAAGTCTGCAGTTTAATTTTTTTGATCATGGTTTGGTCTGGCATATGTTCTGATATGCACATGCGGGATGATTTTAGGCTGTTCCTTACATAACGCGGAAATAGGATTCTGCAGACAGTTCACGAATAATGAACAACATAGAAAAAGTGTACAACTTCAGATCCTATTTATGCTGGCAAGCAAATACTTCCTAGATTCCTAGGGTTCTGTGTACTCTTGGTGATATAGGCATGAAATCACGATCTTCTCCAGATTGGAATTTGTGCCTAAACATAGCTCTTGCTTAGTGAGGCATTTTGAATGATCGTCTTCCACTTGTTTGTACCGTCCACGTTTATCAGGGCCGATTCTGCCGGGGTCTGGCCGCTCAGTGCGCCGTGCTTTTTTGTGAAATTGTAATAGACCCTCATTCCGTCAAGAATTGCAGTGTCTGTCTTTTTGAGGCCCCTGAACACCTTCTCACGGTCTCTAATCTCGCCGTTGAGCCTCTCCATCTTGTTGTTATTGTCACGGTCACGCTTGCCTGCCAGGTGAATGTGCTTTACGTGGTTTGTGCCCTTTCCAAATACCTTCCTTGAGGACTTGGCATAGGCTGGAAGCCCGTCTGTGATGAAATTCCTAGGATTCTTTCCTGCCTGCCTCTTGGTCATGTCCAAGAGGGAATCGGCATTGTGTTGGAACTTGGTTGTTGCCAGATCCGAGGCCAGCCAGTACCGGGTATCGTCATCCATCGAGGCAAAAAGGCAGCACTGCCTGCCGTTTATTTTGACCCACACCTCATCAGCCCGGAACCATGAGCCGACCCTTGGGACTATGCCGCTGAGGTATCCGGCCGCAAGTCTGAAATATTCGTCAATGCAATTGTATGTGGCCTTAAATGACACGTCGGTTCCCATCATCTCATAGTGATCCGCGATGTCCCCGACAGACATTCTGGTATAGTACATCTGCAGGGCTCCGGTAATGATCCTGTCGTCATACTGCTTTTTCTCGAATCCAAAGTTTGCAGTAAATCGCTTCTTGCAGTCTTGACATTTGAACATCTGCATAGTTTTGGCTTTGTTCTTTTTCATACCTGCCTTTACGATATTGCCCGAATTGCAGAACTTGCACAGCCCGAGTTTCGACCTTTCCATCATCCCGAACCCCTCGTGTCCGAACACGTTCCTTCTGACAAGCTCCAGTATGACCTTGATGTGCTTGCAGTCTGCCTTTCGGTTCTGGTGATCCGGGCATTCACAGATCAATCCACAGTTTTACAATATTTCTTTACTAGTTATCTTTTGAATGGTCTGAACCAGATGTGGGTAAACCAGAGTCAGTTTCAGGCACGTCACCGAGTAATGTAAAGACGGATTGCCTGCTCTATTCCAGAGTACTCCGTATCGGATTTTGCAAGTTCTTTGACCTTGCTCCAGTCGATTTTTGGCCCGCAACGAACTGCCAGCCTCTGCAGATCCTCAATATCTTGGTCACGTCCTGCCCTAAACTTTGCAACAATCAATCCCTCCAAGGAGATGGCATTGACTGTGGTTCCCTTCTTCATGTCTACTACAATTGTCGCTGCTGTCTTTACGATGTAACCAAGTGGAATGCCATTTAGGTTCCGCTCATGATACACGTCAATCTTGTATCCTCTCGGTGTGATTTTTTTGTCTCTGCTGATCAATTTTGTATCCCTTGGCCAAAAACTCGTCAGTTGTTATTTGCTCGGCAACAACAAAGTCCAGATACTGGGACTGCCGTTGTTCGTCAGTATGCAGCATTACTGCAATTGCCCCGATAAATGTGGCGGTTCCAAAGTCCTGAGAAATGGATACGGCTTCTCTAATGAGTGGTTTCATCTGCTTGCAAGTCCTCCTGCACCTTTAGCATTGTATCTGCTGCAAACCGAACCCTGGTTTTTATCATGTCCTTGTGTGTTAGCACGATGGCAGCAGCATCCAGAAAGCTTCGGCCACCGTTTGCCACACAATCAAGAAAGATCCTCTCAACGTGATTTTCAAAAGAGCCAATCTTTGGAAGAAGTACAACACTTCCCCTTTTTCCTTCACGAAACCTGTGACTCTTCAAAAACTTGGAGATCTTTTCCACATTATCAACATAGACATACAAGTTAAGCGGGGTCTGAAACTTTGTTAGCTCATGGGCCTTGTGATCAAGTGTTATGATTGAGCCTTTTGGCAGATGTTTTTTCATAAAGCTGACATCAGTTGGTTTGTAATGCCGTCCAAACCTTCTGGCTTTTTTGAGTGACATAAGCGAGGGGATGATGTTTTGCAAGACGGTGTATGGCTGAGAAATCACCTCTCTTTTTATTGTAAACTTTCCGCGATTATAATCTGCCAGTCCCAACTCTTCTAGACGGATCAGTCTTCTTTTTACGGTCCTAGCTGAGACGCTGACGGTGTTTCCCAGATTCTTCAGATCATAGACTGGACTGGGAGGCAGCTCTTGTGCAAATCTGATTGCATCTTTTGCCTTTTCAAGTACTTGTGTGTGTTCTTGCATATTCATATAGCAATAGTAATGTGTGCAGCATATTTATGATTTTGACAAATTTGTCTCTTTGTATATATAATAACACATAAAAATTATTCAGGAGACATATAATCCACAGTGGGAGGAGACAGAGTTCTGCTTTCATAATACCTTGCATATATGAGTGGCTTGGAAAGTAACTGATCGGGTTCCGGAAGCCGTCTCTGATGGTGATTTTATGCACAAATTCTATTTTGATCGGCATTTGCTAGTAAGAAAATTCATGCCCAAACTTCCAGAGTCCTGCCTGTTACAAAAAACCTTTGAGCCATGTCATTATACGCAACAAAAAATAGTAAAGGGGTTGTGATTGGCTGGCTGTAAAAACACTGTAAGCAACACGGAGGAGCAATTTCAGCGAAAAACAGTTCTACGGCATTTACAGATGTCTTGCCATAGTTAACACATAAAAAAAGGTACAGCATCTAGTTTGTTGCATAACTCGATTTTTTTACTTGAATTCGTCCTAAATGATAAATCCAGATAAAAACCACGGTTGATTTCGACTCTATTTGTGATCGAAATCAGGAGTTTTTTGATGAAAAAGGAAGTTATGCAACAAACTAGATGTTGTACATCAGAACAGGTGGGGCATCAAGACGGGGTACCGCTGTGCCAAGAGCGTCAGGCCACGGACCGTCAGCAGGAATCCTGTCATGCGGATGCTTTTGTTTTACGTGTCGTCTGCAGTATGCAACATATGGCTGACAGGAGGGACTCGGCCGATCCAAAGGCCCGCGTCATGACACAGCTGATTCATGTATGTTGTGGTACTGTATTCGTGCTGCCTCTGTGTACCAGATGCAGACAGGATCGGGGTTGGGCGGCGGCTGCACGATCCCGGCTAGACGGATTTGCGGGGTACATTTTCAACTACTGGTCTTTCTTTTTATTTTTCTTTTTTGATGCAGCTACCCCCGAAACCATTTGTCTTCTACTGTTGTTGTTTTGTTTTTTTGGAACGGCTACCACATACATCTCCCCTGACCCCCTCTTCTTTCTGCCAGTACTTTTCAAAAATCCTTCGTGTTCTAAAACATCAATTACGGCCTTGATGGGCTGCCTGTTTTTGACCAATCTGGCAGGCAGAATTTCGTTTAGATGTGCCTTGTGAAATGCTTGTTCGGGCAACACATCTAGTACTGTGCGCAGTGGTGATTTAGGATCTGAAAGACTTCCGATGTTGATTCTTGTAGGGATGCTGCTTTTTGCCATGATATAACATATCCAACTGTTCTCCTTGTCTTTGTAGTATAGGTAGTTTCCAGGGACTCCCAACACCTCATTTGATGATTGCTTTGAGAAGACATGCCCGAATCCCTTGGGAACATCAGAGATATCCAAGTGCGCGTCCTCTTTTTTGCCTGATTCCTCGCTGTCAGACCATCTTATTGGAAGGTATACCGGAGTCATGAAATTAGACAGCATGAACGGTTCCTCCAGCCGCTTTTTTGCCAGATTCACATATGAAAGCCTTTTATCAATTCCGACATAGTTTCGCTTCAGACTGCGAGCCACTTTTGTAGTCTGGCCGCTTCCGTTCATCGGGTCTAGTATCACATCACCCTCCCTGGAATACAGGTTGATCAACCTCCATGGAATCTGTTCTGGAAATACGGCGGGATGATCTATCACTCTTGGCGGAACAGGCGTGATATCCCAGACTGATTTCTTTGATTCCTCCAGTACGGCTTTATCTGCCGGAAGATCCCATATGGAAAGGGAGACCTGCCGCTTCATTGCCCGATTTAGCGGAAGTCTTTTTGTCCTAGATCTGTCAATTTCTCTTCTTTGCGGCCCCTTCTCCAAGATTATGATGTATTCGTGCATTATGTTGCTCCGATAATAGCCTGGCAACGGATGCTGAATGAATATGCCAAACCTGTTTCCTGCACCGTTTCTTCCGGCAGTAACCTTGTTCCAAATTATGACATCCCGCAGTCTCCACCCTTCCCCGGAGCTGCCTTTACCTACCAACCTGGAAATAAGATAGCTTGGCAACGGGATCAGCCGGCCGTTGTCTACTTCGTCTCCAATTATGATACAGCAAAACCCCCCGGAAATTGTTACCTTGTATACCTCTGAGAAAATTTTTTCCATCTCATCCAAATATTCTGACGTGCTCAGGCCCACATCCCCACGAAAACGGACATTTTTTTTGTTTTTCGTGTTTTTTACGTGCTGAGAATAGTTTATTGCGTTTCTATAAGGCGGGGACGTGACTGTCAATGCCACGCTGTCGGGGGCAACATATTTTGAAAGATCCTTGCCATCTGCCTTGATGATGTCATTTAAGACATAGCCGTTGATCTTTGCCACATTTTTCAGTCATCCTCAAAGCTATAAATCTTTTGTAATTTGCATGTGTTGTTTCATATGAAAATTAGTTCCGCCCCTCATTAGTATCCTTCTCCATCCATTTGGGGTCGCTTTTCCTGATCGCTTCTGTGGCCTCCCGGCTCCGGAACGCCATTCTGGGAGTCTCTGCACGCTTGATGTCAAGCGACCAGTGCGTCCTGTGCTCGTTGTAGAACTCGATGAACTCGTCTACCTTCTCAAAGTGCGTCAGCTCCTTCTCAAGCGTTCTGAACCACCTCTCCAACTTGCCGTTGGTCTGGGGGTGATGCGGACGCGAGTTGAGCAGGACGATGCTGTGCTCTAGCAGCTCGTTCTCAAACAGCGTGGGCGTCCAGCTGCCCCTTGGGGTACCGCGCCTGGCTGACGTAAAGCAGCTGCCGTTGTCCGAGAGTACCTGGGCCGGCGTCCCGAACTCTTTGATGGCCTTGCGCAGCACCAGGACTGCGTTCTCCGAGGTCGCGCGCTCAAAGACGCCAAATCCGGTTATGCACCGCGAGGAATCGTCAAGATATGCCACCAGATTGAGTTTTTCTAGGCGTGAATCCTTCATTTCGTGCCAGTCCACGTGCCACATTGCATTGGAGTACTTGCGCTCATAGCGCAGCCACTTGAGCTGTCTGGGTCTGGCAGGCGAGCCGTCCGTTATTCCCTCGACCTTCATGATCCTGTATACTGCATGGTAGCTTATCTGCCTGCCTGCGGCCCTCATGCGCAATGCCAGCCTCTCCACACCCGACGGCATCCGCGCATATGCGTCAAGGACCGCCTCCACATCCACGGGATCCGTGTCCATGCAGGGCCTTCCTGCCCCGCTCCGTGGCAGGACTGTGCCGGAGCTGCGGAATCTGGCCCATATCTTCCTGACATACCTGTCGCTGATGCCCAGCTCCCGGGCTATCTGCTTTGCAGGCACGCCCTTTTTCCTCTGCTTTTCTATGTACCGGAGCGACTTTTCCTCCAATTTTTTCCTCACGTTTTTTGATCGGTACAGCCTAAAATAATCCTTCAAAGTACGCCTGATCTTAGGCGGAACTAATTTTCGTATGATAGATAATTTGCATGTGTCTTTGACTCTTGGCGCCACATGATTTATGATCAGCAATTCATTTGATGCCCGTTGCACATTGACAAAGCCTTGAGACGGCTTGTTCCCGAAACAAGAGAATAGGGGTTTTAATGGCAGCCGTTTTATTTTTTTTTCATACATTCAGCCAAAGCAGAACGTGCTGGAAAACCTGGCAGGAACAAAGCATGGCAAGAAACACGGCACCTTGAATATGATCCAACAGTATGACAGAGACGATCCTTTTGATTCGCATTTGTCCTGGCCGCTACCTCTTGACAACGCTAAATAAGAGCCATAAATCAACATCCTCATGCCTGCCAAAGGTCCTGTCAGCCTGACATGGCAAACAGTGTTTTGTTTTATTCCGATAATGGACATCATAGCTTCATACAGAGTAAAAAGACTGCGATGGTATCTTTTGATTATCATTGTTTTTAACGCAGTCTCAACAGGCGTACAGTCAGCTGTCAACCCGTTTGATGAAGCCTCAGAGTATGACCAAAAAGTGTTCTCAGAGGAGACCGGGTTTGATTGGGGCTATGCGGTCTTGGGAAGCAGTCCGGAACTGACGATTTATGGCCTCATTGTTCATACTGCAATCACATATGCCATTGCGGTATTTCTCATCAGAAGATGGTCCAAAAAATGGAATCTTCGGATCACCTAGACTTTTTTTTGCTTTTTTGAACCAAGATTTTTTTAATTCGAGAAATTGTAGGATAGCTGTAACCGCGTCTTCGATAGTTGGCAATCATCATCTTCCAGTTTTTTAGCCTCCATTGGGCCTGCTCGGCAGTTACAGAATGGACCTCTTTTTGGATTATGCTTTTTCTTCCGACCTTTAGCGTTCCGGCATCTTTTGCAGACCATCGATTTTTGGCAAATTTCAGCCCGGCAAGAACCTCGCCTACAGGCATCTCTTTAAAATAGTCCTTTAATTTTTTTAGCTCCGCATCAGTCGGTTTCTTTGAAACAGGCAGTTCAACGGTCAGGTTTGCCATAAAATGAAGAGAAGGTCATGGTTTAAGAAAGCCATGATAAATTAGATTTTACCAATGCATTGTTTTTACTGCATGTTTTTTATCAGCCAGGAAACGTGCCAAAAAATTGAGTAAAAACAGAAACCGGACAAAAGGCACGACGTCTAAACAGCAAGGCAACGCAGCAATCCCGCTTACATTTCACTTTGTTGCAAAGATGACGTAAAAACTGCCTGGTTTTTCTTGATCTGCACCGATTACGCACGAGATTCATGCAGCATCAGTAGTTGAAAATGTACTTTTGTTTGCCAGAGCATCTGTCTTACGTGGTTCTGGCATGCCGAATCCAATGCGTGCAGAGCCGTGAATGGATGGAGACATCATCACACAGGCAGCATATGGAGTATGCATTTTCAACTACTGGGCATATCTAAAATTATTTAACTAGTAGTTTGGCGTAAAACCAACATGTCTCAATCATTGGAGGACTTTATCAAACAGACTATTGTTGAGGGCGTTGAACAAACAAACGATTTTGATCAACTCAAAGAAATCCTAGAAGAACTTGATGAAAAAGAAAAAGCGATATATCTCAGATATGATGTGAGTTCTAATGTATGACTAGTGACATAGCCAAGGATCCGATATTTACTGGCGTCTTAAATGAGAATGATCATATACTTGCAAGACCTTAATCAAACCAATTGAAGACAGTGTCGGAGGAAAAATTATCTGCCATAGCAGTCTTCCCAGAAGTACCACATCAAATTATCCCAAACTAGAAACAATTCAGATGAGGATGCCTGCAGATCTGCATGCCGCCGTCTGCACCGCCGTGAGACGGGCACTTTTGGGAAGACTGTAGCAACACTCACAAATAATCGAGGTCTTTTACGGGCGATCTGACCATGTTTTGACTCAAAGGCCTCTGCCCGTTGCTGTATCATCTCTCTTTTTTAGCAATTTATCGGAATGTTGGAGTTTTTACAAATTGTGTTGTACATTCCAAACCCAATGATTGCAGCAGCAAAAGCTGCCAAAGGAACTAGAATCAAAAAATTGGCCTTTCTTCCCACACCGCACATAAAAAAACAGAGTATAAAATTGTCTCATTATTGCCACTGGTACTATAATGATTGCAATTCTTCTTTTTTGTCCTCTTTTCCTTTGTCCTCTTCAATCCTGATGGTGAAAAACCCCTTTGCCAGGGGGTTTTGCAGCAAGGAGACCATCCCTCTAGGGACCAAGTCAGATGCCTTGTCGCACCTGATTGCCATGGTTCTAGGACAGATAAAATCACTTTTTCTAATTACAATGTCGTCTTTGTGTGTCAGTATCAAATCAGGATGCCCCCTGCCGACAACGGCAAACTCCTCGCCTCCCACACTGATTGAGAAGGTGACTTTTGAGTCGGGATCCTTTAATTTTTCTTTTAGTTCCTGGGGCAAATCAGCGCAGCCGGATGTCGCATTAATGCCGACAATGCAGTCACCACGAGTGCTAAGATGGGATGCCCTTGTAATCTCGATTGTTTTCTTGTGGTTGGAGCGGATGTTTTGATGTCCTGAAAACCCAATCTCAAACTCCATGCCAGAAAAAACAACGTTGTTGCTCAACATTAAGCTTTCATTTGAAAAACAAAAGAGAGGGCGGGAATAATCACCGTTCAGATCATTCTCTGGTGGGATCACGACTCAAAATGTTTAGCACGTGCTCGATGATCTGCTTCTGACCGCCTTCGTGCATGTCCATTCGAACCGTATCAGAGCCCATGCTTACAAAGATCAGATGATCGTTTCCCAAAGGAAATGTCATCCTGGTAATCTTTTCAAAGGCAGCTACTGCATACAGCCCGCTTCCGATTTTTGGCCCCAACGCCTTTCTTCCCTTCCAGGAGCTTGCAGCCCTTTGCAGTGATGCTGCAGTCTCCTCTGGCGACAGATAGTTTGTCACGCCTTTGCGGTGGTTTGTTGCAAGTATGTTTCCGTCGGCATCCGTAACGATACTATGCCTGATATTTACGTCCGAATTCATGATTCTCGTCAGGAGGTTTTCAAAATTCATTTCATTGACTACGTCAAAATATTACTTAAGGGATCAAGGAAAACGGCAAAAAAGCGGCTATTTTTCAGGCCCATCCCAGAAATGCCAACCCGGGCAGGTCATGGGCAGACTTTAAATTAAACTCCAAAACATTTGAATCAAATGCTTCCTGCACAGCAAGGCTACGACAGAGCAATTACGGTCTTCTCGCCAGACGGCAGACTCTACCAGGTGGAATATGCCATTGAAACGGTAAAAAGAGGAACCATTGCCATAGGAATAAAATGCAAGGACGGCATCGTCATTGCAGTAGAAGAAAAGACCAGAAAACTGCAGGTTTCAGATGTGGCCCAAAAGATTTTCCAGATTGATGATCATGTTGGTGTTGCGGCTGCCGGATACATTCCGGATGCCAGAAGCCAGGTTGACAATGCGCGATTTTTCTCACAAAGCAACAAAATGATTTACGATGAGGCAGTCGAAGTCGAAACGATTGCAAAACACCTTGCAGACCAGTCCCAGCAGTACACGCAGTACGCAGGTCTTAGGCCCTACGGGGTTGCCCTGATTTTGGGAGGGGTCGTCGAGAAGAGGCCGCAGCTGTTCCTGACTGATCCCAGCGGAACCTACATTTCGTATGATGCAATTGCAATCGGCTCCCGCTCAGATCAGGTCACGGACTTTTTGGAAAAAAATTACGGCAAGGACCTCTCGCTGGATGATGCAGCGGCACTGGCAGCCGCGGGGATTTACCTTGCAAGCGAGGACAAGGAAAGCTCAAGCCAAATCAGAATGGCCCAGGTCAAGACCGACACGGGGCTCTACGAGATAGTCTCAGACAAGCAGGTTGCAAACTATGCAAAGACTGCCAAAGAAAAGTACCCGCACGGCCAAAACTGACTAAAGATATTAACTGCCTGCAATACCATACAACATTGAAACTCTCAGTTGCAATCCCAGAGTCGGCACTCTCAGACGAGTCCCTGAAAATCGACAAAACCAGAAAGGTCTCGGTGCTGGCGCGCGCATGTGCAATCTTCAAAGTAGACACCATCTACGTGTACCAGGAGGGACAAAACAGGCAGGATGGCAATCTGATGGTAACGATTCTAAGGTATCTGGAGACCCCGCAGTTTTTGCGGAAAAGGCTGTTCCCAAAAATAAACGACTTGAAATTTGCAGGGGTTTTGCAGCCATTGAGAATTGCAAGCCATACAACGCCTGCAAATCCAGAAAAGATCAAACGGGGGGACATCAGAGAGGGGATCATAGTTGGCGCAAAAGGCAAGAAATTCGTAGATGTCGGAATAGACAGGCTGGTTCCGTTCTTTGGAAAAACACCCATGGGCAAAAGAGTCACGGTTCAGTTCAAGGAGGGCCATCCGGGACTGGCTCTCAAAGAGATCCGCAAGTCAGAGATTCCAAAGTACTGGGGATATTCTGTAAAGGAGAGGGCAAGCCTGTTTTCATTAATCAACGAGTGGAAGAAGGGAGGCACCATCATTACATCCAGAAAGGGAAGGACTGCCACAAGAGAACAGCTCTCAAAGTACGTAAAGTCCAAGGAGGAGACACTTCTGGTGTTCGGCTCCCCGGAGAAAGGGGTCCACGAGATACTCGGAGGAAGGATGAAAAACCTCCAGAACGCAAAGTCGCTGAATTTTTTTCCGGATCAGGCAACAGAGACTGTCCGGCTAGAAGAGGCGCTTTTAGGAACGCTGGCAGTAATAAACTCCCAGAGAGTGCGGTGATCACATACAATGGCAGAAAGAAAGAATTTCTTGTTGCTTGCAATCGGGGTGGGTGCAGCAGGAATAGCAATCGGGGCGTACACCATTTACAACATCATTGCATCATCATCAAAATTGTTTTGGCCGTAAAAATTTCGGACACAGGCAGGCAGTTAACCACAAAAATATTCCAGGTTAACCAAGTTACACATGGTTTAATAGAGGGTTTTCGATGACGCGTCTTAACAATGGGTGCCAGAAGACACAGTCAGCCGCGCAGAGGAAGCCTTGCATACCTGCCTAGAGGGCGTGCCAAAAGCATGGAGGCAAGAATCCGTGCATGGCCAAAATCAGATTCAGAAGAGCCGAAAATTTTGGCCCATTGCGGATTCAAAGCCGGATGTGTCCAGGTTGTCAGCATTGATGACAGAAGCAAGACGCCAAATGCGGGAAAACAGATGGTAAGCCTTGGAACCGTTCTGGCCACTCCGCCTGTCCTGGTTCTGGGGATCAGGGGGTATTCAAAGGATCATGACGGTCTGCATGCAGAGTTTGACGTTTATGCTTCTGAAGGCATTCCAAGATACATTGCCAAGGAGATCACATTGAAAAGCGACGAAGGGGCACTGGACATTGCAGAGAAAAAACTTGGAAAAATCAAGGAGATCTTTGCAATTCTTGCAGTCTCGCCTAGGGCTGCAGGGCTGGAGCAGAAAAAGCCATACGTCTTTGAGGCATCAGTAAGCGGCGGCGACGTTGTAAGACAGTTCAACCATGTCAAGGAACTTCTTGGCAAAGAGATCAGGATTGATCAAACTTTTGAGACCGGCGCAAGCGTTGACGTTGCTGCAATTACAAAGGGAAAGGGATGGCAGGGCGTCATCCAGAGGTATGGCGCAAAGAAAAAGCAGCACAAGTCAAGAAAGACCGTAAGGGAACTCGGCTCGCTTGGTCCAATATCGCCGCAATACGTCATGTATACGGTTCCCAGAGCAGGACAGATGGGGTTCCACCAAAGAACAGAGTATGACAAGCGGATTATGGTCATGGGAAACGCCAAGGACGGGCAGATTGAGATTAATCCAAAGGGCGGCTACAAGCACTTTGGCTTTGTCAGGGGAGATTTTATAATTTTAAAAGGCTCGGTTCCTGGAACGTATAAAAGGCTGATCAAGCTAAGAAGCCAGATCAGAAACGCCCCATCCAAAGTCGTAAAACCAAACATCCTGGAGGTAGTCGCATAGTGGAAACAACGACAACAACGACAACAACAGCGGTGGTCTCATCCACGGACGGAACAAGGCAAGAAGAGATCGAGCTTCCGCTGGTATTTTCAACCCCCTACAGAAAAGAGCTGATCTGCAAAGCTTACACCAATCTAAACTCGCACAGATTCCAGCGGCAGGGAAGGCATCCGACGGCGGGAATGGATGTTGTTGCAGACTCCCACGACCCCCCGACAGGGCGGGGCGTCTCCCGCGTGGCAAGGGCCCAGGGAGGCGGTGGCGGAAGGCAGGGCCAGGGTGCCGAAGTTGCATCCACCAGGGGCGGAAGGCAGGCACATCCGCCAATCGTAGAAAAAGTCATTTACAAAAAACTCAACAAAAAGGAAAAAAAGCTGGCGCTGTGCTCGGCAATTGCGGCTACTGCATCAAAGGAGCTAGTCAAGTCAAGGGGGCACAGGGTGGAGGGAATCGAATCGTTTCCGATTGTCGTTTCTGATGACATTGAATCAGTCTCCAGGACAAATGTAATTCTCAGGATACTGGATTCGTTAAAGCTGTCCCAGGACGTCAAAAGGCTTTATGCAAGAAAGGCCCGCTCCGGCCAGTCCAGACTGAGAGGAAGAAGCAAAAAGGTGGGAAAGAGCGTACTGTTTGTAGTAAAAGACGCCGCAAACATTTCAAGGGCAGTCGGGGCCCTGCCGGGAGTGGAGGCAACTGCTGCAAAGGATCTCAGCGTCCTGGACCTGTCGCCCGGCTCGGATCCCATCAGGCTGACGGTATATTCAAAATCCGCAATCAAGGAAATCGGAAAGATCAAATCAACACACCTGGAGGTAATGGTGAGGACGGCGCAATGAACGTGGATAAAGCAACCAAAATCATCATAAAGCCGCACATTACAGAAAGGACGTTTGCAATGGTTGAAAACGAAAGCAAGATCTGTTTTATCGTGGACAGATCTGCAAGCAAGCCGGAGATCGCCGAGGCCATCGGCGTACTTTACAACGAGAAGATCACAGACGTCAACACTGCCAGAACCATTTACGGCAAAAAGGCATTTGTCAAATTTACAAACACCGAAAAGGCAAGGGACCTTGCAACAAAGATAGGAATGCTATAATATGGACACTGAAACTCCAAGAACACATGCAGGCATACATAAAGGAAGGCAGAAATGCAGAAATGCAGAAAGATACGGAGATGAGCCATAACGGTTAAGGAATTTGCATACAGGGGCATTCCAAGGGAGGAATTGGAGGGCATGTCATTAGAAAAGCTGTTCCAGCTGTTTAATGCAAGGCAGAGAAGGTCCCTTACAAGGGGGATTACAGACGGCAAGAGAAAGCTGATCGAAGAGATAAAGGCTGCAAAAGCAGGCAAGTTAAAAAATCCAATCAAGACGCATGTCAGAGACTTGATTGTCCTGCCTTACATGGTAGACGTTACGGTAAATGTTTTCTCGGGAAAGGAGTTTGTTCCAGTTGTGATCCGGACAGAGATGATCGGGCACTACCTCGGGGAATATGTCATAACAAACAAGAGGGTCTCACACGGTGCTCCAGGCGTAGGTGCATCAAGATCAAGCCTCTACGTTCCATTGAAGTGATTGTCTTGGGCAGATTCGGCTATGCTTTCCAAAAATATGACTCGACGCGCCATGTGCGCTCTTCGTTAAGGGAAAAAGGCATCTCCCACAAGCACGCAAGGGAAGTGGCAGTTGCAATCAAGGGACTGTCCATTGAAAAGGCAAGGGACTACCTGCGAGCCGTAGTCCACAAGGACAGGGCAATTGCCTTTAGAAGGTTCAAAAACCAGGTGGGACACAAGTCTGATCCCGGAATGATGTCAGGACGCTATCCGCAAAAGGCGGCCCAGGAGTTCATCAAGGTTTTGAACAATCTGGAATCAAATGCAGAATACAAGGGAATGGACCTTGACAGGTTGAAGATCATAAACGCGACTGTTCACAAGGGAGTGACCGTAAAAAGATTCATCCCAAGGGCAATGGGAAGGGCAACCCCAAAGAACAACGTGCTGACACACGTGGAACTGGTGGCCCAGGAGATTTAGGACATGTCGTCAGTCAAAAACGTAATCAAGGACAACTACAACATGATGCTGCTCAAGGACTATCTCCGGGAGGCAATCAAGGAGGCAGGATTCTCCCATGCAGAAATCTCAAAGACGCCAACAGGCACCAAGGTGGCACTGCATGTGACCAGGCCGGGAATCGTCATCGGAAGAAAGGGTTCCGGAATCAGGGAGATTACAGAAAAACTGTCGACAGACTTTGGGTTAAAGAACCCGCAGGTCTTGGTAGTTGAGATTGACAAGCCCGAACTCTCGCCAAGCGTAATGTGCAACAGAATGGCATCGCACCTGGAGAGGGGAATCGCATTTAGAAGGGCGACCATGTGGACTCTAAAGCAGATCATGGAGGCAGGGGCCATGGGCGTTCAGATTACAATTTCAGGGAAGTTAAGGGGCGACCGCTCGGCGTTTGAAAAGCACACCTCCGGAGTCCTGCCAAGGGCAGGCCACCACGCAGAAGTGATCGTTGATGAGGACATTGCGCACGTAAACACGCCAATGGGACTGATCGGAATAAGAATCAGAATTGCAAGGAAGGAAAAGTTCGTTCCAGAGTTTGAGTTAAGGGCAGAAAAACCACCGGCAAGAAAGGCAAAACAAGTCAAGGATGCAGAGACCGGAAAGATGAGAGACGAGACAGAAGCCGAAAAGAAGGCAAGGACAGAGTCCGAGCAGATAGCAATAGAGGAGGAAAAGATGAAGGAACTAGAGACGCTAGAGGAAGAGGAGGCCAAGATGAAATGACCAGGACAAGCATGAAAACAATAAACAACCTGAACAGAAAGGATCTTGAGGGCAGAATACAAGAGGCGCGCAGCGAGCTGACAAAACTACGCATTGATGCTGCCAAAGGCACATTAAGAAAGGAAAGCGGAAAACTAAAACCGCTCAGACACGACATTGCAAGAATGCTGACCAGGCTAAACGAGATGAAGAGAGAAGAGAAGGAAGAAGAGGAAGGAAGAAGAGGATGACGATGGAAACAACAACAGTAACAGCAGCAACAGCAACAACACCAGCAACAACAGCAGCAACAACAGCAGCAACAACACCAAAAAACGCTACTTCACAGGAGTTCATCGGGTCAGACGCCAGGATTGTAGAGTCATCCAACCCGCAAATAATAGGATTAAATGGGACCATAATCAACGAAACAAAATCCATGTTTGCATTAGATACGAAAAAAGGAGTCAAACTGGCTGCAAAGGCAGACAGCGTCTGGGAGATCTCAATCGGAGACTGCCCTCCTGTAATCATTGACGGCTCAACCATCCAAAAAAGGCCGTTTGACAGAATAGGAAGAGGCGCAGGAAGAAGAAAAAGCAGTGGAGGAGAAAGTCCATGACCAGAAACATCGGCCTTGAGGTAAAAGAGCCAGAAAGAAAATGCGACGAGAAGAACTGTCCGTTTTGTGGCAACCTGGCCATCAGAGGAAGGCTCTTTGAGGGAAAAGTCACAGGCAACAAGGCAAAGCAGACCATAACGCTGCAAAAGGATGCGCCAGTCTACTATAACAAATTCAAGAGATATGCAAGGGGAAAGAGCAGCATTCATGCCCATGTGCCCTCATGCATTGACGTGGATCTGGGCGACACCGTACTTGCTGCAGAATGCAGGCCGATATCAAAATCAGTCTCATACGTTGTCGTGGAGGTCAGATCATAGATGGCAAAACAGGCAGGAAAGGGCGTAGAGGAGTTCCGCCCGTACGTCACAAGATCAATCCCGGTAGGTGCCGAGATTGTTTGTGCAGACAATTCAGGCGCAAAAATTCTAGAGGTAATCAATGTTCCAAGACACAAAACGAGGGTTTCAAGGCTGCCGGCGGCAGCCGTTGGCGACTTTTGCAATGTTGTCGTAAAAAAGGGGCCCGCAGAGCTAAGAAAGCAGGTGCACGGCGCAGTCATCATCAGACAGAAATACGCAGTCAGAAGGCTAAACGGAGTCAGAGTCTGTTTTGAGGACAACGCCGCAGTGTTGATCACCCCGGAGGGAGAGACAAAGGGGACGGACATCAAGGGACCGGTGGCAGCAGAAGCCTCAGAAAAATGGCCAAGGGTAGCCAACCTGGCATCAATGGTGGTGTAAAAGGAAAGATGAAGCCGACTAAGATGCGTAACAAGATGATTTATCGCGCAACATACCAATCCAAAAGCAAGCAACTTGGAAGCGCACTCTCAAAAGAACTGCAAAACAGATACGGAAAACGAAGCGTGAGGGTCGTCAAGGGAGACAGCGTTACGATTGTCAGGGGGGAGTTTGCAGGGGTAAGCGGCAAGGTCGGACAGGTGTCAACCCAGAAAAACAGCGTGGCAATCGAAGGAATCAAAAAGGAACAGACAAGGGGGGAAAAATATGACGTTTATATCCACACCTCAAACCTGGTTGTAAAGTCATTGAACACCGATGACAAGTGGAGAATGGCAAAATTAGAAGGCAAGAGCCCAGACAGCATGCCCAGGACTGCGCCCAAGGAGAAATACGCTGCAATGGATGCAATGACTGAAGAGAAAGGAGAAAAAAGGGATGCGTTGGAAGTGGCAGAAGAGGCAATGGAGGATGCGGCAGAAGCAACAGAGGCGGCAAAAGAGGCATTGGAAGACAAAAGAGAGGCATTGAAAGTGGCAGAAGAGGCAGTAGAGGCAAGAAGCGAGGCATTGAAAGTGGCAGAAGAGGCAGTAGAGGCATTGGAGGCGGCACCTGAGGAGACATGGGATGAAAAAATGGATGCGGCAGAAAAGGCAATGGAGGAGGTAAGATATGCAAAAGAGGAAGTAGATGCGGCAAAAGAGGCATTGGAAGATGCAGAAGAGGAAGTAGATGCGGCAATACAAGAACTAAATGAGGCGACAGATGCGGCAAGAAAAGCAGAAGCAGAAGCAGCAAAAGAAGGGAAAACGCTTGAGGCAAGGGCCAAAGAAAGAGAAGCGACAGAAGAAAGAGAGGAAGAAGAGGAAGCGACAGAAGAAAGAGAGGAAGAAGAGGAAGCGACAGAAGAAAGAGAGGAAGAAGAGGAAGCGACAGAAGAAAGAGAGGAAGAAGAGGAAGCGACAGAAGAAAGAGAGGAAGAAGAGGAAGCGACAGAAGAAAGAGAGGAAGAAGAGGAAGCGACAGAAGAAAGAGAGGAAGAAGAGGAAGCGACAGAAGAAAGAGAGGAAGAAGAGGAAGCGACAGAAGAAAGAGAGGAAGAAGAGGAAGCGACAGAAGAAAGAGAAGCGACAGAAGAAAGAGAAGCGACAGAAGAAAGAGAAGCGACAGAAGAAAGAGAAGCGACAGAAGAAAGAGAGGAAGAAGAGGAAGCACCCAAAGAAACAAAAACGGAGGAAAAATCCGAAAAAAAGGGAGATGAAAACAACAATTGGTAAGCATATCCGGAAGTAAAAAACTCAAACGCCAAATGGCACCCCAGTTCTGGGGCATTACAAGAAAAGACAAAAGATTCGTAATCACCACAAGGCCGGGCGCACACAAGAAACATTATTCGGTTCCAACTGCGGTCTTTCTCAGGGACATGCTAAAGATCGTCTCAAGCCTCAGGGAGGCAAAGACGTCAATCTATTCCGGAAAGGTAAAGATTGACGGCGTTGTAAGAAAGTCGCTCCACCATGCAATCGGACTGATGGACATAGTCGAGCTGGAAAATGTCTCGGACATTTACCGCATGGTTCCAACAGAGGGAAAGCTGCTACAACCAATCAAGATTGACGAATCAGAGAAATCCAAAAAGCTGGTCATCGTTACAAAAAAGACAACGACCAAAAACGGAAGGATGCAGATCGGGTTCCATGACGGACGTTCGGTAATGTCAGACGTCCAGGCAAGCATCGGTGATGCATGCCTGATCACTGTCCCAAGCCAGGAAATCATCAAGGTAATCAAGCTGGAGGCAGGCTGCCAGTGCCTGGTGATACGCGGAATCAACGCAGGGCAGATCGGCAAAATCCAAAGCGTTGAAAAGGGCACGTTCATCCTGCCAAAGAGGGTCGTCGTTGCGCTAGGTCAAAGAAAGATCGAGATTCCAGCAGACATCATAATGCCAATCGGAAAAGAGGAGCCAGCAATACGGATAAAGTGATGACGATGTCCCAAAAAACAGCCCAGTCCCCCATGAAGAGAATCAGGCTCGAGAAAGTCGTCCTGAACATGGGCGTAGGAAGATCCGGTGATGCAATAGATATAGCAAAAAAGGCACTCGATCAGATATCCGGCAAGAGATCGTGTGCCAGGGACGCAAAGGCAACCCAGAGAGACTGGGGCGTAAGAAAGGGAGAGCCAATCGGGGCATCAGTGACAGTCAGGGGAGAGGATGCAAAGGCACTGCTGAGGCGGCTGCTAGAGGCAAAGGGAAACGCGGTCAACGGGAGATCGTTTGATGATTTTGGCAACTATTCGTTTGGAATCGGGGAGCACATTGACATTCCCGGCGTAAAATACGATCCGCAGATCGGAATTTTGGGTTTGGGAGTCTCCGTTGCACTGGCAAGGCCAGGCTACGGCATAAGGACAAGAAGCAAGCACAAGGCAAGCGTCGGCAAGTCCCACATCATTACAAGCCAGGAGGCAAAGGATTACATGGTAAAAGAGTTCGGAGTGACAGTAGCATAATGGCAAAAGACAGATCCTACGAGTTTACCGGCAGAAAAAAGCACGACTTTGGCAGGGGATCAAGATGGTGCAAGAGATGCGGGGACTATACTGCCGTCATCCAAAAATACGACCTGATGATCTGCAGAAGGTGCTTTAGGGAGGTAGCAGCATCCCTAGGATTCAGGAAGAACAGGTGAGATCATGCCGGCAAGCAACGTTTTAGCAAATCTATTTGTCACGCTTTACAACAACGAGACAAGAAGAAAGGACCAGTGTACGGTCCTTCCGACATCAAAGCTGGGAATCGAGGTTCTCAAAACCCTGCAAAAGGACGGATACATCGGGGAGTTTGAGCACATTGACGACAAGAGAGGGGGAAAGTTCAAGATAAGGCTGCTGGCAAAGATTACAAAATGCGGCGCAATCTCGCCAAGATTCAAGGTAAAGACCGACGAGTTTAACAGCTGGGAGCAGCAGTACCTGCCGGCATACAACAGGGGCATGCTGCTGGTGACTACAAACCAGGGGGTAATGTCCCACCATGATGCGGCGCAGAAGGGAATCGGGGGGTTTCTGATAGGATATGTCTACTGAGCAGGAAGCTGAAAAGTTCCAGGATGCGGTGGACATTCCCAAGGAAGTTACCGTCACGCAAAAGAAACACATGCTGACTTTTGAGGGGCCCCTTGGAAAGACGCACCAAAGCTTCAAAAGCATCCCGGTCACCCCGGAGATCAGCGGGGGCAAGATCGTTTTGAGGACCATCGGACAGAAAAAGAGGGACTATGCCATACTGCATGCGGCAAGGTCACTTGTAAGAAACATCTGCGAGGGGCTTGTCAGCGGATATACCATCAGGATGAAGGTGGTCTTTGCGCACTTTCCAATTACAGTAAAAGTGGAAGGAAAAAAAATTTTGATTGAAAACTTTCAGGGAGAGAGGGCCCCCAGGACTGCATCAGTCGTGGGAAATACAAGGGTGGTTCCAAAGGGAGAAGACGTCCTGTTGACAGGCGAGGTCTGGACAGACATCACGCAGACTGCAGCAAACATCGAGCTGAAGACAAAGGTAAAAAACAAGGATCACAGGGTTTTTCTTGATGGCATCTATGCATATGAAAAGAAAAAGGGAATAGAAGAGGAGTAGCAGACTTTCTGATGGCCCTGGATCCCAAATTCTCAAAGGAGATCACGCAGCTTGTTGAGGATACCTTGGAGCTGTACAAATCCGCAGGAGTTTCCCCCAAGGTCAGGCAGTCATGGAAATGCGAGAACAACGGGGATTTTCTGTGCGGGTTTTTTGTCGGGGAGATGGTGGGCTCTGCCCTTGGCATCTTTCAGGCAGTGTACAGGAGGAAGCCGACCCCCGACGAGCACAGGGGGATCACCGGGATTGTCGAGGGCCGTTCAAAGGAGATAAAGGAGTTTTTCGCAAGGTTCAACTGACCTTTTCCTTTCACTTGGCCCAGATTGCGCAGTAGCAAGGATTAAATCACTTTTGCCAAGCTACAAAGACAGTGCCGCCCTAGCTCAGCGTGGTAGAGCATCCGACTGTTAATCGGACGGTCGTCAGTTCAAGTCTGATGGGCGGCGCCACTTGTTTTGTGTGATTGACTTACATAGCAGACTTTATGTGTAATCGACCTAAATGAGATAAATTTGTTCATGATAATCCTAGATCTGAACCGACCACGCATAAAATCTAATGACTTTATGCATGCATGAGTGTATGTCTCAGTAAGCAATTTGAACGAATGCAAATGTTTAAAAAAATAGCGTGTTGTTTACTGTTATTGCTAGCGTATGAATTATTTTATGGAAACAGAGACAGCAAAGGATCTGCACCAAAAAAACAACTTCCAGTTAAGATGATATTCTACAAAGACAACACAGCTACAGTTGACGAAAAAACGCTTGAGGAGTGGGGTTCAGAAACAACTAAAGGGACAAAAGAGTTGCAAAACTGGCTTAAAATGCCTCTGAATACTTCTGATGACGTCATAAGCAAGCTTCCAGATCACAGGGTTGGTGCTGCAGCGCCAAATCCATACCTTGAAATTTACGGTATTATAAAGACAAACAAGGCATCAGAGACAAAACTTGAAATCACAATTGGCAAAAAACCAGATTATATAAAACACATTTTAGATGTATCTGCTGGAGAGGTCATCAAGGAAGCTGACGGGAAGCCTAAGCTAAGAATCGATAAAAAAAATTATTGGGTAAATTCTAGCACGTTATTTTCTGAATATGTTGATTCTGGAATTATTGATGACGAAGGAATTTTGAATGTAAGCGCATATGACGGCATAGTTGAAAAATTTATGGAGTTTGCAAAAAAACAAGAACATAGTATTACAAAACCTAGCAAAATACCGTTTAGAATCTATGTTTTACCAGATGATCACATAATCAAGTTTAAAAGAGCAGATGAAAGCAAAGGGGATCCTGAACAAGACCCATTTACCGATTATCTGGGAATGAAGGCATTCAGACATGCATCAAGTGCAACAAAAACTGCCAAGTTCCTTTCATATGACGACAGAGCATTTACTATAAACTGTAAACAAAAAGAGGAGTTCTACAAAAACATTGGTGTTGGGGACAGTAGCCTAGACAAAATATACACAGATCCAAAACAAACATTTACCATCAGTAGGTTGGATTGGACTTTTACTAATATCACCACCGACAGTGAACATAAACGTGAATTTACTGATACCGGAAAAGGAATACTAGTTCAACTATATCAAAATTACATAACTTTGAAGGGAAATTCAGGCCTTACAGAGAATGCACAACTAAAGGTGATTTGTATACGAATCAACCAAGCAAAACAAGAAGTGATGATTGATGAAAATTTGACAACAGATAGAATGGAAAAAATGTTTTCTGACATGAAGGACATTCCGCCACTATGCATCGAAGTCCTGATTGACAATTCTGGCAAAAATCCCATCTGGGATACATATCTTTATGCAGTGAAAAACTTCCTAATGAATAACAATACTCCCAAAGACTATCTACTGTCATTTTTCAACAAAAGCGTGAGGCAGGAAATACACAAATGGATAAAGAGCAAGAATCAACATGATCAGGTATCTTTTTTCAAGAGATCAAGTTATTGCTTGCAACATTTATGTAATAGGGGCAAAGATACATACTCATACATGGATAAAAACGAAGAGTTTGCCGAAAAGATAGGTCAGATTGCCAAGGCATACATCGACTTTAAACAAAACATTGGGGAAATGGATAATTCGCTGTCGGATATCCTGACATATTCAAAATATGACCGAGAAAGACTCCGTTTTATCGTAGCACGGATAGGCAAAGGTGTGCAGTTATCAAAAACCTCAGATGAAAAAAAGAAAAATGCTACTGATAAGATCAGATCTCTGCAACCTGACAAGGAAATTACCGATGATGCCGCATCAAAGGATTATTCGTATTTCTTTTTCAAGGGATACTATAGTAAAATGGAGATGATGGTATGAGTACTGAGATTTTATTCTATTACGAATCAATGCAGAACCCAAACGGAGATCCAGGGTTTGAAAATCAACCTCGAATGATGCCAGATGATACCATAATGGTGACCGATGTACGAATCAAACGAACCATGCGAGATTACGCACGAGATGTCAGAGGCGAAACACTGTTTGTCGATTATGATGAAAAAGGAGAGGCGATCGCTGCAGATGGCAAAGCTGAAGAGATAGCGGGATCCCTTAATGGAGACGTGATGTCAAAGCTACTGGAAAAGACGTTTGACGTGCCGCTGTTTGGAGCATTGGTGCCAATAAGAAAGGGTGAAAACGACGAGGGGAGATCAGAAAAACTCACAGGTCCACTGCAATTTGGAATATCAAAAAGCGTAAACAAAGTGCAGATAATTAATCCGACAATAGTCGGAAGATTTGTAGGTAAGGAAAAAAAGGGAAAGCAATTTTCCACATTCGGCAAGTTTTATTCCGTAGAGTATGCGCTGATTAAAGTACAGGGCGTACTCAATCCAAGGAACCTATCAAAGTATGCAGATGATAAAAAGATCATGGAAAAGTTCGAAGGCAAGTCAGCCATGATTCATGACTGCATGTGGAATGGTACAAACAATCTAACCACTCGATCAAAATACCCACAGCGCAGTATCCTGTATATCGACATAAAATACAATGACAAAACATACAATGATCTCCCAAACCTAGTTGACGAAAATAAGGAATTAAAGGGAATGGCAAAGAAACTAGGAAAGAATCCGTTTGACTTCTCAAAACTTGTAAGCGTAATGTCAAAAAGAAAGTCAGAGGTAGAATTGATACGAATCAAGGGTGCTGAGGACGTCGCAGGAGACATAGAAGATCTGTCCAAAGATCTTGCAAATAAAGGGCTTAATGTAGAAGTTATTTCGGATTGAAACTCATATCATTTAGGATTTCAGGTGATTTTGCCGCGTTTAGAGATCCATCTGTTACAACCAACCAGACAGTTTACCACATCCCGTCAAAGAGTGCGGTAGTAGGTATACTTGGCGCAATCATTGGAGTCCAGCGCTCCAACACACTAAACGAGATTTATGGAAAGCAATACCTGAAATTTTTTAAAAGTGTGAAGATTGGTCTGAAGTTAGAATCTGAACCGAAAAAAGTGACTTTCTTTACAAACCACCGCTCTCTAAAAGAAGCCAAGACAAAGCCGTTCAAGACTGAAGTGGTCGAACGTCCCAAATACACGATTTACGTTAACGCGGACAAGGAAAACCACGCCGCGATCTCATCAGCTCTAACTAAAAATGAATTCATGTATCCGCCGTACCTAGGACACGCATACTGTCCCGCAATAATATCTGACTTTAATGAGGTTGACGTAGGTATTGTTAATGATGCCGAAGGCAAAGAAACACAGTACGTGGTACTAGACGAATCTGAAACCTACAACCAAGATTTTCAGTTCAAACCCGAAATGATTACGGATGGAGGTTCAATTATTATAGAAAGGCACATACACCATTTCTTTGACGGGGGGAAATTTGATGGACGTGTCCTAAAACACTGGATCCCCACAAACGATTCTAGGATCGAAATTACGAGAGACTCGAAAAGAAACCTGTCTGAATTTTGTGAAATAGGCAATGACGTCGTCTGCATGTACTAAATTTCTTTCGCATCCGATACATGAAAAAAAGCACCTCCTCATAGAGCATCTGATCGAAGTCGCAGAAAAATCAGAAGAGATTTTCTCACAAACACTCTTCAGAAACCCAAAACTCGCGTTTTATTCAGGACTGCTACACGACTTTGGAAAAATAAACCCGTTTTATCAGACGGTTTTTCACGGAACAACCACGGAGAAAGAGGCAGAGTCAACATATGCACATGAGCATTCAATATTTTCTGCGTGGGCCGCACAGAGACTCTTGTACAAAACCGGGTTAGAACGTGATCTGATTGACAAGATTTCGGTGCTCATCTACGGACACCACTCCAAAATCAGGCAACAGTTAGGAAAAAATTCACGGAACGAACAAAAAATCAAAAAATCAAGGGATGAAATCGCCATGCAAATGGATGAATTTTCCTTGCAAGCGTCTAAAAAACCAGGATTTTCAAAGCTTAACTGGGACTCTGGTAAAAGAAGGTTCTGCCGCCCTATCGATTTTGATCTTAAACTAAAATCCGAAAACTCGCCTGACGACTATCTGGAAATGGCATATGCATTCTCGTGCCTGCTTCAGGCCGATAGAGGCAGTTTTAATGATTGGATCGTGCCGAGATTCAACCTGCAGTTCAATACTGAAAAATTAAGAAACGCCAGCAGTCCGCTTGCAAAACTCCGCACCGACTTCCAAAGCCAGGTCATGGATAATTTTGATTACATGCAGAACATATCAATAATCAATGCACCCACCGGAATCGGCAAGACAAAGGTCTTTTTAGACATAATCAACCACTATTCAAAACGCAAAGATGTCGAGCGCGTGTTTTACTTCTCCCCGTTACTTGCCCTGACAGAAGATTTTGAGGAGAAAATCCTAGAGGTGTCAGAGCAGTCCCAACTAAACGACATTTTGATTTACAACCACTTGCATTCAACATCCCTGGAAGACAAACACGTCGACGGAATGCTTGGCAGGATCAATCAATGGGTGTTTGAAAACGAGTCATTTAATAAAAAATTCGTCATTACCACGACCCAAAGACTCCTGATGACAATCTACTCAAACAGGGCACAGGACAAAATGAAGATGGCATCATTTAGAAATTCGATTTTGATAGTAGACGAAATACAGACAATACCAAAACCGATCTTGTCAAACCTGAAAAACATCTTTGAAAAAATGAGTCAGTACATGAAAACAAAGTTCATCCTAGTCAGCGCAACGATACCTCATGAGATCAGTGACGTAGCGCGTGTGAAAATATCAGAGGAGACGATTGATTCATATCTTGATCTGACGAAAAAGCATGTTTCAGTCGTAGATTCCTTAGATATCAAAACGATCCCAGTCGACAACACGTTGGTTATGGCCAACACCAGAAAAAAGGCCGTACGACTTTACAATGAGATCAGCCAGGCAAACAGGGGTAAAAAGATCGAGTATATTTCCACAGGAGTCAGAAAAAAGGACAGGATAAATCTGATCAAAGATCTTCCAAAAATGTCAGACTATGTTCTTGTAGCAACACAAGTAGTAGAAGCAGGCGTTGACATTGACTTTTCCCACGTGTTCAGAGAGATGGCCCCGCTTGACAACATCATACAGGTCATGGGTAGACTCAACAGACAAGGCAACAATCCAAATGCAACGTTAGTAGTATACTCGACAGAGGGCAACAGTCACGTGCCGTACAGTCAGTTAGAATTCCAAGAGTCAGAAAAGAGAGTCTGCGGCATGGTAAACTCCGTACAGATCTATGATGCTCTGAAAGAATACTATGAGGAAATTTCTAAGAGGAACCAAATCAACATAAACAATTCAAGCAAGCTAGAACATCTTGTCTCTGAGATGGATTTTGAAAATGTATGGGATTTTGTTAGGAAACTAATATCTGAAAAAGACAACAGGGACACTGTAATTGTGCCAGACATGGACGAATGGGACTCTGTTAGAAATAAACTGCTTGGCATTGCTGAGACAAAAAAACCACAGGGCATCGTCAAAAGATTTGGGGAGATGACTGCAATGCTTCCAATTCCTCTGGAGAAGGTGGGCACGGAGTTGTTTGATGATGAACTAATGGAAAAGAACATCCTGCTTCCAAAAAAACAACACCTGCAAAAAATATACCACAAGAAGATGGGTCTGGACTGGCATCTTGTCGATGACTCGTCTGAGGACTCAACGATTACATATGGCAAACTATAGCAACGAGCAGAAATAGTTGAGGTTTTTTACGTGTAGTTATGACCTACTTTGACTCAAAGACTTCTGCCCGTTGCTATAGCATAGGATTAGATTGGCGCACAATTAATTATATGGTAGAAAAGATGTGGTTTGAACCATGGACTCAAAAAGCGTAGCCATATCGTATACCAAGATTAACATACATGAGCAAAAAAGAATCTCGGCCTCTAAATTACGCGGCTATCTTGGGTACAGATTCTTTCAGGATACTGAATTTCACCACCATGATGAAAACCCGTACAGGTATCCTCTTGTGCAGTACAAAAAAATCAATGACGAATTGCTGGTGGTCGGAATCGGAGATTACGCCAAGATCGTATTTGATAAATTGTCGAGTTTGGAAGAAATCGTGTTGCCAAACTGCAAAATAGCTGTATCCAGTATAGAGTTTTCAACCGTCATGCATCAGATTACAGACGACATAACCCAATACAAGTTTCAGACTCCCTGGATCGCACTTAATTCTAAAAACTATGAAAAATTCAAAACGATAAGTTCTGATCTGAAATACAGGTTTTTAGAGAATATATTGGTTGGAAACTTTCTCAGCGCGTTGAAGGGAATAGGCATTAGTATAGACTACAAGCTGTATGTCAGTATAAAGAGACTCAGACCAACATATGTGGTTGCACATCAGAATCCGTTCTGCTCTTTTTACGCCCGATTTGTCACAAACCTAAGCCTTCCAGATCTTATGGGCATAGGTAACAGCGTATCAAAGGGATTCGGGGCAATAGGAAGGACATGATACTAGAGATATCTACGCACGGCAGTGCCATAAGACGCAAGCGTGAACGCTTTGTGGTAGAAACCAAACTGCCTGATGGCGAGAGGGAGTCAACAGAGATACCTGCAGAAAAGATAGAGGCCATAATAGTTACTGCCAATGCAATGATAAGCACACAGGCTGTAAAGCTGTGCATTGAAAGACAGATCCAGTTGGTTCTTGCAGGTTATGGCGGTAGGCCATATGCACGAATGTGGGCAAGTACCCCAGGCAAGACTACAGAGGTCAGACGTATGCAGTATCTTAACTCGGACACCAAAACAGCAGTAGAAATATCCAGAGAGATTGTGTTAGAAAAGCTCAAGGGACAAAAAAAGTTGTTGTTGGATCTCAAAAACAACAGGAAGCGAACCGGAAGCAGTGAAATACTCTTAAAGCTTGATGGCTCAATAGATCTGATAGACCAAACTAGGCAAAAAGTCAGACATCTTGAGTCCGAATTGCTTAATTTCAAGCAGAGGTTACTGGGGTTTGAGGGACTGTGTGCCGCAGAGTATTTTGCTACCATATCTGCATGCCTGCCAAAAAAATGGCAATTTAAAAAAAGGAGTCAAAATCCCGGACTGGACGGATTCAATGCATCACTCAACTACATGTATGGAATGGGCTATGCGGGGGTTGAGAAAGCCATAATTTTATCAGGACTTGATCCAAATGCGGGATTCTATCACGTAGACTCTTACGGCAAGCCTACACTTGCATTTGACATAATAGAAATGTGCAGACCCACAATAGACAGGACGTTAGTATCGTTATTCAACAAACGTATGGTGAGAGACGACTGGTTTGAGGATGAGATGGATGACACAGAAAACCTTGGCATAAGAATTACAAAGAGCGGGAGAGCCGCACTTTTATCATCATACAAACAGGAAAACTCCAAGGAAGTAGAGAGGACGTCATGGAACTATTGCAAAAAAATAATAGAAAAATTGACAAAGAAAAACTTGGAGGTGGTGTTGTCATAAAGCATGTAATGTATTATGCAGTATATGACATAACTGAAAACTCCGTGAGGGAAGCAGTGATAAACGTACTAAAGGATGCAGGACTAGTCAGGATTCAAAAAAGCGTGTTTTGCGGCCAACTCTCGGGGCAACAAAAAAAAGATCTTATCGAAAAGATAAAAACCATAATATCCCATGATGAGGATTCCTTCTATCTTATGATGAGCTGCAATCAGTGTTTTGGGAAAATAACCACACTTGGAAAGAGTTTTGATGTAGACTATGTGTCTGACAAAACGCCCTCGCAGGTGATTTGAATACGATGATATCGGTTACAACGGTTGTCGAAAATGTTTTTTGTCCAAAGTTTACATATTATTCAGAGGTGCTTGGCCTTTTGCAATACGAGGAAAAAAGAGGAACAGTAGCCGCCGGTAAAGCGTTTCATGAAAGACATGAAAAAACAAACAGGGCATTTATGCCAAAAAACCTGCAAGGCAAGAAGATAATTGCCGTCAAATTTCATTCAAAATACCATGATTTTTTTGGAATAGTGGATGAGGCAATAGAGTTGGAGGATCAGGTAGTGCTGATTGAGAGGAAGTTCTCTAATTATACAAAAATGCACGATACAATTCGGGTTCAGATCGGGCTTCTTGCCATCCTACTGGAGGAAAACTTGAAAAAGCCAGTAAACGAGGCGTTTGTAATATTTCACAAGGAAAAAAGAGATGAGATCATGTTTACAATAGACGAATCGGTGAAAAAAACTGCACTAGATATGCTACACAAGACAAAAAAAATTATCAGTACAGGAATTATGCCTGACTCAAGCTTTGACAATCGATGTCTCAATTGCTGCTACAGGAAGGTGTGCCCCGAGGGTTTTTTAAATATAGATTGATAAATGGACAGAACAGCAAACCATCACGGAGGAAGAGTCAAAAATCAAGTCATTTCATGTCCTGAACGCTCAAAATACAGGCTGTCGTAATGACTAATCCATCATAACAAGGATTGAAACGTATGATTCAAAGCCGCAGATTTGTTGAAGTCATCTGTCGTAATGACTAATCCATCATAACAAGGATTGAAACCATTGTATGACGGGATAAAAGTTGTCGCCTGGTTCGTCGTAATGACTAATCCATCATAACAAGGATTGAAACCCTCCACATTTGGACGTCTGGAAACTTGATCTCTGCCCGTTTCAGAGTCAGTCGTAATGACTAATCCATCATAACAAGGATTGAAACCATTGATGATTATAAAATCCAGGAAGAGCCGATGAGTCGTAATGACTAATCCATCATAACAAGGATTGAAACACCTGGTGATCATGGAAAACGATTTTTATAGTCGTAATGACTAATCCATCATAACAAGGATTGAAACTATGACCCATGAATTGAAATTGAGATCCAGTCGTAATGACTAATCCATCATAACAAGGATTGAAACACCTCGCGGAAACGATTGAATTTTGACTAATCTCCCAAGGATTGAAACTATTTTTGGGTCGTAATGACTAATCCATCATAACAAGGATTGAAACCGCTGACCCTTGGTTGGATTGATATTGTTGCCCTGTCGTAATGACTAATCCATCATAACAAGGATTGAAACACCTCGCCATAATTGACTTCTCCCTGGCCGTATTGTCGTAATGACTAATCCATCATAACAAGGATTGAAACTGGCACGGTATAACCATTGACACAACAACAAAAAGTCGTAATGACTAATCCATCATAACAAGGATTGAAACATTTTGAAAGCGTTGGGGTACGTCAACGGCAAAGTCGTAATGACTAATCCATCATAACAAGGATTGAAACTTTTACCCTATCCAGCAAAGCATCCCTATAATCCTGTCGTAATGACTAATCCATCATAACAAGGATTGAAACCAGATATCATACAGACGTTGTGTCGTTTCTGCCTTTGTCGTAATGACTAATCCATCATAACAAGGATTGAAACGACCCGCAGCAATCTGAGCAGTATTGCACGTACGTCGTAATGACTAATCCATCATAACAAGGATTGAAACCAAACACAATGGGCCAAACGCACGCTAAAACAACAGTCGTAATGACTAATCCATCATAACAAGGATTGAAACGACACGCACCCAAATTGTAAATGCACTAGAGACCGTCGTAATGACTAATCCATCATAACAAGGATTGAAACAAGGTGGCAGGGTCTAGCTGTCTTAGTTGTTGTTGGTCGTAATGACTAATCCATCATAACAAGGATTGAAACTACCGTGGTGTTTTCCGTACCCTGCTCATACAGAGTCGTAATGACTAATCCATCATAACAAGGATTGAAACCCCAGGCGGCAAACCTCCCGCAGAAATTCATTGACGGTCGTAATGACTAATCCATCATAACAAGGATTGAAACTCGATCAAAAAAAGTCAAAAAAGTCAAAAAAAGAGGTCGTAATGACTAATCCATCATAACAAGGATTGAAACTGAGGGCTGTAAAAAATCTATGTATATAGATGTAATGTCGTAATGACTAATCCATCATAACAAGGATTGAAACAAGTCGCATTTGAAGATCAAACTGTATCTTTCTTGTCGTAATGACTAATCCATCATAACAAGGATTGAAACTTGTTCAAGTTCTCGACGGCTTCTTCTAGTTTTCTGTCGTAATGACTAATCCATCATAACAAGGATTGAAACTGATCCCAAGATAGCGGAACTAAAGGATTTGTTCGGTCGTAATGACTAATCCATCATAACAAGGATTGAAACAGCCATGGGTCGACTGCAAAGCCGTGCTTTTTGAGTCGTAATGACTAATCCATCATAACAAGGATTGAAACCGAACCCGACTGCATTATCACAGTATCAGCTAGGTCGTAATGACTAATCCATCATAACAAGGATTGAAACTTGTCACGTAACACATGTGTTACAATATCAGTGAGTCGTAATGACTAATCCATCATAACAAGGATTGAAACGAACGACTAGTAAACGTATATCGTGACCAACGAATGTCGTAATGACTAATCCATCATAACAAGGATTGAAACAATCTTGTACGGAATTGTTTTCTTCAGATAGTTTGAGTCGTAATGACTAATCCATCATAACAAGGATTGAAACGGGAAATACAGCTCGGCATCGTTGCGCTTCCGTTCCCGTCGTAATGACTAATCCATCATAACAAGGATTGAAACCCGATACGGTCAGGTCGCCGTCATGTCCATCCCCGTCGTAATGACTAATCCATCATAACAAGGATTGAAACCAAAAATGTTCAACCCTTCACAAGAAGAACTGGAGTCGTAATGACTAATCCATCATAACAAGGATTGAAACTTTACTTCTTGTACGATCTCGGCGTCTGTGTCAAAGGTCGTAATGACTAATCCATCATAACAAGGATTGAAACGAAGAACACTGCTAAAAGAAATAGCAGAAAAAAGCAGTCGTAATGACTAATCCATCATAACAAGGATTGAAACTTTACAAGGAACATTGTTTGCATTTCAGGTATTTAATGTCGTAATGACTAATCCATCATAACAAGGATTGAAACGATACGATACCCGACATTGAAGACAGTGTTGTACCGTCGTAATGACTAATCCATCATAACAAGGATTGAAACTCAATTTCGGCAAAGTCATATTTCCGGATTGCAACGGTCGTAATGACTAATCCATCATAACAAGGATTGAAACTATAACGTACATGAGAATAACTAGACATGAGCAAGTCGTAATGACTAATCCATCATAACAAGGATTGAAACGCTCGGGCATTATTCAGATTCTTCTTTTTTGGCTGGTCGTAATGACTAATCCATCATAACAAGGATTGAAACTTTTCATGCATTAACCAAGGAATATGGCCACAAGCCAGTCGTAATGACTAATCCATCATAACAAGGATTGAAACCAAAGTTAGTCTAAGAACCATACACCGAATGCTAAGTGAGTCGTAATGACTAATCCATCATAACAAGGATTGAAACATTCCCAGTCCAAAGGCCACGATTCTGATGACTTGTCGTAATGACTAATCCATCATAACAAGGATTGAAACAAGTCAAGAAAGCCTTCAATGTTGCGGCGTGTCCATTGTCGTAATGACTAATCCATCATAACAAGGATTGAAACGCGGCCCGGCGGGGACTGGAAAAACCGAAATGCTGGTCGTAATGACTAATCCATCATAACAAGGATTGAAACCGCTCAACAAAGCAAGAGGCCGAGGAGCTGCATCGAGTCGTAATGACTAATCCATCATAACAAGGATTGAAACCTCAGCATCAAGTTGAAAAGTCTGAATCTTATCGGGTCGTAATGACTAATCCATCATAACAAGGATTGAAACGGATGGGCCGTGTCCGTGTTGTTGTCTATGGTTAGGTCGTAATGACTAATCCATCATAACAAGGATTGAAACAATGTGAGTAGGGCGGATTCAAAAAACAAAAATCAGTCGTAATGACTAATCCATCATAACAAGGATTGAAACGGCGGAACCGCCAGCCTATTTTAATACCATAAAACAGTCGTAATGACTAATCCATCATAACAAGGATTGAAACTGGGAAAACAACTTGAGAAATGCAAAGCACAGATCGAAGTCGTAATGACTAATCCATCATAACAAGGATTGAAACAGCAAAATGGCCCTATTTGCTTTTACTGTTTGATAGTCGTAATGACTAATCCATCATAACAAGGATT
This sequence comes from Candidatus Nitrosopumilus sp., assembly GCA_965214775.1. Lineage (GTDB taxonomy): Archaea > Thermoproteota > Nitrososphaeria > Nitrososphaerales > Nitrosopumilaceae > Nitrosopumilus. The sequence continues at coordinate 2,421,270 of OZ243974.1, read as the reverse complement.
GAAACCCGTTGTTGCAAAACTCTGCAAATTTGCAGAGCATGTCGTAATGACTAATCCATCATAACAAGGATTGAAACTTAGACCAGATTGATACCTCTGGGTATATTGGTTTGTCGTAATGACTAATCCATCATAACAAGGATTGAAACTTAAGACTAGAATATAACGACTATGAAAAAACACGTCGTAATGACTAATCCATCATAACAAGGATTGAAACGGAAAATACAGTTTGAAATTCAAACTCTTTTCTAATGTCGTAATGACTAATCCATCATAACAAGGATTGAAACTGGATAACTGTCCTAATTGTGGTCAATGTCATATCGAGTCGTAATGACTAATCCATCATAACAAGGATTGAAACAGTCTCGATTTCCTCACCAAAAATGTCTAGGTTAGGTCGTAATGACTAATCCATCATAACAAGGATTGAAACGTCTATCCTTTTCTGATAATAGTTTCAGCTTTTCCGTCGTAATGACTAATCCATCATAACAAGGATTGAAACTATCAACAAAATGGAATTAGAACAATTCCAGAAGGTCGTAATGACTAATCCATCATAACAAGGATTGAAACTTTCATGCGTTGTCACATGGGTTACCTTGTAAGTTTGTCGTAATGACTAATCCATCATAACAAGGATTGAAACTTTTTTACCCACTGATCTGTAACTGCCTCCGGAATGTCGTAATGACTAATCCATCATAACAAGGATTGAAACCAAAAAAGCCTCCGGGGATATTTGGGTTTGGGCTAGTCGTAATGACTAATCCATCATAACAAGGATTGAAACTCCATTGCTGGTATGTCCTTGCCTTCCATCTCTTTGTCGTAATGACTAATCCATCATAACAAGGATTGAAACTTCTAACCGTGAAGGCATAACATCATGGTTCAGCCGTCGTAATGACTAATCCATCATAACAAGGATTGAAACCCGTAATATGCACCTTCAAACAGATCCAAAAACGGTCGTAATGACTAATCCATTATAACAAGGATTGAAACGGTGAACGTAGTAATTCATACTAAGAAAAAAGGTAGTCGTAATGACTAATCCATCATAACAAGGATTGAAACTATGGACTTTGATAGTTTTAGCGCCGCCCTACAAGTCGTAATGACTAATCCATCATAACAAGGATTGAAACTATGGACTTAAGGTACAACTTCAGGTCCTTTTTATACTGACAGTCAAACATTTTTGGGCAGCATCTTATGATCAGATGCCCCTGCGAACATGGCTGAACATCAGACATTTGTGACCAGTCATTGCAGGATTGGAATTTGCTGGGGTGATCCATTATCGGCATCCTAGTCAAAGAATTTCGATGGAAATCTTTTTTGATCATGCCTGTTTGATGTAACACATGGACTCCAAATCTACGCCTGCACACCATATGGATCTTGCAAAGGCACTTGTCATGATCAAGGAGCGGGATGAGAAGATCTCCGAGCTGGAAAAGGAGAACTCCGACATCAAAGAGGAGAACTCCGAGCTCCGGGCAAGGCTTGCCCTGTACGAGAGTCCCAACATGCCCACGTCCACGCCGTCATTACACAATGATGCCAGAAGAAAGTTCAGGGAGAAAAGGGGCGAGGATCCCGGCGGCAGTCCAGGCGATGCTGCTCGGGGCAAGAAACGCGGCCCTCCGTGCGGACACCATGGTACATCGCACGGCAACCGGCCATCCATGACATTAAGGTACGATCTTGGCTCCAAAATATGCCCAAGGTGCAACATCCAGTTACGGATGCTCAAGCCGATCCACAAGCTTGTCAACGACCTGGACGGTTTTATGCGCATGCTCACTGCCAATGCCATCATCCAAAACGCGGTGTGTCCACAGTGCAATACCGTGCATGTAGCGGCCACCCCGTTTCTAAGCGGCACGTCACTTGGGCCCGTCTCACTCTCTCTAATCATGATGTTCTTTGAGAAGGGAAACACAGACGAGGACATTGCAGAGTACTTTCAGTATATGTTTGGATTCAGGATGGCCCCAAATACCGTGACTGCCGCCCGGCACACAGTGGCAGAGGCGATTCAACAAAACATGATACAACGCATACAGTCATTCATTGCGGGCAGGCCGTGGATACAGATGGACGAGACCGGCTTTAAGCGCGGCGACGGGCACACGGGGTACGTCTGGGTGCTCAACTGCGAGGGGGCGTGCTTTGTGGTCTTTGCAGATTCCCGGTCCTCCGAGGTACTGCACACGCACTTTGGATGGCTGGATCCCAAGACTCCCATAGTCGTAGACGAACTGGCCCAGTACAAGCTGTTCTTTGATATAATCCAGAGGTGTTGGAGGCACCTTCTGGCGTATGCAGAAAAGCTTGCAGTAAAGATGCCCGAAGGCGATGATGAGAAAAGGTATGACTTGCTGCTGGAATTCTACAGGAAGATAGATAAAATCAAGACGCTTGCGCCGCTTACATACATGGATCTTTCCAGGGAAGTATACAAAATAATCAACCCGTATGAGGACGTTCACGTGCGTACACACCTGCTAAACGCCATGCCCAACATGTTTACGTGTCTGGCGCATCGGGGAATGCCGCTGCACAACAACGATACGGAGCGGTGCATACGCGACGGGATCATACCACAACGCAATGCACGCCACAAGATCGTAACTGACGGGGGAAGAAAGACGGCTTCTGCGCTGCTGACGTTCTCGATGACATGTCGCAAGCAGAATATACATCCTGCCGGCGGACTCTTGAAATACCTGCGGAATCCGGTCTGGGATATCTTTGCAGATGCAAGAGATGATGATAATGATGCGCGCCTGCTGTCCTTGCTTGTCAATACGGACGGTACAAGATACAGCGTCTTTGAGTGTCCCGGGCCGCCGCCGGTGTGGCGGCCTGTAGTCGATGATGACGCAGGCAGCAGCAGAGGAGCGGTACGCCGGAACCGGACGGCCGTCGTACCAGCAGCAGCAGCTCCTACAACAACATGATCCGTCTGGCGTCTACGGGACGGCGTAACCCGTAGCTTCATGTCAAAGAATCCGACTGTGCAGGCAAGTCTGCCAGTCAACAACGCCAGGCAAATCTGACAATGCTGGTTTCCTGCAGGTGCCGTCTGCCAATAATCTGTTGTCTGCCAATAATCTGTTGTCTGCGCGCTGCCGGTCTTGCATATACAAGGGACGTGTGGTGTGATGTAGCGGGTCTGTCACAGCAGATGCGGAAGGATCAAAAAGTTCCGGGCAAAAAGTTCCCTAGTCAGTATAAAAAGGATCTGAAGTTGTACTTTTGAGCTGCTTTATGCAAATTCGTTCACAAATAATCAGAGTCTGCTAATTTCGAATCAACTCTCAGAGAGGTGATCCGAAATTAGAAATCGAGTGCCCCGTCCGCAGCCGTTCTGCTGCCGCCACTCAGGCCGCAGCAGCGATTCTGGCCAACGCCCTATCGTTGACCAGTCCGCACACGATACTGTTGGCAAGGTCGTACTTTTTGAGTGGGTTTCGGTACCGGTCGCCCATTATTCTGTATGTTTTGACCCTGCGTATGGTGTTCTCCACGTACACGCGTATCTTTGAGTGCGTGATATTGTACTCTTTTTCCGCATCAGTGAGCTTGCCGCCCGGTTTTTTCTTGATTGGGAGTATGACGTCCGTGCCTGCATCCACTGACTGTGCTCCCTGGTATCCGCGGTCCATGTAGTGACGCAGCTTTGTGCTCTTTTGTTGTTGTTGCGGCGCATCACCATCCCCGCCGCCGCCGGGACACTTTTTCTCTTTCTCTTTCTCCTTTCTTTGGTCGTACCGGAACGTGGGATGCCTCATCTGGTACATTGTGATGTCGTTTACGCGTCCCGGAGAGTGGGGCGTCTTGTGCACTATGAGTCCGTGAATGTTGGTGGTATACTGGACCTTGACTGTGTGCGTGCCTGCCTTGCCTGAATAGTGCGATCTCTCCATGTCCTTTCTCTTGGGCCTGCATATCTTTTGCTCTGAGGCATCTGTCAGGCAGACAAGTTCTGGAAGTACGTCCATTAGCTCCTCTACTGAGGATATTCTCTTGGTGCCCGAATAGATCTTTTCGGGGATCGACAGGCACTGCTTGAGAACCGGCGCAATCCTGTCAATTGTGCGCGAGACTGATGCCTGTCCAATGCCGAACATGGCAGATGCCACGTCCTGCGTGACGTACGTCCTGTAGTAGAACAGGGACAGCAGAAGACTCTCCTTTAGGTTCAGGGCAGTCGGGCGTCCTGCACCGATGTCACGCTTGCGGTCTTTTTTGGCAGAAAGCAGCCTCTTTCTGTCCATCTTTGGGTGTTTTTTTGCCACCTTTGCATACAACAAATCAAATTCGGGGGCAGTCATGCCGGCAAACATCCTGAATGTCCGGGGGTTTTTTGATAATTTATCAAACAACTTCATGAATTATGTACATTTTGCCTGCATTTGGATCGGGTTGGTGTACAATATGTGCCCATTTGATCAAAATTTGCTAATTTCGAATCAACTCTCAGGGGGCGTGGCCCCACATGCGCATCACAAGCGTTAAAAATCCGGACTTCCCAGCCATATCAACATGGAGCGCATCCAGATCTTTCTGAGTCATGCAGCAGAGGACCGGACTGCTGCCAGGCGCCTGGAAGAGATGCTGACAGGGCAGGGTTTTGACGTGTTTGGAGCAGGCGATGATTTGGCGCTCAAGAAGGATTGGGAGGACGATATAAAGGATCTAATCGAAAAGTGCTCCCTGTTCGTGGCGCTGCTGTCTGAGAACTTTAAAAACTCGGACTTTACGGATCACGAGGTCGGAATCGCCATAGCGTACGACAGGAAGATATTTCCGGTCAGCCTTGATCATGTCACGCCCTATGGCTTTATGTTCGGGTTTGGGGACTCGCAGAAAATTGATCCGGGGATTGATCCGGATGAGGTGTCGATGCTTGCACGGGCCATGAGATCGATTCATGACGAGGATCGAAAAGCGATCGACATGCTGATAGAGGAGATGCGCTGCACCGACTCGGCTGAAGACGCCGGCGCGGCAGCCTATGTGCTGTTTGAACACACCGCATTCTCCCCAAAGCAGATCAATGACGTCGCCGCTGCGTTTCTTGAGAACGACAACATCAGCGGCAGCTGGATGGCAGAACCCGTGTGCCTGACCTTTCTCAACAGCAATTGGGATTTGATAGACCCCCGATACCGGGACGAGCTAAACCAGATACACCCAGATCTGGGCCATTCCTGAGCGGGGATGCCGGGCAAGACGGCCCGGCGCGGCCGCCTAGACCCGGGCAGCATGCACCTGGCCATGCCCCCGATCATCGGATCCGTGCAGCCCGGCAGACTCCCCCTGTGAATCCGAGACAGGCTCCCTTCTGGCATGAATCCCATGAATCAGGCCATCGGCGGCGGGCGGATCCGCTCATGCGGATCATGTGAGGTACGGCCGGCCGTCATCCATACCCAGGATCATGGATGGCCTCGAGCCCGAGCTGCTGGCATGTGGGGGACTGGTCGCAGGAGCGCTTGTCACCGCATCCAGAAGAAATTGTGCAGAATGCGGATTTGCCGGTCCGCGGCAGGGTCTGGGTGGCTTCGGGGGGTCTTGTACTTCCGCCTACTGGTCTGCCTCACACTCGACGCGCCGATGCCCGGAGACCCCGCTTCTGCGGCGTTGCTCCCTCACCGATTTAAACGCCGCGGCCAGCTTGTACATTCTCCCTTCAGACATCGTGCTTCCATGGTACAGCTCAAACAGCGCCCCCACGCTTCGTTTTGACCCCTTCCTGTCATTCCACGCCAGCGTCTCGCAGTACATCTCCTCCATATACAGGTCCCCCAGGATGATACGGCTGCTCAGGAAACGCCTCAGACTCCTCCGCCTGCCGGGATCCGGCTCGTACACGTCGACTATGATCTCTCCCCTGCCGGGCACTGCATTCTCGCCGACGGTCACCGTCTCATGCCTGTATCCGCCCTCGCTATCAAGGACATACCGGGACAGCCTGTTCTCGTACTTGAAGCTGACACTCAACGTGCAGGTATAGGATCGCCTCCGCTTGTAAACGTTTATGCGGCGCTTCTGGGATCGATGGAGGGCCGGGGAGGCAGCCTTTGAAAATTTGAGGGCCTAGCCGGCCATGCTAGTTTGTTGCATAACTCCGACTAGAGCCAAGTCAGTCCGCCCGGATCATGACCGGCACCCGGTTCCTACACGGTAGCCACCGCCTCTGCAATCCACTTGTTATACAGCCATATCCTCAGCTTTACCTCCTGCACTATATTGGATCACTTGAGGGCCATTACGCACTCGCCAAACATGCGCTTTATGGCCGATATCACGATCTCGACGATCCATCTGCTGCCAAAGCCGACCGTGCTCTTCCAGTACCGCAGGTTCTCCTGTCTTTCCTCCTTTGAGAGATCACCCACAGGCACCTCGGGGCCGCCCCCGAGCTGCCATCGTACAAGCATGCCCCACTTGTCGCCGGTGCCCTTGCCCTTTGCAGTACAGCTTGTCAAAAGCCGTATGAGTGGTTTTATACCGCGCTTGTGGCACTCGGCCACGTTCTTCCTCGAGCCGTATGCGCCGTCTGCAAGCAGGATCTTTCCCGGTGTATCTGGATTCGCGCCGGTGTCAAGCAGGGTAATCGGTGAGATCCCGTCTGCAAGCATGTTGGAAATCTTGACTGCATCTGCGCCGTCGGTGCGTTCCTGCTGCTGCTCCTCCTCTTCCTTGATGTTCTTGGCCGCCTCCTCAAGCAGTGCCGGCAGTTCCGTGCTGTCGCCGACTGCATCACTTGTGACAGATACTGCAAGCACCTGCTTGGTGTCTGCATCGACCATCAGGTGCATCTTGACGAATCCGCACCTTACCTTTCATTTCTTGCATATCCACTCGCCCCGGTTGTGCTGCTTGAGGCCCGTGGCGTCAGCTATCATGACCAGGTTACAGGACTTGTCGCGCACCGTAATTATGTTCTCTGCAATATCTACGTCAAGCTTCTGTATCCTTCTGAATATCGTGGTGTAACACGGCGAGTCCGCACCCTTTAGCATCTCCCCGAGCATGCCTGACAGCTGCCTGTACTTTAGCATGAATGCGGTCCTGAGGGCGGCTGCGGCCATTATCATGCCTTCTGCATACAGGAACGGGGCGCCTTCCTTGTGGCGGTTGGCAGCCTTGAGATCCTTCTCCCAGCCGGGGTCGTACTTGACGACCAGGCCTGCCCCTCTCTCTACGTACTTTGCATTATCCGTGTGTGCCAATGTATACCATACGAGGCATCCTCATGATCCATTACTTTTTCGGCAAGGATTAGTTGATCATTCCGGTGATTTTCAGTCAGATTTCAAATTTTAGGAAGGGTTATGCAACAAACTATCAATATCAAAACCAATAATAGTGTTGCAACATCATCCTTCTGTATTGGACTTGGAAGAGGCAATAGACCACCTAAAGCTTCACGGCACAATCACCCAGGAGTGGATCCTTGAGATCATAGTAAAAGACGAAAGATCATTTGAGATGCTGGCAGAGATGCTGACGTATCAAAAATACCATGACAACACCAATGAAACCTACGCGCCGTTGGTTCCGGTATATGCATTATACATGCTTGCAAAAATTGGCACAAAGAGGGCACAGACTGCAATAAACTCGGCGCTTGTTCAGTATCCTGACATGATGTCTGATAGCAGTATTGGCGAGCAGATTCACAACGTCTTGGCATACATGGGGCCAAAGACAGTGGATTCTCTCTGCCATGTGGTGTCGCTGTCCTCTGCCAGCATATTCTCAAGATATTGTGCTGCCAGCGCGCTGGTCATAATCGCGTTAGAACACCCGCAAGAAAAGCAAAAAATCATCAAAACGATACGTGATGCGGTACAAATAGAGCAGGACATAGGCGATAGGACCTTTCTGATGGACTCCCTGGTTGATCTGAGGGACCCAGACGTATCAGAGTATATTACAGACTCGCTTGAAAGAGGGTTTGTCACAAATGAATTCTTCGATCAGGGGGACGTGATCAAAACGTACGAAGACAAATCAGACATGGTAGCAGCAAAATGCGTCTCAATGGATCCATTTGAGATCTTTGGCACAGTTGAGCACAAAATCACCAATCAAAGAGACAGCATATATGATGATGAGGAGGATGATGATGATGATGATGACATCCCATACAACAAAAAACCGGGCAGAAATGATCCGTGTCCTTGCGGGTCTGGGAAAAAATACAAAAAATGTTGCATGCCAAAACCCAACTGATGCGGTTCAGATGAATGGAAGAAAGACGTCTAGAACCAAGACAGGCAATCAAACCCGGTTCCATACCGGGCACAGCAACGCCGGTGTCGCCTTTTGCGTTCATTGACAGGCAGACCAGCCTCCTTTGTGATACACTGCAAAAACCCCCAGGTTGATTCAAAGATACCAAGTTCGGTCATCGCCCATAAACGGATCTGCATCAAACAAAAAACCAAAACGCAAAGTCACCTGTGGCAAACTGCCTGACAAATTTACAGAAAAACCAGGACAACGGCTTGCACGGTTCCTGATTTCGGATCATCCTTTCCCCCTCAGCACCCACTCTGCCTGCCCGAACCAAGCCGTAAACCAGCAACCCACGCGCATCCCCGAGTCGGCCAAATCCATCTCATTTCTCAAGAGAACAACTGATTCCACAAAACCTGCAGTTGCTCGGAGCTGACAGGATCATCAAATCAACTTCACCTAAAGGTTAAAGAGCATACGGGACAAACCATTCCCATGTATTCCGAAAAGCAAAGGAGCAACATGTGGTTTCTTTTGCCGATATTCATGAATGTGTGCGGCGGGCTGATCGCGTATTTTGTTCTGCGGCATGACGACCCCAGAAAGGCCAAAAACTGCCTCTATCTTGGAATCGCCCTGATAGGAATCGGCATCGTGACAAGCATGATCTTTTCACTGACAGGCATATAGGCACGTGATGTCGTAAAGGCGGCAATTTATCCTTCAAAGGATCTGTCGTTTTCCAAGAGTGTTGGTTTAAAGTTGACAAATGATCGTGTGTGCATGAACGAATTTGTGTAAAACATCTCAAAACACCAACAAAATACAACCGTCTATAAAATCACTTGAAAAATTCGTGCTACAATTGATTTCAAGTCGCCTCTCCGGAGCAGTCATCATCATAAATTGCTCAAATCAGCAGCAAGAACACAGAGACAGGAACCACAACATAGTCTGCCTTTTCATCCAAGGCAGTCTTTGAAACGACCAATCCCTTTTTGCTGCCTGTCTTGCCAAGAAAGCCCACCAGCGGGGCCAGATCCCTTGGGTTCAGTTTGTTTCTGAACTTTACCTCGATTGGAACCTCCATCCTGTCCCCGTCATAAAGTACAAAGTCCACCTCACGCCCCTTGTCATCCTTCCAATAGAAAACGTGGTTATAGTAGTCATGGGTCTGCTTCTTTTTGCTCATCGAAAAGGCCAGTCTGATAAGATGATCGGCAACAATTCCCTCAATCAGCCTGCTTTGATTTGCCTCATCCTCAAGATATCGGAGGCTGGCCTCAAAATTCCCTCCCGGACTCATCCAGCCGTTGAATATGTGTGCAAAAAACGGGTCGTGGAAATAGAACTTTCTGTCTTTTTGGATCAGGGGAATTTTCCTTTGTTCCCCGTAGAGGTGGATTACAGACAGTACGGACAGATCATACAGGGCATATGCATACTCCTGTGCCGTGCCCCCGCCTCCCAGCGCGGATTCTTTGGCAAGACCGTTCCAGGAGATATGACCGGTCATGCTTTTGATTATGGCACCGGCAAATTGCTTTAACATGGTTTCATTTTTTCCGAGTTCACTCCATTGTCCCCTAATCCCTTCCAAATAGTTTGCGTATATGCCTTCATGAATTGTGTTTGTTTTCATCTTTTCATCTATTACCCTGGGAGTGCCGCCAGTCATCATGTATTCCATTAGCAGGTCGTTTGTTTCATTTTGATATGCGTTTATCTTGTCTAGTCTTTCATCAATTTCTCCGGCAACTAATTTTCTAAAAATTTCCTCCCTGTTTCCAAATGGGAGCAAATCGTTTTTTTCGACTAGTTTTCTCACGTCCTCGTTTAGCAGCGATGCGTATTCTGCAAACTTCATTGGGAGTAAAACCCGGTCATAGGCATCATCTATGATCCCCCTGCGGCCCGGTAGCCGTTCTGCTGCATTGCGGATGTTAGTTGCCTGTGAACCCGTTACCACAACCGTACAATTCCTTAGCTTGTCACCATCCACCAACCATTTGATGCCTTTTTGCCAATCTGCCACAGATGATGCCTCGTCTAAAAACAGATAGGATCGTTTTTCACCTCTTTGCCTGCTACTGACTTTCAAATAGGTCTCAACCACGTCGACTACGTCCTGTGGGGTATTTGCCAGATCAAGCGAATAGTACATGATATTCCACGGGTTTGTTCCTTTTTCTAAAAAATCCCTGATCTGTAATTTGACCAGGGTTGTTTTGCCCACCTGTCGAGGTCCGCGCAGGGTGTAAACTACGGTATTACCTGCCTCAAAATCATATTCAATTGCATTCCCAAGTCTTGGATCATACTTTATCTGAGATTCTTCCCACTCTATGATTTTTTTATCGTCTAGAATACTTGCAGGATTCCTCCACCAGGGATTCGAATTGCGCAGATCCAACTCTTTTGCCATACTTTGTGATCATAATGAGTTTCATTATATATTCATAGGCAAGCTGGTTGGCAGTTTTTTATATATTCATAGGCAAGCTGGCTGCTAGTTTTTTATATATTCATAGGCAAGCTGGCTGCTAGTTTTTTATATATTCATAGGCAAGCTGGCTGCTAGTTTTTTATATATTGAAAAACAAATCATGGGTGGCCTATTTATAACAAATCCAAAACCGGCGATCATCCAGCCTTGTAACTGATGGTCCAACAGATTCCAAACGCAGACAGCATCAGTCTTGACATCCATATAGCAATGAGCATAAGTCTTTGAGGTAACAGCTCGGGCTCTGGAAGCTGTTCCTGATTTCAGGCACGAATATGTCATGGGCCTCCGAGGTGGCAAAACTCACACCTGAACTTCCAGAGCCCGAGCTGTTACTCTGAGCCAAAACAAGGGTAACCATATGTGTCTCAAAAACAAAATTCAGATGGTACCAAGATAAAAGGCAATGCAAACAGACAGATTAGCGCAAAAAAAAGGATATGTGTGAAATCAAAGGCGGAGCAGCAGTATGTCGGCCTGGACGTGCACAAGGAGTCCATCCAGGTCGCGGTGATGGACAAGGACGGCAAGGTCCTGGGGAATACAAAAATAAGCAACAGGAACAGCGAGATAAGAGAGATGTTTGCAAAGATTCCGGATAACACCAGGTGCGTCATGGAGTCCTCGTATGCTAAAGAAATAGATGGCCTTCAGTCAGTGCATAGTGGACATGCGTGTGAAATGAACGTCATCATCATTATTATTATTGTCATTACAGTTAGAACTTTAATCTGCGTTGATGTAGTTGAGGGAGATCCTCGTTTAGTAACTGCAGAACGGTTCTGACAAATGGATGAAGAATGGTACTGAGGGAGATCCTCGTATAGATAAGTGTCCGACCTTCATTTTGTGATTGTCAGGAAGAGACCCCCAGCCAAAGCCATACTTCACAACACCGTTACGCGTGGAATCCTTATAAGCACGACACATAGATACAACATCTAGTTTGTTGCATAACTCGATTTTTTTACTTGAATTCGTCCTAAATTATAAGTCCAGATAAAAATCACAGTTGATTTCGGATCTATCTGTGATCGAAACCAGGAGTTTTTTGACGAAAAAGGAAGTCATACAACAAACTATGATATGCAGTATTGTTATATACAACTTTGTACATACAACAGTGTATAATGAGCCAAGGCAGTGTTTCTAAGGAATCGATATCTGAAACAAATTCCAAAATTAAAAACAGGCACAGTCCCACCTTGGATTCTATACTCATGGTGGAGGATGTCCTTCTAGAACACCGGGTTCTTTCAAAGACACAGCTCTGGAAGAGGCTTCCAAAGGCCATGCAGTACGGCACTCTGACTACTGTCTTGGAATATTTGGAGGCATCAAAAAAAATAACATATGACAATAACGAGGTATTTTGGATATTCTCCAACGAAAAGACCGACGCCCTAGACGATGCGTCTGTAACTCTGAAATAGCCTAGTAATCAAACCGCCTGTCATACCCTTTATGATCGAATGATTCTAAAATATTGCATACGATGTTGCCTCCTCGTGAATATATGCAATAGATCATACGCCATCCATCTGTAAGGGAATATCTGTACAAATTATTGGTGTCATATGCTTTGATGTAGCACTTGGGCCATCTATCCTTGGGTATTCTGTTTCCCCGCGACACATCCTCCTTTAGAAGATCAAACGAACCTGTGATCTCTTTGTATCGCTTGGATTCTATGTCTAACCCTTTGAAAAACTTTGCAAATTTTGGACCTCCCTTTACAACATCTGCCCGCATGCCATGATTTTCCTGCGTTCGTGTTATATTCTAACCTGTGATGCCCTGATCGTATAACATCAGGTTCTATTTAAACCGCCTAGGAATCTAGGAAGTATTTGCTTGCCAACATAAATAGGATCTGATGTTATACTCGGAATCATAATAAAATCGCGTTTCGTGTACCTTGACAACAGATACAACGCGATGATGAGGATCATGATAGAGAATTGATTCGAAATTAGCAGACTGATTATTTGTGAACGAATTTGCATAGAACGGCTCAAAACACCAACAAAATGCAAGTTATCTGTGAAATTACTTGAAAAATTCGTACGGTTTCTGATTTCGGATCACCATTCAGGGTATGAATAAGATACCAACATCAAAACCAATAATAGCGTTGCAACATTATCTTTCTGTATTGGACTGGGAAGAGGCAATAGACCACCTAAAGTTTCACGGCACAGGTACCCCCGGGCCGATCCTTGAGATCATAATAAAAGATGACAGATCGTTTGAGATGCTGGCAGAGATGTCAACGTATCAAAGATACCATGACGACGACTGGGGTACGTACTGGCCGGGGATCCCGACATGTGCATTGCACATACTTGCAAAAATTGGCACAAAGAGGGCACAGACTGCAATAAACTCGGCGCTTGTTCAGTATCCCAAGTTAACGTATAGCAACGAGGTTAACGAAAATATTCCAAACGCCTTGGCATACATGGGGCCAAAGGCAGTGGATTCTCTCTGCCATGTGGTGTCGCTGTCCTCTGCCAGCATATATTCAAGATACTGTGCTGCCAGTGCGCTGGTCATAATCGCGTTAGAACACCCGCAAGAAAAGCAAAAAATCATCAAGACGATACGTGATGCGATACAAATAGAGCAGGACATAGACAAAAGAACCTTTCTGATGGACTCTTTGACTGATTTGAGAGACCCAGACACCTTAAAGTATCTGATAAGATCGCTTGAAAGCGGGTTTGTCACAAATGACTTTTTCGAGTATGATGATTTGATCGAAAAACACACAAACAACTCAAGCATTTTAGCAACAAGATGCGTCTCAATGGATCCACTTGAGATCTTTGTCAATAGGGATTAGAAACCCCACAGGCAGAAAGACATTCCGTATGACAACATGCCATACGACATGACCACTACGAGGCAGAAATGATCCGTGTCCGTGCGGGTCTGGAAAAAAAATACAAAAGGTGTTGCATGTCAAAACCCAACTGATGCGGTTTGGATGATGCAAAGAAGAACGAAAGAAAGAAAGAAAGAAGATGTCAGGAACCAAGGCAGTCGATCAAACCCGGCTCCATACTGGGCACAACAGCGCCGGTGCTGCCTTTTGCGTTCATTGACAGGCAGGCCAGCTTGCTTTGTGATGCACTGCAGAAACCCCCAAGTTGATTCAAAGTTGGCAAGTTCGGTCATCGCCCATAAAAAACGGACCTGCATCAAACAAAAAAGCAAAACGCAAAACCATCTGTGGCAAACTGCCTGACAAATTTACAGAAAAACCAAGACAACGGCTTGCACGTTCCTGATTTTGGATCATCCCTCTGTTTTGCACAACTGAGCAGCAGGTTCTAAAAGCCGTTTCTGGTTTTAGGCGTAAAATCCGTTTGATTGGCATTTACCAGTAACAAAATTCATGCCTGAACCCCCGGTCCGATCAGTTGTCAATTCATACTATTTTGTGTATCAAATTAGACCACATAGATCTAATAATTGATCGCAGAGAGTATAGAATGCAGGAGGTTTGCATTGGTCAGGACCAGAAGGGCCAACAGGTACTGTGTTGATTGTGGGGCAAGATTGGTGTACTATCCCAGACTATCCAATCCCAAAGCGCCAAACGAACACAGGGTGCTAGTGTATGCATGTCCGGATTGTACTGATGATTTTGAAAAGCCAAAGATGTTTTCGATCAAAAGAAACCAAGTCGAGGATCCGCTTGAAACAGTAGAGATTGAGATCATCCAGGAACGGAAGAAATTTGCAACGCAGAAATGATGGCAGTCTGGTCACAATTGGCAGACAAGCGAAGTTTGATTAAGACGTACGAGGTCACCTACCCTGCCAATCAGGCACGAGTTGGCATGCATGTCTATGATTTTCATGCCTAGCTCGCAAGGGGACGTGACCACATACATTAAGACTTTTGTTTTTGCCGAATCGATTCGAAATTGGCAGTCTGAGTGCGTGCATGAACGAATTTGCACAAAATATCATCTCAAAAACCACCAAAATACAGATGCCTGTGAAATCACTTGAAAAATTCGTACGGCTTTTGACGGTTTCGGGTCATCTTTTGTGATGTTTAAGACTTAAAGCAGATCACATCCCACATGATCTATTGGAAAAGACTGTGATAGTTGCGCTGGCAGTACTTGCGGCATTGATGCCTGCTGCAGGCGGCATTGCATATGCAGAAGACGCCTACCAGGATCCGGCGCGGGCCCAGATCATCTCTGCCATAGAGACGTACAAAGAGTCCGGACTTGAGGCCATAACAATGCAAAGTGACAGGGAGCACTATCCGTTTGTGCTTGGCAGGGACGGCCTGGTGCTGGCACACGGGACCAATCCGTCCCTTGTTGGTACGAATGCGCTGGACAGCATACGTCCGGACAAGACGCTAGAGCAGATAAACGCGGAGCTTGATGCAGACGGGGAGACCAGGATATACTATGTGTTCCTGAATCCGGCCACCGGCCGCGACGAGGTCAAGCACACGCTGCTGGTCCTGCATGACGGGTACGTCTTTGGCAGCGGCACGTATGCTGTACGACACGACCCGCCGGCAACGCAGTACAGGGACGGCGTCTTCCTTTCTGCCATACAGTGCAACGCGCCGAGGGAGCCGTTTCTGAGGGACTCTGCAATGCCCACGTGTCTAAAGCCCTCCACGTACGAAACGCTCTCTGAGATAGGCTATGATCTGGCAGCCTATGAGACCATACAGAACTGGGAGATGCACACAGTTACAGTGGGACTGCTTGCACCCATCAGCGGAGGCGCCGCAGGATACGGCCAGGACATAACAGATGCAGCAAAAACGGCAGCCGACGACTTTAACGCAAAGCTGGAGGCAGGCGGCCATCCGTGGTATCTTGAGGTCATAGTTTACGATACAGGTACAGACGGCAGCAGGGAGCTGGAGGGCGTGGCAGAGCTAAGGGAGCAGGGAGTCCGGCTGGTCGTTGGCCCCTCAATTGACATCTTTGAGAGAGATGTCATAGACTATGCCGATGAGAACGGCATGCTGCTTTTTAGTTGCTGCTCTGTCGTGACAGACTATGCCACAGCGGGAGACTCGCTGATGCGCATGATATCTGATCACCGCGGCCACGGCGAGGCGCTTGCCCGGCTGATGGCAATCGAGGGAATAAAGGTCGTGGTTCCCGCAGGAAGGGACGGCATATGGGTTACTGATCTCATTGACAACACAGGTATGGCGTTTGTCGAGGCAGATACATCACCCGAGTCCGATGAGAGACACATGGCAGACGTAGAGGAGGAGAATGGAGAAGGAACAGTTATGTTCTCAGAGCCTGTGCTGTATGACGCATCAGGCCAGTTTGATCAACACATTTGGATGCTCTCAGAGACAGTGTCCGGACAGGTCGGCATCCATGGCGCAGACAAGGTCGCAGTCCTGTTTATAGGCTTTGAGGAGACCTATGACTTTTTAGAGGAGGCCACAAAGCATGATGTGCTGGCAGGCGTCAGATGGTTTGGCGCCGATGCCAACACGGTACCGGCAGGCAGTGCGGAGGCACTGCGGTTTGCAGAGGCCGTGGAGTTTACATCCGTCCAGCCCACCGTTCCGTACGGCGACGTGACAGAAGACGTGGAGGCGCGGCTCGTCGAGGTCCTCGGCAGGCAGCCAAGCGTGTATGCGTTCTTTGCGTATGATGCCATGCGACTGATAGGAGAGGCAGTACTTGACGGCCAGACCGGCTTTGCGCCGGACGTGGCAGACGGGATCGTCTCGGTGGCGCAAGAGTACGATGGTGCAAGCGGAAGCAACATCGAGTTTAACGATGCAGGAGACAGGCTGCGTACGGACTATGCAGTGTGGCAGATCCGGGACGGCGCGTGGGTGCAGGTTAGCCCCGCAGAAGGTTGATTCGAGATTGGCAGATTTTGATGATGTGTAAACGGACTGTAACCATATGTGTCTCAAAAACAAAATTCAGATGGTGCCAAGATAAATGGCAATGCAAACAAACAGATTACCGCAAAAAAGAGGATACATGTGAAATCAAAGACTGTACAAATACAACAACAACAGCAGCAGTATGTCGGCCTGGACGTGCACAAGAATTTCATCCAGGTCGCGGTGATGGACAAGGGCGGCAAGGTGCTGAGCAACACAAGAGTCGACAACAATGACGACGAGATAAGAAAGATATTTGCAGGGATTCCAAAGAATGCAAAGTGCGTCATGGAGTCCTCTTCAGTATGGTACGGGCTGTTCAGGTTCATTTCAGACAGTCTCAAAAGGGACGTGATCCTCTCAAACCCGTTTGAGACCAAGGTCATTGCCACATCAAAGAAAAAGACAGACAAGGTCGACGCGCAGATTCTGGCAGATCTTCTCAGGGGAGGATACATATCTGCATGCTACGTTCCCTCCGGCAAGACTGTACAGAACAGGCAGCTGACCAGGCACCGCGCAAAGACGATACAGTCAAGGACCGTACTAAAGAACCAGATACACGCAATACTGCTGCAAAACAGGATACAGGTAAATGGGGATCCGTTCTCCAGACCGTGGATCTCAAGGGTGAGAGATCTGGACAACTTTAGGATAAATGACAAATTAAGCATAATTGACTCCATAAACGACAGGATAGTAGGCATTGACATGCGCATCAAGAGCGCGGTTGCCGACAGTCCGGATGCAGTCTTACTGCAGACGATTCCCGGGTTTGGCAGCTACACTGCACTGACCATGGCATCAGAGATAGACGGCGTTGACAGGTTTGCCGACTCACACAAGCTGTGCGCGTATGCCGGAATGGTGCCGTCTGTGAGAAACTCTGCAGACACCATTCACCATGGAAGGATAACAAAGAGGGGCAGCCCCATGATGAGGTGGCTCCTGGTGGAGTCAGTACACAGCCACGTAAGACATGCGCCGTCAGACTCGCCGATATCTGTCTTTTACAAGAGGGTTGCAAAGAAGAGGGGAATGTCCAAGGCCGCAGTGGCTGCCGCATCCAAGATGCTGCGCATATCATACTGGATGCTAAAGAAGAGGATGACCTTCAAGCAGTGCATAGGAGATGCGTGTGTGAAATGAATGTTGGTATTACCATTACAGTTAGAACTTTAATCTGCGTTAACCTAGTTGAGGGCGATCCTCGTTTTGTAACTGCAGAATGGTTCTGATAAATGGATGAAGAATGGTGCTGAGGGAGATCCTCGTATAGATAAATGTCCGACCTTCATTTTGGAATTGTCAGGAAAGACCCCCAGCCAAAGCCATGCCTCACAACACCGTTGCGCGTGGAATCCTTATAAACATGACACATAGATAACAGGTTAGCCCCTGCCTAGAGTTAAAGTCACACCCCCGTCTGTTCAGGCATGAAAATCGTAACTAGAGGCAGATTCATGCCTGATTGCTGCCTAGGCAAGGGCTAACCTATTATCTATGTGTCACGTTTATAAGGATTCCACGCGCAACGGTGTTGTGAGGCATGGCTTTGGCTGGGGGTCTTTCCTGACAATTCCAAAATGAAGGTCGGACACTTATCTATACGAGGATCTCCCTCAGCACCATTCTTCATCCATTTGTCAGAACCATTCTGCAGTTATCTATGTGTCACGTTTATAAGGATTCCACGCGCAACGGTGTTGTGAGGCATGGCTTTGGCTGGGGGTCTTTCCTGACAATTCCAAAATGAAGGTCGGACACTTATCTATACGAGGATCTCCCTCAGCACCATTCTTCATCCATTTGTCAGAACCATTCTGCAGTTACAAAACGAGGATCGCCCTCAACTAGGTTAACGCAGATTAAAGTTCTAACTGTAATGGTAATACCAACATTCATTTCACACACGCATCTCCTATGCACTGCTTGAAGGTCATCCTCTTCTTTAGCATCCAGTATGATATGCGCAGCATCTTGGATGCGGCAGCCACTGCGGCCTTGGACGTTCCCCTCTTCTTTGCAACCCTCTTGTAAAAGACAGATATCGGCGAGTCTGACGGCGCATGTCTTACGTGGCTGTGTACTGACTCCACTAGGAGCCACCTCATCATGGGGCTGCCCCTCTTTGTTATCCTTCCATGGTGGATGGTGTCTGCAGAGTTTCTCACAGACGGCACCATTCCGGCATACGCGCACAGCTTGTGTGAGTCGGCAAACCTGTCAACGCCGTCTATCTCTGATGCCATGGTCAGTGCAGTGTAGCTGCCAAACCCGGGAATCGTCTGCAGTAATACTGCATCCGGATTGTCGGCAACTGCGCTCTTGATGCGCATGTCAATGCCTACTATTCTGTCGTTTATAGAGTCAATTATGCTTAATTTGTCATTTATCCTAAAGTTGTCCAGATCTCTCACCCTTGAGATCCACGGTCTGGAGAACGGATCCCCATTTACCTGTATCCTGTTTTGCAGCAGTATTGCGTGTATCTGGTTCTTTAGTACGGTCCTTGACTGTATCGTCTTTGCGCGGTGCCTGGTCAGCTGCCTGTTCTGTACCGTCTTGCCGGAGGGAACGTAACATGCAGATATGTATCCTCCCCTGAGAAGATCTGCCAGAATCTGCGCGTCGACCTTGTCTGTCTTTTTCTTTGATGTGGCAATGGCCTTGGTCTCAAACGGGTTTGAGAGGATCACGTCCCTTTTGAGACTGTCTGAAATGAACCTGAACAGCCCGTACCATACTGAAGAGGACTCCATGACGCACTTTGCATTCTTTGGAATCCCTGAAAATATCTTTCTTATCTCGTCGTCATTGTTGTCGACTCTTGTGTTACTCAGCATCTTGCCGCCCTTGTCCATCACCGCGACCTGGATGAAATTCTTGTGCACGTCCAGGCCGACATACTGCTGTTGTTGTTGTATTTGTACAGTCTTTGATTTCACATGTATCCTCTTTTTTGCGGTAATCTGTTTGTTTGCATTGCCATTTATCTTGGCACCATCTGAATTTTGTTTTTGAGACACATATGGTTACGGTGGGTCGCATCAGACTAATGTTTGGACGTGAGATGAGGGATAGAACAGCCATATATGGAGACATGGTGGTAGGAAAGGAGGAAGTGAGGAAGGGCAGCCCAATGCTTTCAAGTGGATAAAGCAAACACATCTGTTTATTTTGTATTATTATATCAGTATCATTAAATCATAAATCGTTATATATAATTATGTTTTAATGATATTAAATGAATAGTACATCAATATCTTTAGTCAAGGCAATCATCAACAACACACATGATATTGCAGCATTAAAGAAGATTAGTAAAGTAAAAACATGTCAATTCAACGAGGTAGTAAAAAAACTGCTTCAAGACGGGTATATCAAAAAAGAAGGCAAGACGATAGCATTACAGGAAAGTGCAAAAACAATACTGCTCAAAAAAATATCCCAGAAATGGAATTTGGTAAATCTTTTGCGGGATTCCAATGAACTTGTATTTTCGTATCTAATTGACCCGCTGACCATTAATGAGATTGTAACCAATACGGGATTGTCAACATCTACAGTTTATCGTGCAATCTCCGATCTTGAAGCAATTGGAATAATACGAAAAGAAATCCGCAGGAATGAAAATCACACAGGTAAAACACCTGAAAGAATGCACATAGACGCATCTAAAACCGAACTAGTCGATTTTGCAAGAATCTTAAGAACTGAAAGAGAAAGATTCTACGAGTCTGATGCGGAAGTACTCTATGCAGATAAGGAAAAAATTGTCAGAAAAGTTACAAAAGGAAAAATAACCGAAGGAGAGCTGACTGCTTTTTCTGTTTTTACGAACAATGGAATAATGTATGAATCCCCATATGATTACTATGTCAAACAAGATGAGCCCCTGGACATTCACGACATAATCATTCATTCGGTATTGGCATCGTTCAAGGCCAATGACAAAATGGGCTTAATCATGTCTGCAGTATTTTATATCCATAATAAAAACAGGGTTGATGTCAAGCGGCTAAGGGAAACTGCATCGTCTTTTGGGATATCATCCACATGGTTGGATGTTGAAGGATATATTAGAAGACAAAAATTAAAAAATGAAAGCCTATTTCTCCCATGGAATGAATTTGTATCAAAGGCAGAACTATACGAGATAAAGCCCGAACAGTATGTCATACCGACACCTGCACCGTCACTATTTGAAGACATAGGAAGCAGTCTTGCCGAGCCCTTACAGATATTTCTTATGGGCGGGGAAAATATGAGATTAAAAAAGCTAAAGGCAGTCACCAAGGATTGCGACCTGATAGTTGAAAAACCATCGGACTTTGAAATTCTTTGTAAAGTGCTTACTGAAAAATTAGCGTATGAAAAAATAATCGAAACCGAATATTCGCAAGAAGACTTGCGTCTATATCCTGACGAGATACTTGTCCATCCCAATGGAAGCAGAATTGATCTGTTCACAAAAAGGGTGTTGAAGGATTTGTCATTATCTGACGTAATGATTCAAACCGCAGACTATCTTAAATTCGGCAAATTACGTGTAGGGGTATTGAGAAACGAATACGTATTTTTGCTAAAAGCCGTAGCCAGTAGAGAGGGAGATATTCAAGACATGGCGCTCTTGTCACAAGTCCCCTTAAATCAATCCGGAAGATTTGAGCATGACAAGTTTGATTGGGATGAAGTATGGCGGGAAATTATCCATCAAGAAAAAATGAATCCGATACGGGAAATAGCAATTCCGATTTTTGAGCAGATGTCTGTTCTTGCAGAACAGACCGGAATAGTTGCGCCGATTCTTGAAAAACTTGGGAGACATGTTGTTGAACGTTTGATTTTACGAACGATTCGCGGCGGCAGACAGCGTCTTAAGGAGATTGTGTCCTTGCTTATCGGGGGAGACATTTCTGAACAAATGATCAGAAACAGAATTGACGCATTAGTAAGGGAGAAAGCTGTCAAAAAAATCACCATGGAGAAAAAAGTTTTTGTGGCACCCGTCCAGATTCCCCGCTTTCCTTACAGAGATTGGCAAGCAACCCCGGAAAATGTAGAGGCATACCTGAGTTGGAGATTTCCCATGAGACTGCAATCTACCCCTAACACGATCAAAGGATTTGCAGATGGCATTGCCGAATTGGGGTATGACTCGTTAGGGTATCTTGATGACATGGTGGTTGATTCCCTAGAGTGGCTTCTTGCTTATGAGCGTCTGTATCTTCCAGAAGAACCTCGTAATTCAGTTGGTGCAGCAAGGATCTGTATTGGATTCTCTGATCAAAAATTAGCCAAGGATGACAAGTCGGATTTTCACATATCAAATTTTGAAAACTTTGTCAGAACCGAAAACGACACAAACTGCATGGAAGGTAATAACAATAGCAATACAGAGGGCGTTGTCCGGAATCGTGATTTTAGGGTGTGATTTCCGGGGTGATTTGTGCAAAATCACGGCGCAATGACTGCAAACATATAGACGGATCCGCACTCAGGCCCGCATTGTACGGCCATGACCCGTGTTTTGATGTCATACTGCATGGCATCAGCCAGCCGGATGATTCCGCCGTATCGGCACTGAATCCCAGTTGACTAGGTCTTGTAGTAATAGTAGTAATAGTAGCAGAATGCCTTGAGGATCAGCCCGAGTGACTGCAACAGAAGCGACATGGCGGCGATGCGTACATCGTGGAGTCAAGCCCGGCCTTTATCAACAAAAAGGCGGTCTCAACAACAAGGCCCCTTTTTCCCCCGCACCTGGCAAACATTCCAGAGGTCTTGCGCACTTCTTTTTTGACTTTTTTTCCTCGTCGGTCTTTTGGCGTAACTGATCGGGTTCTGGAAGTCGTTTCTGATTTTCGGCATAGATTCCATTTGATCGACATTCATTAGTGACAGAATTCATGCCTGAACTTGCAGAGATCGATCTGTTACCTTTTGATTCCCCTTTTTTTTGATCCTTGATCTCATGATACGGGGGTTGTTTCCTAATTCGGCAATTTAGTCTAATTTTCTAGAGTCTACACTATATTGATCAGAACGGGCGTGGTTCTCTAATGACGGAACATAAGAGACGCGATGGGTACTGGAAGTATTACCATGCTGCCCACACCCAAGAAATGGTGTTTCTCCTATCCAATATAGTTTCTTTGATAGTGGAGAACCCATGTCCCGTAAAGAAGGTCAGTTCCGGACCGGGACGGCCGACAGTCCACAGCCGTGACAAGCTGGCCTGCCTGTGCATTTTGATGGTCTGCCTAGATCTGACGTACCGTGACACGCAGTGTCTTGCGCACTTTCTAAAACTGCCTCGCTGGAACGACGAACCGGTGCCAGACCACGTCACCCTGTGCAAGTTCCTGCCAAAGATTCCTGGCAAGTGGCTTGAGGGGATGATATCAGAGACTGCACGCAGATGCCTTGCAGGATTTGACATGTCTGCACTCAAGCTTGCAGTAACCATATGTGTCTCAAAAACAAAATTCAGATGGTACCAAGATAAATCGCAATGCAGACAAACAGATTAGCGCAAAAAAGAGGATATATGTGAAATCAAAGGCGGTGCAGCAGTATGTCGGTCTGGACGTGCACAAGAAGTCCATCCAGGTTGCAGTGATGGACAAGGACGACAAGGTCCTGAGGAATACAAAAATAAGGAACAGGAACAGCGAGATAAGAGAGATGTTTGCAAAGATTCCGGATAACACTAGGTGCGTCATGGAGTCCTCGTATGCTAAAGAAATAGATGGCCTTCAATCAGTGCATAGGGGACATGCGTGTGAAACGAACGTCATCATCATCATTATTATTGTCATTACAGTTAGAACTTTAATCTGCGTTGATGTTGTTGAGGGAGATCCTCGTTTAGTAACTGCAGAACGGTTCTGACAAATGGATGAAGAATGGTACTGAGGGAGATCCTCGTATAGATAAGTGTCCGACCTTCATTTTGTGATTGTCAGGAAGAGACCCCCAGCCAAAGCCATACTTCACAACACCGTTGCGCGTGGAATCCTTATAAGCACGACACATAGATAACTGCAGAACGGTTCTGACAAATGGATGAAGAATGGTACTGAGGGAGATCCTCGTATAGATAAGTGTCCGACCTTCATTTTGTGATTGTCAGGAAGAGACCCCCAGCCAAAGCCATACTTCACAACACCGTTGCGCGTGGAATCCTTATAAGCACGACACATAGATACAACTTCAGGTCCCATTTATACTGGCAAGCAAATACTTCCTAGATTCCTAGGCGGTTTAAATAGGACCTGAAGTTGTACAGCTTGCAGCCGACAGCACCGGCGTCGTTACTGACAGGTACGACAAGAACAAAAAGAGAAAGGATCTCAAGCCAAAAAAGACGGACAAAAAGGCCGATATTACGCACGAATCGGGTGCAAAAAAGGCCGAAAGAAAGAGAAAGGCCAAGCCCTACAAACAGTACCTAAAGTGGCATGTGGCATCCGTACTGGGCCTGCAGGTAATCCTGGCATGCCAGATTACCTCGGACAAAATGGCAGACACCACCGTCCTAAGATCACTGTTGCAGAAGATCAAGAGGATCGGACTAGGATTCTCCGGCATCTTCAACGCCGACAGGGGATACGATTCAGATGAGAACGTAAGGCTCCTCAAGGAATCTGGAATGAAACCAAACATCAAACTAAGGGCCAATGCAGTCCACACCAAAAAGAAACACAGAAAGGAAGCTTCCAAGATGTTTGATCCGGAATCCTACAAGATGCGCGCAACAATAGAGGGAATCTTTGGTGCAGAGGAGGCAGAGAACCACAGGCTGATGTGCAGGTTCAGAAAGGCATCTACCCGCCGAAGGTTCGGTTTGTGCAAGGCAATAGGGTGGAACCTTGAGGTGCTAAACAGACTCAAGTGTGCCGCAAATCTCGGGATACCGGTGGAGGCAGCATGAAGTGAATTAGGAAACAACCCCCATGATACGGGAAGAGACGCCGATCCGGTGATCCACAAAGCTGTCGCATCCTGCACTCATGATCCATACGCTTATCGGTAAATTTCTGGAAGGATTCCGGACAACCTCCTCGATTACACAAAGCATATAATTGCCACATGTCCAAACAATTGTAATGTCCTGCGCTAAAAACTGCAAGTCAGACGGTTACTGGTGATGCACATGATCGGATCAGACAGCGAAATACTTGAAAATCCCAACGTAAAATCAAACAAACAGAAAAGCAAAGACGGCAATAATGATGAGGTGTCACCTTCAAAACAACCCTCGATTGTACGCAGCATATATACGACAAAATGCAGCAATTGCAACAGAGAACACAATTTTAACATGCACTTTATGGCCTTTGACTATTCGTACCCCAGTGAATGTGTTGATAGCGTGTTCACTCATGCGTATGATGCGCTTAGAAGGAACGGGTTGATGCCAGAGAACGACAATTTTGTCATCCTGTTGAACGGCAATTTGGATCATGGTACGCCAGATGACAAGATAAAACTTTGGGTACATCATGTGGAGAATGATAAAAAACACAGATTTCGCGTTCCTGATTTAAAATTCACATATAGTGACGATTAAAAGTCATTGATCATCAAAAAGCACCTTACTGCGTAGTTTATGCCCACATGTGCACAAAAACTTTTAATCGTCACCACAGAAATTGATCTGATTTCAGGCGAACGGGACAACCGTGCGATATTGTGTTTTCAGAAACGCTTGTTCCCACAACTAGTCCTGACGCACTTGTGACTTTATGCTCTTGGCAAGCTTGGTTCCAATCCTGCCTATCCTGGCCAGCCTTGCAGTCGGGATGCCCGGTATATCTGCACGTGTTCGGATTCCGTGCCGGTACATCTGCCTTGCCCTTACGCGGCCAACGCCCTTTAGCGAGACAAGATCGACCAGCTCCGTCTTTACCCCGTACTTGATCCTTTTACGCAGCGTATTTAGCTCTGCTGCAAGCTCCCTTTTGCCCAGTTGTCTTGAGATCACCGCCATGCACATGATCAGCCACTCGGATGTCTCAATCATTCTGTAGAGATCCCCCGACTCTATTGCAAATTTGTCAAATATTTCCAATTCCCGCATCTCTGAGATCCAGTTGTAGAGTACAAGCAGGCTGCGTGATACCCACTCCGTGTCATCATTCATGACAGAACGCCCGAGAATTCTGTAGGCATGTGCGTAATCCCCGTCCCTCATGTAAAACTTGGGAAAGAACACGTCTGATCTTGTCGCCATGGCAAGAAAGTCCGTCGCGCCGGATCCGGGCTCTGTTGACAGCAGTCCGTCGCGGAACATGGCAGCCGTTGCAGGATCAATGTACAGCAGTGAGATCTTTTGGCCAAACGCCGTTGCCACAAACCTCCTTCTGTTAGATGTAATCATACCGTCTTTTTCCAAAAGCTTCAGCGAATTGCCGACGATGCGCCGGATTCTGGCCCCTCCAAACTCGATGCCGCCAAGCGTCTTGGAAAAGAATCCAGCAATGTCACCTTTGGTCATTCCGGCGGCAGTATCTGATGATGCCACGAGGCCCAGAACATGCATGCCCATTGCAGATCCCTTGATCTTTGACTTGATCGGCTCAGGCCTGCCACGAACATACCTGGCATGCAAATCCTTGCTTTTTTCACGACTTGCCGCCACCAGTATGGCCTCGCCGTGATCGTCGTATTGCGGTCTGCCTGCCCTGCCACACAGCTGCTTGTACTCTGCTATGCTGATTGGCTTGTTGTGTCCGGCACGAACATCGTACCGGCTTGCACTGGTTATGATGACACGCCTGGCAGGAATGTTGATGCCGGCAGCCAACGTCGGAGTTGACGAGATGAGCTTTATCATGCCCTTCCTGAATCCGTCTTCTACTGTCTCCCGGCAGTCTTGGTTCAGACCGGCATGATGAAACGCCGTGCCCTTGCCGACCAGCCTTGCCAGCGTTCTTACCATGGAGGTTTTCTCATTGTTTTGCAGCAACGAGTCAGACATACCCTTTAGGTGCCTCTTCTCCTCTGCTGAGATCGTCTTGGATATGGCATCGGCGACCTTTTCTGCAAATGATGCCGAACGCGCCCTTGTCATGGCAAATGACAGGACCTGTCCCCCCTGAGAAACCTCATCGATTCCAAGGTCAGCTGCCGTGCCAAGGGCAGACCGGCTTATCTTGAACTTGCTGCCGTCATTCATTGTTACGGAGGTTTTGTAACAGGTACCCTCGATCAGCGGGACCGGCCTCCAGTCATCAGATACCAGCTTGGCGCCCATCCACCTTGCAATCTTGCCTGCGTTTGAGACCGTGGCGCTCAGGCCCAGCAACTGCGGCCTTGTTTTAAGCATTCTCATCATCTTTGTAAGTACTATCTCAAGTGCCGGGCCCCTGACGTCATCTCCTACCAGGTGTATCTCGTCTGCTATGACAAGCCCAATCTGATCAATCCATTCGGGTTTGTGTCTTGTTATGGAATCGAGTCTTTCGTTGGTCATGACTAGCAGGTTTGCCCTGGCCATGGCAGAATTTGGGGCGCTATAGTCGCCAGTAGACATGACCGTGCTGATTTTTGTTTTAGAGTCTATTCTGCCCATCTTTTTGAACTCGCGATACTTTTCTGCTGCAAGCGCCCTGAGAGGACTGAGATAGATCGCCTTGCCGTGCCTGTTGCCCATAAGATAGTTCAGTATGGCAATCTCGGCAACCAGGGTCTTGCCTCCTGCTGTGGGGGCAGATACCATGATGCTTCTGCCATCAAGCAGACCTGCCCTGATGCTCTTTTCCTGCGGAGGATAAAGGGACTCGTATCCGGAGGAGTTTAGGAACTTTATGGCCTTTTTTGGCAGTTTCAGATCCGATATTTCCATGATCAGTAGAAAAGACATAGGTATAATGATGTTTGCGATTCGGCAGGAAGGCAGATGTAACCAACATCCTCATCAGGAGGACGCAAGGGTGTCACCATACATGAGATACTTTCAACTACATGATTGCGATAAGTTCCAAAAGATTGCAAGAAAGCATGATACGGGTACTTGAAAGCAGGAATATGCGGATTAGCAGAATGCCACCGGATTGATTGACCCGGGATTAGTGGTTCTGATTGCAACCCCCCACACGCATGCCTTTCCACTATCATCATTATCACCATGACAGATACGGCAGCTGCAGTAGCAGGCTTGTTTTTCCCGGAGCCAAAAAATCTCATTTCTCCGTGCTGTATGTTGTATCCAAACAGGCGTGCAGGCAGGACCAAGTCCTGTTCTCATTTCAAATCCCTAACTGCCTGCTGCCGGACGCTTGAACGCGTTTCTTAGCAGCATTGGCGCAATGAAGATGGTTGCCAGGATTACAAGAACAATTGTAGAGTAAACCTCGTCTGAGAACACCTGAAAGGCCAATCCGATTCCTGCAACAATAAAGGCCACCTCGCCTCTTGCAACCATTCCACACCCTATCAAAAACCCCCCTCTCTTGCTTCCTAGTAAAAGGGATGCTGGAATTCCACATCCGGCAACCTTGGAGAACACTGCAACGCCCAAGATCACCACAAACAAAATCCAGTTGATTGAAAGGATTTGTGAGATATCCACATGTGCACCGATTATTGCAAAAAACAACGGAGAGACGATCACCTTTAGTCTGCCTACAAACTCACGGACCTGGACGGCCAGCTTGGATCCTGCCAGCCCCATGCCTGCGGCAAATGCCCCGATGATCGGATTCAGTCCCAGGCCGGATGCGATTGCAGCAAGGCCAAACGCCGAGCCCAGCGCAACGCCCTGCCTGGTCCCCCGGGCCTCCAGGGTGGAAGGATGTGTCTTTGAAACCATGTGGACTATCTTGGGCAAAAGGTACACTGCGCCAAGCAAGATTATTACCCAAAACCCGATTTCAGATACGGCAGTAATTATGATTGACTCTGCTGCAGGAATCGTGTTCAAGGCGGCAACTGAGATTACTGCAGAGAGAATCGCAAGGCCAAGCACGTCATCTATCACGGCTGCATTTACCAGGACGTTTCCCTCTCTGGTTTTTTCCTTTCCGAGCTCTTCCAAGACCACCACGCAGACTGCAATGCTTGTCGCCCCAAGCGTTGCGCCAACTAGTACTGATACGGTCCAGTCAAATCCCATAGACAACATAACGACGTATCCGGCAACAAGCGGAACCACGACCCCAAAGAACCCGATTATCGCACTCTTTGGGCCTGCCTTGATCAGATCATGAAACGTAAAATGCAGTCCCGCCGAAAACAGGATGATGATTCCGGAGATCTGCCACAAGGCAGACATCACGTCGCCTAGTTCCACAGTCGGCCTGTCAAAGACAGGGACCATTATGCCGCCCAATGCGGCAGGACCCATAAGAATTCCGGCAAATACAAATCCGATGATTTCGGAGATTTTAAAATGAGAACAGAGTCTTCCGAGCAGCAGTGCAGGCAGGACCAAGAACAAGACTCCTACAAGTGTCGGAATCACATCAAACTCTGAGACCATTTGCTAGCCGTTAGAAAATTTTGGCATTAAAACTTATTTTTATTTGCAGCCAAAGTCTGTTGTATGACCCTGATTTCAGGCACAAGAGATTGACCGCCCTTATGCCTTTAGATGCACGGTTGTGCAGCAAACACGGTCCAACAGTTATCGTCTTCCTTCTATGGGGCTGCCTTCTCAAGCTAGCCAGTTTACTGCTGCATCCATAAGCGAACTAGCATGTCGTGAATGTCTTCTTTTCCTCCCCCCCCCCTGCTTCTTTCCATGACCGTTGCTTTGCATGCCGCATTTGCCTTGTTTTTAAGTTCAAGTTTGGGAATATCGCTGGTTTAGATATGCAAACATGGTTTAGAATCATATAGAAGCAAGAATGCCTCGGTATATGAGATCTAGGATGCGAGACGATGTAGAGCGCTGGCTGGTTCATAAAGGATTGGCATTTGATGAGAGAGAAAATCCCGAAAACACGTTTGAGATTTTGGCAAGACATGCAGATCCGGCAGGGGTTCTGGTGGAGATTTTCGAGCCCAAAGCACAGCAAGGAATTCTTGTGATCGGTTCCAAAGTCACGATGAAAAACAACCAGACTGCACGATATCTCGGATTCAGCAAGGAGGAGAGGGAAAGATTTGAGAAAAAAGTGGCAGACTATTGTTATTCCATTCAGGCAATCAACAAAAATTCCACAGAGGACGGGAAGCGAAATATCGGAGTGTATGTAGTGTTAGACAAGGTGGAACATCTAAACCAACAGGGACTTTTTGATGCGATGGACAAGGTGTCTGAAATGCATGAAAAGACCGCCAGATTTTTAATGAAAACATTCTAAAAAACATACAGTTTGCATCCTGCATGCACACACACAGTCATTTGTACGACTAGAATGGCACATCCAAGATATCCCATTGCCAGGTGGCGTTTAACTGCAACAATGCCGCCTGTCTCACTGGTTCACTTCAGATCCTCAGCATGGCAGTTCTGGCACATCTGCCTGCAAGCTTGCCTATTGCGGGTCATGATCAGCAGGCCATTCCATCACATATGAAGACCTGAAACTTCGTGTGACCCTTACATGGGTCTGTCTGTAGATCCAGTCTGAAAAGACGCCACCGACGATGCGGTATTTGCCAACATGGTGCTTCTCAACAACATCTGATGCTATCAGCCTGTTCGTGGTTTTTGGTATTGCGCTTTGAGCTGTCCTGATTTCCAGGGCCATTGCAGATATCGACGCCTTGCCAGCCGCCAATGCAAACAATATCTCCTTTTCAAGATATATGTGCCGTGAAAAGCCTGCACCAAAATCGGCATCTAGCCCAACCAGCATGTCCTCATATGCATCGTTCACATCGCGTATTGTAACCCGGCTTTTGTTACGGTCCAAGCACATCCAAAAGACGTGCATTCCAATCCTCTGTACATAGTCTGCATATCCGCGGCTTGGCTCAAAGATGTATTCTGGCACGCTGTCATCAACCCCAATCTTTGCTGCGGCAAACCTCCTTTTGACAAACATGATCACGTCCCTTTTTGGCAGTCTGCTCAATCGTATATCTGCCAGCTGCCTGTACAGCGGTGATTTTGAATCATACACCAGCCTGCGCATTGCAGTGGGCGCCGAACCAGACAAGACAAAAGACACCCTTTGTTGAGACTGCATGGTTTTCCTGAACGTTCTCAAAAAGCCATCCCCCCATTTTAACAGCTCCTGAAACTCATCAATCATGATTACCAGCGAGACGCCCTTTTCTTTTGCAAGTGTCTCTGCATAGTTCAGCGCGTCTTCCAGCAATTCATCAGGATCTGCTTCTTTTTTGTTAACCGTTACTTGAAATTTCACAAATTCAGACACGGATATTCCGATGTCGCTTATTTTGCCTGTTAGTACGTTTGCGCCCTCAACAAGTGATTCTTTGATTCTTTTATTGTATGTCTTGTCGCCTGTGTTCTCTGTAGCAATGTCGGATGGAGTTGATGTATGATTTTGCAAATCGTTCCTTTGCGGATATGCCGTAGGCATCAAACAGGACGTGGATCTTGCCTGTATCTCTCTTTTAGGTTATAGAGAATTGATGACTTGCCGGTTCGTCTTTGCGCCAACAATGCAATGTTGTTTATCGCATTTCCATACAGTAGCACGGTGATCTTTTTCAATTCCTCCTTTCTGCCGATGAAATACTTGCCGGTAACCGGTTTGCCTACAACAAACGGAATGCCCTGTCGCACACTATCCAATCTTGCATATGTATGCAGTTTTGCATATACGTCCAAGTGAAAAGTACCCCGGTCATGCAGAAAGCCAAGGAGGTCAGAGTCCTGACAACACTGGCAGACGCAGACAGTTCAACTGCGGTGCGGCTCCGTGGTTTTCATCAAGCAGACAAAAATCCAAACGCGTATCTGATTCGAAATTGGCAGGCTCTGATTATATGTGGGTGATTGCACAGGACAGATGGTGCAGAATGAATACCGGCAAAACACGGATCGACTGTGAGATCATTTGAAAAACTTGCGCGGTCTGATTTCGGATCATTCCTCATGACAGAACGGATTAACCGGCTTTGTAAAGGCATCCTAGCAGACATGCCGTATTCCACGATTACGTCTAATAAAAAACAGATATAAAATTAAAAAAGTACTGGATTGGCAGGATGGATCAAAAATTCCAGATGTTTTTGGATGAATGTGGCATCAAGGTTACAAAAAGAGGGACAATGCCAAACACCAGGATGCCAGGCGACGTTTCGCAGCCAGATAACATCCTTTTCCGCACCGGTGAGGAAACCGAGGTCAAGACGACGAACTGTACGATCACGTTTGGGCCATACTCCTGTCAGGGATATCACATGATGATGCCTGACACATACTATGTCAGTGCGCATGGCAGACCGTTTGATTTCCTGGTCGCATATGGTCTGTGTCACGCCCTCAAATGCAAGAAAAACATCACCAATGGCAAGATCATAGCATATACAAACATAGATGAGAAAGATGGAAGCAAGTACATCAGCTTTGACGTGGTAAACGGCAAAAGACTGAATGATTTCATAATGTCCCTGCGTCTGAACGATCCAAAGGCAGTCATGATGTACGAGAAAGAGTTCACAAAGATTGCCAAAGAGTTCATCGATTCCAATATCACGGCCAGTACCTAGGCAAAAATCCGGTTTTGTGTATAAGATCATCGAAAACGACTTTCACAACACGATATGTGCATTATCGGTCACATACGTGCGCACCCGATCCACTTTGTACAAGCATTCCCGCCCGAAACACATCTACGACCAGGCCGCAATCCACCAGACGTGCGTTTGGAACACTACACATATTATCTTGTCAGGCACAATAATACACATGAATGCCCGTGCAGACAGACAAGGTTCCAGTACGGTAGTCGGCAGGAGGCATGCTGTTGCCGTCTGCACCCTTTTTGCATCCCTGTTTCTATTAACATTCCTGTTTTCTGCCTCGGCGCCGGCACTTGCACAGCAGCCGGACTCAGAATACGTTCCCGCATGGGTCCGCAACCTTGCCCTGTTGTTTGATAATGGCAATATCACCGCTGCCGAATTTGACGTGGCGCTGGCATACCTGATGGACAAAGGCATTATGGATTTCGGCAGTACAGATTCCCTAGAGGCTGACAATCCAGAGAAGATGACCAGGGGAACGATGGTGCGCGTCATAGACGGCAACACGGTGCACATAGACAACACGAGAATAAGGCTGTCGCTGGTTGACGTAGAGAACAGCGGGGACACGGAGGCCCCACATGCCGTCCTTGCCAGAATCCTGTGCCCTGCTGGTTTGCCGGCATATCACGACGTTGATGACATGCAGCCAGTAGACGTGTATGGCAGGACGGTTGCAGTCGTGTACTGCTCTGGCGCATCACTCAACCAGCTGATGGTGGAGTTTGGGCTGGGCTGGATAAACGAGTACTATTGCCCGCGATCCGAGTTTCACGACGAGGTGTGGGCGTGGCCATGCGCCGATGTGGTATTGGGCAGCATGGGATTGCCGTGGGTCGCTTATGCGGCACCATATTTCGGGGACGTTCCAGACACCGGAGAGACAGGCAAAAACACTCTGGAGGAGGCCCTGAAGATACAGCATAGCCGAGTCGGGGACACCTATATGGACAGGGATCATGATCCAAACGCTCCTTTTTTCTTTGACTCGTGGTATGTGTTCACTGCGTTCACAGCTACAGTCATCACATTTGGCGCAACTGCTGCGGTATTCTTCTTCAGGGCACGTTCTGGAAAATATACTGCGATGGGCAAGGATTGACCAAGACCGTTTCTGCCGGCTTGCAAAACGGTACCGGAAGTATCGTGCTGCTGCTGCTGCTGTTGCTTGCGCCGGTCGCTTGGTCATTTCCAGCCACTGCTTCTCCCATATTAGACTCAGAAAACACGCTATCGTTCATGCTGATCTCGTTTTTGAACCTGCGTGTAAAATGAACCACATTTCTTTGCCGTGTCTCTTGGAATTGTATGAGCCGCTCAACTGGCAATAACATTGTTTTTGACAAGTTCCATCTTGATCGGCATTCATCAATGACAAAAAAATCCATGCCCGATCTTCCAGAACCCGGCATGTTACAAGCTGATTCTGTCTTGATCTGACATAAAGAACAGATTTTTCATACCTTCATTAATGGTCGCCGTTCCCCGTAATTGTTCATGAAATTCTGCACTGTTTGTGACACAAGACTCTCCCAAAACCTTCAGGATGTCGGGGGTCCAGGAATATGCCCCATATGCAATCCCGAGATGATCACCCCAAAAGGACCGACGTTTGGAACAAACCGCTCTGGAAAAACAAAACCCTGCTCCAGGGGTTGCGGCGCTGAGATCTATTGGGACGACTCGTTCAAGTCTGACAGCGGCAAGTTCATTCCAATTGACTCCAGAACCGACGAGCCGCATCGATGCGGCGGTCCGGCCGAACCAACGGATGCCCGTCATCCTGCCGATGAGACAGAAAAACACTCTGAGAAAAAAGAAAAGCCGGAATCAAAAATCCCGATACCTGAAGAAATTTTATTTGACATCAAGAAAATCCCAAAACATCTCATCGAGGATGATTTGATAGTCCATGAGATTATTCAGGGCCACAAAGAGAAATCCCTGGGGATAGTCCATTATGAGAACATGACATCTCCCGAACCTGAAAAAATTCCAGTTGAATCCCTAAACGATGTCTTGTCTCAAAAAATTCTAGACGGAATTAAAAAGTATGGTTTTTCGGGACTGCTGCCCTTCCAAGACGAGTCTGTCCGCTCCATTCTAGACGGAAAAAACTCCATCATCTCTGCGCCCACCGGTTCAGGGAAAACTGAAGCCTTTGGCATACCGATTTTAGAGAAAGTTTTGCAAGAGTCCGAGCCCGGGGTGTTTGCCCTGTTTGTATACCCCCTAAACGCACTCATTGATGACCAGGTATCAAAAATATCAGACCTGATAGACAAGTGTGATTTGAAGGACAGGGTGGGCGTCTATTCCATTCACGGCGGACAAAGTTCCCAATACAAAGACATGATAATTTCAGATGCCTCTAAAAAGTCGTTAATTATTGCAACAAACTTTGATTTTATCAATTACCACCTGATTTTACAAGACAAAAAATGGAACATACTGTTCAAAAACGCAAAAATCATCGTGATGGATGAGGCGCATTCGTATACCAGTTTTCACGGATCAAACGTGTATCACGTTCTAAAGAGGATGAGACGCTACATGAAAGACGTCCAGTTTGTCGGATCTTCTGCAACCCTGGATAACTCCCTGGAATTTTTCTCAGACATGTTTGATCTGCCTCAGGAGTCTTTTTCGTACATCAAGAGCAAAACCGGGCGGAAAAGAAACATGGAGATGTTCTTTATCATGCCAAGAAAGTTTGGCCAGCGAACCACCATGGAGATGCTGGCATCCATCTGTCACAGGAATAAATCGACACAGTTGATTTTCAGCAACTCCCACAACGATTCGGAATTCCTGGCATCAAACGTAGAATCTGCAAATAACGGAATGCACATCCAGGTTCATCGCGGGGGCCTTGATCAGAGCAGTAGAAAACTGTACGAGTCTCAGATGAAGGCAGGCGAGCTAGACGCTTTATCATGCACTCCGACATTGGAGCTGGGCATCGACATTGGCCGTGTGGATGTGGTGATCTCTGCATTCAAAAACGAGTTTGATTCCTTTGTGCAGAGGATTGGTCGTGCAGGCAGAATGGGCCAGAAATCCTATGCAATCTGCGTTTTTGATCCAGATGATGCCTCCTGTCACTATTTTGCGCGCCACATTGATGATTATTTGACTCAGAGTCACGTGATACCGATTAACAAGAAAAACACAATCATTGCAGACAGGCATGCCGAATCAGTCAGGGTGGAAAAGGAATCAGCTGCCGAATATGACAAGTCCCGATTCTTTGATTTTGCAAGCAGTGTGAACCTTCGTGGCTCTTCAGGCGAGATTGTAATTTATTTTAATTCCAAAAAAATCGGCACCCGCGATGTTCCAGTAGGGTACTATCAATTACATCAAAATGCAATTTATCATTTCAACAAGCAAAACTACGAGGTAACCTCCCTGATAAAATCACAGGGCGGTGCAAGAGCCTATCTGAAAAGATCGTACGAGGGGCAAAAAAGAACGATGCCCATTGTCAGAACATCAATGCTTCAAACATCCGAAAGGGATGCAGCTCGCAGAAGCATCTCTAAAAAATCGACTAGTATTTCTCTAAGGTATGGGCTTGTCGAGCTGAGCAGGATCATTACTGGCTACATGAAGGGGAACTATAACGATTCCACTGACAATTTCCAAACCTTTAATGGAGATGCAATTCCCTCGTGGAGAAATTTTAACTGGAAGTCAAAGCATTACTCAGTAGGCATTACCGTCCCTCCCGGGTTTGTTTTGACGTCTGAATCATCCTCTAAAAGCCAGATTGCATCAGATCCCGGAATACACACCATAACACATGTGTTGCTTAATGCCGCAAAAATTATTACGAAATCCGAATCAAACGACATTGATTCGTTTTATGAAAATGGCGTAATCTATCTGTATGATAATTCGTCAGATGGATTTAACGGGTGCAGCAAGATTGTCTTTGAGGAATTTGAAAAGATTCTGGATACCTGCCGTTCCCTGCTGTCTGATTGCAGGTGTCCTGTGGATTCAAAGCAGAGACAGCAGGTAAAGCATGGTGAGCAATGGGGAGGATGTCCCAAATGCACGTTTGTCACAAGTTACTGCCAAACCAAGAACAAAGAGTTGTCAAAGCAGGATGCGTTGGACTTTTTCTCCTTGTTTTGACTTTAAATGTAATAGGATAACCCCTAGTTAGATTGAAGTCATGATCCACTGCCGGACAGGCATGAAAATCACAGCTGCAGTCAAACATACACCTGATTGCTGCCTAGGCATGGGCCATCCTTCTATTACTGGAGTTGTTTCCTAATTCGCCAGAATTCCTGAAAACCGTTGAGATGCCACACGGATAAAGCGTGCAAAAGGGCAAAAATTCAGAAAAACATAGACTGAGTCAGGCAGGTGGAATTAGGAAACAATCCCGGAAAAAAGACCTAAAATGTAGAAGGACATAGATGACTAGTGGACCTACTCTTCATATATTATAACCATCGGCATCTTTAAAAAAACAGATAATAAATAAAAGTGCCAGATTTGCGGTATGAATGAAGAATTCCAAGAGTTTTTGGACGGATGTGACATCAATGTCACAGATAGGGGGACACTCCCCGATGCTAGGATGCCAGGCGACCTTTCGCAGCCAGACAACGTTCTCTTTCGCACCGGTGAGGAAACCAAGAGCAGGACGACGGAGTGTACGATTACGTTTGGGCCATACCTCTGCTATGGGTATCACATGATGACGTACAACATGTACTATGTAAGAGTACACGGCGAGCCGTTTGAATTCCTGGTCGCATACGGTCTGTGTCACGCCCTCAAATACAAGAAAAACATCATCAATGGCAAGATCATAGCACATACGAACATAGGCAAATATGCGGCACCACGGCGGCGCCGCATACACCGATAACGACAGGAAGCTACCGGGGTGCTTTCAAAACCCCTTTCCTAATTTTTTTATTTTTGATGTCTTCAATATGGCAAGCGGTAAGAAGTCATTACTAGATTTTATGCGTAAACGAAAGTAGCAATCTTGCCCCTGTCCCCCACAGACAAAGAGAGGGCAGAGGTCACCTCGAGGTTGTTTCCTAATTCGTCAGAATTCCTGAAAACCGTTGAGATACCACATGGATCAGGCGTGCAAAAGGGCGAAAATTCAGAAAAACATACAGATTGAATCAGGCAAGTGGAATTAGGAAACAACCCCGGTCACCTCATCTTAAGCAACTAGGCACGAATTTGCAGTAATTTGCATACTGCCGATCACAAGTTCGTGAATAAAATCGATCCCCTTCGGATGAACCTTCTGACATCAAGCTGAGTGCTGGACGTTCTCAGATATTCTGACAGCGCGCGCCTCATCGCCTCAAGCGCGGAATAGTACTCGGAGACCAAGCATGTCCCTCTTTGACTGGTGCCCGTATTCCTCAATCATAACAGCTCGTGATTCTGAAGCTCAGGCGTGGTTTTGATTCCAAAATACAGGATGTCTTGGATGTAAATCATGCCTAGAATCACAAATCACTTCACAAACACGAACTGTCACAAAGATACATGATTCATTAGTGTTTGATGGGTTATGACAGATATCTAAATCTGCTAGAAATTAGTTTCACATCATTTTATTTCTTTAAATCCCAAACACTTTTCTTTTCTAGTAATTCTTGAATAAACTCCACGATTTCTTTT
Source organism: Candidatus Nitrosopumilus sp. (assembly GCA_965214775.1). GTDB lineage: Archaea > Thermoproteota > Nitrososphaeria > Nitrososphaerales > Nitrosopumilaceae > Nitrosopumilus. The sequence continues at coordinate 2,383,231 of OZ243974.1, read as the reverse complement.
ACCTCTTTTGCATATTCGGGATAAATATCAAATGCCAACCATTCAGAAATTATGGAATGAACATATTTAGTCATTCGACCATATTGTGCTAGATACAATAGTCCAGCTACTGGAAGTTTAACATACCATAATTCTTTAAAATTTAACATTCTGCTATTTGATTTGGATGAATGTCTTCTAAGCCATTTTGAGATTTCGTTAATTAATTCCTTATTTGATTCGGAATCGTTATCTTGGTTCTTTGCAATTAAAACAGTAAATCTAACAGAATCCAAAGGGATTATTGTAGAAAATCCATTAATTTCCAAGTAACATATAGCTGCAAGTAAGCCGGTTCTTTTATTTCCATCATAGAACGGATGCATTCTAATAATTCCTTCCATTAGACTAGCTGCTTGCTTGAAGATATTGTCATATGGCATCAACGAACCGATTTGTTGAGTTGGTCTATCTGCAATAGATGAAAGTAACCCTTTATCTTTCACACCTCGAAATACATTAAAATGCTCTTCAACAATAGTGTGAAGTTGTAACAAGTCTTCTTGGGATAACTGTTTCATTAAATTTCAGCCAGTCTTTCAAATACTGCCTTGTTCTTGTCTATGGTTCTAATGGCGATTTCTCTTAATTTTTCTTGATGAATCTTCTCACCTTTTACCATACTTGCCACACATAAAATTAGTATTTAATTGTAACAGATCGGGTCTATGAATGTTTCATATGGAAATTAGGTAAGAGTTTGCCCCTCCCCCAAGATACGGCGTGGCAGGCGTGATCATGAAGGCTCCGGCCAGCAGTGTCGCCTAGGGGGTAAACTCCCATATCAAATTATTCCGGTTCCCTGCACGGGCCGCTGCGAGTGTGCGTTTCTCAGTCAGACGCATCTGCCAGGCATTCCATCGCCTTACGCTTTCTCTGCGTGAGCTCCTTGTCCTGCGTGCTGTATTCCGTCTCGTCGGTCAGCATGTGCCAGATCACCCTTGCAGAGAGGTGATCCGAAATTAGAAACCATGCGAATTTTTCACGCGAATTCACAGATAGCTTGTATTTTGTTGATATTTTGAGCTGTCTCATGCAAATTCGTTCACAAATGATCAGAGTTTGCTAATTTCGAATTAACTCTCTGGATCAACAACAAAACCTATTACGACAGGCGTTGCTACGAAAGACAAGGAATTGGTGAGTAGGCAGCATGGTAACAGGATAGCCCCTGCCTAGAGTTGGAATTACGTCCCTTGCAGATCAGGCATGAAAATCACAGCTGCAGGCAGATTCGTGCCTGATTGCTACCTAGGCAGGGGCTATCCTGTTACACAGCATGTCTGATGTAGAGAAAATAAAAATCGATGATCTCATTGTGTTATAGCAACGGTCACAAGTAATTGAGGGCCTTGACCGGCGATCTGTAAATGTACCTGTACATGCAAAGGCGGGCAAGCGACGCCGTCCTGTAATATTCGGATATAGCATGCCGCAATTCGCTGATCTTTCTGTACACTATCCCACTGAAAACGATAGGCTTGCCCAGGTTCCAGCATTCTTCCACGACATTGAGGTACGGCGATCCCTTTGGGAGCATTATCAGCCTGACGTCGGGATGGCCCGCCAGATATTCTGCGACGGCAGCAGATCTGTGCACGCTCCACCTGTCGCAAAAGACTGCAACCCTGCCAGACTTGGCGCGCAGCGCCCCGGACATTCCATGAACTGCACCGACGCAAGCGATCCCGTAAACGTCCCGAACAGCCTCCTGCCGTCTTCTGCGATGCTTCCAAACACGGCCACCTTTGTGCGGTTCCCCGAATACGAGGCCACACCTCTGGTGCCGACCGGATCCCATGCGCATCTGTCGTATGAGCCCTGCACGAAGAATGCCTCATCAGATGACACCAGCGTAAAACCGTCTTTTTTCAGGCGCGGAACCGCACGTTTTCAAGGTATCGCTGCCATGGGTATGCCGGATTTGGGGCGGCATGGTTGACATGTATGTTTTGCACCTTGCGGCGCGACAGGCCGTGCTGGCACATCAGTCTTCGGACATGCTCTATGCTGTATTCTATCCCGGTGGCATTCCTTATGTCATCGCGTACCGTCATGACATCGGTACTGTTGTATTCAATGGACAGATCCATTATGGCGGCAATCTTTTTTCTGTCCACCCTTGGCCTGCGTCCGGAGCGTGGAAGATCCCGGAGACCGTCTATGCCGCCCTCCGAAAACCTCGCCAGCCAGTTGCGCACGGAATTCTCACTGCACCGACTCCTTGCAGCCTCGGGCACGCCTATGTCGTCCTCTGACACAAACATCAACGCCATGATCTTTTTGTAGACTTTGGCATCCTTTTCTTTGCGCATGGCCTCTGACAGGATGTCTGTTTCTTTTGCCATACATACTGCGCCAGTTACGTGATCATTATACTTTTCGAATGACCTTGTTTTGGCTCAAAGACTTATACTCGTTGCTATAATCTTCAGGAACTTTTGCTCTACGCTACAACAACGCAAGAAACTCCTTTTTTGTCAATCCGCAATCAGAAATTATTGACAATGTCAGTCCTCTGCCCAGCTCTTTTTTTCTGGGAATCGAAGCCCATAGTCCCCGCCATCCTCAACTATGATATGGCTTCCGGTTTGCCTGACCGGGAAAAAATCTCTTTTTCGCAATGCCTTGAGCATCTCCAAATACCCGACAACAGGAAGGCTCAAAGCGACACGGTAACTAACTTTGATGCCAGATCCTTCTTTTTATCTTCAAGATATGATCTGCACAGCCTGATTGCTTTTTTTGTATCTGTCACTGCCTCCTGCTTTGTGTCTCCTTGGCCCCTAGCTTGCGGAATCTCCAAACAGTAACCAACAAAGAATTTCCCGTCCTTCTCTACTAGAACGCTATAATCGTCCTTTTTACTCATATGCCTCATACGAACTGTAATTATATAAAATGGATCCGGGGTTTTTACCAAATTCCGGTGATTGGATCGCCGGAATCTGCTTGCCTGCGTGACAAGATCGGACAACACCACATGAAAAATCAGAACCATGATGACTGTACTGGACGGGAGGATCAAACGATTGCAGAAGGCGTAACATGGATGCGGTGCCAGCCTGACCCAAATATGGGCAACCCCCAACAGCAGCTAAGCGAAAAGTAAGTGAAGTTTGTTGTTTTGTCCTGATATTCAGGTAGCGTGTCTCCTGTACATCTTGTGTTTTTACTCGATTTTTTAGTACCTTTCACTTAGATGGGCGTTGTCTAGAATTTTTCCAGAAATCTACCGATAAGATTATAGATCGGGTGGTCAGAAAGAATTCACCAAATAGGTAAGGGGTAAACTCTTGCTTCCACTTGATCGGTATTCAGCAATAACAAGATTCAGAACTGAACATCCAGTCCTGCCTGCTACCTTTCAGTGCGGAAATGAGAATGTGCAGTTTTAGAAACTAGTCGTCAGTAGCAAGGTCATCCAAGATTTTAGAATACTTTTCGATGAGTTCATCCGTGATCTTTTCGTGTTTTGGACTCATATTTGTTCATCCTTTCTGAGATATATAAAGACAACTTCTGCATAATAGCCGGCTCAAGACCACGCCTGTGTTTCTTGATCTCACTCAACATCTTTCTCAGTTCTGTGTTTTCCTCTTCTGAGCTGATACACAGTTCATAGCCATTATCACGCAGAAACGTTCCTGCAGCAACAATCGAAGTTCTTCTATTGCCATCAAAGAACGCCTGAAGCCAAGGAATCGCCGCCATTATGGCAGATGCCTTTTGAATCAGGTCTTCTGTTATGTTTCCTGAATTGCCATACTCGCTCACTTTGGGCAATACCCGGGCAAGATTTTGAGGAACAGTCTCGATATAGACCACTTTGCCGGTTCTTTCTTTTTCTCTCAAGAGGACTTTTTCATTTGTTTCAATCAGAAAACTTTCATCGATTTCCATTACAATTTCACTGTCTGATGACATGATTTCTACACAAATCAAGATGTTATAACCCCAACTGATCTTGGTTCTACAGAATTTTATCTTTTGTTCTTCAACGGCAGACTTCGATTGTACGAAAATTAGGTCGCAACTAATTTGAAGAGGGTTGCAAAGGATTACTTTAGGATGTACCGATCAACAGTAGACGGAAATGTAACCCCCCCCAAAGGCCACCTCGACCCTGCGGCAGCAGTGGTGGGCCGGCAAACCCGTATTCTGCAAGATTCCTTCTAGCAGCCATAAGAATCGCGTATGAAACCCGCAATAATGTAAAGTCCCTTCCACCACACCATATGTCGTCGTATAGGATGGAGAAGTAATTCTAGTCAAGTTTGTAAAATGTAGTCCCTTCCACCACACCATATGTCGTCCCTGTTGCGCTCGACGGCCCACATGGCGTACACAAAGACAGACACAAAGAATGCAAGTAGCCTGATGTCCTGGTTCCTGCTTATGGTCTTGGCCCGTATCTGCTCTATCTGTCTGCATCCTGTCTCTATTCCCCACCTCTTCCGGTAGTCCGGTGGGGCAGTATCGATCTCGTGCAGCGTGTTGGAGAACGGGAGGTTGGTTGCAAATGCCACGTACTGTTGGTGAGGACCCCGCTAGAATAGGAACGCTTTTTTTCGCACACTTTTTGAATTTTGGATTATTTTGCACATCCTGGATCCGAGTCAAGGTCACGGTACAAAAGTTGTAAAGCAGTTTCAGTCAGGGAAGAATTTGGTTGTTTGTACCATCAGTTCTTGCCGTAGACTGACTTGTGGTCGCACACTCAAAGCAACTCCACGACGCTGCCGTTATATCGTACTGAAAATGATTCGGTGCTTTCTGCCAAGTTCATAAGAAAAAGTTCTCATGTCTTGTTTGTACACTCCAAGATCAGCAGGGTTTGCCGACGTTATGATGTCGTATATTGCATTGTCTGCAAGATGTCATATTGTACAATCAAGTCTCTTGTACTGTCTGATGAATTTTTTGTTTCTGTCCAAATCCCACAATTTCTAATCACTGTGCAGCTCTTCAAGCAGTTCGTCAAATGTCACGATTTTTCGATCTTCAGGATGTGCATAAAATTCTTTAATGTCCCTGATTTCTTCATCAGATAACGGAGGGGATTCCATCTGTTTTGTATCAGACATGTCTTGTTTTATTCCGTCATAAAAAAAGGATTGGGATTCAATAGTTTGTTGGTACAACATCATGTCCTCCGTAAAATCAGGTGTGAACAGGAATTGGATGAATGTTTTACGCCTAGAAAGTTGAGGACATGATGTTGTACTCTGTCAATTAGGCAGGAGTTGCCTGCAGTTGTGATTTTCATGTTTGGCCACAGGATAGATGATCCGAAATTAGAAGTCGTGCGAATTTTCCAAGTGATTTCGCAGATAGTTTGTATTTTGCTGGTGTTTTGAGCCGTTTTATGCAAATTCATCCACAAATAATCAGAATCTGCTAATTTCGAATAAACTCTGTGGCAGTTGGTGAGAAAAGAATTTAAAATCTAACTGCCATGGTTAGATTATGGATTTAAATCTCTCCACAATGCCACTCAGCCATGAAGAGCAAAAGTTCTATTTGTATCTGGAAAGCATGGGAAAGAACTCCTTTAAGGTATCTGAAATAGATGACAAGGAACTGGGGCTGAGCAGGGATTATCTCTACGTGCTAATCTGCAGGCTGGAAAAGAAGGGCTGGATAACAGGAGTGGGAAAGGGTGTATATCTGAGACTTCCTGCCAGCACCGCGTTTGAGGGGCGTGCATACCTTGAGGATCCCTTCGAGGTCAGCCTGAAGATGTACTCGGGGTACCTTGCCTTCCAAAGCGCACTGAGAATACACGGGCTAAGCGAATACGAGCCATTTACAGTTTTTGTTGCGACCAAAAACAAGTCGGAGACGACCCCGTTGCTTGAGCACTATGAGGTAAGGGCCGTAAACCTGGGAAGGAGGTTCGCCGGGTTTGAGAAAAAGGGAAAGTACGTGGTCTCAACAAAGGCAAAGACGTTCTTTGACTGCTTCTGCCATCCGCGTCACGCAGGCGGCTATTCTGAGGTTTTAAAATCCCTGCACCTGGCAGAGGGAATGGACTGGGTTGAAATGGAGGGACATCTTGACCGTTTTGGATCGTCTAGCCTGTGCCAGAAGATTGGCTATATGCTTTCACTGCTTCACAAAGAGACGGGATATGACATCCCTGCAGACTTTGTGGAATATTTGGAGGGCAGGATAAAAAACAAGGCAAAGCTTGACTATGCCATGAAGGGCGGAAGGTACATCAAAGAATGGATGGTGACAGACAACATAGGGGAGAGAAAACTTCTCTCGTGGTGGTACGATGGTTGAACTGCGGGAGGCACAGCAGGCAGCTGCAAGAACTAGGATTAGGATGCAATATGTCCTAAAGGAGGCAAGGGTGTTTGACATCTGGAGTAAGACGTGTCCCGTCATGTTGTCTGATGCAGTCTTGTCTGAGGCCAAAATGGTATGCAAAGGCGGTACCTCGTTGAACAAAGTATATCTTGGCCACATACAGAGGTTCTCAGAGGATATTGATCTGGACATATTTTTCAAGGATGACAGATCAAAAGATGAAAAAATAGAATTTATCAAAAACAACGTTATTGCCCCATTGAGCAGCTCTTACACAATTCCAAAAGAGGCACGGCGAAAAAACATTATTCATTTTACATGCAAATTCAAAAACGAAATCAATATGGATGATAGCGTGTTTCTTGAATTCAACATGGGAGAAGCAATGACTGGAAGTGACCAAGTAATCAGTGCAAGCAGCACGATACTTCCGCTGACAGTAGGTAAGGTTCCAGTCTATTCACTTCACACTCTGATTGCCAAAAAATTAAAGGCATTTTACGAGAGAGACGAGGGCAAAGACGTCTATGACATCTACTCTGGCCTCAAAATTACGAGCGAAATAGGTACGATAATCGAAATCTTGAAAGATGTTCTAATCTCCGCTGACATAAAATATGATGATTTTAGAGCAAGGATGACGGAAAAATTTCTGGATGGGCAAAAAATGAAGGGCCTGCACGGCTCGACAAACCCGTATGTTCCAAAGGGTCTTCGAGTGGGGTGGGATGTTGCAGCAAAGGAAATTTTAGGCAAGATTGGACCGCATCTCTGACCGCCCAAAAGCAGCTGCAGAGAGGTGGTCCGAAATCAAAAGCCGTGCGAATCTCTCAAGCGGTTTCGCAGATGACCTGGCATTTTGCTGGTATTTTGAGATGTTTTATGCAGATTCGCTCACAAATAATCAGAGTCTGCTAATTTCGAATCAACTCTCTGGACTAGTTCTGGATAAAGCGACATTGCGCCCTTTGCGGCGATTTGACCCATCTCAGACAAGTGATATTTTTTTCCTTTCTTGATTACGTGCTCTGCTGCAACCAACTCGTCTAACAGCTTGTTTGAATTCATTTGTATTGCAGATGAATTTTTGGTTGCGTTGTTTTGTAACAGATACACAAGCAGTTCCTCGTTTCTGCCAGGTGTTGGATAGTATGATGTGCGAATAAGCATTTTTTGTATTGGAGTTGGCATCGATGTTATTCCACTTTTTGACTTCATTTGTATGCGGATTACGTGGTTCTGGCGGATTATATTGATCTTTTTTGATTCTAGCTGTTCCTGGAATGCCTCTATTAGCTTGAATACCTTTTGAACGGTTCTAAAATTCAATTCCGTTTCTCTGCTTATCTTGTTTAGCGTGTATGACTCTCCATTTTGGAGTGTCTTCATAATTTGCAAGGTGGCACTGGCAAGGTCGGTTCTGGGCATATTGCATAATTGTACAGTATGCTTATATAATAATTATTGCATAATTGTACAGTATGCATGACTATGAGATCGCAGTGATTTTACATGCATACAGCAAGGGAATAATTGGAATGCCAAAATATGTTGCCATTGAAAAGTTTGCAAAGATGATAAACTGGCAAAAGATCTCATCTGCGTACAGGGTAAAAAAAGGATTCAAGTCTGTTGCGCAGAAACTTGTAAAACGCAAACTGCTTTCAGATGATGGAAAAAGCATGGCAGTGCTATATTTGGATAACCTTGGAGTCGCATACGTTGTTGGGATGATTGAAAACGAATCTGAAAAAATATCAGAAATTTCAAGCAAGATAGAATAATTTTTGGAGTGGGGATTTATTCCAAGTCTTTTTTCACCTCTTCAGAGAGTTGATTCGAAATTAGCAAATTTTGATCAAACAGACACATAATGTACACCAACCCGATCCAAATGCCAGTAAAATGTACAATTCATGAAGTTATTTGATAAATTGTCAAAAAAACCCCGGACATTCAAGAAGATGTTTGCCGGCATGACTGCCCCCGAATTTGATTTGTTGTATGCAAAGGTGGCAAAAAAACACCCAAAGAGGGACAGAAAGAGGCTTTCTGCTTTCTGCCAAAAAAGACCGCAAGCGTGACATCATCGGTGCAGGACGTCCGACTGCCCTCAGCCTAAAGGAGAGTCTTCTATTGTCCCTGTTCTACTACAGGACGTACGTCACGCAGGACGTGGCATCTGCCATGTTCGGAATAGGACAGGCATCAGTCTCGCGCTCGATAGACGGGATTGCGCCGGTTCTCAAAAAGTGCCTGTCGATCCCCGAAAAGATCTATTCGGGCACCAAGAGAATATCCTCAGTAGAGGAGCTAATGGACGTATTACCGAAACTTGTCTGCCTGACAGATGCCTCAGAACAAAAGATATGCAGGCCCAAGAGAAAGGACATGGAGAAATCGCACTATTCAGGCAAGGCAGGCACGCACACAGTCAAGGTTCAGTATATCACCAACATCCACGGACTTGGTACACAAGACACGCCCCACTCTCCGGGACGCGTAAACGACATCACGATGTACCAGATGAGGCATCCCACGTTCCGGTACGACCAAAGAAAGAAAAAGAGAGAAAGAAAAAGTGCCCCGGCGGCAGCGGGGATGGTGATGCGCCGCAGCAACAACAAAAGAGTACAAAGCTGCGGCACTACATGGATCGCGGATACCAGGGAGCACAGTCAGTGGATGCAGGTACTGAAGTCATACTCCCAATCAAGAAAAAACCGGGCGGCAAGCTCACCGATGCGGAAAAAGAGTACAATATCACGCACTCAAAGATACGCATGTACGTGGGGAACACCATACGCAGGGTCAAAACATACAGGATCATGGGCGACCGGTACCGAAACCCACTCAAAAAGTGCGACCTTGCAAACAGTATCCTGTGCGGACTGGTCAACGATAGGGCGCCGGCCAGAATCGCTGCTGCGGCCTAATGAGTGGCGGCAGCTGAACGGCTGCGGACGGGACGTTCGTACGAGGTCACCTATAGCAACGGGCAGAAGTCTTTGAGTCAAAGCAGGTCATAACTACACGTAAAAAACCTCAATTATTTCTGCTCGTTGCTATACCATCATCAGTTAGGCATGAATTAGCATGAATGATTGTGATCTTCGTGCCTAGCTAGCAAGGGACGTGACCACATACTGGCGTTCGGTCTCTGATTCCGGACAACCTCTCAGGAGGAGGGCATGACGGTTTACCACAGGGAGCCCAAGCCCCCTCCACTCCATGACGTCAAATCTTGGATACTTTGTGCTTGGCTGGATGTACGAATCAAAATCATCATAATCACCACCACGCCTGAGCTTCAGAATCACGGACTGTCACTCTGGTGCTCATCCATACAGAAACACATCCCCCTTGGTGCTCAGATACATCGTCTTTTTGACTATTAGATCGATCAGTCTTTGCTTGTTTTTCCATTTTCCTGCAAGTCTGGACGTATCAAAACCCCTTGTACGCACAATTTGCCTTAGCGTGTCAATGTCCAGTTTTTCCAGCTCTTCTCGCAAAAGATCCTCCCCTCCTTTGGATACCAGGCCAAACAGGTCAATGTCGGGCCTTTTTCTGACCGATTTCCGTTTTGGATCCAGCAGTTTGGGATTTTTTTCTATCTGGTCTGCCAGCAGACGCAGGATGTCTGGAATCGTCAGCTCGTCATTCCGGCTCATCGGATCCTCTCCAGAAACTCGTTTGTAAGCTTGTCATATACGTCAAACATTGTCACATAGCCGTACTTTTGTTTTAGTGTAGCCGATACGGAACTGACATCCGCCGCATCTGCGGTTCTTACGGTCAAAGGAATCACCGTATCATAAACCGGGGGGTATTCGCCGCTTTGTGCTCTGTTTTTCAGGGACTCCATCATGGTTTTGTGTGTGGTACTTTGCTTTCTATACATTGAGATTATTATTCCTGAGGGATTGATTGTCAAATCGCCCTCTCTTGAAAAATCCGATATCCTACTAATTATTTGTGGGATGCCAAACGTTGGAAGGATGTCTGGAATGGTGGGAATGACATAAAAATCTGATATGTACAGGCCGTTTAGCGTTATTATTCCAAGGTTTGGTGGACAGTCAATGAGTACATAATCGTAATCCTGCAACACCGGCGAGATGGATCTTTTAAGAATCATAACTGGGCTGAACAGATGAAAGCGACCCGTAGTAATTTGTGATAATTCATCCTGTATTCCTACCAGATCCAGACTTGATGGCAAGAGATCCAAGTTCGGTATGCCGTCATTCACATTGGATACTTTTTGCATTATCGAGTTTTTAATATTGAATTTTGACGTGTTGTCTAGCCTGTCCTTGAACATTTGAAAAATAGTCTCGCCTTTCTCGTTCTTGTCCTTCCAAACATCTTGCGTGATCAAGGCCATGGTAGCATTGGTTTGCGGATCTAGATCAATTACAAGTACTTTCTTCTTGTGCTGCATGGCAAGAAATTCGGCAATGGCCACTACAGTCTGGGTTTTTCCCACTCCGCCTTTGAGATTGATCTGCTGATGATTCTTGTCAATTGCCAATGTTGCGCCAATATGAAATTTTAACATTGTGATCAAAGTAGCTTGGCATGAGGTCACCCACCCCTGCCAATCAGGCACGAGTTGGCATGCATGTCTATGATTTTCATGCCTAGCCAGCAGGGGGCGTGACCGCATACCTCTGTATCTCGTGGCGCGTCTCAACCGCCTTGATCTCAAATCCAATCATGTCGCGTGTCTGCGACCTGTTCATGATCTTCGTGGGGGTGCCGCACCAGCACTCTGGCGCCTGTCCGCCCGGAAAGTAGTGCCTTTGTACCCGGGTGGGCCGGTGGACGCGCGATACGCCCTTGTGGCCCTTTTGGCCGCCGGGCTTTTTCCTGTTATTCCTGGTGCCGCCATTCCCGGCTACAGCATCGTATTGGGCCCTCTCCTTTTTCCTCTGTGCCTTTTGCTCCTTCCACGCAAGCGAGTCTGCCGACGGGGGCGAGTTCTCGTTCTCATAGTATCGGAGCCTGCTGCCCTGATCCTTGATTATATTGTTTAGTTTCTCAATGGTCGTGTCACGTTCCTTGATGATGTTGTCACGTTCCTTGATGATGTTGTCACGTTCCTTGATTCCCTTTTCCAGACTCTGTATCTTCTCCGTCGACGATGCTATAGATGCCTCGATCTCACAGTATGTGGAGGGTTGACCTTTCATAATGTCTAGTATACGCGATCATGGTATAAGGATCGGCATCGTCATCAATATTTGACCTAATGTGGGGGAATAGGTGACCTCATACTGTTACCAGGATAGCGTGCCGATCTTTGCAGGATGCAAAATACCCGCAAAAATGCGGATCCTTATCCCACGCCTGAGAGCTAAACCCCCCTCCCCGGACACGCGTCCCAGGCACAGAGCCGTTTTCTCAAAAAACGCCGATTTCAGGGGGGGTTTAGCACCTGCTCGTAGATACGGCAGGCAACCGTCAAAACACCCCGGTAGCTGGGCAAAGTGTTGGCGGTGTTTTATTTTTGTGCCTGAGAGCTAAACCCCCCTGTTTCCAGATCGGATCGGTGAAAACAGGCACAAATATGGACTAGGATCAAGCCGTGTTTGGCCCCAAAAGGGGGGGTTTTTTTGAAGGTAGGATGCCCTATCAGGAAGGCATGAATGACTCTAGTCTGGGCGGCCATAGTACCAACATCAAAAAATGGGATATGATTTTGACACATCGTGCCTATTTCGCCAAAAAAATATTCCATTTTCAACTGCATGCACAGGGTATTATTGTAAAGTCTCTTGTGATATTTCGGAAATATGAGGAGGGATTGTAAACCCGTCTAACGTTTGAACATAGCTGTAGTTTTTGCATTTGTAAATTCCGATGTGATGTCAAACATACCCTTTTTGCCTTTTTGGAGTCAATTGCACCTGCAAAGTCCCTCACATGGCCTACTGGAACTGCGCCTTTCCATCTTTTTGCCAGGATGCATGTGATGTCAATGCCGAGTTTGGTCTCATATACCACACCGTTGGAGTGGGCCCTCACCACCGATTACCGCAGTTGTTGCATTGCCAATCGTACGGTTCGACGCAACAACCACCAAGCGTTATTTTTTTGCGTGCGATGGCCCTTTCAATCTTGTCGGTTATTTCCATATACCCGTAGGCTATCCTCGTAAGATCGTCACTGCCGCAATCCGGGCATCTTTTGATTTTTTTCCTGCCGTTTGCGTGTGGAATCAATGTCGGAGATGGTAACATCTGCTCTTTTTTCATGGTTACGCGCTATACAAATGACTCATAACAATCTTTCGTTTCGAGTCCACAAAACTTACAACGCGCCAGCCTCCGTAGGAATTTACCACTCACCTGAGATACGGCGTGGCAGGCGTGAACATGAAGACTCCAGACAGCAGTGACGCCCAAGGGGTAAACTCGTACCCAGCCTCCTGCCACGTATTCAGTCGTGATGCCAGTGAGAGTGAATCCCATGTCTCTGTCTTGAATCCTCCTATTCTTCCGTTGCAGGCGCATATTGGGTAGCACACTGTCAAAAATCCATGTTTCTAAACTCGAATTTAGAAACATATGTTTTCATACGCGGTACGTCCCCCTACAGCAGATGTGAGGACTCAAACGGTTCGCCTATTCCGAAAAGTGTTGGATATCCTGCTTTTGCTCGATTTTTTGGCACGTTTCACTTGGCTGGACGTCAAAACAAGCATTAAATATTATAGTCGTCTATAGGCAACCATGGATACAATGACCTCAATTCAAGTTTCTAAAACATCAAAGAAGCGGTGGGATTCTTTCAAAAATCACCCCTCCGAGTCATATGAGGCCATGTTTAATCGTATTTTGAAATACGTGTACGAGGATGATTCTGATTTGCTTACAGAGAAAGACATTCAGGATATTGAACAATCCATAAAAGAGATCAAAGCTGGCAGGTTTATCACCAATGCAGATCTCAAGAAGAAGTACGGTCTATGACCTGGACTGCCATCTGGTCAAACAAGGCACGAAAAGAACTAGACAAGCTTCCAAAAGACGACATCAAAAGGGTTCTACTGAAGACAGGGGATGTGGAAGTAGATCCGTTTTCATATCTCGAACGTCTTGAAAGTTCTCATTTCTTCAAATACAGGGTAGGAAAATACAGGATAATAGTGGATGTGATCAATGACAAGTTGATCCTTTACATGCTCAAAGTAAAGAAAAGATCAAGAGTTTACGATCGGTATGATACATGATGCAGGTGTCAGCAGCAGTCTCGCGGTGTTTTCCCCACCAATAATTTGCGGGCAAGCTAGGACAATGTCCAAAGGTAACAGGATAGCCCCTGCCTAGGCAGCAATCAGGCACGAATCTGCCTGCAGTTGTGATTTTCATGCCTGGCCGGCAAGGGACGTACTCCAGCTTTAGGCAGGGGCTATCCTATTACGTCCAAAGCATAGGTTGCCGGGCCCGCTGTTAAAAATCCATATTTCTAAACTCGAATTTAGAAACATATGTTTTCAAACGTGGCGCATCATCAAGTCGGACAGTCTTGATCCACGAACTCACAGGATTTCCAATCTTGCCAGTATGTTTGCCCTCCGAGTCGTCAGGTCGTCTTCGGACATGCCGCGGAACCTGCCACGCAGTAAGCTTTGCCGGACCGACCCCTTTGAATCCTTGTGCCGGGTCAGGGATACGATCCTGAATCCGTGCCTCCTCATCAGATCCACGTGGCCGGACAGTGGCACCCTGTTTATCATCCAGATCAGCCTGACCCAGCGCATCCTCCATGCCACATATCCTATCGTCCAGTGATCATTCCAGTTTTTGGAGGCAGGATCATGGGAGTCAAAATTTATCCGGTGGGATGCATACCCTCCCGGCTTGAGCAGGCTTGCCATCATCTTGTATGCATCAGACAGACGGTCCACATGCTCCATGACCTCTTGAGAGAAGATCATGTCTACGGCGCCCCTTGACATGCAGGAGCGGAACCACGGCACTTCGTACCTGATCTCAAACTGTCTCCCCCCCCACGTCTCCGGCGGGCGTGCCTGCCACCAGATCCCTGATCCTCTTGAGGCGCTCCGGCTCCAGGGAATCACGCATACGATCTCTGTCCAGTATGTGATCCGGAAAATCGTGTGTGTCAAGCCACCCCGACAACCGCGGAAACTCGTCACCGTCCGGAATCGATGCCCTTTGCCTGAACAGTCGTACCAGCTCGTCAAATACCTTCAAATTGGTGCCTCGTGTCGCATGCCGTACGTCGTCAAGGGCATATAGCAACGAGCAGAAATAATTGAGGTTTTTTACGCGTAGTTATGACCTACTTTGACTCAAAGACTTCTGCCCGTTGCTATAATACTTATGCGAACCAGAGATTAGCGCGGCAAGTCCAACGCCCAGCGAGCTGCCGGGCCCAACCTCGGCCACGGCCTCCGGGAAGTTATTCAGCCCCTGCCTGTCGGCGCAGACCAGGTGGTGCAACCAGGTCGCATAGCAGTATCTAGCCGAGGACGCAAGTCCGTGTGTGACACACACGGACTTTCGAAGGTAAAAGTACAGCTCCCGCAGACTCGGCCCAAAACGCAATACGTTGGCGTAGTCGTTTCCTGTATTTTATTCATAGCATGAAAGCGTCCAAATAACATGTTTCTAAACTCGATTTTAGGAACAACTTCAATGCCTTGCACGGCATTACTACCTTGGGAGCCCGGCTTGCATTCCTTGTGAGTTTTAGGCAGGATCAGAGCGTGACGCCGGCATGTCCTGCTACTTCAGGTGATCATGCGCGATACGACCAATTATGTCGATCTGCTCAGCCATGCCGATGTCGGTCTTGGGCAATGATTTGAGCAGGTGATTCACCACGTCGTTTTTGGGAAGGCGTGAAGTGTCGATGGGTTTTTCTGCACCCAGTGCATCAAACAGTTCTTTGTTGTCCCTCATGTACTCTTCTGCAATCCTTAGCATATCCGGCTTGCTCATAATGATCTTGCGTGTAGTGATACATATAAAATTATTTGATCATACACGCTTGAATTCAGGGCAGACCGCTGTCCCATAACATCAAGCAAGAGATTTCTGATGTGCTCGATGTCTTTGTCTTTTATGACCAGATCATAACCATGCGTCTTAAGTAAAGTAGCTGCACTTGCAACCGCAGTCCTCTTGTTGGCACCTGAGAACGGCTGCGACCACGCCATATGGGCCACCAGATGCGCGGCCATTAGTACAGGCGACTCCTTGCGGTAGGTCTCACGCAATATGTCCCCAAGTAGGGATCTGTTCGCGCCGACCCCCTCAAACCCGTCTGGGTGCTCTGCAAGCCACTCCTGTATTATCCTCCTGTTCATGGCAATCAGATCGTCCACCGTGAGCATGATTGTACGGGGCAGCCTGGGTCTAATTAACATGGGTGTTCATTCCAGATTGTGCCCAACTCCCCCCTGTAATGGCGCAGCATATGATGACTGTTAGGCAGATCAAGACTGGTTTTCAGCAAGATGTTCTTCCACTACGGCAAAAAATTACCGCAGTTGTTGCATTGCCAATCGTACTGCACGAGTGGCGCAAACGGCATCTACTCGTCACTCAAAAAAATTACCGCAGTTGTTGCATTGCCAATCGTACGGTTCGACGCAACAACCACCAAGCGTTATTTTTTTGCGTGTGATGGCCCTTTCAATCTTGTCGGTTATTTCCATATACCCGTAGGCTATCCTCGTAAGATCGTCACTGCCGCAGTCCGGGCATCTTTTGATTTTTTTCCTGCCGTTTGCGTGTGGAATCAATGTCGGAGATGGTAACATCTGCTCTTTTTTCATGGTTACGCGCTATACAAATGACTCATAACAATCTTTCGTTTCGAGTCCACAAAACTTACAACGCGCCAGCCTCCTGCCACGTATTCAGTCGTGATGCCAGTGAGAGTGTATCCCATGTCTCTGTCTTGAATCCTCCTATTCTTCCGTTGCAGGCGCATATTGGGTAGCACACTGTCAAAAATCCATGTTTCTAAACTCGAATTTAGAAACAACTTTAATGCCTTGCACGGCATTACTACCATGGGAGCCCGGCTTGCATTCCTTGTGAGTTTTAGGCAGGATCAGAGCGTGACGCCGGCATGTTTGCTACTTCAGGTGATCATGCGCGATACAACCAATTATGTCGATCTGCTCAGCCATGCCGATGTCAGTCTTGGGCAATGATTTGAGCAGGTGATTCACCACGTCGTTTTTAGGAAGACAGGAAAAGGCAAGATTGACAGACGCGACGAATTGGTTTGACATACAAAAGATTCACGAATGTGTTCATATGGAAAGTTTTGTTTTTATCTTTATTATCTCGTCCTCAAGCCTCTGAAAACGCGAATCCATCGTATTACGTATGCTCGATGACAGCGTACGTATCTCTGTAATGGTTTCTTCCTGTTTTCCCAGCATCTGATCCTGTTTTCCCAGCATCTGATCCTGTTTTCCCAGCATCTGATCCTGTTTTCCCAGCATCTGATCCTGTTTCTGGAGTATAAAGTCGAGATACACGGCCCCCGTGGCGTGACCCTCCACCATCTCCTTTAGCATATCCCCCATCACAATCGTAAAATTTTGATACATGCCGGTGGGCTTTACGTATTCTATATGGATATCATCTACCTCGACTGGCTCCGGGGCGCGACGTATTGCATCAGCGAATCCCTCAATGTTGGTCTTTTTCCCCTCGCAGACAATGCGTACCGTTTCGTCTTCTAGGTTCTCGACCTTGCCCTTTAATGCATGCTTTTTTGCCAGGCGTCTTGTCATGTATCGAAAGCCCACGCCCTGAACGAGTCCGGAGACAGTTATGTTAGCACCATCCATTATAATGAATGTGCCATGTATTCTTATATTGTTTATGATGGATAAAAAAGTAAGAGTTTACCCCCTCCCGAAAATACGTCGTGGTAGGCACGGTGATCAAGGCTCCGGCCAGCAGTGTCGCCTGAGGGGTAAACTCTTACGATAAAAAATACACTGCAGGTACGCTGAAAATCACATAGATAGTCAAGATGCAACCGTGTATTGTTGCCAGACAGGCACTACCGGCATGATTTGTCGACTCGGATCCGATCATGCGTGTTTTGGATCACCATATCTCTAGTTTGCACGGATTTAATCCCGAAAGTGTATGTGGTCACGTCCCCCTACCATCTAGGCACGAAAATCACAATCATGCACGCTAATCCGTGCCTAGCTGATGGGGGTAGGTGACCTCGTATCCGAAAGTTCTTCCAAGACATATTTCTACGGCTCACCAGATCCTCAAACTCTAACACGTCTTGCAGGCAAAAATTTTGCAGAAACTTCCTGTCCCTGCTGCGCATTCGTCGTTTTATCAACATGAGGGTTGCTTTGAAATTAACAAATTCGGATCATGCATAAACGAATTTGCATCAAATAGATCCGTCCGCGATGTCAGCAGGCATCATGTGCGATTTAGTGCAGATCACTGCAAAAAATATGCCCTAGGATTACGATTCTGAACAGCATCGTTTTTTTTTGCGCTTCAACTATATACCAAAAAAGCCAGCAGATTTCATGGTAAATCTGGGAATTGTTATTGTCATAGGGGCAGTAGTGGGTTCTATGGGAATAGCCATGTACACGTACGCTCAATATCAAACTAATTTTGTGACAGGTATTGCAGGAGAGCCAATCATCGTGGGTCCTGTAGAATACATAGTCACGTTTGAAGGGACATTTGAAGGAAACAAGGATGTCAAGCCTGAAAAGACATTCGTAAAAATTGGGATTGTCGCAAAAAATATCGGCAATAAAGTGACGAATCTCTCAGGAGGACAGTTCTTCTTTATTGACGGCAACAAAAAAACAGAAGCAACCTATGGCGAATTTGATGCAAATGACTTGTTATTTGAAAAAATAGAACCTGGCAAACCGGTACAAAGAACCACACAGTTTGATGTACAGTTTGAGGAAGACAAGCAATACAAAATTTTGATCAGGCCGCAAAAAGAACAGTCAACAGTCGATACAGCTTCTGTTTGTCTGGTCAACTGTTGACCGATAAATTTTAAAACCACAAGAACTGTCAAATTTTTCAATAGTTGAAGTAGTCTAGTATATGACTTGTTTTTCCACAACACCGAATATTTTTACAAAAAAAGTCACGATGACTTCCAAAGGCAGCAACGGCAACAGCATCGTCATGCAAGGAAAAGGCAGCAACAAAACGTCAAACTGTCTTTGAGTCTTTTTTCCAGTCCAGCATTAAATTGATTGTATTGCTAAATTCGAATTTAGAAATATTATAAATTCTTACTCTGACACCTTTAGATCAGGCAAAACAAAAACCCTGTCAGGCTTTATTTTTAGAATGACTCTTTTTTCACCATCGCGTTTGAAGGGATAATGTTTGCATCCCATATATTGTCTGGTTAATTTGTCTGCATGTCGATAATCATAATCAGGAATCAATTCTTCAACGACACCACGAATTGTAGTCATGTCCAAGGGGTTATCTTTTGAAACGACTGAAACTGCAACTCGAGGATCCCGTAAAACATTTTTGTGTTTTATGCGCCCCTCAGCAGTATTTACCAGAACATAACCACCTTCAAAATTTGCCCAAACAGGAGATACTTGTGGGGAACCGTCTTTCATCACAGTTGCAATGAAAGCCAGGTTTTTTTGAGAAAATAATTTTGCAGCTCTTTTATCCATGTTCCTCATCACGCCAAATTGTAGGTAGTTGTTCAATTTTTGCTATTATTTCCAGTGCTTTTTGGTTGTCTTTTTCTTGCATGGCAATTGAAAAGTCATATCCCAGTTGGATCGCCTCAGGAGACAGATCCCTGACTGACTCTAGGTCTTTTCCTTCTATGCGTATGCGCTCGCCAATTGCACACATTTTCCAATTATCAGACATGCTCTGATGTTCTTTGCCAAGCTCGTTTTGAACCTGCTGCCTCCAGTGTGTCAGGGTCATCTTCTCTATGAGATCCTCTGTCTTCTGGCTGTAAAACACTCGTACCATGCAATAATATCACACATGGAATACTTAGGTTTAACGACTATTTTTTACCCGAATTTTCAAACACGTTTGTCATGGCCCGGTTCATGATTTCCATGACCAGATACTGGGAGTATTCTGGGGATTTCTTTCCCTTTGTTTTTGATGTTTTTGGGGCAAGTCCCTTGAGGATTTTTTCGATTTTGGCTGACGTGTTATCTATGACTTTTGAGTACTGTGACTCGAAATCTTTCGGAGTTTCAAAGTCAAGTAACTTTGTAGACGTGCCGTAATATTTTGTTATGGCTCCGCGAGATTCTTCAATTTTGACAACTTCAATCAGGCCAGATTCTTTGAGGATCTCCAAGTGGTGTCGGACAGTAGTCAGTGCTTTTTTGTAACCTGTCTTTTTTAACGCTTTGGTGATTTGATCTGCAGACATTGCCTGCCGATACAGAATCTCCACAATTTTTGCACGGGCAGGGTCTTCAATTGCCCTTGCATGCTCGGTGCTTGTCGTAACAATGCGATTTACTTTGATTTGCTTTTCTAACAGAGTAGACATACAATAAGTAGATTTCAGCATGATCTAAAAGATCCCTATATCATATTTTTTTGTCTAATTGCATTAATTTTTTTTTGTTTCTAAAAACTTTATAGCGGTATCAAAAGTATTGTAACTGCTACGAAAATGATTGTAACCGCTACGAAAAGCATCATAATTATACCAATATTATTGGTAGTATTACGATAAAACTAGTATAATTGGAAGATATTTTGTAGCAGTGTCAAAATTTTCACAAGGCCCCAAAAAAGGGAGGATGCGGACGTTTGGCTGGCAAAATGCCTCAAACAGGCAGATTTTTGCAAATCTTCAAAAAAGGAATTCGAGTTGAAAGATGAATTCTACTCTGTAATGATCCAATCAAAGGGACTTGCCAGCAAATCTTTCAAACGCAACGACATACCGTCGAGTCATCTTTGAGATGATCTCATCAGGTATGTTCGGAGCGACAGGTTCTCTCCTTGCATCCCGGGCATCATCAAATTGCTTTTGGTAGCCGTTGGCAGTCAGCCAATCACGTAATATCTGCTTGTCATATGCCTCTTGGATTTTTCCAATTTCAAAAGTGTCTTTTGGCCACAAGCGGTACTCGTCAGGCCCTATTGAATCGCCTAATGTGATCTGTCCATCTAAAACTCCAAACTCTAGCTTCAAATCAGCCAGGATAAACCCGGCCGAATCTGCAACAGAGGACATTTTTTTATAAATGTCAACAGAGGTTTTTTCCAGCCAGTCATACTGTTTTTCAGTTACAAGTTTCATCTCAAGTGCTTTTGATTTGTCAATTGGAATATCATGCTCGGATTTTGTCGTAGGATCAAATACCGGATACGAAAGCTTTGATGCCATCGCAGTATCGTTTACTCCTTTAGGAATTGCGACCTTGCCTTTCTTCCATCTGTCAAAGTAACTTCCATAAAAGTAGCCCCGAACCACGCACTCTATTGGAAGCATCTGCATTTTTTTTACAAGAATTTCCGTGTCAGACTCTCTTTTTACAAAGTGGTTTGCCACGTCCAGCTCATCAAACCAAAATTCTGCAAACTTGCACAGCACCTCCCCCTTTCTGGGGATGTCTTGCCTGAATTTTACATCATAGGCCGATACACGATCAGAGAATTTGAAAAGAAGTGTCTTCTCGTCTACGCTATAAAGATCTTTTACCTTTCCACCAGTCAGAAATTTCAAACAAACTTTGTTGAGTCTGATTAAATTTAACTGCTAGGGCTAGGAGCCCATCATTCCAACCATTTTTGGCATCTCGCGGTAGGCTTTGTTAACAAACACGTCATTATCGGCGCTGATCATTACGAATTCCATCGGATTGTCAGGAGGTGGAGAAACAATGATCTTTTGCCCTGCCTTGATGGTTCCCAAATCAAGAGTGTCCCCAGAACCAAAGTTTACGCGGACGTTTGTCAAGGGCTCAGAGCCAGTGTTTTGAATTGTCACCCTGCCCATAACAAAGAGGCTTTGCTTGTCCAAGATCGGATCCACGAAAATATCATAATCCTGTGTCGATACTGACAGTTTCACAACATCCATTCCAAATATTATGGCCATGATTCCTATGACTCCAACGCCAATGCCAACGAGTATCGTGTACTGCCTCACTTTGTGTAGTTAGTCACGCTAGTAATTAAGCATGGATGGATGAACGAAGGGAGAGAGGGAGGGAGAGATGGATACTATATACGTCAGAAAGGCCAACAACAGACATGAACTTTCCCGTACTAATCTATGACGACATGTGTGCCTCCTGCACGTCATATGCAAAGTTGGCAGACAAGCTAGTCAACGGCAAAATCACCATGATAGGCCATTATTCAAAAGCCGGAAAAGAGTTCAAAGGCAAAATCTTCCCGCACGGATACGAGGGATTGGAAATGTCTTGGTTTGTAACGCAGGATGCGGCTTTTGGGGGGAGCAAAGGACTAAAAAAATTACTCGGATACGTATTTTCGGCAGACAAATCTAAAAAGAGTCAGAATTTCCAGAAGAATGAATTTGACTACTCCAAATGCTCTTCAGGCTGCAGTACGGTTCAGGGAGTAATGTTTAGATCATTGAGCATTTTGAGAGAAGGCAAAACAATTCCAATTAAAATTCAAGAAGATTCTGCTCAAAAATAGCCGGTTTTTCAATGCCGTAAAATCATGTCAGACAAACGGCAACCCCGCCATGTTGGTTTGCATGCCTCATTTCTTTTTTTTCCTTGCAGCATCTGCAGGTTTTATGATTGCCCATGGATCTTCTTGTGATTGAGTCAAAAACAAATGCCCATCATCCTGTGTAAATTCACTTGCAGGATGTTTTGCCACTAGCCGTTTTGAAGCCAGAAGACTACAAGCCAGAAAAATCTGGAAATCATTCCACTTTGATGCCGTTCCAAAAAGCAACCATTCCCTTGATTTTCATGGCCGCATCATTTGGTTCTGCATAATACCAAGCACAGTCTTTGTTGGTCCTTCCATTGACAGTGACAGAATAGTAATTAGCCGTTCCCTTCCAGCCGCAAAACGTAGTAAAGTCTGTCTTTTGAAAGTATTCCTTTTTGATTGAGTCGATTGGAAAATAGTGGTTTCCCTCCACAACTACAGTGTCGTTGCTTTTGGCAATGACGACGTCGTTCCAAACTGCCTGCATTAACACAAATAACTCCAAGGCATATTTAACGAAATCGCATTAGAAAGCCAGGCTGTGGGATCCAGAAAGTAGTTCGCCCCCCCTTATTTGACATCATACTCCTCTCCTGTCTGCCCGTCAATAACGGTTTCCCCCTCCTTGGGCATCTTTCTGAGAAATGCCTGTGCGGGCGTCTCCTGATTGTCCCAGTCCAGCGACCTGTGGGGCCTGTCATGATTGTACCACTGCATGAACAGGTCTATCGGGTCGCTTTTTCTCATCATGATCTCCTCGAACTCGTGCAGCTTGCGCTGGATCTCCCCGTGGAGGCGCTCGACCTTTCCGTTGGTCTGGGGTCGTCCCACGCCTGCCAGGATCTGCCGTATTCCCAGTTCTGTCAGTTTCTTTTCAAACTCGCCTTCGCCCCTCTTTTTTGCCGTCTCTTTCTCGTTGGCATAGAACTGGCTGCCGTGGTCTGTCATGATCGAGGCCGGCTTGCCGTGCTTTTCTATTGCCGTCTCAAGCACTGCCAGGGCGTTTTTGGTCGTGGCATTATCAAAGATGCCATATCCGGTCACAAACCTGGAGGCATCGTCCTCGTAGCACAGGAACCATCTGCCGTCGTGCATTCCGCCGTGGATCTGCTTCCAGTCCGTATGCCACAGCGAGTTTGAGTGATCGCGCTCGTATCGGACCCACCTGTACCTTGTACCCTTGCTGGGCTGCGCCTCTGCCATCTCCTCGTCCCTCAGTATCTTGTGTATGATGCCGTGCGGGATATGGATTCCGGTCTGATTCGCTATGCGCTGCTGCAGTCCGGCAGCCCCCATGTGCTCTGCATGTCTGGCAGACATGACTGCAGAGTGCTCCCTGCGTCCGGGCAGACCGTTCTGGGGCCTTCCCATTGGCGCAGGATGCGATATTTCGCTTGCCGCAGGGCAGCCTTTGTGCCTGGCCCACAGCTTCTGGACCCACCGTACTGTCACGTCCATGGTTCCGGCTATCTGGGCGTTGGTAAGCTCGCCCTTTTTCTTTTCTTTCACTATCCATTGTACTTGGCTTTTCTCTAGCTTCATGCCGTTTGGGTGCTCAAGACTCACGTATTTACGGAGCTTTCGTCGCCAGACCCACACACCTGTACTTCCAGTGTGGGTCAGGCTTGCACATCTGCTCCTGACCGACTTTACACACTCAGAGAAGGGGTGAACTACTTTTTGGACTATACACATTAGAAAGCCAGGCTCAGGCACCGGATGGCGGCAGCAGAACATGCCGGCAGGAAGAGAGGGCAGCTGCCTAACGCAATAAAATCTCCAAATCGGTTCTAGTTTGTTGCCTTTACTTGCTCACGTTTTGTAAAGTCAGGTTTTATGCCCAGGGATTCATAATTTCCCGAAGAGCATGTAAAGCACATAGAGTCTTTTGAAAGTCCGACTGCAGCAGCCAGGTTCTCAGCATCATTATACCCTAAAAAGTCAACGCCGATACTCTGTCTAACCATTTCAGTGATTTCATCACAGGTCATCGTTTTTCCATTGACATAGGTTGCCAGTTCTTCTTGGGAGGGAAAATCAATTCCAGCGTAACACGGATAGTTGATTTGCGGGTATGTAATCAACATGCTGATTTTTTTGGCACCTGCCCGACGCAGAGCCTTGATGATTGCCCTGGAGCTGGTGCCCCTTACAAGACTGTCATCAATTACTACGACATGCTTGTCTTTGATGATTTGGGTAATCGGAATGATCCAGCGGTTAATGTCCACCCTGTCACTTTGGTGGGGTTCAATGAAACTTCGCAACGGGCCCTTTTTGCTGTATCTGTCCTTTAGCAATCCCTCGTCAAATGATATTCCCAGCTCTTGTGCATATCCCAAAGCTGCGGGTCTTGCAGAATCCGGAACAGGAATGACCAGATCCGCTTCTTTGAGAGGGAATTTCCTTGCCATGAATTTTCCGATTTGCTTTCTAGAGACATAGATGTTGCGTCCCTCCATGTCGCTAGACGGATGTGCAAAGTAGGTGAATTCAAACGAACAGTGTGCACGAGAGGCGTCATCAGAGAATTTTTCAGTCTCCAAACCATATCGGCTTAGCTTGATCAGCTCTCCTGGAACGACGTCTCTTTGCAAAGCTGCGCCAACTGCAGTTACTGCAGAAGATTCAGAAGTTACAATATAGGTGTCATCAGATTCCTTGTGTCCTAGAACCATGGGACGGAATCCCTTAGGATCACGGGCAGCAAAAACCGAGTTGTCATCATCGGAGATAAACGTAAAGCAGTAAGAGCCCGCCATCTCGTTTTTTAAGATTGAAAGGGCTTTTCCCATCCCCCCGTTTTCAGAAATTAAAGAGACAAGGCGTTGAGCGGCAATCAGCGTATCACTTGCGTTTTGAGGGGTAAACGAACAGCCTCCAACAAGGTTGGCCAGCTCCTGAGCATTGGCAATTGTTCCATTATGTGCAACACACAGGTCTCTGACTTTGAGTGGTTGTGCATTATCCAGGGTACTGCTCCCCATGGTGGAATATCGCACATGTCCAATCACACACGGGGATTCATACTCTTTTGCAAGTCTTTTAAAGTCAGACGAAGACTGAGATACCAGCCCCACTCTCTTAAACGGAGGCTTGTTTGGAACAGCAAAGCCCCATGCCTCTTGTCCTCTATGTTGCAAAGCTCGTAACGCATCAAAGACCATCGGGATGACGTTTTTTCCAGACAGGCTGTAAATTCCAACCACGCCGCAATTTTCCCTTGGCCTGTCATCGTCCATAAAGTACCAAGTCCCTCAACGAATTTATCCAGGTTTTTTGCGCCTTATCAACTCTTAGATCTATGACCGGCCTGCCTCCCTTGGTAAAGACGACAGAGTCGCCTGAAAATTGGCCAATCTGCCTGAATGATGTTTTGTGTTTCCTTAGAATCTCTTTTACTTTTTTGAGATTCTTTTTGTCAACTGTCAGCAAATAACGAGAATGGCTTTCTGAAAACAACAGCCTGTCTGCATCTAGCTTTTGGCCTGGAATTTTTTCTAGCGATATTTGGCATCCAACTTGGTCTGTCATGCACAATTCAGATACTGCAACTGCCAGTCCGCCCTTGGAGCAGTCATGGGCCGATTTTAACAGTTGTTTTTCAATTGAGTCAAGAACAGATTTCATATTCTTTTTTGAGTGTTCAAAGTCGACGGCAGGGCATCTGCCCCCGATAAACTTGTGGACATACTCGAAATATTCGGAGCCTCCAAGCTCGTCTTTTGTGTCACCAACTAAGATTAGACAGTCACCGTCAGTGATTCTCTGAGAAATCAGAGGTTTTTTGTCAATCAACCCCAAAACGCCAATTAGGGGGGTAGGCTTGATCGGGCCTCCTGAGGGGGTTTCGTTGTATAGGCTCACTTTGCCGCCTATGCATGGGATTTTAAAGTATCTGGCAAACTCAGTCAGCCCCCTTAATGATTCTAGGAACGTCCAAAATATTTCAGGATCTTTTGGATTTCCAAATTGAAGATGGTCAAGCATTCCGATGGGTCTTGCGCCGGTACAGACAACATTTCTGCAGGCCTCCTCAAAGCATCCAATTGCGCCTTGCCTTGGATTCAGATAGCATTGCTTTGGATTTGCGTCAATTTTTGCCGAAAGAAATCTTCCGTTATCTAGTCGCAGAACAGATGCGTCACGTCCGGGTTTTACAACGGTTCTTATTCCTACTTCGTGATCATACTGCCCATATACCCATATCTTGCTTGCGATATTTGGAGAACCGAGAAGTTTTAGCAGAATTTTAGAATAATCAGACATTGTTTTGAGTTTCCTCTCTTTTTTGACATTCTCAAGGTATTCTGGTTTTTTTGAGGGCAAATCCAAGAGAGTTGCATTTGCCACAACGCCTGTCGGAAGACTTGCAAACGTCTCTTTTCCTTTTTTGACATGCATTTGATTATCGCATTTGATCGTGCCAATTACGGAACATCCAATCCTGAATTTTTCACAGATTTTCCGTAATCTTTTCAGCTTTGCCTTGCTGGTGACAATCAACATTCTTTCCTGGGACTCTGAGACCATGATTTCGTCTGGACGCATGTCAGGCTCCCTGGTATGGACTTTGGAGACGTCCATCTCGATTCCTACCCCTAGCGCATCAGCAGTCTCAGAGATGGCGCATGACAAGCCTCCGCCTCCCAAATCTTTCATGGCGTGAATTAGTTTCTGATTCCGTGCTTCAAAAACTGTCTCAATGATTAGTTTTTCAATAAACGGGTCTGGAATTTGAACTGCAGAACGGTCTTCAGACTCCAAGGAATCAGATGCAAATTGGGAGCCGCCAATCCCGTCCCTTCCGGTAGGGCCACCCATCAAGACTACAACGTCACCCTTTTTTGCACGGTTTTTTATGAGATTCTCCCTCTTCCCAAAGCCGACTGCTGCCACATCTACAAGCGCATAGTTTTCATAGCATTGATCAAACTCTACCTCTCCCCCAATAGTCGGAACGCCCAGGCAGTTTCCATAGTCGGCAATTCCAGTCACGGCATTTTTGAAAAGCCATCTGGCTTGTTGATCTTTTGTGATATCGCCAAATCGTAGTCCGTTAAAAATTGCAACGGGTCTGGTTCCAGCAGACAGTATGTCTCTGATGACGCCGCCAACACCGGTTGCCGCGCCGCCATAAGGCTCTACTGCTGACGGATGGTTATGACTTTCAATGTGAGCAGTGACAACATACCCGCCGCCAACATCCAGGACGCCAGAGTCATATCCTTTCTCGGCAATCACAAGAGGTCCCTTCATCGGAAGCATTTTGAGATGGCGTTTTGAGGATTTGTACGAGCAATGTTCAGACCATTCAGCAGCTACAATTTGTAATTCGGTAAACGTAGGGTTTCTTCCAATTTTGGATTTTAGTTCGTCAAGCTCTTGCGGTTCCAGACTCAATTGCCCGCACCCATTTTTGTCAACAGAGACTCGAAGATCAAAGTGGAAGGTTTGTTGTCAGCCGGATTAATTTCAGATTCGACGGCACGTTCCGGATGAGGCATCATGCCTACGACATTTCCATCCTCGTTACAAACTCCGGCAATTCGATTAGAGGAGCCGTTTACAACTTTATCATATCTAAAAACAATTTGGTTTTTTTTCCTTAGTTTTTCCAGAGTTTTGCCATCAACATAGTATCTTCCTTCGCCGTTGGCTATGGGAATCGGAATTTTTTGGCCAATCTCAAATTGATTGGAAAAAGGAGTGGAGTTGTTTTCAACAACAAGGTTTGTCCACTCGCACATAAAATTCAGAGACTCGTTTTTGAGCAAGACGCCGGGCAACAGGCCCGATTCAACCAGGATTTGAAACCCATTGCATACGCCCAAGACAGGAACTCCCCTGTCTGCCATCCTTTGAACATCCCTGATGACCGGACTGTGAGCTGCAATCACGCCTGCACGGAGTCTGTCACCATACGAAAAGCCGCCGGGCAGAATTACGGCATCAATGTTTTTTGGAAGCGGTTTTTCATGCCAATAATACTTGGCGTCAATCTTGAAAACATCCCTTAAAACATGATACATGTCACGATCACAGTTACTGCCGGGAAAAACGACAACTCCAACCTTCACAACTACAATTACACTGAGAGATATTTAATTTGGATCCAGCCGGTAAAAATTTTTATGTGAAAAAATGACCTGATCGCCATGGCCCAGGTAAGAGACATTATGGAAAAAAATGTCATCACAGTTGAGCACGACAAGACAGTTCTTGATGCATCAAACATCCTCAAGGAAAAAGAGATCAGCTTTCTAGTGATCATGCAGGACGGAAAGCCCTCAGGGGTTGTTTCAGAGAGGGACATCGTTAGGAAGATCACCGCAGAGGACAAGGTCGCATCACAGGTAAGATTAGAGGAGATAATGTCAAGGAATTTCAGATGGGTTGAGCCTGATACTGCAATTGAGGATGCAGTACAAAAGATGCTCAACAACAACATCAGGCGCCTGATTATTCTGCATGGTGGGAACCTGGCAGGAGTTGTAACTCAGACAAACTTGACGGAATTTTTACGAAGCAAGATTCTCATTAATAGCACAATAGAAAACATCGAGGCAGAAAGGAAGAATGAGGAGACGGAGAAGGAAAAGCAGAGGAGCTAAATCCTCAAAACGTCAAAAGAGACTTTGCTTACCACAGGATTGTATATTCTCAGATCATCACAAATTTCCTGAATTTTTGACTGGGCAGTTTTCTGATCCTTTTCCCAAATGGTGAATTTGAGCATTTTTGCAGTCTTGACTTTAGAGACTGTCTTGTGGGTTCCCTTTAGAACCAGATCATTTAGAATTGTATCACCTTCAGGATCACTGATTCCATGCTTGTTTTCAATAGTTACGTGAACCTCAAATGATGATGACGATGCCATTTGAAATGAAAACTTTACCCGAGGTTAATCTATCTTCCGAAAAATATGCAATATCAGGCCCTTTAAAATCAGGCATGAATATAAAATTCGTACGAGGTCACCTGCCCCTAACCTGCAGGCATGAATCTGCATGTTACTGTAATTTTCATGCTTGGCCAGCAGTGGGACGTGACCACATACGGATCGATATCGTCATCAATATTTGGCCTAATGTGAGAAGTAGGTGACCTCATACAAAATTGTTTTCGGCGGATTACGCCCATGATCTATAAGCTTAGCGGTCATTTTGCGAAAATTTTTTTGGACAACCCCATGTGCCTCTATTGGAATTTATACCAGAACAACCTACAATATTACATCATGGGCAAGGGAAGAACACGGTATTGGAAGCTCACAGCAGAAGAGATGGATGGGTTTTCCTATGACGAGTCAAAATTGTTGAACTGGGAGATAAAATGTGTAAGAGTGCCTGAAGACGAGGCTCGATTTATTGGAGTCTTTATGTATAGAAACGGAACTGCATTTGACTATAAATCAGTCAAAGGAATCTGTTACTTTCACAACAACATCAGCAGAAAAGAACTGCCGTCCATTACACGTTTCTTGCAAGAAAAGTTCAACGGAAAAGAGATGGAGAAAGGCGAGAGGGTTTTCTTAAGAGATTCAAAGGAGATTTATGCCAGCAAAGACATAGGCAACCTGGCAAAAGAGATGGAGTCCAAATTTAACACCAAAGCAGTGATTTCATTGGAATTTGAAGGTCTAACGCAAGAGCAACTCAAAGAGACAGGTCTTCCAGAAGCAAAATTACTGCCAATTCCCACATAATTGATATAGATTAGAAAGCAAATACACACAATGTCTGAATTGGAAGGATTCAATCAACATCTAGAAGAACTGCGAAAACGTCTGCTTCGGGTCACAATCA
The DNA here is from genome assembly GCA_965214775.1 of Candidatus Nitrosopumilus sp. GTDB lineage: Archaea > Thermoproteota > Nitrososphaeria > Nitrososphaerales > Nitrosopumilaceae > Nitrosopumilus. The sequence continues at coordinate 2,353,344 of OZ243974.1, read as the reverse complement.
TTATCGGAGTTATTACCGTGTTTATCCTAGCGTTTCATGTGGAACCCGTTCATCTTGGTCAAGTCACGTTGTATTATCCAGTACCACAGCCAATGGACAATATCGCAGCACAGATTACCAGCCATATGAGGGACAATCTCGTACCGGAGGATGTTCAGTTGATTCAAACTGCGCCAGGCCAAGCATTTTTTGCCCAAGTATACATCGCAGCACTAGCAGGAATCGTAGTCGGCATGCCAGTTATAGTCAGAGAGTTTGTAGGATTCATCAAACCAGCACTAAAAGAAAACGAAATCAACGTCAGCAGAGGCATTTCGTTGCCTGCAGTTGGTTTGTTTGCTGCAGGGTGTATTTTCTCTTATAGTCTAGTAGTGCCATACATCCTGGAGTTTTTGTACAGATATGGCGAATCGGCGGGGCTAGTTACATTTCTGAATGTCATTGACTTTGTTACGTTTGTCTTGCAGTTTTTGCTCGCATTTGGATTTTCATTTCAATTACCGCTTGTAATGTATGCAATTGTTGCATCAGGCATGGTGGATTCTGGTTTTTGGAGAAAAAATATCAGGTATGCAATTATTGCAATAGTGGTTTTTGGAGCAGTGGTTACTCCGGACGGAAGTGGCGTGACAATGTGGTTTATTGCAGGACCGATGATGGCACTATACATGACAGGCATGATCATCATTGGACGCAAGGAGCGTCAAAAGTTGAACACTTAAATTCAAACTTGACATATAAGATGCATAATGCTAGGACTGAATTTGGCCAACTTTATTGCAGGTCAAGAATGGATCTTCATCATAATCATCGCAGTGGTGCTGATTTTCGGGGCAAAAAAGATCCCAGAACTGGCCAAAACTTTTGGCAAGGCAAAAGGAGAGTTTGAGAAAGGAAAGATCGAAGGCGAAAAAGAACTCAAAGACTTTAAAGACAAAAAAGCAAAAACAGACTAGCTTTCGCACAGTCTTGCAAAATCATCTAAAATTTTCTGATAATATTGGGCGTATTTGCTTGCCCCAAGAAGTTTTTTGATTTTTAGCCTTCCCAGCTTGATCTCAACATCTACGACAACCATGGTTCCTTGAGGAACTTCGACGAACTGCTGCTTGAAATGACTTCCCTTGATATTGCCGCCAATTACATAAATTTCATGCATGGAGGGTTTTTTTGAGATGTGTTTTGCCATGATGACAAACTCTTCAGGTCCAAAATTCACATGTTCTTCAACTACTGCGACATTACCCCTGGCAGAACGGACCCGGATTGACGGGAAATGTTGCGGGATTAGTTTTTGGTAGTCTTCATAATTTGAAAAAATCTCGAAAACAAAATCCCTGTCAGCAGATATTGTTTTTACAAAAGAAAACGTTGGCAATTGTATCTTAGAAGGAAGATCCCCATCGAGGGTATAAATTGTGCTCTAAGTCAAATTGATCAAGGCACTTTCCGACACCGTGATTTACGATATCGTCTATGGACTTTGGCTTGGTATAAAACTCAGTCACAGGTGGCAGAATTACTATCCCAAGACGTGCAAGTTTCAGCATGTTTTCTAAATGAATTGCAGACAACGGGGTTTCACGAACCATCAATACCAGTTTTCTGGATTCCTTGATTGTGACACCGGCAGCTCTTGCAACAAGAGTATCATCATAGCCATTAGCAATGGCAGACAGCGTTTTCATGCTGCATGGGACGACGGCCATTCCGTCAACCCTGTGAGTCCCGCTAGAAACGCTGGAGGCCATGTTTTTTTCATCAGATACATCTGTTGCAAGTGATTTTACATAATCAACAGAGTGTTCTGTCTCCATCGTAATGCATTTTTTGCCCCACTCAGAAATTACCAGGTGCGTTTTAACGTCGAGTTTTTTCAGGGTCTCAAGCATTCGTATCCCATAAATTGCCCCGGTACTGCCGGTGATGGCAAGGATTAGTTTCAACAACTATTCTTGAAAATTACTGTATTTTATGTATTAGAGCAAAAATCACAGCCAGGACACTAGAAATTTGAGGATTCATCTGCATCTGATGCAGACTCAAGTTGCTGTCTTTCACGTCGTCTTTTCAGCCATAATGAGATTCCGCCTATGGCCATGGCAGTTAACAAAATCACTCCTGCCATGTGAAGTTCAAAATGATACAGCATGAATTCAATGAAAGTGCGGTTGAGAAAAATCTTGCGATCTAGTCAGCCGATCTGAAAAAAGAGAAATTAGCTATATTAGATCCTCCCGTCAAGGATTTACATGATAAGGGATTCTGAGATTAAAAAAATTGTAAGCGGTTATTCAGACGTAAAAATAGGCGTACTGGGAAGCCATTCGGCCCTTGAGATTATGGACGGAGCAAAAGATGAAGGTTTTGAGACCGTGGTATTCTGCCAGAAAGGCAGAGAGGGGCCATATCAAAGATTTGGCAGAATTGCAGACAACATCGTGGTATTAAACAAATTCAAAGACATGGCTTTGGCCAAATATCAAAGGGAGTTAAGGGAATCAAGTACGGTAATTGTCCCCCACCGCTCGCTTGCCGTTTATCTCGGATACAAAACCCTTGAGAACTCTTTCAAGGTTCCAATTTTTGGAAACAGGAAACTATTCCAGGCAGAAGAAAGGACTGCAAAAAGAGGGCAATACTATCTGCTAGAGAAAGCCAGAATCAAACATCCAAAATTATTCAAAGATCCAAAAGGAATCGACAGGCCGTGTATTGTAAAGGTTCAAGAGAAGAGCAGGCCATCAGAAAGAGCGTTTTTTACAGTTTCATCCCACAAGGACTACAAGGAAAAATCCGAGGCAAAGATCAAACAAGGAATCATTGCAAGAAAAGATCTGGAGCTTGCCAGCATTGAGGAATTGGCAATTGGAACATACATGAATTTCAACTTCTTTTACACCTTGATCTCAGACCAGGTCGATTTTATCGGGATTGAAAGAAGGCTGCAGACCAACATTCATGACTATAATGCGCTTCCTGCAAAACAGCAGCTTGACATCGACATGGAGTTGCAAAATATCGAGGTAGGACACACTCCTGCAAGCATCAGAGAATCCCTGTTAGAAAAGGTATTCAAAATTGGAGACAGGTTTGTGGCTGCAGCCAAAAAAGAGTATGCACCGGGAATAATCGGTCCGTTCTCATTGCAATGTGTGATTACCAAGGATTTGGAGTTGATTGTTTATGACGTCTCATTAAGAGTTCCTGGAAACCCCATCGTTGCGACAACTAGCCCATACACAAAGTACCAGTACGGAACTACGTTTGGTGTCGGAAGAAGAATTGCAATGGAGATTAAGCGAGCTCAAGAGGAAGACAGGCTAGATGAGATAGTTACATAGTAGCCAAAAACGAATCATCAGTTGCGACAATTACATGGACGGCATTAATGCTGATGTATGAACTAGAAACATAATAGGCATGCATGCATCCAGAATGATTGGAGTCTGAAAAAATCAGAGCACGTCAAGCAAAAAAAATGCAAAGGCAAAATGCCCGCATAGTTATTCAAAAGCAGTCAAAAAAATCACAAGAGATGGGAGAAACTCTGTGGCCAGATAAACAAAAGTGGTGAAAAGTCCTGCAGGCAGGAGACTGAGGCAGTAAATGCACATGCACACGTCCCAGATATTCCCAACAACAAGACAAAGACGATTCTTTTTGCTCACATTTTGCCTAGATGACACATAGCATCAAAAAGATTATCTTTCTCTTGATTGCAGATGCATTTGTCAATTGGCCGGATTGGAAATATATTGAATACCATTCGTTTAGATTTGAGCGATTAAACGGTTTGACGCTCAAAGATAAACTGCTGATGCCAATTGACTTGACTTGCAAACTCTTTTCTAGGCAACAAAATTGAAAAAAATATGGGAGGAAGGACGATTTTTGTCAAAGAGATAATCACCATTTCAAAAGAACCAGGACTTTGTCCCACATGTGAAAAATGTGACAGGCTGGAAAAAAATGTCATCAGAGAAGAGAGATCCGATGGAAAAACAATTCTATGTACCAGATGTGAGGCATTAATCGTAATTACGAATTACAACCTAAAGCAGGTAGTGTTGTCATCACTCAAAGATGACACCATCATGCTCAAAGAGCCACATTTGATCAGAAAAGTGGCACGCTAGTCGGATTTTGAGAGCAGTTCATCGACAACATAGCTGCGGACATTTGCCAACTCCCAATGGCGAAGATTTGCAATTTTGCATTCCTCTTTGATGATTAATCCGGCTAGGCCCTTACTCCAGATGTGGCGTTTAGGATCATAAACTTTGATAATCCTTCCATGCTTTACAATTTTGATTCCCCCGTGACACCTTTCAATTATTTGCAAGGCAACTTTTTTGTAGAGTTTTTCAAGATTGGCCATGAAAATATTCATTACGCCGGAATCAAAAGTGTTATGTTCTGCACATCTAAGCTAAATATGTCAAAAAATCGAGTAAAAACAGAAACAGGACAGAAGCACGGCGCCTCAATAACAAGACAAAAACAACAACAACAGTCCCGTTTACGTTTCACCCAGATGTTACTGGCTATAGCAACGAGCAGAAATAATTGAGGTTTTTTACGCGTAGTTATGACCTACTTTGACTCAAAGACTTCTGCCCGTTGCTATACAACACATCGATGCGGCACATTCCAGATGATGGATTCCATCGTTTTGGAACCATTTGATCTCTAATTTTGAGCAAACCGACAACTGGTTGTTCTGGTAAATCAAAAGCCCAGTTTCCCTCACAAAGACGGAGCGTATATCATGTTCAATTGTTTCATTGCCTCATTTAGCATATCACTCAGCAGTCGTTCTTGCTCATTTATGGCACCGCAATGAATGACTATCAAAAAACACTGGTACTAGTGCTGCTATTGGTACTAGTGCTCCAGGCTACTCTGCCTCTATACTTTCTTTTAGAAGATTCTTTCTAACCAAAATTGGGATTTTATAATAGACGCCAAGGGCCATTGCGTCTGATGCCCTGTAATTTCTTAAAACCAGGTCTTTTTTGCCAGTAAGGTAGAGATTTGCGCGCAATACCTTGCCGCTCTCGTAGATTTTCACTTTAACTAAAACCAGTTCGTTTTCTTCACAAATCTCCTCGATCATTTTGTAAATGGACGGGGCAGGCTCTCCTTTAGTTTCGCCAAAACTTGAGATGTGTCTTGCAACTTCTCCAGAAAACGCGCGCATGTGAAATTCTTTTCCGCTGTCAGCCTTGAGAATCACCATCCCCTCTACAGCATAGGGATCCACAAACCCGACATAGTCAATTTTGACTGATTCATAATCGGCCTCTTGTGCTTGGTCAATATCCATCGTCTTACGCATAAACTTCAGGCTCAGTGCTTATAAAGATAGCAAAATTTCCGGATCAGCCTCAAGAGGTAAATAATTTTTTAACGATCAAATCTGCTGCATAACCCCAAATTATTTAAAATCCCCAACTATGGGTAGCTTAATGTCTACAAATCCAGAACGGGCAGTTTCCTATGTTCTCAGCAAGTATGTTACAGAATACATGGACAAAGATGTTCTGATACTAAATGAAAATACATTAACAAGGGAGGCTGCAAGGATGTTAAGACATTATGAAACTGACGACATTATTGTGACAGACGGTAAAAAACTCCCGGTCGGAATCGTAACAGATGAAGACATTCTAAGCAAAGTAAGCGATGTGACAGTCTCTGCCGAAGATACGACCCTAAAAGACATCATGTCAACCCCGCTAATTACCATTGGTGAAAAATCCACGCTCCAAGACGCATTACACAAGATGAGAGACAGTCACATTAGAAAGCTTCCGGTACTGTCAAAGAAAAATCAGGTCGTCGGAATGATTTTCCAAGCAAGTATTGCAAATGTGATAAGAGATGCCACAGTGGTTTCGCCAAGAGTGCTGAGTCCTCCTGTCAAGGCAGTCTTGGGAAATCTAGGTTTTGTTTTACAGTTTGCAGGAGTGCTCTTACTTGTTCCGGCAATTGTCGCTACAATTTTGGAAGACACTGTTACGGCAACCGGGATTTATCTTACAACGGTCCTGTTGCTTGTAACAGGCTTTTTTCTGAATTCATATGGTGAAAAATCAAGCTTGAACCTGCAGCAGGCGTCAATTTTGGTATTTTCAAGCCTGTTCTTGTTGTCGCTGTTTGGAACAGTTCCGTATCTGTACGTATTTCCTACTGACGAGACGAATGTGGAGGTGTTTGGTAACGCATTTTTCTCAAGCGCCGCAGGGTTCACTACGGGGGGAATCTCACTATTTGATGAGCCTGAAAATCTTACACAGAGTTTCACGTTCTATCGTAGTTATACCCAGATGGTAGGGGGAATGAGTTTCATCTATCTGGTAATCACTGCGTTTTATCCTGAATCAAAACTACAATCAATGAGAGGCTTTATTTCAGGCAGAACTTTGCACATGAAGGAGCTATTTTCAACGATTACCGTAATTTTTGCAGTATACATCGTAATTGTCGCAATGTTGCTGTTTTTCTTTGGGGAGGCCAACATTTTAGATAATTTTTCACTTGCAATGAGCACTCTGGCCACAGGAGGATTCATACCGTCCTCGCAAATTTTAGACGACATCAGCTGGCAAAAGGAAGTTGTCTTAATGGGTGCAATGATTCTTGGCGCACTGCCGTTTACATTCCACTATGCATTTGTTAGGAAAAAATTCCTTGCACCAAAACTCGGCAAAGAAGTATTGGCATACTTTGCAATTTTAGGGAGTGCAATCATACTGTTCACGGGGGTCAGCGGCCTGAACCCCATAGATAGCGCGTTTTATTCTGTTTCGGCAAGTACGACTGCAGGATTGCAGTTAGAAAGCCTGGCAGGATTGAACGGCGGGGCACATGCAATTTTGATAATTTTGATGTTTATTGGAGGATGCGGATTTTCAACTGCAGGAGGTTTGAAAATTTTCAGATTGTTCCATTTTAAGGACATCGCAGCGTTATTTAGCAGATTAAAAAGAGCAGAACTGTCTACCCAGGCAAAAAAAGAGCTCACTTCGACTCTAATCATAATTGCGTTGTTTCCGACAATTTCTGCAATCACAGGGCTGCATTTAGCATCAATTGAAGATGTGCCGTTTCAAGACGCATTCTTTGAGGCAGCAGGAGTAATTACAACCGGAGGGCTGTCTGCAGAGGTCATAGATTTTGACACGGATCCTGCCACCAAGATCGTGCTAGGGTTTTTGATGATTTTTGGCAGACTCGAAATTATTGCAATCATCTACATTTTCGTACCCAGACTAAGCTAGATAGAATTTAATTTCATCAAAAAACCTCATAGGCATGGACAAATCACAGGCAAGTGCCGCTGTATCCAAAGGCAAAAAACTCATCATCTTAGGGTTTGTTGCCATTGCCATCATATTTCTAATCTATGGCAGGTACCAGGATCCGGGATTGATGACACCAAGTGCGCTTGAAACGATACAGAGAATTGCAATCGGGTTCTACATTACGCTTATTGCGTCATTTGGCGCCATTGCGCTTGGAATGTACAGGTATCACAAAGGAAAGGCAGGATCAAATGGAACGGACCTGTTTGCAATTATTGCAATTGCCACGTGGAATTCAAAGTCAAGAAAAATATTTGTGGCAACTTTTATCGGGTACGGGATATTTTTTTCACTGGTTTCAGGAACGCTGGTCTACCAACCGGAAGTGAATTTTGTCACACACTACGGGGCTTCCATTCCATCTGGCTTCATTGCGCCATGCTGTGACGGTCCCGGATACATGCCAAAAATAATCATATATCTGACTGAACACGTAGGACTGCAGATAATCCCAATCAACCTGGTCTTGCAAGTGATTGTGTCTTATTTGGTGGCACTAAACGCGTCAGTTGCTGCTAATGCATACGCAGTTTCCAAAAAAGGGAGCGGGATGAGCACCATAGGTGCTGCCACAGGATTGTTTATAGCATGTCCAACATGTGCGGGGACGTTTCTTTCCATATTCATAGGCACGGCAAGCGGAATAGCGCTATCAATTGCACTAGCACAGATGCAAACATTGTTTATTGCAGTTTCAGTACCAGTCTTGCTTGCAATACCGTTTGTGATGGCAAGAAAGTTAAGAAATCCCGACGGCAGCTGCAAGATAGGTTCTGCTAAGTAAGTTTTTTGACCTCAGGAATCTTATGGTTTCCTATGTCATAGCCGTCTCGCCGCAGATATTTGAGCGTTAGTTTGTAAAGCAGTTCGTCATGGTCAACCTGCTCCAAAATCTCAGTCCACAGAATCTTTCCGTTTTTTTGGATTTGGAGTTTAAAATCCGGATTCATGGATTCGGCAATCTGCTTGCACTCTTCCATGGTTTTTCCATTTTTGTAGGCACGAACCCGCCTATCACAGCTGTCCATGCATCATCATGGTCAGAATTGTAAATAAACCTAGGTCAAGTGTTTGAATCAAATACCAGATAAGGATGCAAACCGTATGGGAATTCAATCGACAGAAGAGTACGTTGATTTTTTCATAAATTTGAACATGGGAGACAGTGTCACCCTGCTAGGCTTTGTCAATAACGAAAAAGCAGCTTTGAAACAGAGACTGGAGCACAAAAATATCAAAAAAGAGCCAATCAAAAAAGGGATCATGATTCTAGAGGAATTAGTAAGGGAAATTAACGAGACTGGGCAAAATGCAGTGATTCAGAAATATCAGAGAAGCTAGGAGGAGTTGCCATGGACAAGAATTCAGAGATCATAAGAACCGAGATTATTCGAATACTAAATGAAAACGGCAAGACCAGGGGGACTGATCTTGCAAAAAGAGTCATCAAAAAAGTCGGAAATGAGAAAACGGTTTACAGAGAAATCAGCGCGTTGGTAGAATCAGGAGAAATAGAGAGAAAAGTTCACGACAGATCCCACATCGAGTATGAACTGATCAATTTGTACGAATCAATAAACAATCAGCTCAAGAACATGCATAGAGAAGCAGAGATGGTTTTAGAGGAAATTCTGAGGTTTGACGGCTTGACCAGGGAAGAAAAATTTACGTTTTATGAAAGGCTAAGATCGGTCATTCACTTTATCCACATTGTGCAGTCGACGGATGGAATCATGAGGTTATTGTCGTTTTATCCTGCGTTCAGAAAAGACAAGATGTTTCCCCAAATTAACAGAAAAATTGACGACTGTTGGCATGCAATAATGGACATCATTTCACATCAAACAGAAGAGGCGTTTTTGAACGAAGTATTGGCAAACTTGAGAATAGATCAGATTAATTCAGAAAATCTCAACTAAGATTTTTTAATTTTTCAACAACTAGTTTGAAAATATAATCATCGGTCAACCATATGTGTGGCAAACCACTTTCCTGACAAGCCTTGCCGTTTTCCTTATCACGGGTAACCAAAATCATGCCGTTTTCTTTTGCATAATTTATCACAGAATAGTCAGATCCAAGCTTGTGCCCCTCCATGCGTAATTTTTTAACGCTATATGCATCATGTCCCAAATCGTTGAGCTTTTCATCCCATCCGTCATCCATTTCGTCAATCAGGATTTTCATACGTTTTGTATTGTAAATTAGGATATTAATGTATATAATCAAGACACAGTAGTTGAAAATGTACTTTTGTTCACCAGAGCAGCTGTCTCACGTGGTTCTGGCATGCGGAATCCCATGTGTGCAGAGCCGTGGATGGATGGAGGCGCCACCACACAGGTGGCATACATAATGTACATTTTCAACTACTGAAGACACCAGGGCGCCTATTTAAAAAAATGGACATTGGGAGAATCCGAAATCAGAAAGCAAATGCCCGGATTTTTCTGTACGTTTGTCAAAGTTATTTTGCAGACAATGCAGTTTGTAGGAATTTTAATCGATTTGTGTGTAGGTGAATTTGTTTATACGTATCCGAGTCTGAATTTTGAACCAACCCTCTTTCCCTGATTGGCAATTATCCCGGGTTTTGTCTTGAGGTTTGTTGCAGAGTCCGTTGTTGCAAAAACACCGTTCTCAAAGATGAAACACTTGGGAAGCAGTTGCCCGAATTGTCCTTTGTTGCTGCAACGCACTTCTTTTTGTCTACGCCTATTCCCGCGTTGATCATGCTATTGCCTACTGCTTGATCAGAATTCCTGATCCGGGAGGAATGTCCCATTCGCCGTCTGCACGGCATGTTGCCTTCTGCCTGTTGCTGTTGCAAGTCAGCCTGCCTAGCATCTTTGTACATAGCAAGTACCGATCGGCTCTCAGACCCAACAATGACGTCATATCACAGCAGACAGGCCGCACTCAACACCCACATCGGCAGCTCTCTCAGACCCAACAATGACGTCATATCACAGGATACGGACAAGGTTTCACATAGCGTCTACTGGTGTTTTGGATTTGCCTTGGCTTTTATGAAAGGTTTGTTGAGCTGCTGGCAGTCATGATAGTGTTTTTCCACGTTCAACGTTTGAGCCTTCAGAATGATGCTTTGAAAAACATATGGCATTCAAAAGAAATCAGACGGTCTAAAGGGGGCTGTTTCCTAATTCGCCGGAATTCCTGAAAACCGCTGGAATGCCACATGGATCAGGCGCGCAAAAGGGCAAAAATTCAGAAAAACATACAGACTGAGTCAGGCAGGTGGAATTAGGAAACAACCCCGGTCTAAAGACTAGATATCGGCAGTAATTTTTTTAATTTTAGTAATTAAGCGAATTTTTGTGTCTATGGGCATCTCAGGTTCCATAGTAAAGTATACGATGTTTCTTTTCGTGTAGATGACCATCTGTGAAACTTTTTCTCTTTCGACATGGACATATCTGACTTTTCCAAGAGAACGATCAAATTCTTTTCTCATGCTTCTTCTTTGGGCAACCTGTCTGCAAAAGTGCTCTTCCTCTTTTTGGCTTTTTAGATTGGTCTTGCCTGTCTTCATAATGGCTTCTCTGATGTTTCCTTTTGGATCAATGATTGCGGTAAATCTCATCTTAGAGTCTAGATTGAGGATTTCTTGAACAATTTCTAGTAAATCGACTTTTTTCTTTCCAGCCATACAATCAGAAAAATTTCTACACTAAATATAAGCTATAATATAATTACTTGAAAAAATCAAGCAGGATTAAATTATTTAAAAACATGGATCAAACATGAATTCAGATATCTCCAAGGTACTAGACAGATTAGAAAAACAGTCACAGTTGGAAAAATCAAGAAAAGTCGCTGTCTCACCGGACGATAGAATGCTGGCCATAACCAAGGAGACAGGCGAGCTGCTGAACATGATTTTACGGCTAAAAAATGCCAAAAACGTTCTCGAGGTAGGAATGTCAGCAGGATATTCAACTATCTGGTGTGCCGAAGCAATTTTAGAAAATCAGGGAAAAATTATCACGATAGAGCAAAACCCCGACAAGATAGCAAGGGCAGAAAAAAACTTTGAAGATGCCAGAGTTTCTCAAAACATCACAATAAGAAATGGAGCTGCCAAAGAAATTTTATCAGAATTTGACCAAGAAAAATTTCAAGAATTTTTTGATTTTGTGCTGATTGATGCAGACAAGGAAAGTGTCACGGACTATTTTGATTTGATATTACCCATGGTGTCAATAGGAGGGGTCATCATGACAGACAACATGTTGTATCCAGAAAAATACAAAGAACACATGTCAAGGTATGCCGAACACGTTAAAAAACACCAAAACGTCCGAACCGTCACATTGCCAATTGGCAACGGCGAGGAAATCACAATAAAGACGGGGTGATTTCTTTGGCTTTTTGATAAAAGTCTTTTTTTGTGGTTTTCGGTTTAACGTGTTTGGGGGTTTTTAGAGATTTTAGTTTTTTGTCCTTTTCGGCAATTGCCTCTTGATTTTTTGTTGTTGCACTTAATCTCTGATTTTTAAATTTAGTTTGGGCCTCAGTTTTTTTTGCGTTTCTTTCTCAATGATTCATTGGATTTTTGTTTCTTTTCTCGAATGGTTGAAAATACAGGTTTGAGATTTTAATCTAGTTTTTTCCTCCAAGATTTTTTAGCGATATTTTCTTTTTCTTTAGATACTGCAATGGTAGGAGTTAAGCGATTTTCTTTGGCTTTGATCAAATCTTGTTCTTGGGTTTTGATCGATTTTTTAGTTTTTCTGCATCAGCCAGCTAGGCCAAATGTGAGCCAAAAGGATCGTTTTTGAATACAGGATAAAACATTCTTGCCGTAGCTATGATGACGGATCAATCCTCAACAAGACATGTGTTTTGCACACTAGTTTTTGAAGGGTAAAATCAAGGTGCTTTTGCTTTGTGCTTTGCACACTGATAGATGGTTGCATATGATGATCCTCCAGGGAATGATCCGCGTGGAGGTGATAAAAGGATTGAAAAATGCAGGAATAGACGTAACAGTTCGGACTATAGAATCCATTTCTGAGTTTAGGCATGAATTCTGTTTGAAGGCCCTTTTTTGGTATCAAAATTCGTGCCTGAACTTCCAGAGTCAGAGCAATATGATGACCCCTGCCTAGGCAGCAATCAGACACACGTTTGCCTGCAGTTGTGATTTTCATGTTTGGCAGGCAAAGGAGACGACTTCAACTCCGGCTAGGAGATATTCTGTTACGAGTCAGGGATGTTACGAATAGATGTTGCAGAGGAAATGCATAGCATGTATCATGGACGGTAGAGAGGTGATCCGAAATCAGAGACAGCAAGTGACCGAATTTTTCTGTACGTTTGCCAAATCATTTGACAGATAACATGTCATTTGTGTGTATTTTAATCGATTTGAGGCAAGTTTGTTTATGCATGATCCGAATCTGTTAATTTCGAACCATCTCTTGACATGGTACATGAAGGATTAGAGTCCACTCCGGCATGCGGCTTGGATTGCATTCTACTCGACACGGGTCACCGATCCCAATCAAATCCACGCGACAAAAGATTGGACAGTCGTTCGTTGTGCGGACGAAAATAGTCAACTAGTATCCTGCGCGTGTCGCGTCTCATCGGCTGATAGCTGCCCAGGTTGAGCATGACTGAATCGTCGGCCTCAAACGGTTTCAGTCCCAAAAACCCAAAGACCCTGTCAAGCATGCCCTGTACGTCGTCCTCCAGATCCTCGGTCGTCAGGATCAGGACCCGGTTCCTGTCAAAGTGCTTGTACCAGCGGATCAGTTGCTCCGCATAACGGCTCCTGCCCAGATAGGAGTGATGAAGGTTGTACTCGGATCTAGGATCCGATGCCGCGCCCTCCCCCCCCCCCACCATCACCACCCGATAGTGACCTGTTACACTCTGCGTCTATTGCATCCTCAAAAGTCAGCGACTCGTGCCCCTTTCTGAGCTGCATGTTGTATTCTGAATAGGCGCGGTCGATGGGGTTGCGCAGTATGGCTATCAGTCTGACGTTCGGAAGCGCGGCCTTAACCCGGCCCGGAACATCTTGGTGAAACATGTTAATTGGGTTGGCCTCGCCGGTCTGCATCCGGTGCCTGTGCAGCAGGGCAGAGCAGCACATCTGAAATACGATCGGAAAGTGACTGCGGTACCATGACAGGCCGAACAGATAGTTTCTTGGGCTTGCAAAGTATCGTATTTCTTTGACCCGTGCGGGAAGCACATGCGGATGTGCGCTTATCAGGCTGTACAGCGACGTGGTACCTGACTTGGCAGCCCCTATAATGAGAAAATCCGGCAGGGTACGGAGAAACGACGTGATCTTATTCAACTTGTCTGGCATCAAAAATACGGATGTCTTTGGGTACCTTAAGGATCTCCAAAAATCAGTTCTTTGAACGTTTCTGGAACGGCCGCAGACAGGACATGTGATCTGATAGTTGTGCAAGCGGCAATCGGCAAACAACAGATCCCTTGCCTTGTTTTTCGCCTGTTGGATCCAAAAAGCAGTTCGCTCCTTCTCCCCCTTCCCTTCTTCGCTTGACATCGTATTTCTCTCCAGTCTGCCCGTCAATAACGATTTCCCCGGTGATGGTATCTTTCTTACAACTTCCCTAGTGACGATTCGAAATTAGAGACAGCAAGTGACCGAATTTTTCGGTATATTTTGCTTAGATAGTGTTTCACTAAAACAAGTAAAACCACATTTGGAGTTTATTAGTTAGCAATTAGGTAAAAAAGTATGAAAACTGGAAAAATAATCATAATTGTCGGAGTTTGCATGCTTGTTCTAGGCCTGATTATGTTTTATTCGATCAGATTGGGGGAGACGGATTCCAGCCTAAGACTAGTAAAGAATGTTGGCACGTTTGTCGGATTAAGCGGGATGGGGGCCACATTGGGAGGAATCATGCTATTTTTGATAAGCAGAAATGAACCTCCGATTAAGGAAAATTATGACGTCTAGACATGCCAAAGCATTCGCTTGTATTTCTCAACTGCGATAACGAATTTGCAGCCTTTACAAAAAAGACCTTCTTTGTTTGCCAGACTCGAGTCCAGAGAGTCGGCTTGAAGCGATTAGCAGATTCGAATCGTTCATGCATAAGCAAACTTGCGTTAAGCCGATCAAGATGCCTGCAAATGGCATGCTATCTGTATGTGAAATCACCTGGCAAACGTACGTAAAAATCCCGACATTTACGGTTTCTAGTTTCGAATCAGATCCCGGGCCTGCACGGCCCGTGTTTGGGAGAGACATGTTTTTTCTTCTTCGGGATGTGTTTCTTGTTTGTTTGTTTGCTGCTCATGCACATGTGCGATACCATACATCTGGCTGATCTTTGATCTCTTCGGCCAGAAATCATTGTAAAATAATTTCGATTTTCTCATGCGTCTGCTGCGGCACCAGTCCGTTCTGTGCCTTGGCACAGGAACCATACCAGCGCTGCCAAAGAGGCAACAAAATTATAGCATAAAAGAGACGATCATGTGAATTGTCTGAAAAAGCATGGCTTGGTGCAATATTTCTCAAGGACGAAGGAGGATACGAGATTGTCCTAAAATCACTGCGGCACTACAAAAAACGATTAAAGACGCTAGGAGACAGTCCAGAACTAAAAGATACGGCTGCAATGTTTGCCTCAGTACTTTACCAGCAGGCAGTAAAAACCGTTCCAAAAATCGACAGAACGGTTGAAAAAATCGAAAATAGCTTGGATGACATCCGGTCAACAAGTAAGCTGGTTGACGAAGTCACGTTTTTAGAAAAGGCGTTACAGTGCTACGAGGCCGACATCCATAAAGCTCAAGATTATGGTCACGAATATTTTGTCAAACTGGTAGGCAATATGGAGGAAGCCGCAAAAGATCTCAAAACAATCGGCGACGCACTAAGGAAAATAGGGCAGTTTTCAGGATAGCGTGGCGTTGTCCGGAATCGTGATTTTAGGACGTGATTTCCGGGGAGATTTGTACAAAATCATGGCGCAATGACTGCAAACATAGAGACGAATCCGCACTCCGGCCCGCATTGTGCAGTTATGGCCCGTGTTTTGACGTCATACTGCATAGCATCCGCTAGCCGGACGATTCCACCGTACCGGCATTATGGATCCTAGCTGACCAGATTGTAGCAGAATACCTTGAGGGTAAGCCTGAGCGACTGCATCGGAAGCGACATGGCGCGCACCGTGGAGTCAAACCTTGCCTTTATCGACGAGAAGGCCGACTCAACGAGGCTGCGCTGGTGGTACGTCTTCTCGAATCCCTCGGGGTCCTTTTTGTGCCATCTTAGCATCTTGGAGCGGGCGTTGAACCCGTGAACCGTATATCCTATACGCGGACATATCACTGGGGTTCTGCCTCCGTCGGCTATGACCCTGCAGTTCTCATACGAGTCGTATGCGGCATCCAGGATCACGTGTCCTGTGCCGTTGGGAACCTGCGGTAGCAGCTCGTTACGGAACACCGGGGAATCATGGAATTCGCCCGGCGTCACCTCGCAGGCGGCAATCTTGCCGTGCGGGGCCAACAGTATGTGCAGCTTGGCAAACATCTGCCTGGATATGACGCCCTTCTTTGCGTCCTCCCATGTGTGGTATCTCATTATGGAGAAACCGCTAGAGTCGCCAAGCAACGTTCCCCTGGCGTCTGCGCCTGCCTGTTCTGAGAGTACCGATCTTAGCACCGACTTGTCCCAGGCAGCTATCCTTACGGCTGCATCATGCAGTGTCGACTTGGCCGGAACCTTTTTGAGCCCGTACATGTTAGTTGAACCAGGATTCGACTCCATGTATTCGACGTGTCTGCGATACGAGTTTCCGCGGTACTCCATGTCGAGTACGCACAGAAGATAGGGAATTTCATCCTCTTGCTCTGTGTTATGGAGGAGGGACAGGAGGATCTTGCGGATCTTTTTGATTCCGATGCCGCACCTCTTGCTGTCCTCTCTCCTTTTTTCCTCGTACTCGGCATAGTATTCCGGAGGTCTCGTGTACTCTGACTTTTTTTTCTTGCTGGCCTTGCTGGATTCCTTCTTGGATTCCTTCTTGGATTCCTTCTTGGATTCCTTCTTGGATTCCTTCTTGGATTCCTTCTTGTTGGTCTTTGATTTCATTGATACGGGGACGTCGATCCTATGATCCATAAGGTTGTCGCATCCTGCGCTTATGATCTATAAGCTTATCGGTAGATTTCTGGAAAAATTCCGGACAACGCCGGATAGCGTCACTGGCCTTTTTGATACCAGTCCAGATAAGGCATCAGAGATTTGCACAGCTTCTTTTTCTCAGTCTCATCAGGCTCAGACATGGCTTTGTCAATTTTGCCTTGAAGGTACTCTGAGGTCAGCGGACTCCTTAGTTCAGGCTTGATTTTAGTCAAAACCTCTAAAAATTTCTCAGAAGATACGGAGTCAAAACCGCTCTGAATTTCAGAGATTTCGCTTTGAAGAGACATATTAGACTTTATGCGTAATCGACCGTGATTAAAAATTCCGTAGGCTTTTCCAAACGCAAATGCGCTGATCGGATCAAATTACCGCATGCATCTCGTGTCATGACGCACGTAAAAGCCAGTTGCGCCAAAAGAACGTGCGCAACCATGCAGCACGGCAATGTGCCCCTTTGACAAGTCAGAAAGAATGGCGGTCCGTGCCGCCGTATGTCATGTGTCTGGCAGCAGATGCAGCTGCTGCAGCAGCTGGCCATAGTGTTTTTTCCTTTTCAACATCGTCTTGAGGTTCTCAAGACCCGTGATTATCTGCATGAAATAATTGAGATCCTTGGCAGTTCCGCCAAACGGCATGGTAAGAATGCCATATCTTTTGAGCCGCCCTATGTGGTGCTCCACTCTGACGCGAACCCTGCTTATCTGCTTGCGGCGCCTCTTTTGTGTTGCAGTAAGATCCCCGTCCCTGGGCTTCTTTGGGGGCTGCCTGTGTATGGCGCCCGGAAGCATCTTTTGAATGCCCTCAAATCCCAGGTCGCTGTAAATCACAAACGCCTCTTCCGGATCGTCTGCGTTTTTTGCATTCCTCATTGATCCGGTGTGCCTTCCAAAGTCCGGGCCGCCCCCTGCGTTCATCACGCCCTTGTCGTTGACGCTTCCGTCCACAGTCTTGCCGCAGTGCAGTATGAGGCCGTCCAGGTTCGAGGTAATTATCGTGTTGAACATGTGCCGCTTTTTTCTTCCCGAGTATCTGGTCTTTCTTGCGGTCCTGTCCCCGGGCCTGTCTACCGGAGTCAGGGTGCCGTCAATCAGGAGCGTCTTTTTTGGGATCAGCACCTCCTCCAGCTTGCCTGCCGGGGTCTTG
The DNA here is from genome assembly GCA_965214775.1 of Candidatus Nitrosopumilus sp. Taxonomy (GTDB): domain Archaea; phylum Thermoproteota; class Nitrososphaeria; order Nitrososphaerales; family Nitrosopumilaceae; genus Nitrosopumilus. Next base: position 2,335,656 of record OZ243974.1, on the reverse strand, counting down.
CAGATGATGCTTGTTAGCTTTTCGGAGGCAGGCAGGAGCCGGCGCAGTAACACGGCACCGTACCGGAGGTACCTGGACATTGTGGACTGGTCGACGTCAAACGTTGCGGCCAGATGATGCTGCGTTGCCTTGGTCCTTATGCTCATGAGTACTGCAAGCAGCGCGTGCCTGATGTACAGTTTGCACCGGTTTCCGGCATCGCCGCCTCTTACGTCGTCCTCCCAGAACAGGGGTCTGTCCTCGTCGACCATGACTTCTTCCGTAAAGCGCTCCAGTATGATCGTAAATGACTCCTTTGTGCATCCCGTGACGTTGCGAAGGCGCACCGGATCGCCGATTATGCCGTCTGCAACCTCGATTGCGTGCATCCGCAGAGGCGTCCCGCCGCGCACGACTCTTTTTGTCTTGTTTTCTTCGGACTGCCACAGTGAGTCCTCAAACGCAAGCTGCTTCCTCATACGCTCGTTTTGCTTGGACATCTGTTTGTTTTGCTTGGATACCTGCTCGTGTTGCTCGACTAGCATCTCGTGTTGCTCGACTAGCATCTCGTGTTGCGCTTGTAACGCTTGAAATGCTTGGAGAGTCTTGTCATTTGAGCCCATACAGTTAGGGAATCATACAGATCTTTAGGGTTGTTGGTGTGCAAATAATGATCTATTGTGTCGTATTTTTAGATCAGATGGGCCGATTACGCATAAAGTCTATTGCAGAAGGCAGAGTCGCAGGTTATAATTTTTTTTGGTCAAGGACGTCCTCGTCATCCCAGAGAAGGCGGAATTTTCCCGTAACCCGCAAAAGCCTGATTTTGCCTCCCTCCTTAAAATGTAATTTGTGAAACTTGTGAGAAGTGTCCTCTACCTCTAGTGAGACAGAGTCCTTGACTGTTTGAAAAGCGACAGGTTCATTGGAAATCTGCCTCCATTCCCCTTCATCAAAATCCATATAAAATTTCGTATAAAGCAATCCCACAACATCCCAAAAACGTACTTGCATAAATAACTAGACAAAACACTGTTAGACTTTATGCGTAATCGACCTGAATAAGATGAATTTGTTCGTAATAATCCCAGATCTGCACCGATTATGCATAAACAGTAGACGGAAATGTAACCCCAAAAGCCACCGCGGCCCTACGGCGGCGGGCCGGCAAACCCGTACTCTGCAAGGTTTCTTCTGGAAGCCATGAGAAGCCCGCATACTACCAGCAACAATGTAAAGTCCCTTCTCTCGCACCATATGTCGTCCCTGAGAGGTGATCCGAAATTAGAAATCGAGCGCCCCGTCCGCAGCCGTTCTGCTGCCGCCACTCATTAGGCCGCAGCAGCGATTCTGGCCAACGCCCTATCGTTGACCAGTCCGTACACGATACTGTTGGCAAGGTCGTACTTTTTGAGTGGGTTTCGGTACCGGTCGCCCATTATTCTGTATGTTTTGACCCTGCGTATGGTGTTCTCCACGTACACACGTATCTTTGAGTGCGTGATATTGTACTCTTTTTTGCGCATCAGTGAGCTTGCCGCCCGGTTTTTTCTTGATTGGGAGTATGATGTCCGTGCCTGCATCCACTAACTGTGCTTCCTGGTATCCGCGGTCCATGTAGTGACGAAGCTTTGTGCTCTTTTGTTGTTGTTGTGGCGCATCACCATCCCCGCTGCCGCCGGGACACTTTTTCTCCTTCTCTTTTTCCTTTCTTTGGTCGTACCGGAACGTGGGATGCCTCATCTGGTACATCGTGATGTCGTTTACGCGTCCCGGAGAGTGGGGTGTGTCTTGTGTACTGAGTCCGTGGATGTTGGTGGTGTACTGGACCTTGACTGTGTGCGTGCCTGCCTTGCCTAAATAGTGCGATTTCTCCATGTCCTTTCTCTTGGGCCTGCATATCTTTTGTTCTGAGGCATCTGTCAGGCAGACAAGTTCTGGCAATACGTCCATTAGCTCCTCTACTGAGGATATTCTCTTGGTGCCCGAATAGATCTTTTCGGGGATCGACAGGCACTTTTTGAGAACCGGCGCAATCCTGTCTATCGAGCGCGAGACTGATGCCTGTCCTATTCCGAACATGGCAGATGCCACGTCCTGTGTGACGTACGTCCTGTAGTAGAACAGGGACAGCAGAAGACTCTCCTTCAGGCTGAGGGCAGTCGGGCGTCCTGCACCGATGATATCACGCTTGCGGTCTTTTTTGGCAGAAAGCAGAAAGCCTCTTTCTGTCCATCTTTGGGTGTTTTTTTTTGCCACCTTTGCATACAACAAATCAAATTCGGGGGCAGTCATGCCGGCAAACATCTTCTTGAATGTCTGGAGTTTTTGACAATTTATCAAATAACTTCATGAATTATGTACATTTTACTGGCATTTGGATCGGGTTGGTGTACATTATGTTCCCATTTGATCAAAATTTGCTAATTTCGAATTAACCCTCTGTACTCAGTCCGGCCGGGGCCCGACCCCGCACATGGCGGATTCGAGTCCCCTCCGATATGCGGCCTAGATCGCATTGTGCCGGGCACTGGTCACCGATCCCAGTCAAAGCCACGCCCCAGAAGCTCAGACAGCCGCTCGTTGTACGGGCGAAAATAGTCAACCAGCATCCTCCGCGTGTCGCGTCTCATCGCGGGGTATCTTCCCACGTTGAGTTTGAAGGGATCGTCCGCATGGGGCGGCTCGGACTTGTACTTCTTCATCCAAGGCGAGTCCGGCAGGCCGTCTGACCCCCCCCCCACCTCAAACGGCTTTAGTCCCAGAAACCCAAAGACCCTGTCAAGCATACCCTGCCTGTCGTCCTCCAGCTCCTCGGTCGTCAGGATCAGAAGACGGTTCCTGTCAAAGCACTTGTACCAGCGGATCAGCTGCTCGGCATAGCGGCCCCTGCCCAGATAGGAGTGATAGAGGTTGTACTGGGATCTGGAATCCGATGTCTCCCCATACGATGCCCTGTTACGCTCTGCGGCTATTGCGTCCTCAAAGGTCAGCGACTCGTTTCCCCTCCCGAGTCGCATGTTGTACTCCGAATAGGCGCGATCTACGGGATTGCGCAGTATGGCTATCAGCCTGACGTTTGGAAGCAAGTCCCTGACCCGGCCCGGCACGTCTGGATGGAACATGTAGACGGCGGTGGCCTCGCCGGTCAGCATCCGGTGTCCGTGCAGCAGGGCAGAGCCATACATATGAAGTACGGTCGGAAAGTGGTCGCGGTACCACGTCGGGCCAGACAAGTATATTCCCGTGGGGGCAAAGTATTCTATCTCCTTGATCCGCGCCGGAAGCACGTGTGGATGCGCGCTTATCAGGCCGTAAAGCGACGTGGTGCCTGACTTGGCGGCCCCTATAATCAGAAAGTCCGGCAGGGTGCTGAAGAGGAGCGCACGGGCGCTCCTCCTGCCCCTCCCCCACACACACGTGACCGCATCCATCATGCGCCAAAGGCGGCGCCCTATCGGCACGGAGGATCCCACGACATCCGACATAATCCGGATGGCCGCATGATAGTATATAATTGGTAATAGGGTAGTCCATAGGCAGAATTAAAGTCACGCCTCCCTGCCGGACAGGCATGAAAATCACAACTGCAGGCAAATGTGTGCCTGATTGCTGCCTAGGCAGGGGCCATCCCATTACAGCCCGAGCTGTTGCGAAAAATCAGTTTCTAGTTTTCTTATTTGTGATTTTAGATCATAAAGCAGGATTGCCGGTGTTTTGCTCAACATGCCGATGTGAAGCATGTTCAAAATTTCCAGTCGGGTGACAAAATCTCATGTTTTGTCTAATTTTCACACAGATCATATCTTTGTCAATAAGTGAATTTCTTGTATTTTTCAAAGTTGTTTTTGACATGAATTTTGGAATAACACGATGTTGAAGCAATGCGTTATGGTGCAAAGTTGGGTTTTGTCGAATTGCTTCTAGAGCAATCCTTTCATGCTCACATGATTCCAGTTTGGGCTCTAACCGACTCATTTTTCACCGGGTCTGCATGCAGCCTCTATGTTGGCTGTCAGGGAGAAATGACAGAGAAATTTGACAACTAGCAGTTTAGTTTGACTCGGCCTCAGAATCCTCATTGGCCAGTCAGATTCTTCTTTACAGTATATGATCAATTTCTTGCTCTAGATTGTCTTCCTTTTCGGCGAGTAGGCTTCATGCGTAATGGCCTGAATAAGACGGATTTGTTCGTGATAACCCCAGATCTGAGATGATTACGCATAAAGTCTAGTTTTTTTTTTTTGAATCGTTTGTTGCGGTAATTTTTGGCGCCGCCCATGGAGGGAAATCACCTCATCTTATCACAATCACAAATCTCATTAAAACACAGTGTTTGAAAGAATCATGAAATATGATATTCAGAAATTATTGAAAGATGGTCAGATGTTGCTTAATCTGGGAAATCCAACTGAGGCATCAGTTGTGTATGACAGAATACTGTCTCAATATCCCAATAACACCGAGGCGTTGTTAAGAAAAGGGCACATTTTAGGAAAACTTGCCAAAGATCAGCAAGCAATTGCTCATTATGATAAAATCCTGGCACAGGATGATCAAAACCTGCTTGCCTGGTTAAACAAGGGATTGGCCCATCATTTTGAAAATGAATTTCAAGCTGCGTTAGACTGTTATGACAGAGTTCTTAAATCAAAACCAGATAACGCTACAGCGTTATACAACAAGGCGTCAACTCTTGTAAAAATGCAAAATGTGAGAGAAGGTATGAGGGTTTTAGAAAAAGCAGTCAAGTCAGACTTTTCAATCAAGGCAAAAGCAAGACAGGATCTAGATTTTCAAGAAGTCAAAAGGATGGACGAGTTTAAGGAAATTACAGAGTAAAAGCAATTACAGGGCATGTTCGTTGTCTGGGCCTTGATCCGGATCCGTTGCATGTTTTTCAGTTTCTTTTTCTTTTTTTCTTTTTGAGATCCGCCCTTGATTTCAGGCAACAGATGGTGTCTTGCTTTCCTCCTCCTCATCGTCATCATCTAAGCAATCCGGCGGGATCTGGAATCCATTGACGTGGCAAGAAGTCTTGAAATATTATTCCTTGTCAATGAACTCGCCTGCACCCGGCGGTTCCGGAGCAAGGCCCTTTCTCTTCCTAATATCGGCAACGGCAGATTGTAAAAGAGATTTGGGAACTTCAGTCCATGCCTTAAATGAGGTGTTCCAGGTTGCACGGCCGGCAGTCTGACCTCTCATTTCTTCAGACAATGTAAAGGTCTCAGAAGCAGGGATTTCGCCAGTCACAATACTTGACGCGCCTTTTTGAGCCATATCCAGTACTTTGCCTCTTTTTCCAGAAAGAACGGTTGCCACGTTTCCAACCAAATCAGTTGGAACCCTGACTTCGATGGCCAATGTCGGCTCCAAAACTGTAGTTCCAGCAGTCAGTAATGCGCCAGTACAAGCGCGTCTTGATGCAGGGCCTAGTTGTGATAGGCCCCTGTGTGCAGTATCCTCGTGAGGAACAAAGTGAGTAAACGTGAATTTACAGTCTCTCATTTGCTCCTTGCACAAAGGGCCTTCTTTCATCACTTCGTCAAATCCAGAATTGATTGAATCAGTTGATTCCTGAACAAATTGGACTCCCTTTGTCCCATTAATCAGGACGTTTCCCCGAGAATCAAGTTTCATGACTCTCTTAACTGTGTCAGTGTCCCAGCCGGCGCCCTTTAGCAAATCGGCAACGACTTTTTTGTCTTTCATGTCGCTGACTTCGCCGGTTCTTAACATGTTTGCAATTTCAGGCTCCAGAGGTTCTACTTTCATGAAAATCTTATTGTGCCTATTTGGTGATTTTGACATGATCGGTTCACAACCGGATTTTACGGTTTCACGATAATTAATCAAAGGTTCAGAAGTTACAATTTCAACTTTGGCGTCTTGAATCCTATGCGTTGCAACATCAAGGTGCAATACGCCCATTCCAGCAACAATGGTCTCTCCGCTCTCCTCGTCAATTTTTACAACCAAGTTGGGATCCTCGATTGTCAATTGTTTGAGAACCTCCACGAGTTTGGGCAAATCTTTTGGATGTTTTGGTTCAACTGCAACTTGAACAACCGGCTCTGAAACATATTTTACACCTTCAAACATCTGAATGTCCTTTACAGTTGACAGGGTATTTCCCGCCCTGGCTTCAGTCAGTCCCAGTAAGGCAGGAATGTTTCCGGCGCCCAATTCGCCAACCTGCTCTCTTTGATTTCCCATAAAAAAGTTGACAGATTGGACCCTTCCTTCACGTTTTTCATCAATGATTTGAATGGTTTGCCCGTCTTTGATAGTTCCTGAAAACAACCTTCCAATTGCAACAGGCCCTGCTGCAGGATCCAATACCATGTTTACAATCATCATAATTGTCGGCCCGTCATCTCTGCATGCAAGCAGCGCTTTTCCAACATCTGAATCCAAATCACCTTTCCAGATTTGCGGAATTCTGTATTTTACGGCCTCGTATGGCGCAGGATGGTGCTTTACGACCATTCCCAGGACGGCATCTGCCAGTGGCGCCTTTTCTACCAGGTCAGGGACTTTTTCATTCTCATAGGCATCAATAACATCCTTGAACGTAATTCCACGCTCTTTCATCAAGTCAACATTGATTGCCCATCTGTCTTTGGCAGAACCAAATGTGACACTAGCATCCTGAATTGAAATCTTCCATTTTTCCTTGTATTCAGGTTCTGCATACGTATCAATCAGCTGGTTAAAGTTAGAGACCACCTCGGCTAGCTGCTGTTGCATTTTTTCAGGAGTTAGCCGGAGTTCTTTGATGAGCCTGTCGACTTTGTTGATGAACAAGACAGGTTTTACTCTTTCTTCGAGTGCCATTCTTGTAACAGTTTCAGTTTGTGTCATGATGCCTTCGACTGCATCACATACTACCACTGCGCCGTCAATTGCCCTAAGACTGCGAATTACCCTTCCGCTAAAGTCAACGTGTCCGGGAGTATCAATCATGTTAATGACATATTCGTCGTCTTTTTGCTGGAAAAGCAAAGTTACGTTTGCCTGATAAATTGTAATTCCCCTCTGTTGTTCTTCCTTATCAAAGTCCATTGCCAGGGCCTTGCCGGCAGCAGACGGGGCAATGATTCCAGAGTAAGCTAAAAGGCTATCACTCATGGTGGTTTTTCCATGGTCAACGTGCGCAATGACGCCAAAGTTTCTGATATTATCCTTGTTTTTGATAATTTTCAAAACCTCACCAGTCGACTTGAATTTTACCATGTTCGCACACCCTAGTATTCAGCTATTAAACCTTGGCCTTTGAAAAAAGGATCAGTAGATCATTTGATTGCTGACGTCTCGAAGTTTTTTTGCGGTGACAAAGTAACAGTCTCGTTTACGTTTTCTTTTGGATTCGTTTAGAGCAAGAAACTGCGAAAAAAACGTACAGTAGAGAAATTGGGATACCCTGCCAGTAGTTGGAACTGATGGATGGATCACGTTTATGCCAATTTTTTCGAGGTTTTTTGCCAGTTGGGAATTGTGCGGATTTTTTTCTTCAAAAACGATGACAGTGTCTCCCCTTTTTGCCGAGAACAGTTCCATATGGGAAAACTGTTCAATCTTACAATAGTGAGCATCATAGCCCATAATCTCATAAAATTTGGCAGCACAGTACATGGCCAAAGGAAAAGTGAACTGGTTTCCCAGCACGTAGATTCTTTTTGAAACGCAGAATTTTTGGGAATCACTTTTTGCTTTTAAGAAGAGTTTTGAATTTCTGGGAATTTTGATGTTTTTTACCAGAGACATGCAGGTAAGGGCACTTTCTAAAAAGGAGATGCTTCCTGCAGTAAAAACATGGGGGGTGTCGACATTCAGAATTATTGCCTTGTCAGCGGCAGATGCCAGTCTGCTGTTAGGTCTGGCAGTAATAGCTGTGGAGTGCTTGGCATACCTGGCAGCCTTTATGCCAGTAATTGTATTTCCAGATATCGAAACAAAATAGATGTTCTTTGTTTTTACAGCAGATTTGTTGCAATACAAATCCATCGGATCTGCGGCTCGAATCATGCCATCAGAAAGCGATTCTGCCAACATCGATGAGGCAAGAGAATCGCCGCTTCCAGAAAAAACAGTGTTTTTTTGTTTGTTTTTTGAAATGGGCTTTTGCTTCTTAAACGACTTTAGAAGGGAAATTTGAAGATCAACGTCCCTTTCAAATGCAGTAATCGTGTTCACAGGATTTATCACCACTGAGACATATATTAGAAAGACGATTTGAAGACGGGTTTTAATTTTTATTACGACTGGATTTTCAGTCAGACATGGAAATATCTGTCGGGCATACTCCGGACTCTGATGATGCATTCATGTTTTATGGAATGTTCACAGGAAAAGTTCCCTCGCCAGACTTTAAGGTAAACCACGTAATAGAAGACATTGAGAGACTAAATCGCAAAGCCGCAGCAGGAGGAGCAGCAGCAGATCCTCAACATCTAGATGTAACGGCCGTATCAGTTCACGCATGCGCATACATCCCCGGATATACGATTTTACGAAGCGGAGGAAGTTTCGGAATTGGGTATGGGCCAATTGTAACTGCAAGAGAACAAATGGACATCGATGAAATCAAAAAATGCAAGATTGTGGTTCCAGGCAAAATGACTTCGGCATTTTTGTTACTTCAGCTAATGATTGGAAAGTTTGATTACGTAGAGATGGATTTCAGCGATATTCCTGAAGCTGTAAAATCAGGAAGGGCAGATGCAGGTTTGGTGATTCATGAGACGCAATTGTCATACAAGCAGGAAGGCAATGTCAAGGTTTTGGATGTTGGTAAATGGTGGGACAAGACCACAAACGGGCTCCCGGTTCCTCTGGGAATCAATGTAATGAAGACAGAGTTGGGTACAGATACAATTGCAAAGTTTGACAGATATCTTCAGGCATCCATCGAATTTGGATTAGAAAATTTCAATGATGCACTAGAGTATGCAATGCGGTACTCGAGAGGAAAGCCAAGGGACTTGATTGAGAAATTTGTCAGGATGTATGTAAACAAAGTTACAGTCAACATGGGAGACACAGGCGAGCAGTCAATTAGAAGACTCTTTGAAATGGCCAAAAAGAAAAATCTTGTCCCAGACTTTGAACCAAGTATTGCCACCAAGTAATTATAGAACGAAAATTTTTTAAAATTGATGGGTGACGGGATAGGAGGTCCGGTAATGGAGGTTTTAGCTGGAAATGCATTTCGAATGGTTGTAAGTCATGTAAGAAAAGACAACAAAGAAGAATACGGAAAAACGGAAAAAATCATCATTGCAAAAATCGATAATCCAGATAATTTGCAATATGTTGAAACTACCAGGGAGCAGTTAGAACATGCCTTGAAAGGAAAATTTCTATCCTGTAATGTCCAGTATAGAGATTCAAAGACAGACGCACTGGTTTGCAACGTCTTTGTTCAAAGGCCACCAAAGGGATTTTGAGAAAATGCCTAATATATGATGAGATTCAATTTATAGTAGAAAATGGTCCTATTAGATAAGAAAATTTTTGCCGGCGGAATTGTCATGATAGCAGCAGGCATGGCGGTAATTGCAGCAGCAATGAGCCAGCCACCGTTGGGAGAATCAGGCATGACCGAAGAAGAGATAATTGATTTGATGGTTGCCGAAGATGAAAACCAGGCTTATCAGATGCTTTCGGGGATCTTAGTCGGTGTTGGATTCTTGCTTGTGCTAGTTAGTTTTGGAGCAAGACGCAAAAAAGGCAGTGCAAAAAAGGCAGAGAAGAAACCTGCAGAATAGTAATTCAAGGCCTTTGTCGTAATTTGTTGAACGTAAGAAGATATGACTCGGGCATAAACCAGCATCGCCTATCCAGTGGCCACAAAAAACTATAGCAACGCTCACAAATAATTGAGGTCTTTTACGGGCAATCTGGCCATGTTTTGACTCAAAGACTTCTGCTCGTTGCCATACCGGTACCAGTTTTTACACTGCCAAAGCAGTAAGATCAATTCAAGGGATGGAAGATTTGAGACATGGGTATCCCGTGTGGACAGCCTTAGAATCAGGCAGCATGAAATCAGTCAGGATGCAGAGAAAATGTCAGAGACAGTTCACAGTTTAGAAATTGCAAGGACAAAAGCAGTAGACTTTATGCGTAATCGACCGTGATTAAAAATTCCGTAGGCTTTTCCAAACGCAAATGCGCTGATCGGATCAAATTACCGCATGCATCTCGTGTCATGACGCACGTAAAAGCCAGTTGCGCCAAAAGAACGTGCGCAACCATGCAGCACGGCAATGTGCCCCTTTGACAAGTCAGAAAGAATGGCGGTCCGTGCCGCCGTATGTCATGTGTCTGGCAGCAGATGCAGCTGCTGCAGCAGCTGGCCATAGTGTTTTTTCCTTTTCAACATCGTCTTGAGGTTCTCAAGACCCGTGATTATCTGCATGAAATAGTTTAGATCCTTGGCAGTTCCGCCAAACGGCATGGTAAGAATGCCATATCTTTTGAGCCGCCCTATGTGGTGCTCCACTCTGACGCGAACCCTGCTTATCTGCTTGCGGCGCCTCTTTTGTGTTGCAGTAAGATCCCCGTCCCTGGGCTTCTTTGGGGGCTGCCTGTGTATGGCGCCCGGAAGCATCTTTTGAATGCCCTCAAATCCCAGGTCGCTGTAAATCACAAACGCCTCTTCCGGATCGTCTGCGTTTTTTGCATTCCTCATTGATCCGGTGTGCCTTCCAAAGTCCGGGCCGCCCCCTGCGTTCATCACGCCCTTGTCGTTGACGCTTCCGTCCACAGTCTTGCCGCAGTGCAGTATGAGGCCGTCCAGGTTCGAGGTAATTATCGTGTTGAACATGTGCCGCTTTTTTCTTCCCGAGTATCTGGTCTTTCTTGCGGTCCTGTCCCCGGGCCTGTCTACCGGAGTCAGGGTGCCGTCAATCAGGAGCGTCTTTTTTGGGATCAGCACCTCCTCCAGCTTGCCTGCCGGGGTCTTGCAGATGATGCTTGTTAGCTTTTCGGAGGCAGGCAGGAGCCGGCGCAGTAACACGGCACCGTACCGGAGGTACCTGGACATTGTGGACTGGTCGACGTCAAACGTTGCGGCCAGATGATGCTGCGTTGCCTTGGTCCTTATGCTCATGAGTACTGCAAGTAGCGCGTGCCTGATGTACAGTTTGCACCGGTTTCCGGCATCGCCGCCTCTTACGTCGTCCTCCCAGAACAGGGGTCTGTCCTCGTCGACCATGACTTCTTCCGTAAAGCGCTCCAGTATGATCGTAAATGACTCCTTTGTGCATCCCGTGACGTTGCGAAGGCGCACCGGATCGCCGATTATGCCGTCTGCAACCTCGATTGCGTGCATCCGCAGAGGCGTCCCGCCGCGCACGACTCTTTTTGTCTTGTTTTCTTCGGACTGCCACAACGAGTCCTCAAACGCAAGCTGCTTCCTCATACGCTCGTTTTGCTTGGACATCTGTTTGTTTTGCTTGGATACCTGCTCGTGTTGCTCGACTAGCATCTCGTGTTGCGCTTGTAACGCTTGAAATGCTTGGAGAGTCTTGTCATTTGAACCCATACAGTTAGGGAATCATACAGATCTTTAGGGTTGTTGGTGTGCAAATAATGATCTATTGTGTCGTATTTTTAGATCAGATGGGCCGATTACGCATAAAGTCTAGTAATCAAAGTTGGTTCAAGAAAAGACAAGCATGAAAGACATGATAGAATCAGTCAAGAAACACCCAAGCATGGAATCAGAACTGGTTTAAAATTTTAAAATGAGTGTTTCGCTGTGCAGCAGAACGGCCAATTTCCTTGACCATTGTTGCTAGCTCGTCAATTGACGAGGCAGTGGATTTTCCTGCTGCACGATAGATTTCTTCAGAAAATGCAGTGCCTACCAGATCACTTCCCCCATTAGACAGTGCAACCTGGGCAAGTTTTTTCCCGTATGCGACCCAGTACACCGAAATGTTGTTTAGGACATTTGCCAGCATCAGTCGAGAAAGAGCTATTATCCTAAGATCATAAACTGAAGAGCATTCGTTATTTACCAAGTGTTCTTGTTCTAGTTCCGTATTATCTAGACTGAATTTTAACGGAATCAAGGTGATAAACCCTCCAGTCTTCTTTTGCAATTCCCTAATCTTAATGAGATGATCAATGATATGTTCAGGTTTTTCAATGTGGCCGTACAGCATGGTTACGTTGCTTTGAATTCCAAGGTTGTGAGCCTCTTCTATCACATCTAGCCACTGTTGGCCAGAACATTTTCCACGAACAATTTTTCCTCGAATATCAGGATGAAACAGTTCGGCACCGCCACCAGGCATGGAATCAAGCCCGGCATCTTTTAGGCGGGACAGAATCTCCCGGGTAGAATTTTGCGTAAGTTTTGAGAGGTAGAAGATTTCTGCAGCAGTCAATGCCTTGATGTTTAACTCAGGATGATTTTTTTTGATGGTCCGTATCATGTCCTCGTAATATTCCAGAGGAAGCTTTGGGTGAAAACCGCCAACAATATGAACCTCAGTTGCGTTCATTTGCTTTGCAATTGAAACACGTTGCTCAATTTCTTGAGGAGTCAGGGTGTATGCATCATCGGCGCCGTCCTTTCGATAAAATGCACACATTTGACAGCTTGCAGCACATACATTTGTGTAATTCATGTAATAGGATGCCGCAAAAGTAACGGTATCGCCAACCAGTTTTTTCCTAGAGGCATCAGCTACTGCCCCAAGCAAATGCAGGTTGTCATAATTCATCAATTCCAAGCCATCCTTGTAGGACAGTTCCTTGCCGGCAATGGCTCTATCAAGTGCTTGGGAATCTCCAGATAATTGCTCTAGCATGTCCAAAGTCAGTTTAATCACGATATATTCCTTAGTCTGAAAAGATAAGTAGCCAATTGCCTAGAGTAAATCATGGTTCTGCCCCTAGTAGATGAGCACAAGCCAAAGTGTTATCTGTGTCACGAGGGATTTGACAATGTTGAAGAACTAAGGGAACACCAGAATTCCAAACATGGCGACTTTTTTGAATCAAATGAAAAACAGACAAACAGAGAACCAGCACCAGGCGATGTTACGGTGTTTTAGCTTTTTTCTCTTTGATAGATTTTAGCAACTCCTGAGCAATCTCTTTTGAGACGTGTGCAAGATCATATTCCCTGTCAATTAATAGCGCCTTTTTGAAATGGATTATTGCATCTTCTAATTGATTCATCTCTCCAAGAGAAAGTCCTTTGTAGGCAAGGGCCACGGCACATTTTTTGTCAATTTTTAGCGCAGCATCATAGCACAAGATTGCCTCAGAGTGACTTCCCTCTGAATGTAATGCTGCACCTTTGTTTAATAACGCATCAAGGTTTTTGGGAGAGACTTTTAATGCGCGGTCAAAGTGTTTGATTGCAAGTTTTATTCTGCCCATATTTTGGAGGGTTGCACCCTTGTCAATTAGGGCATGAATGTTTTCTGGTTCCTTTTTTAAAACCAAATCATACATTTTCAGTGCATCATCAAAATTGTCATCTTCGACGAATTCCATTGCTTGTTGTAACATTTTTGATATCTCTACAACCACTAGATGAAATAATCATTTGATAATAAAATAGATTTGCCACTGCTTTACGCCGATTCAATCACAGTCTTCCCAGAAGTAACCAGACTAATGGCCGTGCAGACGGTGACGTACGGACCTGCAGGCATCCCAGCCTGAATTGTTTCGAGTTTGGAGCCGTCTTGTGGGGAACTTCTGGGAAGACTGAATCACAGCTAAGTGAAAAGTAAACGAGATTTGTTGTTTTGCCTTGCTATTGAGGCGCCGTGCCTCCTGCCCAGTTTCTGTTTTTGCTCGATTTCATGGTACTTTTCACTTAGCTGAATCAAGAAGCACGTTTATCTCTAGGATCAATTTCCAGTGAACGGTTAAAGCATTCCACAGATTCATCATACCTTCCCAGACTTCTCAGTGCAACCCCTTTATGATTCCACAAATCTGGGTCGTCTTGATTTAATAGCAAAGCTTGCTCAAAGGCACCCAGGGCATCTTCAAATTCTCCATCATCCATAAAGGATTGTCCCTTTGAGACCAGTTCGGCAATTTCGTCCACCACAAACAACATGGAAGCTCGTTTGTAATAAATTTGAAAGATTCAAAATTTAAATAAATTTTTCACGATGATATAGTATGAGTTTTGACGATACTGATGAAAAGATTATGAAAAATCTAATGATGGATGCAAGATTGTCTGCAAGGCAATTAGCGCTAAAATTTGGCATGGCTACAGTCACAATCCTTTCGCGTATAAAAAAATTAGAAAAAGAGAAGATAATCAAGGGATATGCCGCAATTATAGACCATGAAAAAGTAGGATATTCGCTTACTGCAATCATAGAGATTGTTGCAAAAAATAACAAAATTGTCGATATAGAAGAAGAGATTTCGAAATTTGAGAATGTTTGCGGCGTATATGACATCACAGGTTCTACAGATACAATCGTTATTGCCAAATTCAGAGAAAGAGACGAACTTAACGTGTTTGTAAAGGGATTAGCATCAATCCCCAACGTCAAAAACACCATTACACATCTAGTTCTAAATACGGTAAAAGAAGACTTTAGACTAGCATAAAGGAGAGACTGATGGAAAAAAACATTCTTGTGATCTCATTGTTGGTGGTTTTTACAACACAGTTTGCACATGGACAGCAGTCTTCAGAATTAGACATGGAGTTAAAGGCCTCAGATCAGGACAGGATGCTGTTGTTTGGAGGATTTTCCATAGCAATTATTGCAATTTTTTTATTTCTGGCAAGAGACATAATCCTCAGGAAAAAAACATCATACGACAAAGAAAATCTAGAGTCTAAAAAAGAAAAAACGTTTGAAAAGTACCATTCAGGATGGGGGGATGACTATGAAGAGATCGGACAAAGACAAAACACCAGAGAAGATAAGGAATTTCTGGAAGCATCGATTAATGACGAACTCCCGGACTATTATGAAAAATTGGGAGTAGACATTGATGCATCATCAGAAGAAATCAAAAGAAAATTCAGAGAATTAGTAAAGAAAACCCATCCGGATAAAACAAGGGAAGGCTCTGAAAAAGAGATGGCAGAGTTAAACGAAGCTTACGAGATACTGTCAAACGAAGAAAGTCGTAAAAAATATGACAGATATTTTAAAAAAGATTAGGCAGTCTCGAGTCTTACAATAACCATGTTTAGTTCAATTGAAGTTGGGGTTTGAACGCTGTTTGTCAGATTGGCAAAGACTACAATTTTAGAATCGTCATCGTCGTCATCGCCGTTATCATCTGACGGTATCTGTGCAATAATTTTCAGTTCTCCAAAATCAGTATTCGGACCCAGCATTTTCTTTGTCAGTAACGGAATTACAGACAGGTCTTCAATAGTTCCCTTCATTTTGTACGCAAACGTATCTGAAAAATATACGCCTCCACGGGTAGTAGGCTCATTTACAGGAGTGGGGGAATTAGTGATGCCAACAGAGGTTACAGGATAAGTTGAACCATCAAGATGTAACGAAAAACCGAGTTTTTTAGACCCGGTTTCAGTCATTAATTTTTCAAGTAAGTTAAGGTCGACTGACATTGAAAATTATCCAATGATAATTCTATTGAGTGTTACTGAAGGGGCTTTACGGGTATCACAACGGATCATCTTTAAAAACAGGAATTTAGATTTGTGTTGTATTGCAGAAATTTGCAAACACTCACTTGATGAGAAATGAAATCATCAGCTTGATGGTTCAAAACGGATTGGAGGATGACTGTTATGTCGAAATGCTAGATTACACTATTGATTTGTTTGAAAGCCAAGGATTGGGAAGTGACTACTACGGATATCACAACATCCATCACGAACTTGAAGTGACTTATGTTTCTCTTCTGGCAATAAATCAAGAAAGAGTCAAGTTTTCGCCAGAAGATGTCAAATATCTGTACATTGCAGCGCTGTTTCATGATTTTGATCCACAAAAAAACGTAGACAAGCCGCACGAAGAAAGTGTTTTGAGGTTTATTTCAATGGATAAGAAATTAAGGCGGCTGATCAGCACGGCAAACGTAGATCTAGAAATCATCAAGGTCTTGATTTTAAGAACAACGTATCCGTGGAGCGGTGATTTGAGAAGAAATGCAGAGGAGCAAATCAAACAATGTTTTCAAAATTCAAATTCAGCTAGAGACAATCAACAATTTCAACAGCATGTTATGGAGATGGGATGGTTTCTCTCAGTGGTAGATAGAATCAGCGGTTATGCCTTAGGAGACTTTGCCAAATCCATGGAAATAGTAAAGATGAACGCCCATGCATTAGCATGGAGGCCGTCATTAATTGTCAGAAGCGCAGTTGCATATTTTGAAGAATTGTTAAACAAGGAAACAGACATGGTAAAAGGAATTCTAAAAACACTGCCAAAAGAAATGCGGAAAAACTTTTTTGATACAGTTTTGTCATTTATGAAAATCAGACAGCAAGAGATTGCAATTCAGGCCGATTATGCTTATGAAAATTTGAAATTAATTCCAACCATAGAATCAATGCCCACAAGGGAAGATCCAAGCTTCATAAAATCGTTATACGAGATATTCCTGGAGCTTCCAACCCCGCTGCAGTTTGAAAAAGATAATTTTGAGAAAACGGTAAAGGATCCGCAAGTTATCATCAATACGCTAAGGCTAAACTACAAAGATGGGGAAATTTTGGGATTTGCCAAGGGCGGGCCACTAGAAAAGTACAGCCTCAGAGAGGAGATCAGAGATGAGAATTACGGGTTAGGAAATACGGTTTTCTTAGAACCGCTTGCATTAAAAACGGGTTATTGGGGATTGAAGGGAGGCAGTGAGATGAGACACATGTTCATCATGCAGGCCCATTCTATGAAATACAAATTCCTTACTAGTTTTGCTCTACGAGACGTAATTAGATCAAGGGTCGATAAAGAACAGGCAGAGTTTGTAACCCTGTTTGATCCTGAAAGGTGGGATTATTACAGAATTAAGATTTAGACACGCATGCCACATGAAAAAAATCTGATAGAATGCCTGGAATCAAAAATCGACGGCAGTGTACTATCAGACAAAGAAGCAAGAAATTATTATTCAGTAGATGCAAGCTCGTATCAAATTGTCCCCAAAGCAGTCATCATAGCCAACGGCCAAAAAGACGTAATCAATACAGTCAAAACGGCTAAAAAATTCAACACTACAGTCACAGTCAGAGGGGCAGGAACCGGACTCGTCGGAAGTGCGTTGAATTCAGGCATAATCTTGGATTTAAAAAGATTAGACAAAATCAAAATTAGAGAAAATTACGCGCACGTTGAGCCGGGGGTTCTAAAAGGAGTCCTGGATGAAAAATTAAAACCAAAAAAGAAGTTCTTTCCGCCAAATCCTTCAATTGGGCCGTATTGTTCTATTGGCGGAATGCTGGGAAACAATTCAAGCGGAAGTAGAAGTTTGAAATACGGCAGTATGATTGACAATGTTTTAGAACTGACCATAGTGGACGGAGATGGAAAACTTGTCAAACTTCCAGAAAACAGGAAGATCAGCAAAAAAATATTTGATATTTCAAAAAAGATTGACAAAAAAAGGTTTCCAGACGTCTCTAAAAACTCATCAGGATACAGAATTGACGCGATAAAAAATGAAAAAGACTCGCATAAAATTATTTTAGGATCTGAAGGAACGCTGGGAATTATTCTTTCAGCAAAAATTCAAATCCAAGACATCCCTAAAAAGAAAATTCTGTTCGTAATAGAATACAATTCAAACATGCAAGCTGCTAAAAACTGTAAAGAAATTTTGATGACAAATCCGTCGGCAATGGAATTTGTAGACAAGGCAATGCTAAAACACATTCCAGAAAAATTTGACAAAAAAACAGACTGTTTATTATTTGTAGAGTACGATGATAAAATTTCTAAAAACCAAAAGGAATTAAAATCACTCTCAAAGGGCAGAATCAAAAAAATGGCTTGCACAGACAAGGAGGTCTCCAAGTGGTGGAAATACAGGGATTTGTCTTTACATTACAGCTTAAAATCGATAAGAAAAGAAGAAAGAATGCCAGACATAATTGAAGATGCGGCAGTTCCGATTGAAAAAATTGAAAAAGTGTTTTCAATCATCAAACAAATTAACAAAAAATACGCTACAAAATCCATCATTTACGGGCATATTGGAAATGGGAATTTACACATCAGATTGTCAGGAAATATTCTGCAAGAAAGTACCGTCAGAGACATTTCAAAACAATTCTTTTCGAAAGTGATCAGATTGTCAGGCACAATCACGGCCGAACACGGGGATGGAATCGCTCGTTCAGAATTCATCAAAAGCCAATATGGAGGGAAAAATTATGCGATTTTTCAAGAATTAAAGGAATTGTTAGATCAGAACAAAGTTCTCAATCCAAACAAGATAGTCCCATCAAAAACCAAGAGAGGGGAGGGGGATTAATTTGGCAGATTAATGCCCAAATCGAAAAAAATTGATCCACAAACGCTTTATTAGCAAAAAACTTGTTCAATTTTTGTGTTATCTGGGTGGATGGGAATTGCAATCATATTGCTGGTAAGCATTAGTTTTAGCCCAATTTTTGCATTATCAGAATTAGAAAGAGCTTCAATTGAAAAGCCAAGATTAGAAAACGCATTCGGAGTACCAATAACAGACAATGTCAATGTAAATCAGCAAGTCCAGATTTCAGCAGACATTACAAACCATCAAACAAAATCTCAAAATTTTGTGTATCTTGTACAAATCAAGGATAAATCAGGTTTTGTCGTATCGCTTGGATGGATAAGGGGACAGTTGACGCCTGATCAAAAACTAAATCTTTCATTATCATGGACTCCACAAAAAGATGGGGAGCATTTTGCAGAAATTTTTGTATGGGAAGCTTTGAAAAACCATCACGCCTTGTCTGCAGCATCTAGAGTTCAAGTCAATGTAAGCTAAAAAATGGACAGACTTTGTTCATTAAATTTGCATGTTTTACCCAAGATCTTCCAAGAACTTGTTCCTAAATCTTGCAAAAAACGGTTGATGCGAAAAAATCGTCTTATGACATAAAAAGTGGGATCGAAGGTTTGCCACTTGGTAAAAAAAGTTCAACAAGTCCTCGCTAATAGAACCTGAGCCTAGTTCAATTATGGCAATAGGATATTGTGTAAAGTGTCGCGACAAACGAGAGATCGGCGGCGCAAAACCATACACCATGAAAAATGGCAAACCTGCAGTCAGAGGCACATGCCCGACCTGCAACACAGCCATATTCAGAATTGGCAGGGGATAAAGTTCCCAAATACGGGAATCTAATACTGCCATTTATCAGTAAGGCCATTCCATAGCGAACGCATCGGGGATGGATCTTTTTCTATTTCTTCAGTAATTCTGTTTTTTAGTACAAAGAAGAAATTTTCAAGTGCATCAATCCCGCCATCAGCATATAGTTCATGGCCAATTTCAGTAATCCGTTTATGTTTTTCTGGAATTTCAGAGGAATCTGGGTTTTGGAGGCAAAATGTCATCAAATCAATCAATTCCTCTTCAAGCATGAAATCCATAAACAAGCAATCAATGCCATTCCTAATGAATCTTATTTTTTTCTTGAATTTTTCTCATCTCTGCCTTTATTTTTTCGATATTGGCAGACCAAATTTTGACAAGTTTTTCTTCATGTTCGATCTCTTTTGTTGAGCCACCAGATGATTCAAGTCTTTTTTTATTGTCAAGATGTTGACGTAAGGTTTTTTCAGACTCTTTTAATTTTTTTTCCTGATACTCTAGAACCTTTTTTGATAGAAAATTCAATATGAAAATTTGTGCCTACCATAATAAAAAAATAAGGAAGTTACTTTAGTCTGCGGTAAATCTCTTTGAATTCTACAGATAGATTGTATGACAGGTTAAGAAGATGTGTCAATTGATTCATGGAAGTCAAATCATGGCCCAATTGGCGCAATATTGTCAATGCCTTTTGTGGAGAGTGAGTATCCAATTCAGATTGGCCTGACCAAGACTTGAAGGATTCCTCAACATCCAATGAGAAATTCAAAACGAATTCTTTCCAATTTTGCATGGATGTCATTGCCTTTTCAGGCAATAGAATCTGGGCCAACTCACGAAACTCATTTTTTCTGTCAACATATAACATGTCCAGGGTTTGACGGATTTTATCCTCCTGGTACTCCGAAGAATTTAGCATGTACATTCCTGCAATACTCATACCAACATATTCACTTGATCATAGATAAAGTTGACAGTCAATTTTCAAAAAAACATTAAAAAAAATACTTGAAATCAAACATACGTTCAAAGTTTGAAAAAATAAAAAAAGAGGCTGATCGGACTGGAAGTTCAGACATAGATTTTCCTACTATGGCAACGCTCACAAATAATTGAGGTCTTTTACGGGCAATTTGACCATGTTTTGACTCAAAGACTTTTGCTCGTTGCTATAGTGGCGATTAAAAGTTCTTGAGCACACATGGCATAAACTACGCAGGAAGACGCCTTTTGAGGATCAAAGACTTTCACTCGTCACCATATAATGAATGCCTGCTGATCAAATAGAATTTGTGCTTGAAAAAATCAGAAACGGCTTAGAGCCCGATCAGTTACAAAAAAGAGGATTTTGATTTTATTGGAATGGATCAATAAATGGGCAGTTTACTATATGATCACTGTCCATAGGACGTGCAATTCCAATTTCAATCAACCCAGCTTGCTGATATGCATTCAGATCATCAATGGTTTCTAAAACTTGTGCACTTTCAGGATCAGCCCATCCAGTCAGAAAGATTCTCCACATTGGGGAATAGTTTTGATCACCGGGGGCGCCTACTGCAATTCCAGGCTGAAATCCTAACGGACCAGTCCCTGCAATTCCGTTTTTGAACTGATACAAATCAACTGCTGCAGAACTTGCAATCAATCTTGCAGATGTCGGCGAACTTACAACGCCCATCATTTTGGCAGGATCGCTTGGTGTTGCATCCGTTACAATGTAATAGATTGTTCTACCATCTGGACCCCATCCACGATGAGCAATGAAAGTTACCGTCATTTCTTCTGTATTAATATCAAGAACTTGACCGCCACCATACGGTGTTGTGTCAGTCAAAGTTTTGTCCTCTTTTACCATCATTTGTCCTTCAGGCCAGATGATTTGAGGCATGTTCAATACAACATCGATTTCAGCTAATTGAATTTCCCCGTTGTCTGCAGCTTCCATTACCACGGCCTCAGAATCTAAAATTCTAGGAGTGGAACCTTCATTCCATGTAACATGCACATGAGAAGTCAGGGCACTGTAGATATCTTCTTGAGCAGGAGTGCTAGTGAAGATCTCTCCCTGATAACCGTGAACGCCATCGCCTTCAATTCCGTTTACGAACATGTAGGTTTTTGATAGCGCTTCTTTAGGAGCGTTCTTTAACAGTGGGGCAAGTTCAACTTTCCAACCTTGGTTTTCAGTAATCACGCTAGCATGTGTAGGATCACTTGAATCGGTAATGATGTAATATACATCACGCCCATCATAAAATCCTTGATGTAACGGGATCGTTGCCGGAACATTTGCTCTTGACAATCTAAGTACAGAGCCCAAGTCTTCTTCAGTCAATTCCTCATGAGTTTCTTTCATGTGTTCTTTTTCCATGTGTTCTTTTTCCATGTGTTCTTTTTCCATGTGTTCTTTTTCCATGTGTTCTTTTTCCATGTGTTCTTTTTCAACTGGAGCTACAGGTGCAGTAGCACTGCCTCGGTCTGCCTCCCATCCAGCTCTTCCGCCAGGATAGTTTGAGCAGAAATCCAATCCACAGATATCAGTACTTGAACCATATTGAGAGATTGAAGTACCTTTACTTTTCAAAGCATCGACACCTGAGAAATAGTCAGTCCCCAGACCTGTTGCAAACAAGGGCAATATTGCTAGAATTGCAATAATTCTTAGACTCTTGTTCATTGATACAAAAATGAGGTTTTTCTTTAAAAGAATTTGTCCAAATTGTGATGTTTATCCAGATATCTCAGAAAATCTGTTTTCCACGTAATCCCAATTAACAACGTTCCACCAGGATTTTACATAATCAGGTCTTTGATTTTGATAATGCAGATAGTATGCATGTTCCCAAACATCTAATGCCAACAACGGCATTTTTTGTAAGGTCCATGGGCTGTCTTGATTTGAAGTGGTAATGATTTCTATTTTATTGTATGTTTGATCAAATACCAGCCAACACCAACCACTGCCTTGAATAGAAATTGCTTTTTCAGAAAAAACCTTTTCAAAGTTTTTAAAATCATCATAGTAGATATCAATTGCGTCTTCCAATTTTCCCCCAGGTGATTTATCAGAGTTAGGAGTCAAAGTTTCCCAAAACAGTTTGTGGTTTTCAAATCCCCCACCGAAAAAATTTACAGCAGATCTTCCTGATTCAGGCACAGACTTCAAATCTGAAAGAATTGACGAGATGTATTGGGGATGAGATGTCCCCCCCACCATTTTTAGTGCAGAGTTAAGGCCGTCTACGTATGCTTGGTGGTGCATTTGATGGTGAATCCTCATAGTTTCAGCATCAATATGAGGCTCTAATTCATCGTAACTATAAGGCAGCTTTGGAAGTCCATACTTGACCATACGATGAAACCTTAGAATCTACATATATTTTTGAAGAAAAATAGCCAAACTATGATATATGCATCCACCAGTTCAAGAACTTTGAGATGATAAAGATAAAGAAGATAAAGTGAGTTTATTGGCTTGGATGTATGAAAGATCAGAAAATATTGAAAAGATGGAGGAATTCATCTAGTGTCATTTGGATGCAAGCAGACATGTTGTAACAGATGAAATTTCAAAGATTAGGCAGATTGGTTTGTCAGATTCAATTAACGAAAAAGGACGCATGTAATTTTTGTGAATGGTGACAAAAATATCAGAGAATGTACGAGGTCACCTGCCATCATCAGTTAGGCATGAATTAGCATGAATGATTGTAATCCTTGTGCCTAGCTAGCAAGGGGACGTGACCACATACCAGAGAATTAAGAGAAATCAGCAGGCAAGGCATTTCACAGATTTCAACATTTTGAAAAAAATAATTTCGGAAAATTAATTGAAATCAGCCATGAAAAAAGAGATAAAATAAAAAACAACATGGCAAATTCATTTCCAAGTCAGAATTGGTTACGGATGCAAAAAATAATTTTTGCGGAGAACACGGGTTTTTAGACAATCAGAACTCTAACCCATGTTTTAAGTTAGAAATAATAGAGGAATTCGGAAAGTGGTAAAAATCCAATAGTGGGAATATTTTGAAACCACAAAAAGGATCAAAAAACAGTCATTCGGAGGAAACAAGTAAAAAAAGAAAAGAAAAACAAAATAAAAGGAAAAAAGAAAATAAATCAAGAAAGTGATTCGAAATCATGAGAAATATAGGAACAATAGAATTAGAAATTTTGGATTTGGCCATAAAGAAAAAAGGTACCTTTAATGAGACAAATTTGGAAAATTCCAGTTTAAATCGGTTAGGTGTTGGAAAAATTTTGGATGCCTTGGCAGCATTAAAAGACAGAAAGATGATCATGCTAAATAACAATGGTTCCTTTTCCATTACGAATTTGGCAAAAGAAATTCTCTGGAATTCCAAAGTTCCATTATGGGCTCGAATCCTCAGATTATTGCAAATAAGATCATGCAGTATGAAGGAGATTTCAGGCATTCTAGAAGAGACAGAAGAAGAAATCGATCAAGAAATGGAAAAATTGAGAAAAAACCAACTTGTATTAATGTCCCCACAAAGAGTCAATGACGCAATTGTCAAAATTTTTGAAATCCTTCCAGAGGGAATAGAAGAGATTGATAAAACAGAAAAAGAGGGGTTTGAAAAAATAGACTTTGAGAAAAACAGTCAGAGCATCATCGAGATTGTGGGCATGATTGATGAGATTCAAAAAAAAGTTCGTGATTCACAAATGGAGCCAACTCAAAAAGAGCCCATCGTCAAAAAACTTGCTGAATTGAAAAATAAGATTAAGAACTAACAGCAGTTATTTTGATCTGATTTTGTCTTGAATTTGCGCAAGAATTAATTCCGCCTTGTTTTTGTTTTCATAATTTTCTGTCGATTCATCCATGATTTCGTCAATTTCATAGCTTTTGTCAACAAGAACATTTGCAACATGATCATCCAGAGTGCCATTGCCAATCAAATAATATGCAAAAACAGTGTTTTCCTGGCCGATTCTATGCAATCTATCTTCGGCCTGTCTGTGAATTGCAGGACTCCAATCCAACTCTGCAAAGACAACATATTTTGCCCGGGTTAGATTAATGCCGACATTTCCAGCACGCAATCCGGCAATCATCAGTTTTGATTCACCCTTTTGGAACTTGTCAATTTGATCCTGCCTTACCAAATCACTTTGCCCACCGATTATTGAGACTGGAGAAAACTCTTCAAGGCTTTGATGAAGTAGCTTATGAATTACTTTGTGATGGCAAAATACCACGACACTTTCCTCAATCTCCATTATATTTTTGACAAAATTAATTACATGAGGTAATTTTGCCATACCGGCAATTTGTCTTTCATTCCGAATTGCACGCTGATATGATGCAGATTTTGAAAATTCAGTCTCAGCATCTCTTTGTTCTTCTTCTAATTTTTGCCAAATCTTATTTAATTCCTCTAAATAGTATTCGGTATCAGCTGCAATTACTTCCTTGTATCTGACTTTGTCTTTTAGCTCTTTGAGAACGTCAGACTTTTTTCTTCGAAGCATGACATGTTTTTGAAGTTCGTTTCTGAGAGATGCACGCTTGTTTTCCAAGACAATGGCCCTGCCTTTTTCGTTCACATAGCAAAAATATTCACAAAATTCTTTAAAGCTTCCTAGCAATCCGGGTTTCAGGATGTCAACGATTGGCCAGATCTCAGACCCGCGATTATATATCGGAGTTCCAGAAAGTCCAATTCTGTATTTGACAGAATCAAGCGCTGCTAACTTTTTTACTGCCTTGTACTTTTGAGTAGTCTTTGAGCGAAGATTGTGCACTTCGTCACACACGATTGTTTTGATTCCAGCTTTAGACAGATCATCGTATCTTTTGAAAAGTAGTTCATAATTGATAATGTAAATATCAGTTTTTGGCAATTCTTTTGATTTTCCAGTGCGGATTATAGTCACGGCAGGAGAATCAGCTTCAACAATCCGTCCATTACGACTTTTTTTCTTTAAGAATTTGGAAATTTCCCTTTCCCAGTTATTCAGAGTGACAAGAGGAGCAACAACTAGGACCGGAAAGGTTTGCTTTTCTGTTGCCACATATGATAATGTTTGGACAGTCTTTCCCAAACCCATTTCGTCGGCCAATAACGCATTGCCGGAGGATTTTAGCAGGAAATCCAACCCTTCCTTTTGAAAATTCAAGAGTTTTCCTCTGAACTGTTCGCCTGTTTTGGCTCTCTTGAGTTTCAATTTTATGGGCGGCAATGCAGGCTTTGGAGCAAATGTTTTTGCAATTTTTCTTTGCCAAGCAGATTTTGAGAGAATCTCTAGAGGGTATCTGTCTAGAATCATTTTGATTTGTTTTACACTTTCATCACTGTCAGGAATAATTATCTCATTTACATTTTCACCATACCATGCTTGAGTGACCAGTCTGGAGATCATGCTTACTGCACGATCGCCTGTTACCTTCCAACTCCAGACTTTGGAGTATTTGTCTAGGACATACTCGAGTGTTCCAATGTTTTCTACAGCAGTTGCCATAATTTGTCGATAGGATGTTTTTTTGCCTTATGAATCTTCACGTTTTCATCGATCTTGGGCCAAAAAATTGCAAATCTGCAAGAGTTAAAATATGATATTGTTTTTACAGTAGGGGAAAACGCCAGATTAGGCGCAATAATGTTTCAATCAATCAAAACTTTTTCAACATAGGTTTAAAATTCATTAGAATTAAGAAGACATGTGGAGTTTAGCCAGATTGAAGAGCCAGATGTACAAAAGCCAATCGTCATTGCAGCTATGCAAGACATGGGAAATGTCGGCAGTATTGTCATAAATTTCATCAACGAGTCACTGCATACCAAGCCATTTAGAACGGCAAAAACTCCATTTCCCACATATGTGGTAGACAGGGGAGGATACATTGATCTTCCAGATGAGAGTTGGGATTACAGATGCGCCGAAGGCCTAATTGTTTTTGGGGGCGGAAAAGGCCAACCTCAAAGCAACAGTGAGTTAAACGCATTATGCAAAGATGTAATCGAAATTTCAAAGAAATATTCTGCAAAATTCCTTTACACGCTAGGGGGATTTCATACAAACAGGATTTTTGACGACAATCCCAAGACATACATCACTACAACATCCGTAGAGATGACAAATCAAATCAAAAGGATGGATGTGGAAACTACCCCGCAAGAATCCATAATCACAGGATTTAATGGATTAATTCTCGGATTTGCCAAAAAGTACGAAGTTCAGGGAATTGGCGTGTATGGGGAATTAAATGAGCCAGAAATCCCGCAATACAGGGCAGCAATCAGCATTATCAAGACTCTAGAAAAGCTGACTTATCGAAAACTAGGAAACATCAGTCAGTTAGAAGTGATGGCCCAAGGCACGGAACGGAAATTCAGAAACTAATCAGTGAGATTTTCCCACCGGATGGGGCATGGTATTTTCATCATGGCAGTCACAGGTACAAATGTGAGTCTTGTGGTTGTTCATACAATCAATGCATTCAAAGTGCTTGCGGGATTCACATGCTGCACATATCATAACTTATTTAGAAACGGGGGGAAATTTGAATTTTTTCGTATGTGTTCAAATCAATATGCGACTTCACTCCTGCCAAGGAGGTCATTTGTCAGATCCACGTATCCCTGCGGATCGAGTTCCTTTGCAAAGCCCTTGTCAACATTTATCAAGAAAATTGAATGAAGGCGAGCGTTCAGAATATCATCATAGTTGATTGGGGGGTTTTTGTAGTATCGATCGCACAGTCTTTTAATTTTTTGAACATCCGCCTGTTTTCTCGCATTTGGAGGAAGCAGGAAAATTTTTGCAACAGGCAACATTCCGGTCACAGGGGTTGCCAATGAAAATTTTGCACAATGCTTACTATATCGAGCAATTTTACTCATTACTCGCGCAGCATAATAATCGACGGTATCCATTGCATGTTCTGGAGGGGTGAATCCCGTTTCAATCTCAACGATTGTATCACCGCCTCCCTTTTTTGCAAAGATATCGCAGACTAGAATTTCAGAAACAGTTTTCTCAACCTCAACGGCATAGCCACGGGAAATCAGAGTGCTTGCACAAACCAGTTCTAAAATCGAATGGTTGATTTTGACAAGATGTTTCTTGTGCATTTCAATTAACTGCTTACAAACAAAATTCAACTTTGGCAAATCAGACTTGTCCAGGTTCTGAGACAGTTTTTCTGTCATTTGTGTTACATCGTTTTGGAATTTTTCAAAATCCATATTTCTTAGGGTAAATTTTCCAGATGTTTAAGAATTAGGGAAGGGATTCAGATACGGTTTTAACAAAGGCAACAAAATCGGCTCAAAAAAAATTGAAAAATGGATAATTTTTCTTCATATATCATCTTAACAATAAAATTCAGCAAAACCATACATGATTGCCCGTAAGATAGCAGTAATTGCATTTCTTGCAGGCATGATGACAGTTTTGCTTCTTCCTGCAGCAGAAGCAGGGGGGACAGAGTTGTGGGATTTAATCATCATATCTGATGTGGAAAACAAGTCGATAGTTTCAGGAGACACAGTAATAGTTTCCGGACAAGTTGTCGATCATGCATACAAGCCAATCAGCGGGGCAGAAGTTCTTCTAAGAACAGGCTCAGAATCCCTCAAAGTTTTCACAAATCCACTGGGTGAATTCAGGGCAGAGATCAGAGATTTGCAGAGGGCTGCAGGAACATATCCGGTAAACATTGTAGCTGCCTGGGATGAGATGAAAGGTTTGTCATCTATCTCTTTTGATGTAAAAGGAGATGCAAGTAAATTATCATTATTAGAACAGCGATTGGCATCAGAGCAAGCAAGAAAATATCTAAGTGCAGATGAGGGTGATTTTGAAAAAGACCCAATTGGCCAAATGCTATTCAGATATTATCACGGATTATTAGACAAGCTAATTTTAGAAAAAAAGGAGCAATTCAAACCAAATAAAGAACAAATTCACTTAGACAAGCAAAGGAGAATCGCCGAAGAACTAAAGCAGGAAGCCATCAATTTCTATCAACCAGGTACAGGAACATATGGTGGATACCAGTATGAATACTATGTTGCAAGTCTAAGACCTGAAATCAAAGAACTAGTCACAAACCAGTTAAATTTTACAAAAAACATCTTTGAAAACGCTCAGAATCTAAGGGCAGAAATCTTGGATAATGGAGGTACTTTTGAAGAAGCTCAAAAAGCGTATTTGGAAATGATCACTATGCCAAAAGAAATTCTGGAACAATTCAACCAAGAAAAGCCGGACGTAAAAGTTCAATCAGAAGAGCAATAAAACAGATGATGGATTCTACGCGCTCCTCGTATTCAAAATTATACTGAAACGTCGTTATGAAGACAGGTGTTTTGTTGTACTGCATTTTCCAATATCAGGCAGGTGAAAAGTACCACATAGAATTGATTCAAAATTAGAAGATTCGGATCATCATGCATAAACAAATTTACATTAATCGATTAAAATGACCGTAAATGACAGGTTACCTAATGTAAGTTACCTGACAGATATACAGAGAAATCAGGGCAATGATTTGCACGGCCTCTAACTTTGGATCATCTCTCTGGCCATTGCATTCTCACACAGTAATTCACATACAAATTGTTTTTTTCTTGCCATAACAACGGCAATTCATAAAGCAACGAATCAAAGACGGGAGGTAGCCAGATTTTGGAATTTTTCAGAAGGTTTCTGTGCAAATAGGCAAACATAATGCAGCCAAGTGGAATGTGCCAAAAACCAAGTAAAAACGGAAACATGGCAAGAAACACGACGCGTAAAATTGTGCCCGCCGGCAGGAGATGTTTTAAGATGAAGTTTTACCTCAAAATGCGGTTTTGAGCGTGTTCAGTCGGAATTTGGCCTAGTTTGTTCTCATTTGCCACGAACTCCCACCCCGCTCCTCCCTGTCTCCCTCCCTGTCTCCCTTACTTCCTACCTCCCCCCCCTGTGTCTTGTTGCTGCCAAATTTGAAAGGAACAGGTGTGAAGCCTTTTATTGTTGAATCAGAAATTCCGGGCAATTATCGTGCTACGCACAAAAAACACCGTCTAATATTATAACGACCAACCATAATTTCAAAAATATTGGGAATGAAAAGATATGTTGCAACAAGACTAGCAACGATGTTTGGAGTTCTGATGATTACCTTGCTAATTACAATTGCGTTAGTTGGTTCCAACATGGACACAATTCTAAAACAAGGAGTGGTCTTTCAAGTTCGAGCAGAAATTGCAGAGAATCCAGGAATTGCCGAAAGTTTTTCATCAATCGAAGAATTTGAAGCGTTTGTACAAAGTCAGATTGATCAGAGGGTAAAATCACTAGGATTAGACGAACCGTGGTATTCACCGCAAAGAATTGGAATAACAATGTACAAAATTCTTCTGCTAGATTTTGGCCATGCCACGTTTCTAGCAGGCGACTCGGGATCATCAGATGTCAAAGAAATCATTTTTGAAAAGCTTCCAAGAACAGTCCTGCTTTTTACAACTGCTACAATAATCATCTCAATTATAGGTATTTTTCTAGGTGCACTGGCAGGCTCTAGAGTCGGCTCGGCAATTGACAGAATCACTTCATCGTTTGCAATAATCAGCTCAAGTTTCCCGGTTTGGTGGATTGGTATGCTGATGATTTTTGTATTTTCATTCGCGTATCAAATTTTCCCGGCAAGAGCTACCCCGGATATCCCGTCATCAGAGCCAGGATATCTGCTGGCTTTGCTGTATCACATGACACTTCCGCTGATCACCATTGTGATGATCGGGTTTGGATCATGGGCATATCTAGTTAGAAACTTCATGGTGGGAATCATGCAAGAAGATTTCATTTTAGCAAAAAAGACCATAGGAATAAACCAAAAAAAGATCGTGTATACTCATGCCCTCAAGAATGCAGCACCGCCTATTGTAACAGTACTTGCGCTCAGTTTGTCAGGCTCACTAGGGGGAGCCATCATTACTGAAGCAGTTTTTGACTGGCCAGGAATGGGAAGGTTGTACTTTGAAGCAATCACAGTGATGGACTTGCCAGTGATAATCGGAGCCACATACATTTTGACCGTGTTTTTCCTGATCAGCATTTTTGTTGCGGATTTGCTGTATGGCTACTTTGATCCGCGTGTAAGGAGGAGTACAGGCCAGTGAGCAGCAGCATTAGTCCTCAAGAGATCAAACAGGAATTCATCAGAAGCAGAATCGGAATTGCAGGAATTTCAATTTTGCTTATTCTAGTGTCAGTTTCATTATTTGCCATTACAGTTATTCCAGTTGAAACATTTCAGGAATGGAACAATCCAGGGAGTTGGATTTCGTATCCAAAGGCAGCAGTTCCGGCTTGGGTAAATTATTTGCAGTCTGAAAAAATTCCAGAACATGAAATTTTAGATTCTCCGATCGCTGGCAACGTTGTTCAAGGAGAGATCATTCAAACATCACATCAATTTACAGCAAATTACCAATACGATGATTTTCCAAATGATTTCATTTACGAGTTTGCTTTGGAATACAAAAATTCACCATTAATTCAAATGTCAGTCCTCAGACCAGACGGCATCAGACTAGATCTAGTTTCATCATCGCTGCCATATTCTGAAAAATCAGCAGTTCATCAAGAAAGAATTTTTTCCACTGATGAGATGATCAAGAAAAATTTGTTTTTGCAATCAGGCCATTATGGATTTTCTATTCAAAATCTATCCTCCGAATACGTTATTTTCTCACAAACCCAACAAAATGCGCCTCTGAAAGGAAAATACGTGTTTCAAATCAATGCAATTTCAATTGGCTCTGAAATTAAACTAACCGAGTCAGAACTTATCATAGGAGGAAAGGCGTTTGGAGTAATGGGGACAGATGAACTAAGAAGAGATTTGGCAGTTGGTTTGCTTTGGGGGACCCCCCTTGCATTATTCATCGGACTGGTAGTTGCAATTGCTTCTGTCATCATGGGATTGATGTATGGGGTTTATGCAGGTTTCAAGGGTAGAAAAACAGACGAAGTAATGATGAGGTTCAATGATATAGTATACGCATTGCCAGCCCTGCCGTTTCTGATTATTCTCTCAGTCACAATCAGCAGCAGCATCTTCCTAATGGTGGGGTTTCTGATGATTTTTGGATGGGTGGGGATTGCCAAGGTTTCAAGAAGCATGTCGCTGCAAATCAAAACTCGCGGGTATGTTGATGCTGCCAGCATGATGGGGCAAAAAAATTCCAAAATTATTTTAAAGCACATTATTCCACAATTGCTCCCTTATGCCTTTGCAAGTATTGCAATTTCGGTTCCTGCAGCAATCACCACAGAGGCAGGATTGAGTTTTCTGGGATTGGGAGACCCCTCATTTCCAACATGGGGGCAGATTCTCCATGATGCAAATACATTTGGCGCAGCTGCAAGGGGATTATGGTGGTGGATAATGCCACCAGGGGTGATGATTGCAGTTACAGGCCTAGCTTTTGTCTTTATTGGAAATGCATTAGATGCAATTGTAAATCCAAAACTCAGAAGATAATTAAAAAGAATAACTTCGGATTATTTCAAGTGCAGAGTCGGTTAATTTGATGGTGTAGGTTTGCGAGTTTGGATCGTCTTTTGTTTCTGCAAGTGTTTCAGCAAATTTTGTTTTCTCTTCTTCGATGGCACCGGCATCATGGGCACACAGGTTAAACGCCTTGAGATTCAGGTTATTTTTGAGTAAATATGCAATGAATTTTTTATAATCAGGGGGGCTAGCCCATTGAATATTTTTTTCTCCGCATGCAGCAATCCAGACGTCGACTGAATTATGAAAAATTACTTTTTCTTTGAGTGCATCCAAAGAGGAGGAGGAGGACATGCCATCTAAGTTAGAAATCAGCTCTTCTCATTTTTGAGCCACATCGGGGACAGCTTCCGCCCTTGTGTTTATTGTTGCATACCAAGCATACGTAACGGATCCCGCCAGACGAATTTGAAGATCCCATTCCAAAGAATCCTCTGCCCCCGCCGATGCCAGAATCGCTGCTGCCACTGCCATAACTGCCCCTCATGCGGCTCATGTAGCGTCTTCTGAGAATCAGCGGAAAGGCAATGAAGATTGCAAGGGCGGCGCCCAATCCATATGGGAAAGGCAGGACCATTTGCAATCCAATACTGATAGCCAAAGAAGCAAACAAGAAAATCAGATATGTTTTGTAATTGAACAATTCAATGATCGTATCGCAAAATATGTTATAAAGTTTTGTCAACATTTTTCAGGCGTTTTTACGGCTCTTGGGATTCCTCGATGATGGAGAGAGGCACAGAATTCCCTCCGCTGTCCCAGGCAAAAATGCAATCATCCTTGTAAGGGGTTTTGACGATGAGGGAAATCAATCCAAAGAAATTATGCAAATCAGTTACAGAGGGCTCTGCAGAACCACTTGGATGTGAATGTACCATTCCCACGTAGCTCATGTCAAATGGCAAAAAGGAATGCAGGAACCCTGCAAATGTGGGGCCCGTATAACTGAATGGAGGAATGACCAGTCCGTCAATTTTGATCTCCCCTTGTCTTGACTTGCCTTTTAAAATCAAAATTCCTTCATTAGGATGCTTCATTTGACAGTAAGACAGAATGCTTTGCACAACGTCTTTTCTGATCATAACCTTACGTTCCAGTTTCTTCTTTTTAAAAATCATACAATTACTTGATTTCTTGACTAATTTAATTTTGAGTCTAGTACGACATACTTTGTGTTTGAATAGTTTTGCATCATTGTCTGAACTTCACATATGACAGCAGGGATTTTTGCCTCACATTCGTTGACCTCTTCTTGAAAGGACTCTAGTTTTAATTGCAGTGCTTTTTGCAATGAATGGTTTTTTTCCAAGTCATTTTTTTTATTGTTAAATTCTGTCAGATCGTATGAGTCTAGTTCGTTTTGCAGAGAATTGAGTTTTTCAGAGTGTTCCAATACACGGGAAATGAGAGAATCCAATGACTCTTCAACTTCGGTGATCTGCTGCATTGATTTGTCTTGATCTTTTACAGAAATGGAACCAGAGACAATTCCCTTCTTCACATTTTCCAATATTGTTATGATCGGATCCCTGTTTTTAGGAAGTAAGATGTCAAACGGGTCATTTACTAGCTGAGTCAACAGGTTTTTTTGTTCCTTATCCAAAGAGGAACCGTATTCGTATCTGCTCAAGGGTCTTGAGATTTTTGTAAACTGGGCGTAAATCGAATTTTTAATTTGAGATTTTTTGTTTGTGAGACTGTCCAATGAAGATTCCAACTCCAAGTATTTCTTATAGTGCTCTGAAGACTTGATTTTTTCGACAGAGTTTTCAATTAAGGAGACAGAGGCGTTAGTTTTCTGAAGAAGATTTTTAGTTTCAGAAATCTTGGCAATTTTATGCTCTTTTGATTTTTTTATTTTGTCAATTTCGTCCACCGATTTAAGGATTTGTTCGGATAGATCTTTTCCGTCCTGATAGTTTTTTAATAGTTTTTGAATTTCTGCATGGTTGGAATTCATGACCTCCAAGTTGTTTTTTAGTTGTTCAGCATATTTTTTTGCAAAAATGTGAATCACTCGTGTTTGGCGTCCCAAGACATCTCCTACCTTTTTTAAAATTTGACCCAACAATGAATTAAGCTTGGATGCATCCCCGATTGTTTTGACTTCAGGCAGGGGGACTACGTCTTTTTTGATCACGCTTATCACCTGTTTTTTTCCACGGACGACAATAATTGCCAGATGCCTGTCAATGTCGTCTACTTTCAAACTGTCTTTCTCTAGAACGTTGCCAATCCTGATTAATTCCTCAATGAGCGGGGCAGTTGAATTTCTCAAGTGTTTGATTTCAGAAGTCGTTTGGGATTCGCGTAGTTGTTTTAAATCAGCAATGATTTTTGGAATGTCGGCATATTGGATTTCTTTGTTCTGAGGGATTTCTTGTTTTGCGTGATTTTCCTCTTTCTTTTCCTCTTTCTTTTTTCCCCATCCAAAGACCATTAGTATCGTTATTCAACGAGGATTAAAAACGGTTGTACGGCTAGATTTAAAATCCAGACAGATAAAAACACAGCACATGGCAGACAAAACAAAAAAAGCATTTCATACCGGGTCAGTCAAGAAAACCATCAGAATCAAGGCAGCAAGAGACAAAGTCTGGAGGAAGATTAGTGATATTGCAGGCTTGCCCACATGGGTTGTAGATGTAAAGAAAACAGTCTACCTTTCAAGTAAAAAGAGAGGGGTAGGTGCCGTAAGACTGATCACGTTTGATGATGGAAGCAAGATTGAAGAGCATGTAACTGCTTGGAAAGAAAAAGAATATTTTTCATATATTGCAACTGAAGGATTGCCGTTAAGAGCATATGTTGCCACAATTTCAATCAGGCCAAAGTCAGGATCTTTAGTCGAGTTAACATGGAAATCATATATCAACAGTAAGAAAATGACAGAAAAGCAATTTCTGGATTTTGTTACATTTATGGAAAGTTTCTATGATGCATCATTAGAAAATTTGAAGGCAGATTTAGAGAAAAAATAACGCCATAACAAATGCAGGTCAAAGCGTAAATATGACAATCTGAAAAAAACTGTATGAGTGACATGAGATTTACTCTGATTGGAGTAGTCTTGATTTTTATCGGGTTTGGAGTGCTAGGAGTTTTTGGTCAGGATTACCAAGCAGCGTCATTTGAAGCAGATGAATTTGGAACTTGTTATGAGTATTCAGACAAAGCGCCGCCTAAAGAAGTCAATTGTTCATACAAAATATTTGATCAGACAGTTTTCTTTGGAATAACTCTAGCTTTGATTGCAGGAGGAGTTATTTCATTAGTCAAAGGAGTGAAGGGTGGTTGGGACAACAAGGTCAAATCAGAAGACATGGTCGGTCCAGGAGGTAATCAAAATGATGATTCAGACAAGCCAAAGGAGGACTGAAGATTATTCAGGTTTTTTGGATTTTAATTTCGCATAATCTTCAGGGTTGTCTTCTTCTAATCTTTGAAAATATATTTCTTCATAAGGCATTTCTCATACTGTTATTGCAAAATTTGCATTTAAGTTTGAGGAAGAATTTCTTCCTTTTCATGCATATGGTGTGAAACAAAAGTTCGTGAAAATAAACCCGCCGGATCGAAACGTATTTTGATCGCCGTCTCTGACAAGACACATGGCGGGAACATGCGTGGTATGCCTGAAGGATGCATACAAGAATGAAAAGGATTCGCAGGTAAAGGTCAGAATAGCCGCAGTAAACATGGTATTCATACACGATGACTGCTATGCAAATACGACAGAATGCCTCATGCAGTCAGTCGGCTGGGCATACAAATGGATGACACGCTTTGAGAATGGCGGCATGAAGGCCCTCCGGGATCAGCCGCGTACCGGCAGACCACCCAGGGTAAGTCCAGAGCGCATCACCAAGATCATAAAGTCGGCTGAGGACGGCATAATCACGCCAAAGAAGCTGTGCTCTGACATACATGAGAAGGCCGGCGTGTGGTACCACCCCGTCTCCATCAGAAGGGAGATGAACAAGAGGAACATGTCGCCCAAGACGCCGGAGCTTGTACACAGGAACAAGGCCTAATTCCACCTGCCTGATACAATCCGCACATTTTTCTGAACTCCTGACACTTTTTGCACACCTAGTCAGGATAACATCGCATGATTTTCAGAAATTCTGATGAATTAGGCGACAACCCCAGTACCAGCATCAAAAAATGGAATATGATTTTGACACGTCGTGCATATTTCGCCAAAAAAACATTCGATTTTCAACTGCACGCACTACGGGTTGCCCGCTATAGATCCGGTTGATCAGAAAAAACTGCCCTTTTGCTGGGTTTTCAGGCCACAATCGGAACTACTGGCATTATTGTACGAGTTTACCCCTTAGGCATACTGGTGTCTGGAGCCTTCATGATCACGCCTGCCACGCCGTATCTCAGGTGAGGGATAAACCCGTACGGCATTATTCATGTTGACAGGACACAAAAAAATCACCATTTTCAGAGTGTTTAGAGAAATTCAATGTCGGGATGACGGGAGGAGCAACTGACCCATACCGAAATTCAACCTTGAGAAAAGTCAGGAGAAGATTCAATTATCTTTTTTATGCTGTTTGCCATTTGGCCAATATCCTCCATTATTTGATCAAACTGCTCATCACTGAGTTCTTCAGGCTTGTTCAGTGTAATGATTACTTCAGAGTAATCACCGCTTGAAACTACGTGCATCGGTGCGTCCCAAGCAACGGATTCTTCATCAATGTGTCTGTGATCTGAAATTCCAAAAGACTTGCACTCGTTGAATTTGAGCTTGGATGAGCCGTGCTGTCCTGCAAATGTCCACCATCGGTCATCATAAAATTTTCCATCAGGTATCATTTTTGACGGAATTTGTAAGATTGCATCAAATGCATCCCCGGTCTCTTTCTTTACAGTTATTGAGATGGTTCTGCTTCGGATCACAAATTATAGCTCGGATCATGGTTAAAAAAGATGTGGTAGTATTTATCAGAATCATAATTTTACTTGTTTAAGAAATCCTTGATCCTTTTCAGGTTCTCCACGTTAGATTCCTGAAACAGGGCCATGGATTCTGCAAGAGAGTCCGGCAGGACGGTCTTAAGATTTGCAACTAGCTCATCCCCGCCAGAGATCATGTTGTCAATGAGTTTTTCAATTTCGTTTTTCTCATCAACCATAAAAAACTACCATATGCCGATCTTAATTATCCTTTTTTATGAGAGTTGCAGTGGAACGTACTTTCTTGAGTTTTTGAACATTCCAAGATACGATTTCTCGGATTTTCTCAAAATTTTCTGCCTGTAGTTTTACCAGCATGTCATGAGTCCCAATAGTCTCAAAAACATCCACAACATGTTCAAGTTCTTTTAATTGTTCGATAATTTCTTCTTCTGCGCCTAGCTCACAGTTCAGCATCACGTACGCATCAGTCATATGTAATGCAGAGGCGAATCATTATTTAAATATGGAGAATTTTAGGAACGCTTACCAAACCACATGAACCAAGTCTTTGAGGTTTCTTCGGGGTTTTGGAAACCTGGTCTGTTCGGGATATCCAATGCACAATACAGACGAAGGTATCAAATCAGACTCAATGACATCCATTACTTTTTGCTCATCAAACATCCCTATCCAAATTGAGCTCAACCCCAATGCCTGAGCTGCCAGCTGCGAGTATCCTGCTGCAAGAGTTGCATCTTGAATCGCAAATTTTTTCAAGACATATTCAGAAAAATCAAATTTAACTCTTGCAGGATTTTTGCAGAAAACCAGAACCACAGGCGAATCCACATATGGCTGGTTGTTGCAGGCTTGAACAAGCTGTTTTTTCTTCTCGGGACTTTTCACATAAAATATTTCAAATCCCTGATAGTTTCCAGCAGTAGGGGCAGTGTCAGCTGCTGCAATAATTTTGTCAATTTTTTCTGTCTCTACGGGTTTTTTGGAAAACTTTCTTGTGGATCTTCTCTTTGCCATTACAGCAAACAGATCCGTATCTACGACTTCGGTGGGCCCAGATTTTAAAATAAAATTCAGTAACTGATTTCTTACGTTTGGATCAGTGTTTGCAGGGGTTGCTTGTGGCTCATACCCCAAGGGATAAATCTTTTCTTCAGAATTTTCAGAAGCCATAAAATGATTTTAAGAATAACATATTAAAGAATTGCATTTTCTGATTATTCATAAAATTGGGTGTGTAAACCTTTTAAAAAATCAGCGCAGCAGACATGTCAGAGCCGCATGGATGGTACGGGGGGTATCAGAAGTATTTGTATACATGCTTTCTGTGAACCGGCATGCGGCCTGAGGTTATGTGCAATCTTCGACACCTGAGACAGGATCTTCTCCGAATTGAAAGTTTATACCTAGACAGAATCCTTGCTTAGTGAGGCGTTCTGGATTATCGTCTTCCACTTGTTCGCATCGTCCACGCTTATCAGGGCCGATTCTGCAGGGGTCTGGCCGTCCAGTGCACCGTGCTTTTTTGTGAAATTATAGTATACCCTCATTCCGTCAAGTATGGCCGTATCCATCTTCTTGAACAGCTGGGTGGAAGAAAGAACAGTGAAAGACAGACTCATTCCGTCAAGTATGGCCGTATCCATCTTCTTGAGGCCCCTGAACACCTTCTCGCGGTCTCTGATCTCACCGTTGAGCCTCTCCATCTTGTTGTCGTCACTGTCCCTTTTTCCTGCCAGACGGATGTGCTTCACGTGGTTTGTGCCCTTTCCGAATACCTTCCTTGAGGACTTGGCATAGGCCGGCAGGCCGTCCGTGATGAAGTTCCTAGGATTCTTTCCTGCCTGCTTCTTGGTTATCTCCAAGAGGGAATCCGCGTTGTGCTGGAACTTGCTGTCTGCCAAGTCGGAGGCCAGCCAGTAGCGCGTATCGTCGTCCATCGAGGCGAACAGGTAGCACGTATGAGGTCACCTACCCCTGAATTATTTTGGCTACCTCAACCATGATGGACTTGCCCTGCAGCTTCCACGTCGAGGTGCATGTATTGAGCCATCCGTACCTGTCCATCCAGACCAGGCCGCCCTTGATCTGGCCGCTTATCTTGTCCTGCAATAC
This sequence comes from Candidatus Nitrosopumilus sp., assembly GCA_965214775.1. Classification (GTDB taxonomy): domain Archaea; phylum Thermoproteota; class Nitrososphaeria; order Nitrososphaerales; family Nitrosopumilaceae; genus Nitrosopumilus. The sequence goes on along the minus strand of OZ243974.1, from coordinate 2,296,787 downwards.
GACGGGGCGCAGCGCCCGCTCTGCAGAATTGTTGGTGGGCTCGACGTCCTCGTATTCCAGGAATGCAAACAGGCCAGGCAGGGCATTGTACATCCGCCTGACAAGAGCTTTCAACGATTCGTCCTGCGTATCCCTGTATCCGAACAGGACGTTGCGCATGTTGGTCTCAAACCGCCGGCGCAGCTCCGGCGAGTGCCGGCCCATCAGCCCGTCGGCGGCCCTTATTCCCGTCCTCTCTTCAAGATCCAGGAGATCCTCAGGGGACAGCTTGTCCCACCCTTCCAGACACGTCTTGGCGTCTCCGAACAGCTGCTGCCCCTGCCGGTACAGGATCCCTGCAAACAGCGGGGCGTCCTTTTTCTGCGAACCATACAGGAGGGACCGCAGCTCGTGCGCCCAGCACCGCTGGTGCCTTCCCCCCGGATCGAACCTCTTGTGTGCGGGATATCCGTCTGATGTGACGACACCCTTGTACCCGCTCATGTACTGGTCCAGAACCAGGGCCTTCCTTGTATTGTTGTATATCATGAGTATGCCTGCTGCTGACAGTATGGTCCACACCCATCCCGTCTTGCCTGCCAGGTTGATCCCCGTCTCGTCTATGCAGACGGTCTTTGAGATCTTTACCTCCTTTGCGATGGCCTCGGCAGGCGCCTTTGCGGCCTCGCAGACGCGCCCCACGTTGTTGATTGCAGTTGACTTTGACATGTCCACACCCGTGATATCTGACAGGATGCCTGGGATCCTGCTGTATGGAACGCCCTCGCTGCGCAGCTTGGTGACGGCTGTGACCACGCTCGTGTCGTAGTTGCCGCATCGGGGCAGGCCGTTGGGGGCAATATGATACGTGCCGCACTTTGGGCATACTGCCCTCTGCGACTCGTGGCGAGTCTCAATCGCCTTGATCTCAAATCCAATCATGTCGCGTGTCTGCGGCCTGTTCATGATCTTCGTGGTGGTGCCGCACCAGCACTCTGGCGCCTGTCCGCCCGGAAAGTAGTGCCTTTGTACCCGGGTGGGCCGGTGGACGCGCGATACGCCCTTGTGGCCCTTTTGGCCGCCGGGCTTTTTCCTGTTATTCCTGGTGCCGTAGTATCTACGTCAGCCATTTGTTCATCTTTACCACCTTTATCTCGCCCCTGCGCGTCATACTGCGCAGTGATCTCTGCATCTCCTTGACGGTCTTGTAAAGGCAGTTTGAAGTCGCCTTTTTGAACCCGCGCCACTGCCCCTCCGAGTTGTTAAGCTCCGGCGCGTACGGTGGCAGGTACTTTAGCACCACGTCCCCGTTCCACTTGGCCATCTTTCTATTGAGTTCTGCTGACTTGTGGTACGATGCGTTGTCGACAAACAACAACACCTTGCCGTACTTGCGGCGCAGTGTCCTGAGAAACTTGTAGAACGTTCCCGTGTTGGCCTTTTCGTAAAAGCGATAGTCAAACCTGTTTCTTGAGAGGGCCCCTATGACATAGAACCGCTTCCTGGACAGGCTGACGGGCGTATAGACCGGCTCTCCTACGGGGTACCAGCTGTTCTTGACGTTCCATCCCAGTATGAACATGGACTCGTCGCCTATCATTACCGTGTACCCCTTTTTTGAATAGTACTTTGCGCTCTGCCTAGCTTTTTTTTGAACTCCTTTTTCTCGGATTCTGAGGCTGATTTTGGGTGTTTTGGCCTGGGCTTTCTGCATGAGAAGCCGATTCTGTGCAGCAGGTCGTACATGCTCGTTTCTGCATACGTGATGCCGAACTTCTTTTTGACGTGGGCAATGACCAGCGGCCCTGTCCATGTTGTGGCCTTAAAGCCGCAGTTGTCCGGGCCCTTGATCAGGTCTGCGCGCAGCCGTTCAAGCTGTTTCTTGTCGAGCCTGCACGGGGCGCCATGCTTTATGTCAAACCTGCCCTCCAGGCCATGCTTGTGCGCACGCACCAGCCAGTATCGTACGGTTCCATACGGCCTGCTCAGCTTCTCGGCAATATCATATATGCTCGCGCCGCACTTTCTCATGTGGTATGCAAGGAGCCGGATTGCCGCCTTGGCGTCCTTCTCGGACTTGTGCATCCTAAAAAGCTCGTCCTTGCTTGCTATCCCGTACAGGAACGCTGTTCCCGTCGGTAATTCCTTCTTTCCTTTCATGTGTATATATGGGACTAATAGCTCTTAGATCCTTTGGTTGAAAAAAATTGTCCTTTTTGTGATCAATTGGTAGCCGAGGATACTACGTCATTCCCGGCTGCAGCATCGGATCGGGCCCTCTCCTTTTTCCTCTGTGCCTTTTGCTCCTTCCACGCAAGCGAGTCTGCCGACGGGGGCGAGTTCTCGTTCTCATAGTATCGGAGCCTGCTGCCCTGATCCTTGATTATGTTGTTTAGTTTCTCAATGGTCGTGTCACGTTCCTTGATGATGTTGTCACGTTCCTTGATGATGTTGTCACGTTCCTTGATGCCCTTTTCCAGACTCTGTATCTTCTCCGTCGACGATGCCATAGATGCCTCGATCTCACAGTATGTGGAGGGTTGACCTTTCATAATGTCTAGTATACGCGATCATGGTATAAGGATCGGCATCGTCATCAATATTTGACCTAATGTGGGGGAATAGGTGACCTCATACGTTGGATTGAAGAACAACATACAGTTCCAACAACCAAAGCAGAAATAAATGACAGACTAGTAGAAATTCTCGGAGACCCGAAATTTGTTAATTTAGCAAAAAAACATGCTGGCAACTTTAACAAACTAGCTGAACTCGGTAGCGTTCCAATCGAATTATTCATTTTAGACGAAGATTACTGGGGCGAGGTTTCACATATTGCTGCTTGTGAGCGAAATTCAGAATGTGACGTTGATGCACTAAGGCACCAGCCAGGCGCAACACAGGAAGAGATTGAAAGAATCCGACAAATCGAGGCAGAAGTAAAAAATGTGTCGATTGATTTCTGGGATGTGGTTTTGCCAGAAGCATATGCTTGGACCCAAGTTCAAGTTCCATATGAGATTTATGCTAGAATCTCACTAGGCGGATGCTACTATAACAACTGCTATGAAACCTGGGATGAACCAACCACAGGGGCCGACTCGATTGATCATGACAGTTATGGCTCTCCTAATTTGGAGCACGTCTATAGAGGCGAGTACATGTCTTTCTATGGAAGAGTATGTGACACCTATACTCAGTAGACGGAAATGTAACCCCCCAAAGGCCACCTCGACCCTACGGCGGCAGTGGCGGGCCGGCAAACCCGTATTCTGCAAGATTCCTTCTAGCAGCCATGAGAAGCGCGCATGAAACCCGCAATAACGTAAGATCCCTTCTCGCACACCATATGTCGTCCCTGTTGCGCTCGATGGCCCACATGTTGTACACAAAGACAGACACAAAAAATACAAGCAGCCTGATGTCCTGGTTCCTGCTTATGGTCTTGGCCCGTATCTGCTCTATCTGCCTGTATCCTGTCTCTATGCCCCACCTCTTCCGGTAGTCCGGTGAGGCAGTATCGATCTCATGCAGCGCGTTGGAGAACGGGAGGTTGGTGGCAAATGCCACGTACTGTTCCACTACTGTCTTGCCCTCCTGCCCGTGCATGGCAGACGGCACGATGACCAGGTTAAATGATGCGGTCTTGCCTTTGCGGTTTGTAATGGTAAAATCAGACACGCAGCTCCCCTTGGTCTTGCCTGCTGCGTGTGCCGCCTCTATTGCATTCTTTACTGTGGCATTCTTGATTGCAGGCATCAGGAACTTTTTTCCTGCATGATACATCTCTGTCATTATGTCAACTGAGTAGAACTCCCGGTCCAGCAGAAAGAGCCGGTACATTATGTTTGATTTCCTGAGAATATTCACAAATTTACGCACGAAATCGGCGTCAAAGTCCTCCCTTGTGAGCGGAATGCATCCGAGCGTGGCATTGACAGGAGAGTCGACTGCCTGCATGGTCGCATACGCCTCGAACTTGCTTGTTCCCTTTTTGGGCTTTGATCTTATCAGATACTTCATGTTGTCCTTGTCATACCGCGGTATCTCGTGCTTGTCTATTGCAATCATGACGGGGCCGTTACTGTGAATGCCGCCCTTTTTGGCGGCCTTGATTGCAATATCCATCAGGTCATCGCAAATCTGTCTTATTCCGTCAAGGCCTGCGGTTCGGACCATTCCGTGAAACCACCTGGCAGTGGGCAGGTTCTCGCTGTCTTCAAACTCTATCACGCTCTCTGTTGCAGTCTGGCCTGATTTGCACATGGATGCCAGGATCATCACAAACTGTGACAGTCCGTATAGCGCGTTATGCTGCTTGGAGAACTTGATCTCGCCCCCGCCGCCTATGATGTTTGCCAAGGTATTAAGCACCCTGTTGCCCATGTTGATGCGGTGCTTTTGCCTGCTATTTTGTCCAATCACTATAGCGGGTAGGGGCGCCTTACAGTTGATCTGTGTGATCTAGATTTGTTTACATTTTTGGTAGATTTTTTTACGCTGTCGTCTGTCAGACGTATTTAAAGGGGGTACATTTCCGTCTACTGATACTGGGCCGCAGACCATAATCAATGCAGTTGAAATGACGCCATATCTGGCTCAAGCATTGCGGCATGATTTAAGCGATGATGGTTTGAATCTCAACTATTGTGCCTCTGCCCTCCATCATGATCCTTCAGCGTCAAATCCCTAGATAGTTGGAATTCTCGTAGAGAGTCTTGGTTCCTATTATTGGACCAACCCATAACCTTTTTTCTTTCTTTAATGCATCATCAGATATGAAAAATTCGATTTTGCTAATAGCTGGAATTGTCACGGTGGCAGCAGTGATGATTCCGGTCTTTTACAACCCGCTGACTGATTATTACAAGTACACAGTACCAATAAAAAATAGCGAAATCTCACCTGATTCTCCTCATCCTCATTCAACTACCTTTGTAAGAATGAATCATACACTTTCTCGAGAATTGATGGATCTTACATTGTTAGACGAGCAAACCATAAAAATCAGTTTTAGAATTCCTGAAGAATTGCCACCTTATCCGATTAATCATTTTGAAGACTTTGAAAGAGAATTTACCATCGGGGACAGTTTTGTAATATACTAGACTTTATGCGTAATCGACCGTGATTAAAAATTCCGTAGGCTTTTCCAAACGCAAATGCGCTGATCGGATCAAATTACCGCATGCATCTCGTGTCATGACGCACGTAAAAGCCAGTTGCGCCAAAAGAACGTGCGCAACCATGCAGCACGGCAATGTGCCCCGTTGACAAGTCAGAAAGAATGGCGGTCCGTACCGCCGTATGTCATGTGTCTGGCAGCAGATGCAGCTGCTGCAGCAGCTGGCCATAGTATTTTTTCCTTTTCAACATCGTCTTGAGGTTCTCAAGACCCGTGATTATCTGCATGAAATAATTGAGATCCTTGGCAGTTCCGCCAAACGGCATGGTAAGAATGCCATATCTTTTGAGCCGCCCTATGTGGTGCTCCACCCTGACGCGAACCCTGCTTATCTGCTTGCGGCGCCTCTTTTGCGTTGCAGTAAGATCCCCGTCCCTGGGCTTCTTTGGGGGCTGCCTGTGTATGGCGCCCGGAAGCATCTTTTGAATGCCCTCAAATCCCAGGTCGCTGTAAATCACAAACGCCTCTTCCGGATCGTCTGCGTTTTTTGCATTCCTCATTGATCCGGTGTGCCTTCCAAAGTCCGGGCCGCCCCCTGCGTTCATCACGCCCTTGTCGTTGACGCTTCCGTCCACAGTCTTGCCGCAGTGCAGTATGAGGCCGTCCAGGTTCGAGGTAATTATCGTGTTGAACATGTGCCGCTTTTTTCTTCCCGAATATCTGGTCTTTCTTGCGGTCCTGTCCCCGGGCCTGTCTACCGGAGTCAGGGTGCCGTCAATCAGGAGCGTCTTTTTTGGGATCAGCACCTCCTCCAGCTTGCCTGCCGGGGTCTTGCAGATGATGCTTGTTAGCTTTTCGGAGGCAGGCAGGAGCCGGCGCAGTAACACGGCACCGTACCGGAGGTACCTGGACATTGTGGACTGGTCGACGTCAAACGTTGCGGCCAGATGATGCTGCGTTGCCTTGGTCCTTATGCTCATGAGTACTGCAAGCAGCGCGTGCCTGATGTACAGTTTGCACCGGTTTCCGGCATCGCCGCCTCTTACGTCGTCCTCCCAGAACAGGGGTCTGTCCTCGTCGTCCATGACTTCTTCCGTAAAGCGCTCCAGTATGATCGTAAATGACTCCTTTGTGCATCCCGTGACGTTGCAAAGGCGCACCGGATCGCCGATTATGCCGTCTGCAACCTCGATTGCGTGCATCCGCAGAGGCGTCCCGCCGCGCACGACTCTTTTTGTCTTGTTTTCTTCGGACTGCCACAGTGAGTCCTCAAACGCAAGCTGCTTCCTCATACGCTCGTTTTGCTTGGACATCTGTTTGTTTTGCTTGGATACCTGCTCGTGTTGCTCGACTAGCATCTCGTGTTGCTCGACTAGCATCTCGTGTTGCGCTTGTAACGCTTGAAATGCTTGGAGAGTCTTGTCATTTGAGCCCATACAGTTAGGGAATCATACAGATCTTTAGGGTTGTTGGTGTGCAAATAATGATCTATTGTGTCGTATTTTTAGATCAGATGGGCCGATTACGCATAAAGTCTACTGCCAAGAAAATGATTATGGAGGCTATCTTGTGCTTTACCAACTAACGGGAATAAGACAAGCAAATGGAACGTATATTATGGATTACATTCATGCACAGGCATCGCCCAAAGAATTCATTCCTTGCAATTACCCCGAAGTAGTGGACTATTCGACAAACGTCTTTGAATTGAGATGATTCCAAGCGGAGCATTGTCTAAAATCCAAGCTAGAAGGTACACTGCCAGCCAACCAAAATTCAGGCGACGGCACTTGACACGGAGAAGATCCATATTTCAGGTGTCGAAGATTGCACAGAACCCGGCCTGAGAAGTGAATTATAATTAGCAAATTTTGGTAACTGAACTGGTTCTAGAAGCCGTTTCTGATTTTAGGTGCAAACTCTATTTTGATCTGCATTCATCAGTAGTAAAATTCATGCCTGAACTTCCATATTCAAAGATGCTGCCACACAACCCATTTTGCCTTATTCAGCTTCAAATGCATCACATCCAGAGTTACAGGGCTTATTCATCACACCCTCACACTTGCCCAGTTCATTATGCATTATCCTATGATGGCCACACATCTTGCATTTTTCCTTAAAATGTCCGATTAATTCACCCAAAGGAATTCCAGAACCCTCAATTTTTGATTCTGTTTCTTTTGCCATGAAGTTTCTTGAGAAGGACGGAATTTTAACCGTTTGTTAGACGCCGGGAAAGGGATTTGAACCCCTGCACGCTTGCGCGTAGCCGTTTTCGAGACGGCCGCCTTACCGCTTGGCTATCCCGGCATTTAGTCTTGAACATTCTCCATAATAAAGCAAATCAGAGGCAATCATCAGTATCAAATAATTTGTCTTGGAATTTATTTTTAATTTGATGCCTTGCCTTCCCCGTTTCGTGTCACTGAGTGTCAGTAAAAATAGACGCAAGACCATCAGAATTATTCAAAATAATAATCTCAGTTATTTGCTGTTTTTCTTTAGATGAAAATGAAAAACAAGACTTGTTTTAGTTATGTTTCACGAGTCAAATTTAATTTTGTATCATATGAAAATTATGTCTCACCATACCGGAGCTTTCAGTTTGATTCCGAGGGTGAGCAGCTCATCCTCAAAGGCAGTCACATAGCACATCATATTCTGGAAGTTCAGGCACTAATTTTGCCACCAAAAAGAATCGTTCAATCAGAATTTATACCTAAAATTAAGAATCGATTTCAGAATCCTAGCTGCTGCCTTCTTAGCCCTTTGGATGTTCTTCAAACCAGCCAGGAGCTTGTTATTGCAGTCGGACAGAACTTGATGTCTACCAAACATGTATGGATGACGGCCTTGGTATCGGGTTTCTTTTTTTGGGGGCCGGCTTTTCGGGGTGCGGAAAGTCATCTAACTTGCGTATGTTGTAGTCGCGGAGGTTTGATCTCTTACATTCCTCCTTCAGAAGAGCCGGTCCGGATCCAGATGCGGCCGCTGTCTACTGTTGCTGTGCGAGCTGCGTCCTTAGCTACACGTTTTCTTTTTGCAGTCGCTGGTTTTCTTTTTTCAATCTTCTCCATCCTTGACTTCATGTGTTCAAACAGGCAGCGTACGTCGGGATTGTTCCAGTCCATGTCAATAATATCAGGATCTCCAACCAATACAGGAAAGACAGATCCTGTGATCTTTATGTGTTGTAATTTTTCCAAATCCTACTGATGGCCAGTGGTAATGCCCGGGAGACCTCCGAGGTCGCAAGATTCGCGCCTGAACTTCCAGAGCCCGACCTGCTACGAACAAATTCTATTTGATCGGCAGTCATTACTGACAAAATTCATACATGAACTTCCAGAGCCCGACCTGCTACGAACGGAGTTGTTTTCTAATTCACCAGAATTCCTGAAAACCGTTAAGACATTACATGGATCAGGTGTGCAAAGGGGTGAAAATTAAGAAAAACATACAGATTGAGTCAGGTAGGCGGAATTAGGAAACAACCCCGCTACGAACACAAGAATCCAGACCCACATCAAGAGCCCGGTCGTGAGAATGTTGTACTTTGCACACTCGGTAACCATCTTCAATGCATAGGTCATGACAGGCATGATGACGAGGATCATTGCGGGGATCATTACAGAGGATCTCCTAATCAACCAGCAGTGCCTCAATGACGTGTTCAAACACTGTATGTCACACTATAGAACGCCACTCCAACCCATCCACCGGTGCTTACATGAGTTGCTTCTGGAAATACTGACCATTAATTATGTCTTAAATATAGGACATATGTCTTAAATATAGGACATATGTCTTAAATATAGGACATAATAATGCAATTTCGCGACTATCTTGAACAGGTTTTGGGTAACAAGGCAGCCATACGTCTACTTAGAACAATGGTTAGATATCAAGCCAAGATCTTTACCAAAAGAGGTCTTGCCAGAACAGCAAATGTTTCTGTCAATGAAGCAGCCCTTACAATTCGTGATTTTGAAGATCTTGGCATCGTCAGGATTCAGCCTGTTGGAAGGTCGCATCAGATATCCTTGAACAAGAAAAACTACATCTTCAACAAGATAATCGAACCTATCTTCAAGATTGAAAAAGAAACTTTAGATGTGTTGCTTAAAGTTCTAAAAAAAAATCTTGATGAAAAAAAAATCATTATCTCTGCTGCACTGTTTGGGAGTGTTGTAAAGGGAAAAGAGAAGCCAGATAGCGATATTGACATACTTGTCATATCAAATGATTTTGATGCCGCAAGCCAAATAGTTTCAAACGCTCTAGTAGAAGTAGCAGAAGTATTTCATGCTCAGCTTGCACCGATAATATTCTCGGAAAAAGAACTTGAATCCAAAAAGAAAAGCGGTTTGATCCGTTCAATCATTACAAACCATGTCATAATTTGTGGCAAGAACTTGGAGAGCATGATACAATGACTAGAGACGTAGATTTTTACAAATATGCAAATTACATTACAAAAGCAGAAAACTCTATACAGTTAGCAAAAGTTGCACTAGAAAGACAAGCATTGACAGCACTGTAATGAATTGCGTAGTATCTACGTCAGCCATTTGTTCATCTTTACCACCTTTATCTCGCCCCTGCGCGTCATACTGCGCAGTGATCTCTGCATCTCCTTGACGGTCTTGTAAAGGCAGTTTGAAGTCGCCTTTTTGAACCCGCGCCACTGCCCCTCCGAGTTGTTAAGCTCCGGCGCGTACGGCGGCAGGTACTTTAGCACCACGTCCCCGTTCCACTTGGCCATCTTTCTATTGAGTTCTGCTGACTTGTGGTACGATGCGTTGTCGACAAACAACAACACCTTGCCGTACTTGCGGCGCAGTGTCCTGAGAAACTTGTAGAATGTTCCCGTGTTGGCCTTTTCGTAAAAGCGATAGTCAAACCTGTTTCTTGAGAGGGCCCCTATGACATAGAACCGCTTCCTAGACAGGCTGACGGGCGTATAGACCGGCTCTCCTACGGGGTACCAGCTGTTCTTGACGTTCCATCCCAGTATGAACATGGACTCGTCGCCTATCATTACCGTGTACCCCTTTTTTGAATAGTACTTTGCGCTCTGCCTAGCTTTTTTTTTGAACTCCTTTTTCTCGGATTCTGAGGCTGATTTTGGGTGTTTTGGCCTGGGCTTTCTGCATGAGAAGCCGATTCTGTGCAGCAGGTCGTACATGCTCGTTTCTGCATACGTGATGCCGAACTTCTTTTTGACGTGGGCAATGACCAGCGGCCCTGTCCATGTTGTGGCCTTAAAGCCGCAGTTGTCCGGGCCCTTGATCAGGTCTGCGCGCAGCCGTTCAAGCTGTTTCTTGTCGAGCCTGCACGGGGCGCCATGCTTTATGTCAAACCTGCCCTCCAGGCCATGCTTGTGCGCACGCACCAGCCAGTATCGTACGGTTCCATACGGCCTGCTCAGCTTCTCGGCAATATCATATATGCTCGCGCCGCACTTTCTCATGTGGTATGCAAGGAGCCGGATTGCCGCCTTGGCGTCCTTCTCGGACTTGTGCATCCTAAAAAGCTCGTCCTTGCTTGCTATCCCGTACAGGAACGCTGTTCCCGTCGGTAATTCCTTCTTTCCTTTCATGTGTATATATGGGACTAATAGCTCTTAGATCCTTTGGTTGAAAAAAATTGTCCTTTTTGTGATCAATTGGTAGCCGAGGATACTACGTACACGGTGCAATTAATGCGTTAGATGCACTTACAACCTTTCATCTAAACAAACGCGCCTCAGGATCACATACTGATGTGTTATTGCTTATAAAAGGCATCTTTGCTGGTTCAGAATTCAAAGACGTAGAAAGGCAGTTTAGCTCGCTACTTAGTCTGAAAAATGCATCAGAGTATCAGCCAGATTTGATGAGAGGCGACCAGGCAGAAAAATCCATAAAGTGGGCAGAAAGAATTCTTGACAGAGTAAAAACAAATCTAAAACACTAGCGGCATGTTCAGATAAGTGAAAAGCGTCCAGGATTTGGCGTCAGGGTGGAGCTTGGGCTACTTGATATGAATCGTCATGTCCTCCTTGAATACCGGCATCGTCATGACACTCTGACCCAGGATTCATCGCAGAGCAGTGCCATGCAATTATCCACTCGTTGAACAGTATCAGGGAATAGCAAAAATACAACACCCTAGCGGTCAGGTCGACGTTTCTAGTCTTGGCTCTGTATTTTTCGATCGTGGCAACCTGTCACCATACACCGCCTTGACGAGTACAGTTCGATCTTGGCCTTGGGTTGAGAGATTATCCGAAATTAGAAACCGCATAAATTCCCGGATTCTTCTGTACATTTATCAAGTAATTTTACAAATAACCTGTCATGTCAGTACTTCCCAAGGGTACTTTTACAGGCACGGCAATTACGTAATTTGCAAAAGACCATATGCGCAAACGAAATTAGCGGCTATGTCGTGCCGGGTCTGCAAAAGCACACCTAGGAAGTACCGATGTGGGCATTTTAATTGATTTAATAATGTAAATTCGCTTATGCGTGATTCGAACCCGCTAGCTTCGAACCAACTCTCATCCTCCTCGCGCTCAATCTAACCGATTACTTGCAAATCATAAAATGCGACAAGAGATAATCAAGGTTAAAACGGAATGAGAATTCTCATGAAAAATTACAAAATGACAAATTCAAAATATAGCAAAAAGCATACAAAGTCATGGGATTAAACCTCAAAGATCTAGTTGTCAGGGAAAAAACAACGCTAGAGTCATTTGCAAACAAAGTCATAGCAATTGATGCATACAATGCGATCTACCAGTTTCTAGCAAGCATAAGGGGGCCTGACGGACTCCAACTGTCAGATTCGGAAGGCAGAATTACGAGCCATCTAAGCGGACTGTTTTACAGAAATGTCAATTTTTTGTCATTGGGAATAAAACCCGTCTATGTTTTTGACGGCAAGCCACCCTCACTAAAAACAGCGGAAATTGAGCGAAGAAAACAAATCAAAAAAGACGCAACCGTAAAATACGAAAAAGCTATTGCAGAAGGAAATATCGAGGATGCAAGAAAATATGCACAGCAAACAACCAGCATGAAAGATGGAATGGTAAAAGAATCAAAGCAGCTTTTGACATATTTTGGAATACCATACATAGAGGCGCCATCAGAAGGGGAGGCAACTGCAGCGCATCTGACAAATACAGGGCAGGCACATGCATCTGCAAGCCAGGATTTTGATTCAATATTATGCGGTGCAAAGAAACTAGTCAGAAATTTTACAAACAGCGGAAGAAGGAAAATTCCAAATCGCAATACATACATCGACATAGTTCCAGAAACAATTGAAACACAAAAGACACTAGATGAACTACAATTAACAAGGGAAGAGTTAGTCGACGTGGGAATTTTGATTGGAACCGATTTTAATCCAAACGGGTTTGAGAGAATCGGGCCAAAAACAGCATTAAAAATGATAAAACAGCACTCCAGATTAGAAGACATTCCGCAAATACAAGAAAAGTTGCAAGAAATCGATTATGAGCAGATAAGAAAAATATTTCTCGATCCCAAAGTAGCAGAGGTAGACGAAATTATTTTTGAAAAAACTGATTATGAGGGAATGATACGGTATCTGGTAGAAGAGCGCAGTTTCTCAGAGGACAGAGTACAGTCAACCCTAAACAGGCTGAAAAAAGCCCTAGAGAAGAAAAGTCAGAATCTGGATCAATGGTTTTAGAAAATTTTAATTTAATAACTAGCCAGTCTAATTTTAAAAAATGCCTCAAACAAAAGCCCGAAAGACACTCAAAGACGCGCCAATAATGTGGAGAAGGATCAACTCCATAGGCGTGATTTTGGACTGTAATTCAACATATGCGGCAAATCTGGGATATTCAAAGTCAGAGATTCTAGGAAGGTCAATCTTCGAGCATGTACCAAAAGAAGAATGGCAAGCAATGAATGACTCGCTAAAAGCATGGTTTGATACAGGCAAGGTTACAGATAGAAAAATCACGTTCAGGCGGGAGGACGGTAGCACGTTTCCAGGAGTATTGCAGGCCACCAGCCTGTATGACGAAAACAGGGAACTTCTTGGAAGCAACACGGTGATTTTTGATTTGACAAAAATGACTGATGAAAAAATTGAAGAGTTTGAAGAATATTTCAAAGATGCAAGCAGCAGACTAGATGAAATAAAGAAAACAGAATATCAAAGCCTGGATGAAGACTCAAAATCAGAGCACAGCGGATTAAAAGCGATGTTTGAAATGCTCCTAGAAACAGACTTGAAGGATTTAAGACAAAATTAACTTTGAATTGTTGATTTTTTAACTTTATCAAAAGCAGCTTGGACTTCGGCAACTGCGGCGCCGTCTTCCAAAGTGCTTACATCTCCAGTTTTTTCATCACTGGCAATAGCTTTGAGCAGTCTTCTCATGATTTTCCCACTGCGTGTTTTTGGAAGTTTGGGAACAAAACAGATTTGTTTGGGAGTGGCAATTGCACCGATATCGTCGCGGATTTTTGTCAAGAGTTCATTTTCCAATTCATTGTTTTTGCCAATACCTTGTTTCAAAACAACAAAAGCAATGACGGCCTCTCCTTTTACTTCATCAGGGATTCCACAGACGGCAGATTCTGCAACAGAGCTGTGAGATACGATACAGCTTTCCAATTCGGCAGTGCCAATTCTGTGTCCAGCTACCTTCAAAACATCATCGGCACGGCCCAAAAGCCACAAGTAACCATCGTCATCTCTGAGAGCATAGTCTCCAGGATAATAGCAGTTTTCATATTTTGACCAATAGGTGGTTTTGTATTTTTCATCATCATTCCACAGAGTCAAAAGCATTCCAGGCCACGGGTTCTTTACGACAAGGTATCCCTTTGCGTTTGGAGCCACATCGGCGCCATTTTCATCAACCACAGCAATATTTACGCCTGGAATGGCACGAGTGCCAGAGCCAGGCTTTAGGGGAACGGTTTCGATTCCAGGAAGGGAAGAGATCAGCATGCCCCCGGTTTCTGTTTGCCACCACGTGTCAACAATCGGACATTTTTCCTTTCCGATGGTTTTGAAATACCATTTCCAGACCTCGGGATTAATTGGTTCTCCCACAGTTCCAAGCAGTCTCAATGCTGACAGGTCAAAAGAATTTGGAATGTCGTCTCCAAACTTCATGAACATTCTAAGTGCAGTAGGCGTGGTATAAAATATGGTAACCTTGTATTTCTGTAAAATGTCCCACATCCTGGAGGCGTCTGGAAAGTCTGGCGCACCCTCATACATTACCTCAGTTGCACCATGCAAAAGAGGCGCATAAACGACATAGCTGTGGCCAGTCACCCACCCAATGTCAGCAGTACAAAAAAAGACGTCAGAGTCTTTAATGTCAAAGGCCCACTTGTATGTAGAATGCAAGTGAGTCAGATATCCTCCCGTTCCATGCAAAACACCTTTTGGTTTTCCAGTAGTGCCAGAAGTATACAAAATGTAAAGAGGGTGATCACTGTCCAGATGCTCAGCATCGCACAAGGGGGACGCATCTTCCATGAGTTTGCCCCACAAATGATCTTTGGAAGTTAAAGTGATTTCATTTTTTGTCCTCTCCAAAACCACAACGTGCTCGACAAAATTAGAGCCTTGGATTGCCTTATCAATAGTTTCTTTGAGCTTTACAACTCTGCCTCTTCTATATCCGCCATCTGCGGTGATTACAACTCTGGATTTCGAATCATCAATCCTGTCTTTGATGGATGCCGCACTGAATCCGGAGAAGATCACGGTATGTGTGGCGCCGATTCTTGCGCAGGCCAGCATGGCAATTGGCAGTTCCGGGACCATTGGAAGATAGATGGTTACACGGTCACCGCTTTTCACGCCAAGGGATTTTAGGACATTTGCAAATTTTTGAACTTGGATAAAAATGTCCTTATAAGTCAGCACGCGTGATTCGTTGTTTTCGCCCTCCCACAATATGGCAGGTTTTTGAGATTTTGAGGCCTGGTGGACATCCAGGGTGTTAAAGGAGGCGTTGATTTTGCCGCCCACAAACCACCTTGCAAACGGAGGATTCCAATCTAGGGTCTCAACCCAAGGAGAAAACCAAGACAGCTGCCTTGCTTGCTCGTCCCAAAATGAGACAAAATCAGAATCAGCCTTTTTTCGAATTTCAGGATTGTTGTTGCCAAGTCCAATTTCAAAGGTTTCAGACATCAAAAAAGTGTGGAAGGTTGTGCTTTCTAAATGTTAAAGAAAAAATAAGTTAAAAAAAATTATTGTGCTTCCATTCTAGCAAGCCAGTCGTTGTCATTGTTGTCCTTTGTAGTTTCCGGGGTCACCTGTTGGGGCGGTTCTGGAAATGCGGATGTAACTTCAGATTCAGACGGAGGCTCCGGCATGGCTGCAGTTGCCTCTACCTTGGTCGGTTCTGAAGGTATCGTGACAGGTTCTGTTGGCGCTTCTGGAAGTATTGCCTGAACTACTTGTTGTGGCTCAGAAGAAGTCTCCAGATATGAAACGGCAGATTCTTGGATGTTTTGCTGTGGAGGTGTTGTCAGTTCTTGAACTTCCAATTCAAGATCAGCAATTCTGCTTTTCACATTGGCAATTTCTGCGACTTCGTGATCAACATGCTCAATTACATCGTTTGTGCATGATTTCACGGTCTCAAATGTTGCCTCTGAAATTTCATTGCTCTTGAACTGTACTTTTGCATCAAACACTAGCATCTTTGCAGACTTCATTTGTTCATCCAACTCTGCCAATCTTGCCTCAAGTTTGGCCTTGATTTTGCCTTCCGTCTCATCTAGTTCCACAAGTTTTGACTTGTATCTTTGATGAATGATTTCTGCGTCAGATTTCATATCGTCGTTTTCAGAAACAATATCAATCAGTGCTTTTAGACGGCGTAAAGTTAGTTGTTTTTCACGAATGAGTCTCTGAGAGTCAAGTCTCCATCTCGGAATGTAGATAACAACATCGTTTTGAACTACCAGCTGCTCGTATTGGATATGCTGTAATCCTTGAGCGCCATAGTCAACTCCGACAGATTGGATGCTGCCATCGATGTCAGTTATGGTTCCAGCGACTTTGCCCATGAATGTTCCGTACATGTCTTTGACGTTTTTACCGATTATCTCGATATCGTCGTGGGTCATGCCAAATGGTTTAGGGATTTGTATAACCGACAAAGTGTAAGAAATGTTTTTGATTTTAGTGAGTTAATTTTTACCAACTCAAACCGGCCAAATTAGAAATTTTAAAATTTAGAAAGATACGGCTTAGGCTCATGATTCAAAGAGAAGAAATCAAGCAGATTTTGGACTTTATTGCAAACAGATGGATCGAAGTCACAAAGGATCCAAACAGCAAGGCATTAGAGGGCCTGCCAAGGGATTTCTGGATGAACTCCGTTGGAGGAAGAACTGTCAAGGGCGGGTACTGGGTTACAACTGCAATGTATACTGAAAACCCGGAAGACGCCGAGGCATTCAAACAGGTTTTGTTCAGATGGCAGCAAAAGGGAAACGAAATCGACAAGGGCGGTCCTGATCTAATCCAGATTGGAAGAAAAAAGAAATAGAATTTAATAATTGAAGAGCCTGGCTTTAATGTTGTCAGAATTTTCAAACAAAGAAAGAAGCATTCTATCCGATCATTTTTCAAATACTGACGGCAGTGTTTTTGCAATCACTACGCCAAGGCAGGTAGATCGAGGTGCGCTCATGTCAAGATACAGCAGAACGGACAAAAGCATGAGAAGGATCTTTCTTGATGAGTTTTTAAAAAACAAAAACAGGGGCGAAGAGTTTTACAATCGAGTCCTGCTGGAATATGGCGACGACTCAGTTTCAGAGCTTGGCGAAGCTCAAATCGCAATCGAGGGACTGACAAACATTGCCGTAAAAAAAATTCAAGACAGAAGGATCGGCCTGTCATATTTGGAAAAATCATCAAGGTACGTAGCTTGGAATAAAAAAGAAAAAGGAAGGTATAGATTTTACAGAGATCCCGATTTGACAAAGTCCAAGTTTGGAGATTTGTATGAGGAAGCTTGTAATTTTTCATTTGATGTTTATTCAAAAAACATAGAGCCGATGGTAAGCTACGTTCGGGAAAGGCATCCTATTGAAAAATACGGTTTCATGGATTCTACGGACGGAAAAGAAAAAAGTTTCTCAAAATTAAAAGTTGCAGGTGACATCAAATCAGCAAACATGATTTACAAGGGTTCGACAAAAGCAAAAGCACTTGATATCCTAAGAGGATTGCTGCCGGCATCGACTTTGACAAATGTGGGGATCACAGGCAACGGAAGAGCTTTTGAGTATCTGCTAACCGTTTTAGGCTCATCTGAACTCAAAGAAGAGCAGGAATTGGCCTCAAAAATCAAAAAAGAACTTGACGCGACAATAAAGTCATTTGTCAGACGTGTTGACAGCGAATACGGAAAAGCGTTTCAAAAATACCTAAGAGACATCAAAAGAAAGTCAGCCTCAGTCTCAAAACAGATTAAATCAAGCCCGAGCAAGGGGACAATCACAAAATTAGTGGATTGTGAGCCTGAAAAAAATGCAATTGACAAAATCATTACAGGCATAATCTATGAGCAATCGCCAAGCACATCATATCAAAATATCTTATCCCAGGTAAAAAAGATGCCAGTCTCTAAAAAAGAGAAAATCATCAAAGAGTTTGCAGGGCTTCGAACAAATAGGAGGCATAGGCCATCAAGGGCGTTTGAAAGCGTATACTATACGTTTGATTTGTGCAATAATTTTGGGATGTTCAGGGATCTTCACAGGCACAGGGTATTGACGCTTGAAAGGCAGTTGCTGACTACAGACCACGGATACAACATGCCAGATGAGATCAGGGTTTTAGGAATAGAAAAAGAATTCAAGGAATGCATGGACAATACCAAAAATGCGTTTGAAAAAATTAGAAAAAAACATCCAGAGCAAGGGCAGTATGTTGTAAACTTTGCATACAATTATCCATATTTTATGAAATTCAATTTAAGAGAAGCATGTCACTTGATTGAATTACGAACCGTTCCTCAGGGACATGCAGACTACAGGAGAGTTGTTCAACAAATGTATCACCAGATTGACAGGGTTCATCCAAAACTAAGCCAGATAATGAAATTTGTAGATTTGAAGGAATATGATTTGGAAAGATTCGAGTCAGAAAAAAGAACCGAAGAGAAAAGAAAAGAGACAAAGACAGGGAAGAGACAAAGAAGATAAAATAGAAGAATGTTCTAATAGACTTTATGCGTAATCGGCCCATCTGATCTAAAAATACGACACAATAGATCATTATTTGCACACCAACAACCCTAAAGATCTGTATGATTCCCTAACTGTATGGGCTCAAATGACAAGACTCTCCAAGCATTTCAAGCGTTACAAGCGCAACACGAGATGCTAGTCGAGCAACACGAGATGCTAGTCGAGCAACACGAGCAGGTATCCAAGCAAAACAAACAGATGTCCAAGCAAAACGAGCGTATGAGGAAGCAGCTTGCGTTTGAGGACTCGTTGTGGCAGTCCGAAGAAAACAAGACAAAAAGAGTCGTGCGCGGCGGGACGCCTCTGCGGATGCACGCAATCGAGGTTGCAGACGGCATAATCGGCGATCCGGTGCGCCTTTGCAACGTCACGGGATGCACAAAGGAGTCATTTACGATCATACTGGAGCGCTTTACGGAAGAAGTCATGGACGACGAGGACAGACCCCTGTTCTGGGAGGACGACGTAAGAGGCGGCGATGCCGGAAACCGGTGCAAACTGTACATCAGGCACGCGCTGCTTGCAGTACTCATGAGCATAAGGACCAAGGCAACGCAGCATCATCTGGCCGCAACGTTTGACGTCGACCAGTCCACAATGTCCAGGTACCTCCGGTACGGTGCCGTGTTACTGCGCCGGCTCCTGCCTGCCTCCGAAAAGCTAACAAGCATCATCTGCAAGACCCCGGCAGGCAAGCTGGAGGAGGTGCTGATCCCAAAAAAGACGCTCCTGATTGACGGCACCCTGACTCCGGTAGACAGGCCCGGGGACAGGACCGCAAGAAAGACCAGATATTCGGGAAGAAAAAAGCGGCACATGTTCAACACGATAATTACCTCGAACCTGGACGGCCTCATACTGCACTGCGGCAAGACTGTGGACGGAAGCGTCAACGACAAGGGCGTGATGAACGCAGGGGGCGGCCCGGACTTTGGAAGGCACACCGGATCAATGAGGAATGCAAAAAACGCAGACGATCCGGAAGAGGCGTTTGTGATTTACAGCGACCTGGGATTTGAGGGCATTCAAAAGATGCTTCCGGGCGCCATACACATAGTCAACATATAAAAAAAAGAACAATTTTGACAACTATTTTTGATCCAAACATTAAGATCAGGCAAGGAATACGCATATGCATGGACAGACAGAGAAAGGAATTCGTAGCATCAGGAAGCAAATTCCTGCCAAATACGTCACGCTCCTACCTGCACAAGGCATACAAAAAGGAGACAGACAAGAGAAAGCGCGACAGGCTGCTTGCATACATGCAGCGCAAGGACGACCTCGGTGTGGAACAGATAGCAAAGAACCTCGACCGGGCACATTCCACCATATCCAAGTGGCTCATCCGCGCACAGGACGAGGGAATACGTGCAAGGCACGAGCGGCCAGGCAGGGGACGCAAGCACAAGCTGAGTGAGTCGCAGCTGAAACAGCTTGCAGCGGATCTCAAGTCAGGATCCGAGGAGTGCGGTTTTGAGAGCAGCCTGTGGGACTCGGGCCTGATGAGACGGCACATCAAAAAGAAGTTCGGCATAGAATACAGCAAGAGCGGCACGCGGCTGCTGGCACGCGAGCTTGGGTTCTCATGGAGGAAGCCGAGGCCAAAGAACCCAAAGGCCGTCTCAAAACAAAAGCAGAACGAGTTCAAGGAGGCATCCCAAGAGCTGATACGGGAAAAGGAGGCGCAAGGGTATACGGTACTGGCAGAAGACGAGTCATCCATACAAAAGACCTCAAACAGCCCCAAACACGGGTGGCTCAGGCGCGGCATGAGCGTCACGGCGCCCTTGACGCTGTCACGGCAGCGCCGGTACATGTTCGGCGTGCTGGCAGTTAACATATTCTACTATATGTTCTATGACAAGACCAACACCGACAGCTTTTGCGACTTTTTGGAAAAGGTGCACGAAAAGTACGGAAAGGTGTTGATATTCCTGGATAATGCGTCATACCACAAGTCTGTCGGCGTAAGGGAGATGCTGGAAAAGTACAAGGGCGAGATAATACTGAAGTACCTGCCGCCGCACACGCCGGAGCTCAATCCTGTAGAGATACAGTGGAGGGAGATAAAGCGGAGGCTGTCTGCCAAGATGTTTGATACGCTTGATGAGATGGAGCAGTCCGTGCGGAAGATGTTTGCCAGTGGAGAGATCCTACCGGTAAAGATGTTCCGATATTTGATGGGCTGACTACTGCAGCAGCAGCAGCAACAACAACTGTCGTGTTCCATACTGTCGGGTCTTGTGTGGCAGTATGTCAAACCCCCCATGCACGAATTAACTACTGCCACAACAACTGTCGTGTTCCATACTGTCGGGTCTAGTACGCCTTGCGAAGACGTGAGTGCTTTGCTTGCCTAGGAATTTGTCCCTTGATGTTGCGAATTCTACCTGTTTTCCCATGCATGTGCGATGGTTTGCCTGATCTTAATGTTTGGATCAAAAGCAGTTGTCAAAATTGTTCGTTTTTTTATGAATTGACTAACAGGCAGCCCCCAAAGAAGCCCAGGGACGGGGATCTTACTGCAACGCAAAAGAGGCGCCGCAAGCAGATAAGCAGGGTTCGCGTCAGGGTGGAGCACCACATAGGGCGGCTCAAAAGATATGGCATTCTTACCATGCCGTTTGGCGGAACTGCCAAGGATCTCAATTATTTCATGCAGATAATCACGGGTCTTGAGAACCTCAAGACGATGTTGAAAAGGAAAAAATACTATGGCCAGCTGCTGCAGCAGCTGCATCTGCTGCCAGACACATGACATACGGCGGTACGGACCGCCATTCTTTCTGACTTGTCAACGGGGCACATTGCCGTGCTGCATGGTTGCGCACGTTCTTTTGGCGCAACTGGCTTTTACGTGCGTCATGACACGAGATGCATGCGGTAATTTGATCCGATCAGCGCATTTGCGTTTGGAAAAGCCTACGGAATTTTTAATCACGGTCGATTACGCATAAAGTCTAATACGCCAAAGCCTACATCAAACTACCATGGCAGAGAAAATTTCCAAATCCCCGGACCAGTGGAAAAAAGAGCTTACTCCTGATCAATACGAGATCTGTATCAATCACGGAACAGAGCCACCATTCTCTGGAAAATACAACCATACCAAACTAGAAGGATCCTACAAGTGCACATGCTGCGGGGAAGAGTTGTTTTCGTCTGAATCAAAATTTGATTCGGGTTCAGGGTGGCCAAGCTTTTGGAAACCGATTGATGATGAAAAAATCGAGTACGTCTCTGACACATCATACGGAATGGTGCGCACAGAAGTAAACTGCAGCAAGTGCGGGGCACATCTTGGACATGTGTTTGATGACGGGCCAAATCCAACAAATTTGAGATATTGCATCAATTCAATTTCCCTCAGACATGAAAAGGATGAAGGGGGAGGGGAAGGGGAAGGGGAAGAAACAACATCCCAATCCAAAAATTATTAATAAAACACCATCAATGATAAGAAAATCGAGGCCACGCAATGAACAAATCAATCACAATCAAAAGGAATGATGATACGGTTTGAGGATCATATTATGTGGCTTTGGCGTTGTTGGCCAGAGCCTAGTCAAGCTGTTTGATTCCAGAGCAGAAGATCTGTATGCAAAATACGGGTTAAAACCAAGGGTTGTAGGGGTCTTTGATAGCAAAGGAAGTGCCGTTGATTCTTCAGGGTTGGAATTTAACAAACTTGTAAAAGTAAAGAAAGAGTTTGGAACCGTCAAAAATTATGCAAGTACAAAAAATTCAATGACAGGAGTCGAAATGCTCAAAAATGTCGAGGCAGACGTCCTAATTGAGACAACTGCAAGCAATTACAAGGATGCGGAGCCTGGAATGACCCACATTACAACTGCAATGAGAAAAGGTATGCACGTAATCTCGGTGAACAAGGGGCCCTTGGCACTTGCATTTCCATCACTGATGGAACTTGCCACATACAACCAGGTCATGTTCAAATTTAGCGGCACCGTAGGAGGAGGCACCCCGATTCTGGATTATGCAAAAAACAGCCTCAGCGGCGAGAGAATCATATCGTTTGCAGGAATTCTAAATGGAACGACCAACTATATCCTGACAAATATGGCTGCAGGATTGTCGTTTGATGAAGCGCTAAAAGACGCCAAAGACAGGGGATATGTCGAAGCAGACGAATCACTGGATTTGGATGGATGGGATGCAGCTGCAAAACTAGTAATCTTGGCAAATTGGATCATGGGGATGAAAGTTACGTTGCCAGACATTAATTGTACAGGAATAAGAAGGGTCACAACTGACGACATCAAAAACGCCGCCAAAGACAACTGTTCAGTGAAACTGGTTGCATCATGTGACAAAGATCTTACGGTAGGCCCAATCCATGTCCCAAACGAGGATCCGTTAGGCGTTAACGGAACCCTAAACGCAATTGCGTTTACGTCTGAGCATTCAGGCACGCAAACAATCATCGGCAGGGGCGCCGGAGGCATGGAAACTGCCAGTTCAATTCTGAGAGACTTGCTAGACATTAGAAAAGAGATGGCAGGAACTTGAAATCAAATTTGATTTCAAAGAGTGAGACTTTGGCGCTCACCAAGGCAGTCTCAGAAAAATGGGGAATTGAATTTCCCAAGAACAAAAATCTCAAGATGCACCAAATTACAGATGATGCACAGCTCATTACAGGCAGAGGAGTAAAAATTTTAAAAATTAACGAGGATTATCTGCCATTTCTTTCAGAAACAGAGATGTTGGAAAAATTCCCAAGCGTCATAGTAGACATGGGCGCAGTCAAATTCATGTGCAAGGGAGCCAACGTAATGAGGCCAGGCATCAAGAGCTTTTCAGAGTTTGAAAAAGACAGACTGGTTTGTGTTGTTGAAGAATCTCAACACAAGTTTTTGGCTGTGGGAAAATCAATGGTTTCTAGTTCCGAGTTAGAAACAATGGACAAAGGGGAGGCTTTGAAAAATTTACACTACATATCAGACAGGTTTTGGGAGATTGGAAAAACCATATATGACTAGTTGATAGGCTCCGTAAATTCCTCTGTCCCTTCATTTGTAATGACTAGGACATCCAGGCCATCACCGCTAGCAGAGTCTCTCAAAGAGGCAGATTTGACTGCGCGCTTTGCCAAATCGACTGCCTCGTCTTTGGACATGTTTGGTTTGAACTGCGGATCCAAAACACCTAATGCCATTTCAGCGCCGGTTCCAACTGCAGCATAGTCATCTGGCAGAACCGAACCCAGGGGATCCAAGGTATACATGATTGGCTTGTCTACAACACCGCCGACAATTACCTGAGTCAATAATGGAAAGTATCGTCTCTCATACATCATATTTGACATCATTTTGGCCACGGTATTTGGAGGAACGTCTCTTTTTAGCTCCATTTTTCTGATTTTAGCCAGAGCTGAAATCTGTAGTGACAGGATTTGCATGTCGGCAACTAGTCCGGCACATGTTGCACCGACTTTATGAGTGATGGGAAACGTCTTTTTGGTCGATTTGCTTACAAGAAAGTTTCCAAATGCGATCCTTTTTTCGCTTGCAAAAACGACTCCTCCATCAAAAGTGATTCCAACGGCAGTTGCCCCCGGCATGTACATTGACATATTTCAAATGTTTTGTTTGTATAATAAAGGGCTTTCGACAATATATGATAAATATATGAGTAAAACAATTATACTGAAAAGATAATCAACATTGTATGGCTACAGCAGAGATAAAGGCAATGGTTCTCAACGACGCTGTCTTTATGGGTTTGAGATCATCTATCGGAGTGATCTTTATCCTTCATGGAATGATGAAATTCAATCCAGGGTTTGCAAACGCCTTGCCAAACATGGGATTGCCACCGGAAATGCAAATTCCAATCGCACTTGCAGAAGTGGTTCCAGGGGTTTTGATGATAATCGGGGTTCTTAGTAGATTTTCAGGGGCGTTGCTTTCCATAGTTATGCTAGGCGCAATTTTCCATGTCAAGGGGGCCCAAAGCATGACAGGAGACAGAGGAGTAGAGTTCGATGTGATCTTGCTTGCAGCATCCCTAGTAATCATGATTGCAGGTCCAGGAAGAGTGTCGCTAGTTCAAGCAGTCAAAAAGATTCCCAGATGCCTTCACTAGGATTTTCCAAAATTTTCCATTATCAGGCAAATGCATTTTGTAGTCTTTCTCAACAGATCAACACGTGCAAATTCGTTTGGGGAATGTATCCTTGAAAACACGTAGGTGCTGCCAATTGAGATGCACGGCGCCTTTAGAATTTCAACAAAGGGATGCATCGGGCCGGTTCCAGCATTTGAAACGTTCAGAATGGATTTACCGCCGCTGCTACCATATGATTTGTCTGCAGCGTCCCTGACATTTTGTACAAGGGGCTCTGAAGAATCAGTTCTAGCTGCTGCCTCTCCATGAAAAACCTTGATCCTGACATCAGGGAATCCTTTTGACTTCAAGTGTTTTTTTAACCGCATTACTTGCTTTTGAGGATCCATTTTTGGAACCAGTCTAAAGTCAATTTTTGCCAATGCATCTCCAGGAAGAACGGTTTTTGCCCCTTGACCGGTGTATCCGGAAACAAATCCTGCAACATTACAAGTGGCGCCTGCAACAAGTGCCTTTTTAGCTTCGATTCCCCTCTTGTTTCCTACAAAAGACGTGATTCCAAACTCTTTTTGGAAGGATTTTTCATCAAATGGCTCATCTTTGATTAACTCAAGATCCTTTTTTGACAGAGGAACGACCTCCTTGTACCAATCCTTGATCAAAATCTTGCCATCGTCGTCTCGAATGGTTCTTACAGCTTGCATCAGCCTCCATGCAGGGTTTTTTATCAGAACGGCCAAACTAGAATGGGCATCACGGGTCGATTCTGTAACGGACAACTCAACGAAGAGCAGTCCTTTCATTCCAAGTCCGATTATTGGCCGATTCTTTGCATCAACGTATCCAAACTCCCAGACTACACCATCACAGGCAAATTTTTTTTTGTATTTTTTCAGATATTGTTCAATGTGGGCACTTCCTGTTTCTTCCTCACCCTCAATGACAAATTTGACGTTACAAGGAACATCGCCGGTAGTTTTCAGACAGGATTCCACTGCCCTGATTCTTGTAATTAGCTCGCCTTTGTCATCAGTCGCACCTCTTCCAAAAATTTTGTTTCCCTTTCTTTTTCCGCTGAAAGGAGGGTCATCCCACAAATCAAATGGTTCTGCAGGCTGAACGTCATAATGATTGTAAAACAGCAGGGTTTTAGACGGATTGTTTTTCGATTTAATTTCCCCAAAAACAATCGGAGATATGCCTTTCTTTAATCGAAGTAATTCAGATTTCACTCCGGCTTTTTGCAGCATTTTTTGTACCAATACGGCACACTCTTCAATTCCCTGGTTTTTTGCAGAAACGCTTGGCTGCTGAATTAATCTCTGCAGATCAGAGATCAACTCATCCATATGAGAGTCGACATACCTTGAGGGATCCATTTTTCTCACACGATCCTATCAAATGCCTTCATGACAAATGGAAGCTCATCAAGCAAGTCCATCGAAGTCATATGCAAGCCGAATTTCTTTTGAACCGCTTTTCCTGCAAGGCCGTTAATAAAGGCAGCAGACGCTGCAGACTCTACGGCATTTCTATTTCTGGAAAGCATTCCTGCAACCAGGCCGGACAGGACATCCCCGGTTCCGCCCACGGTCATTCCGGGAGTTTTTTTTTCATAAAGATAGGTAGTCTGCCCATTGGAAATGACATCGGCTGGTCCTTTAAGCAAAATCGTAACTCCAAATTCCTTTGCCATTTTTTCGACAAGTATGGTTCGCTCTTCTTTGGAATTTGGGGGGGAAACGCCAAACAACCGTTTGAATTCGCCTGCATGAGGAGTGACAACAACATTTTTGTTTGCAAGCAATGGCAAGACTTCGGGAATCAATGCACTGGCATCCAGGGATAAACGGACATCCCCGTCCAGCAGGGATTTGACCATATGCAGCAACGCGTTTTTTTCTTGAACAGCCAAGCCCATTCCGATCGCTGCAGAATCAAGGTTTCTGGGCAATGTTCCAAGCAGTTTGGTGACTGCGCCCCGGGTAAGTTTTTGATCAACTAGAGGCAATACGATCAGATTTGGAGAAACTGAACGAGTTGAAGATACGTTGATTTTTGGAACCGAAGTATAGACCAGATCGGTTCCGCATCTCAGGGCCGCAATCGAAGACAGTACAGGGGCGCCATGATAAATGTAGCTGCCTCCGACAACCAGAACTGTTCCGTTATCACCCTTTCTAGATCCGGCCTTTCGGGCAGGAATCATTTTTTTAACAATTGACGAGGTGAGGTTCTTTCTGGCCAATTCCTACTGTTTGACTAAAAACCAGACGGATAAATCTTGTTTTAAAACTAGGGTTTTGAGGTCTTTTTTGCTGTTTTGGCGCCGGGTTTTTTTGCGGATTTTTCAGAACTGTTGCGCTCAAAGAAAGCTTTTCTTGCAAAACAGAGGTATGCAGTATGGCCAATTCCTTGGAAAGAATGCCGTGTTTTGCCTTCACGAGCTTCGATGGTTCTCAGAATGTGTTCTGTGGATTCAATATCAGTAAACTCGTTTTCTACCAAAGCCGCAGTCAGTTTTTCTAGCTGGTTCATCGTAGGGCAAACTGCAAAAATTGCGCCGCTGCCCTTTAGCATCTTACGCACTTGCGGAACTACCTCCCAGGGATCGCCCAAATCAACCAATGCAGCATCCATGTCGCTTAGCGGCATTTTCTTTGCAGTCTTCAGATCAAGATTATGCTGGGTTACATATTTTGAGACCCTGGCTTTTTCGATGTTTTTTTCAGCAATTTTCATAAATTTTTCATCTACGTCAAATGTGTATACGTGACCTCTTGGCTTTACAATACTTGCGACAAAGGAGGTCAAGGAGCCACTTCCGGTGCCTATTTCTAAAATCTTTTGCCCGCTTCCAATCCCAGCTCTGGCAACAATGTATCCCAGATCCTTTGGATAAACAATCTGGGTACCGTGCTGAATTTTCATGACATAGTCATACATTGTTGGTTTGAGAAGATAGACATACTTGTCCTTGTTTGTGACCAGCCTAGATCCATACTCTTTTCCAATAGCATCAGAATGTTTTATAACGCCGATGTGAGTGTGAAGGGATTCCTTCCTTGAAACCTTGACAAGCCATTTTTTAGAGTTGTTAAAGTAAAACAACACCGGGGAATTCTGCTTGATTTTATCCATGGAAAAATCCAATGGAAATTAGATAAAAATCTACGGGTAGGCAAAATTCCATATTAGGAATCAAACTTTCTGATTGGACGTTTGGAAGTTCACCCCAAAAGGGACTATCCTTGATTCTGATTTTTTTCTCACAAGTGCCTGTATGTTGTATCGTTGAGCCAGAGACGTCTTGCGGCGCCAGATGGGATCCCGCTGCCCGGATAGGCCAGTCAGCACATGTATGCCCAAGGGGTTGACCCGGAATTAGAAACTGCAAATGCCCGGGTTTTTTTGTACGTTTGCCAAGTACATGCAGATAACTTGTCATTTGTGGGCATTCTGATCGATCTATAGCGGCGATTAAAAGTTCTTGAGCACACATGGGCATAAACTACGCAGGAAGACGCCTTTTGACGATCAAAGATTCACTCGTCACCATAATAACGTAAATTTGTCATTATGTATGATCAAGTTTTGCCAATCTCAAATCACTTCCCAGTAGCGAATAAACCAAGCCAACGGTATTTTAATGCCAAGCATAAGGAATCAGCATAATGACAGAAATTCAACTGGTAGGCTCTGGAGGCTGGATAAACGTAGAACTTACAGATGAGGAGGTCGTAAAATCAAAACTCGTGCCAAATATCGACAAGCATTTTCTCGCATCACTTGGAAAGATAGATGCCTCAAAGATGCTCAAACATTTTTGCAAAGAATGCAACTCAGAATTTGACGGGCCTGCCAGAATTCAGGTTGAGGAGGCGACAAATGAAGATGTTGCAGACAGACTGGTACTCGTAGAGAGAGGCCAATACACATGTCACAAGTGCAATTCAGTCATTGGAGAGTACAGAGTTTTTCAGAAAAAAGAATGATTCAGAAAAAACTTTCTTTTTCATCAAAAAGACGAATTCATTAAATACTCGAACTTGGAGAGGGATTCATGGCAAATCAAAAATGCGTATCATGTGGTATCGGTTTCTTCTCACCAAGAGGAGAAGACAAATGCTCCAGATGTGCAGGAAAAGAATCCCCAGGCAGTGCAGGACAGGATTCTTGTGGTTGCGGTCATTGCTAACAAACTTTTGCTTTAATCATGATGAATATATGTAGGCATTCTAACTTTGATACATGGTAAAATCGTCTGAAGAAATGAAACAACTTGTAGAAGAATTCATCAAAGTTACCGGAATAAATTATCAAGATCAGACAGACAAAGTTAAAGAAAAAAGTGACGTGGTTGAATGGCAATTTCGTGTAGGAACAAATGTGATTGTCAGCAAAAATGCAAACAGGAGTGACAGGATTCACTTGAATGTAAATATGAGATTCACTCCCAAAGATACAAAATTACTGGTTGTGGGAAACCCTTCGTTTTCCAAGGCAATAATGGAGATAAGTGAAATTTGTACAATTTGCTCAGTAGGCCATCAGTGGGTTAAAGACAAAGAGAGTATAATCAGTAGACGGAAATGTAACCCCCCAAAGGCCACCTCGACCCTACGGCGGCAGTGGCGGGCCGGCAAACCCGTATTCTGCAAGATTCCTTCTAGCAGCCATGAGAAGCGCGCATGAAACCCGCAATAACGTAAGATCCCTTCTCGCACACCATATGTCGTCCCTGTTGCGCTCGATGGCCCACATGTTGTACACAAAGACAGACACAAAAAATACAAGCAGCCTGATGTCCTGGTTCCTGCTTATGGTCTTGGCCCGTATCTGCTCTATCTGCCTGTATCCTGTCTCTATGCCCCACCTCTTCCGGTAGTCCGGTGAGGCAGTATCGATCTCGTGCAGTGCGTTGGAGAACGGGAGGTTGGTGGCAAATGCCACGTACTGTTCCACTACTGTCTTGCCCTCCTGCCCGTGCATGGCAGACGGCACGATGACCAGGTTAAATGATGCGGTCTTGCCTTTGCGGTTTGTAATGGTAAAATCAGACACGCAGCTCCCCTTTGTCTTGCCTGCTGCGTGTGCCGCCTCTATTGCATTCTTTACTGTGGCATTCTTGATTGCAGGCATCAGGAACTTTTTTCCTGCACGATACATCTCTGTCATTATGTCAACTGAGTAGAACTCCCGGTCCAGCAGAAAGAGCCGGTACATTATGTTTGATTTCCTGAGAATATTCACAAATTTACGCACGAAATCGGCGTCAAAGTCCTCCCTTGTGAGCGGAATGCATCCGAGCGTGGCATTGACAGGGGAGTCGACTGCCTGCATGGTCGCATACGCCTCGAACTTGCTTGTTCCCTTTTTGGGCTTTGATCTTATCAGATACTTCATGTTGTCCTTGTCATACCGCGGTATCTCGTGCTTGTCTATTGCAATCATGACGGGGCCGTTACTGTGAATGCCGCCCTTTTTGGCGGCCTTGATTGCAATATCCATCAGGTCATCGCAAATCTGTCTTATTCCGTCAAGGCCTGCGGTTCGGACCATTCCGTGAAACCACCTGGCAGTGGGCAGGTTCTCGCTGTCTTCAAACTCTATCACGCTCTCTGTTGCAGTCTGGCCTGATTTGCACATGGATGCCAGGATCATCACAAACTGTGACAGTCCGTATAGCGCGTTATGCTGCTTGGAGAACTTGATCTCGCCCCCGCCGCCTATGATGTTTGCCAAGGTATTAAGCACCCTGTTGCCCATGTTGATGCGGTGCTTTTGCCCGCTATTTTGTCCAATCACTATAGCGGGTAGGGGCGCCTTACAGTTGATCTGTGTGATCTAGATTTGTTTACATTTTTGGTAGATTTTTTTACGCTGTCGTCTGTCAGACGTATTTAAAGGGGGTACATTTCCGTCTACTGATAATAGGCTTGGCGATTTTTTCACATGTTGACGAGCAGAGAGTAGACAGGATTTCATTTCATGACACGTGGGATAATGTTGCAAGAGTTTCAGGACATGTTCAAAAAATTCTTCGCTCTAATTTTAGCGGGTTGTCTACAACAGCTAATCCATCAGAAGAAACATCTGAAAAATCAATGTACGGCTGAGCCTAAAATCAGAATAGTCTCTATAGACATCATAGGCATCAGTATTTCGTCAACCCAAGATCTAAGTGCATTGTTTGAAAAGAGAGATTATGAAATTTGAAGAGTTTGATTTCATCGAATATTTTGATGAAGATGATTATGATTTTGACGACAGTGAATTTATAGATTAGTTGTATTCTAGAAGAAAATTTACCAAGATGCTGTTGGAGTTTTTATCCTTTAGAGCCTGCAGACACACAGGCAGACAGCATCATAACAGGTCACGCTGGAAGATCAGACAGGAATTTTGGTACTAGTGAATGCCGATCAAGATAGAATCTGTGCCTAAAATCAGAAACAGATTCCAGATCTGATCAGACACATGGCATCTCCAGTTAAAAGTGAACAGTTTTTGTTACAAAATATGGCCAATATTGAAATTGTGGCTTATCAGCTGTTGCAGACTGCACGTTTGAGTCACCGCACCGATTGGATCGTCGGCATATAGCAACTAGCAGAAGTCTTTGAGTCAAAACAGGGTCAGATTGCCCGTGAGAGACCTCAATTATTTGTGAGCGTTGCTATAACATGTTGCATGCAAACTCGTGCAGGCAGACAAAGTTGCGACATCGCCGGTAGAGGAAAACCCGTCTGGAGGAAACTGATCCATATCCAACAAATTCCGTAGTGCCAGCAACAAGTGCCAAACAGATAGGCAAACATAGAAAAGTTCCGTTTTGGTTTGCGTCATGAGCATAGTTTTTCAGCCATGTTATCTGGCCGGCGATGAATTTACTGTCTGGTGGCATGCAGGTAGGCAGATATACAGACAAGCAAAGCTATGCCGAATTTAGCACTAGAGTAGAAAGTTAGCATTAGTTATATATCATATGAGAGAGAAAAATTGCATGGTCTACATCCGTGCTAAAAAAGTAAAGTCTGACCAGTATCTCTATTTAGTTAAAAGTGTCTGGGATTCAAAAAAGAGCACGTCAAAGCAGGAAATTATCAAATATTTAGGAAAAGCTTCCCAAGTAATAAAAGAGGACATACCAGAAGAATACAGAAACGATTCAAAAGTAACATCGGTTTTAGCGTCATACAATCCAAAAGACGTCAAAAGGAAGGAGGGTGTAATGAAAAAATCAAGACAGCAATTATACAAAAAACTAACCGGCGGAAATATTCAAGAATGCATTAAAATTTATGAGGAATATGTCAGGTTGTTTAGTGCCTCCAGCTTCTTTGATAAAATTCTAAAACCAACAATGTACAAGATTGGAGACGATTGGGCAAGCCAAAAAATCAGTATTGCCACAGAACATGTTGCAAGTAATGTCGCGCAAACTTTAGTTAAAATAATCATGGATCAAGTTGCAGGAACAGGCAAAAAGATGAAGAAGAAGAAAGTTTTGATTTGCGTCCCGCTAGGAGAAGAACATCATTTAGGATGCGATGTTTTAGAAACATACCTGTCAATTAAGGGATTCACGGTGTACAATATGGGAACGTCGGTTCCCACTGAAGATATTTTGAGTTTCATCAACAATAACAAACCAGACGTAATTTTAATTTCAATTACATTGCCAGACAACATTGGTGCAGGGCAGCGATTGGTACGTAAAATCAAGTCAGAGTGCCAGGCTTTGGTGTTGGTAGGAGGACATGCCATACAGATTGAAAAACCCGCCAAGTTTGAGGGAACAACAGTTGTGAATGTAGGGTTAGAGGAGGTCCCAAAACTCTTACGAAAAGCATAGGAATCAGTGCAGTCACGATCAGGTACAGAACAATGGAAATCAGGTATGAAATGGGAGGTGAGATTATTGGGTAGAACATGTAAAGGAATTTGCCAGATGCACAAGGCAGAGCCGGTTCCTAACAAAATCAGGTATGAAATTGGGCAAAAAAGATGCACATTCTGCGGAATTTTCATCTCAACATGCGATTCAAGATGCATGTGTTGCAGGGCAGTGCTTAGAACAAAGGCAAGAAGCAAAAAGAAGGCCTAGCTATTTTTGGAAGCACTGACAAGAGATATCACATCCCTGTCTCTTAGCCGGTAGTCAACAGGCAGCCTAAGATTATACCTCAAGTCCTTGCCATACAGCAGTCCCCTTGTCAAGTCAGTGTGGATCTCTTTTGCAAGATCATTGATTGTAGCGCCATCTTTGAGCAATATTAAATCAGGCAAAATTCGCCCCTTTTTGTCAGCCAAATTATCTTCATCGGCCACCGGATAGATCGAGTTCATTTTCAACAGTTTGAAAACTGCCGCATTGATTGCAAATTGAACGCCGGTTCTCATGTATTCGCCCATTATTCCCTTTTTGATAAACTCCAAGGCCTGAACCTGTTTTTCATTGAGTTCTTCTGGTTTTATAATTTCAAACTGTTCGGATCCCAGAGAATATTTAATCAATCCTTTCTGTTCTGCTCGTCTCAGGCTAAACTCGCTATCACCGCTGACAGGAATTACAATGGAATCATTGTGTTGTTCCCTTAATCTGGCAAAATTCTTGTCAGCCCCTTGAACATCAATCTTGTTTGCGACAATCAGCGTTGGTTTTGAAATTTTTCTCAAACAAGACGCAAATTTTTTGCTGTCAACCGTGTCATAATCATCAAAATTTTTCCCTTCAAGACTTGTTGTAGCAAGGGTTTCCTTAACATGATTTTTATCAACACCGATGCCACGATAAAGGTCAGTTATTGCATCAACCATATCAGAGCCGCTACGGATCAATTTTGAAACCTTGTCTCTGTTCCCTTCCAGGATTTTGTGATACCACATGATTAATTCTTCTTCGATATCTGCAAAATCAGATATGGGATCGCCGGTTCCAGTTTCGGTTATTTTCCCCGCAGAATCTATTCCTCCCGATGCATCAACGACGTGTAACAGGGCATCAGATTGGGCAGCAGTGGACAAGAATTGATTTCCAAGACCCTTTCCCCTCCACGCGTCTTTAATCAAGCCGGGCAAATCAATCAATTCAATTGGAATGTATCTCCACCCTTCAACGCATTTTGAGTTGTTTGGATTGTCTTGAATTTTGAATTCCGGATGAACACAAAGCGTAATTGCATGAGCTGTTCCAGATACAGCAGATTTAGTAGTAAAGGGATATGATGAGATTTCTTCGGAGGACAGCGTGGCTGAATTGTAGAATGTCGTTTTTCCCGTATTGGTTTTTCCAATTAATCCAAGCCTGATTGGCATAATGGGGATGTCCGTGTAGAATATTTATCTCTGCCTAGGAATTTTCAGATTTGATTTTTTCCAGGGCTTGGTTGATTTTTTGTATTGCCCAGTCAATATCCCCAATCTCGTCTTCAGAAAGAGAGCCCCCCCTCCATTTATCCAACACGACAGATGCAATTTCTGAGATGTTATACAGCAAGTTCCAGTACGGATGATGTTCAGCTGCAGTATAGGCCAGTTCAGTCATGTCGTTTAATCCGTTTTGTGCTCTTGCCAAAGATGTGATTTTTTCTCCAAAAATTTTGACAATGTCATTATCAAGATCTTTTTCAATTTTTAGCGGAAGGTTTGACTTTTCAAATTTTGCAGCCAACTCGACTAGTTCCTGATAAAATTTTTCAAACTCAGTCATCATCATCGTCGTTATCCTGCCAGTCTCTGGTGTTCTGCTAGCATGCATCGGTTAAAAACAACCCCAATTCCGGCCTTCTTTGCCAGTTCCTCTGCTTCTGGGTTGTGGATGCCTTCTTGAAGCCAGATTACTTTGGGTCTTTTTTTTATCGCCTCTTCAATTACAGGCAATACCTGATCTGAGGGCCGAAAGACATTGACAATGTCAATCTCCTCATCGATCTCTGAA
The DNA here is from genome assembly GCA_965214775.1 of Candidatus Nitrosopumilus sp. GTDB lineage: Archaea > Thermoproteota > Nitrososphaeria > Nitrososphaerales > Nitrosopumilaceae > Nitrosopumilus. The sequence goes on along the minus strand of OZ243974.1, from coordinate 2,262,373 downwards.
ACCGATGAATAGGATTTTTTGCCCAAGATTTCATCTGCCGTGGGGTTTACAGGCATGATGTCATAGCCATTCTCTGAGAGGTATTTTGGAACATATTGGGCAGCCTTTGAGGAGTTTTTTGACATGCCCACAACTGCAATTTTTTTTAAGTTTAGAATTTTTTGAATTTCTTCATCCAGGTGAGGATCGTTTTCCATGAATGAAATGAGAATACGAAGAATATAATTTTTGAAGAATTGCAAGTATTCCAAAAGTTCCGCACAAACCGACTCCAAGTTACAAGCAATTCCAACAGATCGCCTGCAGTAGATCCGCCGGATGTTGTTGCCACCTGCACTTGGAGAGGATTCGAAGATAGGAACTGCAGATTCCCGTGTTTTTTTGTACACCTGTCAAGTAACTTACATACAGGTAACGTCATCTGCAGGCGTTTTAATCGATTTAATGCAAATAATTTGTTTATACATGAACCAAACCTGCTAATTTCGAATCAACCCTCCGTATAACAGATAGGCCACAAAGTGAGTCGGCCACCGCGTCCCATGTGGCATGTTCTTACTGCTGCAGCCTCCATTGAAGTACTGCCGTTGTAAGACAGCAGGATATCCGGCGTGGTAAATTTGTCCACGGTCTCCCTGAGAGGTGATCCGAAATTAGAAACCGTGCGAATTTTTCATGTAATTTCACAGATAACTTGCATTTTGTTGGCGTTTTGAGCCGTTCTGTGCAAATTCGTCCACAAATAATGAGTTTGTCAATTTCGAATCAACTCTCTGAGGGGCAACCACGTTCTCGGATGTGGTCAGGGCAAGCGTCCGCATCACAGCCACTATGCACCAGCAGTACGTACGGTTGAAAATCAAATGTTTTTGTCCCAAAATAGGCACAGTATCTCAAAATTATCTTCCAACTTTTGATGTGTGTCATGGAGGAATCATCCAAAAGCGTGACTGGGTTGAGCCCCTTTGGGCGTGGATCCTTCAGCTCGTACCAGTTCATGTGCCACATTGCATCAGCGTATTTGCACTCGTAGTGGACGCATCTCCTATTCTTTGGTTTTACCGCAGACAGGGACACCAAGCCGTTCTTTTTCATTATGCGACATGCTGCACGGAAGTACATATTATGACTGTGCCTCAGCCTGCCTGCATGCCTTGCCGTGATGCTCAAATCACTTGCTGCCTTGGAGGGCGTGACGCCTTTCTTGTGCTGTCTTGCCAGGTACTGCAGTGACTCTTCTGTCAGCATTCTTTTGACAGTTTTTTGTGATCGGTACGGCCTTAGTCTGCTACTGTTCTCCTGATCCTAGGCAGACTGGCTTTTCGTACAATAAAGCGGATTGAAGTAGGAGTTACCCCTCGCCTGAGATACGGCGTGGCAGGCGTGATCATAAAGGCTTCAGACAGCAGTAACGCCTAAGGGATAAACCCGTACGGACTGAGGACGGAACATAGCAAAGCATATTTTAGGAATTGATTGTGATAGACCTTATGGAAGAAAAAGAGCCAAAGGAGCTGATTGTTTTAGGCGCTATCAAAAACGGAGTTAAAAAGTTTGATAAGATTCAAAAAGTCACCCATATAGATCCAAGAGAACTGGACGAAATTTTAGAAAAATTAGAAGAAAGAGAGTTCATCAAAGTTGAGGAGAAAAAGGGATGGATGGGCAAGAAAATTGAGATAAGGTCCACTGAAAAGGGAAACCAGGAAGTAGACAAGAAGGTTCACGAATTACAAACCCGATGGAATCAAATGTCCGCAGTTTACAAAACAGGAGACAAGGAAAAGATGAAAGACATGATGGAAAACAACAGATCATTTCTGCCAATGATGATGTTCTTCGGAGTCATGGATATGATGATGTTTTCAATGATGTTTTCAATGATGGGTGCGTCCATGGGCGATTATGTACCAGCGGCAGACAATATTCCTGCCGGGGCTGATGGCGAGACATTTGATGATGGCGGTGGCGACGGATTTGACTTTGATATTGGATTCTAGAGCATGTTTTATACTTTGACAGATAACGGCAAAGATAATAGTTGATTTATAATTCATTTGACAAGCCAGGATTAGTCAAAGTTCTAACATTTCTTCAAGCACACAACACAGAATACCTTTCAGGACAAGATTTGAGCGACGTTTTGCACATTAGCAGGGTAGCCGTATGGAAACACATCAAGAAAATTCAGGAATTAGGATACACAGTTGAATCAAAGCAAAAGTCAGGCTACAGACTGACCTCAAATTCGCAAGTGCCGCTTCCATGGGAGGTTACCTCTGAATTAAAAACCAAAATCATAGGCCAAAGAGCGTTTTATTTTGACAGTACTGATTCGACTCAGAACCAGGCGCTCAAAATGGCCAAAGACGCAAAGAATAACGGCGCCATAATTATTGCCGGAAGGCAAACCGAAGGAAGGGGGCGCTCCGGAAGAAAATGGGTTTCCCCAAAAGGCGGAATTTGGATGTCAGTAATCCTTCACCCGAAATTTGACGTCTCCGTTACAACGTTATTTCCAATTGCATCGTCACTTGCACTATCATATGCAATTGAAAAGGTCTTCAGAAAAACTCCAGAACTAAAGTGGCCAAATGATCTTACAATCAAAGACAAAAAAGTAGCAGGAATGCTGGTAGATGCATCCTTGCAATCAAATAAAATAGAGAATCTAGTGTTAGGGGTAGGGATTAATTTTGATGCAGATGCTGCCAAACAGATTGAGAAAAATCTCATGGACACGCCAAATTTTTACGGTGTTGCCGCACTTGGGGATTTGGATAAAAAAATAAAACCCGTACAGCTAGTCCGAGAATTTCTTCAAGAATTGGAGAAAATCTATAATTTGCTTCATGAACAAAGAACAGGGATGATCATTTCAGAATGGACAAAAAGATCATCAACCATAGGAAAAGAGGTAGAAATCAACACCCCAAACAATGGAAGAGTCAGGGGCAGGGCACAAAGAATTGATGATGACGGCAGTCTGGTCATTTCTAATAAAAAGGGCAGTTTAAGAGTAATTGCAGGCGATCTAATCCATCTGGCAGCAGAGTGACTATTTTCTAGTTTTGGATCTTGCTCTAGTTTTTCCAGGTCTTGCATCTGCAATCATGGAGGATTGTTCTTTTAGAATTTCCTTAAGATCGTGCTGAATTTCAAGTACGGAGGATAGCAGTTCTTCCAAGGCGCGAGAATATTGATCATATGCTTCAAGAAGCTCGGTCTTCTTTTCATTGGATTTTGACAGATACTCGTTTGAACGAAGTAGGTTGGCAGAGGTGATCAGTTCCGGGATTTCAGATGGCAGGCCAAGTTCGTCTAATTCATTCCGGATTCGTTGGATTCTCTTTTGCAGCTCATAGACAACTTCACCGGCGCCAATATTCGTCATTACATAAAACTCCCCATCATGAACGAATTAAAGATTTTCTAAAATGACTTAAACCGCAAGCGCTGCGCGCAAGACAGTAGAAGAAAACAGAAACAAAGTATATCTAAAATAAGCGGGCAAAAACGTATCATGCACGGAATTCAGATTTTGCTGGTTCTTTTGTGTGGCGCATCAGTCTTGACTGGTTCGGTTTATGGGCAAGCAGAAAAAGAGGAATCCGAGGAGATGTTCAACCAGGCTAACGCGCATTTTGTCAGGGGGGATTATGACGAGGCAATAAGGATTTATGACGATATTTTAGAGATCTCTCCAAACAACATATCCACTCTAAAAATGAAGGGAATTGCCCAGAGCAACATCAACGAGCATCAAAAATCGCTTAAACAGTTTTTTGCAATATTGCAGCATATGCCAGATGATGTCATTGCACTGTCCGGGATGGGACTAGGGTTTGGCAACCTAGGCGAATATGAAGAGTCGAAAAAATATTTTGAAAAGGCAATAGAGCAAAGACCAAGCAGCAATGTTCTTGCCAACTACAAGAAATTTGTGGAAAATGTCATCTCAAAATACCCGTATACGCCAACAGAAAAGCCCCGGGAATTGTCAGGTCCGGAGGCAAGGCCAGTCCCAGACTGGATACGTAATTCTGCAGGCTGGTGGGCGTCATCTCAAATTACAGATGAGGACTTTGCAAGGGGGATCGAATACCTCATTGCAAGCAACATCATAGATGTCCCATACGATGGGGGTTCCAAAGGGGCTTCATCAGATCCAGAAATGCCGTCATGGTTAAAAAACAATGCAGGATGGTGGGCAGAAAGACTTTTGCCGGATGAGGAATTTTTCAAAAGCATTCAGTGGCTAGTGGACAATGGTTTTGTAGAGATTAGTGTCCAGCCGGTTCAAAAAACCCAAGAAGAGTTGGACCGGGAAAGCCGCTATTTTGACATGTATTTGAGGGACATTGCAAATAACATCTCCAAAGAAAAAAGATACATTGAATTTCCAAATCCCAGCAAAGACGTAATCAAAAAATTCCTCAGGGATTACGCGAAATGGAATTTCGAAGAGGAAGCAAAAAAAGCTTCAAAAGACTTTCCAGATCCAACCTATGAAATCGTTGGGGACAAATACGTCATCTATTACAAAGTATACGTTAACGAACAGCCAACAGGCCTGCCCTTGGATCATGTCGGTACCTTGCACAATTCGTTTGAATTTTGGGAGTCACAAGACCTCATCACAAATAATCAAAAAGCCAAAGTAAAGTTCAAAGTCACAAATTTAAAACACGAGGCAAATGTCTGGGTCACGTGGGTTGTCAGAGACATAGGAGACGGCGTTTTAGGTCATGCGCACTTGGGCAAGGGAATAGTGGAGGTAACACTAGGAGACTACAGTTGTGACGGGAGTTTTCAATTGTATGATGTCAGCAGTGTAGAGACAATCATGACGCATGAGCTAGGCCATTCAATCGGACTGCGACATGAACATAACGATAAAACAAGCATAATGTATCCGTCATATGCGCCATCATACGCATACTGCCTGCTTGGATGAAGCCAAAACATATTCCAAGAAACGGGAATGAGACTTAGCTCAACCTACACACGATTAACCTTCAGAAATTTGGTAAAACGGATAATAAGGCAAATAAGAAAACCTACTCAGTCATGCTCAAAAACTCGATGATGTCAGGGCCAAAGTGTCCTGCATGCGGTGACAAAAGAATGGTCACTGATGAAAATACGGGAGAACTGTTTTGTGGAAAATGCGGATTTGTTGTAACAGACAAGATTGCAGACACCGGGGCAGAGTGGCGATCGTTTTCCAATGATGAGACAAACCGAACCAGGGTCGGCGCAGGCACGTCACTTACAATGCACGACATGGGACTATCCACAGTAATTGGCTCAGTCAACAAGGACTCCACGGGCAAACCGCTTTCAGCAAGTGTAAAAAGCTCCATAGAAAGGTTGAGAACGTGGGACAGCAGAACACAGGCCCATTCGTCAACGGACAGAAATCTCAGACAGGCGCTAAACGAGATGGACAAACTAAAAGACAAGCTTGCATTGACTGATGCAGTCATTGAAAAAGCAGCCTACATCTACAGAAAAGCAATGGAGAAAAAACTTGTCAGAGGACGCTCCATCCAGGGACTGGTTGCAGCATGTCTCTATGCTTCGTGTAGAAATACGGAAACGCCCCGGACATTAGACGATATTGCCAAGGGCATCAACATCAGAAGAAAAGACGTTGCAAGATGTTACAGGCTGATTTTCAGAGAGTTGGAACTAAAGATGCCCGTAGTTGATCCTGTCAAGGGTGTATCTAGAATTGCCAGCATTGCGGGACTTGGTGAAAAGAGCAAAAGAAAGGCCATCAAGATTTTAGACAAGGCCAAAAAATTAGGCATGGTTGCAGGAAAAGATCCCATGGGGATTGCGGCTGCCGCACTTTATCTTGCATGTATCAGTACGGGAGAAGTGAAATCACAAAAAGACATATCCATTGCATCAGGAGTCACCGAAGTGACAATCAGAAACAGGTGTGTGGGACTGAGAAAAATACTGACAGAATAAGCGGCGTTTAGAAGATCGTTTATCCCAAGGAAAAACCAGATAGTTGTAATCTGTAATTTTTTAGAACATACCGGCAGCAACAACAATAGCCGTCAAGGATGTTTTTTTCACATCGCGCAAGTAATACAGCAAACAACACAAAAATAGAAGGATTGCCTACGCAGAAAACTATTTTCTCAAACTTCTTTCTCAGAACCAAAAACATCGTCTGCAATCAAGAGGCATGGGAAATTTTTTTCATAGACATGAATTTTTTTTTTGATTCCTGGTTTGTCTGCAGCTAGTCTTACAGAAATTAATCTGCCCCTGCCCCTGACAACTGCAGCACTACAAAAAAATTCCAGGCAATTTTTTTTGAGGTTTTTTGCCAGTGCTGAGGCCAGATTTAGATTTGCTCCAATAATCAGCGTCTCGGGATTTCATTGGATTCATCCTTGAAACTCGAATCAAAAAGTTTTCATCGGAGTTGATTTCAAGGGGGCAATAATTTTTAGAATCTCAAACGGGATTTTTCCAAAATCAGCGTCCTTTTCGCATGAAACCAAAACAACATCATCATTTGTCAGAGGAAAGCTCATCACAATGACTTTCTCCCTGTAAGACATTGAAAAATGAACCTCGCCAAGTTCGTTGTCAAATTCGCGGCGCATTCTTACGCGCAAGGCAAGTTCCATGAACATCATTTCGTCTTGTTTTTGCGCCTCTAATGACAAAAGTCCCTCCTTCATCCCACCTGCAATCAGATGGCCCCGGCTGTTGATCAGTCTTGCAGAGCGCATTTTTGAATCAAGGGCAATGACATCCCGGCACATTTTCTCAAGATCCTCAACATCGTCCATCAGTCTAATTTGACAAGCGATCTATTTATTGCAATCCGTACAAATAGATATCTGTGCAATCAAAATCCCCCAAAGAAATCACCGACCAGTACAAGCACCTGGCCCTGTTTTGGACAGATATCATCCATCTGATGTCTAGTAAGCCTCAGGCACTTGCCTCAGTTGGCCCAATGAGGGCATTTGCTGCAAACTCAAAGAAGATCTCAACTGAAATGATTGAGATTAATCAGATCATGATGGAGTTCAACCGGCATCTTGCCGAATATTACAGGCAGTTGACTGAGACATGGACGGCAGCCCAAAAGAAAGTCAATCTAAAGGCCCCAGAGGTTCCTCAAGATATTGAACAGATGGAGGCATTCAAAAGAATTTGGATCGATATCTTTGACAATGACTTTACAGAACTGTTTGATTCTGAAAAATTTGGAGAAAACTATGGAAAGCTGGTCTCAAAAGAACTAGAGCTGACAAGGCATTGGAACAACATTACAAACGTCATTTTGCAATCGGCAAACCTTCCAAGCAAGGAGGAAATTGACGAGGTTTACAGGGAAATTCATTCCTTGAAAAAACGGGTCGGAAAGCTAGAACTGCAGTCAAGGAAGCAAGAGTTGAGGAAAAATGCAAAGTGAGTCAAGAGTAGACCCGAAAATTATCGAGGAAGTTTTAAAATTTAGCAAAAATGTAATTGATGCGCCAAAATTAGTTTCCGCGCCAGACGAGATCAGTCTGGAGGTAACGCCGCATGACGTAGTTCAAGAGATCGACAAGACAAGACTGCTGCATTACCGCCCGTTGACTGAAAAGCAGAAAAAGACGCCGCTGTTGATTTCGTATGCGCTGATTAACAGGTTTCACATTTTAGACATCCACCCAGAAAAGAGCTGGGTTCGAAATTTACTCGAACAGGGATTTGACGTATACATGTTAGACTGGGGGACACCGACTAGCATGGACAAGTATCTGGATTTTGACGACTATGTCAACGGGTACCTTGACGCATATGTAGAGTATGTCAAAAACGAGTCATCTAATGAAAAAATTTCACTGCAGGGGTATTGTACCGGCGCAACAATTGCAACGGCATACGCTTCATTGCATTCAGAGAGTGTGAAAAACTACATTGCAACTGCACCGGTAATTGACGGGCGGAGGGACACCACTGTGATCAGCAATCTTGCCAAGCACATGGACGTGGATAAGATGGTAGAAATTATCGGAAACATGCCTCCAGAATTCATGTATTACTGCTTTTCAGTTCTAAAGCCGTTTGAGCAAGGAATCGAAAAATATGTGAATTTCTTCAAAAATATCGACAACAAGAGATTTGTTGACAATTTCCTTCGGGTGGAAAAGTGGCTGGGGGACACCCCGCCTGTTCCCGGAGAGTTGTTCAGGCAATGGATAAAGGACATCTATCAAGACAACCTGCTGATTCAGAACAAGATGCACATTGAAGGAAAGCATGTTGACTTGAAAAAGATAGACATGCCGGTATTTACGCAGGTTGCAGTGGGAGATCACCTGGTATCCCCAGAATGCAGCATGCCGTTGCACTATGCCATAGGAAGCAAAGACAAGACGCTGCGCATGTACCCGACTGGACACGTAGGCATGATTGCCAGCAGATTATCACAAAAGAAGGTACTGCCAGAACTGGGCCAGTGGCTGGCCAAAAGATCGTAAAAAAGAAAAACGAGGTAAAAAAATCACCTAGTTGTTTTTGTTTGTGAATGCAGAAATCCAGGATTGTAGAATGTTTCTGTTCAAATCAGCAAAAGATTTTGCGTTGTCGTTGAACGTCTTGATGTTTTGTTGTGTTGCATCAATTGTTGCCAGTGTGATTTGGTTTTGCAATGATGCTGCTTTTACGCATTCCTCTGCTATGTCGCGCACCACTTTTAATGCTGCCTCAGGAATGTTTGTTGCAATGCCGGTTTTCTTTGCAAATTGTTTTTGCAATGATATGGATGAATCCACTACGTTTTCAAATGCTTGCAGGTATTCATGTTGTACATTTGTGACAGACTGGTGATACTGTGGTACTGACTGTTTAATGCCATCAAAGAATTTGTCTACATTCTCTTGGCATACAGAAAATACATCCTTGGAATTTCCCTGTGTTACTTTGTTCTCACTCAATTTTTCACCTCCTTACTTTTTTTATTTGATTTTTTCTTTTCGATTGGCAGGATAATGACTTGAACCAGATCCCCCTCGTCCAGGCCAAGCGCATTTCGCTCAGCCTCGGGAATGGAGATTCGTCCATTGCTGCCAACGGTGGTTTTGTATGCACCCCAATTCATAAAAGACAAAAGCATTTGTCCCATGTTGAGCATTGCATCCATGCCTCTGTTTTGCATAGAGGAGATGTTTTTTACCAAATATGATTGATCTTCCCTGAGACTGTCAGAGACTTCCCTTAGAGTTTCTAACGGGTTGAAGGTCTGACTTGATCGGCTGCCCATCAATGCTCCAAAATTTTTCATAAATTCAGCTTGAGCTTGACCGCTCTTTTGAATCCAATCTTTGAACATTGCAGAAGGATCATATTGGTTATTAATACCACTCATTGGTAATCAATGTCGATTAGGGGTATTTAAATGCATCCAAATGTCAGTCATGGAGGAATTCAAGGACTCTTCTGGCAAAGGCATAAGGATACTGAACATATGGAGTATGTCCGGATCCATCCATGCGGTAAAGCCTGCAGTCTTGAATGGATGAAACAAAGCTGTCTGCATGAGTGATTGGAATTACAGGGTCATTTGACCCCCACACTATCATGGTAGGGGCAAAAATTGTTTGTAGTTTTGAAGTGATTGTTTCAGAATTTTTTAATCCAAGAAGGGTGGACATGAATGCCAGCTTTGCATTAGGCAGGCGCATTCGCTCAACGAAGCCATTGACGATGTTTTCGTTGACACTCTTGCCAGAGCCCCCCTCCATCATTTCAAATGCATTTCTTGCACTTTCCTCATTAGGATACATTGCAGCCATAATGTATGCATCAAGGGCCGGAGTCGACTGCTTCATTGTGCCTGCAGGGGAGACAAGGATTAGTTTTTTGACATGCCTTGAGTGTGATGCTGCAAATTCTGCTGCAATTTGACCTCCCAGTGACGAACCGATAATGTTTGGCCTTTTAAGATTTGAGGCATCAAAAAATTTTTCTAAAAAATCAGCGAAAAACTCCGGAGTATAGTCAGCTAGGGGCTTGTCACTGTATCCAAATCCAACAAGATCAGGGGCAACGACTTTGAAGTCCTCTTCAAACAATGGAATTACCTGGTTCCATCTCTCAGCCGAGGCCCCCAGACCATGAATCAGGACAAGTGTGTTATTTGAAGTGCCTGACTCTAGATATCGAATCCTGTTGCCGTCAATTTGAAGGAATTTTTCTTCCACCGTTTTGCGTCAATTATACTGACTAGATAAGTTTTAGTCAAATTAGCGATCAGGTGTATTTATGGTTTTTTTCTTGGTTGGCGTTGTCCGGAATCGTGATTTTAGGACGTGATTTCCGGGGAGATTTGTACAAAATCATGGCGCAATGACTGCAAACATAGAGACGAATCCGCACTCCGGCCCGCATTGTGCAGTTATGGCCCGTGTTTTGACGTCATACTGCATAGCATCCGCTAGCCGGACGATTCCACCGTACCGGCATTATGGATCCTAGCTGACCAGATTGTAGCAGAATACCTTGAGGGTAAGCCTGAGCGACTGCATCGGAAGCGACATGGCGCGCACCGTGGAGTCAAACCTTGCCTTTATCGACGAGAAGGCCGACTCAACGAGGCTGCGCTGGTGGTACGTCTTCTCGAATCCCTCGGGGTCCTTTTTGTGCCATCTTAGCATCTTGGAGCGGGCGTTGAACCCGTGAACCGTATATCCTGTACGCGGACATATCACTGGGGTTCTGCCTCCGTCGGCTATGACCCTGCAGTTCTCATACGAGTCGTATGCGGCATCCAGGATCACGTGTCCTGTGCCGTTGGGAACCTGCGGCAGCAGCTCGTTACGGAACACCGGGGAATCATGGAATTCGCCCGGCGTCACCTCGCAGGCGGCAATCTTGCCGTGCGGGGCCAACAGTATGTGCAGCTTGGCAAACATCTGCCTGGATATGACGCCCTTCTTTGCGTCCTCCCATGTGTGGTATCTCATTATGGAGAAACCGCTAGAGTCGCCAAGCAACGTTCCCCTGGCGTCTGCGCCTGCCTGTTCTGAGAGTACCGATCTTAGCACCGACTTGTCCCAGGCAGCTATCCTTACGGCTGCATCATGCAGTGTCGACTTGGCCGGAACCTTTTTGAGCCCGTACATGTTAGTTGAACCAGGATTCGACTCCATGTATTCGACGTGTCTGCGATACGAGTTTCCGCGGTACTCCATGTCGAGTACGCACAGAAGATAGGGAATTTCATCCTCTTGCTCTGTGTTATGGAGGAGGGACAGGAGGATCTTGCGGATCTTTTTGATTCCGATGCCGCACCTCTTGCTGTCCTCTCTCCTTTTTTTCTCGTACTCGGCATAGTATTCCGGAGGTCTCGTGTACTCTGACTTTTTTTTCTTGCTGGTCTTGCTGGATTCCTTCTTGGATTCCTTCTTGGATTCCTTCTTGGATTCCTTCTTGGATTCCTTCTTGTTGGTCTTTGATTTCATTGATACGGGGACGTCGATCCTATGATCCATAAGGTTGTCGCATCCTGCGCTTATGATCTATAAGCTTATCGGTAGATTTCTGGAAAAATTCCGGACAACGCCTTCTTGGTTTTCAAACGATCAAACCGCCAGCTCTATTGTACGAAAAGTCGGTCCGCCTAGGATCAGGAGGACAATAGCGGACTATTTTAGGCTGTACCGATCACGAAAAACCATGAAAAAAATACTGACAGAAGAGTCACGGCAGTACCTAGTAAGACAGTGCAAGAAAGGCGTCGCGTCCTCCAAGATAGCCAAGGATCTGAACATCACGGCAAGGCATGTAAGGAGGCTGTGGGCCAGGTTCCAGGCAACAGGTACGACGCGCGTGAAAATGGGCAGGCCGCATGTCCCGGTCACGGCAGCCCAGATACGTCTGGTGACCGGGACGCACGAGGGCGAACCGACAGGCGTACTGCGCACCGCAGGCAGGCTGAGGCACAATCACAATACAAGCTACCGTGCAGTATACCGCATAATGAAGAAGAACGGCCTGGTGATTCCGTCTGCGGCAAAATCAAAAAAGAGGGGATACGTCCGCTTTGAGCGCAAATACTCCAACGCGATGTGGCATGTGGACTGGCATGAAATGAAGGATCCGCGCCTAAAGGGACTCAACCTAGTCACGTATCTTGACGATGCCTCAAGGTGCATTACGGGGGCCGCACTATTTGAGCATGCCACCTCTGAGAACGCCGTAATGACACTCAGGCTGGCGATCGAGAGGTTTGGCACGCCTGCATCCATACTGTCTGACAATGGCTCGTGCTTTGTAGGACAGAACGGCAGAAAAAAGGCGGCCTCCAAAGGCGGCACCGGCATGGGGACGTGGCAGCCCACGCTCTTTGAAGAGGAGCTGCTTACACGGGACATCATCCTGATAAACACCAGGCCATATCACCCGCAGACCAACGGCAAGCTGGAGAGGCTCCATCGCACCATCGAGGAGGAGATAGGGCATTATGACCTGCCCGTCTTTTGGCTGTCTTGCGAGGCAAAAACCATCGCACCATCGAGGAGGAGATAGGGCATTATGACGGCCTGAGGCAGTACGTGGACTATTACAACGAGAGAAGGCTTCACTTTTCGCTTGACATTGCCAACTGTGAGACGCCGCTTCTGGCGTTTAGAAGCAAGGAGGCAACGGAAGCGATCAGGAAGAAGGACGCAAAATGGATGGAGAGGGACGCAGATGACTAGCGAACCGACTTTTCATATACTACACTGAACTTCCAGAGCCCGAGCTGTTATCTATGTGTCGGGTTTATAAGGATTCCACGCGCAACGGCGTTGTGAGGCATGGCCTTGGCTGGGGGTGGTCTTTCCTGACAATTCCAAAATGAAGGTCGGACATTCATCTATACGAGGATCTCCCTCAACACCATTCTTCATCCATTTGTTTGAACCGTCCCGCAGTTACATTTTTTTTGATTTTTTAGTCCTGTGTCTGATCCAGACAACTAGGGCAAAAATGCCATACCCGGGAAGGACTAAAAGCACCATAACCTTAAACGGGACATTTTTCCAGCAGTTACTAAAATCGGCATGCGTACTCCATGCTGGGTAAAAGCAGACTTCCGGTGTGTGCTGCGCATTTATTATGACAGTAATAAAAAAAGCAAGCGAAAATGCCAGGCTTGCAATCACAAAAAACGTTGAAGAAAACTTCAACGCATGTTTAGCTCGTCGGCGATGTTTTCCCAAGTACTGAATATTTTGAACACTTCAATACAGTTGCCATAGTCATCTAGCTCAACTAGGCGCCGGCCGTCTGTATCGATTATACACGAACCTGCTGTCACAATGCCCAGCATGGTTGCAGTGCCATTTCCATGATTCTTGTATATCGGCCCCCCGCTATCGCCCCTCTGGGACGTATAGTTTCCGGCTGCGTGTTCTGTTACAGTGTATACTCCGTCCAGTATTGTAATCGAGGCAGTCACATTCGTGTACCATATGTGGCCAGTGCCCTGGTTGTGTCTTGCCGATACCTCAATCGTGGCATTATCCGGCAGGCTGTTAACGCCGCCAAACCCAATTATCCGAATGACTTGATCACCGCTTTGGATTTCATTCATCCTTGACTCGATGTCTTGACCAGTCACCTCTATGAGTGCAGCATCGGATTTTGTTACGGAATCCAGTCCGACGTTGGAATCGGCCAAAACAGTACTGCCTATCTCTGGCAATATCACAGAAGCAGGATTAATGTCAAGGCTTGTCGTTCTGTAGGCATGCAATCCATTTATTGCATGGGATGATATCAAAAGGGCTGTTTTGTTGTCGTATTCCATTACCAGGCCGGCAGTAGCAGCTCCGCCGAAAGCAGGATCCCAGAAGGGGTTGTTGCTGAACATTCTGATAGGCATTCCGCCGCGCAGTTCGTGCCGAACGGCAGTCGGCGGGACTTCGCCGTCACTGTCCGAATCAGACTGTGCTCCGGCTATGGCCACGTTAAAGCTTGCAGTCGCGGTATTTCCTGCGGCATCCGCCGCAGTACATGTGACCGTGGTGTTGGTTCCTGCCGCAAACAGGCTACCTGAGGGAGGCACGCATGCAACCTGCACCTGGCCATCCGCAAGATCATGACCTGTGGCATTAAACGTGACTACGGTGCCGTTGGACGACTGGGCCGCAAGCTCCAGTGATTCTGGAACAGCGATCCTCGGCGGAATCGTGTCAGATTCCGGCACCTCTACCGCACCGCTTTCAAAGTAATCCGTGTACGTGTAATCGTCGTACTGCGCCTTTACCGAAAACGTGTAGGTGCTGCCGTCACTTGCCCCCGACCAGAGGTGACCCGTGCTGCCGTAGACGCTGGTGATGAGACGCCTGATGCCGTCGTCCCCAGCATAGTATACCTTGTAGCGCCTTATATCATCACCACAGTCGTTCCAGGATATCTGTATGTCGCCGTCGTCCCTCAGCGTGGCCGTGACATCAAGCACGCATGCCGCATCGTCTGCGGTGCCTGTAACCAGGACATTGTCAATGCCGACATCCTCGGCCGCGGACGACTCCTCTGTCAGGAACCGTATGGTGACGTCGCTTGATGTCAGGTAGCTGTCTAGATTGTAGGTCTCCCGGTGCCACAGGTCGTCATTGCCGTCACCGTCAGTCCAGTAAAATATCCGTGAGTATGTTCCGCCGCTTCCAATCCGGACCTCCAGATATTCTCCTGAATCCAGCGATCTGTCAACAAACCGGTGAAACTCCAGCGTGGCATCAGAGTAGCCAGTCAGATCAAATGACTGCGAGGTGATTATGCAGGCCTCGTCGTCACAATCGTCTGCCTTTGCGACGTTATTTGTCGCATCGCCGTCGATGTAGACGCGCTCATCCAGCGCACCTATCTCCCACTCCAACTGTCCTGTCCGCGTCCACTTTGAGAACCCGTCCTCAAAGTCATCGGAGAATACCGTGTCTGATCCTGTGGTCGGCGGAGTATCTGGACAGCCATCCTGATCCTGGTATCCGTTCACGGTTTCAGGCTGGTCATCACACTGATCGACGTCGTCGTTTATTCCATCACCGTCGGTGTCGACCGGGGCGGTGCTACCTGTTATTGTCGGCAATGGATAGCCTGCGCCAGTGATGATTGCGGCGTATGTATTGCACCTGCTGGTGGTTGTTTCCGGCAGGCATCTTGTGATGTACCGATCCCAGTAATAGCATATCGAGGATCCCTCGTCGGCAGGACACGAGGTTGCCTCGGACAGGGAGGCCTCCGGCGTGAATATGCCGTACGCTATGCGGATCGGGGCTGTTGTGCCAAGCTCCTCCTGCATGTCTTGAGCATCAATGGGATCAAAGAACGCCTGTGCCGGATCTAGGATAATCACAAGCTCGTCGGTCTTTTCATCGACCCAGACTGCCTCAAAGTAGATCTCCTCATCGGCATAGCCTTCATTGGCAATGGCCTGCTGCGTGTGTATCATGATGTCAGTTACTGTGCTGTGCGCCTTGCGCAACTCGTCTACTATTCCCACGGGTCCCGGAGACAGCACCGGAATTATGTCCACTGGGACATCAGGCTCCGGAAAGTCCTCGTTTGCCGTCTGCTCATATGCCGCCGCCAGCGGCAGCATGGCAGGCATCACTGCAAGAACGATGAACATATGACCTCTGTCAAATATCAATGCATTTTGTGCGTTCGCAGGCAAATAAAAAAATAGCGATCAAGCGGAACTGGTAAGCTAGAGGGATCTGATTTCTCCTAGAAAGCGTCGGTATCTGGAAATTATGGCAATGGGGGTTCTGTTAACTGCCGAGTAATGCGTTCAACAGGCAAACCCGCTCTTGCTCAGTTTAATCAAGTCAGTAGTTCCTAGGTGTACTTTTGCAGACTGCCTCCTGACACGGCACCACTGCCGCCGCTACTACTACTACTTTCCGCGATCGTTTACAAACGAGTCAGCTGCATCTGTAATGCACGCGGCAAACAACATCATGGTAAAATCCTTGCCTCCCGCAAATCCGTCCCACTTGGATTCCACATCAATGAATATGGCAGTCCTCCAGAGATTGTACAGTATGAGGGGCATGTAGAATAACAACATCCTGACGACCGGCGAATTACTGCATGTCTTGCCCATTACTCCCTTGATCACCCTGAACCCGGTCTCGATTCCCCACCGCATGCGGTACTCTTCTGGTATCTGAGCTATGACGTCCTCTACGCTTTTGGCAGGCATGTTGGTGGCAAAGACCAGGTATTCGTCTGCCGTTTCTTTTTTCTTTTCCTTCTTTTTTTCTGTGCATTCCTCTTTTGCTGTGTCATTGTTTTCATTTTCATTTTCATTTTCGTCTTCCTCCTCCTTTTTTACAATGACCAGCCTGAACGTGACGTTTTTGCCCTCCTTGTTAGTCATGGTATAGTCAGATATCGCGTCGCGCTTTTTATGGTGGTGCTCCTCTATTGCCGCCTTTATCCTCTTGTTCTTGGCGGCAGGCATGACGTAGAAGCCCTGGCTTTTGCCTGCAGCCACCATGCAGTTGACATTAAAGAATCCCCGGTCATACAGGAACATCCTGATCTTCGTCCCTGATCTGGACGCTTTGCGGATCATTTTAGGCACGAAATCGGCCAGTTTTGCATCTTTTGGAAGCTGCAGCGAGGAAAGCACGAGGTCTGAGCCGTCATCTGATCCTACTCCGTGCACGGTAATGTGCGAGAGAAAAGTAGACGTGCCGTTCTTGGGCTTTGACTTTCTGGCGACGTCCTTTAGGCCCTTGCCATAGTATTCGACGTCGGTGACATCCACTGCCACTACGTCCGTGTTGTGTAACATGCCGGACCTGCGGCCGTTTCTTACCGTGTGCTGTAGCATGGAGTTGCACCACCTTTGCATCCGATCCGGGCTGACGCTCCGGATGGTCTTTAAGATCCACTCCGGGTGGGGCGTACGGGAGCTGTATGCGCCGCCCTTCTTGGAGAAGGTAGCAGCAGTAGTAGTAGTAGTAGTCCCGCCGTCATGCTGCTGCTGCCTGCGGTATTTTGAGGCCTTCCTGCGAAGATGCGTCACGGCAGACCTGAAAAACATCTTCCTATCAGACATGAGGCTTAGCACGCGCAGTACGTCGGCATGGCCGTACACCGCGTTGTGACTCTTTGAGACTGCCATTTCGAGCTTGTGGAACCGCCGTCGCAATGTTTTAAACTGTCGTGATGCTATGTCATACTGGTGTGCAAACACATCGTTTTGTGTTGGTATCATCATGATGATGTTTGACACACCTTCTGATCTAAGATCGTAATGGTCAAAAAATCTCGGCAAATTACGTAATTATCGTGCCTTCAAAAGTACATCTGGGAACTACTGAAGTACCTGCCCTCGGCTATCTTCTGTATCTCAAACTGATCTATAGTGTGAAACAAAAGTTCGTGAAAATAAACCCGCCGAACCGAAACGTATTTTGATCGCCATGTATGACAAGACACATGGCGGAAATATGCGTGGCAGACCTGAAGGAGGCATACAAGAATGAAAAGGATCCGCAGGTAAAGGTCAGAATAGCCGCAGTAAACATGGTATTCATACACGGTGACGGCTATGCAAATACGGCAGAACGCCTCATGCAGTCAGTCGGCTGGGTATGCAAATGGACGACGCGCTTTGAGGAGGGCAGCATGAAGGCTCTCCGGGATCTTCCCCGTTCCGGATGCAGGCCAAAGGTGGACAGGAAAAGTATTGCAGCCATAATGGACCTGTCCACTGCATGCAAAAGTACCGATGTCATGACGGTGCGCGATGACATAAGGGATGCCACCGGGACAGAATACAGCATAGAACATGTCCGGAGAATGATGCGCCAGCATGGCCTGTCGCGCCGCAAGGTGCAAAACATACATGCCAGCCATGCCACCCCAAGCTCGGTATACTCGTGGCAGTGGTATCTTGAAAACGTGCGTATTCCGTGCCTGAAAAACGACGGTTTTACGCTGGTGTCATCTGATGAGGCGTTCTTCGTGCAGGGCGCATATGACAGATACGTGTGGAGTCCGGTCGGCACCAGAAGCGTGGCATCGTACTCTGGAGACCACACAAAGGTGGCCGTGTTTGGAAGCATCGCAGAAGACGGCAGAAGGCTGTTCAGGACGTTTACGGGATCGTTTACGTCGGTGCAGTTCATAGAATGTCTGGAGGCGCTGCGCGCCAAGTTTGGTAAGGTTGCCGTCTTTTGCGACAGGTGGAGTGTGCACAGATCTACTGATGTCGCAAAATATCTGGTCGACCATCCCTATGTCAAACTGATAATGATCCCGAAAGGATCGCCGTACCTCAATATCGTGGAAGAATGCTGGAACCTGGGCAAGCATTTTGTTTTCAGGGGGATAGTGTACAGGAAAATCAGCGAGCTGCGGCATGCCATATCCGAGTACTACAGGACGGTGTCGTTTGCCCACCTTTGCATGTACAAGTACAATTACAGATCGCCGGTCAAAGCCCTCAATTACTTATGACCGTTGCTATACAGATCAAACCGCCAGGCAATTACACTTTTTAGTATCAAAGCAGTGGGTCTAGCATGATTAAGAAGAAACTCTCAAAGATTCTTGTTCCGCTGGACGGCTCAAAAAACGCTCAAAGGGGGTTGGAGATGGCAATAACCTTGGCCAGACAATGCGGAGCCACAATCACAGGGGTATACTCAATTAACACCCAATCACACTCGGAATTTAAAGGCGTGGGAGAGGTTACCGAGAAGCTCAACAAGGAAGTTGAAAAAATTCTAAAGAATGCCAAGGTTTTGGCAGCACAAAACGGAATTGTCTTCAAAGAGAGAAAAATGAGCGGAGATGTCGGATACAACATTGTGAAGCTAGCCCAGGGAAAAGACAAGTTTGACATGATAGTTATCGGATCCAGAGGAAGGAGTGCGGCAAAAGAAATGTTCTTTGGAAGCGTTTCAAATTATGTAATACACGCTGCAAAAATTCCGGTGGTTGTCGTAAAATGATGATGATGAGGATGATGACTATGACAATCCGTGTTTTTTAAAATATTTTTGATGGTAATCCTCAGCGTCATAAAATGCCGGTGCCGGAACAATCTCTGTCACGATGGGAGTATTGCCATATCTTCCTGATTCAGACAGGGACAGTTTGGATTTTTCTGCAATCTCTTTTTGTTTTTCATCGTGGTAAAAAATTGCAGAGCGGTACTGAACCCCAACATCAGGCCCTTGGCGATTCAGGGTCGTAGGATTGTGATTGTTCCAAAATATGTCCAGCAGTTCTTCAAAAGAGATTTCCTCAGGATCAAATTCCACTTCAACTGCCTCGGCATGGCCGGTTCTGTCAGTGCAGACTTGCTCGTATGTAGGGTTTGGCAACCGGCCTCCCGTATATCCCACCCTTGTAGATTTTACTCCTTTTGTTTTGCTGAATAAATCCTCAACATGCCAAAAGCATCCTGCACCAAGCGTAGCCTTCAAGTCAATTAAACATGAAACAGGCCAAATTAAAAATCATTCTAGTTATTTTATAATTATGATTCCCTCACGAATTAGAAATTTCAAGGATTCCACAAATTCGTCTTCAGAAATCAGATCCTGAGACCACCAATGAGCCAGATTTCTTATCCAGCTAGGAACCTGATCATCTGAAACGTTTACAGTAGCAGCAGGAGAAGAATGCACGTTTGAAATCATGATGATGTTGTTTTCAATCATAAATTCTATTCCGGTTACAAATGCAGAATCGTCAACTTTTCCAACTGCCCAACCCTCTGCATTGTCTCTTATCCAATCAGGCACAGATACCGGGTCAGCATAGCCAAGAACGTTGTAAATAGACTGGTTTGGAAATTGCGAGTCAAACCATGACTTGTACAAGGGCTCATTGTTGTACCTGTCAATATAGTGCCGGGGGGATTTGTCTAGTGCTGGAAAGTTTGGAACATGGGTTTGAGAGTACCCTGCAACATCGGCAATGGAATAAGTTGGAAATTGCGAGTCAAACCATGACTTGTACAAGGGCTCATTGTTGTACCTGTCAATATAGTGCCGGGGGGATTTGTCTAGTGCTGGAAAGTTTGGAACAATAAATTTCAAAGTTTTAAATTCAGTCTGTTGCGGTTTGGGCAGCGCAGATTCCAGAGACGGTTCGGATGCACGAGGAGCAGGTTCCGGTTCTGGGTCGGCTGATGAGGATGCGCGATCCCCATCGTTTAGCGCGCGGGGCTCGGGGGCATTGAAAGTCGGTTCAGGTTCTGGTTCTGGTTCAGGTTCAGGTTCTGGGTCTGGGTCTGGCTTGGCTGATTCCCTGTATTGAATGGTTTTTTCCAAACTTCCATCATAAGTTACCTTGATCGGGTAAGTCCCATCACCGGTCCAAGTTGGGCCACCTACATGAAATGCCACAGAAAAACTTCCATCAGGATTTACCATCACGGTATTAAAATCAGCAAAGTTGGATTTTCCTGGAACGAAAATCTGTACGGTTACAAATGGAATTTCGGCATCATACAAAACGCTTCCGCTTACGATCAGACTGTCATCTTTGTGAAATAGTGATTGATTGGTATCAAAATCATAAACCAGGCCAAAAGAATTTGGAATCAGCACAGGAATCAAGAACAGAGTTAAAACAGCAAGATGGCATATCACAAGTTAAAAACTAACTTTGAGTATAATTAAAGAATTCGCCATGCTGTTCAGACAGGTTTAGTTGACATTAGTAAATATTTCAACGACTTTTTTTGCCAGATCTTCAATGTTGGCAGTGGGTTCTGCAGAAATAAGAAGCAAAATTTGCGTAATGGGGAATGGAAAGCTGACCAATACGGCTTTGTCGCGTCTGGCAGCAAGATAGTTTATCGGTCCAAGACTTTCGTCGTACTCTTTTCGGATTGAGGCCTTGGAGACAAATTCCAAGAAAGCCTGCAGCCTAGTTTCGTCACCCTCATGCGGAGTCAGTCCTTCCTTAAAGCCGCCTGCCATGAGCTGTCCTTCCTTGCCAACAATGCCGGCAAATCGTATTTCAGGTTCTTTTTGTAACTGAGTGCATTTATCACCATACAGTTTCATTTCAGCATCCGAACTTGACATATATCAAATCAATACATCAAAAATAAAAACCTAGCCTAGAATCACGTGTGTCACAGATGGCACTTTAACAAGACATAATCGATGACTCTAGATTCAGATGCCTGTTTCATCTTTTGAATTGATTTGAACAGTATTTTTTCAATTAACGGGGAGTATTCTTTTAAAAGCAACTTTCGGAGGTTTTCCCTGTTTGCAACATAATAATCTGCCAGCGGATCATATACGGAGGGACCGATAAATCTTTCTTCTGAAATTAAAAAACCGGCATCAGTTAAAAAATCACGAATTTGTTTTATGGAATAATGCTCCGAGGCCCAGGTGAATTTTAAGATTCCAAGATTGTTTGCAGAATGGGAGTTGACAGTTACCGGTACAGACAGCGCCAGCAAACCGTCATCAGAAAGAATTCTTTTAGATTCTGAAAGAAAATCGGAATAAGGTTTGAAATGTTGCGATGACTCCAAAGCCAAAACCCTATCGACTGACTTGTCTGAAAACGGCATCAGCGTAGATGACGAATTCAAAGAATCGTGGTCTGATGATTTTCCAGAACGAAGTTGGGAGTAATTTGTGTTAACACAGTACAGCGACAAGTTGTCATACTGTTTTTTCCAATATTTTGCGGGGGCAGACAGACCACTTCCGACATCTGCCACGTATTTTGCAGTTTCCAATTCAGAAAGAATTCCAAAATAATCACAAAGGTTTTCTTGTGCCGATATCGGGGTTTTATGATCATCATCCCAATAGCCAAAATTTAACATCCCACCTCCACCGGTTGCAATTTGCATCATAGGAGACATGGTACTGTAAAGATTGATTACGTCTTTTTCATTCCGACGAAGGGTCCATAGTAAAACATCAAGTGGGTTAATCGAGATCAAAAATATTTTCAAAATAATCTAAGATGCAGAGACTATTAATCCCTAAGGTAGGCCCTCAGAATCCTCTGCACAGTGTTTGTGAACCCATTTTTCGTCCTGGTTTTTTGAGATTTCCTTTCCGGGCCGAATTTGTTCTCCACATGAAATACATACTGTTGCAAACTTTGCCTTCATATGGAGCGTTGTCTGATTAGTGATAAAATTTCTTTGATCGAAGAGGGGTTGACTGTTGATTAGCATGTTTTAATTATTTGAAGTTTACAACATCATTATGACAGAACCCGATCTGCCATCAAAAATCACACTTGCTAAATGGACAGAGAGGTTTTTGGCGTGGTTGGTTGATTTTCTCATAATTTCCATAGTCACATCACCCATAGTGGTTTTTGCATCGTTAGGAATCATAGATCATGATTTTAATGACGAGCGGTTTTGGGCAGAAAACATCACATACATCCCATCGGGCATCATGTTTTTTTCATATTGGACAATACTAGAATTCAAAACAGGTCAAACGATTGGGAAAAAAGTGCTGAATCTAAGAGTGACAAACATGGAGGGAGATACTCCGACTTTAAAGGGGGTATTGCTTAGCAGTTTTGGCAAGACATTCCTGTTGCCATTAGATGTCATACTGGGCTGGATTCTCACAAATGAACACCGACAAAGATGTTTCAACAAACTAGGAGATACAATCGTGATAAAAATTAGAAACGAATCCACAGCATCAGAGTTCAAATATGAGAAAGAATAGAATTTTGCCTTCATGTTTTGTCAGATGGTTACTTTGAAGATTTTAGAAACATCAGCATCAGATCTGCCAGCAAGATTGGATCTTCTCAAGAAGATGTCATAAAGTTATTCCAAACATAGCGGCTCATATTGCCTGAAGAATTTCAAGCAGACGCTGTGTTTGAAGAGTAAAATCCCAAAAACGGAAAGGTTGGAAAATGTCGTAATGCCGTAATCAGTATCATCATCAAAGTTCATAGTGCGCATAGTTGAAAATCGAACATTTTTTATCAAAGTAGGCACGATGTGTCAAAATTACGGTCCGTTTTTTTGATGTGCGCACTACGTAAGGTATGGCCCGCACGGATATTTGCGTTGTCTTTTGCGCATGGTTGGCCGAAAATGTCCCGCTCTCCGTCTGAATCTGCCCGCATATGGGGGCAGACTGGCAGTTTGTGGCAGTCCATGGAAAGTTTTTTGGACAACCCCGGCCATCAGTCTTCCCAGAAGTAACCGACTCACGGCGGTGCAGTAGGTGACATGCGGATCTGCAGGCATCCTCATCTGAATTGTTTCGAGCCTGGGATGATTTGATGCGGTACTTCTGGGAAGACTGGCCATCATCGAAACTCAATATACGACAAAGGGAGACGGTGGGTGTGGAATTCGAACCCACGATGTTCCTGGTAGAACAATCGCCTTTCTGAGGCAATCGCCTACGCACACCGATACAGGTTTGCAGGCATTGTGGCGGCGAACTAAAGGACTGTGGAGGGCACAGAAAAAAGATCAACTCGTCTGGCCTCAACCTGACGGATTTCTGGGATGGCATGCCCCCGAACAGACATTCCAAATACAAGGTAAAACATCATATTCGGAGGAAGATGACATGCCCATTTTAAACTGGATTGGGAAAAAACATGTGATTAATCACCGCAAAGATGTTCCGTTCAAATTCCTGAAAAGAAACAATTCAAAATCGATGTAACAGTTCGGGATCTGGAAGTTCAGATGTGAGTTTTGCCACCCCAGAGGGTTTCCCGGACATATTCGTGCCTGAAATCAGGAACGGCTTCTAGAGCCCGATCTTTTACGGGCCAGTTTCGGATTTTAAGCAGGGTTATGCAGCAGACTGCAACGATTTCTGGTTTTTTATACGGGTTAACACATGTCTAAACAATGCGGAAAATCATTTTCTTGATATCTGTTTTGGCAGTGGCAGTGATGATTCCGATATTAACTGCTAATGCAATAAATGAGGTAGACATAGAAATCCAAGTAAAAGAAAAGATAGACGAGATGATAAAGACATTACAAGAAAAACTAGACAAACCAGGCATGGCTGCTGACTCTGAGATAACAAAAAAGATTGCAGGATTGGAAGACTTTAAGGACGTTATTGTTCTAAGTGAGCAGCTTCAGCAAGCAACTGATGACAAGCCGGAATTAGAAAGGCAGCTAGAAGAAAAACTAGAAGAGTTAAAAGAACACGCAGGCGACAGATACGTAAATGTCGTAATCACGCCAACAGATGACGGCTCGGATGAAGAAGTATCAACTCAGTCATTTTGGCTGCCATCTGCATATGCGACTAACGGATTGAGTGGCTTTGAATTTACCAAGAGACATGGTAGCTGAGCGGGTTCTGGAAGCTGTTTCTTGTTTTAGGTACAAATCCTATTTGATCAGCATTCATTGATGACAAAATTCATGCCTGAACTTCCAGAGCCCGACCTATTATCTACAAATAAGGCGTATGATGGTGGTGATCTGGCCTAACCCATGTCAAGTGCCCTAGAGTGTTTTCTAGTATGCGGCCTCTCACCGGCATGCTTTCTTCTCATGTGTCCTGACGGTCTTCCATAGATCAACTCCAGGAACCACGACTCGTGTTCAATCTCTTCGGCCAGAATGTCTTTTGCAATATCATATGTTGTCGGATCCTTTCCATGTGTCATCTTGCAAATTTTATTCCAGTTGACAATTGCGCCCTGTTCTGCCTTGAGACATTTCTCCAGAATCGCCATGTGATCAGTCGGATTTGGCGGAAGCTGCAAAAACTCACATCCTGAAATTTTGACAAATTCGGTTGCATCGTCTGGAAGCGAACCGCCTAACTGATAGATTCTCTCAACGCACGATTCAAAATGGCTGAGGTCCTCCAGCCTTGCATCCTCGATGATTCCCTTGAGTCCTTCGCCTTGCATGCCTGTGCAGTGTGCTCTAAGGTTGGTAAAGTAATAGTATGCAGTAAATTCCACGGCTGCGTTTTTGACTAGCTCGTTTACCAATTCGTCGACATCCACGCCATTCTGTCTTAGGATGTTAATCCCGACTACGTTGGGTTCCTTTGATTCGGACATTTCCTTTTTCAATCCTTGATTCCAATAAAAATATTTACAATAAGCAATCCCAGACTACTCCACAGAGATTCTGATCTTCTGTCCGTCAATGTCGCCGTCCTGGTATTCCTTGCAAGTAGGCTCAAAGTTTACTTTTTTGACTCTGACCAGAAATGCCAGGTCCCCGGATTTTTCTCGAATCATCCCAAGGGACTCCTCATCCAGGCCCAAGATTGACGCGACATTCAAGACGTCAGTTGGATTGTGTCCTCTTTCTTTTCTTAATGTCTGCAGCCTTCTTGCAACATCTTTGACCAATCCCTTTGCCATCATCTCCTTGTTTCTTGCAGTCGAGATAAAGACGGTGTAATTGTCCCGGGTTGAGACCGCATAGTCTTCTTGGGCATCAAAACCGACTACAAAGTCTTCTGAATCAAGCGAAATCTTTTTGCCATCAACATAAAAATCATACTTTGAACTGCCTTGCAGCAAAGAGGCCACAATCTCTTCATGATCGGTTTCTCCGAACTTTGCGACGAGCTGCCCCATGTGCTGTTTTGCCTTTGGCCCGATTTTTTTCCTGTCCAGCTCCACTACGGCCCTTACTGGAAGTCCCAATCTTTTGAATTCTGAAATCCGTGCCAGGCCCGACTCTTTTTGTGTTGTCTCAAAGACGCATAGATTCTCAACGTTGAGCTGGGATTGCAACAGTTCTGAGAGCGGTTCGAGTATCTGCTTTTGTCCTTTCTTTACGCAAATCAGGGCCTCGTTTAACGGCCATCTCCGCTTTAGCTTTCCTTTCATTCTGGCAGCCGAAGAAACGGATATCACATCCTTCATAACGTCAAATGATTCCTCAATCTCTTCGTCGACCAGTTCCCGGTCATAGGCAGGCCAGTTCTCAAGCAGTATGCTGCTCTGCCGTTCCTCAAAGACTGCCTGGCAGAGATACTCGCTTGTAAACGGACAGAACGGATGAATCAAGATGTCCAGCGTCCTGAGAACCTTGCTCAAAACAGCATAAATTGCAAGTCTTCTGTCTTTCTTTTCATCGTCTTCGTCGTCCCAAAGCTCACCCCTGGTAATAGGAATGTAAACCTGGCTCAGGCTGTTTATGATATAGTCCTCAATTGCCTTTGCACTTTCGTGGAATTTGCAGGACTGGTTTCTGTCTGTAACCCTGTGTATCAGCTTTTGAATCTTTGATAGCAGCCATACATCAGGCGGTGCAAGCAGGTTGTTCTTCTTTGCCCATATGACTGTCTTTTTTGATGCATCAAAACCGTCATACTGGCTGTTTTGCCTAAAGTAAAGATGCAGGTTAAACAGCGTGCTGATTACCTGGTACGGTCTTGACATCATCTCGTCCGTGCTGAAACTGAGCGGCTCAATAGGATTTGCCTTCCACATAAAGTAGAATCTGACCAGGTCTGCAGGATACTTTTCCAGCAGATCTGCCCCTTGCAGCACGTTTCCCTTGCTCTTGCTCATCTTTCTGCCCCCTTCGTCCAGGACGTGTCCCTGGAACAGAAACGACCTGTATGGTGGAATCGGTCCGTTGTTTAGAATCACGTTTTCAACAAGCAATGTATAGGCCCATCCTCTGGTTTGATCAATTCCCTCAGTCAGAAACGGCACAGGAATCTCGTCACGGTATTCTTTGTCACTTAGTGATGAAAACGGCGCCGAACCGCTGTTGTGCCAGGTATCCAAAACATACTCTTCTCTTTTTGTTTTCGTGCCGTTGCATTTTTTGCATCTTATTGTGATGTTGTCAATCCACGGCCTGTGCAGCTCAAACTCAGGGCCGTCAGGCAGATTCTCAGCCGCATCAATGATCTCCTGCCTTGAGAACATCCAGTTTCTCTCTCCGCATTCCTGGCATGTCCATACGGGAAGCGGGCATCCCCAAATTCTTTCCCTTGATATGCACCACGGATGTCTCTCCTTGATTATTCCAAGGAACCTGTTTTTTGGCTGCTCAAAAAAGTATTCCACGCTTTTGGCCGCATCAATTGCCTTGTCATCCAGCCTATCCAGCTTGTAAAACCAGCCTTTTCTTGCAAGCCATACGATCGGATGGCCAGACCTCCAGCACAGCGGATACTTGTGTCTGATTTTGCCAATCCGGACCAGGGCATTTTTTTCCTTTAGATCCTCGACAATTGTCCTGTCTGCGTCCCTTACAAACATGCCCTGGTATCTTCTTCCTGCCTGCGGTGTGAATTTCACCTGATCATCGATCGGGTTGAAAATTTTGACGTTTCTCTTGTTTGCAATTTTGATGTCTTCCTCGCCGTTTGCAGGCGACAGGTGGACCAGTCCACTGCCCGTGCTTGCATCAACAAACGGTTCGGAGACTGCAACATGGAAATTGCCTGCCTTTGCACACTCGGCCAGAGCAGGAATCTCGTCAAGTAGCGGGTGTATGTATTTTTTTCCTTCAAACTCGTGTCCCTTGACAGTCTTGACAACTTCCCACTTCTCGATCTTTACTTCTGCCATGAAATCTTCCAGTCTGGTTTTGCCGACAACCCACGTCTCTGCTTCCACTTTGACGTACACATAATCCTCTTCAGGCTGCAATCCCACCATTGCATCAGTCACCAGCGTAAATGGCATCGTAGTCCATACAATCAGGTATGCATCCTCATCGACTAGCTTTGCCTTGTAAAATAATGACGGATCCTTGACTTCCTCGTACCCCTGGTTGACCTCGGCATGGCTGAGCGAGGTTTGGCAGCTGGGACAGTACGCGACAACTGTAAAGTCCTCCTCCAGGATTTTATTCTCGTGTGCTTTTTTGAGGACCTGCCATTCCCGTTCGATAAACCCGTCTCTCAATGTCCAGTATGCCTTGTCGTGATTAAACGACATTCCTAGTTTTTCATCGACATCGACCCAGTCCTTGTTGTATTTCTCAACTACCTTTCTGCATTCAGAGACTATTCTCTTGATTCCAAATTGCCTGACTGCCTCGGTTTTGCCGCCGGTTACCCCCAGCTCTTTTTCGGCCTGCAGTTCCACCGGAAGCCCCTGGGCATCCCATCCGCCGTTAAACTCGATTTTTTTGCCTTGTAGCGTGTTGAATCTGTACCACAGATCCTTGATGACTCTGCCCCTCAGGTGCCCTGCGTGAGGAGTGCCGTTCATTGTAGGCGGGCCCTCGATGAACCGGATCTTTTCAGGCTTGTCTGATTCAAAAATTTGCTTTTCCAAGTCAATTGACTTGATGTATTCTCTGGCAGCGTGTTCTATCTTCTTTGCGTCGAATTTCGGGTACAGTTCCATTGGATCTTGGTATTTTAGTGGCAAATTTAAACTTCTAAAAGACTGCCACAAATGCAAAATCAATTGACGGCAGCAAGATGTCGTTTTGAGTCAAAAGCTGTTCCTCGGGAAGGCAGTTTGCCGTCAGTATCTTCATCTTCATCTTCATCTTTTTCATCATCACCGAGCAGTTTGCAGGTATTTTGGCCTGTTTGATGCCAGATTCGTCTATACACGACGATCAGATTGCCAATTTCAAACTAGATCTCCTGGTTGGGCGATGCCTTGCATTTGGCAGTTTCAAATGCAGTGCATTGCATCTGCTAAAAAAATCTCTCAAGTCACAAATTCTGCAGAAAGGACACTAGACTTTATGCGTAATCGACCTGAATGAGGCAAATTTGTTCGTAATAATCCCAGATCTGAACCGATTACGCATAAGGTCTACTGGCAGAAAGGGGGCATCACCCTTGTGTTTCAAGAATTTTGTCCTCGGTAACTATCCAATCAATCAGAATGTCATTCTCCGATTTGGGTATGTTTTTGATTACTTGTTTTTCCAAAACCAACGAGATTGTGGTTGTCTTGTTTTCTGCCAGAAACCGGTCATAAAACCCATGGCCGTATCCCAGTCTGACTCCTGCAGGAGAAATTCCCACAGTCGGAACCAAAATCAAATCCAAGTCGTTGTCTTTGGGACATCCCTCTTTTGGCTCCATAATGCCGAAATTTCCCTTCTCTAGGCTCGAAAAATCCTCAATCCTTCTAAATTCCATCGTGTTGGTAGTCGCAGTAACAGTGGCGGTGGCAGAGGCGGTGGCCTTGCCTGCCACCTTGGGCATAAACACCTCTTTTCTAACGTATAGCAGCTCTTGGATGATGTCCTGAGTTAGAATCTCGCTTCCAATCGGATAGTATGCACCGATTTTTTCTGCATCCCTAAAGTTTTTCATTCCTTTGACTTTTTGATGAATCTTCTCACTTGCGATTTTCAGATAGTCAAATGACGTATTGTCCCTTTTTTCTAGCAAAAGTTCTCGGAGTGATTTTTTTGCCGAACTGTCATCCAATTTGGCTACTCAGTGATGCTGCAGTAATCGTGTTTTTTAGCAGCATTGCGACAGTCATAGGTCCCACTCCTCCCGGAACAGGGGTTGCAAAGGATGCCTTTTGTATTATGTCTTCATAGTCTGCATCGCCTGCAAGCTTTCCATTGTGGCGGGAAATTGCAACGTCAATCACTATTGCCCCCTCTTTGATCATGTCTTGTGTTAGTGTAAACTTGTCCCTGTTGCCGACTGCAGTAATTACGACATCTGCATTCTTGCATTGTTCTGTCAAATTCCTTGTTCCAGAATGGCATATCAAAACCGTCGCATTTTTTTCCAGCAGCAAATGACACAGCGGCTTTCCAACCAGGTTGCTTCTGTTAATCAAGACGACGTTTTTTCCTTTCAGATCTATGTTGTGATAATCAAACATCTCCATTACTCCTGATGGCGTACATGCAACAAGTACCGCCTTGTTCATTGCAAGCAAGCCTGCATTGTGTGGCGTCAATCCGTCTACATCCTTGAGAGGAGATATTCTTGAGATGGTTGCAAATTCATCCAGCTGATCTGGCAACGGCAGCTGAACCAAAATTCCATGAACTGATTTGTCTGAATTCAACTCGTCGATAATTTTGCCTAGTTCTGGCTGGGTGATGTTTGCGTCTAGTTTGCAGTCTTTGGTGGCAATGCCTGCCTCCTCACATGCCTTGTGCTTGTTTCTAACATATGTGGCCGAAGCCGCATTATCACCTACAAGAACAGTTGCCAAGCACGGGTTGATGTTCTGTTTTTTGAGTTCGTCTGCTGCCTGTCTTACCCTGTCCTTGACTGACTGAGCAATGATCTTGCCGTCAATTTTGACGCCTGTTGTTGATACTGCTACTCCTTTTGATCCACGTTCTTCTGCGGCTGCCTTTCCTCCTGTCATGATGATGATGATGTGCTACTGCCATGTCGGTATTTAATTCTTGGAATCCGGCTTTGGGGTTTGGGAAAGGAAATTAAATGGCCATGCCTTACTTTTTTCATGTTTGTAATGATGGCCGATATTCAGCTAAAAGACGGCACAGAAAAAGACTTTGAAAGATGGTTTTCTGAATCAAACAGGGTTTTGTCTAGTTTTCCAGGATTTGTCTCCAGAAGACTTCTAAGGGCCCACGATGGCAGCAGCAGTTATAGAATCATTGTAGAGCATGAAAGCAAGGAGAGTTTTATCAAAATGCACAACAGTCCAGAACACGAAAAGATACATCCGGTAGGTCACTCCTTTATGAGCGCAGACCCGGTACGAAAAACCTTCTTGGCAGTTGTTAAATAAATTGAAACTCGAATATAACATAGACGCATATGTTGGAAAAGTAAGAAACAGCCAGTCTTATTTTCACACCTTTATCAACAAACAAAGCTTGGCAGCAGGCGTCCTAGTCTTGCAGCCCGGAGAGAAAGACACGCAGGAGCCACATGACAATGACGAGGTTTATTTGATTCTGTCCGGCGATGGTTTTTTGAAAATCAGCAACAAAGACTACAAACTCTCAAAAGACAAGCTGTTTTTTGTTGCAAAGGATCTCAGGCATCATTTTCACGGAAATACAAAGGAACTAAAAGTATTGTATTTTTTTGGCGGGCCTGACTCCTAGGAAATCAGCACCCTTCTTCCAGAGACTCTGATCTTTTTTCTTGCAAACAGGTTTACGGCTTTAGGGTATATTTTGTGTTCCTCTGTAAGAATTCGCTTTGAGAGCGTCTCTTCGGTATCGTCCTGCTTGATTTTTACGACTGATTGGATTATGATTGGCCCCGTGTCTGTTCCAGCGTCGACAAAATGAACGGTGCATCCGGAATACTTTGAACCGTAATCCAGGGCCTGTCTTTGGGAGCCCAGCCCAGGAAATGCAGGCAGCAATGCAGGATGTATGTTGAGAATCCTGTTCTTGTATTTTTTTACAAATTCCGGACTGACAATTCTCATAAATCCTGCAAGACAGACCAGTCCGTTTCTCGGGGTTACCCCGTTTTCTGAGAGCGCCGCAACAATTTTCTTGTCATACTGCCATCTGCTGCCCTTGAATCCCTTGCTTTTGACAACCAGTGTGTTTACGCCGAGTTTTTCAGCAACTTGGAGGCCTTTTGCATCCGGCCTGTTTGAAATTACGATTGCCGGATTGATCGGGATCCTTTTTTTCTTAATCGTCTTTAGTATGGACTCCATGTTGCTCCCGCGGCCGGATATCAGAATTCCTAGATTTAGCAACTAGTCAGCTATGAGTCAAACCTGCAATTTATATCAAATCTATTTGCCGGTTATCATGTTGCCCAGAAAAGTCAGGATGACAAAAAACGGAATCCTGTGCGAGGTAAATGACAAACGCGTCTATATGGATCCAAAAAATGCCGATCTGACTGGCGTTAATTTCGTTTCACATGCACATGCAGATCATCTGCCTTCAAAAAACGGAGGGACCATTCTGTCTTCTGTCGAGACAAGCAAGATTGCAGATCTTCGCGGATTCAAGATGGAAAATCATGTAGAGTCGCTTGATGGTTTTTCTCTGGTAGATAGCGGGCACATACTTGGAGCCAAGGGCCTGCTTCTTGAGGACATATTCTATACGGGGGATATTTGCACTCGAAACAGGGGATTTTTGCACGGTGCAAAAATTCCAAGATGCAGGACTCTGATCACCGAATGCACGTTTGGACTGCCTGAGTTTGTTTTTCCAAAGACCGAGCAAGTCCAAAAACAGGCCAATGAGTTGATCTCCGAGCTTTATGGCAAGGGAATCCCGGTGATTTTGATGGGATACCAGCTTGGAAAGGCTCAGACAATTACCCAGATGTTCGGCCACTGGGGCCCTCTCTACCTTCATGACTCTGTCAAGGAAATGAATAACCTGCATCAAAGGTTCAAAGTGCCTCTCAGACACGGAATCGGTCATTCTGAGGCTGAAAAAAGTGGTTTGCTTGACAAAAAGCCATGGGTCATGGTGGCACCTATGCTGTCTCCCAAAAACAGGTTTGTTCAAGAGATGAAGTCAAGGCACGGAGCAGTAACAATCGGATTTAGCGGATGGGCACAGTCATCAAAGTTTTCATTTGGAAGAAGGACAGACTATTCAATTCCAATGAGTGATCATTGCGACTTTGGAGAACTAGTCGACATGGTTGTGCAGTCTGGTGCAGAACAAGTTTACACTGTTCATGGTTTTGTTGACGAGTTTGCCCGGCATTTGCGAAAGTTGGGAATCGCTGCCAGGCCATTACTTGAGAGTTCGTTGGATGGTTTTACTTGAAAACCCCTTGCAATCACAGTTTTCAACAAGACACGTTTCTGAATTTCTTATATGATCATGGGAAAAATGCTTGCAGTTCTCGTTTTTGCAAATTCTTCGCCGGGCCTCTTTTTGTACGACTGATTGGGCTATCTCGTTTGCCTTTTCTTTGGGGTACCCCTTCTTGTCAATATAAAAATGAACGATTCGGTTATACAGCATGTCTGGATTGAATTGTTTTTCTAGCATCTGATTTCGCAGTAAATAGCAGTTTATCATATAAAAAATCGATCTGTGCGGTGGTTTTGTCATTGTTGGGCCTCGTGACTGATCCTGAAAATCCGTCGTTATCTCAAAAAAGTCTCCCTGCCCAACCCTGATTGTACGATATGTATAGCATGATTCCCTTGCAGTCTATGAATGCCTTGGAACCGTTACCTTGTAGATTCCATCGGCAGGGGTTGTCACATAATTGATGATTTGGCTCAATCTGCACGCGTTTCTGAACTTCCGCCCTTTTGCACGCCTAGCCCACATGGCAACCCAGCTGTTTTCAGAAGTTCTGACAAATAAGGAGACAGATCCCTCCTTCCCTCTCTCTCCCATCCCCCACAAATGTACATGATCAAACAAAAAAACACACCCAACATTGTGTGTAATCGGCCTGAATGAGGGGAGTTTGTTTGTAGTAACCCAGATCCCAACCGACTACGCACAAGGCCTAACGGGCCAAATACGGCACCAAAACCATCTTTGAAAATGAATTAAAAAAAGTTCGAGCTATGACTAGTTATAAATCATAAGTTCTTTTTCCTCAAGTAATGCATGCAAGTTGTTTACTGATCTGTAAACATCCGGTTCTTTTTTAGCTCCGGTACATACAAGTTTTCCCGATGAAAACAACAAAATGACTGTTTTTGGATCAAGCATTCTGTGGATTAGTCCCGGAAACTGTTCTGGTTCGTACATGCTTCTTGGCAATGTTCTTGCAGCCTGTTCCAAGTGGATTTTTCCGCCAAGGTTGATTGACGCAACAATATTTTGAATTTCGACAACTGCGTCTTTCTTAACTTTGATTCCGCCCTTCCGGAGTTTCTGGACAACTGTCTTTACAGCCTTTCTTGCCATTTCTTCTGATTTGGAGCCCGTACACACCATTTTACCTGAAGTGAAAATCAACGTGGCAGTCTTTGGACTCTTTAGTCTGAAAACAAGCCCTGGAAATTGATCAGGATGATATTCCACATCTGGAAATGTTTTTGTTATTTCGTTCAAGTCCATCTTCTGATCTACAGAAGCTGACGCTACAACGTTTTCCACGCTTACGATAGGTTTCGTTTGTGGCATATTCGGCTTTTTTGTATTTTAACTGTAATAAAAGGACTCGCCATTTTTTGTGCTCTGGAACAGTTTTTTGGCATTTTTTGGCGTTTTTTAGGACCGGATCCGTCGAATCATTTAATTTACATCCGACGATCGCTGAGTCTAGTGAATTTTACAAACCTTGACTTTGATCAGTTGTTTGGAATGGGTGATGATGCGAATCCGATTATGATGTTGATCTGGATTATCCCGATAATCGTTTTCGTTTTTTACGGCCAGCGTATCCAGCTTTATATCACTTCAGGCGAAATCAAAAAGGGGATTAAAAAACTGGATTCTTTTCGGGCAGAGTCAAGAACCGAATTGATCGATTATGTCAGAAAAAATCTGAGTCCAAAGAATAATCCGACAGAAAAAATTGACCGATTTTTGGAATACTTTACAATAATGCCTGTGGACATGGATCCTAACGGAATTGTAGACAAGGTAAGACATACCGTAAGATCCCGTGAAGACCACACCCGCAAACACATCTGTCTGCTTTGCCCAGAAATCAGCAAGGTTGAATTAAACAGGGCCCAGACGCTATTAGAGATAGCATCCTCATTACAGATGATCCACAAGATCATCAATCACATGTATCTAACTGCAAAAAAACAAAACAATTATCCGTTAATTTTGCCACTTCAGATGCTTCTTCCTTTTATAATGGAGCAGGCAGAGGCGATGAAGGAAGCTATTCCTGCCTTTAAGGCAGGTCAGCCCGTAGGGGATGGAATTGGTCCCATGATTGTTGGAAAAATGATGCTAAGCCATCCAAAGGAAACAATTTCGTTTCAGACTGTCCTTGCTCGAACAGAATTTGAATCCAGAAAACTTTTCTTATTAAAGGCAGAGGGTCCAGGTTCTGCTGTAGGAAGACCTGCAGACGGACTGGAAAATTTAATTTCAAAGAGTCATTTGGATGCGATAATCATGATTGATGCGGCTTTGAAGATGGAAGGCGAGGATTCGGCGTCTGTTGCACAGGGTTTTGGTGCCGCAATAGGCGGCATTGGAACTGAGAGGTTCCAAATTGAAGAGATTGCGACAAGATCAAGCATTCCCGTATTCTCGATTGTTGTAAAACAGTCTGTAAAAGAAGCCATAACTCTGATGACAAAACAAATAGCTGATCAGGCAGAGGCTGTGACTTTTCAGGTTTATGAGATGATCAGAGACAACACCAAACCCGGCCAATCAGTATTAGTAATCGGGGTAGGAAACACCGTGGGAGTTCCCCAATAGCATGTTCTCCAAGAAAAAAATCACAATTGCATATACGGTTGAGAAATGCCCCAAATGTGAGACAGTAAAAAAACGAGAGTTCGCCAAAGGCGATATTTTATTTTCAGAGTCCTCTGGTTGTTTGTCCTGCGAGGGAACAATGTTGATAGAGAAAATCTATGGTCAGACACTCGAGCAATAGTGATGGTAACGGTAGCAATGGTAACAACGGCCATTCTGCATTGAATTTTATATCGCGCAAAAGACAAAACCAAGTGATGTCTTCATACTGTTCCTGCTCTTCTTCTTCCCCTTCACGCTGACTGAAAAACGTCAATCCCTGCATTTGGGCATGGCCTAATTTCTTCACCCATCTTTTCTCTAATTGATCATCATGGGGCTGCAGTTGTAACTGTGACCCCATTCTCATTAGGAATGAACGTGTGTTCTGCCTGAGCAACCCTCTGCCCGTTTATTTCGAGTAGGATCGGATATGCCTTGACAGCTTTCTTCTTTACCAGGAAATCCAAAAGTTCCTTTGCCTTTTTGAATTCGTATTTCCTTGTAATCCATCTTAATGCAAATGGAAGCATGTTGAAATTCTCCCAAATGAAATCCAACAATTCATCTGCTTCAGAATCCTTTGTTTTCTTTCTAGAGTTTAAGGCAAAGATGTTCTTTATCTGTCCATTTCTTACAAATCCTCCCCCTTCAGAGGTAGTTACAAACGGCTCACATGCATACGCAGAATTGCCTGACAAGGAAAACCCCCCAATGGACCATACGTTTGGAATTGATTTTCCGGCGTGAATGGTGTATTGGTCCAGAGAATGTCCGCTAAGATTTGCAATAGGTTTGAATCCCATTTGCTTAATCGTGGTTTCAATTTTCCTGCCGATGTCACTTGCCTTGACTCCTGATTTTATCATGGACATTGCGTTTCTAAGAGATTCTTCTGCTGCCTGAACCAGTCCGTCAAATTGCACATCATAGCAAACAGTGACGGCAGTATCTGCAATGTGTCCGTTAACCTGTGCGCCCAGATCGATTTTTAGCAGATCTGAATCTTTTATCGTCAAGGGATCACCGGGTTCTGCCGTATAGTGTGCGGCAACCTCGTTGATGCTGGTATTTACTGGAAATGCGCATTTAGCTCCCCGTTTTTGAATTTCCGATTCGATTTCCTCACAAATTTCGTAAACCGTTTTTCCAATCCAATCTTTTGATCTGGCCATTTCACGGACCTCGCCTGCAACCTTTCCGGCCTTTTGATAGTCTTCTATTTGCACGTTTTTGAATAATTTTCTTGCCTTTAAAATGATTATCTGATCATCGGTCCGGTTCCTTTCCCGAGATGGCTTGGGGAAACCTGGCGTCTGTTCGATTTGTACAAGTAATGCCACGTATTAACGCAAGTCCCCAATAATGAGGAATGGTTTGCCCCTAGGCGGCACTGCCTGCCGGGATCTTGATTGCCATGTCCCTCGCGCCGCATTCCTGTGCATGTCATATTTGCAGTCATGGGTTATTAGATTTTCCAGCAGCACTCCGGTTCTAATTACCGGAGACAGTGCAACTGTAGAATTTGCGCTTTTTTGACATATGGAAAAAATCGGATTTTTTTTTTCAGATGTTTTTAATGCCCAAACTGTACAATGTCAGCTCCTCAATTTTTTAGTCGTAAAACATTTATCCGATTCCTGTTTGCGCCTGATTTTACGGTGGATCTGACGTTGTACCCCAAACCGGAATCTGGAATGGTTACATTCAACGAATTTGGCCGGTTGGGCCAAGTCCTACTGTTGCTGCTTTTATGATGATGCAAATGAAAAACCTGTTGAAGAGACACCAGTCGGAGTTTGAGTAACAGGCTGGTGTCTGAAAGTCGTTTCTGATTTTGGCCACAGATTTTCTTTGATCGGTATTTGCTGGCAGCAAAATTCATGCCTGAGCTCCCAGAGTCCGACCTGGCACGTTGATGATGATGTCTGAAGCAAAGAATTCCAAGAGTTGTTTTGGAGTATTCTTGATCTTGAAATTTAATGATTTTTGCCGTATTTTTAAAAATCTGTGAGGCTTAAATTGGACTATTCTTTGGGTTTACTGGGATCGTAGTCTAGCTTGGTATGATTCTGCGTTTGGGACGCAGAGGTCGCGCGTTCAAATCTCGCCGGTCCCACCACCACCATCTTATTATCGAATTATCCCCTATTTTACATGCCGAGCAATGAAGAAGAGTTAGAGTGATGACTACCATATGAAGTAACAACCAATTGGCTCTGAGCTCCGGCACGTTTTTATCAATTCTGAAACATCCCTGATCTAGTGAAATTTGAAAGACGTGACGCAGTTCTAGTTGCAGGATTGCTGCTTTTTATGATCGGATTGATTCCGTTCATGTCCCCGTTTTATGCCGCAGTTATTGTCTCATTGATGTATTTTGGAATCAAATTCTATGTTGAAAAGCGCAAGCAATCTATTGAAAAACATGTCGGCAAGGAGGGACTCTGTATGGAGTGTGGGGGCCCTGTACGGAATAAAAAATGCCCAAATTGCGGTTCGCAGGAATGATTTCTACGCACGGCTTTTTAAAACGTAAAAAATCCAAAAATATACATGAACTTGAGATATAGGACTTTAACAACAAGCTCAACTTTTCCTCAATCCCATTCTAAAATGGGTCTTTTAGGCAGAAAAATCAGGAGATCGCAATGAAAAACATGTGTGCCATACTTTCATTACTGTTGCTAGCTGCAGGATTGACGGTTCCTCCTGCATTTGCCCAGTCCTCAGACAATGTCGTAATTAACGAAGTGGATACAAATCCTCCAGGGGACGATGCCACGACTGTCTCCGAATGGGTCGAGCTGTACAATCCGACTGATTCTGCAATTGATTTAGGCGGATGGCAGATTGCATCAACGACTGTCTTAAAGAAGACAATGACGGTTCCCGAGGGAACGATGATTGAACCGGGACAGTTTCTGACTTATTCCTATCAAAATTTATGGTTCACAGATTCAAACGAATCAGTAGAGCTGCGTGATGAAAGCGGGGTTGTAATTGACAAGACCCCCCTAGTTGCCGATAGTCAAAACGATCTTTCATCATGGCAAAGAATCTACGACGGTTTTGATCTTGATGGTGCAGATGGTTGGAAGTTTGCCACATCAACAGCTGGTTCTTCTAATGGAAAGTTAGTTGAAACGCAAAAATCAGAGGGGATTACGATAACTCTTGATGCTGAAAAACCTTCTTACTTGTTTGGAGAGACTGCCGTTATTTTTGGTTCCGTATCAGAAAAGGTTTTTGTCGAAAAGCCGTTTTTCAAACCAGAGTCCATCACTCTGGCAATATCCGGCCCAAACTACAATGACGTTTTGACTCTCTATCCTGATCTAAATCTTAGTTACGAGGCAACGTTGACCCTTCACCAGGTTCTTGGAATTAACGAGGGAACATATGACGTGACTGCATCTTATGCAGGAGCAGACGCATCGGCATCGTTTAATGTCGGCTTTGAAACAGCTGAAACCGAAGAACCAGAAGATTCTGAATTGGGAATGGTTTCTGATAAATCCCAGTACATTCCAGGCGAGTCTGTAACTATTACCGGCTTTGCAACTGATATTATTCCATTTGAGGGAATGTCTTTTACCGTAACTGACGGTGCCGGAGAACTGGTTTCTCAGGGCACGTTGTTTCCAGTCGATGGTGAATTTAAGACCAGACTCTTTGTAACGACTGTCAATCCCAGCTTTGGCGAATATACGATTAACGCACAGTACCATGGCCAATCCACCTCAAGCACGTTTGAAGTAGTTGAGGATTTCAAAGAGGACGTCCCGATTTCATTGTGGACTGACAGTCCTGCATATGCCTTGGGGGACACCGTTCAAATCACAGGCAGGTTAAACGATGTCTGGATTAGCACGCTTGATTTAGAAGTCGTCCAAACCAAACAAACCTCGATTTCTGCTACAAGTGACTCTAGCTTCAAAATTTTAGACGGGCTTCAAATCAATGGTGACGGGACGTTTGAATATTCGTTTGTAATTCCAGACAACCCAGGCAGGTATGGCGATTACAAGATAACGGTCTCCAAAGACGTTGGCGCAGCAACAGCAATCGTTTCAGCAGTGGAGGATCCAGGCGCTTTTGTAGCATCCGCTGATCCAATAACTGTTCAAACTGACAGCCAGCTTTACGATATAGGCGATGAAATCGTTGTGAGCGGCTTTGTAAAGGATCCGTTTGGAAATTCCAGCTATTCTACAGGCGCTTTTGTCGAAATTACAGTTACTCATGAAGACGGAACCCCGCTGGAAATCATCGGATTGGGCAAGGGTGAGCGGTCACTGCGTTCTGACGGGGTAGTTATCGGGTATGATTTTACCGCAATTCCCGAAGCCTCGGGAAGTTATTCGGCATCCATTGGAATCACACAAAATATTTTCCCCGAAGGAAACTATGTTGTAAAATCTGAATACCAAGAACATGTTGCGACTGCTTCCTTTGCAGTTGCTGACTCCCTAAATCTTGATGGCGGCGCGTTGATTTCTACTGACAAGGAAGTTTACGGGTTGGGCGAGCAGGTCACTTTGACTGGAATTATTCCGCCTGCCGGTGAGCGCTCCGTCGACATCTCGCTTATTCGACCCGACGGCACCAGGACAAATTCTGGCGCATCTGTCGATAATCAGCGATTTACTTGGTCATGGACCACCCCAATATCAGAAAAATACCAAAACATCAAATCTGACGAGGGCAGAGAAGGAAACACCTCTAACTTTGGCGTTTACAGAATTCTAGTCTCTGCTGATTCATACAGCAAAAACATTTTCTTCAAGGTTTCAGAGGATCCTGCAAACTACTCACTGCCTCAAGAACCAATTGTTGTGGAAACTGAAAAATCCATCTACAAAGTCGGTGAAAGGCTTCTCGTAACAGGAAACGTAATGGTTGTAGAGCAGAGCGATGAAGGAATCAAAGTACCTCATCGAGTCACTCTCAAGGTACTAGACGGAACATTCCCATACAGGCAAATTCACGAATCCCAGGTCTATCCAGACCAGGGAGGAGATTTTGCCAGCTTCTTTGAACTGCCTGCAACCATCTTCCCCGAAGGCAAGTATACCGTAAAAGCAAGCTACCAATCAGCTTCTGCCCAATCCACATTTAGCGTGGTAAATGATTTTCTCTTTGGATCTGATGTTCAACTGGAGTTATTACTGTCCACTGACAAGTCCGAATATCATCCCGGCGATACCGTCATTGTCACAGGAAAGCCTTCAAAGCTGGTTTATCTGGAGAAGTTTGATCTAAGCTTAATTCAGCAGCCAGAGGACTTTACTACATGCGACTCGTTTTATTGCGGGGAGAATGTCGGGCCAGTCACATCAATTTTGCCCAGTCCGTCTGGCTCATTTGTTCATGAGCTGATGATTGACGATTCCCCGTCATCAATCGGCCCCTATGAAATAATAGTTGGTGCGGGTTTTGGTGCCAAGTCAATACAGTTTGATGTCGTAGAAAGGCCGGCAGTCCCAAAATTAGACACGATAATTGAAAAGCAAAACAGGATCTCCGAAAGTACCGTTCACATACTTGCCGAAGAAAAAATCG
Organism: Candidatus Nitrosopumilus sp.; assembly: GCA_965214775.1. Classification (GTDB taxonomy): domain Archaea; phylum Thermoproteota; class Nitrososphaeria; order Nitrososphaerales; family Nitrosopumilaceae; genus Nitrosopumilus. Next base: position 2,221,527 of record OZ243974.1, on the reverse strand, counting down.
TTGATTTCAACAGTATTGCACCCAGGGTTGTTTCTGGTTCCTTGATTACCCCTGACAGAAATGACTCAGATGGCGTAAATCTCAAGGTTTCCACTGCTTCAGGGGTCTGCCTCATAGGGCCTGACGCCGAGTGTCTTGTTCGTGAATCCACCAGAAAGCCGGGACAAATCTATGACGTTGTAAAAGTTGACGGGATGAGTCTCAATGTCAGGTATAGCGGTCCGGATACACGCCTAGAGAAGTTCAGCATACTGCCAGAATCCACCATCGCATTCCTGCCTGATGCAGAGTGGAATGTCGAGATAATCAAAGAAGAAGAAGATCAAGTCTCTAGATTTTACTACAAGATCACATACAAATCCACAGAGTAGCCTCCTGACATAGTCAAACCGCCCCGGGAGACCATGCATCTGCCGCAAGACCACCTGCAAATCCCCAGAGTAACTGCAAAATACCCTCTGATTTTCCCAGAGAACATGAGACTGCAAGTTCTGATGTTTTATCAGGATGATCCAAAAAAATGTACGGCCGCCAAAATGGTAAAATTTGGACTCGTACAAGGCATTAAAAAAATCGGCAGCAAGAGCTTGGTTTTGGATCCTTTTTCAGAGAGATGCCTCTTGCCTCAGGACAGAAACTCCGCATCCTCAATTGTCGGAATTGACTGTTCTTGGAGGCTTGCAGAACGGGCATTTTCAAAAAAATTTAACGGAGTCAGACGCAGACTGCCTCCCCTTCTTGCCGGAAACCCCGTAAATTACGCAAAGCTCGACAGACTGACAACCGTGGAGGCCATTTCTGCCAGCTTGTTTATTCTTGGATTTGCACGGCAAAGTCTCAAACTGCTTGACAAATTCAAGTGGGGGCATACTTTTTATGAATTAAACCAGAATCTCTTGCGCGACTATGCCAGTGCCAAAAAAGAAGGCGACGTTGAACGCATTTTACGCGACTATGGTTTGGCGTGATTTTTTTTATTCTTCCTCATGCGGATTGCCATTCCGGCAATTATGATGCCCAGAACCATTATTGCCATTACTACTACTACTGTTGCTGCTGCTGCTCCTGCCAGAAATGCATGGTCCTGACTCTCAACTGTCTCACTGGTTTCTAAAGCCGTATTTTCAGGCAACTCTGTTTCTGAAGACGACAAGATGAAGCTTGTTTCGTAAAAATCTGGCTTGAGAACAGAGTTTGAAATCGCAAAAATTTTGATGCTGTTGGCACCAACATCCAAGCTTTTTATCTCCTCTGCACTTAGTTTGATGGTTGTTTCCTTGTCGATATTCTTAATATGATTGGACGTGACTAGCTCCCCCCGACCATTTGTCAGAAAATATAAAATCGAATCCGAATTTGACGTTTTGACAGTTATCACCGACTCTGAATCCTGATTGAGGATGTCCTTGGAATCGACGCCTTCTATAATGGGAAAATCCGGTTTTTCAAAATTTGACCACCTTCCTGCACTAAACGGGTATGACTCGTCTGAAAATGCCTGAACAAGAATGGTCCTAGATTCCGGAGAATAAGACTTTAGATAAAATGGACCGTTGCTAATTACGGCGTGATTGTTTTTTTCTATCCACTTGCTTGATGCGTCATACCTGTTGTGGAGATACGCCGAATCCACATCCTTGTTCTCAAAGGCTTTGGGAACGTGGCTGTTTTTTGCAAATTCGTCCAGGTTGTTTTTTATCAGATATGCGTCGTTTGGGATGATCAGTGAAAGCCAGCTGATGTTTTTGCTTGTAGCCCCGGATCTTGAGAAGGAGGTTTTCCCTTCTATCACTGCTTTTTCCATGGCGGCAGTTATCTCCAAGGGAACAGTACTCCACAATACTGCCCAGTCAGCTATTTCCCCCTCATCAAAATGCCAATAGTCCACAAAAACTTCTATTGTGTCCTCGTCGACCTGGTTGATTCCTTTAATCGTCTGGATGCTTTGCGTCGCCCTTGGGGTAAATTCGGTGTCAAACGTTTTGTCATTCTCGTCAGTTTGAGTCCCCCACTCTACTGTAAAATACAACGAATGCAGGATGTCATTGATGTCCATTGCCACGCCATTGTGCCAATTTCCGAATTCAAAGTCAAATGTGACCTTGCTAATAGCTTTGCTGCCTTCTCTGACTTTTTCCCAGCTCTGCAATGCGGGGTTCCACATTTCTGCATCCGGGGGGATCTCTAGCTTTTCATTTGGTCCTGCCGACTCTACAACCCAGCCGGCTCTAATCGGGATTGTTTCTCCGGTAAACGGATGCTTGAACGTTCCAGGATCTGATACTATTCCCCATATGTGGTTACTGTAGCTGTCTGTCAGGCCCATCACAGGATTCCATGCACCCTGATAGATTTGCTTGACGCCAATTGTCAATTCCTGATTGCCGCTGCCTCCTCCTCCCTGGGCGTTAATTGGCGTAAATCGACTTGGAACTCCCGCCCCAAAATCATTTACCACCCCTGAAATTTCCTCGTTTGCCACATACTGATCGATTTTACTTGCCAAAAACACCCTTACTGACTCGCCGACTCCCTCATAAACCGCTTCTTGAATCAACTGGGTTCTTTCTTTGGCTGAGCTGAAATTTCCCGTGTAAATTTTTTGCGTAAGCGAGTCTAGCCTCTCATTTTGATAATTCCAGTATGTCTGGTCATTGAATCCCGGCATGGCAGAGAACCACGGGGAATACATCTGTCCCAGTCCTACCGAATCATACTTTACAAATGCCGAGCGGCCCCATCCCTCGGTGTAAAGGTTCCATTTTACATCAGCCGGATTTGAACCATAAACCACGACAAATGCCTTGTTCAAATCGCCAAATTCCTTTTTGACAACAAACCCGGATCTTTCTAGTTCTGCTGACAGCAACTCCCCAATAGACTTTCTTACAGCGTCATCGCTTCGTATAAACATAGTAATTTCTATGGGTTTTGAATTGATTTCCCAGATGCCGCCATCTTTTGTCGCCCCTATCTTGGACAACGACCCTTCAATCATTTCATTTGCAAGTGTTGGGTTGTATCTGAAATTGAACTGTTCGAGTACCCCGATAATCGTCAGGAACTCCGGATCTGCAGGAGTATAATACGAGGATATTGGCGAGCCATACCCTCCCATCAGCTCATTGACGATTAATTTCCTGTCAACCAGATAGTTTAACGCAAATCGGACATCCCTGATTGAGAACGGGTTGAATTTTTCTGATTCGGCCGGGTTGACCAGAATGCTGTATGACCCCCCTGTCGAGTCAAACACATTCAAGCCGTCCCGTGCATGCCGATTCTCCAACCTGTCTGAAGAAATTCTATAATAGTACAAATCCAGATTTCCGTTTCTTACTTCTTCAAGCGCCGTGTTTTCATCCACATATTGGATGAACTTCACCGAGTCAAAAAAAGAGTTTTTACCTGACGAAAAGGAATCTTCAAAGACGGCTCCGCCTGCCAGAAGAGCTAGTGTCATTACCACTAGCATTTTTTTCATATTCCCAGCTTGTTTTGCTTGTAATAAAATCTATTTTATGATTCCCCCCCGACTTTGGCACCTCCTAAAACCTATATCGTCCCGTAGGCGATATTGATCAGATGAAGTTTCACTCTAAGATGGTTTTGGGGCTGAAGGGAATCATTCAAGACGGCGTGACTGTCGAGGATTTCTCAGCTGCCACGTCCTTGCCTGAACCTGATTGCGAGACAATCCTGGACATGCTTGCAGAGAATGGCTTTTGCTCGCTTGAAAACTCGTTTTATTTTTTTGAATCCGGTGCAAGGCTAAAGATTTCGCTGAGCATGCTGGAAAACGGGTTTCCCATAGACGAAATCTCCGAGTCCCTGGATTGGAGGGATTTTGAGGGGCTGACCGGCGAGATACTCTCATCCAAGAACTTTGCCGTGATAAAAAATATGAGGATGACAAAGCCTCGCATGGAAATTGATGTTGTTGGAATCAGATTGGGCATCGCAATGCTGATTGACTGCAAACACTGGAAGAGACACAGCCCCTCATCGCTTGCCACCGTTGTATCCAAGCAGATCAGGCGAACCAAGCAGTATGTTGCCAAGACCGAAGGCGCCGTTGCCGTGCCTGTAATCGTGACATTGTATCAGGACAAGATTGATTTTATAGACAGAGTCCCAATAGTTCCGATTTTCCAGTTTTCTTCGTTTGTTGACGAGTTTTATGGGAATATTGACCAGATGCAGACTATAGAAAAAGACTAGTTGCAAACAACACACATCCGCCAATGGCAAAACCTTTTGTGATCTTCAACGAGTTATCCAGTGCCTTTGAATAGTCTTCAAAAATTCCTTTGCCCATGACTTTTACGCTTGTTTCATTTTCCAAGATTTCGTACTTTGCAGTGGCCGCACCGGACTCTGCATTCCTTGCAATCTCCAAGAACCACTTTGAAAGTTTGTCTGCCCCCGTGATCAGTCCGAGTTGGTAATACCCGTTCTTGTTTCTGGCTTTGACTGGCTGATAGTGAGTATCAGACGTGCAGATTTCTAGTAGTTGGCAGTCCCTTTTTGCAAAGTTTTCAACGATTTTTTCTCGAACCCCGTTTTCCATGTTGTTGGCATCTGCCCAACCAAAAAAGTATTTTTTATTGTTGATTTTCAGGCATACGACTCCCAGTCCCCCCATTCCAAGATCTTCTGTCCAGACATCCATGTCATCTGAATTTGCATATCCGTATTCTATTGGGAAGATCTCCTTTGAAATCAGGGTGTCCAGACAGGATTTGGCCGCCTTTAGCATGTCTTGGCCGTCTTCTTTTGAGATCTCCTCGCCCATTGCATTATGACAGTCTACGATCATTGTCTTTTTGTAATTTCTGTTTTCTGCATACTGCTCAATCTCGTTTTTCATGTAACTTGGAATGTCCTCCATTCCGTGCGGTGACAGCGACAAAAAGAGCAAGGGATTGTTTCCAAACAGCAATCCAATCACACGGGATTTGTTTATCTGAACGGTAACTGGCTCTGTGCACTGCAGGCCTTCCTCCTTGATTTTGCTGTTTTCCAAACTTTTAAGATAATTTTCAACCTCGTTTCTTGATGGCAGATTTAGCGCATGATCAGAGATGCTGTGCATGACCATGGCAGATGATGCCAAGTTTTTGTATATCAAATATGGAATGTTGCTTCCGCCTACAGGATGGTATGGGCCGGGGTGGATTTCAGGGAGTACCATCCTGAATTCCCTGTCTCCTTTTGGCGTGGACAGCCTGATTTGTGACGTTGATACTCTGGCATCACTAGAGCGGTCTTCCATGATTTCTTCGGCATCTGTAAAGTCGTTTCCCTGTGATGCAAGATATGCCTGGATTGTTTTGTGCGTGCTTTGCATTCCTGGCCTGCCGGCCCTGTCTGTCATAAAAGACCACACGCTTGCCAGAATCAAAAACGAGATACCGTATCCCAGCGCAAGGGGGTCGCTTAGCATTGGAATCCACAGATCCTGCGGGAGTAATGCCAGAAACATCGCCATTGGCTGGACAAAACAGATGGCCCAGGCCTTCTTCAAGCTTGCACCCAGCGTTGTGGTGTAGATTCCAATCCTAAAACTTGCAAAAAGAAACATTCCAAGAGTGATGAAAAACAAGGATGTATCTTTGACCAGTACCACGCTTGCAAGCAGTCCAAACAGCATTGTTGCAATCCACAGCATGTTTGCAAACAGTGAGGAATGGAGGGATTTTGAATACTCTTTTTTCTTTGTAAATCTGGTATCCAGCAATTGGGTCAAAACCAAGACCGCGGCAACTGCCGGAAGCCTGTGCCAAGCCTGATCAAAATCCAAGTCTGGCAAATATGCAAAGTATGCTGTAAGCGTGATTGCTGCCACTATGACCAATGATGCCACTAGTGAGAAATAATGCGACGACGGGTTGATTAGTGTAAGGGAGAACCTGTTATGTATGTTTGAAACGTCATCTGGCTGGTTTTCCATGGCCTTCACGGAGCCAGAAATATATCGATAACCCATGAGACTGCGATTAAACTGATTGGTATTGACACCACAATACGTGGATCAATTCTGAACCCTTTTGTCTCATCTTCAAAGAACCTCATGAGACCTCCACTTGATGCCGGAAGTGGCGCTGATTTCTTTTTGCTACTCATTACAATTCGAAAGCAAGGATTTTGACATAAAAACTTTATTGTTGTTGTTTGCTTTTGAGCTTCTCCAGAGTTTCTAACGTTGAGTTGATCAGTCTTAGAATTTCATGCTGTCTTTGGTGATCAGATTCGTTTTCTAGATCTTTTGACAAGGATTCCATCTTCTTTTCAAGCGTGATCTCTAGCTGTGACTTTGGCTTGTCTGCCCCCTTTTCTTCTTCTGCCCCTGGAACTTTTTTTTGTTCAGGTTCTCTTCCACAGCTAATGCACAATGCATGCCCCCCTTTCATGACTCTGACTCCCTTGCAGTAGGGGCACGGTTCACTCAGCAGCGTGGCCCCTTTGAGCAGCATTTCTGCTGCCTTTTTTGTCAGATCCTCAGACATGATGATCTTCACTCTGCTATCTGCCTAAAAAACACAATTGTTTTGATCAGTCAAGCAAAATGCGAGTCAGAATATTCGTTTCTGTCTTGTTGTTAGGCATGCCAGGAATCGTGTTTCTTGCCTAGATTCTGTTTTTGCTAGATTTTTTCAGCACGTTTCACCTGGCTGGCCTGCAGTCTTCCCAAAAACAGCCTAAAAGCAACTCCAAACCGTCAAACAGCCCAGACCAAGCTGCCTGCAAATCTGCATGTTGCCGTCTCAACTTCCACGAGTCGTGTACGGTATGTGGTCACCTATCCCCACCAATCAAGCACGAATTGGTATGCACAATTATGATTTCCACGCCTAGCCAGTAAGGGGACGTGACCTCATACCGTGTACGTCTGGAAAGGCCAGATATCAAACAAGGCTTAATAGTGTGAATAATTGAATTGTATTCGAACGCATGGCGGTAATTTGTAATACTTGTGGTCTTCCCGACGACCTTTGTGCTTGTGGCGAGCTTGCCAAAGATAGTACTAAAATCATTATCAGATTAGAGACTAGGCGGTTTAAGAAGAAAGGAACCATGATTGAGGGGTTGGATCCTAAACTGAACAATTTAGAAAGCGTTGCAAAGGAGCTAAAAAACAAGTACGCCTGCGGCGGTACTGCCAAGGAAGGCTACATTTTCTTGCAAGGCGATCATCGAGATACAATCAAGGACACTTTGATTGGTCTGGGCTTTCCGGAGGAAAGCATAGAGTTGCACTAGTTTTCAAATTGGAACCGTCATCATCATCCAACAAAGTACTTCAGGCCCTTGGCATTCCCTACTCTGCAATATTATCTGTGGTCTTTGGATTGCTCTTGGTTTCATTGCCAATGGGGGTTTTTGTTGTGTTTGAGAGCGATATTGGCAGCGACATCAACTATGAATTTCCTGTATCTTACCTGGAGCTTTTTGAGGGTACTGGCTTTTACCAATCTCCAATAGATGTGAGTGTTGGAGATGCGTTTGTCGTGTTGTGGACATTTTATGTCATTATTTTTGTAATTTCCATTCTAGGCCCAAGACATAATTTTCTGGAATCCCTTTCTCCGATAATTTCTCACGGACAGATAGATTCCTCAAACTATATGCTTGGAATTACCAAATGGTTCTCAATACTCGTTTTTGCATCTGCAATTGTAACTTTTGTTCAGGATTGGTTTGGGATTTCGACTATCCCTCCTCCTCCTTCGGCAGACAATGACTTGGTGCAGTTTTTTTATGTCAGTCTGGCTCCCCTGATTGAAGAACTTGGATTTAGGATCCTGCTGATTGGAATCCCCCTCTTTATGATGTATTCTAGACGCACTTCCCTGAGATTTTTTGCGGGGATCTTGTGGAATCCGTCAAAACTTGACATCGTTGACTCAAAAAAAGCAATCTTGTTGATTGTGTTTGTTGGCGTACTGTTTGGATTTGCACATGTTGCCTTTGGAGAGTCTTCTTGGAGCGAAGGAAAATTTGCCCAGGCCTCAATTGGCGGAGTCATTTTGGGATGGGCCTATCTCAGGTATGGATTTGTGGCCTCTCTTTTGATTCATTGGGCTACAAACTACTTTATTTTTGCATATGCAAACTTTGTTTCGCAGACAAATTCCATTTCGATTGAGAATGCGTTTGCCCATTCCCTAATGTCCTCATTGGAATTGTTGTTGCTGGTCTCCGGCGGAATCTCCCTTGCTGTCTTGCTGGCAGGCAGGTTTTATTCCAAAAGGAAGTCTGAGTTAGAGGTTTAGCGCAACTTTCAATCCCTTGTATCTGTTTCGGATTGTAACTTCGGTAACTCCTGCGGCCTCTGCAACGTCTCTCTGCGTCTTGTTTTCGCCGTTAGTCACGCATGCAACATAAAGTGCAGCCGCTGCCAGTCCCATGGGATCTTTTCCTGCCGAAATTTTGTTCTCTTCTGCTGTTTGTAGAATTTTTGTCGCCTTTCTTTTTGTCTTCTCTGACAGCCCAGCTTTGCTTGCAATTCTTGAGATGCATTTTATCGGATCAACGACTGGCATTTTCAAACTCAATTCTCTTAGCAATAAACGATAGCATCTTGCAATGTCTTTTCTTTTGATGTTGCTTGCCTGTCCTATGTCTTTTAGCGTTCTTGGGGTTTCCGTATCCCTGCACGCTGCATACAGCGCAGATGCAATCAAGGCAGAAATCGAGCGTCCCCTGACCAGTCCTTTTTCCAACGCCTTTCTGTAAATGTAGGCTGCCTTTTCAATGACTGCATCGCCGACTGCAAGTTTGTCTTTTAGTCTGTCTAACTCACTGAATGCCTGTCTAAAGTTTCTGTCAACTGGCTCGTGAACCTGGCTTCTGCTGTCCCAAGTTCTGAGTCTCTCAATCGTACTTTTCATTGATGCAGTAAGTGGCTTGCCTGTCGCATCCCTGTTCTGGGGATTGATCACCGTAGCTAGTCCCATGTCGTGCATTGCAAGCGATGTTGGAACCCCTGCCCTGCTCTTGTTTTCGCCTTCGTTTGAAAATGAGCGCCATTCTGGCCCCGACTCTTCAACCTTGTCCGTAATTACAAAGCCACATTTTCCACAAAAGTTTTCCCCGGTGTTGGCATCTGTAACTAGGGTGCCTTGTCCACATCTTGGACACCTTTCCTTTGGATTTCTTCCTTTAACCATCTTTATATCTCCCAAAACCTTTTATGATAATATTTAACATTTTCTAAATCATCATATATAAGTCTGCCGATGATCGTAGTTTGTTGCAAACTCCGACTAGAGCCAAGTCAGTCCGCCCGGATCATGACCGGCGCCCGGTTCCTACACGGCAGCCACCGCCTCTGCAATCCACTTGTTGTACAGCCATATCCTCAGCTTTACTTCCTGCACTATATTGGACCACTTGAGGGCCATTACGCACTCGCCGAACATACGCTTTATGGCCGATATCACGATCTCGACGATCCATCTGCTGCCAAAGCCTACCGTGCTCTTCCAGTACCGCAGGTTCTCCTGTCTTTCCTCCTTTGAGAGATCACCCACAGGCACCTCGGGGCCGCCCCCGAGCTGCCATCGCACCAGCCGGCCCCACTTGTCGCCGGTGCCCTTGCCCTTTGCATTGCAACTTGTCAAAAGCCGTATGAGCGGTTTTATGCCGCGCCTGTGACACTCGGCTACGTTTTTCCTTGAGCCGTATCCGCCGTCTGCAAGCAGGATCTTTCCCGGTATATCTGGATTCGCGCCGGTGTCGAGTACAGCCAGCGGCGATGTCCCGTCGGCAAGCATGTTGGGGATCTTGATTGCATCCGCGCTGTCGGTGCGGTTCTGCTCCTCTTCTTCCTTGATGTTCTTGACTGCATCCGCGCTGTCGGTGCGGTTCTGCTCCTCTTCTTCCTTGATGTTCTTGACTGCATCCGCGCTGTCGGTGCGGTTCTGCTCCTCTTCTTCCTTGATGTTCTTGACTGCATCCTCAAGCAGTGCAGGCAGTTCCGTGCTGTCGCCGATTGCATCACTTGTGACAGATACTGCCAGCACCGGGGTTGTTTCCTAATTCACTTCATGCTGCCTCCACCGGTATCCCGAGATTTGCGGCACACTTGAGTCTGTTTAGCACCTCAAGGTTCCACCCTATTGCCTTGCACAAACCGAACCTTCGGCGGGTAGATGCCTTTCTGAACCTGCACATCAGCCTGTGGTTCTCTGCCTCCTCTGCACCAAAGATTCCCTCTATTGTTGCGCGCATCTTGTAGGATTCCGGATCAAACATCTTGGAAGCTTCCTTTCTGTGTTTCTTTTTGGTGTGGACTGCATTGGCCCTTAGTTTGATGTTTGGTTTCATTCCAGATTCCTTGAGGAGCCTTACGTTCTCATCTGAATCGTATCCCCTGTCGGCGTTGAAGATGCCGGAGAATCCTAGTCCGATCTTTCCAATTCTCTGCAAGAGTGATCTTAGGATGGTAGTGTCTGCCATTCTGTCTGAGGTAATCTGGCATGCCAGGATTACCTGCAGGCCCAGTACGGATGCCACATGCCACTTTAGGTACTGTTTGTAGGGCTTGGCCTTTCTCTTTCTTTCGGCCTTTTTTGCACCCGATTCGTGCGTAATTTCGGCCTTTTTGCCGGTCTTGGGCACCAGATCCTTCCTCTTTTTGGCCTTGTCGTTTCTGTCTGTAACGACGCCGATGCTGTCGGCTGCAAGCATGAGCGTCGACGGGTCATATCCGGCAAGGCACCTTCGCGCGGCTTCTGCCACAATCTCCTCCAGCCACTTGTGGGGAATCTTTTGCATGAACTTTCCAAGGGTGCTGTGATCCGGTATGGGTTCGTCCCAGAGAGTTGATTCGAAATTAGCAGACTCTGATTATTTGTGGACGAATTTGCATAAAACGGCTCAAAACACCAACAAAATACAAGTTATCTGTGAAATTACTTGAAAAATTCGCACGGCTTCTAATTTCGGATCATCTCTCTGCGTGCCACGTCGGAAATCCTGCCGGGTTCCACAGATGAACATACGCAGAAAGCGCCAGTATGACCACAAGTAGGAAGAGATGCCCGTGTCTTGCCGACAGGAGGCGCCCCGTACAAAAGGTGGCATGTCCGAGGCCAAGCATTGATTATCCTCGGCCCGTCAGACAAATAACGGTTTGGAGGGAAACCGGAGTTGTGTATTGTAGTAAAATTAATTCCAACTAAGGCGTATTTTGAAGGATTATTTCAGACCGGATCAATCAAAAAATATGAAGAAAAGACCGGAGGAAAAGTCGCTCCGACACATAGAAAGGCAGAGAAGAAAAGGCGTGCCGGCCTGCTTTGGTCTACTTTGCATATGAAGTTGTTTTTTTTTTTGGAACCAACAGGTGCGAAAAACGCTGCTTTTGATCTCTTTTTTGCGATTTTTCTACCCTGATTCCAAAATTTTCTTTACTTTTTTAGCAAAGTCCGGTTTCTCTGGCTGCTCTAGCAGAAATTCCAGATCCTTTGAGGTATCGACATCCCACATGATTCTTCTAACAAAGACCATGGCAACATTGAGCGTCTTTTTTTTTGCAGCATTCATGTGAATTTTATAGCTGTCTTCGTCATAATGGGTCTCCATCAGGTCTACGGGCATCCTGACAAGTGCGTTTGTCCCGTCAAATCTTCGTGACGGCACAACGATTGCAAAGTTTGGATGCATTTTGTAATTCATCATAAAATCAATGTCCTGTGTTTTGATGTACGGGATGTCCTGCGGGAAAACAATTGATGCATGAAAATTGTTTTCTAGCAAATACTTGTCTGCAAGAGAGACTGCGCTGTTGACACTCTCTTCTTTTTCATCAATTATGATCTCTGCGTTATGCCTTTTTCCAATCTCTACTGCCTTTTCCTCTTTTGTTACAATGATGGTTTTTTCTATCTGGGGTGAAATTGAGACTGTATGAACAATCTCTTCTAACATAATTTCACACATCTTTTCTTTTTTTTCGGATGGCAAGTCTAAACGTGTTTTGGCGTTTGAAAAGGTCTTTACAGGAATGATTGCAGATATTTTCAAGTTATACATGCACTTGTTTCAAAATGAAATTTGCTAGAGCGTCTTCGGCCACTTTGTTTTTCATCGTGATTTTGGTTTCAAACACTTTCATGTCCAAACTCTGAATTTTCTTAGATAGCATTCTGTCTTTGGTGTCTACAACAATGTTGGAACACACATCCGAATACATCTTTGCCAATCCGTATGCATTTGATTCTATTCCTGCTGCCTGCATGTATTTGTCTGCAGGGCCGCTGATTGATTTGTCTCCGATTAACGGGCTTACAGCCACAACTTTTTTCTTTGTTTTTGATAGTTCCTTTCGGATTCCCTTGATTTGCAACATTGGACCAATCGAGGTCAACGGGTTGCCCGGTGCCAAGATTACCATATCTGCGTCATGAATTGCGCTTACTGCTTCTGGATTTGGACGAGCCTTGTCAGCTCCGATGTATTGGATTCCCTCTACCGGATCTCTTCCTCTGTGTTTGACCCAATATTCTTGTAAGTGTAATTCTCCTTTGTTTGTGATGATTCTTGTCTCAATGCTGTTGTCCGTAACCGGAATGATACTTGTACTTACTGCAAACTTTTCACACATCCATTGCGTAATATCGCTTAGGTTTCTCCCGTTCTTCAGCATGTTGGTTCTGATCAAATGGGTTGCGGCATCTCTGTCCCCAATTCCAAACCACGTATCCTCTCCAAAGACTTCCATTTGACGTAAAAAGTTGAAGGTGTCTTTTTTGATTCCCCATCCTCTCTCCTGATCAAGCAAGTCTGCCAACCCGTACACGATAGTATCGATATCCGGGCAGATGTACAGGCCATACAGCCAGTAATTGTCTCCGACATTGCTAATCACGTTTACTTTGGATTCCTGGGAGACTAGGCCTCTGACGAGTTTGACCGAACCTGTCCCCCCTGCTAATACTGTAATCATCATGCCATTTTCCCCTAAAACTGCAATCTACTTGCATCACTCCACATATTACTTTTTCAAAAATATCCCGATCTAGATTATATGTTAGTCAGACCAAGGCTCTATCTCAAATCATGCGCTGTTTTGACCATGCATGCAGGGAATTGATCCAAAGTTAGCAGATTCTGATTATGTGTGAGCGAGACCGCACAAGCCAGTCTGAAACATCAGCAAAATACGAATTATCTGCGAAATTATTCGAAAAATTTGCACGGTTTCTAGTTTCGGATCACCTCCCTGGATTTACCATTTAGGACGAATTCAAGCAAAAAAAATCGAGTTATGCAACAAACTCCAATTAGGATAAGTTTATTACTCCTTTTTGCGGATTTTACACGTGTCTAGGGCCATTCTGTTAACAGTTTTACTTGCAAGTCTTGTTGCCATTAGCGGCAGTTCCTTTTCTTCTGCATGGGGAGCCCAATTAGATGCCAGAATCAATCCAAACAACGAGTCATCCCCATTTAAGGTAAGTTACCTAAAGACCGTCTTTATCGAATATCCAAACGGCGGTGACTTGTTTGACGAGCTTAAAGGCAAGGAATGGACAGTATCCGGCTCTTCTGATTCATCAAATCCCGAAGTCCAGGATTTGATCAATAGGCTCAACAAAGGAATTGCAGAAGATGGCAGTCAGGCAAAAATTTCCGACATGAATGTAAATTACGAGTTTCACCTCAAGGCCAGAAACATCAACACTTCAATTGACTATATGGTAGTCATTGAAGGAACTTTGACTGATTACATCATTACCAAGGACTCCCAGAGAACCCTGATTGATTTGGGTTGGAGAGGACTGTCAGTTGACGGCGAAGTAAACATCGACGGGACTGAAATCAACATTCCGATTAATCTTCTGCGAGACCAAGAACCCGAAGTATATGCATACTTTGCAGGAACTGAAGCAGAGGATGTTTTGCACATGCCTATGATGGATGCCGATTTTATCTTGGAACAGCCATTAACCAAGTGGCACTTCTTGTTTGATCCCACGGGAATCAATGTGGATGCTGGAACATTCGGTCTTGACCAAGAAATCGCAGGCTTTGTAGTTTCAAGCTGGACCATGGGCGAAAGCAGTCTAAGAGAAGGTCGTCAGGTTGAAAGAGTGTTCGAAGCAACATTTGTAGCTGATCAGCCTTACACTGTAAGAAGCGTTCAATCCCCCTACATAGGAAACCTGTATGCAATCGGGTTTGGCGCTTTGGATGTTTTAGATGGCGTTGAAATTGCCGGTGTAACTCCGACTCCTCCAGAAGGGTATGCAACCACTTCTACTGGGGATTTTCCAATCTTCATCGTTTATGGAATGGCAGGGGTGGCAGCCATCGCAGGCATTGCATTCTTCTTTGTAAGTAATCGCTCTCTCAAAAATGAAAGACAAGGACAGCAAGGAATCGACCCAAGTCTTCTTGTCGGCTATCAAACGAGCTCCTCGTCTGGCGGCTACCAGACCAACAGAGGTGAGGCCCAACTGGCAGACGGCTCTGATTACCAGCAAACAAGAAGTTACTATGATGACTCTTCAAATTCGACTCAAAGTACTCCTCCTCCTCCTCAAGCAGCAGAACCCCAAACTGACAGCGGAACAAAAATGATCAACGTCAGCATCAAAGTTGAAAACGTTGATCCGCAAGAAGGCAAAGACTGGGTAAACGAAATTGCAAACATATATGCAGACATGGAGGTATCCGGCATCAAGGCAACTAGCAACTCCATCTCGTTCCAAGCAGGCTTTTCCGGAATGAATGACACGACTCCCGATGACATCAAATTAAAAATTGACGAGTACATAACAATGAACGAGGCATTTGCGGTTCAAAGCGTCACTTGCAGCTAGTATCATCACCCACTTCAGAACACACATACGCGCCCCCCATCCCTCCAATTACAGAAATAGGTTTTTTACGGCACTCCATCTAGCCATAACATGGGATTTTTGTCAAATCTTAAAAAAGATCTACGCAGAGCAAAGGCCAAAAAGGCCGCCCAAATCAACGGCAAGACCCTCAAGGAGCTGCTCAAAGGATTCAAGGAACAAAGAGACAGAATTGAAAAAGAAACAGGCATACGCCCTGAAATTGACGATACGACAAAAATGTACATGCAAAAAGTCCTAAACGTCTGGGTTTCTGAGGGCAGGGAGATCGATGAGGAAAAGTTTTGGAACGAGGTTGATCATAACCGTCAGTTTTCACATCCTATCAAATTTTATGAGATCAAACCGGGTTGAATTTCCTGCAAAAAACAAATACAGCCAAGAGCAAATTCCCACATGGACACGTTTGACGCAATCAGAGAACGCCGTTCGGTGAAACATTATGATCAAAATCATGTCATTACAGATGATGAAATCGATCAAATCATGTCATTGGCAGTACTGTCTCCTACGTCCTTTAACATGCAGAATTGGCGGTTTGTCTTGGTAAAGGATCCTGAAAGGAAAAAACAGATTCGTGCAGTATCATTTGATCAATCCCAAGTAACTGATTGTTCGTTGCTCGTGATTCTTTGTGCGGATTTGAAGGCATGGGGTAAAAATCCCACACGGTACTGGAGAGATGTCCCAAAAAAAGAAGTACGGGAATCTCTAGCAAATGCAATGGGTTCCTTTTATGAAGGAAAAGACGAACTGCAACGTGATGAGGCAATGCGTTCCTGCGGAATTGCCGCCCAGACCATCATGCTGACGGCAAAAGCTATGGGTTATGACTCAAATCCCATGATAGGATTCAGTCCTGAAAAGGTTGGGGAGATAATCAACCTTCCAGAAGATCATGTCATCTCAATGATGATTGTCATTGGAAAACGGGTTCAGCCCCCGATGCCCCGTGGCGGACAGCTTTTACTGTCTGATGTTGTTTTTACTGACGGATTTTGAATGAAAATGAATGACGGTGCAAAGAATTTCAAGGAAATTTTTCGCGGATGGGAGGAATACTACAAAGACAACGATGTCAAAGCCATGCCCTGGTATGACGAAAGCCTTGATCAGGACATTGAGAACGAAATCAAAACGGATTTACCAAACTCGGGAAATTTCCTTGACTTGGGAACCGGCCCGGGAACCCAAGCGATTCAGTTATCAAAATACGGATTTGACGTAACGGGCACCGACGTCTCAAATAGCGCCATCAAAAAAGCAAGCATGATTTCATACAAAGGGGTGAATTTTGTCGTAGATAATATTCTAAATTCCAATTTGCCTGATGACAGTTTTGACTTTGTTTTTGACAGGGGTGTTTTTCACGTATTTGAGATCGAACAAAGAACAACGTACCTGTCTCAAGTTAAGCGAATATTAAGGGACGGAGGGACTTTGTTTTTAAAATGCATGAGTGTCAAGGAGAAAAATTTGCCCGATAACGGAATTCCCCACAAGTTCTCCAAGCAAGACATTAAAGATTTTTTTAGTTCTGATTTTGATATTCAAAAAATAACTGAGAGCGTTTTCAGTGGAACTGTAGATGAATTTCCCAAAGCATTGTTTTCTGTTTTGAAGAAAAAATCACAACGTTCTGGCTAATTTTAAATAATGTGTGCTGGGAGTAACCCTCCTTCTGTTTTCACGACATTTCACTTTGCAGCCTACCTGAACCTAGTACAGGAACGTAAAGTTCTGTTTGGCTTTGCTCCATGCGGGACGGCTTTTTCATTCCTTTTATGGAAACCTCAGGTTTTCACCATCACAGTGCGCCATATTGGATTCTTTTCTGCTCCGTTGCCAACCATCTCTGGTTATCCATCTCCAGATCGCATATCCTGTATGGAGGGAGGAGTTTCCTCTGCCGTGGCAGCGTGTCGCGCTCCAGCTCACATGAAAATCCCAGTATGCCGTTGGATTTGAGTATTACTCTGACGGCTTTGTGCCTGTAATGAACAGTGTTCCCCACTCTCTCCTCCATTTTCTCTTGTGTTTCAGATCCCTGACATGCCTGGTTTTGACTTGAAATCCTGCGTCTTTAAAAAATTTTTTCCACTCTTTTTTTGAGTGAAGATGCATCTGAATCTTCATGATTCCCGCCCATCTTGCAGTTGCCTTGTTCTCTGAGTAAAAATCAGTGCCGCAAAAAAACTTTCCTCCAGGATTTAACAGTTTGGAGATTTTTTCCAAGGCCACGTCTATAGAGTCGGCATAGTATAGCGACTCCATAGAAAAGACATAGTCAAACCTTCCATTGTATTTCCAGGATTCAATGTCAGTGTGAATGAAACTTTGTTTTTTGCTTGTGGTTTTTTTCCTTGCTTGAACAATCATCTTCTTGCTTTTGTCTATTCCTACTGCTTTCTTGCAGGATTTGATCTGGCTCATCTTTCTTACAACCCATCCGTTTCCACAACCCATGTCCAAAAAAGAAAACGGCTTTTCAAATGAAACCGAATCTAAAAACTTTGAAACGTTTTTTCTGTGATGCGTCTCCATCAGTTCTGCCCTTCCGTTTTGGGCCCACCTGTCAAATGTTTTTTGAACTTCGTCCATGACTCATCATTTTTTGGTTTCAGCAGTAACAATAGTCCTGTTTTCACTTGTCCCTACTATGAACAGCTTTTACGTGTTTCTCATATTCAAGTTTTGATAAATTGTTTTTTAAAAGAAATCCTGCCGGTGATGGCATTCACTGCAAATGCAGATTTTAGGCATCCTCTTCTTGTCGCCCAAGCACTCTACGAGATGGTGCTCCTCAAGCCCGATCTTTTTTTTTTTTTGCTTCAAATATTCCGCACACACCATTTCTAAAACTCACGGGTTTACTGCGCCGTGCTGGAAATTAAAAGTTTCATTTGGTTACGTCCCCCTTTATTCTCCCAACCAGCCTTTTTACCTCCTTTTCAGAGAATGTCTCCTGCCTGTTTTGCAAAAAGCAATTGATGTCATTTAGACTCCTCACGGCAACATGCCTGTATCTTGGATCCGGCGGAATCGTTCCCCGCAAGGATAGCAACACGCTGGTAACAGGCGGATCCCGGGGGCCAAACCACGAGGATTTCAGTGAGATCCACAGTACCCGGCCGGCCCTGTCTACCTGTTCATGTGGAGAAAGACCGCGATGACTCTCGTAATAAGATGCGCGCCAGTTTTTTACTTCGATGACATTTACGCCCCTTGTGGACAAGACTACAAAGTCCATCTGAGCAGATTTTAGATCACGTCTTTTTCCGTATGTCGCATACTTTCCCAAGTCCTTGTTTACCCCGCAGAAAATACGATAGTCATCAGGGAGTTCTGAGAGCTTTTGCAGGGCTAGGTCCTCCCCCCTGGCTCCCGCATGCTCTGCGCCGCCAACATTGCTGTCGATCTTGTTGATGACACGCTGTTTTCGCCACCGCCTGAACTTGTTTCCCAGCCCCCTGTCTTCAATGGAGTCCAACTCCCTCCTGAGTTCTCGATGAACGTCATTAATTTCGTCAAGGCTTTGGATTTGCTTTGGGAGTTTTTTTAGAAATTCTTTTGTTGCCTCTGAAACCCCATAGACGATGGCCATCAACAAGATGCCGGTTTTGTGTTATTTTAGTAGGATCCTGATTTCGATGCACAGAGATGCAAATCGTATTCTAGATAGTCTAGTCATTTTTTGTGGTTCATAGTCAATTCATAAAAAAACGGATAGTTTTGACAACTGCTTTTGATCCAACATTAAGATCATGCAAACCATCGCATATGCATGGGAAAACAGACAGAATTCGTAGCATCAAGGGACAAATTCCTGGCAAGCAAAGCACTCACGCCTTTGCAAGGCGTACTAGACCCGACAGTATGGAACACGTAGTATCCTCGGCTACCAATTGATCACAAAAAGGACAATTTTTTTCAACCAAAGGATCTAAGAGCTATTAGTTCCATATATACACATGAAAGGAAAGAAGGAATTACCGACGGGAACAGCGTTCCTGTACGGGATAGCAAGCAAGGACGAGCTTTTTAGGATGCACAAGTCCGAGAAGGACGCCAAGGCGGCAATCCGGCTCCTTGCATACCACATGAGAAAGTGCGGCGCGAGCATATATGATATTGCCGAGAAGCTGAGCAGGCCGTATGGAACCGTACGATACTGGCTGGTGCGTGCGCACAAGCATGGCCTGGAGGGCAGGTTTGACATAAAGCATGGCGCCCCGTGCAGGCTCGACAAGAAACAGCTTGAACGGCTGCGCGCAGACCTGATCAAGGGCCCGGACAACTGCGGCTTTAAGGCCACAACATGGACAGGGCCGCTGGTCATTGCCCACGTCAAAAAGAAGTTCGGCATCACGTATGCAGAAACGAGCATGTACGACCTGCTGCACAGAATCGGCTTCTCATGCAGAAAGCCCAGGCCAAAACACCCAAAATCAGCCTCAGAATCCGAGAAAAAGGAGTTCAAAAAAAAAGCTAGGCAGAGCGCAAAGTACTATTCAAAAAAGGGGTACACGGTAATGATAGGCGACGAGTCCATGTTCATACTGGGATGGAACGTCAAGAACAGCTGGTACCCCGT
This sequence comes from Candidatus Nitrosopumilus sp., assembly GCA_965214775.1. GTDB lineage: Archaea > Thermoproteota > Nitrososphaeria > Nitrososphaerales > Nitrosopumilaceae > Nitrosopumilus. Next base: position 2,202,060 of record OZ243974.1, on the reverse strand, counting down.
AGGAGAGCCGGTCTATACGCCCGTCAGCCTGTCTAGGAAGCGGTTCTATGTCATAGGGGCCCTCTCAAGAAACAGGTTTGACTATCGCTTTTACGAAAAGGCCAACACGGGAACGTTCTACAAGTTTCTCAGGACACTGCGCCGCAAGTACGGCAAGGTGTTGTTGTTTGTCGACAACGCATCGTACCACAAGTCAGCAGAACTCAATAGAAAGATGGCCAAGTGGAACGGGGACGTGGTGCTAAAGTACCTGCCGCCGTACGCGCCGGAGCTTAACAACTCGGAGGGGCAGTGGCGCGGGTTCAAAAAGGCGACTTCAAACTGCCTTTACAAGACCGTCAAGGAGATGCAGAGATCACTGCGCAGTATGACGCGCAGGGGCGAGATAAAGGTGGTAAAGATGAACAAATGGCTGACGTAGATACTACGACAGTTGTTGTGGCAGTAGTTAATTCGTGCATGGGGGGTTTGACATACTGCCACACAAGACCCGACAGTATGGAACACGACAGTTGTTGCTGCTGCAGTAGTCAGCCCATCAAATATCGGAACATCTTTACCGGCAGGACCTCTCCTCTTGCAAACAGATTCCGCACGGACTGCTCCATCTCATCAAGCGTATCAAACACCCTGGCAGACAGCCTCCGCTTTATCTCCCTCCACTGTATCTCTACAGGATTGAGCTCCGGCGCGTACGGCGGCAGGTACTCCAGTATTATCTCGCCCTTGTACTTTTCCAGCATCTCCCTTACGCCGACAGACTTGTGGTATGACGCATTATCCAGGAATATCAACACCTTTCCGTACTTTTCGTGCACCTTTTCCAAAAAGTCGCAAAAGCTGTCGGTGTTGGTCTTGTCATAGAACATATAGTAGAATATGTTAACTGCCAGCACGCCGAACATGTACCGGCGCTGCCGTGACAGCGTCAAGGGCGCCGTGACGCTCATGCCGCGCCTGAGCCACCCGTGTTTGGGGCTGTTTGAGGTCTTTTGTATGGATGACTCGTCTTCTGCCAGTATAGCAATGATCAGAAGTCTTTGAGCCAAAACGGGATCATTCGAAAAGTATATGGATCGCCTAACCGGCGCAATGACATGGCAAAAGAAACAGACAAAAGCCTGTCAGAGGCCATGCGCAAAGAAAAGGATGTCAAAGTCTACAAGAAGATCATGGCGCTGATGTTTGTGCTAGAAGACGACGTGGGCGTGCCTGAGACTGCAAGAAGGGTCCGGTGCAGTGAGAATTCCGTGCGCAACTGGCTGGCGAGGTTTTCGGAGGACGGCATAGACGGTCTCCGGGATCTTCCCCGTTCCGGATGCAGGCCAAAGGTGGACAGAGAAAGTATTGCCGCCATAATGGACCTGTCCACTGCATGCAAAAGTACCGATGTTATGACGGTACGCGATGACATAAGGGATGCCACCGGGACAGAATACAGCACAGGACATGTCCGAAAACTGATGCGCCAGCACGGCCTGTCGCGCCGCAAGGTGCAAAACGTGCATGTCAACCATGCCACCCCAAGCTCCGTATACTCGTGGCAACGGTATCTTGAAAACGTGCGGATTCCGTGCCTGAAAAGAGAGGGTTTTACGCTGGTGTCATCTGATGAGGCGTTCTTCGTGCAGGGCGCATACGACAGATACGTGTGGGGTCCGGTCGGCACCAGAAGCGTGGCATCGTATTCGGGGGACCACACAAAGGTGGCCGTGTTTGGAAGCATCGCAGAAGACGGCAGAAGGCTGTTCAGGACGTTTACGGGATCGTTTAGGTCAGTGCAGTTCATACAATGTCTGGAGGCGTTGCGCGCCAAGTTTGGCAAGGTTGCCGTCTTTTGCGACAGGTGGAGTGTGCACAGATCTATTGACGTCGCAGAATATCTGGCAGGTCATCCCGACATCAGGCTGATAATGATCCCGAAGGGATCGCCGTACCTCAATATCGTGGAAGAATGCTGGAACCTAGGCAAGCCTGTCGTTTTCAGGGGGATAGTGTACAGGAAAATCAGCGAGCTACGGCATGCCATATCCGAGTACTACAGGACGGTGTCGTTTGCCCACCTTTGCATGTACAAGTACATTTACAGATCGCCGGTCAAAGCCCTCAATTACTTGTGACCGTTGCTATACCGTATACCCTTGCGCCTCCTTTTCCCGTATCAGCTCTTGGGATGCCTCCTTGAACTCGTTCTGCTTTTGTTTTGAGACGGCCTTTGGGTTCTTTGGCCTCGGCTTCCTCCATGAGAACCCAAGCTCGCGTGCCAGCAGCCGCGTGCCGCTCTTGCTGTATTCTATGCCGAACTTCTTTTTGATGTGCCGTCTCATCAGGCCCGAGTCCCACAGGCTGCTCTCAAAACCGCACTCCTCGGATCCTGACTTGAGATCCGCTGCAAGCTGTTTCAGCTGCGACTCACTCAGCTTGTGCTTGCGTCCCCTGCCTGGCCGCTCGTGCCTTGCACGTATTCCCTCGTCCTGTGCGCGGATGAGCCACTTGGATATGGTGGAATGTGCCCGGTCGAGGTTCTTTGCTATCTGTTCCACACCGAGGTCGTCCTTGCGCTGCATGTATGCAAGCAGCCTGTCGCGCTTTCTCTTGTCTGTCTCCTTTTTGTATGCCTTGTGCAGGTAGGAGCGTGACGTATTTGGCAGGAATTTGCTTCCTGATGCTACGAATTCCTTTCTCTGTCTGTCCATGCATATGCGTATTCCTTGCCTGATCTTAATGTTTGGATCAAAAATAGTTGTCAAAATTGTTCTTTTTTTTATATGTTGACTACGGTGCCGCCTTTTTTCTGCCGTTCTGTCCTACAAAGCACGAGCCGTTGTCAGACAGTATGGATGCAGGCGCACCAAACCTCTCGATCGCCAGCCTGAGTGTCATTACGGCGCTCTCAGAGGTGGCATGCTCAAATAGTGCGGCCCCCGTAATGCACCTTGAGGCATCGTCAAGATACGTGACTAGGTTGAGTCCCTTTAGGCGCGGATCCTTCATTTCATGCCAGTCTGCGTGCCACATCGCGTTGGAGTATTTGCGCTCAAAGCGGACGTATCCCCTCTTTTTTGATTTTGCCGCAGACGGAATCACCAGGTTGTTCTTCTTCATTATGCGGTATACTGCACGGTAGCTTATATTGTGATTGTGCCTCAGCCTGCCTGCGGTGCGCAGTACGCCTGTCGGTTCGCCCTCGTGCGTCCCGGTCACCAGACGTATCTGGGCGGCTGTGACCGGGACATGCGGCCTGCCCATTTTCACGCGCGTCGTACCTGCTGCCTGGAACCGGGCCCACAGCCTCCTTACGTGCCTTGCCGTGATGTTCAGATCCTTTGCTATCTTGGAGGACGCGACGCCTTTCTTGCACTGTCTTACTAGGTACTGCCGTGACTCTTCTGTCAGTATTTTTTTCATGGTTTTTCGTGATCGGTACAGCCTAAAATAGTCCGCTATTGTCCTCCTGATCCTAGGCGGACCGACTTTTCGTACAATAGAATGCGACTGATAGATACCTAAATCTTAAGTAGTACAAGTAGACGTATTGATCTTTGTGAGGCAAATTCCCATTGTTTTGTGCATAATGGCAGTCTTAATGGTGCCTGTCTATGCCTCTGCTCAAACTCCTGACAGGATTTCCATCTTGGAGAATTTTGGAACACTTGAGAAAGGAGAACCCCTCTTTGTCTTTGGCAAAGTTGCAAATCTTGATAGTGATTCGTTTCTGATCATGCAAATCATAAACCCCCAAGGCGATTTGTGTCAGATCCAGCAATTAACGCCGTTGCCAAACGGCGCATTTGTCACGGATGCCATTCCTCTCAAAGGAAGAATTTGCGGGGTTTCCGGAGAGTATGAGATCAAGCTGTTCTACGGCGATCATACAAAATCAACAACGTTTAGCCTGAGTTCTGGTTCATACTCTGAGACAAGCCATGAACAGCGCATTGAATTGGCCAAAGAACTGGTTTCAAGCCATGCCCAAACAATTTCAGACACGTTTGAAATCACTTCACCCGTATCTGATCCTGGATCATCATCAGACTTGGACGTGTTAGAAACGTCTTACGTTGACTTGTGGGATGAATTTTTTGTTGACGAGTTGCTGATTGAAGTTGATCCCATGATTAGGACTGCAGTTTCTTCATCGCTGGACTCTGTAATCCAATTACTGGATGATGATGAAATCTCTTTTGAAGTGGCAAAATCCATCGACAGGACAATCTTTGCATCAGTCTTTCATTACGAGATAGGCGACAAAACAAGAGCGGTCCAATTACTTACTGATGCCGTTACAGACATCCGAAATCTAAACCCTGAAAAAATTCCAAGCCAGCGAATTCCCACCTTTGACGAATTGGAAGAAACCCTGCTGAGCCTTATGACAAAGTCTGACACCGTAATGAGCAAGCCCGTAAAAAACGAGGTTGCGTTCATTTTTGCGCGAGGAACAGCACCGGTCCATTCTGCTGAAATCGCCGAACTAGTCGACGTCCTCTCAAAATCCAGATATCTTGATGTAATTTCAAGAAAACAGACTGACCTTTACCGTCTTGTTCAAAATGATTGGGAGACTCTGAAACCCCACCTTCAGGCAAGAGAGTCAATTGGCGAGCTAATCGAGTCAAAACCCCGCGTATCTGACCTTCATTCGGCTGCCCTGTTGCTGCGAGAGATAGACGACGTTGAGCGCTTCATCTCGTCAGACTCTGAAGAAAATGACGAGCTTGCCAATCTGCTCCAGCCTGACTGGCGTGATTTGGAAAGTGATCTGGTGCTGGCCTCGTCTGTCAGTGATATTCTGGATGCAGAAAACCAAATCCGCCAAATGGCTCAGGTAATCGACATCTCCTCTAGAATCAGCAAGAGCATAGAAATCTCCCAATCGTCCGGAGTTGATTCAAAGAGGACTTCTGACTGGCAAGACCTTCTTGAGCGGGTCAATGAGGCAAGATCCGTAGAGGAAATTCTAGGCATCGTCTCTGAGTTTGATCAGTCCATGAACGAATTAAGGGAAAAAAGGAGTCCGTTGGTAGTATTGGAATTCCAATACCAGTCAATGAAGCAAAAAGCTGAACTTCAGGCTGATTATCAAAACCTCTTTGCGATAAATAACGCGCTACAAATCATTGAAACTGCCAAGGAGATGGAATCTGGAAACCCGTCAAGTACCAGAATAGACAGAATCGAGGTTCTGCTAACATGGGCAAGTGAAACGGCTCCGGCCATCAAAAGCGATCTAGACTCTTACAACAAAGACGCATTCCAAGTCAGGGCAAGCGATATCCTGCAACGTGCAAAGTCCATAGAAAATTTGGTGGAACTCAGCATGACAAAAAACAGATTCCTGCCAAACTATGTTGAATTTACCGAAACCATTAACAAAAGAATTGACCGTGTAAGGGATTTGGTGATTCAGGATGACTTGGATCAGGCCGATGTCTTGGTCAGAGAACTGTTTGAGGAATGGCAGCTAGTCTCAGATGCATATGCAAATGATCCCTATGGATCGGATGTCGGCTATACCAGTGACGAATTAAAGAGGATCGAACTGCGCAAAAAACTTGAAACGTTTTCAGGCATGGTCAACACATTTTACAACAACGAGTTTGCCGCACATGCAGATGGGTATCACCAATTGATGGAGGATGCAGATGAATTAATCGAGATTGCCAACTTTATTGACGCTGAAACAAAGATTACTGAGATTGGCGATTATCTTAGCGAGTATCTGGCATTAAGCAGCCCTAGCATCATTTATGACATTTCATATGATCTTGAGAAGGAACTTTGGGTAATCCAGGGGGCGACTGAAAAATCCGTATTTGACAGGCGTGAGAACCTCTACGTTACGGTGTTCAACATGGACGGGACCACTCACAGCAGCCTAGAATTTACCGATACCAGGCAGGGAAATTTCTATACCCAGTGGGAGGCACCGACTGATCCCGGATTATATGTTGTCTTGCTGCAGTACAAGAATTCCAAGGCGACTCAGATTGTCCATGTTGAAGAGAAATTCACCAGCACGTATGACAGATCTGATCTAGACATGGCACATTTGGCAAGAGAGTTCAACGAGCTAGAGTTCTTTGTTGAAAGATTCGGCGGTGAAAGCTTTGACTCCAATCCCAGATTTGCTTCAGTCATCAATGAGATCAAGTCCGGCTTGGCAAACCGCGATGCCGAAAATGCAAATGACAGCCTGGAAGAGTTAAAGGTGATCATTGAACGTTATCTCCCTGTTCGCTCACGTTCAGCGGTGATTGAGGCCCACTATGAGGATGACAAACTAATCCTTTCAGGCGCAGTTCAAAAAGAGCTTGCATTTAGGGAAGACCTCTTTGTAGACATCTATGATCAGCACGGCGATCGCATTGAAGAAATTGCGTTAAAGGACGACTCCTCAGGATTGTTTACCAAGGTTGTTTCAACCCCGTTTGAGCCAGGGGTTTATGTTGCCCAGCTGCAATACCTGGACATAGTTGTTACTGACTTTTTTAATGTCAGATGATTATTTTTCCCCTTTTGTTGCCACTACTAGGCCAAAGAGCTGTCTTGCTGCCAGTCTTGGATGGCGGGTCGCAAGTTTAAGCATGCTGGATAATCCAAAATCCGCCTTGATAAAGTCCAAGAACTCTTCTGATTTGAGCTCGCCGATAATGTCCAGTTCTTTGTCCCATTGCTCATCAGTCAATTTAATCCATCTGTCTTGTACTTTGCCAGCAGAGTTAATTTTTGATTTAATTTCTTTTTTCCAACTGTCTTCGTATGGACGAAGCTCGTTTTCTGATGTTCTTCCGGATTTTATTGCCTCTGCAGCTGTTTGTCCTGCTATTCTTCCGAACTTTATCGCATATCTGATTCCTTCCAAAACCAGCGGATTTGCCTGTCCGGCAGCATCTCCTACCAGAATCAAGTTGTTAAAAACAGTTTTTCTAGACAATCCGTCATTTGGAATCAGGCCGTAATGAAATTCGATTGGCGTGATTTCTCCGAGATCCCTGATGGGGCCGATCCTTTTTTCCATAATCTCGTCTAGTCTCTGAGCCGGATCCACATCCGAATCAGGTTTGCCAACACCGACTCCTATTCTTACGATGTTGTTGCCCAATGGAAAGATCCATGCGTATCCTGCAGGCGAATACTGCTGTCCTACCATGAGCCACCATCTGTCTTTGTCAGCCTTTTCCACTCTGGCCTCGTATTCTGCTCCTGCCCCAAATCTTTTCCATGGAGTCACATATCCCATTGCTTTAGAAACTGTCGAGGGAAAACCGCTTGCATCGATCACAACTCTGGCATGAAAAGTTACTTTTCCATTCTGATTAATCCCGGACACTCCTGTGATATCCCCGTCTGGATTTTTGATTGCATCTGTGATGGCAGTCTTTACAAAGATAACTGTGCCTTGTTCTTCAGCCTGTTTTGCAAGCCATCTGTATGTTTTTCTGACATCTAAAACTGCAGCCCTCGGAACCGTATCACTTATTGACACCTTGTTATTTGGGGAACAGAAGGAAAAATTTTTGATCGGATTGTAGCAATCCTCGGGAATTCCAAACTCGTTTATGTTTTGAATCCAGGTTACGCCGCTAGTCCTGACAGTTTCTGCAATAGAGCCCTCTTTTTCAATTAACGCGGTTTTGATTCCTGCCTTGGCGGCTGAAAATGCAGCTGAGGAGCCTGCAGGACCCCCTCCGACAACGACCAGATCATAACGGTATTCTTCAGGCAACTGATTCCAATCTGCGCAACTAGGATATAATTTTGAGGATACGTGGTACGTGTTATTGCTTTAAAATTGGAGCTCCTGTAGAGTCGTTTTCTCTTTCCGGATCAAATGTCTGCATATGCTGTGGATCCCTGTGCATGTAGCTGTGGGTTTCCCCCTCTTTCTTTCTGCAGAATTTGGAATGGATTGTCTTTTGTACTTCCAACGTGGTCTCGTTTTCATGAAACAAGCGCTTTCCGCATTCGGGGCACGTCCATTCAGGCACAAAATGTGTCAGCATCAAATGTATTTAGATGTTTCAGAGTTTTTACAATGTGTTTTTTAGATACAAAACTTTAGATGTTTTACAATCCCATCCCAAGTATGGACGAGGCCTCGGTTCATTCTTTTGCGGTATGGGCAGGAATTACAGGAGTCATCATGCTGATAACTGGATTTAGTTATATGGCAGTAAAGAAGAAAAAATCTGCATGAGTTGACTTGAGATCTTCTTGCAGTTATTTGTTAATCTTTCTGATATATTCGATAATTCCCGTATAATCCATGTCTGCCAGTCCCTTACGAATCGCATCCGCATACACTTCTTCGGCTTTTTCAATCATCGGAAGTCTGATTCCTAGTTCTTTTGCAGTTCCAGTCATTGTGCTGATGTCCTTTTTTAGATTGGCCAGGGTAAACGTGGCATCGTATTTTCCGTCAATCATTTTGAATGCCTTTTTTTCACTCATTCCTGTTTTGAAATAGGTGGAGTTCAGAATTTCCAGGAAAATTTTCGGATCTACGTTTGAGGATTTTACCAACAGGATACCCTCTGAAAGCGATAATGCCAGCATTGTAATTTGTAAATTCATTGCAAGTTTTACAGAATGTGCCGCACCGCTACCTCCTATATAGAATATCTTGTTTGCAATCCTTTGAAAAATCGGGGTGCATTCCTCAAAGGAATCTCTGTCTCCGGAACCCATCATGACCAGGTCTCCCGTTATGGCCACGTTTGGCCCGCCCATGACAGGAATGTCCAATTTTTGTATCGATTCTTCCAGAAATTTTTGAGTGATTTTTTTGGATTCAGTCGGATTAATCGTGCTCATATCTGCCACAATCAGATTACTGTGTTTTCCTTTGATGATTCCCTCCTTGCCAAACGATACTTCTTTGACGGCCTTGGCATCCTTTACTACCATGATGACCAGATCTGATTTTTGAGCGACTTTTTTAGGCGATTCAAACACGTTTGCTCCTTTTTTCCGGACTTTGGCGGCTTTGTCGCTTGTCCGGTTAAACACGTTGACTTTTATTCCCGAATCCAAAAGATGTGATGCCACTGCGTTTCCCAGCATGCCCAGTCCGATTATCCCGACTTGCAATCGAATCCCCCCCTAGTGCCGCTCTTCATTTTGTATCTCCCATTGGCCTGTCCCAAGTCTTGAGGCTGCAAATTCTATTAACCCAATAGTTTTGCTGCCTTTCTTGACTTTTGCAAAATCAGTTTTTTTCATTTTGAATATCTTGTCTTTTGACTTGTATCCTCCCTCTATAATTCTAATCTTGAATCGCTTGCTGGCTTTAATGACTAGTTTTCTTGCAACTTGGACGTCTCCCATCCATGAAAACATTTCAAAATCCCCGAAATTTTTTGTAGATACCGAATATCCGTACAGTCTTGCCTCAAGCTTGATCTTCTGTGATTTTGCTTGCTCGTTCAACCAGGCAACCACCTCTTCTCCCCGGCCTTTTTCGATGCCAAACGTTTCAGAATCCCTCATATGATAAATTCATCAATTGATGCTCAGCGATTATTTTTAAACCCTGTTAAACTAAAATATCCAAGTGACTTGGAGAAACCATGCTTACAGTTGATTGTAAGGATGTACAGGCAATTCAGAGTGAATTACTTGTGTATGTTTCTGATCAAGTAGCGGCAATTCCTACTTTGAAAAATCACCAGTTTACTTTGTCAACATTAGATGATGAGGACGATGATGAAGCAATTGATACTTCTGTAGTGATCTCTTCAATCAAAGAATTCCTGGATTCTATCGGTGAGGGGCACAATTTTGCCGTGATTTCAAGAAATAAAGTGATTGCCATCCAGTCAATCTCTGGGAAAACCATCGAGCGAGACGCTCGGTCGCCGCCACAGGGCATGTTTTCCTGTGCTCACTGCGGGTTTGTCACACAATACCAAATTGAACTGGATGCCCACATGAAAATTCATTATTTTTAGGTCTTTGAGATTCCAAACATTGGCTTTCTTTTAATTTTTGGAAACTTGGATGTTACTGAAAAACTGCCGAGGAAACCGCTTTTGGTATTGTGAGATTAGATTCTTGTAACATCTTGCTTTGAATTCCGCTCTCAAATCCTTTGTTCTGATCTGTCTTCCAATACATCGCGAATCATACTTGCAAGGAAAAGTTCTTGGATGGTATGTTTCATGATCAGGCATTCCTACAGACGGTCGATGATCCTCCCCCCAGAAATTTATTCTCAGCAATGTACGATTCTGCGCAGCAGATGATCCAAGGTTAGAAACTGCAAATGTCCGTGATCTTTCTGTACATTTGTCAAGCAATTTTACAGATGGCGTGTCATCTGTGGGCATTTTAATTGATTTAATGCATGCAAATTCGTTTATGTGTGATCAAGTTCTGCCAATTTTGAATCAGCTCTCCGGGGGCCGCCGCTGCAGGATTGCAAACTGGAAGGAGGTCATCGGACATCCCTGCAGGTGTAAAAGATGAGTCGAGGAACTTGACTTGCACCGACAAAAATGCAAAATAATCGTTTGGTTTTACACGATATTTTGTACTAAACCGCGATAAATGCGAAATACAAGTACAAAAAAAATCCGGTGTCCTGTCCAAAATTTTTCCCATATGGAGATTCCCAGCTAGTTTGTTGCATAACTCGATTTTTTTTTTTGCTCGAATTTGCCCCAAATGACAAATCCAGATAAAAACCACAGTTGGTTTGGATCTATTTGTGATCGAAATCAGGAGTTTTTTGACGAAAAAGGAAGTTATGCAACAAACTATTCTCAACAGGATCTTTATAAGCGCCAAGTTTAGAATTAAGATGTGAAAAGATCCATCAAAAAGAACGTAACCAAGGTTTATTGTGAAAAATGTGATCTTGTTTTTGATTCTAGAGAAGAATTCGAAGAGCATCTTGACAGGCATTCCTCAAATGCATCATGCGAAGTCTGCCCAATTGATACTGCCATCTCAAAACTTGCCAACCTATTTAGACGCAAATTCTCAAATGATTTGGAATAAGGTTTTTTTAACCAACTTTCACCTAATTGATTAGTGAACAAAAAAGGAGTGATCGTCGTGGTTGTCGCAATAGCAGTTATTGCCGGAATTGCAGCATCGTCTTTTTCATCATTTTCTGCCGAAACCGTAAACTTGGACATGGAGAGAAATCATGGATCAATATCTACGGCCATGGGTTCGCCCATTCTGGGAGATCCTGAATCACCCGTCACCATTGTGGAATTCGGCGATTATCAATGTCATTTCTGTGAAAAATGGTTTCATGAAACAAAACCCCTCATTGAGCGCGATTACATTGATACGGGCAAAGTAAACCTGATTTTTGTGGATATGGCATTTCTAGGCCGTGACTCCGTCAAGGCTGCCCAGGCATCTTATTGTGCAGAGGATCAAGGCATGTATTGGGAATACCATAACATGCTATACGAATCTCAGGAGTCAAAAATTGATGGCGGATGGGCAAACACTGAACGTCTAAGGGCATTTGCATTTGCACTTGGATTGAATATGGGATTGTTTAACAGCTGTCTTGACTCTGGCAAGTACTCTGAACGCATTCAATACAACATGCGGCAGGCAAAAGAAAATGGAATCAACAGTACTCCCGGTTTCTTTGTTGTCGGCCCCGATACTCAGCAGTTTATCAAAGGCGCCCATCCATATTCAACTTTTCAAAAAGTCATCGATTCCATGATTTAGATGGCACAACCAGTCAAACTAGTGTTTTCAAATTACAAGTACGTTGGGCTGTCTGCAATCATATTTGTTCCAATGCTAATTGGCCTGCTGCTGCTTTCTGAATACATATTCCTGGAACCGTATGTTGTGGGTCATTTGCCAAAAGGAACCGAGCTGGGATTCGTTTTAATTGTCATTCTTTCTGCATTATCTGCCCTAGTCGTGCCAATGAACATTTTCAGAATCAATGTTTTAAAATCATCCAAACAAAAGATTGGTGGAGGGATTTTTGGTTCGATAATTGGCGCAGCTGCCGGTGCGTGTAGTTGTGGGCCTGTAGGGTTTGCAGTGATTTCGACATTTGGCTCTGTTGGTGCAACTGCCACTGCATTTTTGACAAACTATGAACTGCCAATCAGAATTGTGGCAATTGCAATTTTGGTGGTTACTTTTTTTACTACTGCAAAATCATTAAAAGTTGAATGCAGGTTATCTGAACGCGTATAATTTTTCATATTTTGTATGTTGTTATTGTTACTGTGATCATTGCTAGACCTTATGTGTAATTGTCTGGATCAAAATATTGTCTTTGAAAGCAGATCATGCATGCCAAACAGGAAGATAGACAGGCGGTATCGCGTGGCGCCGCGCAGTGTCCAACACGTTTGATCAAAATTCGCTAGTTTCGAACCAGCTCAGGCGATCAGCATTATATTTATGAGTCTGGCCGTGACACGATTCGATATGATGGTTCTTCATGCGGCCGCAATTGGCGGCTCGCTGGAGCTGTGGGCAGAGTCATCTGTCAACGGCACAGCACACAAGCCTGGGAGGACTGGCAGTGACACGCACCCTAGCGCGGCAACAGCAAAGGAGATCATGGATGCGCTCGGATTGCACGATACAAAAAGCGTAACACGCCACTCCGGTGCCGGTGCATGGCTTCCAAGCAGGGGCGGCATGCCGGTTCCTTCCTACGGTGCCGCAGGACAGCCCGGGACGGGAAGAATCAGCCTTGTGCGATGGATAGTCGAGACAGTGCAGATCTCCGGGAGGGATATCAGGAGGATACTCTCCGAGGTGGCACAGAACAGGGGCACCGTGGCAGGCATGATCGTCGGCGCAGATCTGGCATACTGGGCAGACATCCTGCGCTTTGCGGGATCGATTGTGGCGCGCCAGCGATTCCTGCCGGATCTTACACAGCACCATGATCACTACAAATCCGTGTGGAGGCCGGTGTTTGCAGGAAGGGATCATGAACGACTCACCGCCCTGGCAGGACTCATGCCAGGTGCGGCCCGCGCGCTTGACCGCGACGTAGGAGCCAGACCCAAGGACGCGCCGCTGGAGATCCTAGGTGCAGTCGTCGAGACCATGGTTGACGACATGGTGTCTGCGTCGACTGCCGCACCAGCAGGACGCATGGGATCAATGAGGTTTGACAGCATACACGACGAGTGGCTCCACGGTCTGAGAAACAAGGACGGCACGATCAAGACATCCGAGGAAGACGCCGAGGCCCTCATCACGGGCATTGCAGAATGGCGCCAGGCGATGACGGCGCTGGCCGATCCGTCGCTAAAGTTCTGTCTCCGACTCGAGGAGCCAGAAGATGGTGCAAGGGGTTCCAAGCAGTGGTTTGTCAGATATATGATACAGTCCCGCACAGATCCTAGCCTCATCGTCCCGGCAGACAGGGTATGGAAGAAAAAGTCAGGCATTACCGGACTGTACAGGAATGCCGACAAGGCAAGGGAATTCCTGCTGAAATCCATGGGCCAGGTCACCGAGATTGTCACCGGATCCTCCGGGGGTCAGACGGAAGGGATGACAGGCGGATACCTGTCAGACACAGCCGGAGCATACAGATTCCTGCGCGAGGAGGCACCCATCCTGGAGCAGCTCGGATACGGTGTCATGCTGCCCTCGTGGTGGGTCGGCGGTCGTCCCAAGGCAAGGCTCTCGGCGCGCGCAGATGCCAAGCCGAAGATGCAGGCCAAAGGCATGCTGGACACGGCATCCGTCGTCAGGTTCGACTGGAAGCTAGCCGTCGGAAACCAGGAGATCACATTCAAGGAGCTGCGCAGCCTTGCCAGAACAAAGGTTCCCCTAGTCAGCGTCCGCGGCCAGTGGATAGACACAGGATCCGACGACATCCGGCGGGCCATAGAGTTTGTTACGAACAACAAGACGGCAACGGTACGCGACGCGCTCATGATGGGGATCGGTGCAGGTTCGGTGCCAGAGGGCATGGAATTACAGGTGTACAGCGGGGATGTACGGATCTCCAAGATACTCGACAGGCTCAGAGGGGACACATCAATGGAGGAACTGCCGCAGCCTGCAGGGTTCAAAGGAGAGCTGCGTCCGTATCAGATCCGCGGCTACTCGTGGTTGTCGTTCCTACACGAGATCGGCATTGGAGGGTGCCTGGCAGACGACATGGGTCTAGGAAAGACCATCCAGGTACTCGCGCTGGTTCTGCAGTACAGATCCAACTGCAGGAAGCCGCCTGTCCTCCTAGTATGCCCTACGTCAGTCATGGACAACTGGAAGAAGGAGTCCTCCCGATTCGCCCCGGAGCTGTCTGTCATGATCCACCACGGCGCGCGCCGCAAGAAGGGCGCTGCGCTTGCAAGGGAGGTCAAAAAACATGACCTGATAGTCTCCAGCTACGGGCTGATACAGCGCGACATCGAGTCAGTCAGGAGGGTCAGATGGGGAGGCGTCGTGCTGGACGAGGCACAGAACATAAAGAATCCCGATACACGGCAGGCGCGTGCAGTCAAGACTTTGAAGGCGGGGTTTCGTTTTGCGCTGACAGGTACCCCCGTCGAGAACAGCGTCGGCGACCTCTGGTCCATAATGGAATTCCTCAACCCCGGCCTGCTTGGTACCCAGGCCGAGTTCAAGCGCGGATTCTTCATACCCATACAAATCAGGAGGGACGAGGAGGCAGCCAGTGCGCTCAAGAAGATAGTATCCCCCCTCATGTTGCGCAGGCTCAAGACAGACAGGTCGGTAATATCGGATCTTCCAGAAAAGATGGAGTCCAACGTATACTGTTCGCTGACGCGCGAGCAGGCATCCCTGTATGCCGCAGTGCTGGAGGATCTGGAGGACAAGCTAAAGTCTGCCGAAGGCATAGAGCGCAAGGGTCTGATACTGGCCACGCTGGCAAAGCTAAAGCAGGTCTGCAACCATCCGGCGCACCTGCTCAAGGACGGCTCACCCATACCGGACAGGTCCGGCAAGCTTGCAAGACTTACAGAGATGTTAGGAGAGATAATAGAGTCCGGCGAGCAGGCACTCGTGTTCACCCAGTTCGTCGAGATGGGCAAGATCCTGCAGCGACACATACGCGAGACCTCGGGCCGCGAGGTGCTGTTCTTGCATGGCAGCGTACCCAGAAGGCAGCGGAGCACCATGGTGGATCGGTTTCAGGAGGGCGGTGCCCCGGTGTTCGTGGTGTCGCTCAAGGCAGGAGGTACTGGACTCAATCTGACGGCGGCAAGCCACGTGTTCCACTTTGACAGGTGGTGGAATCCAGCCGTCGAGAACCAGGCAACAGACAGGGCATTCCGCATAGGACAAAAGCGCAACGTACAGGTGCGCAAGATGATATGCTCCGGCACGCTGGAGGAGAAGATAGACGAGATAATACGCCAAAAGCAAGAGATATCAGACGAGGTCGTCGGTACAGGCGAGGGCTGGCTTACAAAGCTGTCCGATGCAGACATTCGCAAGGTGCTGTCGCTGAGCAGGGAGGCAGTACGCATATGACATATTTTTACGACTATACTCCTCCCATCAGGGTCAAGGGCGGCATAAAATCACAGTCGGGTCGACGCAGGACGTCGCAGAGCTGGTGGACGGAGCGCTGGATGAAGACGCTGGACACCTCGGATGCTGGCGAAGGCAGGGTGTCGCGCGCCAGATCGTATGCGCGCAACGGCCAGGTCAGATCCCTTGACATACGCGGCGGCGCGGCAAGCGCGTCGGTGCAAGGATCAAGACGTCGGCCCTACGAGGTGGAGATACGGATCAACACCATAGACAGATCCGGGTGGAGTAGACTTGCAAAGATCATGCGCGGAAGACCAGATATCACCGCCGGGCTCCTTGCCGGCAGGATGCCCGAAGACATTGAAAAGGCGTTCAAAAAGGCAGGTCTGAGCCTCTTTCCGGCAGAATCCGAGATGGATACGGACTGCACGTGTCCGGACTGGTCCAATCCGTGCAAGCACACGATGGCCGTATACTTTCTACTCGCCGAGGAGTTCGAGCGCGATCCGTTCCTGATATTCAGGCTGCGCGGATCTGGGAGGGAAGAGATGCTCAAAATGGCAGGCATCCGGTATTTACAGGCAAAGGTAGGGACAGAGATCAAGGCAAAGCCCAAGACAGGACAGAAGATCAGGCAGAAGAAGAAAACCGCACGCGACGGGCCAGCTGCCGAGCCACTTCCTGCAAACCCGGACGTCTTTTGGGGTAGGAATCTTGAGGCATGCGATCCGGGTGACGCGTTCGTGC
This sequence comes from Candidatus Nitrosopumilus sp., assembly GCA_965214775.1. Taxonomy (GTDB): domain Archaea; phylum Thermoproteota; class Nitrososphaeria; order Nitrososphaerales; family Nitrosopumilaceae; genus Nitrosopumilus. The sequence continues at coordinate 2,185,842 of OZ243974.1, read as the reverse complement.
CAAAGGTGCACGCAGTCCTTCCCAAACAGCTTGGAAGGTTTCCCCTCTGGAGGGGCGGGGAGGATTTTATCGGTGCCATGGAGAAAGTATATCAAAACGCATCAAGGGAGGGCATAAAGGCGTTCCTGGCAGATGTCGAGGAGAATGAGTGAATGACCTGCATGAGGAGGAGGAGACGACGGTGGAGGAGATGGTGGTGACTTGATCACAAAACGTATGTACCTAGATGCTCCAAGGATCGGTATGAGGATTTCTTTGTTTGAGCAGCAGCAGGCAGTGACATCTGAGGGGAGTGGGTGACATCACGGGATCATCTGGCATCACAAAATCATTAATGTAGTATTGCAGCCAACGGAATGTTATGACGGCAGGGGAGGATGAGGACATGGATCTGACTATAGATATGAGTGAGGCTGAGAGGACCGCCCTGATGATCATAGGCGAGAAGGAGTTCGACATGATGTTGGGTCTCAGGTATCTGATGGAGGGTCGCAGTGCCGATGTCATGCTCGGCTTGTCCTCAGATGCAGACAATGAGCCTTATGCCTCCAAGATACCCGGCTGGATACGCTCCTTCAAGGCAGAGGATGGGGAGATGAAGGCCGAGGGGAGGAAGCTTGCGCGCATGGGCCTAGTAAGGGCAAGATCCGGCGTGTTCGAGCTTACCGAGGACGGGAAAAAGGCACACAAGATCGTAAAGAAGGATTGCGAGAAATGGGAGGTCTGGAGGATCAACGACCTTGTCGGGACGGTAGACATGATGCCCGAGGCATATATCATGGACATAGTGTTACGTTATTATCCATACATGGCCGGGTTCGATAAGCAATCCTCTGCATACGAGGATCTGATGTCCGCCCGTAGAAGACTCGCAACACATCTGTACAAGAATGGTAAGATCGGTCCCCAGAACGCGGCGCTGATGGCAGACACGCATATGGCAGACTTTCTCAGGGATGCAGACAGGCGCTGAGATAACGTAGTATCCATAGCTACTAATAATACACAAAAAGGACAAACTTTTGCGACCATGAAATGTATTTTGTAGTTTGTGTGACTTTATTTGTGACATTCATCTATGTTCCAATAAGACCAAGCAGAAGAGATCCAGACTACGACGAAATTGAGGATGCAGAAGATTAGCATCGCTTCTTGTTTGTCACAAGTCAAGATGAATTTTTGACACTAATCATAGAGGTATTTATTTACCGTTTTTTAGGTTACAGCGTGCAGAACAAGAATCTATTTGCAGGCATTGCAATAATTTCTAGCCCTATCTTGTTTTCCATGATTGTTTTTCCTGATTCCGTTACTTGGAGTTGGAATGAAGGACGTGGAGGCTATCTTTTTGCTCTTGTGTTCGTAGTGGCGGAATTAATCGGCTTGAAAATCGTAATTTCTAAAAAACGCTTACTTGCAGTTGTTCCATTAGTTGTTGCAACCATTGGTTATCTGATCTCTTTAGAATACGGATTGAGAGACTACATTATAGAATCTGCCGAACAGTTTGATGTTCAACTCATCTATTCATGGACATGGATGTGGGACTTTGTAGTAATGACAATCTTCATTGTTGCTGCACTAAGTATTTTCTTTGGAAGACGATGGATAAGAATTTCCCCTGCCGGCCCAATTTTCTTGTCAGGAACTGCAATCATACTTTCGCTTGATGCGTTTTTCCCATATGATACGCTAGGCCCGTTACAATACATTGTTCCATACTTTGTACAGGCAAACGTCTGGGCGATTACCGTTCTTGATCTTGGAACTGCCGTAGCTCGAGACAATGTGATGTTCTTGCGTGGAGATCATGGCTCAATGGCATTACAGGTATTCTGGCCATCAGCCGGGGTTCACAGTATTGTTATCTTCTCTTTGGTAATTGGCGCATTTATGCTGAAAATGAATATTCCAAGAAAAAGAAAGGCCATTTACTTTGTTTTAGGAATCATAGGGACAATTATTGTGAACCTAATCAGGGTTTTCTCACTTTCATGGTATGCTCTAAAAGTAACGACTGATCCTGTAGCGTGGGAAGAATATCATAAAATTGCAGGTGAAATCATGTTCTTGCCTTGGATGTTTGCGTTCATACTGGTAGTAACCATCATAGAATCCAGACGATTAAAGAAAGCCGAGCAGTGATTTTTAAAAATAACTGGTAATGTCACTCTGGCCTTGAATTTCTGATAATTCTGCGACTTTAACACCTAAACGTCGAATTGTATTTGTCTGATCCTCAAGTGCTTCTCTAAGCAACAGATCAGCTGTTTTTTTCAATTCTTCTAGATTCAGCGTAGGATTTCTTAGCATTTTGGATTTTGATTTGCTAGATAAATCTGACTGAACAAAGTGTATTCCCACTGATTTGAACATTCTATGGTTTTTCTTTACAGTTTCGTATACTTTGTTGCAAAGATCATCTAAACTTTCAGATAAAAAATCATAGTCTTTTGAGTCTTTTTTCAGTGTCATGATTTTGCTGTACTGAATGCTTGCCTCTCTTTCTTTAACAGGTTCAGTATCTATTCCTCTTACTGCATTGTAGATGTATGTTCCACTTTTTCTTCCAAATTCCTTATTCAAGGTAAATACGTCTAGATTTTTTACATCGTTTATCGTTTCAAGATTCATTTCAGAAAATTTTTTCTCTGTTTTCTTTCCGATTCCTGGAATTGTCCTGATTTGTAGCTGTTCTAAAAACTCATCTGTTTTATCTGGCAAGACAACTGTCAGTCCGTCTGGTTTTTGAAAATCCGATGCGATTTTTGAAATTAATTTGTTTGGTGAAATTCCAATTGAACAGCTAAGTTTAGTTTTTTCTCTGATTGAATTTTTGATTTGCTGCCCAAGATGACTTGCTTTCTCAAAACTTCCTTCTACTCTGCTTGTAACGTCAAGATATGCTTCATCTTTTCCCACATATTCAAAAATATCTGCACATTCTTTCATGACATTCATTGCTTTTTCGGACATTGCTCCATAGTAATCAAAATCCACAGGAAGAAAAACTGCATCCTTTTGGTCTTCTAATCTTTTTTTGGCAAACGTGATGGGAATTCCTGATTTGACTCCAAATTTTCTTGCAGTATAGTTGGCAGTTGCAATCGCCCCGCTGTCTCCCCCCCTATCTGAGAAAACACATACACAGACAGGTTTTGATTTTAGTTCAGGTGATCTGATCTCTTCGCATTGTGCGTAAAAGTAATCAAAATCAATGTGGAAAACTATTCTTGTTTCCAATACTGCTCTTTTTCCTTGAATGGTATTACAATATTGTGAATCATCTAAATAATCAACAGATTCTCTAACTTTATGGATTCTCCCGTATCATCTGATGAAAACGGGGTAAATATGAGACCAGAATTGATGGAAAAAGAGACTCTCTATCACTGTATTTTCAAAAACAAGGCAATTTTGGTTTTCAAAGACTCTCAAGATTTGCTTAACTGTTACGAGATTGAAGAAAAGTCTCTTGTTGATGAAATCAAAAAATGCCAAAGCAACGAGGAGTTAGAAAAAATTTTTGAAGATTATTTGAAAGATCGTAACATCAATAATTAAATAAAAGTGAGAGAAGATTTGTTATAAAAGGAATTAAAATTGAGTGATCCAAAAAAATCCAAAGATGCAGAAGATATTTTATCAGAATTTGATTCAAGAACCAAAAAAACAGAATCTGAATCTGAACCTGCACAGGAACCTGAAGTGATGCAGGAACCTGCACAGGAACCTGAAGTGATGCAGGAACCTGCACAGGAACCTGAAGTGATGCAGGAACCTGCACAGGAACCTGAAGTGATGCAGGAACCTGCACAGGAACCTGAAGTGATGCAGGAACCTGCACAGGAACCTGAAGTGATGCAGGAACCTGCACAGGAACCTGAAGTGATGCAGGAACCTGCACAGGAACCTGAAGTGATGCAGGAACCTGCACAGGAACCTGAAGTGATGCAGGAACCTGCACAGGAACCTGAAGTGATGCAGGAACCTGCACAGGAACCTGAAGTGATGCAGGAACCTGCACAGGAACCTGAAGTGATGCAGGAACCTGCACAGGAACCTGAAGTGATGCAGGAACCTGCACAGGAACCTGAAGTGATGCAGGAACCTGCACAGGAACCTGAAGTGATGCAGGAACCTGCACAGGAACCTGAAGTGATGCAGGAACCTGCACAGGAACCTGAAGTGATGCAGGAACCTGCACAGGAACCTGAAGTGATGCAGGAACAAAATGATGAACCCAAACCTGCTGAAGAACGTGATGTGATCTTTGTTGGAACTAAACCTATCATGACTTACGTGTCTGCCACATTAACACAACTTTCTACAAGATCAACGGTGACAATAAAAGCCAGAGGAAAACGAATAACTCAGGCCGTTGATGTTTCCCAGATGATTGTTAAACGAATGGATTCTGTCGGTTATGTTGTTAGTGATGTTAGAATATCATCTGATTCTCTAACATCTCAGGATGGAAAACAGCGTAATGTTTCAAGAATGGAAATTGATATATCAAAAAGCTAATTTAAAATACTTTATCATTATTGGCTTTGTTTCTTCATCGGCATTAATCATAGTTATTTATTCTGATGATTCATGTGGCATATCCCATATTCAGATTACCTCCCGAATCAAATCATATGAAAAAACACTGGATCCTGAATTTTGTGAAGAGATAATTGAGCAAATTGATACCTTTAATGAAACGTGTGAACCCAAGATAGAAATTTTAGATTGCGGATAAATCCACACCCTTCAAAAAGGTAATTCCAAAATAAATTAGCATCACACTTAATCCAATCATCACTATTTTGTAGTTTCTGTTAGAAAGAATATTCCTACCCCTAGATGCTAAAAGTGAAACTGCTCCCAGCCAAGCAAAATCCATCCAAATATGTAATGCAAACATTATCAACACCCCTCCAAATGCCCAGATCAGCATCGCGTCTGATATGAGTTTGAAACCAATTGTAAGCCACCAAATTATGAAAAACGGGTTTAACGCACTAAATACGATTCCCGTAACAAGCGGATCTCTGGGGGAAGTGCCGCTGCAAACTGCGTTATTTTTGAAAACAGTCCTAATCTGCAGTCCTGCAAATACAAATATTGTGACGGCACCCAAAATCGAAATTACTGTTCTAAATTCTGGCAGTGTTTCGACTGAGAAAACTCCAATTCCCAGCAAAATAACTAACGGCAATTCCACAATTGTATGACCTGTGGCCATCCTGATTCCTGTTTGAGCTCCCTGTCTCAATCCATAAGCAATATTTGCTGCAAAAAGCGGACCTGGTGCCATTACTCCTGAAGCTGAAACCCCAATCACAATTAATGCAAATTCAAAAGGTTGAATCAATTATCTCACTTTTGTGATGTTTTGTTGTGAAATAAAGCTTGGAATTACCTGTACATTGAATCTTTGAGATGCCTTGATTCTTCCTCAGTTTCTTTGATTACTGCCTCGGCTTTCTCTGCTTCTTGTTGTAATGATGAAACATTACACGATGCTCCGGGAATCAATTTAGACATTGCAATACAGAGTTGTGCACTGGATTTGAAATCCGGACCACTCCCATTTGTATGAAAAATTATCACAATTACATCTTGGCCGCTTAGACTGCCTTCATTTAACAGCACCCCAGGAATTCCAGGGACGGTTCCATGCTCTAAAACTTTTAGTCCTGCATCCATTACCTTTTGTCTTGCAGCATCTGTACTTCCAATTCCCATCATCTTCTCATTTCCATCAGGCGATTTTATTGCAACGCTGCTTACAATTAATCCGATTTTGTGCTTCTTTGCCCACTTTAACATGGCCCTTGATGCGGTTCTGTGCAATGATTGATCTAGGGTCAAATAGGACAGAAAGACTCCGATTTTCAGCTCTTCGTTGGCAAAGATTCTAGTCGGATAGTTTGGTTTTTCATCTTTTATTACGCTGATTGGAGGAAAAACATCTGAATCGATAATCCCCACTTGTTCAAACTGCGATGTGTGAATCATGGATTCAGTTGCAATTGCACTGCTAAACCCCACTGATGGAAATCCGTCAATCAGATACCCGTTTTCCAGGCTGATTGGTTTTAGCTCTTTGATTCTAATCCTTGGAAACAACACCTTAACTTCTTAGTTATGGGATTAATAGTTTTTACCCGTTCATTTCGGATTTTGATCTTTTTAGCATGCACGTTTATCCTCGATGCCATTCAAATCATCAAGATACATCCCTTCTTTTTTGTATCCTTCGATTATTGATGTGTCCTTGCTTAATTTTATCCCGATATGATTTGCGACTACGGCAAATCTCTGCTGAAATTTGTAAATAAAACAGAAAATCATGTTGTGTTGTTGCAGCAACGGCCCCGTTACGTACAATCCCGGAGTTTTTGTAGATTCGTCATACGTGTTTAGTTGTGCTTTTCCCTCCTTCCAGTAAAACAGGTTTTTGATCAATGAGAGACTCCCTGCAAATCCTGTAGCTAGGATTGGTTTTGTCTTTGATCGAATCTTCTTCTTCTTTTGAAGATGAATTACAAATTCATTTTGGTTCTTTTCAACTTTGGTAACTCTTCCAGGATGAAATCCAATCGTGTTCCTAGAGTTGGCTCTTCTTAGTCTGTCTTTTGTGTATGGGGATATGGTTCTGCTAGGATCTATGTCTTTGCTCTCAAGCAGGTTTTCCTTGTCGATTATTGTTACTCGTTTACTCCGTTCAGACAAATTAATTGCGGTGTCCATACCGCTTTCATAGCCTCCAATAACAAAAAATTCATCCCCCTGAACTTCATCCCAATCGGTAATCAAACTGTTGTGAATGCAATGCCTTGATCCTGGAAATGAATTGTTTTTTGGATACTGGAATTCACCAGCAGACCAAACGAGGAATTGCGCCCTTATCTTTCCCTTGTCAGTATAGCAACGAGCATAAGTCTTTGAGCCAAAACAAGGTCATTCGAAAAGTATAATGATCACGTAACTGGCGCAGTATGTATGGCAAAAGAAACAGACATCCTGTCAGAGGCCATGCGCAAAGAAAAGGATGCCAAAGTCTACAAGAAGATCATGGCGCTGATGTTTGTGCTAGAAGACGACATGGGCGTACCCGAGACTGCAAGAAAGATCCGGTGCAGTGAGAATTCCGTGCGTAACTGGCTGGCGAGGTTTTCGGAGGGCGGCATAGACGGTCTCCGGGATCTTCCCCGTTCCGGATGCAGGCCAAAGGTGGACAGGAAAAGTATTGCAGCCATAATGGATCTGTCTACTGCATGCAAAAGTACCGATGTCATGACGGTACGCGATGACATAAGGGATGCCACCGGGACAGAATACAGCATAGAACATGTCCGGAGAATGATGCGCCAGCATGGCCTGTCGCGCCGCAAGGTGCAAAACATACATGTCAACCATGCCACCCCAAGCTCGGTATACTCGTGGCAGTGGTATCTTGAAAACGTGCGTATTCCGTGCCTGAAAAGAGAGGGTTTTACGCTGGTGTCATCTGATGAGGCGTTCTTCGTGCAGGGCGCATATGACAGATACGTGTGGGGTCCGGTCGGCACCAGAAGCGTGGCATCGTATTCGGGGGACCACACAAAGGTGGCCGTGTTTGGAAGCATCGCAGAAGACGGCAGAAGGCTGTTCAGGACGTTTACGGGATCGTTTAGGTCAGTGCAGTTCATACAATGTCTGGAGGCGTTGCGCGCCAAGTTTGGCAAGGTTGCCGTCTTTTGCGACAGGTGGAGTGTGCACAGATCTATTGACGTCGCAGAATATCTGGCAGGTCATCCCGACATCAGGCTGATAATGATCCCGAAGGGATCGCCGTACCTCAATATCGTGGAAGAATGCTGGAACCTAGGCAAGCCTGTCGTTTTCAGGGGGATAGTGTACAGGAAAATCAGCGAGCTACGGCATGCCATATCCGAGTACTACAGGACGGTGTCGTTTGCCCACCTTTGCATGTACAAGTACATTTACAGATCGCCGGTCAAAGCCCTCAATTACTTGTGACCGTTGCTAAAAACGATATCTTGAACACACAGACAGGAATTCCCAATTCACACACTAAGAAGACATACGGAATACAAACAGTAGACCTTATGCGTAATCGACCGGATCGAGACATTCCGATTGAAAGTCTACCGTGCATGCAAAGTAAATAGCATCAGATGACGCGTATGAAGGTGGCAGAGTCCGCGTACCGTGCAGCTGCAGGCCCGTCTAGCTGGTAAAAACTGCAATGTCGTGCGGCATCGTGTGGCGCCGCAATGCGCTCCGTACCGCGATATCAGAACCCATGCATGAGCTTCTTGTTCGGCTTGTCCCACAGCAGCCTAAAGTTGGCAAGCCCGGCTGTCACCTGGAACTCCCGGTCAAACTCCTCGGCCGCCCCATCGTACGGATCACGCATCCGCTTGTACCGTTTGATGCCCCCTATGGCGTGCTCTACTGTCACCCTCTTGCTGCTTATCCTCCTGTTGTGCGCCTTCTGTTTTCTTGTAAGCTTGCCCCCTCTTGGCTTCTTGTGGGGCTGCATGGATATGGCCCCGGGGTACAGTTCCTTGATTCCCACGTATCCCAGGTCAGAGAGCAGCTTTACCTTCTCTTTTTCGGGGTGCTTTCTGTTGCTGCGCATCCTGGCAGTCAGGATTCCCAGATCCGGTGGGTTGTCCCTTATCATGGTGAGGTCGTGCGCGCTTCCCGGTGACGACTCGCTTGCATACAACGTCAGCCCACTCTTGCTGGCCAGCACCTGGACGTTGCGCGTAAAGCTCTTCTTCTTGCCCGAGTATGCCTCCTTTCTTGGCTCCTTGTCTGTGGGGCGCTGTATGTCGATGTGTGTGCCGTCTACAATCACGGCCAGGTCGGGGACCAACCCCTTGAGCTCCTCGATCGTACGGGTGTTTCGTATCCTCCGGGACACGGCATTCGGCGTGGGCAACATCTTGAGAAATATCATATCGCAATACCTGAGGTACCTGCATACGGTGCTCTGGTCTATGCCAAAGAATGCCGCAAGCTGCTCCTGTGTCGGGTTTCCGTACTTGCGCATCAGCGACATCAGCAGGGCGTGGCGGTAGGACAGCTTGCACCGGTTTCCGGGAAAGTTGTCCTCGTCTTCTGAGAACAGGGGGCCTTCTGTGTGCTTTTTGGCAAGCTTTGTAAACCGGTCGGATATATAGTCAAACTGGCGGCGGTTCATCGACGTGGTGGGCTGCAGGGATCCGCCGTCTATTATGTCATCGAGCACCTCGAGCCTGTGCATGAACGCGGCGTTGTCTGTGGAGCGCCTGCCGTCCTCCCAGGTTGCAGACCACATCCTGCGCTCAAAGTCCAGCTGCTGCTCCAGCTGCCCTATCTTGATCTGATCCTGCTCGTGTCTTTTGTCATCCTGCCTGCTCTTCTTATCGTACTCTCTGATCTCCTTCCTGTATTGCATCCCCTCCTTCCTGTACAGCGCCTTCTCCTTCCTGTCCTTTTTGATCCTCTTCTCGTATCTCTTGATCTTCTTTTTGTCCTGTATCTTCTTCACATCATCCTGCATGCTCCTCTTCTCATACTCTCTGATCCTCTTTTTGTACAGCGCCTTCTCCTTCTCGTCCTGCTCGATTCTCTTCCTTAGCCGTCGTATCAGCTCGTCCTTGTACTCTGACATCACCCTTGTGTGGGGATGGATCCCGGATCTAAATCAACCGACTGAAAATAGTTACGGCTTTGATCAAATATTTTCAATGTTGTGAGGCACAATCACGGGTGCGCCGGCCCCTGCCGCACCCGCTTTTTAGCATGGGTGCGGTGGGCATCGCCACTAATTTCGTTTATGCATAAGGTCTAGTACGCTTCGAAAGTTGCATCGTACATCAAAAACATCGACCAACACACTCTCTTCCCACCCCATCCACCAAAAAAAGAGAAACGGATGATTGCAGCTCGAAAAGTTCTGAAAAAAAGGGATTTCCAGACCCTATTGTCTTAATTTGGATAGCAGTGCCGAGTAAATGAATGGCAGGATTGTTGTAGCTTCTGCATGCAGTGTAGATTGTCTTGCTTTTTGAGTTACCTTTCCCCAGGAGATTGCCTCTCTGACAAGTGCCCCGCTAAGGCTTCCATCAAACTCTTGGGCAGTAGTTATGTAGAATGCGTAATCCAATCCATCCCTGTATTGATTCCACCATAAAGTATGGTGTTTTGAAATTCCGCCCCCAATCATAAAAGCACCGGATTTTTCAGCTTTGAAGATATATCCGGAAAGCAAGTCTGCATCTCCTGCCATGTTTAGTTTGAAATCACTGTGTTTTTGTGTAAATAGCCAAATTTGGCTTCCCACTGCTCCGTCCATGATTCCTGGAACGACTACGCTGACATCGTTTTTGTACGCCCAATAAAGAAATGAATCCTTCCCAAGATGCCTGCCAATCATCCTGCAAATTTCAGTGCCGGTCATCTCTTTGACTCCGTTCTGGTACTCTTCTTCCAAAAATGCCTGCATCTTTTCTTCAATTAGTGGACCGTAACTGTCCATTGGAACCAGTATGTTTCCCAATCTGTGAATGTTTTGATCAGCTAGTTTGTTATCATCCATTGTAAATGAGCCTTCTCTGTACTGTGAAAAGTGTCTTGCAATATCGTGGTCCAGTGCCCCACAAGTAGTGACTGCCACATCAAACCATTTGTTTTTGATCATGTTTTTGATTATTCCCCTCAGGCCCGTTGAAACCACTGCCCCGACAAACGAGACGAATTTCAAACACTGTTTGTCTGAAATCATTTTTGTCAAGATCTCCAATCCGTCCGATAAATTTACCGATTCAAATCCTCCTGACTGTGACAGTTCATCAAAAATTTTTTCGATTGTTGTATTGTCGTCAATTTCAATATCTTTTACAGGCCGTCCTGAATCCATCATGATGATACTCGCTGAAACCAAGTATAAAATCCTGCCTTGATTCGGTTCGTAAGAGTTCACCCCCTCTCGAAAATACGACGTGCTGTAGTCAATACATAAAAAACGGACAATTTTGACAACTATTTTTGATCCAAAGATTTAGATCAGGCAAGTCATATGTACATGCATGAGCATACAGAAAAAGCAGTTCGTGGCATCAGGAGGAAAATTCCTGCCAGACACGTCATGCTCCTGTGGTTGTCGCCTAATTCACCCATCTGGATCAATCTACATGTTTTTCTGAACTTGTGTCCCCCTTGCACGCCTAGATCCGGATGACATCGTATGGTTTTCAGGAATTCTAATGAATTAGCGACAACCCCTGTAACAGGATAACCCCTGCCTAGGCAGCAACTAGGCACGAATCTACCTGTAATCGTGATTTTCATGCCTGACCGGCAAGGGGCGTGACCCCAACTCTAGGCAGAGGTTATCCGGTTACATCTCCTTCAATTACGCATAGGGTCTATTGCCTGATCGCTGATTTGCAAATTAAGAATGCGCCTATTCCAATTATCGCATATAGTGTTAATGATAATCCCGTATTGTGGTGTGGGATCCAGAAAGTAGTTCGCCCCCCCTTATTTGACATCATACTCCTCTCCTGTCTGCCCGTCAATAACGGTTTCCCCCTCCTTGGGCATCTTTCTGAGAAATGCCTGTGCGGGCGTCTCCTGGTTGTCCCAGTCCAGCGACCTGTGGGGCCTGTCATGATTGTACCACTGCATGAACAGGTCTATCGGGTCGCTTTTTCTCATCATGATCTCCTCGAACTCGTGCAGCTTGCGCTGGATCTCCCCGTGGAGGCGCTCGACCTTTCCGTTGGTCTGGGGTCGTCCCACGCCTGCCAGGATCTGCCGTATTCCCAGTTCTGTCAGTTTCTTTTCAAACTCGCCTTCGCCCCTCTTTTTTGCCGTCTCTTTCTCGTTGGCATAGAACTGGCTGCCGTGGTCTGTCATGATCGAGGCCGGCTTGCCGTGCTTTTCTATTGCCGTCTCAAGCACTGCCAGGGCGTTTTTGGTCGTGGCATTATCAAAGATGCCATATCCGGTCACAAACCTGGAGGCATCGTCCTCGTAGCACAGGAACCATCTGCCGTCGTGCATTCCGCCGTGGATCTGCTTCCAGTCTGTATGCCACAGCGAGTTTGAGTGATCGCGCTCGTAGCGGACCCACCTGTACCTTGTACCCTTGCTGGGCTGCGCCTCTGCCATCTCCTCGTCCCTCAGTATCTTGTGTATGATGCCGTGCGGGATATGGATTCCGGTCTGATTCGCTATGCGCTGCTGCAGTCCTGCAGCCCCCATGTGCTCTGCATGTCTGGCAGACATGACTGCAGAGTGCTCCCTGCGTCCGGGCAGACCGTTCTGGGGCCTTCCCATTGGCGCAGGATGCGATATTTCGCTTGCCGCAGGGCAGCCTTTGTGCCTGGCCCACAGCTTCTGGACCCACCGTACCGTCACGTCCATGGTTCCGGCTATCTGGGCGCAGGTAAGCTCGCCCTTTTTCTTTTCCTGCACTATCCATTGTACCTGGTTTTTCTCTAGCTTCATGCCGTTTGGGTGCTCAAGACTCACGTATTTACGGAGCTTTCGTCGCCAGACCCACACACCTGTACTTCCAGTGTGGGTCAGGCTTGCACATCTGCTCCTGACCGACTTTACACACTCGGAGAAGGGGTGAACTACTTTTTGGACTATACAAAATCCCGTATTGTGGAGACACCAGTCTAATTCTGCTAATGACCCTCCAAACACCTCAAGAAAATGATCTGAACGTAAATGACATTGAATGGTAAATTCATGAACTGTTTGAAATCTGCCCGGATTGTACGGTTGAAGAGAAAATATAATTCCAATTATCATAGATACTGCCCCTACAAAAAACAATTTTTTTTATATTTCATATCAAAATAAGGAACTGGGACATTAATGGGTGTTTATTCTCCCTGGGACACGCCGGGTGCCGGAAATCTCCAATCTTGTAAGACTTAAAAACGGAGCATTTGTACGGTAGGCATCGGCACGGCATGGCCTTACTGACCAATCAGGTGTTGGAGGTTTTACCGCAACACTTTTCATTTTAGGTTTATCGCTCAACCCGACACGTCGGCTATATACGACGCCAAAAAAGTCATTCTGTGAAAATATGTGACTTTGTAGTGTCTGTGACGCGCATAGGCGACGTGGAACCTAACTCTGTCGGCATAGTCAAGGAGATTCACGGTGCGTCGGCAAAGGTGTTTTTCATAGGAAGAAAAGTGTTAGCTACCGCCAGTCTGGATGTGATAGAGGTCATCGATGTGACAAAAACCGACAAGCCAAAGAAAGGCAGCAAACCATATCCGCAAAAAATCTGCAATATTTGTCATGTACTCAAGGGCAATTCCAAGTTTGAAAAGAACCAGAACGATGGCAAGGGCAGATCAACCACGCGTCCCAGCTGCATTATAGTGTGAAACAAAAGTTTATGAAAATCTTGGCGTATTCATGAGATACTCCATGACGTCATGGTCGAAGCTGGCAGTCCTCATGTATTCGGACAGCGCATGCCTCATCTCCTCTAACGTTTCATAGTACTCGGAGACGAGGATGGCCCGCTTTGCCTGGTGCCAGTACTCCTCCATGCCGCTGAGCTCCGGGGATGCCGTAGGCAGGTACCTGACCCTTATGGTCTCTTTATTGTCTGCCAGGAACTGCCTTACGTCCCGTGTGGTGTGCGCAGAGGCGCCGTCCATCATTACCAGAACCTTCCCAAAGTGTCTGTGCAGCTTTTTTAGATATTTGAGGAATGTCGGGCCGTCAAATTTGTCATATGTCCGGAAGAATCGGCGTCCGTCCGTGGCAATCGCGCCGTAGGCCACCGTCCTGCGGTGGCTCCCCTTGTACGGAACCCTGATCGGTACCCCTACTGCAGACCAGTACTTGCGTCCGACCACTGGATCATTGACAAAGATCGACTCGTCCTGGATTACGGTGACAAAACCCTCCTTTTTCAGGCGTGAAATCTGCCTTTTTGCACTGTACTGCCACCTTCGCACGGTATAGGCATCTGCCTTGTTCCTGTGTACAAGCTCCGGCGTCTTGGGCGACATGTTCCTCTTGTTCATCTCCCTTCTGACGGAGACGATGTAATACCACATGCCGGTCTTCTCATGTATGTCAGAGCGCAGCTTCTTTGGCGTAATTATGCCGTCCTCAGCTGACTTTATGATCTTGGTGATGCGCTCGGGACTCACCTTGGGCGGTCTGCCGGTACGCGGTTGATCCCGGAGAGCCTTCATGCCGCCCTCCTCAAAGCGCGTCATCCATTTGTATACCCAGCCGACTGACTGCATGAGGCGTTCTGCCGTATTTGCATAGCCGTCACCGTGTATGAATACCATGTTTACTGCGGCTATTCTGACCTTTACCTGCGGATCCTTTTCATTCTTGTATGCCTCCTTCAGGTCTGCCACGCATATTTCCGCCATGTGTCTTGTCATACATGGCGATCAAAATACGTTTCGGTCCGGTGGGTTTATTTTCACGAACTTTTGTTTCACACTATAGACTTTATGCGTAATCGACCTAAATGAGATGAATTTGTTCGTAATAATTCTAGATCTGCACCGATTACGCATAAAGTCTTATATCTTAACTAACCCCTTTTTTTCTATGTCCTCTAAAAAATTAAAAATAATCTGTTATGCATTGATAGCACATGGAATTATGGGCACAATCTCATTAATATTGTACGTCCCCCCCATCATTTGTAATTATGACAGAACAAACAGACACACTTGGAAACATCGTATCTATAAGCTATGCACTTGCTGTTATCTTCATACCTTTTACCGTCGGATTGTTTTTATTGAAAAAATATAGAATATCTACCGCCCATGATCGTAGTTGATTTGGCTCTGGTAATTCAGTTATGAATTTTGCTACCAAGGAAGTCACCTTGCTATCTAGGAATGAAAATCACAGTCGCATGTAAAACCGTGCCTGATTAGTTAAGGGGATAAACTCCCTTATCAAATTATTCTGGTTCCTGTGGGATCCATCAAAATATTGTACCTTTTATGCGTTCTAGGAACATGGAAACAGAGATGAAGCTTACGATGGAGGAATTTGAGAGGGTGGGCCAGGCGGCCCCGCTTGACCTGTTCAACCAAGGGATCAAGGCGGAGATGACGCGCGAAAAGTACACCCGCACGCTGCGCCAGGTGCTCTGCGGCATGCTCGAAGACATACTGCAGGGCGACTTTGAGGGCCGCGTGAAACAGCTGGTGCAGTACGGCCTAGAGGATCCGGCATGGGTGCGTTCCTGCTGCTGCTCCTCCTCTTCCTTGATGTTCTTGGTCGCCTCCTCAAGCAGTGCCGGCAGTTCCGTGTTATCGCCGATTGCACCACTTGTGACAGATACTGCAAGCACCTGCTTGGTGTCTGCATCAACCATCAGGTGCATCTTGACGAATCCGCGCCTTACCTTCCATTTCTTGCGTATCCACTCGCCCCGGTTGTGTTGCTTGAGGCCCGTGGCATCGGCTATCATGACCAGGTTACAGGACTTGTCGCGCACCGTAATTATGTTCTCTGCAATATCTACGTCAAGCTTCTGTATCCTTCTGAATATCGTGGTGTAACACGGCGAGTCCGCGCCCTTTAGCATCTCCCCGAGCATGCCTGACAGCTGCCTGTACTTTAGCATGAATGCGGTCCTGAGGGCGGCTGCGGCCATTATCATGCCTTCTGCATACAGGAACGGGGCGCCTTCCTTGTGGCGGTTGGCAGCCTTGAGATCCTTCTCCCAGCCGGGGTCGTACTTGACGACCAGGCCTGCCCCTCTCTCTACGTACTTTGTATTGTCCGTGTGTGTCAATGTATACCATACGAGGCATCATAATGATCCATTACCTTTTCGGTCAGAATTAGTTGATCATTCCGGTGATTTTCAGTCAGATTTCAAATTTTAGGCAGGGTTATGCAACAAACTAAGCAGGTCGGCAAGTATATTTGCATCCACGCGGTCGTCCTTTATCTTGGCGTGCGCTATCACCTTGACCTTTGTCGGATGTACCAGCACGGTGTCTATCCCGCAGTCCTCAAACGTGTCATATACGATAATCCAGTAGTTGGCAGTGGACTCGCATACTGCCCTGATTGGCAGCTGTCCCGGGTATGCCTTTTTGAGGTTTGTTGCAAAATTCGTTGTTGCCAAAACGCTGTTCTCAAACGTGGACTGCTCAAGCAGCTTGCCCGAGTCGTCCTTTATTGCTGCAACGCATCTCTTTTTGTGTACGTCTATTCCTACGTTGATCATGTTATCACCTCCTTCTTTTTGATCAAAATGCCTGATTCGGGCGGAATCTCCCATTCACCGTCTTCTGCGCGGTACATTGCTTTCCGCCTGCTGTTGCGAGTCAGTCTATAAGACACCCTTGTACATGGTAAGTCCCAATCGACTCTCAGGCCCAACGGTAATTGTATATCACAGGATACGGATAAGATTTCATATAGCGTCTACTGATACGTAAAGTATCATAACGAACGCATGCTGCACCTTGAGCTGGATAGTCCACCGCCAGACGCCCATCATGGCGTTCTCGGACAAGACGTCCACAGACGCGATTAGGAAATCTGACCCAAAATGGATTGAGAGGGACATCAATGAATAGCGGACATTATTTCCACATAACACACCATTCAACAAACTAGGAAAACTTTAAACCCGCCCAACAACACCGAATTTCGAATGTCTGGCAGAATCAAGGTGGGATTAGTGGGAATTGGAAATTGCTTTTCTGGCCTAATCCAAGGAATTGAATATTATCGCAAGAACCCCTCACAACAGGTTATAGGAATCATTCATGACAAGCTTGCAGGTTATGGAATTCATGATATTGACTTTGTTTGCGGGTTTGATGTAGGAGAAAACAAAGTCGGAAAGCCAATCAATGAGGCCATTTATGAATACCCAAACATGGTTGACTGGATGCCTAAAGACCAAATGCCAAAAACAGATGGCATGGTATATGAGAGTCCTATCTTGGATGGCGTTGGATTATGGGTTGAAAACAGGGTAAAACCTATCAAAAGTGACAAAACAGATGAGCAGATTGCCAAAGAAGCAAAAAAAATCATCAAAGAAACCGGTGCAGAAATCATTGTTTCGTATCTTCCAGTAGGCTCTGACAAGGCAACTCAGTTTTGGGCCCAAGTTTGCCTTGACACGAACACTGCTTTTGTAAACTGCATTCCCTCCTTTATCGCATCAGAACCAGAATGGGCCAGAAAATTTGAAGAAAAAAACATTCCATGTATTGGCGACGACATTAAAGGACAGGTTGGCGCCACAATTGTTCATAGAACCCTTGCAAAATTATGCAATGACAGAGGAACCAAGATTGAAAAGACATACCAAATCAACGTAGGTGGAAATACCGACTTTCTTAACATGAAAGAACAGGAAAGGCTGGTATCCAAGAAAATTTCTAAAACCGAAAGTGTTCAAAGTCAATTAGATGAAAGGTTAGATGATGATCAAATCTATGTCGGGCCTTCTGATTTTATTCCATTCCTAGGAAATACCAAGCTGATGTTTATGAGAATAGAGGGCAGGCAATGGGCAAACATCCCATACAACATGGAAGTGAGGTTGGACGTTGATGACAAGGCAAATTCTGCCGGAATTGTAATTGATGCGGTTCGATTAGCAAAGATAGCTTTGGACAGGGGTGTCGGCGGTCCAATCAAATCTGCAAGCGCGTATCTTATGAAACACCCAATTGAACAAACGTCAGATGTTGCAGCCAAGGCAGCATGTGAGAAATTTGTCGCAGGCAATTAATCATCCAAAACCATTCTTGTCTGAAGATCGATCATTTTTATGACTCCATGTTTTTTAAATCAAAGTCATTTATTCTGAAACTATGTGTAACACCCAGGCTGTGAGGGATTTGCGATTTTAGTCACAAATTTTGTTTGAATGAACCGTTTTTGGCGGCAAGATTCATGCCTGAACTTTCGGAGTCCGAACTGCTACGGCCATGCAGGCTATTTTTACGGCCATTCCTCTCCAGTCATAAAAGATCTCAATCAGACCAGACATGATGAGTCCGCCCGTCAAACCGGAACAAAATGACACTGTTTTTACGACCAGAGTGGAAATGGTGGTAAGGGCAGGCAGCCTCATGTGCCTAAACAAGTCCAATCTTTGGCATCTCTGCTGCAGCGGCTGCCCTGGCTGTGGCAGCTACAACTGTAATACTTGCTTTATAATACAGGCAGGCAAAAAATGCGATCAAAAACTTTCGAGCCCATGCCTTTACGAAAAAAATCGTAGCAAAACAAGAAAAATTATGCAATTGTGTCAATTAAACTTGTTAGCAATCAATTACAGTGTCTAATGGGACAACCATCTTATTGGTTCATGTAAAAAAAGTCGAGATCTTTGGATTCAAATCATTTGGCTTCAGAAATACCACTGTGAATTTTGAGCCCGGGCTAGTCTCCATTTCTGGCCCAAACGGATCTGGTAAAAGCAACATCCTGGATGCCATCATATTTGCAATGGGAGAGAACAAACCCAAAGTATTGAGGGTCTCCAAATTACATAAATTGGTTCATGATATCAAAGGGACCAGAAGAGGACCAAAAATGGCTCGCTGTAGCGTTCACTTTGACAATTCTGACAGAAAGATTCCAGTTGACTCTGACATTGTGGAGATCACAAGAGAGTTGGATGAACAGGGCGACAACACATACTACCTAAACAAAAAGAAAACAAGCCGAAGCCACATACTGGATCTTCTCGATATGGCAAATGCAGGGCTGGGCCAGCTTAATGCCGTCCAGCAGGGAACGGTAATAAGAATATCCGAGTTTACATCTGAAGAAAATCGAAAGACAATAGAAGATTTGATTGGCCTGTCTTATTTTGATGAAAAAAAGACAGAGTCCGTAAAACAACTAGATGAGGCAGATAGAAGATTGGAGATTGCCCTGGCAAAAATGGGCGAAATCAAGAAAAGAATTGATGAACTAGAAGAAGAACGCAACCAAAAACTCCGCCACGATATGCTTGAGCGTGAATTAAACAGATACAAGGCGATATCTGCGGCCAATAAAATGAAGACAATTTCTGCTCAGAAATCCTCCAAAGAGTCAGCATTGCATGAAACGGTCACCAAAGTCACAAAATTGGACAACGAACACAAGGCTTTGAGAGCCGAAATTAAGACATTAGAAAATGAAAAATCAAAATTAATGGCAAGGGCAGATGATTACACCCAGGCCAAAGCCGCACTTGATTCAGAAATCAGCTCTGCAATGGGGCAATACGAAACTGACAACAGTGCAATCTCTGCATCAAAGAAAAGAATGGAACAAATAGAAAGCAGAATTCCTGAAATCAGGCTGGAACTTGACGGCATTAACAACGCAAGAAGTGACATTGACACGCAAATTTTGAAGGTAAAAGAGTCAATCGAAGAGACAAACGCAAAGAAAGACAAAATCAACGATGACCTGGAAGTGGTTGATTCGCAGAGAAACAAGATTCTTGCAGAACAATCCAAAGCTGCGGCAAAGAAATCCGAGATTGATAACAAGATTCAATCTCTTACTGATCAGCTAAACTCCGCAAAACTAAAACTGTCAAAAATTCAGCATGAAAAAAATGAATCGGAGAACAAAATCAAGACAAACTCTCAAAAATTCTCAGACATTGAAAATGATGTCACAAAGCTGACCGGCTATATAGGCCAATTAGAGTCAAAGATGAAAAATCACGATGCGGCAATTGTAGAACTAAAATCAAGAATCAAAAAATTACAAACACGAAAATCCAAGATTGTCAACGACATGGATGAATTGTCCCTAATCCTAGAAAAATCAAGCAAGGCTGCAACCCAATACGAATCAAAAATCAAGACAGTCAAGGGTTTTATGCATGAAGACTATACTGCTGCAAAATTAAAAGAGGATGCTGAGAAACTTGGGATTGAAGGTTTGGTTTATGAAATGATTTCCTGGGACAAGAAATACGAACGATCTGTTTTAGCTGTCGGTTCTGATTGGATAAAGGCCATTGTTGTAAAAGACTTTGCAACATTGTTGGGAATTGCAGAGGTTGCACGTGGCAAGAAATTGCCAAAATTAAAAATCATACCTCTTGATGCCATTCCCAAATTCAAACTGGACGTGCCCAAGGAGCCAGGGGTTTTAGGCGTGCTCTCAGACTATGTAAAGTGCAATGACGCCCACTCTGCACTCAAAACGTTTCTCTTTGGAAACGTCATACTTGTTGAAACTCGGGAGTCCGCATACGCTGTTTCTCAAAACGGACGCAAGGCAGTAACCATGGATGGCGAGTATTTTGAAGCAAAGGGAGGAACCGTTGTAATTGACATTAATTCAAAGATTTCCAAACTCACAAAACTAATCTCAATGAGTAGCGATATTGACGGGTTGCTCCAATCAATCGGCATTGTCAGGAAATACCTTCAAAAGAAAAAGAACGCTCTTAAAAAACTGGAGGATTCCATCCAATCTTATTCTGATCGGCTGTCCGTATCTGAAAAATCTCTTGTCTCCACCAGTGAAAGCCATTCAAATTTCAAATCAAGGATCATCTCAGCCCAAAGCACGAAGGAGCAATTAAAACAGAGAATCTATGAGATGAACACTCGAAATGACTCTATTGACTCTGAAGTCTTGACAAATGAGTCTCATGTCGACTCGCTTAATGAAAGAATCACAATCATGAATGAAAATTATGCAGGCGGGGAACAGGCAAGAATCGCAAACGAACTTTCAAAAATCAATTCAAAGAAAGCAGATGTTGAGAAACTCTATACGACAATCATGAATGAATTCCGAGACAAATCCGCACAACTAACAACGCTGCAAACTCAGGACAATCGAGAGCAATCCCAATCCAACCGACTTTATGATGAAGAAAAATCCCTGAATTCAGAAAAACAAGAGTTGCAAGCAAAAGTTCAAGAACTGGAAAAACAAAAAGAGTCCAAGAATCAAATATTGGTGCAATTAAGAGAAAAAGAGCAGGAACTCATTGAAACGTCTGGTTCTTCTATTGGCCAACTAAAGGAGTTTGACGACAAATTAAGGGAGTTAACTGATCAAGACCGCAACATTACAAAGCAGATTAGCGCTCTGGAAAGGCAGTCTGACTCCCTTGATCGTGATTTGAAGGATCTGGTTGAAAAGGAGTCCAGATTGCAGCAAATTTTGTCTGCATTTGGATTTGACAGAGATATGGAGACATTTGATGTTGATGGGATTGTTCAAGGCATGACTGCAGAACTGGGATCTCTTAACGCGCTTAACGCAAAAGCTCCGGAAACATATCTTGAAGTGTCGTACGGATATCGCTCAATGTCTACAAGGAAAAACTCGCTTGAAGAGGAAAGAAACTCCATTGTCAGATTCATCGAGGATATTGAAAAAGACAAGCGTCAGACATTCTTGGATGCCTTTGACAAGGTAGACAAGGAGATTGGGCTGATCTTCAGCAAGATGACCGGCGGCAATGCATGGCTGGAGTTGCAAAACGAGGACGACATCTTTAATTCAGGAGTCTCTTATTTGATACAGTTCCCCAACAAACCAAAAAGAGAGTCCACCTCAATTAGCGGCGGCGAAAAGACACTGGCTTCGATTGTCTTTGTACTTGCACTCCAAAAACTAAAACCCTCCCCATTTTACTTGTTTGATGAAGTTGACGCACATCTTGATGCTCCAAACGCCGAAAGGCTTTCCAACATCCTAGAAGAGAGGTCAAAAGAAAGCCAATTCATCATGGTTTCATTAAAGGACTCTGTAGTCCAAAAAGCCAAGCTGATTTATGGCGTATTTCCAAAAAATGGCGTCTCAAATGTCGTAACGTACAAAGACAAACGAATGCCTTCAGTCAAAACAAGCTAGTATGCCTTGGGTGCATTTGCCAAAAATGACGCAGAAGATTGCCTGATTTTTTTTTGATATGTGCCGATTGCGCACAAAGTCTAGCAATCTAGTTTTACATAACATGCAACATGATGCGCGTTTTCAATTTCTTCTAGTTCCGGTTCCGTATTGCACCTGTCAACTGCATAAGGGCACCTTGCTTTGAATCTGCATCCTGCCAAATCCTTGATCTCCGAGGGCTCATCTAATATCCGAATCTTCTTTTCTTTGCGGAGATTTTCAGGACTTGGCTCTGAGATCGCATCAATTAACGCCTGTGTATAGGGGTGTTTTGGGGACAACAGCACATCGTCAGTTGGCCCCATCTCAACAATTTTTCCCAAATACAGGATTGCAATTCTTTGTCCAAAATATCTTGCAGTCGCCAGATCATGCGTGATGTAGATGAATGATATTTCATGTTTTTGCTGTAATTCACGCATCAGTTCCAGCATTTCAGCTCTGATGGAGACATCCAGCATCGATACTGGTTCGTCTGCAAGGATTATTTTGGGTTTTAACGCAAGCGCTCTAGCTAGTACCACCCTTTGTCTTTGTCCGCCAGACAGCATGTGTGGGTATTTCCTTATGATTTGATCAGCCGGCTCTAGTTTTACTTCTTGCAGGACTTTGATCACCCTTTTCTTTCTTGTTTCCTTATCTCCGACATTGTGAATTTCTAATGGCTCAGATACAATGTCCCCAATCCTCATTCTTGGATTGATGGAATCGTACGGATCCTGATGAATCATTTGGCAGTTCATTCGAATATGCTCCAAATTCTGCTTGTTTTCATTGATTTCTTTTCCTTCAAAGAATATTTTTCCCGAATCAGACGGAATTGATTTCAGGACTAGTTTTGCAATTGTTGACTTTCCCGAACCTGATTGGCCTGCAAGAACGAATATCTCGCCCTTGTTTAGCGTGAACGAGACGTCATCTGCCGCTTTAACGGTAGATTTTGTTCCAAACATCGCTTTTTTAACAAAGTATTTTTTCAGATGCTCAATCCTTAGAACCTCATCCACAGCTTACTTGTGCAAGAAGAACTATATCAAGAAAAGGGTTCATTGGTGCGTGTGATTGGCTGGCTGGTCAGTCTTTTCAGGCATGCGCGACTCGCGGTGGAAACGGCGACATGCGTATCAGCAGACAGCCGGCATTGAGCTGTTTTAAGACCAAAGTCGCTTTTCGGGGCTGCTTCTGAATACGGGTGGGCAGGACAAAGCATTTATGTAAACCAGATTTGATCCTAATGTTTTGAGTGACTCTGTTCAGAAAAATCAAAACTATAAAAAATTTGTAGTCGATGGCAGGCTCCAATATTTCAAACCTCACGCAACTAAAATTGAAAAATCCTTTGCCGAAGAGGTATATTCTAGCCTTAGTCGCAATTCAAAGTTCATCCATCCAAAATTCTTCTATGACAAGAAGGGCTCTGAGCTGTTTGAGCAAATTTGCTCCCTTCCAGAATACTATCCTGCCAGAACAGAAGAATCAATTCTGCGAAAACTGCAGCCTCAATTGCCTGAATTTTTGGAGGATGAGTATCGTTTGGTAGAATTGGGCAGTGGCTCTGCTGTTAAAACAAGGCTGTTGCTTGATGTTTTTTCCAAACTCCGAAGCAACATCGAGTATTTTCCAATAGACATATCTGAAATTCTGGCAGAAAGTTCAGAGCAGCTGCTAAATGACTACAAAAATCTTACAATTACGGGCATAATTGACACATATGAAGGCGGGTTGGAATTTCTCAAAACTTATGATGACAAGAAAAATTTGATTGTCTTCCTGGGTTCTAGTTTTGGTAATTTTTCCCCGATTGACGGCTACAGGTTTTTAGAAACAGTGTACTCTACAATGAAATCCGGGGACTTGTTTTTAATCGGTTTGGATCTGGTCAAAGATTCCCATATTTTGGAATCTGCATACGATGACTCACAAGGAATCACTGCACAGTTTAACCTCAACGTATTATCCAGAATAAATGACGAGCTTGATGCGGATTTTGACTTGGATAACTTTGCCCATCATTCATTGTACAACGAAAATGATCAAAGGATTGAAATGTATTTGAGATCGTTGGCCGAGCAGTCTGTTGTGATTTCAAAATCCAATCTTGTTTTGAAATTAAAGCAGGGCGAGTTGATTCACACCGAATATTCTCACAAGTATGGATTGTCCCAAATTCATGACTTGCTAGATGACGTAGGCTTTGAGTTAAGACACACTTGGCTGGATGAAAAAAAGCATTTTTCGGTAACCTTGGTTTCTAAAAATTAGTTGCTTTCAGCACATCTAAATCCTGAGAATAGCCACCTTTCGTCCAATCTGAAGAAGTTTCTGTAGCTTCCCCTGATTGACATTTGAGGGGTTCCAAATGACCCTCCCCTGAGAACTTTTTGGTTTGTAAACCACTTGTCATTGTATTCGTCAAATCCTGATTTGAATCCGGGATATCCTGTGAATTCAGATGATGTCCATTCCCAGACATCGCCTATCATTTGCTGACAGCCTGACGGACTTGTGCTGTTTGGATATGTGCCGATTTCTGTACATCCCCAGTGATATGACTCCAAAAGATTGCATTTTTCCGGCGTTGGTCTGTCATTGCCCCAAGGGAAGGTTGTTTTGGCTTGTTTTTCTTCATTCCAGCAGGCGGCTTTTTCCCATTCTGCTTCAGTTGGAAGTCTTTTGCCTGCCCATTTGCAATAAGCGTCTGCCTCATAGAAACTAACGTGGCACACCGGTTCGTTTGGATTGATTTTTCTAGTTCCTAAAAAGTCCCTAATGTGCCATGCGTCATCTGTCTTCTGCCAATACATTGGCGCCTTCCAGTTATTGGCTTTGGCCTTCTCCCATCCGTCTGACAGCCAATACTTGTATGTCTCATATCCCCCGGCCTCGACAAACTCCAGATACTGTTCGTTTGTAATCGGATATGCGTCTATCCTGTAATCATTCAGATACACCTTGTGCTCTGGCAATTCAACATCATAGCAGTAATCTTCTCCGCCGTATCCCATGTTGTATAGCCCCCCCTTGATTGAGACTGTCTGTTTTTCCACAGCCCCTTTTTTTGGAATCTCGTTTTTCTTTACAGGTCTGTATTGATCTGCAAGAAGATGTTGCAAATCATATGCCAAAAGCTCCTGATGCTGGCATTCGTGATGGAGTCCCATGACAACTAATCTGAGTTGCTCCTTGCTCAGGTAATTTGTCTCGATGAATTTTTCCACCCTTTGATTGACCGTGTTGAAATATTGAAAGATTTGATCTGTTGATGGTCTCGAAACAACTCCACGTAATCCTTTATCGTGCGGCATTCCAAACTGATGATAGTATGAATTCAGGTATTCAGAAAACTCTTTTGAATAAAACTCGTAATCTTCATCTAGTTTACTCATGATGACTTCGTAAATCCAGCTTACATGGCCGACGTGCCACTTTGGAGGACTCGTAAAATATGCGGTCTGAACGACAAAATCGTCTGTTTCTAATGTTTTTACAAGTTCCAGTGTTCTTTTTCTTGTTTCTCTGAATTGTTCTATCAGAGGTCTTGTCTCTTCTAGTTGGGGGTTTGTTGTCATTGCAATCTTGCAGTGTTTTCCAGTATTATTATATTTGGCCCTGAGAAATGATCCGAGATTAGAAACCGTACGAGTTCTTCAAGTAATTTCACAGATAATCTGTATTTTGTTGGTGTTTTGAGCCGTTCTACGCAAATTCGTTGACAAATAATCAGAGTTTGCTAATTTCGAATCAACTCCCAGGGATACGGCGTGACAGGCGTGATCATGAAGACTTTGGCCAGTAGCGTCGCCTGAGGGGTAAACTCTTGCGCCTGTCAGCCTATGCCAAGCCCTCATTGAAGGTGTTCGGAAAGGACACTAACCACGTAAAACACATTCACCTGACAGGAAAAAGAGACCGGGACAATAACAACAAGATGGAGAGGCTGAATGGTGAGATTAGAGACCGCGAGAAGGTGTTCCGGGGCCTCAAGAAGACCGACACTGCAATCCTTGACGGCATGAAGGCCTATTACAATTACACGAAAAAACACGGTGCACTGCACGGCCAGACCCCGGCAGAGTCGGCCTTGATAAGCGTGGACGGTACAAACAAGTGGAAAACCATAATCTAGAACGCCTCACTAAGTAAAAATTCAGTCTAGTCGTAAAAATCGAATCTGAAAAAGATCCATATTTCAGGTCTCGAAGATTACACAGAACCCGTCCAGTCTTCCCAGATGTGGTTCTAACCGTGGCGGTGTAGATGGAGACATGTATGTCTTGAGCATCCTGGCCTGAATTGTATCTGATTTGGAGGCGTTTTGTGAGTAATTTTCAGGAATGTTTGGAATGATAAACGTTTACAAGCAGACGCAATCCATGCATGTACGTTGAGTATAAGCTTCAAGTACGGTGACAGGCTGTCTCGGTATGTCTTTATGGGTGATGGAAAGCGCATGCATCAGACTGTAACGGGGGCTAAAAATGTGACGTCTGGTAAGGATGAAATTGTGATTGACGTGCACGAGTCTGATCCCGGCAGTAGAATGAAGCTTGGAGTGTTTTTGAACAGCGACAAGGGTTTGGCTGACATGTGTGACGAAGAGTTGTTCTGTGAGATGTTTGCATGGAAGCACGGGGAGAAGGAGTCAAGGCGAAACTTGGAGATGTTGTACGAGTTGTGCAACGGAGTTGCGCTGTCCGAAGAGAAAATGAGCGAGATGATTGCCCTCTATGAATCAATGGAGTCAGGCCGCGGTAGCGGATTGTAGTGGTGTGGGTCTCCCTGTCTGACGTCTTGGTGTGAAAGCCTTCGATCTCTGGCCTACAATCCAAGTTATGTGAAATGTGGGTATTTGTCTGATGAGGCCTCCACCTCCCCCATAGAGTTGACTCGAAATTAGCAGACTCTGATTATTTGTGGACGAATTTGCATAAATCAGTTCAAAACGCAGGTATCTGTGAAATTACTTGAAAAATTTGTACGGTTTCTAATTTCGGATCATCTCTCATGGGAGGTTGTCGCCTAATTCGCTAGAATTCCCGAAAACCGCTGAAACGCAATGTGGATCAGGTATGCAAAAGGACGGAAATTCATAAAAACGTACAGATTGAGTCAAACAAGTGGAATTAGGCGACAACCTCACTTCAAATATCATCCTGCTGAAAACAATGTAACGTTAATGGATTACCAGTTCAAAAAACATGGTTTTTAGAATTCTGAATTAATGCAATCCACTTGTCATCGCCTTTAATCTCAACCCAACATTTTTCACTTGGTAGACACGCGATGTATCCAGAGTGACAGAATTTTTCGTCTGAAAACATGACCAAACTTGCAGTGTTCTCGCATGCCGTCAACCCCGGGTATTGTTCTCAGACAGCCCGCCTTCAAGACACGCAGTGTAGTTTATCCGTCAGCCACTTTGTCACGCACCATCAATCATCAACGATGTCCTTCATTAAAAACACTCATGCTCCGTATTTCCCCTTATCTGCCAGCCTGAAATCTGCGGTACAACTTCAGGTCCTTTTTATACTGACAGTCAAACATTTTTGGGCAGCATCTTATGATCAGATGCCCCTGCGAACATGGCTGAACATCAGACATTTGTGATCAGATATTGCAGGTTTGGAATTTACGGGAGTGACATAATATCGGCATCTTGGTCAAAGAATTTCGATGGAAATCTTTTTTGATCTTGCCTGTCTGATGTAACATATGGACTCCAAAGCCGTGCTTGCACACTGTACGGATCCTGGAAAGGCACTTGTCATGATCATGGAGCAGGATGAGAAGATCTCCGGGCTGGAAAAAGAACTCTCTATTGTCAAGAAGGAGAATGCTGATGTCAAGAAGGAGAACTCCGAGCTTCAGGCAAGGCTTGCCCTGTATGAGAGTCCCAACATGCCCACGTCCACGCCGTCATTATACAATGATGCCAGAAGAAAGTTCAGGGAGAAAAGGGGCGAGGATCCCGGCGGCAGTCCCGGCGATGCTGCTCGGGGCAAGAAACGCGGCCCTCCGTGCGGACACCATGGTACATCGCACGGCAACCGGCCATCAATGACATTAAGGTACGATCTTGGCTCCAAAATATGCCCAAAGTGCAACATCCAGTTACGGATGCTCAAGCCGATCCACAAGCTTGTAAACGACCTGGACGACTCCATGCGCATGCTCACTGCCAATGCCATCATCCAAAACGCGGTGTGTCCACAGTGCAATACCGTGCATATCGCAGCCACCCCGTTTCTAAGCGGCACGTCACTTGGGCCCGTCTCACTCTCTCTAATCATGATGTTCTTTGAGAAGGGAAACACAGACGAGGACATTGCAGAGTACTTTCAGTATATGTTTGGATTCAAGATGGCCCCAAATACCGTGACTGCCGCCCGGCACGCAGTGGCAGAGGCGATTCAACAAAACATGATACAACGCATACAGTCATTCATTGCGGGCAGGCCGTGGATACAGATGGACGAGACCGGCTTTAAGCGCGGCGACGGACACATGGGATACGTCTGGGTGCTCAACTGCGAGGGGGCGTGTTTTGTGGTCTTTGCAGATTCCCGGTCCTCCGAGGTACTGCACACGCACTTTGGATGGCTGGATCCCAAGACTCCCATAGTCGTAGACGGGCTGGCCCAGTACAAGCTGTTCTTTGTGACAATCCAGAGGTGCTGGAGGCACCTTCTGGCATATGCAGAAAAGCTTGCAGTAAAGATGCCCGAAGGCGATAATGAGAAAAGGTATGACTTGCTGCTGGAATTTTACAGGAAGATAGATAAAATCAAGACGCTTGCGCCGCTTACATGCATGGAGCTTTCCAGGGAAGTATACAAAATAATCAACCCGTATGAGGACGTTCACGTGCGTACACACCTGCTAAACGCCATACATGACATGTTTACGTGTCTGGCGCATCGGGGAATGCCGCTGCACAACAACGATACGGAGCGGTGCATACGCGACGGGATCATACCACAACGCAATGCACGCCACAAGATTGTAACTGACGGTGGAAGAAAGACGGCTTCTGCGCTGCTGACATTTTCGATGACATGCCGCAAGCAGAATATACATCCTGCCGGCGGACTCTTGAAATACCTGCGGAATCCGGTCTGGGATATCTTTGCAGAAGCAAGAGATGATGATGATAATGCGCGCCTGCTGTCCTCGCTTGTCAATACGGACGGTACAAGATACAGCGTCTTTGAGTGTCCCGGGCCGCCGCCGGCGTGGCCGCCTGTAGTCGATGATGACGCAGGCAGTGAAGGAGGAGCGGTACGCCGGGACCGGACGGCCGTCGTACCAGCAGCAGCAGCTCCTACAACAACATGATCCGTCTGGCGCCTACGGGACGGCGTAACCCGTAGCTTCATGTCAAAGAATCCGACTGTGCAGGCAAGTCTGCCAGTCAACAACGCCTGACAAATCTGAGAATGCTGGTTTCCTGCAGGTGCCGTCTGCCAATAATCTGTTGTCTGCCAATAATCTGTTGTCTGCGCGCTGCCGGTCTTGCATATACAAGGGACGTGTGATGATGATGTAGCGGGTCTGTCACAGCAGATGCGGAAGGATCAAAAAGTTCCGGGCAAAAAGTTCCCTAGTCAGTATAAAAAGGACCTGAAGTTGTACAATCTGCGCAGACTGCAGTCATTCCGTCGTCTGACTTTCAGAGCAGTTCGTGCCGGATCCTGACGGTAGGGCGTATGGTGCAATCCTAGTTTCGTATGTAACTGTCTACTGATGTGTCAATGGTTCAAACTGCCCAAAAAATAGCGGGTTCAATTTCAGTTGAAAATCAGCTAGTATCCCCTTGCAAAAATTGGAACATAAACACTTTGTTCTTGGCAATACATGCATTTTTTGCCAGAATCTTCGCTTCCAAACGGGATTACTCTGATATCGGCCCCTGTCTCTTCTTTGATTTTTTCTTCACATTCTGATTTTCCGCACCATGGAGCATTAAAGAAGCCTCCACCCGTCTCAATCCCGGATTTGAATTCCGAATAATCTGAAATCTCTTTTGTATTGTTCCGGGATTCTTGCCTTGCCTTTTCCAACATTTGGCCTTGAATTTGATCTAGAATCTCAGAAACCTGTTCGATCTCGCCAAATCCCAAATTGATTTTTTCACCGTTGTATCTTTTTGCAAGGACAACGCTTTGTTTTTCGATATCTTTTGGCCCCAGTTCAATTCTTATCGGAACCCCCTTCATTTCCCAGTCGTTGAATTTGTATCCAGGCGATAGGCCGGTTCTATCATCGACATGAACTCTGAAACTCATTTGTGTCAGTTTGTTCCGAATCTCTTGAATTTTTGCAATCACTTTGTCTCTGACTTTGTCATTTCTATAAATTGGAACGATGACGACCTGAATTGGCGCAATTCTGGGCGGCAAAACCAGTCCCTGGTCATCTCCATGCGTCATGATCATGGCGCCAATCAGTCTCCATGAAACCCCCCATG
The DNA here is from genome assembly GCA_965214775.1 of Candidatus Nitrosopumilus sp. Lineage (GTDB taxonomy): Archaea > Thermoproteota > Nitrososphaeria > Nitrososphaerales > Nitrosopumilaceae > Nitrosopumilus. Next base: position 2,155,448 of record OZ243974.1, on the reverse strand, counting down.
ATGTCTGCCATGCAAAATGTTCCACATTGTCCTTGTCTGTAAATTTTACTGCAAATGGTTTTGAAAAGTTCTGGCCTAGGAAATGGGACGTTCCCATTTGCAGGGCTTTTCCATCGGGCATGATTGATTCCATGGTCGTAGTGTATACTGCCCCGACAAACTTTTCCTTCTCGCTCTTCTTTCCAGTAGTGACCGGAATGGCCAGCTCCTCTTCAACCGTATTTTTGTAGATCTCTAAAATTTCCATTACCTCTTTTTCGGCTTCTTCTTGTGTCATGTGGACTGTGTGTCCTTCCTGCCACAAAAATTCCGAAGTTCTCAAAAACGGTTTTGTGGCCTTTATCTCCGCTCTTAGTGCCGTATTCCAAAAGTTGATCTTTAGCGGAAGATCCCTCCAACTTTGAATCCACTTGGAGTATAACGTATATGCCAGTGTCTCTGATGTTGGCCGCAAGGCAAGCCTATCTCCAACCTCGTTTGTTCCCGAATGCGTCACCCAGAACACCTCGGGATTGAAACCTGCAAAATGTTTCTGCTCCTTTCCTAAAAGCGATTCGGGAATCAGTACCGGCAGGAATCCATTCCTTATTCCTTTTTTGGCAAATTTTGCATCAAGTGTTCTCTGTAGTGACTCCCATATCGAGTACCCGTCTGGCCTTAGAACAATCAATCCTTTTACAGGGGCATAATCTGCAAGTTTGGCCTTGAGAACTACCTGAGTGTACCATTCGCTGAAATCATCATTTTTAGATACTGTGATTCCGACATCCTCTTTGCTCAAACTAGCATTTCAAGAAATAGTTGACTAATGAGCCTTTCGTGGATTGCCCTAAAGCTTGTCGCCTTTGCAAAGTACCTTTCCGGTAACCCTGCTTTGAAAATTAGGACACACAAAACACTGGATGAAATGAGTGTCCGCTTTGAGTACTGGACATTCAACGTATTCCTGCTTCATTTTTCTGAGCATTTTTGGACTGACTCCTTTGAGCTTTAGTTTTCCTTTCTCATCCATCATTCCTGATGCTTTTAGTTCATCTTTGATTTCTTGGGGTAGTTTCTGCCTCCCTTCTCTTGCCTTGATTTCTACTTCGTATTTGTATTCAAGTTGTTCCATATTTTTTTTCCAATATTCGGGGATTTATTACTAACGTTTTTTCGATCCCAAAAAAGTTTAAACTTTAATATAATTAGCAATTTTCTTGCAAATCAGGAATCAGTTGCTTGTAATTTTTGATGTCGAGGGTGTTTTGTACGACGAAGAATACCTTCCCATTCTTGCTGAAAAACTCGACAAACAGGACAGGATCTGGGAGATTACAAAACAAGGAATCCAAGGCAAAATAGACTGGAAGGAAGGATTGCAAACCAGAATTGCTGCATTAAAGGGACTGGATGAAAAAACATGCCAAGAAGTCTCCGATGCCCTGCCGATTATGACGGGTGCCAAAGAGGCATGCCGGGTTCTAAAGGCCGCCGGATGGAAACTGATGGCCGTTTCAGGCGGATTCACTTTGATGATGGAAAGGTTGCAAAAAGAACTAGGCCTGGACCATGTATATTGCAATGAATTGTTGTTCAAAGACGGAAAATTAGACGGTGTTAAAATCAATGTGGACTCTGACAAGTCAAAATCCGCAAAAATCAAAATTGCAGAATGGGAAGAACGAAAAGAGGACATTGTTTGCGTTGTAGACGGGGCAAATGATGTAAAGCTGTTCGATATTTGCGGATTGAGTATCGCCTATAGGGCACAAGACCTGGTTAAGGATTTGGCAACCACCACACTAGAAGAAAAGGACCTCTCAAAGATACTGGATATCATCAACAAGCATTACAAATTGGAATTGGAGACCACGACTCCCGCATAAACAATTTTTAGAGCATCTGTCCCATGCTTGTTATTGCAAGTCATTCCCGTTCACATTGAAAAAGAGATAGACCAGACAGATAATTTGCCTGATCTGCTTTTAGGGGCCACGACACTTGAAGAAGGGGACGTTGTTGTGGCAGCCCAAAAAATAATCTCAAAAAACGAGGGGCGAAGCATCGTTTTGTCTTCAGTCACCCCTTCATTGCTGGCCGAAGGAATTGCCTCCCAGTACAAAAAGGATCCCAGAATTGTCGAGCTGATCTTGTCAGAAACAAAAAGAATCGTTCGGATGAGCAAGGGAATCATCATCGTTGAAACCAATCACGGTTTTGTTTGTGCCAATGCAGGAGTGGATGAAAGCAATGTGAAAGAGGGCTATGCGACTTTGCTTCCGATCGACTCAGATGCGTCTGCACACAATATGCGAAAATCCATCAGGGAGTCATCTCAGAAGAATATCGCAGTTCTGGTTTCTGACACGTTTGGCAGGCCTTTTAGGATGGGTCAGACAGATTCTGCAATCGGAATTTCCGGAATGGCTCCCATTCTTGATTATGAGGGAACTTTGGATTCCTTTCAAAGGATTCTCCGAGTAACTGAGATTGCCGTTTGTGATGAGCTGTGCGCTGCTGCAGAATTGGTGATGAAAAAAACCTCAAGATGCCCGTTTGTGATCATTCGCGGATATTCCTTTAATTTTGAAGAGTGCGGGATCAAAGGAATCATCCGTCCTCAAAACGAGGATCTTTTCAGGTGATCCCTTATTGCATAGGATTATAATCAATAGATGAAATTTTCTTTTCAATGCCAATCAGAGCCGAACTGCATTGCCACAACTCGTTTTCGAATTTTCATCTGGGCCGCGATGAACCTGCATATGACTGCGATGTTTCCATACGTGACCAGCTGGAACGTGCAAGGATTTTAGGATTAGATGCGGTTTTTGTCACAAATCACAATACCCTTGATGGCTACCGCCAACTCTTAGAATACAAAAACAGCCACGAAAAATTCAAAAACATCGATGTTTTTCCTGCCGAGGAGGTCACCACCGATACTGGTGCGCATGTTCTAGCGTATGGAATTCGCCGGGAAATTCCGGCAGGCATATCCCTTGAAGAAGCAATTGACGAAGTCAGAAAACAAGGGGGCGTCTCCTCTGCCCCTCACCCGTTTAGTTTGATTGACGCCCTGCGTGATAATGCCAAAAAATGTGACATGGTCGAGGTGTTCAACAGCAATAACGTGGATGTAATTTCCAATGCCCGTGCCACCCAATTTGCACTAGACAACAACATGACCCAGGTTGCAGGAAGCGACTCTCATGTTTTGTCTACTCTTGGCAGGTGCGTCAATGTCGTGGATTCTGAGAACAGTCTTGATGACGTGCTCCATGCAATGAAACACGGAGATATCCAGATCAGTCAGACCGGATACACTTTGCAAAACGAAACGCTTGATCACTTGCGTTACAAAATAAGCAATTCCAAGGAGTATTTGCTTGACTATATTGCAGAGCATTATCCCAACGCAAAATGGTTGCTGAATTTGCTTTTGTCAATCTATAATTCTAATCCTGACAGCCATTTGTGGTCGTTGTTTTACAAGATTGCAATATACATGATAAAACGCATTTCCCATAAAATCAATTACAAGGCATACGATCCCGGTTTCATGAATGACCGGGATCTGGGCACCATATTCAGGATGGCAATCTGACTTGTTTTGTGGAAATTTCGAAGTAGCTTTTAATATGACAAAACGTCTTTGGTGAACTGTACGAACAATGTCCGAGTCTGATAAAAAGTTAGATGCAACTGGCTTGTTTTGTCCTGAGCCGGTATTCAGAACAAAAATTGAAATTGAGAGAATGCAGGCCGGGGAAACCATTACTGTCTCTGCTGATGATCCTGAAGCCGAAGACGACATCTCCAGATGGGTTTCAAGAAACGGCCATGAACTGCTGGACATGTCAAAAGATGGCAAGAGAATTACTTTTAAAATTAAAAAGGTGAAATAACCAACATCATGGCAACTGTTACTGACACCGAATTGCTTAATCGAGTCGGCAACACTCCCATGATAAGACTGGATTCCTTGTCTCACGACAGTGTTGAATTTCATGCAAAACTTGAGGGACACAATCCATTTGGCTCGGTAAAAGACAGAGCCGCGTTTTGGATGATCAAGGATGGCGAGGAACGGGAAATTCTCACCAAGGGAAAAAGCATCATAATTGAGCCAACGTCGGGAAATACCGGAATTGCTCTGACTGGAATTGCAAATTTGCTGGGATACAAGGTGGAAGTCGTAATTCCCGAAAAGGCAAGCAATGAAACCAAAGACATCATAAGAGGTCTCGGGGCAAAAATTTTTGAAACCAGCGATGATCTTTGTCCAAAGGTTGGCGCAGGAACGGATCAAAGCATTGCATTGGCCACATCCATTGCATCGTCCCGTCCTGACACATATTATTCTCCAAATCAGTATGCAAACGAGGCCAATTTCAAGGGACATTATGCCGGAACGGGACCTGAAATTTGGAAGCAGACAGAAGGAAGGGTAACCCACTTCTTTACCGGAGTGGGTACCGGAGGGACCATTACGGGGATCGGAACCTATCTAAAAGAGAAGAATCCAGACGTAAAAATTATCGGATGCCAGCCACAACAGAATCATCTGATTCAGGGATGGAGGAATTTCGAAGAATCCGCAAAACCCGACTTGTTTTTAAGGCGCGAGAATGTTGTTGATGATTGGGTTTCTGCAGACAACAAGGAATCCTTTGGAGTAGTCAAAGAGGTGTTTGAAAAAGATCAGTTGCTCATCAGTCCTTCTTCAGCTGCAGTGTATGCATGCATGAAAAAATATCCCGTTGGAGATGACGCATGTGCTGTCGGAATCTTTGCCGATGACGGAAGAAAGTTCAAAAGTGTATATGCCCAACAAAACGTAATGACCGAGGATGAGTTTAACGCGGCGGCAAATTCGGCAAAGCACATGTCTGAACTGGCATATTCTTTGTAATTACCCCAAAACACCCTTCTTTAGGTTTTTCTCATAAAACTCCCTAAACGAGGCGTTCATGTCCATTTCATGACGCAGACATTTGTTGCTGTGTTCTGTAATGTTGGCCTTGATTTCCTTGCTCCACTGGCTCTGCTGCCTGTCCTTTTTGTCCATGATTGTCGGGTTTTCTCTTATTTTCTCCATTATCTTGATTAGCTCCAAACCCATCTGTCTGAATTTACCTACTCTTAAAAGAAACAGTTGTGCCTCTTCTTTGTCGACTGTTTTCATCAGGGAATAGACGTGGTTATAATATTCAAGACCCTTGTCGCTGTATTTTTTGAAGTCTTTGATTCTTTTTTTCCAGTATTCTTGAGTTGGTTTTTCTTTGATTCTATAGCTGAATCGAATTTCTCCCAATTCCGTGCCCAATCTTGCCAATTTGTCGCTTTTTTCTCTAGCTGATTTCTTTAGGTCATCAGAATCATCGCCCATGAATTCTTTATGGCATGCTAGAATAAAGAGTTTGGATGTCTGGTTGTTTTCCCATACCGTCTTTGATTCATCAGCATGTTCTTTGATGGTTTTCACAAAGGAAATCCGTTTGACAATATGTAATTTTTTTAAGACAGCCTGCAGACCAATCACAGACTGGTTCTTTTCGGCGTTGAAGTTGCCGAATCGTCCAAGCGTCTTTTTCCCGGAATTGTCCAGACATTTTCTGCATTAGACTTTATGCGTAATCGGTTCAGATCCAGGATTATTACGAACAAATTCATCTCATTCAGTTCGATTATGCATAAAGTCTATTGCGTGTTTTTCATCCTTCTTGCCTGTCTTTACTTTCTGTCAGATATTTATCAACGTCCATTGCAGCCATGCAGCCGTATCCTGCTGCAGTAACTGCCTGCCTGTAACTTCTGTCATGAACATCGCCTGCAGCAAAAACTCCTTGAACACTGGTCTGTGCTTTATCTTTCAGTATCACATATCCTTCATCATCCAGACTGATTTGATTTTTGAATAATTTTGTATTTGGCTCGTGTCCGATTGCCACAAACAGTCCGCCTGCATCCAAGGTTGATTCTTCGTTTGTCTTTAGATTTCTCAAAACGGCTTGCCGCATCTTTTGATCACCCTTAATGTCAATTACGACCGAATCCCAATGGAATTTTATTTTTGGATTGCCTAGTGCCCGCTCTTGCATGACTTTGCTTGCACGGAGTTCGTTTCTTCTGTGAATTAGGTGGACTGTGGTTGCAAACTTGGTAAGAAATGTTGCTTCTTCAATGGCCGAATCCCCTCCCCCAACTACAACCAATTCCTGGTTCCTAAAGAACGGACCGTCACATGTTGCGCAGTAGGACACCCCTTTTCCCCCAAATGTCTGCTCGCCTTCCAACCCTAATTTTCGTGGATTTGCACCGGTTGCAATAATGACTGCCTTGCCCTCATATTCTTCGGATGCCGTCAGAACCTTGAGCGGCCTTCTTCTAAAATCAACGTCTACGGCTTCATCATCCACAATTGTCGTGCCCATTCTTTGGCATTGTTTTCTCATATCAATCATCAAGTCCGGACCCATGATTCCACGCTCAAAGCCCGGATAGTTTTCAACCTCCGTGGTGTTGACCAGTTGTCCCCCAGGCAGGATTCCGGATAAGATCAAGGTGTCATATCCTGCTCTAGAACAATAAATTCCAGCAGTGTATCCTGATGGGCCTGCCCCAATAATTACTACGTCAAATTTTGTCTTCTTCTTGTCTGGCATTTTCGGGCCGTCATCCCTTGTTTCAAGGACTGCTTCCCCCGCATCTGCCGCTGTTGCCATCATGATGTTTCATTCATGGCTGTTCAATAATTTAAGTGAATGTCATGCCGTCTATTCATTTTTCATTCTCATCAGAATCTGATCACAGATTCTTCTCATCTCTGAATCCGACCCTACGCTGGAAATTTTCACAATGTCTGATGTCGTGATGATTCCTACAATTTTGCCTGCATCTTCAACGGGCAACTTGTGGATTTTTCTTCCTTTCATCACTTCTGATGCCTCCCATACTGTTTCCTCATGATTAACCGTAATCAAAGGGGAAGACATTATTTCTGAAATTTCCGTAAATAGCGGCCTTCCCTCAGCTGCGACCCTAGTTACAAAGTCTCTTTCCGTGATTATTCCTGCAGGTGACTGTTTTTTTGTAACAATGACACAGCCTATGCCTGATTTTTTCATTGCCTCGGCTGCCTCCTGAATTGTGGAAGAGCCTTCCTTGCTTATGACATCCTTGTTCATGATTTGATTCACGAATGTATTTTCCACAAAATCAGATCGTTTTTCAATTATATAATATGGTTTCTAAATTATTACCACCGAATCAGTACGGACAATCAATGTGGGATTTAAAATGATTTGAAAATAACTTTTTGTTGTGGCAGTCAGAACGAAAAAAATTTCCGCGCAATAAACGGCAGCTCAAAATTCTATTCGTGGATCAGACGTGCCGCATTAGGCCCAGAGAGCTGACTCAAAAGTAGCAGATTCGGAGTATGTATGCAGGTTCACTTGCATCAAGCAGGTTGAAAAAATGCCTGCAAATGACAAGTTGTCCGCATGCAAAGCTGCTTGGCAGGGATACAAAAACCCTGACATTGATTTGCAGCTTCCGATTTTGGATCATCTGTCAGGATTTATGCGCCATCATCTGAAGAAATCAGATGGATCAAAAACAAGAAAAGGAGAAGGAGTAGAAGGATCACTCCAATGAGAGCGGGACGTTGGCGCTTCCGAATTGCTCGTTGATTCTAAAGACGTATGACTTTGAGGAATCATATTCAAACTGAGTTCCGCCATATCCTATGTTGGGACCAAAGAGAATGTTGAACTCTCGTGAGTCGCCCGGGTTTAGAACTATCTGGCCGCTTGTAAAGTCCATGCCAGAATATTTGAAGGATTTTGAGCCATCCCAAACGTCATAGCTGCAGATTGAAGGACTCGTACAATTTAGGGCAGCAATATCAGGGCTTGTATTCTCAGCTAGCATTCGAATTGACAGGATTGGCTGACCGTTGGGAGTGACTTCAAACTCGTTTCCTTCAGAGCCGATTCCCTTCCAATAGTAGGTGATTGGCCCTACAACAAACTTTTCAGAATCCTGCTTGTATTGATGAACAGTTATTGCATGCTTGACTGGTTTTTCGCAGTCAATTCGTTTGTATGCTTTGGTGATCTCAGAGCACTTTTCAAGTTCTGCCTTAAGAGCGGCCAACTTTGAATCAGCAGGGAGATATTCCGCAGTCTCTTGAGATTCCTCATATGAGACAGATATCATGCCAAGGGACATCAGATGCTGAATTCCATTTACAAATTCATCATCAGAGATGGCCCCATCTGCCCACCAGCCTGCGCTATTTTTCACCCAATCAGGAACCAGCCCATCAGATGTTTCAGGGGATGCGTTTGTTGTTGTTTGAGGAACCTGAATGATTCCGCCATCTATCAAAAACGAGATCCCTGCAAGGAATTCAGATTCAGAGATGGCCCCATCTGCCCACCAGCCTGCGCTATTTTTCACCCATCCCGGGATCTCTGCATAAGCATAGGATGCTGCCGAGGCTGTCAGAATAATCGTTGCCACAATTGCAGTTAATGCGGTTTTCATTAACGCAATTTTGCGTTCATCGTATATAAGCTAGTGGTAAAATTAGAACTAGTGGTAAAAAAAGAGGGATCTACTAGTGCCAAGTCCAAAATTTGATTTTCCGGTTTATAAGCAAGAGATCTCAAACATGGTAAGTGTGAGCAACAAACAAGATACCATAAAAGAGGATTCACCAGGAATAAATGAAAAGGAGATCACGGGTTATGTCCTTGAACGGTTTGAAGAGGTGAAAAAATCAGGCAGGGTAAAGAATCTGGTTTCTTTCCAAGCAATGAACAAATACATGATCATGTCAAAGGATCAAGAACAGCTAAAGATACTTGGAAATATTGTTGCAAAATACAAGAGGGGTACGATTAAGGAGGTCATCTCAGAGTACGAGATTCATCTGAAAAAGGCCCTGACAAAATCACCTTCAAGAAAAACCCATTCCAATGTAATCCTGCATATTTTTGGATATTTTTCCAAATACCTTAGTCAAAATGAAAAAAAAGAATTTTTCAAACTCCTAAAAGAGTTCAAGGGCAACAAGATCACAATTGGAAAGGCATTGTCTGAAATCAATGCAATAATTTACAGATTTAGCAATACGTATCTTGCAAGCCAGACATATTTTCTCCTGTATTCGGATTCACAGACGGGAAACATTTTTTCATTCTTTTCAAAATAGCTAGAAAAAGTCAGACATTGTTTTTTGCCTTAAGAGTTTGGAGATATTTCCATGAGTCAGCCACTCGTCTTTGCTGATGCTGAGTTTGTCTGAGGCGACATCTAGCGCAGAATCAAGGTTTTCTGCAATTATTGGAGATTGGTTCATGGCCCCACGAACCCCCTCCCTGACCTGCCAGACACCTACAGGAATGGCGTATTCTGGCCTGATTTCTCTTAAAACGATTGCGCCGGCCTGAAGATTGTGTTTTTCAAGATATTCTAAAACCCCCAGTTTTGCTGCAAAATAGGCACCGGCAATTGCAGGAGGATGATGATCAATGCCTCTAGCATCCTCACAGTCAGAGCCGAATCCCAAAACCCCGTTTGAATACCAGGCCTCAATCATTTCGTATATCCATCTGTGAGGAAACAAAACAACGCCAAAATGGTTTCCCAGATGAGAATAAAAGAACACCCTGCAAGAATCAATCAAGGAGTAATTCAAAACGGACTCTTGAAGAGATTTGGATATGATATCATCAGTGGCCGTAATGCTCCACCTTGTTGGAACGAGCCTTCTTTTTTGGCCCATCATTCCAATGCTAAAGCATTTTTGAATTTTAGAAATATCAATTCCAGAATTATACAGACTGACAACTGCATCCTGAGCTTTAAGATCCTTGTCATAGAATACTTTCTCAATTGGTTTAACAGCCAAGGTGGAAGAAAATTTTGCAGATGTCAGTTCTCCAACCGGTCCAAAGGGGGCACTTTGGCCATCCAGTAAGACACGGGAGGAAACGGCTTTGGCAAATGACAGTTCAGAATCAGTTGGTTTTGAGGACATTGAAAACTCTTGGAGATTTTCAATGTATTTTCCCTCAGTCTGCATGATTGGGATTTTTTGGATTCCTCTGACTAGGTTTAGTCTAAAATTGACAATCTCCTCCAAGGATTTGCCTTTCCATTTTTCAGGGCTGTCAAGCAGACTTGTGTCACCATGAATGGGAGGAACCATCGGGCCCACAAACACCTTGGGATAATCATAAGATCCGACAAAAACCGAGGGTGGGCTCGTTCCACTAACAGAGTCCGAAGAGTACAGATTTGCATACCTTGAAAGAATCTCATGCCATTTTGTCAAAATTGAGCGACGAATTTCTTGGGAATCTGAAGGCATGGCTTTCATGCCCAGATTGAGCCTATTAAAGTGACCAGTTGGCAAAGCAAGCAAGCGGTGAACGGATGATGTTTAAAGAATGGCCCGAAAAACAGCATATGGCGACAATAAACAGGATTGTTTCATTTCTTCCCAGTGCAACTGAGTTGATATTTGAATTTGGCATTGGCGACAAACTGTTTGGAGTGACTCATGAATGCAGATACCCGACAGAAGCGGCTGAAAAGCCCCGAGTGATTAGTTCAGTTGTTGATTCGGGTAGTTTGTCCAGTAAGGAAATTGACAGATTAACTCGGATCCTGCTTTCAGAAGGAAGAGACATCTTTCAAATTAATGAAGGCAGCTTGAAGGAGGCCAACCCCGATCTGATTATTTTGCAAGAAACATGCAAGGCATGTGCCGCGCATGGAGGCCAGGCAAGCAGGGCAGTTCAAATTTTAGGGAAAACGCCGGAATTGCACTCGATGGATCCCCACAATGTCAAAGGGATAATTCAGTCAGTGACAAAATTAGGAAAAATCCTAGGATTAGAAGACAGGGCAGCAGAAATCACAGGAGGGCTGGAGAGCAGGATTGAAAGGGTCAAAACATCCAAGATCGATTCACGGTTAAGAGTAGTGGCAATCGAATGGATGGATCCATTTTTTACGGCAGGTCACTGGATTCCCGAAATGATCGAGATTGCAGGGGGTCAAAACATGATCAGCAAGACAGGAGAGCATTCCAGAAGAATGGATTTTCAAGAGATTGCAAAAGCTTCTCCAGATTTGATCATTCTTATGCCATGCGGGTTTGATACCGTTCATACAATCACCGAATATGAAAAAATATTAAAAAATGACAAAAGATGGAATTCTTTAGAGGCAGTAAAAAGCAACCAAGTTTTTGCAGTAGATGCAAACTCATTTTTCAGCAAGCCCAGCATCAGAACCATACAAGGAATCGAGATACTTGCAAAGATCATGAATCCCTCAAAAGCAAAAGACTTGAAGGTTTCAAAGGGGGCATTTGCAAGAATCATCAAAAAATAATCTCGGACTCAGAAACACAGGTTGCAACAAGAAATGGCACTTGCAGGCTTGGTTTTAGAGGAATAAAAAACATGTCAACATCCTTTCACGAGGACAGCAAAAGACGCAACGGATTGTGTTCTGAAAGCCGTTTCTGATGATGATGATGATGATTTTAGGCACGGATTCCGTTTTGATCGGCACTTTTCATTAGCAGCAAAATCATCCATGTGTGAACTTCAGGAGCCCGAACCATTACGTTAAATGGTTTGAGTGATGTTGTTGCATGGTCATTTCTTGTCCGGCCCTTCATGTTCATCTACGCACTGTTCTATAGTGCGGAGCATCTCTTTTGCATGTTTTTGAAGAGCAAGTCCGATCTCGTCATCGGCCTCTGTTTCGATTGCAGTCGAAAGGTACGTGATCAAATCCTCTATATTGTTGAGTTTCATGGCAACGCCTGCACGGTATACGTACCCCCCAATGTCGTTTGGTGCAAGCTCAATCACCTTCTCATAGCATTTTGCCGCATCCTCGAGTCTGCCAAGGGACTCTAGGGCCTGTCCCTTGGTGCCGTACGTAGCGGCCCTGTTCGGATTACACTTGAGCGCCTTGTCAAAGTATTTTACAGCCTCCCCGGGATCGTCCATATTCAGCAGGGCAACTGCCTTTCCCCCGTATCCGTCCTCCAAGTCAGGATGCATGTCTATTAGTCTCTCAAAGAGCGGTAAGGCCTTTTCATACATTCCACGTGTCAGGTATTTGTTGGCCTTTGCCACCTGACGCATCACTTTGTCTAGATCTTCGATCTCAGAGTTGATTCGCTTACGGGGCACAGTATTCCTCTTTATTTACCCATAAATAACAGTTTTATCATTCCAGTCTGCGAATCGGAGATCTGACATTATGGATGTTTTCTTCGTTTGGCTCATCCAAACATGCGATCGGTCTTTTATTGGCAGGATCACATTTTTAAAAAAATCTTAGAAACGATCGAATTTGTCACGTGGTTTTTGCCAAAAACCTGCTGATTTGTTTTTGTAAAGAAAGATTTACCTGTTCAGACGGCCTGTTCCCATTTACGGAAATTAAGTCGTATTTTTGCTTCAAAAATTCAAACTCTTTTGCGAGTTTTCTCTGATAAAGTATAAAGGATTCAAACATGTCGTTTGATAGGCCCATGTCAGCACCCGATTCATAGTAATCCAATGACTGGTGTTTTTCAAAAACTCTATGGACCAGTTTGAAGGGATCAACGTCCAGGTAAAATATCAAGTCTGGAACAAGGGCAAAGCTGAACAGATCAGCAGACCACTGTCTGCGGATTCCACGAACGGTGTTTCTAGCCATCAGCGTGTAGATGTACCGATCGGCCAGTACGACATAGCCTGCCTGTAAAGCTGGAATGATTTTGTGTTCCAATTGATCGGCAAAATCAGCGGCATAAAACAACGCATTGGTCCGTTTTCCTAGTGAAACGTTTTGTTTTGCCTCCAATATTCCATCGCTAATTAATTCAGAACGTTTCAGGCCAGTGTTTAGAACAGCAAAGCCATCAGCTTCCAACCTAGTCGTAATCATTTCAATCTGAGAACTGCGGCCAGAGGCATCCGGGCCCTCAATTACAATCAGTCTTCCGCTTATTTCAAGATAATCCAGGTACGGGATCCCTCCAAACCTTCCATTTCCGTACCACAGGGGTCTTCGTTTGGAGCCTGCATGTGCCAGGTCGTTCATCAATTTAGGGAACCTCCAAAATGGATTTGGTTAGTTTTGGCGGAAGCAGTGTTTTTACCCTATCTCTCATGATTTTTTGCTGTTCTTTGATTCCAAAGGTAGCGTCAATGACAGTGAATTTTTCCCTTTTGCTCATTGACTCGTACTGCTCAATGATTCTGCTCTGGAAGATTCTATAGCTTTCATAGATATCTTTGCTGAGATTCAGATCCATTCCAGCTTCATAGTATTTCAGTTTTGGTCGTCCTGACAAAATTCTATCCATGGAAATGTCAATCGGTATACGAAAGTAAAATGCAATGTCAGGCTTTAGTGCAAAATCATACACCTTACGAACCCATTTAGGATTGCATCCCCTAGTGGCATCGCGCGCATAGGCAGTGTAGACGTATCTATCTGCCAATACAAAGTATCCTGCACGAAGCAAGGGCATGATATTTCTCTCAAACCGGTCTGCAAAATCTGTTGCATGCAAGAGGCTAAAAGTAGTAGGCGTAAGATTTGCCTTTTTCTTTCCCTTTGAGGTAATAGATTTTACCAGATCAGACGAATTCCATTCTGTGCGAAACACCTCAAAATTGTTGTATCGCAGCCATTTTTCCAGTAATCGTAATTGAGTTGATTTTCCAGAGCCGTCAATGCCTTCGACAACAACAAGCTTTCCTGGAATGCCGTATTTTTTCAAAAATTGACGTGAACTGCCCAAAGTAAGGTTAGTGTTATCGTCTCTCATCTATAAATTTTCCACAGAGTTTTGGCACGCTAACGGATCCCAAGGGGCTTTGAGGGAGAAGATTCCGAGGTCCTGTAATAAATTGTGGAGTTTATGGAGATTCCAAGGGAATTTTCCATCTTTGTGCAGGCCTGCTGCAGCAGCATCTCAGGAAACGTGTTCTTTGACGAGTATACTTCCAAAACCAACAAATTATCGGAGTCCATTTTTGGCTTGACCAGAGTTCCGGTTTTATGAAATATGTCACAAAGAGAAACAACAGTTGAAATTTTTTTAATGATTTTTTTGTCTGCAAGATCTAAAATGTTTTCAAACTTTGTAAACAGGTATTCGGATTTCTTTTTCTTTTTTGAATAGATCAGTGACAAGGCGACTATAATTTGTTCACGATGGGAAAGAATGCTGTCATCATCTAGGATCGCATACAAAACGTTGTCGACGTCCCTAAATGAGGAAAGTTTGTCGATTTGCAGGATGGCTTGGGCCAGCAATATTCTTTCCTTATCAGATATTAATTTCTTTGAAAACAGTAATCTGACCAGGTCTTCAACGTATTCGGAAACCAAATCGGGTTGGCATGATAAATGTATCAAATCCTGGACATGTTCGGCATCTATCTGATGATTGGAAAACTCGTCTGGATATTGCAAGGATAACGAAAGAGTTCCTTCTCGCAATCCTTGTGCGCTTACAATCAAAGAATCAAAGCCTAGTTTTTTCGCAAGTTCGGCAATTACGGTTGTTCCGGCCTTGATTGTGTCAGCACGGCTGTTTCCAATCGAGTCTATTCTGCGGATTTTTTCAGTGTCTTGAGAAAGCAGTTCGTTGAAAAGAGGGGTGAAAGACCCTAGGCTAATTTTGTAGTTGTGTAATTTCTTCAAGGGATACGAGGTTTTGCCTTGGGTGTATTTTCCCAATGCGCGCAAGGAACCGCCAACGCCAACAAGTGCAACGTCATCAAAATCAGACATGCCCAGTTTGCCCCTATCTGGCAAAAGTTCCGCAACATGCTCTTTTAATTTTTGAAGTTGTTTTGAAGAGATATCACCCTCAGAGGACGAGAATTTTTGTGTAAGCCGCAAGGAACCCAGAGGCAGCGAGATTACCTTTTTTATTTCAAAATTATACGAGGAAACGATTTCCAGGCTGCCACCGCCAATATCAAAAAACACGGCATGAGGAAGGTTCAGGGAACGCATGGCGCCTGCATAGGAATACAGTGCCTCTTCATGTTCAGAGAGGATCTTAAAGTTAAAGCCGGTTTCCTTGCTGATTTTTTCAACAAAGACTTGCCTGTTTGATGCATCCCTTACAGCGCTAGTTGCCACAGAAATAACATAGTCAATTTGTTCAAAATCCACAATGTTTCTGAAATATTTCAAAATTTCAACGGTGTTTTCAATATGGCTGTCCTGGATGACGCCATCCTGAAGTCCTTCAGCCAGTTTGACCCTGAGAGATTCCTGATGATACGGTTTGTAGGAGTTGTTGGAATCGACATTATAATTTACCATTTTAACTGAGTTGGATCCCAGATCAATTACAGATGCCTTGCCCATATTGTTTGCAGATGGAAATCGCTTCAATTCGTCAGATTTCATTTTTGAGCCGATAATTTATCCACGTACAATGAAAAAAAACTATCTACTTGCTTAGTTTTTTGAGTTGTTTTGGCGTCATTAATGATCGCAAGGATCCGTTTGGTGTTCCCTTTTGAAAGGACAGCCTTACATGTGCAAACCCCCCTTTTTTCAGGGAAATGTCAACGTCACTTGGCGTCTCAGAGATAATTTCCGATATCAGGCTGCTCAGATGAGGTTCGTGTCCGATCAAAAGAACGGACGAGTCAGGTTTCATTTTTGATAGTTTTCGTAAAGTAAGATCAGCATTAATTTCAGGCTTTAACTCATTCCAAATGACAATGGTCTTTTTGAATTTTGTTTCTCTGGAAACGATTTCAGCTGTCTGTTTTGCCCGAGTTAAGGGACTGGAAACAATTGATGTAAATTCCAGTTCTGTTGCCTTGAGAAACTTTGAGATTTGCTCCAATTCCTTAATTCCAGATTCGGTTAGTCTTCGTTTTGAATCACTTTTGATGCGTTCGGATAATTCCTCAGCTTTGCCATGACGTAAAATGTAGACATTCACACGCTTGGTTAAGAGATTCAGTATATGTTTGATAAGAAAGCAAATCTTGTAATCTATATAGAAGATCAAAATTTCATGGGAATTGTAAGCATGATACCACTGTACAGTGATCATTGAAAAGTTAGCCCGATTACACGTCTTGTGAGGTTTACAGCTATGCATGCGGGCCTCCTGACATCAACAAGGCGAAAACTCTCACGGATGAGAAGTGCGTGGAATAAACTGCCACAATGCAGACTCGTAGACCGCCCATCTTGCCAAGCCTCTACACGGAACAGAACGCATGTGCCAATGAGCAGTTGCCTAGTTCGTGGGCAATTCCTCCCAAATCTTTATTGGAAGGGACATTTGATGTATGTTGATTGGTTTGCACGCCAACATTCCAGGGCGACAGCCAGCATTCGTGTAGTGCACGTCCTGGAACATTACATTCTTTGAGGAGCAGTTATTCCAAGCAAATCCAGTGCTTGCTTGATAGTAATTTTAAATGAATTGACCAGGCACAGCCTTGATTTTTCAAGATTTTCATCTCCAATATCCAGTACTTTGTATTTCTCATAAAACGAATTGAATGCTACGGCCAAATCATGGCAATATCGAGAGATTACTTTTGGAGACAGATTCATTACGGCATCTCTGACACTAAGATCAAACAACCCAATTGCCTTGACCAGATCAATTTCGGATTCTTCTTTTAGCAGTGCAAAATCAACGTCTATTGAAGGGGGTTGTTGTGATTTTTCTAATATTCTTGATGCACGTGCATGAGTATACTGGATGTATGGTGCAGTGTCACCTTCAAGACTAAGAGATTTGACAAGATCAAAGGTAATTATTTTGTCTAAATCCTGCTTAATCATCTCATACCGTAGGGTGCCAACTGCAACGTTGTGTGCAATTTGGCTGATCTCATCATCAGGCATTTCAGGATGACGTGTCTTTGTTTCTCCAGTTATTTTTTCCTTTAGCAAATCATAAACAGAATCAGCATCGATGTACAGCCCCTTTCGTCCAGACATTTGAGCTTGTTTTCCACCTGTTTCCAATCCCAAAGTTTTTGCAGTGTCAGAACTCAGCGTAACAGACTCGTATGCAAGATGAACATATGCATCTGGAACTGATTTGAATTTTCCCATCAGAGAGGTAATGATGTTTTGCAGTCTTGCCTGGCGGGAGTCAATTACGGTGATTACTTTTTCTCCTGAAAAGTCTTGAGAGTCCTTGCCATCGCTCAGAGTAGTCTGCCAAAGTGTCTTAGAGAAGGGCTGTTCTTTTTCGTATTTTGAATAACGGAACGGGTCATCAAGCAGACCCAGTTTCCATGCAGCATACGGGATGTCTTTTGCAATATATGTGGCAGTCCCATTGCTTCTTACAATCACCTTGTCTTCTTCTCCCTCTTTTTCCCTTCCACGAATTACCCAGCAGCCCCGGTTCTTGCCCTCATTTTCAAATTCCACAAGGTTCATTTCTTTGAGTTTTTCAAAGGTTTTTGACCACAATCCTGAACGGACTATCTGTGATTCAAAATTCAGGCAGTCATAAGATGCTGACAAATTCCAACAGGTTTCCAGTTGGTTTGAAAGAACACGCCGTGTAATTTTATCTCCAAATTTTGCAATTTCAGAGTCGCCATCCTCTAATTCTTTTAGGACATTTTTTCTGATTTCTTCAAGGCCAGAATCCTGTTTGTATTTTTCAGTTGTCTTGAGATAGACATCCTCTCCACAATAACGGTCAAATTTTTTGCCGTCTGGCGGTTCCTGATCAAACCCAAAATGCTTGAATCCCACAATAATATCAGCCACTTGAAGGCCAGAGTCATCAATGTAATTCAGTACGTTTACATTGTAACTGGCCTTTCTAAGAATCCTGGAAATTGTGTCGCCTATTATGACGTTTCTTGCATGCCCAATGTGCAAGGCCTTGTTTGGGTTTACGCTTGTATGCTCAACTGTAATTGTGGAATTTTCTCCAAGGTCAACATTTCCAAATCCGGGAAGGTTGGATTCAGATAAAATGAGTTGGCTTAGTTTTTCCCAGTTTGCAAGAAAATTGACGTATCCGGATGGATGTGATTCGGATTTTAAGACCAATGTTTGAGGCAATTCTCGATATTTCTGAGAGATCATTTCTGAGATTTCTTCGGGGGTTTTTTTGAGCTGTCTTGCCAGCAGAAAGGAAACATTGGAACTAACATCGCCAAAGCCGGGTTTTGCAGGTTCGACTGAGAAATTTATGTTCGGAGTAGATAGATCAGCTAGAATTTTCTTTATGTTGTTTTCAATCTCGTCTAGAACAGCTCCGAAAGTCATCTTACATATGTGGTAGTTTAGGCGCTAATTTATCTAATGCTTCTAAAAGACCGTCCCCTGCCTTTGCAGAAACCACGATATCTGCCTCAGATTTTACATCATATGCGGCGTTTCCCAATGCGACGCCTGTTTTTGCCAGCTTGAACAAGGGAATATCAGTGGCACTGTCACCTATTGCAATTACATCATCAGAGTCAATCGACATCCTTTTCATAATTTCCCTAAATCCAGTGCCCTTGTCAATTCCTCTGGAATTGAGATGATACGCATATTGGCTGTCTGATAGCCGGACATCTAGGTTGTTTTCAGACAGGATTTTTCTTGCATCATTCAGATCGAATGTTCTTTCCAATACAACTTCAGTCATTCTAGGAAAAACGGGCTTCTCAACAACGTTGTCAATCGAGTTATGCATTACATTTAATGCAGTTTTGCATTCTTTAATATTTCCAAGCAAGATGTGCTCGTTAGAATCAAGTGTTATACAGCCGCCATTTTCACCAACTGCGACTTTTGTGGTACCGCCAAAGACAGACAGTAGAAATCCTTCGACCGATGATCGTCCGGTGGCAAAAATGACGTTATGCCCCATGTTTGTCAGTCTTCGTAGCGCATCTAATGCATCAAGATGGATTCTGCCTCCTCCGTTTTCAGTTATGGTTCCGTCAATGTCTACTGCAAAAGTACATTTTTTCACATGCCTACTCCAAAACACCGAATAATAATAATTGCTGTGCAAGAGACAGGTTTGTCAAACTAAAAGAAGAATAGTACGATTTTATTTGAAAAGATTCAAGAAAAAACGATAGAGAATGGGAATTCCTGAAAAGATCAAGGCCATCCAAGATGAAATGGCAAGAACGCAAATCAACAAAGCCACCGAACACCATCTAGGTCTTCTCAAAGCAAAGATTGCAAAGTTAAAACGAGAACAGGAGGAAAACATTGCTAAAAAGTCAGGGATAAAGTCAGACGGATTTGATGTTCGAAGAACGGGCGATGCCACCGTGGTTTTTATCGGATTGCCAAGTGTTGGAAAATCCACGTTGCTTAACAAATTAACAGGGGCAAAATCAACTGTCGGTGCATTTCAGTTTACCACGTTGACTGTAGTTCCAGGAATGATGAATTACAGGGGAGCTAGTATCCAGATGTTAGACCTTCCAGGAATTATCAAAGGTGCATCCACAGGCAAGGGACTAGGAAAAAGAATTCTCTCAGTAGCCAGAACGGCTGATTTGGTATTACTTGTTTTAGACGTATTCCAGCCATATCACGAGGATGTTTTGACAAACGAATTGGGAAACATAGGAATCAGACTGAACCAGTTGCCCCCAAACATTACAATTGAAAAAGCAGCAATGGGGGGAATCGCAGTTGCACAACAAATCAGGATGACAAAAATTACTGAAAAGCACCTTAAAGACATTTTACATCTATACGGAATTGTTAGCGCCAGGGTTGTAATCAGAGAAGACGTTACATCCGAACAACTTTCAGATTTTATTGCGGGAAATGTTAGCTATTCCAAAGCATTGACGGTCTTAAACAAAATCGATCTAGTCGACAAAGAGTTCTTGGCAGATCTTAAATCAAAAATAAAATCAGACGTAATCGAGGTATCTGCAAATGCAGATGTAAACATTGACGCATTACGAGAGAAAATTTATGAAAAGTTAAAGTTCATTCGAATTTACATGCGGCCAAAAGGCGGAGAGACGGATTACAAAGAGCCGCTCATTGCAAGAGAAGGAGATACGGTTGAAGATGTATGTAACAAACTACACAGAAGAATGAAAAGGGAGTTCAGATACGGGATGGTCTGGGGCAAAAGTGCAAAGTTTGGCGGACAGCGAGTTGGCCTAACACATATTTTACAAGACGAGGATGTTTTGACAATAATCAAGACACGCGGAGTATAATTTTAGAAAACAACCGATCATGGATCAAGAAATTGAGCGCCGTTGGTGCAAGTTTTGCATGACAAAAACGAAGCAAGAGTTGGTTTTTCTTCCAAATATGGCAACTTACAAGCGTAAAAGGAAGTACAAATGTACAATTTGCGGAAAAACAGGCCGGTTACAGGGCCACAAACCGTCTGCAGAAAGTGCTTATTGAAAAAATTTCCGATCAGGTCGATTTTTCTGTAAAAAATTACTCGAGAAATTGTAATCAGTTTGTGTAAATTTCTTTAGTTTAACCACTGAAAAACAATGAAAATGTCGACTCAATAATGGCAGCTAAACGAAAAGCAGCTCCAAAGAGAAAGGCAGCTCCAAAGCGCAAAGCCGCTCCAAAGAGAAAAACTGCAGCTAAAAAAGCAGCTCCAAAGAGAAAGGCAGCTCCAAAGCGCAAAGCCGCTCCAAAGAGAAAGGCAGCTCCAAAGAGAAAAACTGCAGCTAAAAAAGCAGCTCCAAAGAGAAAGGCAGCTCCAAAGCGCAAAGCCGCTCCAAAGAGAAAGGCAGCTCCAAAGCGCAAAGCCGCTCCAAAGAGAAAGGCAGCTCCAAAGCGCAAAGCCGCTCCAAAGAGAAAGGCAGCTCCAAAGCGCAAAGCCGCTCCAAAGAGAAAGACTGCAAAAAGACGGTAATCCCGTCAAAAAATTAACAATCGTCATTAGACGGCGAATTGTTTACCTTTTTCAAATCTTCCCTTAAAGTAAACTGCGCATTTACTTTTCAAAGGGAACTCCAGACAAAATCAAAAAATAATTTTTTGGGATTAACTTTTAAAAAAATTAATAGAGATAGCTCATCAGTTTGATTTGTTCTTCTGTTGTAATGATTTCTTTGCTTGTTAAAATTTCCAACAACTCTTTGAAGATTGCTTTTTGTTCTGGAGACATTCCGCCTGAAGGGCCTCTTTCACCGGGGGGGCCCGGCGGGCCTCTCGGACCGGCTTGGCCTACGGGACCTTGTTCTCCCACAGGACCCTGTTCCCCTATAGAACCAATTGGGCCTGTTGGGCCTCTTTCACCTTGTGGGCCCTGAATTCCTTGTGGGCCCTGCGGGCCTTTTTCTCCTGACGGACCGGCAGGGCCTCTTTCACCTTGTGATCCTTGCGGGCCTACGGGGCCCTTGTCGCCTGGCGGGCCTGCAGGGCCTGTCAGTCCTTTGTCACCTGGCGGGCCTGTTGCACCCTTGTCGCCTTTCTCGCCTTGTGGACCTGGAACGCCTGTCAGTCCTTTAGAGCCGGCAGGACCCTGCGGACCCTGCGGACCTTTTTCTCCAATTGGGCCTTCATGGCCCTTGTTTCCTTTTTCTCCAATTGGGCCGGGCGGGCCTACGGGGCCCTTGTCGCCTGGCGGGCCTGCAGGGCCTGTCAGTCCTTTGTCACCTGGCAGGCCTGCAGGACCTACGGGGCCCTTGTCGCCCTGCGAACCAACAGGACCTTTTTCTCCAATTGGGCCGGGACCTCCCTGAATTCCTTTTTCTCCCTGAACGCCTGCTTGTCCGGTTGGGCCTTTCTCTCCGGGCGGACCTGCAGGACCTGTCAGTCCTTTGTCACCTGGCGAACCGGACGGACCCTTATCACCTTTCTCTCCGGGCGGACCACGTAAACCAGAAATTCCCTTGTCACCTGGCGAACCGGTCGGGCCCTTCTCCCCTTTTTCACCTGTCGGGCCTTTTAATCCGGTCGGGCCTTTATCGCCAATGGGCCCTGTTGTACCTTTCTCTCCTTTGTCACCGGGCGGACCAGTAATTCCCTTGTCACCCTTGTCACCCTTGTCACCGGCAATTCCCTTGTCTCCAGTTATGCCTCTTTCTCCAGCTAGGCCCCTGTCTCCAGAAGATCCTTTGTCTCCGGTCGGGCCCTTGTCACCTGGAGGACCCTGCGGGCCTACAGAACCTTTTGGACCGGGAGGACCCTGTGTACCGGGAGGACCCATAAGACCCTTGTCGCCGGGAGGACCCTGTGTACCGGGAGGACCCTTGTCGCCGGGAGGACCAGATACTCCTTGAGAGGATGAGACGGTTTTTGATGTTCGTTTTGGTTTTGGGGATTCAATAGTTACAGGTTCAGGTTTTGGCGGGGGTGCCAGTTTTGATTCTTTTTCATGTCTTGCCAGTGTGACTTCAAATGCGGAATTTGATGCAGAGAATAGATCAGTCACGACTATCCAGATTTTATCAAGATTTTCAATCGAAGACGGCAGGGGATTCTCAGGAGAGCCAAGCGTTTCAGCAAAGGTGCCATCCTTGACTCTGAGATGATAGTCCCCTTTCCACAGTGATTGGAATTGTCTTGTTTTAATTGCGTCATCAGATGGCCTGTTTTCAGCAATGGCAATCTGCGCCTCATATACGCCTGATTCCTTGAATGGGGCCTGTCCTTGGATTTCTATTCTAGATCGGGATGACACATTCGTTTTTGTATATTCGGAGTATTTTTGCATTTGGGAGGATTTGGTGAGTTTTTTGAACAAAATGAAGGATATAGGCACAAACAGATCCCAAAATCAACGGTCTTTTTGACAAGGAATGCAAGGGGCAAATCATCATCATCATTATCATCATCATCTTGACGCATGGACGGCATTATTCTCACGAGGGATAGTATTTATCTAGATTAAATCGCATTTTGAGCTAGTGAAAGGGCCGTTTAGACGAAGATCAAAGGACAGAAAGGAAGAAACTGTTGAAGAGAAGGCAGGGAAAAGACCGGATTCAACAATCCCCAAGGAAAAAAGTCTTGTAGATTCAGATTATAACCGAAAAAAATTATTCAAAAAAGGAATCAACCTGATGGCAGATGAAAAGCTGGAGGAAGCTGTCGCAGTCTTTGAGCAGGCATTACGAATTGATCCTGACAATGTTGAGACCTTGATGAAGTTAGGATACGCAAATTTCCATTTGGATGATCACAGCGCAGCTCTGCAAGCATATGACAGGATTTTAGATATTGATGTGACAAATCCCGAAGCTTGGAATCTTAAGGGATTGATACATTACGAGCAAAAAAACTACTCCAAGGCACTAGATTGTGCAGAGAAGGCAATTGAATCAGACCCGACATACGGAATGGCGTGGTACAACAAAGCATGTTTTCTTTCTTTGCTAAACCAAGTTCCAGAGTCACTTGAATCCCTGAAGCGTTCTATTGAAATTGACGTAAAGAATGCAAGAAAATCAATCAGAGACAAAGACTTCATAAATGTCAGAATAGAAGAAGGGTTCAAAAGAATTCACGAAGTTGTTGTTTTGGAATCGGTAAGACAGGGCTATCACACTGTTGGTTCAATTGTATGGACAACATTCTTGGACAAGGCAGATGCAGAAACTGCGTTAAAGAAACTGTCAGAAAAAGGATTGATCATTCAAAACGAGAAGCGAGACGGGCTGAGTAGAATTCCGGTTTATGATTTAGCTCCAAACGTTGCAGAAAAAATGGGAAAAGAAAAGAAAGGTTTGTTTGGAATTACAAGAAAGAAATTGTCAAAGCCTGTCAAGAGCCTCAAAGAACTAGGCAGTGCAATTCAATCAGTCAAGGAATCCATTGAAGAGGAGGATGTAGAAAAGACAATGGAAGTTTTTGAAGAGTTTATTGATCCGGCAAGATCAGGCGAGCAAATGATTGAAAACTTCTTTGACGAACACAGGGAGATCAGATTATGGAAAATCAGACTAAAAGACAGAGGGGTTGATTATTTGATTGAAAACAAGGAAAAGATGCTTGTTCTTTTTGAAAACGTAGAAGTGACAATTACCAAGAAGCTTCGAAACGAAATTTCCTAGCTATTCGGCAGAAAGATCCCAATAGCTTGCATCTTCTTGTTTTGCAGTGGGTTTTTGAAGATTCCTCCATTCCTTAAAGGAGCGGACATACAGTCTTGCATTGGGCAGATCTGCGGATTTTAACGCATAGTATGCCAATCCGGACAAAGTTCCAACACTGCCACAGTAGGTAATGATTTCGGAATTGCCTGTGACTCTACGGTTTTCCAGTAACCGTTTCATGTCTTCTTTTGGGCGCAGAATTTTGTCCTTGCTTGCCAATGTACGGTACGGAAGACTGATGGCGTCAGGAATGTGCTGTTCTAAAAAGTTCAGCCTCTCACGGTTATCAATCAGAATCACGTCGTCGCGTTCCTTTGCGCTTTCAAGATAGTCAGACGTGGCTAAAATTTCAGACCGCAGGTTAACTGAGTGCTCCTTGCTTTGGACTTCAGGGATGTCTGAATCATGTTCCAGACCAAGTGATTTCCAGTTGCCGTATGTGGTTTCAAGCAAAGTAACATCAGAGTGGCCAAGATATTCCATGGTCCAGGCGACCCTGGATGCCAAGGCACCAAAGGTGTCATCATAAACGACAACGCGTGTTTCATCGTCGATTCCCATTGATTGAATCAATCTTTGAACGCGATCCGGGCTGTCATCAGATAGCAAATTTGCAAGCGGAAGATTTACAGAAGAAGGAATATGATCTTGCCTGTAGTCATCTTCTCTTCGGACATCAATTACTCTTACACTTTTGTCTCTAATTTCAGAACGCAGGGAATCAACGTCCGTTGTGATTCTGCGGCCATCACCGCCGCTGCCACTAGAACCCGTCAAGCGGCACATTCACCCTTGCCAGTTTTGGTATGGTAAATGGTATCGCTTCCATAGTCAAGATAGAAATCAGGATCCTCCTCCTTGGTTGGCGGAATTGTCAATGGTTCTACAGCTTTTTTGATGTCTGCCATGGCTCTTATTTCAGTATCGCCGCTGTTGTTGACAATTCTATGAATCCAGGTTTTCAGATCATCATCAGATTTTTTGTTTGCTTTAAACAGCTCGATCACTTTGAGAATTACAGGGATTACACGTTTTGCCGGAACGCGCATACAGATGTCGCCCAATCTTGCATCACCATCAGCACATCCACCCAAGAGCATCTGATAGTTTGCATACATGTCTTTTCCGACCCTGGCGCCGCCTCCAAAGAAGCCGATGGTGGCAATTCCATGTTGGCCACAGGAGTTTGGGCATCCGCTGATCTTAATTGAGGAGTCCCTCAAATCGTCATCCTCATCGTATTTGAGCTCCAAAAATTTTCTTTGAATCTCTTTTGCCAAACGATGAGAGTTTGTTAATGCAAGATTACAAGACGTAGTGCCAGAACAGCCGATAGGGGCAGCCATGGTTAGCGCTCCTGATTTTGCCAGCCCCACTTCAAGTAGCCTCGAATACAGCAGTGGCAGATCATCATCGTGGACATATCTTAAGGCAATGTTTTGGGCAAATCCGGTTCTTGCCTTTCGTTCTGCAGAAAAGTCTCTAATAATTCCGGCCAGTGCGTCCAGCTGATTTGCAGTAATGTCTCCTGCCTCAAGTGTAAGAAATACAGAGCGGTAGTTTGGCTGCTTTTGTTTTTCAGTGTTTGCCTTGAGCCATCTAGCATAGCCATCAGGGGCGGCAGAACCGCCCTCGTCAGAAATTCTGATCGGGCGTTTAATTTCATCAGGAGTATGATCAACGCCCAATTGGGTGACGACTGATTGCGTAGCCCTGACAATTGCTCGTTCTTTTAGAACCAGGTTTTGGAACTTCTCCCAACCCATGTCATGGACCAGGTAGCGCATTCTGTTTCGTGCCAGATTTTTTCTGTCACCCATCCTATCAAACAAGCGTATTACGGCCATTGATGTGTAAAGTAGATCCTCCTCGGGAGTAAAGTCTTCTAACTGATGTCCAACATAAGACTTGTTTCCAAGGCCGCCACCAAGGAAAATTTTGAAGCCGCGCTGTTTTTGACCGTCAACATCTCTGATTTGGGGGATCAAACCGACATCGGTGATCCTTGCCATGCCATGTTTTTCACAGCATGTAAAGTTGAATTTGAATTTTCTTGGAAGGTTTTGTGCCATTGGATTTCTCAAGAAGAATCGGGCAGTTGCAAGCGCATAAGGTGTCGCATCGAATTCTTCATCCCCGCAGACTCCAGACATCGGGCTACACATTACATTTCTGACAGAATTACCACAAGCTTCTCTAGATGTCAATCCGACTTCAGCTAGTGCGCGAAGGATTTCAGAGACGTCTTCAAGGATTACCCAGTGAAGTTGAATGTTTTCCCTAGTTGAAAAGTGGGCACTGCCAATAGAGTATTGCTCGCTAAGCTGGGCAATTCTTTCAAGTTGGTCAGGATAAACTTCGCCGGCAGGAAGTTTGATGCGGACCATGGCATAATCACCGGTCATTCTTGTTCCATATGCGCCATGTTGAAGCCTGAATCGTCTAAAACTGTCTTCGTCGTATTTTCCCTGACGGAACAACTTTACAGTTTTTGCAAAATTATCTGCCTCTTCCATGCTAGACCAGTCGATTTTCGGCTTTTTAGAGCCGGTTTGAGATTGTTGTAAATCAGATACTGTCAATACAAGGAAATTCCTTTTAGTTTGGTTATAAATTTTTGACATTGGGATGATTTTGACGATGAATTTTGACGAGAATGCCAAATTTTCCTGTATTTTGGGGGCAAAATAATTAGTGCCACCTAATTTCAAGAGCTATTTGGCCAAACAAAATGTGAGCCAAAAGGGATCTTTGAATCATTTTTGTTTTTGCCGTTTTTGTTTTTGCTGTTTTTGTTTTTGCTGTTTTTGTTTTTGTTTTTGCTGTTGGGCAGTCCGAGGTGTGTGTTTCATGCATAGTTTCTGTCTTTGCCAGATTTTTCAGTGGATTCTGCCTTGGTGGTGTTGTTATTGGCAAAGTATTAATTGAAAAGAGCGCAAAGACACGCATGCAAGAGGCAAAAATAGCAGAACAGTCTTCTAAAATTTTTGCAGATGTACGTGAAGTTGAAATTACTCGTGCAATTGCAAACGAATTTCATGACGTTCTAATGGATAGAGCAGAATCTGATGTCGTTATTATCGGTGCAGGGCCTGCGGGATTGACAGCAAGCAGGGAACTATCCAACATGGGTTTCAAGGTTCTCGTTATCGAACAGAACAACTATCTCGGAGGAGGCTATTGGCTTGGAGGCTACATGATGAATCCAGTAACCGTAAGAGAGCCGGCACAGAAAATGTGGGACGAGTTAGGCGTGCCATACAAAAAAGTTCAGGATGGATTGTACATGACTCCAGGACCGCATGCAGTTTCCAAATTGATTGCAGGTGCGTGTGATGCAGGTGTAAAATTTTTGCAACTAACAAAATTCGACGATTTGGTTCTAAAAAACAGCAGAGTTGCAGGGATTGTTGTAAACTGGATGCCGGTTTCGGCACTGCCCAGAAACATCACATGTGTGGATCCGGTTGCTTTTGAAGCTAAGGTGATCATTGATGCGTCAGGACACGATTCAGTTGCCGTAAAAAGACTAGTCGACAGGGGACTGGCAGAATGGAAGGGCATGGAGCCTATGTTTGTAAATGACGGGGAAGAGCATGTCGTCCATAAAACCGGCGAAGTTTATCCTGGACTGATTGCCGCAGGAATGTCCGTTACTGAAACTCACGGACTAGCTAGAATGGGACCAACTTTTGGTTCGATGCTGTTCTCAGGCAAGAGAGCAGCTGAGATTGCAGCTGAGAAGATCAAAGAGTTAGAAAGATAAGCAATCAGTCACAGTTACTCGTATGAGACTATGCAAGATTATCCTGTATGATGAGCCGACGGTTCCAGAGATAGGCATCGCTCACCAAAAAGAGTTTCTGGAATCTACACTCGGAGTAGAAATTGAGATCAGAGGTAATTTTTTCAGAAATTTGCAAGGCAGCGAATTCAAGAAAATTGCAAGCAAACGGATTTTTGAATTAAAAAAGCCGTTTGTGCAGCACAACCCAATTGAGGATGAAATCGAGGCAGAAAGATCAAACAAGGACATGACAGAAGACAGAGAAGTTTTTCCGTATGACGGATATGAGCTGCAAGAGATTGCCTCAGAATTAATCAAAGAAAAGAGTCTAGATACCCTGCACATAATTTTTACAAACAGACTTACTGCGACATTTTCTGAGGAAGATTTCAGGTATCATGCAAGGGCATTGATCGGGGCAAATCCTGCCATAATTTCAACCACAGGGATAGTCGAGGCCCCTGCAAAACCAAAGCAGTACTATATGGAATTGATCGGAGGTTTTTCCAAAGATAAGGTTGACAAAGTCAAAGAGAAATACAAAGATCAGTTTTTAGAATACCACGATGACAGATTAGAAAAGATTGTCGAAGGATATTTGTTACAGGCAATATTTTATGTAGAAACGGGAGATGCGTTTTGTGATGATAAAAGCTGCAGATTGTTTAACGCACACTGGCAAAAAGATCTGCTTGAATCACAGCTGGCAGATCCAAAGTTTTGTGAAAAACACAATAAAGAATTAAAAAGACTGTTTGGTACCAACTAGACTGCATAATCGGCTCAAAGCTAGGATTGTTGCAAGCAAATTCATCTCATTCAGGTAGATTACGCATAAAGTCTACTGTACTGCGAATTGGTTTGAAATTAATGAGGTTTGATCATGTATAAACAAATTCGGTAACAGATTATAGAGTTGGTTTGAAATTAGCAGAATTTGATCATGTATAAACAAACTTACAGTAAATCGACTAAAATGCTTGCAAATGACAAGTTATATGTAAAATTACTTGGAAAGGGTATAGGAAAGTCCGGGCATTTGCAGTTTCCAATTTCGAATCATCCCACAGTCTTTTATCATTTGAGTGGCGGGTGAAAATATGCATGGGTGATGGCAAAGGTTAAGAAAGGTAAATTTCTGGTAAACTATTCGATTGGGGCTATTTTTGAAAGATCTACGTCAAACCTGTCTGATATCTTCGATGCAATTTTCTTCCTGATTTCTTTGTCTGCGGGTCCATATATCAAAAACTTGTCTACATCCCTACCTGAGATTGGCGAGAATGTATCAAAGTCATAAACATCATCGCCAACCCTAAACAGTATCTCCCCTTTTTTGAACAGCTTGTTCTTTATTGTTGATTTAAAGAAAATCACCTCATGTGGATCCAAATTAAGAGAATTGCTTATTTCAAGCGCAATTTCGTTAAAATCTTCCGACTTCATTTTCATAAACCTTCCCTCTACATCTGCTGCGTTTTCTAGATCCTTTGGAGCAAACTCACATGCACGTTTGAGTAATTTTCTTTTCCTGATGTTGGTGAGAATCAGCTTGGATGTTTTTGCATCACCGCTATCGATGATTTTGTTGTAAGTTGAATAATCATCAAGTGATGTGTAAAATTTCAAAAATTCTGGGTTGTTTTTATCTGGATTGAATTTTAGTAAATTTTCATCAAAAATCTTTTCGTCGTAAATTGCAATTTCAAGTGCCTTGAGAAACATCTGGTCTGCGGCCAGCCTTGCATGGTGCGTATAGACTTGAACATGCATCAAGTACCGGGCCAGTCTGTAATTTTCAAGTGCGTCCTTTCCTTTCTTGCTAATGCAGATTCGGGAACCTTTTGGTGTTGCAGCAAGCGTGTGTAAAATTCGGCTAAAGTCAAACTGCCCATATGCAACACCAATATGGTATGAATCTCGCCTGAGATAGTCTAACTTGTCTGCATCAATACCGCTTGAAATAATGTCTGCCTGAAGTGGTTTTTCGGATTCTTTGTAGGACTCCTTTTTTTCTAGCAATTCTATGATCCCGTTTTTCTTTTTGCCTAGAATTGAGTCTAATTCCGAGTCTTCTTTAATTATGATTTTTGAAATTTTTTCATGTGGTTCTGAAATTGTAGGATTAATCTTCTCGATTATTGCCTCAAACAAGTGAGAGAACGGACCATGGCCAAGATCATGCATCAGACACGAACATCGGATTCTTTCGATATCCTCTTGTTTGGCAAATCCCAGCTCACGTGCCATTATGTTTGATACATATAACGCCCCTATGGAATGTTCAAATCTGGTATGTACAGACGAGGGATATACAACATATGCATGGGAAAGCTGTTTGATAAACTGTAATCTTCTAAATACTTCTGCATCTATGATTTTGGTCTCTAGTTCTGAAAGATCAACAAATCCATAAAGAGGATCTCTGATTGCTTTGGCCCTAAAATAACTGTCAGACATATACAAGATTCAGGTTTTGAAGTAGTTTGAGTCCAGTCATTGCATCCTCTTTAGAAATATTCCAGTCAAAGTCTTTTGCAATTGTTTTTACGTCTTCTGCTGAAAACCTGTCTTTGAATTGAGATTCCGAATTTGCCAAAACATAGTGGGCCTTTGCCGCATATGATAATGGTGTAGGCTTTAGCCTGCAGTGTTCTTTGCATATGCTGACGGTTTTAGAAATCGTTTCGTATTCTTTTGGATATTTTCTCATCGCGGTTTCGGCGTACTTGATTCCGTTTTCTGTTAACTTGTAATTGTAGGTTTCATAGTAGCCTGAAATGATGTTTTGATCAATGTATGAGAATTCAGACATGTCTTCCAATGCGACTGATACTTCTCTGCTGAACGGACCGTAGAAATAATGAATATAGCCTGAAATATCTAGATTCTTGATCGTGACTGTATGAAAGTATACTAGTTTCTGAACCGTTGTCCTGCCTGCCATTTTGTCATCATTTGCATGAATAGTCAGCGCAATAGCGTCAAAAACATCCAATCCCATGCAACATCAAAAGTATTGCGTGGATTTAAGACTGTTGAGGACTTTTTATTTGATATGAAGGTAACCGCAGTTTGACAAAGCATGGATCACATTTTTAGGCGAGATTATGATGTCAGTGTTGTTTTCGTACACAAAAATCAGATCCGCCTAAAACCAAGCAGATGATCGATAGATGCTTGAGACAGTATTGATCACGCAAAGACACGGCATGGGAAATGACTTCCAAGGAGTTGATATGCGGTGCCAGTAGACTTTATGCGTAATCGGTGCAGATCTAGAATTATTACGAACAAATTCATCTCATTTAGGTCGATTACGCATAAAGTCTAGTAGTTGAAAATGTACACTCCGTATGCCACCTGTGTGATGGCGTCTCCGCCCATCCACGGCTCTGCACGCATTGGATTTTGCATGCAACAACCACGTCAGACAGCTGCTTTGGTGAACAAAAGTACATTTTCAACTACCGAGTGCGTGGCAATGAACTTGAAAGAGCTTAAGAAAGAATCATGAGACATTATGCGTAATCGACATGAATGGGATGAATTTGTTCGTAACAATCCCAGATCTGAACCGATTACGCATAAGGTCTATGCCACAGAGTTGATTTGAAATTAGCAGAATTTGATCATGTATAAACAAACTTACAGCAAATCGACTAAAATGCTTGCAAATGACAAGTTATGTAACAGGTCGGACTCTGAAAGTTCATTCATGAATTTTGCTACTAATGGCTGCCGATCAAAATAGAATTTGTTCCCAAAATCAGAAACGGATTCCGGAACCCGATCAGTTACTTACCAAGGCTATCTGCAAGTTACTTGACAAATAAAGGCCGACATCTGCAAGTATCTTGCGTGCGGCATATAAGGCGGAATTTTCAACGACGATGATCATGATCGCTGCAAATTGTCAAAGCCATCCTCATCTCATAAAAAGCACCTGCAACAGTATGTACTTTGGCAACCGAATTTTTTACGTTGAATTTTTTCAACTCGTCAGACGTAAATGGTCCGATTGACACTACAGACAATCTTGACAGATTCTCAAGCAGTTGCTCTTCAGAATAATCCCTTTGCATTATCTCAAAAAATCCACGGACAGACGAGGCACTGGTAAAAACCACGCCGTCGATTTTGCCCCTAGAGAACAAGTTCCTGAAATCATTCCATTGCGCAGTATTATTACCACCCCTAAATGCACACACGTCATAAAGACGGATCTCCAGTGCGTCAATTCCTATTTTATTCAGCAATTCTTTGAGAAATGGGGTAGATGCTCCGCTTCGCGGGACAATGACTTTTTTGCCAGCAGCGTTGATTCGGGTAAATTCCTCGCCCACGCCGACAGAAGAAAATGTTTCAGGCGGCTGATAGTTGACTTTGATTCCCTCATTTTCAAGTGCGATGGTTGTTTTTGGTCCCACTGACATTACCATCGTATTTGCAACTGACAGTCGCAAAGCGTCTAATTTTCCAGACTGTCTTGCAGTGTCAAACAACAGTTTGACTGCCTTTGAACTCATAAAGACAGAATAATCAGGATTGTAGGTACTGACAGAGTCTAAGAATTCATCTACAATTTTTTCCCCCTTGCTTACAAGTTCAATCGTAGGCAGTGCTATCGGAGTTGCGTTACTTTGCTTTGCAAGGGAAATGAATTCCAAAGCATCGTCTCTTGAGCGTGTTATGGCAATAGTTTTTCCATCAAGCATTATTATTTCCACCCGATCGTGTCAGACAAATCAACCACGTTTCCAATAATGATGTTGGCCGGAGGAGTGATTTTGTTTTCTTTTGTTTTCCTTGCAATGTTAGTCACATTGCCTTTGATCATTTTTTGCCTGGGAGTTGTTCCGTTTTGAATAACTGCAACAGGGGTTTTTTTGTCCATGCCTCCTGCAACAAGTTGTCTGCAAATAACGTCAATTCTTGACAGGCCCATCATTATCACGATTGTATCAACTGATTTTGCCAATCGCCTCCACTTTACAGATTCGTTTTTCTTTTCGGGATCCTCATGTCCGGTTACAAAGGCCACAGATGACGCATGCCTTCTATGGGTAAGGGGAATCCCAGCATATGTGGCAGAGCCGATTCCGGAGGTGATGCCAGGTACGATTTCATACCTTACGTTATGATCTTTGAGGAATTCTGCTTCTTCGCCGCCACGGCCAAAAATGATTGGATCCCCTCCTTTCAGCCTCACGACGTGTTTTTTTGATTTGGCGTACCGCACCATGAGATCATTTGTCGTGTTTTGGTGGGCCGTGTCATCTCCTACTGCTCTGCCGACATAGACCCTCTCGGTCTTTTTTGGAATCATCGCAATTATTTTTTTGCCAACAAGCCTGTCATACAAAACAACGTCTGCCTTTTGAAGGAGCTCTGCTGCCCGCATGGTGATCAGCTTGCTGTCTCCGGGACCGGCACCAACAAGATACACTTTGCCTGCTGTCATGACTTTCTGTTCCATTCCTCTACTTTTTCTCTCCAATTTAATGCAAGATCTTTTATGCCTTTTTCTTGCAGTTGTTTTCCGGCATCACGGCCAATTGAGACAGGATCGTTTTTAGAACCGGCAGCAGTAACCCGAAGGGATTTTTTTCCATCGACTGAAAAAGCAGTCACGGTAAGAATCATTTCAGAGCCAGATGATTTGGCATGGGCCCCTATCGGAAATCTGCACCCGGAATCCACATAGTCAGATAATGCTCTTTCTGCTTGAATTTCCAGTCTAGAATCTTCATCTTCAATACTTTTGAGCATCCCAATGGTAGATGAATCGTCTTCCCTTGCAACTGCTGCGATTGCTCCCTGGCCGGGGGAAGGGGAAAAATCATCAGTTGAAAGTATTGAGTGTTTTACATCCACAGACAATCTAGAAATTCCCGCCTTTGCAAGAACTATTGCATCATAATCCCTGCCTGATGCCTTCTTTATTCTGGTTTCTATGTTTCCGCGAATCGGTTTTACTGTAACATCAGGTCTTTTTCTAGAGACCTGAACGGCACGCCGCAGCGAGCTAGTTCCAACAACAGAGCCGGGTTTAATTGATTCCAGGGTCGATCCGTCCGGAGAGATGAATACGTCATTTACCGCCTCGCGCTTTGGAATGCATGCCAATACCAGTCCGGAATCAAGTTTTGATGGAACGTCCTTTAGGCTGTGTACGGCAAAATCGACTTTTTTTTGGGCAACTGCCCTGTCTACCTCTTTTTCAAAAATTCCTTTTTGATCAATTGCAAACAGGGGCCTGCTGTCAGTATCGCCTTTTGTAGTGATGGGTTTTATCTCAAACTCCAGATCACTGTTTGTTTTTTTTAGTTCAGAAATTACCCAATTTGTCTGGGCCACAGATAGCCTGCTGCCTCTTGCGCCTACAACATACTTCAATTTTTCACCGCTTTGAGCGCCAAACGATATGCGTCAAGTGTCTTGTCCACATCAGAACAGGTGTGTGCGTCTGAAAAAAAGACGACCTCAAATTGCGAGGGAGCTACAAAGACGCCATTTTTAAAAAGTACGGAAAACATTTTCCTGAATTTCTTTGCATCGGCATTTACCGAAGTCTGATAGTTTGTTACAGGTATGTCAGAAAAGAAGATTTGCATCATCGAAGAAACAAAGTTGATTTGGTGAGGAATTCCAAAGTCTGCAGCAAGATCATCCAATGCATTGGAGAATCGTGCACAGTATTTCTCTAATTTTGAATATAGTTTGTTTTGAAGTTTTTCCATGGTCGTAACTGACGCCAAAGCGGCACTTACTGCAACGGGATTTCCGGCAAACGTGCTTGCCTGATAGACCCTGCCTCCAGGTGATAGATGATCCATGATCTGCTTTTTGCCTCCGACTGCCGCAATTCCAAATCCGTTTCCCAGCGCCTTTGCCATTGTTGTTATGTCCGGCTTTATTCCAAAGTATTTTTGGGCCCCGCCTGTCGAGACTCTAAAGCCAGTTACTACCTCGTCGAAGATCAGAGGGATGTTGTTTTGCCTTGTAAGTTTTCGAATATGCATCAAGAAGTCTTTCTCAGGCAGGATCAGCCCCATGTTGGCTAAAATCGGCTCAACAATGACACCTGCAATATCGTCATTTTTTCTGATAATGGTTTCAATGTCCTCAAAATTGTTGTACTGTGCAACTAGTGTATGTTTTGAGACTTCCCTAAGACCGCCTTCAGAAACAGAGATTCCGTTATGCGCAGAGCCGGATCCGGCCTTTACTAAAACAGAATCATGCGCACCGTGATAGCATCCCTCAAATTTGACGATTTTGTTTTTCTTGGTATGGCCTCTTGCCAAGCGAATTGCAGTCATTGTGGCTTCTCCGCCGGTATTTACCAACCGCACTTTGTCAACAGAGGAATAATTTTTGACTATGAGTTTTGACAGTTTGGTTTCATTTTCAGTCGGTGCACAGTACAACGTTCCAAGTTTCAGCTGTTTGGAGACAGACGAGATGACTTCTTTTCTTCTGTGTCCAAGCAGCAGTGCGCCATAGCCGTTACAGAAATCAATTAGCTTTTTGTTGTCTGCATCCCAAATGTTGCTTCCATTGGATTTTTTCACAAAGAACGGATAGGGTTCAAAATACCTAACTGGACTGTTCACTCCAGAGGGAATCACCTTTTTTGCATCATCAAATAATTTTTTGGATTTTGACAACATCAGGACTGCTTTAGATGGCATTATTATTATTATTATTCGTAGTACAGTCTTCCCAAAAGTAACTGGCTCGTGGTGGTGTAAGAGAGAATATGCGGATCTGCAGTAGTGTGCACATCAAAAAAACGGACCGTAATTTTGACATATCGTGCCTATTTTGATAAAAAATGTCCAGATTTCAACTGTGCGTACCATGCCACCTGCTGCTTGACATATGACGTACGGCGGCACCGGCCGCCTTGTTCCTGACTCACCAGATGGGCACATCGCCGTGCTACAGGGCTGCACATGTCCTTTTGACATAGACCGGTGTTTGTGTGTCACGACGGGATCCGCATGCGGTTTGATCTGATCAACACCGTCGGCGTCTGGAAAAGCTTGCGGAATTTCTAGCCACGACAGATTATGCATCAAGTCTAGTGATTTTGTTTGTTGTCCCGGCCTTCATGTGTTATATGGAAATAATGTCTGCTATTCATTGATGTCCCTCTCCATCCATTTTGGGTCAGATTTCCTGATCGCTTCTGTGGCCGTTTTGTCCGAGAATGCCATGATGGGCGTCTGGCGGCAGGCTATGTCCAGTCCAAAGTGCAGCCTGCGCTCGTTATAGTACTTGATGTATGCATCCAAGCTCTCATAGTGGCGGATCTCGGCCTCTATGCTGCCGTGGAACCGTTTCATCTTGCCGTTGGTCTCCGGATGATACGGTCTGGAGTTTATCAGTCCGATGCTCCGGTCCAGCAGTTCGGCCTCAAAGGCAGTCGGCGTCCACGTCCCCTTTGGCATGCTCTTCTTGCTGCGGCCGCCATTGAAGCACCTGCCGTTGTCAGACAGTATGGTAGCCGGCGTGCCAAATCTGTCTATGGCCTCCCTGAGTGTTATCACCACGTTTTCTGATGTGGCCTCGGCAAACGTCCGTGCCGCCATGATACACCGGGATGAATCGTCCAAAAACGTGACTAGATTGAGCCCTCTCAGGCGTGGATCATTCATTTCGTGCCAGCCCACGTGCCACATTGCGTTGGAGTACTTGCGCTCATAGCGCAGCCACTTCTTTTGGCCCGATTTGGCATCTGATGGAGTAACGAGTCCCTGCTCTTTCATTGTATGATATGTGCTGTTGTAGCTTATAATGTGACCTGCATCCTGCAGGCGCATGGCAGTGCGCATCACGCCTACGTGTTCTGCAGAGTGCATGTCCAAGACTGCCTGCATCTGACCTGCCGCGGGTTGCGGTGCGGCCTTCCCACCTTTTGCTGTACATGCATCTTCAGTCTTCCCAGAAGTACCGCATCAAATCATCCCAGGCTCGAAACAATTCAGATGAGGATGCCTGCAGATCCGCATGTCACCTACTGCACCGCCGTGAGTCGGTTACTTCTGGGAAGACTGATCTTTCCTGTCCGG
This sequence comes from Candidatus Nitrosopumilus sp., assembly GCA_965214775.1. Lineage (GTDB taxonomy): Archaea > Thermoproteota > Nitrososphaeria > Nitrososphaerales > Nitrosopumilaceae > Nitrosopumilus. Next base: position 2,118,495 of record OZ243974.1, on the reverse strand, counting down.
CAATACCTAGCGTAAATCCTCCTCACGTGCCGTGGCGTCACCTTCATGTCGCGGGCCAGCGACGTGGCGCTCTTTCCGGCATTACGTCACTTGATAACATACCTAATCTCTTTGTCCGACATCTTTCTTGTCATGTCTTTATCTGATCGGTACAGTCTGAAATATTCAGCGATCGTGTGGTATGAGTTTACCCCTTGGGCGTCACTGGTGTCTGGAGCCTTTATGATCACGCATGCCACACCGTATCACAGGTGAGGGGTAAACTCGTACATCGTACGCCTTATCTTAGGCGGACCTAATTTCTGTATAAGACAGTACACAATCAACACAAAAACAGTATCTCTCAGGATTCGGCAAGTCTTTGCTCTTGGAATTTGCCCCTAAACAAGAAGGCAACTATTGCAGTGCCCACAAAGGGAGCCGTCCAGTAGAGCCACAGGTTTTCAAGTGTTCCAGACAATAATGCGGGTGCCAAGGCTCTTGCGGGATTCATCGAGGCCCCAGACAGGGACGCCAAAAACAAGATATCAAGTCCGACAATGCCACCAATGGCCACGCCGCTGAATCCTTTCAATCCCTTTGTATAAACGACGTAAAAGATCACCCCCATAAGCATTGCAGACGCCAATGCTTCAACCGGAAATACCAAAAATATAGAGTGATCAAAATTGGGCGCATTTGCGCCAAGATCCGCAAAATCACCAATAAAAGTCAAAACAAATAACGAGCCCAAAATAGCGCCGATAATCTCAGCTGCAAAATAATATGCGATTTGAATTTTTGATATGTGGCCCGTAATATAGTAGCCAATCGTCACTGCAGGATTAAAGTGAGCTAGTGAAATTTTCCCAAACGAGTAAACTCCAATAAGTAAGGCAATAAAAGGCGCAACGGCTGCAAATGGAATTCCCAATTCACCGTCAAACATTTTCGCATCATATACGATAAAGCCGGTTGCAAAAATTACAAGGACAAAAGTACCGATTAATTCAGCCGTAAAGATTTGAAGGTTGGAATATGCCATTATTTGTTCTCCAGGTTTTTTATCAGATTCATAACCTTGTTTTTTATTTGATCACGAATCTCCCTGATTTGTTCAAGATCCTTGTCTTTGGGATCTGAGATATTCCAATCAATGACACCCTTTACAAACAATGCAGGGCACGAGTCTTCATCCATGCATCCCATGTTGACAGTGATTGATTGAGAAATCATCTCACCGGTAAGTTCTTTAGGCTTTTGCTTTGTTATGTCAATTCCGATTTCCTGCATAACGCTTACGACGTTTGGATTGAGTCCTGGTTTTGGTTTGGTGCCTGCGCTCAAAACATCCATTCCAGGCGCAAAATGGCGCAAAAATCCTTCGGCCATTTGACTGCGTCCTGCATTTTCAACACATACAAAGAGGATTTTTTTCATTTCTCAGAACCGGATCATCTAATTGCTTTAATTGCAAGGCCGGAAATTTTTCTGCCATTGATTTTTTTTCTTGCCTTCCATGTATAGTTCTGTCTTTCTTCTAATATTTTGATTGTGTCAAATCCGTCCTCCTTGACAGATGAAAGACGGTTTTCTTTTTTGGTCACTATCGTTGTTGTTGCTGTTGTTGCACCGCCATCAATGCACTCACAGCGTTGATCTGAACTGACTTTTTCTGCGAGTAATTTCACGCCAGCAACCAAATCAGAAATCATCATTCTTACATTTTTTCTTAAAATTCGAAAGGCTTCTTTGAGTGTGTTTATTTTGCTTGTTGTAGGATTTACGGCATAGTTACCAATTACAGCATCAGCGGAGTTGTGATTTAACAGAGTTGTTACTTCAGTGTCTCCTTTCCTGAATTCGACATTTGAATAATTTCCTTGTGTTGTGCTTTCTCTTGATTTCCCAAGCATTTGATCAGCCATGTCAATGCCAATAGACTTTCCAGAATTCAATGCCGGTTTTGCTGCCAAAAAAACATCAATGTCAGCTTCAGAATCCAGATCAACGACAACCTCGACTTCTTTGATATTAGCATGATTGATTGGAGCTCCACGTCCAACTCCTAAAATCGATTCTTGCAGAATTGATTTGGTATCCTTTTGATCATAATCTATCAATTTTGTTGCATCAGTGGAAGATTCATCGGGCGGATACTCACTTGGAATGCAACAGTAGTAGTTAGTGTTTCCAGAAGATACCATCATCTTGGAGTATATTTTTTTCATATCACCTTTAATCAAACTTTTCATGCCTTGGTTTACTAGGCAGACTATTAAAGTTGTCAAGCACAGTGTCAAACGAAAATTCTTCAACACGTATGGGTACGGACTGCTAGGAAAACGCTTTGTTTTTGAAGAACTTTTAATCGCAACTATAAAAAATATGTACGAGGTCACCTGCCCTCACCAGTCAGGCACGAATTAGCATGAATGGTTGTGATCTTCGTGCCTAGCTAGCAAGGGGACGTGACCACATACAAAAATATTGTAGCAGGTGTAATTATGGAAACGTGGTTCGTCATGTCGTGGATGGTTCCTGTCCAGATGTCCACCTCTCAGGGCCAGTCAGAAATTCGAAGAGCCGAGCGCAAATAGTTTCACGATATCTTGTTGCAGATTTGAAGCTGGTCTTCAGACAGCTCTGGCCGTATTGTTTTTGGATGGGAGTCTCCAAATGTGTTCTGCCCATAAACGCAATTCCAGCTGAATATTATTCAAGTTGTGGATTCCTGTTGGATTTTTGGAGGTTTTGAACATGTTACCGGGGTTGTCGCCTAATTCATCAGAATTTCTGAAAATCATACGATGTTATCCGGACTAGGCGTGCAAAAATGGCGGATATTCAGAAAAATGTGCGGATTGAGTCCGGCAGGTGGAATTAGGCGACAACCCCCATGTTACCGTATAGTACGGTACCCTTATATCATATTTGATCATACATATGGCATGCAAAATACAGCATTCCTTCAAAGAGCAGCCTGCACAAAATCCTCCGCGCAGGAGGTCAGCTGCTATGTCTGTGGAAGTGATTGATGGATGGATTTTCAATTACTGTCAAATCATTGCGAAACGACACTGCAATGCTTTGTCACATTCAATATGAGTGAGGGCAAGTCATCATGAACCCGCAGGAGGATTCAAAAAACTTGAGTGAGATTGTGATGGACAACTCCTTTCTGATTGCAATAGTCGCAGCAGGAGCAGTCATTCTGTCAGCTGGGTTGGATCCGTTTCACTCAGAGATGCTGCAGGCCCTGGGAGGTGCCTTTATTATCGCCGGTTCCGTAGGAATATACATGATGCTGGCAACACGCCGGGTAGTAAGGAGCCTTCACAAGCGGTTTGACGCATTAGATGACACCCTGAAAACCCATACCGAAATCCTCAAGGAAATTGCCTCATCTCAGAAGGAGATGGCCTCATCTCAGAAGGAGATGGCCTCATCTCAGAAGGAGATGGCCTCATCTCAGAATCAAAACCATGGTGAGCTGATGGGTGTCATGACAAGGGTAATCTCTTCCTTGGAAAAAATAGAGAAAAAACTCTGATGTGCGTGGAAAACATCTGACACTGCCAATACAGGAGGTTGAAAACCATGATACGTAGCAACGGGGGATCACATCCCGTGCTGGCTAGGCATAGAAATCATAATTACACATACCGATTCGTGCCTGATTGGCAGAGGCAGATGATCACACACTAGCCATGTGTTGCTTCAAATGTGGTGATCAAAATGTGTCTCGATCCGATAATTTGGGGTTCAAGAGCATGGAAACCAAAGGAAGGAAACTGTCAGTTATCGAGAACAGATGTGGATTTATTTGGTATGACGCTGCAGAATTATTGAAAGAGGCCGACCATGTAACAGGTCGGGCTCTGGAAGTTCAGGCATGAATTTTGTCACTGATAAATATCGATCAAAGAGAATCTGTGCCTGAAACAGAAGCAGCTTCCAGAACCCGATCAGTTACCCAACCATCCATCACGGATTTAATCACAAAAAGGACTAACATGAAATTTTATTTCCGTTGTGCTGTGCCAGATCAGACAAAACACGGACAATTCAAAGTCATTCAAAGGAATCAGCAGCAAGACGTCACCCACAGGACTCTCAGAACTCGCATCCCAAGGAATTTTGGAGAGGCGGACGTTTGCAGAGGTATCTCCACGCCTGAAAGACAAACTAACTGGCAGAGGCCAAGAACTAGCAGAATCAGTTTCCAGATCACTTGATTGGATGAGAAAGTGGTCAAGGAGGCGACAATGAAATGATTGCTATTTTTAAAATTTCTCGGTTCTGACTACGCCGACATCGCTAACATACAGAACAACTGCAAAATTCGCAAAGAGAGTTCTTGAAATTTCCTCCACAACATCCTGAAGCTTGTCCTGGCGCACGATCGCCTCAACCTTGACATTTTTTTCATTTTTCAGTCCCTGGCCCCGGATTCCTCTTGAGCCTTTTCCCTCTACCTCATAGGTCGTGTAACCGGAGATGTCATGCCTGCTCAGAATGTCAAGAACGCTTTTTTGTGCCAGAATCTCACATGTGACTGTAAGCAATTTTACATCGTAAAGCTTCATCGAAATACCTCTGTAACATATCGGAATAAGTCTATCGTTCCCTCCCCGGTGTGAAGAAATGTAGAGATTGCAAACAGGATGGGAAGTGTCACGATAATGTTAAATGGGAAGGTTATTCCCAATGCAGAAGTAATGTAAAGGCTTGGCTTTGCTTGAGGAATGGCATGGCGCAATACGGCAGGCGCTGCAATAAACGAGGCGCTGGCCATAAGCAACCCAAACATGACTGCGCCTCCAATGCTTAATCCCAGCAATGTTGCCACGGCAACGCCAACCATTCCGTTGAATACAGGCACGATTATGGCAAACGCGGTAAGAAAAACGCCTACCTTTTTGATGTCGTCTAATCTCTGACCAGCTATGACTCCCATTTCAATCATAAAGATAACTATGGCACCCGTAAACATTTCGTCAAAGACAATCATGATTGGTTCGAATCCTTCCTTGCCGATTATATAGCCGATTACGATGCTCCCAAGAAGAATCACGATTGCTTTTCCGGTGATTGATTCGCGCAGTACCTGGGAGAGTTTTGTACTTGTTTGGCCCAATCCAACGTCAATGTCTGAGGATTCGCCACCTGCAAAAGACTTCTTTTTTGCTTTTAACTGCTTTGAGACTGCGATATTTGTCAGGAAGATCGCCATAATGAATGCAAGCGGTTCCAACACTGCAAGTATTGCGGCAATGTATCCTTCAGACGTCACGCCCTGATTCTTCAGAAAAGACAGGCCGACTGAGAAATGAACCGCGCCGACTGCGCCATAGGTTGATGCAAGTGCATAGGAATCAAACAGGTTGAATTTTCCCAGTCTTCGTAAAATTTGATAGTGGTTTAACGTAAACAGCAGCGACAACCCAATTGCGGCAAACATTGGAACCAACATGTTTTCAAACCCGGTGCTTCGCATCTCGATTCCGCCATGCAGCCCAATTGCGGCTAGAAGGTAGATTGGCAAAAATTCAGAAATTGCCTCGGGAATTTTCAAGTCAGATTTTATTCTTGCCGCAACAATCCCAAACAAGAAGAACAGGATGATGGGAGTCAGCAGATTAGACTGGATTAATTCCAATACTTCCATGTGTACCTCGCAAAAAATCTGCCTGAATAAAAATTAAGGCAGTTGTTTGGTATGGGAGGCGATTCTGGCCTCAGACGGCCTGTGCTTTCCCGTGACTATGTAGTTGATGGCATCACTCATGAAGACAGCATGATCTCCGATGCGCTCAAGATATCGCAGCAAGAGGGCCTCGGCCAGTGCGCAACGAGTGTTTTCAGAATTGATGAGTTTCGGAATCCTGTCCCGGTAAATCTTGTCAATCTCCTTTTCGTCCTCCTGAATCCTTGCTGCCTTTCGGATATCAAGCTCGGCAAAAGACAGGACGGCCTCTTTTATCATGTGTTTCACTTTTTTTGAGGACTGGATCAGGGACGCATTCTTGCATTCTGTCACGTCACCAAACAGATCGCGGACCAGAGTGATGTCATAAGCATATCTGCCAAAGCGTGAAAACGCATAGGAGATTTCAGTTGATGAACGAATCAGTCTAAAGTCATCGGCCACCGGTTGATACTTTAGAAGCATATCAAAGGTCAAATCCTCAACCTCAAAGTATTTCAAGCGGATTGCGTCAGACAGCTCAAGAACCTTTAGTTTTGTGTTCTTGCCATCCAAGTACGACTCTATTGCCAATGAGATTGACTCAATTACCATGTCACCCATCTCAGACATTATAAAAGACAGTTTTTGCAGGGATGGATCTATTAGTCTGGCCATTATTATCCAAATTGACCCTGGACATATTTTGCTGTAAGCTCATTTTGGGGATCTGTGAAGAGCTTCCTTGTCTCCCTAAACTCAATCAAGTCTCCCAGATACATGAATCCGGTATAATCAGAGACACGGACTGCCTGTTGCATGTTGTGTGTAACAATAATGATGGTATATTCCTTTTTTAGTTCGGTAATTGTTTCCTCAATTTTTTGCGTAGCAATTGGATCCAATGCAGATGCCGGTTCGTCCATCAGCAGGACTTCAGGCTGAATGGCAAGCGCACGTGCAATGCACAGTCTTTGCTGCTGGCCGCCAGAAAGTTCAATTGCAGACTTTTTAAGATCATTTTTTACCTCGTCCCAAAGATATGCCATCCTTAGGGAGTCCTCTACAATCTCATCAAGAATCCTTCTGTCCCTTACACCGTTCAGTTTTAGACCAGCTGTAACATTGTCATAGATCGACATTGTTGGGAATGGGTTTGGTTTTTGGAAGACCATGCCGACTTTTCTTCTGTGATAAATGGGATCAATTGACTTGTCATAAAGATCAATTTCGTCAATCTTTACTCTTCCGGCAACAGTTGCGTTTTTTGTCATATCATGCATCCTGTTAAGGCAGCGCAAGAAGGTGGTTTTTCCGCAACCAGAAGGGCCAATCAAGGCAGTGACAGAACGTTCCTTGAACTTCATTGTGACGTCCTTGACTGCCGCAATTCCGTCATAGCTGATCGTCACATTTTCTGCAATCATCTTGTATTTTTCAGTGCTAGGGGCCACAGAAGGAGAAGAAGCAGAGGCGGGAGTTGATTGTGTTGTTTCAGCGCCAGATGGTCTACTAACGGTCAATGCAGTCAATTTTTAGCTCGATCTCCTTTCTTAATTAACTGTCCGAAAATATTACTCTTGTTTTTTCTGTTTGCAAAAAAGTATCTCACGCCTAGATTGATTCCAAGAATAATGATAATCAGCACCAAGGCAGCACCCCAGCCCTGAAGCTGGGCACTGTCATATGGAAGAAGAGAGAGCCGCCAGATTCTCAAAGGCAGGGCATCCATCGGAACATCCATGCTGCTAAAGAATTGACTGCTTCCAAGAATGGTCATGATTAACGGGGCAGTCTCCCCGCCAATTCTTGAGACAGAGAGCAGTACGCCGGTAATCATCCCGTTTTTGGCAGCGGAGATCACAATTCTGAACGTAATTACCCATTTTTTCAATCCCAGGGCGGTTCCAGCTTCACGATAAGTAACAGGCACCATTTTGAGGGATTCCTCAGTGGTTCTGGCAACGATTGGAAACATGATCAGGGACAATGCAAATGCGCCTGCCCAGACAGAAAAGTGGCCCAGAACAAGAACAATCACCAGAAATGCAAATATGCCTAGCACGATTGACGGGAACTCCATAAAGACATCGTTGAAGAATCGGATGCTTCGGGCAAGCCTGTTGTCGCCATATTCAGACAGGAAGACGCCGGACATCACGCCGATCGGGACTCCAATCAGACTGGACAGACCGATAATAATCAGGGTGCCTTGAATTGCAGGTCCGATTCCGCCTTGGCCAGAGCCAATTGCGCCGGGAGTCTCAGTCAGGAACTCATAACTGATTGCGGCAGCCCCGTTCTTGAAGACTTCAAGCAGGATACTCCCTAGCGGAATAATTGCAATCACAACGCAAGAAAAGACGATTATCCTGACTGCCTTGTCCACCAGAAGGCGTTTTTTGACGTTCTGTTTGAACAGTGCGCGGTATTCCTGCCTTCTTTCATTAGATGTGCTCAATTGTTGATTGCGCCCTCCTTTACCTTGAGCATTCTAGTTACCAGAACGTGTGCCACGATATTGATGGCTATGGCAATCAACAGCAACACCAGTGCAACGCCGATGAGTGCCGGCAGATGTATCGAGGCAGGGGATGCCTCGACAAATTCATTTGCAATGATGCTTGACATTGTCTGGCTTGGCTTGAAGAATGACGAGGGAATGGCCGCCATCCCAGTTGCGTTTCCAATCAACATGGTTACAGCCATGGTTTCGCCTACTGCCCTTCCAAGTCCCAGAATTGATGCGCCTATCAACCCGGTTTTTGAATACGGAAAAACTGCCAGTTTGAACATTTCCCATTTTGTTGCACCCAACATGTAGGCGGCTTCCTTTTGCTGTTGCGGGACGGCCTTCATCACTTCACGAGAAACGGCAGAAACCGTCGGAATAATCATAATTGCAAGAATTACGCTTGCAGTCAGGATGTCAAGGCCAAACGGAGTGCCTGAAAATAAAAAGATCGAGTCACCAAAAACTGCATGAAGGGGTTCCTCAACCCAGTCCTTAAAGTAGATTCGAAAGACAAACAGACCCCAGAGTCCGTAAATGACGCTTGGAACTGCTGCCAACAGCTCCACAACAAACCCAAGGGGGCCCCCGATTTTTGCAGGGGCATCAGAGATAAACATTGCAATTCCAAGGCTTAACGGAACCCCGATTGCCATTGCAAGACCGGCTGTCACCAACGTTCCAAGGATGTAGGGTAGTGCGCCAAAGGATTCACGGCCCTCTACGGCATTCCAATCAGTACCGGTAATAAATCCCAGACCCTCCTCCTCCCATACAGGATAAGACTCGGAAGTCAACTGGAAGACCAGTAATGCCACCATGACTAGGACGTAGACACCTGCAATGGTCGCGCCAACCTTGAAGATCTTGTCGGAGATGGGCAGGCGGCCCGGCCTTTCAGGTTTTAGCTTGTTCCTGATCACAGTCTGTCGGGGTCAAAATACGGTAATGTAGCATGTGATCATATTTTATGAAAAGATCATAGTCCTATATAGATCCTCAACTAAATTGTAAATAACAAAATTTTACAAATAGATTGCAATTGGAAGATATAGAGAGCTCAAGGCAGATGCGACGAATGCAACTAAGCGGAGGATCTACATACATCGTCTCCCTCCCAAAGAGATGGGTTGAGGAACTGAAAATCAAGGTAGGAGACAATGTAGCAATTGTCAAAAATTCAAACCAGTCATTGACGTTAATTCCAAAGGAAGGAACCTTGGAATCTGAAAAGACGACTGCAATAATTCTATCCAGCCAGAAAGACTCCACAGAGAGCATCAAGCGAAAAGTCATCTCGGCGTATTTGGCCGGTTACAAAACCATTAAAATCAAGACCAGGGGAATGAGAATTCATGTAGGCCATTCTCGCAGCATCAGAGAAGTGGTCCGTTCCACAATGATGGGCACCGAAATTGTCGAATCTAGTTCAGAATCAGTGACCATTCAAATTTTAGCAAGGCTGCCGGAATTATCATTTGAAACGGCACTAAACAGAATGCATCTGATGGCAAACAACATGGTAATAGAGTCCATAGAGGCCCTCGAAGAAACAGACACGTCCCATGCAGATGACGTGGTAAACATGGACGATGAAGTGGACAGATTTGGGCTATACATGAGAAGGAATTTGGTTCTGGCAGTAGGGAATCAAGGCATCCTGCAGGACATGGGACTGCGAAAGGCCTCAGATTGCTTGGGGTATAGGGCAATTGTAAGCAGGATTGAAAGAATTGCAGACCATGCAGGATTGATTGCAAAAAGAACAAAGTTTGTCGAAGGCAGGATTGATTCAAAGATTTTTGCAAAGATAAAGAAGTTATCCGAAAAATCCCTGGACGTGTTTGAAAAGTCGGTTACAGCAGTGCAGGAACATGATTTTGAGAAAGGCGAACGCGTAGCCCAAGAGGTAGGCAGGGTAATTGACGAGGAGAAGCAGATCATGAGCAAGGTTAGGGAAACTGAAAAGAATGCGACAATTATCAGATTCATTTTGGAGGATTTGAGAAGAATTGCAGAGTATTCTAGCGACATTGCAGAAGTGGCCATAGATGAAAACGTCCAAAACATCATCACAGAGGAATAAAGTTTTGGAAGATTGGAGGAGTTTACGTCTAAAATTATAAAAAATCACGCAGGAGTTTGTACATCCAGAAAGATAATTCAAAAATAAAAGTCGTACGAGTTTTTTAAGGAAATTTACATAGTTTGTATTCTGCTGGTGTTTTGAGATACTTTATGCAAATTCGTTCACAGATAATCAGAATTTGCTAATTTTGAATCAACTCTGCGAAGGTTCTGCCTGCCGTGATCACACAAACTAGCCGAGGCCTGCAGCATGCAGCAGCCGCATCTGCCAAGCCGACAGCTCGGCGCCATACACGCGAAGCTCGTCAAGCACCGAGTCGGCCATGCCGCGCTCTCCCGTGGTGGATGTCCTCACCGTAAACGCATGGTCGTTTGTTGTGTTGCCTTCCAGTCCTAGGCCCCTACGGTAGCCGTCATAGTCCCGGTGCTCGCCGTCGATATACGCGTTCAGGCCCTCCTTTACACTAGAGCCGTCGTATGTGAATGCGATATGGTGCCATGCACCGTCTGACATGTTCAGGTGGTTGGGGGTGTGCACGTTTATGAACGTGGAGTTGTCGTGTATCGAGAGCAGGATCCTGTTGGGCGCCCCTCCCCATATCCACACGTACGAGCCCGGAAGGCCGAACGACTCTGCCTTGGACATAAGCATGGCACTAGCATTGACGGGCGCATCCTGCCTGAGCCAGAACGCAATGCTGAACGGGTCTGTCCGCCCAAAGTCAAAGTCGGCCTCGCCAGCAAGGGTGACGTTTGTGGAGCTGTCAAGCTGCAGCGCCCTGCCGATCCTGCCAGGCACGTACGTGACGTCCACTCCTGCAGCCGCCGTACCGTTATTGTCTCCCGTCACATCTGCGAGGTCGCCCTCAAAGGACAGGCCTGCCACGAGCTCCTCGTAGGGGGCCGTGACTGTCACAGGATCCGCAATTGTGACACGTATGCCTCCCTTTGGGACGCCGTCCCCGTCCACCAGGCCGACCCAGAACGCGCCTCCCGTAGTCAACATATAAAAAAAAGAACAATTTTGACAACTATTTTTGATCCAAACATTAAGATCAGGCAAGGAATACGCATATGCATGGACAGACAGAGAAAGGAATTCGTAGCATCAGGAAGCAAATTCCTGCCAAATACGTCACGCTCCTACCTGCACGAGGCGTACAAAAAGGAGACAGACAAGAGAAAGCGCGACAGGCTGCTTGCATACATGCAGCGCAAGGACGACCTTGGTGTGGAACAGATAGCAAAGAACCTCGACCGGGCACATTCCACCATATCCAAGTGGCTCATCCGCGCACAGGACGAGGGAATACGTGCAAGGCACGAGCGGCCAGGCAGGGGACGCAAGCACAAGCTGAGTGAGTCGCAGCTGAAACAGCTTGCGGCGGATCTCAAGTCAGGATCCGAGGAGTGCGGTTTTGAGAGCAGCCTGTGGGACTCGGGCCTGATGAGACGGCACATCAAAAAGAAGTTCGGCATAGAATACAGCAAGAGCGGCACGCGGCTGCTGGCACGCGAGCTTGGGTTCTCATGGAGGAAGCCGAGGCCAAAGAACCCAAAGGCCGTCTCAAAACAAAAGCAGAACGAGTTCAAGGAGGCATCCCAGGAGCTGATACGGGAAAAGGAGGCGCAAGGGTATACGGTACTGGCAGAAGACGAGTCATCCATACAAAAGACCTCAAACAGCCCCAAACACGGGTGGCTCAGGCGCGGCATGAGCGTCACGGCGCCCGTATCGCTGTCACGGCAGCGCCGGTACATGTTCGGCGTGCTGGCAGTTAACATATTCTACTATATGTTCTATGACAAGACCAACACCGACAGCTTTTGCGACTTTTTGGAAAAGGTGCACGAAAAGTACGGAAAGGTGTTGATATTCCTGGATAATGCGTCATACCACAAGTCTGTCGGCGTAAGGGAGATGCTGGAAAAGTACAAGGGCGAGATAATACTGGAGTACCTGCCGCCGTACGCGCCGGAGCTCAATCCTGTAGAGATACAGTGGAGGGAGATAAAGCGGAGGCTGTCTGCCAAGATGTTTGATACGCTTGATGAGATGGAGCAGTCCGTGCGGAAGATGTTTGCCAGTGGAGAGATCCTACCGGTAAAGATGTTCCGATATTTGATGGGCTGACTACTGCAGCAGCAGCAACAACAACTGTCGTATTCCATACTGTCGGGTCTTGTGTGGCAGTATGTCAAACCCCCCATGCACGAATTAACTACTGCAGCAACAACAACTGTCGTATTCCATACTGTCGGGTCTAGTACGCCTTGCGAAGACGTGAGTGCTTTGCTTGCCCAGGAATTTGTCCCTTGATGCCACAAATTCTGCCTGTTTTCCCATGCATGTGCGATGGTTTGCCTGATCTTAATGTTTGGATCAAAAGCAGTTGTCAAAATTGTTCGTTTTTTTATGAATTAACTACGCGTCTGCATCGTTGGCCGTCCTCAACAGTATGGTATACTGGTATCCGAGCGCGTTGATCGTGTGGTACCTTACGTCGTATGCCGAGCCTGCGTGGTTGTCAAGCTCCATCGTGCGGCGCCGCTGTCCCGGGAAATCAGTGCATACAGTCGTGTTACATCCGGAGCCCTCCGGGAATCCCCCAAAGTCGTCTACGGTAAGCGATCTGCTGTATACGGCAAGGGCGTCGTGCTGGTGCCTTGTGCCATCAAGGTTTACGGTATACTCGAAGGTCTGCCCCGGAAACACCCTGTCAGGGCCCGTGATCCTCCAGGTGGCGTGCTCGCCAGTTATCGTCTTTGCGGACGGCGGCATCACCGTAGTATCTACGTCAGCCATTTGTTCATCTTTACCACCTTTATCTCGCCCCTGCGCGTCATACTGCGCAGTGATCTCTGCATCTCCTTGACGGTCTTGTAAAGGCAGTTTGAAGTCGCCTTTTTGAACCCGCGCCACTGCCCCTCCGAGTTGTTAAGCTCCGGCGCGTACGGCGGCAGGTACTTTAGCACCACGTCCCCGTTCCACTTGGCCATCTTTCTATTGAGTTCTGCTGACTTGTGGTACGATGCGTTGTCGACAAACAACAACACCTTGCCGTACTTGCGGCGCAGTGTCCTGAGAAACTTGTAGAATGTTCCCGTGTTGGCCTTTTCGTAAAAGCGATAGTCAAACCTGTTTCTTGAGAGGGCCCCTATGACATAGAACCGCTTCCTAGACAGGCTGACGGGCGTATAGACCGGCTCTCCTACGGGGTACCAGCTGTTCTTGACGTTCCATCCCAGTATGAACATGGACTCGTCGCCTATCATTACCGTGTACCCCTTTTTTGAATAGTACTTTGCGCTCTGCCTAGCTTTTTTTTGAACTCCTTTTTCTCGGATTCTGAGGCTGATTTTGGGTGTTTTGGCCTGGGCTTTCTGCATGAGAAGCCGATTCTGTGCAGCAGGTCGTACATGCTCGTTTCTGCATACGTGATGCCGAACTTCTTTTTGACGTGGGCAATGACCAGCGGCCCTGTCCATGTTGTGGCCTTAAAGCCGCAGTTGTCCGGGCCCTTGATCAGGTCTGCGCGCAGCCGTTCAAGCTGTTTCTTGTCGAGCCTGCACGGGGCGCCATGCTTTATGTCAAACCTGCCCTCCAGGCCATGCTTGTGCGCACGCACCAGCCAGTATCGTACGGTTCCATACGGCCTGCTCAGCTTCTCGGCAATATCATATATGCTCGCGCCGCACTTTCTCATGTGGTATGCAAGGAGCCGGATTGCCGCCTTGGCGTCCTTCTCGGACTTGTGCATCCTAAAAAGATCGTCCTTGCTTGCTATCCCGTACAGGAACGCTGTTCCCGTCGGTAATTCCTTCTTTCCTTTCATGTGTATATATGGGACTAATAGCTCTTAGATCCTTTGGTTGAAAAAAATTGTCCTTTTTGTGATCAATTGGTAGCCGAGGATACTACGTCACCGTGTAGGCACCCACATGCGAGGATGACGTCGGGCTTATCGTTATGGTGCCGCTGCCACCGCTGCCTCCATCTGCGATGGTGACAAAGTCAGGACCCTCCGATACCGACAGGACGATGTCATCCCCATCGGGATCCGATGCCGTTACCTGCCTCGTGGCAGTTTCCCCTTGCACCACCTCCACGTCCGGTATGGCAGAGATGGTCGGGGGCATGTCAGGGGCCGGTACGGGTGCGGCCACCGACGAGGTGCCAGAGTGCAGTATGGCACCATCCATGTCCGGATCCAGCGAGTCTCCCACGTATGTGACTGTCACCGGCGTGTCATACGGTATTGTCTGGTTTAGTGTGAGGACGCGTGCAGGTGAGTTCTGGATGTTTTGTATGGACGATACCCTCCCGTGGCTGATCTCAAAGTCGGATGCAGAGAACATGTGGGAGGTGCTCTTTGAGAGCGTCAGGATTATGTTGGTACGTCCGCTGCTCAGCGAGGAGCTAAACGTGATATCGGGCACGGCCGCCTCGGTAGGCGATATTACGATGTTGTCGATTTCCACGGGCTCGTCTTGCGTGCTGGACATTGCGTGGAACCGGAGCTTTGCCCAGTTCTCGGGTATTGTAAGACTGATTGTGGAGCGCTCCCACCGGCCCGTGTCGTGGCCGTTGTTTTCGGTATACGAGGCAAGCGTGTTCCACGTCTCACGATCGGTGGTGTACTCTACATGCAGCCCCTCGTCCCTGTCGATCTTCCCTCCCACATACCGGTCAAAGGATATCGTGAGGGGCTCTACCGTGTTAAGCGGTGAATTGAGCAGAAGTATGCACGAGTCGTCGCATTCATCAGATGCTAGGACACGGTTTGTGGCCATGTCTGCGTCCGGTATCTTCTCGGTTGGGACAACCCTGAGCCACGTGCCGTCGCCAAGCAGGCGCCAGAGGGAGTGGGACAGGCGGGTCTCAAAGTCCTCGCTTACCCGCGTGACGGATCCGGATATGGGCGGGGGATGCACCGTCGCGTCTGCCGCGTTTGCAGTAAAGCTGCCGCCTGATGTGGGAGTTTTGACCACGGGGTTGCCAAATATATCTCGCGCGTTTGAAAACAGCAGCTGCACCTTCCCCTGCTCGCCGTCAAGCAGGTGCGGGTACGTGTATGTGGTTGGGGATGTCCTCGTCATTACCACCGCAGTCGTCGTGGCACCATCGGTAACGGTGATGATCGGCGGGAACCATTCGTGGATGTCCTCGCTGAAGGTGGCGTTGATTGGCAGCGTTCCCCTCGTGGGTATGGATGACGGAAGCGTTATGGCTCCAGTCGGCATGACCGAGTCATATGTCTGGGCCTCCCCTCTCAGCGAGGCGATGTGCGGGGCCGTTGCAAAAAGCACCCTGGCGTTCCAGTTTTCCACCGTGCCTGCAGGATCCAGTGTGCCAAAGAAAAAGCGGTGTGGGTCAGACCAGATTCGTTCCCGATCGCATAGTTGTATGTCAGTCGTGTCAGAATCACAATCTGTATCCCCCGATACCATAATGGTACTTGGAAGGCTTGAATCAGCGGCGCGATAACCCCGGCCATAACTGAATTCTGGGTTGGACATGTCATGTAGTGCCGCACCCTGCAGTGTCCCTATGGCGACTGCAGCATAGTCGGTCATCACGCACGGGTGCGACATCACGGCAAACGCGCGGCCAGTCCCCTTTGCCAGTAACTCGCCGGATTTGGCGCATTGTGCTGCAATGTTGTGTTTGATAGGATCTGGGTAGCTGTTACCGTTGCTGGTGTCATTACGAAACGTGTCCTTGATCAGCATTATTACCAGATCCGCCTCATGGGTTTCTGCCAGGGTATGCACCCTTCTCAGACTTGGCGTGGTGGCGCCTATCAGATTCTCAAGATCGTCGTCTATGGAGTCTGCCTCAGTGTAGGACGCAAGACTGTTGTCTGCCAGCTCGATCATTATGGGAAGGTCGTTTTCACTGTATGTCCGATTGACATCTGCCACAATGTGTCTTGCCAATGACGATATGTTTGCATTCTCTTCTCGAATACTGGGTGTGCCTACAACTAGGATTCTGATGGTCACATCATCGCCGTATGTGGTCACGTCCCCCTACCATCTAGGCACGAAAATTACAATCATGCACGCTAATCCGTGCCTAGCTGATGGGGGTAGGTGACCTCGTACTCATCGCCAGTGTTTGGATCGCGGCGGTAGTCCGTCCATCCCATGTATGCCGATGCCAGCTGGGACATCATGTCGCGGTTCACGCTTGGCATCATCGCAGACGATCTGGAGGCAGCAGTATCAGCAACCGCATTGTCTATGGGCGGGAATCTTGACGGATCCAGCTCGAGCACCTCGTGGACTGCTGTGGCGGAGACCGGCACAACGGCGTATGTCTGGCCATGCGTCTCTATCGTGCCAAACACCTTGGCCTCTTCTACTATGAGGATCGTGGGGGCACCCGAGCCGTCGGTGCCCACCCATGTAAGTATGCCGTCCTCCAGAGTAGAGTATTCGCGGATCACAACGATGTCCTGATCCAGCGCCGAGAACCTGATGGTTTCGGTGGATGCTGACGGTGCGGCTACGGTCGCAAACGCCGTCCTTGCCGCATAGTTCGCATATACGCTGTGCTGCTCCACGCCGTCGTCCAGTATGGCAGTCACCAGATCCAGCGTCTGAGTCTGCGCGTAGACAGGATGGCCTGCCGCCCCCACCACCGTAATGCATATCAGAACCAAGACGGATGCTGTAACACAGCTGCGCGTTCTTGTGTCTGTAAGGATGCGGTCAGGACGTGGTATTCCAAGGGATACAATACTACTAGGTGCGCCGTACATGATTCCTATCTCCTTATCTGGTCCTCCAAAAGCCAGACGGTCTCACCTATGTATCCTATCGGCCAGTCCTTGGCAAACACGATGTCGTCTCCCTCAAGAAACCAGACGTCTTGATCATCAAGGTGTGACTAGACTTTATGCGTAATTGGAAAATCTGATCTAAAAATACAACACAACAGATCATGGTTTGCATACCTACAACCATAAAGATCAGTAATGGCTCTCTAACGGTATGGGTTCAGATGTCGAGTTTGTCCAAACACTGCAAGAGCAAAACAAGAGTTTGGTAGAAGACTTTATGCGTAATCGACCGTGATTAAAAATTCCGTAGGCTTTTCCAAACGCAAATGCGCTGATCGGATCAAATTACCGCATGCATCTCGTGTCATGACGCACGTAAAAGCCAGTTGCGCCAAAAGAACGTGCGCAACCATGCAGCACGGCAATGTGCCCCGTTGACAAGTCAGAAAGAATGGCGGTCCGTACCGCCGTATGTCATGTGTCTGGCAGCAGATGCAGCTGCTGCAGCAGCTGGCCATAGTATTTTTTCCTTTTCAACATCGTCTTGAGGTTCTCAAGACCCGTGATTATCTGCATGAAATAATTGAGATCCTTGGCAGTTCCGCCAAACGGCATGGTAAGAATGCCATATCTTTTGAGCCGCCCTATGTGGTGCTCCACCCTGACGCGAACCCTGCTTATCTGCTTGCGGCGCCTCTTTTGCGTTGCAGTAAGATCCCCGTCCCTGGGCTTCTTTGGGGGCTGCCTGTGTATGGCGCCCGGAAGCATCTTTTGAATGCCCTCAAATCCCAGGTCGCTGTAAATCACAAACGCCTCTTCCGGATCGTCTGCGTTTTTTGCATTCCTCATTGATCCGGTGTGCCTTCCAAAGTCCGGGCCGCCCCCTGCGTTCATCACGCCCTTGTCGTTGACGCTTCCGTCCACAGTCTTGCCGCAGTGCAGTATGAGGCCGTCCAGGTTCGAGGTAATTATCGTGTTGAACATGTGCCGCTTTTTTCTTCCCGAATATCTGGTCTTTCTTGCGGTCCTGTCCCCGGGCCTGTCTACCGGAGTCAGGGTGCCGTCAATCAGGAGCGTCTTTTTTGGGATCAGCACCTCCTCCAGCTTGCCTGCCGGGGTCTTGCAGATGATGCTTGTTAGCTTTTCGGAGGCAGGCAGGATCTGGCGCAGTAACACGGCACCGTACCGGAGGTACCTGGACATTGTGGACTGGTCGACGTCAAACGTTGCGGCCAGATGATGCTGCGTTGCCTTGGTCCTTATGCTCATGAGTACTGCAAGCAGCGCGTGCCTGATGTACAGCTTGCACCGGTTTCCGGCATCGCCGCCTCTTACGTCGTCCTCCCAGAACAGGGGTCTGTCCTCGTCGTCCATGACTTCTTCCGTAAAGCGCTCCAGTATGATCTCAAATGACTCCTTTGTGCATCCCGTGACGTTGCGAAGGCGCACCGGATCGCCGATTATGCTGTCTGCAACCTCGATTGCGTGCATCCGCAGAGGCGTCCCGCCGCGCACGACTCTTTTTGTCTTGTTTTCTTCGGACTGCCACAACGAGTCCTCAAACGCAAGCTGCTTCCTCATACGCTCGTTTTGCTTGGACATCTGTTTGTTTTGCTTGGATACCTGCTCGTGTTGCTCGACTAGCATCTCGTGTTGCGCTTGTAACGCTTGAAATGCTTGGAGAGTCTTGTCATTTGAGCCCATACAGTTAGGGAATCATACAGATCTTTAGGGTTGTTGGTGTGCAAATAATGATCTATTGTGTCGTATTTTTAGATCAGATGGGCCGATTACGCATAAAGTCTACTGCCTTGCTTTCTTGCTGGATGTGCTTTGGCCATCACCTTTGAACCAGACGGTCTTACCGTCTAGGGCATCCACGTATATCAGCACACCGTGGCCGCTGTTACATGAGATCCCGTCCACATTCCAGAAAGGGGTAGATGCCACTTGTGTGAGATAGATGTACCGCGGCCTGTCCTCCTCGGATCTATCCGGTACGTCGATGACGCACCTGTCCAGCATGAATTCGTCGGTACGAGCAAACTCCAGCGCCCTCTTTATGGCCTCGGTCCTGTTCAGGACGGGATCCGGTACGGGATAGTCAGACCATCCGTTAAAACGCATTACGGTGGAACCGGAGTCGAATTTGAAGTCTATCCTGCCCGTGCCGTTGTATTCGGCCTTGTACTGAGTTGTGCGCGGTTCCAAGTACTCCCTCATGTGCTCCTTGTACTTTGGATAGTTGTTGATGATCTCCTCTGCGGTGGGGTACGTGTCCGCCAGTCTTTGTTTGGTTTCCATGTGTTCATCACTGTATTCTGAACTGACACGTCCTCTCGCCATATTTAGATGTGAAAGATATGATTCGATGGTTCCCATATGCGGCCCGTGTTCGTCCAGTATTTCTGCATGGGACCTTCTCTCATCGGAGGTCTTCCCGTTGATCAGCGTGTACACAAAGTGATCATGGCCAAATTGGTGTTTGCATTCATCATGTGGGCAGTAAAAGCCCCAGCCCTCAAAGCCCATGGCGTCCATAAACTCCGACAGAAACCCGACATAGTCATGCCTGATTACCCTTACTGAACCCTCATCCCACCCCTGGTGGTCTATAAAGTTGCCCCCATACGTATTGTCGGATATGAACCAGCCAGAGCCGGTTCCATGGCGGAAGTTGTATGCCTTTGCGCCAGAGTCCTCGTCAGGTTCCTCGTACTCTGCAGGCACGTACGATCGCACCTCCGGGGTCCTGACTGTGACGGTATCCCTGACTATGGAGTGGCCGGTCAGGTGCTCTGCAAACTTGCTTACCAACTCGTCAAGCTCCGCCTTTGTAGTTCCATCCCTCCAGTATCCGGTTCGGTCGGGGCTCACCATGACAGTCACGTCGATGGGCTCGCCGCGAAAGAACGTGACAAAGTGACGCGGAACCCTGCCGTCTTCTGCATTGTTTATGTTGTTGGCGGCATCATCTGGTGTGCGGCCGTCCTCCTGCATGACGACTTTCTGTGGCCTGTCAGGCACTGCGCGTACGACCGGCTCGAGTCCCAGCCGGTCTGCCGTGGACGGGCTCACGCATGCGGGCCTATCGCCGGGGCGGATCACCAGTACCTTGCCCTCGCCGCACCTGACCTGGTCTGGTGCCACCCCGGATCTCAGCTGCTCGGCAGGGGATGCGGGTGCGGCATGTGCGTTTGGCGCGTCGGGGGCGACAGCTGCCACATACAGTGCAATAATGCATAGTCCAAGCAACATGCACGGGACGACGACGATAGTCGTCTTCATGCTGTCATCACCTCAGACTTCCTATGTAAAGTCAAAAGTGTAAGCGGTGTTATCGTGATACGAGTCATGCGTGGTATGTGTTCCTGTATAATATAAGCATGTATTTTGCTATAGTTTGTTGTCTATTGTACGAAAATTAGGTCGTACCGTAGTATCCTCGGCTACCAATTGATCACAAAAAGGACAATTTTTTTCAACCAAAGGATCTAAGAGCTATTAGTCCCATATATACACATGAAAGGAAAGAAGGAATTACCGACGGGAACAGCGTTCCTGTACGGGATAGCAAGCAAGGACGAGCTTTTTAGGATGCACAAGTCCGAGAAGGACGCCAAGGCGGCAATCCGGCTCCTTGCATACCACATGAGAAAGTGCGGCGCGAGCATATATGATATTGCCGAGAAGCTGAGCAGGCCGTATGGAACCGTACGATACTGGCTGGTGCGTGCGCACAAGCATGGCCTGGAGGGCAGGTTTGACATAAAGCATGGCGCCCCGTGCAGGCTCGACAAGAAACAGCTTGAACGGCTGCGCGCAGACCTGATCAAGGGCCCGGACAACTGCGGCTTTAAGGCCACAACATGGACAGGGCCGCTGGTCATTGCCCACGTCAAAAAGAAGTTCGGCATCACGTATGCAGAAACGAGCATGTACGACCTGCTGCACAGAATCGGCTTCTCATGCAGAAAGCCCAGGCCAAAACACCCAAAATCAGCCTCAGAATCCGAGAAAAAGGAGTTCAAAAAAAAAGCTAGGCAGAGCGCAAAGTACTATTCAAAAAAGGGGTACACGGTAATGATAGGCGACGAGTCCATGTTCATACTGGGATGGAACGTCAAGAACAGCTGGTACCCCGTAGGAGAGCCGGTCTATACGCCCGTCAGCCTGTCCAGGAAGCGGTTCTATGTCATAGGGGCCCTCTCAAGAAACAGGTTTGACTATCGCTTTTACGAAAAGGCCAACACGGGGACGTTCTACAAGTTTCTCAGGACACTGCGCCGCAAGTACGGCAAGGTGTTGTTGTTTGTCGACAACGCATCGTACCACAAGTCAGCAGAACTCAATAGAAAGATGGCCAAGTGGAACGGGGACGTGGTGCTAAAGTACCTGCCGCCGTACGCGCCGGAGCTTAACAACTCGGAGGGGCAGTGGCGCGGGTTCAAAAAGGCGACTTCAAACTGCCTTTACAAGACCGTCAAGGAGATGCAGAGATCACTGCGCAGTATGACGCGCAGGGGCGAGATAAAGGTGGTAAAGATGAACAAATGGCTGACGTAGATACTACGTCATGTAAGAGACATTATGTCAAATCTCATCTGCAACAGGCGCCATATTATCCATGTTGGGCCCACAGCTGAGATGTGCCAAAAAACCAAGTAAAAACAGAAACTGGGCAAGAGGTACGTAGTACCAACATCAAAAAATGGAATATGATTTTGACACATCGTATCTATTTTGCCAAAAAAATATTCGATTTTCAACTGTACGCACTACGACACCTCAACAACAAGGCAGAAACGACAACCAGTTTACATTTCACTTGGTTGAGACCGTCTAAATGGAAATAAAAGAAAAAAGAGAAAAAGATATGCTACCGTACGTAGAAGTCTTCCCCCCAATCTTGGGTGTTTCTCAGGTCACTTGATTTGATGTTCTTTGCTTTTTCCACCTCAAACATCGCATCATAGGCAGGATTGTTTGGATGATACCCCAAACATTCAAAATCAATGATGTTTGCCAAGGCAAATCCCTTAAAGTAACCGTCTTCCTTATCGCGGTCTGACTCGACAACATAATCAGTCACCCTGCAATCGCTATAGTTGAACGTACGAACATGTCTTCCATCTGAAACCAGTTCAATGTCAACTTGGAATAACTGCAATACGGGGTTTGTTCCAGACTGGCGTTGGATGCTGAGATTTTCGTCAATTACATCATAGAGCAGAGGAGTGTCGCCTACTATTCCCTCAAGTACGAATGTCGGATTAGATTTTGCCAAAACATCTCCTTGATCATAGAATGGAAAGTCAACAAATTCCTGTCCGTCTTCAAAGGTAAATGTAGCTATGGCACGAACGTTTCCAGAAGTTGGAAATTCATGTGCAGGAAGAGTGTTGGATACGTGTCTGGTTTTCCAAATCGGCGCATCACCATACAATGATTCCAAATTATCATTGACCGGAGTCAGTCCAGCACAGTCAAATCCGATTTGATTGACCATTGCAAATCCAGATTTTCCAGTATAGCCGTCTTCCTTGTCTTGCCAGGTATTGATTTCAGCAGAACCTACGATACAGTCTCTATAGTTAATGGCACGAAGAACCTCGCCGTCTTTGGTAAATTCAACAAATGCATCAAAGTAATTGTTGAATACAGTAGCAATTCCAGAAACCTGCCTTGACTTGTCAATTGCTGCATAAAGCAACGGATAATCTGCCACAACACTTTCTACCTCAAATTGAGCAGCAACATTGTCAAAATCTTCTGAAAATCCAGAGGTTGTCTCAAAGAACGGGAACTCGATTCTTTCTACGCCCTCGTCAAAATCAAAAGTGACGATTGTCCTTACATCATTTGCAAATTTGTAGTCAAGCGAGCCAAAGTCAGTGTATGTTCTTTCAGTTGCCCTTACATTAGATACGTCAGGATCAATACCGTCTAGCCCACCACAATTGAAATCAATGTGATCAACTATTGCAAATCCAGTCTTAGAGGACATGTAACTTTCTTGGTCGTCTCTAAGTGTCTTTACCTCATAGTCGGCAATGCCACAATCATGATAGTTGAGGGTTTTGATAACCTTGCCATGTCTGGCAAAGTCGACGTCTACTTCAAAATACCTATAGTCGTATTCGAAACTAGAACCGCCGGAAGTTTGAAGCCGGTATTGGTACGCATAGTCTAGTGCCTTGTGCAAATGAGGGGCTTCATTCAGAATACCTTCTACTTGAAATGAGATTCCGCTGTTAGCAACAAAATTTTCACCCATGTTGAAAACCGGGAATTTGTGTACTTCTACGCCATCTCTAAAGGTAAATGTCAGAATTGCCTCAATATCATCTGCCATCTTGTATCTTGTAGTTGATTCTTCTTCTGCAAATGCGCTGTTAAATTCGGCAATTGCTCCAATTGCAAGAATTGCAACTAGGCTGAATGTTGTTGTCGTTGTCGTCGTTATCACGTTTTTTGTCGTCATTGAAATTCAGTTTTTCAAAACACGATATAATCTTGATCCTAATTCTCTACGAACCGAATATTGAGATAGTTAGTTATCGTAATGCTATATAGTATTGCGGCAATTCTAAAATCACGAAACAACAAGAAATGAGAATAACCGCATAAAACGTAATTAGGCCTTGTCCCGTATGTGACCACCCATAACGATGATTAAAAGTTTGAGCGCACATGGGTGTGAATTTCCCAGAAATGCACCTTTTGATGATCAAAGACTTGCAGTCATCACTATACGGGTACCAAACCCTCCAATGCGTCACGATGCGCGCCATACAGACAAGACCAAGGCAGAAAATTGACTTGAAATTAGAAGCCGCGCAAGTGCCAGGATTTTCTCGTACATTTGTCAGGCAATTTCGCAGATAACTTGTGGCCTGTAAGAATTGATCTATTCGATGTAAGCTCGTCTATGCATGATCAGGATTTGCTGATTTCAAACCAGATTTCTGAGAGGTGATCCGAAATCAGAAACCGTGCGAATTTTTCATGTAATTTCACAGATAGTTTGTATTTTGCTGGTGTTTTGAGCCGTTCTATGCAAATTCGTTCGCAAATAATCAGAGTTTGCTAATTTCGAACCAGCTTTCTGTGGAGTTTGGGACAGGATCCCATCACAAAATAAAGAAAAAAAAGAAAAAGATCAGACTTTGAGAATTCCTTGTTTAATGAGGAATTGCAGTCCGTTGACGTAGTCCTGATCAGAGATCAGTCCTTCTGACCACCACTTTGCATTGTCCCTAATCCATTTTGGAATTTCCAGGCTTCCCGAGTCTGCAGATGCCTCATAGTCCCAAAGGGATTCTCCACCATAGGTTACTTGGCCCAGACCTTCCTTGCCAAGTTCAGTTACCCTATCGGCAAGAGGAACATAGAGCAGGCTTGATGAGAATTCCTGACCATCAGTAATCATCCAATGAATCAGGTGGATTACAGCCTTTGCCTGTTCTTTGTTGTCAGTTACCGGCTTTAGATCATCATACACCAAGAGGTATGTAAAGCTTGCAAGAGGGTATGAATCGGCACCCGGTGCATTTACCAATGAAACGCCAACCCAGCTGTCAGCAGCTGCCGGCAGGGAGTCTGCAACGCCACTTGAAGCAGCAGAGATGCTCTCCAAAGTAGGTTCAACGAATGCAGACTTGTCAGCGTTTTGAACCGAAGCATATGCCATTCCAGTCTGGAATGCGTAGGCAAGTTCAATGTATCCAATCGAGTATTCTGTGGACTTTACAATGCCTGCGACTCCTTCGTTCCCGGCAGCGGCCAGACCGCTTGGCCATGGAACGGATTTGCCCTTACCAATTTGTTCATCCCATGCAGGGCTAACGACTGACAGATAGTCAGTGAAGATAAAGGTAGTTCCAGAGCCATCTGATCTATGTGCAGTTACAATGTCCTTGTCCGGAAGATTCAAGCCGGGATTCTCTGACGCAATGGCAGGATCATTCCATTTTGTGATTTCTCCCAAAAAGATTCCTGCGACTGCATCGGCAGTCAGTTTGAGTCCTTTGTTTGGAACTTCAGGCACGTTGTAAACCAGAACCACGCCGCCAATCGATTCTGGAATATGCAGTGTGCCTGGGGCCAGTTCACTTTCAGACTCGCTCATCGGTTTGTCGGAGGCTGCAAAATTTACGGTCTTTTCAATGTGCTGCTTGATTCCGCCGCCGCTTCCAATTGATTGATAGTTCAGATTTACGTTGTTGTACAAGTTGTTGTATTCAACTCTCCACAGATCAATCAGCGGGAACGGGAATGTTGCACCGGCACCAGTTAGATTGTATTCAAGATTATCCATTGGTTCATCTGGCATCGAGTCTGCGTTTGCGCTTAACGGAGGTACTATTGCAACCAGGGTTGCAATCAGCAGTAGTAACGATGTCATCTTTGTTTTCATTGGAGTTACATGATTCAGAATTTATTTACAAATATCAATAATAGATTACGAAAAAACAATACGTCTCCATTAACTATATAGAATCAATCAACCTGCCTATTCTTCACAGTTTACCAAGACATCAGTCACCGAGTATGGATAACACCGATCAAGATAGGTGCCGCCGTTTAGCACGTCAGAGCCGGCATGAGAATAGATCACATCAGATCCAGGGCCTCCTTTTAGAACATCATTGCCAGAATCCCCTTTGAGGGTGTCATCGCCGCCGTTTCCAGAAATAATGTCATCTCCAGGACCGCCATATATGCAGTCATTTCCCAATCCGCCTGAAATTATGTCATTTCCAGACAGTCCAAAGATCAAGTCATCGCCATCAGTTCCAGCTATGACGTCATCAGACTCGGTTCCCTCAATGATATTGTAATCAGAAGCATTTTTGCCACATGCAACAACGTTTACTGTCTGGTAAGCACTTGATGTGTGACCGGTATTGTCAAAGGCCACCCAGATGACATTGGAGATTCCCGGGGAGAACGATTCAGGGGCATTGTTGATGATGGCCTTGATTCCGTATTCGTCAAATGCGGTGGCGTTTCCAATGTCCACGCTGGTCAGCCTGCCGGTTGCCTCAACAATCAGAGATTCAGGAGCGGCGATATCAGGTTTGGTTTGATCAAGAACCTCTCTCTCAATTACAGGTTCAAAATATGGAATTGCGTCTGCGGACTGTTCATAAAATTCTGTCTCAAAGACGAGGATTTTGTTTGCCGAGGAATCAACGATTAACAACTCACCGTTGATCCCAATTTCAATGTCAGAGACAGTGACAAATGAGTCAGGGTATGGACCAATCGTTTCAACGGGCCTTAACAGCAGACTGGAATCTGGCGACAAATGCAGAATCCTGCCGTTTGCGGAATTTACGACAAAGAGGTCGCCGTTAGGATCAACTGCGATTGCCTCAGGAGAAAAGGCGTATTCATGGTAATAATATGCAAGGGACTTTGCAAAAACGCCGTCAGAAGAGAATTTTTCTATCTTGCTGTTTCCTCTGTCTGTGACATATACATTGCCATCCAAATCGACTGCAATTCCTACAGGTGCAACAAATCGTCCCTCACCCAGACCGCTTGAGCCAAACGAATAAAGGAACCGGCCTTCTTCAGCGGAGAATACCTGAATGCGCTGATTGCCAGTGTCAACCACATAGAGTTTATCGTTGTAAATTGCGATGTCGTTTGGGAAGAACAGTTGTCCCTCATAGCCTCCTTTCTGTCCCCATTCGAGGACAAATTCGCCACCCAGGCTAAATTTTTGAATTCTGTGAAGGTCCCTATCTGCAACAAATACAGCGTCACTGCTTACTGCAATTCCTGCAGGATAGTAAAATCCGCCGGATTGCTTTCCGCTAGAACCCCAGTCAAGCACGTAATGGCCGCTGCTCTGGAATTTTTGAACCCTTTTTGTTCCCAGATCATTCACATAGACGCTGCCATCTTCGCCCACTGCAATTTGCAGCGGATTGACAAATTTTCCCGGCTGGGTTCCAAGAGAGCCCCACTTGCCAATTTCCTCATAATCAGTCATTGCAGACGAATTTTGGGCAAAAGAATTAGCTAGAAGAAGTACTGAAAATATTGAAAGCGTCAGAAACAGTTTCAACTATAGTGAGTTTCAAAGTTTAAGAAACAGTACCAGAGTTAGCTAATGTTGCAGTTCTTGTCAACTTTATGTCAGAACGGCTTGTCTACCTCGTGCGTAAAGACGTAGCTGGCAAGTCCAACCATCACAAGTACAAACACGCAGATGACTCCCAGGCTCAGAATTACAGATATTTCACCTTCAGAGACCCCGGTCATCATCTCGCGGACAAGCAAAACGGTGTAAGTTACAGGATTCAGTTTTGCAACTGCGGCAAGCCAGTCAGGCAACAATTCCAAGGGGAACAGGGCTGGGCTGAGCATGAACAGGGGCATTCCAAGAAAATTGATCACGCCCCAAAAAGTCTCCTGGGACTTTGCAGTAGCTGCGACCATTACGGATATCCCTGAAAATCCCAAAGAAAACAAGATGACAATTGCCATGATTGGTACAATCATTATCGGGTTGGGAAAAGTCACCCCAATGGCCAGCGCAATCCCCAAAATCAGACTGGCTTGCAATGCGGCAATCAGTGAGATTGCAGACATTTTTCCCAGCGCAATTGCAGAACGCGAGATTGGAGAGGTTAGCGCCTTGTTCATGAACCCGTAGCGCCTGTCCCACAAAGTGTTGACCCCCCCAAAGATGCTTGTAAAGATTGCAGTCAGGATTATGACTCCCGGTGCCATGAACTCGATGTATTCGCCTTCAAATCCAACTGATTGAATCAAGGGCTGGGTTCCTGAAAAAGTATTGCCGATTACAATGATCCAGATTGCGGGCTGGATTAACCGGATTAAGACTCCGCTTTTGGATTTTTTGTACCGCTTTAGTTCCCTCCAAAAGATTGTATAAGTGTCATACATCAAGGCAATCACATGCGCAGCCTCCTGATTTTTGCATGTCTCCGTTTTGGATTGTAGGCCGAATCACCGTCACGAATTTCATGGCCCGTATACGAGATAAAGACGTCATCAAGCGTAGGCCTTGTTAGAGAAATAGAAGTGATTGTAACAGAGAGTTCATTTGAGATTTGGAAGATTTTTGGTATTACCCCCGTGCCGTCTGTTGCAAACAAGGAAAACTTGCCCTGATCACAGTTAACCTTTGAGACATGTTCCAGTTTTTCAAACTCTGACTGAATTGTCCCAAGATTCTCTTGATTTTCCACGGTTATGGAAATCATCTCGCTTCCCATTGCATTTTTCATGTTTTGAGGAGAGTCTATTACCTGGATTTTCCCCCCGTCGATAATTCCAATTCTGTCACACAGTTGGTCTGCCTCTTCCATATAGTGGGTCGTAAGAAAAATGGTCATGTCAAACTCGTCATGGATTTGTTTGATGTATTCCCAGATTTTGCGCCTGGTTTGGATGTCAAGGCCCACGGTGGGCTCATCTAAGAACAGGACTTTGGGACGGTGCAGTAGACCACCTGCAATATCAAGCCGCTTTCGCATGCCTCCCGAATAGGTCACAACTGCCTCGTTTTGCTTGTCGGTCAACTCTATCAAATCCAAGACATCGTCGATTCTAGAATCAATCTCCAGGATAGGAATGTGGTTTAGCCTTGCTTGAAGAACCAGATTCTCCCGCCCTGTCAGGTATTCGTCTACGGCAGTATCTTGTTGGACATATCCAATGCTTTCCCTAACTTTTTGAGGATTCTGCCTTACATCAAACCCAGAGATCATCGCCTTTCCGGAAGTCGGCATCAACAGGGTCGTAAGAATCATCATGGTAGTGCTTTTGCCAGCTCCGTTAGGACCCAAGAATCCGAAAATTTCACCGGTTTCAACTGTAAAGGACACGTCGTTTACTGCAGTTACATCTCCAAATGATTTTACAAGAGACCGCGTTTCAATGGAATGCAATGTTTTGATCGCTTTTTTCAATTATAAATTGCTAGTTATTGTTGTTGCTTCAGTCGATCCGCATAAAAAATTTAAGGGCTGGAATGAAAATTTTCCCGATGAAAGGACTTTGTCAGAAATGCCACTCTTCAAATATCGAAATTTCAGTAGTAGAGGGAATCCCAGTATGTGAAGTGTGTGCTAAAAAACCAGAGTAAGGGCTATTTGAAAAAAAAGAAGTTAAAAGAAATCATTCAATGTTCTTGAATTCTTCCCTAGTCATTCTTAAAATGACTTTTTCCCCGACGCCCCAAATTTCTGATCTGGACAGAATCTTAGAATTTAGCAGACCGTCACGGACTTCAATGGATTCGATTTCATTTGTGTCAGGATGTCTGTGTATTCGTTTTACCTTTCCAATTTTGTGGCGATCAATATCAGTTACCTGGATGCCAATTCTTACGGGAGGTCTGCTGAGAAGTAATGTCTTTGCAGAGAATCTGTCTATATAGTCTTCTGAAAGAAAGTAGTCCCTTCTAAACCCCTGATGGATTGTAACGCCAGAAACTGCTAATGTGTCCTGATTGATATGGATGTGTTTGACTTTGCCATACTCAATTCCTTCTCTGTCAATTACCTTTTTTCCGGCAAATGTGTCAGCGGTGGCCAAATTGGCGGGCATCCCTTCTAGCTTTGTGGACATGGCCACAGATCATCAGATTTGCTTATCATAGCAGATATCAGAATTTACTATCAATGGGGTTAAATTACTTGACAGAAAGAGAGGAAACCGCGCATGAAAATCAAAGAAAAGATCTTCGGGCCAATCCTAACTACAAAGGGAAGGGTTTCAGGAAGGCCCCATTCCGTAAAATTGAGGGCAGTAATCCATAACGGAAAGATTTACGTTTCAAGGCACAGGCCAGACGGAGACTGGTTCAAAAACGCGATAAAAAATCCCGCAGTCAGAATAGAGTATGATGGCCAGGCATATTCTGGCACGGCCAGACAAATCACAGATGAAGAACTGAATAAAAGAATTTCAGAGTTGAAATATCCCGGCGAGGAAAGGGCAAAAGAAAAGAGGGTCACAATAGAAATCACAATAAAAGAAGAAGAATGATTGCCATTGTTACTGTTTTTTAAAATATGTCACAAGATGGAAAATTGTCAGTCCTCCCAAAATTGCAGTGATTATTATCAAAGGTAAAAACAGATCAGAACTTGAGGACAAGGTCGCCTGTATTGTCTCTTCACTTGCAAAATTTTCAACTTCATCCGTTTGAATCGAGTCATCAAGGACTGCTGCAGGTTGAGCTTCCAGGATTGATTCTGCAACAGGTTCAGGAGCTGCAGGCAGATCGCCGGATTCTGCAACAGGTTCAGGAGCTGCAGGCAGATCGCCGGATTCTGCAACAGGTTCAGGAGCTGCAGGCAGATCGCCGGATTCTGCAACAGGTTCAGGAGCTGCAGGCAGATCGCCGGATTCTGCAGTAGTGGGTTCAGATAACAGGAGCTGTTTTTCAGAAGGCTCGCCTGCAGATTGGCCCGAATCATCCATTGCAATTTGTTGCGGTTTATTTAGCTGGAAGGCAGAAAGCAGCCCAGATATTCCTGTTGCAATACCCAGTCCTGCCACTTTGTAGATATGACGGAACGAACGAACCAACAGTTTGCTTTCCCTAGTCTTTTCTGAGAGTTTTGGGGGAACAATGACAATGCTGAATTTGGAGGCAGTATAGAATTTCATGTCTTGGGATTTTGAGTTTTTTTCAATCTTGGAAATTTTAACGACGCCAAGATCTTGAAGTTTGTTCAAGTGATACTTTACCAGCTGAAGCGAGGTCTCGGTTTTTTGGGAAATTTGCGTCGCAGTCAACTCTTCATTGAACAATAACTGAAGGATTTCACGGCTGGAATCATTGGTGAGGAGCTCCCCAAAGGACTTTATTTTTTCATCGTCAGTTGCAAGGATTTTTATTTTTTCGGTTAGCTCGTCGGGATTTTCGTCTGCAGACATCAGAGATGTTACTGTAAATCATGGATATGTAAACTGTTTGGTAAAAATGAAATTTAATCAAACCTTTTATTCCCAGCTGCCAAATAACAGTAGCAATCACTAAACGATAGCTTTCAAAGACGAAGGCATTCGGAGTGAAGTAAAAAATGAATTCAAAAACGACAGTCCCAATAGCAGTTGTCATTTCGGTCATAGTTACAGCTGGAATCATGTATTCTGCAGGATTTGAGCAAGAGGCAGTTCAGATCACTCAAGTGCCACAAACAGAAGAAAAAGATGTTCATGTCGAAAAGACAGCCTCATACATTCTAAAAGGAACAAACGAAATAAAGAAAATCTCATCCCAGGAAGAACTGGCCGAATTACTTCAGGCCTCTGCACTGCTTGGAGAAAATTTTTACGAAAAGAGAGACAGAATGAATGCGTCTCCTCTAGAAATGCCATTGCAGCGTCAGCCTGCTGCATTTCCAGATGCAGTTCCAGATGCAGTTCCGCAGGCAATTACAACGCCAGAAGTGGCCGTAGCGTCAGAGCCAAGACTGCAAGCAGGCGCCAGTGACTATTCGACTACAAACATTCAAGAAGAAAGCGTAGATGAGCCAGACTATCTAAAAAACGACGGAAAATACGTTTACATTGTATCAAGAAACACGCTTTCAATAATTGATGCGTATCCGGCCGAAGACGCAAGTCTGATTCTAAAGATTGCATTAGACGTCGAACACCAATACATCCAGAACATGTTCCTAAACGAGGACAGGCTGGTAATTTTCTATAACGGACAAATTGACAGGGAAGTTATTCCAGAGTATGACTTTGTTCCAAGACAGTCATATGATCCAGTTACCCACGCACTAATTATCGACGTATCCGATAGAGAAAATCCCTCAATTCTCAAGGATTATTCCATTGATGGCCACTTTATGGATGCAAGAATGATCGGGAATTATGCTTACTTTGTTACAGATAGCTACGTCGACGATCAGTATCCGAGATTCCCAGTAATCATGGAGGATTCAATTCCAATAATGACGCCTGAGGCGTTTTACTTTGAGGGTAGCGAGGAATTTTCGAGGTTTAACACGCTAACTGCAATTGACATCTTTGGAGACACCATAAACTCGGAGACATTTCTCATGGGAGATACCGGAACGTTTTACGTGTCTGAGAACAATTTCTATTTGACGTATCAAAAATACCTGCCATTTGGATTTCATGAGGGCTCTTCTTCCAGAGACAGGTTCTTTGATGCGATAGTTCCGTTACTGCCAACAGATGTTCAGGATGAAATCAAATCCATTCAAAATGATCCCTCATTGAGTTCTGCCCAACAATGGTCAGTGATTTCTGAAGCAATGCAAAACTCTTACAATCAAATGAGCAGAGACCAAAAAGACAACCTCTTTGAAGAAATCAAAGGGGCATTAATCGAGTATGACGCTAGAATTCAAGAAGACGTTAGAAGGACAGTCATTCATAAGATTGCAATCGATGAGGAAAAAATCAAGTACGTTGCAAAAGGTTCAGTTCCAGGAACGCTGCTAAACCAATTTTCGATGGATGAGAATGACGACAGGCTCAGAGTTGCCACGACAACTGAAACCCATATCCAGCACAAAGGAACAGTTCGCTCAAATGCAGTATACGTTCTTGATGAAAATCTGGACATTGTGGGGGGATTAGACCAGATTGCCCCTGATGAGAGCATCTTTTCTGCCAGATTCATCGATGACAGGCTGTACATGGTAACATTCCAGCAGATCGACCCGTTTTTTGTGATAGATTTGTCCACGGACACGCCTGAAATTCTCGGAGAGCTGAAGATTCCGGGATTTTCAAACTATTTACATCCATATGATGAGCAACACATCATCGGGGTCGGAAGGGATACCGAGGTAGTCGGAGGCAACGCAGTACGACAACTGGGAGTCAAAATTGCGCTGTTCAACGTTGCAGATGTCAGCAATCCAGTTGTAGCCGACGACGTCATTATTGGCGACAGATCAACGCATTCAGAGGCACTGCACAACCACAAGGCGTTTTTCTTTGACAAGGCCAGAGGTGTTTTATCCATTCCGATTACAGGAGACGCAGACAATCTTGACGGAGCATCCAGTCCCAGAACGATTGCGACAGAACACGGCAGATGGGGCGGATTCTACGTATTTGATCTTGATGGCAAGTCGGGCTTTGATTTGAAAGGGACTGTCACTCATTCTGATGGAAATTCAAGACATTACAAAATGGACAGTGCCAGAACGTTTTACATCGGCGATGTGTTGTATACCGTATCAGAAAGATACCTCAAAATGAATTCGTTTGAGAATCTTGAGAAAGTCAACGCAGTCAAGTTAGAAAATACCGGCAAGCTCATCGAATATATGAGATAAGGGGGTTGTCAGACAGTCACACTATGTGAATTATTGTCGAGACCCCACGCTTGTCAACTTCCACATGATCTTCCATTTCAAAGACAGTGACCGTAAATGAGATCACGTCTCGCCGATGTGCTTTTTCTGCATGAAGCTTGAGATGGATATCCATCAAGTCAAACTCATCATCGGGAAGATCTGTCTGGTCCATGTATGCACCGCATGTAGATTCAATTCTAAAGCGGTCATCCTTGAAATGGAATCCAAGTTTCATCCTCCTTCCTTTCCTCCCGCTTGCCTTTACATTGACATCAATTACTCCAGGCTTTGATTCGGTGTAACTTGACTGGTGATTGACAAAGACACCAATTTGCATTGGTTTTCCAGCAGTTGATTCGGCCATCTTTTGAATTCCGTCATTCATGGTAACGTCAATTGCCTTGATGGATTGTGCAACCTTTGCAATCCATTCATTGGTTCTGGTAATTGTTGCACGAATTCCTGCACGACGGCGTTTATCCTCATCTTCAGGCAGCCTGTAATAGTCCACCCAGGCCTCATAATCATGAGATATATCCTCAATAAAGTCAATGCATGTGCGCTTGTATTCGGCAGGATCATCGGTTCTCTCCGAGGCATCATCTGTTCGCATACCGTCAAAGTCCATCGGCATTGCCATACAGAAATTCCAGACAGGTTCTAAAAAAACCAATCTTGAGGGATTATGATTATAATGGGAATTCTCAAGACACAAAGCATGATATTTGCTGAGTTAATCACGGATCTTCAAAGCCAGCTCAAGCGTGACTTGGCACAGATTCGATTCATGCTAAAGAAAAATCCCGCCATGGGATATGCCAAAATTGTCGAAATCGGAAAGGAGGTAGGCAAAAGATACAACATAAAGCTGGTGGTAAATTTTCCAAAGGAGGGAAGGATCGAAGAGTTTGACATGTATGGAAAAAGGGACCTGAGTTTGATTGTTGACCAGGAGAAAAAGAGATTTCCGATTGACAGGCAGCTAATCAAAGACAAGGCAGCAGAGATTCTCGGAGATGTCAAAACAGAAGACGCCTACATGTACGAGGACAAGGAGGGAGTCAGGGTGTTTACAGACAAGTGGAAGATCGATATTTTACCCCATTCCTTACACATCTGGACAGAATTTGATGAAAAGGTCACAAAGTTTTGTGACTGGCTAATGGAGAATGCATATCAGATGGGAAGGCAAGAATCCTAGGCTTTGCTTAATTTCTCCAAGAGATCCAACGCCTCATCGTTTTTTGGCTGGATCTCCAAGATTCGGTTTATGCAGTCAATTGCCTCTTCTTTTTGTTGCAAGGCAAGATGAACGTTAGTTTTCAGGGTCAATGTTTCGACGTCTTTTTTGTCAAGTTCAAACGCCTTCTCAAAGTAGGGAAGGGCCCTTTTTGCGTCATCTACAATAAAAAATGCGCTTCCCATGATAAACATGAAATCATGGTCTTGGGCAAACTTCTCCTCCAAACTTTTTCCAAATTCAATGGCCTTGTCATACTCCCCGTCTTTGAGAAGCTTTTTCATCTTGCGCTTTGGATAGAGAGTGAATCCGGCCATTTCCATACACGGTATTTTTTAAAATCAAGACAATTTGAATGTAGGGCGTTTTTTAGGAAATGTTCATGATTCCCTCCTTGATCAGGAACTGGATGCCCTGAACAAAGGAATCATCATCAATTGATCCGTCTGCCCACCAGCCGGCGTTGGTCTTGATCCAGTCAGGGATTGCATCAGAGCCGGCACCAGAACCCTGTGTAGTAGGCGGAATTTCCAGGATTCCCTCCTTGATCAGGAACTGGATGCCCTGAACAAAGGAATCATCATCAATTGATCCGTCTGCCCACCAGCCGGCGTTGGTCTTGATCCAGTCAGGGATTGCAGGAGAAGGTGGCGGAGTCACAGAGCCGGAGGTTGACTGATCAGACGCACTTCCGCCTTTGCCTTCAAAAATAGTCACAGGAATTACCAGGTAATCAGCAGGAGTTGATGGAGCAATTCCTTCACGAGCCAAACCATGAACCCACACCACATAGTTTGCAGTTCCAGGGTCCTCTTTGACTACCATATCAAGAGGATACTGTCCGGAAGGAGAATAGAGGTTCGATACGCCTTCCTCATGGGCAATTGATCTGATCTGTTTTAGATCATCATCTACAACCAGAAAGTCAAACTGTACCTGATTTAGAAATTCAGTGTCATCATAAATGTTGATGAAGTTAATCAGCCAGTGCATTTCACAGTGCTGTACTGGATCTTCAGGCCCGTAAAACAAGTTAAGTTGATATTTGAAATTGGTTGTGGATTTTTTAATTGTGACCTCTTTTTCAATGTTTGTGTCGCATCCTTGTGCTTCAAATGGATCTACTGTAGATTCAATTCCCACAAACGGACTTGTTTTGATGTTTTCTCTATATTCCAATAATGTAAATTCATACGCTATAGGGGGAATTCCTTCTGAAACATGGATGAAGGTTTCAGCCTTGACTGGAAATGGGAAATCATCTACAACCCAAACTTTGCTTGAAGCGCCTCCTGTCTTCCAACCGATTTGGACAGTCTCCCAAGTTCCTGCCGGAACCGTAATAGTTTCAATTTTTTGAGGTGATACTTGCTCTCCACCAATGTTTCCAATCTTGCCCCAAGACGTTGCAGTAAATTCCTTTGGTCCTTTTCCTCCAGACAAATCAGTGGATACGGCAAATGCGGACAACCAGGCAACAGAAGATCCGAAAGCATCACGATAAACGTCTAATTCTTTACTGCCTCTTGTTGGCTTTGCGTCAATCTTTCCTAATTCCAATTCGCCGACAATGACTTTTCTGCCATCATAAACTACGGCCTCTGCAAGCCATTTGGTTTCATTTCCAACTTGCTTATCGCCTTTAATCCACAAATCCATTTCAAATTCTAGACATTCTTTGTAATCAAAATGACAGAGTTGGTATGAGAAATAATCACCATGTTTGAGACCTTCTCCTGAATACCAGCTTCCTTCTTTGTCTACGCCTCCCTGTTGAAATTGAGCAAATGCCAAAGGCATCATCAAAGAACCCAGAAGCAAGGTGGCAACCACGGACAAAGCAAGAAAAATTCCCTTCAAATCTATAAAAAATTGCAAAAACAGATAGTTAAACGTTATTCAAACATGTAAAAAATGAAAAAGCACGAGATCTTTTCAAATAGGCAAATATAGAAGAAAATTTAGAGGAGGTTTAGACATGTGCGAATGCTCAAAAATTCACCTGTATGGAGTCGAGTTCAAACTTGACGGAATGACAGTGGTTCCCACATGCAAAGATTGCGGTTTTGCTCTTGATGAAAAGCAGGCAGACAAGTTCCAAAAAGAACTAGTCAAGTCATGGGGCATGGAAGAGGAAGAGGAATAGTTAAAAAAGAAAAGAAAAAGTTTTGTTTTTTCTTTAATGTTCTGCGTTTTTACAAAGATCTGCTTTACAATCACATGTAGAGTCACAGTAACACTCACTTTGCATTGCACAGTCACATTCAGTGCCGTTTTCGGCTTGTGCTGCACAACCACATGCTGCGTCTGACATAACATACAACAGACAGTACTTGTTTTAAAAGGTTAGTACATGGAATTAGAAGATCGCCGGCCGGAAATAATTTCCAGAATGGAACTTGCCGAATTTTTTACAGATTCGGATTGCAGAAGCAAGTTATTTGAGTCAGCCTCCACGTCAAAAGCGATCTTTAGTATATGAAACAGGTCTTGCTCCTGATTCAATCTGTCCTTTATCCTGATGAAATTATCTCTGTTTAGACATCCCAGATAGAAATAACAGTCTGCAAGCATTGAATTTGAAACAAAATAATCGTGCTTTCTTCTAATCAGGTCAGAGAGTGAAGACGTGGCAGTCAGAGTATCAGAAAAACCGATTGTGGATTTTACCATCCGTTCAAGAAGAGTGGGTGCGGCACGCTCAATTCCAATAGTTTGAGTGCCAACAGAAATGTGATCATTGATTGGATTTTTTTCCAGTCTTCTTAATGCATCAAGCATGTGAGAGGGACTGGAGCGAATCTGGTTTAATGCAGAGATTGCATCAGTTAGAAAATATGAGGAGCATTTTTGCCAGCATGGTGCAAAAACATCAGAGCTGCAAACGGCATCCCTGGTTTTTTGACAGCAGAACAGAGACTCAATCAGACAGTTTTTTGCAAAATCAGAAAATAATTGCTGCCGTCTTTCCTTGATTTTTGACAGTAGCATTCTCAATTCCCATGAATCGTCCTGGATTATCTGAAGATTGTCATACTGGAGAAGGAGTTTGGAACTTTTTTCAGACAGTGACGCATGGTAAAGTACAATCAAATTTCCGTCGTGTTCTATCAATTGGCTTTGCTCTGACTTTTCATCAAAGACCACCAAGTCAAAAGCGCAGGAATCAAAACAAAAGTCGGTTGTTCTGCATCCCCCCATCCCTATTGGAAAATCAGAAAGATTTTGATCCTTGATGACTTGTGAGAAATCCATACGAGTCATTGGCTGGAATTTTCTATAAAGTAACCAACTCACAAAAGTTTACCAATTCATCCAAAGTTGAAACATTTCCTTTAAATTGAGAATAAAGTTGTTTTGTATCAGGCTCCTATAGTGTAGTCCGGTTAAGCATACTGCCCTCTCAAGGCAGTGACTCGGGTTCAAATCCCGATGGGAGCACTAGACTTTATGCGTAACTGAGCTGAATGAGATGAATTTGTTGTACAACATCAGATCCTCCACTTTCTAGGCGCAAAACATTCATCCAAATTTCCTGTTCACGCCTCATTTTACGGAGGACATGATATTGTACAATTTGTTCGTAATAATGAGGTTGTCGCCTAATTCCACTTGTTTGGCTCAATCTGCACGCTTTTCTGAATTTCTGCCCTTTTTGTACGCCTGATCCACATGGTATCTCAATGGTTTTCAGGAATTCTGATGAATTAGGCGACAACCCCCATCAAATGGCACGTGGCAGCAGTCTCGGGCCTGCAGGTCATACTGGCCTGCTGCATCACATCAGACAGGATGGCAGACACCACCGTCCTGGAAGATCTCCTCAGGGGGATCAAGGGGATCGGCATCGGATTCTCCGGCAGCATCTTTAATGCAGACAAGGGGTATGACTCGGAGAAGAACGTAAGGCTCGTCATGGAATACGGAATGAAGCCCAACATCAAGCAGAGGTCAAACGCGGTCAACGCCAAAACAAAGTACAGGAAAAAGGCAGTCGAGATGTTTGACGCCGAGGCCTACAAGAAGCGCGCGCTGATCGAGGGCATCTTCGGCGCAGAGGAGACAGAAGGCAACAGGCTGACGTGCCGGTTCAGAAAGGCGGCCACCCGCAGGAGGTTCGGTCTGTGCAAGGCCATAGGATGGAACCTTGAGGTGCTAAACAGGATGGAGTGTGCCGCAAGGATTGGCGTGCCGGTGGAGGCAGCCTGAGGTGAATTAGGCGACAACCCCCATAGTACCTCCACGACGGCTTGTAGACAAAGGCCACCCTGATCTGGTTCCCTTCGGATTCGCTCATTTTGACCTGACGTACGAGTTTACCCCTCACCTGACATACGGCGTGGCAGGCGTGATCATGAAGACTCCAGTCAGTAGTGTCGCCTAAGGGGTAAACTCGTACATTTTGAATCAACTTTATGGATCAACAACAAAACCTATTACGGCAGGCGTTGCTACGAAAGACAAGGAATTGGTGAGTAGACAGCATGTCTGATGTAGAGAAAATAAAAATCGATGATCTCATTGTGTTAGGCAGTGCAGCACCTGACGAAATAAGTGATAACAGGAAAACTGTTTGTACTGCGGGCTATTCGCCAAAATATGGCTTGATAAGGGTTTACCCAGTACCACCGGACACCCCTATGAAAAGATGGCACGTGGTGGAAGTCCCATTGGAGAGAAATCCACAGGATACTAGAAATGAAAGTTGGAAAATGCAGGGGTCAAAATCAGAATGGGGTAAACTACGATTCAAAATAACTGATCATGAAACATTATCAAGATCAAAATGGATAGCATTGTTAAATGACATGCACAAAAAATATGGCGTTGAGTGTATACAAGATCTAAACGATGAGAGATCAAGTCTGGGATTCATAAAGCCTCGTGAATTCCAACAGCGTTTTGAAAAAAGAAAAAAACACGAACGCAATGTACAAACTACACTCTTTTCTCAGGAGCCATTTCTAACGATTCACAACTATGATGTACAACCAAGAATGACCTATCGATGCTCTGGCTGCAAATCAAAAAATCCTCATGATCAGCAGATTTTGGAGTGGGGAGTTTACGAATGGATTAGAAAAAATCCCGACAAAATTGAGCAAGTGTGGAAAAACCTCCACATTGGCGAATCAGGATACGATACAAGCTTCCTTGTGGGCAACATGTTTCTTCATCGCTCCTCCTTTATGATAATCAGCATATTCCGGCACAAAATCAACATTTAGAAGGTTCGGATTCCTAATGATCTCTTTTAGCAGGTGCCTGTGACATGGTGTGCCTTCCGGTTCATAGCACAGCAAGGTTACGTGGGAATAGTTTGATTTGGCCTTCAATGATTTTATTAAATTGATACTGTTTTGATTTTCTTGCAATTCAAGTTTGAATGATGGTATAAAATCCTCCCAATGGATTTGTTCGTTTTTGTATCTGCGTAACAGTTCTTGGCTAGGCGCAAGATCCCTCATCCATCTATCAAAATGGGTTTTTTTGACGCCTCTGGGGTAGTACCTCGTTATTAGGACTCTTAGACCATCACCATACTCCTTTGGTTTGTATATGCTCTTTGTCTTAATCACTTTGGATGCTTTCAATTTTATTGTAAGCCTCCAATAGTGAAAAATTTCCAGCAACAGCTAAAATCTTTCATCAAGTCTAGGTGGATTTGCCTCTTTTTAGCTTTTTCGATCACTTGCTGTACGAGACGTTATATCAAATCTTATCCATAGCGGACGCCATATTATCCATGCTGGGCCCAGGAACAAGTACTTCTGCCATATATGAGGGCATGTAAGAGACTGGTTGAGAGTGGGAGGGGACAACGAAATGCTAGGGGTGGGTGGAAGTTTTCTGTTCAGTTGGGCACACACACTTTGATCAAAAAGGAGGCGATACAATGATCAGCATGGGAATAGGCGTTCATAAAAAGACGCGTACAGCAGCCATCAAGAACCATTCCGCAAAGATTCTGGGACAGATAGAGTTTTCCAACACGGCCGATGCAGCAAGAAAGTCTGCCGGGCAGATCAAAGGGGAACATGCACTACGCAAGATCCAGACAGTCTGCGAGGCAACGTGGAACGTAAGAGTTTACCCCTTACCTATTTGGTGAATTCTTCCTGACCACCCGATCTATAAGATAGCAGTACCTAGGAAAATGCATGTCATCAGGCTCGGAGGTCAAGATACTGCGCGACGAGATTGCACGTCTCATAGCCGAGTGCCGAAAGAAGGACAAAACCATCGCCGATCTGCAGCAGGTAGTAGTCAAGGATGCCACAGAGAAGGCCGAGCTTGCAACACAGGTCGTGCTGCTGACGGCAGAAATCCAGCAGCTCAAATAGCACATCAAATATTACGAGAACCCGCACACCCCATCCTCGCAGAACTCGATTCCTACCAGACAGAAAAAGACTGCTGCTGCAAAGGCATCAGGCAACGTACCGGCATCTGCAAAGGCAAAGCCGGGCCGCAAATCGGGACACAAGGGAGTATCACACAAGAGAAAACCAACTGAGTTTGTAAAGCACTGCCCCAAAAAGTGCGACAAGTGCAACAGCACCAACATGAAAAAGCCCGAAAGGATGTTCTCAAAGACCGTGACTGAGATCCCCAAGAAGCCCAAACCGGTCACGACAGAGCAGTACACCGCATACAAACGCGAATGCGCCGACTGCGGCCACGTGTCAATCGAGGATGACAGGGACTGGAACGTGCAGGGAACCGAGTTTGGACCAAACATTACGGGAATGATAACCTCAATGCACATGGCACCTGCCTCCATACAGGCAACGGCCACAATGTGCTCTGAGATCCTGGACATGGATGTCTCAGAGGCAGGCGTGTTGCAGTGCCTGAGGGCCTGCACCAAGGCAATAAAGCCCAGCGTAGAGGGCATCAAGCAGGCCATCCGGGATTCTGATTATCTGCACATTGACGAGACTGCCATGCCATACAACGGCAGGACGGCCCGCATATGGGTGATAGTGGGCAAGA
This sequence comes from Candidatus Nitrosopumilus sp., assembly GCA_965214775.1. Taxonomy (GTDB): domain Archaea; phylum Thermoproteota; class Nitrososphaeria; order Nitrososphaerales; family Nitrosopumilaceae; genus Nitrosopumilus. Next base: position 2,076,860 of record OZ243974.1, on the reverse strand, counting down.
ACAAGGACGGCTCTACGACCGGCGTCCACACGCTGGCCGCACCCAGCAGGGCCAGGGTCGTAGTGGATACGAACTTTCCGTATTATGATAAACCAGTTACAGTTGATGGGTACGGCGTATATGTCGTATTCAAGATCAGGCAGTGGTGCTGGGCACACATACTCCGGGAGGCCAAGGACGCCGGCAAGACTTCCCGGCAGGCCCACGCGCTGTATGATGCCCTCAAGAAAAAATTTCTTTTTGCCAAGGGGCTGGGGCCACCACCACCGGAGTAGAAGAAGAACGGTGTCAGGCAGCAACAACACGACATGCTGGTAGTCGAGACACGCGCGCTGGCCGTAGCATTCAGGGAGGCAGGTTGCAAAAAATTTGCCACAAAGCTTGAGAATGCCTCAGAATACCTGTACACGTTCGTGCTGTATCCGGGCATGGAGCCCACCAACAACCTGGCCGAGCGCATGCTGAGGCCGTCCGTAATTGCGCGCAAGATATTCCAGGGACTCCGTACCATGGAGGGCATGGAGATGTTCACCGTACTGATGACGTGTACGATGAACTGGCGCGCCCAGGGGTGTAACGTGAGTGAGATGGTCGCCAAGACCCTGACTGGAAACGTCGCCTGAGGGGTAAACTCTTACGACCTGACGCTTTTGAGGATGGCGACAAGCTTTTCTGCTGCCAGCCTGCTGTCCCAGCTGTCCCGTACAAACCTGCGCCCCTGCCTCCCCACCTCCTGCGCCCTCTCTACGTCACCTAGCAGCAGCAAGATCCTTTCTATCCATCCCTCATGATCCCCCCGTCTGACCAGAAACCCCGTCTTACCGTCCAGCATCGTTGCTGATATGTAGTCACTATCTGTGACGATCGCCGGCACGCCCATGGACATGGCCTGTTTTAGCGAGTACGGCGACATTTCGATGGCGCTGGCAAGGCCGTATATGTCGATCGAGGAGAGATAGTCCCTGACCCTGTCGGGGTATTCGAGTGCCCCCAGCCACTCAAAGTTGTCGTATCCGGCCAGCGGCCCCAGTATCCTGTCGCGGTACCGCCCGTCGCCGGCCCAGTAGAATGTTACGTGTGGGAGCGCCTCGACGACCCGGGGCAGGATGAGCATCTCCTTTGCCTTGAACCACTCGTTGGCATGCTGCAACAGGCCCACGCACGGATGTCTCAGCGCCATGCCCCTGCCATTGCGCCCGTCGCCGCTCCAATAGTCCGTATCTATGCTGGAATAGGGGAACGTCGTCACGCTGCTTCGGGGATGGTGCTCCCTTATGGTATCGGCTACGGAGTCAGTCTCGGCAAGTATGACGGAGGCCCTTTTCAGGCAGGGATTCATCACGCGGGCCCGTACGGCATGATACATGCTGCGATAAACCATCTTGTCCCTTTCCATTTCCCGGTACGACCAGTTGTCCCAGAAATACACCAGCACCGGTATTTTTTTGCCGGCTGCAATAGGCCCCAGCTCGCTTGGACTGTCCAGCATGACAAAATCGGGGTTGAACTCATCTAGCAGCCTTTCGAATTTTTTCTTTTTTGTTCTGTTTAGTATGGGCAGTCTTCTGACGCCCTTTTCAAGGAACTGACTCGTGCCGACGATCTTCCACGCTATCGAGTATTCCCCTAGGTTTTCGATGATCTCCCGTTCAGGAAGTAATTTTGATTCCTGGCAGACGCACAACAGTCTCAACGTGACATTTTGGTGGCTATCACACATAAAAAACGTATGAGACGTTATATCAAATCTTATCCGTAGCGGACGCCATATTATCCGTGTTGGGCCCAGGAGCCGAAGTAACCTTGCCACATATGAGGGCGTGTATGAGACTGGCTCAGAGCAGGCGGACGACGAAATGCCACATAATCGAGGGCGAATGGGAGTTTTCCGTTCAGTTGGGCGCACACACTTTGATCAAAAAGGGGGAGTGTGTTATATGGAATGTCTTATACAAAGGAAAGCACGGGATCCACACCGTCATCAGGCTACTTTTTGAGTCCAGAGGTCTTCTTACCGGTGTGCTTCCAAGCAATCATGTTTGATGAGGTGTCGTCTACGTCCCCTATCGTGTAGGTTCGATATCCCAGCCGGTGCATGTCGTCCGGATAGATGTCCCAAAGGTGTCTTTCGTATACGTTCCCGTATTCAGAATCCTGCTCATAATGGCCGTATGGCATTCCAAGCACGATTATATGATCTGTTATGGATTCAAGCGTGTTTAGCACATCAGCGACATCCTCCTTGGGCAGGTGTTCCAAACCGTGGTAAAAGAAGCATGCATCGAACCGCCGCCGCCCCCCCATTCCCTCTCCGTCCATCAAGTCCGCTGTATTGCGTACGTCACCGCATACCACGGTAACTCCCGGCAGGTCGAATTTCTGCCTGACATATTCTGCGTTTTTCTTATCGATCTCAAGCACTACGACACGATCATACATGCGTACAAAGTCGTCCAGAAAGTGTTGTCTCAGGTAACTCGCACCTATGTACAGGACGCTGGAATATTTGCCTTCGAATAAATCCGGTATTGTCGACTTTACCTGTGCGACTGTTGCGTTAGAAGGAAGATACCCACGTAGTAGTTTCGTATGCAAGAACAAATGAACCGAACGTGACCCCGGGATGGTGGTAAGGACGCACTTTTTGCAATGGTACTTTAGTTTACCAAGGATTGTTTTTTTTTTTGTAATCGCTCATTTCTGCTTGCCGTACCGCACACTAGCTTGAACCTCTAGCATCCGAAAATCATTTCACTATATAAACCACGAGCTGGCTGTAGTTTGTTGCATAACTCCGACTAGAGCCAAGTTAGTCCGCCTGGATCATGACCGGCGCCCGGTCCCTACACGGCAGCCACCGCCTCTGCGATCCACTTGTTGTACAGCCATATCCTCAGATTTACTTCCTGCACTATATTGGACCACTTGAGGGCCATTACGCCCTCGCCGAACATACGCTTTATGGCCGATATCACGATCTCGACGATCCATCTGCTGCCAAAGCCGACCGTGCTCTTCCAGTACCGCAGGTTCTCCTGTCTTTCCTCCTTTGAGAGATCACCCACCGGCACCTCGGGGCCGCCCCCGAGCTGCCATCGCACCAGCCGGCCCCACTTGTCGCCGGTGCCCTTGCCCTTTGCATTGCAACTTGTCAAAAGCCGTATGAGCGGTTTTATGCCGCGTTTGTGGCACTCGGCTACGTTTTTCCTTGAGCCGTATGCGCCGTCTGCAGGCAGGATCTTTCCCGGTATATCTGGATTCGCGCCGGTGCCGAGTACAGCCAGCGGCGATGTCCCGTCTGCAAGCATGTTGGGGATCTTGACTGCATCCGCGCTGTCGGTGCGGTTCTGCTCCTCTTCCTTCTTGATGTTCTTGACTGCATCCGCGCTGTCGGTGCGGTTCTGCTCCTCTTCTTCCTCTTCCTTCTTGATGTTCTTGACTGCATCCGCGCTGTCGGTGCGGTTCTGCTCCTCTTCCTTCTTGATGTTCTTGACTGCATCCGCGCTGTCGGTGCGGTTCTGCTCCTCTTCTTCCTCTTCCTTCTTGATGTTCTTGGCCGCCTCCTCAAGCAGTGCCGGCAGTTCCGTGCTGTCGCCTACTGCATCACTTGTGACAGATACTGCAAGCACCTGCTTGGTGTCTGCATCAACCATCAGGTGCATCTTGACGAATCCTCGCCTTACCTTCCATTTCTTGCGTATCCACTCGCCCCGGTTGTGCTGCTTGAGGCCCGTGGCGTCAGCTATCATGACCAGGTTACAGGTCTTGTCGCGCACCGTAATTATGTTCTCTGCAATGTCGACGTCAAGCTTCTGCATCCTTCTGAATATCGTGGTGTAACACGGCGAGTCCGCACCCTTTAGCATCTCCTCGAACATGCCTGACAGCTGCCTGTATTTTATCATGAATGCGGTCCTGAGGGCGGCTGCGGCCATTATCATGCCTTCGGCGTACAGGAACGGGGCGCCCTCCTTGTGGCGGTTGGCAACCTTGAGATCCTTCTCCCAGCCGGGGTCGTACTTGACGACCAGGCCTGCCCCTCTCTCTACGTACTTTGCATTGTCCGTGTGTGCCAATGTATACCATACGAGGCATCCTCATGATCCATTACTTTTTCGGTCAGAATTAGTTGATCATTTTGGTGATTTTCGGTCAGATTTCAAATTTTAGGAAGGGTTATGCAACAAACTAGCTGGCTGTGGGAGGCGATACGTATGGAATGTGGGACGCAGGTACCCTGTCATGACAAAGCTGTAGTCAACTTATAAAAAAACGGACTAATTTTGATATATCGTGTCTATTTCGATAGAAAGTGTTCGGATTTCAACTGTGCGCACTATACGGCGTTGTCCGGAATCGTGATTTTAGGACGTGATTTCCGGGGAGATTTGTACAAAATCATGGCGCAATGACTGCAAACATAGAGACGAATCCGCACTCCGGCCCGCATTGTGCAGTTATGGCCCGTGTTTTGACGTCATACTGCATAGCATCCGCTAGCCGGACGATTCCACCGTACCGGCATTATGGATCCTAGCTGACCAGATTGTAGCAGAATACCTTGAGGGTAAGCCTGAGCGACTGCATCGGAAGCGACATGGCGCGCACCGTGGAGTCAAACCTTGCCTTTATCGACGAGAAGGCCGACTCAACGAGGCTGCGCTGGTGGTACGTCTTCTCGAATCCCTCGGGGTCCTTTTTGTGCCATCTTAGCATCTTGGAGCGGGCGTTGAACCCGTGAACCGTATATCCTATACGCGGACATATCACTGGGGTTCTGCCTCCGTCGGCTATGACCCTGCAGTTCTCATACGAGTCGTATGCGGCATCCAGGATCACGTGTCCTGTGCCGTTGGGAACCTGCGGTAGCAGCTCGTTACGGAACACCGGGGAATCATGGAATTCGCCCGGCGTCACCTCGCAGGCGGCAATCTTGCCGTGCGGGGCCAACAGTATGTGCAGCTTGGCAAACATCTGCCTGGATATGACGCCCTTCTTTGCGTCCTCCCATGTGTGGTATCTCATTATGGAGAAACCGCTAGAGTCGCCAAGCAACGTTCCCCTGGCGTCTGCGCCTGCCTGTTCTGAGAGTACCGATCTTAGCACCGACTTGTCCCAGGCAGCTATCCTTACGGCTGCATCATGCAGTGTCGACTTGGCCGGAACCTTTTTGAGCCCGTACATGTTAGTTGAACCAGGATTCGACTCCATGTATTCGACGTGTCTGCGATACGAGTTTCCGCGGTACTCCATGTCGAGTACGCACAGAAGATAGGGAATTTCATCCTCTTGCTCTGTGTTATGGAGGAGGGACAGGAGGATCTTGCGGATCTTTTTGATTCCGATGCCGCACCTCTTGCTGTCCTCTCTCCTTTTTTTCTCGTACTCGGCATAGTATTCCGGAGGTCTCGTGTACTCTGACTTTTTTTTCTTGCTGGTCTTGCTGGATTCCTTCTTGGATTCCTTCTTGGATTCCTTCTTGGATTCCTTCTTGGATTCCTTCTTGGATTCCTTCTTGTTGGTCTTTGATTTCATTGATACGGGGACGTCGATCCTATGATCCATAAGGTTGTCGCATCCTGCGCTTATGATCTATAAGCTTATCGGTAGATTCAGTAGTTCCGATTGTGACCCCGGCCTGCCCTAGCCCGGATCGGGGGGCTTTTTGTTCCATGGTCTCATACACCATCTTATAATCCGGGCAAGCAGCACCTTGAGCTTGATCTTCTTTTTTTTGCACCATGATCTTGCGATCATCCAGATGTTAGACATTCCAAGCGACAGGTAGAACAGTATGAGTCTTATGGCATCGTTCCGACTGCAGGTGCGCGGCATGGCCCTCTTGACGTCCCGGTATCCGGTCTCTATTCCCCACCTCTTGCGGTACTCCTCGGGAAGCTCAAACAAATCCTCCGGCATGCAGTTGGTCATGTTGGTGACAAAGGCGATGTGGAACTTTTTCTTGTTTTTATCCTCCCTTTCCAGTATTATCAGGTTGCATCTTATCTTGCTGCTGCCAGAGGATATGGTATACTTGCTGACTGCATCCCTGTGCCCGTCTATGTGCTCCTGTATGGCCCTCTCAACTCCCTTGGTGCATACTGCAGGAGTCATGAACCGCAATCCTGCATTATTTATCGTGTTGAGTACGTCAACTGAGTAAAACTCCTTGTCCATCAGGACCATCTGCGGCCTGATGTGCATTCTCTTGATGGTTTGCAGCAATTTACGCACGAATTCGGGGTTAAACGCGTCCCTGGTCACCGGAAGGCACGCAAGGTGCGTCTGGTGCTTTTGTCCTACTGTTCTTGCAGTGATGTATGCCTCAGCCGTGCGGGTGCCCGGCCCCCTGTACTTTATCTTGTGGGTCATGTCCGGATTGCGGTCGTACCGCGGGATCTTGGTCTTGTCGATGGCTATGATCGGGGATTTTCCAATCAGGCCACCTTTGATGGAGTCTGTGACGGTCCTGCGCAGGATCTTGTCGGCCCTCTTGTGCATCGTCTCATAGTCCACCTGGCCCAGCTTGCCAAGCAGCCAGTCGGCGCCGGGGCTGCGGCCTGCAGAGTCCCGGAGTATCTCTGCGGCCTGTTCTGCGCACATGCGCTCCTTGGACATCGTTGCCAGAAGCGCAGCTGCATCCGTTTCATCGTATATTGCGTTGTGTCTGTCAGAGAACTTCATGCCTACTGCCGAGACGGCGTTCTGGAACATCTTGCGCTCCCTGTGTCCGTACGGCTTTTGAGCGGCCCTGGCACTTTTTGTCATGGAGAAATTGCTAAAAGTTCCCCCTATAGATCCAAGTGATCATAAAAATCTGTCAATTTGCCTTATTTTCAGGCCACAATCGGAACTACTGAGATTTCTGGAAAAATTCCGGACAACGCCGCACTATACATTTCACTTATAGCAACGAGCAGAAATAATTGAGGTTTTTTACGTGTAGTTATGGCCTACTTTGACTCAAAGACTTCTGCCCGTTGCTATAGCTGGAGGGAGAACAAGCTATTTACCTTCGGTCAGCTGGCTTCTGCCAAACAAAGTTGTTGTCAGCATCTCTCAGGAGTGATTGATGCCGATCCTTTTCTGATAGTAACGGGTCGCCTGTAGGCCACCTGACGTTTATGTCTGGATCGTTCCATATGATGCCTCGTTCATTCTCAGGTGAGTAATCACGGCTCGTCTTGTATACGATGTCTGCCACGTCGCTTTGCACATAAGTGCCGTGCGCAAATCCCTCCGGCACATAAAGCATCCTGTGATTCTGATCAGAGAGCACCTCTGCCACCCACCTGCCATACGTCGGCGAGTTCCGTCGCATGTCTACTGCAACGTCAAAGATCTCGCCCCTTGTTGCCATGACCAGCTTTGCCTGCGCGTACGGATCCTTCTGATAGTGCAATCCGCGCAGAACCCCTCTGCGCGAGTGGGAACATTTGTCCTGCACGAACCTATTAGTCATTATGCCGCTAGATGCAAATGCAAATTCATTGAAGCTTTCTAGAACAAACCCACGCTCGTCTGGCCAATATTCTGCCTGTACAAGGACTACATCCGGGATGGATAGCCGCTTGAACGTGAAAGGCACACGGCACGTAGGGTGGACGGCGTTAAATGTATTTCGAGTTGATTCAGGGTAAGAGTTTACCCCTCAGGCGACGTTTCCAGTCAGGGTCTTGGCGACCATCTCACTCACGTTACACCCTTGGGCGCGCCAGTTCATCGTACACGTCATCAGTACGGTGAACATCTCCATGCCCTCCATGGTACGGAGTCCCTGGAATATCTTGCGCGCAATTACGGACGGCCTCAGCATGCGCTCGGCCAGGTTGTTGGTGGGCTCCATGCCCGGATACAGCACGAACGTGTACAGGTATTCTGAGGCATTCTCAAGCTTTGTGGCAAATTTTTTGCAACCTGCCTCCCTGAATGCTACGGCCAGCGCGCGTGTCTCGACTACCAGCATGTCGTGTTGTTGCTGCCTGACACCGTTCTTCTTCTCCTCCGGTGGTGGTGGTGGCCCCAGCCCCTTGGCAAAAAGAAATTTTTTCTTGAGGGCATCATACAGCGCGTGGGCCTGCCGGGAAGTCTTGCCGGCGTCCTTGGCCTCCCGGAGTATGTGTGCCCAGCACCACTGCCTGATCTTGAATACGACATATACGCCGTACCCATCAACTGTAACTGGTTTATCATAATACGGAAAGTTCGTATCCACTACGACCCTGGCCCTGCTGGGTGCGGCCAGCGTGTGGACGCCGGTCGTGGAGCCGTCCTTGTTCTTGCCCACTATTACCCATATGCGGGCCGTCCTGCCGTTGTATGGCATGGCAGTCTCGTCAATATGCAGATAATCAGAATCCCGGATGGCCTGCTTGATGCCCTCTACGCTGGGTTTTATTGCCTTGGTGCAGGCCCTCAGGCACTGCAACACGCCTGCCTCTGAGACATCCATGTCCAGGATTTCTGAGCACATTGTGGCCGTGGCCTGTATGGAGACAGGTGCCATGTGCATTGAGGTTATCATCCCCGTAATGTTTGGTCCAAACTCGGTTCCCTGCACGTTCCAGTCCCTGTCATCCTCGATTGACACGTGGCCGCAGTCGGCGCATTCGCGTTTGTATGCGGTGTGCTCTGTCGTGACCGGTTTGGGCTTCTTGGGGATCTCAGTCACGGTCTTTGAGAACAACTTTTCGGGCTTCTTCATGTTGGTGCTGTTGCACTTGTCGCACTTTTTGGGGCAGTGCTTTACAAACTCAGTCGGCTTTCTCTTGTGTGATACTCCCTCGTGTCCCGGTTTGCGGCCCGGTTTTGCCTTTGCAGATGCCGGTACGTTGCCTGATGCCTTTGCCGCAGCTGCCTTTTGCTGCCTGGTCGGAATCGAGTTCTGCGAGGATGGGGTGTGCGGGTTCTCGTAATATTTGATGTGCTGTTTGAGCTGCTGGTTTTCTGCCGTCAGCAGCACGACCTGTGTTGCAAGCTCGGCCTTCTCTGTGGCATCTTTGACTACTACCTGCTGCAGATCGGCGATGGTTTTCTCATTCTTTCCGCACTCGGCTATGAGACATGCAATCTCGTCGCGCAGTATCTTGACCTCCGAGCCTGATGACATGCATTTTCCTAGGTACTACTATCTTATAGATCGGGTGGTCAGAAAGAATTCACCAAATAGGTAAGGGGTAAACTCTTACGGCTGCTGCCGAGTTTACGAGGCGGCAAATTCACGACTAAAATCAGGAATGGCTTCGAGTCCGAGCTGTTGCTGGAAAGACTATTATGATCAGCCCGTACCTTGCATTCCATGAGGGTGTGTCTTTTTGGCTCCTACGCCAGATCGACTAACGGTATTCCGTCTAACAGCAGTGGGGAACTGCTAAAGGTAATCTGCGAGTCGCAGGGCTTTGAAACCGTGGAATGCCACGAGGACTGTCATTCCTACGGCTCGGCCATCAAGGCGTACATCCGGCTGTTTCTAAAGCACAGAAGGATCAGCTATGACGTTATGATAATCCCGTGGCGCGGAATAATCACACTTCCCCTTGCCAGGTTGGTTCACAGGGGGCCCATAATCTATTTTACCCCAATCCCAATCTACGCCTCGCTGACAGATGCCTATAACTTACCCAAAAACTCGCTGAGGGCCAAGTTCGCCCACTTTGCAGAAAGAACCGCCTGCAGATGGGCGGATCTGGCAATAACGGAGAGCACCTTTCAGATCGACTACTTTGTCAGGGAGTACGGCCTACCGAGGGAAAGGTTCCGCCGGCTCTGGCCTGCCGCATACGAGCCGCTTTTTGCACCGCTTCCGTTCAAGGAGAGGACGGACGAGTTCGTCGTGCTGTATTTTGGAACGTTCATTCCCACATACGGCACCAAGGTCATAACGGAGGCGGCCGACCGCCTGCGTGGTGAAAAGGACATAACGTTTGTCTTCTGCGGCAGCGGCCAGGACGAGCCAGTAGTGAGGCGGTACGCCGAGGAGGCCGGCCTTTCTAACATAAGATTTCGTGGAATGCTTCCGGCTCTGTCACTTGCACAGCAGATAAAGGACAGCGACGCGTGTCTGGGGGTGTTTGGCACAAGCGACAAATGCAAGGGATCCATGTTAAACAAGATCAACCAGACCCTGTCATCGGCCAAGCCCCTGATTACAATAAGCACGCCCGCGACACGCGAGGCCGGCCTGGCAGACAAGAAAAACTGCATGCTGGTACAGTCCGACTCGCCTGAGGAGCTGGCCCGGTGCATCCTGCAGCTGAGGGACGACGACGTCCTCAGGAGGCGCGTGGCCATGCAGGGGAGGCGGCACTATATTGAAAGGCTGTCGATTGATCAGGCAGGCAGGCAGCTGGGCCGGTGCATAAGGGATGTATGCGGTAAGGAAGGGCATCCGGACTTCACGGAAGGCGGCGTCCGTGCACAGCACGCCTCCGCCCACCCCGAGCCCCCCCCCCCCAAATCATCCCCTGACTGACCGACTGGAACCGCAGGCGGTGCCTGCAGATGATCGAACCGTCCTCTAGCGCCTGCACAAGTGCCCGCAAAAAGACCGTCATGGCCCCTTCCTGCTGCTCCGTCATCTCTGTCTGACTTGAGGATCGCAAAAGCTCATGCATAAGCAAACTTGCATTAAATCGATTAAAACACCTGCAGATTGTGTGGGATTCGAAAAGTAGTTCGCCCCCTTATCCAGTAGACGGAAATGTAACCCCCCAAAGGCCACCTCGACCCTACGGCGGCAGTGGCGGGCCGGCAAACCCGTATTCTGCAAGATTCCTTCTAGCAGCCATGAGAAGCGCGCATGAAACCCGCAATAACGTAAGATCCCTTCTCGCACACCATATGTCGTCCCTGTTGCGCTCGATGGCCCACATGTTGTACACAAAGACAGACACAAAAAATACAAGCAGTCTGATGTCCTGGTTCCTGCTTATGGTCTTGGCCCGTATCTGCTCTATCTGCCTGTATCCTGTCTCTATGCCCCACCTCTTCCGGTAGTCCGGTGAGGCAGTATCGATCTCGTGCAGTGCGTTGGAGAACGGGAGGTTGGTGGCAAATGCCACGTACTGTTCCACTACTGTCTTGCCCTCCTGCCCGTGCATGGCAGACGGCACGATGACCAGGTTAAATGATGCGGTCTTGCCTTTGCGGTTTGTAATGGTAAAATCAGACACGCAGCTCCCCTTGGTCTTGCCTGCTGCGTGTGCCGCCTCTATTGCATTCTTTACTGTGGCATTCTTGATTGCAGGCATCAGGAACTTTTTTCCTGCACGATACATCTCTGTCATTATGTCAACTGAGTAGAACTCCCGATCCAGCAGAAAGAGCCGGTACATTATGTTTGATTTCCTGAGAATATTCACAAATTTACGCACGAAATCGGCGTCAAAGTCCTCCCTTGTGAGCGGAATGCATCCGAGCGTGGCATTGACAGGAGAGTCGACTGCCTGCATGGTCGCATACGCCTCGAACTTGCTTGTTCCCTTTTTGGGCTTTGATCTTATCAGATACTTCATGTTGTCCTTGTCATACCGCGGTATCTCGTGCTTGTCTATTGCAATCATGACGGGGCCGTTACTGTGAATGCCGCCCTTTTTGGCGGCCTTGATTGCAATATCCATCAGGTCATCGCAAATCTGTCTTATTCCGTCAAGGCCTGCGGTTCGGACCATTCCGTGAAACCACCTGGCAGTGGGCAGGTTCTCGCTGTCTTCAAACTCTATCACGCTCTCTGTTGCAGTCTGGCCTGATTTGCACATGGATGCCAGGATCATCACAAACTGTGACAGTCCGTATAGCGCGTTATGCTGCTTGGAGAACTTGATCTCGCCCCCGCCGCCTATGATGTTTGCCAAGGTATTAAGCACCCTGTTGCCCATGTTGATGCGGTGCTTTTGCCCGCTATTTTGTCCAATCACTATAGCGGGTAGGGGCGCCTTACAGTTGATCTGTGTGATCTAGATTTGTTTACATTTTTGGTAGATTTTTTTACGCTGTCGTCTGTCAGACGTATTTAAAGGGGGTACATTTCCGTCTACTGTCGTACGGCTTCCAATTTCGGATCACCTCTCAGCAGGGGGACGCAATGCCAACAAGTGAAGAAGGTGGGCAAACTACTTTGGATCCCAGTACTGCATAACCTCCCGGTTCTTTTATTAAAGAAAAAACGGCAGGCAGTGATCTCGTATTTGGGGCTCAAAACAAACAATTTCAGCCATTTAATATCTTCTCAGCACAGGCCAGCAGGGAAGAATTGGTTTTTATTTTAAATGGATTTATGCCGGAAGCGATTGCAGTTTCGATATCGGAGTCTGAATCCCCTATCATCCAAGACTGTGAAGGATCAAGACTGTTATCCCTTAGGGCCTTTTCAAATAATGCATTTTTCGGTTTGCGGCATGCGCACTTTTCTTCTGGTCTGTGCGGGTAGTAGTAGATTTTTTTTACAGTAACGCCATCTGCGGATAACTGGCGTAGCAGTTTTTGGTGGATCTCATTCAGGGTCTCACGGCTTAGCAGTCCTCGATTTATTGCAGACTGGTTGGTAATCACAAACAGCTGAAAGCCGCATTCCTGAAATTTCCTCAAGTGCTTTCCCACATCCGGAAGCAATACCAGCTCATCTGCTCCTGTCACGTAGGACTCGGCCTTAAAATTCAATACGCCGTCACGATCCAGGAATAGTCCGCGCCCCATACAGTCTTGTAGATTGCACTCAATAAAAATTTGCCATTACGGCCAATCATTACCGTGTCATATGAAAACCACGTTTGCCGGAGAGTTGATTCGAAACCAGCAGACTCGGGTCGTGACGCATGAACAAGCCTGCTTGCATCAAATCGATTAGGATGCCTGCAGATGATAAACTGCCTATGAGTTACCTGGCATATGCACAGTAGAAAAATCCGGGAAATGATTCGCACGCTTTTAATTCCGGATCAACTCCCGGGATGCCGATGGGATTTCACATGGCATCCATATGATGCAGGTTCGTTCATGTATGATCAGGGTCTGCAAAGCCCGAACCGACTCACTGCCGTCATTAGACTTTATGCGTAATCGGTTCAGATCTAGGATTATTACGAACAAATTGCAATAGGATAGCCCCTGCCTAGGCAGCAGTCAGGCACAATCTGCCTGCAGTGGTGGCTTTCATGCCTGGCCGGCAAGGGACGTGACTCCAACTCTAGGCAGGGGCTAACCTGTTACAATTCGTTCGTAATAACCCCAGATCTGAACCGATTACGCATAAAGTCTCTTGTTGTTGATTCTTGTGTTCCTCAGCACCTTGCCGTTCTTGTCCATCACTACAACTAGATGAACTCCTTGTTCACGTCCAGGCTGACATACTGCAGTTGTTGCTGTTGCACCGCCTTTGATTTCACATGTGTCCTCTTTTTTGCGGCAGTCTGTTTGTCTGCGTTGCCATTTATTTTGGCACCATCTGAATTTTGTTGAGACACATACGGTTACGATTATTCGGTTGTACGAGACGTACGAGTTTACCCCTTAGGCGTCACTGGTGTCTGGAGCCTTCATGATCACGCCTGCCACATCGTATCTCAGGTGAGGGGTAAACTCGTACGTACGAGACCACCTCCACTTGGCAGATAGGCGTGAATCCACATGCAGTCATGATTTTCATACTTGGCCAGCAGTGATAGGCGGTCTCATACGCGTATTGTCATGCAATATCCAAATCAGACGTGTCAAACCAGATTATTGAAACGCAAAAAGGATCCAACATGATAGTTTGGCTGACAGGTTTGAATTCTAGTTTTCATTTTCCAATCCAGATCACCACTACAACTTGAACAATTTTCTCAAGGCAGCCGCATACAGCCCATAAACAAACTTTGTGCTCTTTAGCATGTATTGTATGACAAACCCCTTCTTCATCGGCGTGTCATCATTGGCTTTCTTGTATTCCAGTGATCGCATCAGATGATCCGAATCAATCCCAGACTTGTTAAAAAGAAAGCAGATTTCCGCTATTTCTTGTGTAGTTGTTGAGAGGGGCCTGTCTAATGCAAAAAGCACGTCATCGCATGCCCAAAAGTTTGCCTTTACCGCATGAAAAAAAGCAGACTTTGGACTGTATGGAAAGATTACAAAACTCATCATCAGGAGAAGCATTGCGTTAAATAACGCCTTTACTTTTTCAATCTCTGGAACCGTTTTTGGAATTTCCTTTCTAATGTCTCTGCCATATAGGATGATTCCCGTGCTCTTTATCCTCTGCAAAAACAGTCCAAGCGACGCTATGGTTCTTGTGCCGATTTCGATTTTGAGATCTTTTCTTATCTTGAATCCCCCCAGGTCAAGCTGATCTTGAGCTACCACATAAAACGGCTGTCCAAACATCATTTTGCTTTCAGTCCTGAAGATGAGATTCAATGCAGGGTTGCCAGTCTTTTTGTACGATGTGCACGTTTCAGATAGTTTTAGGCTGTGTTTTGCATCAAGTTCAAGCAAGAGTTTGCTCAGGTGTTTTTCGATTTCTTTGCAGAGTTTTTTGTTTTTTATTATTAGACTTTATGCGTAATCGGCCCATCTGATCTAAAAATACGACACAAAAGACTTTATGCGTAATCGGCCCATCTGATCTAAAAATACGACACAATAGATCATTATTTGCACACCAACAACCCTAAAGATCTGTATGATTCCCTAACTGTATGGGCTCAAATGACAAGACTCTCCAAGCATTTCAAGCGTTACAAGCGCAACACGAGATGCTAGTCGAGCAACACGAGCAGGTATCCAAGCAAAACAAACAGATGTCCAAGCAAAACGAGCGTATGAGGAAGCAGCTTGCGTTTGAGGACTCGTTGTGGCAGTCCGAAGAAAACAAGACAAAAAGAGTCGTGCGCGGCGGGACGCCTCTGCGGATGCACGCAATCGAGGTTGCAGACGGCATAATCGGCGATCCGGTGCGCCTTTGCAACGTCACGGGATGCACAAAGGAGTCATTTACGATCATACTGGAGCGCTTTACGGAAGAAGTCATGGACGACGAGGACAGACCCCTGTTCTGGGAGGACGACGTAAGAGGCGGCGATGCCGGAAACCGGTGCAAGCTGTACATCAGGCACGCGCTGCTTGCAGTACTCATGAGCATAAGGACCAAGGCAACGCAGCATCATCTGGCCGCGACATTTGACGTCGACCAGTCCACAATGTCCAGGTACCTCCGGTACGGTGCCGTGTTACTGCGCCGGCTCCTGCCTGCCTCCGAAAAGCTAACAAGCATCATCTGCAAGACCCCGGCAGGCAAGCTGGAGGAGGTGCTGATCCCAAAAAAGACGCTCCTGATTGACGGCACCCTGACTCCGGTAGACAGGCCCGGGGACAGGACCGCAAGAAAGACCAGATACTCGGGAAGAAAAAAGCGGCACATGTTCAACACGATAATTACCTCGAACCTGGACGGCCTCATACTGCACTGCGGCAAGACTGTGGACGGAAGCGTCAACGACAAGGGCGTGATGAACGCAGGGGGCGGCCCGGACTTTGGAAGGCACACCGGATCAATGAGGAATGCAAAAAACGCAGACGATCCGGAAGAGGCGTTTGTGATTTACAGCGACCTGGGATTTGAGGGCATTCAAAAGATGCTTCCGGGCGCCATACACAGGCAGCCCCCAAAGAAGCCCAGGGACGGGGATCTTACTGCAACACAAAAGAGGCGCCGCAGGCAGATAAGCAGGGTTCGCGTCAGGGTGGAGCACCACATAGGACGGCTCAAAAGATATGGCATTCTTACCATGCCGTTTGGCGGAACTGCCAAGGATCTAAACTATTTCATGCAGATAATCACGGGTCTTGAGAACCTCAAGACTATGCTGAAAAGGAAAAAACACTATGGCCAGCTGCTGCAGCAGCTGCATCTGCTGCCAGACACATGACATACGGCGGTACGGACCGCCATTCTTTCTGACTTGTCAAAGGGGCACATTGCCGTGCTGCATGGTTGCGCACGTTCTTTTGGCGCAACTGGCTTTTACGTGCGTCATGACACGAGATGCATGCGGTAACTTGATCCGATCAGCGCATTTGCGTTTGGAAAAGCCTACGGAATTTTTAATCACGGTCGATTACGCATAAAGTCTATTACCATACAGTCAATGTCAGACTTGCCACAAACCCACTCCCCGGTTGTTGCAGAACCAAACAACACAAAGGAGACGATTTCATCAGGATAGTCTTTGACCAGTCTTGATACAAATTCTTCCATGAACTGTTGCAGTCTCTTGTTTTGAATCGCCAAATAAAATCAAATAATCTTGCAAGGACGGCATTCATAAACTGTTCTGAACTTTCAGCCAAGTGAAAAGTACTGAGAAATCAAGTAAAAACAGAAGTTGGGCAGGAGGCACGATGCCTCAATATCATTACAAAACAACAAATCTCATTTACTTTTCACTTGGCTGACTTTGGTTCAATTCCAAACAGGCTCGAATGACAAAGCCAATCCAGCACATCTGCGTCAGATCAGGCAGAAAGCAGCAATCTCAATCTGTCCTGAGATCCTTTTCGCATGGATGCCAATGTTCTGCAACCATGCTCTGATGATGACATGGTATCCCGCGCTTCAAACATACTTGAAATGTCAAAGACAGCCTTCACAGATGTAACTGACTCATGATAGTGCAGACGGCTGCATGCGGATCTGCAGGCATCATAATCTGAATTGTGTCAAATGTGGAGCCGTTTTTCTGGGAACTTCTGGGAAGATTGAAAAAACAGGTAACTTTATCTTAACTTGAAAAATGTAGCAGGACTCAAAAAAAATCCCAAAATGTTTCTTTAAATAGCAATTTTGTTTTTTACCAGTGTTGGGTTTACGTAAAGTCAATCTGAAAGAAGAATACCGTTCAGACAGAAACGACATTGTTGCAGAGTTTTTCTTCCCATGTCTGAGCAACTGCATCGAATATGACAGATGCGTGGATTTTCTCTCAATACAGACTCTGGCCACGATTTCCATGGCGTTTGATAATTTTGCCAGCGGAAAGGCAGGATTGAGAATGATTACCGGCCACAGGTTTCGAACGTCTGATCTCAACCTGCTTGCAAAATTATTTTCAGAAAAACACACCAAAACGTTTGATGGAAAATTTATCAAAGACACAAAGATTCAGAAACTGCAAAAGATAGTGGATAACGGGCAAGTCGAGTTGAAAATAGCAATCCCCAATTCCGAGCAAGTTGCAGATTCATTTTCAGAAAGAATAGGTATTTTCAGAGATGATCAAGATCAGGCAGTGGCATTTACCGGAACGTCAAGAGAGTCATTTTCAACTCAGACAAGGGATTTTGAATCAGTTGACGTGTTTACATCATGGAACGACAAATCCAGAGTCGAAAGGAAGATGAAAGATTTCGAGGATTTGTGGGACAACAAAACAAGGCATGTCGAAGTTTATGATTTCATGTATGCTGAAAACAACAATCTTCTCAAATACTCATCAGAGTGGATATTACAGGAGTAGCCTACCCAGATTCAGCTTTGTTTTCATAAAAGTTCATTCTGTTGATTTTGTAATAGATTACTTCTCCCCTTCGTTCAATCACTGCAACAATGGGTTCCTTGCCCATTTGGGTGATCTCTTCTATCTTTTTTTGCATTTGCCCCGTTTTCTCTTGTTGTCCTTCATTAAGACCAAAGATCAGGAATTTGGCACCCTTTTGCCCAAAATGTCCTCGCTCGTAAACACGAAAGTCCGAACCAAATCCGAACCCATCTTTGACCACATACCCCCTGTTTCTCAAATCTCGATAAATCAAAAATTTTGTAAAAATTTCAGAATCACTTTTCTGACAAACGCCCATGTAGGAATCAAAGTCAATCTGCCTCTTGCCCTTTTTCAGGACAAGTTTTTTTGTGTAAAGCAGATACAAGGTTTCAAAGGATTTTAAGAGCAGTTTTGAATCTTCAGTCTCCCCAAAACCCTTGAGTTCCAAGTCATGAACCATGTCCCTATCAGAAATGAACACCTGCTGGCCTGATGCCATTTGTCCCTTTACCGGAAGAATCTCATCCATTCTGAAGTGAAAACCAAGGGATTTCCATATAAGCATTGGAAAATACGAATGCGATACATGACTAACCGTTAAAATATGGGCATTTTGGTTTGTGGATATCATGCATGGTGCCAATTACAGGGAAGGCAACGGACAAGTGTTTACCAGAAAAGAGTACATCAAGGGCAAACCAAACATCAAGATTGCAAAATTCCAAGGAGGAAAAAGAGACACCTATGAGTACTGTGTTCAGTTGTGTCTCAATGAAAAGATCCAGATCAGGCACATGGCAATTGAATCGACAAGACTGGCTGCAAACAAGACATTAGAAAAGACTACAGGCGAATCAGGCTATTATTCCAGATTAAGGGTATATCCGCACAATCTGCTTAGAGAAAACAAGCAGATTGCAACTGCAGGTGCAGACAGGATTTCAGAAGGGATGAGAAGATCATGGGGCAAGGCTGTCAGCTTGGGGGCAAGAATTGTTCAGGGTCAATGCATTATGGAATTATACGTCAATGGCCAAGATCACTTGGAGGCAGCTAAAAAAGCGCTCAAAGGGGCATGTGTAAAAATGCCAGGAACACCAAAAATCAAAGTCATCAAATGGAACAAGCCGTCACCTTAGACTTTCCAACGCTGATTTTTTAGATTCTACAAACCTTAAGAATTCCTGAATTTCTTGTTCGTTAGGTTCTCGATTAAGAATTCTCTTTGACTGATAGAAAAATGAATTGTACAGGCGCCCAACAACAATTCCAAACACAAACGAGCGGGAGTCATCAGTTGACGAAATCAGACCGGAGAGGTTTTGCAAATGTACCTTGTCTGAGGCCATGTCCTGAATCTTTTGCTCTATCTTCTTGAAGAGTTTTTCATCCATGTTTTGTATTGTGTCAAATAGTTAAAAACAGTTTAATATCCAAATTCATCCTCTAGGATTGTTGCAGTTATAGTATAGTTTGGTTAATATTCGAGCTTGCCAAGTTCGTGACCCGGGTTCAAATCCCGGTAACTGCACCACTATTTTTGATTCTTGGGAATCAGTCCAGTTCGGATTATCTCAAGGGCGTCTTGGGCTTTTTCAGGCCTTGGCAGCTGAACCATAAACACATTGTCTTTTCCATAATTTGACTTTGGAGAGGACAGTGCCAGCATGGTTGTCTGAGCTAGGCATTCAAAAAATTTCAAGTCTGTTTTTGCATTGACAAGGAATTTTTCAACAATGTTTCCCTTTGAAAATGTCAAGACGATTTCCACAAAGACATTTCCCAGGCCGTCTTGAAGAATGTTCAGATCTGTACTAACAGAGAAGGTTTGTCCCGCAACTTTTGCAAGCATTTCATCATATTTTTTATCCTCAATTACAATACACGGAGTCTCTTTTCCATCAAAATCAAAAGTTGTTATCCCGTCATGAACCTGTCCAAGGAATCTGTCCAGCTCATCGGACATCTTCTTTTTCCTCAAATGCCGGGATTATTTTATCTCCTGCCTTTACCAAAAAGGGAGACAGAAATGCGGTGATAATTGAAATGATGCCAACCAGCGGGAACAAGAAGGCGCTCACTGCACCAATGTCAACTCCTGCCTTTACAATAACAATAGAGAATTCACCGCGGGGGGAAGCCAAAGTGAACGCAGAACGCATTGATTTTCCGCGTTTTTGTCTAAACAGAACATTGCCAATCATATTTCCGCCAAATTTCATTCCTGTCGCAACTGCAATTAGCGCAATGGCAACAAAGATGTAATTCTCCAACTGCGAGACATCCATCAGTGCCCCTACAGAGATAAAGAAGATCGCCACAAACATGTCCTTGATTGGGCTTGAAAGTAACTTTGCAACTTCAGCTGACTTTGATTCGGCAACCAACACACCTGCCAGGAAGGCGCCGATTGCGACAGACAGTCCGACAATGTTGGCAAACAACGCATAACCAAAGCAGACGCCCAATACGCTGAGTAATAAAATTTCACGATGTTCTGCGGCTGCAACCTTGTCTATCAAGGGAGGAATTACCCTTTTTCCAACCGTAAATGTTCCAACGATCAACCCTGTTGCAACTAGCACTACAATGAGGACGGATTCCACAGACACGGTTCCAACTAGCGCAACAGATTGCAGAGACGAAATCAGGATGACTGCAATGACGTCTTCTACAATAAGAATGCCCAGAACAAGAATCGAGGATTCCTTCTTTATTCTTCCCATCTCCTCAAGAATCTTTACTATTATTGCAGTACTAGAGATAGAAAGTGCTGCTGCAATAAACAACGCATCCATAAACTGCATTCCAAGTGCAGTTGCAGTGTAAAAGACAGCTCCCAGTGTGGAGAACAGGCCAATAGTGCCTACACCGACTGCGACTCTTCCAATGCTCCGAATTTTAGCATAGGGAAATTCTATGCCGATTACAAAGAGGAGCAAGATGACGCCAATCTCGGCAAAAAGATTCAATGCAGAAATATCGGACAGTATTCCTACGCCTTCCAGAACATCGCTGGGAGGACCGCCCTCTGGCAAGACCCATGACCAAAAGGGAGACAGGGGACCAATCAGCATTCCGGCAAAAAGATACCCGATGATCAGGGGCTGCTTGATTTTAAAGAATGCCAAAGTAACAACGGCGCCAATTATCATAATGAAAGCTAGATCTGTAACAAAACTGGTATGGGGCAATTCAGGGGTAATTTGTTCAATGAGACTGCTGACCGTATTATTCAGCGAACTCTGAATTCCGCTTGAGTCAATTTGCAGCAGCCTGTTTTGCATGCTATGTTTTATCAAATTTGTTTAAAAACGATTTCTGATTTGGAATCTCAAAAATATTTTTTAGAAGTTTTTCGAAATTTTTCAGGCTCAAAAAAGAGGAACAGTCTATATGCGTATTTTTCACAACCACATCATTGCAGGGTGATGATTAGGTCAGCTGAATTCTATGTGGAGACATGACCTGGGGTATCTGACTGCAAAATTGGTTACACTGCAATTACCTGGTTATTAATGGTACCGTACCGTACCGTACTATATGATTCAATGCGAATACTGTCCAAAGGGCTTCATAGAAACCCCAAACGGATTGGCCGAAAAGACCTTCCATGAACTGCTGCACGAACCAAAAGTCGTAAACAAGTAGCTCTTTACATTTTTTATTTTAGACCTAACTTTTTTATCATCAAATTTTCAATTTATTTCATGGCTGCAAGGAAAAAAGCTACAAAGGCCACATCCAAGACGGCATCCAAGACGGCATCCAAGACGGCATCCAAGACGGCATCCAAGACGGCATCCAAGACGGCATCCAAGACGGCATCCAAGACGGCATCCAAGAGAGAACCGACTCCCTTTGCAGTGCTAAAGAAGGTTGCAGCGGTTTCAGATTCAAACAAGATTCTCCAAAAAGAGATCAAAGTAATGTCAAAAATATTTGGCGAAAACCAGAAGGTTCTAGTTTCAATGAAAGGAATGATTGACACCCTGACATCCACACTAGAACACATTCAAAAACAGTCCAAACAGATCAACATTATTGAAGAAGACACGCAAAAATTGTATGCAGGTCTAAACCAAGTCAGAACGCAGTCAAATCTGGTAACGAAAATCAATGATCAGACTGCCAAATTGCAAGACGAGATTAACAGGGTTTCAGAATTACAAAAATCATCAAAATCACAAGAACTAGCTCAGCAGGTAGAAGACAGCATGAACGCCATCAAAAACAATTCCCAAATGATTATCAAAATTGCACAAAGAATTGACGAAGTAAGAGACGATCTTAGAAAGGTTTCCGGAAAAACGGATTCGTTTGTCGGACTTGGGGAAGACATTGAAAATCTAAGAAAATCAATAGAGGAAGTTTCTGGAAAAACGTCCCAGTTGGAATCAGGGGCCCAAATTGTGGAAAGTCTCAGACAAGAGTTTGGCAAAATTACCGAAGGTGTTTCCTCATCATCTAATTTGAGTTCAGAATTAGAGGCAATCAAGGCTACCATCGATGCAATTTCTTCCAAAGCAGCAAAGATAGATTCTCTTGGTGGAGTCATAGACGGTCTAAGACAGCAATTTGAAACAATTTCAGATAAAGCCAATTCCGTAGACGTCTCTGGCCTCCAATCAATGAGAGAACTGGCAGGAAAGATCGACAAAATCGAGACTGAGATCAGTTCCCTATCACACAGGGCAGATTCCACAGCTTTTGTTGGCGAAGGTCTAAAATCAGTCCAGGCAGATTTCGGCGATTTCAAGAAAAATGTTTTTGACAAGACAAACAGCATCGAACAAAAAATATCCACGGTCTCTGAGACCCTCAAAAAACAAGGCGAATCAGCCGCAGAATCCAGTAGAAAGTCAGACAGATTGTTTGAAGAAATTCAGTCTGTCAAAAATGCGACTGGCAAGGCTTCAAGTAATTCTTCAAAAGAGATGATGGCACTGTTGAAACTGTCAGAATACCAGTCAGTCATCAGAATGAATGCCGAATCAAAATACGGGGAAGTCAAGGATTTGGAAAAAATGGGAAGGCAGACCTTGGAAATCGTCAAACTGTTTGACAAAGTTTCGCAAGATGCCGGCGAGAAGATTCCACTGCCACACGAAGTCAGACAATGGGCAGTGGGCAAGATTTTTGATTGTGCAGACAGGTGGGAGATCAGGTTTAGCGACGTTTATTCGATTTTATCAAATACGATTGGAAGGGACATGCTAAGAGAATCTGTAAGAATTCAACAAATAAGAGACATTTACGGCATCAGGGCTGTGGATGAGATTAGAGAGGATTTGAACATCTCTTAAACGCCAGACTCGTCTGTTTCTTTGAGTTGCTCTCTTTTTCTCTTCAAAGCTGCAAATATGCCAATGATTGCAGCAATCCAAACCACACTAAACAGAATATTTCCAACACTGACATACATGTACGGAGTTGCATCCATTATGTTAGTTTTGATCAAAAGGGCCCTATCGCTAATATCCATCATTCCGGTATGATATGCAGAGCTGTCTTTAGGAACCGTAGAAATCTGCTCAACACTTGCTGCCATAGTATTCACGTCTTGTTGAATTCGTATAAAGTTCGTAGTTTCAATTGGGAATATCCAAACGGGGTTTTTGGATGGCTCTCCTCTGGCATTGGTTGTCTCTGGAAGCTTTTCAAGAATGGCGTCCATGTCAGTCTGGACATATGCCAGATGGGCAGCAATGATTGCAG
Source organism: Candidatus Nitrosopumilus sp. (assembly GCA_965214775.1). Classification (GTDB taxonomy): domain Archaea; phylum Thermoproteota; class Nitrososphaeria; order Nitrososphaerales; family Nitrosopumilaceae; genus Nitrosopumilus. The sequence continues at coordinate 2,053,626 of OZ243974.1, read as the reverse complement.
GATCAGATGAGCCTATAATTCCATCCAGATTGCCTCGGATTCTATCCAGAGGGTAGATGTCCACATCATACCCGTGTAAAGCCATGCCTACGCCAAATACGATAATTGCAAATATTCCTACCACAGATAGCTTGTAGACGGTGTTTGCCATTTTCTCTTTCTTGGTAATCAGACGGGGGGCGCTTGATTTATTTCTTTTAAACCTTGTATGAGAGAGGCTGAGATAGGCAATGTAAAAGAATCCAATTGCCTGAAGGGCGATAATTGGTACAAATACGGGATTGTTGGAGAATATCGCAACAAAGATTCCCAGAATTCCATAGATGCCAAAGAACAGTTCCAGCAGGGTTACCTGTGAAAACGGCAAATTGTATGCATTGTCTTTCCAGTCGTCCCTTTTCTTCAAGACGCCATATTTTGGAGTCCGCAGAAATTCGTTTCTCTTTCCAAATACTGCATCAAATACTGCAACGGTATTGTTTACAGACATTCCGGCGTTGTAAACAAGCAAGGTAGGAAGAATCTTTGCCTTGGATTTCCACGACTTGTCATACATGCTTTGAATGATCATGATGTATGCGCCAGGACCTATGGCAAGATATGCCGCAATGGTCAATGCCGGAAGAAAGCTGACTAGATACAGGTTGACCTGGCCTGCCAACAAAATCGGCAATGCCAGAAATTGTATCAGCATCAAAGGATAAACAACGTGACGAGTCAGTTGAATAAAGGCCTGAATCTTTGCCTCGATTGCAACCTTGCGCTTTACAACAATATCAGACAGTAGTTTTAACGCGCACTGGATGGAACCCTTTGCCCAGCGGAACTGTTGTCTTTTTGCCGCATTCATTTGCACAGGCAGTTCTGCATCAACAACAATATCAGGCAGGAAGACACATTTCCAGCCCTTCATTTGTGCACGGTAACTAAGATCAAGATCCTCAACCAGAGTTGCAATGTGCCATCCACCGGCATCCTCGATACAGTCACGCCTCCAAATTCCGGCCGTGCCGTTAAAATTCATAAACAAATGAGAGTTGCTCTTTGCCTTTTGTTCAATTAGAAAATGAAAGTCCAAGCTAAGGGCCTGGGCCTGGGTAATTGCAGAATAGTTTTCATTGACATGACCCCATCTGCATTGGACAAGACCGATACTGGGTTTGGAGAAACTCGGAATGGCTCTTTTTAGAAACCACTTTGGAGGAATGAAATCAGCGTCAAAGATTGCTACAAGTTCCGTATCGGTGGTCCTCATCGCATGTTTCAGGGCGCCTGCCTTGTACCCTTTTCTTGTTCCTCTACGTATGTGTTCGATTTGAAATCCCTTTTTCTTGTAATCGTCAACTGCATCTCCCAGTAATTCCACAGTGTCGTCATCAGAATCATCCAACAACATAATGCGCATTTTGTCTTTTGGGTAATCCAGATCACAAACGGCATCGACCAGTCGCTTTGCAACATATTTTTCATTGTAAATTGGCAGTTGGATGGTTACAGACGGAGTTCCCAAATCGGTGGTGGACTGGATGTCTTTTCTTTTTCTTGAAAGATATGCAAGATAGTAGAAATTGCAGGTATAAGCTGTAATTATAATTGCAGATATAATAAACAGATCAAATACAAAGTGTATGAAAGGGTTGGCTGCCATATCCCTAGTTTTGAAGAACTGATATTCGCTATTTATACTTGCGAGAAACTTTTATTTTTGCTCAAAGATCTTGATTGCCTGAGGAGGGCATACGCCTTCACAAGCCAGACAAAAGATACAGTCCGGTTCCTTTGACATCAGGGGTTTTTTCTCCGAGGCAGGATTTCCCGGAGTGTCAAACCATTCATAGACAGCAACAGGACATGCCTCAATACAGCCGCCGTCAGCCACACAGATATCGTAGTCAACGGAAACAAATTCCCCCCAGACGCCCATGATGCCGTTACCGGTTCCTTTTCTGCCCCATGTTTTTATGGTGTGCTCAGGAGCGTCATATGATGCAGAAGGCTTCATCTTTGATTTGTATTCAACGTCGATTGGGCCCGGTTTTGCGCCATCCGGGACTTCAATCTCGCCTTCGTCCTCTTCGTCCTCGTCTTCGGCAGCCTCGACCGGCTTGACTTTGGCGCCAAGTACAATCTTTGCAAGAGGAGTCAATTCCTCTAATTTTTGAATTGCCGCAACCTCGGAAATTTTTTCTGATTTTACAAGATAAGAAACCATCTTGTCAGCCAGAATAGTGTTTCGTAAGATAGTGTCAATGATCATTTTTGCAAAATGGTCTGCCTTTTTTCTGTAGTCTTTGACCCAGTTTGGATCGCCAAATTTTTCAATCGGAAATATTTGATAGATGATATCCACGACTTCTCCTGTAACAATTTCGACTGTTACAGACAGCTCGACTTTTTGATATCCCTTTGCGTCAGGATCATCCATGTTTTGCTCAGTCCACCTGTATGTTGCAAAGATCCTGTCTGCATACATGTCCATCTCAAAGGCCTTTTTCAGGCCGTCATGAACGGACTTGATCTCATTGGGATCCTCAAACTTGACTGGCAGCCTGTAAAGCCCCAGCTTGAACCCGTGCAATGGGTAGACGCCACGTTTTGCCGTTGGTGCTTCCATAGACCATACTCGATCCTTGAGAAGTAGCGACATTTGTTTGTTGTAAAGTTATTTTATTTAAAAAGGTTGTCAAGTCGCTAGCCTGTTGCATAACTCCGACTAGAGCCAAGTCAGTCCACCCGGATCACAACCGGCTCCAAGTTCCTACACGGCAGCCACCGCCTCTGCTATCCACTTGTTATACAGCCATATCCTCAGCTTTACCTCCTGCACTATATTGGACCACTTGAGGGCCATTACGCATTCGCCGAACATACGCTTTATGGCCGATATCACGATCTCGACGATCCATCTGCTGCCAAAGCCGACGTATGAGTTTACCCCTCAGAGAGTTGATTCGAAATTAGCAAATTTTGATCAAATGGGCACATATTGTACACCAACCCGATCCAAATGCAGGCAAAAGGTACATAATTCATGAAGTTGTTTGATAAATTATCAAAAAACCCCCGGACATTCAGGATGTTTGCCGGCATGACTGCCCCCGAATTTGATTTGTTGTATGCAAAGGTGGCAAAAAAACACCCAAAGATGGACAGAAAGAGGCTGCTTTCTGCCAAAAAAGACCGCAAGCGTGACATCGGTGCAGGACGCCCGACTGCCCTGAACCTAAAGGAGAGTCTTCTGCTGTCCCTGTTCTACTACAGGACGTACGTCACGCAGGACGTGGCATCTGCCATGTTCGGCATTGGACAGGCATCAGTCTCGCGCACAATTGACAGGATTGCGCCGGTTCTCAAGCAGTGCCTGTCGATCCCCGAAAAGATCTATTCGGGCACCAAGAGAATATCCTCAGTAGAGGAGCTAATGGACGTACTTCCAGAACTTGTCTGCCTGACAGATGCCTCAGAGCAAAAGATATGCAGGCCCAAGAGAAAGGACATGGAGAGATCGCACTATTCAGGCAAGGCAGGCACGCACACAGTCAAGGTCCAGTATACCACCAACATTCACGGACTCATAGTGCACAAGACGCCCCACTCTCCGGGACGCGTAAACGACATCACAATGTACCAGATGAGGCATCCCACGTTCCGGTACGACCAAAGAAAGGAGAAAGAGAAAGAGAAAAAGTGTCCCGGCGGCGGCGGGGATGGTGATGCGCCGCAACAACAACAAAAGAGCACAAAGCTGCGTCACTACATGGACCGCGGATACCAGGGAGCACAGTCAGTGGATGCAGGCACGGACGTCATACTCCCAATCAAGAAAAAACCGGGCGGCAAGCTCACTGATGCGGAAAAAGAGTACAATATCACGCACTCAAAGATACGCGTGTACGTGGAGAACACCATACGCAGGGTCAAAACATACAGGATCATGGGCGACCGGTACCGAAACCCACTCAAAAAGTACGACCTTGCCAACAGTATCGTGTGCGGACTGGTCAACGATAGGGCGTTGGCCAGAATCGCTGCTGCGGCCTGAGTGGCGGCAGCAGAACGGCTGCGGACGGGGCACTCGATTTCTAATTTCGGATCACCTCTCAGGCGATGCTGTCAATCAGGGCTCTCACGATCATGCCTATTTACGTCGTATCTTCGGGATGGGGTAAACCCTTACAAAGCCGACCGTGCTCTCCCAGTACCGCAGGTTCTCCTGTCTTTCCTCCTTTGAGAGATCACCCACAGGCACCTCGGGGCCGCCCCCAAGCTGCCACCGTACAAGCATGCCCCACTTGTCGCCGGTGCCCTTGCCCTTTGCATTGCAACTTGTCAAAAGCCGTATGAGCGGTTTTATGCCGCGTTTGTGACACTCGGCTACGTTTTTCCTTGAGCCGTATGCGCCGTCTGCAAGCAGGATCTTTCCCGGTATATCTGGATTCGCGCCGGTGCCGAGTACAGCCAGCGGCGATGTCCCGTCTGCAAGCATGTTGGGGATCTTGACTGCATCCGCGCTGTCGGTGCGGTTCTGCTCCTCTTCCTTCTTGATGTTCTTGACTGCATCCGCGCTGTCGGTGCGGTTCTGCTCCTCTTCCTTCTTGATGTTCTTGACTGCATCCGCGCTGTCGGTGCGGTTCTGCTCCTCTTCCTTCTTGATGTTCTTGACTGCATCCTCAAGCAGTGCAGGCAGTTCCGTGCTGTCGCCGATTGCATCACTTGTGACAGATACTGCCAGCACCTGCTTGGTGTCTGCATCGACCATCAGGTGCATCTTGACAAATCCGCGCCTTACCTTCCATTTCTTGCATATCCACTCGCCCCGGTTGTGCTGCTTGAGGCCCGTGGCGTCAGCTATCATGACCAGGTTGCGGGACTTGTCGCGCACCGTAATTATGTTCTCTGCAATGTCGACGTCAAGCTTCTGCATCCTTCTGAATATCGTGGTGTAACACGGCGAGTCCGCACCCTTTAGCATCTCCTCGAACATGCCTGACAGCTGCCTGTATTTTATCATGAACGCGATCCTGAGGGCGGCTGCGGCCATTATCATGCCTTCGGCGTACAGGAACGGGGCGCCCTCCTTGTGGCGGTTGGCAGCCTTGAGATCCTTCTCCCAGTCCGGGTTGTACTTGACGACTAGGCCTGCCCCTCTCTCTACGTACTTTGCATTATCCGTGTGTGTCAACATATACCATACGAGGCACCTTCATGATCCATTACTTTTTCGGTCAGAATTAGTTGATCATTCTGGTGATTTTCAGTAAAGTTTCAAATTTTAGGCAGGGTTATGCAACAAACTAGTGGGACGGGGCATTCTGTCCTTGTTGCAACTCCCGGCTCCGCATGAAGAGAGGCCCGCGCAAGTGCCGCTCACGCCAGATTGAAATGTTGGGTATAGTAAGAATGCGATGTATGGTGTTTGTCATAGCTGTGGATTCCAGCCGCACAAACCTGGATGTTTTTACAAGGTTAAACCTTCAAATATATTCCGACCCCGTTGAAGGTTGATGTTGTTTAGGAGGAAAAAATCATACCTTATTAAAGTGAGACATTTTGAGCCGTTTACTATCTCCGATAAAATAGCTGAGAGAAAGTTAAAGTTGAAAGAAGAAATTAAAAGCCAGACTGAAAACCTGGAGGAGATCAGGGGGTTTTGCCTTGATAGGAATCTGTCCATTAATGTGAGATTCTTCCTGTGGGGTGGTGGACCTGGTGATGTTACGCCGCTTGAGGGAAGGACAAAGAAGGATCTTGACAACCTGTTAAAAATTGTTCTGGACGTGCTTCCTGAAAAGATGGATAATGCAAGCAAGCCTGAGGGACTGGGTCTTATCAGGGAAAACCAAGACCACCTGGTCTATGAGATAAGGGCGACTAAAAAGATCGTATCCAATATCCTTGATGAGGGAATGGATATTGAGATTTCCGAGTTTAAGGGTTGATTTTTTGGTTATTCTGAGTTTCGGCCAGGTTCCCTTTGCCTGCATTTGTCTTTTAGATTGTAACTGATCGGGCTCTGGAAGCCGTTCCTGATTTCAGGCACAAATTCTGTTTGAACAGCCCCTTTTGATGGCAAAATTCGTGCCTGAGCTTCCAGAGCCCGAGATGTTACTATATTCAGACAAATCAGAAATGCAAGGAAAAACCAATGATTCTAAGTGGCCTGTGCAGAAACTCCTAACAGGACAAATCAGAGTGTTATGTATTATACACATCAAAAAAAAGTGGATCATGATTTTTACACATTGTGCCTGTTTCGCTAAAAAACAACCGATCTTCAACAGTATGCACTACGGCAAACATCTTCTTGAATGTCCAGAGTTTTTTGATGATCTGTCAAACAGTTTCATGAATCATGTACACTTGCCGGCGTTCGGATCGGTTTGCCATAGTCATGTGCCCGTTTGATCATCAGAACATGCCAACTTCAAATCGCTTCAGTCGCCATCATCAGGACACGTAAGTTCCCTGAGTTCTGCGTATTTTTTTTCCATTGCCTCTGCATGAATCAACACCTGTTTTAGACCAAAAGAGTCCTTTGAAAAGTACCATCTGATTGGAACCCAGTGCCCAATCCCGTCCATGTCATGGATCATTCCTTTGTCAGCCCTTACGCCAAGCTTCTCGTCAATCGACGTCTCTTTGACGGCAAGACCCCGCTTGGTCTTGTCCTCCATAATGAAATCAGTTCCACCATCCTTGACAAAATAGAAGGAACCCTTCTCAAGGACGGGAATGTCTGGCAGCAACTTACTTTTCCACGGGATTTCCTATCATGTTGCCCCATTCAGTCCACGAACCGTCATAGTTACGGACTTTGGGATATCCAAGAAGATATTTCAGGACAAACCAGCTGTGTGAAGAACGCTCTCCGATCCTACAATAACAGATTACGTCCTTGTCTGCAGTAACGCCTTTTGGCTCATAGTTTTGTCTTAGTTCCTCAACAGCCTTGAAGGTTCCATCAGCGTCATTGACTGCAGTTGCCCACGGAATGTTATTTGCTCCAGGGATGTGGCCGCCTCGTTGCGCATGCTCCGTCGGATATTCCGGCGGGGCGGTAATTTGTCCGGCAAACTCTGCAGGCGAGCGAACATCCACCATTACCGTGTCTTCCCTGTCAAGAGTCCTGCTCACATCAAACAGATATGCGCGCAATCCTTCGTCGGGAGGTTGCGCTTTGTAAGAGGTTGCTGCAACCTGCGGCTCGTCTGTCGTGTAGTCCCTATTTTCCAGTTCCCATTTCTTTCTGCCGCCGTTCATAATTTTGAGATTTTCATGTCCATAGTACTTGAACACCCAGAATGCAAATGCCGCAAACCAGTTGTTAAAGTCGCCATAAAGGATTACCTCGCTTTCAGGGGCAATTCCGTTTTTTGACATCAGTTCTTCAAATTGCCTTTTGTTAATGATGTCTCTTGTAACGGCGTCGTTGATGTCGCGCTTCCACCAGATTAGACTGGCGCCGTTAATGTGGCCCTTTTGATATCCGTTTACGGGATCATAGTCCACTTCAACTAGCTTTCTGTCTCCGTTTGGAGGGTTTTGCGAAACCCACTCCGTATCTGTCAGCACCTCAGGGTGTGCGTAACTCATGTCTTTTACAGATCTGCCTGCATACTTAATTGTTTTTCCAGGATTTTTCAAAAATATCATTTTTATGTAAACAAGAATCAGAAGAACTGCTTGAAACTACAAAAAGTTGCAGTCGTCAGCAAGGTGGGCTCCAAGGATTCCGAGCAGGCAGCCAGGCACGTTGCTAAAAAGTTCCTTTCTAAAAAATCGACCGTATACACCATTTCCCCAATCGAGGTTGAAGGGGCAAAAAAGATGGAGACACTTGAGGAATTAAGAAGAGTCAGACTGGACCTTGTGGTAACGCTGGGAGGGGACGGAACAACGTTGCGGGTCTTTAGAAACTTGGAAAATGAGACGCCGATTTTGACAATCAATGTCGGGGGAAACAGGGGAATCCTGTCGGAAATAACGATTGACGGGATTGATGATGCCATAAACCAGATTCAGAAAGACAGGTTTTTCCTGGACAAAAGGACAAGAGTGGTGGCATCGTGCGGGGGAAAAGAGTTTCCGCCGGCCTTGAATGAAATTTACATCAGCAGGACAAACCTGACCAAGACTGCCGAGATTGAGATCAAGTTTCAAAATGACACGGTAAAACAAAAAATGGACGGGGTAATCATTGCAACGCCCAGTGGTTCGACCGGACATTCGTTTTCACTGGGGGGGCCAATACTGCACGAGAGTCTGGACGTGTTGATAATCACGCCGGTGGCACCAGTATACAGGTTAGAATCAATCGTTGTTCCTGATGAGAAGATCGAGGTGATCTGTTCGCATGACTGCAGCATCGTAATGGATGCCCAGGTAATCAAGACGGCTGATTTTGAGGAGCCAATCATCATTAAGAAATACAAAAAGCCCGCAGTATTTATCCGGTTAAAGAAGAGAGGGCTACGGCAAATGAGCAAGCTTGGATTCTAAAATTTTAGATGCAAGTGCATTTTATGCAGGGGTTCCGTTCAGATCATCTGGCGGCTGCTATACGACGACATCACTGGTATATGACGAGATCAAGCACATCAAGAAAAATCACGATGCGTTAGGAACACTACTTGAGGCAAACAGGCTGAAGATCAGAGAGCCTGGCAGTCACTCAACGTCTGCTGCGAGAAAAGCGGCAAAGGATACGGGGGACTTTCAGCAGTTGTCAAAGCAAGACATTTCCATCATAGCACTGTGCATCGAAACAAACGGGGAAATCATCTCAGACGATTTTGCCGTTTCCAATGTCGCAAGAAATCTGGGCCTAAGGATTTCCCCAGTCATGACTGCAGGAATCAAGGATGTCGGAAAATGGGTTCATTATTGCCCCGGATGCAAAAGAACAAGTCATTCCTCTGAAAGGGAGTGTCCTGTCTGTGGAAATCCGCTGAGAAGAAAGCTGCTCAGGGATCAGGCATCGTGAAGGGTTTTTTGATTTATTTCTTTTCGGAGTTTGCTTTTAGAGTCCAGCGTCTTCCTGATTTTTTTGGCACGTACGCTCCCTAATCCCTCCACCTTGGCCAGTTCCGAGGTCGCAGCTGTAAAGACTTTCAGCGGGGTTCCGAACTTTTCCAGCATTCGGACGGCAAATTTTTCCCCAATTCCAGGAAGGCTGCACAAAACGGACAGCTGCTGTCTTTGCAGGTCAGATGATTTTTTAATTTTTTTCAGATACGGTCCTTTGGGGGCATCCTTTCGAAAGCACATCGAAACAAGCAATTTTGCAGTATGATCCGCACTCGGCGTGGGAATTATGGGAATCCTGAAATCAAGGGCGACAGTCGAGATTGCGCCATAAAAGATCATCGGGTTTTCGGCAATCTCCTCAATTTCATCCACGTTTCCTTCCATCAGCACGACAGGGTGCTCAAAGTGCTCCTTCAGCCGGGAGCACTGATCAAGCAGGCGCCCGTCAAAGACAGAGGACATTAGATCTCGAATGCTTTTTCTTTCGACTACCGTTTCAGGCGCAACAATGTAATCCCCAATGGGCAGAGTCTTCATCTCAAGGTTTAGCCCGACGGACTTTAAAAGTTCGGGAATTCCGCTTTTACGTTCTCTTTCATCTACTATGATTCTAAGGTTTTCAATTTTCACAGATTACCTATGCGTGATCTGTTAATAACTGTAGAAGATAAGTCAGTCTTCCCAGAAGTTCCCAGAAAAATGGCTCCAAATGTGACACGGTTTACCACACCTAGGCGATGAAACCCCCACACGTTTGGATCCCATCAAGATGCTCACCGTATCAAGGGATGCGTCGGCTTAAAATTGTTTTGGATTGCGTTCTACCAATACGCGACAAGAGTCCTGCCCCCTCCGGAAGATACCGCGTGGAAGGCACGGTGGCAAAGGCCCCGGCAGGCAGTGCCGCCTGTGGTGCATGCCGGCAGTCACAGACCCTTCAGTGTCATCGTCCGTTTGCAGGTGCGTCTGATCATGAAGCACCTCGAGAATCCTTACCGGCCGGTACGAACTCCTGTCGCAGGCTGGGCCCGCCGTGATCGCACAAGCTAGCCGAGGCCTGCCGCATGCAGCAGCCGCACCTGCCGGGCCAACAGCTCGGTATCGTACACGCGCAGCTCGTCAAGTGCCGCATCGGATATGCCGTACTCCCCCAGGCCGGATGCCCCTATGGTAAACGCATGGTCGTTTGTCATGTTGCCTGTCAGCCCCGCGCCCCTGCGGAAGTGGTCATAGTCCCGGTGTTCGCCGTCCACGTATACGTTGAGGCCCTCCTTGGCGCCCGAGCCGTCGTACGTGAATGCAATATGGCGCCAGGCACCGTCTGACATGTTCAGGTGTTGCGGTGTGTGCACGTTTATGAAAGAAGAGTTTCCATACAGCAGGAGCAGGACCCTGTTGGGCGCCCCGTCCCACACAAACACATATGCGCCAGGACGGCCAAACGACTCTGCCTTGGAGAGGATCATGGATCTGGCAGTCTGAGGCACATCCTGCCTGAGCCAGAACGCCATGCTGAACGGGTCGCTCCGCCCAAAGTCAAAGTCGGCCTCTTCTGCAAGGACTACATGAGAGGAGTTGTCAAGCTGCAGCCCCCTGCCTATCCTGCCCGGCACGTACGTGACATCCCCTGTGGCCGCCGTGCCGTTGTTGTCCCCCGTCGCATCTGCCAGGTTGCCCTCAAAGGACAGGCCCGCCACGAGCTCCTCATAGGGGCCCGTGACGGTCACGGGATCTGTGATCATAACCCGCATGCCGCCAATGGGGATCCCATCCCCATCCACCACCCCTACCCTGAACGTGCCTCCTGCGTCTGCGTCGTCGGCGGTCCTCAGCAGTATCGTATACTGGGATCCTGGCGCGTTGATCGTATGATACCTCACGTCGTACGCGGAGCCTGCGTGGTTGTCAAGCTCCATCGTGCGGCGCCGCTGTCCCGGAAAGTCCGTGCATACGGTCGTGCTGCACCCGGAACCCTCCTCGAATCCACCAAAGTCATCGACGGTAAGCGAGCTGCTGTATATGGCAAGGGCATCATGCTGGTGCCTTGGGCCCTCCTCGATGGTTATGGTATACTCGAAGGTCTGTCCGGGAAATATCCTGTCCGGGCCCTTTACGCTCCAGGTGGTGTCCCCATCCGGTATCGTCTTCGTGGACGACGGCAGCATAGTTACCGGTATGCCGCCCCTCGGGTTGTAGCTGGCATCCAGCATGCCTACTGTGGCCTGCGCCCCCGCCGGCGCGTCGGCTGCCGGCTGCAGCAGTATGGTGTGGCTGGATCTGGACTTTTTCATCTTGTTGTGCATGGCAGTATACGGCGAGTCCTCGTCACTGGCTATCTTGTACGTGTTATGCTTTTGTTCGGGAAACCCCGCGCACAATATAGTCTGGCAGTCTGCATCGGGATCATGCCATCCGAGGTACCGCGTATCCGGCGCAGCACTGTACACGGCAAGGGCCTCCTCCCTGGGCCTCGCCCCGTCCTCAAGGGTTACGGTATACTCGAAGGTCTGCCCCGCGAATATCCTGTCCGGGCCCGTGACACTCCACGTGGACCGGCCCGTGCTCACGGTCTGCGAGACGTCCAGGATGGCGTCTGAGGCGTCCACATGTATGATAAACCAGTCCCGCAGCGAGTTTGCAGAGCCGTCTGTCGCCGTGCATGATACCTCGGTGAATCCGGGCGCAAACGTCGATCCGGACTCGTGCGTGCATGATACTGCCACGGCCCCGTCCACGAGGTCGGCGGCAGTCGGCGCATCGTAGCTGACTGCCATTCCGCGGCCCACCGGATCATCCACGCTTATGTTGCGCAGGCCGGAGATGGCAGGCGGTGTTGTATCCTGAACGGTTATGGTCTGGGCGGCCATCACCGCGTTGCCCGAAGAGTCGGCTGCAGTCCATGTCACTGTCGTGTTGCCTAGAGGGAACGATTCCGGTGCGTCGTTTGTGATTGTGGGGCTGGGATCCGCAATGTCAGACACGGTGGGAGTCCCATAGTCGCCGGCATTTAGAACCGTCATCATGCCGGCAGCCTCGGCCGTGTGATCGGCAGGTGCGGCGATCCGGGGCGGTGTAGTATCCCGTATCGTCACGGTCTGGGCGGCCGTCGCCGCGTTGCCAGAGTCATCCGTGGCGACCCATGTGACTGTCGTGTCCCCCAAGGGGAACGATTCTGGCGCATCATTTGTTACTGCCGGGGCGGGATCGGCAATGTCGGATGCAGTTGCCTGTCCTATGGGTACGGCAGTCAGTGTACCAGTGGCTTCGACTGTGACATCTGGAGGTGCGGTTATACTCGGCAGTGTCGTGTCCAGTATCGTCACGGTCTGGGCGGCCGTCGCCGCGTTGCCAGAGTCATCCGTGGCTGTCCACGTTACTGTGGTATCGCCTAAAGGAAATGACTCCGGGGCGTCGTTTGTCACTGCCGGATCTGGATCCACAGTGTCGGTGGCCGTGGCCTGCCCTATGGATATCACAGTCAGCGCGCCGGTGGCCTCTGCCGTGACATCTGCAGGCGCGGTTATAGCAGGCGGGGTTGTGTCCAATGATCCACCACCACCACCACCATTGCCGTTATCACCACCATCATCCGATGGTCCTATTGTGAAATCATCGATCATCACGTCTTCGGAGATGCTACTCGCCTTGGCCACTACGCGGACCTTAAAGTCGGTGGAAGTCAGATAGCCTGCCAAGTCATATGACTCCAAATGCCATGTGTCGTCATCGTCTGCATTCCCGCTCCACGTGAAGATGTTGGTCCATGTCATGCCCCCGTCGGAGCTTGCGTCGACCTTCAGATACTCGCCAGAATCAAGCGCATCGTCGACGTAGCGATACATCGACAGAGTAGCAGAGCTGTGCCCTGTGAGGTCTATGCCGTCCGTCAGGATGATCGTGCATCCCAAGTCGCAGTCGTCTGCCTTTGCAACCATGTTCGCTGCAGCATGAACAGGGGGATGCCCTCCCTCGTCGGGCATCCCGATGCGCCAGTTAGGCTCCCCCATCTCCGTCCACGCATCAAGGTTGTCAAATGTGTCCGACAGCATGTCGTCTGAGACCGTATGGGGGTTCATCGTGTTTAGCGTGTAGATGGAGTCCAAGCTTGGATGCCCTGAGTCATCCCAGTCGTCCTTGAACTCAAAAAAGTCCGCCGCGATTATGTCCTCGTCTGATTCCAGGCTGTCGGTCATCGTATTCCAGATGTTGGCGAGTTGGCCTTGCCTGTCGTCTCCTGCCTCATTGGTCGAATCAAACGCATCGTACAGGGCAGCTGCCACGTTTCCCTCGCCCGTGATGCCAGTTACAAACGGCCTGTCTCTGAAGAGAACATCATTTACCTCGTTGTGGGTACGTGTTTCAAAATTCCACTGGCCTGCCATGTAGCTTGGCTGGTATGTCGGAGTGCCAGAATACGCATTTGTCATAAAAAATGCCCATCCCTCGATCCATGCCAATCCTGCACTGTTATCCGGGTGTACCGGACTGTGCCATCCTTCTGGATTGTTTATTGCAGAGTACGGATAACGGGAATTTTGCAAATTATAATGATCAAAAAAGACAATGTGCGCAAACTCATGAGCTATGGTGTCAGGGTGGGTGATTGATGTGACTGTGCCTTCACACGGTTCAGGTTGTCCATTATGGTCGAACTTGTGTGTATGCGCAAGATACATCGTGGTACCTTGTGCGCCTGGGCCCACACGGCATCCTTCTGAACTCCAGTTTGCGGTCACAAAGGGAGGATCATACCTAAAAGTGTCTTTGTACCACTGGTCTATGGCACCAAGTTCTCTCAACACTTTAAACACAATGAAACTCACTCCGCTTGAGGGTATAGCAAAGTCACCTGTGCTTGCTATTCCACTTGTAATAGCAACAGGTGAAGAAGAGTAGTGAATGTGTGGACTGCTAAAGTATTTGGCAACTCTAACGTAGTCGGTTTCAGTATGCACGCCAAGATACAAGTTAATACCTCGTGGAACAAAAAGGAGTGCAAAGTAGCCGGACGTAGTATCCTCGGCTACCAATTGATCACAAAAAGGACAATTTTTTTCAACCAAAGGATCTAAGAGCTATTAGTCCCATATATACACATGAAAGGAAAGAAGGAATTACCGACGGGAACAGCGTTCCTGTACGGGATAGCAAGCAAGGACGAGCTTTTTAGGATGCACAAGTCCGAGAAGGACGCCAAGGCGGCAATCCGGCTCCTTGCATACCACATGAGAAAGTGCGGCGCGAGCATATATGATATTGCCGAGAAGCTGAGCAGGCCGTATGGAACCGTACGATACTGGCTGGTGCGTGCGCACAAGCATGGCCTGGAGGGCAGGTTTGACATAAAGCATGGCGCCCCGTGCAGGCTCGACAAGAAACAGCTTGAACGGCTGCGCGCAGACCTGATCAAGGGCCCGGACAACTGCGGCTTTAAGGCCACAACATGGACAGGGCCACTGGTCATTGCCCACGTCAAAAAGAAGTTCGGCATCACGTATGCAGAAACGAGCATGTACGACCTGCTGCACAGAATCGGCTTCTCATGCAGAAAGCCCAGGCCAAAACACCCAAAATCAGCCTCAGAATCCGAGAAAAAGGAGTTCAAAAAAAAAGCTAGGCAGAGCGCAAAGTACTATTCAAAAAAGGGGTACACGGTAATGATAGGCGACGAGTCCATGTTCATACTGGGATGGAACGTCAAGAACAGCTGGTACCCCGTAGGAGAGCCGGTCTATACGCCCGTCAGCCTGTCTAGGAAGCGGTTCTATGTCATAGGGGCCCTCTCAAGAAACAGGTTTGACTATCGCTTTTACGAAAAGGCCAACACGGGAACATTCTACAAGTTTCTCAGGACACTGCGCCGCAAGTACGGCAAGGTGTTGTTGTTTGTCGACAACGCATCGTACCACAAGTCAGCAGAACTCAATAGAAAGATGGCCAAGTGGAACGGAGACGTGGTGCTAAAGTACCTGCCGCCGTACGCGCCGGAGCTTAACAACTCGGAGGGGCAGTGGCGCGGGTTCAAAAAGGCGACTTCAAACTGCCTTTACAAGACCGTCAAGGAGATGCAGAGATCACTGCGCAGTATGACGCGCAGGGGCGAGATAAAGGTGGTAAAGATGAACAAATGGCTGACGTAGATACTACGTATTGGTCTTGTCGCATATATGCGTCTGGCCATTGTAAACCGGCTCAAAAGTTCGGTGGGGTTTTGTGTAGGCGCATACTTCCGTACTTTTCAAGGGGACTATGTTGTCGTCACTATCATAGTAATACGCATTTCCGTAAACAAAAGAAGTGGGGGATGGCTGGGCATGCGCAGACGGCAGTATGAATTGCAGTGTAGGCGCATGGGACTGTATTCTCAGGTCTGGATACAGCCCAAAGAACTTGTCGATGAACTCCTCTGGAAAGTTTGCCTGGCGCATCTCGTCCTCCGCGCTGACTTCTGGGTATAGCACCTCGAAGAACGCTGCCAGATCATGCATTAGCTCCTCCGGGTTGCTCACTCCACTCAACGGATCCTCAAGGGGAGCTCTGGGAGGACGGTCCGGTATGTTCAGTCCCAGTCGTGGAATTCCCTCGTCTTCAACGACGATCGGTTCGTCGCTGAGGCGGACGGTGTTGTCGGGTTCGACGTAAAAGTAGATCCATCCCCCCATATCGCCAGCAAAGCCTATGCTTATTTCTCCAAAGGGGTACTCGGTATCGGGCTCGTTGATTGCAAACGTGAGCGTCTTTTGCTGCGGATGCGTGCCGTTGAGTATGGGAGGTATCGTGCCGTACTCAAATCCCCTGATGGGAAGATGCCTGGTGTCGTTTCCCTGTCTTTTGAACACGTAGTCTGTGGCGTTTATGAGATCAACATACACATTTCTGTCTATATAGAACTTCGAACCCAGCCACTCTATACGCTCCAGGCATTCCTCGGTACAATATCTCTCGGACTCCTCGTAGCTCAGAAACTCTACGCCGTGCTCGTCGTCGTCAAGGACTGGTATGATGAACGTATAGTCGATCACCACCTCAAACTGCTCGCCTATTCTGACCTGCTCTGGAAACGTGACGCTGTATTGGGGCCAGGAAAATCCCAGTCCAGAGTATGCCATCAGCGGTTCGTCCGTGTTTCTGGTGGTTATCGTTTTTGCATGTGGCTCGGCTGGCATGTCCGGATGGCCTTGCTGCCGTACCGCTGTCCAGCCCTTCTGCCGCAGCTCTTGCACGGAATCAGCGCTGACGCACGCAGGCGTTCCGCGCGTGGTCTCCATCAGCGTCTTTGAATCCCGGCACTGTATCTCCTCTAGCGCGATACCACTTTGAAACTGTTTGTAAGGAGTGTCAGTTTCTGCAAATGCGGGCATTGCAGATAATCCGATTGCCAAGAACAGTCCCAGTAGCGTCTTGCCAATCATTGGTTTTTCATAAAAGTAATTCTATAAAAGTGATCCCTGCAATCTAGTAGTAAGTTATGCCCCATCAACGGATCAGATCTGGTTGTTGCGTAATTCCACCTGATTGGTTTAATCTGTACGTTTTTTTGTTTCCACACCATTTACACGCTTTATCTGAATAGCGTCCTGTTTTTTCATGACTCCAAATTCGTAACAGGTCGGGCTCTGGAAGCTGTTCCTGATTCCAGGCACGAATCTGTCTGATCGGGCTCTGGAAGCTGGATTTTGGCACAATCTGTCATGTCTTTTGGGAATCAGGACTGCAGCTGCGCGCCGGATCGGAACGAATCCTCGTATCGCACACCGCTTGCTGCCATCATCATCATCATCATCATGTTACTTGCATGGTAGCAGCAGTCCTGCGTATCCGAATTGATTTCATGGTGCGCCTGCAGGAGTGCCTGCCATGCTTTTGCCGGTTATGTTGCCGCTGCTATCGCGCCGACGCACTGGTCTGCCGGCATCGGGATCTCCGTGACCCTGCCGTCAAGATAGTCCGTTACGAACGTGCAAAAGTTGACGCCGCGCAGCTCGCACGTGACATACACGGTGCACAGGGTCTCAGTCATCCTCATGCCCTTCTCGGACCTATTCCCGAACAGGATCTTCCGTATCACTGCAATCATGCGCAGCGCCCTCTCGCTGTCGTTGTTGTGGTATTTCACGACGTCATGCTCCAGGAACGTAAACAGGTCGTTGATCTCCCTCTTGAGGCGCTTTGTATACCGGATGCAGTCCCTGTCCGTGTACGCGGCAGACGCAAGCCTGTGTATGCGGTGCTTGAGGCACTCCACCTCCCCGGGCGTGGCCCTGCCCATCTCTATTGGTAAGAGTTTACCCCTCCCCCAAGATACGACGTGGTAGGCGTGACCATGAAGGCTCCGGCCAGTAGTACAGCCTGAGGGGTAAACTCTTACCTCTATTGCGTCCTTTAGAATGTCGCGGAGCCTGCAAAACAGCGTGCCGTACTCGGCGCCAGGGTTCTTCTCCAGCGTCAGGTACATGTCCCGAAAGTAGTGCAGGAGGCACTTTTGGTGCTTGCCGCCGATGCGGTTCCACACAGAATACGAGTCAGAGGATACGATACCCTCAAAGGCGGCCATCAGCGAATCTATGACGTCGCCTGAGCGGGACGGCGCTATGTGGTAGAATGGTAACAGGTCAGGCTCTGGAAGCTGCTCCTGATTTTAGGCACGAATCTACATGGGAGGCCTCCCCGAGATGGCAAAACTCGCGCCTGAACTTCCAGAGCCCGACCTGTTACGTAGAATGCCGAAAATTTAGTCACAAGCACCCATACCCAGTGGCCCGTCCCGTTGAGAAACCAGCCTGTCTCGTCGCCTGCGACTGATTCTGAGTGCCGTATCTCCTCCAGGATGCCGTCATATACGGGCTTCATCCTGGTTGCCGAGACGTCGCACAGACGGATGATGGTGGACGTTGGTATGTATGCACCGTGAAGCGTATGCAGTATGATCTGGATCCTTTCAAAGGATAGGCACATGCAGCGGAGAAACGCGATTATTCCGATGATGCGCGTGCCGTATAGCAACGGTCACAAGTAATTGAGGGCTTTGACCGGCGATCTGTAAATGTACTTGTACATGCTAAGGTGGGTGTATTATATGAAAATTATGTCGCACCATCACCAATGTCCTCCTCCATCCATCTTGGGTTGCTTTTCCTGATCGCTTCTGTGGCCTCCCTGTCGGAGAATGCCCGCAGCGGCGTCTCGTAGTTGTCGATGTCAAGCGACCAGTGCAGCCTGTCCTCGTTATAGTAGTCGATGTATGCAGACAGACTCTTGTGGTTCCATATCTCCTCCTCGATGCTCCTGTGGAATCTCTCCAGTTTGCCATTGGTCTGCGGGTGATACGGCCTGGAGTTTATCAGCCCGATTTCGCAGTTGAGCAGCTCCTCCTCAAAGGCAGTGGGCCTCCATCCGCCCTTGGGCGGACTCTTCTTCTTCTTCGGATCCGAGCGCGCCCCGACAAAGCACTTGCCGTTGTCTGAGAGTATGGTGGCAGGCGCGCCGAACTGGGCCACGGCCTGCCGCAGGACCGCCACGACGTTTTCTGAGGTGGCCTCCCTGAACAGGCCCGCACCAGTCACGCACCTGGACGAGTCGTCTAGGAACGTGACCAAATTGAGCCCTGCAAAGCGCGGATCCTTCATGGTATGCCAGTCCACGTGCCACATGGCATTGGAGTATTTGCGCTCAAAGCGGACGTATTTTCTGGGCATTGATTTTGCAGCCGATGGCGTCACCAGCCCGTTTTCTTTCATTATCCTGTATACCTCGTAGTAGCTTATATCGAGTTGCCTTCGCAGCCTCTTGGCCGTATGAACCACCCCTGCTGCACTGTGTTTGTACTCCTCCAGGACTGCGCGCACGTCCCCGTCGGGAACCGGGGCGCTCTTTTTCCTTCCCGGCTTGAGCGGCACGTGGTGCGTGTCGCCTGTCTTCCTGAACCGGGCATACATCCGCTGGACGTGCCTTGTCGTGACGCCTATCTCCGGGGCCACCTCCGAGGGCTTTCGTCCCCCTGCACATTGCGTCACTGCGTATCTGATCTGCTTTGCCTCGAGCCTTACAACCATCGGTTTTCTTGATCGGTAAAGCCTAAAGTAATCCCCTGCAATCCTCCTCAAATTAGTGCGACCTAATTTTCGTACAATAGAACATGCTAAGGTGGGCAAACGACACCGTCCTGTAGTACTCGGATATGGTGTGCCGCAGCTCGCTGATTTTCCTGTACACTATCCCCCTGAAAACGACAGGCTTGCCCAGGTTCCAGCATTCTTCCACGATATTGAGGTACGGCGATCCCTTCGGGATCATTATCAGCCTGATATCGGGATGACCTGCCAGATATTCTGCGATGTCAATAGATCTGTGCACACTCCACCTGTCGCAAAAGACGGCAACCTTGCCAAACTTGGCGCGCAACGCCTCCAGACATTGTATGAACTGCACTGACCTAAACGATCCCGTAAACGTCCTGAACAGCCTTCTGCCGTCTTCTGTGATGCTTCCAAACACGGCCACCTTTGTGTGGTCCACCGAATATGATGCCACGCTTCTGGTGCCGACCGGACCCCACACGTATCTGTCGTATGCGCCCTGCACGAAGAACGCCTCATCAGATGACACCAGCGTAAAACCCTCTCTTTTCAGGCACGGAATCCGCACGTTTTCAAGATACCGTTGCCACGAGTATACGGAGCTTGGGGTGGCATGGTTGACATGCACGTTTTGCACCTTGCGGCGCGACAGGCCGTGCTGGCGCATCATTCTCCGGACATGTCCTGTGCTGTATTCTGTCCCGGTGGCATCCCTTATGTCATCGCGTACCGTCATAACATCGGTACTTTTGCATGCAGTGAACAGGTCCATTATGGCGGCAATATTTTCTCTGTCCACCTTTGGCCTGCATCCGGAACGGGGAAGATCCCGGAGGCAGTCCATGCCGTCCTCCGAAAACCTCGCCGGCCGGCTGCGCACGGAATTCTCACTGCACCGGACCCTTCTTGCAGTCTCAGGCACGCCCACGTCGTCTTCTAGCACAAACATCAGCGCCATGATCTTCTTGTAGACTTTGACATCCTTTTCTTTGCGCATGGCCTCTGACAGGCTTTTGTCTGTTTCTTTTGCCATGCCATTGCGCCGGTTAGGCGATCCATATACTTTTCGAATGATCCCGTTTTGGCTCAAAGACTTCTGATCATTGCTATAGCTGTTCGTTTTCTCTTTCAACTGCCTCCATCCTGGACTTCATGTGCAGGTTTTCTCTTTCAACTGCCTCCATCCTGGACTTCATGTGCAGGTTTTCTCTTTCAACTGCCTCCATCCTGGACTTCATGTGTTCAAACAGGCGGATCACGTCGGGATTGTTCCAATCCACGTCCGTAATGCTAGGATCCCCGATCAATACCGGAAAGGCAGATCCAACGATCTTTATGTGTTGTGATTCTTCCAAATCAGCCTGCTGGTTGGAGGTGCTGCCCTAGTGACCTCCGGGATTGCAAGATTCACGCCTGAGCTTCCAGAGCCCGACCTGTTACAACCGTACGCCGTGTCTATCTCAAATAATCGCCCATCTCAGTAGACGCTATATGAAATCTTATCCGTATCCTGTGATCCAACATTACTGTTGGGCCTGAGAGTCGATCGGAACTTGCCATGTACAAGGGTGCTCAGTAGGCTGACTCGCAGTAGCAGGCGGAAAGCAACGTGCCGCGCAGGCGGTGAATGGGAGATTCCGTAGTATCCTCGGCTACCAATTGATCACAAAAGGGACGATTTTCTTCAACCAAAGGATCCAAGATCCTGCCAGTCCCATACAGACGTATGAAAGGAAGGAAGGAACTGCCGGCGGGAACCGCGTTCCTGCACGAGATAACAAGCAAGGACGGGAGGTGGACTATACTGACGATCATTGAAAATTTCGCCTCCCTTACACGCGGCGCTCAAGATATTTGTAGATGTCAACCTTGATGGAACACGTCCTAAAGTATTCCGAGACATCCCTTTTGAGGTGATCTACCGAATCGTAAAAGGCAGATGTGACCAGCATGTACTTGGCATCCTTCCAGATTGGCTCTATGGCGCTCAGCTCCGGCCTAGCTACCGGCAGGTACAGCAGGATAACGTCAGGATTTTTCTCCAGGTATTTGCGGACCCTTTCGGTCTTATGCTGTGCTGCGTTGTCCATCACAATCAGAACCTTTCCCCACTTTTTGTGCGCCTGCTTGAGATAACGCACAAAGTTTATGCTGTTGAACTTGTCGTATGTGCGCATCAGCCTGGTTCCGTTGTCTGCAACCGTTCCGTATACCACGACGCGCTCCCTTCTGCCGGATCGTTGCACCTCGATCCTGTCCCCCACTGGCGACCAGAACTTTTTGCCGTCCCTTCCCGTACTGACGAATATCGACTCGTCCTGTACGGTTATCCTGAATCCGCGCCTTTTTGCAAGCCTAATCGTGTCTTTTGCCTCCCTTTGCCACCGTCTTACCGCCTTTGCGTCGGCAGCATTTGCCAGCTTGGTGGTTGACGTCTTTAGCGAGAATCCCATCGTGCGCAGGATTCTTCTGATGCTTCCAACGCTGTATGTGACATGCAGTTTGCGGTGCACCCAGTTGCGCATCTTCTTCGGGGTGAGCTTTTCCATCCTGCGCAGCCTCATGGCGATCTTTTTTATCCTGCCGACTGGGACCTTTGGCTTTTTGCCCCTGTTGTGGGAGTCACGGAGACCGTCAACGCCGTCAAGCTCAAACCTCTCGACCCATATCTGTACGGTACGCTGTGTCACGTCGGCAATCTCTGCGGTCTGTGCAGTGGTGTTGCCAAGCAGTACGGAGCGCACCGCCAGGATTCTGGTATAAACCCTGTTATCCTTTTCCACACGCATGGCATCCGTGAGGATTTTCGTCTTGTTCATGTCAGAATGGCCATGGCGGAGATCTATAAACCTTCACAAGACGTGTAATCAGGCGAAATTTTCAATGATCGTCAGTATAGGAACTCCCATATGAAATCGTACCTAATCCTACCGTGGACCCTTGCCAGCGTGATGTTCCGAATCAGGACAATGTTGCTATGCGATGCATCCTCTTATACTTTCTCTGCGTGAGAGCCTTGTTCTGAGTGCGGTACTCCTCTTCGGTTGTCAGCATGTGCCAGATTATCTCCAGCATGTGTCTTGCAACTGCAATCTTTGCCTTTTGCCATCCACGTCTCTTTCCTATCCTTTCATATATCGAACCAAGCCTTGGGTCGTTTCGTACTGCGACTGTGGCCGAGTTGACCATGGCCTGGCGCAGCCACACGGATCCCTGCTTTGTTATGCCGCCTCCTTTGTGTCTGTCTGCGCTGTCCCTGCGCGAGGGAGTCAGCCCTGCATACGAGACGAGCTTCTCTGGAGTGGCAAACCTCTTGACATCGACTATCTCAGAGATTATCGTCAGTGCAATGACATGGCTTATTCCAGGCATGGTCATAATCGTCTTGGCCCTCGTATCGCTTTCGGATACAGAGGCAATGCTGCGCTCCAGATCCCTTATCTGATCCTGTATCCTCTTGATGTCATCAAGGTACATCTTCACAGTTGCCGCGTCAATCTCTGACATTTTTATCCCGTCTTGGATGTGCTGTATGGCAGAAATCGTAAACGTGCTGTGCGTGGGCAGGTCATAGTCATACTTTGCAAGTATGGCGTGTATCTTGTTCTTGCATCTGGTGGCTTCTGCCGTCTTGCCGGTTCTGGTCCTGCCCAGCATTCTGAGGTCCCTGTAGTGCTTGTCAGGCACAAACGACTCTGGCAGCATGTCTGCTCTGAGCAGGTCGGCAAGTATATTTGCATCTACGCGGTCGTCCTTTATCTTGGCGTGCGCTATCACCTTGACCTTTGCCGGATGCACCAGCACGGTGTCTATCCCGCAGTCCTCAAGCGTGTCATGTACGATAATCCAGTAGTTGGCAGTGGACTCGCATACTGCCTTTATTGGCAGCTGTCCGCAGTATTGTTCCTTGAGATATGTTGCAAAATTCGTTGTTGCCAAAACGCTGTTCTCAAACTTGGATCGCTCTAGCAGCTTGCCAGAGTCATCCTTTACTGCTGCAACGCATGTCTTTTTGTGTACGTCTATTCCTACGCTGATCATGTTATCACCTCCTTTCTGATCAAAATGCCTGATCCGGGCGGAATCTTCCATTCACCGTCTTCTGCGCGGTACATTGCTTTCCGCCTGCTGTTACGAGTCAGTCTACTGAACACCCTTGTACATGGTAAGTTCCGATCGACTCTCAGGCCCAACAGTAATAGTATATCACAGGATACAGATAAGATTTCATATAGCGTCTACTGATATGGTTACAAAATTTCAGCCAGTTGATCTTGGCGGAATATCTTTGAATGAAGCTATCTTCGGGGGTTTTCCTCTGCAGAAGCAGGTGGAGTAGTAGTAGAAGTAGAAGCGCCTGCATTCTTGCCTTTCATCAGTTCGGTGATTTTTGCCTCCTGCTCTTTGAGGGTTTCCTTGACGCGCTCCTCTTGTTTTTCAAGCACAGTCGCCCTAGTTTTTGCCAGCTCCTGCTTTTCCTCAAGCTCGTCAATCATTTCTTGCTTTGTGGATTTTACCAAGACTGCCCCTGCATGCTTGAATACGGCATCACCGTCACCTGCCTTTCGGAGTTCCTCCAATGCCTTTTGGGTCTCGGCTTTTTCAATTTCGAGATGCTGCTTCTGAGTCAGGATAGACTGAAGGTTTTGCTGTATTTGCTGCATCTTCATTAGCTGTTCTTGGAGCCACGGGGGCATTTGTCCTGATGACATGATTTATCAGAAAAGATCGTTTCGTTATATCTTTACCGATTCAATGGTTTCATGGCTTGCCTGGATCAGCCTCAGCGTCGAATTCAGGTTTGCGCGCAGATGAGGCAGGTGATCTGACTCGACTGAGATGGCCAGCGTCTTGCCAAGCTCGATTTTTGTCCTGACGGGGTTTTCCGGATAAAACTCGTTATCGGTATTTACCGAGTCAAAAATTGCCTGTGTCTTGTCTTTTGCATCGACAATAATTTTTGCCTTATAGCTTAACGTCATATGCAGTACCAGCCACCTTGTAGCTGCATTTTTTACATGACCAGATTCCAACTGCGTCCCTGCCAAGCGTCTTTGAGCCACATTCAGGACACGCCCGTTTTTCCTTTAGCTGCAGATGAATCTTGGTATATTGCTTTCTTATCTTGATTCCGTATCTTGCACCCAGGCCTTTTAGGGATTTCTTGCCTTTTGCCATTTTACCGCTGGTCTCCGGACTGGACTGCCCTTAATTTTTCCCTTATTTGCGAGCCTACCTTGACTGATGTCTGGCCGCACTTGAGGATTTCCTCAAACGTAAATCCGCCGTTTCCGCCCTTTTGTAAGGCACAGATGTTTCCATCAGAATCAGTAGTAATGGTGATTCTGGCATCCATGCAATCCCATTCATCGCCGTTGGGATCAACGATGATGTGGTCTCTGATCTTGCCCATTGTGACTGAGACAGGAATTGTGGTAATAGGTACGGGGGACTCTTTGCCTTCGGCCAAGGTCGGCACGTCATCTGTCATATTCCATTTTGGGGTTTGGGAAGAAAGCAGTGCGGCTGCTGTGGCGTATGAACATGCATCAAACAGGTTTCCATCATAATCGACAACGACATTGTCGGCAAATACGCCGACTACGGATTTGTCCTTCTCGATTACCAGTTGGGACAAATCAACCATGTGGCTCTCCCTGATTCCCCTGTCGACAACCCTTGCCAATTCAATGACGTCAGGTCCCGGAGGGCCTGTCTCGACTGTGGGATGCGACAACGGCAGCAACTCAGCAGTGCAGATGAAGATTCCCTTGTCACCCATGTCCGGAAATGGCCTGTCTGGCTGAATTTTTATTCCGCATACAACTTCGGTATCGCCAAGCCTCACCCTGGCAGAACCGTTTGCCTTTGGAATCGCATCGGTTTGAATCGAGACATCCCGCGCCTCGTCATGCCCCCTTCCATCAACACGTTTGCCTTGTTCCAACAGTTCAATGATTTGGTTTTTCTTTAATTGGTCAACGACTGAATGAGAGCCCATTTCTAACTGCCTCCGTTTCCAAAATACTTGTCATTGAGTGCCTTCTTTTGTAAATCATAAACCAACTTGCAGCCTTCGATTCCGACTTGGACGCATTTTTTGTATTCTTCAGGTGTTAGTACCCCGTCAAGCTGCAAAAGAGTGACTTTTTGAAGATTTGGCATGTAGCCAATCGGCATGTCTGCCTGGCCTGCTTGGTCCTCCTCATTGTTCACGTCAAGAATGACAGTATCTGCAACTTTGCCTGCAGCGATTGCTGCAACTAGATCCCTCATTGGAATTCCCGCATCTGCCAAGGCAACCGAAGCAGCTGTTAAAGCGGCACATCTGGTTCCGCCATCGGCCTGCAATACTTCGATAAATACGTCAACTGTGGTTCTTGGGAATTTGTCCAGCATGACTGCAGGTTCTAGTGCCTCCTTGATGACTTTGGAAATCTCAATCTCTCTTCTTGAAGGGGCGGGGTTTTTTCGTTCCCCGACAGAAAACGGCTCCATATGGTAGCGGACTCTCAGGATGCCAGTATCAGTATCTGACATGTGTTTTGGATGGACGTCACGCGGGCCAAACACTCCGACTAGGATTTTGTTATCGCCAAATTCAATGTAGGCTGAGCCATCAGCGTTTTTCAGTCCGCCTGCTCTTATCATGATCCGTCGCGGTTCGTCCACCTTACGTCCATCACAACGAATTCCGTTTTCGTCCAGCAGGACCGTTGTTGCTTCTCTTCCGCCCATTATGATTCGCCTTTTGATTCTAACATTTCTTTCACTTGATCAGTCAAATTAGCAACGTGTGCCTTCTCATTGACCATTTGAATTGCCTTTTTGGCCTTTAATAATCCCTCTGGAGACTCGCAAGAGACTACAACCCATCCGTTCTGGCCAATTGTAATTGCTGCATCGGTAGCCATTTCAATTGTCTGAATCATGGTTCCTCTTTTTCCAATTAGGCGTGGAACCTTGCTTGGGGATATCCGTACCAAGTCACCAGAATCAATCTTTCCAAGGTCTCTGTCAGAAATCGTGACAAGAGGATCTCGGGTTCTGTCAAAATTTGCAATTCTTGCTGCAACAAGATCCCCGGAAGCCAGTTTGGATGTAAGTTCGTCTGCGTGGGCAGAAAAGTCACGGCCAAAGACGTCTTGAGCTGGCAAAAATCCCACATAGCACGAATTTATGTCTAGTTCCCATGAAAGGGAAGTGTGAGAGATTACCTTGCCAATTACCAGATCATTTATTTTTGGAGTGTATTTTCCAGTCAAGGGAATTACGCGGACAGAATCGTCGTAGATCTCAGAGATTCCAATTGCAGTAGAGACTATCTTGCTTCCTTGGAGGACAACGTTCTGCTCGGGTCTAAACGGGCCTGTTGCCACAACATCGCCCGGGATGACGTATCTTCTCTTATTTTCCATTATTGTGTTACCACCTCAACTGAAGCAGATCCCCGGGTTATAGAGCCCAACCTGTCTATCACGTTTGGCCTTGCCGCCGCCGGTATTTCAAGTATTGCTTTTAGCGAGCCGTTGTTTTGCCATTCTTCTTTTTTCAGCGAACCTACAGATTTTAGAACGGCATACGACTGGGAGGCATACTGTGCAGGAATGGTGATGTCTAGTTGCAGATTTTCAGATTTTAGGGCAATGATGGAACGCAGTTTGTCAACTATATCCTTGACTTGTTCACCGACATTTTTTTGAGAATCCACAGAAACCCTGCCGTCTTTCATTGCCTGCTCAATTCTCAATGGAGGATGGGGCAGGTGTGTCTTTGGATCCACATACGTTTTTGCGATATACTCTACAATCTGCTTTTTCTTCTCCTCAGTCATTTTTCGTCTTTGATCAGTTGTAAGATTCAGGTCGCCCTTCTGAAGAATGATTGCTGCGATTTCGGTCTCATTCTCAGTTTTGAACGCCTTTAGCAGTTTTTCGGTTGAAGGCTTTGTGCCTTTTCCAGAATCAGTGTAAATGTCATCTGAGATCAAAACGGATGAGATCTCTTTTTTCTTTCCCAATTTGTAGTCCAGGGCAGGATCAGGCTTTACCAGTATCTCAAATTTTTCGCCCTCATAGGAATACCTTACCACTGTAGCATCTGCCATTTCTGAAATACCTATGACAATTTGGTATTTATCTATACGCAAAACAGCAGCAGTAGCAGCAGCAAAGCCAAATGTGAATCAGAAGGATCGTTTTTTACCTAGTTATTGGGGTGTTGTTTCCTAATTCGCCAGAATTCCTGAAAACCGTTGAGATGCCACATTAGACTTTATGCGTAATCTACATAAATGAGACGAATTTGTTCGTAATAATCCCAGATGTAAACCGATTACGCATAACGCCTATTGATCAGGCGTGCAAAAGGGCAAAAATTCAGAAAAACATGCAGACTGAGCTAGGCAGATGGAATTAGGAAACAACCCACGTAGGACCTCTTCCTTGACAGGTTGGACGGCGTATAGACCGGCTTTCCTATGGCGTACCAGATGTTCTTGACGTTCCACTCCGGGATAAACTCCTACCTCGTCGCCTATCATTACCGTGTACCCCTTTTTTGAATAGTACTTTGTGCACCGCCCGGTCTTTTCCTCGAACTCCTTTTTCTCGGGTTCTGAGGCTGATTTTGGGTGTTTTGGCCTGGGCTTTCTGCATGAGAAGCCGATTCTGGGCAGCAGGTCGTACATGCTCGTTTCTGCATACGTGATGCCGAACTTCTTTTTGACGTGGGCAATGACCAGCGATCCTGTCCATGTTGTGGCCTTAAAGCCGCAGTTGTCCGGGCCCTTGATCAGGTCTGTACGCAGCAGCTGTTCAATCTGTTTCTTGTCGAGCCTGCACGGGGCGCCGTGCTTTATGTCAAACCTGCCCTCCAGGCCGTGCTTGTGCGCACGCACCAGCCAGTATCGTACGGTTCCATACGGCCTGCTCAGCTTCTCGGCAATATCATATATGCTCGCGCCGCACTTTCTCATATGGTATGCAAGGAGCCGGATTGCCGCCTTGGCATCCTTTTCGGACTTGTGCATCCTAAAAAGCTCGTCCTTGCCTGCTGTCCCGTGTAGGAACGCTGTTCCCACCGGTAATTCCTTCTTTCCTTTCATGTGTATATGGGATTGGTAGATCTTAGATCCTTTGGTTGAAAAAAATTGTCCTTTTTGTAATCAATTGGTAGCCGTGGTACTAGGTTCCAGGCGATTCGCTAGAGTGTGGCAGGCGGCAGGTGCGGATCCCCGGCATGGGCGTCGTAGTCAAAGTCGACCAGGGCGGCCTCTAGGATTTCGCGGTTTTTTGCGATTACAACGTCCTCGCGCTCTGGTATCGTGGCCCCTTCTGCCTCCATTCTCTTCAGCCCCGTCCTGATCTCGTCTGCCAGTGAAAGAATCCGGCGGCGGATGGGGTCGAGGTGCCCCTTCGGATTGATTCTGAGGACAATGTCGGTATCCCTGATCACGACCCGGAGGCTTTCGGGCCGCAGCTCGTACGTGGACGGATCCCTGCCTGCCGACCCCGCCCTGTGCCTGCGGATCCTCGTGTCTCCCCAAATGCTTTGGCAGGCCAGATCCTGCACTGCAGGCGCTCTTTCTCATCTCCTCGAATTCAGATCGTAATCTGAGGATGTATCCTTTTGATTCCTCAAAGTTATCTCTCATTGCACCTGTATACTTTTCTAGTTCGCCGAGTTCATGTATTATCAGCTCAAGATCATCCTCCATCGAGTCAGATCTCTGTGTACCCCATGGTGGCGGCTTTTTGGCGGTTTTATAAGACATGCTTACCAGTTTCTTGAACACAGCCTTTGCCGTCTCCACCTCCTTTCCCACTTTCCTGTAGACAGATATTCCCAACTCTGCCGGCACACTCAACCCCTTGACCGCCTCTCTGACTCCCACGCAGTGAGCTCTGAATCTGTCAGTCCATACTTCCAACAGATCAAAGACAGATCTTGTCATGTCGGCACTTCCTCCATGCTTCCCAATGTAAGATCTTATCGTGCTGATATGATCTAACAATTTCTTGACCCTGAGTACTTCCACGCCGCTCCCCCTTTCTGCCTCCTCAACGCAGGATCTTACCCGGCTGATACTCGTTCTTGCATTCTTAAAGCTGAATCCTGCCATGCCAGTATGTGTCATCATTTCCTCAAAGTCAAGCCCTGCCACGCCGGCCTCTCTTCTCATTATCTTGATATTCGATCTTATCCCCTCCATCTTCCTTCTTATTTCCCCGAACATGCTTTTTAATTCCTCAAAGTCGGATCCTGTCATGTCTGCCTCCATCACTATTTCATCAATGCTGGATCTTATCCTGCGGGCCCTCTTTTCCATTTCCACTATGGATTCATGGTTTAATTTTTGATTTTCTGGCATATGAAACCTGTTAAACATACTAGGATTAAAAATTATTTGAAGGTTTTCGCTTGCCCAGTCTTCCCAGAAGTAACTCATGGAGGCACCGGTGGAGGGGGTTGGGGCAGCATCCTATAGTCCGACATACCACGCTTGATCACGTCATTGAGGCACTGCTGGGTGATCAGGGGATCCTCTGTAACGATCCCCGTAAAGTTTCTCATCATCGCGTTTGCCATGACCCACGCGTTGAAGACCGCAGCCGAGTACACAAAGTACAGCATCCTTACGACCGGGCTCTTGCTGTGGGTCCTGACCCTTGCGTTCTCTATCATCCTGTATCCAGTCTCGATCCCCCACCTGCGGCTGTACTCGTTCGGATCTATTCCGGGCACGTTGGTTGCAAATCCGATGAGCCGCTCGTGCGCCGGCAGCTTCTCCACATCGGTCTTGCCTGATCTCTTCTTCCTTCTCTTTGTGATGACCATCGTGTACCGTGCAGACTTTGTGGTGCCGGATATGACCGATTTGACCTCCCTTCTTTTTTTCACGTCGCCATTCTCGTTGAGGGTGGCAACGACTGCATCCGTGTTCTTGCACGGTATGATACATCTGACACCGGCCGCATCCAGCTTGGAGATGACTGCGGCCGAAAAGAACTCGCGGTCCAGCATCACGACTCCAAGATCGGCGCCTGTGCGGCGTGCAGAATCGATGATTTTACGCACGAAATCGGCCGTATCCTCAAGGGCCGGCATGTGCAGTGCTCCCAGCACAAGGCGGCAGTGCTTTACGATGCACTGTATGGTGATGTAACGCTCAGACTATCGTCCCGCTCTTCTTCTTGGAGCGTACAAGCTCACTACCGTACTTTTTGTCATAGCGCGGTATCAGGTGCATGTCTATTGCCGCATCCGTCTTTTGGCCATTTGTGATCATCCCCATATCCCTCAGCTGGTTCAGCTGCCGGCCCACGGTTTCTGCAAGGCAGCCTTGGATCTGGCCGGGCTTGGATCTTATGGCGACGCTGCGGATCCACTCGTCGGTGGGATTGCGGGGCATTCCAGGAGCCGCTGGCACGTCACGTGCAGACATCGTGCAGCCTGCCACCTGCCTGTTGGATACGGCCGCGCGCGTCAGGCACCTGATAAAGTCGTCTGTAGCATAGATGGCGTTGTGCTTG
Source organism: Candidatus Nitrosopumilus sp. (assembly GCA_965214775.1). Taxonomy (GTDB): domain Archaea; phylum Thermoproteota; class Nitrososphaeria; order Nitrososphaerales; family Nitrosopumilaceae; genus Nitrosopumilus. Next base: position 2,022,989 of record OZ243974.1, on the reverse strand, counting down.
TCTGATGTCTTGATGCACGGGGCCATGCCGTCGCCAACGGTCTTCAGTCTTCCCAGAAGTAACCGACTCGTGGAGGTGCAAGAAACGACATGCGGATATGCAGGCATCATTATTTGAATTGTTTCGAGCCGGGGATAATTTGACGTGGTACTTCTGAACACGGGTTAAAAACGCCCGGGCCCGTAGCGGTGGTGGTGTGGATCAACCGCTGTCTTCCCATGCGCCCCGCGCGCTGACTTCTGAATGCGGTAATTCCGAGCTGCAGTGTTCGTGCACCACGGCGTGCTGATAGATGTGTGCAGCCTCTGATCCACCAAAAAGAGGAAAGCGAGAAAAGATGCAATACAGCATAGGAATAGACATTGGAAAGAGAAAATGCGTAGCGTGCATTATGGACGACAAAAAGAGGATCCTGGAAGAGACGTCATACGAGAACACATCCAGAGAGGCAGGCATGTTTGCCAGGAAGGCAAAGCTCAGTTACGGCGGAAAGAACTGCCAGGCCGTCTGCGAGTCCACGGGCAACATGTGGCTCAAGACCTACGAGGCATTCGAGTCCGCGGGAATACCAATCAAGCTTGCCAACACCTACAAGATGCGGATAATCTCCGACATGGACGTAAAGACGGACCCGATCGACGCAAGAAAGCTTGCAAACGCCCTGAGGGCCGGAATGGTTCCCGAGTGCTACGTGGCACCGCCCGAACTCCGGAGCGTCAGGGAGCTGATGCGCTGCAGGATCGGCCTCGTGCAGGACAGGACGGCCGTGATCAACCAGATCCACAGCCTCCTGGACAGGTATGACGAGAGGATCGACTCGTCGCACGTGTACTCCAACAAGGGACTCGGGCAGCTGTTCGCCCTGAATCTTGGCGACCCAAACGATGATGCGGTTCTCGGCGTGCATGCCAGAAGGGTCAGGCAGATCACAGAGGAGATCGCGGACATCGAGACAAGGATAGCGGCGCAGGCCAGCGTCAGCGAGGATGCGAGGATCCTGATGAGCATTCCGGGAATCGACTCGTTTACGGCCATGCTGCTGGTATCTGAGATCGGGGACATTGCCAGGTTCAAGACCCCGGGCAAGCTTGTTGCGTGGTTCGGCATGTGTCCTACGGTTCACCAGTCCGGCGACAGGGAGTACCACGGCAAAATGAGAAAGACATCCAACCGCAGGTGCAACTGGGCGATGCTACAGACTGTGCGGACGGCCGCCATATACGACGAGAGGATGGGAAGGATCCATGCAAGATCCAAGAAGAGGAACAGCGCAAGGCCCATGGTGGCCAGGACGCACGTGGCAACCAAGATGATCAGGATCGTATGGTCCATGCTCGTGACAAGGACGCCGTACTCCGGACACGATCCCAAGACGTACAAACTCAAGCTGGCCCGGGCAGAGGCCGCAGCAGCAGCAGCTGCAGCATCCAAGATGCCACCCGAGGTCAGGGAGAAAACAGACAAGTAACACGCAGCCGCATGCAGGGAACGGATCCCCCCTGTACCCAGCGTAAGCTATAAAGCGGCCCATATTAAACTAGGCGTGGATCAGAGAGACACAATCCGCAGCCGCTAAAGGGCCCGGGCGTTTTAACATAGATGGGAAGACTGGTCTTTAGGATATCTTGATATATGCGCGGGTTGTTAAGAGCATCACGTCTCAGTTGGTTCTTTTGGTAAGGCATGAGTACCTTCTAGGACTGCCCTAATTGATCTGTTTCGGTCAAAATTGGCTATTTTGGGTTACTTCTGGGAAGACTGATGCTAGATATTGGTTTAATTTTGAGTGCTGGTTTCATTTTTTGGCCATTGTACAGTCTGTTTGGGACCAGAAGGCAGATATCCTGAATCAATAGATTTTAGATCTTGTTCCAAGGAGACAATCTGAGTGAGTATGTCCTCTTTAGAATATACAGAATCAGTACACATTAATTTAATTGCAGACAGGGATTTTGTAAAATGTGAAAACCATTCCAGTTTTTCTTTGTCAGATAACATGATAAAAAAATAATGAGGTTAACTATATCCCTCAGTCATTAGTTGAACTACAAGAATAGATATTGTTTCACCTTGTCGTTCGTATTTGTATGTAGTTATGTGATTGATTGGTTCACCTGTTGGAATGTTATTATGATGGATTGTCTCATAGTTGTTGTAACCTTTTAATGGTGATGTACATAATCCAAGGTCAACTGCACAGGTATAATAACTTGAAGATTCGAATGTGTATGCGTACCCATTATGGCTGATTATGGAGTCGCCTCTATGATAGTAATCTAGATCAGCACAAGTATAACTGTTACAGGAATCTACATTTTTGTATGTATATGGTGTAGAATAGTAAAAGTCACCACCATTATCCCAACCATAACACTTGTTTGACATTGATGCTTCATGGTTACAATATACATAGACAGAACCGCCTGACGCAGTTCGAGTAGAATCACCTGGTGTGGTAGAAGCCATTTGTTGTGATTCAGACCAATCAACTACTTTGCTTTCTTTTGCATCTACTGCCTGCATTCCTGAAAACGGCAATAACATTGCAGCTATCAGTGATGCGAAAAGTAGAGTTTTTGTCATACTCGTCATTGACCTCTGAGTTTAGCCTAGCCTAATAAAGCTAGTTATTCTTTCAGTCTTCCCAGAAGTACGTGATTCATGACTGTGCAGATGGCGGCGAGTGAATCTGCAGGCGTCATAATTTGGTTTGCCTCAAATCCAGAGCCGTTTTCCGGGTTACTTCTGGGAAGACTGAAAAGTAAGAGTTTACCCCTCCCCCAAGATACGACGTGGCAGGCGTGATCATGAAGGCTCCGGCCAGCAGCGTCGCCTGAGGGGTAAACTCTTACACTGAAAAACCAGTTAGATTTTTATGTGGATTTTGAAGATTTTGTTCAAGATTTGTCGTCCTTGGAGGTAATTAGCAAAGATAATCAAAAGATTGCTGTAAAGCTAAAGGGCATACCGTTACAGTATGCAAACGCACTCAGGCGAGTCTGTCTAAACGGCGTTCCGGTATTTGCAATTGATACTGTAGACATTATTGAAAACACCTCAGTTTTGGCAGACGAGGGACTTGCGCACAGGTTGGGGCTGGTTCCATTAAAGACAGAACTGGGCAGGTTTGATGAGCCTTCAAAATGCCAGTGTCAAAGCGAGGCAGGGTGCTCAAACTGCAAGGTGATGCTGGTGCTCGATTCCGGAGACTCGGATGTCACCAGAACGGTTCTTTCAAACGAACTGTCTTCTGAGGATGATTCCATCAAGCCAATCTCTGAAAAGATTCCAATTGTACAGCTTGCGCCAGGACAAAGAATCAAGGTGGAATGCTATGCAAGGCTAGGAAGAGGAACAGAACATGCCAAATGGAATTCCTCAAATGTCTCAACGCTGACTGAGGCAGAAAAAGAAGACGAGCGGGTTCTCACAATAGAATCAACGGGGGCACTCAGTCCAGAACAGATAATTCTTGCCGGAGTAGATGAAGTCAGCAACAAGCTTGGCGAGTTCAAAGAGATGGTAAGCCAGATTCAGGAATAACCGGCAGCATACACATTATATTTGGGTTTCAAACCGCATTATTCACATGACTAGCCAGGTTGTCGTACGCATGGCAAGGGATCTCAGAAAGGCATCTACAAAAAATGACGCCCCAATCTGGGGAAGATTGGCAGAGTACGCGCTAAAGCCATCTATTGCAAGAAGGGACATCAACCTGAAGAGAATCGGCCAGCTGACCAAGGAAGGCGACGTTGTCGTTTTTCCTGGCAAGGTCCTCGGAACAGGCAGTGTGCCTCACAAAATAACGCTGTGCTCTTTTTCAATTTCAAATTCTGCTGCTGCAAAAATCATTAAAGTCGGCGGAAAGATCATCAGTTATTCTGATTTGATAGGACAGAATCCGACCGGAAGAGGGGTGGTACTGCTTGGCTAACGGCAGGTTAAACAGGCCCAGAGGAGCGGCGGCAGCCAAACAGGAAACAGTCGCAAGAACGGACAGGCCGATCGTCGTAGATGCAACCGATCATATCGCAGGAAGACTGTCATCTAATGTAGCAAAACTGCTCCTCCAAGGAAACAGAATATCAATTGTCAACTGTGAGAAAATCATGATCAGCGGAACCCGTTCAAACATAATTAAAGAATACAGAAAGTTTTTAGAGATTTCCAGTGTCCTGAATCCCAAACACGGACCGTTCCATCCAAGAAGACCGGACACGATCATTACAAAAATGATCAGAGGGATGCTGCCGCATGGAAAAAAACCGTCAGGCATCAAAGCACATAAAAGACTAAGGGCATATATTGGCTCGCCCAAGGAATTAAAATCATTGGAAAAAACTCAGTTTGAAAAGGCAAAGATTAAAAAATCTGCCGCCAATTACACGACAATGGGAGAGCTAGGCAGGGTAATAGGGTGGACCGAATGACGACTCCAAAAACCGAGATCTATTTTGCGACAAGAAAGACGGCTAGTGCGCATGTCTACATCACAAAAGGACAAGGCAGGGTCAGAATCAACAACGTTCCAATAGAAATGATTCCGCAGGAGACGGCCCGCGAAGTGATTTTAGCACCGCTAGAGATTACCGGTGATTTGAGAGGAAGGATCGACATTTCTGCAAGAGTCAGGGGTGGCGGATTTATGGGTCAGGCTAGTGCAGTTGCAACAGGAATTTCAAGGGCATTGACAGGCCGGACCAAATCCAAGAGGGATCCCAAGGATCACCCCTTCTCAAAATCCACCAGGGAGGATCTAAGAAAGAGAATCACGGATTTTGACAAATATCTGATTAGCGGAGATGCCAGAAGAAAAGAGCCAAAGAAGTTCGGCGGTTCTGGTGCAAGAAGAAGAAAACAAAAATCATACCGTTAGGCTGTGAAGGCTGTAATTTTGGCAGGCGGCAGAGGAACTCGGGGCAGGCCGTATACTGATTATTTTCCAAAGGCGATGACTCCCATCAACGGAAGGCCATTGATAGAGTATGTGGTTCAATATTTGAGATCATTTGAGTTCGTAAAGGAGATCATCATAGTTTCAGATTTTAAGGGACTGGGGGGCCAGATAAAAAACTATTTTGGGAGTCAGAAAAAAATTGTTTTTGTTCAGGACTCTCAAGGTGGTACCGGAGGAGACTTGCGCCACGTTGAAAAACACCTGAAAAACGAATCAGAGTTTGTCTTGTGGTTTGTAGACAACCTGTGCGCAGTTGATCTTGAAAAAATGAAAAAGCAGTTCAAAGACAAGAAAAGCGACGCATGCATTGCAACAAGAACAAGACGGAGGGAAGAGACGGGCTTTGCAGTAGTAGAGGACGGAATGGTCAAGGAATTCAAGGAAAAGCCTACCGTGAAACTGCAGATGTCAGAATGCCTGGGCATCTACATGCTAGGAAAAAAAGTCTTAAAGGGAATCAGATCAAAAAGGCAAAAAGAGATCAACCTCTCATATGATGTCTTGCAGCCGCTGTCCAAGGAAGGCAGAATCAGCGCCTTTGATATTGGCAATACGGAATGGATTGATGCCGAATCCCCATCAATCCTAGAAAGAAATCAAAAAACCGTAAATAAAATCATAAGACAGATGGAACCGTAGAATTTTTTTCAAACTCGGAAATTTTTTCTTCGAACTGCAAAGTCTGCGCAATATCATCCAATCCCTCCAACAGAACTCTCTTTTTGTGAGAATCAATCACAAAGGGGATCGTTTCTGAGGGGGTGATGATGCTCTGGTTTTCAAGATCTACTCTGACAGGGCCTGTCTCAGACTGCAGTTTTTCTACGGCTTTGTGTCCAAGAGAGATTGGCAGAACGCCATTTTTAAAACAGTTGCCAAGGAAGATATCGGCAAAGGAAGGGGCGATGACTACTGCAAAACCGTAATCCTGCAAGGCCCATACTGCATGTTCGCGGGAGGAACCGCATCCGAAATTATCACCGGCAACAAGAATTTGGGAACCGTCAAATTTTGGGTCATTTAGAACAAAATCGTCCCTTTTGTTTTCATTTTCGTCGTATCGCCAGTTGTAAAACAGAAACTTTCCAAATCCAGATTTTTGGACCAGTTTTAAAAATTGTTTGGGAACTATTTGATCAGTGTCGACATTGACCTTGTCCAAGGGAGTCACAATGCTTCTGACAGGCTTAAACGGTTCCATCCAACTCGCCTAATTCTCTTACGTCAACAAAATGGCCTTCAATGGCAGCAGCAGCAGCCATTACAGGACTTACAAGGTGGGTTCTGCCGCCGGTGCCTTGCCTTCCCTCAAAGTTTCTGTTCGAAGTACTTGCACATCTTTCCCCCGGAGCTAAAATATCAGGATTCATTCCAAGGCACATGCTGCATCCAGACTCCCTCCATTCAAAATTGGCATCGGTGAAAATTTTGTCCAGTCCCATCTCTTCGGCTTGTTTCTTTACCATTTGCGAGCCTGGAACTGCCATGGCACGGACGTTTGAAGAGATTTTATGGCCTTTGATCACCCGGGATGCCTCAACAAGATCTTCCAGTCTGGCATTGGTACACGAACCAATGAATACACGATCAATTTTGATATCGGTGATTGGAGTTCCAGGCCTCAGATCCATATAGTCAAGAGCTTTTTGTGCGCCTCTCTTTTGATTCTCATCGCCCTTTGCAAAATCGTCCGGGGACGGAACCGAATCAGTGACATCGCAGGTCATTCCGGGATTTGTTCCCCAGCTTACCTGGGGGGCAATATCGTCAATCTGCAGCGTGAATTGCCTCTCAAATTTCGCGCCACTGTCAGTTTTTAGATTGTCCCTCCAGTATTTGACTAGCGAGTCATAATTTTTCGGGGTGAATTGCCTGTCCCTAAGATAGTCGAAGGTTTTTTCGTCAGGCGAGATCAATCCGGCCCTTGCTCCGGCTTCAACAGACATGTTGCAGATTGTCATTCTCTGCTCCATGGAAAGGTCGGTGATTCCTTGGCCCCTGTACTCTACGACAGTCCCGGTTCCCCCTCCGGTTCCGATGTTCTTGATAATGGACAAGACGATATCTTTGGCAGTTACAGCGCGGGGATTCCTTCTTTTTCCCTCAATTCGAATTTCAAAAGGTTTTGGCTTTTCCAACCAGAGAGTCTGAGATGCCAGGACATGTTCCACCTCGCTAGTTCCAATTCCCAATGCCAGAGCCCCAAAGGCTCCATGGGTAGAGGTGTGACTGTCCCCGCAGACGATTGTCGTTCCAGGCAGGGTTATGCCCAATTGGGGCCCGATTACATGAACAATCCCCTGGTTAGGGCTGTCGACATCAAATAGCTTGATCCCAAAATCATCACAGTTTTTCTCCAAGGTTTTAATTTGAACTGCAGATGTCCGATCAAGGATTGGCAACGACCTGGCATTATTTGTAGGGACGTTATGATCCACAGTTGCAATCGTCAAATCGGGACGGCGTACCTTTCTGTTATTCATTCTCAATCCGTCAAATGCCTGGGGGGAGGTAACCTCGTGGATCAGGTGCCTGTCAATATAGATCAACGATGGGCCGGCTGATTTTTCAACCACAGTGTGGGCGTCCCAGATTTTTTCAAAAAGCGTTTTTCCCATTTCAATCCTGCCCAGGCTTGTATTTGAAGAGGCCGCCTGCCGCAATAATTTTTCCGATTATCTCAGAGAAGGGCTTTATTTTGTAGGTTTGATTTTTCGTGTTATTTTTTATTTCGTTTGCAGAAATATCAATGTCAAGTTCGTCTCCTTCTGAGATTGACTCGTATGCATCCTCCCCGATTTCTATCGGAAGTAAGAATGCACCGTCAACAGAGTTGCGATAAAAGATCCTGGCAAAAGACAGTGCCAATACTGCCTTGACTCCCGAATGGGACAGTGCAATCGGTGCATGCTCGCGAGACGAACCACATCCGAAATTCCTTCCGGCAAGAATAAAGTCGCCTTCCTTTACCTTGGAGTGAAATTGGGGATCCAGTCCCTCCATTGCGTGTGTTGCAAGTTCGGCATAGTCATGAACTTTCAGATATTGGCCCGGAATGATGACGTCAGTGTCAATGTTGTCTCTTTGATACTTTATGACGTTTCCCTTCATTGCAGGTCCCTCGGGTCGGTAATCTTTCCGGTGACCGCAGATGCGGCAGCCACCAGAGGGGATGAAAGATAGGTTTGTGATTCGACATGTCCCATTCGTCCCGGAAAGTTTCTGTTTGTAGTGCTGATGCAGATCTCGTCTTTGGCCAATACGCCCATATGTGCGCCGCAGCAGGCACCGCACGTCGGGGGACCGACAGTTACGCCAGAATCAAGGAAGATTGAAAGCAGGCCGTTTTCCATGGCGCGCCTGTAAATCGAGATCGAGGCAGGCAGAATTTCGGTTCTGATTTTTACCTGTCTTCCCTTGAGAATTTTTGCCGCAGCTTCAAGATCCTCGTATTTTGCGCCAGTACAGGAGCCGATGTAGGACTTGTCCAGTTCTACGGACGGGGCCTCCCTGACAACTGCGACATTTTCGGGAGAGAATGGCTTTGCCACAACGGGTTCCATTTCTGATGCATCGTATTCGTATACGTTGGCATATTGGGCATCATCATCACCATCACCATCATCTCCCCTGAAGATTTTGGCGCTTGTTGCTCCGCGACTCTCAAGATAGTCAACCACCTTTTGATCAGCCTCTACAATTCCGTTTTTGGCGCCGGCCTCTGTGGTCATGTTACACAACGTCAGTCTGCCTTCAACGGACATCCCTTCGATTCCAGTTCCGCCAAACTGCATGGTTCTATAATTTCCGCCATCAGTCCCGATATCCCCGATGATTTTCAAGATAAAGTCTTTGGCCATTACGTGATCAGGAAGCCTTCCGTCAAGTTTAAAGTAGTCAGTTTCAGGCACTTTGAACCAGATTTTTCCGTTAAGTAAGACATATGCAATGTCAGTATGGCCCAAGCCGCAGGCAAAAGCGCCCAATGCACCGGTTGTGTTTGTGTGGGAATCCCCTCCGACGTATACATCACCGGGCATTACCATTGCCTCCTCATGAGACAGGGTATGGCAAATTCCGTACTGGCCCATGCCATATTTGAAATGCTTCTCGATTCCATATTTCTTGGTAAAATTGGATAGTTTTACTATGTTTTCTGCTGATATCTTTTCTGCAGATGGAACGAAATGATCCTCTGCCACCCAGACTTTGGTCGGATCCCACAGTTTGTCAACAGAGATGCCTTGCTTTCTCAGTTTGTCAAATACCTTGAGAACCCCGGGTCCAGATACGTCATGGACCATTACCTTGTCAACATTTGCAAAAACAACGTCATCAGGGGCCAACGATGACTTTCCCGAGGCCCTTGCAAGGATTTTCTCAACGATATTCATGGTCAAAAAAGGCGGCTCTACAGATTAAAAGCTTTTCAGAACAATAAAAAAGAAAAGGGGTTAAAGGTATTCGTGGAACTGACAGTTTTGCCGCTTTTGACAGAGAGAAAAGAGAAAAAGTTTGATGTCAATGAAGCATTGACGGAAGCCTTGTCAAAGAACAGTGCAAGATTGGAGGAGGGAGACATTGTTGTCATCTCAACCAAGTACGTCTCTAATGCCCAAGGCAGGATTATCGAATTGGGTAAAATTAAGACGTCTGAAGAGGGCAGGCAAATTTCCAAGAGATTCCAGCTAAATCCCAAAGTTGCAGAAGTCATAATTAGAGAATCAGACAAGATTTTCGGGGGAATTTCGGGATTTTTGATCACTTTGGCAGACGGCATCATGGCTCCCAATGCAGGAATTGACAAGTCCAATGCAAAAAAAGGAAGGGTCATCTTGTACCCAAATGATCCGTTCAAGGCTGCCGAAGAGATTCGCCGAAAAATATTTCTAGAGCTGTCAATTCATGTGGGAATCATCCTTGTAGACAGCAGGCTGATGCCTGCAAGGGTTGGAACTACGGGAGTTGCAATTTCGTGTGCGGGGTTAGAGCCGACATTGGATATGAGGGCCAAAAGGGATTTGGACGGGAATCCATTAAAAGTGACATTTCAGGCTGTTGCCGATAGTCTGGCAACAATTGCCAATCACAGGATGGGGGAGGGTGCAGAGTCAAAGCCGTTTGCAATAATCAAAAATTCAGGAGCAAGTCTGACTGACAGAAAGATAGTCCCCTCAGAGATGGCCATCTCGCCGGACCAATGTGTGTATGTGAGGGGCTTGTCGAATCATCATCTCTCGTAAAATTTGGCAGGCAGGTGATGGGCAGTTGTCCAAATTTGTTTTCTGTATAATATTCCCAGAGGTACGTGATTCATGACTGTGCAAATGGCGACGGGTGAACCTGCAGGTGTCATAACTTGGTCTGCTTCAAATCCGGAGCCGTTTTCCGGATTACTTCTGGGAAGACTGCTGTATAACATATTTTTAAAGTACGCAAAATACAGAAAAACATGTCAAAGACAAGACAGACAGATGACTTGACACCAGAGGAGATCAGAGATGTTGAGGAATTCAGAGACAGTGATAACGGGGAAACCAGAACTCTTGAAGAACTCTTGGAAGAACTCAACGAACGATAACGTGGGATTTTTACCGTAGATCCAAATTTCTGAAGCAGTTTAAACGACTAGATCTGCAAACGAAAAAACGCATCAACAATCCGTTAGAAGAACTTACCAATTCGGAAAACCCTTCTGATTTAGGGGTTTGCAAACCAGGCACGAGTGTTTTTGCATACAAGATCGGGAAATATAGCAACGAGCAGAAATAATTGAGGTTTTTTACGTGTAGTTATGACCTACTTTGACTCAAAGACTTCTGCCCGTTGCTATACATGATATGATCTTTGGCATAAGATACTCTCAAAAGATAACAGATCTGATGCGAGTGTGCGACCACAAGTCAGCATACGGCAAGGACTGATGCGGTAAATGCCTGTTATGGGTTGATCTGGTTCTGAAAAGCGGGTCATCTGCAGAGTATCACAGAGAGGTGATCCGAAATTAGAAATCAAGTGCCCCGTCCGCAGCTGTCCTGCTGCTGCTGCTACTCAGACCTCGCTGCCCGGCTCTCCCCGGAACACCCCCATGCCGGTTCTTGAGGCGTCCCGGTATATGCGCTCCATGATGCCCACAAAGTCACCGCTCCCTGCCCAAAAAGGGAACCTGCCAAGCTGCCTTGGCAGCGCGGCATGTACTGCCGGGACGAACGCGTCTCCCGGATCGCATGGACCCGTCTTGCGTCCCCAGAACACGTCATGGTCCTCTGGAAGTTGCTCAGTCGCCTTCATGTCGGGATCCCTATCCCAGTCAGGCTCGTACTCGTACCCCCAGTTCGGGCTTTCGATGAGATCCGGACTGAACCCGGCCTCCCTGGCCAGTTTGTCTGTATCGCAACCGCGCAGCTCAAAGAGCAAAAAGGGATCCAGTTCGATCTCCTCGGCAAGCAGAACAAAGACGGTCATCGCGTGCCTGCACATGCCAGGCCCCTCCCCGCATGTGTATCCTATCTCCATATCGGATCTGTGTGGTAGTAGGGGCAGTCCTGTATTCTTGAAGAGATTCTCAATATCATCAGGCATCCTGCCTGCAAGGAGCGCCGATGCGACTGACGGATGCACGGGCAGCGACCTTGCGACTTTCGTCCAGCTTGATCCGTCTATCTCCCCAATCTTGATATCGACATCGCAATACGTCTCGGGATCCTCAGCAAAGGTTGTCACATATCCATCCCTTATAGCAATGTCCGTCACGCGACAGCCCCGCGCCCGCGCCACGGCACCCGGATCCAGATCCTCCATCCAGCGCCACGCCCACGGACCCGCGTGCGGCCGGCCGATCAGAGACTGCTCTATATCTTTCCATATTCTGTGGTACTGCTGATACCAGTAGTGTCTCCCGAAAATCACATCCGGACTGCCTCCCCACTCAGGGCCAGCACGTCACGGATCTCCGCGTCGGAGAGATTCGTCAGCCAGCCCTCGCCCGCATCGACGACCTCTGCGGCCACCTCCCGCTTGCGGCGCATCAGCTCCGCTATCCTTTCCTCCATCGTACCCGAGCACACCATCCTGTATACCTGCACGTTGTGCCTCTGCCCTATGCGAAACGCCCTGTCAGTGGCCTGATCCTCTACTGCTGGGTTCCACCACCGATCAAAGTGGAACACGTGGCCTGCCGCCGTCAGGTTGAGACCCGTGCCGCCGGCCTTGAGCGAGACTATGAGCACCATGTCCCCGCCTCTCTGGAACCTGTCAACCATGGCGCTCCGCTGCCCTCTCGTCGTGCCCCCGTGCAGGAACGACACTTTGCAGCCTAGCGTATCACATATGTGCCTCTGCAGGATCTTGCCCATCTCTACAAACTGGGTGAACACAAGTGCCTGCCCGCCGGATTCTGTGACCTCCACAAGCATCTCCATTAGCCTTTCCAGCTTGCCGGATCTGCCCGGTACTGCCGAGCCGTCCTTGAGAAAGTGTGCAGGATGGTTGCAGACCTGTTTGAGTTTGGTCAGCGTGGCCAGGATCATGCCCTTCCGCCGTATGCCGTCTGCATCATGCAAGCCCTTCTCAAGTCCCACGAGCACGGCCTCATACAGGGATACCTGCTCGCGAGTCAGCGGGCAGTATACGTCAGATTCCATCTTTTCTGGCAGATCAGAGATGACTGACCTGTCGGTCTTGAGTCTGCGCAGTATGAACGGGCCGGTCATTTTCCTAAGCGTTTTGATGGCTGCCACATCCCGCCCCTTCTGTATCGGGGTAAGAAAGTTCCGCCGGAACTGGGCCCGGGTGCCGAGCAACCCTGGATTGAGGAATTCCATTATCGACCAGAGGTCTCCGACGTTGTTCTCTACGGGTGTTCCCGTCAGTGCAAATTTGAATCCCGCCTCAAGCGATCTTGCGGCGCGCGCATGTCCGGTGCTCGGGTTCCTGATGTTCTGTGCCTCATCAAGGATGACTCCTTCCCACTGCATCTTTCGGACGAACTCTACGTCTCGCTGCATCAGCCCGTAACTGGTTATCACAATGTCGTGCCTTTCGGACTCTGTTGCAAACGCGTCGTCCTTTTTACGGCCGGTGCCGTGGTGTATCATGACAGACAGCCCAGGTGCGAACCTGGATGCCTCCTTCTTCCAGTTGTCTATGACCGATGTCGGGCAGACTACGAGTACCGGCCGGCTGCGGTGGCGGCCGGCTGCGCCGGAGACATGCCGCTGGATCAGCGCAAGTACCTGAACCGTCTTGCCCAGTCCCATGTCATCTGCCAGGCACCCTCCTAGGCCTGTCTCCTGCAGAAACGACATCCATGAATAGCCGCGGATCTGGTACGGTCGGAGGGTGCCTGAAAACCCGTCCGGCTGGGGCAGCTCCGCCATGGTTCTGTCCCCCCTGAGTGCCTCTATCGTGTTCCCGATCCGGCCGCCTGAGATCTTGACATCCATCCAGTCGGGCGCGGCGCCGGTTCCCAGTCCAGTCATGATGCAGTTGCGAACCGTCATGGCGGATCTGTCGGCGATAAAGTCGGCCGCGCGCCTGACCTGCCCTGATCCGGTGTCGACCCACCTGCCGTGCACGCTGACCAGCGGCACATCCGACCCGGCAATATCCCGCAGTCGGTTTGGCGTGACGGCGCTCCCTCCAATGTCCAGTCTCCAGTCGAGTCCGACAGAGGAGTTCAGATCCAGCATCCCGCCGGTCCGCGCCCCGCTTCCTCTCACGGTCGCATGTGCCGAGAGCCTCGTCGTAGCGCCGCTGCCGGACCACCACTCCGGCGTCTCGATGCCGAATCCGGACTGCTCTAGAATAGGTGCCTCCTCGCGCAGGAATCTGTATGCCCCGGCAGTATCGGTCTCGTATCCGCCTGCCCCGCCACTCTTCAGTCCGGCGGCGATCCCGGCAGAGATGACAGACGCATGTCCTAGTGACCTGAGCAGAAATCCCCTGACATGCACACCGTCTGGCGCGGAAAACCCGCTGTCCAGCACCTTGTCGGCAGGTACCATCCTGTCTGGATCCGTGCGGTACTGTACGAAATATTTGACTGACCACTGCCCGCTCTGCACCTTGTCCTCCCCGGGCTCCTCTATCCGGATACACATTCTCATGGAGGGATCCTCTAGGGTATCGGTCGCCTTCATCCACTCGCGTATGTATTTTGCAAGATCAAGGCTGTTTGATGAGATCTCTATGCCGCTATGTGCCGTCGTCAGGCCGTGGATCCACTCGTCGTGGATCATCTTAAAGCGCTTCTGCTTGGCGTATCCGGGCGTCACCGAGACTGACGACGCCCAGTATATCATGTGATTGACAAGTGTGTCTATGAACGACTTGAGCGCTGTTATGGGGGCTATCTTGGGCCGGGCTCTGGTGCCATCACCCATCGCCCGCGCCGCCGCCGGCATGAGTCCTGCCATGGTGACCAGTCGCGTGCGATCCCCTTCCGAGAAGACAGGTCTCCACCATGCGAGGAACTCATCATAGTCAGGCTGCATGTCTGGCAGGAATCTCTGGCGTGCCACCAGGGATCCCGCAAAACGCATGACACATGCCCAGTATGCCAGATCCGCACCGACTGTCATTCCGGCCACCGTGTCCATGCCCCGGAGAACCCAGGAGAGGAGCAGTACTGTATCCCTCACCGACATGTCAACGGTCTCGACTACCCACTGTGACAGGGAGGATCCGGGCCGCCGCCCCGTATCATCGGATCGGATAGGTCTGCCGTCTGCACTTGGAAGCCACACACCGGAGGACGGGGAAATATCCCTGCCGATCTTGATCCCATGTGAGACAAACGCGTCCCTGATCTCGCTCCTAGTTGCCGAGTACGGATGCATCCTGCCTATGACTCTCTTGGACGTCGGAGCGCGCGTCCTGCCGTCGTCTTCTGCCTCGCCCCAGAGATCCAAGGATCCGCCAGATAGGCATGCATGCAGGATTATCATGTGTAGCCCTGTCACATCGGGCCTCATAAGCATAATGCTGATCTGCCCTGTAATCTCAGAGGCCCGAGAGTTGATTCGAAATTAGCAAACTCTGATTACTTGTGAACGAATTTGCATAGAACGGCTCAAAACACCAACAAAATACAAACCATTTGAAATTACATGAAAAATTCGCACTGTTTCTAATTTCGGATCACCTCTCCGGGATACGATCTTCTCCGGACTAGGGGCTTGCATCCGGGCCAAGATCGTTGCTCGGGTTTTCTGTTTGCAAGAAATCCGCCAAGTCGGCCGGATCGCCACGGTTTTCAGCCACGGTCAAATCCATTGCAATAAAACTCGTGCCTACATGTCACAGCAACCCGACCTGCCGTCTTCTTTCCACAACACAAGTGCCACACCAAACATTATTCCAAGCTAGAAATAACTCAAAGGAGGCCGCCTGCAGATCCGCGTATCACCTCCTCTTGCGCCACCACGATTCAGTTATTTTGGAAAGACTGGTGTGTATGAGCAAACAAGAGATACACATCCCAAAGAAGGGCAAGTTTCTCCCAAACACAAACCGTAGACCCTAAAGATGATCCGAAATCAGAGACCGTGCAAGTGTCCGGATTTTTCCGTACGATTACCAAGTAATTTTACATGCAGGCAGCTTGCCACTTGCAGGCATTATTTTAATCGATTTGATGCAAGTTTGCCTATGCATGATCCGAGTCTGCTGATTTCAAAGCACTTCTCAGAAATGAAATGAAATGAGATGTATTGTCAAGAGGAGAAGGGAGAGTAGGAGTAACAAACTGCTTTTTGGATCCCAGTCTAATGAACAAGTGTGTATAGTCCAAAAAGTAGTTCACCCCTTCTCCGAGTGTGTAAAGTCGGTCAGGAGCAGATGTGCAAGCCTGACCCACACTGGAAGTACAGGTGTGTGGGTCTGGCGACGAAAGCTCCGTAAATACGTGAGTCTTGAGCACCCAAACGGCATGAAGCTAGAGAAAAGCCAAGTACAATGGATAGTGAAAGAAAAGAAAAAGGGCGAGCTTACCAACGCCCAGATAGCCGGAACCATGGACGTGACAGTACGGTGGGTCCAGAAGCTGTGGGCCAGGCACAAAGGCTGCCCTGCGGCAAGCGAAATATCGCATCCTGCGCCAATGGGAAGGCCCCAGAACGGTCTGCCCGGACGCAGGGAGCACTCTGCAGTCATGTCTGCCAGACATGCAGAGCACATGGGGACTGCAGGACTGCAGCAGCGCATAGCGAATCAGACCGGAATCCATATCCCGCACGGCATCATACACAAGATACTGAGGGACGAGGAGATGGCAGAGGCGCAGCCCAGCAAGGGTACAAGGTACAGGTGGGTCCGCTACGAGCGCGATCACTCAAACTCGCTGTGGCATACAGACTGGAAGCAGATCCACGGCGGAATGCACGACGGCAGATGGTTCCTGTGCTACGAGGACGATGCCTCCAGGTTTGTGACCGGATATGGCATCTTTGATAATGCCACGACCAAAAACGCCCTGGCAGTGCTTGAGACGGCAATAGAAAAGCACGGCAAGCCGGCCTCGATCATGACAGACCACGGCAGCCAGTTCTATGCCAACGAGAAAGAGACGGCAAAAAAGAGGGGCGAAGGCGAGTTTGAAAAGAAACTGACAGAACTGGGAATACGGCAGATCCTGGCAGGCGTGGGACGACCCCAGACCAACGGAAAGGTCGAGCGCCTCCACGGGGAGATCCAGCGCAAGCTGCACGAGTTCGAGGAGATCATGATGAGAAAAAGCGACCCGATAGACCTGTTCATGCAGTGGTACAATCATGACAGGCCCCACAGGTCGCTGGACTGGGACAATCAGGAGACGCCCGCGCAGGCATTTCTCAGAAAGATGCCCAAGGAGGGGGAAACCGTTATTGACGGGCAGACAGGAGAGGAGTATGATGTCAAATAAGGGGGGGCGAACTACTTTCTGGATCCCACAGTCTAATGAACAAGTGGTTCTGCTTTAAATAGAGGTATTTTGGTGGCAAACCATGGAGTATCTTACAACATATCCAAAAACGGTTTCATTTTTTGACGGAATTAAACACAGAATCGACGTAGATAGCAAAGAGGGTGTCGAGCAACTCTACATCGTAGTAAGAAAGAGTTTTGATGAATTGGTGAAAATTTTTACGGAGGAGGGATTTACCAAAGTAAAGTTCGAACACAGGCAGCCTGATCAAATCGGAAACGGGTTAAATCTGAAATTGAAAAAACCGTGGGAAATGCACGTAAGAATGATAGACCTCAAAAAAGGCCTGATCGGAATTCATGCAGAAGTCGAGGTTTCACGGGATTATTTGCAGCATTTGTTTTCGCAAAGAACTCCGGTTGTTTACGAAGTGGCGGAAGTTCTCAAAAAATACCAAGTCGAATACAATATGTGGCATGACAAAATTAAGAAGAATGTCAACGCCATTGTTGACAATTACAAGGTAAAGCTAGCAACACCCAGTTTGCCGGTATTTGCATGGAAGCCAATGTTGTTTGTAATCGGAACAATTGGCGCGTTTTATGGTTGGAAATACATCAACACGGTTTGGTAAATCATACGCCCAGAGATTCAGCCTTGACAACGTCCAGAAAGACTTTATCGCCTACAGACAATCCCATCTCTCTGTATTCATGCATCTCAAGCTTTAATTGAGTTACATTTCCTTGCATTCCCATTCCTCCTGCTCCGCCCATTCCAGAGAACATTTTGTTAAGATCCCTCATCATGTCGTTCATGTTGGTAAATCCCATGACTTTAGGACTGCCAAACGGGGACTGCGGGTTTTGAGTTCCGCCTTCCTTAAGATCCTTGAGGGGGGACAGAGACACAATCACGTATGGCGCACCGTCAGGAGCAGCATCAATGCTTCTAACAACAAATTCCTTCTTCATAGTGACTTTTGTATGAATGCCAATATAATTTTAATTTTAAGCATGATTTGACCCAAATTCGCCGGTTTTGAAGCTTTAATTACAAATTTCGGGACTCCAAAGTAATGTCATCACAGGGAGAGGAGCTGACTGCCACCCTAACATACTATGGAGTATCGCCGTGGGAGATAGAAGTGCTGTACGGGTTTTTGAATTCTCATTTCAGAATCGTTCAGGAGGAAATAGAACAAAATGACGAGGATTTTGTCAGTTTTTTGAATCTAGACATTCCACTTACGTTCAATGAGGCGTTTTTCCAGTGGTTTGAATTCAAGCGTTGGGAAAAGGTAAAAGCTGTCTTTAAGGAGATGAAGCGGAGAAGAGGCAGCGGAAATGCACTGAAGGTAAGAATTAGTTTTTCAGGAAGGCCGAAAATTATCTTTTCAATAGACATAGAGGACAAACAATGGTTTGACAACGCAGTCGAGAAGATGGATTTTGTGTTAGAGCTGCTGCCATACCATCTAAATCCGGAAAAGCTGCCAGACGGAATTTCAGAGATCGCATACAGGTTTGATTCTGAATCAATCCGTTGGAGACTAGATACGGCAAATTCAGAGAACAAAAGGTATGTCTTCAGAGGAGACATCTGGAAAGAGGCTACTTGAGATCTTTTTGGAAAGGCTCAAGCAACTTGTGCAGTTCCTTGTACTTTGATTCTAAGAACTCCAAGGCGTCATCCAGTTTCTTGGATTTGCCATATTTGTAACGGATTAGTTCCCTATGATGCCAAAATGTCTTGTCCTCACCGGCCGCAGGCAGAGTTGTGAAATAATCGGTCCCCTTTAGGTTGTCAGGCAGTTTTATGTCATGTGGAAACAGCATCTCCACAATAAACCAGTCATCGCCATCAGGATAGTCAGAGCCGGTTTCAACATCAAAGAACACGTGCAAAAGGTCTGACTGCATCAGGCCGTCATCACCAATGGAGGGATGCCTTACGCTTGATTTTTTAAAATCCAAATTAAGCAGCCTGGGTTCAAAGAACCCCTTGATGATGGATCTTCTAAAAATGGTGTTGGCCTCGTTGATATTCAACAGAATAAGGATCGGCAAACTAGTCTATAACTTGTTAGGCAGCATCTAAACCTCAAGGGAGTCAAGGAGTCCTGAAACGTCGGTTGCAGGCAAGCCATTTTCAGAAATTTTCTGCTTTGCAGGAGGATTCTCCAGATAATTCGGAATCTTATCGGTCAGTCTCACAGTATATGGGGAAACCAGCTCATTTTGATAAAATACGCCGGTTGGGATTTTCGTATCCCATTCAAGGGACTTTATCAATGCCTGAGAGAGTTTCTCGTTTACCTCTGCCTCCTGGGCATAATGAACAACGGGATCATAGTGGGTATCCTCAAGCTTGTAGATTCTCGAATGGCGTTCCATCGAATCAGTGGCCAAATCAGCGCCGGCATACCAGTCCCTCGTATTGATGTCGTTATAAGTCGGACAGGGCTGCAAAACGTCCAGGAATGAAAGCCCCTTGTGACTTACCGCCTTTACAATCAAGTCCTTCAGGTGCCTGACATCATAAGAGTAGCCACGTGCCACAAATGTAAATCCGCTGGCAACTGCCAGCCCTATGGGGTTGACATTGTAGTTTGTGTTTGGGGACGGCAGTGATTTTGTTTTTTCTCCCAGCTTCAAAGTAGGGGACGCCTGTCCCTTGGTCAGACCATAGACCCCGTTATCAAAAATGATGTAAGTCATGTCCACGTTTCGTCTTCCTGCTGCAACAAAGTGTCCTGCGCCAATTCCAAGGCCATCACCGTCGCCCCCGACAGCTACGACGGTCATCTCAGGATTGGCCAGTTTTCCGCCTTGTGCAAATGTCAAGACACGTCCATGAAGCGTGTGAATGCCATAAGTGTTGATGTAATGAGACGTCTTTCCCGAGCAGCCGATTCCAGAAAAAATGGCGGCCTTGTCGCGCTTGACTCCCATCTCGGCCAATGCCATTTGTAACGCATTTACAATTCCAAAATCACCGCATCCCGGACACCAGTCATTGTGAACTGCAGTCTTGTAATCTGCCAGTTTAAGCGCCATGGCTTAGAACCTCCCGCTTTTCAGCCTTGTTTTCAACGATTTTCCTTAACGAATCATATATCTCGGTGCTAGTCATTGCTCTTCCGGTATATTTCAAAATATAGTAATCAACATCCCTTGCAATATTTTGCTGGAATATTTTTCCAAGCTGGCCAGAATGGTTTGCCTCAATATCAATTATGGTTTTGGCCCCTAAAAGAAGCGATTTTACATATTGGCCAGGGAACGGATGCAATAGCTTGATTTGCAGAAATCCAACATCGATGCCGTCTTTCTTTAGCATGGATAATGCGTCAATGATGGGGCCCTTGGTCGAGCCCCATGAAATTATCGTGAATTCACAAACGCCAAATGACACTACTTGCTCATGATCGGGAATTTGTTTTAGAATCATATCCAGTCTTGACATTCGTTTATCCATCATTTTGATTCTGATTTGGGGATCCTCTGTAATGTGGCCATGTTCGTCTGATTCATCCCCAGTATTCCAGAATATTCCGTCATCAAGCCCCAGTCTAGAACGTGGGGAGATCCCATCATCAGTCAGTGCGAATCTTTTGTATTCACCGTCAACTTTTTCAAGGAGTTTTCCACGGTCGATGTTGATTTTCCCAGGATCAAACTTCTTGCAGGTGACAACCGAACTTGACAGGAATTTGTCCATCATGTGAATGACAGGAATCTGGTAAATGTCAGCATAGTTGAAGCATCTTCCGGTATCATAAAAGCTCTCCTCAATATCACCGGAGGCGTAAACTAGTTTTGGAAAGTCCCCATGGCCTGCAAAGACTGTAAAAAGCAGATCATCCTGTCCGTGTCGTGTCGGAAGTCCTGTAGAGGGGCCGCTTCTCTGGTACAGTGTTATTACTACTGGAACCTCGTTAATTCCAGCCCAGCCTAGGGCCTCTGTCATCAGGGCAAATCCCGGTCCGGAGGTCGAAGTGGATGATCTTGTGCCAGTCAGGGCAGCGCCAATCATCATTCCAATTGCAGATATCTCGTCCTCAGTTTGAATTACCGCAGTGGATCCGGGTCTGCCATTTTGAACGTTCAGTATTTCGTTTGATTCCAGATATACGCTCTCATCAGAGGCCGGTGTAATCGGATAGTATGACTGGAATCTGCAGCCAGAGACCATCTTTCCAATCGAGGTGCCATAGTGTCCCTGGACCATAATTGTGTCAGACTCTTTTGTTGTCCCAGGTAGAGTTTGTTCAAATCCGTTGAATTTTGATAAAGCATAACTGTATGAATGATCTGCAGCCTGTTTGTTGATTTGGGCAACTTGGGGTTTTTTTGCAAAAATCGAATCAATTGAGCGAAGCAAAGAATCAGAAGGCATCTTGATCAGTCCCAGGGACAGGGACACTCCGATCACGTTATACATTCTAACAAGACCGCGTAGTTTAGGATTGTCAACCTCTTCAGAAAGGGATTCCAAGAGAGATTTGAAAGAGACGGGGAAGAGTTTTACGCCTTTTTCTTTTGCAATTTCCAGTACTCCGGATATCGTAAACGGCTTGTTTTTTGACTCCAGAAAACCGTGCAGCCTCTCCTTAAATGGCGGGTCAAGAGTTCGGACCTTTCCGGTATCAACGTCCTCAAGTTCATAATCATAAATGATTGCCCCATTTTTTGAAACTTCATCAAAATGCCGAAAGATTGTTTCTGCGTCAAACGAGACCATCAAGGAAACGTCGTTTACGTTTGAATGAATCTCTTCATCTGATACCCTGACTATGAAATAGCTGTGCTCTCCTTTGATGTTTGAATAGAATTCTCGCTTTCCAAAAATCCGATATCCCATTTCGGCACATACCTTTGAAAAAATATTTGCCCCGGATTCGACACCGCTTCCTTGCGGGCCTCCAATTAACCATGAAAAATCGACCGAGCTCATTTAAATCATCCAGAAAATATGTTGTTCCTACCCGCCCGTGGCAGCGTCAAACAAGGCACACTCACATTTATCACGCTGACCACAATAAGGACAAACACACACACATTTCTCAATCGAGTTTCCACACTCTATACAAACAGCAAATTCCTCTTCAACTTCAGAAGACATGATGAAGTTACAAGGAAATCGTATAAATGGTTTGAGATAAATTTCACAATTATGAGAAGAAAAGTCTTCCTGACCAGGACACTGCATGATTTTGCGTTAAAGGAGTTAAAAAGAAGATACAGCGTGGAAGTTCATTCTGGAAAAATTCCAATTCCAGAAAAAAAATTGCGATCAAAGATAAGGGATGTCGAGGGATTGATCTGTTTTCCATATGATAGAATAAATCAAGAAACGTTGGACATGGCCGAAAATCTCAAGGTCATCAGTACGTATAGTGTTGGATTTGATCACATCGACATCAAACATGCCAGATCAAAAAAGATCAGAGTCGGATATACCCCCGGAGTATTGACAGATGCGACTGCTGATTTGGCGTTTGGCCTGATGCTAGATGTGATGAGAAGGGTCTCAGAAGGGGACAGGATTATTCGAAATGGAAGATGGAGGACAATCTTCGGTGCATATGACTATACGGGATATGATCTGCAAGGAAAAACTCTGGGAATTTTGGGTTTGGGAAGAATTGGCAGGACGCTTGCAAAGCGGGCCAAGGCGTTTGATATGAAGCTGGTGTATCACAACAGAAACAAAATTTCCAAGAACCTGGAAAAGGGACTGGGAATCAGATACGTCTCATTTAGCGAGCTGGTCAAAGGCAGCGATGTGATTTCCATTCATGTCCCACATACGCCTCAAACTGATCATCTGTTTGATATGGCAATTTTCGAAAAAATGAAGGACACGTCGTTTTTGATCAATACGTCAAGGGGCAAGGTCGTAAATGAGAAAGATCTTGCAGGGGCGTTAAAAAATAGAATCATTGCAGGGGCAGGACTAGACGTGTTTGAAGTCGAGCCCATCAGTGGCAAGAAACACTCCCTGTCAAGACTGGAAAATGTCGTTCTGGCACCGCACATTGGCAGTTCCACAAAAGAGACAAGGGAGAAAATGTCCCAGATTACGCTCAAAAATCTCGATTTGGGAATGAACGGAAAAAAGCCGTTTTTTTCAGTGGGGTATTGATTTTATGCCCAAGTATCCAAAAAGAACAATGTGGAGTTTTTATATCTAGATTGTCAACTAGTGATAGATTGAAAAAATTCAAACATACTAATGAAGAATTAGAATTAGCTAAACTACAATCTGAAAAAGAAAAGAAGAGAAAGGAGAAAGAATCCGATCAATAACATTTTTTCTACTTGTCTTTTTCAGACAAGGTTTTTTTTAAAATGTGACTTTTGAAGAATACTTTTCTCGAAGTGCGTCATACATTTTTTTTCGACTGGGATTCAGGGATTCTGATTCGTCATACATTTTTGTAAAAAATGCAGCCAGAACGCGCTCGTTGTTTTCGTCAAAGAAATGCACGCCGAAGCTTTTTGTTCTTTGTGGTTTTTCTTCTTCGACAAATCTTGCAGATTTTATCGACTCTGAATTTACATGCATGTGTGCCGGGCCGTCATTCTGCCCAATGGTAATCCATTTTTCCTTTTGACGTATTCCAAGAGAGTTGCTTCTGACTTCGCTTACTGCACCCGGGCTTTTTACGACAAGCAGGACATCACCGACTCTTAGGATGTCAGACAGCAGATCAAAGAGCAACACAGATCATCAGAGCTGAAAATATTTTAAAATTTAGGATTTTTCACGTCAATTTGGACAAAATCTTCCTCATCAGCACGGATACAGTCGGTACCAACGGCCTTTACCGGGGCAAAGCTGATTTTTCCCTCATGGATTTTGCCCTCATTTTGAAGAATTCCAATTTTGCCTGAGACGATTTTCTTGTGTCTTGCACATGTAACGCCGACCATGTACTCGTCCCTATTGTCAGTTATTGAGACGATGTATTGGGGAGGATTCACGCACTGTTTTCCTTCTTCTGTTACAGAACACCTGTCAGGCAGCATGCATCAGGTTGACACTTGTACGATATTAACCTTGATCGGGCATGTGCAATTTTGTGTTATATGAAAATTAGGTTCGTTAGTCATTGATGTCCCTCCATCCATTTTGGGTCGCTTTTCCTGATCGCTTCTGTGGCCTCCCTTGCCGAGAAGGCCTGCAGTGGCGTCTCATATCTGTCGATATCCAATGCAGTGCAGCCTGCGCTCGTTATAGTACTCCACGTATGCAGTCAGGCTCTCATAGTGGTGGATTTCCTTCTCTATGCTGCCGTGCAACCGCTCCAGCTTGCCGTTGGTCTCTGGGTGGTACGGCCTGGAGTTTATCAGCCCGATGCCCCGGTCCAGCAGCTCGGCCTCAAATGCAGTCGGCCTCCACGTCCCCTTTGGCATGTTCTTCTTGCTACGGCCGCCGTTGAAGTACCTGCCGTTGTCAGACAGTATGGTAGCCGGCGTGCCAAATCTGTCTATGGCATCCCTGAGTGTTATCACCACGTTCTCGGACGTGGCCTCGGCAAACGTCCGTGCCGCCGTGACACACCGGGATGAATCGTCCAAAAACGTGACCAATTTGAGCCCTCTCAGACGTGGATCCTTCATATCGTGCCAGTCCACGTGCCACATTGCGTTGGAGTACTTGCGCTCATAGCGCAGCCACTTGCGCTGTCCGGATCTTGCAGCAGACTTTGAGACCAGCTTGTTCTCACTCATTATCCTGTATACAGAGTCGTAGCTTATATCCAGTTGCTCCCTTGCACACCTGGCCGTGCGCACCACGCCGATGTCCTGCTCGGCGTACAGGCGAAGTACCGTCCGGACCTCGTCGCTTGAGGGCGGCGGCGATGCTGGCCTGCCGGGACTCTTTTGCATGTGTATCACGCCGGTCCTTTCAAACTCGGAGCACAACCTGCCCACGTACTGGGGTGTCACTTCCAGCTCCTTTGCTATTGCCTTTAGCGTCCTGCCCTTCTTGCGCTGTCTCGTGGCGTACTTTATCTGTCGCTCTGTCAGTGCTTTCTTTTTCATCTTTTTTCTTGATCGGTAAAGGGTAAAGTATTCCTTGGCTTTTCTCAAAAGCTTAGGCGAACCTAATTTCCATATAAGACAGCGTGTGCAATTTAATATCAGTTAAAACATGCAGGATACAGCACGATGGCAAGAAATTTTGATGTTTTGATTATCGGTGGAGGAATTTTGGGAACGTCAATCTCTTACTTTCTTTCCTCGCTAAACAAGTCAAGATCAATAGGAGTAGCAGAACAGTCAGAAAACGTGGCATTTCACACTAGCGGCAGGAACACGGGAAAGGTCCATGCACCATACCTTTACAATCCGGAGAAGAAAAAGCTGTTTGCCAAGGCAGCGTTTCACGGATATGAGATGTGGGAGGAATATGCAAAAATGAAAAATTTGCCGTTTAAAAAAGACGGGGTGATCGAAGTTGCACTAGATGACAAGGGAATCAAAGTGCTTGAAAAATATCTCAAATGGGCAAAACAAAACGGTCTAGAAGAATCGGACATAGAACTGATGGATAAAAACGAAGTAAGAAAGATTGAGCCGGAAATTCGGTGTGAATCGGCCCTGTATGTCTACAGAGACGGCTCAGCAGACTATGCAAGATTTACGGAGTCGCTGATAAATGACAGCAAGAATAGCGGCACCCAAGTGTTATTGAATTCAAAAGTTACGGAAATCAAAAAAGAGGACCAAGGCTGGAAAGTTATCCTGAATCATGAAAAGGAGGTGTTTGCAAAATTTTTGATTAATGCCGCAGGCGGGGAAGCCATGGATGTTGCTCACAGCGTAGGACTGGGTGAAAGACTGACTGACGTTCATTTTAGGGGAGAGTACTGGAAGGCGCCAACAGAATACAACTCATTGACCAAGACAAGCATATACTCTGTTCCAGAGTTTCCAGACTATCCGTTTTTGGATCCCCACTGGATAATCAGGGTTGACGGCAGCTGTGAGATCGGTCCGAATGCGGTTCCTGTTTTTAGCCCGTACGGATATGACAGGACAGAAAACCTCAAGGAATTCCTGCCAAAAGTGCTGGAAATGCTGGGCTCCGGTGCAGCACGAAAGGCAATTTTTGACAAACAGTTCCAGGAGCTTGCAATAAACGAGATTCAGTCATCAATGTCCAAGTCGGCAATGGTTCAGAGAGTCAGAAGGTTTCTGCCCAAAATTGAGCCTGAAAAATTTTCTGAAAAAGGGACTGCCGGAATTAGATCATCTGTGATTAACGATGATGGAAAGTTTGCACCCGATGTGATTCTATTAAACGATGAGTCGTCCTTTCACATTCTGAATTATAACTCTCCGGGGGCAACTGGGGCACTGGCATTCTCTGCGCATATCGTGGATAAGCTGAACCAGTCAGGACTGCTCAAAAGCGAGAATTCGGATGCCGAGTGCGGCCCTTGGAGATTTTCAGACATTGTTGAAAAACTAAAAGAATAATGTGCCAGAAGTGGTTACCAACATTTTCTGCAAGCATAGTCGGCGTGCCAACATTGGAATGTTTTCACGGATCCAAGTTTGGTTGTATCAAGCAGGGATCGTACGGACGGCTGTTCCGTGTCCTCCTCAAGCGCAATAGGACTAGCCCCTTTGGCAGTCTTCCCAGAAGTACGCGATTCATGAATGTACAGATGACGTAGGGTGAATCTGCAGGCATCGTAATTTGATTTGTTTCAAATCTTGGATGTTTTCTGGGTTACTTCTGGGAAGACTGAAGATACTGATAAGATTTCATATAGTATCTGCTGAACATAACATAAATCCGTGCTCATTATGGAACTGGGACATTAACGGGTGTTCATTCTCCCTGGGACACGCCGGGTGCTGTGTTCTGATTTGACCGCATTCTGAATTATGGTCTTCCATTTGTTATTGCCCTGAATCCTGATTCCGGCCCTTGCTGCCGGTGTGTCGCCGTCAAGTCCCTGGTGCGGGCGGATGTAGTTGTGATGGATTTGCATCCCCTTGAGTATTGCAGAGTCATCCCTCTTGATCCCACGGATCACCTTCTCCCTCGCCCTCAGCGTGTTGCCGTTGAAGGATTCCATCTGGTTGTTGTTTATGTCGCCCGTCATGTGGATGTGCCTGTGGTGTTCCGTATCCTTGTGCAGGAGTATGAGGTCACCTACCCCTGAATTATTTTGGCTACCTCAACCATGATGGACTTGCCCTGCAGCTTCCACGTCGAGGTGCATGTATTGAGCCATCCGTACCTGTCCATCCAGACCAGGCCGCCCTTGATCTGGCCGCTTATCTTGTCCTGCAATACGACGGGGCGCAGCGCCCGCTCTGCAGAATTGTTGGTGGGCTCTACGTCCTCGTATTCCAGGAATGCAAACAGGCCAGGCAGGGCATTGTACATCCGCCTGACAAGAGCTTTCAACGATTCGTCCTGCGTATCCCTGTATCCGAACAGGACGTTGCGCATGTTGGTCTCAAACAGCCGGCGCAGCTCCGGCGAGTGCCGGCCCATCAGCCCGTCGGCGGCCCTTATCCCCGTCCTCTCCTCAAGATCTAGGAGATCCTCGGGGGACAGCTTGTCCCACCCTTCCAGACACGCCTTGGCGTCCCTGAACAACTGCTGCCCCTGCCGGTACAGGATCCCTGCAAACAGCGGGGCGTCCTTTTTCTGCGAACCATACAGGAGGGATCGCAGCTCGTGCGCCCAGCACCGCTGGTGTCTTCCTCCCGGATCGAACCTCTTGTATGCGGGATATCCGTCCGATGTGACGACGCCCTTGTACCCGCTCATGTACTGGTCCAGAACCAGGGCCTTCCTTGTATTGTTGTATATCATGAGTATGCCTGCTGCTGACAGTATGGTCCACACCCACCCCGTCTTGCCTGCCAGGTTGATCCCCGTCTCGTCTATGCAGACGGTCTTTGAGCTCCTTACCTCCTTTGCGATGGCCTCGGCAGGCGCCTTTGCGGCCTCGCAGACGCGCCCCACGTTGTTGATTGCAGTTGACTTTGACATGTCCACGCCCGTGATATCTGACAGGATGCCTGGGATCCTGCTGTATGGAACGCCCTCGCTGCGCAGCTTGGTGACGGCTGTGACCACGCTCGTGTCGTAGTTGCCGCATCGGGGCAGGCCGTTGGGGGCAATATGATACGTGCCGCATTTTGGGCATACTGCCCTCTGCGACTCGTGGCGAGTCTCAATCGCCTTGATCTCAAATCCAATCATGTCGCGTGTCTGCGACCTGTTCATGATCTTCGTGGGGGTGCCGCACCAGCACTCTGGCGCCTGTCCGCCCGGAAAGTAGTGCCTTTGTACCCGGGTGGGCCGGTGGACGCGCGATACGCCCTTGTGGCCCTTTTGGCCGCCGGGCTTTTTCCTGTTATTCCTGGTGCCGTCATTCCCGGCTGCAGCATCGGATCGGGCCCTCTCCTTTTTCCTCTGTGCCTTTTACTCCTTCCACGCAAGCGAGTCTGCCGACGGGGGCGAGTTCTCGTAGTATCGGAGCCTGCCGCCCTGATCCTTGATTATATTGTTTAGTTTCTCAATGGTCGTGTCACGTTCCTTGATGATGTTGCCCTGTTCCTTGATGATGTTGTCACGTTCCTTGATTCCCTTTTCCAGACTCTGTATCTTCTCCGTCGACGATGCTATAGATGCCTCGATCTCACAGTATGTGGAGGGTTGACCTTTCATAATGTCTAGTATACGCGATCATGGTATAAGGATCGGCATCGTCATCAATATTTGACCTAATGTGGGGGAATAGGTGACCTCATACATGAAAAGTGTTAAGGCAAAACCGGCGTTGTCCGGAATCGTGATTTTAGGACGTGATTTCCGGGGAGATTTGTACAAAATCATGGCGCAATGACTGCAAACATAGAGACGAATCCGCACTCCGGCCCGCATTGTGCAGTTATGGCCCGTGTTTTGACGTCATACTGCATAGCATCCGCTAGCCGGACGATTCCACCGTACCGGCATTATGGATCCTAGCTGACCAGATTGTAGCAGAATACCTTGAGGGTAAGCCTGAGCGACTGCATCGGAAGCGACATGGCGCGCACCGTGGAGTCAAACCTTGCCTTTATCGACGAGAAGGCCGACTCAACGAGGCTGCGCTGGTGGTACGTCTTCTCGAATCCCTCGGGGTCCTTTTTGTGCCATCTTAGCATCTTGGAGCGGGCGTTGAACCCGTGAACCGTATATCCTGTACGCGGACATATCACTGGGGTTCTGCCTCCGTCGGCTATGACCCTGCAGTTCTCATACGAGTCGTATGCGGCATCCAGGATCACGTGTCCTGTGCCGTTGGGAACCTGCGGCAGCAGCTCGTCACGGAACACCGGGGAATCATGGAATTCGCCCGGCGTCACCTCGCAGGCGGCAATCTTGCCGTGCGGGGCCAACAGTATGTGCAGCTTGGCAAACATCTGCCTGGATATGACGCCCTTCTTTGCGTCCTCCCATGTGTGGTATCTCATTATGGAGAAACCGCTAGAGTCGCCAAGCAACGTTCCCCTGGCGTCTGCGCCTGCCTGTTCTGAGAGTACCGATCTTAGCACCGACTTGTCCCAGGCAGCTATCCTTACGGCTGCATCATGCAGTGTCGACTTGGCCGGAACCTTTTTGAGCCCGTACATGTTAGTTGAACCAGGATTCGACTCCATGTATTCGACGTGCCTGCGATACGAGTTTCCGCGGTACTCCATGTCGAGTACGCACAGAAGATAGGGAATTTCATCCTCTTGCTCTGTGTTATGGAGGAGGGACAGGAGGATCTTGCGGATCTTTTTGATTCCGATGCCGCACCTCTTGCTGTCCTCTCTCCTTTTTTTCTCGTACTCGGCATAGTATTCCGGAGGTCTCGTGTACTCTGACTTTTTTTTCTTGCTGGTCTTGCTGGATTCCTTCTTGGATTCCTTCTTGGATTCCTTCTTGGATTCCTTCTTGGATTCCTTCTTGGATTCCTTCTTGTTGGTCTTTGATTTCATTGATACGGGGACGTCGATCCTATGATCCATAAGGTTGTCGCATCCTGCGCTTATGATCTATAAGCTTATCGGTAGATTTCTGGAAAAATTCCGGACAACGCCGGTAAGGATTAGTTGATCATTTTGGTGATTTTCGATCAGATTTCAAATTTTAGGAAGGGTTATGCAACAAACTAACAGATTCCGGAACAAAAAATGCCAAGAGGCAGCAAAACACTGCAGCTGTGATGCATGCCTTGGATGTGGACATTGTAGTGGAGGTGTTAGCAGTATTGGTCTTTGTCATATTTAATTTATCTGCACTTTGGATCAGAAAATAAGTAGGCCAACTAATGTTAATCTCAGTTTTTATCGTCCACATCATAGTTTCCACAAGGCATATCCTCAGTAAGAACACTTAGCTCTATCTTTGTTGCATTAGGATAAAACCCCACAAGCTTTTTCTGAATCTCGTATAGATCATCTTTATGATACTTGTCAAATACTAACTCCATCCCATCGTAACTTACTATAGCAACGAGCATAAGTCTTTGAGCCAAAACGGGATCATTCGAAAGGTATATGGATCGCCTAGCCGGTGCAATGGCATGGCAAAAGAAACGGACAAAAGCCTGTCAGAGGCCATGCGCAAAGAAAAGGATGCCAAAGTCTACAAGAAGATCATGGCGCTGATGTATGTGCTAGAAGACGACGTGAGCGTGCCTGAGACTGCAAGAAGGATCCGGTGCAGTGAGAATTCCGTGCGCAACTGGCTTGCTAGGTTCTCGGAGGACGGCATAGACGGCCTCCGGGATCTTCCCCGTTCCGGATGCAGACCAAAGGTGGACAGAGAAAGTATTGAAGCCATAATGGACCTGTCCACTGCATGCAAAAGTACTGATGTCATGACGGTGATGCACGATGACATAAGGGATGCCACCGGGACAGAATACAGCACAGGACACGTCCGAAGACTGATGCGCCGGCACGGCCTGTCGTGCCGCAAGGTGCAAAACGTGCATGTCAACCATGCCACCCCAAGCTTGGTATACTCGTGGCAGCGGTATCTTGAAAATGTGCGGATTCCGTGCCTGAAAAACGACGGTTTTACGTTAGTGTCAGCTGATGAGTCGTTCTTTGTGCAGGGCGCATACGACAGATACGTATGGGGTCCGGTCGGCACCAGAAGCGTGGCATCGTACTCTGGAGACCACACAAAGGTGGCCGTGTTTGGAAGTATAGCAGAAGACGGCAGGCAGCTGTTCAGGACGTTTACGGGATCGTTTACGTCGGTGCAGTTTATAGAATGTCTGGAGGCGCTGCGCGCCAAGTTTGGCAAGGTTGCCGTCTTTTGCGATAGATGGAGTGTGCACAGATCTACTGATGTCGCAAAATATCTGGCCGACCATCCCTATGTCAGACTGATAATGATCCCGAAGGGATCGCCGTACCTCAATATCGTGGAAGAATGCTGGAACCTGGGCAAGCATTTTGTTTTCAGGGGGATAGTGTACAGAAGGATCAGCGAGCTGCGGCACACCATATCCGAGTATTACAGGACGGTGTCATTTACTCACCTTTGCATGTACAAGTACATTTACAGATCGCCGGTCAAAGCCCTCAATTACTTATGACCGTTGCTATACTGCGAATTCTGCCTGTTTTTCCATGCACGTGTGTGTGGTTTGCCTGATCTTGGATCCGTGGGCCAAAAACAGTGTCAATGACATGCGTTTTTTTATGGATGGACTACGCACTGCGTTATGATTCCTGCTAGTCCAACGGGTTCGTAATAATGCGGTATGCGGCGTCTGCCGCTTCCATGCACATCATATAATCGAACCGTAGTGGCGATTGAAAGTCTTTGATCATCAAAAGGCATCCTTCCTGCGTAGTTCATGCCCGTATGTGTTCGCGAACTTTCAATCGTCACCATGGATTTGCAAGAATGATCTACGTGCGATCGGGATTTTTCGATCCAGGTGATTATGCATAAGGTCTATTCGCTAGTAATCGTGTTCGTCCCAGTCTGCACCCAATGAAATTCTAACAGATACCGTGCTCTCATGCACATCATAATCCACCTTTTTGTCAGGCATGAATTCTGCAAACAGCCGTCCCAGCATGACCCTTACGAACACCGACCAGGCAGATCCCATGCCGTGCTGTATGGTAAAGCAGTGGACTGGCCCCTCGACTGTGTGCTTGGAGGCCATGCCCGTCGTCTGCATGTACTCCTCCAGCGTTTCGATGCAGCGCTTGAGATCGTACCCGCCCTTGATGAACATCACTGCCTGACGGAAGATCGGGAAAATGCCGTCGACCAAGGCATGGATCCGTCCTTCGTCGTCATCGGAAAAAAGAGCCGGAATTGTCTCCTTGGGAACGGTAATCATGCCGAGTTTTTGCACGTGCCGGTCAAACCTTGCGTACCTCCTGAGGATGCTGTTCAGCATGGAGTTAACAGAGATGCCCCGATGGGCGGCATCGGACTCCAGGGCTGCCATCACGTCGTCTGGAACACGCAGGGAAAAGTTTTTCGTATTGCCGCCGCTGTCCTTTCTGGAATGCGGTTTTGGTGCCAATCTGCATTTTTTGGGATCAGGGCTATTTATTTTGTATTACAAGTGAACGCAAATGAATGCAAATGACAGTAGTTCCGATTGTGACCCCGGCCTGCCCTAGCCCGGATCGGGGGGCTTTTTGTTCCATGGTCTCATACACCATCTTATAATCCGGGCAAGCAGCACCTTGAGCTTGATCTTCTTTTTTTTGCACCATGATCTTGCGATCATCCAGATGTTAGACATTCCAAGCGACAGGTAGAACAGTATGAGTCTTATGGCATCGTTCCGACTGCAGGTGCGCGGCATGGCCCTCTTGACGTCCCGGTATCCGGTCTCTATTCCCCACCTCTTGCGGTACTCCTCGGGAAGCTCAAACAAATCCTCCGGCATGCAGTTGGTCATGTTGGTGACAAAGGCGATGTGGAACTTTTTCTTGTTTTTATCCTCCCTTTCCAGTATTATCAGGTTGCATCTTATCTTGCTGCTGCCAGAGGATATGGTATACTTGCTGACTGCATCCCTGTGCCCGTCTATGTGCTCCTGTATGGCCCTCTCAACTCCCTTGGTGCATACTGCAGGAGTCATGAACCGCAATCCTGCATTATTTATCGTGTTGAGTACGTCAACTGAGTAAAACTCCTTGTCCATCAGGACCATCTGCGGCCTGATGTGCATTCTCTTGATGGTTTGCAGCAATTTACGCACGAATTCGGGGTTAAACGCGTCCCTGGTCACCGGAAGGCACGCAAGGTGCGTCTGGTGCTTTTGTCCTACTGTTCTTGCAGTGATGTATGCCTCAGCCGTGCGGGTGCCCGGCCCCCTGTACTTTATCTTGTGGGTCATGTCCGGATTGCGGTCGTACCGCGGGATCTTGGTCTTGTCGATGGCTATGATCGGGGATTTTCCAATCAGGCCACCTTTGATGGAGTCTGTGACGGTCCTGCGCAGGATCTTGTCGGCCCTCTTGTGCATCGTCTCATAGTCCACCTGGCCCAGCTTGCCAAGCAGCCAGTCGGCGCCGGGGCTGCGGCCTGCAGAGTCCCGGAGTATCTCTGCGGCCTGTTCTGCGCACATGCGCTCCTTGGACATCGTTGCCAGAAGCGCAGCTGCATCCGTTTCATCGTATATTGCGTTGTGTCTGTCAGAGAACTTCATGCCTACTGCCGAGACGGCGTTCTGGAACATCTTGCGCTCCCTGTGTCCGTACGGCTTTTGAGCGGCCCTGGCACTTTTTGTCATGGAGAAATTGCTAAAAGTTCCCCCTATAGATCCAAGTGATCATAAAAATCTGTCAATTTGCCTTATTTTCAGGCCACAATCGGAACTACTGAAATGAACCATGTTGGTTATATAACATAGCGGTCTCCGTGTTGCAATGACTGCAAAAACAGCAAAAACAATCCTGTTTGCATCCTTGATTGCTGCAATGATTCTGCCATTCTCAATGGTGGATTATGCAGTAGCAGAGAAACAATACAATATCAGTGATGAGATAGACAAGCTTATTGCAAAATACAATTCACTTGAAGTTACACGTCAACAACTTAAAGACAATCTTAGAGCAACAGAATCTGAAGAAATACAGGAATCTATTCGTGCAGAGATAGCCGAAATAGAAGAAAAACAAGACAGAGCTGAAGTAAGAGCTACCGAACTTGCACAACAAGAAACAGAATACGCTCCAAGCCCTAGTGCCTTAACAAGAGCAATTACAACAGGTTCACAAATATCAGTAAATGATTATCACAATGCATGTGATAACAGCACAATTCTCTCTGCATCAGAAACAATTACTGGAACAATCAACACCGGTACAGACACCATAAGTTGGGATTGGGATGTACCTGATGCTAAAAGTGTGGGCTGGTTTTGGCCATTTTGCAACAATGTCCATTTTGAAGAAATCGACTTCATCACTAGAAACAATACAAAAGGATTATCATGTACAATGAAGACCGATAATCAAGAAGTTGGAAACATTATCCAGACTTGCAATTGTGGAGTTGATGACGGAGATTTTCTAAGCTGGTCAGTTCAAACCACATACGAACCATTAACAGGGTCTGATACGTCAGGCAATAGAGATTGGAGAGGACTTCATCGGGCATAATTCCCGCCTTTTTTTATTTATATATTGTTATGATGGATGATTTATTATGAACGATTTTACACAAAAAGAATCATTTGTACTGCACATGCATGAGATTAGCAAAAATCTGAAATATTTACAAAAAACCCTTACGCCTCCACAAACTGACAGAGAGAAGTCAGTAAAAAAACACATAGATTCCATACTCAATATGTTTAAGGAATATCAAGAAAGAATAGAAAAAACAGTTGGGTTGAATTATCAACAGGTACACGGCAAGATAAAGAAGTTAAAACAATCTGGTGAGAAGCCCCCTGTACTGCCAAAAGATAAATTCGCACTGAATTTTGAAGAATAATTGAGTGATTTGAATGGCAAGCCAATTCAGATTTGTTTGATCTGCGGAATTCCTTGAGGCTTGGAAAGATGAACCTGCCAGATACTGGAGAAATCATCCTGTAGAAAAACAAGAACTTGCCAAAAACTCTCTTGCAGTAACAGCTTGTGATTTTGAAGCTCAGGCGTGGTTTTGACAACAACTTCTCTTCATCAGGCGATTCCTAAAAAATAGTAACAGTTCGTGATTCTGAAGCTCGGGTGTGAATTTTGCCACCAAAAAGGGCCGTTCAAACAACAGAATTTGTGCCTAAAATCAGAAACAGCTTCCAGAGCCCGATCAGTTACGATTCTGCGTCTGTGGCAGTCTTTTAGAAGTTTAAATTTGCCGCTGCAACACCAAGATCCGATGGAACTGTACCCGAAATTCGACGCAAAGAGGATAGAGTCCGATGCCAGAGAATACCTCAAATCAATTGATCTGGAAAGACAAATCTTTGAATCAGACAGGCCTGAAAAGATCCGGTTCATAGAGGGCCCGCCGACGATGAACGGCATTCCGCACGCAGGACACCTGAGGGGCAGAGTCATCAAGGACCTGTGGTACAGGTTCAGCACGCTGCAGGGCAAAAAGATTGAGTTTAACGGCGGATGGGACGCCCAGGGACTCCCTGTGGAACTGCAGGCTGAAAAGGAGCTGGGGGTGACCGGCGGCAAGACCGAGGCAGTCAGGCAGTTTGGAATCAAGAGAATAGTCTCCGAATGCAAAAAGGTCGTCGAGAAATACAACAAGGACTGGGTTGACGTCGATGAGAAGCTGGGAATGTCGCTTAACCACGACAAGGCATACTGGACGTTTAGAGACGAGTTCATTGAGCGGGAATGGCAAGTCCTCAAAAAGGCGCATGAGAGCGGGATCTTGGAGGAAGACTTTACAGTCGTCGCGTACTGTCCTAGCTGCCAGACCTCCCTCAGCCATGCCGAAGTCAACCAGGGGTACGAGGAAGTCAGGGACCCGTCACTATTCTACAAGGCAAGGCTGGCCGATGAGGATGCGTACCTGATTGTATGGACCACGATGCCATTTACGCTGGTGACTGACGCAATGGTGGGACTGCAGCCCGAGGAGGACTATGCCTACGTCAAAGTGGGGACAGAGACATGGGTTCTGGGCAAAACCAGGCTGGAGGATTTCATGGCAGAGGTAAAAATCGAGAGATGGGACGTCCTCAAGACCGTCAAGGGATCCGAGCTTGAGGGAAAAAAATACGTGCACCCGCTGCTTGACGAGATTCCCGCCTTGGCCGAATGCGCAAGGGCAGACAACTTCCACGTCGCAGTCTCAGAGCCGTTTGTCGATGCAAGCACGGGCAGCGGACTGGTCCATCTCTCTCCTGCAAACGGCGAGGAGGACATCAGGATCGCAAACAAGAGAGGCGTCAAGATCTTCTGCCCGATCGATGATCAGGTGAGATTCACACCGCAGGCAGGGGAGAGGTACCAGGGCATGTTTGTAAGGGACGCAGACAGGGTCATCATCCAGGACCTGGAGGAAAAAAACGCCCTGGTCAGGATTGGCACGATCAGGCACAAGTATCCGCTGTGTTGGAGGTCCGGCCATCCGATCGTATGGCTTGCAAGAAAGGGCTGGTTTTACAAGCTGGACAGGCTGGATGACAAGGCAGTCGACGCGGCCAAAAGCGTGGAATACTTTTTTGAGCAGCCAAAAAACAGGTTCCTTGGAATAGTCAGGGAGAGGCATCCGTGGTGCATATCAAGGGAGAGGATCTGGGGGTGCCCGCTTCCCGTATGGACATGCAAGGGGTGCGGGGAGAGAAACTGGCTGTTCTCAAGGCAGGAGATCATCGATGCGGCTGAGAACCTGCCTGACGGCCATGACTTTGAGCTGCACAGGCCGTGGATTGACAACATCACGGTAAGATGCAAGAAATGCAACGGCACGGACACAAAGAGGGAAGAGTACGTTTTGGATACCTGGCACAACAGCGGCTCGGCGCCGTTCTCGTCGCTAAGTGACAGGGAGTATCGTGACGAGATTCCCGCACCGTTTCTGACTGAGGGAATCGATCAGACCAGGGGATGGGCATACACGCTGCTCGTTGAAAACGTGATCCTAAGTGACGGCCCGACTCCGCCATACAGGTCATTCCTGTTCCAGGGACACGTCCTGGACGAAAAGGGCAGGAAGATGAGCAAGAGCAAGGGAAACGTGCTGGAAGGAGCAGAGCTGCTGGAAAGATACCCTGCAGACCTGGTCAGATTCTACTTTGTGTGGAAGGCAAGTCCCATCGAGCCGCTCAGCTTCAGCACTGACGAGCTGATGTCAAGGCCGTACAAGGTAGTCAGCACGCTGTTTAACCTGCATCTCTACTTTGGGCAAAACAGCCGGTACGACGGTTTTGACGCATCAAGGAAGACGATCAAATGGGCAAGGATGAACAACCTGCTCTCGCCGCCGGATGTCTGGCTGCTGTCCAAGCTCCAGGGGCTGATCCGCAGAGTCACGGACAGAAACCAGTCCTGCAAGTTCCACGAGGCCGCAAAGGCCCTTGAGGACTATATCATAAACAGTCTGAGCCAGGTTTACGTCCCGATTACCAAGGGGGAACTCTGGGACGAGGATGACGGAAAAAAGGACAGGAGGCTTGCGATCTATGCCGTCTTGAGCAGCGTCCTCAGGACGCTGGACGTCCTGATTCATCCGTTCTGCCCGTTTACAAGCGAGTACCTCTACCAGGCAGTCTTTGAAGGACCAAAGAGCAGCATACTGCTTGGCAGCTGGCCTGCCTACGACCGGGAACTGGTCGACGAGGAGGTCGAGGAGTCGTTTGACATCATGAATGACATAGTATCCGTCTCCTCGGCTGCCCGAATGAAGGGAAGGCTAAAGCGAAGATGGCCGCTAAACGAGGCCTTGATCTGCGTGAGAAAGGGGCAAAAGCAAAAGCTCGAACCGCTCTCAGAGCTGCTGCAATCCCAGCTCAACGTCGAGAGGATCCGCGTCTTTGAGACGACGCAAAAGGATCCGGGACTGGGGCAAATCCTGGAGTTCAAAAGGCTGGGACTGCCGGTAAGATCTGTACTGGAGCTAGACAGGAAGAAGATCGGGCCAAAGGCAAAGCGGCACATGGGACAGCTTGCCGCAAAGTTTGTGGAAACCGACCATGAGGAGATCGTGGACTCCTTGCTGCAAGGAAGCTCAAAATACGACTTTTATGTGGACGGCAAAAAGATTTCGCTTGATTCGGGGGACTTTGTAGCCGGTCTTGATGCCCAAGAAGGCTATGCAGTGTCCCACAGGGACAGTTATACCGTCTTTATCCCGACTGCAAGAAACAGGGAGATGGTGGCAAAGGGACTGGTAAAGGATGTCGCAAGAAGGCTGCAGGCGCTAAGAAAAGAGAGAGGATACAACCCGACTGACGTCCTGAATGTCGCGTCAATCCTGGGCCTGGACGGGGAATCCCTTGGGATGATTCGGGAAAAGTCCCGGGACCTGGCGTTCTTGGTCAGAGTCAAAAAAATCAGCTTTGAGCAGACCTGCAAGCAATACCAGGACAGCGACATTGACGGACAGAAGATCAGGATCTCCGTGGAATAGTCCTGGATTGCTCACTGTAGGAACTGGGACGTTTACGGTAGATGATTCTTCGTGGGACATGTCGGTAGATCGGATAATTTAGATTTATACTCTGGTAAATCTTCGGGGGTTTTCAGCAGGGTGTTAAATCAGGGGTTTCTGGAGTTAATTTAGGGAGCTGGTGGACACCGCACGTAACCATCTATGTTAAAACACCCGGGCCCTTTAGCGGTGGCGGACTATGTCTCTCTAATCCACGCCTAGTTTAATATGGGCCGCTTTATAGCTTACGCTGGGTACAGGGGGATCCTTTCCCTGCATGCGAGTGCGCGTTACTTGGTTGTTTTCTCCCTGACCTTGGGTGCTGCAGTAGCAGTAGCAGCAGCAGCAGCAGCGGCCTCTGCCCTGGCCAGCTTGAGTTTGTATGTCTTGGGATCGTGTCCGGAGTATGGCGTCTTTGTCATAAGCATGGACCAGATGATCCTGACCATCTTGGCTGCCACGTGTGTCCTGGCCACCATGGGCCTTGCACTGTTCCTCTTCTTGGATCTTGCATGGATCCTTCCCATTCTCTCATCGTATATGGCAGCCGTCCGCGCAGCCTGGAGTATTGCCCAGTTGCACCTGCGGTTGGATGTCTTTCTCATTTTGCCGTGGTACTCCTCCCTGTCGCCGGACTGGTGGACTGTAGGACACATGCCAAACCACGCAACAAGTTTGTTCGGGGTCTTGAATCTGGCAATATCTCCGATCTCAGATACCGGCAGCATGGCCGTAAACGAGTCAATTCCCGGAATGCTCATCAGGATCCTCGCATACTCGCTGGCGCCGGCCTGCGCCGCTATCCTTGTCTCGATGCTTGCAATCTCCTCTGCAAGATGCCTGACCCTTCTGGCATACACGCCGAGAACCACATCATCGTTTGGATCGCCAAGATTCAGGGCGAACAGCTGCTTGAGTCCCTTGTTGGAGTACATGTGCGACGAGTTGATCTTCCAGTCATGCCTGTCCAGGAGGCTGTGGATCTGGTTGACCACGGCCGTCCTGTCCTGCACAAGACGGATCCTGCAGCGCATCAGCTCCCTGACGCTCCTGAGTTCTGGCGGTGCCACGTAACACTCGGGAACCATTCCAGCCCTCAGGGCGTTTGCAAGCTTTCTTGCGTCGATAGGATCAGTCTTTACGTCCATGTCAGAGATTATCCGCATCCTGTGGGTGTTGGCAAGCTTGATGGGTATTCCTGCAGACTCGAATGCCTCGTAGGTCTTGAGCCACATGTTGCCCGTGGACTCGCAGACGGCCTGGCAGTTCTTCCCACCGTAATTGAGCTTTGCCTTCTTGGCAAACAAGTCTGCCTCCTTGTAGGTGTTCTCGTATGCCGTCTCTTCTAGGATCCTCTTGTTGTCGTCCATAATGCACGCTACGCATTTTCTCTTTCCAATGTCTATTCCTATGCTGTATTGCATCTTTTCTCATTTTCCTTTTTTTGGTGGATCAGAGGCTGCACACATCTATCAGCACGCCGTGGTGCACGAACACTGCAGCTCAGAATTACCGCATTCATATGTCAGCGCGCAAGGCGCATGGTTATACAGCGGTTGATCCACACCGACACTACTACGGGCCCGGGTGTTAACCCGTGTTCATATGTGTCTCAAAAACAAAATTCAGATGGTGCCAAAATAAACGGCAACGCAAACAAACAGATTACCGCAAAAAAGAGGATGCGTGTGAAATCAAAGACCATACAACAGCAGAAGCAGAAGTAGCAGCAGTATGTCGGCCTGGACGTGCACAAGGAGTTCATCCAAGTCGCGGTGATGGACAAGGGCGGCAAGGTGCTCAGCAACACAAGAGTCAGCAACAATGACGACGAGATAAGAGAGATATTTGCAGGGATTCCGGAGAACGCAAAGTGCGTCATGGAGTCCTCCTCCGTATGGTACGGGCTGTTCAGGTTCATCTCAGACACCCTCAAAAGGGACGTGATCCTCTCAAACCCCTTTGAGACCAGGGCCATCGCGACATCAAAGAAAAAGACAGACAAGGTCGACGCGCAGATTCTCGCAGATCTTCTCAGAGAGGTGATCCGAAATTAGAAATCGAGCGCCCCGTCCGCAGTTGTCCTGCTGCCGCCACTCAGGCCGCAGCAGCGATTCTGGCCAACGCCCTATCGTTGACCAGTCCGCACACGATACTGTTGGCAAGGTCGTACTTTTTGAGTGGGTTTCGGTACCGGTCGCCCATGATCCTGTATGTTTTGACCCTGCGTATGACGTTCTCCACGTACACGCGTATCTTTGAGTGCGTGATGTTGTACTCTTTTTCCGCATCGGTGAGCTTACAGCCCGGTTTTTTCTTGATAGGGAGTATGACGTCCGTGCCTGCATCCACTAACTGTGCTCCCTGGTATCCGCGATCCATGTAGTGCCGCAGCTTTATGCTCTGCGGTTGTTGTTGTGGCGCATCACCATCCCCGCCGCCGGGGCACTTTTTCTCTTTCTCTTTCTCCTTTCTTTGGTCGTACCGGAACGTGGGATGCCTCATCTGGTACATCGTGATGTCGTTTACGCGTCCCGGAGAGTGGGGCGTCTTGTGCACTATGAGTCCGTGGATGTTGGTGGTGTACTGGATCTTGACTGTGTGCGTGCCTGCCTTGCCTGAATAGTGCGATTTCTCCATGTCCTTTCTCTTGGGCCTGCATATCTTTTGCTCTGAGGCGTCTGTCAGGCAGACAAGTTTCGGTAATACGTCCATTAGCTCCTCTACTGAGGATATTCTCTTGGTGCCCCAATAGATCTTTTCGGGGATCGAATGTACTTTTTGAGAACCGACGCAATCCTGTCAATTGTGCGCGAGACTGATGCCTGTCCAATGCCGAACATGGCAGATGCCACGTCCTGCGTGACGTACGTCCTGTAGTAGAACAGGGACAGCAGAAGACTCTCCTTTAGGTTCAGGGCAGTCGGACGTCCTGCACCGATGTCACGCTTGCGGTCTTTTTTGGCAGAAAGCAGCCTCTTTTTGTCCATCTTTGGGTGTTTTTTTGCCACCTTTGCATACAACAAATCAAATTCGGGGGCAGTCATGCCGGCAAACATCCTGAATGTCCGGGGGTTTTTTGACAATTTATCAAATAACTTCATGAATTATGTACATTTTACCTGCATTTGGATCGGGTTGGTGTACATTATGTGCCCATTTGATCAAAACTTGCTAATTTCGAATCAACTCTATGCAGCGAAGAAACACGATTATCCCGATGACGCGCGTGCCGTAATGCTCGCCGGGCAGCACGCCGGGCACGGGGGCGGAGCGCTTTTTCTTGCATGACTTGCAGTAACGCTTGGTGACGTCCCACTCGGTCTCGGTCCACTTGCCGTCGATCAGGTCCTTGGATTTCCTTGCGTACCTTTCGCACCCCTCAGAGAGCTTGTCGCCGCAGTCGGGGCAGAACTCGGCGTCTGCCGTGCATGTGCGGGTGACTGTCTTAGTCTCTGGCCTCTTTTTGGGGGCCGCCTTTTCAGGATGCGGAAAGTCGTGGAACTTGCGCACGTTATAGCCGCGCGAATTCGGCTCTTTGCGGGCCTCCTTTGGAACAGAGTCCACCGCCGGCCCGGATCCGGCCGTCGTCGGCTGTCGCCCTAGCAGCGCCCTTAGCTGCTCGTTGTCTTTTTGCAGCTGCTCGATTTCCTTTTGTTGCTGTTCTTTGTCTTTTTGCAGCTGCCCGTTGTCTTTTTGCAGCTGCTCGTTGTCTTTTTGCAGCTGCCCGTTGTCTTTTTCAACACTCTCTATCCTTGTCTTCATGTGCTCAAACAGGCGGATCACGTCGGGAATTCTCCAGTCCACGTCCGTAATGTCAGGATCCCCAACCAATACCCGGAAGGCAGATCATGGGATCTTTATGTGTTGTGATTTTTCCAGATCTTCCTGCTAGCTGTGGGTGCTGCCCAAGGGGGCCTCCAAGATGGCAAATCTCACGCCTGAACTTCCCGAGCCCGACCTGTTACCGGTACGCTATCCTGCTAGTTCGGCGCCGGTTGGAAACTAACTAGAGGGGATTTCACTGTATATCTGCAAAGGCCGACACATGATCCTGCCAGTCTGGTGGCCATGCCGTCTCTGCCCGGATCCGTGG
Source organism: Candidatus Nitrosopumilus sp. (assembly GCA_965214775.1). Classification (GTDB taxonomy): domain Archaea; phylum Thermoproteota; class Nitrososphaeria; order Nitrososphaerales; family Nitrosopumilaceae; genus Nitrosopumilus. The sequence goes on along the minus strand of OZ243974.1, from coordinate 1,980,398 downwards.
TACTTTCAGCCGCCGATCCCTTTGAGAATCAGGAAGACGCTCTCGGGTTTCAAGCCGTGTGACTTCATATGCTTTTCATCCATCTCAAGGATCCTGTCCAGCCACGCCCTGTCTGCAGGGTTGTCGGGATTGTAGTTCTGGCCGAAGGGCGACTCGACGAATCTCCTTGCGAATGAGACGCCCGGAACCTCGATCTCTACGTCGAACCTCCGCTTCAGGACTGGATACATCTCCTGCGACCTGATGCACTCGAACCCGTCGACGCTCAGATCGTATGAGGTCACCTACCCCCTAGATTATTTTGGCTACCTCGACTACGATGGACTTGCCCTGCAGCTTCCATGTCGAGGTGCATGTGTTGAGCCATCCGTACCTGCCCATCCAGACCAGGCCGCCCTTGATCTGGCCGCTTATCTTGTCCTGCAGTACGACGGGGCGCAGCGCCCGCTCTGCGGAATTGTTGGTGGGCTCGACGCCCTCGTACTCTAGGAACGCAAACAGGCCCGGCAGGGCATTGCACATCCTCCTGACAAGAGCTTTCAGCGGTTCGTTCTGCGTATCCCTGTATCCGAACAGGACGTTGCGCAGCTTGGTCTCAAACAGCCGGCGCAGCTCCGGCGAGTGCCTGCCCATCAGCCCGTCGGCGTGTGCCATAAAGAAGGGAAGGGGGATCATCATTGCCAAGAGCGCAGCCAGTGCCGCGAAATACATCATCGTGCTCAACACACGTATTACGGATCCACCGGTAATAAGCAAAAAATCAGGTCCTCAGCTTTCTGGGAGCCGGGCATTCATGCCGTAAATCACCGCATCTTAAATACGCAGACACCATGACACAGCATAATGTCAGGTAACGGAGAAACCCCGGTGGAAGAATTTGGGCCGGCGCCAAGGCACGTGCCCGAATCATACCCAGGAAGGCGTCCTGACACGTCGTTTGTATTTTGCGGGAACCACATCGTGCCCATACACGAAACAGCCGGTAAAAAGATAGAGGAGTCTTTGAACTTCCACAGTGATATTGCTGCGGCCCCCTCAAAACAGGACAGATACATGGTGGTGGGGTATGGTTCCAATGCCTGTCCTGCCCAGCTAAAATCCAAATTCTCAGAGTCTGACCCGATGCCGGTGTTACGGGCAACCCTGAATGACTGCGATGTAGTGTATGCCCCGTTCTTTGCTTCGTACGGGTCAGTACCCGCAACAATTACGAGATCCCCAGGTACGACAGTTGACGTGTGGGTCAACGTGCTGCATGAGAAGCAGATCGAGGTGATGGATGCAAGTGAGGGACGCGGCAACCACTACATGCTGGCCGAAATCGACGCCGGCCTCACACTAAAAAACGGAGAGTCGTTCTCCCCAGTCTATGCATATGTCGGGACTGGGGGGGTGCTGTGTATTGACAACCAGGTGATCAGCCTTGCAGAGGTGCATGCCACAGGCCGCAGGTTCAGGGCGCTGTCACAGAAAGACATGCTGGAAACCCTGTGCGGCATGCTGGCCGATGATGCAGGCTGGCAGGAGGCGCAACCACCACCACCATGCGATGCGTCTGAATTCGCGCATAGCGCTGCCAGAAACAGCAAAGAATACGGAAGGATACTGTCTGAAAAATACTCTGCGGACAATCCCATACGGCTTGCAGAGCTGCCACACGGCACAAGGCCCCTCAGAATCGAAAAACTAGAAAGACAGTTCGGATGATGCGGTCTTGTATGTGGATGATGTCAGTATGCTCCATGCAGTCCACACGCCAAATGCAATGATTGGGATCCAATAGAGTGGGTTGGGATCGCCTATAGCAAAGACAGCCGTGATGGATATTGTGACCTTGACTGAATCGCCCTCCTTGACTGATATGGCTGCCCGGCACGTTTGATCCATGGCCACCTCACCATCCTTCAGATCCTCCATTTCTACCACTTCATCACTGCCGTTTATCACGGGAGCTTTTATTTTCAGGGTCTTTGGCGGTTGTGACCTGTCAGATTCGTTGATCAGGGTATTCTCAAAAACAACATAGTCGCCACTTGAAATACTGAGTTGGCTCATTGTGTTTGTGGTCATGATTGCAATAAAATCAGGAAACGGCTGTCTTTTGACGGAACTTTTGCGCACGATACAATCCATGGTATGTAATACTGAAATTCCAGCAAGATAAGGCTTTACGGGGGATGGGGATAATTCATTTTTTTGAGCTCTGTCAGAATATCCTGCAGGAGGGCATTTGTCCGATCCAGCTTTCCGCATATGCCGTTACATGCATCATCATTACCAACATCGCTGCCCATGATGTATGATGTATGATTAGCATAAAAACGCCGGTGAGGCCCGCTTCAATGGGGCCGCAGCGATAACGTCGCGGAAAGATGGGGTATTGGTAACTACTCCCTCATGGCATAGAACAGCTTCAATGGGGCCACAACGTTATCGTTGTGGAAAGCTTTCTGCATATTGCAAGCAGGACGTGCGAATCATGCTGGCTTCAATGGGGCCACAACGTTATCGTTGTGGAAAGAATCAGGTCACGCATTATGGTCTGTCTGCCTGCCTCAGGCTTCAATGGGGCCACAACGTTATCGTTGTGGAAAGAGAATGGGCGTTCGGAAAGCATCTGCGGTGGGGACTGAGCTTCAATGGGGCCACAACGTTATCGTTGTGGAAAGGATCCTCCTGAGGAAAACTTGACCATCAGGTCGTGGGCTTCAATGGGGCCACAACGTTATCGTTGTGGAAAGCGCGTCCAATTGTTTTTTGGTCGCCTCACCTGCCAGAGCTTCAATGGGGCCACAACGTTATCGTTGTGGAAAGATCTGGGAATGAGGAAGAAGATAATCCTGCTATGTCGAGCTTCAATGGGGCCACAACGTTATCGTTGTGGAAAGTGCACCTCGGCGCAATTGGGTCTCAGAGTAACGGCGCATGCTTCAATGGGGCCACAACGTTATCGTTGTGGAAAGATCGCTTAGATCCTACTTATGAGGAACTATGTACGACGCTTCAATGGGGCCACAACGTTATCGTTGTGGAAAGTTGGTACCTTCTTTCTGGTTTTGGATTCATACTCTGGCTTCAATGGGGCCACAACGTTATCGTTGTGGAAAGATCATATCCATCTCTGCCTCAAATTCATTACTGTCAGCTTCAATGGGGCCACAACGTTATCGTTGTGGAAAGTGTGTGATGCAGACGATATCTGTCATCACGCGTGCCGGTTCTACGTCTCTTCTGCGTCATGTCTGCGTCTTTCAGATCCAATGCACTGTGGCAGCTCGCATTTACGTCCTCACACATAAAGCATTCTCAAACACCTCCTAACGACACCAGCACCACAGACCCCTCGCACGTCTTGCACCCGTCCATGTCGCACCAGCACTGCTTGTTTCTGGCAAAATAGTCCAGGAACCGGTCAAAGTCGCGCTCCAGCATGTCGTACTCCCGCCGCCACTCTCCCTCCACTCCATGGGTTCAATCCCGGCATCCATTCGCTACGTCCCGCCTGCCGCGCAGTTGTACTTTTCGGCAGCGGCGTTGTACCTGCCGACGGCCCCGTTGTACCTGGCCTCCATGTCGTCATAGTCTGCCACGGCCCCCTCCATGCCGTCCTCGACTGCCCGTATCTCCACAAGAATCTCCTCAAGCCTGTCATGAAGGGCCTGGGCCTGCAGGTGTGCGCCGCCGTCGCCTGCAAGCGACGCGTACCGGCCGGCAATCTCGTCATACACAACCGCAAGACTCTCGTGCTCTGCCGCAAGACGATCTATGCGCCCGATGGCATCGTCCATGCCGGCGTCGAGCACGGCCATCTCCGACTCGGCGGCATCCATCTCGGCTGCCAGCGGCACCAGCGCGCCAAACTGCTGGTGCCCCGCAAGCTGCGGCATGGAGTACCCGAGATCGTCAAATGAATGCGCGTGTACGGGGGGCGGATCATGCATGCCGTACATCAGGTGCGACTCGTCGGCGGTATGGCCGAGACCCAGGTGGTGTCCCAGCTCGTGGGCTATCGTATCTGCCATCATTCCCTCCGAGTACGTGCGGAACACGCCGTCACACCACGGCCTTCCACTCTCTACGGTTATGGTGGCAGGCTCGCCCCAGCGTCCAGACTGGTACAGACCCACGGTATCGCCGGCTATCTTGTCTGTCAGCACAATCACTATGTCGGTGTCATCAGCTGCGCCGACACTGAAGTATACCCCGCCTGGATTGGCCGAGTTCCATGCGTCGGCCGCCTGCCTTGCCGCGCCGGCGACTGCCGCATAATTCCTCGTCGGCGGTGAATCGACGGCTATTGTGACGGGCGGCACATAACCGGCATCCTCATGCATCTCCGGCGTCATATCATCACCTGCATGATTGACCCCGAACCAGGCTATGCCTGCGACTACCAGAACAACGACGATACCAGTCACCACAGCCGACATACAATACAGGATATCATTCCGCTATTAAGACATCGGCGTGCGGCCTGCGTGCGCCAGATATGCACCACGGCAGTCAGGCAGAAGGCCCGGGCGGGTTTCCGGCGGCCGCAGGCGCAGTCTCTGCCCTGTCCTCCGGAGCGGCGGCCCTGCCGGATCTCTTGGCTGCAATCATCTCAAGGCCTGCAGCATTGCTGTATACGGGATCGTCGGGAACCGTGATCGTGACACCGAGCATGGCCTCCAGGTTCTCGCGCATTCCTGGCAGGAGCGAGCCGCCGCCCGCAAGTATTATCCCCTCAGTCGAGGCGCCGAACCTTGAGACCTCGTCGGCGATGTGCTCTGCCAGCAGCTTTACCAGCCGCGCGGTCATGGCCTCGTCGCGCGACAGGAGCGACTTGTAGTCGACGTAGGAGCCCCGGCGCTTGTCAAGCTGGTCAGTGACAAAGCTTACGGCCTTGGGTATGGACGTGCCCTCGTGCATGCCGTCGCGTATGGCTATTATTTCGGTAGTGCCGTGGCCTATGTTCACGACGGTGCCCCTCCTAGTCTTGCATGACATCAGCGTGCCGTAGGCCTGCGGGATTATGCGCAGCCCGCCGGGGGACAGCGTCTTGGTTATTATGCGGCTTATCTGCGGAACCTTGTCCTGCGCGTCATAAGTCACGCCTGCGGCAATGACTGCCTGCGAGGGGTCGCTTACCCCTATCGACCGGACTGCCTCCCTCACGAGTGCGGCAAAGCCCGAATCGTTGTGCGGGACGCCGTGCTTTACGGGGCGTATCATGACGCCGTTCCGCGCAGAACCCATGGCAAGCGCATCCATGCCGGTTGACTCTACGAGCACCCTCTTTCTTGCCGGCGCCTTTTGGTCCTCGATGTCGCCGCGCCCGTCAGAGTACATGCACGAATACAGCGATGGAAACTTTCTCTTCCTTCCGTTTCCGGAAATCTTGACGTATCCTGTTCCGATGTCAAGTCCGATTGGAATCATCACAGTGTAATGCCGGGTTCTATTTAAGGAAGTCAAGATACCCGCCTATGCCTCCAAACAGCGAGAGGAGTGAGACGCCGACCAGGGACGCAAACATCATGGTGACCATCGGTACGCTCTTGGTAACGGGCATTCCCTTTACCTTCTCGTCCACAAACAGGTCGCCGCCATCCGCATCCAGGAGGTCGCCGTCGTGGCCGACAGAACCTATCCTTGACAGGGAGGCAGGCCTGCAGCAGAACCGTTCCCCCCTGCGCTTGATGTGCGTGTATATCATCGAGCGGCAGTACTTTCTGCCGCGCGCCATGTCAGACATGTTTGCACAGACGTTGTGTGACACGGTGAAGGCAATCCCCAGAATATACGAGCAGAATATGGCCGCAAACGCGGCTGGAAACCCGCCGACCTGCGGGATCATCATGGCGATTATGGCGGCAGCCGCCACGTCCCCGAGCCCGCAGACGCGCATAAAATACATCAGGAGCATGGCTGCCGCCATGCCGATGCCGGCAAACGTCAGTAGCAGCCACAGGGGATCCTGGTGCATATACCGCGTAAGGAACCCGTAGACGAAAAAGCATGCGGCGACCCCCGTCATGGATAACGTGATGTCATTGTACGTGGTGCGGCTCCGGACGTCCGACCACGCAAGAGGCGCCATCATTATGACTGCCACGGCGACTGCAAGATAGTCATCCATGCGCGAAAACCCCCGCGTCACTTAAAATGGTCTTTTTCTCCGACATTGCTGCATGTATGCCGTCAAGTATGCTGGCATAGCCTTCCAGCTCCCCGGCGCGCGGGAACTCCCAGAACGCGCCGCGCCTCCCCTGTTTCCTTATCCAGCCGTGCTTGACCAGGGCAGAGAACCTGCTGGAAAACACGTGGTTCTTTACGACCACGCCGTACATCTCTGAGAACATGTCGTTTGACTTGCCGTACATTCCTGTGGCCCTGACATATGCGTGGGCATGGCACAGTATCAGAAGCGACAGCGGCCGTATGCCCATCCTGGCCGCAGCAAAGAGTCCGTAACCCTTTCCTGTGACGTGCAGGTGCGCTCCGTCGCTGCCTATCAGCCCCCGCCTCTTGCACCGCGAGATCTCATTCTTGCGGATTCCTGCCGAGCAGGCCGCCTTTGCAAGATCCTCCCTTGGAACCGCGTTGCGTGCATGCATCAGGCTCATCATGATGTCCAGCAGGCCGTACATGCTGCCGCTCCTTGATATGTGCTCGGTGTACCAGTCGTGTGACATGCCGACAAAGCACTCAGGCGACGCAAGCCCAATGCCGGCCTCGGCGCACCCGGGCCGGCTGCCAGACAGGCACGCTGCGTGCAAGCTCAGGCGGACCTCAGCGCCCTTGAGATCTCGGCCTGCACCTTCTTTGGGATCTTTCTCTTGGTGATCAGGGCGGCCTTTTCGGATTTTTTGCCGCCTATGAGGTAGCAGTTTATGATGTCAGAGACGTCAAGCTCCAGCTGTGATGCCAGCTCTCCCGGGAGCATGTAGCAGACTGACGTGTTCTCATCGTCGTTTACGGCAAGTATGTTTGCCCCATTATCCTCCATCCTCTGGACCATCCCGTTCTTGAGGTTCACGAGTATCTTCCTGCTGCACTTGCACTGGTACTCTATCGAGTCGGACTTTGGCTTTATCCGGACGCCGACAGATCCCCTTTTCTTTGCAAGATCCATCTCGACGTCATCGTCACCGGCAGGATCCTGCGCCGGCTTTGACCTAGGATTTGCCCCGGGCTCCCCTGCATTGTCATCGCCCCCGGAGGCACCGGGCCCGCCGTCACCGTCATCACCATCATCGCCGTTTCCTCCAGAGTCCTTGTAGCGGTACTGCTCGAAGATCTGGTTGAGCGTTATCTGGTCTGGCGGGTACGCCTGCTTGCGCATCGTCGTATAGTTGAGGACCATCTTCAGCGCCGCCTTTTGATCCTCGGGCTCAAGGCGGGAGAGGGGGGCCACTATGTGCAGCATGGACGGGACCTCGATCATCTTCCTGCCCATGTCCGCCACAAAGTCGTCAAGCCGCTTTTCGACGTCGGGGACAAGACTGATCCTCCTCCGAAACGAGTTTGGCAGGTTTCCGATGTCAATCTCGACGTTCTCACTTATGGCCTCGTTTATCATCCTGGTGAACCTTACCGGGTTGTAGGTGCTAGAGCGCGTATGCAGCAGGTGCAGGTTTATCATGTCCGTCTTTGACTTTACGGGTATGACAGAACATGCAATGCTCTTCAGCCCGGCCTCCATGGCAGCCATGACGGTCTCTATGTTTCCGACAGGATAGTACCTGCCGTCAAGCTTTGCGAGGATCGGCCTGGTAGGAGGGACTCCCTTTTCTGCGATGGCCTTTGCAAGAAGCCTGACGTTTGATGATATGATGACGGTTGCCTGGTATATGGGCTCCTCGATGCGGCTTGTCATCACCCTTTCCTCTGAGGCCTTCATGTGTTCCTCCTTATTCCAAAGGCCTTGCATACTGCGTTCTTTGCCCTCTTGTCGTAGGAGCCGGACAGAAATAGCGTATTGTACAGGTTCCAGGCATCTGCCTGCCTTCTTGAGTACTGCCTGTCGTCCATGCGGGGGAGCTTTTTTGTCAGCCTCTTGAGGACCAGCCGAAAGTGGTACTTCATGACGCCGTCGGGGTTGTCCTTGACGGGGATGTCCATCATGTCATACGCGATGCTCATAATGTCGCCTATCCGCATCCGCCCGAACTGCCGCCTTACGTTGTCGGCTATGACGTTGCCGTCGATCGGGATGCCGTGGTTCTTGCAGCTCTTGTAGATAGACCAGGCAGCCACGTCGGCTGTCCGCCTGTCGCCGCCCCTCTGCTTGAGGGCCGCGTGGAACAGCCTTACGGCGTACTCTGCAGCGGTGTCATCGATCCCCAGCGAGTCGCATGCGTTTGAAAACCGAGATATGTTCCTGAGCTTTTTCCTGCTGTCATTGTCATAGATGTTCGTGTGCGAATAGCGCCGGAGGGACTTCATCTGGTCGGTATCCGGAATTATGTCCCGGCTGCCTGTGACATGCCTCTCATAGATGTTTGTAGTAGACTTTGCCCCGGCAGCCTCACGCTCGCCGGCAGGCACCTGCTCGCGCTGCTCGCCGAGGACTACGCCGCATTTCCTGCAGACCGTCTCCCCGTCAAGTATTGTCGTGCTTGCATGCTCGCAAGCAATTAGCCTAGTTCTCACTGATGAGCCCACGAGTCTTATAATTTAAAGGCATAGCTGGATTTTGGGACTTACAAGTCAGCGGGAGCCGGTTCCCGCTGGAAGGTGTAGGAAGCTGGCACCTATGATAGCGGGGGACAGATTTGAACTGCCGGTCTGCGGGCAATGAACCCGCCGGGATTGGCCTGGCTTCCCCACCCCGCTGATACCTAATGGAATGCGTTTCCATATTAAGCCGGAAGGGAGTCAGGCCCCTAGGCGCGGCCTGCCATGCGGTCACTGCGACGAAGATACAAGCGTCCTCTTCCAGAAATGCCTCAGGGCAGAATACGCCACAAACCCCATGATGCCTACGGCCACGACATACCAGATGAGATCGTGGCTTTCCTCAAAGACGACCTCTGGGGTGGCATGCACCAGAATGTCCGAGGCGTTGAGCGTCCCCACGGCAGTCCCGCCCCAGACGTTGTATACCGTGACGTTTCCGCCATCGATGTCAGTAAAGACGCACTCGTAGACGCAGTCGGTCCCAAAGTCGACGCTCTCCCCGTTCATCTCGATGGAGCTTATGTACCCGAACCATTCCGGGACAGACACGGAGACCAGCTGCGTCCGGAGACCGTCGCTGACAGAACGCGACATGGACAGCGGAATCTCGGACACGGTCATCTCCTCGACGTAATCGACGTCAAACTCCGTGTGAAGTATGCGGCTGATCTCCCTGCCGGGTATCTCTATGACGGTGTCCATCTCCGACTCGAGCCCCAGCAAGAGGTACCGCGGCTGTCCGAGTATGTCGTTTCCAGGGATGTAGTTCTCATCCAATGACAGTCCCGTCTTTTTTAGCCACATCGATACGTCGCCGGTGCCGCCTGCGCCGTTCTCCATGTCGTACGTCTCGTCAAGTACGGCAGCAGCAAAGGCCTCATCGCCGGTGTCGTGAAGCGCCTTGTCATGGACGTACGCATCCAGCATTACGGTGACCCTGCCCTGTCCTGCCGGTATGTGCTGCGGCACGGAGCCTGCGTGCGTCAGGTTTGCGACGGTGGCAGATACCGTTATGGGCGTCACGCCGTCGTCGGCTGCCCCCGACGCGTCAAAGGCCGTGACGTTGTACCATGCCGCAAACGGCGTGTGCGGGTACTGGTAGGTATAGTTGAAGTTGGCATAAGAATCATGGCCTGCCCACCTGTCAGACGCTATCACGTTGTGTGTGGTTGCATTGTGGCGGAAGTTGAGGTTGTTAGAGTCCCGGTGCACGATGCCAGAGATCTCCTGGGAGAACCTCAGTATGCCATACCCCTCGTCCTCGAACATCGCGTGTCCTGCATCCAGGCTGAGCCACCCGTCGGGATCCGTCCCTCTCACGTGATCTATGGAATCCCACTCAAGAAGATCGGGATCAATGGCTACGTCTGGGATGCCGTCAAAGAGGGAGTGCATGGTGGTGTTGGGGTAAAACGCGTTTATCCTGCTCCGCCTGTCCCCGTGAAGCAGCCCGTCGTCGTCCGGGCCGCTGCCGACGGAGCCCGAGTACAGCATCACGAGTCCCTGCCTGTCATCATACGCGTACTTGCGCCCGTCTGCCAGCACCGGATACTCATATTTGTCAAACACCGGATCATAGCTGACTATCAGCTGGACTGTCTGGTTGTGGTGCGTGTTTATCAGGCGCCCCTCGTTGAGGACGCGGACGTCATACCGTATCTCCCTGTTGCCCATCACGTCAAGCCCCGGCGACGCATACGCGTACATCCCTCCCCCGTTCTCTGACGCATGCTGGTACGGAAGGAATCCTATTCCTGTGGCATCAAGCGGCGAGCCTGCCGCCACCGCCAGGGATCGGACGCACCTCCGGTCGCACTCGTATCCCCCCTCCTCGACGAGCGGGGAGAACGCCCGTGAATAGTCAAAGGTTATCGTCCCCTCCCTCTGGTTCTTGTACGTAAAGTCGGCCGCATGCTCAATTGCTATGGGATCCCATACATAGTTTGTATGGTCTCCGTTTGCTGCCATGTATCCGTAGGGATCCCTTATGATGTGCTCGTACATCTGGACCTCGACTACGGGGGCAACCGTGGCAGGATGCAGCGTGTCGTGTGCCCAGCGCGTGATGTAGAACGTGCAGTAGCCATCGCCGCACCGGTGCCGGTGCTTTTCCTTGCCTGAGATCTTGTATTTGATGTCGCCGCAGCCGGTCTTTGCGCTGTCGCGGTCCCACGAGTCATCGCCCCCGTATCCTGCGGCACCGCGGCTTCCCCCTCCGTGGCAGTCGTTGGTCCTGGCTATGAGCGCCTCCGCGTTGCCGCCGCGCGACCCGTGGGAGCCGTGCGATCCGTATACGCTTATGGCGCCGCTGTCAGTCACCGGATACGTCCTTTCGCGGTAGCAGTTGCCGCTCCATCCATAGCTAAACTCATACCTTACGGCATCGCCGGGATACAGCGTGTCGTTGGGGTTGCTTCTCGGGTTCCCGTCGGCGTCCCTGACGTCATAGTGCAAGGATCCCGTTATCCACGGCCTGCATCTTCCGTACGGGTGGGCAAAGGCGTCTTCGGCAAGAAAGGATGCCAGCAGCGGGAGGGCAGATGCCAGCAGCAGTAGAAACAGCGCTGCCGGCACGGCCCTCATGCGGTTCTCACCCGGACTATCTCCCCTGACGGCGTCTGCAGGATCAGCATGTCACCGCAGACGTATCCGTCATATCTCACTACTATCGTGGTCGCCGGAGGTATCTCGTCGGCGGCCGTGGCCATGTCGAGTGCAAGCCACTCGATGCTGCCAAGGTCGCCGTCCTTGAGCTTGCCTCCGGAGCCGGACCACATCCACACGTTCAGCCCCGAGTTCCAGTACTGGTCTGACTTTGAGAGTATGGACACGTCTACGTCGTCAGGCGCCGTCTTTTTTATCCAGAACGATATCGTGAATATCTCATTGGCGTCATAGTCCAGGTTGACCTCGGGTACCGTGACATGTGTGCCGTTAAGAACCAGCGCACGTCCCAGGCCAGGTTCCCTGGTGGAGTCGGTGTACTCCTCGGTTCCGCTTACGAGTGTTCCGTGGTTGGATACGTCGTTTGAAACCAGATCATCCTCAAATGGAAGATGAATGATGGCCGTGTACGGATATGTCCCGCTCAAATAATAGGCCTCCACCTGCCCGGGGGTCAGCAGGTGCCTGGACAATATCAGCTCGTCGATTGCCGCATCCGATACCGGATCCTTTCCCGTACTGCTTGCCCCGATACCTATGGGGAAATTGTTGAGGATCGATCCTGTGACGGCGCCGGCTCCGCCGCCGGGAACAGACTCGGCAGGCTCGCCGTCAAGGTAGACCTTCATGCCCTCGCGGGTTCCGCTGCCGTCGTTTGTCAGCACGACGTGGTGCCACGCGCCGCCGGTAACGCTTGGAGTCATTATCTCGATATAGTCGTCGCCGCCTTCTGACAGGCGGAACGCAAGCTCGCCGCCGCTGTCAAGAATGTATGCCCTGAACCCGTCGGTACTCATCGCATAATCCCTGGAATAGTTGTGTAACAGAAACGAGAGGCGCGTGCCCGCACAGCTGACATGCGAGGTGTCGACCAGCTCCGAGGCGCGTGCCAGCTCTATCTCGCCCCTGGTGTCTATCACCTCGGTTCCCTCCTGGTTTTGCTCTGCAAACGTAACAAACAGTATTGCGGCTGCCACAGCGGTGACGCCTATGACTGCAATGGCAGACAGCAGCTCGCCGGTGGCCTGGCTTGCACTCCTAGCCACTGATCCTCACCACGTGCTGTACCTCCTGCCCGCCATCCAGTATGATGGCCGCATGGATGTGGCTGCCGCGCCCCGCATCCTCTGGAATGTCGACCAGCCCCTCGAACGTTACGAGCCTGCCCGAGCTCAGCTCCTCTACGCGCGTTGTATCGCCGTCCAGCGGCTCCCCGTCAGAATCAAGCAGATCCACTGATTCAAGATCCTCCCCAAATGACAGTGATACGGCCCCTTCCCCGTACGTCAAAAATGATATCTCGGCCAGCGCCACGCTGTCTCCTGCAGACAGCTTTGCCAGCTTGAAGACGACCAGCTCGGTGTCATACCTCTCCTCGGTCTCTGCCCACTCGATCGCAATCGAGTGGAACAGTACTGCACCGACGCCAGCTATCCCGATAAGGATCACGACGCCAAAGATCTCAGATATTGCGGCCTCCCTCTTCCTGTTCTTGGGCCTCCTGGTGCACACCCAGTTGCGGAATATCACCTTGTTTTCAGAGCCGCCGTGGACCTCGTAGAGTTCGACCATGCACGTCTCTCCCTCCACACATACGGGCTTTAGATAGTACCGCATGTCTGTGGCCTTGTTGTATATTGAGATGTTGTCGCTTTTGCTCCGGATGCACTGGCCCAGGAGCTTCTCAAGCCTGGCCTCTGACACGTGGAGCACCCCGCAGATCTTTTTGAAATCGACGTATTTTTTGTTCCTTCGGTTCATGGAAAAAAATGCCATGGCACGTTTTAAGGGGGAAATCCCGCCCGTTTGTCTGTCAGTCTGCCAGCACCGCATGGGCCGGCGGACTGTCAGTCCTCGACGTCCTCCCGTCTGTCAAGCTCGGCCTTGGCCGCAGCGTGGTTTGCCTTTTGCGTCTCATCTGCCAGCATCGCCGCAAGAGCAATGTCCGTGTATTCGGACGCATCAAAGTCGGTTATGGCAGCACTCGGCTTTTCGCCGGGGAGCTGATCAGGATCCTGTTCAGGATCGTGTCCTGTGTCAGATTCCTGATCGGCCGGGGGTGCCGGCTCCGGATGACCGCCTGACCCGGACTCCGGATGACTCTCAAACGGCACGAGCATCGCGACACGTCTGCTTGTCTTCCTGTCGCCGCTCCCGTCAAGGGAGCCTGTCTTTTTCTGCCTCGAATAGTATACCTGCCGCAGCATCTTCTTCATCAGCAGGTACTCGATGGCGCCCTTTATCTCGTTCCTGCTTGCGCGGCCTATCCCGAACTTTTCGCGGATGAGATCGGCGTCGCGCTCCATGGCACCTGCCTTCCGTATGCCGTCAAGTATCGCCCACTGCGTCTCGTTCTCTATGTGGCCCGGCGGGGGATCTGCCGCAGGCACGTGCACGGAGGACTTGACGTCCTCCCTTGATGAGCCGACGGTATTTGTGTAAACCTCGGCAAGATCCCTTGTTCCCTTGGAGGCGTCTGCAAGCGCCTCCCGTGGAACCGTACTCTTGGTGGGCTGCCTCTCAAGTGGCGTGTCGTCTGCAAGTGTCTTTAGTATCTCGTCTATCTTTCTGACTGCGACGTCTGTAAATGTCTCCTCAAACGTCTCCGGCAGATCGTCTGCGCCCTTCAGGACGCGGCCGGCGTTTATGGTGTCCATCTTGCACCCCTCAAAGGGGGGATGCTTTTGCCTTATGGCCTCCTCAAGCCTTTCCCTGTGGCGCTCCTCAAAGCAGACAAACCACACGTCATAGCCGCGATCATGGTTCTTGGTATAGTTGTATACGGAGTGCTCCATGTGCTTTCCCGGATCGGTCTCCACCTCGACGGCAAGCCTGTTCTTTTCGTTCCACCTGTGCGGATCGTACGTCATGTATCCCTCCCTGCTTTTTACCGTTCCCGGCTCTATTATCAGAAGGTCCGGCGCCTCGTCCCCGCCCTGGCCGAGATCCGGTATGCAGTATCTGTGGCGCCGCCTGTTCTCATCTGCTATCTTGAAGAGCACGTCGTTGTGCCCCTCGCCTCCGGCTCGCCTCCCTCCGTATGCCTCTGACAGGTACGTCTTGCTGCTCCTCTCGCCCAGGACGTATCTCTTTATGGAGTCGTGCTGGTCGCTGTCATCACTCTTGGGATACATTATCCTGACATACAGCTCCCGCGTCAGCTTGTCCAGGGCGCCCGCTATGTGCCTCTCAAGTATGCCCGGAAACACGGTCTTTGCCGCCTGGAATATCTCTTCGCGGTACCAGTCGCGGTTGTCAAAGTGCATCAGGTGTACGATGCAGGCCTCGACCGGAGTAAAGAGCAGCTTGCCGATGCCGGCACGCGGGATGTACTTTTCCATCATTATCTGCCTGCCCCACCTGGCAGCCGACTTTTTTGCGACCTCCTTCCAGTCGCGCCCCGCCGACTCTGCGTCTCCCTCAAGCGGGACCGGCCTTGAGCGGAAGACCCCGTGGGCCCTCACCCCGCCCTCGTCAGACGCCAGCGCAAAGGAGTGCGACGGAATCTTTTGCATGTCCTCTACTGACATGCTCATGTTTGCGCGGAACAGGTTTGCCGTGTTATAGTCGCACCTTCCGGTGATTATGGTCTTGCAGACGCCGGGTATCTCCATGGAGAACTCCCTGTCGTACGCGTTGCACGTCTGGGTCGCGATGGTCATCTTTATGTTGAACTTTCGCAGGGCGCGGAGCATCTCCGACATCGTGGTGTTTGAGAACATGTGCGCCTCGTCGGCGTAAAGATAGAACGGATCGAGGCCTTCGTCGTCGGAGTCCCCGTGTATGTCTATCCTCTTCTTGGCGTACACGTAGACCATGTTGAGAAATATGGACCCCAGGAACTGGCAGATGTCGTCCGAGGCGCCGGTTGAGAGATCCACTATGAGCATCCTCCTGTTCTCGATTATGTCCTGGATCGAGATGCTTGATTCTGCGGCATCAAGCATGGCTGCCACCGTCGGCGTCGAGAGTATCTTGTCTATCTTGTTGTACGCCGAGGAGCCCGCATCCTTGGCGTACTGCTTTGCGAATATCTCCTCCCAAAAGTGCCTTACTGGCTTTGACGCCACGTCGTCCAGTATGGCCTCCCGGCTTCCCTCGTCCGTTATCATCGCGGATATGTTGAACAGCCTGTTGTGTTCCTTGGTCTCGACAAGGGCGTTGGCGGCATTTCGCAGGACAGTCTCAAGCCTGGGGCCCCACGAGTCCTTGTAGAGGTTCTGCAGCATGTTGACAAACCCCATGACCACCACGTACCGCTCGTCCTCCGACTTTACCTCAAGCGGGTTGATCTGGACGGTCCGGCCGAACCTGTAAAGCGAGGCCGGGTTGACATATATGACGTCCTGGTGCCGCGACTCTGGTATCATCCTCATAACGTCGCGCGCCAGCTCCCCGTGCGGGTCTATCACCATGAATCCCTGGCCGTTCCGGATGTTCTGGTATATGAGGAGCTTGAGTATCGACGACTTGCCGCATCCTGGCAGCCCGAAGATTGCTGTGTGGACGCGCTCCTCTGCCGATATCCCGAATGCCGCGTTCGCATCCACGCTGGTCGGCGCCAGCGCCGGGTCGCCGTACCTGAACCCCACATAGTCCGTTTTTTTGGCCGTCCTTCTGGGAGCGGGCCTTGCAGTCTCCTTTTTTTTCCGCCCGAACACCGTCATGCCACCCCCATCATCGACACGATCTCGGGCACGATATTGAGGGCTACCACCGACAGCAGCGACGTTATCGCGACAGGAAACGTGTTTTTTACAGTAAAGCTTGAGATGTATGAGGTCACCTACCCCTGAATTATTTTGGCTACCTCAACCATGATGGACTTGCCCTGCAGCTTCCACGTCGAGGTGCATGTATTGAGCCATCCGTACCTGTCCATCCAGACCAGGCCGCCCTTGATCTGGCCGCTTATCTTGTCCTGCAGTACGACGGGGCGCAGCGCCCGCTCTGCAGAATTGTTGGTGGGCTCGACGTCCTCGTATTCCAGGAATGCAAACAGGCCAGGCAGGGCATTGTACATCCGCCTGACAAGAGCTTTCAACGATTCGTCCTGCGTATCCCTGTATCCGAACAGGACGTTGCGCATGTTGGTCTCAAACCGCCGGCGCAGCTCCGGCGAGTGCCGGCCCATCAGCCCGTCGGCGGCCCTTATCCCCGTCCTCTCCTCAAGATCTAGGAGATCCTCGGGGGACAGCTTGTCCCACCCTTCCAGACACGTCTTGGCGTCCCTGAACAGCTGCTGCCCCTGCCGGTACAGGATCCCTGCAAACAGCGGGGCGTCCTTTTTCTGCGAACCATACAGGAGGGATCGCAGCTCGTGCGCCCAGCACCGCTGGTGCCTTCCCCCCGGATCGAACCTCTTGTATGCGGGATATCCGTCCGATGTGACGACGCCCTTGTACCCGCTCATGTACTGGTCCAGAACCAGGGCCTTCCTTGTATTGTTGTATATCATGAGTATGCCTGCTGCTGACAGTATGGTCCACACCCACCCCGTCTTGCCTGCCAGGTTGATCCCCGTCTCGTCTATGCAGACGGTCTTTGAGCTCTTTACCTCCTTTGCGATGGCCTCGGCAGGCGCCTTTGCGGCCTCGCAGACGCGCCCCACGTTGTTGATTGCAGTTGACTTTGACATGTCCACACCCGTGATATCTGACAGGATGCCTGGGATCCTGCTGTATGGAACGCCCTCGCTGCGCAGCTTGGTGACGGCTGTGACCACGCTCGTGTCGTAGTTGCCGCATCGGGGCAGGCCGTTGGGGGCAATATGATACGTGCCGCATTTTGGGCATACTGCCCTCTGCGACTCGTGGCGAGTCTCAATCGCCTTGATCTCAAATCCAATCATGTCGCGTGTCTGCGACCTGTTCATGATCTTCGTGGGGGTGCCGCACCAGCACTCTGGCGCCTGTCCGCCCGGAAAGTAGTGCCTTTGTACCCGGGTGGGCCGGTGGACGCGCGATACGCCCTTGTGGCCCTTTTGGCCGCCGGGCTTTTTCCTGTTATTCCTGGTGCCGTTATTCCCGGCTGCAGCATCGGATCGGGCCCTCTCCTTTTTCCTCTGTGCCTTTTGCTCCTTCCACGCAAGCGAGTCTGCCGACGGGGGCGAGTTCTCGTTCTCATAGTATCGGAGCCTGCTGCCCTGATCCTTGATTATATTGTTTAGTTTCTCAATGGTCGTGTCACGTTCCTTGATGACATTGCCCTGTTCCTTGATGATGTTGTCACGTTCCTTGATGCCCTTTTCCAGACTCTGTATCCTCTCCGTCGACGATGCTATAGATGCCTCGATCTCACAGTATGTGGAGGGTTGACCTTTCATAATGTCTAGTATACGCGATCATGGTATAAGGATCGGCATCGTCATCAATATTTGACCTAATGTGGGGGAATAGGTGACCTCATACCTTGAGATCTTTGCGGCAACCACCCCCATCGGTATCGTGGTCATGACAGTCATCAGCTGTATGCCGTTTTTTACATCGTCGCTTACGGAGCCAAAGGCAGACGGGATGTCAGAGTCGACTGTCATGCCGATGGGGGCAGAGCCTGCGTCAGAGAACATGGTGATCATGACCTGCGATATGCCAAACATGATGAACGGGGAAGCATACACTATAATCGTGAGCATCCCCAGCCCCTTTGATATCTTGATCTTGGTCTGCTGTATTTTTGTGATAAAGTCCGTGATTGCAAGGAATATCTCAGATGATCCGCCTCCGGTAGACTGGACGTGCGACAGCAGGAACAGTATGAACCTCAGGTTGACGGACTTTGTGCGTATCTTCCTTGATGCCTCCTCCATCCTCATCCCGCTCCGTATTCCGGCCGCCAGCCGCCCCAGTATCTCCTCAAACTGCCTGGCGTACAGGCCCTTTCCCGACTGGTACAGCACTATCTGGTTTACGTTGCTGCCTACCCTGCTCTGCTCGGTCACGTCCTGCATGAACTCGGGCATCATGTCGTCTATCCTCGTTATCTCCATCATCCTGCCCCTCGTGAATATGGCGTTGAGAAGGGCCCCTACAAAGGCCGACAGTCCTATGACCGTCGGGATGCTCACTCCGGCGACTGCAAGCGTGAGCCCTATGCCGGCACCTGCGGCGATCGAGGGATACGAGACCGCCAGCATGTTGCCCGTTGCAGGCTGCGACGAGTTCAGCATGGAGATCATGACTACCGAGACCACGGGTGAGACGATGATTCCCAGCATTATCATGAGGCCCGACGAGGATCCCGTCCCGACAATCGAGTTGAAGGCCATCATCATCGGGAGCAGTATGGCGATCATGATTACGGCGCTGAATATCTCCTGGGCGCTCTTCTCGTATCGCTCCCACGAGGCAATATACTCGTTGAAGAAGAACTTTGCCTTGGACTCCGTATACGCCGGAACGTCTCCGACAGAGGCGATCTTGGAGAGGTATCCGGATACGAACGCCGCAAAGGACGGTGACGGATGATTCTTTGCGTACACGTCAAGGGAGTCGTTCTGCGTCATGCCGAGCATCTCCACGCGCTTTACTATCTCGTGCGCGTCGCGCTCTATCCCGGGAAATATCCCCTTGCCCCGTATCGAGTCAAATGCCATGTACAGCGACATGCCTACCGTCTGGACTGTATTGACAAAGCACAGAAAGTACGCCGTCTCCTCCTCGATGCGGGTCTTGCGCTCAAGAACAGAAAAGCGCAGCTGGACAAGGGGGACAAAGAACGTGACCAGCGGGACTGCCGCTGCGCCATAAAACGCAAAGTGGATGTGCATGCCGGCCATGGCACCGAGGACTGCCGACGGCAGTATCAGCAGCAGCGAGAGCCTGGTGGAAACGGTCGCTGCGCGCTCTATGTCAAACGTGGTGCCGGTGGCAGGGACTATGCGGGCCAGCATGCGCTCGTTGTGGAGCCGGAGCCGCTTGAGTGCGGGCATGTGCTTTTCCATGATTATGAATACGGTCCATACTGACCACGATGTCGGCGCTCTGGCCCTTACGGTCCCGTCAGAGGACGCGTATGTCCTCTTTCTTCTAGGTATCAGCAGCGGGACGACGGCACAGACGGCAAGGAATCCGGCAAGCATGACGTCCTCGCCTGTGCCCTCAGATAGCGCCGTGACAAGTGCCAGCGTCGCTATGAATCCTGCAGATATGCACAGGCGCGTATTGGGTGCCGGCCTCTTCGGGTCACCGCGCAGCAAGCGCACCACCTACCAGGACAGGCACGTATACTGCCGCATATGCCGCCTCGCCTGGGATGTATCCTCCCCTTATGGCTTCTGTGATCGACGGGGATACGACATAGTATGCCGCATGGGCCGCATCCACCAGGGCCGCCCCGTAGACCGTGGATGCGGCCTCCTGCCGGTACTCCCGCAGCAGCTGCACGCTCTCTGCAAGCGGCGTGCCGCGAGTGGCAAGCGCTATCATGCAGTTGTCCAGGGAGCCCGGGTTTTCGTCATTTGCGGCATTGCGGTCTTTTGCAGTTTCTTCCGGAGAAAGGGGAGGCGGAGGACACCTGCCCCACGCAAACTCCGTCGTCTCGCACGCCTTCATGTCAAGTGATGCGATGCCGGCATCCATCATCTGCTCGTTGAGAGTCCTTGGGTTCTCCTCACAGTATACGGCACCGGTGACCGTCCTGCTGTTCCTTGACGGAATGATGCCGTTTCCGGCATCCACCACCACTATGCTGCCCTCCTGGCAGATTCCTGCAATCGTATCCATTGCATTCCTTTTTTCGGTGGAATTGCCGGCAGTTATCCTGACTGCCTCCAGCGTCACCTTCTTGCCGCCTATGGTCAGGGTGTCATGATCCACCACCCTGCCTACTGTGGACGCATAGCACGGGGAGTTCTTTGGCCCGTGGGCAGTCAGGTTTCCTGCAGGTATGCCCTCGCACCGGATGGACTCGTGCTGTCCGATGTGGAGTGTCAGCTGCGTCCGGGGAACGCTGCCCCGGGGATCTACGTTTAGCGTGTATTTCCCCGGCTCCCATGTCGGCTGCGTTATCATGCTCCACGATGACTTTTTCCCCTCGCTTGCGACAAACCTGTCGGTAATTTCGGACCCGTCCGGAGAGGACAGCGATACCTGCGAGCCGCGCGTGGAGAATCCGGCGTATATTATGTCAATCTCGATCCTGTCCCCCGACGTATGATATGCGGTGCCGCCCTCAAACAGGACGCTTCCCCTGACTGACGTCGCAGACGGCCCGTCCTCCTTGAGGTCCACCACCGTATCGGGGGTTATGGAGACTGCCTTTTCGGCCGGCTTTGTGACGCTTATGGTGGCCTCCATCCACGGATGGAACATGCACGAGTATATCCCCCGCATGCTTTCTCCGTCAAATTCCAGTATGGCATCGCCTCCCGGCGGTATTATGCCCGTGTCAAAGAATCCCCCGGTATCAGACGATTCGACTGCAGATATGGGCCCGCCTGCCGTTCCTACTGCCGCCGCCCGTATCTTGTGGGCCTGGCCGCTCTCGTTTATCCACTGGACTGTCTGCCCTGCCGTCACCTTCAGGTCGCCGTCTATATAGCACGAGTCGTCCTTCTGGCACCCGCTTGATCCGTCCAGTATTATTACGGTGTGATCTGCCTTCCCCTGCAGCACGGTGTTGAATATGCCCGACTTTAGACTTGTCTCGATGTCCTCGCCTGTGATGTACGAGACGTATACCGCATGTATGCCTGCCATGTGTCGCGTGGACTCGATGCCGTGAAGCAGCTGAAACACGCCGTCTGTCGTTGCGCGGACCGCCGAGGTCGCGACGGTGCCGTCCGGGGCCTCAATCTCGATTGTCACGGGAACCCCGGAGACCCCCTCCGGGACGGTTCCTGCTATGAGGATGTGATGCGTGCCGCCTGTCAGTATGATGGTCTCCTGTGGCAGGAACAGCTCGGCCTTGCGCTCTCCGAACAGGTTGACATACTTGCACTCCTCTATGCTCTGGCACGAGGCGTATGCGGCAGGCAATGCAAGGGACGCGGCAGCGCACAGCAGGACGGCTGTCACCACTACTGCTACTACTGCCATGACAGTCACTTTGATCGCCTCCCAAACGGCATCCTTGACAGTATTGATGCCTTTTTCTCCCCCTTCTTCTCTTGTCGCCCTGCCTTTGGCTTCCTCTTTTTTGCAGCAAGGCTCCGGCGCGCCCTTACGACAAAGTCCCTGATGTCAAGGAACGTCTCTGGCGACTTTTTCCATATCAGAATGACCGGAACAGTCGTGGCCGACACTATGAGCGCCATGAGCGCCGTGTGGTTCCTGGAGTACTCTACATGTCCCGATACCGAGGTGACCGCCTCAAACCTCATGCTTCCGCCGTCGCCTCTTGCGTCAATGTCGTCGGTGACCCACCTGTCGGGAACGTGCCACACCAGCCCGAACCATTCTGGCACCGGCGGCGCAGTCAGCCGTACCGCATCGCCGTACCTGTAGACCCCGTTGCCGTCTATCTCTGCGTCAATGGCCGCATCCGAATCCGTGTCTATGAACGGCACAAAGCTGACCTCTATCTCGCGCTGGTATATTGCCGTGAATACGGTATCTTCTGTTATCTGCACCGTCCCGCTTCCAAGCGTCTGGATTTCCTCCCCGTTTGCGCGCATCTCCTTTAGGTTGTACGTGCGGTCTGCTCCGAAGCTGTGCTGGAGTGGTATGCTTACAGTGTTGACGCCTGCCCTCGTGTTCCCGTAAACGCCGCTCGGCACCGTGGTCTCCTCTCCCTTGGCAGACACTATGGTCATGTCAAGATCAAGGCCCACGCCGTCGTCGGTGACCGTCTGAAACGTCACCTCTACCATGTGCTCTACCTCCCATTTCAGATCTGTGGCATGCCTCTCCCACCCGTCCTTGTCGACGAGGATGGTGGCAGTGTACGTTCCCGGCCTGTCCGGCCTGGCTGCATACTTGCCGGTGTCCGCGTCCCTCACAAAGTCAAGATCCGACAGTATTGATATGTCGGGATTCGTCATCGAGCCCGTAAGCAGATCCAGGAATATCTCGCTGCCCAGCTGTATCACGTCCGGGGAGAGCGACTCCACGCTGACGTCATCTGCCGCGTTTGAGAAGCTTGAGAACCCGAACTCGGTTATGTGCCCGTCATCCGAGATGACGCTCATGTATCCTGCGCCGTCCATGCCTATCGTCCCCCTGATGATCGTGTGCTGCCTGTCGTGATCACGGATCGAGATCTCCCCGTCGGCAGTCGATATCCTTACGGCACCGGCAGGTATCTTGGCCACGGGAACACCCGCGTCGTTCATGGCGTGGATGGACACCGGAAACTCGGAGTCGGTGTTTACCATGTTCGGCATCCACACGTCTATGGTCCGGCTTGTGCCGAACACAGAGTACGCCAGGGGTTCTGCCGACATCACGCCGGTTCCAACCGCCGTTATCAGCACCTCAGAGTCGCCGACGTACGTTCCCCGGACCGTGCTTGTGCTGCCCGTCCACAGCGGGCTTACCGACAGATCCAGAATCGAGTCGCCAAACTCGGTCACCAGGACGCTGTCCGTGTCTGCCAGCGAGCCGTCTGATACCGATGCAAGCGATATGTTCTCGACGTACACGTATGCAATGTCGCCGTGCGCGCCCTGGATGATGGGTATGGCCGACAGCGTTATCCTGTTGTCCGTGCCGTACGGGGGTGCCGTGGTGAACCGGGCCGCCCCCCCGTCCCCCCCGAGGCCGGCTGATGCCGACTGCGCGCCATAGTCAAGGACACGGAACTCAAAGTCCGCAGACGTTGCAGGATACGTGTTTGCCTGGACTGTTGCCGGCCTTCTTTCAATTGATATTCCCTGCGTGTGCTCGATGAGGCCCACTATGTCGTGCTCCTCAAGCCCGCTATCTATGAGCCTTACCGGAATTATCTCGTCTTCTGCGTTCACCTCCTCGTGCTCCTGGTAGCACTGAAAGTCCAGCCCCGTGGTGCTGTTCGTATAAAACAGCCCGGCAGTTATCCACCCCGACCTGGATGGGCTCAGGGGGTTGACCCAGAGGCATATTGCGTCCACATGATCCACTGCCGGCCGGCTTGACTGCGTGAATGTACCTCCGCCTTCCAACTCTGCTATTGCCACAAGCTCTGTTGCTGACTCGATTGACTCTGAGGTGGCAGTGACAGATACCAGCGTGTCCTCCTCCGTTGGATCGCCTGCGTATACGAGTCCGCTTGCCACCTCCCTCCCCGGAGATATCACCACGTGCGCCGTGCTTCCGGAGCCGGCAGCGTTAAAATCGCTCGGATTAAACACCAGGTGGTCATTGCTCCCCGACGTGAGAGTCACGAACACTGTCTCGGTAGGAATGTACAGGCTTCCGGCAAGCTCTATCCACACAAAGTACCTCGCAGCCGATCCTGAGGCGGCCGGTACCGGGGCAACCTGCAGGTTGAGCCGGGGCTCCTCCCTGACATAGTTGACAGGCAGCGCCGCTGGAAGGAGCGAGTCGGATACCGCGTACGCCGTGCCGTCCCCGTACACCCTTGCCTTGATGTCTGCCATGAACTCGCCGGCAGGAATCGTTATCTCGTGGCTCTGCTCGAAGCCCGTATAGCTTGAGGAGAACTCTACCCCTGCCGACGAGGTAAGCGTCACCCTTGTGTCTGCCTCTACCCGGATCGGCAGCCCGTAGTTGTTTGCCAGGACCACCTTCATCGGTACAATCTCTGCCGAGGTACGCAGCGTGCCTGGGTTCGGCCCCTGCGCCGCTCCGACTGCCGGCCCGACCCCCGGGGCCACGAGAAGTATCGACGTCGGGCTCTCTGATATCGAGTAGAGTCTGGTATCGGCCACGGCAGAGTACTCGGATGTCACCCCGTGCACCAGTGCGGCCCCGTCGTAGGGGGCGTCAGCCTCTATCCCGAATATGGCGTGGTTCTGGCCTGCAGGTATCGTTATGGACTGCGGAATCCTGACGTTCCTGCTGTCTGATGCCAGGTTTATCACATAGTCCGAGTCGCGCGGGCTCTCAAGAAGCACCATTCCCTCGTACTGGGAGTCGGCGATCATCACGTGCGGTACATGCAGCGAGAACACGCCGTCCGGCGATAGCGGCAGCTGGTCGTCTCCTCCCAGCTGGGCGTGGACGAGCGGCGGGGATGATGCGGTGATCAGGACTGCGGCCAGTAATGCATGTATTATCCGCATTTCAGCGACAGCTCCTCCATCACCTTCGTATTGTCCTGGCCGGCAGGCGCCGTGAACATCGTCCCGTTGTCGCAGCGGATCATTATGCCCTGGATCTCGCTGCCACCGTCCCACCTGTCGTCTATGACGATGTTTCCTCCGGTGTCAAGGGACGCCGTGATGTCCTCCCTCATGCGTTCGTTTATGGTCTCGGCAGACTCCTCCCTTGTCTGGGCGACGTCATCGCGGTGCAAAAAGTAGTTTCCGGCAGACCCTATGGCCAGAAATATGATTACCATCGCCACTATAACGAGCACTATCATGCCTGAAAAACAACCCTCAGAATAAAAGGGAGGCCTTAAATCTGATCCTGCCTTTGCGGTGCCGGGGAGGCCCGTCTCACCGGTCGCAGCTCAGGCTGACTCTGTACTTTTTTGCCGTCATTATGATGCTTGCGACAAACTCGTGCGCGTCCTGGCCCGAAATCCTGATTATGACGGCTTTGGTCTCTGCATCGGAGTTCCGTGTATCTTCTTCCCCCGTCATCAGGCCGTCTGCAAACGTCACCCCGTCACTGTTGTCTGCGTCCGGACTTGCCGCCGGCTCGGGTTCGCTCAACGGCATCCCTTTGTCTGCGTCCGGACTTGCCGCCGGCCGTGCATCCACGGTTCCTGCTCTGCCAGAAGAGTCATCCTGTTCTGCCTGCAGGCTGCCATCTCCGGAAACGGTCTCATCTGTAGGATCCCCATCCCAGTTTTTCTGTTCTGAGATGTTGTCGCCTGACGCTTCTCCTTCTCCTCCTCCTACCAGCTTGCAGCTTATCTCGCTTGACTCCTGGAGTATTGGCACGTCCTCTGCCGCCTTTTTTCTCAGGAATCCGAACAGCCCTCCTGCCGCCTTTTTCTTATGACTGGCAGGTTCTGCCGGCGGCTCCCCGACTGCCCCGGCGCCCGGGATGGGCACCGTCCCCTCGACAAGCCCGGAGGAGGAGCTTGGCATGCGCCCCTGATCAAACTCCACGGTGTCAATGTCCCTGTTTGACGGCATTGACAGAAACGAGTGAAGCTCCTCGTCGTTGAGTATGACCGAGCGGTTCCCCCCGAAGAACGGCTGGGAGATGTTCCCCGATATTGCAGCCTCCAGGCCCTTCTCGCCCATGCTCTTTCCTGCCAGCGCGCCCGTAGGAAACACCGAGCGCAGCGTCTTTTCGTCCCTTTTGGTGCTGACGCCGGTTATGATTCTGCACATGAAGAGGTTCCTGGTCGCGATCTTTTCGCGCGCAAGCGCCATCTTCTGCATCTTGAGGGCGGTCTTCTTGCCTGCCTCCCCGCCAAATATACCGTGCGGGCCCGTGAGCACCCCGTGAAACATCGACTCTGGATTCTGGCCCGCATCAAGCATCGAGATGTACTGCTTTATCTGCATCGGGGTCTGCGTCCTCCGCAGATACACTGCCAGAAACGCCCGCCCCGAGGTCTTTGTGATTATCCTGTATATGGAGGCGCTGACCATCGTCTTTGGGGATATGGGGTTGGCACAGTGTCGCTTCATTGCATACTTTGTGTAATGCAGCCCGCCCATGTCGGGCCCCAGGTTGTCCTGCGTGGCAACTGCCTCTATTCCCTCAAGAGTGGTGAGCACCGCCGAGTACGAGTCGTCCGTCCTGACATATATCCGGACCGTGCCTTCTGCGTCCCTGTATATGACCAGCAGCATCTTGTCCAGGTGGTCGATTATGCGGTCCAGGTTCTCGACAGATGCCGAGTCCGAGTCTGTCTGAAACGGCTTTAGCTCAAACCACTTTCTTGCCATCGTCAGCACCCGTATGCGACTGCCCAGTCGGTGCCGGAGAACTCGCTTATCCCGCAGAACTCCGGGCTTATCCTTGCGTAAAGGCCCGAGAGCAGGTGGCGGTTGAGGTTTATCGACTCGCAGTATACGACCCCTATGGTTCTGCCATAGCTGCCGGATGTCTGCCCGTCGTCCTCGTCCACCGTGACCCTGGCTCCCGGCGGGCATACGTCCAGTACCGCCTCCTTTGCCTCCTGTCCGCCGGGCTCGAATATCTCCGGCGCCGACACCAGTGCCAGCCTGATCCTTGTCCCGTCATGCATCCTTATTGTGTCGCCGTCGATGACGTCGGCCACCGTTCCCGACAGGCACGATGCCTCTCCTGCGCACTCTGCCACGTCTGCCCCCAGCTGGAATATGTCCACCAGGTGCTCTGCCCGTGGAAGGCCGGATATCACGAGTATCCTGTGCGTCTCGTCTGAGGCATCCACGTATTCTGCGGCCCTGCCGTCGACAAAGACGTCAAACCCCGCGTCCTCGCCGCCTGTCCTGCTGTCAAGGCCTGCGCGCGGAAACGCTATCGTCGCCGACTCTGAGCTGCCTGCAAGCATGACTGCGGTGACATAGTTCTCCCCTATCTCCCACTCTGTCACAGCCCTGCCATCAACAGACAGTTTTATCTGCGGCCCCAGCGCAAATGTAATGCTGTGCGTGTCCGAGTCCTGCGTCATCGTGGCCGTAATCTGCCCGTGGATTCCGTCCCATGTCCCCGTCCCCACTCCGAGCGACCACCGCCCCGACCCGTCCGGCTCCGCCACAAAGGATGCCACGCCGGTCCCGTCTGCGGAGTATGCTGTAACCTGTATCGGCGACTGCGAGTCTGTTGTTCCGTATAACGTTACGGTGTCACCGTGATCGTACAATTCCCTGTCGGTCCTGAACGCCTCTGACGGTTGCTGCCTTGTCGGCGCCACGCCCTCTTTCACCGCATCACCACCGGTCCCGTCCTGCCCGCCCGGAGGCGCAATCAGATCGGATATGAGGTCTGCTATCATTTCCGGAATGCCGGTAATCTCGTCAATGATGGCATGGTCTGCCGGATCAGTGAAAGTCCCCCCTCCCGGAGTCCCTGCTGCAGGTGGCGTGTCGTCCTGTCCCGTCACGACGGCATCTGGCGCTTCTGGCTTTTGCAGGTTCTCTGCTGCCGGTCCTCCCGCGTCCTCGCCGATTCCCGGGCCCTGGATCATCCGCAGCCAGAACCCGTGACTTATCGCCGGATCGTCTCTGATCTCGTCATAGTCTGCCGTTATGGTGACCGATACTGGAAAGACGAGCTCCGGCATGAGCAGGATGTCGGCGGTCTTTGCGTCCGAATGGTATGAGAGCCTCCAGAACTTGCCCGTGTGCGTCATTCCATCAAAGGTATACGAGGAGCTGGTGCCGTCTACCATCATCCGGGGGTATCCCTGGCGCGTCCAGACCTCCCCCGTCTCAAGTATGGGCCGGTGCTGGAGTCGCTCGCCGTCGCCAATCCTCACGTTTCCGCCCACGAACAGCAGCGTGTCCTGTATCGAGCGCATGTCCGCACTCGTGTGGAATCCCGGAGTCTCCCGTATGGAGTGAAGCCTGCCGTCGTGCATTATCTGGAACGGCTCGCGGACATCTGACGTGTCCTCGAATGATATCATGAACATGTCGTCATCTACCTCTCCTGCCGGCACGAATCCCCTGTATGCCGTCCCGTCACCGTCGTACTTGTAGTGTCCCAGCACGTCAGTTACCGTGGCGTTCCATGTTGCCGTATCCCCAGATGCGTCCAGGGCGACAAGATCCAGATTGTAGCATGTTGCCGCCTTTTGGCAGACCAGGTAGACGTACCTGTCCCCTGGCTCTGCCTGCGGATCCCACCTGTCATGCATCGCAAGCACCCGGCGTACCATGTCCTCTTCCTCATCCCCGTACGCCAGGGGGAATGCCAGTACCGTCAGTCCGAGTGCCAGCGCCAGCAGCTGTGCAGTCCTGCTACTGGCCAACGAACCTTATCTCCTTTGTCAGAAGGGTCCGGACGGCAGAGCCGTCGGGGGCAGTATCCGATACAGATAGCGTCCTGCTGCCGTGGCACTCGTCGTTTTCCAGGTATATTCTTACCTGTCCCGACGGGGAGGAGACGCTTGTCAGTATCGGGGCATCATCGAGCAGTATGATTACCTTCCTGCCTGCAAATAGCCCGCCGTCTGGCTTTCTGAGGGTTATCTCTATCTGCATCATGCGCTCCCCGCCGACTCGGACCGTCATGGGCTCATCGACTGCCCGGACAGGCGCCGGCGCAGGCTCCTCCGGTCCCTCCTTTTCTGCCGACGGAACCCCGAGGTACCTGCCCATGTTTTTCTTTGGATTTTTTTTCACGCTCCTGCCGCCCGAAGATCCCCCCAGCATCATGAACTTCAGCCTGGCAAGCAGCCTGCCCTCGTATGATATCAGTGGCGGCCGGAGCATCGTGAATCCCACTATTCCGAGAAACGGAAGTATCCCGTGGGACAGCTCGCCGGTCACGTGCATGGTGATGAACATCGCCGGCAGCCCTACGAAGAATATGATGATGGCCTGGTACGCGGAGATGTAGCCTACCATCGGGAACGTGAAGATCGGCTGGTTTATCAGCGGCGTGATTGCAAACCAGACCATCCTTGTCTCTGAATATTTGGCCCTCTGCATGCAGACAAATTGCCGGCCCGCTTTTAAGGCGGGGGATTCGGGTTTCTGCCGGCGATCCGGCCTCCCTGACTGCGCGGCTTGACCAGGGCGCGCCGATCACAATGGTTAATTCGGATCCCCGTGCCGTATATCATGATGGCACGTTGGATCCGGGACAAGTGCGAGGCTATCTGGAGGGCCGCATAAGTGTATGTGATGATAGGCAAGGTAGTCATGATCATTGTAGCGCTTGTAATCTTTGCGATGATACCAGGAATCTGGGAGCATCCGCACACGGCCTCCGCATACGCGCTGCTCTGCGCCGGCTTATTAGCAAGTCTCTTCTTGATAATCAACATGTTTCTGACCAAGGATGACACGCGCAAGATAATGGAGCGGTTTGACAACATAGACGCAAAGCTTGAGAAGCTTGACGATATGTCAGACACACTCCAGAAGATACTGAAGATCCTCAAGGAGCGCCTTCCGGAGAGGAAGTAGCCGCATCCTGCATCCCCTTGAATCGAAGCGTATATTCGGAATCATGACAGCAAGGAGAAAGGCCGCCGTAAGAAAACTTCCAAGGAGGCTGTGCGGCCACTCGTGGCAGCCCGTCGTCAAAAGGCCTGTAAAGTGTCCCGGGTGCTCCAGGACGCTGAGGCACAGGTAGTGCAAATCATGCCGGGTGTGTCACCCGGCGCTATTCTTTTTGCGTTTTTATCATCGCGTACGCTCGGCTCGCCGCACCACACCTCTGTGACCGCCTATGTCATGGCCGGCCGTACGGCTCATTGAAGACCGATCCCACCGTGTTTGGCGCCCTCGGCATCCGTGTGCCTTTCCTGGCCCGGGTCAGGGCTGGACTTTTGCCCCCCTTCAGGCACTGGTGTGTCCCCTGCTTTGTGCTGCCTGGCGGCCATGTGCGTTTTTTTCTGCCGTCTAAAAACGAAAGCACAAACCAGGCGACTGTGCCAGTTACGAGTACTACGGTTACCAGCACGGCGGTTAGGAATCCGATTATCGGGATCGGATCAAACATCACCAGCACGTTAAACATGATCGCCACCGTTACGGATACCATCATTCCCGCCATTGCCAGGTCGTGAAGATTCAATGCGATGCCCCCCTATTCCCCAACGCCAGGAGCCACATGTGTGGATCAGTCTCCACGTCTGGTATTATGGCAAGCGATACAAGCGAGATTGCAATCCATACTGCTGCCGGCATCCAGAGGGATACGATGAGGTGCTTTTTTGCCATCTGCCGGTTGTCGTCCTTCCAGACGATATAGCAGATGATTCCTGTTACCACCCAGAAGAAGACGTGGGCGATGTACCACATTTTTGACGGGGATCTTGTGACTTCCCGGCTCATCTTTTCTGCCTCCTCCCTGCCGTTCTCTCCCGGATTATGCTTGCTATTTTTATGACGTCGGCCTTTGGCATCCCTCCTATGGTACCGCTTTCGGTTCTCGGCTGACCGGAGCCCTTTGCCGGGCGCGCAGTGGTTCCCATCCCGGGCGCGGTCAGGACAAGCGCGGAAGAGAAGCAGCCGTGCTCGTAGTTTATGGTTACGATATCATGGTAGTGAAAGTATTCGACGTGCTCTCGCAGGCCGAGCATCAGCGGCGAGCGGATTATCAGCTTTTTATTGGTGGCAAATATGGCGTTGGGCGTCACCGGCGAGCCCCCTGGGACGAACCTGCGCTGCCTTGCCGCGTACAGCACGTCCTCGTCGGCATCGAGGTATTCGGATATCCTGCCAATCTCCGTATTGCGGTTCACCAGTGAAACCCCCCTGGGCCGGCATCACATCGGCTCCGTGGAATGATCCTGTCAAGTAAAGCAATGGAGACGATGATGATTGCGACTATGTGGAGCAAGGTAAAAAATGTGGTTAACCCGGACGGACTCGGGTATTGTAGACGTCTGAGAGGAATTCGTCGTCACCTGATGTGAATCCCAGCTGTAATGTGAGTCTGTCAGAGATTGTCACCGTGTTTGATATGTTATTGTCGGGTGGAGTGAGTCCATCCATGGTAACCGTCAGCCTAATGGCGTTTGTTCCCCCGCCGTCAAGTGATGCGCCTCCATCTGGCGAACTATATGACACACCTGAAACTTCGAGAGTTCCTTCATCTGCAGGATCACAATCCGCACCTGCAAGGGGCCCATCACACAAATCACCCCCGCCGTCATAAGATGTGTTCACCTCAGTAAAAGCTGTATGAGTCCCAGATCTGATTTCTATGTTATCGTTTGGGTTGTCTGTTGTGATTGAAAATTCACCACCTGCTCCTATATTGGCCAGATACACGTCAGTAAGCGCAGTCGATCCGACATTCTTCACGTTTGCAGTTATGGTCAGCGTATCGCCGGATCTTATGGCGTTCAGGTTTCTAACCTCGATCTGCGCTGATGTGGAGAACAAGTCAGCCTGCTCCTGGTACGTATAGTATACGCCGGCGCCGACTGCGGCCGTAATTCCTAGCCCGATGACCATCCCCAATACTGCCGACACTGCCAGCGTCCTTTTCCGTCTTGTCTTGTAGTTACTCAAGTTCATTGAGTAAAACATTATGGTATGTATTTAAGGCGAAAATCACACGGCGTGTGGAGTCATACACGCAGCATTGTGGAGGAAGTGGGATTCACCTGCCAAGTGAAATGTGCCAAGAAATCGAGCAAAACAGAAACCAGGTATAAGGCGCGGCGCCTCAACAGCAAGGCAAAACAACAAACCTCATTTACATTTCACTTAGCTGATCATGGCTGTGCGCTTATGATTGTATGAATTGCAATGGTGAATGCTAGATAGTCAGATCAGAAGTCCTTGATCTCGTGCTGCTGTCCATCCTGCTGGACGGGTACCGCCACTCTGGTGTTGTCCAAAAAAATTTCCGCAAAATGACCATTGGTGTCCCATTGGCGGTTTTTATACCAACCATCATTTTCCTGATTGCCTTGATTCTAAGCAAGAAGGACATGAAAAAAATCATGGCCGCATTCGAAAGGCAGGACAAGAAGCTGGACAAGCTAGATGACATATCGGACACCCTCAAGGAGATGCGCGATATACTCAACGAGATAAACCGGAAGCTGAAATAGCGGCCAGGATTATTCCCGTGATGATGCCTAGGACAGTAAATATGGCAATGCCTGCAGCGGTGCCTGTTATTTCATCCATCAGCCGGCCGTCTCCCTGTCCATATGCTGCATACCTCGCATTTCCGGCATCCGAAGGTTTGGAATCCTGCAGGTCGCGGGCAGCTGCCGCAGGCCGCGTCTTTTGCACATCCTCCAGCACGCAATCCTCACAGATATTCTGATGAGATTTTCTGTTGCGGCACCTGACAGGATTGTCCATGTCGTCGCCGCATCCCGGATTATAACAGAATGCAAGCATGCTATGTCTCATGTCTTTGCCGCACCTGTCGCACCGCGCCTTTCTCTGAAGGGACATGTACAACAATGACACACCGTAGAATTTAAGCGCGGAATGATCAGAACGGACCAGGCTATGTCATCACTATCTGGACATGAAAATCACTGTCACATGTGAGTTCTTTCCTGACAGGTTAAAGGTGGGAGACTTCATGCAATCGCAAGTCGTCGGATTTTGTAGATTGGATGGTTTTGATGTAATCAATGCGGTAGAACTTATGCCGATGACCACTCCTCCATACGTCATTAAGACCGTACCAATGTCTTCTCCTCCAAGTTCAAACAAGTCTAAGAACTGAATGATGCCAAGAGTCAGGACTGCAAATCCAGCCACTGCCAATCCCCAGGCGGCTTTTGAGTGCTTACGAGACATCCACCATCACAATTCATCTAACCATTTAACCGCGTCATGATCCGTGATCTCCATTCTGTTCCACATTGTAACTCAACCCGACACGCGCCGCCAATTTGCGTGTTTATATGAAAACCGCATCGCATAAACCAGTTCAAAAACATGGCCGTTGATCCCCCGTGATTAGAGGCCGGATCCGTCGTGTTCCGTGTTGAGATACGAGTCCGACTCGTAAATCCCCCTGCCGGCCTTTGTCGTGCCTGCACTTGCATACTGCGGGTACCGGTAGTAGACATCCTGCAGCAGCCGCGCCAGGGAGTACTCCTGGTATCTTCCAGTGATTGCTACGATTTTGTTGTACAGGCCTGCGTGCTCGTGCCTTAACCGCTCAAAGATTTTCCTGCCATGCCCGGTTACTGCGAACCTGTCCACCCTGAAGCCGTAGCTGTTTGTGATCGTGTGCCTTGTTATCTGGCTTCTGCCCAGCGCCTCCCTGATGTCGCCTGCCAGCCCTGCACTGAACGGTCCGAAGTTGCTCGCCTTCCAGTCATCGTAGAACCCGACACTGCGCAGCTCCTTTATCTGCATTGCAGAAAGAAACGCGTACTTTTGTAGCCTGCCCATGCCCTCCACACAGTCATGCATTCCGATCAGGAATGCCGGAAGCTCCGAACGCCCAGTCATGTCCGACCCGCCGACTCCGTTCCAGCGCGTCCTGACCTGCCTTGCGGGTTCCCGATCCGACCGGAAGTCCATGCCGCCAGCCTGCCTATGCCAGCAATGGCCGCGCCGCCTCCCATGCACGATAACACCACCAACGTAGACCATTCGGTCAAATCCACCAGCGGGGATGCATTCTCCTCTGTCAGCTCAATGAGACCGGATACTGCCAGCGGGATTAAACCAAGGAGGATCACGCAACAGGCCAGCGGGACGGACACCGAAAATATGCCTATGATGATCACAATATCTCCGGTCTTGCGCCAGGTGTCATGCCACCGCCCGGACTGCCGTCCTGGCTCGCTCATGTCCGCGTCCCAACGGTCCGATTCCTTTCGTGGCCTGTCTCTGCCGGCCGCCTCTTCCTTCCGGAACCCCGTGCCGCCATGTCTCCCGCTTCGATGCCGGCCATGCCTGCAAACATTAGCGCGATCCCGGCAAGCACAGGCACAAAGAACAGAGTCAGATAGAGGGCGCCAAGGAGGATCGCTAAGACAGCCAGCGGGATGGACAGTGAAAGCGCGCCTATGATGATCAACGCCATTCCGGTCTCGCACCAGGTATCATGCCACCGCTCTGACTGCCGTTCTGACCAGCTCATGTCCGCATCCCAGTGGTTTAATTCCTTAAGCCCGGTTCTGTCCGTGACGTGTCCGGATCCCCTCCGCCTGGAAATCCATGCCGCCAGTCTGCCTACGCCAATGACTGCCGCTCCGACTCCCAGACACACGGCCGACGCAAGCGACACCCATAACGAATTCAGCACCATGGAGTTGTCCTCTGGCAGCTCAATGTGGCCGAATGCCACTATGAAGACGGCACCAGCGAGGATCACGATGATAATCAGCAAGGCGAACATTATGAACATGCCCATCATGATCACAAGTATTCCTAACTCGTCGCAGACATCATGCCACCGCTCTGACTGCCGTTCTGACCAGCTCATATCCGCTTTAAAACGGTCCGTTTCCTTTTAAGTCCGGTCCTGTCCGTGACGTGTCCGGATCCCGTCCGCCCTGATTCCCGGCGCCCCCGAGGCCGGCACCGCGTCATCCACGCCGAACAGCGCCGACTCCAGCTTGCCGACCGCGTCATGGATTGTCTCCATGTCCGGACCCCGCAGCCCCAGCCGCACCGGCTCTGAGTGCGGGAATATGTCCATGTATATGCCGCCGCCCTGGACGAGTATCACGCCGCTGAGAAAGTTTGACTCGAACCTGACGTTCCAGTGGCGCTCAAGCCTGCCCATCTTTGACAGCACGTCGACGTCGCCCTCGATGGTCCCGTTGAGGACTATCATGTGCACCTTTACCTCGGTATCCGGCGACCCTATGATCTCAAGGACCTTCCTCGTGTGGCCTCGCGCCCGCTCTATGCTGTTGGCCCCCACGCACAGCAGCCTCCCCGTAGCAAACACGCTGACCGTGGTCTGCCGTGTCCCGTCGTCGCAGGACGGATCCTCAAAGCAGTACTTTGCCGCCTCCGTGTCAAGATCCTTCACGGCGCCGCCGTGGACTATGAGTTTGTCTATGTCTATCCTCCTGCCGCAGTCGGCATGTGCCACGACATTGACTATGTCAAGCGCAAACGTCATGCGTTCAAAGCGCGCATTACGTTAAAAGTGCGCCCCGCAACCCGATTTGGGGATTAAATACTGTCTGTTATTTGCCCAGTATGCTTGAGAAACGCAAAGAGGACTCCGAGTCGATAGGCAAGTACCAGGGCATGATCATGAGCGCGATAATCGCCGCCGTAGTCAACATATAAAAAAAAGAACAATTTTGACAACTATTTTTGATCCAAACATTAAGATCAGGCAAGGAATACGCATATGCATGGACAGACAGAGAAAGGAATTCGTAGCATCAGGAAGCAAATTCCTGCCAAATACGTCACGCTCCTACCTGCACGAGGCGTACAAAAAGGAGACAGACAAGAGAAAGCGCGACAGGCTGCTTGCATACATGCAGCGCAAGGACGACCTTGGTGTGGAACAGATAGCAAAGAACCTCGACCGGGCACATTCCACCATATCCAAGTGGCTCATCCGCGCACAGGACGAGGGAATACGTGCAAGGCACGAGCGGCCAGGCAGGGGACGCAAGCACAAGCTGAGTGAGTCGCAGCTGAAACAGCTTGCGGCGGATCTCAAGTCAGGATCCGAGGAGTGCGGTTTTGAGAGCAGCCTGTGGGACTCGGGCCTGATGAGACGGCACATCAAAAAGAAGTTCGGCATAGAATACAGCAAGAGCGGCACGCGGCTGCTGGCACGCGAGCTTGGGTTCTCATGGAGGAAGCCGAGGCCAAAGAACCCAAAGGCCGTCTCAAAACAAAAGCAGAACGAGTTCAAGGAGGCATCCCAGGAGCTGATACGGGAAAAGGAGGCGCAAGGGTATACGGTACTGGCAGAAGACGAGTCATCCATACAAAAGACCTCAAACAGCCCCAAACACGGGTGGCTCAGGCGCGGCATGAGCGTCACGGCGCCCGTATCGCTGTCACGGCAGCGCCGGTACATGTTCGGCGTGCTGGCAGTTAACATATTCTACTATATGTTCTATGACAAGACCAACACCGACAGCTTTTGCGACTTTTTGGAAAAGGTGCACGAAAAGTACGGAAAGGTGTTGATATTCCTGGATAATGCGTCATACCACAAGTCTGTCGGCGTAAGGGAGATGCTGGAAAAGTACAAGGGCGAGATAATACTGGAGTACCTGCCGCCGTACGCGCCGGAGCTCAATCCTGTAGAGATACAGTGGAGGGAGATAAAGCGGAGGCTGTCTGCCAAGATGTTTGATACGCTTGATGAGATGGAGCAGTCCGTGCGGAAGATGTTTGCCAGTGGAGAGATCCTACCGGTAAAGATGTTCCGATATTTGATGGGCTGACTACTGCAGCAGCAGCAACAACAACTGTCGTATTCCATACTGTCGGGTCTTGTGTGGCAGTATGTCAAACCCCCCATGCACGAATTAACTACTGCAGCAACAACAACTGTCGTATTCCATACTGTCGGGTCTAGTACGCCTTGCGAAGACGTGAGTGCTTTGCTTGCCCAGGAATTTGTCCCTTGATGCCACAAATTCTGCCTGTTTTCCCATGCATGTGCGATGGTTTGCCTGATCTTAATGTTTGGATCAAAAGCAGTTGTCAAAATTGTTCGTTTTTTTATGAATTAACTACGTCATTGTCTTTCTTGCCCCGACGCTGATAGTTACCGTTACCGGTGTCGACTGTTCTGATCCCGCCGGAGGCGCAGACCTCTCCGCAGAGGACTGTCTGTTCAACGCCCCAGCCGCGCTCGGCGACGACATAGGCGACGGCATACGGGAGCTCTTTGACATACTGATGTGGGCAGTGCGCCTCGTGATCATAGCTGCCATCGTCATAGGCATAATGATGCTGAGCGTACATCGCGGCGCGCACGTACCGTCCTGGAGCCAGCCCCCCTCCGAGCGCAGGGGCTTCCGGAAACCAATGTCTCCCATGATACGAGAGACCCCCAAATGAGCCGACCCGGATTTTTTGGCCGGCCGCTTTATTTTTCAGTCCTGGCGTCCCTCTTCTGCGCGTCCCTTGCCGCGTCGACGACGATACCCGACGACCTCCTTGCCGCCGTCCTGATCCCGGGATGCATGGTGTACAGCGTCGGGATGTTCCGGGACGTCAAGAGCACCATGCTCTTTGGAGACGCCCGGGCCGTATCTGCAATGGAGGCCTCGCCGCTCTTTGCGTTTCTCTGCAGGTACGGCTATTCTGCTGCGGTCCCCGTCCACGTCTCGGCCGAGATGCTCGTAGTCATAATCGTCATCCCGCTTGCCGTCCTGTACTCTATCCCCTACGAGCCTGCAGGATCGTGGTTTGCCGTATCCGCCGGGGCGCTGTGGGCGCTGGGCATGATGCACTGGCATGCCGGCGCCAGAAACGAGGGGCTTTACGCCGAGATGGGCGGCGTGCCTGCCCGTGGCTGATCCTGCACGTCCCGGATCCTGGCAGGTTCTGCGCCTCCCGGCACCGATGCGGCGCGCTGTCTCTGGCCCGCTCCCGGATCCCTACTGACTTAACAGTCCCATTCATAAAATCCTGCCAAACGACAGTGAGCACGGCAAAATACCAAACGCAGATTACACAGAACCTTGTAACTATTTTTTATTTATTAGATCTACCTACATTTCCCAGAGAGAATCATCTACCGTAAACTTCCCAGTTCCCTCATTATATCAAACTTAAATATTAACACCTACAAATAGAGGTGTTGATATATAAATATTATTTGATCAGCACGGCGTTGTCCGGAATCGTGATTTTAGGACGTGATTTCCGGGGAGATTTGTACAAAATCATGGCGCAATGACTGCAAACATAGAGACGAATCCGCACTCCGGCCCGCATTGTGCAGTTATGGCCCGTGTTTTGACGTCATACTGCATAGCATCCGCTAGCCGGACGATTCCACCGTACCGGCATTATGGATCCTAGCTGACCAGATTGTAGCAGAATACCTTGAGGGTAAGCCTGAGCGACTGCATCGGAAGCGACATGGCGCGCACCGTGGAGTCAAACCTTGCCTTTATCGACGAGAAGGCCGACTCAACGAGGCTGCGCTGGTGGTACGTCTTCTCGAATCCCTCGGGGTCCTTTTTGTGCCATCTTAGCATCTTGGAGCGGGCGTTGAACCCGTGAACCGTATATCCTGTACGCGGACATATCACTGGGGTTCTGCCTCCGTCGGCTATGACCCTGCAGTTCTCATACGAGTCGTATGCGGCATCCAGGATCACGTGTCCTGTGCCGTTGGGAACCTGCGGCAGCAGCTCGTCACGGAACACCGGGGAATCATGGAATTCGCCCGGCGTCACCTCGCAGGCGGCAATCTTGCCGTGCGGGGCCAACAGTATGTGCAGCTTGGCAAACATCTGCCTGGATATGACGCCCTTCTTTGCGTCCTCCCATGTGTGGTATCTCATTATGGAGAAACCGCTAGAGTCGCCAAGCAGCGTTCCCTTGGCGTCTGCGCCTGCCTGTTCTGAGAGTACCGATCTTAGCACCGACTTGTCCCAGGCAGCTATCCTTACGGCTGCATCATGCAGTGTCGACTTGGCCGGAACCTTTTTGAGCCCGTACATGTTAGTTGAACCAGGATTCGACTCCATGTATTCGACGTGCCTGCGATACGAGTTTCCGCGGTACTCCATGTCGAGTACGCACAGAAGATAGGGAATTTCATCCTCTTGCTCTGTGTTATGGAGGAGGGACAGGAGGATCTTGCGGATCTTTTTGATTCCGATGCCGCACCTCTTGCTGTCCTCTCTCCTTTTTTCCTCGTACTCGGCATAGTATTCCGGAGGTCTCGTGTACTCTGACTTTTTTTTCTTGCTGGCCTTGCTGGATTCCTTCTTGGATTCCTTCTTGGATTCCTTCTTGGATTCCTTCTTGTTGGTCTTTGATTTCATTGATACGGGGACGTCGATCCTATGATCCATAAGGTTGTCGCATCCTGCGCTTATGATCTATAAGCTTATCGGTAGATTTCTGGAAAAATTCCGGACAACGCCGATCAGCACCTTAAATCTGGACGGGTCAATGGAGGCATAAAAAATGAACAGTCTGCTAGCTGCCCAACAACATGTTACATCCTGGCTTCTCAGATATGATGACGAACTTTTTGGATTGCTGTACCAGGACATCGATGAGACTCCAAAGGAGCTTGCAACGCAGGTCTTTGAGCACGGCAGAAGCGTGTCGATATACGGCGTAAGGGGAATTGGCAAGACAACGATGATGCAGGCTGTCCTGTGGCACGGCTTGCGAAGTCCCGGCAGAAAGTTCCTGCCTGTAATTGTCGAAGTTGTTGGGGCAAACAGCGTTTCAAACCAGTCTGAGCTTGCCGATAAATTCTATCGTGCAGTCTTGTCCGGATTAATATCTGCGGGCTCTTTGGAGAGCAAACATGGCAAGGTAAAATCAGCCGTTGGCTCCCATGTTCCTTGGATTGCAGCATCGGCCGTCTCTGCGTTGGGACTAGTCTTTCCACCGGTTGCAGTCGGCTCACATGCAGCCAGAAAAGCATTAGCGACACTGCTGAATAAATTGGGGATAGGAGAAGATGGAGAGAGCAGTCTGCTGATAGACAAAAACATTGAACCAAAAATTGCAGTCGATTTCATTGTTGATAAGCTGACAGAGTCAGACATTCATCCTGTTTTTGTGATGGATGAGCTTGACAAAGTTCCAAACGACACAATGCTGTCAGAATTTTTTGATGGAAATCAGGGGTGGTTTCAGGGCAAGCGCTCGATTATTTCCTTGTCTCACACATATGGCCAGTCAATCGAAAAAAAGACAATAGAATCGTTGGGAAGACTCTCTCAGGCTCAAAAAATTGAAGGGCCCACAACAGTTGATCAATTCAAAAGAATTCTCTATGCCAGGCTGTTGCTTGGAATATCAAACGTAGAACCAAACGAGTCACGTGCAATGAAAATCGCACAGAGCATATTTCCAGACGAGGTCATAGAGGCAATTGTCAACATGTATGTTCCCAACCTGTACCTTATGCTTGAGCATTCTTATCGCGCAATACAAAGGACGCGGGCAAGAAATGGCATGCAGGTGATACTGAATGACTTGGAAAAGTTCGAATCAACCAAGATCAGAGAGCCGACAGGGATTGAGATGAAGATCCTCAACCATCTGAGCAAAAAGTCATCCGATCCAAAGGAGTTGATTGCAAAAACCAAGAGAAACAGAGGCACCATAACAAAAGGCATAAAGTCTCTGTACTCGTGGAATCTTATAGAAAAGACAGGAACGGGCAAAAACGTAAGATATTCCATAACGCAAAAAGGCGAGGCTGCAAGGAGAATTGGTAGGCATGGGCCACTCAGGGTTTCCTTTGGGGATGCGGCCAAAC
Organism: Candidatus Nitrosopumilus sp.; assembly: GCA_965214775.1. GTDB lineage: Archaea > Thermoproteota > Nitrososphaeria > Nitrososphaerales > Nitrosopumilaceae > Nitrosopumilus. The sequence goes on along the minus strand of OZ243974.1, from coordinate 1,940,013 downwards.
TCAAGGAGGATGAGGAGTGACATGATTTGTTTTTAAACAAAAATGGCTCGGATTCTCATCCATGCAAGCTCCACTCGTCTTTTTGAGTTGTGCCAATCGGCTCCTCCTGCTTTTTCCTTCACACCAATGCGACGTTGGGTTGAGTTCAAGAGAGGGGATCCGGAATTGGAAGATGCAAGCGCGCGGATTTTTCCGCAAGTTTGCCAAGCGGTTTTACAGGCAGACGGCGTGTCACTTGTAGGAGCTGTAGCCGATTTGACGTATGCGAATTTGTTCGTGCATCACCAGGTTTTGCTAATCTCAAGCGACTCCAAGGGGAGAGAATCTTGCTCACTGTGCCTGCGCGTCACAACATACAAGGCGCCGGGAGGGAGATTCGAACTCCCGTTCCCTTGCGAGAACGCGCTTTATGGTAAATGATTTCCAGGCGCGCGCCCTACCAGGCTAGGCGACCCCGGCACTGTCTCACGACAAAATTATTCGGAAGGATTTCGATATATATTGTGCTGTTTGGAGCTTGTTTGGGGTTCACTTCCAGATTGTTATAGTGGTAGATTTTTCAACAGCGTTGCCCTGCCCATCAAAGACTCTTGCCGAGATTTTGTAAAGGCCCTCCAATGCAGCATCACCGTCAGTTTTTGTTTGATCCCATGAAAACCCAACTTCATCGCCGGGATCCAGTGTTGATTCTATCTCGCCGGCAGGAGCAGAATACATCAGAATTCCAGACAGCCCCGTAACCCTCAGGCCATAAGACACATCATAGGATATAACTGGGACGGTTCCGGAATTTACAATTCTGATATTGATTTGCTCTCCAAGTTTAAAATCGGATTTTTCAGTGACTATCGAGATGGACGGCCCTTCAACATAAACAAGCTGGCTGGTTGTCTTAAAATCAATCAGGTATGCCCCGTATCCCAGGCCGGCTAGAATGCCGATTGCAACAAAGATTACAAGACTTTTGGAAAACAATCCTTCAAAACCTCAAAAAAAGTCAGTCCCTTGGCGGAGTTGGCTTTGTCCTCCATTTTTTAGGATAGGTGTTTGGAGCCATGATGATTCTCTTGGTTTCAAAGGCATATCCCTTGACCGCATCGCGAATCTCGCTTTCAGACATTGTGGATTCGGCCAGTGCGACGGCTTCTCCCTTTTGGGTATAGATGCCAACAAGATCCCCTTTTTTCAGGTTGGCAGATACTTTCAAGATTCCGGGAATTGCCAGCTGGGCACCATGGCACATTGCATCCACTGCGGAGTCGCGAATGACAACGGACTTTATCTCGCTTAGCGCAAGTTCGACTGGCTTTATCATTTTCAGCAATTTACTGTCGTCATTCTTTTCCTCCCAAAAGGCAAAGGCATCGGCTAGCTGGTGCAAGGTAACAAGACCGTCAGTTTCCCTAAATTGGTCAACCCGAGTTCTTCGCAGTTCAATCATGGTTGCGCCAGGACCCAGGACTTCACCAATGTCATAGTACAGTTTTCTGATGTATGTTCCGGCCTCACACAGAATACGGGTAAGCAGCAGTCGCTCTTTTTGTTCCAGGACTTCAAGCTCATAGATGGATCTGGTCCTGGTTTGTCTTGCAACGGCAGAGCGCTGCGGGGGTTTTTGAAAGATTTCTCCCCGGAACATCGCAATTGTTTCAGACAGCCTCTCTTTTGATGGAAGGGAATGGATCCTGCCTAGTGCATGATATTCTTTGGGGCCCAAGAGCAAGACGCCCAGGGCTTTTGTGGCCTCGCCCAGACCCAGGGGAAGAACCCCGGAGACCTGAGGATCCAGAGTCCCGCTATGGCCGATTTTTGGCAGTTTTAGAATTCGCTTGGTCCATGCTACGGCTTCATGACTGGTAGGGCCTGACGGCTTGTCCAAAATTATGATTCCATAGTTTAGCAGCTGCTCTACAGTGCGTTGATCATAGTATGTTCCAAAGGCATCATCGGTAATGTCCTGATCAATTTCGATCAGGTTTTCCAGTTGTTTTAGTGTCATAGCAGTTTTCTCACAGTTTCTTTTGCCACGTCAATGACCTGTCGTGCAGTAAGACTGTCGGTGTTGATGATGACGTCAAAAACGGACGTATCGTCGCCAAAATCATAGTTGTACAGTTTTTTGTACAACACCTTGTTTTTGTCAAAACGCTTTTTTGTAATTTCATATGCGTCAGCAGAGCTCATGTTGTCCCTGGACTGCATCCGTTTTGTACTGCTTGCATGGGAGCCCTCCAACCAGATCTTGATTCCGCCAGAGATCAGCCAGGGCAGCGTGTAACTGGTAATAACCATGCCTCCCTTGTTAAAAAGTTCAGTCAGCCGGTTATCCAAATTTCTATCAAATTCCGAATTTTCCTCCCTCTGGCTCAGAAACTTCATTCCGCCAGGAGTGTCCCACCAATTATCTCCGTCAGAATCAAACCCCTGTTCTTTGGCCATCTCCTTTAGGACGTCGCCGCCACTAAGATATTGCAGTTGAAATTCTTCGGCCAGTCCCTTTGCCACAGTCGTTTTTCCAACCGCAGGAGGCCCGGAAATTACGATTGACTTGGTCAACTGAGATCCATGGAGGTTTTTGTCAGCTTCATAATAATGCCACTAAATGCAATTGATGAAAGGAAATACCATGCCCACAAAAACAAGGCGTTTTCGGTTTCGCAGACATGTTCTGGATCGGCTGCCTGCTCGGCAGTACATGTAAGCTGGAAGAGATCTCCAGGGATGACATTTAGCGGGATTGGCGAAATTGCAACGGTATAAGAGAACAGCTGTGGCAGTACGAAATAGAAGATCAGAATCAAAGGAACAAAAGTGATCATCATCGGGCGCATGTTCATCTGCATCATTTCCATGGACATCTTGTTCATGTATGCGGATTTTTTGCCAAGCTCGCTCATTTTTTCCTGGTCTTTTGCCCGCATGGCGGCCATCCTTTCCTTTTGGTAGGCTCTCGTCTCTTTCATTATTCGTTTTAGCTTTACCTGGTCGACCATCTTCTTTCTGACAGCGGCGTTAAACACGTTTAGGAGAATTCCGAATCCGGCGACTGCAAACATGGAGAGGATCAATCCCTTGATGATCGGATCGTCGCTTCCCAATGCGCCGCTTTCACCCCCAAAGAAGTCAAGCTGGAGGTGGATTGACTCGATAAACAAGAAGATAGCGTTGAAATCCATTTTTCCCACACACGCTTCATATGCTTATTTTATTAAAATTCCGATTTTATTCCTGTTTTTGCAGGCAGTACGAGCAGTGTGAAGCCTGATTTGGATCCATCACGCTCATTTTTTGGGGTGCCCCTAGCGCCGATTACGACGGCGTTTCGGATTCTCAACACGATCCAATGTCTGCTTGGAATTCCCACAAAATCGGGGTTCTAGACTGGAGTATATGACGGCAATCACAACTGAGGATGCCGAATTTGCCGAACCTGAATCCCGGCAAAACCGTGGATATTACCGTTCATCTTTATGGGCTGGATTACGACATCACAGGTTATTCCACAAGCAATACCCGAGTTGGGCATAGTGTGTGCAGTTGAAAATCGAATATTTTTTTTTGGCGAAATAGGCACGACGTGTCAAAATCATATTCCATTTTTTGATGTTGGTACTATAGTATGCGTGCAAATCAGGTCTCTACGGATATGATGTGGGTGCAGTATCGGCAGTGGGAATTGGTTATGCCTACTCTGGATATGATCAATGTCCCGGTGATAGCGGTTCCCCGGTTGGAAAAATAATTAGAGGAGATTTCACTGTGTATGGAATGCACATAGGTCTTGCTGATTCAGGCTTCTGCGACCAACCAACTTGTTCTCAAGGCGGCAGATATTCCAAGTTTACAGTCTTCACAGATGTAACTGACTCATGGCAGTGCAGACGGCTGCATGCGGATCTGCAGGCATCATAATCTGAATTGTGTCAAATGTGGGGCCGTTTTTCTGGGAACTTCTGGGAAGACTGAAGTTTATCACATACGATAAAATATAAAGTATGTTAGGGATAGTAGGAAAGACTTGAGATATCTTCTTTTTTTTCTTTTTTTATTATTGCTTGTACCAAGTACGCTGATTTTTGCCGAGTTGCGTGATGAAGAAGCGACATCCCCTAAACAAACTGAGGCATGCGAGTACCATTCAAAGTATCCAAATGAGTTACTCAATTCATGTGAATACAAACGGGATTGTGAGGGATTAGAATTTACTTATGAAGAAGGAAGAAATGTGTTGGAAGAAGACTATCTCATTCGACTGTTTTTACAAAATAATCCGTGGGCAAGTATTAACACTGGAAACATAATAGGAAATTTCAACGTAGGAAACGTTTGGCTGGTTGGAGACAAAAGCCATCATGAAGACAAAAATCTGGGAATTGGCATGAACATGTGTAATGATATCACTAGGTATGACTATCAAGATTTGGTTTTACGAATATATGAAAAAGGAGACAATGGAAAGGCAACTTTAGATATTGGAGGTAAAAATATGACTGACTCTATCGTACTTGCAGGCGAAGGCAGATATGAAATTGCTAAAAGAATCATCGGCAAACATACTTCTCCAAAAATTCAGCCAAGTGAATTTGGGATTCCATCAAACAAGATACACTGCAATGACGGACTTGAATTATTTGAACGTAACAACAATGTACTTGTATGCATCAAGCCTCAAACATTTGAAAAACTGGTGGAAAGAGGATTCGATATAAAACGATATCTCCCATAGCAGTCTTCCCAGAAGTAACCCGGAAAACGGCTCCGGATTTGAGGCAAACCAAGTTATGACGCCTGCAGATTCACTTGCCGGCATCTGGACAGTCATGAATCGCGTACTTCTGGGAAGACTGCATAGCCTGTCTTCACAGATGTAGCCTGATTCATGGTAACGCAGACAGATACATGCGGATCTGCAGGCATGACTAATTTTGATTGCGTCGAGTTTGGAATCGCTATTTGAGATAGCTTCGTGAGGACCTAATTTCCAGTCAAGTGAAATGTGCCAAAAAAAAATCAAGTAAAAACAGAAACCGGGTAATGGGCGGATTCCTCAATAACAAGACAAAAACAACACAAAATCCAAAGCAGCACGTCAAAAAGCCCGGTTAGTAAACGTCATCCGGTTTCACAAGCGGAGGGTACTCCTCTATTGCCATGAGCCTAGGGTGTCCTGCCTTCAACAGAACCTCGATCTCCCAGAGAGTTGATTCGAAATTAGCAAATTTTGATCAAACAGACACATAATGTACACCAACCCGATCCAAATGCCAGTAAAATGTAACAGATCGGGCTCTGGAAGCTGTTCCTGATTCCAGGCACGAATCTGTCTGATCGGGCTCTGGAAGCTGGATTTTGGTACAATCTGCCATGTTTTTTTGGAATCAGGACTGCAGCTGCGCGCCGGATCGGAACGAATCCTCATATCGCACACCGCTTGCTGCCATCATCATCATCATGTCACCGGGGTTGTCGCCTAATTCGCCAGAAATCCTGAAAACCGCTGAGATGCCAGTGGATCAGGCGTGTAAAAGGGCGGAAATTCAGAAAAACGTGTAGGTTGAGTAAAACAAGTGGAATTAGGCGACAACCGCCCCCCCCCTAACAGGACATGACCCGGACGGTGCTTATGCCGGCGCGCCAATCATCATGCCGTTGGCACTTCGTTCCGGAGATGTGATCCGGAATTAGAAGCCGTGCGAATTTTCCAAGTAATTTCACAGATATCTTGCGTTTTGTTGATGTTTTGAGCTGCTTTATGCAAATTCGTTCACAAATAATCAAGACGTGCTAATTTCGAATCAACTCTCAGGAGGCACCGGAACATGACTCAAGCAACCAGGATGCCGAACGTCCACTCCAGCGGCGCCAAGCCGCCCCCACGCTCTCAGGCAGGCACACTGGATGCGCCATACGCCCCCTGAAAATTACAACATCATCACACCAACGCAAAAGTTCAACTTTAGACTTTATGCATAATCGGCTCAGATCTGGGATTATTATGAACAAATTCATCTCATTCAGGTCGATTACGCATAAAGTCTAGTATGACATGCGTTTTCTGCAGCATTTTCATTTGGTTGCAAGCCAAGGCCCACCTCTACAGCCCTATTGCCTTGATTATCTTGTCTGCTGCCTCGTCAATCTTTCCCTCGCCGTTTAGGATATGCTTTACAGGGGCGCCTGTCAAAACGGTACAGGCAGAGATCATGCCTGATTGGACGTCCAGCTCTTTTTTGATATTGGCAAGGGTGATCTTGTCTCTGTTTCTGGTATCATCCTTCATCCTGCGGTTATAGATTTCCTCGGGCTTGGCAGACACTGAGACAAAATTTGTAGGGCTGATGATTTTCAGAACATGTTCAGGCAGTCCGGGATAGTATCCTTCCGGGGAACTGATAAATGCATGAGTGTCAATAATCACAATGTCTGAATTTTGTGCGGCAATCTTTTCGGCGGCAATTTTTTGTAAGTTCTGTTGTTCTGAAACGGGGAGTTTTCTAAGACCGTCCCTGTCCGATAGGCCGTTTTCTTTTGCAACATCAAACATCAGGGTTCCAAAACTAGTTACGCTGACAGTCTTCTGGTGATTTTTGACAGTCTCTTGGATTTTTGACAGCAGGCTGGTTTTCCCCACACCGGGGATCCCCACCATTATGATCTTTTTATTTTCTGCCAAGTAACGCACCCAAACGCGGCATGACGACTTCCACTTGTTCCCTGACTAGCTGTGTGTAATAGTTGATGAGAATATCCACCATGAGTAAAACCCCGATTCCCGAGCCAAACACGCCCAATACGTCAGAAACGCCTGCAAGCAGGCCCAGAATCATGGATCCGATGATTGTCACAGACGGAATGTACTTGTTTAGCAGTGACTCGATGGGCTTGTTTGATCTTCTAAATCCAGGAACCTGCACGTCTGCATCAAGCAGGTTCTGGGCTGCCTTGTTTGGTGACAAGCCGCCAAGCTCAACCCACAGCTTGCCAAAGACGACCACGATTCCTATCATAAACAAGACATATCCTACGGCACGGCCCGGATCCAACGCGGCAACATCAAGGCCCCTAGGAGGAGTGATATAGTAGATGATGCCGCCTATCGGAGTCGAGGGACTGGTAGGATCAAACTGCGCGACAAAATTCATGAAGAAGTTATTGTTTCTGGGGTTCATGTTGGCCCACAGCATCTGGAATATGAACACCGCGTTTGCAGTCAGTGCGGATGCTAGGATGACCGGAATGTTTGATACATACATCAGTTTGATTGGATAAACGGCAGAAAATCCCCTGTATTTTGTAGATACAATCGGAATCTCGATTTTCATTCCCTGGGTAAATACCAGAATCAGCAGTACGCCTGCCGTCAGACAGAGGCCAAATATGCTCGGCAGCTGGTTTGAACGGAAGAAGATGTTTGAGACATCGCCGTTCATAATCGACTGGCCAATATACGGCAGAATGCCGATTGTTCCCCCGTCACCTGCAGGCAGCGGGCTAAACAGGCTCCATAGAATTTGCTGGGCTACACCTGCCATAATGAACAGGCTGATTCCGCTTCCAATTCCCCATCCCTTCTGAATCAGCTCGTCTAGGAACATGATTATGACAGAAGCCGCCATCAGCTGCCCTATCATTATATAGAGAATGTTGGGATCTGAAAGCCCGGGACCGTAGACAGCTGCGCCATATACGATGGACTCGGCCACAATTACAATGTAAGTGACCATCTTTGTCGCAGTCTGGAATATGCCTCTCTCTTCAGGTTTCTTAAAGTCAAATTTGAGAATGTCAGAGCCTCTCAGCAATTGCATTAAGAGTCCCGCCGTAACTATCGGTCCAATTCCCAGTTCAACAAGGGTACCCTGCTGTGATGCAAAAATAACCCTTGCAAAGGCAAGAAAATCAAACTCTGGCGCGGTCGCTCCAAACAGCGGAGTCTGGCCCATGACCATGTAGATAAGCAATGCGACCCCACACCAGAGCAGTCGAGTCGGCAGGGGAATCTTCTTTTTTGGCTTTGGAACCTGTGGCAGATATGGCTCGGCCCTGAATACCGCCTTTCTAATGAAGCTAGTGACAGTGCCCTCAGCCATTGTCAGACAGCACCTCTCCCCCGGCGGCCTTTAATTTCTCTTCAGCAGATGATGTGAACTTTGGTATTTTGACCGAATACGCATTGGTTAATTTTCCGCCGCCAAGGAGTTTTTCAAATCCCGCACTTTGCAGGTCGATGATCTTCTTTCCTTCTTCTTCTTTACCGAACTTACCGAACAAGTCATCAAGATCACGGACGCTGGCCCATTTCTTTGTAATGTTTGGGTGAGGTGGTTTAGTTGAATCATGGCCATAATGATCTGGGTCATCCTTTAACAAAGTGCTGTAGTGGTGCTTCATCATGCCGGTAATTCCAAGACCGCCCTTGTGACCGCTTGCACGATGCTGGCCTACCTGCCCCCATCCCATGTGTCGTCCGCCTCTGAGCCGCCTTGTTTTTCGCAGTCTGGTTGCCATGTTAAATCATCCTCCTGACGATGGCATCAAGCTCCTTGTTTTGCCCCAGGACTCCTTTTTGCCCATACAGTCTCTTGGTGCTTCTCTTAAATCCAAGTCTGGGAGGCGCCAAAGCAAACCACGGTTTTAGAGGTTTCAGTTTTGACAAGGTTGCCTTGCCTTCAGATAGTGCAGTTGCCAGTTCATCAGTATTTGCAAATCCAAGTTCCTTTAGATCTTCGGGAGTGACTTTTCGATATCCGGATTTTCTTGCTTTCTTGTCAATCAATTCCTTTGCAAGGGAGGCATCCAGTTTAATCCACGAGACGTAATGTTGTACCTTTTTGAGCATGCCAAGGGTGTTATCCTTTGCCGGAAGAATTGTTGCACGGTATTTTTTGTCTAGTTTCAGCAGTGACATCGTATAAGTTGCCCAATACGGAACATCAGCCTGTCCTTTAATCCTAACAACAAGATATGCATCAGCCATTTTCATCAACCCTGGCTAAATGTCTGCCTAAGACAGTCCAAAATTGCTTTAGAAGTGGAATTCATCGTAGGAGTAGAGCCTTTTGCAGTAGTCCACGCGTCTTTGAGACCGGCTAGTTCCAACAATCGTTTGATTTTGCCGCCTGCCACTAGGCCCAGCCCGCGAGGAGCGGGAATGATTTCAATGGTGACGCTTCCGCCTTTTCCTCTGACCTTGAACGGGACAGAATGTTTTTGATCACACCTGCATTCCCAGCTGCCACAGCCTAGTTTGATAGGGTTTACGTTTAGATATGCGGCATTGGTTGCTTTTTCAATCGCAATTCTCATTTGTTTGGATTTGCCCTGGCCAATGCCAAGATATCCGTTTTCATTTCCAGCAGCTACAATTGCTTTGAACCTGGTTGATTGGCCGTTTGAGGTCATTTTTTGAATTATGCCAACGTCAACGACTTCATTTTTCAAATCCGGAAGTAATTTTTTGATGATTCCAGCTTCTTGAATTCGTAATCCTGATTCAATGATTTCCTCCAGAGTGGATATTTCGCCGGAGGATACCTTTTTTCCTAAAATTGTTTTTGGTACCCAGACTTCCTCCTCGGGTTCTCGTCTTGGCCTTCGTGGACGTCCTCCATCCCCCCTAGTTTGCGTTGTTTGATTCATTTCATTTGACCTCAGTATCAATTGTCGATTTCATTTTTAGGACATCGTTTTTTACTGTAAGATGCTCACCGTTAATTCTCTCTTCGGCAGGAAAGGTTTCCTCATTGGCAGGTACTTGGACGCCGGCATCAATTATTCCCTTTAGGGCAGCTGCCATTCTTTGAGTGTATTTTCTGGTACCTGCATACAAGATTGCATTGTTTGCTCCTTGGCCAAGCGCCTTCTTTCCAGCCAGGTATCCTGTCAGATATGCGGCCGGGACACTCTTTCTGGAGCCTTTCCATCCTTTTTCCAACAGATATCTGGAATGGGCCGATGCAATGACCTTGTCGCCAGTCATTTCAGGCTTTAGAATTTGGACTTGGGTATTTTCATTTGAAATGGTGACCGTAATGAAATCACGTTTGCCCATAAGCATGGTGCCGCGTTTTTTATAATTGGTCTTTTCTTCTCGAAGTCTTCTTAATATTTTCGAATAGGCCATCTACAGAAACCGAGTTTGAACCTTCTCTTATATACGTTAAGCGCGGATCATCGCAGTATGGGTTTACCCCTCAGGCGACGTTTCCAGTCAGGGTCTTGGCGACCATTTCACTCACGTTGCAACCAACGTATGGCACCATAATGTAATGGGAAATCGTCAACAGGGTCTTGGCGACCATTTCACTCACGTTGCAACCCTTGGGCGCGCCAGTTCATCGTGCATGTCATCAGCACGGTGAACATCTCCATGCCCTCCATGGTACGGAGTCCCTGGAATATCTTGCGCGCAATTACGGACGGCCTCAGCATGCGCTCGGCCATGTTGTTGGTGGGCTCCATGCCCGGATACAGCACGAACGTGTACAGGCATTCTGAGGCGTTCTCAAGCTTTGTGGCAAATCTCGCGCAACCTGCCTCCCTGAATGCTACGGCCAGCGCGCGTGTCTCGACTACCAGTTTCATGCGCGCTTCTCATGGCTGCTAGAAGGAATCTTGCAGAATACGGGTTTGCCGGCCCACCACTGCCGCCGTAGGGTCGAGGTGGTCTTTGTGGGGTTACATTTCCGTCTACTGGGTATGTGTAATTATGATTTCTATGCCTAGCCAGCACGGGATGTGACCCCCCGTTGCTACGTATCATGGTTTTCAACCTCCTGTATTGGCAGTGTCAGGATGTTTTCCACACACATCAGAGTTTTTTCTCTATTTTTTCCAAGGAAGAGATTACCCTTGTCATGACACCCATCAGCTCACCATGATTTTGATTCTGAGATGAGGTCATCTCCTTCTGAGATGAGGCCATCTCCTTGAGGATTTCGGTATGGGTTTTCAGGGTGTCATCTAATGCGTCAAACCGCTTGTGAAGGCTCCTTACTACCCGGCGTGTTGCCAGCATCATGTATATTCCTACGGAACCGGCGATAATAAAGGCACCTCCCAGGGCCTGCAGCATCTCTGAGTGAAACGGATCCAACCCAGCTGACAGAATGACTGCTCCTGCTGCGACTATTGCAATCAGAAAGGAGTTGTCCATCACAATCTCACTCAAGTTTTTTGAATCGTCCTGCGGGTTCATGATGACTTGCCCTCACTCATATTGAATGTGACAAAGCATTGCAGTGTCATTTCGCAATGATTTGGCAGTAATTGAAAATCCATCCACCAATCACTCCCACAGACATAGCAGCTGACCTTCTGTGCGGAGGATTTTGTGTAGGCTACTCTGAAGGAATGCTGTATCTTGCATGCCATATGTATGATCAAATATGATATAAGGGTACCGTACTATACGGTAACATGGAGGTTGTCGCCTAATTCCACCTGCCGGACTCAACCCGCACATTTTTCTGAATATCCGCCATTTTTGCACGCCTAGTCCGGATAACATCGTATGATTTTCAGAAATTCTGATGAATTAGGCAACAACCCCGGTAACATGTTCAAAACCTCCAAAAATCCAACAGGAATCCACAATTTGAATAATAGACTTTATGCGTAATCGACCGTGATTAAAAATTCCGTAGGCTTTTCCAAACGCAAATGCGCTGATCGGATCAAATTACCGCATGCATCTCGTGTCATGACGCACGTAAAAGTCAGTTGCGCCAAAAGAACGTGCGCAACCATGCAGCACGGCAATGTGCCCCGTTGACAAGTCAGAAAGAATGGCGGTCCGTGCCGCCGTATGTCATGTGTCTGGTAGCAGATGCAGCTGCTGCAGCAGCTGGCCATAGTATTTTTTCCTTTTCAGCATAGTCTTGAGGTTCTCAAGACCCGTGATTATCTGCATGAAATAATTGAGATCCTTGGCAGTTCCGCCAAACGGCATGGTAAGAATGCCATATCTTTTGAGCCGTCCTATGTGGTGCTCCACCCTGACGCGGACCCTGCTTATCTGCTTGCGGCGCCTCTTTTGCGTTGCAGTAAGATCCCCGTCCCTGGGCTTCTTTGGGGGCTGCCTGTGTATGGCGCCCGGAAGCATCTTTTGAATGCCCTCAAATCCCAGGTCGCTGTAAATCACAAACGCCTCTTCCGGATCGTCTGCGTTTTTTGCATTCCTCATTGATCCGGTGTGCCTTCCAAAGTCCGGGCCGCCCCCTGCGTTCATCACGCCCTTGTCGTTGACGCTTCCGTCCACAGTCTTGCCGCAGTGCAGTATGAGGCCGTCCAGGTTCGAGGTAATTATCGTGTTGAACATGTGCCGCTTTTTTCTTCCCGAATATCTGGTCTTTCTTGCGGTCCTGTCCCCGGGCCTGTCTACCGGAGTCAGGGTGCCGTCAATCAGGAGCGTCTTTTTTGGGATCAGCACCTCCTCCAGCTTGCCTGCCGGGGTCTTGCAGATGATGCTTGTTAGCTTTTCGGAGGCAGGCAGGAGCCTGTATTATATGAAAATTATGTCGCACCATCACCAATGTCCTCCTCCATCCATCTTGGGTTGTTTTTCCTGATCGCTTCTGTGGCCTCCCTGTCGGAGAATGCCCGCAGCGGCGTCTCGTAGTTGTCGATGTCAAGCGACCAGTGCAGCCTGTCCTCGTTATAGTAGTCGATGTATGCAGACAGACTCTTGTGGTTCCATATCTCCTCCTCGATGCTCCTGTGGAATCTCTCCAGTTTGCCATTGGTCTGCGGGTGATACGGCCTGGAGTTTATCAGCCCGATTTCGCAGTTGAGCAGCTCCTCCTCAAAGGCAGTGGGCCTCCATCCGCCCTTGGGCGGACTCTTCTTCTTCTTCGGATCCGAGCGCGCCCCGACAAAGCACTTGCCGTTGTCTGATAAAATGGTGGCAGGCGCGCCGAACTGGGCCACGGCCTGCCGCAGGACCGCCACGACGTTCTCCGAGGTGGCCTCCCTGAACAGGCCCGCACCAGTCACGCACCTGGACGAGTCGTCTAGGAACGTGACCAAATTGAGCCCTGCAAAGCGCGGATCCTTCATGGTATGCCAGTCCACGTGCCACATGGCATTGGAGTATTTGCGCTCAAAGCGGACGTATTTTCTGGGCATTGATTTTGCAGCCGATGGCGTCACCAGCCCGTTTTCTTTCATTATCCTGTATACCTCGTAGTAGCTTATATCGAGTTGCCTTCGCAGCCTCTTGGCCGTATGAACCACCCCTGCTGCACTGTGTTTGTACTCCTCCAGAACTGCGCGCACGTCCCCGTCGGGAACCGGGGCGCTCTTTTTCCTTCCCGGCTTGAGCGGCACGTGGTGCGTGTCGCCTGTCTTCCTGAACCGGGCATACATCCGCTGGACGTGCCTTGTCGTGACGCCTATCTCCGGGGCCACCTCCGAGGGCTTTCGTCCCCCTGCACATTGCGTCACTGCGTATCTGATCTGCTTTGCCTCGAGCCTTACAACCATCGGTTTTCTTGATCGGTAAAGCCTAAAGTAATCCCCTGCAATCCTCCTCAAATTAGTGCGACCTAATTTTCGTACAATAGAGAGGCAGGCAGGAGCCGGCGCAGTAACACGGCACCGTACCGGAGGTACCTGGACATTGTGGACTGGTCGACGTCAAATGTCGCGGCCAGATGATGCTGCGTTGCCTTGGTCCTTATGCTCATGAGTACTGCAAGCAGCGCGTGCCTGATGTACAGCTTGCACCGGTTTCCGGCATCGCCGCCTCTTACGTCGTCCTCCCAGAACAGGGGTCTGTCCTCGTCGTCCATGACTTCTTCCGTAAAGCGCTCCAGTATGATCTCAAATGACTCCTTTGTGCATCCCGTGACGTTGCGAAGGCGCACCGGATCGCCGATTATGCCGTCTGCAACCTCGATTGCGTGCATCCGCAGAGGCGTCCCGCCGCGCACGACTCTTTTTGTCTTGTTTTCTTCGGACTGCCACAACGAGTCCTCAAACGCAAGCTGCTTCCTCATACGCTCGTTTTTCTTGGACATCTGTTTGTTTTGCTTGGATACCTGCTCGTGTTGCTCGACTAGCATCTCGTGTTGCTCGACTAGCATCTCGTGTTGCGCTTGTAACGCTTGAAATGCTTGGAGAGTCTTGTCATTTGAGCCCATACAGTTAGGGAATCATACAGATCTTTAGGGTTGTTGGTGTGCAAATAATGATCTATTGTGTCGTATTTTTAGATCAGATGGGCCGATTACGCATAAAGTCTAATATTCAGCTGGAATTGCGTTTATGGGCAGAACACCTTTGGAGACTCCCATCCAAAAACAATACGGCCAGAGCTGTCTGAATACCAGCTTCAAATCTGCAACAAGGTATCGTGAAACTATTTGCGCTCGGCTCTCTTCGAATTTCTGACTGGCCCTGAGAGGTGGACATCTGGACAGGAACCGTCCACGACATGACGAACCACGTTTCCATAATTACACCTGCTACAATATTTTTTATAGTTGCGATTAAAAGTTCTTCAAAAACAAAGCGTTTTCCTAGCAGTCTGTACCCATATGTGTTGAAGAATTTTCGTTTGACACTGTGCTTGACAACTTTAATAGTTTGCCTAGTAAACCAAGGTATGAAAAGTTTGATTAAAGATGATATGAAAAAAATATACTCCAAGATGATGGCATCTTCTGGAAACACTAACTACTACTGTTGCATTCCAAGTGAGTATCTCCCCGATGAATCTTCCACTGATGCAACAAAATTGATAGATTATGATCAAAAGGATACCGAATCAATTCTGCAAGAATCGATTTTAGGAGTTGGACGTGGAGCTCCAATCAATCATGCTAATGTCAAAGAAGTCGAGGTTGTCGTTGATCTGGATTCTGAAGCTGACATTAGACTTTATGCGTAATCGCCCGGATCGAAATATCATGTTTGCAAGCTGATCATACATCAGGCTGGCAGTAGCACCTCGCATTGTCCAAAATATTTGATCAAAACTGCAACTATTTTCAGTCGGTTGATTTAGATCCGGGATCCATCCTCGAACAGGAGAGATGGCAAAATCCGAGACCGTGCTCATATAGCAACGAGCAGAAATAATTGAGGTTTTTTACGTGTAGTTATGGGGGTTGTTTCCTAATTCATCAGAATTTCTGAAAACCGTTAAGACGTTACATGGATCAGGCGTGCAAAGGACCGAAAATTCAGAAAAACATACAGATTGAGTCAGGCAGGTGGAATTAGGAAACAACCTCGTAGTTATGACCTCAGTCTTCCCAGAAGTAACCAGACTAATGGCCGTGCAGACGGTGACGTACGGACCTGCAGGCAGTCCAGCCTGAATTGTTTCGAGTTTGGAGCCGTCTTGTGGAGAACTTCTGGGAAGACTGGACCTACTTTGACTCAAAGACTTCTGCCCGTTGCTATGCCTGATTTCCGTTTTTACTGGATTTTTCAGCAGATTTTGCCTAGCTACAGATGATTGCAGTCAACAAGGCCTTTTGAGTGTGTAATCGATTTTCTGTCTCGTCCCATACGACAGATTGGGGACCGTCAATTACAGATGATGTTACTTCCTGTTCACGTTTAGCAGGAAGGCAATGCATAAAGATCGCATTCTTTTTTGCAGATTTCATTAATTTCGGATTGGCTTGGAATTTAGGCAGGAATTTCTTGATTCGCTTTGGATCCTTGTTGTGTATTGAAGAATAAGTGTCAGTAACAACAACATCGGCGTTTTTTACTGCAGTTAATGGATGAGTAGTCAATTCAATTTTCGTGGATTTTTCAGCTTCGCCAACTACGTTCTTGTCTGGCTCAAACTCCTTTGGCGTCGCAATAGACATCGTTACGCCGGATAATGCAGCTCCATACATCATTGAATTACATACGTTGTTTCCATCACCAATCCATGCAATTTTCAATCCCTTGATTTTTCCAAAATGTTCTTTTATAGTCATAAAATCAGCCAGGATTTGGCACGGGTGAAAAGCGTCAGACAGTCCATTGATCACAGGAATTGTTGCATGTTTGGCCAATTTTTCTAGCAGTTCATGTTCGTAGACCCTAGCCATTATACAATCAGAATATCGTGAAAGAGTCCTGGCTGTATCCTCAACAGATTCACCGCGTGAAAGTTGCATATCGTTTGAAGAAAGATTAATTGCATAACCCCCTAACTGGTACATTCCGGTTTCAAAACTGACTCGGGTTCTTGTAGAGGGTTTTTGGAAAATCATTGCAAGTGTTTTGTTTTTTAGAACAGGCTTATTTCCAGATTTTTTTGATTGTCTTTTTAATTTGATTGAGTCATCAATCAAGCCTGCAAATTCCTTTGGAGTCAGTTCTGCCAAGGTGAGCAAATCTTTTGTTTTAAGTTTCATTTTATAAAGAACCCGAACCTGCCTTTTTTCTTTTTTGGTTCTTCTTTATCATTTTTGTGAGTCTCTTCTTTGCCGTATTTGCCACCTGGATCATCTGATGCTCCCGGTTCTGGTTTTCCATCTTTAATCCATTGACGGATCTTTTTGCCTAGTTTGAAGGCTTCATCATCGTTTTCTGGTGGGGGTACATCAAACAAATCGGAATATGTTGCAATCTCATCATCTGTGATTCCTTCAAACGGATCATCAGAACTTGGTTCAGGCTGCGGTGTTGGTGTTGGTTGCTCTGGTTCAGGCTGCGGTATTGGTGTTGGTTGCTCTGGTTCAGGCTGCGGTGTTGGTGTTGGTTGCTCTGGTTCAGGCTGCGGTGTTGGTGTTGGTTGCTCTGGTTCAGGCTGCGGTGTTGGTGTTGGTTGCTCTGGTTCAGGCTGCGGTGTTGGTGTTGGTTGCTCTGGTTCAGGCTGCGGTGTTGGTGTTGGTTGCTCTGGTTCAGGCTGCGGTGTTGGTGTTGGTTGCTCTGGTTCAGGCTGCGGTGTTGGTGTTGGTTGCTCTGGTTCAGGCTGCGGTGTTGGTGTTGGTTGCTCTGGTTCAGGCTGCGGTGTTGGTGTTGGTTGCTCTGGTTCAGGCTGTTTCGTAATGTCAACTCCATCAAGCGTTCCAAATACAGTTTCAAGAAAAGTTTTCTTGTCAAAGGGTCTGAGATCCGGATACTCTTGCCCAACGCCTACAAACATTACTGGTGTCGCAGTGACTTTGACAATTGAAAGAGCGGCTCCTCCTCTTGCATCAGCATCGCTTTTAGTCAAAATGGATCCGTCAAATTTAGTGTGTGCATGAAACTCACGGGCCTGATTAACAGTATCATTTCCTGCCAAAGAGTCACCAACAAAAATTTTCAAATCAGGATTGACAACTTTGGTAATTTTTTCAATCTGCTGCATCAAGTTCTCACTTGTTTGCATCCTTCCGGCAGTATCAATCAAAACAACGTCAGTTCTGTGGGATTTTGCATACAGCACCGCGTCACGAGCAACAGCTGCAGGATCAGAGTTATAATTTTGCGCAACCAGTTTCAGGTTTAGTCGATTAGTATGCTCCCTTAATTGCTCAATCGCGCCAGCCCTAAAGGTATCAGCGGCTGCGACAACAACAGAATATTTTTTTTGTTGCAGCATGTGTGCCACTTTGGCCAGAGATGTTGTCTTGCCAGTTCCGTTAATTCCAAGGAATAAAATCAGAAAGGGCTGGCCCTGCTCCTTTTTTCCATTGATTTTTCCAAAAAGATCAACCTGGCCTGCATCATCAAAATGTGCAGATATGCCGGAAATCAGGCTGTCTCTGACAAACTTTTCAATTTCATTTTTGCCAACTTTAGATCCAATCAGTTTTTCCTTAAGATCATCCTTGATAGAATCAATAACTTCGGCAGCAACATCGGACTCTAGGAGAGAAATTTCCAGCTCAAAAAGAACGTCTTCGATGTCTTTTTCGTTGAGTTCTTTTTCTCCCAAACTTTTTGCCGCATTTGAGAATGCACTTCGAAGTTTATCAAACATCTTGCTTTCCGGCATTTGGAGGCTGTACGGACTGCATCAGTTGGTTCATTTGTTCCCTGCCTTGTTCTAAACGTGCAGCTGCTTCTTGCTTTTTTGCAGCAGTGTCTTGCAAGGCAACCTCAATTTCCTTAATTCTAGATTCAAGATAATTTATTGCAGATGGAAAGTCCTTTTCAAGTGCAACTCCTGCCCCTATGTTCAAAACAGTTTTTTTGTCTGAAGAGATTTTTGCCGGAACGTAAGCTCCCATGCCAATTGGAATCAAAGTTTCAGACTCGGGCTTTTGGCCAAGGGATTTGATCGCGTCAATTGCTGCAGTGGCCTCTTTTAGAACACCAAGAAATGTGCCTTCTCGCTGAGACAAATCGGCAAAGTACGTTTCAAGCATTTGCATCTGTCGCATCAACTGTTGTGCCTGTTCTTCACTCATTTACTACAAACCCTCCCCAGAAGGTTATAAATGGATTCACAAGCCACCGCGTACCTGAATCAAAATTAGAAAAGAAAAGAAAAGAAAAGAAATAAAGTTTGGGTTTTATTTTGCCTTGGAGAATCTGCTCTCTGCCTCATCCCAGTTTACTACGTTCCACCATGCCTCAATGTAAGCAGGTCTCTTGTTTTGGTAGTTGAGATAGTATGCATGCTCCCAAACATCACATCCCAACAACGGAACTAATCCTTCGGTTCTAGGACTTGTTTGGTTTGGCATCGATTTGTACTCAACCTTTCCAGAAGAAGGATTGTATACCAGCCATCCCCAACCGCTGCCTTGAATCACTGCCGTAGTGGATGAAAATTTCTCTTTGAAGTCAGAAAAGCTTCCAAAAGAATCGTTAATTGCATCAGCAATTGATCCTCCCGGTTCTCCGCCTCCATTTGGTTTCATGTTATTCCAAAATAGCCTGTGGTTATCATAACCGCCACCGTTGAAATTGATTGCACCTCTCTTGTCCTCTGGAACCGAACTGATGTCAGACAGGATATCCAATATATCCCTGTCTTGAATTTCAGCCGGACATGCTTCAAGGGCTGCATTTAGTTTGTCAGTGTATGTCTGATGATGCTTTGTATGGTGAATCTCCATAGTTCTTGCGTCAATGTGAGGCTCCAATGCATCATAAGCATATGGCATTTCAGGAAGTGTGTATTTTCCCATGCATGCATCTAATAGCTTATTCCATTTATTGGTTTACAAGTAATCGTTTTTACTTGCTAAAAATGACAAAAGACTTGTGAAATTCTTTGTAATTTTCTCTTTTATTGTTGTAATTTTGACGGGACTGATCCTGTCACAATCCACGTATTCGGAAAACGGAATCAAGGCGTATCTTGAAAGAAGTGCGCCCTACGTTGGAACTGAGATTCCAAGGATTCAAGGAATAGATGGTTCTGGGATAAAAATTGCAGTCATTGATACCGGGGTGGACTTTAACCATCCTGATCTGTTTGGTTGGGGTCCAGAGGGAAAAGTCGCAGGGGGGTACAACTTTATTCAGAGAGGAGAGCCGCCCTTGGATGAAAACGGACACGGGACTCAGGTGGCAGGAATAATTGCAGCAGACGGCCATGCAACAGGAATTGCCCCGAAATCAAAAATTCTCGCATACAAGGTTTCCGAAGACGGGGAAGGGGTGTCATCAGAGTTGATTGTCGAGGCAATCGAGATGGCAATAAAAGACGGCGCAGACATCATCAACATCAGTCTGGGCGTAAACAAAACAAATTCAAAGATTGAAAGAGCCGTAAATTATGCGCTTGAAAAAGAAATTTTTGTCGTGACTGCCGCAGGAAACGACGGTCCGGGATTTGGAACCATTGGCAGCCCCGGCAGAAACCACGGTTCTGTAACTGTCGGGGCAACCTATAACAATCTGACATCCAGTCTTGTTGCAACGTTAGAAGTTGACGGAAAACCGTACACTGTAATTCCAATGGTAGGCTCAACAGAAGCTGGCGGGCCGGTTGCCGGAGAAATTGTTTTTGGCGGATATGGAAAAATTGACGAATTAAGCCAGGTTGACGCAAAAGACTCCATACTACTTGTAGAGAGGGGCAGCGACATCAAAGGAGAACTGCTTTATTTTTCAATCAAGGAAAACAATGCGGCCAATGCAGGTGCAAAGGCCCTGATTGTTTACAACAATATAGAAGGGATTTTTCTCGGAGAACTGGTTCACGAATTCACGGGGCCAGACTACAAGCCACGGATTCCCGTAGTCTCCATTGATAGAGACCAAGGAATGGAAATCAAGAATTTAACAGGTAATGAAATCAAGGGATCGCTGCACCTGTTTTACAATCCAGATTTTGTTGCGCACTTTAGTTCCAGAGGGCCAGTATCGCCATTTTACATAAAGCCTGAGATAGTGGCGCCCGGAGCATACATCAACACCACCCAAAACAATGCGGGATACAATTTTACTAGCGGGACCAGTTATGCGGCGCCTCACGTTAGTGGCGCAGCGGCGCTGCTGATGCAAAAAAATCCCAGCCTGCACCATCATGAGATAAAGTCCATTTTGTTGACTACAGCCGCGCCTGTGTCTGATGCGTATGGACAGGAATTCTCAATTTCAGAGTCAGGCTCGGGAAGAATTGACATTGCAAATGCGTTTAAGGCAGGATTGGTGATCATGCCGCCAAATTTCGTCTCGACGGTGTCATCAGACAGCTTAATCTCAGAACAGCAATTTGAATTAAAAGTCCTAGAGGGGGACCTGGATGACATTGAGATTGGTTTTGAAGGCCCAGAGTTTATCAAGTTTGCACATCTAATTGAAGGGGACAGATTGATAACAAAAATGAGCATGACAGGAAAAAAATACGGCGAACATGAGGGAAAAATAGTCATTTATCACAACGAAACAAGGTATGTTGTCCCGTTTTTGCTTCATTATACGCCGGGTTCAATTTCTGCAAATCAACAAAATGACAGACTGATTTTCGACGTGTACCATCCGGAGAACTGGAGCTTTGCAAAAATTTCTGTGACAAACAGCAAGGACGGGAAGATTTCAACGGCTACAATGACTCCAAACAAACAAGGATCAGTCGAAATTTTTGAGAATTCAAGGTACTGGATTGATGCAAAAATTAAAAGCAACAATAAAAATACCTCCAGTGCGTTTGATACGATAGAAATCAGCACGTTAGAAGAGAAATCTCAGAGATTTGATTTAATCAAGATTCCAGAAAGACAGATTCTCATCATATCGGGAATTGTCATAGCTGTTGGGATTGTCGGAATTTTAAAACGAAAACGGTGATTATTTGGTGATTTTTGGTCCTGCATCGACTATCTCTTGGGACACGCCTTCAAACTTCCTAAAGTTTTCAACAAACATTTGTGCAAGCTTCCTTGCAGACAGATCATATTCGTCTTTGTCTATCCAGGTGTTTCTGGGATCTAGAATCTCAGACGGCACCCCCTTGACCTCTGCAGGAATATCCAAGTTAAACAAATCATTGTGGGTGTATTTTACAATGCCAAGGGCTCCTGACAATGCAGCAGTGACCATTGCACGGCTATACTTTATCTTGACTCTTTTTCCAACCCCATACGGGCCGCCGGACCAACCGGTGTTAATGAGGTAAACCACCGTATTGTGCTCGGTGATTTTGTCTCCCAGTAATTTTGCATAGACTGAAGCCGGTCTGGGCATGAATGGGGCGCCAAAGCATTGGGAAAAGACAGACTTTGGCTCCTTTATTCCTCTTTCGGTTCCGGCAAGCTTGCTGGTATAGCCGGACATAAAGTGATACATTGCAGCTTCCTTGGTAAGTTTTGAGACGGGAGGCAGTACCCCAAGCGCATCGGCCGTCAAAAAGATGATTACCTTTGGATTTCCGCCCACGCTTGGAATCACGGCGCCCGGAATGAAATCAAGCGGGTATCCAACGCGAGTGTTTTCAGTCAAGGAATTGTCATCATAGTCTGGAACGTTGTCTTCTTTTAGGACAACATTTTCTAAAAGTGCGCCTGGTCTGATCGCATTCCAGATTTCGGGTTCTGCCTCTTGGCTAAGGTTGATGCATTTTGCATAGCATCCCCCTTCAAAGTTAAAAGTTCCGTTGTCAGACCATCCATGCTCGTCATCGCCGATTAGTCTCCTGTTCGGATCAGCTGAAAGCGTGGTTTTTCCAGTGCCGGACAATCCAAAGAACAAGGCAGTATCGCCTTTTTGGCCGATATTTGCAGAGCAGTGCATTGGAAAAATTCCTTTGTCAGGCAGAAGGAAGTTCATTACTCCAAACATTGATTTTTTCATTTCACCGGCATATTCAGTCCCGCCAATCAAGACGATTTTTCTGGTCAAGTCAATCAGGATGAACACGTCGGTTCTTGTTCCGTCAATCTCAGGATCTGCCTTGAAGTCGTTGATGCAAAGAATCGTAAATTCCGGTTCGTGATTTGTAAGTTCCTCACTCGTTGGTCGAATGAACAGGTTGCTTGAAAACATGTTTTGCCACACATGATCGTTGATTACCCTAATAGGCAAGCGAGTTTCAGGATCAGCGCCTACAAATCCATCATATACAAAAAGCTCCCTGTTTTCAACAAAGTTTCTCATCTTTTCCAAAAGTTTTTCAAACTTTCCGCTTGGAAATTGGTGGTTGATTTTACCCCAATCAACCGTGTCATGGGTCTCATCGTCATATACGATAAACCGGTCATCAGGAGAGCGCCCGGTATATTTTCCGGTATTGACCGAAAGGGAGCCCGTTGAATTAACTATTCCTTCCTTTCTATCCACTGCAAGGCTGACCATCTCTTGGGTACTGAGATTCCTGTGGACTTTGCAAGGGTTGATTCCAAAATCTTTGAGCTGGTTTGAAAATTTGTCAGTGATGGCTGTTCCTACGACCTGTGTCAGAGAGTTTTCCCTCCAAAAATAATTTGTTTGATCCCAGGCCTATTCATGAGATATTTCGATCCGCCTCGAGTTTCCTTATTATCTCTTTCCTATCGGAGATTTTTTCTCGTCTAGGAACGTATTTATTTCAAAATTCAAGAGTCAGTCTAATGCCGATCAACAAGGACAAGATTGCAAAAAGACGGGAAGTTAAAGAAAATAATCCCGATTTTGTAAGGCCTGAAAGCTGGAGATATGTTAGGCTTCAAACCAACTGGAGAAAACCAAAGGGCATTGATCATCACCAAAGAAAACAGAAAAGCAGGGGCAGGCCAGGACTTGTCAAGGTCGGGTACGGAGGTCCAAAAGAGGCAAGAGGGCTGCATCCGTCAGGGTTTACAGATAATTTGGTTTACAACATGAGTGATTTAGAAAAACTAGATCCAAAGAAAGACGGGATTAGGTTTGGCCACAGCGTCGGGACTAGAAAAAGAAAACAGGTTGTTGCCAAGGCAATAGAAGGAAAATTTAAAATTTTCAATGCAAGGGTGAGTACAAGTGGTAGTAAACCTTAAAGCTAAGAAAAGACTCGCAGCCAGAGTTACAGGTGTAGGGGTTCACCGAATCAAATTTGATGCGGATCACCTCGATGATGTTGCCGATGCAATCACCAGAGATAACATCAGGAGTCTCATCACGGCAAATACGATAAAGATCAAGACATTTACCGGAACATCCAGAGGAAGGGCTCAGACTAAGAAAGAGCAGAGAAACAAGAGAGGAACAAAGCAGGGCTCCAAACAAGGAAGAAAGGGGGCAAGGGTAGGTAAAAAGGAGGTATATGTTGCCAAGGTCCGTTCGCTTAGGCGCCTGCTAAAAATTGCCAAAGACAGGAAGGATTTAACAAATCAGGAATTTTGGACGCTCTACAAAAAGGTAGGCGGCAACACTGTTAGGAACAAAGCCCACCTTAGAACTTTGATGGACGAACTCAAGGCTAAAAGAAAAAGCAGTAGCAGCACCAGCAGCTAGAAACGTAAGAGCATAATTTGATATGGGAGTTTACGTATATTGGTGGCATGTCACTTACTAAACCCTACTTTTTTCTAATTCTGGGGGCTACGACAGGCTTTCTTTTTGGAGCATCTTTTGGCATGATGATACTCAATCTTTTAATTTATGGCCATCTTGGAGGGCCGTGCATATGGCCGCTCTCTGATGCAGTCAGCATCGGCGGGATAGACATCTCAACGTTGGAATGGAGCGAGCGCCTGCAATGCTATCTTAATCCCTACAGGGAACCTTGGTGGAATTAGACCAACGGGCAGTTGTTGCACGGAGTGACCGTGTAGTTGGGAAATTGTCTGAATCGTAACAGGTTAGCCCCTGCCTAGGCAGCAATCAGGCACGAATCTGCTTGCAGCTGTGATTTTCATGCCGGGCCGGCAAGGGATGCAACTCCAACTCTAGGCAGTGGCTAACCTGTTACGCTAGAAACGGTAAACCCTGTCTTCCCAGTCAATAATTTTCCCGTCCCTGATTTCAATTCCTTCGTCGTTTAGCATTTTTGCTTTGACATGCTTGCCGTATGCATATCCGCCAATTTTGCCAGTAGACATTACGACCCTGTGACACGGGACGATCACTGGATAGGGGTTCTTGTTCATGATTTTTCCAACAGCCCTTTGGCCATTTTTCAAACCGACTGCCTTTGCCAGCTCACCGTATGTCGTAACCTGTCCTTTTGGAACTTTGAGTAGCTTTTTGTAAATTTTTTGCTCCAGATTCAAAGTTTGATCACCTCAAGATTTGTAAAAGCCAGCAGATCAAGAATCCTTTGTTTGTTTGGGCCAAGACCGTTCCAATCCAGCAATGCGGATTTTGCCATGCTGTTCTGCTCCATAATATGATTGAACAGTTCGTCATCGATGTTATCCAGCGCGTGTTTTGGAACAACGGTTCCAAGGGCATGATCTCCTGTCAGCAGTTCGTTTGTAAATTTCGCCGGATAATGGGTGCCCCCAAAACAGACAGCAACCGGAAATTCTTTTACGGGCTTTTTCATCACAGAATCAACTATTGATGCCACAGAGGAACACAGCGAGGCATCAGTCCATTGTTTTTCAGTGGTTCCAACTTCGATAAAGATTGAGGGTTTTCGCAGGGCGGTAGGACCATGGTGGGTCGCCTCGATGGTGATTTGGAAACCGGAAAATTTCGGCTCGTTTTCTTTCAGGGTTTGAAGGTACGTTTTTTGAAGGTGGGGGTGAGGAACGGCCACCTGTCGATCATTTCCGCCAAACCTTGCTTCTGAAAAATTTCCAGTGCTATGACAGGTAAGTGCCAGTACTCCAGAGTCTGCTGCATGCTTGGAAAGAAAAACAAATCCGTCATAATCAAATTTTTCTTCCAGCCAGTCTGCAGAAATTGCGGGAGTTGGAATAGTCACCAAATCATAATGTTCCCCTCGAAAAATACCATCCTGAGTATTCATGCTTTTGGACAGGAATTCTGCCATGCTGCTTCCGGCAGGGTCGTCTTGATACGCAACCAGCAACTCCATGAGATAAGAGATATAAGGACACCCTATTAATTTTCAGCAATGAATCCAAGACAGATGCTAAAAAATATGGCAAATACCATGAAGATGGCAAAAAAGCCCGACAAAGATGAGTATCAGCAACATTTGAGATTGGTGTTGTTAGGGATTGCCGGTGTGGGTGCTATAGGATTTACCATTCAGTTCGTATTTTCGGTGATTACATTTGGCAGGTAAAATTGTCTGAAGAAGTCAAATCACATTTGTTTGCAATCAGGACCACGGGGGGGCAGGAAAAAGTGGTAATGAGATTGCTAGAGGCAAAAGCCAACGCAAATCAGATCAACATCCAGTCAGTTTTGCTGGTAGATAACCTAAAGGGATATGTCGTAATTGAGGCAGTCAATCCAAGTGATGCATACATGGCAATAGAGGGGGTAAGACACATCAGAGGCCAGCTTAGGGGAGAGTTGCAATTCAAGGATATCGAGGGGTATCTAATCAAGAAATCAACGGTTTCACAATTAGCAGTAGACAACGTCGTTGAAATTACGGGAGGGCCATTCAAAGGGATGAAGGCAACCATTACCAGAATTGATCCCGAAAAAGAAGAGGCAACGGTAGTATTGTTGGATGCATCATATCAATTACCAGTCACAGTGGACGCAAATTACCTAAAACTATCAAGTGAGGCTTAGCAAGGATTAAATTTTTCATAATGGGGCAACAGGCATGGGAGAGCAAAAAGTATCATCACTTGTAACGGGAGCAGCAGCATCGGCAGGTCCGCCACTAGGTCCGGCTTTGGGCCCTCTGGGAGTCAACATTATGGAAGTAATCAATGCAATTAATGACAAAACCAAGGACTTTGAAGGGATGAAGGTTCCAGTGACGGTAATTGTTGATAGCGATACCAAAAAGTACGAGATTGAAATCGGCATTCCGTCAGCTGCTGCACTAATTATGAAGGAAGCCGGAATTCAGAAGGGTTCCGGAGCATCGGGGACCGAGTGGGCCGGCGATGTCACAATGGACTCTGTTGTCAAAGTGGCAAATACAAAGCTTGAGAAATCGTATGCCTCGTCATTAAAATCAGTGGCAAAGACCATCGTTGGGACGTGTCTTGCCCTGGGTGTGAAAGTTGAAGGAAAGACGCCCAAAGAGATCACAGCAGAGATCAACGAGGGCAAATGGGATGAAAAGTTCCAATAATTACTGAATCAGATACACAGGATCCTTGTCAGTTTTTTGCAGTTGGACAAACGTTTCGGTGTTTTGAATGCCCGGAATCTTTCCTATTTTTTCGATTACTACAGAATGAAGCGATTCCAGGTTTTTGGCATAAACCTGAATCATGATGTCAAACCGTCCGGTAACTTCAGAAATCGAGACTACTTCGGGAGTTTCCATGAACTGTTTGTGGATTGTGTCTTTGAACTTAGGATCCCTGTTTATTCCCACAGAGGCCTTTACGCCAATGCCCAGGAGGGAATCGTCAATTTCAACGGTAAATTTCTTGATTAGTTTTTTCTTCATCAGTCTCTTGATTCTGCTGTACAGTACAGATGCGTTAATTCCGAGCTTCTTTGACAAAGTCGGAATTGAAATGGAGCCATCTTTTGTTAGTTCATAAAGTAATTTCATATCCAATTCATCAAATCGGTGCAAGTTGTTAGAAAATTCTCCTTGTGATTTAATATATGTAGGTTTTGGGAAAAATATGCTACGTAATTTCAATTATTTGAAAGAAAACTTGCAATTTTTTTAAAAATAACGGATTTTCAGGGTACCATAACTATATTGGATCCTTTTTGCGTTCCGATAATCGATCTGGCACTCCTGATTTAGGTATTGCGCGGCAAGGTTCTGTAATCTTAGAGACCTGAAACATGGATATTCTCCGACCCTAGTCACCATTACCCATTATTTCCATTGGACTGTTCCGGTTTTTGGTTCTATGTAAAATTGGGGATATGGAACTTCACCGGATTCGGATTTTCCTTGGTTTGGTGGCCAGATCTCTAGGCCAGAGATGTTTGGAAAGGTCCTGGCAATAATGGACGGCGCGTCTGCGCATACCACCCGGGATGTAAAAAAGTTCGTGGCAGACAATCCAGATACCGTAAGGGTCAGGTATCTGCCGGTTGCCACCCCGGAGCTCAGCGGCATGGAGGAATACTGGCACCAGACAAAGCGGGACGTCCTCGTCTCCGAGTACTATGCAACATTCGAGGAGATGAGACATGCGCTGTCAGAATACCTGAGGACTACCAGCTTCGCGGATGACATCATGGAGTACCTCGGAACCAAGTCCCCGATTTGAAGAGTTTATGCTCTTCATTTAGATCCTTGGGCCAAAAGCAGCTGCCGAAACTATCCGTTTTTTATGAGTTGACTATGCATGCAGCAGCTTGATCTGATCAACGCACCTGTGTTTGGAAAACCATGTGGAATTTTTAATCGCGGTCGATTACGCACAAGATCCAGTTGCCATACTGGGCGGGTCACGGTATAGTGCGAGTCTGGATGGGATCGTCTCCGGTGGGAGATGGAGTCAGTCCTTACCGTATGCTGACTTGTGGTCACACACTCGTAGCAATTCTATTGCTCCAGCTTGGTATTGGATAAAGTATATGATTCTATGTTTGCGGCCCAACTCATAGGAAAACGTTCTCATTCCGGATTTGTATGTGCCAAGGGCAGACGGACTATCAGATGTTGCAAGGACGGTAATTGCATCATCTACACTGTCTTATTTTACTGTCCAGTTTTTTGTACTGCTTGATGAATCTTTCAGACCAGATTAACTCCCACATTCCTATACTCTGTGCAGTTCATCAAGCAGCTCTTGAAGGGTTCCTTTTTTGTGTCCTTCGGGATGGGCGTAAAACTCCTTGATGTCCCGTATCTCCTCGTCAGACAATGGCGGGGATTCTAGCTGCTTTGTTCCAGACATGCTTGTTGTTCCACTGGCCTATAAAAAAAGATTGTGCGTAGTGGTTCTGTTGTATTATATGAAAAGTCGGTCCGCTAGTCATCTGCATCCCTCTCCATCCATTTTGGGTCCTTCCTCCTGATCGCTTCCGTTGCCTCCTTGCTTCTAAACGCCAGAAGCGGCGTCTCACAGTTGGCAATGTCAAACGAAAAGTGGGGGCCTTCTCTCGTTGTAATAGTCCACGTACTGCCTCAGGCCGTCATAATGCCATATCTTCTCCTCGATGGTGCGATGGAACCGCTCAAGCTTGCCGTTGGTCTGCGGGTGGTAGGGCCCGGTGTTTATCAGGATGATGTCCCGTGCAAGCAGCTCCTCCTCAAAGAGCGTGGACTGCCACGTCCCCATGCCGGTGCCGCCTTTGGAGGCCGCCTTTTTTCTGCCGTTCTGTCCTACAAAGCACGAGCCATTGTCAGACAGTATGGATGCAGGCGTGCCAAACCGTTCAATCGCCAGCCTGAGTGTCATTACGGCGTTCTCAGAGGTGGCATGCTCAAATAGTGCGGCCCCCGTAATGCACCTTGAGGCATCGTCAAGATACGTGACTAGATTGAGTCCCTTTAGGCGCGGATCCTTCATTTCATGCCAGTCTGCGTGCCACATCGCGTTGGAGTACTTGCGTTCGTAGCGGACGTATCCCCTCTTTTTTGATTTTGCCGCAGACGGGACCACCAGGTTGTTCTTCTTCATTATGCGGTATACTGCACGGTAGCTTGTATTGTGATTGTGCCTCAGCCTGCCTGCGGTGCGCAGTACGCCTGTCGGTTCGCCCTCGTGCGTCCCGGTCACCAGACGTATCTGGGCGGCTGTGACCGGGACATGCGGCCTGCCCATTTTCACGCGCGTCGTACCTGTTGCCTGGAACCGGGCCCACAGCCTCCTTACGTGCCTTGCCGTGATGTTCAGATCCTTTGCTATCTTGGAGGACGCGACGCCTTTCTTGCACTGTCTTACTAGGTACTGCCGTGACTCTTCTGTCAGTATTTTTTTCATGGTTTTTCGTGATCGGTACAGCCTAAAATAGTCCGCTATTGTCCTCCTGATCCTAGGCGGACCGACTTTTCGTACAATAGAATCTGGGGTTCTGTGTAATCTTCGAGACCTGAAATATGGATCTTCTTCAGATTCGATTTTTACGACTAGGCTGAATTTTTACTTAGTGAGGCGTTCTGGATTATCGTCTTCCGCTTGTTCGTACCGTCCACGCTTATCAGGGCCGATTCTGCCGGGGTCTGGCCGTCCAGTGCACCGTGTTTTTTCGTGAAATTATAGTATACCCTCATTCCGTCAAGTATAGCAGTATCCATCTTCTTGAGGCCCCGGAACACCTTCTCGCGGTCTCTGATCTCGCCGTTGAGCCTCTCCATCTTGTTGTTATTGTCACGGTCTCTTTTTCCAGCCAGGTGGATGTGCCTTACATGGTTTGTCTTATTTCCAAACACCTTCTTGGATGATTTCATGTATGCATGCAGGCCATCAGTGATAAAGTTCCTGGGTGACTTGCCAGCTTGCAGCTTGGTTAGCTGTAGCAGGCTGTCCGCATTGTGCTGGAACTTGTTGTCTGCAAGGTCGGAAGCCAGCCAGTAGCGTGTGTCATCATCCATTGATGCAAAAAGATAGCACTGCTTTCCTGCGATTTTTACCCACAACTCGTCGGCCCTGAACCAGCTGCCGACCATCGGGACGATTCCGTTTATGTACCGTGTGGTGAGTTTGGAGTACTCGTCAATCCAGTTGTAGACGGTCTTATGGCACACATCAATTCCCATCATCTCGTAATGGTCTGCGATATTCCGCACCGACATTCCCGTATAGTACATCTGCATGGAAGCAGTTATGGTTCTGTCGTCAAACTGTTTTTTCTCAAAGCCAAGGTTTGCCGTAAATCAACTGTTGCAGTCGCTACACTTGAAAATCTGCACATCGCCATTCTTGTTTTTTCTTGTTCCCTTCTTGATGACGTTGCCAGAGTCGCAGAACTTGCACAATCTGAGCTTCGACCTCTCCATTATCCTGAACCCCTCGTGTCCGAACACGTTTCTTCGGAGATGCTTTTTCCATCATTTAGATTGTTTTTTAATCAAATCTAGTTTCTTGACGGCTCTGAAAATTTCAATTTAAAATATCCAAAACATTCGTTTTTAATTTTGCAAATGTTTGCTTGTTAATACTGCCCAAATTTTTCTGGATAAATCTTTTCTCAACTGAGAAAATTTTATCTGTCTTGATCTTACTGTCAACAATCAATTTTCCCTTTTCCAAGTCTTTGTTTTTTATCAAAATATCAAATTGGCCTACTTTGAGATTTGAGGTTATCGGTACTGCAATTATATCTTGAGATGCCTTATTGTATTTGTTGTTTGATAAAACAATTGCAGGCCTTACCTTTGTGCTTTTAAGATCGGAGAACGGAAATGATAGCAATACGATGTCTCCTTGTGATGTCATTGCAGATATTTCTCCCATACCTTGTCTCCTTTGTCTGACCAAATTTTCTCCAGTGATGACTCTGAGTATTTCATCACATCCTCAAAATCATCTTCGAGAATTTTTAAAAAATCCGACTCAAGTAAGATTACGATTTTTTCATGAATCTTTGCCACTATTAGGTTGTCTCCTTTGTTGATCCCAAGTTTTTTTTGAATTTCTCTTGGAATTGTGATTTGTCCTTTTTCTGATACGGTGATTGTTTTTAGAATCGTGTCTTCCATACAAAAAGTAAGAAATTTCTTACTAATAAAGAATTTTGTGCAGGCTTGTAATCATGGCAGCAATCTTGTTGTTCCTTTGCCAGCTAAGCGAAATGTGAATCGAAAGGATCCTTTTTCTTGTTACCTGAGTTGATTCGAAATTAGCAGACTCATTATTTGTGGACGAATCTTGCATATAGCAACGAGCAGAAATAATTGAGGTTTTTTACGTGTAGTTATGACCTGCTTTGACTCAAAGACTTCTGCCCGTTGCTATAGAACGGCTCAAAACACCAACAAAATACAGATTATCTGTGAAATTACTTGAAAAATTCGTACGGCTTCTAATTTTAGATCATCTCTCAGGGCGCAGCAGCGGCGATCCTGGCCGGCATCCCCTCGTTGACCATCCCGCATATGATGCTGCAGACAAGGTCGTACTTTTTGAGCGGGTTCTGGTACAGGTCGCCCATGATCCTGCATGTTTTGACCCTGCGTATGACGTTCTCCACGTACGCGCGTATCCCCGGGTGTGTGACATGGTATTCCTTTTACACATAGGTGAGCTTGTCGCCGAGTTTTTTCCTGATGAGGGTACGACGTCGGTACCTGTATCCACTGATTGTGTCCATTTGATCAGAATCTGCTAATTTCGAATCAACTCTCCGGGCGCCTGCTGCGCCTGCACCTGATTTGATTTTGAGGACATTACAAGCGGGGCACCTGCAGGTCGTGGTGATCTGGTGGGAGCTCCGGGTCGGAGACAATCTGTGGCAGTTGCTGCCATGTGTCAAAAAGGCATGCGACTGACGGGAAGATAGATTTATGCACTTGGGTGCGTTTACCCACTTCCATGCTCCTCTATGTACGCGAGAAACTCATTCACGTCCATGTCTGCGATTAGCGCGGCCCTCTGGACGTCGATCTTGTTCTTTGCGTACATGGACGCTGCAAGCTCGACGCGTTTTGCCAGCAGGTTCGTAAACGCTTCGGACTTTTGAATGTTAGCCTCCCGGTATGGGCTGCCCAACAGGGAGTGGGCCGCAAACTCCTCTTCGGTCAGGCCGTCAAGGAACTCCTTGAATTTCTCGGCCTGCTGGACCTCCTCGCCAGACCTCTCCCTTATCACCTCGCACGCCTTCCTTCCGTCATCAGTAAGATCGAACCCACTACCCATGTTGTCCTCTATCAGGCCCGAGTCCACAAGGTCTTTTGCATCCTCGGCGATTTCGTCCCATGCGGGATCCGGAGGGAGCATCTCGCCATAGTCGTTGCCTAACGGCTCTGGAAATATTGATCTGATGATGCCTCTCTCATGCGTGTGTGTGGGGGCGGATCCTAGACTGCGGTCGTGTTCGCTTAACATCAGTAAGAAGCCCCTGGCATCCCCGCTGAGCTCCTCGACCCTTTCCTCGATCGTCATGTGTTCCCTGAACTTGTTGCGCCTGGTCCGGCGCCTGCCTGCGTCCTTGAGAAGGCTCTCCACGTCCGTGCCTGCCATCAGCTCCGCGTTCCGGACACCAAGTTTGTTCTCCCTGTACAGGTATCCTGCGAGCCTCCTCCGAGCCGATATCAGATCCCCATATGTGGGGGAACTCGTGTCAAAGCCGGCCATGAACGGATAATAACGCAACACGATGCCCATGATATGCTCCTCTGGCAGTTCCTTGACATACCCGGCAAGATTCTGGACCCTCACGACCTCCTCTTGTTCGGACTGTGTCTTTATGACCTCATACACCCTTCTTCCATCCTCGGTAAGCTCGAGCACGCCGGATCTTGTACTTCTTACCAAGCCCATGCGAGCCAGCGATTTCCCCTCAGTCTCCATCTCCCCGTCCTCGGCATCGAACTCTTCCAGCCAGTCGAGTAGTTTGGAGTTGTACGGTTCATCGTCAAGACGGGAGGACATGCCTAGCGAGACGTCCACATTGCGTGCCTCCATCAGGGACTTGAGTCCCAGTACTATGTCGAAATTCTCCTCGCCGAGGATCATTATTGTACGCCTCTCGGCCTCCCTCAGCCCAACTGCCAACCCTGTGTAGTCCTTTGCAGTCATAGCATTCTGTGAATAAAGATACTAAATTAATGATTCTATGACGCCAGTTATAGTGACGATCAAAAGTCCGAGCGCATATGGGTATGAACTACGCAGGAATGCGCTTTTTGATGATCAAGGTCTTTCAATGTAACCATATGTGTCTCAAA
Source organism: Candidatus Nitrosopumilus sp. (assembly GCA_965214775.1). Lineage (GTDB taxonomy): Archaea > Thermoproteota > Nitrososphaeria > Nitrososphaerales > Nitrosopumilaceae > Nitrosopumilus. Next base: position 1,906,811 of record OZ243974.1, on the reverse strand, counting down.
AACAAAATTCAGATGGTGCCAAGATAAATGGCAATGCAAACAAACAGATTACCGCAAAAAAGAGGATACATGTGAAATCAAAGACTGTACAAATACAACAACAACAGCAGCAGTATGTCGGCCTGGACGTGCGCAAGAATTTCATCCAGGTCGCGGTGATGGACAAGGGCGGCAAGATGCTGAGTAACACAAGAGTCGACAACAAGGACGACGAGATAAGGAAGATATTTGCAGGGATTCCAAAGAATGCAAAGTGCGTCATGGAGTCCTCTTCAGTATGGTACGGGCTGTTCAGGTTCATTTCAGACAGTCTCAAAAGGGACGTGATCCTCTCAAACCCGTTTGAGACCAAGGTTATTGCCACATCAAAGAAAAAGACAGACAAGGTCGACGCGCAGATTCTGGCAGATCTTCTCAGGGGAGGATACATATCTGCATGCTACGTTCCCTCCGGCAAGACTGTACAGAACAGGCAGCTGACCAGGCACCGCGCAAAGACGATACAGTCAAGGACCGTACTAAAGAACCAGATACACGCAATACTGCTGCAAAACAGGATACAGGTAAATGGGGATCCGTTCTCCAGACCGTGGATCTCAAGGGTGAGAGATCTGGACAACTTTAGGATAAATGACAAATTAAGCATAATTGACTCCATAAACGACAGGATAGTAGGCATTGACATGCGCATCAAGAGCGCGGTTGCCGACAGTCCGGATGCAGTCTTACTGCAGACGATTCCCGGGTTTGGCAGCTACACCGCGCTGACCATGGCATCAGAGATAGACGGCGTTGACAGGTTTGCCGACTCACACAAGCTGTGCGCGTATGCCGGAATGGTGCCGTCTGTGAGAAACTCGGCAGACACCGTCCACCATGGAAGGATAACAAAGAGGGGCAGCCCCATGATGAGGTGGCTCCTGGTGGAGTCAGTACACAGCCACGTAAGACATGCGCCGTCAGACTCGCCGATATCTGTCTTTTACAAGAGGGTTGCAAAGAAGAGGGGAATGTCCAAGGCCGCAGTGGCTGCCGCATCCAAGATGCTGCGCATATCATACTGGATGCTAAAGAAGAGGATGACCTTCAAGCAGTGCATAGGAGATGCGTGTGTGAAATGAATGTTGGTATTACCATTACAGTTAGAACTTTAATCTGCGTTAACCTAGTTGAGGGCGATCCTCGTTTTGTAACTGCAGAATGGTTCTGATAAATGGATGAAGAATGGTGCTGAGGGAGATCCTCGTATAGATAAGTGTCCGACCTTCATTTTGGAATTGTCAGGAAGAGACCCCCAGCCAAAGCCATGCCTCACAACACCGTTGCGCGTGGAATCCTTATAAACGTGACACATAGATAATAGGTTAGCCCCTGAGAGTTGATTCGAAATTAGCAGACTGATTATTTGTGAATGAATTTGCACAAGACAGCTCAAAACATCAACAAAATACAGGTTATCTGTGAAATTACTTGAAAAATTCGTACGGCTTTTAATTTCGGATCACCTCTCTGCCTAGAGTTAAAGTCACACCCCGCTTCTGTGGCCGTCTTGTCCGAGAATGCCATGGTGAGCGTCCGGCGGCGGGCTGTGTCCGGCCCAAAGTGCAGCCTACACTCGTTATAGTACTTGATGTATGCTGTCAGTACGAGTTTACCCCTCACCTGAGATACGGTGTGGCAGGCGTGATCATGAAGACTCCGGCCAGTAGTGTCGACTGAGGGGTAAACTCTTGCATGCTGTCGACTGGGACAAGTAAAACGATTTTAAGTAGGCTCTCTCGAAAATGTTCGTAATGATTACGGAGGCTCAGCTAGCTCAGATGGCAAAAGAGGCCAAATCCGCTGCAAAAGAGAGAAAATTCAAGCAGTCAATAGAGCTGATTATGAACTTCAAAGATATCGACGTCAAGAAAGGATTCGCCCTAAACGAGGTCGTACAGCTCCCAAAGACCAGTTCGCCTGCAACAGTATGCGTCATGGCAACAGGAGACATGGGGCAAAAAGCAAAACAAGCAAACGCCGATGCAGTTGTAGGTACAGAAGAATTAGAAAAATTTGCAGCCAACAAGAGGGAGTCAAGAAAATTCATCAACAGATATGATTTCTTTTTGGCAGACACGCAGGTAATGCCGTTAGTTGGCAAAACACTAGGTCAACTGTTAGGACCAAGAGGAAAAATGCCGACTCCGGTTCCATTTAACGCCCCCATTGAATCGTTTTTGCAAAGATTCAGATCATCAATCAAGGTCAGGACAAGAGCATCACTGTCAATGTCATGCAAAATCGGGGATCAGACAATGGAAGATGCGGATTTGGCAGTCAATGCACATGCAGTCCTGAGTGCAGTTGAAAAGAAACTGCCAAACGGTGAGAAAAACATCAAGAGAGTCATGATTAAAACAACAATGGGCAGACCGGTAAAACAGGTACAAGAGGTTAAGAAGAAATTTGCGTGAAAATAGAACCACATACCCTAAAAGAAAGGCCCAGATGTATCAACAGCTGCAAGAGCTTCCAAAAAAATACAAAGTGATTTCCCTCATCAAGATGGAAAAGGTCCGTTCCACACAAATTTTGCCATTAAGAAAGATTCTCAAAGGTGACGTTGAATTTGTAAGTATCAAAGACAAAATTGCAAAGAAGGCTCTTGAATCATTGGTTGCTCCTGAATCATTAGACGCTCCCGAATCATCAGGTGTTCCCGGAATCAAGGAACTGTCAGAAGATCTTACTGGCCAATGTATGTTTATGTTCACTAACATGTCACCGTTCAAGCTAAACGTCTTGCTTGCAAAAAACAAGATCATGATGAATGCAAGAGGCGGAGATATTGCAAGCACCGATGTTCTTGTTCCTGAAAAGAACACGGGGATTGCGCCAGGGCCAATGCTTACTGAATTCAAAGAGGCCGGAATCCCCACAAAGATTGATCAAGGAACCATCTGGATCGCAAAAGACAGTACGCCAGTCAAAAAGGGAGAAGTGATTAACGAAAAATTAGCATCGATTTTAGGCAAGTTGGACATCAAACCGGTAGAAGCAGGGATTTCATTATTTGCTGCACTAGAAGACGGTTTGAAGTATACATCAGACGAAATGGTCATCGATGTGGATAAAATCAGAGGCGAATTCGTACAGGCTCACCAGGAAGCAGTTTCACTGTCTATTGAAGCAGCATATGTTACACCTGAAAATATTTCACAAATTCTATCAAAGGCATCACAATATGCTCGTTCGCTGTCTGTGGAATCAGGATTTATGACCCATGAGACCAGAGAACAGATTTTACAAAAAGCAGATGCCCAAGCAAGATCTTTGGCAGGTCAGGCAAAAGATTACACGCCAGCCTAATCAGCAGTGCCTTTGGCTTTGGGAAGATTCCACTTGTACTTCATTGCAAGTAATCGGATTCCCGTTGCCAAAACAATCCCAATTACGGACGCTGCCTGAATCCCAACTCCAAAAGACAACGCCACATAGAAGATTGTGATCCCCACGACACTGGCAACTGCATATACTTCCTTTACAAAGACAATTGGAATTTCCCTAACAGAGACATCCCTTAAGATTCCACCGCCAACAGCAGTCAAAACCCCTGCAAACAGCATTGGAAGGAAACTAAAGCCTACAATCTGGTAGGCAATTGACGCGCCAATAATTGAGAACACGCCCAGGCCTATAGCGTCAAAAACCAGCCATGTATTCATTTGATTTTTTAATTTTGAATACAGAAAGAATGTGGCAATTCCGGCTGCAACTGTCAAACTTATGTAGGTTGGATCAGAGAAAGCCGTAGGAAATCTGCCAAATATCACATCGCGCATTATTCCTCCTGCAACACCGACAAGAGTAGCTAAAACAACAATTCCAAAAATGTCAGCTTTGTGTGAGATTGCTTTTGAGGCCCCTGTAATGGCAAATGCAATCGTTCCAAGATAATCCAGAACGCTGATAAAACCGTAAATTGGAAATGAAAAATCTGCCATTCAATTCAAACACAGGTTATTGGTAATTAAGAATTGATGAAAAATAAGACTCAAAAGCAGTTTGTAAAAAAGAAAGCCGTCTAGCCAAATAGCGAGGACAATCCTTCCATGGCTGCTTCTTCGCTTTTAGGTTCTTCTTTCTTTTCTTCAGCCTTTGCTTTGCCACCATCATCAGATGCTGCTGCTGCATCTCCACCTTGTGCTGCGGGCGCGGCTGCTGCTGCTGCAACTGCTACAGGTGCGGCTTTAACTGCCTCATCTATGTCGACATCTGCCAGGGCTGCTACCAGTGCTTTGACTTGGGCTTCATTGACTTCAGCACCAGATGCTTTGACAACTGAGCTGATGTTTTCCTCGTTAACCTCTTTTTCTAGCTTGTGAAGAAGCAAAGCAGCATAAACATATTCCATTGTATCGAGATTTTCTTGGGGCATAATATAAAACTATGGAGAATTATTACGATGCCGGTTTTCTTCCTTGTCGGTGTAAGAGTTTACCCCTCTTCCGCATAATTTAGATTGAGCACAAGGCCAATTTTTGATCATCATCTGGATCAATATGCGTCTAGACCACACCTGTATTCATTGCCTGATTCAGAGACCAAGATACTGCGCGACGAGCTGGCCCGCACCATAGCCGAATTAGGCAGGAAGGATAGAACCATCGCAGACAAAGATAGAACCATCGCAGACAAAGATAGAACCATCGCAGACAAAGATCTGACAATAGTCGGGCTTACCGAACAGCTGGCCGAGGTCACGGCAGAAAAGACGATGCTGACGGCAGAAAACCAGCAGCTCAAATAGCACATCGCATACTACGAAAACCCGCACACCCCGTCCTCGCAGAACATGATTCCGACCAGGCAGAAAGACTGCTGCGGTAAAGGCATCAGGCAAGGCGCCTGGAAAGCCGGGACGCAGGCCGGGACACAAGGGCGTATCACACAAGAGACGTCCGACCCAGTCCAAGATGCACATACCTGACATGTGCGGTGGGTGCGGCGGGTACAACCACCTGGAGGATCCCTTTCCCATTGGAACCAAGATGGGGACTGACATTCCAAGTATCCCAGGGCCTGTCACGACACAGCACTTTTTCTTTGGCCGCAAGTGCCGCAGGTGCGGCGCCATCACCAAGACAAACGGCGGAGGAGAGATTGTCCCAGGTACCGAGCTGGGACCCAACATTACATCATACATCATGACCCTGCACGCCATGCCTGCCTCCATTGACTCGATCAAGCGCATCGTAAGGGAGGTCTTCGGGCTGGCTCTCAGCAAGGGAACAATACAGAACTGCCTTGTGGCAGGCTCAAGGATGCTTGATCCGTGCGTGGAGGACATCAAAAAAGACATTGCAGGGTGCGACCACGTCCACATGGACGAGACGAGGATGCCATGCAACGGCAAGAGCGGCTACATGTGGGTGGCAGTAGGTGTCAAGGACGGCAATGCCGTCGGCGCGCACATGGTGGCAACTGACAGCAGGAAGGCATCCGTACTGGACGAGCACTTTTCATACGTGCCCAGAATCGGGGTGACTGACGGATACCCCGCATATGAAAAGTTCTTTGGCAGGAACAGGCAGCGGTGCTGGGCCCACATAATCCGGGAGGCAGATGCCCAGAGTGAAAAAACGGATTCCCCGGGTAACAGGTCGGGCTCGGGAAGTTCAGGCGTGAATCTTGCCATCAAAAAGGGCCGTTCAGACGGAACTTGTGCCTGAAATTGCAAATCACCTGATCTCCCGCACCATCTCGACTGCCAGCTCCTGCAAGTCCCCTTACCTCGGACATGACGTAAAAAACCGCGCTGCTTTAAAGAAGATTGAAAGGGCTTTTCCCATCCCCCCGTTTTCAGCTCGGACATGACGTAAAAAACCGCGCTGCTTTAAAGCCCGAAAGAGCCTGGCGTGGAGCATTCATCACAGTGGATCCGGCCTTGCCGCCGGCCGTACTGCGTACGATTGAAAATCGAACAGCCTTTTGTCGAAATGTGCACGGCATGTTAAAATCATGTTCCAATTTTTGATGTGCATGCTACGGACATGAGGGTCACATCTGCATGAGGGCCCGGTCTAATGTTGGGTTGTGTAAGGCATTTTGTGCAGGATCGGGGGACGTACTTGCAGGCAATTCAAGGGTGTGATGTCTGTGCCAAATAACCGATCATATTTTTGGCATATCGCGCATATTTTGACACAAAGCTGATTGGTTTTCAATTATAAGCACTATGCCTTAGGAAGGCCGCCGGATCACTGCCTGCTGAACCTGCTTGATGTATGCCTTTCCGAGCTGGTTTTCCAGGATTTTTACCGCACTCGTGGCCGATAGCGTAAGGGTCGTGGCGTGATAGACCGACAGGACCGAATCCTGAATGCCTTGGTCATCCTCAAGATTTTCAATTACCAGGCCTTGCCTGCCGGCCTCGGCCCTGTCAATATGACGGGAGTGGGCCTTGAATCCCCTGTGATCGGATAGATATCTGGCAACCTGCCTGGATAGCTTTCTTCGATCTCTTTTACCGGCCAGCATGTACTTTGCCAGCCATTCAGAAACAAGCTCCTCGGACAATCTTATCGCATTATCACACTGTGTTATCAGTGCGGGTCCGTACTGCTCAAGTATCGGAAGCCAGGACGGCAGCTTGTCATGGGATCTGCATTCTTTTTGGGCCATTTTGAATTGATCAATAATCGCCTGTGCCGGCACCGACATCGTCCCCAGCTTTGTATTGAGAATTATCTGCGGATCAATGGGCCCTATGAAGGAATGCCTTCCCATCATTATTCGATTGGCTGAACATGCCAGCATTGTTGCCGCAGACATTGCCGCATGTGGAATGATTACGCGTATGTCGTCGAATTTTGTCCTAAGATACGTGACTAGAGCCTCTGTTGCCGTCGGCGAGCCGCTAGGACTGTGTATTATCAGATCTAATGAGGTTCCTTGCAGCCCGTGAACTACCTCCATCAGGCCCTGCAGATCCTCCTCGGTTATGCTTAGCAATCCGGGATCTACGTTTTTCCCAGTCTGTGTCCAGGCAGAGGCGTATAGAATTACGTTTCTTCCAGTTTTTGCGTATAGCCGCGCTAGGTACTTTCTTCTCAAGACGTCAAAAGCGGCTCCCGAATCGGCCGTTTTTAACTGGTTTAGTTCGGCTAGCAGCTCTCCCCAAGTCGGCATGTTAGGAGGAGGAATCGGATGTTATTATGTGATATTCTGGATGTGTTTTGGAGTTTATCATATCAGCTTGCTGTGAGATTCCACGATAGTCTTCATACAACTTTTCCACCTCGCGAATTCCCGGATTTTTCATTGCGTTTTTTAAGAGAGTCCTGTAGTTGTCTTATACAGAAATTAGGTCCGCCTAAGATAAGGCGTACGATCGCTGACTATTTCAGGCTGTACCGATCAGATAAAGACATGACAAGAAAGATGTCGGACAAAGAGATCAGGTATATCGTCAAGGGACGTAATGCCGGAAAGAGCGCCACGTCGCTGACCCGTGACATGAAGGTGACGCCACGGCACGTGAGGAGGATTTACGCCAGGTACCGCCGGACCGGAAAGATGCATGTGCAACAAAAGGCTGGAAGAAAGGCCGCACCGCAGCCCGCGGCAGGCCAGGTGCAGGCAGTCTTGGACATGCACTGTATAGAGCACGTGGGCGTGATGCGTAGTATCCTCGGCTACCAATTGATCACAAAAAGGACAATTTTTTTCAACCAAAGGATCTAAGAGCTATTAGTCCCATATATACACATGAAAGGAAAGAAGGAATTACCGACGGGAACAGCGTTCCTGTACGGGATAGCAAGCAAGGACGAGCTTTTTAGGATGCACAAGTCCGAGAAGGACGCCAAGGCGGCAATCCGGCTCCTTGCATACCACATGAGAAAGTGCGGCGCGAGCATATATGATATTGCCGAGAAGCTGAGCAGGCCGTATGGAACCGTACGATACTGGCTGGTGCGTGCGCACAAGCATGGTCTGGAGGGCAGGTTTGACATAAAGCATGGCGCCCCGTGCAGGCTCGACAAGAAACAGCTTGAACGGCTGCGCGCAGACCTGATCAAGGGCCCGGACAACTGCGGCTTTAAGGCCACAACATGGACAGGGCCACTGGTCATTGCCCACGTCAAAAAGAAGTTCGGCATCACGTATGCAGAAACGAGCATGTACGACCTGCTGCACAGAATCGGCTTCTCATGCAGAAAGCCCAGGCCAAAACACCCAAAATCAGCCTCAGAATCCGAGAAAAAGGAGTTCAAAAAAAAAGCTAGGCAGAGCGCAAAGTACTATTCAAAAAAGGGGTACACGGTAATGATAGGCGACGAGTCCATGTTCATACTGGGATGGAACGTCAAGAACAGCTGGTACCCCGTAGGAGAGCCGGTCTATACGCCCGTCAGCCTGTCTAGGAAGCGGTTCTATGTCATAGGGGCCCTCTCAAGAAACAGGTTTGACTATCGCTTTTACGAAAAGGCCAACACGGGAACATTCTACAAGTTTCTCAGGACACTGCGCCGCAAGTACGGCAAGGTGTTGTTGTTTGTCGACAACGCATCGTACCACAAGTCAGCAGAACTCAATAGAAAGATGGCCAAGTGGAACGGAGACGTGGTGCTAAAGTACCTGCCGCCGTACGCGCCGGAGCTTAACAACTCGGAGGGGCAGTGGCGCGGGTTCAAAAAGGCGACTTCAAACTGCCTTTACAAGACCGTCAAGGAGATGCAGAGATCACTGCGCAGTATGACGCGCAGGGGCGAGATAAAGGTGGTAAAGATGAACAAATGGCTGACGTAGATACTACGCACTGCCATGCGCCTGCAGGATGCAGGTCACATTATAAGCTACAACAGCGTATATCGGATAATGAAGGAGCAGGGACTCGTTGCCGCATCAGATACCAAGTCGGGCCAAAAGAAATGGCTGCGCTATGAGCGCAAGTACTCCAACGCAATGTGACACGTGGACTGGCACGAAATGAAGGATCCACGCCTGAGAGGGCTCAAATTAGTCACGTTTTTGGACGATTCCTCCCGGTGTGTCACGGCGGCACGGACGTTTGCAGATGCCACATCAGAAAACGTGGTGATAACACTCAGGGAGGCCATAGGCAGGTTTGGCAAGCCGGCCACCATACTGTCTGACAACGGCAGGTGCTTCAACGGCGGCCGCAGCAAGAAGAACATGCCACGCGGGACGTGGACGCCGACTGCCTTTGAGGCCGAGCTGCTGGATCGGGGCATCGGGCTGATAAACTCCAGGCCGTACCATCCGGAGACCAACGGCAAGTTGGAACGGTTCCACGGCAGCATAGAGGCTGAGATCCGCCACTATGAGAGCTTGGATGCATACATCAAGTATTACAACGAGCGCAGGCTGCACTTTGGACTGGACATAGCCCGCCGCCAGACGCCCATCATGGCATTCTCGGACAAAACGGCCACAGAAGCGATCAGGAAATCTGACCCAAAATGGATGGAGAGGGACATCAATGAATAGCGGACATTATTTCCACATAACACATTATTGCTGCAGTAGTTAACCCATCAAATATCGGAACATCTTTACCTGTAGGATCTCTCCACTGGCAAACAGATTCCGCACGGACTGCTCCATCTCATCAAGCGTATCAAACACCTTGGCAGACAGCCTCCGCTTTATCTGCCTCCACTGTATCTCTACAGGATTGAGCTCCGGCGTGTACGGCGGCAGGTACTCCAGCATTATCTTGCCGTTATACTTTTCCAGCGTCTTTTTTACACCGGCAGACTTGTGGTATGACGCATTATCCAGGAATATCAGCACCTTTCCGTACTTTTCGTGCACCTTTTCCAAAAAGTCGCAAAAGCTGTCGGTGTTGGTCTTGTCATAGAACATATGGTAGAATATGTTAACTGCCAGCACGCCGAACATGTACCGGCACTGCCGTGACAGCATCAAGGGCGCCGTGATGCTCATGCCGCGCCTGAACCACCCGTGTTTGGGGCTGTTTGAGGTCTTTTGTATGGATGACTCGTCTTCTGCCAGTACCGTATACCCTTGCGCCTCCTTTTCCCGTATCAGCTCCTGGGATGCCTCCTTGAACTCGTTCTGCTTTTGTTTTGAGACGGCCTTTGGGTTTCTTGGGCCTCGGCTTCCTCCATGAGAACCCAAGCTCGCGTGCCAGCAGCCGCGTGCCGCTCTTGCTGTATTCTATGCCGAACTTCTTTTTGATGTGCCGTCTCATCAGGCCCGAGTCCCACAGGCTGCTCTGTAACCATATGTGTCTCAAAAACAAAATTCAGATGGTGCCAAAATAAAAGGCAGTGCAAACAGATAGTTTGTTGCATAACTCGATTTTTTTACTCGAATTCGTCCTAGATGATAAATCCAGATAAAAACCACAGTCGATTTCGGATCTATCTGTGATCGAAATCAGGAGTTTTTGACGAAAAAGGAAGTTATGCAACAAACTACAGCGCGCCGGTAAAGTCGCCTGCCAGGAATCCCAACCATACACAATACTGCGCGCCCTCACAGCTTTAACTCCGGCCATCTCCGGAAACACGTCAGGCATGCGCCGGTGCCTCCGAATCCCATGTAGAATCCGGAGGCATAGCTCATCAGCAGCTTGCAGCGCGCAAGGACGTTTACGCATTCCAGATCATCTGGACTGCAAGCCGTAGAATCCAGCGGCCGCAGATAACTGTCACCTGCCATGACAATCATGCCTCCCACGAATCCCAGCACCACGGCGATGCCATAACCACCATGCCGTCCATATGTACAGTACAGGCCCGCAGAGACAAGATCCAAAATCAGAAACGGCGCAAACACCTGGATTTTTACTCATTTGCCAAGTAATCTTACAGATACTTGCCGTTTGTAGGAATGCTAATCGATTTGGGCAAGTTCGTCTATGCGTAATCCGAACCTGTTGATTTCAAATCGACCCTATGTAGTGATTGACGTATCGACTGGAACTTGTGGGAAGAACTGGTCCCAGAAAGAAAACGGGGGTGACGCAATCACCAGACATGAAAACTCCTCATCGGAAGTGACCACTACCCTGTGGGCTCTGCCTCTTGGAATAGACAGATAGTCCCCCTTCTTTACGGAAAACGTCGTCTTTTCAAACACGTTTTGTGGATTCCAAGTTATGATGTCGGCCGTTCCAGATTCAACTACATATGCTTCCTCGGAAACCGCATGATAATGGCCCTCTGTCTTAGAGCCTGGCTCAAATATGGCCCTCACCAGTGTCTTATACAGAAATTAGGTCCGCCTAAGATAAGGCGTACGATCGCTGACTATTTCAGGCTGTACCGATCAGATAAAGACATGACAAGAAAGATGTCGGACAAAGAGATCAGGTATATCGTCAAGGGACGTAATGCCGGAAAGAGCGCCACGTCGCTGGCCCGTGACATGAAGGTGACGCCACGGCACGTGAGGAGGATTTACGCCAGGTACCGCCGGACCGGAAAGATGCATGTGCAACAAAAGGCTGGAAGAAAGGCCGCACCGCAGCCCGCGGCAGGCCAGGTGCAGGCAGTCTTGGACATGCACTGTATAGAGCACGTGGGCGTGATGCGCACTGCCATGCGCCTGCAGGATGCAGGTCACATTATAAGCTACAACAGCGTATATCGGATAATGAAGGAGCAGGGACTCGTTGCCGCATCAGATACCAAGTCGGGCCAAAAGAAATGGCTGCGCTATGAGCGCAAGTACTCCAACGCAATGTGGCACGTGGACTGGCACGAAATGAAGGATCCACGCCTGAGAGGGCTCAAATTAGTCACGTTTTTGGACGATTCCTCCCGGTGTGTCACGGCGGCACGGACGTTTGCAGATGCCACATCAGAAAACGTGGTGATAACACTCAGGGAGGCCATAGGCAGGTTTGGCAAGCCGGCCACCATACTGTCTGACAACGGCAGGTGTTTCAACGGCGGCCGCAGCAAGAAGAACATGCCACGCGGGACGTGGACGCCGACTGCCTTTGAGGCCGAGCTGCTGGATCGGGGCATCGGGCTGATAAACTCCAGGCCGTACCATCCGGAGACCAACGGCAAGTTGGAACGGTTCCACGGCAGCATAGAGGCTGAGATCCGCCACTATGAGAGCTTGGATGCATACATCAAGTATTACAACGAGCGCAGGCTACACTTTGGGCTGGACATAGCCCACCGCCAGACACCCATCATGGCGTTCTCGGACAAAACTGCCACAGAAGCGATCAGGAAATCCGACCCAAAATGGATGGAGAGGGACATCAATGAATAGCGGACATTATTTCCATATAACACATATGGCCCTCACCAGTGAAAATGATTTCAGATCGTGTTTGGAGGAGAACTGGAACAGCCTTCCCCAAGGTCGGTCTTGCGGATTGATCCTTTCACACTGAAGCAGTTCTGGCTGTAACGCATATGGTGCGGGCTCCGACATTGCAGCCACCTCCCTCTGTATGTCCTCAGATACAGGATGAATCCCATCTGTGAAATTATCATGGTCTGTCTTGATCAAAATCAACAGTATTACGGAAAACACAAAATCCATCGCGTCACTCGGCGTGCCGTTGCCACACATTAGATTGATTGGACGGGCTGACCCAAGGATGGTGATCTGCTTGATCAGTCCCATCTTCACAAGCGTGCAGTAAAGGTGTCCTCTGTCCTCTCGGACAGTGACTTCGGCCTTGTTTTTTACGAACCTTCCAATACTGAGCATTTTTGCAGAAACCTCTCCTGTGCCACTACCGGCATTAACTATCATGGCACCGTCCTTCATCAAAAGAAACCGTTCCACATTCAGGCAGTCACTGCATGTGTTTGCAGTACAGGATATAATGATGTCCTGCGTCCCAATAACGGAGTTCATGTCATCCAAACCAACCGTATGAAACCCGCGCGATGCCGCAAGAGCCCTCCTTACACTGTCATTGTCAACCACAGTCACACTGCATCCGTGCGCACCACACAACATGGCGATGCCACTTCCCACCATTCCATATCCTAATACGAGCACGCTCATTCCGGATAGCGACATGCAGGATTCCGACAGTATTGAAGATATGACGGCTTCTGGGGTGGCCTGGTAGTTTTCGATTCCAAGTTTCAGCAACGACTCGGCCACATTAAAAACAGGGTACCGCATATCGAGTTTTGCAAGTCTTCGCACTCCGCTAGTGGTCTGTTCTATTGAGAAGAGTCGCTTCTTGAGGCGTGGTCGTCCCAGACTCTTGTGAATTTCCTGGCTTACTCTGCCGCCATCCTCCACGATGACGTCGATCGTGTCAATTATGCGGTGAATATCCTGGACTTTCACCGTTTGGATTCCTTGTACCGATGCAATGTCGCCCATGGATACCATGTTCTTGTTATACTGGATGGGCATATAGTACGCCTCCGCCCCCAATTCGGTCAGGGTCTTGAGAAAAACGCAGGTGGCATCTGTCGTATGTGCGCACACCAGTATTTTTCTGCCTGCAAGCGAGTCCGGATACGCCTTCTGCATGGAATGAATGATCCTCAGGCCGTCGTCATCTCCTCCGCAGCACGGCCTCCCACTGCGACCACGTGCCCGTCTTCGGGTGGTCCCTATCGGCCGTCTGCTCGTAGGGCGCAACGATGTATTCAAAGTCCGCGCACAGCCTGTCAAGCTCCCGGCGCGAGTAGAAGTGTATGTCCAGTCCCCTCTTCGGGCCGTCCTTGTACATGACCGTAAAGCCCCCGGCATCATCCAGCTCTGCCACCTCGTGATCAAAATAGATGTCCGTGGATGCGGAGTTTACGCGTAACAGGTCGGGCTCTGGAAGCTGTTCCTGATTCCAGGCACGAATCTGTCTGATCGGGCTCTGGAAGCTGGATTTTGGCACAATCTGCCATGTCTTTTGGGAGTCAGGACTGCATCTGCGCGCCGGATCGGAACGAATCCTCGTATCGCACACCGCTTGCTGCCATCACCATCATCATCATGTCACCTCCATGGTAGCAGCAGTCCTGCGTATCTGAATTGATTTCACGGTGCGCCTGCAGGAGTGCCTGCCATGCTTTTGCCGGTTATGTTGCTGCTGCTATCGCACCGACGCACTGTTCTGCCGGCATCGGGATCTCCGTGACCCTGCCGTCAAGATAGTCCGTTACGAACGTGCAAAAGTTGACGCCACGCAGCTCGCACGTGGCATACACGGTGCACAGGGTCTCAGTCATCCTCATCCCCTTCTCGGACCTATTCCCGAACAGGATCTTCCGTATCACTGCAATCATGCGCAGTGCCCTCTCGCTGTCGTTGTTGTGGTATTTCACGCCGTCGTGCTCCAGGAACGTAAACAGGTCGTTGATCTCCCTCTTGAGGCGCTTTGTATACCGGATGCAGTCCCTGTCCGTGTACGCGGCAGACGCAAGCCTGTGTATGCGGTGCTTGAGGCACTCCACCTCCTCGGGCGTGGCCCTGCCCATCTCTATTGCATCCTTTAGGATGTCGCGGAGCCTGCAAAACAGCGTGCCGTACTCGGCGCCGGGGTTCTTCTCCAGTGTCAGGTACATGTCCCGAAAGTAGTGCAGGAGGCACTTTTGGTGCTTGCCGCCGATGCGGTTCCACGCAGAATACGAGTCAGAGGATACGATGCCGTCAAAGGCTGCCATCAGGGAATCGATGACGTCGCCTGAGCGGGACGGCGCTATGTGGTAGAATGCCGAAAATTTAGTCACAAGCACCCATACCCAGTGGCCCGTCCCGTTGAGAAACCAGCCTGTCTCGTCGCCTGCGACTGATTCTGAGTGCCGTATCTCCTCCAGGATGCCGTCATATACGGGCTTCATCCTGGTTGCCGAGACGTCGCACAGGCGGATGATGGTGGACGTTGGTATGTATGCGCCGTGAAGCGTATGCAGAATGATCTGGATCCTTTCAAAGGATATACACATGCAGCGGAGAAACGCGATTATTCCGATGATGCGCGTGCCATAATGCTCGCGGGGCAGCACGCCGGGCACGGGGGCAGTCTGCCTTTTCTTGCACGACTTGCAGTAGCGCCTGATGACGTTCCAGTCTGTCTTGGTCCACCTGCCGTCTATCAGATCCTCGGATTCCTTTGGATATGCTTCAGACCAGTCAGAGAGTTTGTCACCGCAGCCGGGGCAGAACTTGGCGTCTGCTGTGGCCGTGCAGGTGGCCGCATGTTTGGTCTTTAACTTCCTTTTTGGGGCCGGCTTTTCAGGATGCGGAAAGTCATGGAACTTGCGCACGTTATAGCCGCGCGAGTTCGGATTTTTGCGGGCCTCCTTTGGAGCCGGACTGGCAGCTGATCCGGATCCGGTAGCCGTCTGCTGCTGTTGCTGGCCGAGCAGTGCCTTTAGCTGTTCGTTTTCTCTTTCAACTGCCTCCATCCTGGACTTCATGTGCAGGTTTTCTCTTTCAACTGCCTCCATCCTGGACTTCATGTGTTCAAACAGGCGGATCACATCGGGATTGTTCCAATCCACGTCCGTAATGCTAGGATCCCCGATCAATACCGGAAAGGCAGATCCAACGATCTTTATGTGTTGTGATTCTTCCAAATCAGCCTGCTGGTTGGAGGTGCTGCCCTAGTGACCTCCGGGATTGCAAGATTCACGCCTGAGCTTCCAGAGCCCGACCTGTTACGTTTACGCGCAGAAAGAACAGGCCGCCGCGCCTCAGCATTCTTGAGACCTTTTCAAAGTATTCCCGGATCTGCGCCCCGGTCCCGTGCTGGAACGCCTGTATCGAGACTATGTAGTCCAGCGGTCTCTCCGGATATCGTGCAAAGTCCGCGCAGGACACCCTGCCTGCCAGATCCGGTCTCCGCTCGGACAGCTGTCTTATTGCCACAGGCGAGACATCGATGCCGCGAATTCCCAGTCCGGCGTCGGCAAGAGGGACAAAATTCCTCCCGTTGCCGCATCCGACATACAGTCCGTCCCCGCCGGCAACGTCGGCCTCGCCGTCAAGCACACGTATTATCTGGTCGGCGAAGGCCACGTTTGGCATGTCAGAATACCTCCCGTCAGAATACTGGGCATCCCATCTCTGCGACACCAGGCCACTGTCATCTGCCACATACACATTTGTCATGATCACTATTTATGTATGAGGTCACCTACCCCTGAATTATTTTGGCTACCTCAACCATGATGGACTTGCCCTGCAGTTTCCACGTCGAGGTGCATGTATTGAGCCATCCGTACCTGTCCATCCAGACTAGGCCGCCCTTGATCTGGCCGCTTATCTTGTCCTGCAATACGACGGGGCGCAGTGCCCGCTCTGCAGAATTGTTGGTGGGCTCGACGTCCTCGTATTCCAGGAATGCAAACAGGCCAGGCAGGGCATTGTACATCCGCCTGACAAGAGCTTTCAACGATTCGTCCTGCGTATCCCTGTATCCGAACAGGACGTTGCGCATGTTGGTCTCAAACCGCCGGCGCAGCTCCGGCGAGTGCCGGCCCATCAGCCCGTCGGCGGCCCTTATTCCCGTCCTCTCTTCAAGATCTAGGAGATCCTCGGGGGACAGCTTGTCCCACCCTTCTAGACACGTCTTGGCGTCTCCGAACAGCTGCTGCCCCTGCCGGTACAGGATCCCTGCAAACAGCGGGGCGTCCTTTTTCTGCGAACCATACAGGAGGGATCGCAGCTCGTGCGCCCAGCACCGCTGGTGCCTTCCTCCCGGATCGAACCTCTTGTATGCGGGATATCCGTCTGATGTGACGACGCCCTTGTACCCGCTCATGTACTGGTCCAGAACCAGGGCCTTCCTTGTATTGTTGTATATCATGAGTATGCCTGCTGCTGACAGTATGGTCCACACCCACCCCGTCTTGCCTGCCAGGTTGATCCCCGTCTCGTCTATGCAGACGGTCTTTGAGCTCTTTACCTCCTTTGCGATGGCCTCGGCAGGCGCCTTTGCGGCCTCGCAGACGCGCCCCACGTTGTTGATTGCAGTTGACTTTGACATGTCCACGCCCGTGATATCTGACAGGATGCCTGGGATCCTGCTGTATGGAACGCCCTCGCTGCGCAGCTTGGTGACGGCTGTGACCACGCTCGTGTCGTAGTTGCCGCATCGGGGCAGGCCGTTGGGGGCAATATGATACGTGCCGCACTTTGGGCATACTGCCCTCTGCGACTCGTGGCGAGTCTCAATCGCCTTGATCTCAAATCCAATCATGTCGCGTGTCTGCGGCCTGTTCATGATCTTCGTGGTGGTGCCGCACCAGCACTCTGGCGCCTGTCCGCCCGGAAAGTAGTGCCTTTGTACCCGGGTGGGCCGGTGGATGTGTGATACGCCCTTGTGGCCCTTTTGGCCGCCGGGCTTTTTCCTGTTATTCCTGGTGCCGTTATTCCCGGCTGCAGCATCGGATCGGGCCCTCTCCTTTTTCCTCTGTGCCTTTTGCTCCTTCCACGCAAGCGAGTCTGCCGACGGGGGCGAGTTCTCGTTCTCATAGTATCGGAGCCTGCTGCCCTGATCCTTGATTATGTTGTTTAGTTTCTCAATGGTCGTGCCCTGTTCCTTGATGATGTTGTCACGTTCCTTGATGATGTTGTCACGTTCCTTGATGCCCTTTTCCAGACTCTGTATCCTCTCCGTCGACGATGCTATAGATGCCTCGATCTCACAGTATGTGGAGGGTTGACCTTTCATAATGTCTAGTATACGCGATCATGGTATAAGGATCGGCATCGTCATCAATATTTGACCTAATGTGGGGGAATAGGTGACCTCATACAAAAAGTGCCTACTCTATAGAATATTACGATTCGTCATGGGAACGTGACTATATGAGGGAGCTGGAGAAAGACGATACCGTAAAGAAATGGACCAAAAACCACGGAATTCGAATACCTTATGAGGATGAAGACAAGAAATACAAATACTACAAGCCGGATTTCCTGGTGGAGAAGATAGACGGCACAACAGAGCTAGTCGAGATGAAGAGCAGCCACATGCTAGAATTACCAAAAACGAAAAGAAAGGCAGAATATGCCAGAAGATGGTGCGATGTCAGAAGCATGAAATACAGGCTTATCTCACGATACCAATGATGAGTTAAGAGTTTCAAACAAAGAGAGAAATCATGGACTTTGTATGATTTTATAGAGATTTTTGACGGAACAAGACGGATCAAGACAAAATCAAGAAGTGGCCGAAGAGTGGCACCTAGAAGAACACGCAAGAAAACGGTACCGGAATTGCGCCTGAACTAATTCAGGATTTTGAGACTTCTGCAGACCGAATAAAGCGTACGTTTCAGATTCTTGTCAACCAGGGAATCCATCTTTTGTTTTAGAACCCTCTTTGCCTCATCCCTCTCAGAGCCGGGGGGCAATGACAGTACGGTGTTGATAAATTCAGGCAGGGATTCGCGAACCCATCCGTCTAGCATCGTGTAAACTTTAGGTGGAAGGATGTCGCACTTGTCTTGGTCAAGATCCAGAACCTTTGTGAAATTTTCATGCTCGACACGGTAAACCAATGCCAAAACAACATTGTCCGGGGTTGGATTTTGAAGGATTTCAAGCGACCGTTCGCCCGTTTTTCCTTGCTCGATCTTGTTTTTCAGTCCAACAGGGTTTACAACAACGCCATTAACGCCCACTTTTCGTCCTTCCACGCCGGTGACAATTCCAAAGACAAAGTCGTTAAAATCGCCATTTTTCCTTACAGAAAAAACATGAATGCCCTCTTTGAGAGTAGGTTTTCTGCCAAACACAGATAGGATTTGGAATATAGCGTATTTAATGTATTATTAATCGACAATTCTTAATATCGGAATAGAACAGCCTGAGCATTGGATAAAAAAGAGATTCTCAGGGAATTTTCATCAGATCCCGACAAATACTATAACGTCAAGTTGTTCCAGGAACAGGGGTTTGTCAGAAAATCCTGCTCAAAGTGCGGGCGGTTCTTCTGGACGCTGAATGCCGATAGAAACCTTTGTCCGGATGACGGGCTCGACACATATTCGTTCATCGGGGAGCCGCCGACATCAAAGAGATTCGATTATGTCCAATCATGGAAGCATGTCGAGGAGTTTTTTGTAAAAAACAACCACACATCGGTAAGCAGGTACCCGGTAGTATGCAGATGGCGTGACGACTTGTACTTTACAGTCGCCTCAATCGTAGACTTTCAAAGGGTAATGGGCTCCAAGGTTGTCTTTGAGTTTCCTGCAAATCCCCTTGTTGTCCCCCAGACCTGTCTGAGGTTCAAGGATTTGGAAAACGTGGGGGTTACCGGAAGGCACTTTTCAAGTTTCTGCATGATTGGCCAGCACAGCGTTCCAGACGGCAACGGCGGGTACTGGAAAGACGAGTGCGTTGACTTGGACTACAGGCTGCTTACCGAGCAGTTCGGAATTAACAGGGACGAAGTCGTCTTTGTAGAGGATGTCTGGGCGGGGGGAGGCTCGTTTGGGCCATCCCTTGAATATTTTGTGCGAGGTCTAGAGCTGGGAAATGCCGTTTTTACCGAATTCCAGGGAGAGCTGGGCCGACACACCACGTTAGATCAAAGGGTAATTGACATGGGTGCAGGCCTGGAAAGATTTGCCTGGATAACCATGGGGACTCCAACTGCGTATGACTGCTGCTTTGGGCCAATAAACGAAAAATTATTCAGTGTGATCGGCATTGATCCGGATTCAAAAGTTCTTGGAAAGTATTTTACCGAAATTGCAAGGGCAATTGATCATTTTGATGATCTAAACCAGGTAAGGCGCCTTGCGACAAAAAACGCCGGAATTTCAGATGATCTACTTGACAGGATGATCACGCCACTGGAGGGAGCATATCTTATTGCAGATCATCTGAGGACGCTAATTTTTGCAATTACTGACGGGGCACTGCCATCCAACGTTGGCGGAGGATACAACCTCAGAATGATGCTGCGCAGGGTAAATGCGACAATCTCAAAACTAAATCTCAGACTGGACATTGATGATTTGATTGATGCCCATATCGGTTATCTAAAGGGGACATACCCGGAACTTGATGAAAAAGGGGATGACGTCAAAGAAATTTTGAGGCTAGAGTCTTCCCGATATGAGGAATCAAAGACACACATGAAGAAAAAGGCAGATAAAATCAGGGAAAAAGGGGCGCCGACAGTGGACGAGCTGATCACGTTTTACGAATCAGAGGGAATTACGCCTGAATATCTCAAGGAAGTAAATGCAATTGGGGAGATTCCCTCGTCGTTCTATTCAAGACTGTCTGACTTGCACCAGTCAGACAAAAAAAAGACGGTTGCAAAGCTGCTGCCATTGGAAGGGGGGATTCAGGAAACCGAGATGCTGTTCTACCAGGATGACCCAATGGAGTTTGAAGCCAAGGTGCTCAAAGTGGTTGAGAACATGGTGGTTCTCGACAGAACGTCGTTTTATGCAAGGGGAGGCGGTCAAGAGCCAGACCACGGGAGCATCGGGGGTTTTAATGTAGTCGACGTTGAAAAGCACGCAAACATCATAGTTCACAGGCTAGAGGGCGGAGTTCCAGTGGAGGGAGAGACCGTTTCGTGCAGAGTCAACGAGGCAAGGCGGTCCAACATCACAAAAAACCACACAAGCACCCACATTCTAAACGCGTCATCACGCAAGGTTTTGGGCTCATGGGTTTGGCAGCATTCTGCGTTCAAGGAAGACGACCACGCAAGGCTTGACATCACGCATCATTCGTCCCTTTCAGACAGCGAAGTTAAGAAAATCGAGGATGAGGCAAACCGCATGATCAAGCAGAATCTCAGCGTGAATATCGGCTATTATGACAGAGGGGCAGCCGAGCAGACTTATGGGTTCAGAATTTACCAGGGAGGGGTGGTCCCGGTAAAGGCCGTCAGGATAGTATCAATTGAAAACCAAGACGTTGAGGCGTGTGGCGGAACCCATGTCAAAAGAACAGGGGACATAGGACTGATCAGAATTACCAGGACCAAGAGAATTCAGGACGGAGTCGTCCGCCTGGAGTTTGTCTCAGGGCCAAGCGCGCTTGAATATGAAAGGCAGCAAGGACAGGAGTCAAAACGCAGGACCAAAGAGGCAGAACAGAGAGAACAGCTAGTAAGACATAGAGACGAGAACAAGGCAAAGGCAAGAGAGAGGATTCCGATACTGCTTGAAAAAGTCCTCAACGGGGAATCAGTCAAACCAGATGGGATTTTTACAAAAGGAAGATTGTGCTTTACATCAAGTCCGAACTATGACGGTTACTTTCATCAGAATTTTGGAAAGAGACTGGTTGCAAGAGACAGCTCCTCGGCATTTTGCGGGATTTATGAGGCAGGCCCGACAGTGCGGATAATGGTGCATGCAGGGGCCGACTCGGGCATCAACTCCGGACAGATAGCCAGAGAGGTAGCCTTGATTCTAGATGGTTCAGGTGGCGGAGATGCCAGATTTGCCCAGGGCGGTGGAAAAGACATGTCTAAAAAGGAGCAGGCAGTAGCCAAGGCAAAGTCAATGATTTTGGGATAGGTAGGGAGAGAAAGGAGGATGCAATGACGACAATAAACTGGGCTGAAATTGAAAACAAGTGGAGGACAAAGTGGCAGGAAAACAGGGATTTTGAGGCAAACCCCGACGACGAAAAACCAAAAAAATTCATCACGGTGGCCTATCCGTATCCGAATTCCCCCCAGCACGTCGGTCATGGAAGGACATACACCCTTGCCGATGTTCACGCAAGATTCTTCAGAATGAAGGGGTTCAACGTACTTTTCCCAATGGGATTTCACTATACTGGAACCCCGATACTTGGAATGGCAAAGCGGATAGAGGCCGGAGAAAAAGAGATCCTGGATGGCCTGCGGAACATTTACCACATACCAGAGGATGCAATCAAGACGTTTGTCGAGCCAGCAAGGATTGCAGACTATTTTCATGAGGAGATCAAATCAGGAATGATCGAGATGGGCTATTCCATTGACTGGAGGCGGGAGTTCACGACCATAGATCCGGGCTATCAAAAGTTCGTCAAATGGCAGATTAGCACACTCAAAGAAAGAGGGAGGATCATTCAGGGCAGCCATCCCGTTGGATGGTGTCCAGTTGATCAAAACCCGGTATCACAGCACGATACAATGGGAGACGTTGAGCCAAAAATTGATGAGAAAAACTTCCTGATCAAGTTCAGTCTAGGGGAGGAGATTGTAATTCCAATTACGACGTTGAGGCCTGAAACGATCTTTGGCATTACCAATTTGTGGGCCAATCCAAACACCGTCTACAAAAAAGTATCAGTGGATGGCAAGACGTGGATAGTTTCGCCTGAATGTGCAAAGAAGATCTCATTTTTTGAAAAAGAGGTAAAGGAGATCGGGGAGATTCCGGGAAGCGACATAATTGGAAGACATGCTGTTGCCTGCCATGATGGCAGACAGGAAATTCCAATCCTGCCTGCTGACTTTGTGGATCCCGGCACGGGCACGGGGTTGGTAATGTCCGTACCAGGACACGCCCCAAAAGACTACCAGGCATTGATGGATTTGAAGGCCAAAAGCCACGAACAGGCCTCAAAGATAGAGCCGGTTTCAATAATTGCAACTGACGGATACGGTATGATTCCGGCAAAAGACATCGTAGAGAAAATGGGAATTTCTGACCAGACAGACGACAGGCTGGAAGAGGCTACAAAGGAACTTTACCTCAAAGAATTCACAGGCGGAATACTCAATGACAGGTGCGGACAGTTTGGCGGGGAGAAGGTACGGTTTGGCCGGGACAAGATCAGGGATTGGCTGCAAGAGAATGGAAGCTTGGAAAAATTCCCGGTACTGGAGAATGCGCCTGTTCGCTGTCGCTGTGGAGCCGAATGTGTTGTCAAGGTACTCAGCGACCAGTGGTTTTTGGATTATGGTGATGAGGAATGGAAAGGACTGGCCAGGGACTGCTTGGATGATATGGACATACTGCCTGGCAACATCAGGACGGAGTTTATCGAGGTGATTGATTGGCTGCATGAGCGGGCTTGTGCAAGGCAGCAGGGATTGGGAACCAGGCTGCCATGGGACAACGGCTGGATAGTCGAGAGCCTGTCAGACTCTGTAATATACATGGCATACTATACGCTGTCGCGGTTTGTAAATGACGGAACTGCAACGCCAGAAAACCTTACAAGGGAATTCTTTGACTATGTCCTGTTAGGCAGGAAAAGTGCGGAACTGGCCGCATCCACGTCAAAATTGTCTGAGGATACAGTCAATGCAATGAGAGAGGAGTTTGCATATTTCTATCCGGTTGATTCAAGACATTCGGGCCGTGATTTGGTCCAGAACCACCTGTCATTTTTTGTCTTGAATCACGTTGCAATATTTGAGAAAAGTTTGTGGCCGCAAGAGATCGTCGTGAATGGAAGCGTGATGATGGGCGGAGCCAAGATGTCCAAAAGCATGGGAAACATCATCCCGCTGCGGGCCGCAGTCAGGGATCACGGCGCAGATCCAATCAGACTGGCAATAATATCGTCAGCAGAACTGCTCCAGGACGCTGATTTCAACATGGAATCAGTCTCAGGCATTCAAGGCAAGCTGGAATCGCTGTTAGGGGAATGCTCCAGGCTCAAAAAATCCGAGATCGGGAAACTGCATGCAGAAGACAGGTGGATTCTGTCTAAAACCCAAGGCAAGATTGCCGAAATTACCGAGGCCGTTGAAAAGATGAGGTTGCGTGAGGCACTCCACGACATCCTGTTTACGTTTGAGGCGGACCTGAGCTGGTACAAAAAGAGGGCCGCTGCAAAGAACAGGGGAGGTGACGATATCTCAGGAATTCTGCACAAAGTCAACTCATACAGGGTTGCAGTGCTGTCCCCGTTTGCGCCACACGTATCTGAAGAGATGTGGGAGAAGCTGGGTAATGCGGGTTTGGTGTCCAAATCAGCTTGGCCAAAACACAGTCCAAGCGAGGTTGATGCATCGTCAATCCAGTCCGAGGAATTGCTAAAGAGTACCGTAGAGGACATTGCAAACATTATCAGGGTGACAAAGATTACGCCAAAAAGGATTGTGGCGTATGTGAGTTCTGACGAATTCAAATCCAAGGTTTACCGCAAGATACTCGGCGTGTTGGCTGCCGGAGGAAGAGGGGGACAAAACAGCAGTATGGGAGCCGTGATGAAGGAACTCATTGCAGATCCAGAAACGGCTGACGCAAAAAAGAACCCGGACTTTGTTCAAAAGACAGTCAAGGATCTGCATTCAGAGCCAGAGAACATCAAGAGAATGAGGCTGGCAGACGAATCTTTTGAGGAAAAGGAGTTTCTCAAATCCGAGCTGATCAGCATTGGCAGAAAAGAGTTTGGTGCAAAGGTGGAGGTCTATTCGGAATCAGAGAAGGACATCTATGATCCCAAGGGAAAGGCAAGGCATGCCAGGCCGTTCAAGCCCGCAATTTTGATTGAATGAGATTAGACTTTATGCGTAATCGACCTGAACGGGATGAATTTGTTCGTAATAATCCTAGTTTTGAATAGATTACGCAGTAAAAGTTTACCCCTCGCCTGAGATACGGCGTGGCAGGCGTGATCATGAAGGCTCCAGTCAGTAGTGTCGCCTGAAGGGTAAACTCTTGCGATTACGCATAAGGTCTATTGTAGGAGAAGCATGAAAATTTCAATATTGGTGATATTTCCTTCACAACGAGATCAAATTATCCTTCATGCAAAGCAGTCTTCCCAAAAGTACCACATCAAATTATCCCAGGTTCGAAACAATTCAAATGAGGATGCCTGCAGATCCGCATATCACCT
Organism: Candidatus Nitrosopumilus sp.; assembly: GCA_965214775.1. Classification (GTDB taxonomy): domain Archaea; phylum Thermoproteota; class Nitrososphaeria; order Nitrososphaerales; family Nitrosopumilaceae; genus Nitrosopumilus. Next base: position 1,882,070 of record OZ243974.1, on the reverse strand, counting down.
CCTGCGCCACCACGAATCGGTTACTTCTGGGAAGACTGGAAAGAGAAATAAGTTTAATTAACACAACAATATTGGTGAGACCATGGCAAGTGTAGCAGATGGCGAAATAGTAGAACAAACGAGATTACAAAGTAAGGAACAGGTGGAGAAAGCAAAGATGGAATTTAATAAACAAGAACACGTTATCAAGGGTGAATGTTTTTCAGAATTGTTAGATAACATTGACAAGCATATTAACAAGTCAAAGTGACGAAATCGCTCTGAAAGAAATAGGAATTAGGATCTATTATTCTGCGCATGTGCAGATGGATTGGTTCTGGCAATATATTATACGTAATAAAGCAACGTATAGCAACTGGCAGAAGTCTTTGAGTCAAAATAGGTCATAACTACATGTAAAAAACCTCAATTATTTCTACTCGTTGTTATAACTGATCGGGCCCTGGAAATCCAAGCGTGAATTTTGCTACTAGTGAACGCCGATCAAAACGGAGTCTGTGCCCAAAATCAGAAACGGTTTCCGGAATCCGATCAGTTACTTTTTTATCATAAACATGAAACTGTCAGATATGAACAAACAGAAGATCGTGCAGAATGCTCTGGTAATCACTGGAATTAGTGCGGTGATGTTCGTATTACTCTTGCTTACATCAAACAAAATCTATGTTTTTGGTCAGATGGTCCCATTTGAGGTAGTGGATGCGGTAGTGATAATCGGAATTATCGGCATTCCTTTCTATGTGATTAACAAGACTCCTCTCAAGTACATTATTTTTTCACCTGTAATTCTTTTGTTGCTACTGTTTCTCTCAAGACCCCCGACGCCAACACAGCACTATTTCACCTGAGCCCGCAATTCTTTTACTGAAGGGGGGACTATTTCCTGATTCCGCCTGCCTGACTCAATCTACATATTTTTCTGAATTTTCACCCTTTTGCAGTATGCGGTCACGTTTCCCACACGGATCAGTCGTGCAAAAGGTGCGGGCCGCCTGCCCTCATCAATCAGGCACGAATTAGCATGAATGACCGTGATCTTCGTGCCTAGCTGGCTGGCATCTCAACGGTTTTCGGGAATTCCTGCGAATTAGGAAACAACCACCCCCCCCACTACCTGACCAAACACGCTATCTGCCAAGGGGATCAGTCCTGATTTGCCGCTACGTCCTTTGCAAGGTTTTCAGCCAGCTGCTCATAGTGCTCTCTGGATTTCCCCAAACCGCCCGGCCGCGAGTCCTCAATTTCATGGAGTTTCCTGTCCACTTTTTCAGAGACATGCTGCAGTCGGGCTTCTGCCATCATGAACAGCCGATTGTTCTCCTTCCACAAATGTTCTGTGATGTGCTCCACATACCACTTCATGTGACTGATGAGATTTGCAGGGTCTCCCGATGAAAGATACTCCCTGGCGGATTCCTCCATGCTGCGTCCTATCTGGCGAGAACGCTCGTGATCCATCAACATCATTGCGACAAGTCCTGTGTTTTTGGGCATTCCGCCCTCCTGTTCTAGTGCCGGGAAAAGAGAGTTTTCCTCCTTGCTGTGGTGACATACATCGGTAAAGTTTTTTGTAAAGTTCCCAGTCAAAAGTCATTTGGATCATGTTCTTTCTGTTCTTTGGGTATGATAACATGGTGGTCTTTTTGGAGAGTTTTTCGCATGCGAATCTTCCAATACCCATTTCGCCCCAAACTGTTCTGCCATCCTTTGATTTGGGATTCTCAATTTTTGTATCGGTTCCTGCCACGAGCCATTTTTTCATTATGTCGTCGTCTGTCATTCCATGCCCGTTATCCTCGATTACTATCCTGGCATTCTTCTTTCCCATATTCTCAAATGTGATGAAGACTTTTTTCGCATCAGCATCTCTTGCGTTCTTGACCAGTTCGAAGATGGCTGACGCATCATTGGAGATGGATTGGCTTCCAAAGTAAGTAACGGCTCTTCTCGCAACCTGGATTTTACTATTGAATTTTTCAGTCATGTCCTAGAACTAAAGTTTGAGTGATTTTAATAAGATTTCTACAACATCAGTCTTCCCAGAAGTTACCCACAAGACGGCTCCAAACCCGAAATAATACAGATCAGACTGCCTGCAGGCCCGCATGTCGCCACCTGCACCGCCATGAGTCTGGTACATCCGGGAAGACTGACTTAACAGTCCCATTCATAAAATCCCGCCAAACGACAGTGAACACGGCAAAATACCAAACGTAGATTACACAGAACCTTGTAACTATTTTTTATTTATTAGATCTACCGACATTTCCCAGGGAGAATCATCTACCGTAAACTTCCCAGTTCCTTTCAGAAAGTGTATTTATTAGGCCCGGAGGATTTGCAAGACGTCTTGAAGATTGCGGTAATGGGAATGGGCGTTGCAGGTTCCTACCTGGTGGCAAGGCTCAAAGATTCTGAGCACGATGTCACGGGATACGAGCTGAATCCCAAAGAGAGGCATGACTCAATCTGTGCCTGGGGTACAATCAAGCCAATCCTTGCCGAATACTGCAAAAAGACAGGCAGGGATTTTAATGACTATCTGATTCATGACGGAAAAAGCATGCATGTCAAAATGAACAATGACGTGAAATTTGACATCGGCCTGCACGGCCTTTGCACATATGACAAAATCGGACTAATCAAGGATTTCATCAAGGACTCGAGAGTCATCTACGGAAAGTCTCCATCAACAGAGGATCTTGAAAGGGAATACGACATGATCGTAGACTGTACCGGTTTTCACAGGGTATTTTTGCCAAAATTAAAGGAGGACTTTTTTTTGCCAACCTACGAATACAAGGTCGAGTACGAAGACGGGGTCCCGTACGATGATTTCTATATCGAGCCGTTCCCGGGAATGTCGGGATACTTTTGGTATTTCCCGCTAGGGGAAAAATGGGCACATGTTGGCGCCGGGGACTACAACAAAAACCACATCAGGGCAACAGACGAGTTTTTGAAAAAACACGGAGGCAAGATCATAAAAACAAAGGGCCGCCCAATCAGGCTGGCCACTCCTGACAGGTGCAAGCCGTACTATTCAGGAAAGGTTGTCGGAGTCGGGGAGTCCATAGGAACGGTTTATGCGTTGTTGGGCGAGGGAATAATCCCGTCAATGCAGTGCGTGGAAATCTTCCTGGAGAACATGCACGATTTCAAGGCATACGAAAAGGCAGTAGAGAAGCATTACAAGGTATATGCCAAGGTGTTCAACTTTGTAAGGTCAAAGATCAGAAAGGACTTTAGCTTTTTCAAGTCGCTTCCTGACTTTTTGGCGATTTTCCGCTACATGAAGAAAAACGAAGACAGGTTCGGAATGGATATCAGAATTGCAGATCTGATGAGGGTGGCAAAAGCCTAGCCAAAATATACCGAGCCAAGACTTGGTGGTTTGTACCCTATTGGATCCCTACGTTTACGTCAGTAGTTCCTAGGTGTACTTTTACAGGCACGGTAATTACGTAATTTGGAGAAGATCTTATGCGTAAACGAAGTTAGCGGCTATGGCGTGCCGGGTCTGCAAAAGCACATCTAGGAAGTACTGACATGCCTCTCGATACGGTGGATCCTGACATGTCGAGGTTTTCTGCAATCCCATCTGGTGACAGGCCGTCCTTGTGATGCATGCATGCACTTGCGTATAGTGCAGCTGATCTTTAGATCTTTCACCAAAAAAAACATTGTCAGACTGCTTCCGTTTTTTTATGTATTAACTACATTATCTGTAATACAGTTGTTAGAATCTTACCTACCGACGTTTCCCAGCTAGCATTATCCGCCGATAACTTCCCAGTTCAGAAATGTAGAAATGTTTAGAGTGGGACGGCCTTTTCAAATACTCTATTTAATTTTTCATTGCCTTCTGCATCAATCCATGTTAAAGAATGATCATCATTAACAACGAGCTTATTTTCCGATACAAAATGAGCAATTATAGTATTGAGTACTGGGGCTTTCATACTTCCCTTTAGCTCACGCAACAAGTGACTTCGTGAGTTAAATTCTATGTTTTTTTTGAAAAGATTCTCCACTTTCTTTATACTTAATAGTCTTGGATTGTTCTTTTCTGCAAGTTTTTTTACGAGAGTATCAAGTTTGTCTTCCTGCCTTTCGATCAATATTTTTAAAAATTCACCTTTGGAGTTGTCTTTTAAAATAGAATTTTCCAATCCTCTGGCCGCATACATACAACAACTATGTACTAACTAGTATATAACTATCTCATCCTGTACTTATCAGTGTGATTTCTTCTTAAAATAGCCAAATCGCTTGTTGTATTGATCGTGTGTTAAAAGTTCCAAAAACATTACCTCGATCCTTCCATCCGTAGTAGAACGCCTTGTAGTATACACGAGCCTGTGATAGTCAGGCATGTCAAAAGGATACAAAGCTTGCAGATTATATCGCTTTTTGTAATATTGTGGAATTTGCTTTTTCTTATGATGTACTCCTAATGGCTTGTCAGAACTTTGTAATTGCTGTTTAACATTGTCTATAGCTTCTAACATGACCTTGTTTATTTGTAGTTGACTTTGAAGTCGATTATACGCCGGTAAAAAATCCTCTGGATGAGCTAAAACTCTCAATGCATTCACTCACAAGTTGAATCTAATAAACTACTCAGATCAAGTACGGAGGGCTTCGATCCCTTGACCTGGCGGTCCGAAGCCGCCCGCACTATCCTGACTGTGCTACGAGTCCAAGACAAGTTGGCCACCACACAGTAAATATCATTTCAATCCAACACCATATCACACTAAATCAAGATTAACTAAAAACAATGGATGTTGTGTAAATCCACAACACCTGATTGACCAGTTAAGGTCATCACCATACTGATAACTGCCATACTACCTAGTTTGTTGCATAACTCCGACTAGAGCCAAGTCAGTCCTCCCGGATCATGACCGGCGCCCGGTTCCTACACGGCAGCCACCGCCTCTGCTATCCACTTGTTGTACAGCCATATCCTCAGCTTTACTTCCTGCACTATATTGGACCACTTGAGGGCCATTACACATTCGCCGAACATACGCTTTATGGCCGATATCACGATCTCGACGATCCATCTGCTGCCAAAGCCGACCGTGCTCTTCCAGTACCGCAGGTTCTCCTGTCTTTCCTCCTTTGAGAGATCACCCACAGGCACCTCGGGGCCGCCCCCAAGCTGCCACCGTACAAGCATGCCCCACTTGTCGCCGGTGCCCTTGCCCTTTGCATTGCAACTTGTCAAAAGCCGTATGAGCGGTTTTATGCCGCGTTTGTGACACTCGGCTACGTTTTTCCTCGAGCCGTATCCGCCGTCTGCAAGCAGGATCTTTCCCGGTATATCTGGATTCGCGCCGGTACCGAGTACAGCCAGCGGCGATGTCCCGTCTGCAAGCATGTTGGGGATCTTGACTGCATCCGCGCTGTCGGTGCGGTTCTGCTCCTCTTCCTTCTTGATGTTCTTGACTGCATCCGCGCTGTCGGTGCGGTTCTGCTCCTCTTCCTTCTTGATGTTCTTGACTGCATCCGCGCTGTCGGTGCGGTTCTGCTCCTCTTCCTTCTTGATGTTCTTGACTGCATCCGCGCTGTCGGTGCGGTTCTGCTCCTCTTCCTTCTTGATGTTCTTGACTGCATCCGCGCTGTCGGTGCGGTTCTGCTCCTCTTCCTTCTTGATGTTCTTGACTGCATCCGCGCTGTCGGTGCGGTTCTGCTCCTCTTCCTTCTTGATGTTCTTGACTGCATCCGCGCTGTCGGTGCGGTTCTGCTCCTCTTCCTTCTTGATGTTCTTGACTGCATCCGCGCTGTCGGTGCGGTTCTGCTCCTCTTCCTTCTTGATGTTCTTGACTGCATCCGCGCTGTCGGTGCGGTTCTGCTCCTCTTCCTTCTTGATGTTCTTGACTGCATCCGCGCTGTCGGTGCGGTTCTGCTCCTCTTCCTCCTTCTCTTTCTTGATGTTCTTGGCCGCCTCCTCAAGCAGTGCCGGCAGTTCCGTGCTGTCGCCGATTGCATCACTTGTGACAGATACTGCCAGCACCTGCTTGGTGTCTGCATCAACCATCAGGTGCATCTTGACGAATCCTCGCCTTACCTTCCATTTCTTGCATATCCACTCGCCCCGGTTGTGCTGCTTGAGGCCCGTGGCGTCAGATATCATGACCAGGTTACAGGTCTTGTCGCGCACCGTAATTATGTTCTCTGCAATATCTACGTCAAGCTTCTGTATCCTTCTGAATATCGTGGTGTAACACGGCGAGTCCGCACCCTTTAGCATCTCCCCGAGCATGCCTGACAGCTGCCTGTATTTTAGCATGAATGCGGTCCTGAGGGCGGCTGCGGCCATTATCATGCCTTCGGCGTACAGGAACGGGGCGCCCTCCTCCTTGTGGCAGTTGGCAGCCTTGAGATCCTTCTCCCAGCCGGGGTCGTACTTGACGACCAGGCCTGCCCCTCTCTCTACGTACTTTGCATTGTCCGTGTGTGCCAATGTATACCATACGAGGCATCCTCATGATCCATTACTTTTTCGGTCAGAATTAGTTGATCATTCCGGTGATTTTCAGTCAGATTTCAAATTTTAGGAAGGGTTATGCAACAAACTGATACTACCCTGCTGTTTTTAAGTCTTCAAAATCTGAGATTTCCAACACCCGACGTGTCCCAAGGAGAACGTAGGAGTTTACCCCCTCCCGAAAATACGACGTGGTAGGCACGGTGATCAAGGCTCCGGCCAGCAATGTCGCCTGAGGGGTAAACTCTCATATCAAATTATTCTGGTTCCCTGCACGGGCCGCTGCGAGTGTGCGTTTCTCAGTCAGACGTATTTACTAGACACTCAATCATTTTATACTTTCTCTCCGTGAGATCTTTGTTTTGTGTGCGGTATTCGGTTTCATCAGCCAGCACGTGCCAGATCACCTTTGCCAGCGTTCTGGCCACGACTGCCATCCTTGTTCCGTCGGCTGTGTTGGAAAACTCTGCCTGTTCCAGAATCCCTGCAGCCGGGTTCTTGATGGCCGCTACACGCGTCTTTTTATTAACATCTATTCCTACGTTGATCATTATATCACCTCCCTGCTGATCAAAGTGTGTGTGCCCAACTGAACGGAAAACTCCCACTCGCCCTCGATGATGTGGCATTTCGTTGTCCGCCTACTCTGAGCCAGTCTCTTACGCGCCCTCATACGTCAGTAGTTCCTAGGTGTACTTTTACAGGCACGGTAATTACGTAATTTGGAGAAGATCTTATGCGTAAACGAAGTTAGCGGCTATGGCGTGCCGGGTCTGCAAAAGCACATCTAGGAAGTACTGACGTGGCAAAAGCCTAGCCAAAAGATGCCGAGCCAAGACCCTCCCTGCCGGTTCTGTTTGATGCCATGTTATAGTCAAAAATTATTTTCGAGTACTCTTTGAATTCCTCTTTCATGGGATCCAGGTCTTCGGCAAGGTAGAATCCCGGACAGTCGCCTGTAAACTGGTAGGCAGCATGCACCCTGGCTGTTCCCTGCTCATTTTCAAGCCATGTCGAGAACGGATAAAGATAGCAGACTCCGGGCCTGTCAGGATGCATGCTGCAGCCGCCCTCATCATCCAAAAACCGGCAAGGAATACGAGTGCCGTCATCGGCCTCTGTCTCGTCTTTCTTTCTTTTCAGGTTGATCGTAGTCATCGTAATCACCTGTCCGGAGGGTCCCGGCTCCTGATATGTCACAGTCAGGGTGTCATTTTTTACAAACTCGGAAGGTCTCTGATACTTTAGCCCCCTGCCAATCGTGATCAGGTCATCGGAGGTCAGCGGCAGACGTCCCTGCCTGTCACAGCAGTTGTGGCAGTCAGGCCAGTGGCATTTCCACAGGATGAATTTTTTTTCGGATCTCAGATACGGGACATGAAAGACGACATCCCTGACCTTGACTGTGTGATCACTTGCATCAGTTATCCTTCCAAGCATGAAGCTTTTTAAAACCGGATCGACATCCCAGTCCTTTTCAAGCAAATCCAGCGATTCTTTAATTTCGTTTTGAGGCAACTATCAAGTTATAACATGACCTGGTGATGTTATTAATGTTGAGCGGAAAAGGCAAGTATGCGTCTGCAACAGAGAACAGGAGGTTTGTTTGGAGCCAGATTGTTTGGCCGTTGATTTTGGAGTTAAACGACGTGGCGTTTTCTTTAAGGCAGTTTCAAAAAAAGCGTGATCAGGTTTGCGATGAAAAAAACATCCCGATAAGCATTCCGTCAAGGGGCCTCGTCTCACTGATGCAAAAGGGCATCATCAGAAAAGAGGGGAAGATCTATTCGATTCATTTCAGGCTAATTCCATACATGAGATTAAAGGCAGACTGCGATTATGCAACTGCAATCCATGAGGCAAGATCAAAATAGCAATCAGCAGCGGCAAATGGTTATATTCCTTTATTTGAAAATTTCTTCAAGCAGCCCGATAGTCTAGCGGTCAAGGATTCTGCCCTCTGGATCTTACAAAGTGGATATAGGCAGAGACGGCAGTTCGAATCTGCCTCGGGCTACTAAAAATTCTATCTGGAAGCCTGGGCGATACGCTCTAGCTCGTTCTTTTTCTTGACAGAATGGGCGGCAGGATCATTTGATGACGCAAGGATCAGCTGTTCGGCCATATGCTCCTCAATGGGTTTTGGGTTTGAGAAGGTGGCCTCCTTGATTGCATCAGAGATGAATTTGAGTGCCAGGTCGACCCGCCTGATCGGAGCCACGTCGACTGAGACATGGTAAACTGTCCCGCCATAGACAATCCTGGTGGTATCCTCGTTTGGGGCAGAAAATTCTACTGCCCTGACCAAGACTTCAACAGGGTTCTTTCCGGTCTTTAGGGCAATGATATCAAACGCGGTTTTTACGGTATTGAGAACCTTGGTTTTCTTTCCAGTCATTCTTCCGGTGTTTTTCGCGTATTTTTTTCCAAAGTGCATTGTTTTGTTTATCAGGCGCTCAACAATGTTGACGTCGGCCTTGTTGAACCGTTTTAGTGCAGAGCGGCCGTATGTGTACGGAAGGATCTGCTTTCTTAGCGAGATCGCAGTCTTTAGTCCGGGATCCCGGACTTCAATGTCAGACAGATCCCACTTTCTGAACAACAATAGGTTTTTTGTCTGTGCCATTTCCCTATCTCCTTGGCTTTTCCTTCTTTTCGATTACCAGTTCGTGCAGTGACGTGCCGTTTACCTTGAAAACCTTGAACCTGACGCCGGGAATGTCCCCCATTGCGCCGCCCTGGGTGGCGCCCATTCCCTGGATGTGAACCTCGTCGTGCTCGTCAATAAAGTTCATCGCGCCGTCCCGTGGAAGGAATGCGGTGACGGTCTTGCCGTTTTTAATCAACTGTACTCTGACGCACTTTCTCACAGCGGAGTTTGGCTGTTTTGCCGCGATTCCGACTTTTTCTAAGACTATGCCTCTTGCCTGCGGGGCACCGCCCAAGGGATCTGCCTTTTTGTCAATGCCAAGCTCCCTTCGTTTGTAAGTAGAGATCGCCCAGCGCTGTCTCTTTTTCTTGGTTGTCAAGACCCTTCCTGCAAACAGTCCAAGCGGTGATTTTCTCAGTTCCTACATCTCCAGTGTTGCCTTTTCAGGGCTGTTAATCAGTACGCTGGCAATGTCAAAGTATCGCTTTGCAAGCATCCTTGCCTTTTCGGCATTTCTGCCTTCCCTTCCTACTACAATTCCCTTTTTGCGCGGGTCTACGACAACTATTGCCTGCTTTGAGCCATCGGCCCGCTTGCCTATTTTTACCTCGGAGACCAGTTTTGAGTTTAGCAGGTTGGACAAAAATTTTGCGGGATCCTCGTCAAACTCAACTAGTTCGACGTTTCTCTTTACAATGTTTTGAAGCGACTTGATGTGGGTGCCGCCCCTTCCGATTGCCAGTCCCATCTTTCCCGTGTTTACAACAAAGATCACCCTGTCCTGTTTTTCATCCTCAACGCAGTCGCGCGCCGTTGCGCCGGTGACGTTTTGGAAAAGGGACATCATGCGCATTTGATCGGTTGTCAGTTTGATGGATTGTGTCATAAGAATTCCTTTTTAACTCCGAACAAAAAATGTCTCATTTAAACTTTCATGAAACGTACTAGGACGACAACTGCAGCTAGTCATTTTTTTCCTCAGCTTCTGTGTCTTTAAGGATTGATTTGATGTTTGTATCAGGGATTGATGTAAATGAAATTGTTGAAATTCTAAATTGTAAGCCACATAGTCTGCCTAGTGCGACTGATGTTCCCTGGAAGTTTACCAGCGGTATTTTTTCTTTTTTTGCATCGGATTCGATTTTCTCGGACAATTCTTCCTCAACGGATTGGGACAATACAATTAGTTTGGAGTCTTTTACAGAGTTCAAAACTTGTTTGGCGCCCATTGTCAACTTGTTCTCTTTTAGGGCATCCTTCAGTGACTTTTCAAGTATCTTACTCATTTTTCTTCTTACTTATGACGATCGTCATATCAGGGCTTTATAGGTTTATTGAAAAGTTCTTCAGCCAAGTGAAAAGTACTGAGAAATCAAGTAAAAACAGAAGCTGGGCAGGAGGCACGATGCCTCAATATCATTACAAAGCAACAGACCTCATTTACTTCACTTGGCTGAAGTTCTCCAGTCTTTAAGAAGCAGCCGGCCCAATGGTGATGCAGACGGGGCATGCGAACCTGCAGCAGCCTGACATGAACTGTTTTGGGTTTGAAGCCGTCTTGTGGGGAAGTTCCCAGAAGACTGTGCAAAAGAGTTTACCCCTCAGGCGTAGTACCAACATCAAAAAATGGAATATAATTTTGTCACATCGTGCCTGTTTTGCCAAAAAAATATTCGATTTTCAACTGCACGCACTATGGCACTGCCGGCCGGGCAAGAGTTTGCCCCCGCCCTGCGTGTAGAATATAATAACGACGTACCACACATGAGAACATGCGACATGCTGCACGGATACACGTAAGCGGAATCGTCCAAGGCGTCGGTTTTCGCTACCGGGTAAGGAGCGAGGCAGGCCGCCGGAGAATCACCGGACACGTCGAGAACCTTGATGACGGCACGGTCATGATAGAGTGCGAGGGCAAAAGGGAGGACATTGAGGGGCTTGTCGCCTCAATAAGGGACAGCAAAGAGCCGGTGCAGGTAGATGACATCGACGTGCAGTACTCAGAGGGTACCGGAAGGTTCAAGACATTCAGGATAGTGGCAGAAACATGGAAAGCGAGATTGTCGAGGGCTTTGCTACCGAGGCCATGTACCTGAATGACATTGCCGCAGGGCAGAGACAGATGCTCGACAAGCAGGATCAGATGCTCAACAAGCAGGATCAGACCATAACGGAGATCCGAGATCTTTCATCCAACATCCACGAGATGCTTGACTCTCGGTTCGAGAGGATAGAAAACGACATAATCAAGATAAAATCAAAACTGCAGATATGACCTGCATCTGCCGGGGTGCGGTAAGGCCACATAGGCCTGAGCAGTGAACTGGCGCGCCCAAGGTTGCAGCGTGAGTGAAATGGTCGCCAAGACCCTGACTGGAAACGTCGCCTGAGGGGTAAACTCATACGACTGTGCTATGCGTCTAGTTTAAAACCAGAGGAGAAGTGACCACATTTGTGAGGGCAGCCATCTTTGACGGCAGGCAGATGCAGTATGGTTCCAAATTTCCCGAGCCCGAGCCCGGCGAGTCGCTGGTCAGAGTAACCTTGGCAGGAATCTGTGGAACCGACCTGGAGATCCTGCATGGATACATGGGTTATCGCGGAATACTGGGACACGAGTTCGTCGGCGTGGTCGAAACGTCAGAAAACCCGGATCTGATTGGCAGAAGGGTCGTGGGTGAAATCAATGTCGCGTGCGGGCAATGCGATTCCTGTGCAAGAGGCATGGAACGGCACTGCCCACGTCGCACAGTCCTGGGAATTCTGAACAGGAACGGGGCCTTTGCAGAATACCTGTCGCTGCCCGCAAAAAACCTGCACGCCGTGCCCGATACCGTCTCAGACGAGCAGGCAGTCTTCGTCGAGCCACTTGCAGCTGCATTTGAGATCAAAGAGCAGGTCCGGATCCGGCCTGACTGGAGGATTGCCGTTGTAGGAGACGGGCGGCTTGCACAGCTAGTCGCAATGGTGCTAGGGATGTCTTCTTCCTCGGACGTGACATGCTTTGGCCATCACCCAGGCAAGCTCCGGCGGCTGGAAAGGCTCGGCATGCATGCAAAAACGGGCATCGGCATACCAGACGAGCACGGCTTTGACCTGGTAGTCGAGGCCACGGGCAGTCCTTCCGGATTCGGCGATGCCGTAAGGATCGTCAAGCCACGCGGGACCATGGTCCTGAAATCCACCATTGCCTCACGAAAGGACCTGGATCTGACCCCTGCGGTTGTAAACGAGGTCACCATGGTCGGCTCCCGATGCGGCCCGTTCCGGCCTGCAATCAAGGCGCTATCCAACAAAGCCATCCCAGTATCTGACTTGGTCGACTCTGTATATCCGTTAGCGGAGATCAGGCAGGCCCTTGAGCGTGCGCAAGCGCCAGGTGTCATGAAGGTGCTCCTGAGACCGTGATTTACAAGATGGTTTTTTGCAGACATGTCAGTGGTGCTTTTTTGACGGTGCGTGCAGTTGAGAACCGATCATTTTTTTAATCAGATAGACTTTATGCGTAATCGGTTCAGATCTAAAATCACTACGGACGGATTCATCTTATTCAGGCCGATTATGCATAGGGCCTCTTTTAGTTTACGCTAATCGCAGCAGACATCTCTGGCCCTAATGCGGTAGGATCACCTATTGAATTCCAAACATATGTCTGGATTTCATAGTCGCCGGATTTTTTGGGGATCCATGAATGTGAGACGTCAAGCGTCTGATGTGCGTTTAGTTCCCCTCTTATCCATGCAATGGATTCAGTGGAGCCATCAGAATTTTTTACCTGGAAAAAGTAAACAAAACTTTGCTTATGCTCCTGCGTGTTTGTTATGGTGCCGACAATCTGCAACTGGTTATTTGTTGAAAAAGAGTTCAGTTCGTTTCCAAAACTATCAGATAATTTGACAGGTGAATTGCCAATTCTTTCAATAGGGGGAATTGACGAGTCAATCCGTGCCGAGGTTACTAGTTTGACACTATCAGACATAGAATATGGTTTGGGAAGGGTATAGTCGTCATATTTTGCAAAAACCTGATCACCTGGTACAGAATACAGTCTGCCTCCACCCGAAGTGGAACTTTGAGACAAGGAAATCGTCCCTACAAAAACTCCGGAATTTTCCGAGGTTTCAGTAGCATCAAGAACAGTTCCCGCAGCATCAGAGCCGGAGTAGAGTTGAATTGGTACTTGATCAATCGCCTCGGGATTTAGATTCATGTCAACGTCAACGACTTTGACGGCAATTTGCTCGTTAGAAAAAAACTCGTCATTTGCAAACTGGATTGTTGCAACGTTCCACGAGACGGGAACCGATTTGGTCAGCACAACACCGTCGGCAAACTCAAAGGATATGGTGACTGAAGAATCCCTGTCTGCCTCTAGGAATCCGTTATTTGGTCCGCTTCCAGAAGTTTTCGGGGCAGTATCAAAGTTGCCATCGCCGTTTGCATCATGCAGAAAGCCAGACAGTGTAACTTGTGCTGAAAAGACTCCAGAATTGGCTCCAGTTTCAGTAAACCTGTACTGGTCTAGAGAATGCTTGCCTGTGGAAATTTTGATCGGGTGGGATTTCACACCGCCAATCGAGTCAATCAGATTTTTGTTGGTGTTCCAGCTAGGCGCCAGAATCGTAATTTTGACTTTGTCAGTCCAGCTGTAGGATGGCTTGTCGGTAAATATTGGCGCAAAGGGCTTGTCATAATCAGGAATTTTTTCTTCTGCAAATGCAGAAAATACCAGCAGGGGAATCAAAAGAAGGACAAGGTCTATCACAAAATAAATTGATCAAGATCAAATTTAATGTTTGACACGAATTTAGGACGGTTCTTCTTCAGGAAGGGAAATTGCGAGGATGTTGTCTCCGCGCAGCAGGATATTTCCGATTGAGACCGGTTCTTCACCAGTGATGTCTTTTGCGCAGTCTAATGTCAGGTTCATGTGAATGTCAAAGTCCTTTAGAGTTCCTTGGACGGTTTTGCTGTTTCTCAGTCTGAGTAAGACGACCTTGTCTTTGCTATTGGCCATTAGTGTAGAGATTTCATCAGCCATGCCCTATTCACTCATTTTTTTTCTTGCTTGCATGCTTGCATGCTTGCTTGCATGCATGCAAGTCAGAGCTTTCAGCTGATCTGTCAGGTGTGAATCGTGATAGACTAGGCAATTTTTTAACAATTAGGCGTAGATGGGGGCCATATATAGCCATTTTCAAATCATCAGCCAAGTGAAAAGCACTAAAAAATCGAGCAAAAACAAGATGGGCAAGAAACGCGATGCCTCAAACCATGCCCGCCGGCAAGACAAAACAACAGATCTCATTTGCTTTTCGCTTGGCTGACCATTTCCAAAATTTTCCCATACAACAAGCCGTTTCCAAGTTTGCAAATTCCATGATATACACATCTCCATGGTTCATAGCACTTGTAATACGAGATACTTTGCTTCCCAACGCCAAACCAATCACCGACATTCCTTGGTTGAGCCGCCCATCATGATTGCCCCGTTGCATTGCAGTCATCCCAAGGGATGATCCGAAACTGGCAGGCTCGGATCATGCACAACAAGCAGACCTGTGTTATCAAATCGGCTAGAACATTCACAAAGGACAGGCTGTCTGTGAAGTTGCCTGGCAGATGTACGGGAAAATCCGGGCATTTGTGCGGCTTCTGATCTCGGATCATCTCTCAGGGCCAAGACCGGGACGGCCGACCTGGGAGCCAGGGCGCTGCGCTTTTACTATTCAATGACACTTCAACGAGCAGACGGTTGCCAGGGAGCCGCTCTGCGGGGGGTTCGGGGTGCAGAACGTCACGACAGTGCCGGTGTGCCAGGAGGAGTGTGTGACGGTTTGTTCCAGGGAGTCCAAACCCCATCCGTAACGTCAGATTTGGGGTACTTTTTAGCGTACAGCATCAGATCCTACGTAAAATCAGGCGCGAGTAGGAAATTTGGATGAATGTTTTACGCCTAGAAAGTTGAGGACCTAGTGTTATGTCACTTGGCTGTGTAAGTAAACTTGTTTATGCGCGAGCAGGATTTGCTAATTTCGGATCAGATTTGCAGATATTGCATCTGTCCTGCAGCCGCCGGGCTGCCACGACGGCAACGGCTGCCGGAGCTACCACATACATGCCGATATTGAGTGCAATGACTGAGACACCCAGTGCCAAAACAGACGGTTCGGAGCCCTCCTCTGCAAGCGACATTATCGACAGCGTCGAGATCATCGGGGTGATGGCAATCCTTATGGCATCGCGCAATACCGGATTCTGGCGCTCCAGGTCGGCTATCGCAGGTGAGAACAAATAGTATACGGAGTTGAATCCGGCAACGAATGAGGCGCCCGAGTCCGTCGAGAGCAGCGTGACGTCGCGTACCTCCCTGAGTGCCTGTACCTGCGGTGCCAGCTCGGTGCCATATGCGGCAGTCGCTATCAGGCATGAGCCGCCGGAATCAGTCCCGGTATCTGGTGGGAGTGGTGGTGGTGGTTGTGGTGGTGTCATCACGGTATCTGGCTCGCTTGGCGCCGGCTGTTCTGGCTCAGTATCTGGCTCGCTTGGCGCCGGCTGTTCTGGCTCAGTATCTGGCTCTGGCTGTCGTGTCACGGTATCTGGCTGGCTTGGCGCCGGTGGCTCGATGATCCCGGTGTCCCCATCGCCCGGCTGGCCTGCTGTCCCTCCATTGATACCGGCCGTTGACATGGACGTCGGAACTTCGTATGTGCGCTCGCCGATGCAGGAATCCACGTTTATCGACTTGGAGTCAGAGTCTATGTTCCTTCCATGTTGCAGGATTGCGCTGACACTGATGTACGTCTCGTTCTCGCGCATCGGTGCCGTAAACACCGCCAACCCGTCGGACGTCTGGCCTGCTGCCGTAGTCCTAGCGATGCCGTTTGTGGCGGTGCGCACCAAGACCGAGAGATCATCAGAGGAAGGTCCGGCAGTTATCATTACGAGTCCGGCAGTACAGTCCCACGATATGGATGCTATGTATGCAGAACCCGGGCCGGTCGTGGAGGAAATGATGTTGATGCCGCCTCCGCCTCCGCCTCTGCCGCCGCCTCCGCTGCTGCTGCTGCGACCGGCAGACGACGTCGATCCGGTACTGCCATCATCGCCGTCATCGGTCTGGACGTGTCCCGTGACCGTGATCGGGTTGTCCTGCGATTCTTCTATCTGGTTGCCCAGCAGATCAGATACGGCGCCGGCTGTAATATCGAGCTGCGGCGTACCCATCGGAGTCACCTGTTGTATCTGGGACTCTGCAAGCGTGAGGGAAAGGGTCTCAACATCAGCGGATGCAAAGTCAAACTCGGCGCCGGCCAGCGGGACCGTGTCTGCCTCGTTTATATCGCTGATGTACAGCAGGGACAGATTTGCAGTCGAGACGTCTACGGTCTCGCTGAAGGTTATGGTCATGGCACCCGTGTTCTCGTCAAGGGTAGCCGATTCAAAGGTGGGTCTCTCAGTGACAGTTATGGTGATCGGATTATCCAGTGAGTCGTCTATCTGGTTGCCCAGCAGATCAGATACGGCGCCGGCTGCAATATCGAGCTGCGGTATATCCATCGGGGTTATCTGCCGTATCTGGGATCCTGTCAGGGTAAGTGAAAGGGTCTCAACATCAGCGGATGCAAAGTCAAATTCGGCGCCTGTCAGCGGGACTGTGTCTGCCTGGTTTATGTCACTGACATACAGCAGGGACAGGCTGGTAGCAGAGACGTCTACGGTCTCGCTGAAGGTTATGGTCATGGCACCCGTGTTCTCGTCAAGGGTCGCCGATTCAAAGGAGGGCCCTGGGTCGTCTGCGGTTACCGTGATCGGGTTATCCGGCGAGTCCCCTATCTGGTTGCCGTGTATATCAGATACGGCACCAGAGGAAATGTCGAGCTGCGGCGTGTCCATCGGGATTATCTGCGTCAGCTGGGACTCTACAAGCGTGAGTGAGAGGGTCTCTGTATCGAGTGTCGCATCGTCAAAGCCGGCGCCTTCCAGCAGGACGGTATCTTCCTGGTTTATGTCGCTGACGTACAGCAGGGACAGGTTGGTTGTCGATACGGCTATCGTCTCGCTGAAGGTTATGGTCATGGCACCCGTGTTCACATTAAGGGTTGCAGACTCAAATGTCGGGGGGGCGGTATCGCGCACATACACTATCCTGATCGCCGTTGCCGTGTTGCCGTCATCGTCGGTGGCAGTATATGTGACCAGATAATCCCCGAGCACGTTGACGTCGACCTGTGATGTATCCGTTGTGACTTCAGAACCGTCGTCGGTCGTGGCACCCGGATCTGCGTACGGGGTGCCCAGCTCATGGATCAACGGGTTGTCTCCCACAAGTGATATGACAGGCGGGATGCTGGATGCGGCCTCATCTAGCCTCACCACCTGCAGACCGTCATCGTATTCGGATGCCACTGCGGCGTAGGTGCTGCTGCCTATCGTGAATATGTCCACGTCGCGCGGGCCATCAAGCAGCAGGGAGGTCGTGTCTGCAAGATTCCCGGCACCTACCGGGCCGGCAGGATCGGTGACGTCGATAATCTGGAGGCCTTTCTCGACAAAGGAGGCAGCTGCCACGTAGGTGGTGTTGCCCATCATAAAGGCATCTATACCGTTGACGTTGTCAAGCAATAGTGAGTTCGTGTCTGCAAGGCTGCCGGCGGCGGCGGGGCTGGCAGGGTTTGTGACATCGATGATCTGGAGGCCGCTGTCTGTCTGTGAGGATATCGCCACGTAGGTGCTGCTGCCTATCACAAAGGTGGTCACGCCTTGAGGGCCGTCAAGCCGCAGGGTGTTGTTATCCCCCAGGCTGCCGGCAGCGGCAGGGCTGGCAGGGTTTGTGACATCGACAATCTGGAGGCCGTCATCGGCAAAGGAGGCCACTGCGGCGTAGATACTCGAATTTATCCCAAAGATGGTCACTGCGTTGGCGCCGTCAAGCCGCAGGGTGCTGTTATCCCCCAGGCTGCCGGCAGCGTCAGGGCTGGCAGGGTTTGTGACATCGATAATCTGGAGGCCGTCATCGGCGGAGGAGGCCACTGCGGCGTAGGTGCTGCCGTTTATTGTAAAGATGTCCACGCTGCTGGCGCCGTCAAGCAAAAATCCTTCTATCGGAATGTCCCCCACCTCATCTATGGTATCTTCCAGATTCCCGACTGCCACAAGACTGGAAGGGTTTGTGACATCGATAATCTGGAGGCCGTCATCGGCGGAGGAGGCCACTGCGGCGTAGGTGTTAGCCCCTATAGCAAATATGTCCACGCTGCTGGCGCCACCAAGCAGCAGGGTGTTGTTATCCCCCAGGCTGTCGGCAGCTGTCGGATTGGATGGATCTGTGATGTTAATAATCTGGAGGCCGTCGTCCCGGGATGCGGCGACTGCAGCGTATGTGTTCTGCCCGATCGCAAAGACGGCCACGCCTTGGGCGTCGTCAAGTTCTCTGGAGCCGGTATCATTCAGATTCCCGACGGGGGTAAGCGTGATTTCAGAGGTGTCCATGTCGGCCACGACTATGTCAAAGGTTTGCGAGTTGGTGCCGCCGCGGCTGTCATCTACGGTTATGGTGACCGTGTGTGTCTGTCCTGCGTCGGCCTGCACGGGCGTCCAGATGAGGGTGCCGCCAGAGGTGGTAAATACGGCAGCTGCCGGCAGCGTGCCGCGCGATATGGAATACGTGTGCGTGTCAGTCGGATCATCGTCAGTTACCGTGGGCGTTATGACCAGCTGTATGCCGGGCGTCGCGTTCTGGTCGCCTATTGTACCCATTACGGGGGCGCTGTTGTCGCGCGTTACGGTTACCGTTACGGTTCCCTGCGCCGTGTCTGTTCCATCAGATACCGTATATCCGAACGTGTCCGTACCGTCATAGTCCTGATCAGGCGTATACGTTATCGTATCATCATCATGGGTGGCAGTCCCGTTTGGCGGGTTCTCTACTGCCGATATTACAGGTGTGTCCGATGTGTCTGGATCCGATATTACAGGCGTTATGGTAACGGGCGTGTCCTCTGCGGTGGTTGCCGTCTCGTTTGGTGCCACCGGCGGATTGTTGGGTGTCTCTGCCACGACTATGTCAAAGGTTTGCGAGTCGGTGCCGCCGCGGCCGTCATTTACCGTTATGGTGACCGTGTGGGTCTGTCCTGCATCGGCCTGTACGGGCGTCCAGGTGATGCTACCATCAGAGGTGTTGAATACGGCAGCTGCCGGCAGTGTGCCGCGCGATATCGAATAAGTGTGCGTGTCAGTTGTGTCGGCGTCAGTTACGGTAGGCGTTATGGTCAGCTGTGTGTCTGGCATCGCGTTCTGGTCGCCTATCGTACCCAGGACGGGGGCGCTGTTGTGGGTCGCGTCTGTAACCTCTGCAAGCTTTACAATCTGAAGGCCCTCCATGTCGGTTGTCACCACTGCATACGTGTCCCCGCCGTTCAGGAACACGGCCACGTCGTAGGTGACTCTAAGCAGCAGGTCGGTATCATCTGCAATCTGTCCTGCCGCTGCCGGATTGTCGGGATCAGAGACGTCTATTATCTGGAGGCCGCCGAATTCGGAGGTGACGGCCGCGTAGGTGCCATCTTCTGTCGTAAAGATATCCACGCCTTGGGCGTTTCTAAGCAGCAGGTCGGTGGTGTCTGCAAGACGTCCTGCCGCTGCCGGATTGTCGGGATCAGAGACGTCTATTATCTGGAGGCCGTGTTCAACAACGGAGGACACTGCGGCATAGGTCTTGGTGCCTATCGTAAAGACATCCACGCCAATGGTTCCCTCAAGCAGCAGGTTGTTGGCATCTGCAAGCTGCCCGGCCGCTGTCGGATTGTCGGGATCGGTTATATCTATTATCTGGAGGCCGGCCTTGCCGTTGGATGTCGATGTCATAGTCGCGTAGATCTTGCCGCCTATCGGAAAGACATCCACGCCGAGGGGGGCGTCAAGCAGCAGGTCGTTGGCATCTGCAAGCTGTCCGGCCGCTGTCGGATTGTCGGGATCGGTTATATCTACAATCTGGAGGCCGCCCTCGGTGTTGGATGTCACTGCGGCGTAGACGTCAGATCCCACTTGGAATATCTCCACTCCGCCGGCTCCACCAAGCAGCAGCTCGTCCTCACCCGGGTTTGCAGGCTCGGTGTCTTCAAGATTCCCGGCCGCTGTCGGATTGTCGGGATCGGTTATATCTACAATCTGGAGGCCGCCCTCGCTGCCGGAGGGCACGGCGGCGTAGGTATTCGAGTCTATTCTAAAGGCGGCCACGGCGTTGGCCCCGTCAAGCAGCAGGTCGGTGGCATCTGCAAGCCGTCCGGCCGCTGTCGGATTGTCGGGATCGGTTATATCTATTATCTGGAGGCCGTTCTCATCGCTGGAGGCCACTGCCGCGTAGGTCTTGCCGTCTTCAGTGAAGACATCCACGCCGTAGGCGCCGCCAAGAAGCAGCTGGGCATTGTCGGGCAGCATTCCGGAGGGGATCGGGCTGTCCGGGCTGGCCGTCGTAATCGGGTTGTCCGGTGAATCCCTGATATGGCCTCCGGACAGGTCCGATACGGCGTCTGCTGCTATGTCCAGCTGTACAGTCACGATTGGGGCGATTCCTGCCAGTTGAGGTCCGGTGAGCCTCAGCCGTATGGTATCGGAGTCGGCCGCAGCGTCGTCAAAGCCGGCGCCGGCCAGCGAGACGGCGTTTGTCTCGTTTATATCGCTGATGTACAGCTTTGACAGGTCTGTCTCAGAGACATCTATGACATCGGCAAACGTGATAGTCATGGCCCCCGTGTTCCCGTCAAGGATCGCAGATGCAAAGGCGGGCCTTGTGCTCTCTGCAAGCTTTACAATCTGGAGGCCCTCCGTGTCAGAGGCCACCACGGCGTACTGGGCCCCACCGCGGGTGAACACGGACAGATCTCGGGCCGCATCAAGCGATAGTCTCGGGCCGTCCCTCAGGGATCCGGCCTCTGCAGGATTATCCGGATCCGAGACGTCCACGATCTGGAGGCCGTCATCAGACTGGGAGGCCACTGCGGCGTAGATTGCCTGACCCACCCAGAATATCTCCACGCCGCTGGCCCCGCCAAGCAGCCGGTCGCCGCCGTCTGCCAGCTTTCCGGCAGGTGACGGATTGGCAGGATCCGAGACGTCCACGATCTGGAGGCCGTTTTCACCATGTGACGCCACTGCCACGTATGCAGAGCCTCCCGCCTCGAAGGCATCCACGGCGCGGATTCCCTTGAGTAGCATGTCACTGTCGTCTGCCAGCCGTCCCGTCTCTGCAGGACTGGACGGGTTGCTGACGTCTATGATCTCAAGGCCGTCATCTCCCCACGAGGCCACTACTGCATATGTAGAGCCGCCCCTCTTGAAGGTGTCCACAGAGGAGGTATCAGCAAGCAGTCTGGAGCCGCCGTCTTCCAGCTTTCCGGGTGCCGTCAGACTGCTGGGATCGGTGACATTTACAAGCTGGAGGCCGCCGTCGTGCTGTGAGGTGACTGCCGCGTAGGTGTTGCTGCCTATCGTAAAGGTGGCTACGCCGGTGGCGCCGTCAAGCAGGCGGGAGCCGTTATCTTCCAGATTTCCGGCAGGCTGCGGATGCGCAAGATCCGAGACGCTGAATACCTGGATGCCGTCGTCGGCATGGGAGGCTATTGCCGCGTAGGTGTTGCTGCCTGCAGTGAAGGTTGCCACGCCGCGGGCGCCGTCAAGCAGCCGTTGGGGCAGGTTAGAATCTACCAGATTGCCGAGACCCCTGGGTTTGTCGGGCCTGCTGATGTCGACAATCTGGAATCCGTCCTCGGTGCTGGAGACGGAGACGGCGTAGACATTGCTTCCTATTGTAAAGGTATCCACGCTGCGGGACTTTTCAAGTATCAGACTTGCACTGTCAGGCAGCCTTCCGGAGGGTATCGGGCTGTCCGGGCTGGCCGTCGTGATCGTGTTGTCGGCCGCGGCATCTATCAGGTTTCTAGACAGGTCAGATACGGCACCTGCGGCGATGTCGAGCTGCGGGGTCGTCATCAGATCGATCGCTGTCCGTTGTGAGCTTGCAAGATCTATTTGTATGGTATCCGAATCGGCCGCGGCATCATCAAAGTCGGCGCCGGCCAGTGAGACGGTGTTTGTCTCGTTTGTATCACTGACGTACATCTGGGACAGGTCGGTCTCAGAGATGTCTACTGTCTCGCTGAATGTAATGGTTATGGCGCCAGTGTTGCCGTCTAGCGTAGCTGATGCAAACTCGGGCCTTGTGTCGTCTACGACTGAGAGCTCCACGATCTGGATGCCGTTGTCTGTACGGGAGGCCACCACGGCGTAGGTGCTGGTGCCTATCTCAAAGACGTCCACGCCGGTGGCGCCGTCAAGCTCCAGGGAGCCCCTGCTCAGCTTCCCGGCCGCAGTCGGACTGGCGGGATTGGAGACATCCACGATCTGGATGCCGTCGTCGTTGGCGGAGGCTACCACGGCGTAGGTGCTGGTGCCCATGGTAAAGACGTCCACGTCGACGGCGCCGTCAAGCTCCCTAGAGCCCCCATCGGCCAGCTTCCCGGCCGCTACCGGACTGGCGGGATTGGAGATGTCGATTATCTGGATGCCGTCGTCCTCAATGGAGGCCACTGCGGCGTAGGTGTTGGCGCCTATCTCAAAGACGGCCACTCCTCTGGCGCCGTCAAGCTCCAGGGAGCCCCCATCTTTCAGACTGCCGGCCGTAGTCGGACCGTCTGGATTGGAGATGTCGATTATCTGGATGCCGTCCTCGCCATAGGAGGCCACGACGGCGTAGGTCTTGGCGCCTATCTCAAAGACGGCCACGTCGTAGGTGCCTTCAAGCAGTCTGGAGCCGTTATCGCGCATCTTTCCTGCGGCGACCGGACTGTCTGGATCGGTGATGTCGATTATCTGGATGCCGTTGTCCGAGCCGCCTGTCACCACCGCATAGGTGTCACTGCCCGCCGTAAAGGTGTCCACGCCCCTGGGTCCGCGGAACAGCAGCTCGTCACCGGGATCCTCGTCGTCGGCAAGCTGTCCTGCCTCCTCCGGGCTGGTAGGATCTGTCACGTCCACGATCTGGAGGCCGTGGTCTAGGTTGCCTACTACTGCGGCGTAGGTGCTGGCACCCACGGTAAAGACGGCCGCATTGTAGGCTCCGTTGAGCAGCAGTCCGTCCGGTTCGGTGTCTGCAAGCTGCCCGACTGGCGCCGGACTGGCAGGGTTGGTGACGTCGACTAGCTGGAGGCCATCGTCGGCCCCGGCAGTCACTGCGGCATATGTACTGCCGCCTATCTCAAAGACGCTCACACTTCTGGGGCCACCGAGCAGCAGGGTACTGTTATCCCCCAGACTCCCGACGGGGGTAACCGCGATCGGATCCGCGGGGGTCACTGTTATGTCAAAGCCCGTCAAGCCTCTGCCTCCGCGGCCGTCATCTACGGTTATGGTAACCTTGTAGGTTCCTGCATCGGACGGAGCCGGCGTCCAGACGAGGCTCCCGTCAGATGACGTGAATATTGCAGATACTGGAAGCGTGCCATCCTTGATCCGAATGGAATACGTGTGCGTATCGGTCGGATCGGCGTCAGTCACCGTGGGCGTTATGCTCAGCTGTGCACCGGCCACCACGGTTTGCTTGCCTATTTTCTCTAGGACGGGGTTATTGTTGTCGCGCGTTACGGTTACAGTTATCGTGCCCTGTGTCGTGTCTGTTCCATCAGATACCGTATATCCGAAGGTATCTGTTCCGTTATAGTCCTGATCAGGCGTATACGTTATCGTAGTATCATCATGTGTGGCAGTCCCGTTTGGCGGATCATCGACTGCCGATATTACCGGTGTGTCCGATACGTTGGGATCCGAAATGGCAGGCGTTATGGTCACGGGTGTGTCCTCTGGCGTGGTAGCCGTCTCGGCGGGTGCCACCGGCGGGGCGTTTGTGGCATCTGCCGCATCCAGCCTCACTATCTGGATTCCATGGTCGTCCCTGGCTGTTGCCACCGCATAGGTGGCGGCATTTATTGTAAAGACGTCCACGTCAAAGGCGGTAGCAAGCAACAGATCGCTGGTGTCCTCCAGCTGCCCGGCCGCTTTCGGATTGTCGGGATCGGTTATGTCTGCAATCTGGAGGCCGTCGTCGGCAAAGGATGCGACTATGGCGTAGGTGTTGGCGCCTATCGTAAAGACGTCCACTCCATAGGCGTTTCCAAGCTTCAGGGAGTTGTCATCCTCCAGGTTTCCGGCGGCTGCCGGGGCGGACGGGTTGGTGATGTCCACAATCTGGAGGCCGTCGTCACCGCCACTTGTCACCGCCGCGTATGTTCTTTGTCCAATCGTAAAGACATCCACGCCGTGGGCGCTGTCAAGCAGCCTGGAGCCGTCATCCTCTAGGTTTCCGGCGGCTGCCGGGGCGGATGGGTCGGTGACGTCCACAATCTGGAGGCCGTCGTCTGATTCGGAGGCCACTGCGGCGTAGGTTCTGCTGTTTGTTTCAAAGATGTCTACGTATTGGGTGTCGGCAAGCAGCAGGTCGTTGTCGTCCTCCAGGTTTCCGGCGGCTGCCGGGGCGGACGGGTCGGTGACGTCCACAATCTGGAGGCCGCTGTCGGCAAAGGAGGAGGTGACTGCGGCGTAGGTGTTGGCGCCTATCGTGAAGACCTTCACGCGGGAGGCGCCGTCAAGCAGCAGGGTGTTGTTATCGGCTAGGCTTCCTGCGGCGGCGGGACTGGCGGGGTCAGTGACGTCCACAATCTGGAGGCCGCCGTCATTGGAGGATGCGACTGCAGCATATGTCTTGCCGCCTGTCGTGAAGACGTCTACGCCAAAGGCACCGTCAAGCAGCAGTTCGTCCTCACCCGGGTTTGCAGGCTCGGTGTCTTCCAGGTTTCCGACTGCCCTCGGCTGGGCCGGGTTCGTGACGTCCACAATCTGGAGGCCGTTGTCGGCAAAGGAGGTCACTGCGGCGTAGGTGTTGGTGTTCCCGCCATCGGTTATTTCAAAGACGGCCACGCTTGTGGACGTATCAAGCAGTAGGGAGCCGCCATCCTTGAGATTTCCTACGGGGGCCACCTCGATCACATTCAAGGAGGCCACGGTGATATCAAAGGTCTGCGAGTCGGTGCCGCCGCGGCCGTCACTTACCGTTATGGTGACCGTGTGGGTCTGCCCGGCATCTGACTGAACAGGCGTCCAGGTGATGCTACCATCAGAGGTATTGAATGCGGCAGCTGCCGGTAGCGTGCCGCGCGATATCGAATACCTGTGCGTGTCAGTTGTGTCGGCATCAGTTACCGTGGGCGTTATACTCAGCTGTGTGTCTGGCGTCGCGTTCTGGTCTCCTATCGTACCGAGGACGGGGTCGTTGTTGTCGCGCGTTATAGTTACAGTTATCGTGCCCTGCGCCGTGTCCGTTCCGTCAGATACCGTGTATGTAAAGGCGTCCGTACCGTCATAGTCTGTATCGGGAGTGTAGGTTATGGTATCATCGTCATGTGTGGCAGTCCCGTTGGGCGGGTTATCGACTGCCGATATCACCGGTGTGTCCGATGTGTCGGGATCCGATATTGCAGGCGTTATGGTAACGGGCGTATCCTCTGCAGTGGTGGCCGTCGTAGCAGGTGCCACAGGCGGGCTGTTGGGAGTCTCTGCCTCAGCACCCAGCCTCACCAGCTGGAGGCCGTCATCGGTGTTTGAGGCGACTGCGGCGTAGGTGTTGGTGCCTATGGTAAAGACGGCCACGCCTTGGGCGCCGTCAAGCTCCAAGGAGCCACCATCACCCAGATTCCCAACGCCGGTAGGGGTTGTAGGATCGGTAACGTCTACGATCTGGAGGCCGTCGTCTGTGTGTGAGGCGACTGCGGCGTAGGTGTTGCTGCCTATGGTAAAGACATCCACACCATAGGCGCCGTCAAGCTCCAGGGAGCCACCATCACCCAGATTCCCAACGCCGGTAGGGGTTGTAGGATCGGTAACGTCTACGATCTGGAGGCCGTCGTCAAGCCAGGAGGCCACTGCGGCGTAGGTGTTGCTGCCTATGGTAAAGACATCCACACCACGAGGCCCGTCAAGCTCCAGGGAGCCACCATCACCCAGATTCCCAACGCCGGTAGGGGTTGTAGGATCGGTAACGTCTACGATCTGGAGGCCGTCTTCATTGTAGGAGGTCACTGCGGCGTAGGTGTTGCTGCCTGTCGTAAAGACGGCCACGCCGGAGGCGCCTCTGAGTAGCGTGGAGCCACCATCACCCAGATCCCCGACGGCGGTAGGGGTTGTAGGATCGGTGACATCGACTAGCTGGAGACCGTGGTCCGCGACGGAGGCCACTGCAGCGTAGGTGTTGCTGCCTATGGTAAAGACGGCCACGCCTTGGGCGCCGTTAAGCTCCCTAGAGTTGTCATCACCCAGATCCCCGACGGCGGTAGGGGTTGTAGGATCGGTGACGCTCACAATTTGGATGCCGCTGTTATCGGAGTCAACGTCGTAGGAGGTCACTACGGCGTAGGTGTTGCTGCCTATGGTAAAGACGGCCACGCCTTGGGCGCCAAGAAGCCGCGTAGAGGTGCCATCCTCCAGATTCCCTACGGCAGTCGGGGTTGCAGGATCGGTGACGTCTACGATCTGGATGCCACTGTCGCCTTCAGAGACAACTGCGGCGTAGGTGTTGCTGCCTATCGTAAACGTATCCACGCCGCGGGCACCGTCAAGCAGCAGGGTACTGTTATCTCCCATATTGCCGACGGCGACTACTGCGATCTCGCTTTGCTGCGCATGTGCCTCCTCCCCATGCAGGGCACCGGCGGAGGCAAGGCCCAGGACGGCGGCCGCAATGAACACCAAGTGTATGGAAGATATTCCTGCCGGGGCCCGATGGAATGGGTGATGCCGTGTGTCAGCTATGGCAGGCCACCTCCTACTTCCCCTTCTCCGCCTCCACATTCTCCTGACTCGGGCGCTATTCCCTCCCGTGTAGCTGGCTTGCCGTTTTGCACAAGCAGTATGACGCAGGACGTATACATGCAGATCCGCCGCATACAGGCCCTCCTCATGCCGCCAGGATCCGGACTGAATACCAATGTATCACAGCCGCCCGGACGAGGCCGTCCTCTTCTTGCCACGACAGCGGGGCCTGGGTCTGCCACCCCCCCCCCATCTCCTCTTCCTCCTCCACCTGCCCAGCCATCACTAGGGCATTGGCGAGGATGCCATATCGCATATAACACATTCATTATTATGTCAAAGCTAAGCCATGTTCGGTTATTAAAAATATCGAATTCGATAATTTGTTGCACAACTCGTATGTGGTCACGTCCCCCTACCATCTAGGCACGAAAATTACAATCATGCACGCTAATCCGTGCCTAGCTGATGGGGGTAGGTGACCTCGTACCACAACTCAATTTTTTTACTTGAATCCGTTGATGTGTTATATGAAAATCAGGTCCGTTATTCTTGGTATCGCTCTTCATCCATTTCGGGCCGCTCTACCTGATTGCATCTGTGGCCTTCCTGTCATATATGTACGGCTAAAAACCGAGCATCCGCGTGTCAAAACAGGCACGATATTACAGCATCATAATCCGCTTTAGCAGACGTACTGGATTGTCGCCTAATTTGCCAGAATTCCTGAAAATCTGGGATGCCACGCAGACGGCATACAAAAGGGCGGAAATTCAGAAAAACGCGCAGATTGAGCCAGGCAAGCGTAACTAGGCGGGGCGGCCTCAGACACACTGCTGCATGCCAAAAACGCGCCTTGAGAATGCCCAACGGCGGCTCTTTTGGCCCGCACCACCTCGCCTGGCCGAAAAAAAAGTCACTTCTTTTTTGAGACCTGCATGTACAGATCAACGGTGCCGCTTCCAATCGGAATGTTGCTGCCGACAATTACGTTTTCTGTGATTCCCTTCAGCTGCTCGACTTCCCCGCCAAGTGCGGCATGGGCAATGGTAGGAACGGTAATCTCAAATGCGGCCCTTGCAAGCACGCTGTCCTTGGTGCCGGCAATCCCGTGCCTGCCAATCTGCTGCATGTATCCCCTTGAGCACATCAGGTCGGAGACCAGCATGATGTACCTGTTGTCAACCTCCAGTCCCTGGTCTTCCAGGGTGCCGTTTAGCTCGTTGATCAGGGCATTGCGCGCCGCCTCGATTCCAAGTGTTCCCGCAATCTCAAAGACGTTGTTTGTCCTGACGTTTGTCTTGTCAATGCCCTTTACTTCAAGGACCTTGGCAATGTTTGAGCCGGTCGTCTGGATGACCCACTCGTCATCCTTTTGGACCAGCGTGACGCGCTCAATATCCGGAACGCCCTTTACAGTAGCATTTAGAACCTTGTTTCTGATTGCAATGACTGTCGGGGCGTCAGATTCCTCAACCAGCCTCAGGGTAATCAGCTCGCCGGTCGTCTCCATCTTGAATTTTTTATTCGAGGACAGCGCGGCCTCCACATCGGCAATGGTGCAGCCCCTTTCCCCGAGTCTCTTCTCGCTGAGGATCAGCCTGATCTCAGTCGAATAGTCAGTCTCGCTGTCGGCAATCAACGCGCTGATCTTGGTCTGCAACACGTTTCGTGCAACCTCGATTGATTTTTCCCTCGACTTTTTTGATTCCTCGTCAAGATAGATGTCCATCGTGGGCGTAACGGGCTTTTTTCTGGCATCCACAAGCTCAATCAGCCTTGGAAGGCCCAGGGTGACGTTTCTTTCCTTGATTCCTGCAAAGTGGAACGTCCTCAGGGTCATCTGGGTGCCCGGCTCGCCGATTGACTGGGCCGTGATGATTCCGACTGCCTGGCCCGGTTCTACTTTGGATTTGTCAAATAGCGACAGCCCCTTCCTGCATACTGCCTCAACGCCGTCCCTGCTCAATCCAGATCCTTGCAATGCCTCACTGACAAGCGTCTTGAGTCTCGGATTGAAGGTTTTTGTGTATTTTTTAGTCAGGGTTTCAACCTCCTCTCTTCTGGCTTTCCTGCCAGAGTCGACGATTGTCTGCGATTCGATCAGCCTGTTGATGTTAAATGCCTCCCCATGATCACTCTTGGATACGTCGATTCCGTCCTCCCCATAAAGGAACTGTACGATGTGGCCGTGCGGATCCCTGACGGTTCCATCATACTCCAGCCTGATGTGCTCCAGGGCGTTGATCAGCCTGCGCTGCATATAGCCGCTTTGCTGCGTTCTGACTGCAGTGTCTACAAGGCCCTCGCGTCCGCCCATCGCATGAAAGAAGAACTCCAGTGCAGAGAGCCCCTCGCGATAGTTGGACTTTACAAACCCGTGCGCGTCAGGGTTGTTGTCATGTTCTGCATAGTGCGGCAGGGCACGGTTGTTGTAGCCGTCATGCAGCCTGTTTCCCCTTCTGGACTGCTGGCCCAGGGCGCCGGCCATCTGGCCCACGTTCAGCGACGAGCCTCGTGCGCCGGTAGTAGCCATGATTTTTCCGGCATTCTCATCGTCAAGGGAATCATTGGCAGTGGAGCCGGCCTTGTCCCTTGCCTTGCCCAGCTCGTTGACGATGTAGGCCTCCAATGCCTCCTCGGGCCTCATGCCCCTTGTCAGTTTGAGGGTGCCCTTTTCGTATTGATCGGTCAAATCGGCAATAACATCATAGGTTCCCTGTATGTCGTCTAGGATCTGCTGCTTGTCCTTCTCTGGAACCTCAAGGTCGCCAAACCCGTAACTGAAACCGTAATGGGTGATAAACTGCTTTACCATGATCAGGATGGAGTTCAGAAAGCTCTTGCCGACGGCATTTCCATAGTCCTTTGCGATTCTGTGCAGGACGCTTTCCGGTTCCTCTGCACCGATTGATGTCTTGTCAATTACGCCGCTGATGAGTTGGCCATTCTTGATTACGACGTCGTTTTGCACGCCCTTGGTGCCCTTGGACCACTTTGATGTAATGACATAGTTAAAGTCCTTTGGAAGGAACAGCGAGAACAGCTGCTTGCCCGTATATGCAGGGCCGTTTTTTGTCTTTGTTCCAGGCTTTGGAAGCGGGCCGGTGTAACCCCCAAGCATTGCAAGATTGGAGAATTCCTGGGGAGTCAGCGTTGTTCCCTCCTTGGTCAGAAGGTATGCGCCTGTGACAAAGTCCCTGAGCGCGCCAATGATGGGGCCGCCGTATCTTGGGGAGATCAGTTGATCCTGCACCCTCATCAAAAGAATTGCCTCTGCCCTTGCCTCCTCGCTCTGGGGAACGTGCAGGTTCATCTCATCGCCATCAAAGTCTGCGTTGTAGGGGGGGCATACTGACGGATGCAGCCTGAATGTCTTTCCGGGCAGCACCCTGACATAGTGGGCCATGATGGACATCTGGTGAAGTGACGGCTGCCTGTTGAACATGACAATGTCGCCGTCTGCAAGGTGCCGTTCCACAAGATATCCGATTTCCAGCGTCTCTGCAATGGTGGAGCGGTCCTCGACAAAGTCAAGCCTGATTTTGACCCCGTCAGGCCTTACAATATAGTTGACTCCCGGGAATTTATCAGGACCGTTAATTACGAGCTTTCTCATTCTTTCAATGTTCCATTCCGTAACGATTTCGGGAATTGTCAGTTTCATGGCAACTGCCTCAGGCACGCCGACTTCAGATAGATCCAGGTTTGGATCAGGCGAGATCACGGTCCTGCTGGAAAAGTCGACCCTCTTTCCGGACAGCGAGCCCCTGAAACGCCCTTCCTTGCCCTTGAGTCGCTGGGTCAGTGTCTTAAGTGGCCTGCCAGAACGGTGGTGGGCCTGCGGGATTCCGGAGACCTCGTTGTCAAAGTATGTGGTGGTATGATACTGAAGCAGATCAACCAGGTCCTGGACGATCAGGGGCGGGGTTCCGGCCTCCTTGCTCTCCTTTAATCTCTGGTTGACTCTGATGATGTCGACCATCTTGTGTGTCAGATCATCCTCGGATCTGATTCCGGTCTCAAGAATGATCGAGGGCCTCACAGTGACCGGAGGGACGGGCAGTGCCTGCAAGACGAACCATTCTGGCCTGGCAGTCACGGGATCATATGACAGCAACTCCAAATCCTCATCCAGGATTTGTGAGAATCTTTCCCTGATTGTAATTGGAAGCAGCCTGTGCTCCCCGATCTCGGTCTTTTCTACAAAGATGGTCGGTTTTGTGAAGATCAGCTCGTACTGCGTCTTGCCGCAGTGCGGGCATTCCTTTGCCTTTTTTGCCTTTTCAATGATTTGTTCTGGGATGCGCTTTTGCGAGATTACTGTATATGCTGCCTCTTTTGTTTTGATTTTTCTAAACGCCTCCAAGTCCTCTTGAGGAACCTTCAGTCTTGCACAGGAGCGGCACGTTGACTGCAGCAGCTTGTAGATATTGTCAATAAACGCAATGTGCAATACCGGTTCGGCAAGCTCGATGTGTCCAAAATGACCGGGACACCTTGCAGCAGTATTCCCACATGTAAGACATTTTTGTCCGGGCTCCAATGTGCCCAGCCGCCCGTCCATCAGGCCCCCCTGGACCGGCATCCCGTCCTCGTCATAGGTCTCCGGCGCGGTAATCTCTGCCACGGAGTACTTTCTGATTTCGGTGGGAGACCAAACAGAGAACCTGATTCCGTCAATTGACTTTATTGCCTGAATCGACATCACACCTTCTCCTTGATTAGCAGCCTTGGCGCGACGTTAAGGCTCTGCATTTCCTGCAGCAGCAGCTTGAATGCGTATGCAACTGACACGGATGACACCTTGGCCTTGTCCCCGCAGACCCTGCAGACGTACTTTCTCTGCTTGACGTCGTGATATGCGACCAGGCCGCACCTCTCACAGACAAAGATGTCAGACTTGTCAGACTCGTCAAGCAGCCTGTCTTTTAGGATCATCGAGGCGCCATATGCAATCAGGCAGTCCCGCTCCATCTCGCCAAACCTCAGGCCGCCGCCCCTTGCCCTGCCTTCGGTAGGCTGCTTGGTCAGCATCTGGACCTGGCCGCGCGCCCTTGCATGAATTTTGTCTGCGACCATGTGGTGCAGTTTCTGATAGTATACGACGCCAAGGAACACCTCGACTGGGAACGGCTTTCCGGTCCTTCCGTCATACATTATTTCCTTGCCGGAATATTTGAAGCCGTGGGCATCCATCACCTCCTTGACCTCGTCCATCTTCTCGCCAACAAACGCAGAGCCGTCAAATCTTTTTCCGCGCAGTGCGGCTGCCTTTCCACAGATTGATTCCATCATCATTCCGACAGTCATCCTGGAGGGGAACGCGTGAGGGTTGATCAGGACGTCAGGGGACATTCCGCTTGCAGTGTATGGCAGGTCTTCTGCCTTGGCTAAAATTCCAAGAACCCCCTTTTGTCCGTGCCTTGATGCAAACTTGTCGCCGATTTCGGGGATTCTCATGTCTCTTGCCCTGATCTTGTACATTTTTCCGCCTTCATTGGACTGGGTCATAACGACGGTATCAACTACGCCGGTCTCAGATGGCCTGACACCGATTGACGTGTCCCTTCTGTAAGGGCCGCTTGACTCAAACTCCCTGTACTCCTCCATGAATCTCGGAGGGCTGGTCTTTCCAATCAGGATGTCGCCGCCCCTTACCTGGGATTCTGCTGCAACGACGCCGTCCTCCTCTAGGAGCCGGTATGCGCGCTCCCCCTTGTAGCCACGGATGTTCTCCTCGGCGTTTGGGATTTCAAAGTCGTCCCTCATACCTCCGGGATACTGTTTTGCCTCAGCATCATAGATTCTAAAGAAGAACGTTCTGCCCAGTCCCCTGTCGACTGAGGCCTTGCTCAAGACGATCGCATCCTCAATGTTGTAGCCGTCAAACGGCAGGACTGCCACGATACAGTTTTGTCCTGCAGGCCTGTCTTCCAGGCCCAAAAGCTTCATTGCCTTTGTATTGACGATTGGAACCTGTGGGTACAGCATAAAGTGCTGCCTGACGTATGTGCTGGTGTTCATCATGGGCGTTGAGAATCCGAGGCTTTGCTTTGCCATTGCAGACTCGTAGGTGTTTCTCGGAGACTGGTTGTGTTCCGGATACGGAATGATCGAGGCCCCTGCGCCAAGGATTGCCGGCGGAAAGACCTCCAGGTGGGTATACTTTTTTGTATCCTTGTCATCCAAAGTGACATAGCAGTTTTCCTCCTCGTTTGCGTCAATCATCTCCAAGACACCCATTCTCAGAAGGTCAGTCCATGAAAGCAGTTTTTTAGAGATTTTGTCCAATAATTCCTGAGTCAAAAGCGGTTTGTTGTCCTTGATAATGATGAGGGGTCTCAGGACGCGTCCTGCATTGCAATTTACGTACAGCCTTCTTGTCGAACCCTCAATCTCCGATTTGTGGAAGGATACTCCGACGTGGGGGTGAATCTTTGAGTTTCTTCTCAGTTCCCTCAGGGACTCTGCCAGTTGTTTGCCATCCTTGAAATAGCCTGTGAGGCGGCCATCAACAAAGACTCTTGCCCCGTCTTTCTTCAGGTCTTCTTTTGCATCAAAAAAGTGAACGGTTCCAAGATCATAGAGTTTTTCGACAATCTCCTCGGATGGGACGTTTACGGAGATGATTCCAGACAGGGCGAGATTCTTAACAAGGCCGCAGTTTGAGCCTTCGGGGGTCTCACTTGGACATATCCTGCCAAAGTGGGTTGCATGAAGATCCCTTGCCTCAAAGTTTGGCTGGGTCCTGCTCAAGGGGGACTGGATTCTCCTAAGATGGCTGATTGTGGAGAGGTAGTTAGTCCTGTCCAGCAGCTGGGTAACGCCGACACGCCCCCTGCCCCAGTTGCCAGTCGCAATGGCATTGTTCAGCTTGTCAGAGATGATGCCGGGCCTGATTGCAGCTGCCACTGCGTTGATTCCACGTTTTTGTCCTGAGCGCTCTAACTGATATTTCATGTCCCTGACAAGATTTCTAAACGCCGTTCTGAACAGGTCTGCCAGCATCTGTCCGGCAAACTTGATTACCTTGTTTCCATAGTGATCCTTGTCATCCGGGGAAATCCAGCCGAGCCTTAATTCCAGCAGTTTGCATGCCGCCTCGCCCAGGAACTGCGCTTTTTCCTTTCTGTTTTCGGGATGTTTGCCCAGGTGTGGCAAGAGTCCCCAGTCAAGCAGAGTCTCAGCTCTCTTGATTTGGAATTCCTCGAGCATTCCAGGTGCGATTCTTTTACTGATGTAGACAATCGCGTCTTTTGAGGTCGGGACATCCCCGGCCTTTTCAAAGGAGCCCTCCAGCTCGTCCTGGATTTCGTCAACAAGCGATACTGCTGCGGCAATCTCCCTATCAGACTCTAGTCCCAGCGCCCTCATCAGGGTAACGACCGGAATATCCACAGGAGATCCCGGAATTCGTGCAACGATCAGTCCGTCGTTTTTCATTACAAGCTCTAGTTTTGCACGATAACCTACAATTGAAGAGTATACCTTGGCTTTAAAGACAATGTTTCCTCCAACAGTTTCCCTGTCGACAATTATCTTGTTGTATGAAAGATCTTCGAGTCCGACAATTACTCTTTCTGAGCCGTTGATGATAAAGTAACCGCCGGGATCATTTGGATCTTCCCCGTGCTCGACTAGTTTCTGGGTTGAAAAGTTGTGCAAAATGCATGCGTTGGATTTTGCCATTACTGGTACGTCCCCAATGTGGACAAACCTTGATTCCAAAATTTTGCCATCCTCGACAACGCTTGCCTCCATCATTACCGGTGCAGAGTACGAGACGTTTCTCAGCCTTGCCTCTGCCGGAGTAATGTGGGTAATGGAGCCGTCAAGTTCCATCATTCTTGGCTGTTGGAGTTTTACCTTGCCGAGTTGGATTTTGTAGGGATACTCTGCATTTTCAATTTCAATCTGGCTAACCTCGTTAATGATGCTTTGAAGCCCTCTTTCAAGAAACTCATCAAATGAGTTTAGATGCTGGCGTGCAATGCCCTCACGTTTTAGGATATCCTGGATGACAGGCCATCGTTTGGTTGAAGAGTCTGCCACCTATACTTCCACCACGTAACGGTAATAGAGACTCTGGCCGGCAGTCGGGCTTTTTCTTGTAATCTTTATCATATCACCTGGTTTTACGCCAAGTCCCAAGATTGCCGGATCATTTACAAAGATTAATGGCAGTTCAGTCGGCTTACAGTTGTATTTTTTTAAAACGCCCTCGGCTTCTTGCTTTGAAATAATTTCATGTTTTGGAACATAAACGTGATCCGGAACTAAAATTTGATTCTTCTTAGTTGCCATTTAAAATGCCTCCACGTCGAACATTAAATGTAACAATAAGGAAAACACACAAACTGTCAAAATCTCGCGCTCGGGTTAATATATATCTAATCTGAAATTCGGCAAAACCAGTGTTTTTTCTCTTTTGGTCAACATATTTTTTCACAACCTTAAATAGTATAATTTCAGGCGTAAAATTGATGAAGACTCATCTATCGGTGTTTGCCTTGTCTGTAATTTTAGTTGTAAGTATCGGCATGGCACCACCAGTATTTGGGCAAATACAAAACTCGATTGTCGTTACTACAGACAAGGCTGCATATGCAGAAGGAGATACAATTGTAGTAACCGGCCAAGTAAGGGATCTGTATTCTGGAATTCCAGTGAGCGTTATCGTCAAGGCTCCTAATGGAAACCTGGTTTCCATTGCGCAAGTTACCGTAGGTGCTGACAAGAAATTCAGCACTGAAATAACTGCAGGAGGGGCATTAATGAGAGCTGAAGGGGCATACACAGTTACAGTCCAGTACGGAACCGAAAATCGTTCAGCAACCACTTCGTTTGACTTTGGAGGATCCACAGTACCACCAGAAGGATCCATGAAAGGAGGAAATGGAGGCGGTTCCAAGGTAACTGAGACGACAGTCTCAGTTGAAGGTTCCAGTGATTTGATAGGATATGAGATTACAGGCGGAAAATTATTAAGCATTATGCCTGACGTGGATGCAAATTCACTAATCGTTTCTATTGATGCCACCGATGACGGTTCACTGACCCTCACAATACCAAGATCTGTATTGGATGCAACAATGGATGGTGAAGATGACGATTTCTTTGTCTTAATTGATGGAGAAGAAGTAGACTTTGATGAATCAATATCATCAACAGACAGAGTCCTTACCATAGCATTCCCGGCAGGCGCTGAAGAGATTGAAATAATCGGCACCTTTGTAGTCCCAGAATTTGGCGCAATCGCAGCCATGGTTCTAGCAGTTGCAATCATATCAATAGTTGCAATCTCTGCAAGATCAAGACTCAGCATTGTTCCAAGAAGATTCTAAAAACCACATCTTTTTTCATTTTTTCAGATAAAAACCAGCAGGCTCTGCGTAATCGATTCAGATTCAGGATTGTTATTATCATTATTAACGGATTCATCCCATTTAGATCGATTATACATAATGTCTCGTATTGAATTGAATCTTTTTAATCCTGAATAATTTGTCGTCAAGATCCTTTGGGCTTGTTCGTACTGGCATTTTTCCAGATCCTTATTTTCTTGGCAAGTCTAGTAGGTCATCCTCGTATAACATGTCCATGCGATCTAACAATTCCAACATGTCGGCCGGATCATTTGAGGATTGAATCTCTTGCTTACTTTCATGAGTTTGTTCTCTTCTCTGATCATTGCTAGCAAGTTAGAAGCAGTTCATCTTAAATTGAATTTGTTCTATTTCTGGAATATCTTGATTTATTGCCAATTGTTTTGCCTGAGTCACTGCTGCATCGTAACCATCCCCAGTAAGTGCAGAATAGCTGCATATGGGAGACGCATATGATTCAAAATTACCTACATATTCTCCATGCGTCTTAAACGGGGTTTTTTTTCTGCAATGAAATAAAGCATTTAGGACAGCCAATATCCCCACTGCTGTTTCTAATTGGCGATTCGTTCATGATTTTATAGGGCAAGTATCGTAATGAACACTTGCTAAAATAGGCTGCGCCCAAATTCAGCCTTCCCAAAAGTAACCGACTCGTGGCAGCAGGGGAGGCGACATGCGGATCTGCAGGCATCCCCATCTGAATTGTTTCAAGCCCGGGATAATTTGATGCGGTACTTTTTGGAAGACCGAAATTCTTCCCGGTCATGCCCCATATGCGGTTCGTAGATACAAAAAGCATCTGTGTAATGACACAATGATTTTCCATTTTTCCCATATTACCGAGATTGTCGCCTAATTCCGGTTATTTGACTGTCTGCACGTTTTTCTGAATTTCCTCCCTTTTACACGCCTGATTCATATGGCATCTCAATGGTTTTCAGGAATTCTGGTGAATTAGGCGACAACCCACATCGTGCCCCATCAGTGAGCGGGAAGAACATTAACGGAAGTTCATTTCCCGAGTTACAACCCAACAAAACACATTTTGCAATGTAAGATTCAACGGCACAGTTGGCAAGCCCAAAAGACGCCAAAAGGCCCCGGTGAGCCCCAACAAGAAAAAGATCATACGCATCAGTAGACGGAAATGTAACCCCCCAAAGGCCACCTCGACCCTACGGCGGCAGTGGCGGGCCGGCAAACCCGTATTCTGCAAGATTCCTTCTAGCAGCCATGAGAAGCGCGCATGAAACCCGCAATAACGTAAGATCCCTTCTCGCACACCATATGTCGTCCCTGTTGCGCTCGATGGCCCACATGTTGTACACAAAGACAGACACAAAAAATACAAGCAGCCTGATGTCCTGGTTCCTGCTTATGGTCTTGGCCCGTATCTGCTCTATCTGCCTGTATCCTGTCTCTATGCCCCACCTCTTCCGGTAGTCCGGTGAGGCAGTATCGATCTCGTGCAGTGCGTTGGAGAACGGGAGGTTGGTGGCAAATGCCACGTACTGTTCCACTACTGTCTTGCCCTCCTGCCCGTGCATGGCAGACGGCACGATGACCAGGTTAAATGATGCGGTCTTGCCTTTGCGGTTTGTAATGGTAAAATCAGACACGCAGCTCCCCTTGGTCTTGCCTGCTGCGTGTGCCGCCTCTATTGCATTCTTTACTGTGGCATTCTTGATTGCAGGCATCAGGAACTTTTTTCCTGCACGATACATCTCTGTCATTATGTCAACTGAGTAGAACTCCCGGTCCAGCAGAAAGAGCCGGTACATTATGTTTGATTTCCTGAGAATATTCACAAATTTACGCACGAAATCGGCGTCAAAGTCCTCCCTTGTGAGCGGAATGCATCCGAGCGTGGCATTGACAGGAGAGTCGACTGCCTGCATGGTCGCATACGCCTCGAACTTGCTTGTTCCCTTTTTGGGCTTTGATCTTATCAGATACTTCATGTTGTCCTTGTCATACCGCGGTATCTCGTGCTTGTCTATTGCAATCATGACGGGGCCGTTACTGTGAATGCCGCCCTTTTTGGCGGCCTTGATTGCAATATCCATCAGGTCATCGCAGATCCTCCTTATTCCGTCAAGGCCTGCGGTTCGGACCATTCCGTGAAACCACCTGGCAGTGGGCAGGTTCTCGCTGTCTTCAAACTCTATCACGCTCTCTGTTGCAGTCTGGCCTGATTTGCACATGGATGCCAGGATCATCACAAACTGTGACAGTCCGTATAGCGCGTTATGCTGCTTGGAGAACTTGATCTCGCCCCCGCCGCCTATGATGTTTGCCAAGGTATTAAGCACCCTGTTGCCCATGTTGATGCGGTGCTTTTGCCCGCTATTTTGTCCAATCACTATAGCGGGTAGGGGCGCCTTACAGTTGATCTGTGTGATCTAGATTTGTTTACATTTTTGGTAGATTTTTTTACGCTGTCGTCTGTCAGACGTATTTAAAGGGGGTACATTTCCGTCTACTGCGCATGGCAGTCACTAGAGAATCAAAACGATTAGAGCGATTCATGAGAAGATATCCCAGCAAGCATGATCAGTGAGTCTCAGACGAGGCATCAGCAGTAAAAAACCAACATCAAAAACAGACAAAGTGCCGTAATAATAGTAATAACAGCAGTAATGATGATGATGATGATGATGATGATGATGATTGCCCCACAAGATGCCCCAGGGTTTTTCGCCCACCTGCTGTTCCTGTGGGAAAAAAGCCTGATTTGGCCACACATGAATCCATTCCGGATTCAAGACCGTATGCTACTCTCCACGTGAAATTTTCAGAATGGTCGGAGAAAGACCCGGGCCATGTCAACCTCCCTTCCTCTCCATCTCTCCCTCTCCCTTCCTTCCTCCATCCATCCCTTCTCCCCCCCCCCCTCCAAAAGTAAACAGGAGGAATTATCCAAAATAACCCCGTAGATCGTCCAATTTCCTTTTTGGGCGTTGTCCGGAATCGTGATTTTAGGACGTGATTTCCGGGGAGATTTGTACAAAATCATGGCGCAATGACTGCAAACATAGAGACGAATCCGCACTCCGGCCCGCATTGTGTAGTTATGGCCCGTGTTTTGACGTCATACTGCATAGCATCCGCTAGCCGGACGATTCCACCGTACCGGCATTATGGATCCTAGCTGACCAGATTGTAGCAGAATACCTTGAGGGTAAGCCTGAGCGACTGCATCGGAAGCGACATGGCGCGCACCGTGGAGTCAAACCTTGCCTTTATCGACGAGAAGGCCGACTCAACGAGGCTGCGCTGGTGGTACGTCTTCTCGAATCCCTCGGGGTCCTTTTTGTGCCATCTTAGCATCTTGGAGCGGGCGTTGAACCCGTGAACCGTATATCCTGTACGCGGACATATCACTGGGGTTCTGCCTCCGTCGGCTATGACCCTGCAGTTCTCATACGAGTCGTATGCGGCATCCAGGATCACGTGTCCTGTGCCGTTGGGAACCTGCGGTAGCAGCTCGTTACGGAACACCGGGGAATCATGGAATTCGCCCGGCGTCACCTCGCAGGCGGCAATCTTGCCGTGCGGGGCCAACAGTATGTGCAGCTTGGCAAACATCTGCCTGGATATGACGCCCTTCTTTGCGTCCTCCCATGTGTGGTATCTCATTATGGAGAAACCGCTAGAGTCGCCAAGCAACGTTCCCCTGGCGTCTGCGCCTGCCTGTTCTGAGAGTACCGATCTTAGCACCGACTTGTCCCAGGCAGCTATCCTTACGGCTGCATCATGCAGTGTCGACTTGGCCGGAACCTTTTTGAGCCCGTACATGTTAGTTGAACCAGGATTCGACTCCATGTATTCGACGTGTCTGCGATACGAGTTTCCGCGGTACTCCATGTCGAGTACGCACAGAAGATAGGGAATTTCATCCTCTTGCTCTGTGTTATGGAGGAGGGACAGGAGGATCTTGCGGATCTTTTTGATTCCGATGCCGCACCTCTTGCTGTCCTCTCTCCTTTTTTCCTCGTACTCGGCATAGTATTCCGGAGGTCTCGTGTACTCTGACTTTTTTTTCTTGCTGGTCTTGCTGGATTCCTTCTTGGATTCCTTCTTGGATTCCTTCTTGGATTCCTTCTTGGATTCCTTCTTGGATTCCTTCTTGGATTCCTTCTTGGATTCCTTCTTGTTGGTCTTTGATTTCATTGATACGGGGACGTCGATCCTATGATCCATAAGGTTGTCGCATCCTGCGCTTATGATCTATAAGCTTATCGGTAGATTTCTGGAAAAATTCCGGACAACGCCTCCTTTTTGAATATACATAAATACCAAGAATGATGGGTTCAATTAGGATGAATTTTAAACGTTCTACAACAACATCGACGGCAATAGTCCTCATGGCAGCAGTGTCATTAATTTCAGCGACTTCAATTCAACAAGATGCTTTTGCTCAAAGTATGGGAATGTCAATTACAGCTACGGCTGATAAAGGATCCGACACCATTATGGTTACAGGCAAAACGGTCTCAGATGTTACAGACATTACATTTAGAGTGACATCTCCAAGCGGTAACAACATAGTGTCCCTGGGGCAGATTTCACCTGATGCAAACGGAGACTTTGCAGTTGAATTCAAAATCGGACCTCTTTGGAAAGAGAACGGATTCTACGAGATAACTGCAATGCAAGGCGTACAGCAAAATTCATTGTATACCCTTGACGTTCTTGTTGAAGTAACAGATGGCATGGCAGAAAGAACTTCTGCAACTGAATCTAATTTAGACACAGGATTTCTTGGTGTAAATCCAGAAGACCCAAATGTTGCAACAGATGCAGGGCTTGAGCTTGACATGGCACAGTTTGTAAACGGATCTGACGAGTTTACGGTTTCTGGCACTACAGACAGAGTCAGTCAGGACATCACAATAACCATAGTTGCTCCAAATGGAAACGTGGTGACAGTAGCTCAGATTTCGCCATCGCTTGATGGGGAATTCGAGAAAGTCATAACAGTTGGAGGGCCACTATGGAAAGAAAATGGCTTCTATACTGTAAATGCAAAGCAATTTGACGATCCAAAATACGCCGATTCAATCGAGGTAGACATCTTGGATGGTACCGTGGTTCCAGAATTCGGCGCAATCGCAGCCATGGTTCTAGCAGTTGCAATCATATCAATAGTTGCAATCTCTGCAAAATCAAGACTTAGCATTGTTCCAAGAAGATACTAAGTTCACAACTTTTTTCTCTTTTTAAAATACATAAATAGAGACACGTTCAATTCGCATCAAGATGAACAGCCGTACGTCGTTCGCGCTACTAGCCGTTTTGACTGCAGTCGGTACCTTAACCGCCATGTCATCAGCATATGCTGTCGAAGATCTTCCACAGCCATGTGTGGGATGCCCAATAGAGGATGCAAGGGAAGCAGCAGAAAAGATGCTTCTTGAGGACATTCCAATATCTGTTTGGACTGACAAAACAGATTATGGCCACAGTGACATGATCATGGTAAAAGGACATGTAGCAAATCTAGTCTCTGGATTTCCAGTTACAATTACTGTTGTGAGTCCTCTGAATTCAATCGTCACAGTTGACCAGGTCAATGTTTCTGACGATGGAACTTTTGAGACAGCATTAAACACAGCAGGCGCAATGTGGAAATACGACGGTACTTACACCATTAAGGCAAACTATGGAAGCGCTGAAAAAGCAGACAGTGCAAAAGTAGAGATTACT
Organism: Candidatus Nitrosopumilus sp.; assembly: GCA_965214775.1. GTDB lineage: Archaea > Thermoproteota > Nitrososphaeria > Nitrososphaerales > Nitrosopumilaceae > Nitrosopumilus. The sequence goes on along the minus strand of OZ243974.1, from coordinate 1,839,961 downwards.
GGTGGAGTTGCATATACGCCAACATACGACACTCCCAATGTTCCAGACAGACAATGTAGGAGCATGGAGCTAAGTGTAGGCGGTCATTGTGTACCATTTACCATAACCGGTGGAATGATAACAGGTGCAACAGTCAATTCTGATGATAATTCGATTGTCATTGGTATCAACGCCCAAGAAGATGGAATGCTAACAGTATCACCAAAAAAGACAACCTTGGACGGTGCCTTCATGGTACTTGTCGACGGGGAAGAGTGGGATGATTCTGAAATCGCTGGAGAAAAAATCACAGTGATGTTCCCAGCAGGCGCCGAAGAGATTGAAATAATAGGTACCTTTGTAGTCCCAGAATTTGGCACAATCGCAGTCATGGTTCTAGCAGTTGCAATCATATCAATAGTTGCAATCTCTGCAAGATCAGGACTCAGCATTGTTCCAAGAAGATTCTAAAAACCACATCTTTTTTCATTTTTTCATTTCTGATAGTAAAGGAAATATACATACACGCGTAGAAAATTTTGTGGGATTTAGAATTCATGGAATAGTTCTTTTGGCGTTTTTGGCAGTCTCCACAGGAGGTGCATTTGCACAAGAATCACTGATTTCAGTCCAGACAGATGACAACAACTATGACGAGGAGGACACAATTGTAATTTCAGGCCAAGTCAGTACCGTAATAGGGGCAACCCCAATAACACTTCAGCTTTTTACCGAAGGTAATCTCGTAGATATTGCTCAAATCACAGTTGCCCAAGACGGCAGCTATTCCCACACGATCATTGCAGAAGGCCCATTATGGAACAAGTCAGGAGACTATCTGGTGAGAGTCTCATACGGGGAGGGGAACATCGCAGAATCATATTTTGACTATACGTCAAAGTCAGAGGCGGTTCAAACTACGACGATTTTCGAGGTAGATGCGGGAAGTCATGGAACCTTTGATGTGGAATATACAATCAAGGGGGGGACAGTCAGAGACATGGCAGTAGATTCGGATACCTTTGCGCTAGTTGTCCAGATAAGCTCTACTGACGAGGGCACCATTTCGTTGGATCTTCCAAGGGAATTCATCGGAGCCGAAAAACAGGATGGCAAGGACGATACATTCATCATACTAATTGACGGAATCGAGGTGGCACACCAGGAATCAGCGTTACATTCAGATTCAAGAGTAATAACAATCAATTTTGAGCAGGGGGATTCGGACATTGAGGTTATTGGGACGTACGTTGTTCCAGAATTTGGAGCAGTCACAACAGCGATGATCCTGGCTGTCGGAATTATTGTCATCATCACAATGCTAACAACAAGAGACAGGCTGCAAACAAGAGTCTGATTTTTTTACGAAAACGAGTACTTGTCTTTGAATGGCGAGACATCCCGCAGTTCCCTAACAATCCGTTTTAGCAAAACAACGGTCTTATCAATGTCATCCCGAGTGTTAAAGACACCAATCGTCAACCTAAGCGAGCCGGCAATCTTCTCGTGGGAAAGCCCCATTGCCTGCAATACGTGTGATGCCTTTTGGGTATTGACAGAGCACGCAGAGCCGGTAGATGCTGCAACTCCATGCTCGTCGAGTTTGAGAATCAAATCCTCGCCGTTAACGCCCAGGAATGTAAAATGCGCGTTGTTGGGCAGTCGGGATTTGAGATCGCCATTAACCGTAACCTTGGGAATTTCATCAGTTACCCTCCGAATCAGACTGTCACGCAGGCAAAGCATTTTAGAGATGTTTGAGTCAAGGTTGGTTCTTGCAATTTCGCAGGCCCTTCCAAAGCCAACTATGCCGGCCACGTTTTCAGTGCCAGAGCGCAATCCGTGCTCCTGGCCACCGCCCAGCATCACAGGATCGATCTCCAATCCCTTTCGAACATACAGTGCGCCCACGCCTTTGGGACCGTAAAGCTTGTGAGAGGAGATTGAAAGAAGGTCAATGCCCATTGCCTTGACATCAATATGCACTTTTCCTGCTGCCTGTACTGCATCAGTATGAAAGGGAACGTTACGGGAATGGGAAATTTTGGCAAGCTCAGAGACAGGCTGAACGGTGCCAATCTCGTTATTTGCAAGCATTACTGAGACAAGCAGGGTGTCATCGGAAATTTTTTGTTCCAGGGAGGAGGGCCTGACTATTCCAGAGCCATCTACCGGCAGGTATTCCAGATCAAGACCGCCGCTTTCTCTTAATTTTTTACACGGTTCTAAAATTGCATCGTGTTCGATAGAGGAGGTTATGACTTTTCCTTTGGGCGACTTTGAGACCAGCCCATGCAAGGCAGTCGTGTTTGACTCTGTTCCCCCCGAAGTGATCAGGATTTCAGACGGCTCGGCATTAATCAACAAGGCAATCTGCTTTCTGGCCTTTTCAACTGCCCTTCTTGATTGCCTCCCGTATCGATGAACAGAGGAGGGGTTTCCAAATTGTTCCCTGAAAAACGGAAGCATCGAGTCAATCACATCGTCATGGATCCGGGTCGATGCGGCATTATCAAGATAGATCAATCCGCAATCACGTTGATTTTTCCCGGCTTGTATCCTTCCGGATCCACCTTGACCCCGGTGAATCCGATCATCCTCAACTTTTCGGACAGCTGCTCCAACAACACGGAATCCTCAAGGAGGGAGACGCCGTCTGCCTCGACCTCGATTTTTGCATGGCCGTCCATGTCACGAACGCGTACCTGCCTGAGGCCGGTCAGCTGTTTTACAACTGTCTCTGCCGTTTCAATCCGAACCAATTTCTCAGCGGTCACTCTCTGGCCCCACGGAATTCTAGAGGCCAGACAGGAGTTGGAGGGCCTGTCAAAAACCGACAGCCCGACAGACCTTGCGCACTCTCGAATCTCGCTTTTTGTAAAGTTTGTCTCGACAAGAGGACTCTTGATTTGATGCCGTTTTAGGGCCTCAATCCCGGGCCTGTAGTCGCCCAAGTCATCAACGTTTGTCCCATCAACAATGACATCGACGCCATGCTCTCTTGCCAGACTGGTCAGATGAGAGCCCAGTTCTGATCTGCAATGAAAGCATCGGTCAGAACCGTTTCTGACAAAATCCCCGTTTTCTAGTTCATTATAATCCAAAAGGATGTGTGAGATTCCGATTTCCCCGCATACGTCTTTTGCAGAATCCAATTCCTCCTTTGAGAGAGTCTTGTAATCGGCAGTGACTGCCATGGCGCCGGCCTTTAATCTTTGGAATGCCGCATAGGCAACCAATCCGCTATCAACCCCCCCTGAAAGAGCGACCATTACCTTTGATCCGGGATCAAACCAGTCAATCAGATCATCAAGACGGCTCATCTGCATCCCCGATTTCCTCTATTTTTTTTCTTAATATTGATTCGGTATCTTTGATGGACTTGGACACGCTGTTTGAGACGGTTTTCAGATCATCAAATTCTATCTTTAGATCATCCCTTCCCTTAAAGGATGACTTTTTATAATTTACTTCAAACGTCCGGCCAGATATGCTCACCCTGGCCGAATGGACGGATCTTGGAACGACAAGGCGCCTTGATTCAGATATGCGAACCCCCAGAGTTCCTGTCTCGTGAATCAGGGTATCGGCCAGTGATTCGACTTTCTGCTCGTCGCAGATTGTCCTTACAAGATTTGTTGGTCGGCCTTTTTTCGTGATTCCAGGATAAATTGAGACGTCTTTGGCGCCCTTGCCCATTAACTTTTCAATCAGGTTTCCCAGGATTTCTCCAGATACGTCATCAACGTTTGTCTCGAGAATTTTAACAGAATCAACACCCAGTTCGTTCTGCGTTCCGCGTACGATTTTCAGCACATTGGAGAAATTTTCAAAGTCTCTTTGGCCGGCGCCGTATCCGACAGATTCGATTTTCATTTTCGGGTAGCAATCAACAAAGTTGTTGTTAGACAGGCTTGATAAGATGCAGGCCCCGGTGGGCGTTGTCAGTTCGCCTGCCGAGGGGTCTCCTTGAATTTTTAACGAGGAATTTTTGAAAATTTCCAGGATGGCACTTGCAGGATTGGACATGGTGCCATGAGAAAAAGTCACAGATCCCCCTCCAACTGCAACCGGCAGACACAGGACCTTTTCATCCAAGATTCCAAGGTCTTCCAAGGCAACGGCAGTTCCAAGAATGTCCACCAGAGTGTCCATGCTTGAGGCCTCATGAAAATGTACGGAATCTGCAGGAATTCCGTGGATCTTTGATTCGGATAGAATCAGTGCGTCAATGCAGGATTCAGCAAAGGATTTTCCCTTCGAAGACAGTCCGATTAGTTCGGCCGAGTCAGAGATGGCGTTTCTGATCTCAGATCCTCTGCGTTCATGAACGTCTTCGTCAATTTCCAATTTCAGCTGAGTGGCATGAATGCCCCGCTTTGTTACTTTTGTAAAACGAATTTCATTAATTGTGGAGTTTGGCAGGAATCTTTGGGATTTCCTTATTCCGTCTATGATTTTGTTTTTATCGGCGCCAAGATCCACCAACGAAGACAGCAGCATGTCTCCAGAGATTCCGGCAATCTGAGGATCAATGACCAGTACCATAATTTAAAAACTGCAAAAATGCTTATAAATTCGCCTGATCGGATTCTGGCTTCATTAGATTTAATTATTGAGGGTTGGCAGCCAACCTTATGATTACCATAGTGGGTTCAGGCAAGGTAGGCGGGGATGCCGCATTGTTTTCGGCATTAAGACGGCTAGATGATCAAATTTTGCTGCTAGATGTCGCAGAGGGGCTCCCCCAGGGAGAGGCCATGGATATCAACCACGTGTTATCTGAGCAGGGAATCGATGTCGAGGTGAGGGGCTCAAACGACTTTGCAGACATGAAGGGTTCCAACGCAGTCGTAGTAGTTGCAGGTTCTGGAAGAAAACCGGGAATGACCAGGATGGATTTGTTGAAGACTAACGCATCAATCGTAAAGAGTGTTGTAGAAAACATCAGAAGATATGCAGGCGATTCGATGATCATTCCCGTCACAAATCCGCTGGATCCAATGGCATACATCGCCTACAAGGTTTCAGGATTTGAAAGAAGCAGGGTGTTTGGAATGGGGGGAATGCTGGATTTGTCAAGATTCATACAGTTCATTCACGAGGCAACCGGGCATTCGAGGGATTCCATCAGAGCCCTGGTGATTGGCGAGCACGGAGAGAACATGCTGCCACTGCCAAGATTCTCGTCAGTCTCCGGAATTCCACTATCGTCGTTGCTGCCAAAAGAAAAGTTGGACGAGCTGGTTCAGAGCACAAGGCAGGTAGCTGCCAGAGTAATCGAATCAAAGGGCGCAACGGTTCACGCGCCGGGAAATGCAGTTTCGGCAATTTTAGAATCAGTTGTCAGGGACAAAAAGCAGGTGGTTCCTGTCGCAACGTACCTTGACGGGGAGTACGGCCACTCCAAGGTCACAATGGGGGTTCCTGCCGTGATTGGAAAAAACGGGGTAGAGAGGATCATCGAGCTGGATCTTAACGATGAAGAAAGACAGGCCTTTGGGAGGGCAGTAGACAGCGTCAAGGGCGCAATTTCCGGAATGGAGATCTAAGCATTTTTTTATTCAATAGCCCTACAAAATGCATTGGATGTCGAAAAAATCCTCGAGTCGTTAAAGGAAAACAAAATCACGGTCAATCAGGCAAAAAAATTACTTTCGTTACACTCAATTGAGCAAATAGAGGGGTTTGCCAAGATAGACATCAGAAGACAGGGCAGAAGAGGAATTCCAGAGGTGGTTTTTGCCGAGACAAAGGAATTGGACGAGATTAAAAAGATTGCAAAAAGAGTCCTGGAAAAATCAAACGCAGTAATGGTTTCCAGACTCAAGAAAAGCGATTATCCAAAGATCAAGGAATATTCAAAAAAATTAAAAGTCAAGGTAAAGACAGGCAAGAATTCCTCCTCGCTTTTGCTTTATAAAAAGGCCATCAGACAAGATGGCGGAAAGGTCGGAATTTTGACTGCAGGCACCTCAGACATCGGCGTTGCCGAAGAATCAAGGCTGATGTGCGAGGCAATGAACTGTAAATGCATCACAGGCTATGACGTCGGGGTTGCCGGGATTCAAAGAATTTTTCCAGAATTAAAAAAGATGGTAGATCAGGAGGTAGACTGCATCATTGTTGCAGCTGGAATGGAGGGGGCGCTGGCAACGCTGGTCTCCGCACTGGTGGACATTCCGACAATCGGAATCCCCACGTCTGTAGGATACGGATACGGCCAAAAAGGAATTGCAGCGCTTGCATCAATGTTGCAGAGCTGTTCGCTAGGATTGTCAGTGGTCAACATTGACAATGGCATTGCAGCCGGAGGAATTGCCGCAAATATTGCAAACCGTTCAATTAGAAAAAGATAGGATTCCCCTGAAAGATCGTCGTGGCCGGGCTGGCATCCTCGTAAACGATATATACATACCTTGATGAAGTTGTGTAGTTGGCCGGCAAACGCATCGTACTTACTGCTGATCGCAGCCTGATGACAAACTACAGGGGGAATTTTCTCTACGGATTCATCGCATGCGGTCCGTACGAGGTGCTCCCAGAATGGGTTTTTGACAAGGTGTTTTGTCCCTCAGTAGAGACAGATCCGGCTACCGGCCAAGTCAGAGTTGCCCAGGTCGGATTAAGACGTGTTGAGAGTTCGCTGTTGCAGGGCGGATACAAAAGAGAGGACGTCTTCATGGCACATCCGGAGATGCTGCACAAATCGATTGGTCCGGATACGAGGGTTGTCGGAATCAATGTAATGGATCCGTTGGGAATGGCACCGGTTACAACAACAATGTCGCCTGAAAAACTATCCTATGTTGCGATGAAATTCAAAAAGATGTGCGCAAGCATTATCCAGCTGAAGAAAAAGCATGATTTCAAGGTGGTAGTTGGCGGTAACGGCGCATGGGAACTGGCAAAATCAGACAGAATGAGGATTCACGGACTTGACACGGTTGTAGTGGGGGAGGCCGATGAATTGGCAGTGGACTTGTTCCAAGATTTGGAGCAAGGCGACGCGCCGGAACTGATGCATTGTTTTGTCAGAAACCTCGAGAATATTCCAGTTATCGAGGGTCCGACGATTAACTCCCTTATCGAGGCGATGAGAGGGTGCGGAAGGGGTTGCGACTTTTGCGACGTGAACAAAAGATCAAAAAAGGATCTCCCCCCAGAGAGGTTGCAGCATGAGGCAAAGATCAACCTAGATTACGGGTTTGATTCGGTATGGCTGCATTCTGATGAAATGCTGCTATACGGATGCGACAACAGGGACTTTGTTCCAAACAGGGATGCAATTACGGATTTGTGGAAAGGACTGAAGGGACTTGGGGCAAACTTTGTCGGAACCACACACATGACATTTTCAGCAGTTGCAGCAGATCCCCAGCTAATGCACAACATTGCGGAAATTAACAACCAACACAAATCTGGCAGATGGCTTGCAACCAATTTGGGAATCGAAACGGTTGCGCCAGACATGGTAAAGAAGCATCTTGGTGTAAAAACAAAGCCGTTTGCTCCCGAAGAATGGGGAAGCGTGGTCAGGGAAGGCGCCAGAATTTTAAATGAAAACCACTGGTTCCCAGCTGCCACCATCATCATAGGATGGCCTGACGAGACACCGGATGACATTCAGCACACGATTGACATGATGAGTGACTTTAGAGCGATGGATTTCAGGGGACTGGTAGCACCGCTGCTTTACCAAGATTTCAGCGAAAAAAATTCAATGCACTTTGGAAACCTAAACGAGGCACAGTTTACGTTGTTTTGGAAATGCTGGGAAAACAATCTGAGGGTAATCAACGACATCATTCCGATTATCTTGAGAAACAAGACCTATGGGCCTCCAATGAAGGTATTCATGTATGGAATTCTAAAGGCAGGAACCTGGGCCATTATGAGATATCTCAGGGGATTGTGCAAGGATCTGTTCAACGGCAGAACGCCGGACGAAATTATCGACAAATATTCCAAAAGCAGATCAGTGTCTGTTCCAAGGATTCAGACAAAGAAACTATAGGCTTTCAATAGCGCTATCTGCTATTGTGTTTCTTTTGGGAGTCAGGGATACAAAGTAGACCTTGTCTGCCCTTTCAATTCCGTCAACCCTTTTGAAGGACTTTGATGCCACGTCAAACTCGTAAATTCCTGGTTCAAGAGAGCCTTTTGCATAGATCATCAGATAGGTCTCCCCGGTAGTCGGACTAAGCGGAATGAAGGACATTATGTAGCCTTTGTATGAATGAACCGGCATTGTGTTTTTCATCGGAGGGGCCGCTGATGCCATATACAGGAATATGTCTTCGATGGTATCAAACTCTTCATATTCAATTTTCATTGAATGGTCTAGACGGGTTCAGTATAATAAGTTACTAGATGAAACAGGGTTGTCGTTACTTTCTGGATTTAAGGTGGCGGTGTACCTTGAATCCAACCAATGCCGGTGCTGCAATGTACATTCCAAGATTCAATGCAATTACCGAGATTCCCAATCCAAGCACCTCGATTTCCGAACCGCTGTCTGCCAGCGTCATGATTGAAAGAGTGGATATCATCGGAGTGATGAATGCTCTGACTGTTTCTTGGAACATTGGGTTTTCTCTTTCCCAGTCGGCAATTGTTGGCGAGAATGAATAGTACAACTGGTTAAAGCCGGCCATAAACGCCATTCCTGATGAAGTGCTCATTACGGTGTTGTCTCGGACTTCCCTCAAGAACTGTACCTGAGGGGCCAGTTCGGTGCCGTATGCCGCAGTTGCAATAAGGCAACTACCACCACCGCCATCTGATTTTGGCGGATCAGTAGTAACAGGGGCAATTACCTGACATACGCCGTCTCGCAACTCTGTTCCGGGTCCACATTGCGGGTCTGCCGGTGGTGGCGGGGGTGGGGGTGGCGGGGGTGGGGGTGGCGGGGGTGGATCTACTGTAGGTGGTGGCTCTACTGTAGGTGGTGGCTCTACTGTAGGTGGTGGCTCTACTGTAGGTGGTTGTTCGCCACCTACATAATTAATTGCAATTTCAGATGAAGTGACACCATAGTGAAACTCTATCTTATAGTCTCCAGCTAATTTCCACAAAGGTCCGCCGGCAATTGTTGTCTTTTCAAAAGAGCCGTCCGAGTTTGGAATGATTTGTCCAATAGTTACCATGTTGTCAACAGGGGATCTGATGATGAAAGTAAGTCCTTTTCCAGGATCGTAATCCTTGATATTTCCAGAGATGGTAATTGTTGAGCCGTTTGAATAATCATCCAAGTCAGATGAAATTGTCAATGCCGGATTAGGATCAGTTGCGGCAAAGGCAGAACCACCGCCGGCAGTACCATAGGATAGAATTGAGACAGATAATAACGCAAATACAAAGAATTCGGCCAGTCTCATTTTCATTTTTTTCATGCCTTGGGAGTATTTATATTTTAAACAAAAGAAAAATCGGCTGTATTGTGTTTGAATTGCACCTTTTTTGGCCAAGTATCGGATCGGCTTTAAGAAATATCATATGAGATTTGATCTTCATACTGCCATTTTGAATTGTTCCTTTCCCAATACGAAATCCCTTGGTTTGCAAAATGCTCAGAAGATCTCAGAGGCAGCAAGATCAGCCATTCATCAATTAAAAATGCAGTTTCCCCAACAGAGCAAGTCGGAAACAGATTCAGCGGCCAAATCATTTTGCACTGTCTTGTTTTTCAGCCACATTTACAGTTCAAGAGTTTTAGCATCCAATAACAAGTTCCAACATCATGGTTATCGTGAGATAATTCAGTTTTGTACAGCAGGCAGGCAGGGAGGTTTCCAGTTAATGCGAGGGCATCAGGGAGGCAGGGAGGGAGGCAGGGAGGCAGGGAGGCAGGGAGGCTTGCCCTTTCCTTTACAGGCGTCTTGAATGTCCCCATATCACCAATTACAGCTTTAATTATCATCAAGCCTGAAAGATGGTTTTCAAATCGGGGATTTCTGCAGGCAACGAATTTGAATTGTCAACGGGAGGACAGGAGGTCACACCTCCTGGCACCTAAAGCCAGAAGCAGGAAAACTATTGAAAAAATTGCCAGCACATCCCAATATTTCTGGCGTAACAGCTCAAAAATCAGTTATTACAAACAACACCGTCACAGAGGCAGTAGTAGCTCTTCTTCTTCTTCTTCTTAGAAACCTGTAATACGGTAAAAAATCATCGGATTTTAGGAAAATGTTTGTCCAAAGAGCCAGGGTTTTACAGATTTCACTAGCGGCAATTTTTTCAGCATTTGTAGTGGAACTTGCGTTTGGCCTAGTCTCAAACAGTCTGGCACTAATCACTGACAGCATTCATGCACTGCTTGATGCCGTAGTAACAGTTGTTTTGCTTTTGGCTGCCAGAATGGCAGCAAAGCCGCCTGATGCCAAGCATACGTACGGCCATGGAAAAATAGAATCGCTGGGGGGATTAATCGGGGGGATTGCAATATTTCTGATTGCATGCTTTTTCATTTACGAGTCAGTCAACAGAATTCAGAGTCCGCCGCCTGCTGTCCTCCCGGGTCTGTTTGCAGTCATTGGCGGGCTGTATACAATAGGAGTGGACATCTTCAGAGTTGTCCTGCTGCAAAGATCAATTAGGAAAATAGGCGGCTCTACGCTAAAAGCAGATTTCTATCATGCGTTCACGGACCTGGGTTCCACCGTAGTTGCCATTGCGGGAATTGTCCTTGTATCATACGGGTTTTACAACGGAGACTTTATAGCGGCACTGATTCTCGGAGGACTGCTTGCAGTACTAAGCATCAAGCTGATTTACAGAACAGCGTTAGACTTGACTGACATTATCTCCCCGGAACTCGTACAAGATGTCAGAAAGATTTCTTTAGAGACCCAGGGAGTATTGGACGCAGACCCAATCCTGATGAGGCATTCAGGTGATACAATTTTTGCAGACATTACAATTTCATTGATGGGAAATACAAGTTTTGACAAGGCTCACGAGATTAGCAGCAACGTTGAGAGGAACATCAAGGACAAGATTGCAAATGCGTCGATCACCGTTCACTTTGAGCCAAACTGGAGCGGTGTTCCTTTGGATGCAAAAATTCAAGATGTTGCCCAGGGGGTGGACGGAGTAAAAGGGGTGCACAATGTAAGCACTCACAAGACAAAGGGAAAGATTTTCACAGACTTGCACGTCATGGTGAACGGAGAGATCAACCTTGATTCAGCGCACAAAATCTCAGAGATCGTAGAGCAGAGGATTCAAATGGAGGTTCCCGAAATCGAGCATGCGACAATCCACCTGGAACCATTCCTCACAGTTCCAAAAAACTTTAACTCAGAGGACAAGGAGGCAGAAGGAGAAATAAAAGCTGTTTTAGAAAGGTATGACGAAATCAAGGCAATCGGAAGAATTGTTTCCTTGAGATTTGAAAACATCCGAAAAATCGACATTGACTGCTCCTTTGACAGGGAGTTGTCAATAGAAAAAGTCCATGATTTGACGTCAGAAATAGAGCATCTGATAAGATCTCAGATTAAAAACTCCGTAATCACAATTCATCCCGAACCGGCAGACAAACAGCAGTCACGCCCAGACTAGCTTGAAAGGCTTTCTGCCTTTCTCAGTCCAAGGCCGGTAAGCAGTACAAAGTTGCCTTGGGCGTCTTTTTCAGCAAGTTTTTGCTCTTCAATGAATTTGCCCAGTCTTTTGGAGCGTTCCTCGGTCCAACCCAAGGAATCCGATATGGTTAACGTAGAAACCCGGCGTTGTGCATCAAGCTCGTTTTGGATAAGAGTCAGAACGATTGCCAGATCTACTTCAAATCGCTGCTTTGAGATTCGTCTCCATCTACTGATCAACCCCCTCCTGTTTGGCGCAAAGACCCAAACCAATCCGAAAATAGCTCCGGCCATAGTGGCCATCGAGCCAGATATTGACACATCGGCAAGAACCGCAAGCAGATAACCCGTCACGGCACTTGCAATCCCCAGGAAAACCGAGAGAGCCAGCATTTTAGACAGGCGATCTGTGAGCAGATACGCCGCAGATGCAGGAACGATGAAAAATGCGATTACAAGAATTGCGCCAACCGATTCAAAGGCAACAACTGCAGTAGTGGCCACCATAACCATCAGCAGATAATGAACCAGCAGAGGCATCATTCCAATGCCCAATGCAAGCGACTTGTCAAAGGTGCTAATTTTTAGTTCCTTGTAAAGGATTCCAACAAAGGATACGTTTGCAATTGCCAAGATGCCAAGAACCCACAAAGACCTGGAACCAGCGTCAAAATCACCCACATGCAGCGTATCAAATGGCGCAAATTCTATCGAGCCATACAGGACATGCTGCGCATCAATGTGGAGGTTGCCTGCCTGTGTGACAAGAATCACCCCGATTGCAAACAAGAAAGGAAAGACAATTCCAATCGAGCTGTCTTGTTTTAGTTTCCCTGAACGATACAGCAGCTCAACCAGGGATACTGTAAGAATTCCTGACAGCACGCCGCCCACAATTACCGGGACAGGTTCTCTCCCGCCTGCAGAAAATACGGCGATGACTATTCCCAGCAAGACGGCATGGCCGATGGCATCAGACATCATTGCCATCTGTCTTAGCACCAAAAACACGCCAATTGAGGCACAGTTTGCTGCCACCAGGACAGCGGCGCCCACAATTATCAGATCACTGGAAATTTCCATGATTCCCCTCCTTTTCTCTGTCTGAGACTGCCTTGGTTCGGTCCAGAGGAGTCTGTGGTTTTCTTTGGTTGCAAAAAAGATACCCAGACAGATAGCCTCGTTTTGGCGAGAATAGCAGCGAGACGCCCAGTACGGCAGTAATCATAACCACAATTACAGGTCCGGTGGACATCCCCTCAGTCGTGCTGCTAATCACAGAGCCGGCAATTCCGCTCAAACTGCCAAAGATTGCAGACAGGATTATCATGCTTTTGAGGCTTGAAGCCCACTGCCTTGCCGCAGCTGCCGGGGCAATCAGCATGGAAACCATCAGAACCACGCCAACAGTATGCAGTCCCATTACAACTGCCACGACAATTACCGATGTCAGCAGCGCATCAAGATGCCTGATTCGAAGTCCCAGGCTTTGGCCAAAGAAGCTGTCAAAGGTTGCAATCTTGAACTCTTTGTAAAACACGGTTAGAACGGCAAGGCACACGGCAGCCAGGATTCCCAGACTGACTGCGTCAGATTCCGTTAACGCAGCTGCCTGACCAAACAGAAATCTGTCCAGCCCCCCCTGGCTGGCATCCCCAATGTTTTGCAGATGAGTCAGCAGGACAACCCCCAGTCCAAAAAAGACAGAGAGTACGATTCCCAGAGCGGCATCCTGCTTGATCCTCGTAGTGCCCGTGATTGCAAGTGTGATTATTCCGCCAAACCATGCAAAGATTGCAGCGCCCAGCATCAAAAGAAGCGAGTCCTTTGTTCCGGCAAACAGGTAGGCAAACCCAATCCCAGGCAGGGCTGCATGGGCAAGGGCATCTCCAAACAGGCTCTGTTTTCTCAGTACGGTAAAACATCCAAGGGCGCCACTGGCAATTCCCAGGACAGCAGAGCCCAGAGCGGCGTTCCTCAGAGTATAATCGGTAAAGACTCCCAGAAAAACAGGGAACGCTTCTTCAAGAACCACTTGATCTCACATATCCTTGCCGAACAGGCGTGCGGTGCCGCTTTTCCCATAGGTCCTGTCCAGGTTTGCTTTTGTAAACGCTTCTTTTATCGGTCCTGCGGCAATCAGATTCCTATTTAGCATTACAACCCAGTCAAAATACTTTTCAACAGTCCGAAGATCATGATGAACCATCACGACGGTTTTTCCCTTCCTTCTGAGACCCTCAAGAACCGACAGAATTGTTTCCTCTGTTATTGCGTCTACTCCGTTTAGCGGCTCATCCATCAGGTAAACATCGGCATCCTGTGCCAGGGCCCTTGCCACAAAGACCCTTTGCTGCTGGCCTCCAGATAACTGCCCTATCTGCCTGTCTGCACAGTCATGCAATCCCACTTTGTCCAGGCATTCCCTGGCCAAGCCTCGTGTTTTTGAATTTGGACGATGAAACCATCCGAGCTTTCCATACAGTCCCATTTCAACAACGTCTAATGCGTCTGTCGGAAAGTCCCAGTCAACGGAGCGCCGTTGAGGAACATATGCAACCTTGCTTCGGTTCTTGGAGCATGGTTTGCCATAAACGCTTACTTTGCCGGCGGCAATTGGCACCAATCCCATAACAGCCTTTATCAGAGTGGATTTTCCTGCGCCGTTTGGACCAACAATTGCAGTCATTTTTCCCCGGGGAAGATCAAGGTCGATATTCCACAGAGCCGGCCCGGTTCCGTATGTTACTGAAAGGCTTCTAATCGTTACGGGGGATTCGCTGGCCCCTCCGGATTTTTTTTCCTCACCTGATCTCTGTTCCATCATTTCAATGCCTGTACGATTGTGTTGATGTTGTGAGCAAATGCGCCAACATAGGTCCCCTCAGCAGTCCCTTTCTCCCCTATAGCATCAGAAAACAGCTCCCCGCCTATCACAACATCATGGCCCCTGTCTTGGACAGCCGCTTTTAGGGCCTCAATTGTTGCCGGAGAGACGGAAGTTTCCACAAACACCGCCTTGATCTTTCGCTTAGAGATTTCGTCGGCCAGGATTTGGATTTCCCTGATTCCAGCTTCGCTGTCAGTACTCCATCCCTGAATGGCCAGTTCCTCAAAGCCATATGCGTGCCCAAAGTACTGGAACGCATCATGTGCCGTAACAAGAACCCTTTGCTCCTGAGGGACTGAGTCAATCTTTATCAGATTAATCGAGTTTAGGGCATCCAGCCGGGCCAGATATTCTGAAAGATTCCGGTCATACTTTTCTGAATTTTCAGGATCGTGCTCCATTAATCCGGCTGCAACGACCCTTGCGGCTTCCATCCAGAGTTCCACATTCCACCAGATATGAGGATCAAGATGGCCATCAGCATCCAGACTTAGCAACGATTCTGGAGGAATGCCTTCAGAGACTGCCCTGACAAAAGTTCCATCCCTTCCAATTTTTACAAAAATGTCTCCCATCTTTCCTTCCAAGTCCAATCCGTTGTAAAATATAATGTCGGCATTCTGCAGTTTTTTGACATCGCTTGCACTGGGACGGTACAAATGAGGATCCACTCCGGGGCCCATCAACCCGGTAACCGAAACGCTATCGCCGCCGATATTTTCCACCAGATCCGTGATTATGTTTGTCGTAGTTGTAATGGCAATTTTCTCCGAATCATTGGATGGGCTTTCAGGATTCCCAATCTTCGTATCGCCACTGCCACTGCCACTGCCATACCCACCACCACCGTCATTGTTGTTGCTGCTGTTGCTACTGCTGCTGCCTTGAGTAAGAGTGGCAGAGACTCCAATAATTATTGCGACAACGACGATGGATCCTGCCAAAAGGGGCTTTTTCATGTCTGCAAGAAATATTTGCGGCCAGGATTATTTAAATTTAGCATAAGCTAATTCTCTTAGTCCTGTCTAACTTTGTTAATCCAGGCTAAAAGTAGAATCCCAAAAACTAGGTTTAAACTAAAGGGGATTTTTCGAAGAATGTGCAAAAATCAGGAACGATGCTGGTGGTTTCAGGTGTGTTAATTGTGATCGGACTGGTCCTGCTGGTAGTTGGAAATCAGGTAATTCTAGAGGGGGTTAGCCAAGGAAACGGAATGGTAAGCGTCAATCAGGATTTGACAGTTTCCGGAGAATTTTCTTCAGAAGAACTTGCTTACGGCGTTTACGCAGTTCAAATTACGGAGTTCAAAGAGGATACGTTTTATGCAAAAGTATTGGATTCGTCAGGTATTGAGATATCATCAGAGGCAATCCGGTCAGAGACGGTGGAAAAAGAATTCGAGATTGGCCAGACTGGCAGCTACAAATTGATTATTCAAAGTAACAGCGACGAGGAATCCCAAGTTTTCGGGGCCATTGGCCCGCTGCCTGATGCAGGCAAAAAATCCCTCGGATTTCTGTCATCATACACCCTAATTGCAGGAATGGTAGGACTAGTCATTTCATGGATTTACGGAATCAAAAAGAGAAAAAAAGGTCAATTCAGATAACTGTCCATTTTTTCAAGACCGCTGATTGTACCGTCAAAATTCTCACTGTCTTCGACTATCGATGTAAGTTTTTCAGAATTTGCCGATATCTTGCATTTGCCATCTTTTGTATTACTGTGAATGAGGAATCCATGTTCTATCAGGTATGAGAGCAGCTCCAATACTTTAGATTCGGAAATGGATTCCTGTTGTGCTAAAAATGAGCATTCCTTTTCCCCGTCTTCCAAAGCCGCAAGAATTGACGCTGTTGTGGGATCAAACATGCACTCTATAACCTTCTCTCGATCAAAACAATCAGACATTTTCTTCAGTTTAAAAGTCTGTAAATTTAAAACTTTTTGAAAAGACAGTCTTTACAGATGTAACTGACTCATGGCAGTGCAGACGGCTGCATGCGGATCTGCAGGCATCATAATCTGAATTGTGTCAAATGTGGGCCGTTTTTCTGGGAACTTTTGGAAAGACTGAAAGAAGAGATGGCTATAATTAGGAAAAGGAGAATTCAGAATAATGCAAAAAATGTGTCTAAATGATCCGTCAGGAAAAGGCGCACACTGCTACTGCATAGATATTGATCCGCAAAGGGGCATCAAAAAATGCTGTCAATGCAATCAATGGAATGTTCAGGGAAATGATTGGACAGAGGATGAAGACTTTAGATAATTTATGCAAAAAAAATTAGTCATTTTGGGTGGCAGGTCATGCTCGGAAGGGGGTTGCCGCCTAATTCGTCAGAATTTCTGAAAATCATACGATGTTATCCGGACTAGGCGTGCAAAAATGGCGGAGATTCAGAAAGACGTGCGGATTGAGTCCGGCAGGTGGAATTAGGCGACAACCCCGCTCGGAAGTCCAGATGTGAATTGTGTTACTGCGCCTTCACTTGTTTGCCCCTCTGCAAAATAAGGCCTAGAATTATCCGTTGCGTTTATGACAAATCCCACTTTGTAATTCAATGGATGGTGTGAGTTTGCCCCTCACCGGAGATATGGCATGACAGGCGTGATCATAAAGGCTCCAGACACCAGGATGTCCAAGGGGTAAACTCGTACCGCTGGGGGCCTAGCATGGTTTTTATCGGGGATTCTTAGAATTTGGGAATACTTGAGTAGCCAAGAATACAGACACATTGTCAGAATCGTGGGAAACGATATCCCCGGAGAGAAGAAGACCATCGTAGGACTGTCCCAAATAAAGGGCATTGGATACAATTTTGCCACTGCAATTTTGGACACTTTGAAGATCAATTCAAATTCAAACATCGGAAACCTGTCAGATGCCGATGTTCAAGGAATTGAGAAACTGATCACAAACCCTAAATCATCAAATTTCCCAACATGGTTTCTCAACAGACAAAAAGATATCGAGACAGGGAAAGATTTGCATCTGCTTACATCAGACATTCCATTTACATTAAGAAACGATATTGAAAGGGAAAGGGTTGTCGCCAGTTGGAGAGGTTATCGCCATCTAAGCGGATTAAAAGTTAGAGGGCAAAGAACCAGAACTTCCGGAAGAAAAGGAGGGGCAGTTGGCGTAGCTAAAGGCGGAATGGCAGCTCCGGCAAAGAAGGCAGCAGCTCCGGCAGCCTCTACAACAGCAGCATCGGCGGCGGCGTCCCCTTCAGGCGATGCGCCTACATCAGCAGCAGCAGGAGAAGAAGAGAAAAAGAAGAAGGAAGAATCTCCAACGGAGAAAAAAGAGTAGGTGTTCTGAATGGGAGATCCAAAATATCCACGTAGAGTTTGGAGAAAGCCAAAGAGGCCTCTTAATTATGAATTAAAAATGGAGGAGCTAAAAACACTGGGTACTTTTGGATTAAGAACTAAAAGAGAATTATGGAAGGCTCACACAGAATTATCACGGGTCAGGCATCAGGCAAGATCATTGCTTGCGCTAAGACAAGAAGTAAGAGCTGAAAAAGAACCCATTCTGATGAAATCGCTTGCAAGAATTGGACTGGTAAGCAGCGATGCGACTTTGGATGACGTGTTGAACCTTAACGTCAATGATTTGCTTGCAAGAAGACTGCAAACCGTTGTTACTAAAAAATTAGGGTTCAAAACACCTTATCAAGCCAGACAGGCAGTAGTACACGGCCACATCATGGTTGGAGAAAGAAAGGTAGACATTCCATCATACACGGTGACTGTTGCCGAGGAAGACAACATCCATTTTTCACCAGAATCAAAAATCCCTGAAATGTTAGAGAAAACACAGCCAGAACAAAAAGGAGAGACTCCTGCTGCCGGAGAGGTATCAAAGGATGAAAGTTCTTCAAAAGAATAATCGAAAAAAATCACCAGTGTGCAAAGCAGTCTTCCCAGAAGTACGCGATTCATGACTGTCCAGATGCCGGCAAGTGAATCTGCAGGCGTCATAACTTGGTTTGCCTCAAGTCCGGAGCCGTTTTCCGGGTTACTTCTGGGAAGACTGAATAGCGAGTCGGTAAACATAAGACTTTATGCGTAATCCGTGTAGATCTTGGATTATTAGACTTTATGCGTAATCGACCTGAATGAGACGAATTTGTTCGTAACAACCCTGGATCTGAACCGATTACGCATAAAGTCTATAGGAATCTGTATGCACGTTTTGTGTGATCATGCATTGCCTATGGATGCCATGATCTCTTTCCATTTTTTGTATGCATCCTGGATTTGTTTGGGAGAAAAGTTCTTCTTTATCATGCCCACCTTGTCCAACAGCTTGGCCTTTGCAAGATCCCTCTCGTTTCTGCCCACAAAGTCAATGGTTGCGGCAAGCTCAAGCTCCTTGATCTCCCATCCCGACAGGAGCTTTACAAGATCTCGCGTCTTTTTCACCTTTGTGGGATCACATACGTTGTCTTCAAATTTACGTACCAGGTCTTCTCCCTTGCCCGTCAGCCTTAATCTATGCGGCGTGTCTGCGCTCTGACTGATCAATTTGATCGACTCTGCAGTCTCCACCGTGTCTGCAAGCGCAAGGGAGAACGGCCCATAATAGTGTAGCCTGTAATCCCTGATGTTCCAGTCCAGATACCTGCAAAAGTATCCTATCTTCTGCAGTCTGGTTCTTCCTATGATCTCTTTGTTGGCATTGCCATCAATCATCAGGCATAACAGTCCCACGTCATCAATTATTGCCATGTTGCCATCCACCGTTACCCATTGCCGGTATTTAAGCTACCGGTAAGCATTTTGTCCATCTCATGTGAAAGTTCTTCCGGATAAAAGATCCTGACTGAACTGCGGTCTTCTCGGCTTATTGCCTTGACTATGGATGATACCTCTGATATCTCTTTTAGCTCTCCTAGTTTTGTATTGATCATGATGTGGCTTATCGCAGTCTGCTCATCATCGGGATTTGTGGCAGCGTACGGATCGTAACCGGATTCTTTCTTGGCATCTTGTATAAAATAATACTCAAAATTGAGCTTTCTCTTTTTGAACGCCTTTTCAATCTCTGACCATTTGTTCAACGACGTCTTGATCACTTCGTCTTTGGTAATCTGATGCGTCTTCAACAGCTTCCTATCGATCAGGCGCTTGGACAGATCACTTAGGATCTTATCTGATGACTTGCTCCAATCGCGTATAGCCCAATTGCACGTATGATCGTCCAGAGGAAGCATCATGTCGGGTGTGACCGGCTTCGTAATGTCTGCTATCTTGTTGCGTTCTTTGCTCAGGGCAGACGCGCGCTTGAATGTATTGATCAGCATATTTTCCATGCAGCGGATGGTTTTGTGGTAATACACTCCCTTGTACATGTGGTATCTTCCCAACAGGTAGTCCTCGACTGCCTCTATTCCCTTTTGGGACACCACTAATAGACTTTATGCGTAATCTAGTTTGTTGCATAACCCTGCCTAAAATTTGAAACTTTACTGAAAATCACCGGAATGATCAACTAATTCTGACCGAAAAAGTAATGGATCATGAGGATGCCTCGTATTGTATACATTGACACGCACGGATAATGCAAAGTACGTAGAGAGAGGGGCAGGCCTGGTCGTCAAGTACAACCCGGACTGGGAGAAGGATCTCAAGGCTGCCAACCGCCACAAGGAGGGCGCCCCGTTCCTGTATGCAGAAGGCATGATAATGGCCGCAGCCGCCCTCAGGACCGCATTCATGCTAAAGTACAGGCAGCTGTCAGGTATGCTCGGGGAGATGCTAAAGGGTGCGGACTCGCCGTGTTACACCACGATATTCAGAAGGATACAGAAGCTTGACGTCGACATTGCAGAGAACATAATCACGGTGCGCGACAAGTCCCGCAACCTGGTCATGATAGCCGATGCCACTGGCCTCAAGCAGCACAACCGGGGCGAGTGGATATGCAAGAAATGGAAGGTAAGGCGCGGATTTGTCAAGATGCACCTGATGGTCGATGCAGACACCAAGCAGGTGCTGGCAGTATCTGTCACAAGTGATGCAATCGGCGACAGCACGGAACTGCCGGCACTGCTTGAGGATGCAGTCAAGAACATCAAGAAGGAAGAGGAGGAAGAGGAGCAGAGCCGCACCGACAGCGCGGATGCAGTCAAGAACATCAAGAAGGAAGAGGAGCAGAGCCGCACCGACAGCGCGGATACAGTCAAGAACATCAAGAAGGAAGAGGAGCAGAGCCGCACCGACAGCGCGGATACAGTCAAGAACATCAAGAAGGAAGAGGAGCAGAGCCGCACCGACAGCGCGGATACAGTCAAGAACATCAAGAAGGAAGAGGAGCAGAGCCGCACCGACAGCGCGGATACAGTCAAGATCCCCAACATGCTTGCAGACGGGACATCGCCGCTGGCTGTACTCGGCACCGGCGCGAATCCAGATATACCGGGAAAGATCCTGCTTGCAGACGGCGCATACGGCTCAAGGAAAAACGTAGCCGAGTGCCACAAACGCGGCATAAAACCACTCATACGGCTTTTGACAAGTTGCAATGCAAAGGGCAAGGGCACCGGCGACAAGTGGGGCCGGCTGGTGCGATGGCAGCTCGGGGGCGGCCCCGAGGTGCCTGTGGGTGATCTCTCAAAGGAGGAAAGACAGGAGAACCTGCGGTACTGGAAGAGCACGGTCGGCTTTGGCAGCAGATGGATCGTCGAGATCGTGATATCGGCCATAAAGCGTATGTTCGGCGAATGCGTAATGGCCCTCAAGTGGTCCAATATAGTGCAGGAAGTAAAGCTGAGGATATGGCTGTACAACAAGTGGATAGCAGAGGCGGTGGCTGCCGTGTAGGAACCTGGTGCCAGTAGTGATCCGGGCGGACTGACTTGGCTCTAGTCGGAGTTATGCAACAAACTAGCGTAATCGACCGTGATTAAAAATTCCGTAGGCTTTTCCAAACGCAAATGCGCTGATCGGATCAAATTACCGCATGCATCTCGTGTCATGACGCACGTAAAAGCCAGTTGCGCCAAAAGAACGTGCGCAACCATGCAGCACGGCAATGTGCCCCTTTGACAAGTCAGAAAGAATGGCGGTCCGTACCGCCGTATGTCATGTGTCTGGCAGCAGATGCAGCTGCTGCAGCAGCTGGCCATAGTATTTTTTCCTTTTCAACATCGTCTTGAGGTTCTCAAGACCCGTGATTATCTGCATGAAATAATTGAGATCCTTGGCAGTTCCGCCAAACGGCATGGTAAGAATGCCATATCTTTTGAGCCGCCCTATGTGGTGCTCCACCCTGACGCGAACCCTGCTTATCTGCTTGCGGCGCCTCTTTTGTGTTGCAGTAAGATCCCCGTCCCTGGGCTTCTTTGGGGGCTGCCTGTGTATGGCGCCCGGAAGCATCTTTTGAATGCCCTCAAATCCCAGGTCGCTGTAAATCACAAACGCCTCTTCCGGATCGTCTGCGTTTTTTGCATTCCTCATTGATCCGGTGTGCCTTCCAAAGTCCGGGCCGCCCCCTGCGTTCATCACGCCCTTGTCGTTGACGCTTCCGTCCACAGTCTTGCCGCAGTGCAGTATGAGGCCGTCCAGGTTCGAGGTAATTATCGTGTTGAACATGTGCCGCTTTTTTCTTCCCGAGTATCTGGTCTTTCTTGCGGTCCTGTCCCCGGGCCTGTCTACCGGAGTCAGGGTGCCGTCAATCAGGAGCGTCTTTTTTGGGATCAGCACCTCCTCCAGCTTGCCTGCCGGGGTCTTGCAGATGATGCTTGTTAGCTTTTCGGAGGCAGGCAGGATCTGGCGCAGTAACACGGCACCGTACCGGAGGTACCTGGACATTGTGGACTGGTCGACGTCAAACGTTGCGGCCAGATGATGCTGCGTTGCCTTGGTCCTTATGCTCATGAGTACTGCAAGCAGCGCGTGCCTGATGTACAGCTTGCACCGGTTTCCGGCATCGCCGCCTCTTACGTCGTCCTCCCAGAACAGGGGTCTGTCCTCGTCGTCCATGACTTCTTCCGTAAAGCGCTCCAGTATGATCTCAAATGACTCCTTTGTGCATCCCGTGACGTTGCGAAGGCGCACCGGATCGCCGATTATGCCGTCTGCAACCTCGATTGCGTGCATCCGCAGAGGCGTCCCGCCGCGCACGACTCTTTTTGTCTTGTTTTCTTCGGACTGCCACAACGAGTCCTCAAACGCAAGCTGCTTCCTCATACGCTCGTTTTGCTTGGACATCTGTTTGTTTTGCTTGGATACCTGCTCGTGTTGCTCGACTAGCATCTCGTGTTGCTCGACTAGCATCTCGTGTTGCGCTTGTAACGCTTGAAATGCTTGGAGAGTCTTGTCATTTGAGCCCATACAGTTAGGGAATCATACAGATCTTTAGGGTTGTTGGTGTGCAAATAATGATCTATTGTGTCGTATTTTTAGATCAGATGGGCCGATTACGCATAAAGTCTATTATGGATATCATGGTGAACACCCCCAGGCCCCAGTCAGTCAACCATCAAACTGAATCCGTTCAAGTATTTGTGTGTTCAGAAAAGTGGTGCGGGATAGAGGGAGCGTGCATCGCACGGCCCTGGGCCGCCGGATTCAATCATGCGACGGTTTGAGGACGCACGACCACGCGATGCAGATTGCAAGAAGAATCATCCCGTAGCTTGCGGCCATCAGGTACCGCTCCGAGTCCGGATCCCCGATCAGGCCGAGGGACGAGAGGAGCGCAACGTACAGGCTCATGATTACGAGTGCCGGCACCGTCAGGGGGGAGTGGAGCCTGTCAACGGATGGCCTCCAGCTGCCGCACGCCTTGCCGCCGGCGGCGCTGATCATTGTGACGAGGTTTCTGGGAGACATGTACAGTGTCGATGTGCCGTGACATTTAAGCACGGGATGGCCGGTGCGGATCAGGCAGCGTTCACCACTGTCTGGACGTGAAAATCGCAGTCACATGTGGATTTCTGCATGACAGGTCAAAGACGGGTGACTCTGCGCGGCCGGGCAGGCGGATTCTGCCGGTTGGATGATCTTGAGGCAATCAACGCCCCGGAACCTATTCCGATGATGACTCCTCCGGACGTCATTAAGACCGTACCGATGTTTTCTTTGCCCAGCTCAAACAAGTCCAAGAACAAAACGATGCCAATAGACAGGCCTGCAAATCCAACAATCATTAATCCCTAGGCGGATTTTGAGTGCTTACGAGACATTCAACATCCGGATTCATCCAACCATTTAACCGCGTCATGATCCATGATTCCATTTGGGTACAATCACTTGCGCGCCACACTTTTGCGTGTTTACACGCAAAACGGTTTTGCGGAATCAATGGTACAGGTAACGAAAGAAACTCTTCTAGGTGACCTTGTAATCATGTCCCCTCTCGGTAGTCAAGGGGATGGAGGGATTCGAACCCTCAATCTCCAGTTGCGAATCTGGCATTCTATCCAGTCTAAACTACACCCCCAAGGAAAAAGCTCCCCGCCTTCGCAAAACGGGCACATGCATAATGCCCGGCGGGGCCTGCAATCCTGATCGAAACCAAGGACGCAAGGAGCGAACTCACGATATATTGGAGGCGGTATTATAAAAATCCCGGCATTCGGCCTGCGCATGATCATGCCAGACACGTGTTTTTATGCCAACATGAAATTGGCATGGTGAAGATGATTGGTGCTATTCCTGCAGACAGGGTCGGGCAGCCTCAGAAGGCATGGGGTGGATGGGATTGAATGAAATCACAGGCAGGCAGCAGTTTGACGAGATCTCGCCTATGGATATCGTGCTGATAGTCAGAAAACCGATATCAAGAAGCAAAATACATCATCGCAGATGCGGACACCTTAACACAGAATTTATGAATCTGTTAAAACCGGAGTCGGCAAACTCTGCTTACTATCATTGCAGGCATGACAGGGAAAGCCAAATCAGGGAAAAATACGGCAACGCCAAGTGGTGTCGCAGCTGTAAAAACCGGGGAAACTGAAGCTTCTGGGAAGTTTTGAGCCTAGAACCAGCCCGCCCTGAGGACCAAGCTGTAAAAACCGGGGAAACTGAAGCTTCTGGGAAGGCCGCCTGCCAAACCACGTTAAAATAGACATGGGTACGTGGTTAGGCCATGAATGAAGCAGAGCAACGGTTCCAGAAGCATCTCGTCATCCTGCAGGTGATAGCGACTGCCTTGGTTGCGTTTGGGGCGGTCATGACTGCCAACGGGTTTTCTCTGGAACTGTTCAGTGCAGGGCTGGGAATCGGCCATACAGGGACGACGGATACCGGCAACGCGCAGAACCTTTCTGAAGCCATCAGGGAGTGGGGATGGGGTCAGGTCACAATCGGCACAGCCATCATTGTATTCACTACGGTCGTGGCAACTATAGCCGGTTTCAAAATAAAGGTAAGGCAAGGGCCGGCCAGAACGTCAAAGACGGCAATCTTGGTAGACGAGATGTACGACGGGTATGATTCGAGGCTGGCAGAGCGGGGATATGAGGTGCAGAGCGTGAGAAAGTTACGCTTCAAGGGGCTCCCTCTCAGATCCGACTTTTCTGTCCTGAAATACGCCGAGAAGCACGGAATGATTCTGGTCACAGAAGACAGGGAAAACGCGGTAGGGTGTGAGGAGAACGACCTTAGATGTATACAACTGGGCCAGAATCCACCAATCGAGGAGATGATCAAGGCAATTGAAGACCTGGAAGGATCATAGCGGGGTTTGTTGGATCCTGCCTGCGGCTCATGAATGCGGCCGGGCGAACAGGCGGCATTCAGGAAGCGTGGCCACGTGTGGCCGGGTCACCACGGTTTTAGCGATTGGGGGATTTTGAAACCATTACTGCTATGCCGATGTTAAGAAGAACTACGCCATATACTATACCAACCGTACCAAGTTTTTCTAATGTCAGCCCTTCGCCAAAAAACAAGAATGAAATGGCGCCTAGAGACAGGACTGCAACTCCAGCAACCACCACTCTCCATGCATTTCTTAAGCGATTATCACACATTCACCATCA
This sequence comes from Candidatus Nitrosopumilus sp., assembly GCA_965214775.1. Taxonomy (GTDB): domain Archaea; phylum Thermoproteota; class Nitrososphaeria; order Nitrososphaerales; family Nitrosopumilaceae; genus Nitrosopumilus. Next base: position 1,814,501 of record OZ243974.1, on the reverse strand, counting down.
CGATACATCCAACAATTTAACCGCGCAATGATCCGTGGTCTCAATTCCGTTTCACATTGCAATACAATCCGACACATGCAGTCAATTTGCGTGTTTATATGCAAAACGAATTTGCAGGTTCAATGGTACAGGTAACGAAAGAAAACGTCGTATGGATCGGGGTTGTTGTCGTCATCGCCGGAGGTGCCGGTGCACTAATCGCAGGAGGAGTGCTGGGCGACCTTGCAGGAGAGGGCGCGGCAGAGACCGTGTTCATAGAGGGCACTGCCACGCAGGGTCTTCCGACTCAATTGGTAGCCGAGGCCACGGTAAAAAACACGGGCAGTCAAGATATTCGTGTGTTGGTGGTTACCTTGGATGGACTTGTTGGAAATGAGATACTGTATGCTGATCCTCTTGATCCCAATGATAACTTTACACCGACCACCTTTGATGGAATTGCTAGAACTTATGATGATGGCAGCAACGTCGACCATCCATTGGAGGGTGATGTTGAAAGCCTAAATACGGCAGGAGGGATCACGGTAGCTGAGAACTCATCATCTCAATTCAGCGGTGTTCTGGGTGGACATTCCGGAGTGGCGGCTGGTGCTGTGTATACGATAACCGCAGTCTACACGGTGGATGGAACCAATCTGATCTACATCACAGACAGCTTACGCATAGGCATCTAGCACCACAAACCGGGGTTGTCACCTAATTCACCTCAGGCTGCCTCCACCGGCACACCAATCCTTGCGGCACACTCCATCCTGTTTAACACCTCAAGGTTCCATCCTATGGCCTTACACAGACCGAACCTCCTGCGGGTGTTTGCTTTTCTGAACCTGCACATCAGCCTGTGGCCTTCTGTCTCCTCTGCGCCGAAGATGCCCTCGATCAGCGAGCGCTTCTTGTAGGCCTCGGCGTCAAACATCTCGGCTGCCTTTTTCCTGTACTTTGTTTTGGCGTTGACTGCGTTTGACCTCTGCTTGATGTTGGGTTTCATTCCGTATTCCATGATGAGCCTTACGTTCTTCTCTGAGTCATATCCCTTGTCTGCATTGAAGATGCTGCCGGAGAACCCGATGCCGATCCTCTTGATCCCCTTGAGGAGATCTTCTAGGATGGTGGTGTCTGCCATCTTGTCTGATGTGATGCGGCAGGCCAGTATGACCTGCAGGCCCGTGACTGCTGCCACGTGCCATTTGATGTACTTTTTGTAGGGCTTGGCCTTTCTGATCCTTTCGGCCTTTTTTGCGCCCGATTCGTGCGTAATTTCGGCCTTTTTGCCGGTCTTGGGCACCAGATCCTTTCTCTTTTCGGCCTTGTCGTTTCTGTCTGTAACGGCGCCGGTGCTGTCGGCTGCAAGCATGAGCGTCGAGGGGTCATACCCGGCAAGGCACCTTTGCGCAGTCTCTGCCACAATCTCCTCCAGTCACTTGTGGGGAATCTTTTGCATGAACCTGCCGAGGGTATTGTGATCCGGTATGGGCTCGTCCCAGGGCAGCTTCAGGCTCCCTGCAAGGTTCTGCATGTCGCGGTATGGCTTGTTCCAGCATACCATCAAGATGCACAGGCAGGCAAATTTGTCCCTGTTGTGGATCGTGGGACGTCCTGGCCCCGAATTGGCCTGCTGGACAGGACACGGGTTCTCCTTGATCAATAGTTTGTTGCATAACTTCCTTTTTCGTCAAAAAATTCCTGATCTCGATCATAAATAGATCCAAAATCAACTATGATTTTTATCCAGATTTATCATTTAGGACGAATTCAAGTAAAAAATCGAGTTATGCAACAAACTATTGATCAAAGAAACTATATTGGATAGGAGAAACCCATCTTCTTGGGTGTGGGCAGCATGGCAGTACTTGAAATACTCCTCGTGTCTTTTGTGTTTCTTTATTAGAAAACCCACATCTGACTGATCAATATGTGCAGGGATTAAGAAAATTAGGCCAAATTATCTAATTAGGCTACAACCCCCATAGAGGGCTGAAAAACAATGTAATTTTAAAAAAATCAGGGCTCGTTTTTTACCTTCAGCAAAGTAATTTTATTGATATTTCTTGTTTGTTCTGATGTAATATCTCATGAACCATTTCAGGAAAATCATTTCATCTTCACCCACTTGGCCTTTTTCTAATGCTTTGTAGTACTGTTCTCTATCTGTGTACTTGATGTTTAATGGTGGGCAATTGTTTTCAGTCAATACGTAGTTCATTATCATTCTTGAAATTCTACCGTTGCCATCTCCAAAAGGGTGTATGCTCACAAATCTGAAATGTAGCAATCCAGCTAACTCAATTGGCTCTGTTTCTTTTTTCAGCTCTTTATATTCTTTGAAAAACTGCTTTACAAATTGCGGCACAAATTTCCAATGTGGGAATGTTGACTCACTGTTTGTTACATATACTGCATTAGTTCTTAGCTTTCCTGCAAACTCTGGTTTTGTTTTTTTAAACATTTCTTTATGCCATACAAGGATAGTTTTTTCTGATAATGTTGGGTGGCTCTTTATTATTTTGAGAAAAACTTTGTGGTGTTTTTGAGCCTCTACCATGTCTTCTTCAGGTTTTTGACTTGGAGTCAATGAGAATCTTAACAAGTTAAAAGTTTCTTTTTTTGTTAGCGTGGAGCCTTCTATTTTCTGCGAATCATGAGTGAATCCTAGTGAAAATTCTTTCAAATGCTCTGCAATTGTTTTCTTTGATTGTTTCTGGTATGTCTTTTTTATTTTTTCAATTTTTTCTTTCCACTCTTTGCACATTATTTCTAAGAGAAATGCCTTTTTGATTTCCTTGATGTGTTCGGGAATCTCTTTGCCCAGATATTTTTCATGTTGATGTTTTCCCGCGTTGTGTATCAAAACATAGTATGTTTTTTTACCTTTTTTACGTTTGAATACTGATACCATTATACATAATATCCAGCGTATTATGATATAAACATTAAAAATAAGAAAAAACACTGGATACTTTGCTATACTATGGCGACGCTTGGAAGTTTTTAATCCATTCGGGTTTGCCCCAAGAAACGCCATAACATCATGGTTGAAGCTGGCAGTTCCCAGGTACTCGGACAGCGCGTATCACATCTCCTCGAATGTTGCATAGTACTCGGAGACAAGGACATCCCGCTTTGCTTGGTGCCAGAACTCCTCAATGACACCTGATCTTCGGGTACAACATCGGATCCTCTTTAAACCGCCTAGGAAACTTTTTGCCCAGAACTTTTTGATCCTTCCGCATCTACTGTGACAGATCCGCTGCATCACCATTACATTTTTTGTACATGAAAGACTGGCGTCGTGCAGGCAGCAGGTGATGGCTGGCAGACGGCACTTCCTTCTTCCTAGAAGTAACCCAGGAAACGGCCTTGGATTTGAAACAAATCAAATTATGATGCTGCAGATTCGCCCGCCGCCATCTTGCACAGTCATGAATCACGTACTTTTGGGAAGACTGTCATGCAAACTAAATTAATATAGGAAAGCAAAACCCATGATTACGGGCATGCATTCTGAGAAACTTGAGGACTACTCTGAGAAATATGACGCTGCCCTTCAAGGCGGCGGCCAGGACAGAATCAAGGCCCAGCATGATAAGGGCAAGCTAACTGCCAGAGAGCGAATCGGTCTTTTGCTGGACGAGGGAACGTTTACCGAAATAGATCCGCTGGTTACGCACCACTATTACGAATACGGCATGCAAAAAAAGAAATTCTTTACAGATGGGGTGGTTGGCGGTTACGGAGCGGTGAACGGAAGACAGATTTTCGTGTTTGCCTATGATTTTACTGTACTTGGTGGAACACTCAGCAAGATGGGCGCCAAAAAAATTACCAAACTGATGGATCATGCAGTTAGAACCGGCTGTCCGATTGTGGGAATTATGGACTCTGGTGGCGCAAGAATTCAAGAGGGAATTATGAGCCTTGACGGGTTTGCAGACATTTTTTATCATAACCAGCTAGCGTCAGGCGTCGTTCCGCAAATCACGGCCAGCATTGGCCCCTCTGCAGGCGGTTCTGTCTATTCGCCGGCCATGACGGACTTTGTTGTAATGGTCCAAAAGGCCGGTACCATGTTTGTAACAGGCCCTGATGTTGTAAAGACTGTCTTGGGAGAAGAGATTTCATTTGAGGACCTTGGCGGTGCGATGGCCCACGGTTCAAAAAGCGGAGTTGCGCATCTTGTTGCACAAAATGAATACGAATGCATGGATCAAATTAAAAAACTGATCTCGTTTATACCGCAAAACAACTCTCAAGAGCCGCCAAAAACCGCAACCGGCGATGATCCGGACAGGCTGGACAGCAGCCTGATTGGCATCATTCCGGAAAACCCGCTGCAGCCTTATGACATGAAGGAGGTAATCGACTCGATTGTTGACAACCACGAATTCTTTGAGGTGCACGAGTTGTTTGCGCCAAATATTGTTGTAGGTTATGGAAGAATGGATGGACAGGCAGTCGGAATCGTTGCAAACAATCCGATGCACCTTGCAGGCGCACTTGATATTGACTCGTCTAACAAGGCAGCGCGTTTCATCAGATTTTGCGACTCCTTTAACATTCCTATTGTTACGCTGGTAGACACGCCAGGCTACATGCCAGGCTCCAACCAGGAGCATAATGGAATCATCAGACATGGCAGCAAACTGCTGTATGCATACTGTGAGGCGACTGTTCCAAAGATAACGCTTGTAATTGGAAAGGCATATGGCGGTGCCTACATCGCTATGGGAAGCAAGAACCTCAGAACCGACATCAACTATGCTTGGCCAACTGCACGCTGTGCGGTACTAGGTGGCGAGGCAGCTGTAAAAATCATGAATCGTAAGGAGATTGCATCTGCTGATGATCCTGAGGCCCTTAAGAAGCAGCTGATGGACGAATTTACCGAAAAGTTTGAAAATCCGTATGTTGCAGCATCTCACGGAACAGTTGATAATGTCATCAATCCTGCAGAAACCAGGCCGATGCTGATCAAGGCGCTAAGGATGCTTGCAAACAAGAGAGAAAAACAGCTCCCAAGAAAGCACGGAAACATCAATTTGTGACTGACCATGATTGAGAAGGTACTGATTGCCAACAGGGGGGAAATTGCACTTCGAGTCATCCGGACATGCAACGCGTTAGGAATCAAGACCGTTGCAGTATATTCTGATGAGGACTATAACTCGCTGCATGTAAAGAAGGCAGGCGAATCCTATCATATTGGCGAGGCTGCCCCTGCAAAATCCTACCTCAACCAGGAAAAAATTCTTGAAGTGATGCTGTCATCTGGCGCAGATGCCGTTCATCCGGGCTATGGCTTTCTTTCAGAAAACGATGACTTTGCAAGGCTGTGCGAGAGAAACGGGATCAACTTTATTGGCCCCTCTGCTGACTCTATGAATCTGTGCGGGGACAAGATGGAATGCAAGGCTGCGATGCTAAAGGCAGATGTTCCGACCGTTCCGGGAAGTCCGGGACTGGTGGGTACTGCAGAGGATGCAGAAAAGATTGCAAATGATATTGGCTATCCCGTCCTCCTCAAATCCGTCTACGGCGGCGGCGGCAGGGGAATCAGACTGGTGACCAACGATCAGGAACTGCGAGAAGGCTTTGAGACTGTAACGTCTGAATCAATCTCTGCCGTAGGAAAATCCGCAATCATTGTTGAAAAGTTCCTGGAAAAGACAAGGCACATTGAATACCAGATGTGCAGAGACCACCATGGCAACGCAGTACACCTCTTTGAAAGGGAGTGCTCCATTCAAAGAAGAAACCAGAAGCTGATCGAGCAAACCCCGTCTCCCGTAGTTGACGAGGCAAAAAGGGAGGAGATTGGCAAACTGGTTGTCAGGGCAGCCGAAGCTGTAAATTACACAAACCTTGGAACCGCCGAATTCCTGAGAGCCGACTCTGGCCAGTTTTACTTTATTGAGATTAACGCAAGACTCCAAGTGGAGCATCCGATCAGCGAGATGGTCTCGGGACTGGATTTTGTCAAACTGCAGATCGATATTGCAAATGGCGAGCCGCTTCCCTTCAAACAAAAAGATCTAAGGATGAATGGCTATGCCATCGAATGCAGAATCAATGCAGAAGACACCTTTTTGGACTTTGCGCCATCCACCGGCCCTGTTGCCGACGTGACAATTCCTGCAGGACCGAACGTCAGATGCGACACCTATCTTTATCCGGGCTGTACCGTATCCCCGTTTTACGATTCGCTGATGGCAAAACTCTGTACCTGGGGGCCTACATTTGAGGAATCTCGGACAAGAATGCTCACGGCATTAAATGACATGTATGTCCAAGGCGTTGAGACGTCAATTCCACTATACAAGACGATTCTGAACTCTGAGGAATACAAAAATGGCGAACTGTCAACTGACTTTTTGAAGCGTTATAACATGATTGACAGGCTGTCTGAAGACCTTGAGAAGGAAAAAGAGGGCAAGGCCGAGGCTGCTTTGGCTGCAGCAATCATTCATTCTGAATACTTTAAGAGCCGGGTTCAAAACGGCGAAAATGGCAGCAGTAGTGCCGTTGCCTGGAAGAGCAAGCTGGATTGATGATGATTAATGGATTATAAGATATCTGGCATTGAAAAACCATTTGACGGAAAGATCCTCAAAAACCTGGGCAGCAATGACTATGTCATAAAGATTAACGACAAGGAATGCCAACTAAGAATTCTTAGCATGGACGCCAAAGGAATTGAGTTTGTTTTGGACAAACGGTATCACAAGGCAAGATATCTTGAAACTGCGACAAACGAGATGAGTCTAGTAGTTGACAACGTTCCGCTTACTCTAAACATGAACACCCACTTTGACAAAGTTGTTTTCAAAAACTCCGGAGGAGGGGAGGGAGGCCCAGGAGGTGCCCAAACCGCACTCAAAAGCCAGATCCCTGGCAAGGTTGTATCGATTGCAGTAGTTGAGGGCGATTCAATCAAGAGGGGCGATGTCGTTTGCACTCTGGAATCGATGAAGATGCAGGTTGCAGTCAAGGCTCACAAAGACGGCGATGTCAAAAATCTCAAAATCAAAGAGGGTGCAACTGTCGCAAAAGGCGACGTAATTGCGAATTTGGAATAAAAAGGAATTTTTTTTCTACCTGAGGAAGCCTTTGATCTCTTCATAGTTTGGCTCTTTTAACGGATCTTCGGATACCCACTTGTATCCGATCTTTCCGTCTTCGTTAATTATGAACACGGAACGTTTTGCAGCGTTGTAGTCTTTGATGTGAAGCAAGTCTTTCATCAAAATGTCATAGTCCTGAATGGTCTTGCTGTTATAGTCTCCAAGCAACGGAAAATTGAAGCCGTGTTTTTCTGCAAATGCCTTGTTTGCAAAAGGCCCGTCGTTGCTGATGGCGACAATGTTTGCGCCCAAGTCTGCGATCTCTTGCCAAGAGTCCCTAAACGTGCACAGTTCTGCCTCGCATACCGGGGAACTTGCTGCAACTATGAACGAAAGGACGGTTTTTTTGCCCTTGAATTCTTCCAGAGTCCGCAGTTTTAACTCAGTATCCGGAAGCTCAAATCCCGGAGCAACATCGCCCACATTCAACGGCATAATGGCTCTTTGACAATGCTCTATAAAGCAGTTTTTACAAGAACAGTCTTCCCAGAAGTAACCCAAAATGGTACATTTTGACCGAAACAGATCAATTAGGGCAGTCCCAGAAGGTACTCATGCCTTACCAAAAGAACCAACTGAGACGTGACGTGCTTAACAACCCGCGCATATATCAAGATATCCTAAAGACCGTCAGCGACGGCATGGCCCCGTGCATCAAGACATCAGACAAGCACAACGCCATCTATGTTGCAGACAACTTTATCAGGTGCCTGACGCGCGCGGCCGTGTCCAACGGGCAGGTGGCAGGCTGCACGATGTCTGTACGTGACGCGCCAGCGGCTCCTGGAATGCCCGCAATCCCATCGACGAGTGGATCCGCAGCGTCGCCATAAGATCCGAGCCCGGCCAGATCCAAGACTGCCTTGCAGAAACCGTGGGCCGGCAGCTGGATCAGCTGAGGGAAACTGGGATGATCACAAGGGGTCAGAAGCTGGATGCGGCAATAGACATGCACCTGATACCGCGCTACGACAAAAAGTACGGCGGGGAACTTGTCCGCTCCAGGAAGAAGGGCGGAACGCATGTCTTTGAGCGTTACATCACCATACAGTGCATTGCGGAGCACTGCTGCCTCGTGCTGGGCGTACTGCAGATGCCGGCCCTTGAGGATACGGCACGTTTCGTGCGCAAGATCATCCATTCTGCACGCCGCACAGGCGCCGATCTCGGAGTCGTTATGCCGGGCCGCGAGTTCTTCTCGGCAGCAGCCATCTCCGAGCTGGATGCGGCCGGTGTCAGATGTATCATACCGTGCAAGAACACGGATGTAGTCGTTGCCACCATCAGCTAGCACGATGACAGAAAGGGAAAAAGAAAGGAGGCCGGGTCGGTCATATCCGGAGCTACCCTGTCCGCACAATAGACTTTGTAAGAGTTTACCCCTTACCTATTTGGTGAATTCTTCCTGACCACCCGATCTATAAGATAGTAGTACCTAGGAAAATGCATGTCATCAGGCTCGGAGGTCAAGATACTGCGCGACGAGATTGCACGTCTCATAGCCGAGTGCCGAAAGAATGAGAAAACCATCGCCGATCTGCAGCAGGTAGTAGTCAAAGATGCCACAGAGAAGGCCGAGCTTGCAACACAGGTCGTGCTGTTGACGGCAGAAAACCAGCAGCTCAGGTAGCACATCAAATATTACGAGAACCCGCACACCCCCTCCTCGCAGAACTCGATTCCTACCAGGAAGAAAAAGACTGCTGCTGCAAAGGCATCAGGCAACGTACCGGCATCTGCAAAGGCAAAACCGGGCCGCAAACCGGGACACAGGGGAGTATCACACAAGAGAAAGCCGACCGAGTTTGTAAAGCACTGCCCCAAAAAGTGCGACAAGTGCAACAGCACCAACATGAAAAAGCCCGAAAAGTTGTTCTCAAAGACCGTGACTGAGATCCCCAAGAAGCCCAAACCGGTCACGACAGAGCACACCGCATACAAGCGCGAATGCGCCGACTGCGGCCACGTGTCAATCGAGGACGACAGGGACTGGAACGTGCAGGGAACCGAGTTTGGACCAAACATTACGGGAATGATAACCTCAATGCACATGGCACCTGCCTCCATACAGGCCACGGCCACAATGTGCTCAGAAATCCTGGACATGGATGTCTCAGAGGCAGGCGTGTTGCAGTGCCTGAGGGCCTGCACCAAGGCAATAAAGCCCAGCGTAGAGGGCATCAAACAGGCCATCAAGGATTCTGATTATCTGCACATTGACGAGACTGCCATGCCATACAACGGCAGGACGGCCCGCATATGGGTAATAGTGGGCAAGAACAAGGACGGCTCCACGACCGGCGTCCACACGCTGGCCGCACCCAGCAGGGCCAGGGTCGTAGTGGATACGAACTTTCCATATTATGATAAACCAGTTACAGTTGATGGGTACGGCGTATATGTCGTATTCAAGATCAGGCAGTGGTGCTGGGCACACATACTCCGGGAGGCCAAGGACGCCGGCAAGACTTCCCGGCAGGCCCACGAGCTGTATACGGCCCTCAAGAAAAAATTTCTTTTTGCCAAGGGGCTGGGGCCACCACCACCACCGGAGGAGAAGAAGAACGGCGTCAGGCAGCAACAACACGACATGCTGGTAGTCGAGACACGCGCGCTGGCCGTAGCATTCAGGGAGGCAGGTTGCAAAAAATTTGCCACAAAGCTTGAGAATGCCTCAGAATACCTGTACACGTTCGTGCTGTATCCGGGCATGGAGCCCACCAACAACCTAGCCGAGCGCATGCTGAGGCCGTCCGTAATTGCGCGCAAGATATTCCAGGGACTCCGTACCATGGAGGGCATGGAGATGTTCACCGTACTGATGACATGCACGATGAACTGGCGCGCCCAGGGGTATAACGTGAGTGAGATGGTCACCAAGACCCTGACTGGAAACGTCGCCTGAGGGGTAAACTCTTACAAACGGTTTACTTGTAAATCAGTACTATTCTGGCTTAAATGGAGTTATTCCCATCTTTGTCTGTATTCTACCTATTTCACGACTAAAAGATCTGTAAAAACACTCTATATCTTTACCATTATCGGACACTTTTTTATCCAACTCAGACATTTTTTCAGTCACCACATCCAACTTGTTACAGTTCAGGCTGACCTGCTCCCTTAGTTCCCTGATCTCTTTGAGTATAAGCTCATTTTCGGTACTCATTTTTGTTCAATCAACCTTGACAATACCTTAATTTAAACAGTCTTTTTTCAAAAAAGGTTGTACACACGTATCTTTGAGTGCGTGATGTTGTACTCTTTTTGCACATCGGTGAGCTTGCCGCCCGGTTTTTTCTTGATTGGGAGTATGATGTCCGTGCCTGCATCCACTGACTGTGCTCCCTGGTATCCACGGTCCATGTAGTGCCGCAGCTTTGTGCTCTTTTGTTGTTGCTGCGGTGCATCACCATCCCCGCTGCCGCCGGGACATTTTCTCTCTTTCTCTTTCTCCTTTCTTTGGTCGTACCGGAACGTGGGATGAATGTACGGAGTTTCTTGACAATCTAGCAAACAATTTCATAATTTATGTGCGTTTTACTGACATTTGGATCGATCTGGCATGTGCCCATTTGATCAAAATTTGTTAATTTTGAATGTACGAGTTTACCCCTCACCTGACATACGGCGTGGCAGGCGTGATCATAAAGACTCCAGTCAGTAGTGTCGCCTAAGGGGTAAACTCGTACATTTTGAATCAACTCTATGGATCAACAACAAAACCTATTACGGCAGGCGTTGCTACGAAAGACAAGGAATTGGTGAGTAGACAGCATGTCTGATGTAGAGAAAATAAAAATCGATGATCTCATTGTGTTAGGCAGTGCAGCACCTGACGAAATAAGTGATAACAGGAAAACTGTTTGTACTGCGGGCTATTCGCCAAAATATGGCTTGATAAGGGTTTACCCAGTACAACCGGACACCCCTATGAAAAGATGGCACGTGGTGGAAGTCCCATTGGAGAGAAATCCACAGGATACTAGAAATGAAAGTTGGAAAATACAGGGGTCAAAATCAGAATGGGATAAACTACGATTCAAAATAACTGATCATGAAACATTATCAAGATCAAAATGGATAGCATTGTTAAATGACATGCACAAAAAATACGGCGTTGAGTGTATACAAGATCTAAACGATGAGAGATCAAGTCTAGGATTCATAAAACCTCGTGAATTCCAACAGCGTTTTGAAAAAAGAAAAAAACACGAACGCAATGTACAAACTACACTCTTTTCTCAGGAGCCATTTCTAACGATTCACAACTATGATGTACAACCAAGAATGACCTATCGATGCTCTGGCTGCAAATCAAAAAATCCTCATGATCAGCAGATTTTGGAGTGGGGAGTTTACGAATGGATTAGAAAAAATCCCGACAAAATTGAGCAAGTGTGGAAAAACCTCCACATTGGCGAATCAGGATACGATACAAGCTTCCTTGTGGGCAACATGTTTCTTCATCGCTCCTCCTTTATGATAATCAGCATATTCCGGCACAAAATCAACATTTAGAAGGTTCGGATTCTTAATGATCTCTTTTAGCAGGTGCCTGTGACATGGTGTGCCTTCCGGTTCATAGCACAGCAAGGTTACGTGGGAATAGTTTGATTTGGCCTTCAATGATTTTATTAAATTGATACTGTTTTGATTTTCTTGCAATTCAAGTTTGAATGATGGTATAAAATCCTCCCAATGGATTTGTTCGTTTTTGTATCTGCGTAACAGTTCTTGGCTAGGCGCAAGATCCCTCATCCATCTATCAAAATGGGTTTTTTTGACGCCTCTGGGGTAGTACCTCGTTATTAGGACTCTTAGACCATCACCATACTCCTTTGGTTTGTATATGCTCTTTGTCTTAATCACTTTGGATGCTTTCAATTTTATTGTAAGCCTCCAATAGTGAAAAATTTCCAGCAACAGCTAAAATCTTTCATCAAGTCTAGGTGGATTTGCCTCTTTTTAGCTTTTTCGATCACTTGCTGTACGAGACGTTATATCAAATCTTATCCATAGCGGACGCCATATTATCCATGCTGGGCCCAGGAACAAGTACTTCTGCCATATATGAGGGCATGTAAGAGACTGGTTGAGAGTGGGAGGGGACAACGAAATGCTAGGGGTGGGTGGAAGTTTTCTGTTCAGTTGGGCACACACACTTTGATCAAAAAGGAGGCGATACAATGATCAGCATGGGAATAGGCGTTCATAAAAAGACGCGTACAGCAGCCATCAAGAACCATTCCGCAAAGATTCTGGGACAGATAGAGTTTTCCAACACGGCCGATGCAGCAAGAAAGTCTGCCGGGCAGATCAAAGGGGAACATGCACTACGCAAGATCCAGACAGTCTGCGAGGCAACGTGGAACGTAAGAGTTTACCCCTTACCTATTTGGTGAATTCTTCCTGACCACCCGATCTATAAGATAGTAGTACCTAGGAAAATGCATGTCATCAGGCTCGGAGGTCAAGATACTGCGCGACGAGATTGCACGTCTCATAGCCGAGTGCCGAAAGAATGAGAAAACCATCGCCGATCTGCAGCAGGTAGTAGTCAAAGATGCCACAGAGAAGGCCGAGCTTGCAACACAGGTCGTGCTGTTGACGGCAGAAAACCAGCAGCTCAGGTAGCACATCAAATATTACGAGAACCCGCACACCCCCTCCTCGCAGAACTCGATTCCGACCAGGCAGAAAAAAAAAAGACTGCTGCTGCAAAGGCATCAGGCAACGTACCGGCATCTGCAAAGGCAAAGCCGGGCCGCAAACCGGGACACAAGGGAGTATCACACAAGAGAAAGCCGACTGAGTTTGTAAAGCACTGCCCCAAAAAGTGCGACAAGTGCAACAGCACCAACATGAAGAAACCCGAAAAGTTGTTCTCAAAGACCGTGACTGAGATCCCCAAGAAGCCCAAACCGGTCACGACACAGCAGCACACCGCATACAAACGCGAATGCGCCGACTGCGGCCACGTGTGTATCGAGGATGACAGGGACTGGAACGTGCCTGAAACCGAGTTTGGACCAAACATTACGGGGATGATAACCTCAATGCACATGGCACCTGCCTCCATACAGGCCACGGTCACAATGTGCTCTGAGATCCTGGACATGGACGTCTCAGAGGCAGGCGTGCTGCAGTGCCTGAGGGCCTGCACCAAGGCAATAAAGCCCAGCGTAAAGGGCATCAAACAGGCCATCAAGGATTCTGATTATCTGCACATTGACGAGACTGCCATGCCATACAACGGCAGGACGGCCCGCATATGGGTAATAGTGGGCAAGAACAAGGACGGCTCCACGACCGGCGTCCACACGCTGGCCGCACCCAGCAGGGCCAGGGTCGTAGTGGATACGAACTTTCCGTATTATGATAAACCAGTTACAGTTGATGGGTACGGCGTATATGTCGTATTCAAGATCAGGCAGTGGTGCTGGGCACACATACTCCGGGAGGCCAAGGACGCCAGCAAGACTTCCCGGCAGGCCCACGAGCTGTATGATGCCCTCAAGAAAAAATTTCTTTTTGCCAAGGGGCTGGGGCCACCACCACCGGAGGAGAAGAAGAACGGCGTCAGGCAGCAACAACACGACATGCTGGTAGTCGAGACACGCGCGCTGGCCGTAGCATTCAGGGAGGCAGGTTGCAAAAAATTTGCCACAAAGCTTGAGAATGCCTCAGAATACCTGTACACGTTCGTGCTGTATCCGGGCATGGAGCCCACCAACAACCTGGCCGAGCGCATGCTGAGGCCGTCCGTAATTGCGCGCAAGATATTCCAGGGACTCCGTACCATGGAGGGCATGGAGATGTTTACCGTACTGATGACGTGTACGATGAACTGGCGCGCCCAGGGGTGTAACGTGAGTGAGATGGTCGCCAAGACCCTGACTGGAAACGTCGCCTGAGGGGTAAACTCTTACCCTGTCGTAGTGGTAAAATAATATATAACCACAAAAAATACTGGCGTTCGTTGAATAAAACAACCTTGATTCTGATTGCCGTGGGGGTGATAATTGTTGGTGCCGGCGCATCATTTCTGTTATCATTTTCTGGCGAGAATCCTGACTCTGGTGAGAATCCTGACTCTGACATATCCACTACACCGCTAGAACCAACAGTGTATGATGTTGTAGAAGTTGGCGTGTTGCTTCCAGCTACCGGGGATCTGTCAAGCCATGGAGAAGATTCCAATATTGCCGTAAATCTTGCACTAGATGACTTTAATGATTATCTGCAGGAAAAAGATGCCGATTGGCGTATGAGCCTGGCAGTTGAAGACACGCAGACAGACCCCATAATTGCACTAGAGAAGATTCAATCCCTGAACTCTAAAGGCATCAAATTGATTTTAGGAACCCAGACAAGCGCGGAACTTCGTAATATAAAGTCTTACGCAGACTCTAATGACATGCTGATGATTAGCCCGTCTTCGACTTCGCCCAAACTCGCCATTGATGATAATATCTTTCGTCTGGTACCTGATGATACAAAGCAGGGAGTAGTTTTAGCTGAATTGCTAGTCCACAATGACATCAAAGTTGCAATTCCTATTTACAGAGCTGATGTGTGGGGTGATGGACTTTACGAATCGACAAGACTTTCTTTTGAAGATCTGGGCGGCGTTGTCGACGAAGGCATAAGGTACTCCCCTGAAATTACCGTGTTCTCAACTGAAGCTAATCTGCTATCTGACACTGTTACTAGGTATTTGGATGAAGGATACGAACTTTCTGATATTAGCATTGTCATGATTAGCTTTTCTGAGGCTGTGCATTTATTAAATTCTGCAAACTCTTATGACGTTCTGCATAATGTTTTGTGGCTGGGTTCTGATGCTTCTTCAAATGATGATGCGATAACTGAAGACGCCATATCTTCCTCTTTTATTCAAAATGTCAATTTTCTATCTACACAGTTTTCAGCTTCAAAAAATGAAATATACCAGCATGTCCATGACCATATAGTTTCTGTGTCTGGTTCTTCTCCTTCTAACTATGCCTATTCAGCTTATGATTCTTTGTGGGTTCTTGGCTTGTCTATTGACGATGCTCAAACAACTGA
This sequence comes from Candidatus Nitrosopumilus sp., assembly GCA_965214775.1. Lineage (GTDB taxonomy): Archaea > Thermoproteota > Nitrososphaeria > Nitrososphaerales > Nitrosopumilaceae > Nitrosopumilus. Next base: position 1,799,313 of record OZ243974.1, on the reverse strand, counting down.
TGCCAATATCATAAAGAGTGTTTTGCCTGATATTGCAAAGTCTCATGTTGGCTCTATTGGTAATATTATTTTAAATCAGTATGGGGATTTAGACAAGAGTGACTATGAGTTGTGGACAGTTGATGATAATGGCTCTTGGCAAGTTGCAGGACATTATGACTCTTCCTTGGGCGATATCATCATGGCGCCCTGAATGGTAAATCTCGGGCTCTGAAACCTGCTCCTGATTTTAGGCACAAATTCCGTCTGATCGGCCCTTTTTGGTGGCAAAATTCGTGTCTAAACTTCCAGTGCGCACATCAAAAAAACGGACCGTAATTTTGGCACATCGTGCCTATTTTGATAAAAAATATCCAGATTTCAACTGTGCGCACTACATAACATGGATGTTGCCACAATTGTATCAATTGCACACAAGACTTTATGCGTAATCGGTTCAAAACCAGGATTGTTGCAAACAAATTCATCTCATTTAGGTCGATTATGCATAAAGTCTACAATAGACGCGTTAGAAAATAACTAAAGGCAATGAACAGGATGCTTGAAGAGAAGGGCGTGGCAAGCAACAGCTGCAGCAGCTGCTACTACTACTGCCGCTGCTGCTACTATTGCCGTTGTGCAGAAAGTATGAATCCTAATTGCACTGCATACTGTTTGGATACCGGGAAAGAATGGACGACCACGTCTTGGGCTTGCCTGTGCAGACTGACAAGCCCGCTACCGCACCTGTTTGCGTTTCTAGATCACACAACATCATCCCACAAGCAACGCCGCAGAGCGTGTCCTCCGTACACCGTCGTCTTCTGCAAGATAAGCGGCCAGATAAGGAAGGGAGAAACTCTGGATGATGAAGATGATCGTGGTCTATGACGTGCAATCTGGCAGTGGCAAGAAGCCAAATCCATAGTAAGCGAGACCATAAAGCTGGCCTGGGTACGTAATCTCACACTTGACATTAACGATAAAATGACTGTGCATATTTGGCTTGTGTCTGATGTTGTAAAACAAAGTTTTGTTCTAAACAAAGTTTACAATGTCTGGTTTTATCTTAGAATTACTCCAATATCCATCAAATTTGTATGTGTAAAATTTGTGATGATGTTTGCTTTTTGTTTTTGAAAGAACCTTGCTGAATCACTATTTTTTAAAAATTCTTTCACGGTTGGCAAATCCACTTTCATATTTTCAGTAATTGCCCCTGCAAAAACAGAATTCCCATCTATACCATCAGTCCCCATGGATGCAATTACCATCTTCTTTTCTTTTTGAGTGTTCTTTAGCAACCGCAACACTAGTTCCTGATTTCTTCCTCCTGTTCCTTTGCCAAGAACCCTGACTGTTGGTTCGCCTCCGAAAATTAGACACTGTTTTTGTTTTGTTGGAACGTTCTTTAAAATTTCTGTCGTTACGTTTTTGACGTCCCCAAAAACCTGCATTGTTGATACCTTGTATCCCTTTTTTACTGCTGCCTTTTTCATCCGGGTCAAGCATGATTGGTTGTTTGCAATTACCATGTTGTCGATTTTTGGTTTTTTGGGAACTTTCTCTATTTCTGTTGCGCCTTTTTGCAACACCTGCATCACCTTGGGCGGCATCTTTCTTTCTAGTTTGTATTTGTCTATGATTCCTAATGCATCGTTGTATGTTGTATCATCCATGTAGGTCGTTCCAGACGCAATAGACGACATGTCATCCCCCTCGACGTCAGACATTATCAAGCCTACGCCAGAACATTTCATGTTTTTAACCAGTTTTCCACCTTTGATTTTTGACAGATGCTTTCTAATACAATTGAATTCTTGAATTGTCGAGCCTGATTTTAACATCAAATCAGTTACGTAAATTTTATCATTCAGAGTAATTTGATCAGGCAATGCCAATAGCGATGATGCCCCGCCTGAAACAAGAAAGACAACTAGTTCGTCACCTTTTCTGTTTTGAACAAACTTTGTGACTTTTTTTGCAGCCCTTACGCTGGTCTGATCAGGTTTTGGGTGCCTTGGATTGAAAATTTGGAATTTTTTCCATTTGGCAACAGATTTTGAACCCCTTGGAATAACTATTATTCCATTTTTGACTGGAACTATGGCATTTAGAGCCTGGGTCATTGTGTCTCCTGCCTTGCCAAAGGCCACCGAGTACACGCTAGAATAATCTGAGAATTTTATTGATTTTCTTCCGATTTTGATCTCTGTTGGAGTAACAAATTTTGAGAGAATGTTTTTTGGATTTGCTGCCTGCAACCCTGCCTCTAAAATCTCCAAGCAGTCCTTCTTCTTGTCATTTGATGCCAGATCTTCAAAGTTTTGGATGATCATATGACTAGTTTACATGCAAGACATAATTATGTTATATGAAAATAATGTTTGTGTGTTGTGTGGAATTTGTCCGTTAGTAATTGGTGTCTGGCTTTCACTCCATCCGTTTCGGGCAGCTTTCACTGATTCATCTGTGGCCTTTCTTGCAGAGAATGCCTGCAGAGACGATCCGAGATTAGAAACCGCATGAATTTTTCAAGTGATTTCACAGATAGTTTGTGCTTTTGGTGTTTTGAGATGTCCTGTGCAAATTCATCCACACATAATCAAAATTTGCTAATTTCGAATCGACTCCCTGAGGCAAATCAGGCGACAATCCCGGTTGTAGGCATGCAAATCATGATCTGCTGTATTATGTTTTTAGATCAGGCGGGTCGGTTCTATCATACGAAAATTAGTTCCGCCTAAGATCAGGCGTACTTTGAAGGATTATTTTAGGCTGTACCGATCAAAAAACGTGAGGAAAAAATTGGAGGAAAAGTCGCTCCGGTACATAGAAAAGCAGAGGAAAAAGGGCGTGCCTGCAAAGCAGATAGCCCGGGAGCTGGGCATCAGCGACAGGTATGTCAGGAAGATATGGGCCAGATTCCGCAGCTCCGGCACAGTCCTGCCACGGAGCGGGGCAGGAAGGCCCTGCATGGACACGGATCCCGTGGATGTGGAGGCGGTCCTTGACGCATATGCGCGGATGCCGTCGGGTGTGGAGAGGCTGGCATTGCGCATGAGGGCCGCAGGCAGGCAGATAAGCTACCATGCAGTATACAGGATCATGAAGGCCGAGGGAATAACGGACGGCTCGCCTGCCAGACCCAGACAGCTCAAGTGGCTGCGCTATGAGCGCAAGTACTCCAATGCAATGTGGCACGTGGACTGGCACGAAATGAAGGATTCACGCCTAGAAAAACTCAATCTGGTGGCATATCTTGACGATTCCTCGCGGTGCATAACCGGATTTGGCGTCTTTGAGCGCGCGACCTCGGAGAACGCAGTCCTGGTGCTGCGCAAGGCCATCAAAGAGTTCGGGACGCCAGCCCAGATACTCTCAGACAACGGCAGCTGCTTTACGTCAGCCAGGCGCGGTACCCCAAGGGGCAGCTGGACGCCCACGCTGTTTGAGAACGAGCTGCTAGAGCACAGCATCGTCCTGCTCAACTCGCGTCCGCATCACCCCCAGACCAACGGCAAGTTGGAGAGGTGGTTCAGAACGCTTGAGAAGGAGCTGACGCACTTTGAGAAGGTAGACGAGTTCATCGAGTTCTACAACGAGCACAGGACGCACTGGTCGCTTGACATCAAGCGTGCAGAGACTCCCAGAATGGCGTTCCGGAGCCGGGAGGCCACAGAAGCGATCAGGAAAAGCGACCCCAAATGGATGGAGAAGGATACTAATGAGGGGCGGAACTAATTTTCATATGAAACAATCAGGCGGGTCGGTTACACATAAGGTCTATTGATGTTAGGGGAACTGATTTCCATATGAAACACTGTCTAAACACGTTGTATGGAAACCGTGCCCGTCACTCATTGGTGTCCTGCTCACCGATTTGGGGTCGGATTTTCTGATCGCAGCATGTGCTCTAGTCGACTGTTTGTCTTTGCCGCCTTGACTTAGGCCTGAGAGGGATTCGGAATTGGCGGCTTTTGAATCATGCATAAACAAGCCTGGCATTAAATCGGCTAAAATGACCACAAATGGCAAATTATCCGTAAAATTATTTGGCAAATGTATGAAAAATCCGGGCATTCGCACAGTTTCTGATTATGAATCACTTCTTTGTTAAAGACGCATGATATAATAATAATCAATGATACCCCTGATTTATGCATACAGTACGCATTCCAAAAGTCATCAACTTTGGAGAAGACGCACTTGGCAAAACAGAATATCCAAAGAATGCCCTAATCGTCACAACAGTCCCTCCTGAACTTTCTGACAAATGGATTGCCAGAATGGGCATCCGGGATTACATGCTGTATGATCAAGTAAAACCTGAACCGTCAATCGATGATGTCAACGCCGTAATCTCACAGTTCAAAGACAAGGATCCCTCTGTTCTGATTGGACTGGGCGGTGGAAGTTCTATGGATGTAGTAAAGTATGCCGCACCAGAGATGAACAAAGAAAAAATCTTAATTCCGACAACCTTTGGAACCGGAGCTGAAATGACAACATACTGTGTTCTAAAATTTGATGGTAAAAAGAAACTGTTACGCGAAGACAGATTTTTGGCTGACATGGCCGTAGTTGATTCCTACTTTATGGACGGAACTCCGGAACAAGTTGTAAAAAATTCTGTTTGTGATGCATGTGCCCAGGCAACCGAAGGTTATGACAGTAAGCTTGGCAATGACCTGACACGGACCCTGTGCAAGCAGGCATTTGAGATTCTTTATGACGCAATCATAAATGACAAACCGGAAAACTATCCTTACGGCTCAATGTTGTCTGGCATGGGATTTGGAAATTGCTCTACAACGCTTGGACATGCCTTGTCCTATGTTTTCTCAAATGAGGGCGTGCCGCACGGCTATTCCTTGTCTTCCTGTACTACAGTTGCTCACAAGCATAACAGATCAATCTTCTATGACAGGTTCAAAGAAGCTGTGGACAAACTCGGCTTTGACAGGCTGGATCTCAAAGCGGACGTATCTGAAGCTGCTGATGTTGTCATGACTGACAAGGGGCACTTGGATCCAAACCCGATTCCCATATCAAAAGAAGACGTTGTAAAATGTCTGGAAGATATCAAGACAGGTAATTTGTAAGAGCCCAATTTTTTCCCTTTCCCTATTTTGTTCAAAACCTGAAAAACTGGCAGGGCCTGACTAAACTTATTTATGCGAATAATCCGACGTACCTATAGTTGACTGGTAAAAAATTAAAGTTTGGCATTCAAAACGGCCTCAACGTGGCAAGGGCCGGATACACTGAAGACCAGATTTTAACGGCATGCATGCTTGCCGATAAAACCGGTTATGACTCCATCTTCTATATGGATCACACAAATGTCCCGCAATGGAAGAATGCCATTGTGTTGGATCCCTGGGTGATGTTGTCGGCAATTGCAGCAGTTACAAACAATGTGGAACTTGGAACTTGTGTTACTGATGCAATTAGAAGGCATCCGTCAAACATTGCACTGGCAGCAATTACGCTTGATAGAGTTTCAAAAGGCAGGGCAATTCTGGGAATCGGTGCCGGCGAAGCTCAAAATCTTAAAGAATTTTGCATTCCTTTTGAAAAACCAGTTTCAAAATGGGAGGAACAAATTGAAACCATTCATACCCTCTACACGTCTACTCCTGATAACACTGTAAATTATGAGGGAAAATATTACAGGCTTGAAGGCGCATGCTTGCAGGCACCTCCGATTAGAAAGCCAAGACCGCCAACCTACATGGCCTCCGGCGGCAAGCGAACTCTTGCACTAACTGGAAAACTGGGTGATGGCTGGTTGCCAATAGGTTATACCCCCCAACTCTTTGAAGATCACGCAGCACAAATTAGAAGATCAATGGATGAAAACAACAGGCCTCAAGAGGAAAGAGACAGCTTCCAATACGCACTTGACATTGATGTATACTTTTCAGAGGATGCAGAGGAATCATGGGCAAGAATGAAAGAGGCAGTCAAAGTCAGTCTGTTCAAACCTGAGATCCTGAGGGTTCACAATCTAAAAGAGATCGAGGGCTTTGACTTTGTAAAGTACTTTACAGAATATTCAATGTCAAACCAGGAATGGATTGTAAAGATGAGAGAGGCTGCAACAAAGATTCCTGAGGCAGTTGCGCGTTCTTCTACTGCAGTTGGCACTCCTGATGATGTCATTCCGACGTTTGAAAGATTCATGGACGCCGGAGTAAACCACTTTGTCATCAGATTCTGGGGCAAGAACTACTTTGGCTCAATTGACAAATTTGCAAGCCACGTAATGCCTGCACTGCGTGAGAAGGCAAGACAATAACGTCTTGTCGTACAACATACAGAAAACCATTTACCGTATCCCCGTTTTCTACTAGTATGGGAGACGATTTGCCTGAGGCAGTCAAAAAATGTCTTGATATTTTACAGGAAAGCGTCGAGATTCTAGCTAATCTGGAGCATGATATTGACGATGAAAACGAGGATGAATTATCTGCTGGCATGCAATTGCATGATCTTTACGATATGGCCGAAGACGTTTCTGAATCATCCAAGTTAAAACGTGCAGAGTCAAATTTTATGAGAAGACAGGCAGAAGGCTCTCTGTGATTTGTGGGGTTTTCTGACTTGGCCTTGTAGATGCCTTGTATCTTTCTTTGTCTGTTCTTTTGCCTATCTTGCCTCTCTTGTTCTTTTAGTTGATTTTGCAGAGCCGTGAGCAGCTTTGGCTTTGCTGCTGTCTCAGCTAACTGCAATGTAAATGATGTTTATTGTTTTGTCATTATGTTGAGGCATCGTGCCTCTTGCCCAGATTTTGCTCTTATTCGATTTTTCAGTACTTTTCATTTAGCTGTGATTGAGGCATCGTTTCTTTTTCCTTGAATCGAAACCTGGCATATCTGCATTTTATGTAGTGTTTTTTCAAACAGAAAAAAATTCGTAGCAGGTTAATCCCTGGAAGTTCAGGCATGAATTTTCTCACCAATGAATGCCGATCAAAATGGAATCTGTGCCTAAAATAAGAAACAGCTTCCATAACCCGATCAGTTACCCGCAACGTGCTGTTGCCGCCGTCTTTTTGCACGGCGGCGCCATGGGTCATATGTGCATGCATCTGAAGACTGGATTCCCGTTTGAACTCAAAGGTTATTACTGGATACGGAATTTTTCTTTATTGTGGCCTTCGTAGTACAGTGGTTAGTATAGAGGATTGTGGATCCTCGGACAGGAGTTCGATTCCCCTCGAGGGCCCCTCTGATTTTTTAAAAAATACCGTATTTGCTGGACTCCATCTCTTCTTTGATTGCCAGTTTGAACCTGGGAGACTTGCCTTCGACATTTTTTGTCAGCCATGTGAGGAATTTCTTCTCCGGGCCCCTCCCCTTTAGTTTTTCAAAATCCGGCCCCATCATTTCGGCCAGCTTCAAAACCAGTGATCTGTTTACGCCAAGCACGAAAAAATGCCATCCAAAGGCAAATTCCGAATCCGTCATCACAAAATCTTCCTGGCTGTGGGCCATCTCTTCTAGCAGTGCCAGCTGATGAGTCAGTGCCTTGCTTGTCTTGTCATAATCTACGGCAGATACGTTGATGTTTATCCTTTCATCCATGACTTTGTATCATCAAAACAAGATAAAAGGATTGCACAAACCAAATCAATCTTTTAGCAGATGCTCAAAGTCTATATCAAAATGCGCCTTCATGATGTTGATGTACGTCTGAATTGACTCCGGTATGCCGTCTCCGCATGCAACTCCTGATTTTTTTGCATTTATCCAGATTACCAGTGTCTGAATAATTGTCAAAAACCGGTCGTTTTTGATCTCCGGACTTCCTATGGATTTTGTGTATCTTTCTGCAAATTCCCAGGCAGTGACAAAATCCACGCATTTGACTCCGAAAACAGCCAAAAGCTGCTCCTGCATTGTCTTTGCCTTGGCAAACGGGGTTTTGTTTAGGATGTATGGAAAGTTTGCCTTTTCAGGCAGGCAGCCGGGAAGCGGACCCCATATGGTAATTATCCTGGTTCCGTCATCCAGACTTTCAAATTTCTCAAGCATTTTGCTGATTATCTCATCATCTGCAAACCAGAACAGGATTACCGACGCACCGCTCAAATCAGCATCTTGAATGTCTTGACACCTAAATTCGGCATCAACGTTTTTCTCTTTGATGTTGTCTCTTGCATCCTCGATTTTTTCCCGGTTGCTGTCTATTCCCACCGCTTTTTTTGCATTAAACTCCTGTTTGGCAATCCGAACTCCCGTTCCATCACCGCATCCAAGATGATAAAAAACGTCGTTTTCCCCCAGTTCCACGAACCTAAAGATTTCCTGAAGTGATTTTTTGGGCAGCTGTACGTCCTCGCCGCTTAGCAGATTCTCAGGCAATGTTTCCAGGTATTCTTCTATCCTCAACGCTGGCTCTACGACAATACGGAATTTATTCTCTTATGCTTTCTAGTTTTGAAACTGCCTGCCACAACTGCGTTCTGACATAAGACGGCATGTTTGGGTCTTGCGTTACGTCGTCTAACAGACTAATTGTGTTTGCAGCCCTTACTGACAACGAGTATTCCTCGCTGTTCAGGCCTGTAATCAAATCCGTAATTGACTTTTTGATGGTCTTTGGGGTGGAATTGTTTGAGGCAACTTGATTTAGCGTCTCGATTGCCTCCTTCATTGATTCTTTGTTTTGAGCATTGTCTGCCATTTTTTCCACCTTTTGTTAAAAATTAGAGGTATATAGTTACATCTCTACAAACACGCTGTCAGATTCCACCAAAACATTGTACGAGGTCAAATCCCTGATTTTTGCTGGAAATTTTGTCAATTTGCCTGTCTTGCAGTCAAATTCTGCACTGTGCCAGCCACACGTGATGGTACACCCGTCTAATTTGCCTTCAGAGAGGCTTGCTCCTGAATGCGTGCATGTGTCGTCAGTAGCGCAATATCTTCCGTCAACATTTGCCACTAGGATGTCTCTTCCGTCAATTGACACTTTGATCATCTTTCCTGGAGGGATATCTGAGGTTTTGCCTGCGATAATTCTTCCCATTTGATGTTTTTATCCCGTGTTTCTTAATATTTTTTTGTATGATGATGGTGCTGGTGCTGGTGCTGAATTCAAATGATTAGAAGGGCCACACGCTATGACAAGGATACGGTCCTGAAATTCTGCCAAACCACGTTCTCATGGGGGGGATTATATTGAATCTGTCTGGGATCATTGAATAAAAGAAGAAGGTACCCTTCTAGTTTTTGAAAAGTAATGGCCCGTTGGCATTTGTTATGCTTTAAAATCCGGAAATCAACTTCGGAGAGGGAATCAGAGTTTCGCCAAACCATGGACGACAAAAAATTACGTCTGAACTAACCCTTTTCTCTGAAAAAATTGGTTTGGAAAACAAAATTGTGACATCGCTTGTGTTAATTGGCACATCTAGTGTTGCCTCATTGAACCTAGCCGAATCATTAGGATATTCCATCATTGAAACATGGAAATTTTATCTGCTGTTGCCAAAGGCAGTCCCTGGCGTTAAAGTACAATTTGACAAAACTATTGATTTAGAATTATCACATCCAATATGTGTTGATTCCTGAGAGATGATCTGGAATTAGAAACCAAGCGCCACATCCGCATCTGTCCTGCTGTCGACTTTACATGCTAGGATAGGGAATGAATGACTTTTCGTACATAGATATTTCGAAGATATGGCGTGGGGAGCATGGTCGCGAAGACCCGCACAGGTAATTCTCCAATGGTAGACTCCTGCGAGGATTCAGTCCGCCGTGATCGCACAAGCTAGCCGAGGCCCGCTGCATGCAGCAGCCGCACCTGCCGGGCCGACAGCTCGGCGCCGTACACGCGCAGCTCGTCAAGCACCGAGTCGACCATGTCGCGCTCTCCCGTGGTGGATGTCCTCACCGTAAACGCATGGTCGTTTGTCGTGCTGCCTGTAGTACCAACATCAAAAAATGGAATATGATTTTGACACATCGTGCCTATTTCGCCAAAAAAATATTCCATTTTCAACTGTACGCACTACGGGTTAGTTGGTCATGATTCCTATCTCCTTATCTGGTCCTCCAAAAGCCAGTGAGTCTCGTCTATGTACCATCGGCCAGTCCTTGGCAAACACGATGTCATCTCCCTCCAAAAACCAGACGCCTTGATCGTCAAGTAGTGATTGCCTGTATTTCTTGCCGGAGGCACTTTCGCCATCACCCTTAAACCAGACGGTCCTCCCGTCCAGTGCATCCACGTATATCAGCACGCCGTGGCCGCTGCTGCACGATATCCCGTCCACCTTCCAGAACGGGGTAGATGCCACCTGCTTGAGACAGACGTACCGCGGTTTGTCCTCCTCGGATCTGTCCGGCACGTCGATGACGCACCTGTCCAGCATGAATTCGTCGGTACGGGCAAACTCCAGCGCCCTCTTTATGGCCTCGATCCTGTTCAGGATGGGATCCGGTACGGCATAGTCAGACCACCCGTTAAACCGCATTACGGTAGAACCGGAGCCGAATTTGAAGTATATGTTGCCCGTGCCGTTGTATGTGGTCTTTAACGGACTAGGGAAGTATTCCGTAGGAGTTTATCCCTCACCTGAGATACGGCGGGTCAGGCGTGATCATGAAGGTTCCAGACAGCAGTGACGCCTAAGGGATAAACTCGTACAAGTATTCCAGCCACTCCAAGAAATGTTCCTTGTATTTTGGATAATTGTTGATGATCTCCTCTGCGGTGTGGTACATGTCCGCTAGTTTTGATTTGGTTTCCATGTGTTCATCGCTATATTCTGAACTGACACGGCCGGTCGCCATGTATATGCCCAAGATATGCCTTGATGAGATCCATGGTAGGCCCGTATGTTTCAGCGTTTCCTACTCTGTCATGCTTCTCATCGGATGTCGCCCCATTGATCAGCGTGTACTCAAAGCGATCATGGCCAAATTGGTGCCTGCATTCGTATAGACAGTAAAAGCCCCAGCCCTCAAAGCCCATGGCGTCCATAAACTCCGTCAGAAACCCGACATAGTCATGCCTGATTACGCGTACTGAACCCTCATCCCACCCCTGGTGGTCTATAACGTTGCCCCCATACGTAGTTTGTTGCATAACTCGATTTTTCACTTGAATTCGTTCTAAATTATAAATCGAGCACAACACCGGATCCTCAACTTTCTAGGCGTAAAACATTCATCCAAATTTCCTGTTCACGCCTGATTTTACGGAGGGCCTGATGTTGTATCTATGTGTCGTGCTTATAAGGATTCCACGCGTAACGGTGTTGTGAAGTATGGCTTTGGCTGGGGGTCTCTTCCTGACAATCACAAAATGAAGGTCGGACACTTATCTATACGAGGATCTCCCTCAGTACCATTCTTCATCCATTTGTCAGAACCGTTCTGCAGTTACTAAACGAGGATCTCCCTCAACTACATCAACGCAGATTAAAGTTCTAACTGTAATGACAATAATAATAATGATGATGACGTTCATTTCACACGCATGTCCACTATGCACTGACTGAAGGCCATCTATTTCTTTAGCATACGAGGACTCCATGACGCACCTGGTGTTATCCGGAATCTTTGCAAACATCTCTCTTATCTCGCTGTTCCTGTTGCTTATTTTTGTATTCCCCAGGACCTTGCCGTCCTTGTCCATCACCGCGACCTGGATGGACTCCTTGTGCACGTCCAGGCCGACATACTGCTGCTCCGCCTTTGATTTCACACATATCCTTTTTTTTGCGCTAATCTGTCTGTTTGCATTGCCTTTTATCTTGGTACCATCTGAATTTTGTTTTTGAGACACATATGGTTACCAGCATATTATCTGCTCTGACAGAATCTGAACATTTTGACAATGCTTTAACTGCGACATTGTTTTCTAACAGCCTGGAACCCACCTCTGACATTTTGTCATACATGCAAAATTTTGGCGTGGATGCTAGGCTTGAAAGAATTCAAGTTCTGACAAATGAAGAGTTGCCAGACCATGAAGGATTAGAGCGCCGACTAACTTTTCATTTGTCAAAAAAAATTCCTTGCCTAGCCTGATCTTGTAAATCTGACGGTGTTGTAAAGTTTGCCCAGACTCTCTATCTCCATTTCCACCTTGTCTCCGTCCTTTAGAAATACCGCATTGGGTTTGTTGAGCATCACTCCTGCCGGTGTCCCCGTAGAGATGATGTCCCCCTTCTCAAGGGTCATTACTTTGGAAATTTTGGAGATTATTTCCGGGATTTTGATAAACATGTTGCTAGTTGACGAGTCCTGCCTGATCTCGCCGTTGATTTTCGTTGTCAGTCTTAGATTTTGGGGATCTCTGATTTCATCGGCCGTTGTAATCCATGGCCCGCACGGCGCAAAAGAGTCAAAGCTTTTCCCCCTTGTAAACTGCTTGTCTTTGAACTGTATGTCCCTTGCAGAAACATCGTTGAATACCATGTATCCGAAAATTTTGTCTGGTGCCTCTTTTACTGAAACGTCCTTGCAGTTTTTTCCAATAATCAGGGCCAGTTCCACCTCGTAATCCAACTGGGTGACAAAATCCGGACATATGATTTCTGAGTGTGTGCTGTTTAGCGCAGTTCTGGGTTTTATTACCAATGCAGGATCTTTGGGGGCCTTTAGCCCCTGTTCCTTGGCGTGATCAACGTAATTGTATGCCAGGCAAATTATCTTGTTTGGATTGGGAATTGGCGGCAAAATCTTGAATTTTGAAAGATCTTCTTCATATGGCAGCTCGTCAAGCCTGCCTTTGATCTCTTCGTACCATCCGTCAAACAAAAAATCTTTTACATTTTGAGGAATTGGCACGCCTGTAAGGTATGCGATTTCATCTTTTGTTGCAACCTTGTCCCCGTTTACAAATCCGTATGTCTCATTAGACTTGTATGGTGATGTTGATGACGATGTTGATGACGATGACGTTGATGACGATGTTGATGATGATGATAGCAACAATAATCGTGCAATTCTCATGACTGGTCACTTGTGTGTAAAAATGGCCTGATTCTGCGAATCTTTTCTGCAATATCCAAATCTGACAAATTGAATCTCTTCCCCTTCTTTTAATTGTAGGTAGTGAGGCTCAGTATATGCGTGCAATTCTTCTAGGCTGTCTTCGTTGAATTTCTCTCCTTCAAACAGCGTTTTTGGAATGATCATCTTTATCTCATGGGCGTTTTTTTGCGGCACCCATTGAATTTTTGGAACATCTGCTGCACTGCCATCCACGAGAAAATCCCCCTCGAGTTCAGAGCCGGCTGCTCTTGTCACTAAAACGTCCCCTAGTCCTAAAAGCCTGATCTGCATTCCTTCCTTGATTGTCTCGGCGTCTTCCCCTGCAATGTAAAAGCCTGAATCTATCTCGATTCTTCTTTTGCCCATGTCATTTACAGGGTGGTTTGGAATCTCAACTGCAGTTGGCGGCAAATTATTCACAGTCAGTTTCTTTGCACGGGTTACCATGAACAGTCTCTTGCTTGACGCATCAACAAGCCTCCTGTTGAATGCCTCTAACGCGTCAAACGGGGCAAGAGTGTTTGCCTTTGTCAGTCCCAATGACATGATGAATATTCTGATGGCCTCGGGCCTTATTCCCCTTCTGCGCAACGCCTCTAATGTTGGAAGCCTTGGATCATCATACCAGGATACCTTGCCCTGTTCAATCAGCGGCTTGATGACTCTCTTTGAAATCGGCATTCCCTTGAACTCTAACCTTGAAAAAAAGCCCTGGTATGGCTTTCTCATTTCCAAGGCATCCAGGATTGCATCAGTCAGCTCCTTTCTCAACTCAAACTCTTTTGAACGAAACGCGTGAGTCACTCCGTCAATGCTGTCTTCTATGGCAACTGCCATATCGTAGCTGGGCCAAACTCTGTACCTGTCTCCGACTGTATAGTGCTTTCCGTCTATGATTCTAAACAGGACGGGATCCCTCATCACGGCATTGTCTGCCTTCATGTCTCCCCTGAACCTTACAATGGCCTCCCCCGGCTTGAACTTTTCATTCATCTTGTCCCAGTTTTTATTATTTTTTTCAATGTCTTCAAAACTGCATCTGCATGCTTTTCTTTCCCTTCGATTTTTTCCAATGTCGTCCCTTTTACAGGTACAGACGTACGCCTTTCCCAGGTTTATCAATTCCAGCCCTTTCTCATAGAACACCTCCATGTCATCAGACGTGCTCTTTATCTGATCAAACTTTATTCCAAGCCACTCCAACCCAACCTTGATGGCCGCGTGATATTCCATTCTTTCTGCTTCCGGGTTTGTATCATCCATTCTCAGGATAAATTTTCCTCCGTACATTTTTGCATATTGGGAGTTTATGATTGCCGCCTTTGCATGTCCTATATGCGGATAGCCGTTTGGCTCTGGCGGAAACCTCGTAACTACTTTGCCTTGTTTTGCCTCTGGAAGCTCGGGCAACCCCTCTTTCTCTTGAACCTTTTCTCTTGGCCTTAGCAGCTCTGGAAATTCCCTTTCAATCTCGTCTTGCTGCTCTCTGACTGATAGCTGATTTACTGAGGCAACGACTTCTGAAACTATTTTGGAGACTTCTTTTACTTTTGTCCTAAATTCCGGCTTTGTGCCTAAAATTTTTCCTAAAATTATCTTGTCTTGGGTTTGGCTGCCGTGCTCAAACGCATTTTGCAGCGCCATTTTTCGGATCTCCTCTTTTATTTTGTCGTCCATGATAACTATGATCTCCTGTAGTCGATGGTGATTCGGGCTTTTTTATAGTAACTAGTTTGTTCAGTCTTCCCAGAAGTAACCCAAAATAGCCAATTTTGACCGAAACAGATCAATTAGGGCAGTCCCAGAAGGTACTCATGCCTTACCAAAAGAACCAACTGAGACGTGATGCCCTTAACAACCCGCGCATATATCAAGATATCCTAAAGACCGTCAGCGACGGCATGGCCCCGTGCATCAAGACATCAGACAAGCACAACGCCATCTATGTTGCAGACAACTTTATCAGGTGCCTGACGCGCGCGGCCGTGTCCAACGGGCAGGTGGCAGGCTGCACGATGTCTGCACGTGACGTGCCGGTAGTACCCGGAATGCCCCGCAATCCCACCGACGAGTGGATCCGCAGTGTCGCCATAAGATCCAAGCCCGGCCAGATCCAAGGCTGCCTTGCAGAAACCGTGGGCCGGCAGCTGAACCAGCTGAGGGATATGGGGATGATCACAAATGGCCAAAAGACGGATGCGGCAATAGACATGCACCTGATACCGCGCTATGACAAAAAGTACGGTAGTGAGCTTGTACGCTCCAAGAAGAAGAGCGGGACGATAGTCTTTGAGCGTTACATCACCATACAGTGCATCGTAAAGCACTGCCGCCTTGTGCTGGGAGCACTGCACATGCCGGCCCTTGAGGATACGGCCGATTTCGTGCGTAAAATCATCGATTCTGCACGCCGCGCGGGGGCCGAGCTCGGAGTCGTGATGCTGGATCGCGAGTTCTTTTCGGCCGCAGTCATCTCCGAGCTGGATATGGCCGATGTCAGATGTATCATACCGTGCAAGAACACGGATACAGTCGTTGCCACCCTCAACGAGAATGACGACGTGAAAAAAAGAAGAAGGGAGGTCAAATCGGTCATATCCGGCACCACCGAATCCACACGGTACATGATGGTCATCACAAAGAGAAGGAAGAAGAGATCAGGCAAGACCGATGTGGAAAAGCTGCCGGCGCACGAGCGGCTCATCGGATTTGCGACCAACGTGTCCGGAATAGATCCGGACGAGTACAGTAGCAGGTGGGGGATCGAGACTGGATACAGGATGATAGAGAACGCAAGGGTCAGGACCCACAGCAAGAGCCCCGATGCAAGGATGCTGTACTTTGTGTACTCGGTTGCAGTCTTCAACGCGTGGGTCATGGCAAACGCGATGATGAGGATCATGACGGGGATCATCACCGAGGATCCACTGATCACCCAGCAGTGCCTCAATGACGTGATCAAGCGCGGCATATCGGACTATAGGATGCTGCCCCAACCACCTCCACCGGTGCCTCCCTGAGTTACTTCTGGGAAGACTGCAAAACGACAAACCCTTAATTATTCAAATGGATAGAGAAGAACATGGAGACGGTTCAGGTCTACAACATCAAAGTCACAGAGCATTCTGAGGGGTTTACCGGGCAGTGTCTGGAACTTCCAGGGGCAATTAGCGAAGGAAAGACCTTGGATGAACTAAAGGCCAACATGAAAGAAGCTGTCGAATTGGTTTTGGAAGAGATTAAAAGATCCTCCAAATCAGGAACGATTACCATCGAAATAGTTCGAGACTAGGCAATGAACCTGTACAATCATGATTGGCGCAAGGTCATAAGAGTTTTGAACAGGTTCGGCTTTGGGGTGACAAGGCAGAGAGGAAGTCACTTGATTTTGAAAAAAGGCGGAAAAATAATCTCCGTTCCAAGACACTCTCCAATTGCAATGCCAACACTGCGCAGCATTCTTGTTCAAGCTGGAATCTCAGAAGATGACTTTGTAAAACTCTTATAATCTTTTTCTGTGACCGGGCCATCTTTTCTGACATCGTCACACTGTACTTGAAATCCCAGCCAAGTGAAATGTGCCAGAAAGTCGGGTAAAAACAGAATCCGGGCAGGAGGCACGATGCTTCAATATCAGGACAAAACAGCAATTCTCATTTACATTTCACTTGGCTGATGATGTAGGAAACAAATACAGAATAATATACAATGTTGACTGGAACAGTGACACGATTGAGTTTTTAAGTGTGCGATCACAAGTCGACCTACGGCAGGGACTGATATCGTATGTCAAAAGTTCATGTGGAGGATCTCCGAATCTGCCGCACAGTGTGAGAAAGAACACGGGTGGTCTGACCGAGTGCCCTCTCCAACGGTTTGCCATTCCCACACGATGCCTTCCTCCAAGATTCATCTGGTGAAAGGACGTTCAAGAATACGTTTACTCCGCACGTGGGCGGCAGGAATCTGATGTGCAGACGGTGATAATGGGACTGCGGGTGGTAAAAGTTTGCCTCTCCCCCAGAGCAGTCTTCCTAGAAGCTCCCAGAAAAACGGTCCCACATTTGACACAATTCAGATTATGATGTCTGCAGATCCGCCTGCAGTCGTCTGCACTGCCATGAGTCAGTTACATCTGTGAAGACTGTTGCGCGTGGAATTCTTATAAACCCGACACATAGATACGAGTTTACCCCTCACCTGAGATACGGTGTGGCAGGCGTGATCATGAAGGCTCCAGACACCAGTGACGCCTAAGGGGTAAACTCGTAGTGCCGTTATTATCACCCACCACCATGCCGTCATCATCATCACCCACCACCATGCCGTCATCATCATCACCCACCACCATGCCGTCATCATCATCATCACCACCACCACCGCCAAACATTTGTGGCATCAGTCAAGCTGCAGTTACAGCTAGATTCATCAAAAATGTCTGGATTGCGCTTGAGACTGCATGCATTTGGGACAAACGGATTGTTGAGTGGAACAAACTTGGATAACCATTGAATTCCAATGTCACAGGAACCATTGTAATGGCGGTGCCATCACCACCATCACGACTAGCTGCAATAATGACGAATGTTGTCTTTCTACACGCTTCTTTTGACTACAAAATCCAGCAATGCAATCAAGTCGTTTTTTGCCGCGCCCGAGTACCCTGATAGTGATTTTTCTGCCTTTGATGCATAATTTAGAGCCTGTTTTCGTACGCCCTCCTCGATTCCCAGGGAGCAGATGGCCTCTACTGCCCCGTCCAAATCTCTTCTTGAAGCCCTTGAATTTCCAAAAGCTTTTAGGATGATTTTTCTATCATTCCCCTTGGCTGCTCTGAGCGCCATCAGGATTGGCAGTGATTTTTTTCCTTCCCTGAGATCATTTCCTACGGGTTTTTTGGTTATTTTCGGATCCCCTATGACGCCAATCAGGTCATCTGTGATCTGAAAAGCGATTCCCAGGTTTCTTCCAAACGATGACAAGTTTGAAATGTCTTTTGTCTTGTCTGTTGCGCAAATTGCACCCATTGCACATGACACATCAAACAATGCCGCAGTCTTCTTGGTAATCATTGTGATATAGTCTGCCTGGGATGGGATCTTTCTCTCTTCGGCCATTTTCATGTCTAGCAGCTGGCCTTCACAAACGTCTATGCACGCTTTAGCCAGACTTGAAACTAGGCGGGATGTGGCAGCCGGCGACAATTTCGAGTCAGCTATCACCTGGTACGCCTTGGAAAACAATACGTCTCCTGCCAAAATTGCAATCGGTATCCCGAATTTTTTATGAACTGTGGGAACCCCGTGCCTCATCTCGTCATTGTCCATTATGTCGTCATGAACCAGCGTAAAGTTGTGAACCATTTCAACTGCGCTTGCAGCAGGCATCGCATCAGACGTCTTTCCGTTAAGGATTTGGCAGCTTCTGATTACCATAAACGGCCTCAGTCTTTTCCCCCCGTGAACAATCAGGTGTCCTGCAGCGTCATAGAGTTTCTTTGGATTGCCTTTTAATTTCGAAAACAGGTGCCTGTTTACGGTTCTTGCGTTTTTTTCCATCTGTCTAGTTTTTTTCATTTATGAACCTCCATTTGTCGCCAGGCAAATGCACGCTAATTGCCCTTTGCAGTCCATCATGCATTTCACTGCTTGTCCACGATGCAGATAGCACATCTTCGTATTTTTTGAGCGTGAGTCCGTCTGATCTTTCCAAAAATTCGAGTGCTATTAGCATCCACGGGCAATAAATCTCTGGATTCTCATTGATTTCTGAAAGCAGGTCTCTTGCAGAAATTAATTTGATCTCATCGACCTCCCCTTCAATATTCAGTAATTTTCCGGGCTCTCTGGCAATTCCAATCAGCGTTGCACACACCTCGTTTTCTGAACCTATGTCCTTGTAGGGAACATGGTATTCGAACTTGTGCAAATAATCCAGCTTTCCGCCCGTTCCTAGTTCCTCGGGCATTCTTCTTTCTGCAGATGAGACATATGTCTCCCCTTCCCTGGGATGGCTTGCAAAAGTTCCATCCCACTTGCCTGGCCACAGCATCTTTTCCTTGGCCCTTTTCGTCAAGACCAATCTCCCGTCACTGTCAAGCAATAATACAGTAAATGCCCGATGAAGCTTGCCATTGGGCAGATGACATCTTACTTTTTCCTCTCTTCCGATTGGATTGTCATTTCCATCTACTAAAATCACGAATTCCTCTGTCATTTTATCTTCCTCTAAACAGTGTCCCTTCGAACCTCTTCTTTTTAACCGCTTTTGTAATTCGTTGAGGCTTGTTTCCGTTTACAAAAAATACCTCCAGCCCCATTTTTGCAATCTTTGTAGCCTCTTCGACCTTTCTTGTCATTCCGCCTGTAACGTCCATCTTGTTTTCAGAAATAACGGGCCTTTCTGCCTGCAATTCTTCAACCAGTTTTTTTGATTTGAGATCAGAGTATAACCCGTCCTCATTTAGCGCAAATATTGTCAGTCTTGGTTTCAGAATTTTTGCAATGTGCGTCATGATTCTGTCACCTGACAAAACGTATGTTTTGTTCTGGCCGTACCACAAGACATCGCCAAAAGTGACTGGGATCATGCCTGATTTTGCAATCTTTTCTATCTCCTTGACCTTTTTTACAATTGGTTTGTTTGCTGACATAAAGTCAGTTGGCGGCAGGCAGTAGGGCGACAGCCTGTTCTTGATCATTGAATCCAAAATTATTTTGTTTAATTCTATCATCGAGTTTTTGACAATTGACACTCCTCTGAGATCGTATTTTCTCTCTTTTGTATGCATGTCATATTTTACTGACCAGTAATGGCCGTATGATCCCCCCCCGTGAACAACAGTCATTGGCTCGTCAACTTTTTTGAGATTTTTGACCATGTTCTCAATGGCCTTTCTTCTGGGAGACAGAGCCTTTTCTTTGTTGGTAATAACCGAACCGCCCAGCTTGATGAGAATCATGATGGTGTTTCAAACTGTTTGGTTCATTAAAAAGTATCCAATCCCTTAAAACCAATCGTGTGTAGTGAAATTATGCCGCAGCATTGCCGGCGTCCTCCCCCGTCCATTTCGGGTTGCCTGCCTTGTAGGCATGTAACATGTTTAGTAGACCTTATGCGTAATCGGTGCAAATCAGAAAAATCAGGCAGCTTTCATGTCCTTTTTGGCAAATACGCATAAGGTCTATAATTGTGAGGCTGCCACAGTGTGGATGAAAAACCTGTAGATCCCATAGTGAAAAACAGAAGTTCATGAAAATTTGGACTGGGTTCTGAAGCACTCCGTAACGTCTTGATCTTCACGAACTTTTGTTTCACACTAGAAATTCCTCTGTTCCTGCTCGTGTCTCCCGCCCCGAGATGTTGGTGTCGTCAAGTATGCTACACTACGTCTGATACTAGGTAATGGTCATCATCCTCTGGATCCCTGCGTATCGTGATCTCGAAGTTGCAGCGCTTGCACGTACCGGACACGATCTCCTCATCCCTGGGTTTTAGCCTCTTGATGTCCTCTGACGGGACGACATGACCCATGAATTTGCAGGTGACTTCATGTCGTTTTTCGAAACGAGGAGTGCCACCATGCATGACAGTACACGTCTGTCATATTTAGTAGTTGGACATGATGATCCGTAAGTGTCTGCCACCCCGGGGATGCGGCGTGGGGGCATGATCATAAAGGCCCTGATCGGCAGTGCTGCTCAAGCGGTAAACTCTCAAATCGTACTGTCCAATCCTCTGCTCAAACGATCTCGAGTCTCTTGCCGAGGCTGACCCGTCTGACATTGCCGTGCAATTTGTGGAACTCGTCGGCTTTCTCTGTGTGTATCGGGATCAGCTTATCCGGCGAGGAGCCGTCGATGACGCGCTTGATCTGGTCGAGGGTGCCGTGCCCCGAGACGTGGGCGGTCGTCCACTTTTTGTCTCCGGAGAGCAGTCCAAAGTGAACCAGCCAGCGCTTGACACGATCCTGGTCCAGCTTCATCTCGTCGTTGAACGGCTCCGTGGACGACCGGACATATCCGGATCCCTCCTCTGGCCTCACGTCAATCAAGTTCTGCAGCTGAAAGTCCGAGCAGTAAAAGATGAATTTTTTCTGATCCTTTCTGACGTCCCTGTAATCCACATAGTTTGGATAGTCCAAGAACTCTCGCTCCCATCCCCTGTAGTCTGCCTGGATCTGGTTTGCCGGCCAGACTTTCCTGTCCTTGTCCAGCAGTCCCCATGATTTTCTGGACATGAACACCTTGATGTTGGGATCCGTCGGTGACGGATACTCGCCCCTCCATTTGTCTGAGGTCTGGAACAGCTTTAGCAGGTAGGCCTGCTTTGTGTCTATCACCAGGTCGCGCCCCGTTGCCTTGGCGGCATTGTAGAACGACAGCATCCTGTCCAGATCCCTCGTAGGATACGTGCAGACGACCATCTCCTCGGTCCGGTTGATCACGTCAGTCACGCTCTTCTCTACGTCAGACTCGGTGTTGCTGTCACTCTTGTCTATCCTAGTACCTTCACACAATAGATAGTCCAAATCCTCGGCACCACACCTGGCCACGAATTTCCGGCTGTATTCTCGATGCCTCCCGTGGAACCTGATGTCTGCCGTATATCCGATACTGCCTTCGGACGTGTGTATTATGAACCCGTAGACGCCCGGCAGCGAGTGATCGATCGGGATGGACTCTACTGAGATCGAGTCCAGATTCAGCTGCCTTGAGGGGCCGATTGTCTTGATGTTTCTCGGGACCTCCTCCCTATGCTTGTCTGACTTTGCTCTGCTTATCCCGCCATTGCGGTTCTTGTACGTCCTGAAGTCCTCCTTGTACGTGATGTACTCCTCGCCCCCTCCCGTGTCCTGGAAGCACTGCATTATCAGCTTGCTTGCGTCCGAGCAGTACACGGGGATCTCCGGTCTCAGGTAGTGTATGTAGGCGCAGTGATCCACGTGGGCATGGGACAACAGGACCCCGTCTATCGACGTCTCCTGATTGTGGTCCCCGTATCCCATGTGCCTTGAATAGTCCCTGCGGTATATCCCCTTGATGGTAAGAGTTTACCCCCCAAGATACGACGTGGCAGGCGTGACCATGAAGGCTCCGGCCAGCAGTACAGCCTGAGGGGTAAACTCTTACCCCTTGATGTCTGGCAGCAGGTTGAACTCGAACATATCCCCCATGCCTGCAAGCTTTCTGGGGTTGGCAAACTCTGCAAAGTATTCGTTTACCTTGCCCATCTGCATCCCAAAGTCAAGGAACACCCGGGTCCCCTTGTCCTCGACGAGTATCTTGGTGCCGCCGATCTCATTTATTCCTCCGTAGAACGTAAGTGATGTCACTGTACAGTGGTAACAGGTTAGCCCCTGCCTAGAGTTGGAGTTGCGTCCCTTGCAGGATAGGCATGAAAATCACAACTGCAGGCAGATTCGCGCCTGATTGCTGCCTAGGCAGGGGTTAACCTGTTACGTACAGTGGATGCAGCCCTGTATTATATGAAAATTATGTCCGCCGCAGATAACAGCTCGGGCTAGAAGTTCAGGTGTGGATTTTGCATTCCCGGAAAACCCCGATCGAGCATAATCCGTACCTAAAATCAGGAATGCCTTCCAGAGCCCGGGCCGTTACGGAAGGTTTACGGAAGGTTTAGCAAGTCCGGGCACAGGATGGGTAAGAAAGGAGGGCGACCGGAATACGCTGCCGCAGAAAAACTTGCAATATACCATGATCGTGGGATCATCAAGATAAGCGAATTGGAACCCCGTGCAGTAGAACCCGTAAAACGGGTCATCAAGAGAAGGGCTGCAGAGTGGAAGGAACACCGCCAAGTACGGCGACTGACATGAGGTTCGCCGAAGACGGCCTTGGCAGCATGGCAGCATTCTACGACGAGGACCATCACATATGGAAAAAATAATGCTCTCTGCCGCTAGAGAATCGTAGCGGGCAAGGACGAACCCCAAGACCGTGCCCGTCGTGCTTTTTGGTATCAAACGGATCAGCGAGATTGATCCAAGTGCCGCACGTCTGGCAGTACTGCGAGCCCCCATCTCTCCTTACCCTCCGCGTGTAGGGGTGCAGATCATGCCCCTTGTTTTTACAGCTGGAGTAGGCCTCGGACCATTCGTCTTTGGCATAGTCACCATCGCAGGTGTTGCAGCGCACCATCGCGATTTTCCTGATCGGCTCACTTGACATCTGGAAAGACCTCCTGGTATAGGTTGACTTTGCAGCTGTGGCCGGATGTCTGGGCAGGCCCACGACATGTGTTCTGGAAAGACCTCCTGGTATAGGTTGACTTTGCAGCCCCGGCGCTTGTGCCGGTCTAGCAACAGATCGCCACAAGGCAGGCGGCAGCTGACCGCAAATGTCTTATTGCAGCCCTGACAGTAGACGTAGGTTATTGATACTGTAAATCGTCATCCCCCCGTTTTTGGTCTCTGCACCACGTGTAGAGCCGAGTTTCTCACCTGTGAGATCACAAATGTGATCATCGCCTAGCCACCAACGAAGAAACCTTGAATTAATCTGGCGTATAATAGACATTAGTAACCTCCTTAACCTCTTGGTTTTGGCAGTTGCTTTGGACGGTTCCGGTTGGCTCGGTTTGGAATCTCAGCCAACGGACCATCTTTATTCAAATTTTTTAAAAAACTGGCTTGTGCCTTTTGGAATTTGTCAAAGGCAGGAACCCACACTCGGGAGGCTATCGTGTCAACAGCGTCTACGAACTCTTGTAAACCGGTGTATGTTTCCATGTCCTTTTGGATCGTCTGATTGAGTATTGCATTGCTGATCGTGCGGCGCAGCTCGTCAGTAGTATGCAATACCGCCATGGAGACCCAGATTCTTCTTATTACCCAGTCACGGGTAGACAGACCCTCCTTTTTGGCGCAGGCCATCCAGTACTTCCAGGTGTCTGTTTTGACCTTCATGCACTGGCGCTTGAACCTGCCCTTTAAATCCGGCGTTAGTCTGCCCACTTCACCCGGATCTGGCGGCGTATCGTGCGGATCCTGCTTGTTCATGCTTAGGATCAGATCCACGTTAGCTAGGTACGTATAGCGTTTTTGATCCTCTGCCGTCTTGAACTCAAAGCGGCCATTGGAGCTCAGGTTTCTTATGATGTACTTTTTGGTTTCCTGCAGCTCGCGCATCAGGTGATCCCCAAATGTTACCCATTCATAGAATGCCGCAGAGTGTGACATGCCTCGCGATTCACTGTATTTGTCAAGATGCTCTGCCACCTTGATCGGTTCGTGGACTATCACCATAACTATGGTAGTATATGGTAGTATATACTTGTATATACACTTAGCTAAGGATCGCGTTGATCTCAAAATCAGAAAATTAGTTGACAGTTAGCTTATTTTTAATTAAAAAAAAGGCTAGTGTAACTAGCATAGTCTCAGAAACTAATCTTAATAGAATGCGTTGCATTTTAAACCTTGTGGGCCGGTAGTGTAACTGTCTTATACAGAAATTAGGTCCGCCTAAGATAAGGCGTACGATCGCTGACTATTTCAGGCTGTACCGATCAGATAAAGACATGACAAGAAAGATGTCGGACAAAGAGATCAGGTATATCGTCAAGGGACGTAATGCCGGAAAGAGCGCCACGTCGCTGGCCCGTGACATGAAGGTGACGCCACGGCACGTGAGGAGGATTTACGCCAGGTACCGCCGGACCGGAAAGATGCATGTGCAACAAAAGGCTGGAAGAAAGGCCGCACCGCAGCCCGCGGCAGGCCAGGTGCAGGCAGTCTTGGACATGCACTGTATAGAGCACGTGGGCGTGATGCGCACTGCCATGCGCCTGCAGGATGCAGGTCACATTATAAGCTACAACAGCGTATATCGGATAATGAAGGAGCAGGGACTCGTTGCCGCATCAGATACCAAGTCGGGCCAAAAGAAATGGCTGCGCTATGAGCGCAAGTACTCCAACGCAATGTGGCACGTGGACTGGCACGAAATGAAGGATCCACGCCTGAGAGGGCTCAAATTAGTCACGTTTTTGGACGATTCCTCCCGGTGTGTCACGGCGGCACGGACGTTTGCAGGTTCCACGGCTCTCAAACGACGAAACCCCGCCAAATTCGGGCCTCATCAAGTTGTTCAGTGTATCATCGGATGCGTCGGCTTAAAATTGTTTTGGATTGCATTCTACCAATACGCGACAAGAGTCCTGCCTCCTCCGGAAGACATCACGTGGAAGGCATGGTAGTAAAGGCACCGGCAGGCAGAAAAAATAATGAAAACTTGAAATCTCAAAAGCCACTCTAGATAGAATCCAAAAATATCATCAAAAAATATGACAGGATTACTCGGGGCCAAGGCGATTCTGTAGGATTATTTTTCCATAGCCTCAAGCCAGAAAATTTAACTTGAAATGATTTTTCATTCAGATACGAGGGTAGATAATCAAAACCAAAAGGACAATAGACCTTGTGCGTATTTGCCAAAAATGACGCAAAAGCTGCTTGGTTTTTTTAATCTGTGCCGATCACGCATAAGGTCTAATGATTGATTTGTAACCGGAGAAATTCGCTAGTAATCGTGTTCGTCCCAGTCTGCACCCAATGAAATTCTAACCGATACCGTGCTCTCATGCACGTCATAATCCACATTTTTGTCAGGCATGAATTCTGCAAACAGCCGTCCCAGCATGACCCTTACGAACACCGACCAGGCAGATCCCATGCCGTGCTGTATGGTAAAGCAGTGGACTGGCCCCTCGACTGTGTGCTTGGAGGCCATGCCCGTCGTCTGCATGTACTCCTCCAGCGTTTCGATGCAGCGCTTGAGATCGTACCCGCCCTTGATGAACACCACTGCCTGACGGAAGATCGGGAAAACGCCGTCGACCAAGGTGTGGATCCGTCCTTCGTCGCCATCGGAAAAAAGAGCCGGAATTGTCTCCTTGGGAACGGTAATCATGCCGAGTTTTTGCACATGCCGGTCAAATCTTGCGTATCTCCTGAGGATACTGTTCAGCATGGAGTTGACAGAGATACCCCGATGGGCGGCATCTGACTCCAAGGCTGCCATCACGTCGTCTGGAACACGCAGGGAAAAGTTTTTCGTGTTGCCGCCGCTGTCCTTTCTGGAATACGGTTTTGGTGCCAATCTACATTTTTTGGGATCAAGGCTATTTATTTTGTATTACAAGTGAACACAAATGAACACAAATGAACCGTGTTGGTTATATGGCATCGTGGTCTCCATGTGTCAATGACTACAAAAACGATGAAAACAATCCTGTTTGCTTCTTTGATTACTGCAATGATCCTGCCATTTGGCATGATGGATGAAGCACAAGCAAAAAATACATACTATGATAGAAATTTCATTGATAGAACGTTTGCAATTGCACAGCATAATATCACATATGAAAACGAAACTCAACATATGATTCTTGATGTACCATCTATGATTGAAGATGGGTTAAATCAAAATCAGATAATTATGGTAGAAGAATTTGCAAATCTACAAAATGAATTGATGGATTTAACATTGAATGAGAATCCCTCTGAAACAGAAATCAGGGAGCATATAAGCAGCATGGAAAATGGTAAATTCAGGCATCTATTTGAAGTAAACACAGCCACAAGATATTCAGGTAGCTATTTCTCGCTTACTGCCTGTGGAATAACTTTTGGCGAATCAGCACATCCACACTATCCTGCCACTTTTGGCCTAAATAACCACCATACGAAACAAAGTATTCAAAATGCTTTGGAATCTATGGGATATTATTCAGTGCAATGGCCTTATGCAGACTGGGATAATGTTGGATTAGACTATGGCAAGAAAAACTATACTGGTTATGCAACTTGTGACGATGGAGAGTTCAGGGATCAGCACTTCATCTATTCCCCTGATCAGCAACATCCAACTATGTCTAACTGGCACACGCTTGTCCATACCAATGAGCCAAACCCTGATCTTGGTAGTTACACGACCCCCACTTGGTGGTGGAATACATATGTTGCCGGTTGGCATTATAATGTATACTAACCCCCTCTTTTTTCTTTGTACAACATCAGGCCCTCAACTTTCTAGGCGCAAGACATCCATCCAAATTTCCCGTTCACGTCTGATTTCATGGAGAACTTTACGTTGTACTTTTCTTTGAATAAAAAGTCAAAATTTTTCATTGTAATTTTATTGTCAATAGCTATTCTAATTTCAATTAGTATGGTTAGGTATGAATACAGATATTCTATGTCTGAACCTGTCTATACAGGCAATCCTGATGAATGTTGGTTTGAAGACGACACTGGAAAAATGACTGCGTGTAAAATAGAATCAGTCAACTCAGCGCACAAACTTCTGGCATCTGGTTTTTTTCGCGTTGGGCCTTGGGCAATTGTTGGTTTATTGATTTTTTTTATCTATTATACGAAAGTTAGGTCGCACTAATTTGAAGAGGGTGGTTAAAAAGGACTACTTTGGGCTTTATAGACGCTATATGAAATCTTATCTGTATCCTCAGTCTTCCCAGAAGTACGCGATTCATGACTGTCCAGATACCGGCAAGTGAATCTGCAGGCGTCATAACTTGGTTTGCTTCAAATCCGGAGCCGTTTTCTGGGTTACTTCTGGGAAGACTGAACATTTGCTGACGGCGTGGAAAAGATACATGAGCGAAGGCTCCGCATCAAGGACAACTCTTCATTTTTTGTGGTCGTTCCGTCCGTGATGGTACAAAGCCTGGGTTTGAGACCAGGCGAGCACATACGGTTCCACGACCTTGGTGGCAAAGTCGTGCTGACACCCGGTGGAAAGAGCCTGTCAAAAAAGGACTTCACAGACGTTGACCGGTATGAGCGGGCCTTTGATGAGGCAATGAAGGAAGGCAGACAAAAGATCGAAGGCTCCCCCGCCGGAGAGGCCGTCCCTATAGCAATGATCAGAAGTCTTTGAGCCAAAACGGGATCATTCGAAAAGTATATGGATCGCCTAACCGGCGCAGAGGTATGGCAAAAGAAACAGACAGAAGCCTGTCAGAGGCCATGCGCAAGGAAAAGGATGTCAAAGTCTACAAGAAGATCATGGCGCTGATGTTTGTGCTAGAGGACGACGTGGGCGTGCCCGAGACTGCAAGAAGGGTCCGGTGCAGCGAGAATTCCGTGCGCAACTGGCTGGCGAGGTTTTCGGAGGACGGCATGGACTGTCTCCGGGATCTTCCCCGTTCCGGACGCAGGCCAAGGGCGGACAGAGAAAGTATTGCCGCCATAATGGATCTGTCTACTGCATGCAAAAGTACCGACGTCATGACGGTACGCGACGACATAAGGGATGCCACCGGGACAGAATACGGCATGGAACATGTCCGAAGGCTGATGCGCCGGCACGGCCTGTCGCGCCGCAAGGTGCAAAATATACATGCCAGCCATGCCGCCCCGAGCTCGGTATACTCGTGGCAGTGGTATCTTGAAAACGTGCGGATTCCGTGCCTGAAAGACGACGGTTTTACGCCGGTATCCTCTGACGAGTCGTTCTTTGTGCAGGGCGCATACGACAGGCACGTATGGGGTCCGGTCGGCACCAGAAGCGTGGCATCGTATTCGGGGGACCACACAAAGGTGGCCGTGTTTGGAAGCATCGCAGAGGACGGCAGAAGGCTGTTCAGGACGCTTGCAGGATCCTTTACGTCGGTGCAGTTCATGGAATGTCTGGAGGCGCTGCGCGCCAAGTTCGGCAGGGCTGCCGTCTTTTGCGACAGGCGGGGCGCGCTCGGATCCGAAGAAGAAGAAGAGTCCGCCCAAGAGCGGATGGAGGCCCACTGCCTTTGAGGAGGAGCTGCTCAACTGCGAAATCGGGCTGATAAACTCCAGGCCGTATCACCCGCAGACCAATGGCAAACTGGAGAGATTCCACAGGAGCATCGAGGAGGAGATATGGAACCACAAGAGTCTGTCTGCATACATCGACTACTATAACGAGGACAGGCTGCACTGGTCGCTTGACATCGACAACTACGAGACGCCGCTGCGGGCATTCTCCGACAGGGAGGCCACAGAAGCGATCAGGAAAAGCAACCCAAGATGGATGGAGGAGGACATTGGTGATGGTGCGACATAATTTTCATATAATACAGTTCCGTCATTAGAGAACCACGCCCGTTCTGATCAATATAGTGTAGACTCTAGAAAATTAGACTAAATTGCCGAATTAGGAAACAACCCCTGTACAAGTGCATTACAGATCGCCGGTCAAGGCCCTCAATTACTTGTGACTGTTGCTATAATTTTCTAGATTCTC
The DNA here is from genome assembly GCA_965214775.1 of Candidatus Nitrosopumilus sp. Classification (GTDB taxonomy): domain Archaea; phylum Thermoproteota; class Nitrososphaeria; order Nitrososphaerales; family Nitrosopumilaceae; genus Nitrosopumilus. The sequence goes on along the minus strand of OZ243974.1, from coordinate 1,770,050 downwards.
CACCGTTGATCAGAACGGGCGCGGCTCTGATGACAGACCATAGGAGACGCGATGGATACTGGAAGTATTACCGTGCTGCCCACACCCAAGAACTGATGTTTCTCTTGTCCAATACAGCTTCTTTGATCGTGAAGAACCCATGTCCCGCCGAGCAGGTCAGTCCCATGCAGGGGAAAGCACAAAGCACAGCTGCCGCACATCACCCATCGACCGAACCCTTCCAGACGCGCCTCACGATTTTTCCAGTGTAAGTTTCCTTCGCCTTTCTGAAAAGGTAACATCATACCTGGAGAACAGAAGATCCCTGCCCATTATCACAAAGTTGGGACCAGCGTCATAGTCAGACGGCACCAGTATCCTTGAATCGTCGAATCTGTCAAAGACCTTACCGTTACGCATGATTGCGATCGACCTGATGCTGTGTTCACTTGCATCAATGGTGCCAGATACGCCGACGGCGTCGACCCTCATGCCTGGGCTGTCATCTAGCAGCCCTGTACGTTCTGCTGTCAGCCTTGGCACATAGGTGGTACTGCACCTGAATCCACGTATGCCCTTTCACGTATGCTCCTTTCATGATGCAACATCACATCCAACATCGGGGCAAAGGCCATGGCGCCGCCCATTGGCCTAGGAAGATATTTGAATACGGTCATGACACCTTACAGTAGAAACGGGGGATTGCCCTCTGGTATGTATTGTACCACCGGCATGTCTCCTCGATCGTCATGCATGGCCACCATTTCACGTATGTCCTTTCCCCTTTTGGCATGATGTACAACCTTGTCGTCTATTACCACGATCCAGTGACCTGCGTATTTTTTCCTGTCATCACTGCTCATATTGTCTATGTATTTCATACTTGGCATCCTCATAACCCGTTATGATACGGCCGAATATTTAGATTTTTCTTGGATGCCGGATTATCGCATTTTGGGTCTGGCGATGATTCTACGGATGCTGCTGTAGATTTTGACGCATGTGCAATGTCATTTCAAATTTTTGTGATCTATCTCAAGATCAACCTCGTATTCCTTTCCGTTCATTTTGAACCGCACCTGTTTGTCTGAACGATCCATATTCTCAACCCTTCCATAGTCAAATTCCTTGTGGTGGTTAGGGCACAGGATCATGATGTTGGAGATTTCATCGCTCCCTCCGTCACTCTTTGGGGTGATGTGCGCCTCCTCTATGTAGTGGCCGCCATCTTTTTTCTTGATTCTGATATGGCATATCTGACACTGGTAATTGCGTAATTCTTTCAAACTGGCAATGATTGCATTGTATCTTTTGTATCTTTTGCCATTGTACTCAACCATTTCCGAATTACTCTTTTCCAGTTTTTTTACTTCCTCATACGCTTGTTTTTGTGACAGGTTACGGGCTTCAAGCTCTTTCTGCTCTTTTTGATCATTGTCTTTTTCCGCTGGAATCCAGACGCACTTTTTGCCGGTTACCTCCTCAAAAATATTGAACAGTTTACCAAGATTCCTTTTACCTGAATCTGATCTTTGACTCTCCCGAATTGAATCTGCTATTATTTCCTCGGCGATCTCTTTTGTTTTAATATATCCAAAACCGACCTGGCCTACCAGCCTTGTGCCTGTATTATCCTTGTATCGGTCTGCATCCAAATATGGCTCAAACAGCACAGATTTTGCTTTTTCGGCCCGTATGTTTGAAACCAGCTGACTATTTTCAAATTTCTCCCATGGTACTGTCTTTGCATCCTTTAGGATTTCGGCACCGCCGTAAACACCAACAATCTTGTTTTCTTTGCTCTTGGTATTTTTTGTAAAAAAGAAGATGAATCCAGGCCTCTCTAGATTCACTGGAGTGTTGGTCCATTCCACGTAACCAAACACATGTTTTTCGTCATCTACTCCTTTTTTGCCAAAGTCAAAGTTCAGCGATTCATGTGCTGGGTGTTCTTGAGGATACTTTTGAGTCGCCTTTGGATCGGGGCCCTCAATCTTGCGCCAACCCGAATTATTCCAGGCGATATTTGCCATCATAAATCTGTATTTTTCACCACTCATTATCGGATTGTAGTTGAAAACGGCCGTTTAAGTGTGACTGGCCAACCCCCGGGGCTATTCTGTCACATGTGGCCCCGGATGGTGTCTCCTGCTGGCGCGTCCATCATCATGCCATTCACACTTCATTCCGGAAGGCACAAAGCCATGACTCAGGCAACCGGGATGCCGAACGCCCCTTCCAGCGGCGCCAACCCCCCCTTTCTCCGACAGAGTCTACAAACCGCGCCATGCACACATCACCCAAACCCGCCCCATAAAATTCAAAACCCGTAAAATCAGAAATCATGCCACCATGCGTCACCGGGCCAGAAACACACAGGACGCACCGCTGCCATGCCTCCACCCATACAAATTCCAGGCAAATTCCAATTCCATAAAATTCCAATTCCAATTCAAAACAAAATTCAGAGCGGGCCTGCGCCCTGCAGCGGAATGAAATTAAAATTAAAATTTCAAGTCAAATCAAATCAAAATTGAAAAAAGACGGGGCGCTGCGCCTCCAGTCAGAAATTATGTTCTGAAAAATCCAGGACTATAACTTTTGAAGGCGCATGCACCGTCTGGCAAAAAACTCAAAACCTCCGGAAAAAGCATCCAGGTACGGAAAGGCAGCAGGACAAAGTCACAGTCTGATATCAAGACTAAGCTGGCATGAAGTCAAAACAAGACAGGATTAGGCAGGCCTGAAACGTCAAATTTCCTGCCCGGAATCGACAGATATGAAAATTGAAATTGGAATCTTCAATAAAAGTTAGAAATGCGGGGGCCTCTGAATCAAATTGTATGATGAATTGAAATTTGAAATGAAATTGGAATTTTGAAATGAAATTTTTAAATCTGGACGGGGCACCTGGAGGCTGCCTGCAGTGCGGGACATCCCGGTATGAAGTCAGGCTGCAGGTCATGATGAATCAAATCGAAGAAAGGGACTGCAAAGTCAGATACGGCATGAAATATAGCGGGGGTATATAGTAACGAGCATAAGTTTTTGAGCCAAAACAGGATCATTCGAAGAGTATAATGATCACGTAACTGGCGCAGTGGGCATGGCAAAAGAAACAGACAGAAGCCTGTAAGAGGCCATGCGCAAAGAAAAGGATGCCAAAGTCTACAAGAAGATCATGGCGCTGATGTTTGTGCTAGAAGACGACATGGGCGTGCCCGAGACTGCAAGAAGGGTGATCCAGTGCAGTGAGAATTCCGTGCGCAACTGGCTGGCGAGGTTTTCGGAGGACGGCATGGACTGCCTCCTGGATCTTCCCCGTTCCGGATGCAGACCAAGGGTGGACAGGAAAAGTATTGCAGCCATAATGGGCCTGTCCACCGCATGCAAAAATACCGATGTCATGACGATGCACAATGACATAAGGACTGCCACCGGGATACAATACCGTATAGAACATGTCCGGAGAATGATGCGCCAGCACGGCCTGTCGCGCCGCAAGGTGCAAAACATACATGTCAACCATGCCACCCCAAGCTCGGCATACTCGTGGCAGCGATACCTTGAAGACGTGCGGATTCCGTGCCTGAAAAACGACGGTTTTACACTGGTGTCATCTGATGAGGCGTTCTTCGTGCAGGGCATATATGACAGATACGTGTGGGGTCCGATAGGCACCAGAAGCGTGGCATCGTACTCTGGAGACCACACAAAGGTGGCCGTGCTTGGAAGCATCGCAGAAGACGGCAGAAGGCTGTTCAGGACGTTTACGGGATCCTTTACGTCGGTGCAGTTTATGGAATGTCTGGAGGCGTTGCGCGCCAAGTTTGGTAAGGTTGCCGTCTTTTGCGACAGAGAGTTGATTCGAAATTAGCAAACTCTGATTATCTGTGAACGAATCTGCATAAATCAGCTCAAAACACCAACAAAATACAGATTATCTGTGAAATTATTCGAAAAATTTTCATGGTTTCTAATTTCAGATCATCTCTCTGCTAGGCAGAACCTCGCGCGTACAGTGCCGCAACCTCCGATGCCGTCATCTGTCCGGGCCGGACGTGCAGCTCGTCAAGGGAGGTACCGGACGCCTTGTCCCTGCCGGTGCTGCTGGCGCCTATCCCGACCGGGTGGTCGTTGAGCAGCGAGCCGGACAGAGATGCGGCGCCTTCGGCGATTTCGGTGACGGGCCGTCCGTCCACATATGCAGACATGCCGTCTCGGGTTCCGCTGCCGTCATAAACGAACGCCACATGGTGCCACGCGCCGTCCGTCACGGGGCCGGGCGTGCGCACCTCCATGTCAGTAGTTCCTAGGTGTACTTTTGCAGACTGCCTCCTGACACGGCACCACTGCCGCCGCTACTACTACTACTTTCCGCGATCGTTTACAAACGAGTCAGCTGCATCTGTAATGCACGCGGCAAACAACATCATGGTAAAATCCTTGCCTCCCGCAAATCCGTCCCACTTGGATTCCACATCAATGAATATGGCAGTCCTCCAGAGATTGTACAGTATGAGGGGCATGTAGAATAACAACATCCTGACGACCGGCGAATTACTGCATGTCTTGCCCATTACTCCCTTGATCACCCTGAACCCGGTCTCGATTCCCCACCGCATGCGGTACTCTTCTGGTATCTGAGCTATGACGTCCTCTACGCTTTTGGCAGGCATGTTGGTGGCAAAGACCAGGTATTCGTCTGCCGTTTCTTTTTTCTTTTCCTTCTTTTTTTCTGTGCATTCCTCTTTTGCTGTGTCATTGTTTTCATTTTCATTTTCATTTTCGTCTTCCTCCTCCTTTTTTACAATGACCAGCCTGAACGTGACGTTTTTGCCCTCCTTGTTAGTCATGGTATAGTCAGATATCGCGTCGCGCTTTTTATGGTGGTGCTCCTCTATTGCCGCCTTTATCCTCTTGTTCTTGGCGGCAGGCATGACGTAGAAGCCCTGGCTTTTGCCTGCAGCCACCATGCAGTTGACATTAAAGAATCCCCGGTCATACAGGAACATCCTGATCTTCGTCCCTGATCTGGACGCTTTGCGGATCATTTTAGGCACGAAATCGGCCAGTTTTGCATCTTTTGGAAGCTGCAGCGAGGAAAGCACGAGGTCTGAGCCGTCATCTGATCCTACTCCGTGCACGGTAATGTGCGAGAGAAAAGTAGACGTGCCGTTCTTGGGCTTTGACTTTCTGGCGACGTCCTTTAGGCCCTTGCCATAGTATTCGACGTCGGTGACATCCACTGCCACTACGTCCGTGTTGTGTAACATGCCGGACCTGCGGCCGTTTCTTACCGTGTGCTGTAGCATGGAGTTGCACCACCTTTGCATCCGATCCGGGCTGACGCTCCGGATGGTCTTTAAGATCCACTCCGGGTGGGGCGTACGGGAGCTGTATGCGCCGCCCTTCTTGGAGAAGGTAGCAGCAGCAGTAGTAGTAGTAGTAGCAGTCCCGCCGTCATGCTGCTGCTGCCTGCGGTATTTTGAGGCCTTCCTGCGAAGATGCGTCACGGCAGACCTGAAAAACATCTTCCTATCAGACATGAGGCTTAGCACGCGCAGTACGTCGGCATGGCCGTACACCGCGTTGTGACTCTTTGAGACTGCCATTTCGAGCTTGTGGAACCGCCGTCGCAATGTTTTAAACTGTCGTGATGCTATGTCATACTGGTGTGCAAACACATCGTTTTGTGTTGGTATCATCATGATGATGTTTGACACACCTTCTGATCTAAGATCGTAATGGTCAAAAAATCTCGGCAAATTACGTAATTATCGTGCCTTCAAAAGTACATCTGGGAACTACTGATGTATGCGGAGCCGTCAGACAGCCGGAAGGAGGCCTTGCCGCCGGCGTTGTGGTTCATCCACACGTCTATTCCCTGCCTCCAAAAGCGTTCGGACTTTGATACCAGCGACTCGGTTGCCGTGGGCACCGACTGTTTCTTTATCCAAAAGGCGATGCTGAATGCGTCGTCCGTATCGTAATCAAAGTTGGACTCGCCTGCAAGTGTCAGGTGGTCGTTGTTCAGTGTCACGGCCTGCCCTACGGCGCCGGCCCCGTATGATACCGAGCCCGAGCGCACGGTGCCGTCGTGTCCCCCGGTGCCAGAGTCAGACAGGTTGTTTTCAAATGCCAGGTGCGCCGGGACGGCCTTCTGCTGGCCTTCTATGATTATGGTATCGACCATCACATACTCCGATGACGAGGAGGCCCTTGCTGCCAGTCTGATCTTGAAGTTGTCCGAGTCCAGATGGTCTGCCAGATCCAGCGTGTGCTTGGTCCACGTATCATCATCGTCCCGGTTCCCCTGCCAGTCATACGCGTTGATCCAGCTTGCCCCGCCGTCCTCTGAGACGTCCACCCTCAGGTACTCCCCGCCATCAAGGTCGTCATCTACATACCTGTAAAGTGTCATGGCAGCCGAGTCGTATCCCGTAAGATCCAACCCGTAGGAGAGGACCAGCCTGCATTCAGAGTCGCAGTCGTCTGCCTCGGCCACCGTGTTGGTCGCCGCAGGGTGGCCCGGCGGGTGACCTCCCTCGTCGGGAGATCCCGTACTCCAGCCGGTTTCGCCCTCCTCGGTCCACACGTCAAGGTCGTCAAAGGGCTCGGAGAGGGACGTAGGTGCCTCCAGGCTTCCCGTGACAGGCTTCAGGTTCAGCTCGGACCGGACATGCTCCCAGGGCGAGTATACGGGAAAGAGGTATTTGCAGTATGCTGAATTGATCGTCGGCGGAAAGTCAGAGAAACATGACTTTCCCACATGGATGCCGTGAAGCAGCACGCCGTTTCCGGAATCGAGGGAGTAGACGGGGGCCCCGTTGTCACCGCTTGCTGACATGTATCCAGCCGTGTTTTGGTCGGTAAGCGTCCCGTACATTGGACTGTCTATCGTGACCCCGGTTGAAAGCACCCCGCCGGAAGTGGTCGTGTAGTTTTTACTTCCAATGGTCTTGTTTATTATCCCTGCCATGTACACAATGTCATGAACCTCAGAAATCTTTGTCCCTACCACGTCATACGGATCGCCGTCGGGGTTAAAGATCTTTTGCTCCAACGCAATGCTGTCAAGCGTACGGACAAACGCAGAGTCGCTACTGCGAGGGTTTAATGGATTTGTTGCCACAACACCCACTTCAATACGTATAGGATTCGTTTCCTTTGGCTGCCATATCTTCCTGTCGGATTGTGCAGGGCCTGCAACATGGCCCGACATTACAAAACCGCGTTCGTTGTTGTTGTTAATTACAGGAAGTGTAAGCACCCCAATACCGCCAAAGGTGCTGATCTCTATCCCCCCGATCAGTGGATCGCACCTGTCATTGACTGCATCGCATGACTCCTCGACAAAGTGGCCTGAGACGAGTCGTACCGGAACGGCAGAACCGTTTGTAATTTGCCGTATCCTTTCCAGGTATTGCTCTGCCGTCCCGGTGGCATTTAGATCTAGGCCGACCACCAACTCGTTGGATGTCTGGTTTACAAACGACATGAATACCGGCAGTTCGTCTGCTATGTCGGGCTGCTGTCGTTGCTGTGATGAATGAGTTATGATTGCGTCGCTTTGCGCTTGCATATATCGCGTGATTTTGTCGTGTGCGTCGGCCAGATCGTCGGTTTGAGACTCATCGGAATGCGTTGAGGCCGCCGCCACGGCGGGCAGAAACACAATCAATGCAAGGAGAGGCGCAATTTTGAGCATGTCTAAAACCCGCAAACTACCCTGCATATATCTTCCCGGAACGAACGGTCCGCATTCCACCCAGCTTCTGGATCACAGGAACTTGGATTACCTCCCCACTCACGGCATAAATCACCATGCCTATCAAGTTCAATGATATAGTCACCACAATCTTGTTGATCTATGCCACGATCACGGCATATTTTAGCAACCACATGAGGGCCCCGCATATCACAATAATCATACTCATCATTCCATTCATATCCGTGAGATTCACACAGAGCAGACGGCGCAGGGGGATCCGTAACCGTGCCGGCCGGCTCGGGCCCGGCAGATGACATTGCAAGCGTAACGCCTACTGCTACTGCCACTATGGCCGCACTCCAGAGTGTCGCAAGCCTGTCTATTGCCGCCATGCCTTGTCCTTCTGCGCGTGCACCTCAGACAGCGCTTCGCCAAGTCTCCGGACGTCGTCCATTGGCAGTATTATCATGCGTGGATTCTTTTCTTCAATTGTAAAGCTGCCGCCGCCAAATCTGACTCTTCCTCCTCCGTCTGCTGCTCCCACTGCATCGTCAATGTCACATTGACGGGGATGATTGCCTGGACTGCCCGTGCCAGGGTGCGTAAGATCCAGTCTGACCATTCAGCATTCTGTACCATATTCCATATTTTAGTACTCTGTTTTGCATAAACCGTCGACGGCCATATACCATGCACCATAACTTGATTTATTTCAAATCCAAGGTCGTTTTCGGGATTACTTCTAGGAAGACTGTTTCAAATGCAGGCATCCTGAAACAGGATGCAATATCAATAAGGATGATGCTTGTCAAATGACAGTTTTTAGGATCGTGGCCGGCTACTTTTCGAGGCCCAGCAGCGCGTCCTTTTTCATTTCAAAGTCGGATCTTGAGATTATTCCACGCAACATCAGGTCGTGATATTTCTCGATCACCCTTATTGCCCTGTCGTGGTTTGGTTCTCGCATCTTCTATGAGAGCCATGTCGCCTTGTCTGCCGCAGACGCGCCGTAGCCCCTCATCTTCCCGGACGGCACCCTCTCCACAGCCCTTTTGCCGAGATTCCCAAAGCCCGCCGCCACCCTCCGGCCTGCATCGGCCACCTCTTCCTCAACGTTTCTCTGCGCAGGATCCCTGCGCTTCCATTCCCTCTTTGACCTGCATCCAAAGTTCTCAAGGTTGTACTTGGTAGTCCACCTGAACATGCAGTATATCATGGCAAACACGGGGCCGACGGGCACAGCCCAGTCCCACAGCAGCGTCAGCACCACGGATGCGGCGCGTACCGTGCCGTCTGCGATGGCATCAGTAGTATCTGGAGCGCCGCTCTGCATTGCCGTACCTACGAGATCCTCGATTTGTGGGTTTGGGACATCATACCCCACCAGATCCCACCAGAGAGGTGATCCGAAATTAGAAATCGAGTGCCCCGTCCGCAGCCGTTCTGCTGCCGCCACTCAGGCCGCAGCAGCGATTCTGGCCAACGCCCTATCGTTGACCAGTCCGCACACGATACTGTTGGCAAGGTCGTACTTTTTGAGTGGGTTTCGGTACCGGTCGCCCATTATTCTGTATGTTTTGACCCTGCGTATGGTGTTCTCCACGTACACGCGTATCTTTGAGTGCGTGATATTGTACTCTTTTTCCGCATCAGTGAGCTTGCCGCCCGGTTTTTTCTTGATTGGGAGTATGACGTCCGTGCCTGCATCCACTGACTGTGCTCCCTGGTATCCGCGGTCCATGTAGTGACGCAGCTTTGTGCTCTTTTGTTGTTGTTGCGGCGCATCACCATCCCCGCCGCCGCCGGGACACTTTTTCTCTTTCTCTTTCTCCTTTCTTTGGTCGTACCGGAACGTGGGATGCCTCATCTGGTACATTGTGATGTCATTTACGCGTCCCGGAGAGTGGGGCGTCTTGTGCACTATGAGTCCGTGAATGTTGGTGGTATACTGGACCTTGACTGTGTGCGTGCCTGCCTTGCCTGAATAGTGCGATCTCTCCATGTCCTTTCTCTTGGGCCTGCATATCTTTTGCTCTGAGGCATCTGTCAGGCAGACAAGTTCTGGAAGTACGTCCATTAGCTCCTCTACTGAGGATATTCTCTTGGTGCCCGAATAGATCTTTTCGGGGATCGACAGGCACTGCTTGAGAACCGGCGCAATCCTGTCAATTGTGCGCGAGACTGATGCCTGTCCAATGCCGAACATGGCAGATGCCACGTCCTGCGTGACGTACGTCCTGTAGTAGAACAGGGACAGCAGAAGACTCTCCTTTAGGTTCAGGGCAGTCGGGCGTCCTGCACCGATGTCACGCTTGCGGTCTTTTTTGGCAGAAAGCAGCCTCTTTCTGTCCATCTTTGGGTGTTTTTTTGCCACCTTTGCATACAACAAATCAAATTCGGGGGCAGTCATGCCGGCAAACATCCTGAATGTCCGGGGGTTTTTTGATAATTTATCAAACAACTTCATGAATTATGTACATTTTGCCTGCATTTGGATCGGGTTGGTGTACAATATGTGCCCATTTGATCAAAATTTGCTAATTTCGAATCAACTCTCAGGTCGTGGAACCGTCAAGCTGGTAGAGCATCTCGTCTGTCGAGAAGACCAGTACAAGCACCACAAAGAGTGCCGCCCATCTTCTCGTCTTTTTCATCTTGCCGGTCCACAACACCGCAAATATGGTGACTGAGAACACACACGCCCAGACCCTGCTGACAGGCCTCCCTCCCCCGCCGGTGTCGGTGCCACCGTTGATGTGCTCCATGTATGAGGTCACCTACCCCTGAATTATTTTGGCTACCTCAACCATGATGGACTTGCCCTGCAGTTTCCACGTCGAGGTGCATGTATTGAGCCATCCGTACCTGTCCATCCAGACTAGGCCGCCCTTGATCTGGCCGCTTATCTTCTCCTGCAATACGACGGGGCGCAGCGCCCGCTCTGCAGAATTGTTGGTGGGCTCGACGTCCTCGTATTCCAGGAATGCAAACAGGCCAGGCAGGGCATTGTACATCCGCCTGACAAGAGCTTTCAACGATTCGTCCTGCGTATCCCTGTATCCGAACAGGACGTTGCGCATCCTGGTCTCAAACCGCCGGCGCAGCTCCGGCGAGTGCCGGCCCATCAGCCCGTCGGCGGCCCTTATCCCCGTCCTCTCTTCAAGATCCAGGAGATCCTCGGGGGACAGCTTGTCCCACCCTTCTAGACACGTCTTGGCGTCTCCGAACAGCTGCTGCCCCTGCCGGTACAGGATCCCTGCAAACAGCAGGGCGTCCTTTTTCTGCGAACCATACAGGAGGGATCGCAGCTCGTGCGCCCAGCACCGCTGGTGCCTTCCTCCCGGATCGAACCTCTTGTATGCGGGATATCCGTCTGATGTGACGACGCCCTTGTACCCGCTCATGTACTGGTCCAGAACCAGGGCCTTCCTTGTATTGTTGTATATCATGAGTATGCCTGCTGCTGACAGTATGGTCCACACCCATCCCGTCTTGCCTGCCAGGTTGATCCCCGTCTCGTCTATGCAGACGGTCTTTGAGATCTTTACCTCCTTTGCGATGGCCTCGGCAGGCGCCTTTGCGGCCTCGCAGACGCGCCCCACGTTGTTGATTGCAGTTGACTTTGACATGTCCACGCCCGTGATATCTGACAGGATGCCTGGGATCCTGCTGTATGGAACGCCCTCGCTGCGCAGCTTGGTGACGGCTGTGACCACGCTCGTGTCGTAGTTGCCGCATCGGGGCAGGCCGTTGGGGGCAATATGATACGTGCCGCACTTTGGGCATACTGCCCTCTGCGACTCGTGGCGAGTCTCAATCGCCTTGATCTCAAATCCAATCATGTCGCGTGTCTGCGGCCTGTTCATGATCTTCGTGGTGGTGCCGCACCAGCACTCTGGCGCCTGTCCGGTAAGAGTTTACCCCTCAGGCGACTCTGCTGGTCGGAGCCTTGATCACCGTGCCTACCACGTCGTACTTTCTGGAGGGGGTGATCTCTTACTGTCAGGATTGCCCATGATGTCATGCTCCCAAAAGCGCAGCACGGACCAGCCCTCGCGCCTCAGTCTAGCCAACACGCGACGATCCCTGTCGTACGAGTTTATCCCTCACCTGAGATACGGCGTGGCAGGCGTGACCATGAAGGCTCCGGCCAGTAGTGCTGCCTGAGGGGTAAACTCTTACCCTGTCCGCCCGGAAAGTAGTGCCTTTGTACCCGGGTGGGCCGGTGGACGCGCGATACGCCCTTGTGGCCCTTTTGGCCGCCGGGCTTTTTCCTGTTATTCCTAGCGCCGTCATTCCCGGCTGCAGCATCGGATCGGGCCCTCTCCTTTTTCCTCTGTGCCTTTTGCTCCTTCCACGCAAGCGAGTCTGCCGACGGGGGCGAGTTCTCGTTCTCGTAGTATCGGAGCCTGTCGCCCTGATCCTTGATTATATTGTTTAGTTTCTCAATGGTCGTGTCACGTTCCTTGATGACATTGCCCTGTTCCTTGATGACGTTGTCACGTTCCTTGATTCCCTTTTCCAGACTCCGTATCTTCTCCGTCGACGATGCTATAGATGCCTCGATCTCGCAGAATGTGGAAGGTTGACCTTTCATAATGTCTAGTATACGCGATCATGGTATAAGGATCGGCATCGTCATCAATATTTGGCCTAATGTGGGGGAATAGGTGACCTCACACACCCCGTCTGTTCAGGCATGAAAATCACAACTGCAGGCAGTTCATGTCTGATTGCTGCCTAGGCAGGGGCCAACCTATTACCGCGAATTCTGTCTGTTTTCCCATGCATGTGCGATGGTTTGCCTGATCCTAGATCTTTGGATCAAAAGCAGCTCTCAAAATTGTTCGTTTTTTATGAATTGACTACGGATGCGTGCAACAATCCCTCTGCGTCAATTTTTACTGAAAAACACTCGTAATCTTTACTCTTAAACCCGTTCAGAGTCTCTTCTGCGTTTTTCTCGTTAGTCAGGGAGAAAATACATCCGCCCCCGCCTGCGCCGGTAATCTTGGATCCAAACGATGTCTTGTTGCCAATTTCCACCATTCTTCTTAGCGTATGATTTGAAACTCCTATCGCCTCCAGGAACTTTTGGTTCTCAACGGCCTTTTCGCCCAGCCTTGCAATCTCATCTTCTTGCTTGAATATCCTTAAAACATCCTCGACCAGCTCTGATTCTTTTGAGCACAACTCTGCAAACTCTTTTTCATTTCGGTCTTTGAATTTTTGCACTTTTTCTACAACCTTTTCTGTTGAATGCTCAATGTTGGAATTTGTTATTACAAGCTGGAAATCAGGCTCATATACTATCCTTGTAAAGCCCGTCTTGTCGTAAACCATGATTCCTCCGTGTGCAGAAACCGTGCAGTCTGCACCAGACGTGTTTCTAAAAACGGTCCTTTCGGCATCAATTGCCATCTCTAAAATCTCGCCCCTTGTTTTCTTTGAAAACAGCCCTGAAATTGCCCCTGCCCCTGCCACACAGCAGGCCGATGACGATCCCAGGCCAACGCCCGGGGGTATCTCTGATTCTACCGAAATCCTGATTCCCGCCGCAACCGCATCTGGCTGTTCTTTTAGCAGTTTGTCTGCAAGAAAATAGAACGGTTTGAGGGGCGAGTTGATCTCGTCAATGTTTCTGCCTTTGTCCAGCCTTAGATCCCCGACATCTGACTCGATGACTATCTTGTCTTCGTCAGTCGTTTCAGCCGTAACAGATACCCGCCTGTCTATTGCACAAAGAATGGCCTTGACTCCGTGTACGACAAAGTGTTCTCCAAAAAGAATTACCTTGCCCGGAGCTGATGCTTTAGATATCAAGTATGATGCTCTGGAATGAAAACTGACCAGCTATTCGATTTCCTCTTCGGTAATCTTTGTTTCAAAATCATCAATCTCATATTCCATCGGCTCGTCCTCTTTTAATTCCCCCATTTCAATGAGAATTTGACGCACCAGCAGCCAGTAGACTGTCGCAAGAGCCTTTCTGCCTCTGTTGTTTGCCGGGATGACGACATCCAGCTTGGATGTAATATTGTCCGTATTTGCAATTCCTATTATCGGGATTCCTGCATTGGTCGCCTCAGTAACTGCCTGCTCGTCTATCTGGGGATCTGAAATTAAAACCAGCTTTGGTTCAATATAGTACGGCAGTGACGGGTTGGTCAGTGTTCCCGGCATGAATCTTCCAAGCAGCTTCTTTGAGCCTAAGACCTTGCAGAATTTTTCAATAGGCGTCTCTGCATACTGCCTTCCAGAACAGACAATCAGACTGTCAGGGCCTAGTCTGTTGATAAATTTTGCGGCGGTCTGAATCTTCTCTAATGTAATGTCCAAGTCAAGCGTGTACAGTCCTTCTGGCCTGTCTTTTGTGATGAACGGTTCCATGAACTTGGTTTTTACTGAGGTCCCTACCCTGATTCCCGTAGTAAAGATCTTCTTTTTGATGTCAGTTGTCTCTGCTTGCTGGCTCATGCCGATTTTAAATCTCTGCCATACCGCATATTAAATCATGCTCTGATAGGCGCAACAATTCGTTGAGTTTTGCCACTCTTTCCCCCCCGACAACGCCTGCCTTGAGCATTTTGGACTTTGTAGCAATACCTATGTGTGAAATCTGTGAATCCGTTGATTCGCCTGATCGGTGTGACGTGATTAGCCTGATATTGTTATGGCTTGCCAAATCTGCAAACTCTAGTGCGTCATAAAGGCTTCCGGCCTGGTTTACCTTGAGAATTGCGGCATTGCACGATCTCTTTTCAATAGCCCTTGCAAGAATATTCTTGTTTGTTACCGTAAGATCGTCCCCGGTTACCAGCGTATCTGGAAACCTTGCCGTTAGTTCTGACATGTCATCAAATGCCTCCTCGTGGACTGCATCTTCGGCATAAATTAATTTGAACCTGTCAATGATATCTGCGGCAAAATCAATCTGTTCTCCGGCTGAATTTTCAAATCCTGCCCTGCTGTAAACATACTTTTGCTTTTCCTCATTCCATTGCGTCGATGATGCAAAATCCACACCCAGCGAGACCTCCTTTCCCAAGGTATACCCTAAATTCTCACATGCCTTTGCAGAAGCCTCCAAAGCCTCTTGATTATTCAATTTTGGAGCCCATCCTCCCTCGTCTCCTCTTCCATTGGTGAAACTGGGATCCTCTTTTAGCAAAATTTTCTGCAATTCCTTGTGTACTTTAAGATTTGTTTTAATTGCATCCTCGATATCCCTTGAGCCTGTCGCACAAATCAGAATTTCCTGTATGTCTGGAGTCCCGGGGCCTGCATGTGCTCCTCCCCCCAGAATGTTTCCCAAGGGAAACGGAAATTTGAATGATGACTCTGATGATAACAATTCAAACAGCTGCTGGTTTGACGCCCTTGCCGCAGATTCCATCGAGGCAATAGTTACCGCAAAAGCTAGTGCCCCTCCCACCCCTGAATAATTTTCCGTCCTGTCTACTTTTTTTAGCGTGTCGTGGATTTGTTTCAAATCTGATGATTCAAGACCGATAAATTTCCCAGAATTTTCATTCAGGACTCTGATGCTGTCTTCTGGCTTTCCGTTCAGAAAGCTTGCCGCCTCGTGTTTTCCGACACTTGCCCCTGACGGGGCGCATACTCTTCCCAAAAAATTGTTATCTGAGGTGACATCAACCTCGACTGTTTTGCCTCCCCGACTGTTGTATATGATGCGTCCTTCAATTGAAGTAATCCTGGCCAAATTACTCTAACTCAGACTGGACTTCTTGCTTTCTTCTCTGAATTGCCTCATAGAACGGAATTACCTGCTGAATTGTTTCAACGGTTGTCAGCAGCATTCTTCTGCAGCAATACCTTTCTGTTCCTGACGAATCAAGAATTTTTGCCGGATCCTCTCCTACCTTGATTCTGTTTTGATAGTCATCAAATTTATCGGCAATCATCTTTCCACAGGTAAAACATCTGACAGGAATTAGCATACAATCGGAGAACTAACCAAGGATTATAAAAACCATGCAAGAAAATCTTGTTGCGGGCGTCGCCCAGCCTGGCCAAAGGCGCTAGCTTGAGGGGCTAGTCTCTCAGGAGTTCGTGGGTTCAAATCCCATCGCCCGCATACACAGTCTTGAAAATCATCTCTTTAGATTTTGCAGGGTCTTGATCAAATCAGATCTTCTCTTTTCTTCAGTTATTGCAGATCTTACGTCATCGACCAAGATTCTGTTTACGTCGATTTTTCTTCTTGCCTCTTTTACAACTTTGTCATACGTTGAAAACGTGTAAAGACTCAGATACAAACTCTCCATTATGTCAAAAACCCTTGCCGCCTCGTCAGTTTCCCCGATTCTGATTTTATCAAACACCATTCTCTTTAGTTCTCCGACGCAATCAAGTAATCCCAGAACATACGAGTCCGGCATTACTGCCAATTTCCTGTCTGTCGGAATCTCTTTTTTCTCAACTATTGCAATTAATGCTGCAGCCTCTACAAATTCCTGCTCAGAAACTGCAAGGTGTCTTTGCAAATCCCCCGTTGCCTTTCTCCTGTATTCTTTTAATAGTGATTCTGCTTGCTTCAAGTCTGCCTTTGCGGCTTTGACGTCTCCCCTGTGAACTGCAATAATTGATCTGCTGCATAAAACAACCACTTCTCGTGTGTTCTTTAACAAAAATTCCCTGGCATCCTGGACTCTGCCCAAAGATATTGCAATCTTGCCTAACGAGGCCTTGACGTTCCTTAATGCCATAACTGCAAATGATCCTAAACTAGGATAAAGCCGTTTGCCACATTTTCCTACTTGAGGCGCAAAATCCCTTGCCATTTCATCGCTTTGAACAAAAAATCGGCTTGGATGAAACTCATGATCCCCAAAGCTCTTATCTTGGATGTGGTTTTTTTCTAATCATGGAAATTACCGTGGATCAAATGTACAATATTGAAAACAAGGGCCATGGCATGGGATTTTTGAAAAAATTCATGATGGAAAATGCAGGAGCGGCTGCTGCAAGGCGGTTAATAGAGGGGTTTGGAGATGTTGCATCCAAAAAAATTCTGATTCTTGCCGGTATGGGAAACAACGGCGGGGACGGACTAGTCATGGCCAGACATCTTTCTGGCTACGGCGCCAGCGTGACTGTAAAGCTACTTGGTCCTGCTGAGAAGATCAAAACCGAGGAGAGCAGCTGGAATTGGAGCATTCTTGAGAAGATGCCCTCTGTCACCCTGCTTGCTGGAGACGAAATCAAGCTTGACTCTGCCCCTGATGTGATAATTGATGCGATTTTGGGAACCGGAATTTCTGGCCAAATCCGCGAACCGTATGCCTCTGCAATCAACTACATCAACAAGGCAGACTGTTTCAAATTTGCAGTCGACGTTCCGTCCGGCCTGGATCCCCAAACCGGAGAAACTGCAAACGTTGTTGCAAAGTGCGATTTGACGGTAACTTTTCATAAAATGAAGCAAGGGATTCCAAAAAGAAAGGATTTGACCGGCAAGTTATTTGCCGAGAAAATCGGGATTCCGCCGGAAGCCGAAGAGGGAATCCTATGATTGTGCATCAGCTGCAGGTCGGAGGTATGCAGAACTTCACCTACATTGTAGAAGACGAGGACACAAATGAGGCAATCATCATTGATCCGTCATGGGAACTGGCCCAACTAGAATTGGCAATCAAGAAAAACGGCTTGAAAGTCAAGTATATTGTCAATACCCACCATCACTATGATCATACGCTGGGAAATGAGGCCATGGCCGAATCTACCGGAGCACCAATCATACAGCACGAATCATCTGAGTTAAAGCACGACATCTCTGTCAGGGATGGCGATCTTATCGAATTTGGAAATTCAAAGTTAAAAGTCATTCACACCCCGGGACATTCTAAAGACAGCATGTGCCTGGTTGGCGATGCAAAGATCTTCTCCGGCGATACGTTATTTGTGGGAAACTGCGGACGTGTTGATCTTCCCGGCGGAAGCGCAAGAGAGCTCTATCACAGCCTCTTTGACGTTCTGTATTTCCTGGATGACGACCTGACAATGTATCCTGGACACAACTATGGCTCATCTGAGACCTCGACGATTGGCAAGGAAAAAAAGACGAATCATATAATGCAAAGAAGATCAGAGCAGGAATTTCTTGAAATGATGGGCCGGTGATGCTTTGGAGGCCTTTCAAATTTCCGGAAATCCAGACAGGGCAACCAATTTTTTAGAGTCTGTAAAATCCAAAAATTTTCTGTTTTCACTTGTAATATCATACACTGAAACCTGTGAAATTCCCGAAATCACCATTGCAGGCGCTAAAAGGGATCTCATTCAGTGCACTCCTCCTGCAGATGCCGAATACCTCCATTACGGGTATTGTAAAACAATTGACAAAATACCGATGACCCCTGACGGAAAACCCACTCCCGGCCTGCTGACTAAGGTTGCCTTGGAGTCATCAAGCATTCCCCACATTACAATTAACGCCGGAAGCAAGATTGCTCCCCAACTCCCGTTTATTGAAACCGGTTTGCCGTTTGGAAAAAACATCTCCGTTGAGCAGTCCATGACTGATTCGGACGTGGCCCGTGCAGTGGATTATGGAAGAATCGTGGGAAGGAACCTGGCTTCTCTTACTGACTGCCTGGTGATTGGCGAATGCATTCCCGGCGGAACAACCACTGCCCTGGCAGTATTAAGGGCGTTGGGATTTGATGCAAAGGTCAGTTCCAGCATTCCTGCCAATCCCGTAAGACTAAAAAATAAAGTCGTTTCCTCGGCACTGGCAAGAATCAAGTCTGATCATCCGTACGGCATTCTTGCCGAAGTTGGCGATCCCATGATACCGTTTGTAGCCGGAATGCTTAGCTCTGCCTCTGATGTATCCAAAGTTCTGCTGGCAGGCGGCACACAGATGGCAGCAGTCTTGGCATTTGCCGAGAAAATCGGCTTTCAGGACGAGAATACGGCCATAGGGACGACTATATACGTTGCAAACGATGATTCTGCAAACTTTGGCCAGCTGATTCAAAAAGTCTCTGACATCCCGGCATTTTCAGTGGATCCTGAGCTGGAAAGATCAAAATTCTCCGGATTGAAGGCGTTTTCTGAGGGATTTGCAAAAGACGGGGTTGGTGCAGGCGGCTGTATCGTCTCTTCAATGATAAAGTCCGGGCTAGACAAGGCAAAGTACCTGGAAAATGCAGAAAAAGAATATGCTAGGCTGTCTACTTTACTGTAACTGATTTTGCCAAATTTCTTGGGTAATCGGGGTCTGCATCCTTTTCCAGTGCAGCATAGTACGACAACAGTTGAATCGGAACGATTTCTAAAATCGGAAATTCTGACTCGGAAATCTTTGGAATTTCAATCCAATAATCATAAACATCGCTATGGACGTCTGAAATTCCGATGATTTTGGCCCCTCTGGCTTTGATTTCCCTTGCACTTGTCAGGGTGTCTGTAAATGTCGAATCGTCCGGATTGATGATTATTACAAAGACATTCTCGTCTATCAGTGCCAGTGTCCCGTGTTTCAGTTCGCCCCCGGGAATTCCTTCGGCATGGATGTATGCCAGTTCCTTGAGCTTCAGCGACGCCTCGATTGCGATTGGATAATGGATCCCCCTTCCAAGAACGTAAATGTCTGAAATGTCCCTTAGTGCCTTTGCGGTTTTCTGGACACCTGTGGGATCCTCTAAAATCCTGCCTATTGACTGTGATGTCTTTTTAAAGTCGTTTTTCAAGCTTTCCTCGTTTAGATACCGGGCAATCTTATAGAGGATCACTAGCTGTGAGGTAAAGCTCTTTGTTGCGGCAACGCCGATTTCAGGCCCGCAATTCATTCCTATTGTGAGGTCTGCCTCTCGTGCCAGTGACGATGTGAGCAGATTGACAATGGCAATAATTTTGCACTTTGCCTTTTTTGCAATTTTTACTGCATCAAGAACGTCCGCACTTTCTCCGCTCTGGGAGATGGCCACCAAAATTGAATTCTCTTCGATGGTGTCCGGTGAGAACTGGAGCTCGCTTGATATGATGGGCTCTGCCTTTACCTTTGCATATCTTGAAAGGATTTGCTTTGCTATCAGGGCTGAATTGTAACTTGTGCCGCTGCCCGTTATGTAGATGTTTTTGGCATGTGCGATGTAATCTGCCGTACTTTTAATTTCATCCAAAGTTCTCTCCCCTGCCTTGAGAATCGTTTCAGGCTGCTCGTAGATTTCCTTCAATGTAAAGTGGGCATAATCACCTTTGTATGCATCACCGAATTCTTTTGAAACCTTGTTGATTTCATATTTTGCACGCTCCCCGTCAAAATCTAGAATTTGCAGCTTGCCTTTCTCTAGAATTACAAAATTTTCGTTTTCCATGTAAATTGCATCGTCGGTATACTCGATGAATCCTAGCACGTCACTTGACAAAAAAAAGTCATCCTGTCTGACCCCGATAATCAGCGGTTCATGAAATCTAGCTGCCGCTAACTGCCCGTTTTCAAACATTGCGACAAAGGCATAATGTCCTTGCAGTTTGGATACCGTTTTTAGAATGGTTTCTTTGACGTCTTTTGTGATTTCATAATTTTTTTGCAAAAGATTTGCGATTACCTCGCTGTCCGTCTCACTTTTGAAGGCGTATCCTTCGTCTTCTAGCTGGCTTTTCAATTCTTCAAAGTTTTCAACAATTCCATTGTGTACGACTGCTATCTTGCCTGAATTGCTTGGATGTGGATGGGCATTAAGATCCGTTACTTTTCCATGGGTGGCCCACCTTGTATGGCCGATTCCGATTTTTCCGGGAAGAGAATCCAGACGGACCTTGGAATTTACCTCGTTTACCTTGCCCGTGCCTTTTTTGATCCTAATCTCGTTTTCATTTTCCGTGGATACCCCGACACTGTCATAACCCCTGTACTCCATTCTCTTGAGGCCCTTGACCAAAATCGGCGCTGCATCCTCACTTCCATAGTAGCCAATAATCGAGCACATGAGATTCTGTGTGATGATGGGGGTTATTTACTGAGCGGTCGTGTGATTGCGTGCCATCCTGTTTTTTTTGACATTACAGCGTTCCGCCGGCCATTTTGAAAACATCTATGGGATGATCACATATGATGGGGATTGTCGCCTAATTCATCAGAATTTCTGAAAACCATACGATGTCATCCGAACCTAGGAGTGCTGGAGGAGTGCAGGTTCAGGAAAACGTGTAGATTGAGCCAAGCAGGTCAATTAGGCGACAACCCCGGTTACAACCCTCAGGGAGGCCATAGACAGATTTGGCATGCAGGCTGCCATACTGTCTGACAACGGCAGGTGCTTCAACGGCGGCCGCAGCAAGAAGAACATACCCAAGGGGACGTGGAGGCCGACTGCATTTGAGGCCGAGCTGCTGGACTGCGGCATCGGGCTGATAAACTCAGAACCGTACCACCCGGAGACCAACGGCAAGCTGGAACGGTTGCACGGCAGCATAGAGAAGGAAATCCACCACTATGAGAGCTTGGCTGCATACGTGGAGTACTATGGTGACGAGCACAAGTCTTTGATCAGTTCGGGTTTGCCCCGATATACTCCATAACATCATGCGCGAATCCGACAGTCCTCAGGTACTCGGACAGCGTCTTATTCATCTCAATGGTGGCATAATACTCGGAGACCATCACGTCGCGCTTTGCCTGGTGCCAGTACTCCTCTATGCCGCTGAGCCTCGGGGTGGCCGTCGGCAGGTACCTGACCCTTAAGGTGTCGGAGCCCGCAGTGGGTTCGGATCCCCGATCACGCAAACGGTAGAAAGCGATTGGAACGCTTACAGTATTCCTACCTCATTTTTTCAATTCCACGCGTCATTGTACCCGATGAAGTTGTGTTATTGGTACATTCTGGAGTAAACAACTACATTAGGATCAACTTTTAACCGCCACTATCACACTAACCGAGTGGGCAGCACAAAGCATTACGAATTGAAAAAAGTTCCATGCAGGGAAAAAGGCGAAAAGATTGTACGCATAATGGATCCGGTTCATAATTTTATAGATATTTCAGAATATCCTGTGATACGGCAGCTGATCGATACGCCGTTTTTCCAGAGGCTGAGGCGACTGAATCAGCTTGGCCTTGTATCTGCTGTCTATCCGAATGCGACACATTCTAGGTTTGCACACAGCATAGGTGTAATGCACACATTTCTTGTGCTGTTTGATTCTGTGGTGAAGAACTCAAAGATAACCAAGCGTAAGAGCGAAAGGCTTAGACCTGTAGGTGCAGTAGCTGCCTTGTTACACGATATAGGACACGGGCCATTCTCACATGCGTCAGAAAAATTCCTTCAAAACGGAAGATTCAACCACGAGGATCTTGCGCAGGACATAATTCGCAGCGGGATGATTGGAGGCATACTAAAACGAAACAAGATAGCCCCACAGATGGTATGCGACATATTGAGTCACAAGGTGTCAGAAGAGTTGCTGTTCGTATCACAGCTTATCAGTAGCCAGCTGGATGCCGACAGGCTTGATTATCTGATGAGAGATGCACTGTTTACGGGGGTTCCTTATGGAAAAATTGACATATACAGAATTGCAAACACCCTGTCAATATGGGACAGCAACAGTCCCAAAAAGTCACTAAAGGGAACATTAGACTTTATGCGTAATTGGAAAATCTGATCTAAAAATACAACACAACAGATCATGGTTTGCATACCTACAACCATAAAGATCAGTAATGGCTCTCTAACGGTATGGGTTCAGATGTCGAGTTTGTCCAAACACTGCAAGAGCAAAACAAGAGTTTGGTAGAGCAAAACGAGCATCTGAAGAGCAGGCTTGCGTTTGAGGACTCGTTGTGGCAGTCCGAAGAAAACAAGACAAAAAGAGTCGTGCGCGGCGGGACGCCTCTGCGGATGCACGCAATCGAGGTTGCAGACGGCATAATCGGCGATCCGGTGCGCCTTCGCAACGTCACGGGATGCACAAAGGAGTCATTTGAGATCATACTGGAGCGCTTTACGGAAGAAGTCATGGACGACGAGGACAGACCCCTGTTCTGGGAGGACGACGTAAGAGGCGGCGATGCCGGAAACCGGTGCAAACTGTACATCAGGCACGCGCTGCTTGCAGTACTCATGAGCATAAGGACCAAGGCAACGCAGCATCATCTGGCCGCGACATTTGACGTCGACCAGTCCACAATGTCCAGGTACCTCCGGTACGGTGCCGTGTTACTGCGCCGGCTCCTGCCTGCCTCCGAAAAGCTAACAAGCATCATCTGCAAGACCCCGGCAGGCAAGCTGGAGGAGGTGCTGATCCCAAAAAAGACGCTCCTGATTGACGGCACCCTGACTCCGGTAGACAGGCCCGGGGACAGGACCGCAAGAAAGACCAGATATTCGGGAAGAAAAAAGCGGCACATGTTCAACACGATAATTACCTCGAACCTGGACGGCCTCATACTGCACTGCGGCAAGACTGTGGACGGAAGCGTCAACGACAAGGGCGTGATGAACGCAGGGGGCGGCCCGGACTTTGGAAGGCACACCGGATCAATGAGGAATGCAAAAAACGCAGACGATCCGGAAGAGGCGTTTGTGATTTACAGCGACCTGGGATTTGAGGGCATTCAAAAGATGCTTCCGGGCGCCATACACAGGCAGCCCCCAAAGAAGCCCAGGGACGGGGATCTTACTGCAACGCAAAAGAGGCGCCGCGAGCAGATAAGCAGGGTCCGCGTCAGAGTGGAGCACCACATAGGACGGCTCAAAAGATATGGCATTCTTACCATGCCGTTTGGCGGAACTGCCAAGGATCTAAACTATTTCATGCAGATAATCACGGGTCTTGAGAACCTCAAGACTATGCTGAAAAGGAAAAAACACTACGGCCAGCTGCTGCAGCAACTGCATCTGCTGCCAGACACATGACATACGGCGGTACGGACCGCCATTCTTTCTGACTTGTCAGCGGGGCACATTGCCGTGCTGCATGGTTGCGCACGTTCTTTTGGCGCAACTGACTTTTACGTGCGTCATGACACGAGATGCATGCGGTAATTTGATCCGATCAGCGCATTTGCGTTTGGAAAAGCCTACGGAATTTTTAATCACGGTCGATTACGCATAAAGTCTAATGGTAATAGTCATTGGAATCATAATAACATCGCGCTTCGTGTACCTTGACACCAGATACAATGCGATAATACTGTCCTTTGAGAAGAAGCTGAATAAGATCTCCGATGCAAAGGATCAGCGCGGACCAGAGACCGAGTCACTGGAGGAGGCACTGCGCACGCAGATAGTCACGTACCGGGTCAACAGGAATGAGAACAGGAGCGTCGGATTCAAGATAGACCTGTTCTCGATGTCCGTCATAATGCTGCTGGGATTCGTTGCCGTGTTCGGGCTCTTCGAAGGGGATCTCGCATTGCTGTCCATCCTGCTGGCGTCCATGTTTGCGATTCCGCCGGCATATTTTGTCCGGCACCTGAGGATAGTCAACAGGATCAGTTCAGTGTGATGCTATCTCGTCCCTTATCCTGCTGTTGACGATATACTCGGGGTACGCGTTGTAGATTTTCGTCAGCAGCGTGCGGAGGTTCTCGGCCTGTAGGAGGCGTATCTTCTCGTGCAGGTCGCCTATCTCCGACGTCTTTTCTGCCAGCAGCCTGCGCCACTTGACGCGCCCCTTCGTGGTGAGGGAGTATATATCATACTTGTGATTGCCGCTGCCGGCATCCTTTTTTATCAGCCCCGCATCGACGCATTTTTCTATGTCTGCCTCCAGCTGCCTGCTGAACGGCCCGTAATGGTATGCCTTCCAGTCGTCATAAAACGGCACCATGTACTCGATTGCCAGCTCTGACAGCTCCTTCCGGTACTGTTTGTGCAGCAGAAACCCGTATTTCTGCAGCCGTGTCGCCCCGTGTACGGCATTGTCGTTTATTATGAACAGTACGCGCTCCTCCGGCTGCAGTATCATCTGCTGAATGTATGCGGTGTTGTTATAAAAAGTATCAAGGCCGGCAGTCATACCGCGCTTTAAATCCACACAGACAATTTCAAGTCAGATGATCGAGCCATGGCTGCATTCAATCATGGGGGGAATTATAGTTGTTGGAATAGTAAATGTCATTTCCATGGCAATCAGGAAAATAAAAAGAGGACAGGAGATATCCAGTCTCCGAAGGTCTTTCAGGCAGATTGACGCGCGCATAAGACCCGTTCCTGGTGACAGTGGCAAGCTGTTTGGGAATGACGAATGGTTTGAACGCTTCCAGTCTGAACTGCAGGGTGCCGTAGTAGATGTGACACATTCTGAGAATCTGAGAACCAACCAACAGCTCGGGTTGGTGCGCATAATAGACCAGAGGCTGTACGTGCTTGAGAATTTTCCGTATAACCGGCCGCCGGCAGAAGTCCATGAGCAATTCTTTGCAGATCTGAAAAGACTCTCATGGCTGGGTCTGAAATAGTACCATGTGTGGCGGTTCTGCATGTCATGTTTGTGATGCGTCAGGTTCCATCCTGTTCACGGGTTCAGATTACATTGCAACAGGGAAAATCCGTGCAGTCTGGATGGCGTTGAGTCTGTCAATCTGCACTGCAATGCAGTCCTTGAACTGTTACCCGAAATCCAGCTTTTGTAATCTAATATACAAAGCAGGCCCAAGAAATGACGTTGGCGTTGGGCATTGGCAAGCCCACCGAGTTTAGGCCTCGGCGAGGGGCCCCCATACGGGCCGTTCATGCGGGTTCAATTCCCGTCGCCAACGCTGTACTCTATCTGAACATTCTATAAAAAAGTAGGGATCTGGAAATTTACAGTTGACACCTAATGCGACCGTGGTTTCCAGACACGGACCGTCTTGTTACAACACCACACATCACGTGTCCTGAAACGCTGCAACCTTCACGCCCGGATTAAGAGGACACGGCCTGGCCGACACCTGTCATTCCGCGCTTAAATTCCACGGTGCATCATGATGGCATATGTGCATTGAAAGGCTTGCCACAGTGACCCGCACCGTCGGCGGCAGGGCATGCCGCATTTGGGAAACATTCACTGACAGGTTTCACCCCCTGATGGTGGTGGCGCTTGTGGGCGTGTCTATGTGCGTGGCGTTCCTCGCGTTCATTGGCCTGCCCGGGAATCCGGCCGCGGAATGGCACCTGATGGCCGCAGGTCAGTTGGCGGCTATTCTTGCCGTCTGCATCGCGTGGTCACACGTCCTCAAATGATCCTGGCGGTGACATCCGATGATTCATGGCCGATACTGCTTTCCAGCATGACAGTGAATGGAGACCGCTGGTCATCCCGCGCTTAAGTGCTTAGACATATGGTGATGGCATGTGTCCCTTGAGAGGGTTGTCACAATGACCCGCACAATCCATGGAAAGGCGCGCGGCCGGTGCAATGTGTCATTTGAGTGGCTTGCCGCCGTTGCAGTGACGGTTATTGGCGGCGTGATCGTGTCCCTGTCCGTCTTGTCGTACCTGGGCATGTTCATGGAGATGAATCATGACAAGATTATCACCTGCGCGGCGTTTGGATTCCTCTTTTTTTGCATGGGTGCTACGGCATCAGTCGCGTTCAGGCCGTCCAAGAAACGGGGTTGATGGTTCGATGCGGCGCTGGTTCCGGCGTTCAATCTTGCATGTACAAAAGACGTGTCAGCAATGCAGCGATTCTGTCACAACAAGTGCGGAAGGATCAAAAAGTTCTTGGGGAAAAGTCCCTGGCCGGCTTAGATAGGACCTGATGTGTACCTTTTCACTTAGCTGGATCCACAGTGAAGTACTTCTCCATGTCAGTTTTAAGGAAATTGTATATTTCTGTGTCATTATTAAGATGTAAGCTGCAAGTGTAACCAGTGAGCTTTGCACATTTCATTACAAATCTATCATAGTAGGACGGAGTGATTTCTTGGCCAAGTATTGGATATGTGACTAATGGTCTGCCAAGGGTGCCAAACTCAACTATCCTAGGCATTATGGGATCTAGTGGGTTGTAGCTTCCCCATCCTCTTTGCTCTAGTTTCTCAACACTGCTCAGACTTACACAGGATGCCCTACTATCTGAATTCCTATACATGACTGCTTTTTCTGTACGATCCATGCAGTTTTCTATATCGATGGCCTCTGCAGATTCTGGAACAAAAAGTGCCAAGAGGCAGCAAAACACTGCAGCTGTGATGCATGCCTTGGATGGTGACATTGTAGTGGAGGCATTAGCAGTATTGGTCTTTGTCATATTTAATTTACTTGCACTTTGGATCAGAAAATAAGGTGAGTTAACGAATGCTAAACTCATTTTTTATCAGATCCCATGGAACGATTGCTTTGTAGTACCAGCTCAGTGAAGATATGTTTGAGTTTGGCAATGAAGCCAAGCGCTGTGCGCCGTATCCGCAAACTTGATAGCCATTCTCAAATTCCCCGTATGGATCAGTTCCATTGAATATGGAGTACACGTTTACCTCGTCGTTTCCCTCAGAAGGGGAAGAGTACCTGCATATGGTTCCTGTGTGTATTCCAATCAGTTTTACAGATGGTGACGGTGTGGGGTTGGTGGCATTAATTGTCACAGGTGCGCCACTGTCGCCCCGTATGCTGTTGTAGTTTCCAAGGTAATGGCCCTCCATGGTGACTAGTTCATTTTTGTGGTTGTGTGTGATTATTGTGGCATTTTTGAACAGCAAAACGCCATTCGAGTTGGTTTTTGCACCGCTCAGGTCAATCTTGGCTCCTCGCTGCGCGTCTGCGCTGTTTGCCTGCGTCATGCTCCAAACTTGGCCATCAAGCCTCTTGATCTGATTTGTGATCTGCGCCTTTGTGGTGTCCAACGGAACCCATCCTGCATCCAGGTTGTAATTACCAGAGCCGTGCCTTCCAAATGGGCTGACAGCTGTTACGTTTGATACTGTGACGTTTTCGTATTTGTGAAAGTGCTTTTGAACAATGTGGGATGTTCCGTCAAAATTTACTTCAGGCTGAAAAGTATGCCCTGCGCCGACAAAGCCGATCTGTCCGTTCATGTCGGTTCCAGTAAAACCTATTGTACCGTAAGAGCCGCCATTATGCATATGTGGTTGGTCGCCAATCAGATGCTCGTATGTATACTCATGCTCCTGGCCTGCATAGATGGACATGCTGCTTTCCTCCTCCGGACATCCATAATTACTATCACTTGCCTCATTCGGACACTGGTCAATTCCATCGTGGTATCCGTCGCCATCCGAGTCTGCAGGAGTACCGCTTGTCACAGTAATTGTAAAGCTTGCACTTGCGGCGTTTCCCGCATTATCAGTTGCACTGCACTCAACTGTTGTTACGCCAATCTGGAAGTAACCGCTATCATGCGAACATGTAACATCCACAGTGCCGTCTGTATCATCAGTTGCAGTTACAGTAAACTCTGCGTAATATCCCAAAGAGGCCACTCGAGGAGTGCCTGCGATATCGTCTGGAACCGTAATTACCGGCGGCGTAGTGTCTGAAGGCGGCTGTACTGATTCTTCTCCCTCTGCATTGTTTTCAACCTTGACAATTACATTGTCAATGCCAAACTTGTTGTCATCATCTGCAATCTGCGCAGTGAATCTAACGTTAAAGTCTGTCGTTGATGTCGTGGGGATCGACAACGTGTGTTTTTGCCACTGGTCGTCCCCGGTAGTCCACTTGAACTGTTGGGTCCAGCTGCTTCCGTCGTGCGTCGTCTCCACCTTGAGGTAATCTCCACTCTCAAAGCCGTCATCTACCAGCTTCCAAAATGACAGTGCCGCACTGTCATAGCCAGACAGGTCTATGTTGTCGTCTAGCTCCATCACACATGTGTCACAATCATCGTCATTTGTTGCAACGTCGTTGCGGGTCGTGTGCCCCGGGATTACGCCATAACCGCTTCCCAGGTCATCGTCATCTATGTCGTCTCCGTCCAGATCCCAGTTTCTCATGTTGTCAAAGGTGTCGATGAAAATTGTATATGGTCCAAGGTCTGCGGGCTCTATGCCTCCATTGATCAGTATCTTTGCGTATGCCTTGCACACTGCAAGGTATCCCGGTGCGATGTCTGGCGTGCAGTACCTCTCGTAATAGTCTTGTTGCGTCTGCGTTGCCTCCGGGATAAACTCTGCATAAATTATCTTCAGCGGTACGGCGGTTCCTAGCACCTGCTGTATTTCAGATTCATCATATTCAATACCGACAAATGCAGCCAAAGGGTGCATTGCAACTACCAGCTCTTCCCTGTCTGGGTCAACATACGCCATTGTAAACGGATAGTCGTGCTCATAGCTCCCACCGGAGTGTTCGTCCATTATGCCTGACAGGTTAGAGTGTGCTTTTTGTAGCTCATTCACTATGCCGACCGGACCTGTTGGGCCAGTAGGGATAAGATCCCCTGGAATGTCAGCGTTTGCATCGTCTTCCTCGTTGACTGTCTGTTGTGCTGATGCCAAAACAGCTGATGGAATTGCAAATGTTGTAAGCAAAAGGATTAGAATCATCCTTTTGCTGCCTGTCATGATTGGTCGATCATGGCATGTTTTAAAAATATGCCGACAAAAACAGATAAGTGAAAAGTAAACAAGAATTGCTATTTTGCCTTGCTATTGAGGCGTCGTACCTCCTGTCCAGCTTCTGTTTTACTCGATTTCAGGGTACTTTTCACTTAGCTGATCTCGTTTGCGGTGTCAGACGTGCCAGAACTAGTCATGATCTCCACCGTGACGATTTCGTATTGGCATAAAACGCGCGACTGGCGTGACAGCACGCTGTTAATGCCGAACCGTGATTGGCCGATACTGCCAGGAACACGAGGAATTGGGACAGTATGACAGCACTACGATCCTTCCACGGCCCTGACGGCCCGGATGATCTTGTCGGCCGACGGGCTCTTTCCGCTGCTTATGCACGGGATGCCGTTCTCCTCGCAGCCGGCGATGTTCTCCCTGTCATTGGTCACCAGAATCATGCCGTACTTCTCGGCGTATTTCAGGACAGAAAAGTCAGACCTCATCGGAAGTCCCTCCGCGCACAGCTTCCTGACGCTTTGCGCCTCGCATCCAATTTCTGCCAGCCGGGCATCAAGCCCCCCATACATCGCGTCGACCAGCAGGACTTTCGTCCTTGGTGGCTTTGCTTGCCTATGTTTTGCCGTATCGCCCACGATTGCCGATATTATGACCGCCAGTACTATGACGATGGGAATGATTCCTGTTCCGATGTACGCCCATCCCAATTCTGAAATCCCCTGAGAGGTGATCCGAAATTAGAAGCCGTGCGAATTTTTCAAGTAATTTCACAGATAATCTGCATTTTGTTGATGTTTTGAACCGTTTTATGCAAATTCATTCACAAATAATCAGAGTCTGCTAATTTCGAATCAACTCTCTAGGGGTAAACTCATACGACTGTACTTCTGGGAAGACTGCATGATCGCAAACAAGGCATTCTTTTGAAAAAATTCAAAAATCGCTAGAAAAGACATGTGATCAAGTGTCAATTAGCGGAAATTTCTTTTTTGCAGACTTTTGATACAATCCAAAAGCATTTTC
Source organism: Candidatus Nitrosopumilus sp. (assembly GCA_965214775.1). Taxonomy (GTDB): domain Archaea; phylum Thermoproteota; class Nitrososphaeria; order Nitrososphaerales; family Nitrosopumilaceae; genus Nitrosopumilus. Next base: position 1,739,837 of record OZ243974.1, on the reverse strand, counting down.
CTGCTCACTGCATCTCTTGCATACACAGAACCGGGAGACGTTGGGAATGTCACAACTGTCTTGCAATTCACATTGTCGGCATCCGGCAGAATTTCCACATATGATGCATCGTAACTCGTCATAATCATCATCGCCATCGCTTGCTTGGGCACACCTCTCATGTTTTACACCAAGCCCTTTGGCCCAAAGACCCATCTCGTTGGCTTGGATTTTTTTGTTGCATACAACGCAGGTTCCGGGGAATTTCATCTGAATCTTTCTCCAGCTCATGGCAGCAGATCAATCTCCTTTTCAATAATGTCTCCAAATGTCTCCTCTAGTTCCAATTCCATGGATCCGTTGTTTTTAATGCAAAACAGAAAATACGGCAGGCCAAACGTGGCAAACGCACTTGATGACATGTGTAATTTCCCGGCCATAACAGAGCAAAGCGATCTGATTTTTGCGCCATCCCAACGAATTCTGTTTAGCGCCGGCCAAGACAGATTGTATTGCGCATATCTAATCCTGTCATCATTCCGATACAGCTTGATCAGGATGTCGTTAAGATATCTTAACAATCTCCAATTTTGTGTGCGAATGATTCTCCCGTAAAGGATGTCAGCATCAGAGATTATCTCCAAATATTTTGCAAGTGTTTCGTTATCTAAATCGCTTGTAACAATGCTAGAATAAAACGCGCCTATCTTTTGGCGAGGATCAATCTGCATCGAATACAAAACGCCTCTTGCCTCATCAAAAGACTTGGCCTTGAAGAATGCATTAATCCCGTCCTCAACATTGATATTCTCAAAAGCTGTTTCGGTTTGTGGATTAAAGCCCGTAACATATGATTGAGCAAGGTTGATCATTGAGCGTATGTCTCCGCGTGATTTGTCAACAACTTTAATCAGCGACCCGGGACTCAGGGTTGCGTTTTCTTTTTTCAGGATGTTTTCCAGATAGACACGAAGTAGTCTGGGGGGAATCTTTTTGAATGAAACTGTCTTGACTGCCTTTTTGATACTTTTCATTTTCTCACCACCCTCATCATTTGCCGCAAGGATTATCGGAACAGTCGGCTCCTTTAGAATTTCAACTAATGCAGCAACTCCCCCATAATCGCCCCTTCCATGGATTCCATCTACCTCATCAACGAAGATCATGGGAGTGCCAAGAACGCTGACATTGCTCAAAACAGGCGTTAGAATCTCATTTAGCCTAGACTTGCTTCTAACATCACTGGCATTGAGCCCGATCATGTCGTATCCAAACTGTCTGGCCACAAGAAATGCCATCGTAGTCTTGCCAATTCCAGGGGGGCCTGCAAGAAGGAGTGGCTTTGTTCCCTTTTTCCATCTTGCAGACCATTCTAAAACTGCCAGACGGGATTCCTCGTTTCCGACCATCTCAGAGATGCTCTGAGGCCGGTATTTTTCAGACCACATCAATCTTATCACCCGGGTAGCCTGGATTCAAATTCCGACCATTTGTTGGCTTTTTGTAGTTGGTTGTACCAATATTGGTTGTAGTGGTCAACGGTTAAAAACAAGAATTCCAGAAATTCCTTGTGCGAAAAGTTCTCTGGCAGCAATTCTGCTGCAAGCCTTGCATCCTGTAAATACAGATTGCTCTTTTCCAAGGTAATCTCAAATCCTTTTTTTGCATCATTAGACAGCAACGTGTAATAAAGCGGCCAGGAGGGGATTTTTATAAACCCGTTTTTGACAGAGTCCTCTATCTCGTTTCCACAGCCAACACCTTCGGCAGCACGTGCCATGCCCAAGTAAAAGATTTCACCCAAAGGCCTCTCAGCTAATGCCATGTTCCTGCCGGCAGTTCCCATCACTGCGCGGTATTTTTTGTAGGACAGTGTCATTTCTGCTTCTGTGATTTCAGTTGGTTTTGATTTTAGATTCTCATCGACATACTGGCCGGCTCTTGCGTCTTTGAATCCGGCCTCAAACTCTCTTAATACTTGATCACCGCCTTTGGAAATTTTTTCCCGTGCCAGTTTCAGAATATACGGATTCATCAGCTTGTAATCATCCAGGTACTCTAAATCCTCGTCCTTGTCAACAATTCTATCCATGGGCTCGCTGAGATCAATTGCCAGAATGTGTCCCTCAACCATGTCCTGTCTTAGCTGAGGATCGTCGTTTCTGCCAGAAAATTCAGCTGCGCCGTCATACAGAGCATTGAAGACAGGAAAAGTCATCTTTACAAAGTTCGAGTCCAGGATTCGAAGAACCCTGTCTTTTAGCACGTCTGGGCTTTGTAGTTTTGATCTTATAGGCTCAATCTCCGAGGCCTCCAAAATGATTTCAGCAGAACCGACCTCATCGGCAAAAGCTTGCTGGGTAGAACCAGGATTAGCGTCGGATTTAATTTCATCCAAGAGTCCCCTGGCAAATCTTTCGGCAAAATTTGGAAATTCGGTCTCTGCTTCCTCTTTATACCTGTCAAATAACCTAAAGCCCTTTGATTTGAACAAGCCCTGTTTCATTATTTGTTTTCCAGGTTTTGTGCTCATCAGGGCTTCTTTACTTACTACGGACTGATCTTTGCCGCTCACACGCGTAAGCTCTTCTGTTGTTATTTATGCTTTCAAGACAAAAATTTTCTTCACTTAAATTACGACCCGGTTGACCGGACGGTAATGGAAGTAATTGAGATTCTGCAAAAAATCTCAAACAGAATCTATGAAAATGTAAAGGATCTTGCCGGAACAGAGGATGCTGCAGGAGACTTTGGACGGGGGGCAGGCGGGGACATCTCCCGGAACATAGACATTGTTGCAGAAAAGACGGCTCTGGACTATCTAAAAGAGATTGATTTTCCATGTGTTGTGTTGGGGGAGGAATGCGGCAGGGTCGAACTGTCTGATACGCCAAGAGGATTTGTAATCATGGATGCAGTTGACGGTTCGGCAAACTCTGTCAGGGGGGTGCCTTTTTTCTGTAGCTCGCTGGCTTTTGCTACAGAAAACAGGCTAAGTTCAATAACTGACGGAGTGATAACCGACCTTGCAAACGGAGAGACGTATTGGGCATCAAAAGACAGGGGCGCCTTTTTTGATGACAGAAAAATCCATGTGCACAGCCAGGATCCTGTCTACAAAATTGTCGGAATCAACACTTCAGGCGCATCTGCTGACCTGATGAGGGAATTGCATCCAATTTTTGAGAATCACAACCACACCAGACATTTTGGGGCAAATGCATTGGAGATGGCCATGCTTGCCAGAGGGCTGATGGACGTCTTCATAGACCTGAGAGGCAAGATCAGGGTTCAAGATATTGCAGCAGGGTATTTGATTGTAAGAGAAGCCGGAGGACTGCTTTTAGATGCAGATCTAAATCCGCTAGATGCGGACCTGAGTTATGAAACCAGGATGTCTTTTATTGCCGCGGCAAATCAGCAGGTTCTTGATGAGATAATGCAGCAAATCAACCGGTAAAAAAATGCGGATTTTTAGATTTTCAAAGAAAAATTAAGAATTTTTAGTGATGGTGGATTCTTTGATTTCTCGCAAAGGAAATATATTTATCCAAAGCGACAAGAAACCTCTTGCATGGTGTCAGAAGCTAGAGCAAAGATCGTGTACAGGGAACTGCTCAAAGAGGATCTTGTCATCATCAGGCTAGTTCCTGAAACCGGAATGCCAGAATACAAGACAGGCCAGTTTTTGACAATCGGAGTGCCAATTCCTGCGGAGAAAAAGATTGTAAGAAGAGCGTATTCAATTGCGTCTCATCCTGAAAACAGGGATTATTTTGAATTTGTAATTAGATGGGTAAGAAAACCCTTGCCAGGCCGCGTTACAACCGAGTTGTTTTATGCAAGTGTCGGAGATCAAGTATGGCTGGGAGATCCCACCGGGACGGCGTTACAGATCAGTGACAAGCTACACAATGGAAAACCGGACAATAGGAGGGTTATTTGTGTCGGAGGCGGAACCGGAATTGCCCCATTTGTTGCTTTTGCAAAGCACTTTCATGACATCAATGACAAGCGGGAAGTCGTGGTTCTGCATGGCGCAAGTTATGTTGACGAACTAAGTTACAAGCAGCTGTTTACAGATTTGGAATTGAAGAGTGAAAAAGTCGGCAGGGACAAGTGGAATTTCAGGTACAGGGCGGCCATCAGCAGGCCAAAAGAATTCTTTAACAGATCTTGGAGCGGCCAGACTGGAAGAGTCGAGTCATTTTTCAAGCCCGATAAAAAAACGGGGTTGTCGCCAGTAGAAGAGATGGTAGGCGAGGAAATCACACCTGAAAACACAATAATCTACATCTGCGGTTATCAGGGAACCATCGACGGCGTGATTGACTCGTTGGGCCCAAAAGGTTTTGTCACAGAGCATGAAAAGAAACCCGACGGAAGTTTTGGAATCAAGTTTGAGTCCTACGGATGACTCGTTGAGTCTTTGAGATCAGAAACAGCCGTCTCTTGGAAAATCTCCACCTCTGGATTTTTATATTGAGACTTTTTTTGCAAAAGTATGGCAGAGCTCAAGGCCAGGGATTACGGGTTTGATGATGACTTTGCAGTCTCTGGCGAGGTAGAAGAGGTAATAGAAAAATTCAGAGTTCACATGGAAGAAGAGCATGGAATTGATTATTCCAAGGAAGCCGTCATGCAGTTTATCTTAAGGAAGCAATAAAAAATTAAGCGTCTAATTTTCTCATTCTCAGTGACAGCACTGGCAGTTCCTTTGCAATGATTTTTTCTACTGCAGGAACAATTCCAGCTCGAGCTTTGACGCTTTCCTCAAATATTTCAGAGATTTGATCTCTGAACAACAGCTTGATTCCAGGCAGGGAAGTAATGTCTTCAGCTACTGCCCTTGGCTCGGACAAATCCAAGATCAGCGTTCCCTTTTTCTTTTCTTCCATTACCAGCCTAATAATTTCACGAGTTATCAAAAAGTAGTCTGCCGTGGTTGCAACAAAAACGATATCATATTTGTCAAAGCCTGCCAGTACGTCAGAAAACTCAACCGGGTTGCCACCCAAGAGTGTCGTAAAGCCTGTTGCACGTTTTATGGTTCTGCTGGTGACGTCATATTTTACACCCTTGGAATTCAAGGTCTTTGCAACCATTGCCGCTGACTCGCCTGTACCCATCAGCAGAATTTTCTTCTTGTCGTCCAATCCCGCCTTTTCATCAACCAAGTTAACTGCAATGTCGCCTAATGAAATCACATCGTTGGCAATTCCGGTAGTGTCTCTCATTCTTGTGGCCAACCTGATTACACTTTCAAAGAGTTTGCTGAGAATTTTGCCTGAATTTCCTGCATTCTTGGCGTTTTCTAATGACTGGACAATCTCATCGAAGACCTCTTGCTTGCCAACGACAAAGGAATCTATTCCTGATGCCAATCTTAACAGATGAAGATAGACGTCATCGCCTTTGTAAACCTCCAAGGTTTGATCAAAATGATCAATGTCGATTTGTTCCAAGGAGGATAAAGATATCCAGGTGTCCTTTACCTGGTTTAATACAAGCGCTTTTCCCTCAGCTCTTCTTGCATCAGGGGTATTTCCATCATCAGTTTGAACATTGCTTACAGTAAAAATTTCAACTCTGCTTGCAGTCTGAACTATTATGCACTCATCAACACCCTTGATTTTTTTAAATTCCTCGCAGGCTGCGTTTACGTCTTTGAAAGTAAACTTGGATAATGTATGCAGCGGAATGTTTTTGAAAGTCACTCTTGCATTCATCACATCAAACCTGACTTCATCCCCCATTTGCCTTACACCGCCACACCATCAAGCCCTAATTTTTTCTCGTCCGCCCTTGGCTGTTCGGAAAACATTCATTCCGATATAGTAGTTTTCATGTAAGGATTCCAAGTAAACGATTTTGTCTTCAGCGTTTTTGATGTCGTTCTCAGTTGCCTCTGGATTGTTTTTCAAGTGTTGAAGATTTTGTTTGGCCTCTTCTAAAAACCTGTTGACGCCGCGTTCATAGTTTGAAACGCCGCCAAATTCCGGACTAAGTACGCGTTGAGGATTGTATTCAGGAGTTTGATCCTGTGGAATTTCTGCCTGTCTTGTAAGGGACTCTTGTTGATCGGCAGTCAGGATAGGTCTTGGGAATCTGTCTTCTTTTTCTAGCCAAAATTCAGGCTCGCCCATTTCGCGTCTAAAGATCTCTTCGCCTTGTCTCTTGAAGGTATAGTCAGGTGCTTTTGCAGCATCGGCCTTTACTTCAGCTGCAATTGCTTTGTATTCAGCTTCTGCTGCTGCTTCTGCTTCTGCCTTTGCAGATTTGGCTTTTGCCAGTGCTTCTTTAACAGCATTTTCAGCAGCCTCTGCTGCTTTTGCTAATGATTCAGCTTTGACAGATGCGTCTTTGGCTGCTTTTTCGTCTGCTTTGGATTCTTTTTTCTCTTCAGACATCAAAAAATTACTAAAATTCCCTGAATTTTAATATTCTTGTAACAGCAGTCTTCCCAGATGTGAACCTACTGCGGGTTCACGTCCTGCCTTTCCAGCACCACCTTGCCGTTGGGCAGTATGCCGACGAACCTGCATCCACGGGATATCAGCTCCTCGGCCTCGGCTGCATCAGCCACAACCTGGCTTGGCCCGTCTTGCCGGCACGCTTAGTGCCTCTAGCACGCGGCCAATCTGCTCCGGCGTGGCCTCTGTGATCATCTGCTGGGCCCTCTCCCTCTGCTCCATGAGGGGATCTGCTACCTCGCTCTGATCCAGGTGCTCCTCGGAGCGGCCAAAGGCCTGGCGCATCTCTGCTACCAGGACCTCGGGCAGCACGCCCTTGTTGGTGGTGTACCGGGCCTCCATGCTTCCCTTGTGCCCCATGAAGAACACCCTAAAGTCGTGCGCCATCTTGCCCTTGGCCTCCGCTATGAGCAGCTGCGTGTCAAAGTACGCGCGCAGCACGTACGGCCTCCAAGAGAACCTCGGCCTGAACGTCTCCCGCACAAGCTTGCTCACCCTGCTTGTCGGAAGAAAGGTCTTGGCAGAGTTCCTTCCGCGGCTTGTCCTGTGCAGGTGATCAGGCGATATCACAGGCGAGTCATCGTTCAGCGACTCGCCGTGCGCGATCCTGTCGTTGAGGTATGCAGTTATCTGCCCTGTCGCAGTACCCGTCAGGAACGTAAAGTACTGGTGACGCGCCTTGGACAGGGTCCTCCGGATCACTATCGTGCACGGCGCCCTGACGCACTTGGCCTCGCCCCTGTGTGTGACGATATCTGGAAGATCCCGCATCTGCAGGCCGTCTGTTCCGTCATAGTTGCCGATGACCTCGGGCCGGAGTCCGGCCTTTGCCATCAGCGATATTATGGCAGACTCGCGCAGCCCCGCGCGGCTGTATATCTCGGCCATCTCGGCAGCATTTGGAACCCTCTCGTTTTCGAGGACTGGCGCCGGACCCATCGCGGATATCTTTATCCTGCGCCTGATCTCGACGTCAAAGTGCCTCAGCCACGACTTTACGGTCTTTACGTGGTTTGCAACGTATCCCGGAGAGTAGTTCTTGGACTCCATCATGGTGACGTGGTCCTCCAGCAAGTCCGTTACCGTCCTGACGTCCCTCATCCCAAGAGCGGCAAGCTGTCCGGGCGTCATCTGGTGCATCTCGCAGAACCTTCCGAGCAGGCCAAGGCCCCTGCTTGCTGTATACAGGCTGCCCCGCGCAAGGTTGTCGTACCAGCGGCTCACGTCGGGATCCGACAGGAGTATCGATGTCTTTGTGTTCTTGGCAGTGTCTGTCTTGACTGTCTTTGTTTTTCCCATATCGGTCTGCCTCTCGGCGACTTCATCCTTGCGATATGTACCGCACGCTGCTATTTTACCTTTCAAGCCGCTCATTGTGTATCATGTTACATGATACAAAGCTTTATTTAAAGATTTATCATGTGACATGATACAGTGATATCATGGGCGTGTTCATAAAGAGGAGGCAAGGTGTGGAATACCTGTACCTGCTGGCAGGCAACTCACAGTACTTTCTTGGAAGAAAGGATGATCTTGAGAACCTGAACGTGCAGAACCTGCACAAGGCGGCGCGGATCATAGACCGGAACTTTGACAGGGTGCTCTCAAAATACCTGGATGATATGCTGGAGCGCGCCAGGTACTTTTCAAAAAGCGACAGGCAAAAGTACATCGCAGGACGGCTCAAAAAAATAGGCGGCATGATAGACCAGGCCTCCTCAAGGGCAAGATAGGCCGTCTGCGGCTGTCTTGCAGGCAGTCACTTATCACAATTGGACAGCATGGCACAAATGGATTCCCCGTCTTTTGTAAGGCGGTACAGCCTTCCCTTTCTGGCATCTGGGTTCTTGCACACGACCAGTCCTTGACTGCTCAACTCAGACAAGGCTTTGCTCACGTGGCTGGGATAATAACCGACTTTCTCCGAGATCTCCTTGGGACACAGTGGCCCATCCACTATTGCCACCAACACGCTCTTTCTATGCTTGCTCCCCTTGACCATGCCAAGTTGTGCATCCAAATCTTTCTTCATGTACGTATCCTGTAGCTGAGTCCCGCCTGCACTTTTCTGAATTATTACATGTTAGCTACAAAATATATACAAGATACATACAGTTTCGACGATCAGGCTTTGATGAGATTTTCGACAGGGCGGTAAGCAGTTGGCAAGAAAGGCAAAACCGGAAAAGGAATCAGTAGAGCAGTACACACACGAGGATAAAAAGAGGCCAAACAACCCGCCGGTTGGTCTGGTCACCCATCAGACAGATCCTGACCAGCCCCGAAAAAAATACTCGTATGACCCAAGGTTGGATCCCCAACTGCAGTGGTCAGGCAAGCAGGAAAACACGGAGTTTAAGGTGGATACGGTTTCTCTACATGTGCATGAAAGGATCGATCCACATACGATCCTTGAAAAGACAATGAAGAATAAACAGGAAACGCAACACACGTTATTTCACTACTTTGAAACTTCAGACAGCAATCCACCGCTGAGAGACGCAGTCGAGTTTTACAAGCATGACCAGAACTGGTCCAACAGACTAATTGCGGGTGATTCGCTTTTGGTGATGAATTCTCTCTTGGAGAAGGAGGGTATGGAGGAAAGGGTGCAGATGATCTACATTGATCCTCCTTATGGTATAAAATATGGCTCCAATTTTCAGCCTTTTGTAAGCAAAAAAAATGTGGTAGATGGCAAAGATAGTGATTTAACACAGGAGCCCGAGATGATTAAGGCATTTAGAGATACATGGGAGCTAGAAATTCATTCATATCTTTCGTACTTGAGGGATCGGCTGCTCTTATCAAAAAAATTGTTGACTGAAGGCGGAAGTGTTTTTGTTCAGATATCAGATGAAAATTTGCATCATGTGAGGGAAATTATGGATGAAGTTTTCGGAAGTGAAAATTTTGTTAGTATTATCACAGTACAGAAAACCAGCTCGTCTACCAGCAGCAAATTGGATAGTGTGTGTGATTACATATGTTGGTATGCAAAGGATCGTGTCAAACTTAAATACCATGATCTATATATCAAAAAAGATTCACCTGTAAACGATTCTTCTTACAGATTTTTAGAACTCGAAAACGGTACACGTCGCAATATGACAAGAAAAGAAAAGGAAAGCCCATCTGAAATTCCTCCGGGTGCAAGAATTTTTTGTGAGCGAGATTTAACATCGGAAGGCGGCGATTCATTAAAATTTGAGTTTGAGGGAGAAGTCTTCACACCAAGGCGTGGTCATTGGAAAGTCTCTATTGATGGCTTGAATGTACTAGCTTCGAAAAAAAGAATAAGAAAATCTGGCAACACAATAGCTTATGTTCGATTTTTCGATGACTTTCAGTACAGATCGCTACACAACATATGGACAGACACCGTTAACAGTTTCATGAAAAAACTCTATGTGGTTCACACACTTCCAAAAATCCTAGAAAGGGTAATGCTAATGACTACTGATCCTGGTGACCTAGTACTAGATCCTACGTGTGGCTCTGGAACTACCGCATTTGTTGCCGAAAAACTAGGCCGTAGATGGATCACATGTGATACATCAAGGATAGCCACAACCATTGCCAAACAAAGGATAATGACCTCCAAATTTGACTATTACAGATTATTAAACGAATCCGAAGGAATACGATCTGGGTTTGAGTATGAGACCATGCCACACATAACGTTGGGGTCGCTGGCAAACAACGAACCAACAAAAACAGAAACATTATTTGATCAACCAATTGCAGACAAGACAAGAACCAGAATATCAGGCCCATTCACGGTTGAAGCAGTGCCATCACCGACAGTCAAAAGTATCGATGTCCTGTCCAGGCCGCAGCAAGAACAGGCCACCATGCAAAACAATTCCTCCCACCAACAACTGTGGCGTGACGAGCTGGTAAAGGCCGGAATCAGGGGCAAGGCAGGCCAGAAGATCGAATTCACGCGTGTCGAATCACATCCTGCAACAAAATGGATTCACGCGGATGCCGAATCAAAGAACGGCCAAAAGCGCGTGATGATCTCATTTGGCCCGGAGCATGCCCCGTTGGAGCAGCGCCAGGTAGCACTTGCAATAGAGGAGGCCCAAACCTTGGTTCCAAAAGCCGAGATGGTGATCTTTGCCGCCATGCAGTTTGATCCAGAGGCCGCCAAGGACATTGACGAGCTAAACTGGCCCGGAGTGACAGTTCTCAAGGTCGAGATGAACAAGGATTTGCTTACAGAGGATCTGAAAAGCAAGCGAGTAAGCAACGAGTCCTTCTGGCTTATGGGCCAGCCCGATGTCGAGTTGACAAAAACCAAGGACAAAAAATGCGTGATTACGGTAAACGGCTTTGACTATTACAATACAAGAACCGGCGAGATCGAGTCCGGCGGCAGCTCCAAAATCGCAATGTGGATGCTGGATACTGACTATGATGGCAGAAGCGTCTACCCACAGCAGGTGTTCTTTCCCATGGAGGGAAAGTCGGGCGGATGGGGTAGGCTGGCCAAGACGCTGCAGGCCCAGATTGACGAGGATCTGATTGCCAAGTATCAGGGAACCGAATCAATCCCGTTTGAGACAGGGCCAAACAAGAGGGCCGCAGTCAAGATCATAGATGACAGGGGAATCGAGTCGCTGAAAATCATAGATCTGGAATGATAGAACAAATCGAGAACCTCATAGTGTGCAGTCCGTATGACGTGCCCTCCCAGCACTGGAGGTACGACCGGCAGAGGAGGAAATTCGAGCTGGTCGATGGCAGGCGCCCGGCCGGATTCCTCATGGCGTCTGCAGACAGCAAATCCTTTGACGATCCGGGCGAGTTCAGGGAGCTGGAGCTTGTAAACAGGATACGCGACAGGGTGGATGGCTGGAGAACGGAAGGCTATCCGGGAGTTACCGGAGTCACCGGGCAGCTGCTAAGATTCTGGCACGACAAAACCAAAAGGGAGAACAGGCTGTTTTTCTGCCAGCTGGAGGCAATCGAGACGCTGATCTGGATGACCGAGGCGCCTGATTCGGCAAGGCAGGGGATAATGGTTCCGTCTGACGGCGGTGCGTTTGAGAGGCTGTGCTGCAAGATGGCCACAGGAACCGGCAAGACGATAGTGATGGCCATGGTGATTGCATGGAATATAATCAACAAGGCCACATACCCGCAGGATGCGCGCTTTTCCAAGAACATACTTGTCATGGCGCCGGGTCTTACCGTCAAGTCGCGCCTGCAGGTGCTGTTTCCGACAAACCCGGACAACTTTTACGACCAGTTTGCAATAGTGCCGGACTCGCTCCATGAGAGGCTGTTTCAGGGAAGAGTCACCATACACAACTGGCACACGCTGATGCCGGAGGACGACGCTCCAAAAAGTGTCGTAAAGCTGGGACCTGAAAGCGACGGGGCGTTCTCAAGGAGGATTCTGGGACACGATCTGAGGAACATAATAGTCATAAACGACGAGGCCCATCACGCGTACCGTGCAGACACAGACCAGACAAAGAACATATCAAAGACGGATCTTGAGCGCGACAAGAGGTGGATAGAGGGACTGGACAAGATCCACAACGCAAGAAACGTTGTAAAATGCTTTGACTTTTCTGCCACGCCGTTCATTCCGTCCGGAAAGAACGTCACCGAGGACACGTTGTTTGGCTGGATTGTATCGGACTTTTCGCTGAATGATGCCATAGAGTCGGGACTGACCAAGACTCCCAGGATTGCCATCCGGGACAACGCAAACAAGTTTTCCAAGGACTACAAGTCCAGGTTCTACCACCTGTACAGGGACGACGAGGTAAAGCCCGATCTCAATCGAAACGCAAAACCACATGAAAAGCTTCCTGATCTGGTGTCCAACGCGTATTACCTTCTGGGCCAGGACTGGATTGCCACAAAAAAGAGCTGGGATGAGAATGGCTCCAAAATTCCCCCGGTCATGATTACAGTATGCAACAAGACCCAGACTGCTGCCAGGATAATGTACTCCTTTGAGAAGGACAGGTTCGATCTGCCGTCCCTCGCAGAGCAAGAGCACCTGCTCCACATTGACTCTACAACGATGAGCAAGGCAGAGGAGGGGTCAAAGGACGGATCTGCAGAGAGTCTGCGGGAGAAGGTGGATACGGTCGGAAAGCCCGGAAGGCCAGGAGAGCAGGTTCGAAACATCATCGCCGTGCAGATGCTGTCCGAAGGGTGGGATGCCCGCAACGTCACGCACATCATGGGGTTGAGGGCATTTTCAAGCCAGCTCCTGTGCGAACAGGTGGTGGGAAGGGGACTTCGGAGGACGTCTTATGAAATAAACAAGGACGGCCTGTACTCTCCGGAATACGTCAACGTGTTCGGGGTTCCATTTACGTTTCTGCCACACGAGGGAGGCGACGGCGACCCGCCCCCGCCCCCGATCCCCACTACAATCATAGAGCCGGATCCGGGTAAGATGCAACACAGGATCTCTTGGCCCAACGTAGACAGGATTGACACTGACTTCTCGCCAAGGCTTGAAGTCGACTGGAAGAAGATCAAGCCGCTGGAGCTGCAAAGCGACGGGATAAGCACGACGGTGGGAATGGCGCAGATCCTGGCAGGCAAGCCGCACGTGGACAAGATGTCCGAGATCGACCTGCACGAGCTGAATAAGGAGATCAGGCTGCAGAGGATAGTCTTTGTTGCCGCAGGGGACGTCTACAACGACATGGCACCAAGCTGGAAGGGGGGCAGGGAGTTTCTTTTGGCGCAGATAGTGAAGCTGGTCGAGGCGTTCATAAGCTTGGGAAAGGTGGATGTTACCGACGTGACAGATGACGACCTGCGTACAAAGATGACCATGCTGTTTAACATGCAAAAGATAGTGTCGCACGTCTGCAAAAGCATCAAGGATCACAACATAGAGTCAAGGCGAATCCATCTGAATCCTGCCAAGCCGGTAAAGTCCACCTCCGATATGCGCATGTGGTACACGAAAAAGCCTGCAGAATACACGGTAAAGTCCCACATCAACATGGCAGTATACGACTCCAAGTGGGAGATGGGTGCAGGGCAGGAGATGGAGCGGAACAGACACGTCACATCATGGGTGAAAAACGACCACATAGGGTTTGTGATCAAGTACCTGTACAACGGGATAGTCCACGACTATTGGCCGGACTTTCTGATCCGGCTGGACAACGGCGTGACTCTGGTTCTGGAGATCAAGGGGGTCGACGACGCCCAGAACAAGGAAAAGCGGAGGTATCTGTCAGAGTGGGTGGACGTCATAAACGAGGACGGAAGCTACGGAACCTGGACGTGGGACGTGGCGTTTAATCCCTCGGAGGTTCGGGGCATAATTGATAGGCACGCAAAGACCGACATATCTGCAAGGGAGAGCGCAAAGTGCCCCAAGTGCAACAGGACTGCCACATCCAGACAGGAGATTGAAGAAAAGTTCGGATTTCGTAACGTGGACGGGATGACCAGGCCGCAGTCCTGGTGCAGGGAGTGCAGAAAGTCACAGTAATGTACACAGTACGGGTATTGTTGATAGTCAGATTGACATCTGAGACGGATGTTGACGGGTGCAGAAATCCAATATAACTCGGTCTTTGATATGTGTGGATCTGTACTTGCAGATAAGCAAAATGTACTGAGAAATCTGGCAAAAACGGAAACTGCTCATTGCAGTGTGTTTCTAAGGCTGGCTATCCCCGTTCAGCTGACCACGGACTTTACTTCAAGATCAATCTCATATTCTTTTCCGTTCATTTTGAACCGTACCTGTTCTTTGGAACGTCTCATATTCTCAATATTTCCGTAATCAAATTCCTTGTGGTGGTTCGGACATAGGATCATGATGTTGGAGGTTTTTTCACCCCCTCTATCTCTCTTTGGGGTGATGTGCGCCCCCTCTATGTAATAACCGCCATTTCCTTTCTTGATTTTAATATGACATATCTGACATTGGTAATTTCGGTATTGTTTCAAACGGGCGATGATTAGATTGTATCTTTTGTATTCTTTGCCATTACGCCTAATCACTTCCGGAGGTTTTTCTTCCAAGTCTAGTTTTTTTAATTCCTCAGCCACTTTGCTTATCGGCTTGCCGGAATCTTCTTCTAGTTCTTCCTGCTCTTTTTGATCATTGTCTTTTTCCACTGGAATGCAGACGCACTTTTTGCCGGTTATCTCCTCAAAAATGACGGATAGTTTGTCAAGCTCCTCAAACCCTGCATCTGATTTAACAGTTCCTCGAATTTCATCCGTTATCATCTCCTCGGCGATCTCCTGCTTCCATACATACTGAAAGTATCGCGATACCATCCTTTCGCCTTTATAGTACTTGTCTTCATACTTGCTTGCGTCCAAACGGATTTTAAACAGTACGGATTTTGCTTTTTCGGCTTGTATGTTTGCAACCAATTTGTTGTCTTGAAATCCCTTCCAAAACGCTGTTTTTGTTTCCTTCTCGCTTAGGACTCTGGCGCCGCAGTAGACGCCGACTATTTCGTTTTTGCCGTTCTCAAGGTTTTTTGTATGAAAGAAGATGATTCCAGGCTCCTCGAATCGTCGCGGGGTTCCACGCCATTCCACGTAACCAAACACATGTTCTTCGGTATCTACTCCTTTTTTGTTAAAGTCAAAGTTCAACGATTCGTGTGGCGAGTTTTCTTGAGCATACCGTGAACCCGCATTTCGATTGGGCGGTTCAATCTCGCGCCAATCCTTACTATTCCAGGCGATATTTGCTATCATAAATCTGGATTTTTCACCATTCATTATCTGGTTGTAGCTAAAAGTGGATGTTTAATTTGTGTTTAGTCTGCCAGCTAAGCGAAAAGTACCCCAGCAAGGCAGAAAACCAAGGAATTCAGACCGTCTTGACAATACTAGTGTTCAAGGAGGGTATGACGGCTTGTCTCAGGGAGCCCAAAGCCCTTCCATAATGTCAGATCTGGGGTACTTTTCGCTTAGCTGATTTGAGAATAAAAAAATAATGGTAGGGATATTGTAGGCGTCCCAATCGCCTCTGCCGTTATATGTCGTCTCATATCAGACGTGAACCCGGGGCGGGTTCACGTCTTCCCAGAAGTACGCCATTCATGACTGTGCAGATGGTGGCAAGTGAATCGGCAGGCGTCATAACTTGGTCTGCTTCAAATCCAGAGCCGTTTTCCGGATTACTTCTGGGAAGACTGAACAGCAGCCAAGTGAAAAGTACCCCAGTCATGCAGAAAACCAAGAAATTTAGACCGTCTTGACAATACTATCAGATGCAAACAGATCAAACATGGTACGGCACCGAGGTTTTTGTTGAGAAAACAAAAATCCAGACAGTGTTGCGATCTTGAGAACGACCCGCGCATGTGTCAACATGCTGCGGAGGGCGGGGTGAACATGCTCTCCTCCTGCGTCAGCATGTCTGGGAGGTACAACGCCGTATACGGGATCGGCAAGCCGAGCCGCGGCATGATGCGCGTCGCCGTCAGGGACGCGTCGGTGGGCGGATGCGCCAACGCCATGACGCACACACGCACCGCCGCCGCCTGGTGGCACGCCTGCAGGATCAGGGCGACCACCCACGAGGCCGCGCAGGAGGCACTCGAGGCGCAGGTGCGGCGTACGTTGCAGATGACTGTCTTTTATCCGGTGCATTCCCATAGTTCGTGCAGTTGAAAATGGAATATTTTTTTGGTGAAATAGGCACGATGTGTCAAGATCGTATTCCATTTTTTTATGTATTGACTACAGATGCAGACACACTTGCAAGCAGTAATTTCCTCAAAAGGATACTGTCACAAGTGCAGTAACCTGGAATCAGCGACGATTTCCAGAGCCCGATCAGCTGTCCCTTTTTAGAATGATTTTTTCTCTCATCTCCATGAATATTATGTCGAATCTTCTAAATATGCTGTCCCGTCCAAGGACCATATATGGCAAAGTATCCTCTTTTACAGGAACATTTACCTCCAGATTTACAAACTCGTCAAAAACCGCATTTTTGTTTTTTATTAACTGGTATTTCCCAATCAATGACGCAATGCTGCTGAACTTGCCGCCTGCACCCACCGCATCTTTTGGTTTTTTTGTCAAGTCCACGTCTAAAATTTCAGCCAGTTCTCTTGGCAAAAAATTGGATGTTGTGCCCGAATCGACAAGTGCCACGGTCTTTAGATCTCGTCCTTTGTGAATCAGTATCACGTTTACCATCGGAAGCCTGTATGTTGAGTTTGTTATCGGATCATCATAATTGACGTAGTGCAATATGATGTTGGATCTGTTTCTGAATATGGAGGACAAGATTGAAGCTAAAGTAACATTACGGTCTCTTTGGGAATTTTCATGATAAATGGGGTTTTTCCCGGGTGTTGTTCTTTTGCTTTTTGATAGACTTCTTTGGCATTATCGCCAGTTGAGACTATCTCTTCCCCTACCACTGCGATCCAGCATCCCAAGTGTTCTCCCAACTGATCACGTGCAGACATGATGTATTCATATTCGGATTTCATAGTGCTTCCCCGATTCTCCTATTGTATATGTCCTGTTCTGGCTATTAATAGTTGGTGCGGGATCCAGAACGTGTATTATATGAAAATTATGTCGCACCATCACCAATGTCCTCCTCCATCCATCTTGGGTTGCTTTTCCTGATCGCTTCTGTGGCCTCCCTGTCGGAGAATGCCCGCAGCGGCGTCTCGTAGTTGTCGATGTCAAGCGACCAGTGCAGCCTGTCCTCGTTATAGTAGTCGATGTATGCAGACAGACTCTTGTGGTTCCATATCTCCTCCTCGATGCTCCTGTGGAATCTCTCCAGTTTGCCATTGGTCTGCGGGTGATACGGCCTGGAGTTTATCAGCCCGATTTCGCAGTTGAGCAGCTCCTCCTCAAAGGCAGTGGGCCTCCATCCGCCCTTGGGCGGACTCTTCTTCTTCTTCGGATCCGAGCGCGCCCCGACAAAGCACTTGCCGTTGTCTGAGAGTATGGTGGCAGGCGCGCCGAACTGGGCCACGGCCTGCCGCAGGACCGCCACGACGTTTTCTGAGGTGGCCTCCCTGAACAGGCCCGCACCAGTCACGCACCTGGACGAGTCGTCTAGGAACGTGACCAAATTGAGCCCTGCAAAGCGCGGATCCTTCATGGTATGCCAGTCCACGTGCCACATGGCATTGGAGTATTTGCGCTCAAAGCGGACGTATTTTCTGGGCATTGATTTTGCAGCCGATGGCGTCACCAGCCCGTTTTCTTTCATTATCCTGTATACCTCGTAGTAGCTTATATCGAGTTGCCTTCGCAGCCTCTTGGCCGTATGAACCACCCCTGCTGCACTGTGTTTGTACTCCTCCAGGACTGCGCGCACGTCCCCGTCGGGAACCGGGGCGCTCTTTTTCCTTCCCGGCTTGAGCGGCACGTGGTGCGTGTCGCCTGTCTTCCTGAACCGGGCATACATCCGCTGGACGTGCCTTGTCGTGACGCCTATCTCCGGGGCCACCTCCGAGGGCTTTCGTCCCCCTGCACATTGCGTCACTGCGTATCTGATCTGCTTTGCCTCGAGCCTTACAACCATCGGTTTTCTTGATCGGTAAAGCCTAAAGTAATCCCCTGCAATCCTCCTCAAATTAGTGCGACCTAATTTTCGTACAATAGAGCGGGATCCAGAACGGGCAGTCTTCCCAAAAGTAGCCCAAAAAACGGCTCCAAACCATGAAACAGCTAAATCCAAGCTGTCTGCATAGTACGTACAGTTGAAAGTCGAATATTTTTCTGTTAGAATAGGTACGATATGTCAAAACCATGATCCATTTTTTGGTGTGGGCACTGCAGATTTGCATGTTGCTGTCTCCATCGCCACGAGTCATATACTTCAGACTGACGTGTGAGGTTACGTGCCTGCCGGCCAGAGAAGTGATCCATGACTAAAAATCATGTGAATAGCCAGTTGTCTTGTCAAATCTTCAGATTGTGGGATCCAGAAAGTAGTTCGCCCCCCCTTATTTGACATCATACTCCTCTCCTGTCTGCCCGTCAATAACGGTTTCCCCCTCCTTGGGCATCTTTCTGAGAAATGCCTGCGCGGGCGTCTCCTGATTGTCCCAGTCCAGCGACCTGTGGGGCCTGTCATGATTGTACCACTGCATGAACAGGTCTATCGGGTCGCTTTTTCTCATCATGATCTCCTCGAACTCGTGCAGCTTGCGCTGGATCTCCCCGTGGAGGCGCTCGACCTTTCCGTTGGTCTGGGGTCGTCCCACGCCTGCCAGGATCTGCCGTATTCCCAGTTCTGTCAGTTTCTTTTCAAACTCGCCTTCGCCCCTCTTTTTTGCCGTCTCTTTCTCGTTGGCATAGAACTGGCTGCCGTGGTCTGTCATGATCGAGGCCGGCTTGCCGTGCTTTTCTATTGCCGTCTCAAGCACTGCCAGGGCGTTTTTGGTCGTGGCATTATCAAAGATGCCATATCCGGTCACAAACCTGGAGGCATCGTCCTCGTAGCACAGGAACCATCTGCCGTCGTGCATTCCGCCGTGGATCTGCTTCCAGTCTGTATGCCACAGTGAGTTTGAGTGATCGCGCTCGTATCGGACCCACCTGTACCTTGTACCCTTGCTGGGCTGCGCCTCTGCCATCTCCTCGTCCCTCAGTATCTTGTGTATGATGCCGTGCGGGATATGGATTCCGGTCTGATTCGCTATGCGCTGCTGCAGTCCGGCAGCCCCCATGTGCTCTGCATGTCTGGCAGACATGACTGCAGAGTGCTCCCTGCGTCCGGGCAGACCGTTCTGGGGCCTTCCCATTGGCGCAGGATGCGATATCTCGCTTGCTGCAGGGCAGCCTTTGTGCCTGGCCCACAGCTTCTGGACCCACCGTACCGTCACGTCCATGGTTCCGGCTATCTGGGCGCAGGTAAGCTCGCCCTTTTTCTTTTCCTGCACTATCCATTGTACCTGGTTTTTCTCTAGCTTCATGCCGTTTGGGTGCTCAAGACTCACGTATTTACGGAGCTTTCGTCGCCAGACCCACACACCTGTACTTCCAGTGTGGGTCAGGCTTGCACATCTGCTCCTGACCGACTTTACACACTCGGAGAAGGGGTGAACTACTTTTTGGACTATACATGTCAAATCTTCAGATAAAACAGGGACTTCAGGCGCCAAAAGTCGGCAAAGTCGGCAAAGTCGGCAAAGTCGGCAAAGTCGGCAAAGTCGGCAAAGTCGGCAAAGTCGGCAAAGTCGGCAAAGTCGGCAAAGTCGGCAAATCAATCTCAGGATCCAGACGAGTCCCCAGAGAGTTGATTCGAAATTAGCAAACTCTGATTATTTGTGAACGAATTTGCATAAAACGGCTCAAAACACCTACAAAATACAAGTTATCTGTGAAATTACTTGAAAAATTCGTATGGTTTCTAATTTCGGATCATCTCTCAGAGCAAGATCTATGGAATGCTCGTACGTGATAACCGGGGATCTTGAGGCTGCCCTAGGAGACAATGACCAGCGGGGACGGACATGAGTAGATCCCTTTCAGGGATTTGAATAAAGAGGAATGGCGCCCTCGGCGGGATTTGAACACGCGTCTCAGCCGTGACAGGGCCGAATTCTAGACCGGGCTATACTACAAGGGCACAAATTCTTTGAGTGAGATTGCCAGATTAAAAGTTTCTGTCACGACAAAAAATTTGTACGTGGTCACCTACCCCCACAAATCAGGCACGAATTGGTATGTACAATTATGATTTCCATGCCTAGCCAGCAAGGGGACGTGACCTCATACAAAAATTTTTGTAAAAGACTAAATTATGCGCGAAAAGCATTTTTGATGAGGGTCTATGGCGCAGCCAGGTAGCGCACCGGACTTTTAATCCGGTTGTCAAGGGTCCGAATCCCTTTAGACCCGCCTTCACTTTGGGTCCGGGTTCCTTTGCAGGACTACCCTGCCGTTGGGCAGAATCCCTACAAACCTGTGCCCCGCTGCGATGAGCCGCTCTGCCTGCAGACTGTCAACTACGACCTGGCTTGGCCCGTCTTGCCGGTGCATGCTAGCACCTTTAGCACACGGTCAAGCTGTTCTGGCGTTGCAGTCTCGATGATGCTCTGCGCCTCGATTCTTTGCTCCAGCATCGGATCCGTATCGGTCTGCTCCAAATGTTCTTCTGCCCTGAGAAACGCCTCGCGCATCTCGGCCACCAGAACCTCGGGAAGAACCCCCTTGTTCGTGGTATACCGCGCCTCCATGGTTCCCTTGTGTCCCATAAAGAACACGCGAAAGTCATGCGCAATCTTTCCCTTGGACTCTGCGATTAGCAGTTGTGTGTCAAAGTACGGGCGCAGCACGTATGGCCTCCACGCAAATCGCGGCCGGAACACATTCCTGACCAGCTTGCTTATGCGTGGCGTAGGCAGGAACTTTTTTGCAGCGTTTCTGCCCCGGTTGGTCTTGTAGGCATAGTCAGGTGCGACTACAGGCGAGTCTCCGTGGAGGGGCTCGCCGTGTGACAGCCTGTCGTTAAGGTATGCCACAAGGTGGTTTGTTGCAGACCGGGTTCCAAACGTAAAGTACTGGTGTCTTGCCTTTGAGAGCTGGTGCCGTACCACTATTTTGTTTGGTACTCTGATGCACTTGGCTCTGCCCCGGTGGATTACAATGTCAGGCAGGTCGGCAATAGTCAGCCCGTCTGTTCCGTCGTGGTTTCCGATGACCTCCGGCCTTAGGCCGGACTTTGCTATCAGTGATATTATCACCGACTCGCGCAGTCCGGCGCGGCTGTAGATTTCGGCCATCTCCTGTGCGTCAGGGACTCGTTCGTCTTGCAGCGTGGGAGTAAAGTTGATGGATCTGACCCGTATCTTGCGCCTTATCTCCACATCAAAGTGTCTGAGCCAAGACTTTACGGTCTTTATCTGCTCGTCTATGTACCCGGGGGATCCTCCCTTTTCCTCCATCATGGTTATGTGATCCTCTAGCAGATCCGTCGCAGCCCTCAGATCCTTCATTGCAAGATCTGCCAATTGAGCTGGAGTCATCTGATGCATCTCACAGAAGCGGCCTAGCCGTCTGAGGCGCCCTTCGGCGGTGTTCATGCTGCCACGGGCCAGGTTGTCATACCACCGCTTTATGTCAGAGTTTGCAAGAAGCCTGGATTTCTTTGTCTGTCTGGCAGTGCCTTTTTTCGTATGTAGTTTTGTTTTTCCCATATCGGTCAGCCTCTCGGCGACTTCATCCTTGGAGGTAGTGTGGTGCTTTGGTATTTCAATCTTGGCGGTGCAAGCCGGTGCGATCTGATCTAGATCAGGCAGGCTTGTGAGGGGTTTCTGCGCAGTCAAGTTATCTTATAATACGTGAACTTGCTATTTATAGTTATCTTGTTATAAGATAACCAACTCCAAATCCTTAAAATGAATAACGTGTTATACGACAATAGGGCATGACGCTTAATGTTAAGATCTCAAAGGGTATAGAATACCTGTATTTTCAGGCAGGAAAGGAGTCCATATACATCGGACCACGGGCCGACCCTGCAAGGGCCAAGCTGGACAACGTGCTTCGATCACTCAAATACGCCCAAGAACGAACGGAACATTATATGGACTCGCTTGAGGAGCTTCTCCCGTTTCTTCCACGGCAAGAACGCGAGCGGTTTCTCTTAAGGAATGCTTCTCGACTCGATGGCCGAATAAAGAAATACAGATCCAAGGTGTCAAAGGAATAGTGGTAATAAGATAGCCCCTAGCCAGAGTTGGAGTCACGTCCCTTGCCGGCCGGACATGAAAATCATAACTACAGACAAGCGTGTGCCTGATTGCTACCCATACTAGTGATCATTGAAAATTTCGCCTTGTGACTACACGCCTTGTGAAGTTTTATGGATCTCCACCATGGCCCTCCTGACATGGGCAAGACGAAAATCCTCATGGATACCATGCATGTCGAAAGGCAATAGGCTAGATCGCTGCAACATGTAAGCGTGAATTTTGCTGCAAGGGGTTTGGACATGGCTGAAAGCTAAGTAGGCCTAACCTGCTACTGCAAACAAATGAAAATCTATAAAGAATCCTATATTGCCAAATGGCTTTGTGGGCCAAAATAAACTAACACTCGAGTCACTGAAGCGGCACTTATGGGATGCAGCCGACATTCTGCGTGGATCCCTTGATGCGCAAGAATACAGGCAGCCAGTCATGACAGTGTTGTTTCTAAAGCGCCTAAATGACACCTTTGAGGAAAATGTGGCGAATTTGATAGAAAGTGGCCTGAATGAGAAAAAGGCACTACAAGAATTCCGACATAAGTTTTTTGTTCCAGAGTCTGCACGTTGGGATATCTTGTCTTCTGCATCTTCCAATCTGGGCGAAAAAATGGATGATGTATGCAGGGATTTGGAAAAAAATATACGAAAACTGGAGGGAGTGCTAACCAATACAAAGTACAACGACAAAAAGAAATATCCTGATGACAAGCTTCGTGCTCTTATTGCACACTTTAACGGATTGGCATTATCCAATGAAAATCTAGAAAAAGAGGACATTTTTGGCGATGCGTACGAGTATCTGCTTGAGACGTTTGCAGATGAGACAAAAAAGAAGGGTGGTGAGTTCTTTACCCCAAGGGAAGTCGTAAGCTTGTTGGTACATATCACAAAACCAACACAAAAGATGAAGATCTCTGATCCTACCTGCGGTTCCGGCGGAATGCTGATTCTTTCTAGAAAATACGTGCAGGATCATGGCGGCAACGTTGATGATCTTGTACTGGATGGACAGGAATCAAACTATGGCAACCTAGGAATGTGTAAGATGAACATGGTTTTACACCAGATGGAGAACTTTAACATACAGTATGGAAATGTGTTATCGGAACCAAAACTGATAGAAGGCGGCTCACTTAAAAAATACGACAGGGTATTAGACTTTATGCGTAATCGATCCAAAACTAGGATTATTACGAACAAATTCATCTCATTCAGATCGATTACGCATAAAGTCTATTAGCTAATTTTCCCTTTTCCATGGACTGGGACAACTCTACGGCATCAGAAGATCCGTACGACAGGTTTGAGTACGGCATATCTCCTGCAAAGAACAAGGCAGATTATGCTTTTATCTTGCACATGTTGACGTCGTTGAACCCAAAAGGTCAGGCAGCCATAGTGTGTTCCCAAGGGGTTCTGTTCAGAGGAAGCAAGGAGGGTAAAATCCGAGAAAAAATGATTGTCGGATGTGCTGAGAATAACCTGCAAGGTGATGTAATTGAGGCCATAATTGCACTGCCACCCAAGCTGTTCTGGGGTACAAGCATTCCTGCCTGTATAATGATTCTAAACAAGTCAAAGCCTGCAAAGCGTAAAGACAAAGTTCTGTTCATCTATGCCGCAAAGGACTTTGAAGAGGGCAAAAACAGAAACAAGCTAAGAGTAACAGATATTTCAAAGATAGTGTCCGCATTTGAGAGTTTTAAGGATATTGACAAGTATTGCCATGTAGCAGATTTGAAAGAACTGCAAGAAAACAAGTTTAATCTTAATGTGCCCCGATACGTAGACATTTCCGAGCCCGAAGAGGAAATCGACATACAAACTGCATATAATGAGTTAAAAACCACAAGTGCAGAGATAGGAAAACTGGAAAAGCAGACACGAGCAGATTTGACGGGACTTGGGATAAAGCTTTGAATCGGCCGCCTAATCCCAAGAAAGGCTACAAGAAGATCCACTGGATGTTTGACAGGGAGATTAAAATTCCAGAAGAGTGGACAATTACACGAACTTCAGAAATACTAAAAGTAACAATGGGCCAGTCTCCACCATCCGAAAGTTACAATGAAGAAGAGAAAGGTTTGCCGTTTTATCAGGGAGTAACTGATTTTGGAGCAGCATATCCAAATCCTACGGTATGGTGTACAGATTCCAAAAAAATCGCAGAAAGCAACTCCATTTTGTTTTCTGTAAGAGCTCCAGTAGGGGAAACAAATCTCACAAAAACGAGATGTTGTATAGGAAGGGGCATAGCATCGTTTAACACGAGAAAAAACAACTTGCTTTACTGTTTTTATTTGATCAGTAAAAACAAGAAAAATTTTTCTGTTTACGCTCAGGGAACTACATATGATGCGATAAACAGGGAGGATATAGAAAAAACAAAACTGCCATTTACTGATAATATAAAAGAACAGGCAAAGATTGCGTCAATCCTTTCAGGAGTTGACGCATTGATCGAGTCGACGCAGGAGGCAATCGAGAAGACGGAGAGGCTCAAGAAGGGCCTTATGCAGAGGCTGCTGACTAGGGGAATCGGCCATACGAAGTTCAAGAAGGTCCATTGGATGTTCAGCAAAGATATCAAGATTCCAGAAGAGTGGGATGCCAAAAGACTAAGCGATGTAGGAGATATAATCGGCGGTGGCACTCCGGATTCCAAAAATCCAGAATACTGGAACGGAGACATATTGTGGGCGATTCCAACAGACATCACTAAGTTACAAACCAACGAGATAAAAAACACCGAGCGGAAAATCACCAAACATGGATTGGACAATAGTTCGGCCAAATTGTTACCCAAGGGGGCAATTCTGATTACTTCACGAGCTACGATTGGCGAATGTGCAATAGCAGCAAAGCCAATATCAACCAATCAAGGATTTCAAAGCATAATTTGCAATGATGGCTTTGACAAGTTGTTGATTTTTTATTTGCTCAGGCACAATCAAAATAACTTGTTGCGACTATCATATGGCACGACGTTTTTAGAGATCAGTAAAAAGGGGATCTCAAAGGTGGTTGTTACTGTACCGGCATCCCTTCCAGAACAACAAAGAATTGCATCAATCCTGTCGGGAGTTGATGCATATATTCAGAAGAATCAGGAGTACAAAGAAAAACTTGAGATATTGAAAAAAGGCTTAATGCAGAATCTTCTTACAGGCAAGATCCGAGTAAAGATCTGAGACCATCACTTGTCGTATCTGGTCATACAGCATATACTTAGTATAGTGACAATAGTCCTAAAGATGCACACTAAACGGCTTGCAGTACAAAGCAGAACCAGTCCGTGGATGCTTCTAGAACAAAACCTTCCACCAGTCCGCTGAGAGGTGATCCGAAATTAGAAACCGTGCGAATTTTTCAAGTAATTTCACAGATATCTTGCGTTTTGTTGATGTTTTGAGCTACTTTATACAAACTCGTCCACAAATAATCCGAGTTTGCTAATTTCAAATCAGATCTCTGTGAAGCGGTACTGGGAGGACGCTGCGACATTATGCATTTATTAGCATCTCAGCTAATGTACAGCATAGGTTTGCGCATTTTCCAATTAGAAAACAGAAAATTAAAGGAGATCAGAGAGAGGTCAAACTCCAAGAGATCTTTTGATTATGAAAAAACACTTCAGAAAATGATAGAAAATAACCTTTCAATCATTTTCCCAAATGTTGAATTGCTTAAAACCGAACACCAAATAGGAGATCTAAGACCCGATACTATTGCTTTTGATGTAGAAAAAAAATCGTTTGTAATTATTGAATACAAAAACATTGCAAAGGCCAACAGTCTAACAGATCAGGGATTCAGCTATTATCAGTTATTAAAAGACAAAAAAGAAAGTTTTGTCTTGTTATACAACAAGATAACGAAAAGGCATTATGATTTAGACTATTTCAATTGGGATGAAACTCGGGTGGTATTCATTTCTCCGGAATTTACAAAGTTTCAGAAAAAGGCAGGTGGTTTTGAAGGACTGCCAATTGTACTATACCGGATCAACAGATATGAAAACGACATAATTACCATGGCTTTTGCAGGCGGCCAAAAAGAAACAATCTCTGAAAATCATAAAAAGAGGAACAAGATGTTGGCCCTGACGACATATGTCGAGGACGACTATCTTGCAGGCAAATATCATAATGCACGTCCTTCGGATATGACAAAAAAATTATGGAATGAGTTGAAGAATAGAATCCTAGACATGATTCCGGAATTAGAATTCACACAGAAAAAGATCTATGCAGGTTTCTATTCACGAGAACACGGTTCCTGCATTTGTACAATGGAGGCAATGCAGTCGAAAATTGCCCTGACATACTCTGTTTCAGACAAGAATATTTTACCTCTCTCAAAGTTCATCATAGATGTTTCTGACAAAGGGCATCACGGTGTAGGAAATTTCCAGTCGGATATCAAAACTGATAAAGACATACAAAATGCTTTACCGCTAATTAAGAAAACATACGAGTTTAAAATAAACAGAAAACGTTATTGAGATCAAGTTTAAGGATGTCAACAAAATCTCAAGTGTGTGATGCACACATGGTTTTCTATGTCCCACGGATAATCGTAAACATGTTATCTATGTGACCCACAACCCGCATCAGGTTAGGATCCAAGCTTCCTCCTGCAACTCAAACCTGTATCTTGCGCATGACTTTCCTAAATTCTGAGAACATCTCCTCCAGTGTTGGCGTAAGATATGTTCCATCAAGGCCATTTTTGTGACCCATCAGTTTTTCTGCAATGTTGTAGTTTATCGAATTGTCCAGCTTTAGTATGGTATTGAACCGCTTTCTAAAACCGTGATCTGCCTGAACATCATAGCGTCCTCCCTGCTTGAGTCTGGCTATGCCGCTCTTTGAGATTGCCCTGTAGATTACGGATCTGGCACCACTCCATCCCAACTGCCCTTGGACTGCCTTGTCAGTTCCAAACATCGGGGCGTCATCACCGAAAACCTCACCTTTTTGCCTGCGGTAATCGTGGTACGCCTTTAGTATTTTCGTTGCCTGTGGCGTAAGAAATGACCAGTATTCCTCCACATCCCCGGCATAAAGCAGCACCGCGCTGCAGCGGCAGGGCATCGTTTGCATGTGTTTGATCAGCATGGGATGATCAAAAACCCCTATTCTTGCACCCGTTGATGCAAGAAAGTGAATCAGTGCCTTGTTTCTCGCATTTTTTTCAACAGACAGCATCCGGCGGATTTCACTTGCGGTGTAGGATCTCATGCTTTGGGTTTTCTGTTTTGGGGGAAACATCTTGTATATTTTGTTCCAGTTGAGGCCGATCTCATTCATGATGCAAAAATGCCTTATTCCTCGAAACATAGACGGGACTGAGTTTGGATTGGATGTGGATTTTAACGCCATCAGGTAATCCTCTACTCCGCGTTGTAGCTCGGAGGGTGATAGCATCAACACATCATCAGTAGAGCCTGCTTTCATAAATTTCATGAAGTGGTTGAGGTGAGAATGGTAGTTCCTTTTTGTATATTTTGATCTGATTGATTCCTCAAACAGCGTCATGCTTCTTTGGTTTGACATCGTGATTGTATATTCAAATTCATGTTTTTGTGTAGCTGTTTCATAAAATAGCTATTTTATTCTCTATATTTTGACCGTGATGCCTGGGACAGCTTTACATTCAATTATTTGGCAATTCCACTGATGTGATGTATGTGGTCACGTCCCCCTGCTGGCTATACTGACGATCATTGAAAATTTCGCCTGATTACACGTCTTGTGAAGGTTTATAGATCTCCGCCATGGCCCTTCTGACATGAACAAGACGAAAATCCTCACGGACGCCATGCATGTAGAAAAGGATAACAGGGTTTATACCAGAATCCTGGCGGTGCGCTCCGTACTGCTTGGCAACACCACTGCACAGACCGCAGAGATTGCCGACGTGACACAGCGTACCGTACAGATGTGGGTTGAGAGGTTTGAGCTTGACGGCGTTGACGGTCTCCGTGACTCCCCCAACAGGGGCAAAAAGCCAAAGGTTCCAATCAACAGGATAAAAAAGATCGCCATGAGGCTGCGCAGGATGGAAAAGCTCACCCCAAAGAAGATGCGCAACTGGGTGCGCCGCAAACTGCATGTAACATACAGCGTTGGAAGCATCAGAAGAATCCTGCGCACGATGGGATTCTCGCTAAAGACGTCAACTACCAAGCTGGCAGATGCTGCCGACGCAAAGGAGGTAAGACGATGGCAAAGGGAGGCAAAAGACACGATTAGGCTTGCAAAAAGGCGCGGATTCAGGATAACCGTACAGGACGAGTCGATATTCGTCAGTACGGGAAGGGACGGCAAAAAGTTCTGGTCGCCAGTGGGGGACAGAATCGAGGTGCAACGATCCGGCAGAAGGGAGCGCGTCGTGGTATACGGAACGGTTGCAGACGACGGAACCAGGCTGATGCGTACATACGACAAGTTCAACAGCATAAACTTTGTGCGTTATCTCAAGCAGGCGCGCAAAAAGTGGGGAAAGGTTCTGATTGTGATGGACAACGCAGCACAGCATAGGACCGGAAGGGTCCGCATGTACCTGGAGAAAAATCCCGACGTTATCCTGCTGTACCTGCCGGTAGCCAGGCCGGAGCTGAGCGCCATAGAGCCAATCTGGAAGGATGCCAAGTACATACTGGTCACATCTGCCTTTTACGATTCGGCAGATCACCTCAAAAGGGATGTCTCGGAATACTTTAGGACGTGTTCCATCAAGGTTGACATCTACAAATATCTTGAGCGCCGCGTGTAATCAGGCGAAATTTTCAATGATCGTCAGTATAGGCGTGAAAATCATAGTCATAGATGCCAACTCGTGCCTGATTGGCAGGGGTAGGTGACCTCGTACGATGTGATCGTCTACAAACTCCTTCCTGTCAATTCCCGCCTTGTCTAGCACGCCTAAAAGCAACCCAACCTTTAGCTTGCCGTTTCCAGCAGGAACCGTTACCGGGACATGATCACGTCTTAATGTAACGTGACTGCCTTTTCTGCTTGTTGTTGTGAATTCTTTCCTGATCAGGTATCTTATCATTGCATTGCCGGAAATTCTCGGAATCTTAGTCATTACGCTTCTGAACGATCAGCATGTTAAAATCATCAGTGTTGCCGCTTTCTTCTGCCGCAAGCTCTACTGCCTCCTTCATATTCTCCATTACCTCTCCGTACGTCTCACCTTGCGAAAAGGCGTTCAGCTCATCGCAGACCCCGACAAAACCCCCATCTATTTCATCAGAAGTTATGACGATTGTGTAGGTCCTTTTCTGTATTGTGGAACTCATGGTTTAACACCGCTGCAAACAGTATTAAGAGTATTCCCAGTCTCATGCGTAAGATTGTGGCGATTATGAGGCATGCACGGTCTGGTGCGTCAACTCCCGACAGGATTGATGCAATTTGTTTTTGTTCATCTAAATCTTCAGGAAATTGGACTTTAACATGGTTGAGAATATCTTGTGTAATCTTTGGTTGTGCAGATACTTCAGCTAAAATGCCTATGTTTAATCGTGATAAAAATCTATAAAGATATTCTAGCTGGACTTGATTTGAAAGATTCTTGATAAATATAGCGTTATCAGTAATCCATGACTTATCTCTTGAAATATGTACTGAACCACAATATGCACCAACTCTACCAAAAATTATCGTATCGTGTTTGATTAATTCCTTATCATGATAACCAACAACACCATTTCCTCCATACACGGGAATTTTGCCAAAATTATAGTTTTTTGTAGGTAAAAACTCACCACTTGAGAATTTAGCAATTTTGCCCAAAAATGTTTTCTTGAGTTTTGTACCTGCTATTCCATTAGTCAGTAATCTTTGCGTCAATCCTCTCTTTACCTGCTCGGTCTTCTCGATTGCCTCCTGCGTCTTTTCAATCAGTGCGTCAACTCCTGAAAGGATTGACGCAATCTTTGCCTGTTCTGGGAGTGGAGGAAGAACGACTCGAAATTTTGATAATTCTTTTCGTGTGAAACCCTGAATAGTTGTTCCTTGAGAGTATGATGTCAAGAGCATAATATTCTGTTTTAAGAACCAGTAAAGAAACTCAGAAGAGATGTGTGATTTATCTACAATAATTGCCGTTATGTCCTGACTAATTGCAACAGCAATACGATTTATCGACAAGTTTCCAAGCGATACTCTGGATGATACAAGTAAATTGTCTTGCGGGATTAGAACAGAAGAGCTTTCATCTAGTCCTTTTTTTGTAATACATCGTTCGCCATATTCCAAATAATGATTCGTTAAAATGGAGCTTCTTGTCCATGGAATGTCTCCATCCCAATATTCTAAAACATTTGTTGAGGGAGTACCTCCACTAGTAAATTTTTTACAGATTTGTTCCATAGAAACAATTTCCCATTCTTCTGGAATCTCCTCATATCTCCCAAAAAGCGACTTTGCCAATTTGTAGCCTTTTTTTGGTTTTGGAGTCATGTTAGTATCCTTGCGGCCGTATCATCTAGCCTCTGAAGAACCTCAAAGGATGCACTGTTTAGCTCGTCTGAGGATTTGGCACCTGCAATCACAATCTTTCCAGAGGCAAATACAAGAAAACGACAGCTGTCGATCCCTTTTAAAATCATGCCTGGAAACGTTTCGGGATCATATATGGCTCCAGATATCTTTGAGGCCAATACGTCAACGGGTATTTTATGATCAAGCTCAACCGTGGCTACGATGTTTCGGATCACGGGAACAATCTTTACATCGTGTATCATTTTTTCCTGTACCAGATAGAATTTTGCGTGGTTGAGCTGCTCGATGGCCTTGCTTATGGTTCTGCCTCCAACTGAGATCATCTTTCCACTTGGAAATATGGTCACACGTCCGTCCATCTCAGGCATCTTAACATATCCGCATCTTCCGCCGTATATCGCCTCATCATAAATTCCGCACGCAAGTCCAGCAAGCCTAGCCATATTGATCCTTTGCTCAAGACTGGCAGTACACACTACATTACAAATCTTGGGTTTTACAAAATATGTCATTATGTGTATCTAATCAGTATATCAAACTCCTGTTATTGAATCTTAATACCAGTGTGTTATATGGAAATAATGTCCGCTATTCATTGATGTCCCTCTCCATCCATTTTGGGTCGGATTTCCTGATCGCTTCTGTGGCCGTTTTGTCCGAGAACGCCATGATGGGCGTCTGGCGGTGGGCTATGTCCAGCCCAAAGTGCAGCCTGCGTTCGTTATAGTACTTGATGTATGCTGCCAGGCTCTCATAGTGACGGATTTCGGCCTCTATGCTGCCGTGGAATCATTCCAGCTTGCCGTTGGTCTCTGGATGATACGGTCTTGAGTTTATCAGTCCGATACCCCGGTTCAGCAGCTCGGCCTCAAAGGTAGTCGGCGTCCATGTTCCGCGTGGCATGTTCTTCTTGCTGCGGCCGCCGTTGAAACACCTGCCGTTGTCAGACAGTATGGTAGCCGGCGTGCCAAATCTGTCTATGGCATCCCTGAGTGTTATCACCACGTTTTCTGATGTGGCCTCGGCAAACGTCCGTGCCGGCGTGACACACCGGGATGAATCGTCCAAAAACGTGACTAGATTGAGCCCTCTCAGGCGTGGATCCTTCATATCGTGCCAGTCCACGTGCCACATTGCGTTGGAGTACTTGCGCTCATAACGCAGCCACTTTTTTTGGCCCGACTTGGCATCTGATGGAGTAACGAGTCCCTGCTCCTTCATTATCCGATATACGCTGTTGTAGCTTATAACGTGACCTGCATCCTGCAGGCGCATGGCAGTGCGCATCACGCCTACGTGCTCTACAGAGTGCATGTCCAAGACTGCCTGCACCTGGCCTGCCGCGGGCTGCGGTGCGGCCTTTCTTCCCGCCTTTTGCTGCACGTGCATCTTTCCTGTCTGGCGGTACCTAGCGTAAATCCTCCTCACGTGCCGTGGCGTCACCTTCATGTCACGGGCCAGCGACGTGGCGCTCTTTCCGGCATTGCGGCCCCTGATGACATACCTGATCTTCTTGTCCGACATCTTTCTTGTCATGTCTTTGCTTGATCGGTACAGCCTGAAATAGTCAGCGATCGTACGCCTTATCTTAGGCGGACCTAATTTCTGTATAAGACAGATCTTAATACCATCCTAAAACTTACAAGGATGTACGACAAGTAAACCCATGGATTTTGTGGTAGGCTCAGGTGATGAAATAGAGCACTCTGAGCTGCCAGCACTAGAGCAGCTGACTACAATGGGATACCAATACAAATCCAAGCTAGATATCAACAAGGAGAGATCCAAGCTAGACGAGGTGCTACTGTATGATAGGCTAGAAAAGGCAATACGACGACTCAACCCACACATTGATCAGGATGGCATATCTGATGCATTGAGTCAGATAAAGGAGGATCAGTTTCCGTTTGCGCGGGATACTGTAGATGCAAATGAAAAGATCAGGGCAAAGCTTGTTGGCCTGTCACAGTCTGGGGGCCTTGAGCCCATAACAGTGGAACAGTACGATGCAACCGGCACAGTGCGAAAAACCATAAGACTGTTTGATTTTGAAAACATGCAGAACAATGATTTTTTGGTTACAAACCAGTTTGAACTGTGGGGTTTCAAGCAGCGTATTTATCCTGATATCGTAGTCTTTGTCAACGGCATTCCTCTAGTGATAATCGAGTGCAAGTCCCCTACCAAACCAAGATGGCTAGAAGATGCGGTAGAAAAAGAGAATTTCAAAAAATACCGATCATCGGGTAAGGGCTTTGACAGGCTAATGTACTATAACCACATACTTATTGCAACATGCGGAATAAAGGCAAGACACGGCACGATAACTTCTGATGTAAACAGTTTTCAAAACAGTAGGTGGTCTAGTGCACATCCTTTGACTAGGGAACAGGTAGAGGAGAAATTCGGAGCATGTAGGGAGCAGGAGATACTGATTGCGGGAATGCTTGACAAGTCCAACCTGTTGGACTTGCTAAAAAACTATACAATATACCAAGACACAGGCAGTAAAAAAATAAAAATTACAGCAAAACATCAGCAGTATAGGGCAGTGCAAGAGTGTGCCAAAAAAATACAAACCGCACAGGACAGACACGGTGGTGTCGTCTGGCATACCCAGGGATCTGGCAAGTCATTTACAATGCTGTGGGTGGCAAAACAGGCAATTCAGCACGGTAATCTACCCATACTGATAGTAACGGATAGATTACAGCTAACCCAGCAAATTTACAGCACCTTTCTCCAGTCCGGATATCCGTTACCGGTAAAGGCGCAAATCTCTTCCGATCTTGACGAATTTATCGCATCACCAAGGGGCAAGACCATGGTGACTACGATACAAAAGTTCGAGGATGTAAAAAGCAAGACGGATGAAAAGATCATAGTTCTTGTAGATGAGGCACACCGTTCACAGTACGGCATAGATGCAAACTCCATGAGTGCTGCAATGCCCAATGGTATATTCTTTGGTTTTACCGGAACACCGATTGACAGGGAAGACAAGTCAACGTTTCAGGTTTTTGGGGATTTAATCGACCAGTATGGTTTTGAGGAGTCAAAGTCAGATGGGGCCACCCTCCCAATAGATTATGTAGGAATGCTACCTGACCTGTTTATCGAAGGTGCCAATAACATTGATGAGCTATTTGAAAGATTCGTCGGATCCGAACAGGGCATGACGCCAGAGCTAAAGGATAAGCTAAAGCGAGAGTATGCGAACAAAATCGCAATTGCCACGTCTCCTGCACGAATAAAAGAAATTGCTAGCAATATCATCGACCACTTTAAGGAAAACTATTTGGAATCCGGATACAAGGCAATGCTTGTTGCCTCATCAAGGGAGGCAGCTGTACTATACAAAAAAGAGCTGGATAGATTGCACGCACCGCAGTCAAAAATAATAATGGATCAAAAACAAGGTGAGACAGGCAAGGATGGTACAAGCTGGGACAAGTACTACCTTACAGACAAGGAACAAAGGCTGGCCGAGAATGCCTTCAAAGATCCAAAAGATCCAACCAAGATATTAATCGTAGTAGACATGCTGCTGGTGGGCTTTGACGCACCGATTGTAAGCGTAATGTATCTTGACAAACCACTCAAGGATCATGCGTTACTGCAGGCCATTGCAAGGGTAAACAGGCCCTACGACGAATCAAAAATCAGAGGACTGATTGTAGACTACTATGGCGTAACAAAAAACCTCCAAAATGCGCTACAGTCATTTAATCCTTGCCAGATCAGGGGGGCCCTAGAGCCTGATGCTCATCAGTTGGAGTCGCTCCAGTCGCATCATCATGATGTGATGAATCATCTTAAGGGTATGGACAAAAAGGATTACGGTGCAATCGTTGTAGCATTTGAGCCAGCAGATAAAAGAGACGCCTTTATAGAGGACTTTAAAAAGTTCTCCAAGGTTTTTAACACACAAATCTACAAAAAAGAGGCTAAGCCATACATTGATGATTTCAAGGATCTTGTAAAAATCAGACAGGTATTACGAAACGCCTACGGTGAAATAACTTCTACCGTTAAATACGCCTCAAAGATTCAGAAGCTAATAGATGACGCAATCAGATCGTCTGGGGTACCTGAGATTGTAAAGCCCAAGGAGATTACCTTTGAGAACTTTTTGGCATATGTTTCAAGGTTTGAATCATCTAGGGCAAGAACCGCCCTGATTAAAAACAAGGCACAACAGGTAATACATGAAAATATGCACATTAACCCCGAATACTTTGAAAGCCTGCAGCAGCGTCTTTTGAGGATAATATCTGAAGAAAAACAAAGACGCAAGGACAACGCAGATTACTTTGCCGAAAACGAATACAAGCAAGTCTACGAGGAGGCATTATCACACCAAAAGGTGTTAAAGGATCTCGGATTCGAAAACAACCTAGAATTTGCCATTTATAATCACCTTGACAAACTAGTGCACCAAAAAGAGCAGTCGAGAAAACTTGCAAAATCACTGTACTCTAAACTACAACCCTTCACTACAATGGTAGAGTACCACAACAAGCCAAGCATTCAAAGAAAGATGCAAGGAGCGATATACGACACACTTGAGGCATCTAGCATGGCAGATGAGGACATATTTGCCCTGATTGATAAGATTCTGACGCTGGTTAATCACGATGCATTATGATGCAAAAAATAAAGCACGGAAACACATCAATCCTGTATGATCTGATACAAAGCAACAGGGTAAAGACTTCACAGATTACGGTTACCGTTCAAGGTGTTACCGTACGAACACCCAAGAACAAATCAATGCATGATGTAAAAAGCATGGTAAGGGACAAGGCGTCATGGATATACAAAAAACAGCTATATTATGCAGGCAAGAAAAATACCACATTTTCAACAAAATCAACCCTACCCGTACTTGACAAGCACTATACAATCAAAATCATACCAAACAGTACAGAGCATGTACGCATTGCAGGAAGTACACTAGAGTTTTACATACCTCAGAAAAGACACACGAACGCTCATATTCAAAAAATGTACAATGCATATCTTAACAGGCGCGCAAGGGTTCTTTTTGCACGGTTGACGAAAAAACTATCTAGTACAGTAGGCGTTAACATTCCTACAATAAACGTCAAGCAGTTAAAGGACAGATGGGGGAGCTCGACTGGTAATGAAATCAACCTGAATTACAACCTTGTCAAGGCTCCGAAGTTTGTAGTCGAATATGTAATATTGCACGAGCTGTGTCATTTCAAGATCAAAGACCATTCGTATCGTTTCTGGAGACTGGTCTCCTCGCATATGCACGACTATCAAAGGGCCGTAACATGGCTGCGAGACAACGGCATTATGATAAACTATAGTAACGATTGAAAGTCCTTGATCATCAAAAAGTGTCCTCCTGCGTAGTTCATACCCATATGCGTTAAAGAACCTTAATCGTCGTCACAGGGGCATTGCAAACATTATAAAATAAAAAAGGGTAGAAGTTTTGAAAGTACTTCAATAACTTTCTGCCGTCATCAGTAAAGACCCGGATCCACTGCGGACCCGGATCCCACTAGACCCGCCTTCACTTTGGGTCCGGGTTCCTTTGCAGGACTACCTTGCCGTTGGGCAGAATCCCTACAAACCTGTGCCCCGCTGCGATGAGCCGCTCTGCCTGCAGACTGTCAACTACGACCTGGCTTGGCCCGTCTTGCCGGTCAAGGCTGGAGTATGTACTAGAAAAATCCTAACCGCTGTCAACTACGACCTGGTTCGGCCCGTCTTGCCGGTGCATGCTAGCACCTCTAGCACACGGTCAAGCTGTTCAGGCGTCGCCTCTTCTAGCGCATGCTGTACCTGCTGCTTTTGCTCGAGTATCGGATCCACGTTGACCTGATCTAGGTGCTCCTCGGATCTGAGAAACGCCTCACCAGCCCGTCATCGCAAAACTCGATACCAACCAGGCAGAAAAAGACGGCCTGCGGCATATGGTGCGCCACCATACACGTCAGATCCTGGCTCTTCGGATGTCATATGCACGGGCCATATCATGGGAATGGGCAATCAGGAATTTTGCATCCTCGTTGGCCTGCTCAACCATTCTGATGCTGACAGAAAACTTGGGTGTCATGTTATAATCGCACAGGTTCCGGGCGTCTCGCAGGTTGTGCAGAGGTCTTAAATATTTCCTCATGCTTCCGCTCAGGCCCTTGGCAACGATCTTGTGATCCCTACCAGTGTTCGTGAGGAGTCGACTTAGCTTTGGATCCCTTTCAAACTCGGATCGTATTGACAGGAATGCGGCATAATAGGCCCTGCTTATTGCACAGCGCATCCATGCGACATGCTTTTTCATTCTTATGTCCACATCAGATTTGATAGATTTTTCTATGGACGAGCTGATCTCTAGATAATCCTCAAATTCAAAGCCGTCATAACTCATTCGGCAACGACCCCGACCATGATTATGTCAAGCATGTCCTCGTCCATCTCAATAATTGCAGAGACCATTTCATCTGCCCATTTTATGCATTGGTCGACTGATGCGTTGACGTACCATTTTATGGTGATAAGTTTGTCTTCAGAGTCGCCATCATGAAACACGCCGATCCTAGATTTTCCGGCACGATTCAACCTGCCTATGAATGCATGTGCTAACTCAAATACCGCAGAAAGGCGCTCCGGCAGGTGTGAAATGTCCAAGACTTCAGGAGTCGATACAAACTCCCTTAGATCCTCTGCGTCCACCTCGTCAAACTTCGTAGACGCAATAGAAATGACCCTGTTCAGCTTTCTCCCAATGATGGCCTTGGCGGGGTTCGTGTCACCATCATACGGTGTGATGCCGTTATCCAGTGCAAGACAATACGGTGTCCCCAGACAGGCCGGCCAGGATGCTGTATTGCTTTCCTTGTGCGACGGGTTTTGTGCATCGCCGTCCTGCCCGGATCTCATGTATGGTTCTGACCGCCTAACAATCTTGTCGGACTCCACAAGGGACAGTGGTCTCCCAAGATGCCGCTTCTCGCTCAGATTATCCATGTGTGCCATCCTAACCGTGCTCGTATCATGCGGGGAGATGCATGAGGTTGGTTGCCCGCGTTCCAACCAGTTCTCTGATCTCCTTGA
Source organism: Candidatus Nitrosopumilus sp. (assembly GCA_965214775.1). Taxonomy (GTDB): domain Archaea; phylum Thermoproteota; class Nitrososphaeria; order Nitrososphaerales; family Nitrosopumilaceae; genus Nitrosopumilus. Next base: position 1,702,074 of record OZ243974.1, on the reverse strand, counting down.
CTTTGTTGTAGCCGTTGAGAAAATCAACGACAGAAGCGTCTTGTTCTAAAAGGACAGATAGTGAAAAACCAAAAAACTGCCTGCCGTCGTTTACTATTATCATGTGTCTGATATCCAGACCTGCCAGAAGGTGCTCCAATTCGTACACGATTCCGTTTTTGGCAGACTCGTCCATCTTGAAGAATTTTTCGGTCATCTCTGCATTGAACGGGTGCGTGGCCTGCAACTCGGCCAGTTTGGGTCTGCCAGCCACCGTTATTCTGTCCTTTGTGGCAAGCAGTGCATACTGGAAGGACGGAGGAATTTCCTTCACCTTGGTGTACTGAATACCTGCATCATCCATCAGCCTGCAGGCGTATGACTCTTCCAATAATAGGCGATACATGCGATGTTATAAAAACATGCACGGACGTAGTCCGGTAAGAGATTACTCCCCGGTAGACACTTTCGGCCATGGAACTCACGACCGCTCCCACCACGCCGCATTTTCGAGAAGGGGCAAACTCACGTGAAAACTGACTGTCAATGTTTATACACATACCGTGCGTTGGTAACTTGTGGCAGAGTTAGAAGAAGGCTGGCTGAAGAAGGGTATCGAAGAAGCGCTAAAAGAGTATGAAAAACTGCCGCCATGGCGCAAGATCCTACTCCGGCACAATGCGGACTAGCAAATCACCAGTAACAGAGAGTCCTAGAAGCCGTTTCTGATTTTAGGCACAAGTTCTGTTTGATCGGCATTCATCAGTGACAAAATTCACGCCTGAACTTCCAGAGCACTGCCTGTTACATTATGTCAAACTTGATTTATTGTGAACGTGTAGCTATTGTTTTAATCTGATATGCTCCTGTAGGGTGATTGATTTCCACCCCATATGTTTTTGATACAGCTCCGATGCAAGCAGATTCAAAAGCAATCTCCATCAACTCTATTGGTGATTCTTTTGGTTTTCTAAAAAATCTTGATTTACTCTTCCAATACTCCGTTAATTTTTCTTCAGAAACGTTTTTTTCAAAGTCAACATACAAATTCATTCGTTCACCTTCAGACGAATTGAAATTTTTATAGCTGACAGCTGATATGAATATTTGCGTTCCATCTAGAACCCGCTTTAGATCGCTAATTATGGATTTATGTGAAAATTTATTTCCAATATATTTTACAGCAGGAATTGAAAAAAAGTGCATTCGGCAGTGAAATTTGCGTTGCCCTGGCAAAAGATTATTCTTTTCCATTTCTTCTGACTGTAATACATAGCCAAGTTTTTCTAGCAAATACGACGTAAATTCCGATTTTTGATCTACCTCTATCATTTTTTCTTGTAATTTTTGGATAGTTGTTCCATCCCAAAGTTGACATCCTTCACGCTGGAGTTTATTTTGAATTCCTAAATTCTGACCAACATTTTTTGCACTAGTTACTAAAATCCCCACTACAGTTTCATCAGGATGATCTCTTCTGTAATCGTGAACTTGACCTATTAAAGTGAAAAGAATTTTTTCGTTTACTTTTAGTTCAGAATAGTCTTTGCATTCTACAAATAATGTCAGATTGTCATATTGAGCTAAAATATCCACTCTGTAATGTTCGTTGGTAGATTCTTCAAACACCACTCTTCTTTCTCTTTGAGTTTTTAATCCTGCAAACCGTAAGATTCTTTCGGTTTCATTTTCAAGCCATCCTCCTGTTTTTTTCTCTACTCCAATATGCGTATCAGAGTCAGTTCTAATTTCTACAGTACTGTCTGAATTACTAGAATATGTTGGAAATTCTGAATCATCGGGTTCTTTACTCAAGCATTGTTTTATGAATATACTTGGATAAAAAGTCATTATTGATCGCTCTTGGCAAAATCTCATAGCCTGATTCTAATTATTAGACTTTATGCGTAATCGGTTCAGATCTAGGATCATTACGAGCAAATTCATCTTATTCAGGTAGGTTACGCATAATGTCTAGTATTGACTGGGCAATAACACAATCGAGCTTCTCTATGTGTGCGATCACAAGTCCGTATACGGCAAGGGCTAGACATCAATACTAGGTCTTTCCAGATGCACGCGACTCGCGGGGGTGGAGGCGGCGACGTGCGGATCTGGGAAGACTGCAAGAAGAAAATAGATGACATACGAGTGTCGGAATGACAGTCTGAGGAATCGCCTTTGCAATAGACATTATACGTATTTGCCAAAAACGACGTAAAAGATGCCTGATTTTTTGATCTGCATTGATTACGCATGATGTCCAATAGGCAGTTTATCTCAAATCCCAAACACACGTGTCGTGATTAAATGAATGGGTGCTGTTCTCAATAATTTTGTCTGGCGCAAATCCTCCAGGGATGCAAAACTCCACGTATGGATTTCCTCCCGCGGTCTTTTCTTCTGTTGGGGGTGGCAAACAAGCCAAAGCCTTGTCAGCTCCTATCTTTGCATTCTCAGAGCTCCAGTATTTTCCCGTCTTTTGCTTTTCGAGAATCTCATCACACGTTATTGTTTTTAGTTGTTCTCTTTCTATTGCTGCGTTTGGATACATTACATTGTATCTGTAATCAAGGGTAAATACAAGAAATACTGCAACTATAACAAAACACACCATGGGAATAATCCAGAATCGCAAAGATTCCTCTTCCATGATTCTATGTGGCAAATACTCTATTTAATCGCTTGAATTTTGAGTATTATTCTGCCTATTTTTTCATAGTATGAATTCCACGACATGCCTTAAAGCTAAAACTCTTTGGTCTGAGAATGGGCAAAGTTGGGAAAAAGGGAACTGTGTCTGATGACATGATCATTCTGGCAGCAGTGATTGTCGGAATTTTTGTTTTTGGAGTTTCTACACAGAAAAGTGATTCCTTTACACAACAAGCGATTCGGAAGTCGTATGCGATCACCTGCCCTTTCACCGTTATTTCCCTCTAGCCACAAAGGACTCTCAATCAGACCAGGGACAGTGAGCCTACACATCAGACTGGAACAAAATAATTACGCTGTCTTATTGCCAGAGTTGATTCGAAATTAGCAAGTTCTGATTATCTGTGAACGAATTTGCACAAAACGGCTCAAAACACCGACAAAATACAGATTATCTGTGAAATTATTCGAAAAATTTGTTTGGTTTCTAATTTTGGATCATCTCTCAGAGAGGAGGTGGCAGCAAGGCACATGCGGCCATGCAAAAATTCGTATGTGGTCACCCATCCCCACCAATCAGGCACGAATTAGTATACACAATTATGATTTCCACGCCTAGCCAGTAAGGGGACGTGACCTCATACAAAAATTCCAATCCTTTCCCAGAATCCCTGTTTTTACTGATAATTTATCAGTATCCGCTAAATACGAAAAATCAGGCATTTTTTTGATGGTTGGTACTGCGATTATTACAGTTTTAGCTATGGTCTTCTCGTTTACTCTGATTGGCACTTCTTCTTCCTATGCCCAAGTTTCAGAACAGACTACCATAAGTGGAGATTTGGAAAACGATCCAATAGCACAAGAAATCCTCAAAAAAATTGAGAAGAGCAAGCGATGGATTGAAAACATCCAAAAGCAGGATGCCGAAAATCTAGAAGAGCAAAGAGAGCTTGAAGAGAAAAGAGCAACAGTACAACGGTATCTTGAAGATGATCTAGAAAAATGGGAGGAAATATGGGGTTATTACTCATTTGATAGCATGCTAGAACGTGCTCTTGCCAACGACCCTGCAGGATCTACTGATACAATCTATGATCATCATCTAAAATTTACAGCATCAAAAGTCAATGCAGGCAGAGATGCGTTTTACAAAGTGATCTCAAATGGCGGCGGGCCTGAAGAGGCCAGAGATGCGTTTGTGGAAGCTGCAAAAATATCTCGAGTCGAAATGCTTTCTGCAAATATCCTGTTTAATGTTCTAAGGGAAAAGGCATACTATAACCAGCAGATTCTTTTTGAATCCGATGGACAGTTTGATTATGAAACTTCAGGCATAGAATTGCGAAAGTACTATGAGGACTACAGAACAAACCCTCAATACCTGCAAGCAAATCCCTTTGATAAAATATCATGGGAGGAGCTTGGACAGAATAATCCTGCAACCGAATGCAGAGAAGGCCACACCCTAGTGCATAGACATCATACAAATGACTACGTATGTACCACCCGGCATACTGCAGAAATGTGGATTCGGCACAACATGGGAACAGTAGTTGGTGAAGATTTTTCCAATACACCAGTCATCGATATCGAAAAGCTAGATCGTGACAGAACCATTCAAAAGGTTGATTCCTTGAATCAAAAAATACAGTCAATCCAGGCACGGTTTGAGCAAAAAATAAGCGAAACAATCCTAGAGTACGAGTCTCTAATTCAGGATACCATGTCAGAGAAGGTTCTCGAGGAAAAGGAGGTCATTGGCAGGCTCGATAACGGAGAGCTGGAAGGAGATGTGGCAAGTCAGATGATTACCGACATTCGTGAGGATTATTTTATTTTAGAAAAACATTACCTTGATGAAAAATCAAGAACTTTGGAGATGTTAGAAAAACAGCAGCAGTCAAACGTGGATTCTTTTGTAAAAAACTACAAGTATGACAACAACCTCTCAGTCATTTGGAATTCTGCAACAAGCTCATTTGAATCCAAACTGTCCTGAAAATATCTTGGAATGGGGTTATTGATGGTTGGAGTGCATTGTTGTGTGTTGGGAACTGATCTATACGAAAACTTGCAGATCAGCCATTTTTTGACGATTCCCGGATCTATGGTGACGGGCAAAAATTCTTCAACACATGTGGGCACAAACTACGCAAGGAAGTGCTTCCCGCCGTTGAAGAACTTGTGCTTTTCACCATATCTGCATCCCGCCCCCCACACGCACAGTCCCATACATGAAATTTCAAGTGGTAACTGGCAGGCAGTGTGTATGATAGGGCCGCACCTGCCGGCACCGGGGCAGACGGCAACAAGACGATAAACAGGATCCCGCATCCTGTGTCACCTGCTGCAGGTGGATTGATCCCTCCCGGAGAGATGATCCGAAATCAGAAACCGTGCAGATGCCAGGATTTTTCTGCATGTTTTTTAAATAATTTTGCAAGGCGGTATTTTGAAGGTGTGATAACCGCGGCAGATGCCAGGCAGGGACAGCGACCAAGGAAGCGGGGTTCCAGGACTGCAAAAGCAGGCGGCCATCCATGACGTTTACCATACATCACACAGTTGCAGACTAGACCCAAAAGTTATTTGATTCCCATCTAGAAGAATTGAAAAAAATTCAAAGCAGGAAATAGGTACAAATATTCAATCATGCGTGAAGATGTATGGCTGAAAACAACAGTCTTGCTCATGAAACAAGCCCGTATCTTCTGCAGCACGCAGACAATCCCGTAAAATGGCATGCTTGGAATGATGCGGCATTGCAAAAGGCCAAAGATGAAAACAAGCCCATCTTCCTGAGCATAGGGTACAGCTCCTGCCATTGGTGCCATGTCATGGCACACGAATCGTTTGAAAATGACGAGGTTGCAAGAGTCATGAATGAAAATTTTGTCAACATCAAAGTGGACCGAGAAGAGCGGCCTGACATTGATGATGTTTATCAAAAAGTTTGCCAGATTGCAACCGGCCAAGGCGGATGGCCACTGAGCATCTTTCTTACCCCTGATCAAAAACCGTTCTATGTCGGAACCTACTTTCCCGTTCTAGATTCGTATGGCAGGCCCGGTTTTGGCAGCATATGCAGGCAGTTGTCTCAAGCCTGGAAAGAAAAACCAAGCGATGTTGAAAAATCCGCAGACAGTTTTCTGGACGCCTTGCAAAAAACCGAGACTGTCTCAGCCCCCTGCAAGCTTGAACGCATCCTGCTTGATGAGGCGGCAATGAACCTGCTCCAGCTTGGCGATGCCACATATGGGGGATTTGGCACTGCTCCAAAATTCCCCAATGCTGCAAATGTCTCATTCCTGTTCATGTATGCAAAGCTCTCTGGCCTGAGCAAATTCAAAGAGTTTGCGCTAAGAACCCTCAACAAAATGGCAAGGGGCGGAATATTTGATCAGATTGGCGGGGGATTTCACAGGTACTCCACTGATGCAAAGTGGCTGGTCCCACATTTTGAAAAGATGCTGTATGACAATGCGCTGATTCCAGTCAACTATGCCGAAGCATATCAAATCACAAAAGATCAGTTTTACCTGGACGTCCTTAGAATGACATTGGATTTTGTAATACGTGAAATGACCTCCCCTGAAGGCGGGTTCTATTCTGCGTATGATGCAGACTCTCAGGGAGTGGAAGGAAAATTCTATGTTTGGAAAAAAAGCGAAATCAAAGAGATTCTTGGAAATGACGCGGACCTGTTTTGCTTGTTTTATGATGTGACTGATGGCGGCAACTGGGAGGGAAACAACATCCTGTGCAACAGTCTGAACGTATCAACTGTTGCATTTAACTTTGGAATGACCGAAGATCAAGCAAGGGCAAAACTCAAAGAGTGTTCAGAAAAACTGCTTGAGATTCGCTCAAAGCGGGTTGCACCCGGCTTGGATGACAAAGTCCTTGTATCATGGAATGCCTTGATGGTTACTGCTTTTGCCAAAGGATACCGCGTGACTCTGGATAAAAAATATCTGGATGCGGCCAGAAACTGTGTTGATTTTATTGAAAACAACCTGCTCAAAGGCGGTAAACTACTTCGAACATACAAAGATGGAACTGCAAAGATTGACGGCTATCTGGAGGACTATTCGTATTTTGTCAATGCGCTGCTTGATGTCTTTGAGATAGACCCCGAACCAAGGCATCTCAAGCTTGCCTTGAAGCTAGGAGAGATCCTAGTCGAACACTTTTGGGATGCAGAAAACAACAGTTTCTTTATGACTTCAGACAATCATGAAAAACTGATCATTCGTCCAAAAAGCAACCATGATTTGTCGCTTCCGTCTGGCAATTCCGTCTCGGCGCTAGTGATGCTGAGGCTGTTCCATCTGTCTCAGAACGACAAATTCCTCGAGATTTCCACCAAAGCCATGGAAAGTCAGGCACAAGCGGCAGCTGAAAACCCGTTTGGATTTGGGTACCTGTTAAATGCAGTTGCAATATTTCTTGAAGGGCCTCTTGAGATCACCGTAATCAACCCTGAAAATTCTGAACTGTGCAAAACACTGCAATCCGAGTACATCCCAAACTCATTTCTAGTTACGGTTCAAAACAGCGGGCAGCTCTCTGGCTTGTCAGAATTTCCCTTCTTTGCAGGAAAGGATTTCGAGGAAAAGACTTTGGTGTTTGTCTGCAAGGATTTCACATGCTCTCTGCCTTTACGCACGATAGACGAAGTAAGAAGCAGTCTCTAGTTCTTTTTCATGTCGACTTGGACGGTCTCTCCCACTTGGGGCCTTCCCATGCCCTCGTATCTTGATTTTGGCATTCCCATTGTGATTTGTGTTTGCTGGTATGATTTGATGTTTACAGTCGGCTGAGCTTGCAGCATTGCTTCTAGCAACGGCATTATCTGCTCTTTGGTTTCAGCATCGACCCTTTTTGAGACGTTTTCCATAATCATTTGTTTTTGTGAAATCGGTTCTGTTGATACGTTTTCAATTAGCGTGAGTTGTACCATTTGCCCGTTGTCCACTATCTGCGTAATTCTGAATTCATTTGTAGCTGACATGAATCTCCTAATCTCTTAAATGATTTATCTCTAACTGATTGCAAAAAACAACGCAACTGCTGCAGTGGCCACGGCTGCTGCCACCCCCAACCCGAAAATGATCTTGCTGCCGTCTACGTGCATGATTTTTGGCAGTTTGTGCCAGATTAAACTGTAACTGACTTTCTCAAAACCAGTGTTTGATCACCGGTGACTTTTACGCCAAGTGTGGTGACATGAATTTTTTTTGTCGGCTGCTGCCGGCTAACGCCACATTTGTGCATCCGGGATAGCACGGCCGCATCCAATGATGCAGGCAGAAATATGTTTTCCTCTGGGCACTCAGTTATTCTTCAGAACCGTCTTCTTTCTTCTCTGGCTCATAACCGTCTTTTGCAGGCCCAGTTATTGCCTTTTTCATAAGCGGGGCCTTTTTTTTGACAATCTCATTGAACTCCCTCATATCCTCCAGACCTGGGGTTTGCTGCTGGTTCTGATATGCCTGTAAAAATCCCGAATACACGCATCCCGTAATGATTCCAAATGCAGTATCTGAGACGGATTCGACTGCCGGAACAAAATTCTCTGCAATCTGCTTGTATGATTCTGATTCGCTGATGTAATAGTCAATCAAGCTTTCAATGAAATCCTTGTTCTCTTTTGAAATTGCCATATGTCTCTTCTGTTTTTGAGTTTATTTAACTGTCTTTGATAAACTGTTATTTAGCCACAATTTCATGCACAGTCATTGTGGAAGCTGGACTTTGATGAGGATTTTTTCAGAATTTATGATTCAAAGAGAATGGTGGCAGGCTACTTTGATCCTGATTATGGAGACATCCATCCAAAAGAAAATGCGTCTGAAATCATATCAGACATGCTAAAAAACCACGATAAGATTCCAGGCGGCGTTGTAATGGTGCCTCTTGTAAAATTCGGCTTGTTTGATACTGATTTGGATACTGACATCTTTGAGGTCGATAACAATGTCAGAAGGGTTCACCTGCATCTAGACAAATGGAAGAGGTTTCTGTCTGGAACAAACAGAAACGCTCATTCAGTCAGAATCTCCCATACGGACCAGGACATGCTGACAATTACTTTTCCAGTAAAATTTTCAAGACCCACTCCCCTGCACAAAAGGGATCTGATTGAGGAGCTTTGCCCTACTTTAGACCTGTTGAAGAGATCAGATTTGTTATGAATCTGCCAGAAAATTTCGTAATTCCAACGTATGCAGATAATGTTCCGGCAAGAACAATCAATGTCCCAATTGGAAATTCTGGGACTGCGGCAAATTCCTCGGATTCGGCAATTAACTCGTATCTGTCGATTCCCCGGGTTTGAATTTTGTCTGGGACTGAGATCAAGAAAAACATGTCATCCTTGGTTTTCAGATAGTCAGGTTCCGGATGGACTCTTGATACTGCTGCCACATTTCCTTTGCTGTCATACAGTGTGGCTATCACTGCTACTGTGTTGGCCGTAATTTCTCCCTGATTTGCCACGGTTCCCTTTATCATCAGATTTCCCAAATTATCTCGAGACAGCTCGGATTCCGTAATCTCAATTACTTGGTTTTTTGGAGGACTGATCTCATAGTCCAATTCCAGTCTGTATGATTCCGTGTTTGATGCCTCCTTGCCACTAGTCAAAATCAGATCAAATGGGCCTTTCATGCCGGGCATTATCGTGTTTACAAGCGAATTGGTCTCTTTGACTGTGATTACGTCCTGGTTTTCATCTAAGAGTGTCACACGGACAGAAATTTGGTTTAATGGTGCCTCTAAATCATTGAGAATCTCCCCAACAACGTGCAACGACCCATCATCTCCGATGTATTTCTGATCATTTTGGATGGTTACTTCGGCAAACGCCAACGGGACAAGACCAGACAAAACCACTAATCCCAGAATGCTGTTTTCCACACATGGCTTAGAAAATATTATTTTAAGAAGCTTTTGTGCTACGGGAGGTGTTCAATCTTCCATTTTTGTGCCTCGTTGGCACAATCAGACCACTCTTCTTTCAGATCATCTGAGTCAAATTCACCCAGCTCATTTTTGAATTTTTCATCACATCTCTTTTTCATGTCTTCAGCTACACGAATTACTTTTTGGGTCAGTCCTGATTGCGGCGCCTCAAACTTTTCTGGCTGCTCATAGTCTTTTACCCCTGTTTTTGCAGAATAAAATTCAACCAGTCCCTGCATCTCAAAGTCCAGCGATTCCTGGATTTGCGTGTCTGATCTGACTTTTGCAGATTCGTCGCCTGTCTTTATCCATTCGATGAACTGTACATCGCTTTCCAGCTGGGTTTGCGAGGACATCTTTAACAGCTGAACAGAACTCTCAAACAGTTCCGGGGGGTCCAACTCGTCATACTTTGAGATAACCTCTTTGAATTTTGATATGTGTTTATCATAGTATGACAAAAGTTCCTCCTTGGTAATGTCCTCTTCTTCCCATTTGGTTTTTTCCGAATAGAATCTGTCTTGAATCTCTTTGACCTCCTTTTGAATTTGCTCCAGTTGAATTCCAAACTGCAGCCCTTTTTGTCTTGTCTGGTCTGCCGAATAGTTGTATGCAGCAATTGCGCCGATAATCCCGATTGCAACGGCTGCAATTATGATGTTGTTAATTTTTTTTTTCTTCTTCTTCAATGTAATCTACGTAATTCCCGTTCTCATCTAACCGAAGCTCGATTGCAAACTCTGTTCCACTGATAAAAGAGTCATTTCTAGTAGATCTGACCCTTCCAATGACCAGTTCATATGGCCAAACCTCAACTACGATTGCGCCAACTTTGGCAGTGGGAGTTTCGGTAATTTCCATGTCTTCTCGTTTGACTCCGTGCTTTTCAAGCATGTAAATGGCATGATCCAATAGCGGCTTTGGATTGTTGTAATTTAAAACCCATACAGGTGCCTCATAATCTATTTTTTGCAATTTGAAATAATCCTAATTTTCTCAAATTAAAGTGTAAACTTTGGCTCAGTGTCATGATTCCTGCTTTTTGGGATAATTTAGAGGAAGTTCAGATATGGCTAGTCTGCAATCCTGAATGCTGTCTTTGCTTCTGAATTCTTGCTCCACGTTTCTTGCAATTTGGTTGTGGTATGACTTTCATTTGCTGCTCTCTTCATCCAAGCAATTCTTCTTCTTCTTCTACCTCAAATTCCGTACTTGCTACATTAGACTACTACCCTGCCTGCCTGGCTGCCTGGCTGGCTGGCTGCCTGGCTGCCTGGCTGGCTGGCTGCCTGGCTGGCTGGCTGCCTGGCTGGCTGGCTGGCTGGCTGCCTGGCTGGCTGGCATGTCCGTTATGAGCAGATCCACAAGTATGCCGGCATCCACGCAGCCGTCCAATGTCCTGGCGTGTGCCATCGCCCTGACCTGCCTCTGAATTCAGTGAGCATTGGCCTTGGTGGTCGTCCTTTGTCCTGGCGTGCACCATCGCCCTGACCTTTGCCGGATGCACCGGCGCGGTGCCTGTCCCGCAATTCTCATGCATGTCATGTATGATGATCCGGTAGATGGTAGCAGATCCGTATGCTACCCTGATTGGCAGTAGTCCGGAGTGTTGTACCCCTAGGTCTGTTACAAAATTCGTTGCCGCAGAAACGGTCCTCAAACGTGGAGCGCTCTAGCAGCAGCTTGTCCGAACCGTCCTTTACTGCTGCAACGCACCTCTTTGTGTACATCTGTTCCTACGTTGATCATGTTATCACCTCCTTCTTTTTGATCAAAATGCCTGATCCGGACGGGATCTCCCATTTATCGTCTTCTGTGCGGCATATTGCTTTCTGCCTGCTGCTGTTGCGAGCCAGTCTATTGAACACCCTTGTACATGGTAAGTTTCGATCGACTCTCAGGCCCAACAGCAATGCTATATCACAGGATACGGACAAGATTTCATACAGCATCTGTTTTGCGCAGATTCGTTTGCACATGATCAGAATTTGCTAATTTCGAATCAGATCTCTGCAGAGAAGGTATGGTAGGAACAGCCTTGTGTCATCGTGACTTTAGGCCCGCAGTCGCCTTGTGGCTACAATGACGGCGGCAGCAGGGGCTGCCACATACATGCCGATATTCAGGGCAATGACTGAGGCGCCCAGTGCCAGTACGGATGACTCGGATCCCTCCTCTGCAAGCGACATTACCGACAGCGTCGAGATCATCGGGGTGATGGCAATTCTTACGGCATCGCGCAGTACAGGATTCTGGCGCTCCAGGTCTGCTATCGCAGGCGAGAACGAGTAGTATATGGAGTTGAATCCGGCTACAAAGGATGCGCCCGAATCCGTCGAGAGCAGCGTAACATCGCGTACCTCCCTGAGTGCCTGTACCTGCGGTGCCAGCTCGGTGCCATATGCGGCAGTAGCTATCAGGCATGAGCCGCCGGGCTCTGGTACGGGTTCTGGTACGGGTTCTGGTACGGGTTCTGGTACGGGTTCTGGTACGGGTTCTGGTACGGGTTCTGGTACGGGTTCTGGCTGCGGTTCTGGCTGCGGTTCTGGTACGGGTTCTGGTACGGGTTCTGGCTGCGGTTCTGGTACGGGTTCTGGCTGTACCACGACTTCGGGCCCTTCTGGCACCGGCGGTTCGACGGCCTCGTCGGCCGCATCGCGCGGCTGATCGACTGCCCCTCCGATGACATCTGCGCGCATGGACGCCGGAATGTCATACGTGCGCTCGCCGATACAGGCGCCGACGTTTATTGACTCGTGGTCAGAGCTTATGCTCCTTCCAGACTGCATGATTGCGCTGACGCCGATGTACGTCTCAGTCTCATGCATGGGTGCCGTAAATGTCGCTGCCAACCCATCGGCCGTCTGGCCTGCCGCCGTAGCTAGGATGGCACCGCCCACAGTAGTGCGCACCGAGACCGAGAGATAATCTGAGGGCGGTACGGCAACTATCGTTATGAGTCCGGCGGTGCAGTCCCATGATATGGACGCTATGTGCGTAGAACTCAGAATGTCCGAGGAAACCATGACGCCGGTGCGGCCGCCGCCGCTTCCGCCTCCGCCTCCGCCGCGGCTGACAGACGGCGTCGATCCTGTGCTGTCATCATCACCACGATCCCGTGGAGGATCCAGGATGATCCTGTTGTCCGGCAAGTCGCCTATCAGGTTGCCGCGCAGATCCGATACGGCGCCGGCTGCAATGTCGAGCTGTGGCGTATCCATCGGGTTCACCTGCTGTATCTGGGAATCCACCAGGGTAAGCGAGAGGGTCTCGACGTCGGCGGATTCAAAGTCAAACACGGCGCCGGCCAGCGAGACTGTATCTGCCTGGTTTACATCGCTGACATACATTATGGTCAGGTTGGTCGCCGATATGTCCACGGTCTTGCTGAAGGTTATGGTCATGGCGCCCGTGTTCTCGTTGAGGGTTGCCGATTCAAAGGCCGGCGGCGCGTGCGGCGAGTACGTGCCCATCATGGCCCAGCCCGAATCATCTATTCCCCATATGGCATACTCGGACTCGTCCAAGTCGCCTGCCTCGTTGAGCTCAACCCCGGCATGCTGGAATGTTACCTGAGGTATGGCGTCCTTTATTGCCGCAACCTCGGCGTCAGTTCCTGCCTGCTCTAGGGCCAGGCCGAGAATCCATATGGAATCATACATGCCGTACGTGTATGCCGTAGGCATGATGCCAGTTTCTGCCTCGACCAGGTTTGCCAGCCTCATGTGCATCTCGCTGCCGGAATCCCCTGCAAAGATGGACGCTACAAAGTTGGCATTCCTTAGGAACTCGAATGTTCTAGGATCGCTCACCAGCGCATCGTCAAGAACCGAGGCATCGGATCCCATCCACTGTACCGTACTCAGTATCGGATGGTCTGCAGCCTTGTTTACGAACCTGGACATCTCGTCCTGCCCTATAAACAGGACGGACACCCTGTCGGCCCCCACCGTGTCCACGTGGCCCGAGACGGCGTCACTCAGCCTTTCGGCCAAGACCTCAAAGTCGGCATCCAAGTCAGCAGAGTTCGGATCGTAGCCGCCCAGGGTATCATCAACGGTGCCTCCAAGCTCCTCAAACTCGTCTGCAGTCGAGTCCTTGAGGCCGATCCCCCAGACGTCGTCACGCCACACTGCCACCATGACGTCCTTTCCGTACTCGTGCATTAGCAGGTCGGCAATCACGAGCCCGTGCTGCGAGCTGTCAGGGGCCAGGCGGAACACGTTGTCGCCTGCAACTGCAAGCGAGGGCGCCGTCGAGCAGCAGCTGAAAAGTATCATGTCATTGGAATCCACATACGGTGCTATGGACACCAGATCGGGACCCCGGATGGATCCGGAGACGAGAGTGACGTCGTCTGCATTGAGCGACTGGATCGCAGCCTGCACGCCATGATCCTCCGTATCCCTGATGTCGACTGCGATGCGCCAGGTGGCGTTGTTCTGCGTGAGGTATCCGTTAAAGTCAGAGACGGCAGTCTTTGCGGCAAGGACGTATTGCGAGGCCAGCTGGTCGCCTGCGGCCTCTGCCAGGACTTGCATGCTGTTTGCAACTGCCGCAAGGACTTGTTGCTGGCCCTGCTGGTCGCCTGCGTCATCGCCCGAGGGTATGAGGGTGCCCACCTTTACTTCGTCCAGCTCCACGTGCACCGTCCTGGTGGCCGTGGCCGCGTTGCCTGCGTCATCGGTGGCAGTATATGTTACCGTATAGGTGCCCGGTGTGGCCGTATCGACTGCAGAAGCATCATCGAACACGGATTCCACATAGTCCGGATCGTTGTCAGTCGAGGCAGCGCCCTCGTCTTCATACACAGAATCCAGATCCAGGAATATCGTATCGTCTCCGTTTATGGTGATGACCGGCGGCGTGGTGTCGCGCACCGTGACGATTCTCGTAGCCGTGCCTTCGTTGCCGTCCCCGTCGGTGGCAGTGTATGTCACCGTATAGGTTCCGGTCTGAGTAACATCCACGTCAGAGGAGTCCGTGGTGACTGCCAGGCCGCCCTCGGCAGTGGCGCCCTGCTCGGCGTAGCTGTTTCCCAGCTCGACGAAGACGGTCGCGTCCCCGTTGAGTGTTATTGCCGGCCCGCTGGTGTCCTGTACCACGACGGTGCGGGTGACCTGATCCGGTGCGTTGTTTGCATCGTCTGCCAGCGCCGTATACGATACCGTGTAGGTGCCCGCGGTGTTTGTGTCAACGGTGTCGCCTCCGGGCGTGGCCGTGCCGGCATAGTCGGGATCGTTGTCAGATACGGTGGCGCCCTGTTCCGTGTAGGTGCCGCCCAGCTCGACGAAGACGGTCGCGTCCCCGTTGAGTGTTATGACGGGTGCCGTGGTGTCCTGCACCACGACGGTGCGGATGACCGGAGCAGGTGCGTTGCCGTCCCCGTCTGGCGGCGCCGTATACGATACCGTGTAGGTGCCCGCGGTGTTTGTGTCAACGGTGTCGCCTCCGGTTGTGACCGTGCCTGCATAGCCCGGCTCGCCGTCGGCCACCTCGGCGCCCAGCTCAGTGTACGTGCCGCCCAGCTCGACGGTCACAGTCGCGTTCCCATAGAGTGTTATTACGGGTGCAGTCGAGTCCCGGACAAAGACAAACCTGGTGACCGTGTCAGGTGCGTTACCCGCATCGTCTGCCGGTGCCGTATATGTCACCTGATAGTCGCCTGACACTTGCGTGTTGACCGTTCCCGACTCGGTCACAATGCCGTTATAGTTGGGATCGTTGTCAGATACGGTGGTGCCCTGCTCGGCGTAGGTGCCGCCGAACTCGACGGTCACAGACGCGTCCCCGTTGAGTGTTATGACGGGTGCCGTGGTGTCCTGGACGGTGACGGTGCGGGGGACCGGATCCGGTGCGTTGCCGGCGTCATCTGCCGGCGCCGTATACGATACCGTGTAGGTGCCCGCGGTGTTTGTGTCAACGGTGTCGCCTCCGGTTGTGACCGTGCCGGTATAATCGGGATCGTTGTCAGATACAGTGGCGCCCGGATCCGTGTACGGGTTGCCGAGCTCGTGGACCAGCGGGTCGTCGCCCGTGGCGCCGATGACAGGCTTTGTGGTGTCGCGCACCTGAACCGTCCTAGTGTTCTTACCCTCGTTGCCGTCCCCGTCGGTGGCAGTATAGGTTACGGTATAGTCGCCGTGCTCGTTGACGTCGACGGCCGAGGAGTTCGTGATAACTGCCGAGCCGTCGTCAGAAGTGGCGCCCGGATCCGTGTACGGGTTGCCGAGCTCGTGGGCCAGCGGGTTGTCGCCGGATACCGTAATGGTGGGCGCCGCCGTATCCTGGACTATGACGGTGCGGGTGACCGGATCCGGCGTGTTGCCGGCATCGTCTGCCGGCGCCGTGTACGATACCGTGTAGGTGCCAGTCGAGCTCGTGTCCACGGTGTCGCCGCCGACTGTGGCCGTCGTGGTTGTATAATCGGGATCGTTGTCAGATACGGTGGCACCCAGCTCGGCGTATGCGCCGCCCAGCTCGACTGTCACAGACGCGCTCCCGTTGAGTGTTATGACGGGTGCCGTGGTGTCGCGCACCTGAACCATCCGGATGGCCGTGCCCGTGTTGTTACCCGCGTCGGTGGCCGTGTATGTAACCGCATAGTCACCGTGCTCGTTGACGTCTACTGCCGTGTCGTCGGTGATAACTGCCGAGCCGTCGTCGGAGTCGGCGCCCTGGTCGGTGTATGTATCACCGAGCTCGTGGGCCAGCGGGTTGTCGCCATTTATCGTGATGACGGGCGCATCCGTATCCTGGACTATGACGGTGCGGGTGACCGCATCCGGTGCGTTGCCGGCGTCGTCTGCCGGCGCTGTGTACGATACCACGTAGGTGCCCGTGGAGTTTGTGTCCACGGTGTCGCCTTCGACTGTGGCCGTCGTGGTTGTATATGCAGGATCGTTGTCAGATACGGTGGCGCCCCTCTCCGGGTAGCTGCCGTCGATCACCAGGGTCAGTGACGGCGGACCGGTCACCACAATAACGGGTGCCGTGGTGTCGCGCACCTGCACCGTCCTAGTGGCCGTGCCCGTGTTGGCGTTATCGTCGGTGGCCGCGTATGACACAAAGTAGTCGCCGGACTTTGTCACGTTGACGTTCGAGCCAGTGGTGTGGACTACCGAGCCGTCGTCAGAAGTGGCGCCCTGGTCGGTGTACGGGTCGCCGAGCTCGTGGACCAGCGGACTGCCACCGGTTATCGTGATTACGGGCGGTGTCACGTCCGGTGCCTCCACCGTCTTTATGCTGAAGGCCTCCGAGTCGGCGCCTCCGCGGGTGTCATTTACCGTTATTGTAACCTCGTGTGTCTGCCCGGCGTCTGCCTGAACCGGCGTCCAGTCGAGGCGGCCGTCAGACGTGCTGAACGTGGCAGCTGCCGGCAGCGTGCCGCGCGATATCGAATACGTATGCGTGTCAGTCGGATCCGCGTCAGTCACGTCAGGTGTTATGATCAGCTGGACGCCCACCGTGGCAGTCTGGTTGCCTATTGCGCCCAGGACCGGGGCGTTGTTGTCGCGCGTGATTGTCACAGTTATCGTGCCCTGTGCGGTGTCGGCCCCGGAGGTGACAGTATAATCAAACGTGTCGGTGCCATTATAGTCCGGGGACGGCGTGTACGTGATCTCCGTGTCGCTGAAGGTGGCAGATCCTTCTACAGGAGTGCCGACATCCGTTATCCTGGGCGTGTCGCCCGGATCCGGGTCGGATATGGCCGGCGTGATGACTATGGCCGTGTCCTCTGCAGTCGTGACCGCCGTGTCCGGCGCCACCGGCGGGGCCGGCTCCGGCCTTCCGGTGGTCTCCATGACCTCAGAGACGCTGCGCACCTGGTTGCCGGAGAGATCCGAGACGGCACCCTCGCCGACGTCAAGCGACGGACTGGCCATGGCATCGACCTGCTGTATCTGTTCCCGGGTAAGCGTAATCATCACTACGTCAGAGTCCGTCCCCGTGTGGTCGGCACCTACCAAGCCCACCCGGTTCGAGCCCTCGATTATGGACAGCTTTGACAGATCCGTCTCGGATGCGTCTATCGTCTTGTCAAACGTGGCGCTGAAGACCCTCGTGTTGAAGTCCAGCGTGGCCGACTCGAGGACGGGTCTTGAGGTGTCCGCATGCTCGAGCTTGACTATCTGGATGCCGTCCTCCGTCCATGAGGCCACTGCGGCGTACGTGGTGCCGTCTATTACGAAGGTGTCCACGTCGTAGGTGTCAGCAAGCAGCCGGTTGCCGTTGTCGCGCATCTCCACGACAGGAATCGGGTTGCGCGGGTCGCTGACGTCGACCACCTGCAGGCCGTCCTCTCCTGCGGTGACTGCCACGTACGTGTATATGCCTATCTCAAAGGCCGCCACGCCGTGGGGGTTGTTGAGAATCAGCCCGCCGCCGTCGCGGTCGCGGTCGCTGTCTGACAGCCGTCCTACGCTGGCCGGATTGGCCGGATCGGTAACCCGGACTATCTCCACCCCGTCGTTCCCGTTGCCGGTGACTGCCGCGTACGTGTGCTCGCCTATGACGAAGGTGTCCACGCCACGGGTGTCTTTGAGCAGCCGGGTGCCGTCATCGCGCAACGCTCCGACAAAGGCCGGACTGCGCGGATCGGTAACGTCCACGATCCGGATGCCGTCCCAGCCCTCGCTGCCGCCGGCGCCGTATGCGGTCACCACCGCGTAGATGTGATTCCCTATCGTAAAGACATCCACGTCACGGGCGTCATACAGTGTCCAGCCGTCAAACAGGGTTCCGAGGGCCTCCGGGTTGCGCGGATCGGTGACGTCCACGATCTGTAAGCCCCGATCCGCACTGGCCGTCGATACGGTGTATATCCTGCCATCCTTTTCAAAGACGTCGACGCTGTGCGGGTTTGAGAGCCGCTTGCTACTGTCGTCCCGTACGCGCGAGACCGGATCCGGGTTGGCCGGATCCGTGATGTCGATAATCTCCATGCCGTCGTCGTGCGCCACGACTGCCGCATACGTCTTTGTTCCTATCTTGAAGATGGCCGTGTCGTGCGGATCCCGGAGCTCGAGGCCGCTGGTGTCCTTTACCCTCCCGACGCCGGTCGGATTCTTCGGATCGGTGACCTCGATCAGCTCGAGGCCGTGATTTGATATTGAGGTGACTGCCACGTACGTCTTGTCGCCTATCACAAACGCGTTGACCGAGCGCGGGCCGTTGAGCAGCAGGGTGTAGTCGTCCCTTATGTTTGCCACGGGGGTCGCAAACAGCAGCGGGCTCTCGGCGGTGATGCCGGCGGGGTTGTCCGTCGAGCGTCCTATGGTGTTGCCGGCAAGATCGGTGACGGCGCCGGCGCCGATGTCCAGCTGCGGCGTGTTCATCGGCGATGTCCGCAGTAGCTGGGACTCTGTAAGCGTGATGGTCATGGTATCCGAGTCGGCCATCTCCGAGTCCAGCTCGGCGCCTGCCAGCGAGACGGCATCCACGATACCGTCCTGGCTGAGGTGCATGCGGCCCAGATCGGTCATTGAGACGTCTACCTTCTCGCTGAACTCTACTGTGAGGACGCCCCTCCTCTCGTCCAGGGAGGCCGATGCAAAGCGCGGCGGCTCGTTCTCGGCAAGGGCCAGCCGGACTATCTGGATGCCGTCCTCCTCCCATGCCGAGACGGCCGCGTACGTGACGCCGTCTATCTCAAAGACCTTTACCTCGATGGCGCCGTCTAGCAGCAGCTCACCGGAGTCCCCGAGGGATCCCGCCGGTGCCGGGCGATCCGGATCGGTGATGTCCACAATCTGGATGCCGTCGTTGCTGTACGATGCCACGGCTGCAAATATGTATTCGCCCATCTCAAAGACGTCCACGCCGTGGGCGCCGTTGAGTATCAGCGATTGTCCCAGGCCGCCGTCGCTGTCGCTCAGCTTGCCCTTGGCGGTCGGGACTCCCCCTGCGTCGATCTCAAATATCTGGATGCCGTCGTCAAGCCAGGAGGCCGCCACGACGTAGGTCTTGCCGTCCTTCTCAAAGGTGTCTAGGCCCCGGACGTCCTCGAGCAGCAGGTCATTGTTGTCGACTATGCGTCCGACAGACGTTGGGCTGTTTGTACTGATAAGCTGGATTATCTCAAGGCCGTCCTCGTTGCCGGCCACCGCCGCGTACGGGGTGCCACCCAACCTAAAGGTGGCCACGGCCCAGGCCTCGTTCAGTCGCAGGTGGGTGGTGTTGTCGCGCAGCTTTCCGACGGCATCAGGACTGGACGGGTTGCCTATGTTGGTTATCTGGATGCCGTCCTCCGCAAAGGAGGTCGATATGGCGTATACGTCCGGGCCCCGGTTGAATATCGCCACGCCCTCGGCGTTGCCAAGCAGTCTGTCATTGTTGTCATTTACGTGTCCCCGCTCGTGATCGCCGGATCCGGGATTGGTGACATCAAGTATCTGGATGGCATCATCATGTCCCACGACGGCCGCATATATGCGATTGTTCCTCTCGTAGACTGCCACATCGCGCGCCCACCTGAGCTCCGAGCCTTTGCCGTCGCCGTTGCGGCCAGAACCTCTCGGGTTGTCTGGATTAGTGACGTCTACAAACTGCACGCCGCTGTCGGTGTGCGATGTAACGACGGCGTAGGTCTTGCCGTCCCTGGTGTACACGTCTAGGCCGCGCGGCCCGTCAAGGTGCAGCTCCTTGTTGTTGTCGTGCAGGTTTCCCACCGGGGTCACGACGACGGAGGCTGCCATTCTGGTGACTTTGATCGGGTTGTCGGCCGCCGACGCTATGTTGTTTCCGGCCCGATCCCTGACGGCTCCCTCGGTGATGTCCAGCTGCGGCGTGTCCATCGGGACGACAATCCTCCGCTGCGACTCGGTAAGCGTAAACGTCAGGGTGTCCGCGTCGGGTTTCGTGCCGTCAAAGCCGGCACCGGTCAGCCTGACCTGGTTGGCCATCCCGGTGTCGCTTATATAAAGCCGCCACAGGTTGGTCCTTGACACGTCGACGGGCTCGGTGAATGTGACTGTAAGTCGTCCGGTGTTCTCGTCAAGCTCGGCCGATGCAAACTCCGGTTTTGTGTCCTCCTCGAGGGCCAGTCTGACGACCTGCAGCGCATCCTCCTGCCAAGAGACGGCAGCCGCGTACGTCGAGGCGCCTATGGTAAACACGTCTATGTCGTATATCGTATGGAGGTTCCTGCCTGTCGAGTCCCACAGGTTCCCCACGGACACCGGCCTGTACGGATCGGTGACGTCTATGAACCGTATGCCGGCAGTGCCGTCAAAGCCCATGGCCACAAAGGTGCGGCCCTCCATCTCAAAGACATCCATCTCGTATGGTCTCGGAGACGACGAGGACGAGCCGCCGATCCACTGGCCGGCGAAGGCCGGGGAACTGGGGTCGCCCAGATCCACCATCCGCAGCCCCTTGGAGGAGGCCACGGCCGCATAGTTATGTCCGTCGATCTGGAAGGTGACGACGCTGTTGGGGTTGTCATAGTCCAGGCGAGGGTCAAACGTGAGCTGTCCGGCTGCACGTACACGGTTGGCTCCGATCTCGAGCACCTGTATGCCGTCCTCGGTCGAGGACGTGATGACAGCGTATCGTTGCTGGCCACCGGCAAAGACGGCCACGCTGCGGGGATCGTCGAGCAGTAGGTCGCTCGAGTCGGCCAGTTTGACAGTGGCACCCAGGTTTCTGGATAGATTGTCTACGTTGATCACCTGGACGCCATTCTCGCTCTCAGAGGTTACGATTGCGTATTTGATTCCACCAGGAGGATCAAAGGTGGCAAGCGCGTAGCCGTTGCCCAGGAACAGGTCTGTGTGATCGTTCAGGTGCCTGGTCTCCCGGATGTCGGAGGGATTGGTGATCTCAAGCACCTGAACGGCATCGTCGTCTGAGACGATTACGGCAAAGATCTTGTTGTCGTTCTTTACTATGGCCACGTCGTTTGGATTATTGAACTCCGAGTTACGGCCGTCGCCCGAATGGTCGGTGGCCCGCAGGTTGTCCGGATCCGTGATGTCTATAATCTGGAGGGAGTCATCTGACTGGGTCACTATGGCCGCGTAGGTGCGCCCGTCCTTCTCAAAGATCTCCAGGCCGGTGGGGCCGTTGAGCCGCTCGGCACCGCGTCCGTCGACTATGTTCGAGGAGGCAGTTATGATGAGGCCCGGCAGCCTTTCGGTGATCTCGATCCGGCCGTCGGAGACCGCCTCGACGTCGTTGCCTGAGAGGTCGACGACGGCGCCCTCCCGGATGTCCAGCAGCGGCTCAGGTATGGCGGCTATCCGCCGCAGCTGCGACTCGGCAAGCAGGAGAGACAGGGTGTCCGTGTCGGGTCCCGTACGGTCAAGGCTGGCGCCACGCAACCTGATCGGATCCCTGGCCGGATCCGCCCCGGCGTAGGTCACGTTCATCCGCCACGTGTTGGTCTCTGACACGTCGATGATCTCGTCAAAGCTGATTGAAATGATCCTCGTGTTCTCGTCCAGTGCGGCAGACACGAACGCCGGCCTGTCGCTGTCGCCGGCAAGCGTGATTCGCTTGTTATTCGTCGTGGAAATCTCGTTGCCGGCCAGATCCGACACGCCTCCCTCGGATATGGTCAGCCTTGGGCTGTTCATCGCGCCGACGGTGTTTATCTGTCCAGAGGAAAGATGAATGGTTATCGTATCAGAGTCGTCCGTCGTGGACAGTGGAAGTGCAGTCAGACGGAAGCTGGGATCGCCGTCTGCGTCGGTTATGAGGAACCTACTCAGACTTACCTCGGAGACGTCGATCTTCTCGTCGAATGTGACGGTAAGGACGCGCGTGTTTGTATTCAACGAGGCCGACTCGAAGGCGGGCCTTGAGGTGTCCGCATGCTCGAGCCTGAGTATCTGGATGCCGTCCTCGGACCAAGAGGCCACTGCGGCGTACGTGGTGCCGTCTATTACGAAGGTGTCCACATCATAGGTGTCATCAAGCAGCAGGCTTGGCGTATCGCGCACCTCTGCTGCTGGGATCGGGTTGTTTGGCTTGGTGACGTCGATCAGCTGCAGGCCGTCCTCGCCTGCGGTGACTGCCACGTATGTCCTGACGCCTATCTCAAAGGCCGCCACGCCGTGGGGGTTGTTGAGAATCAGCCCGCCGCCGTCGCGGTCGCGGTCGCTGTCTGACAGCCGTCCTACGCTGGCCGGATTGGCCGGATCGGTAACCCGGACTATCTCCACCCCGTCGTTCCCGTTGCCGGTGACTGCCGCGTACGTGTGCTCGCCTATGACGAAGGTGTCCACGCCACGGGTGTCTTTGAGCAGCCGGGTGCCGTCATCGCGCAACGCTCCGACAAAGGCCGGACTGCGCGGATCGGTAACGTCCACGATCCGGATGCCGTCCCAGCCCTCGCTGCCGCCGGCGCCGTATGCGGTCACCACCGCGTAGATGCGATTCCCTATCGTAAAGACATCCACGTCACGGGCGTCATACAGTGTCCAGCCGTCAAACAGGGTTCCGAGGGCCTCCGGGTTGCGCGGATCGGTGACGTCCACGATCTGTAAGCCCCGATCCGCACTGGCCGTCGATACGGTGTATATCCTGCCATCCTTTTCAAAGACGTCGACGCTGTGCGGGTTTGAGAGCCGCTTGCTACTGTCGTCCCGTACGCGCGAGACCGGGGTCGCCCCGGCCGGACTTGTGACGTCGATTATCTCCATGCCGTCGTCGTGCGCCACGACTGCCACATAGTAAGATCCGTTCTTCTCGAAGAAGGCGCTATCGTGCGGATCCCGAAGCTCGAGACCCTTGGTATCGCTCACCTGCCCGGCACCTTCCGGATTCGTCGGATCGGTCACACGGATAAACTGGATGCCGTGGTTTGATATGGATGTGACTGCCAGGTACGTCTCCGGTCCTATCGTAAATGCGTTGACCGAACGCGGGCCGTTGAGCAGTAGGGCGCCGGTGTCCTTTATGGACCCGACTGGGGTCGCGACAAGGAGTGCCGTCTCTGCTTCGACGCTGACGGGGTTGTCCGGCATGCCCCTTATGGCGTTGCCGGCCAGGTCGGTAACGGCGCCGGCGCCGATGTCCAGCTGCGGCGTGCTCATCGGCGACGTCCGCAGCAGCTGCGCCTCTGTAAGCTTTATGGTTATGGTGTCCGAGTCGGCCGCCCTCGAGTCCAGGCTGGCGCCTGCCAGCGAGACGGTGTCCACGTCGCCGTCCTGGCTGAGGTGCATGCGGTTCAGATCGGTCATTGAGACGTCTATCCTCTCGGTGAACCTGACTGTAAGGACGCCACTCCTCTCGTCTATGGAGGCCGACGCAAAGCGCGGCGGCTCGTTCTCGGCAAGGGCCAGCCGGACTATCTGCAGGCCGTCGTCATGCCATGGCGAGACGGCAGCGTACGTGACGCCGCCTATCTGAAAGACATCCACCTCGACGGCGCCATCTAGCAGCAGTTCGTTGGAGCCCCCGGTGTCCCCGAGGGATGCCGCCGGTGCCGGGCGATCCGGATCAGTGACGTCCACAATCTGGATGCCGTCGTTGCTAAACGTTGCCACGGCTGCAAACACGTATTCGCCCAGCTCAAAGACATCCACGCCGTGGGCGCCGTTGAGTATCAGCAGGCCGTCCGTGTCACGCAGATTGCCCTTGGCAGTCGGGCTGGCCGGATCGGTGACATCCACAATCTGGATGCCGTCGTCAAGCCAAGAGGCCACCACGGCGTAGGTCCTACCGTCCTTTTCAAAGGTGTCCACGCCCCTAGTGTCCTCAAGCAGGCGGTCGCCGTTGTCGCCTATACGTCCCACGGCGTTAGGAAGGTGAGGACGGCTGATGTCTATGATCTGGAGGCCGTCCTCGTTTGAGGTCACCGCCGCGTACGTGGAGCCGTCCCTCTCAAAGACGGCCACGCCCCAAGGCTCGCCCAGCAGGCGGTCGCCGTTGTCAGGCATGTTCACAATTGCAGTCGGGTCGGAGGGATCGCTGATGTCGGTTATCTGTATGCCGTTCTCCGAGAAGGAGGTCGATATGGCGTATGTGGTTCCGTCTATGTTGAACGTCGCCACGCCCTCGGCGTTGCCAAGCAGTCTGGCATTGTTGTCATTTTCGTGTCCCCGCTCGTGATTGCCGGATCCGGGATTGGTGACATCAAGTATCTGGATGGCGTCATCATGCCCCACGACGGCCGCATATATTCGCCCGCTTTGCTCGTAGACTGCCACATCGCGCGCCCACCTGAGCTCCGAGCCTCTGCCGTCGCCGTTGCGGCCAGAACCTCTCGGGTCGTCCGGATTAGTGACGTCTACAAACTGCACGCCGCTGTCGGTGTGCGATGTAACGACGGCGTAGGTCTTGCCGTCCCTGGTGTACACGTCTAGGCCGCGCGGCCCGTCAAGGTGCAGCTCCTTGTTGTTGTCGTGCAGTTTTCCCACCGGAGTCACGACGACGGAGGCTGCCATTCTGGTGACTTCGATCGGGTTGTCGGCCGCCGACGCTATGGCGTTTCCGGCCCGGTCCCTGACGGCTCCCTCGGTGATGTCCAGCTGCGGCGTCTCCATCGGGTCTACGATTCTCCGCTGCGACTCTGAGAGTTTGAACCTCAAGGTGGTCGTATCGACCCCCGCTCTGTCATAGTCGGCGCCATGCAGCGGGACTTGGTTTGCCGCCCCGGCGCTGCTCACGTGCAGGTGCAGCATGTTGGTCTTTGACACGTCGACGGGCTCGGTGAACTTGACGGTAAGAACCCCGGAGCGCTCGTCAAGGCTGGCCGAGGCAAGCTCCGGCTTTGTGTCCTCTGCAAGCGCCAGCCTGAGGATCTGCATGGCGTCCTCCTCCCAGGAGACGGCCGCCGCGTACGTCGAGTCCCCTCTCGTAAATATGTCAATGTCATATACCGTGTCAAGGGCCCTGCTTGTCGAGTCCTTCAGACTCCCCACATGTACCGGGGCATGCGGATCCGTCACATCCACAAACGAGACGCCGCCGCTACCGTCAAACGTCATGGCAACAAAGGTACGTCCCTCCATCGAGAAGACGTCCATGTCGTTGGGCCTGGTGTCCTGCGAGAACGAGCCGTCCACCCACTGGCCGGCGTTGACGGGCTGGTTGGTATTGCTGATGTCTATTATGCGCAGGCCCTTGGTCGAGGCCACTGCCGCATAGTCTTTTGTACCAATTTCAAAGACGACAACGGCGCGCGGGTTGTCATAGTCCAGATCCGCGTCGGCGGTGAGCCTCCCGACGGCACGCAGGCCGTTGGGATCACCGAGGCTCACGATCTGGATGCCGTCCTCGGTCTCGGAGGTGACGACGGCAAAGTTGGTGTTTCCCCTAGCAAAGACGGCCACGCCGCGGGCATCGTCAAGCAGGCGCTGGCTGTTGTCGCCCAGGCCCCCCGCCAGTCGCAACTCCTCAGGATTGCTGAGGGTGACCAGCTGGATGCCGTTCTCGCTCTCAGATGCCACGACCGCATAGAGGGCTCCCTGGCGCTCAAAGACATCCACGGCGTGGCCGTTGCCCAGGTATACACCGCTTTTGTCTTCCACAAAGTCTGCGACCCGGATATCGCCGGGATCTGAGACATCAAGCACCTGGACGGCGTCATCGTGCGAGACGATCACGGCATAGGCCTTGCCGTCCCTCTCATATATGGCCACGTCATGCGGGTCAATAAACCTGCGATCAATATCATAACTGTCGATGGCGTCGGTGGCCCGCGGATTGTCCGGATCCGTAATGTCCACCAGCTGGAGGGCGTCTTCGGCCTCTGTGATTATGGCCGCATAGACGCGCCCGTTCCTCTCGAAGGTGTCCACGCCGGTGGGCTGCCAGAGCCGCGGGGCGTCCTCATTGTCCCACACGATCGAGGATTCAGACACTATGAGGCGTGAGACTGCCTGCTCTTGTACCTGTGCCTCGGCCTGCAAGCCGATGGCGGCAAGGCCGGAGACGGCGGCCGCAGCCAGTACCGCTAACAGGACGGCCACCCGTGCCGGATCCCGAAGGAGAGGATGCTGCCGTGCCGCAGCTGTGGCAGGCCGGCCACCGGACTTGCTACGAGAGCGGAGCGTCATGAGTATGCCTCCCCCCTTCCGCGGGACTGTCTGCAGTTGACGGCGTCCCGCAAAAACATCCGACCGCAGGACGCATGGGCTCCCCCGCCCCGCGTACCTGCACCTGAGAAGTGATCCGAAAATAGAAACCGAGTGCCGCGTCCGTGGCAATCCTGCTGCTGCCGACCTTCAGGCCGCAGTGGCGATTCTGGCCAACACCCTTTGGTCGATCCACCACTACCACCCCCCCCCCCCAACAATCGCGGGGGCCCCGGCAAGGACATCCGGCCGTATGGCATCACATAAAACGTTCATTCTAACACCTTAATTGATTAAAAAATGAATTATTAAAGTTATAGAATTGGTAGTTTGTTGCATAACTTCCTTTTTCGCCAAAAAACCCCTGATTTCGATCACAGAGCCGAAATCAACTGTGATTTTTATCTGGATTTATCATAGGACGAATTCAAGCAAAAAAACCGAGTTGTGCAGTGCGCACAGTTGAAAATCGAACATTTGTGTCAAAACATGCACGATATGGCAAAATCATGCACGATATGGCAAAATCATGATCTGTTTTTTGATGTGCGCACTGCATTCATCCATGGTAGAAACGCCCGCCGGTAGCACGACGATGTTCCTTTCTTCTTTTGATCCGTGCCTGCTCAGACGGGCCGTGCCTTACAGCTAACGCCGGTAATGTGCACGAACCAGTCCATTTGTACCTGCCTGGGTGCGGCCGGATCATTGGACGGGTGACGGGGCAGGGGGTGATCTTGGCCTGTCTCCGCCAGCTCAGTCACCCTCTTGATCTTCTTGTTGTACAGGATATCGTTGCGCGATGAGTACAGTGTCTTTGTCGCAGCATGTGCCAGATCATCCTGAGCATCTTGTTTGCAACATCAGTACTTCCTATGTGCTTTTGCAGACCCGGCACGACATAGCCGCTAATTTCGTTTACGCATAAGGTCTTTTGCAAATTACGTAATTGCCGTGCCTGTAAAAGTACACTTGGGAAGTACTGACATGCGTTACCGCTATGACGTGGCTGTTACCATTCCTTTTGCGGACTCTTGCAGAACTCCCTCATCCTGTCGTCGTGCTGTACGGCGACGTTGAGCATGTGTCATTAGCATCTGATCCTGCGGTTTGCGTCCTTTTTCATGCGGCCGTGGCACTTGCAGTCAAGCAGAGAGGTGATCCGAAATTAGAAACTGTAAATGCCCGGATTTTTCGGTATGTTTGTCAAGTAATTTTACAGGCAACTCGTAATTCCTGAGAATTGGCACGTTTAGATTCCCATACGACGATATTATTCTGTATTAATTACGTTAAGCGTCATCGTGCTGACAACTCTGGATAATTTTCTAATTATCGAAACTGCCTTTTCAAATCCCTCTTGATCGTCAGTCTCAATCTCTGCAACTACGTCATACGCTCCAAATGTCAGGTATGCCTTGCTTACATTTTCCATCTGCTTTAGTTCGTCTACGATGTATTCTTCTGCGCCCAGATCACAGTTTAACAAAACAAATCCCTTGTACGTCACTTTACCTTACAATAATTTAGCATGTTCAGGCCTTTAAGTTTTACACTAGTCACCATCTGCTGCGACCGCCGTAGCTATTTCTGCTGCTGCTGTTGCTACCGCTACTGCCACTGCGGCCTCCTCGGTCATTACGCCTTCGCCTGCCGCCTCTGTCGTCTCTAGAGTCTCGCCTTCTGCTGCCACCCCTTCCGTAACCTCCAGAACGGCCTCTTCCGCCTCTAGAATAATTTCCCCTAGATTGTCCGCCAAATCTTCTTGACGGAATTTCTCTTTTCAGAGGGTCCGGAATTGAAATTTCAATGCCCATCTCTTCATTCAGATCCTTGATCGGAACTTTGATTTGTCGTTTAATCAGGCTCCAGTCACCCACTGAGGAATATGAGACAAATGTGATTGCCTTGCCGTCTGCCCCCGCTCTTGCAGTTCTCCCAATTCTGTGAAAATAAGTCATCTCTTGATTTGGAACGTCATAATTGATTACCAGTCCCACTCTTGGAACATCGATGCCCCTTGATGCCACATCTGTAGCAACTAGTATCTCTGCTTTGCCACTTCGGAATTTTGCCATGGACTGCTCTCTTCTGTGCTGTGACATGTCTCCTTCAATTGCAACTGCATCAAACCTCTCCCTGTGCAGGAACCTTTGAACGTCTCTTGTCCTGTATTTGGTTGAGCAAAACACTATGCATTGTCCTTTTGTTTGTTTGATAAAGTCAATTAGATACTTGACTTTGTCTCTGTCTTTTATGACCAAAAACGACTGGTCAATTCCCTCTCCACTAAGATCGTCTGCATCCAGGAGGAATTGCTTTGGATTTTTCAGGTACTCCTCTGACAATCTCAAAATCTCAGTTGGCATTGTGGCTGAAAACAATGACATTACTCGCTCCTCAGGGGCCAAATCCAAAATGAACTGGATGTCGTCAATAAACCCCATGTCAAGCATTGTGTCTGCCTCATCAAGGACAATGTGGGTAACATCTCGTAACTCAATTGAGCCTCTTTTGAGATGATCAATTAGTCTTCCCGGCGTTGCGACAACTACCTCGACGCCCCTCTCTAGCGCGTCAAGCTGGATTCCCATTCCTTGTCCGCCATAGACGGCTGCAACCCTGATTCCCGTATGCCTTCCAAACTTTTTAATCTCGTCTGTTATCTGCATTGCCAATTCTCTTGTTGGTGCCATGATGAGGCCCTGGATTCCGTTCTTTGGCCTGATCTCTTGCAGCATGGACAATGAGAATGCTGCAGTCTTTCCCGAACCCGTATGAGCTTGTCCTACGACGTCTCTTCCGGCAAGCAGAACCGGAATTACAGCCTCCTGAATTGGGAATGCCTCCTCAAATCCAAGATCCCTGATTCCTTTCAGTATCTCTTCGTTTAATCCTAATTCTTTGAACTTTGTCATTTTGTTTTCTTCTCTTAAGCAACGACGATAAAGCTCATTGCTGCTGCTTACACGTCATTATTTCCGATAAATCAAGCCTCTCAGGTGGTCTAATAAACGCTTGTTATTTTTCAGTCTTCCCAGATGTAGCTGACTCGTGGCGGTGGTGCAGACGGCAACGTGCGGATCTGCAGAAAAGCCTGATTTGAACTGTTTCAGGATTGGAGCCGCTTTTTGGGTTACTTTTGGGAAGGCTGTTTTTTACAGGCCCAGCTGGGCATCAATGACTTTTTTAAAACTCTCAAAAGGCTGTGCGCCTTTTAGTTCAACGTATCCTATTTCGTCATTTCCTATAAAGAACCCAGGCGTGCCTGCAACCCCGTAGTCCCTTCCATCGCTCAAGTCACCCCTGATCTCATCGACGTATTTTCCATTCGTCAAGCAGGAATCAAACTGCTCTTGCTCTAGTTCCATTGCACTTGCATACTGCATGAACAATGCCATGGCATCAACTGTCTCTGCATTACTCCAATGGCCCTGGTTGTCAAATAACGCATCATGCATCTCCCTGAACCTGCCTTGCTCATCTGCGCATTCAGCAGCAGCTGATGCGGATAATGCGTTGGGATGAATGCTTTGGATTGGAAAGTCCCTGAACACGAGCTTGACTTTGCCGTCATTGATATATTCTGTCATGAGTGCAGGCAACGTTTGCACATGGAATCTTGCGCAAAACGGGCACTCAAAATCCGAGAATTCGATGATCGCAATTGGCGCATTCGGATCCCCGATGACTGGATCATCATCAGCCGAGATGTTTTTTGGCATCAGCATCTGAGGAGGAGGCTGTTGTGGCCGCTGTGTCGGTAATTGGTTTTGAAGCATCTTTAACTCCAAGTTGGAGATTGCATCATCAAGATCCTCCTGTGTTATCATCTGATCAGAGTTTGAGAGGTGCATTCCTGCAAAAAAGGCAGCTGTGCCTACTGCGACAACCAGCCCGATGACCAGGCCATGGTTCGGTGATCTATCGTTCGAACCAGGAGATGTGCTTGGTTCAGAATCCTCAGAGCTCATTGAAGTTGTTGAGGAATTTGGCTACTTAATCGTATTGCCAAATTCGGCCAAGTGAGATGTAAATGAGATTTGTTGTTTTGTCCTGATATTGAGGCATAGTGCCCCCTGCCCAGTTTCTGTTTTACTCGATTTCATGGTACTTTTCACTTGGCTGAAATTCGGAGCTGATGATGGGCGTCTGCTGATCGGCCAAGGGCCTGCTCATCCTTTACCATAGACTTCTTTATGGTTGCCTACTCTGATCAATTCTATTGTATTGTATGAGTGTCGTACATTACACAATAGCCTGTTACTGGCATCCAATTTGTATCCGTAAACCTTTAGATGTCTTTTATATTTGCCTAATGTTTCTGGCTTTTCTAATTTTCCTAATTCTCTAATTGCGTTCTTTATGGATTCTTTGTCTTGGAATTTCTTATACTGCTGTTTGAATTTTGACTTTCGTTCAAATTCCCACAATTTTTTATTCTGAATCCAGATCCTTAATTAATTCTTCAGCTGATTTGAAATGTCTTGGAATTTCTTTTCCGGAATAGTACTCGGCAACATCTTCTAATTCTAAATCTCTCTCTAGTCTGTTTATGCTCTCTAAGTTGTGACTGTCTGTTTTAGATAATTCTAATGCTGATTTGAACTGAAATACAGGAACAATGTTTGTATATTCTGATTTCTCTATGTGTGTTCTGACTGATTTGAACATTATGCATCACCTATTGTACAGATATCCTCTATCTTCTTTATCCCAAACTCTGTAATATATTGATCGAACTTATCGTGCTTACTTGTCTTATACGCAATCTCTAGATAAAATGACTCTTTGGGGTTGGATGCCAATGGTTCTAATCTGATTTGTAAGTCTTCGTCAACTGGATATTTGTTCACTAAAACCAATGATGCAATTCCCGGTTCATGGTTTATAGTTTCTGATAGTTTTTCTACTATATCTGAATTAAGTAACCCCGATAGTCTTTTTTCAGGATCTCCAACATCATGTGCTCTAGTTGTACATTTTAATCCCATCAATTGGATTGCATCATGATCGATTTTTAAAAGAGCCATAATTTCTGTAATGTCTTTGTAAATTTCTGTTAGGCTGATTGTGTTGAATAATGTAAACGTCAACACGTTATTGACATGGTTAAAATTTATCACTGTGTTTTCTTTTGAATACACTTTTGATTGCGGGGGGTTTGTGCCTGTTGGATTATTAACTATCTTTGATTGGTATTCTAAATCTGATAAAATTTTGTCAAACTCTAATGCTGAAAATGTGGGATACTTTGTTTGAAAATGAATGACAGTAGTAGACCCAACGTCTAATACTCTAACCAATATTTGTTCCAAAATCATATTCTATTTATATATTTTGAGAATGATTCTCGGAAAAAAGTTTGCCCCTCCAATGAGACGGCACAACAAGAGTGATCAACAATGCTCCGGCCAGTAGTGTCATCTGAGGAGTAAACTCTCGATTCTCGCATTTTGTTATGATCCCATCTAGTTAACAAAGATCCCCAACGTGACACTGACCTTTTTGATGTTATCTCTAATCTTTATTTTTGAATATCCGTGACTGAAAATCATCAGATCCTTGTTTGTTATTTTCTGGCTCTCTCAAAGTGAGATTAAGCCAATGATGGGATCTGAACCCATGACCTTTCGCTTACAAGGCGAATGCTCTGGCCAGGCTGAGCTACATTGGCACGAAATAAAATAAAAGATTTGAAGCTTTAAAGTGTTGCCTGAAGTCGTTTCAGACAATCAAGGGACTCCCACCTGAATGATGATGCGTCAGCTTATAATATTCCCCCCAACTGATAGATCATATGAGATACATTGATCCCGTGCGGCTGAAACTTTTGATGGGAATGTTCTATGTTACAGGCTCCATTGGCATCTTCATGGGGCTAAACTCCTCGCCACAGTTTACAATGTTTATCACATTCATGGGGGTTGTCAACATCGGTCTTGGTGCACTGTTCACATTTGTCTTCCTGACACAAAAAGACAGGGCTCCGGACAAAAGAAAAAAGAAAAAGAGAAAAGACTGACAGGATTGCCGAGCAACCGGTCTGAATTAAAGTATAAATAATGACCCTCTTTCATCAATTCAGAATTGCTTGACTTGGTTGCAAAGAAATTGTTCTTGACAAAAGGAAAAGGAGTTCATGAGGACCGCTTAACAAGTTTCGAGTATGCCCTAAGGGATGCAGGAATTGCCGGAACCAACGTTGTTTTGATCTCAAGCATATTTCCCCCAAATGCCAGACTCGTTTCAAGAAAAGAGGGACTCAGACAGATCTCCCCAGGACAGATACTGTTTACGATTTATTCTAAAAACCAAACAAGAGAGCCGCACAGGATGTGCAGTGCATCTGTCGGGGTGGCACAACCAAAAGACAAGAGCAAATATGGCTATCTATCCGAGTACGAATCCTTTGGACAAAATCAGACGCAAGCAGGCGATTATGCAGAGGATATTGCAGCACAAATGCTTGCATCTTCGCTGGGCATTCCTTTTGATGTTGACAAAAACTGGGATGAGAAACGCCAGCAATGGAAAATTTCAGGCGAAATTTACAAGACTCAAAACATCACTTCGGTAGCTCGCGGCAACAAGGATGGCAAATGGACTACCGTGTTTGCCGCAGCAGTCTTGCTATTGTGACTGCCTTTTGTACCCTTTCAAATAAAATACGGCTGATGCTATTGCTACTGCAGTAATAGCGGCAACAATTGCAACCGAATCATCAAATTCTGCGGGTTCTGGTGGCGGATTTTCAACTGCTGAACCGTCCAATGCGAATATCAAATCATCCCTGCTAATCAGAGTCTCTTCTCCGAAAATGTACATTCCTTGGATTATCTGTCCTTCCTTGGGATCAAAAATCCATCCTTGTTTTGTAATGTCAGTCGGAATTTTTTCGTTATCCACAGTCTGAGTCGGGACTTGATCTCCTGCAACGTCTGAAACGGCTGAATTGCCAGGGGACAGCACTACTACCTGCACCAAAGAGTTTAGCGGATAGAATCCCCCTGAAAAGTAGTCTGATCTGGCCAATTCTTCTATCTTGAGAAATTCAAACGGGCTAATTTGTGAAAGATCTGTGGCCTCCCCGGGATAATCAACTGACAGTTTTAATTGCATTAGCGAATGTGAGTCCGCCGGAATCAGGGAGAAGGTTACTTTGGCATTTTCCTGATTTGATAGTTCTCTTGCCACACTGTAAAATCCCCCCGACTCTCGAATCTCTTTTGGAAGCAGCAGTGCTGAAATTTTTTCATACATGGAGCCTGTATCCTCCATTGGCATCGTATATACTACGGAGATTGCACCTCTTCCTGAGATTATTCCCGATGTTCCCAGTGCCTGGTTTGACTGATCATCGCTGTGAACAAAAACCGAATGCAGTGTTGCCTCTGTCCCAAAAACTTTGTTAATTCTGTCAATGTATTGGTTTCCTATTTCTTTGGACGAGTCCTGAATTTCGAGAATTCCTTTGTCTGCAGGGTCACGCTCAACATTAATCATGACACATGACATGTCAAAAACGCCCAGAACGCATCGGTCTTGATTTGTAACGACCATTGCTATGACTTTGCCGTCTTCTCTAATGTCTCCTTCGAGATCATATGGTATTCTAATCTCTTGAATGCTGGTGCTTTGAAGCGTTATTGAGGCAGTTACGTTTTGTGACATGCTTTTATCAACAAGGACTTGGGCAGTCTCGTGGTATGTTGCCAGACCTGGCTCTTGAGCAAAGGCAGATCCTCCCGAATATGAAAAAACCAGTGCAATTACTGAGAAAATCATCATTTTTTTTTGTCGCATAAATAGTCCCCTTGGGATTAAATTATTAAATTTACGCATGTTTCAGTTCAGAGCCTCCTCGCACTGTTGGCCGTTAATTTCTTTTTCTGAAAAACCGCTGTCCCTAGATAATATCAGATATTTGAGAAAAATTACGAGCAAAATGGCTCCAATTCCGTTTCTAGCCGGTATATTTCAGGATCCGATCTTTTCATTGATTGCCGTAGTTGGGGCATTAGACATTATGCGTAATCGACCTGAATAAGAGGATTTGTTCGTAACAATCCTAGTTTTGAATCGATTACGCATAAAGTCTAGAAACAAAAAATTCATCAGACAGCACAGTACCTGATTCGGCAATACAACGTCTTGCAGACAAGGCAACACACGACAACATAATGTCGGCAAATCCTGCTGATCTTGGAGTGTACAGCAGACAAGACATGAAAGCTTTTTCTTATGAGATTGGCAGAAAGCGCCGAGTATTAGTAGTAGAAGAAGGGAGGAGGAGGTCACGACCCTAGACCGATTCATGACATACTGCAAACAATTTCAAAGGTTTAAATCAGATAACTTGTGACGCACCAGTGACATCGAATTCAAACCGTTCGGGGAACAAGCTGGCAGTCCTTGCGTTGGACTGTCAGCCCCATTAATTTTAAAGCCTAGCCTAGTTTTGACAACGCTTTTACCTGCTCACCGATATAGTCAAATCCCTCTTGCCAGAATTTTGGGGATCTAATGTCAAAGCCGTATTCGGCAAGCAGTTTTTCTGGTTTCCTTGAACCGCCGGCTGCCAGGATGCTTGTGTATGACGGGACAAAGTCCTCTCCCTCCTTTTTGTATCTCTGGAATAGTGACAATGCAAGGAGGTTTCCAAACGAATATGCATAGCAGTAAAACGGTGTGTGATAAAAGTGGGGAATACAGCTCCATTCAATTGCAAAGTCATCAGACATCCTTACCGAATTACCAAACTGCTCTTTCAAACTCTCCAGATATGTTTTGGAGATTTCGTCAGTTGTTGTGCCATCTGCAATTTTCCTGTGTGCATCAACTTCAAAAATTGTGAAAAACGATTGGCGGAGGATTGTTGCGTAAAGATCATCAATTTTCTCAGACAGCATGATTTTCTTCTCGTCGTCTGAAATCCTGCCTGACAGGTTATCGTACAGCAATAATTCTGAGAATGTGGATGCAGTCTCAGCTAGAGGCAACGGCGCATCCTGGACAAGAATTGATCTGTCCTGAGCTGCCTGGCTGTGTACTGCATGGCCCAACTCGTGGGCCAGAGTAAAGACATCCCGTGATTTTCCGGTAAAATTGACTAAAACATATGGCGTAATCTTTGGAGAAAGTGTGCTACAAAATGCCCCGTCTCTTTTTCCATGCCGAATTGAGGAGTCTATGTGGTTTTCTTTGAACACCCTTCTTGCAAAATCTTCCAGTGTATCGCTGAATTTGCCAAGTGACTCAAAAACCAGTCTTACCGATTTGTCGTAGGAATATCTCCTCTCCCTGATGTCTGCCGCTGCAGGCGCGTACAGATCGTATCTGCGTAGTTTTTTTGCCTTGAGCATCCTTGCTTTTTGCACAAAGAACTTTTGAAATACCGGAGAGTTTCTTCTGCATACAGAAAGTAGCGATTTGATTGTCTTGTCATCCACGTCATTTCCAATGTTGCGCATCGATATTGGGCTGTCATAACCCCTGATATCAATTCCCTCATCCCTCCAATTAAGAACGATGTTTTGATAAATTTCACCCACTACGCCCTTGTTTTCGGCGTATTTTGTCAGAATTGTCTTGTATGCATCTTCTCTGATTTTTGGATTTGTGCTTCTGACATAGTTTGTAAGTTCTTCTCTTGTCATTGTCCTGGTTTTGCCTCCGATCCTCATTTTGTATTCAAATGCATTTGTAATCTTGTCATACAGTTTTACAAGCGCTGAAATTCCTGTCACATCCAGCGTATTGATGATTCTTTCTTCGGGTTCGCTTAATGCGTATTTTGCAAACAGTCTCTTGTGTTGCAGATATTCAATCAGCTCCCCTGCATCTTTCATGAGTCTCCTGGCATTTTTTTCATCAACCTGGGTCTTCCACCACAAGTCAAAGAACAGAACCTTGTTTGAAATCTCCGAACCCAGCTTTGACATCCTGGTCATCAGAGATGTTGCTTCATCAGACTGCGTATCGGCTGAATATGACAGGGATGCATAGCCTACAATCCTGCTCATCTTTTCAGAAATATCTTCCACATCCCGTAAGATTGTCATGAATCTTTTTGAAGACATTTTGGGATCTAGTTTTGTCTTGATTTTCTCAAAGTTCTTGGCAAGATTCTCTAGTTCAGTTACCTGCCTTTGAAACTGAGGGCCTTTCGGATTCTTTGCAAGATCAGACAAATCCCATCTTCCAAGCTCGTACTCTTCCATGACACTGCAGCTATCTGACTACTAAAAAACCAATATGAAGGGACGTCTTTGATATTTGATTTTTTCATCAGATTATTAAGCAGTAATGCAGTAGGTTTCTAGTGCAGAAAATTTCAATTCGTGAGGCCTCGGACGTGGATGTTCCGATTTTGCTGGGATTGTTGTACGAGCTAGGCAGGCCGGAGCCTCAGGTCGATTCAGATGTCGATTCGTTTAGAAGACTGGCCAAACAGTACATCTCTGATTCTGATAAAAAAATACTGGTTGCCGTGCTTGATGATGTGGAGATAGTCGGAATGCTCAGCATTGTCTTTTTGACCAGATTAAATCAAAAGACGCCGGAGCTATACGTTCCAGAACTGGTTGTTCGCAAAAAATATCAAAAATCAGGGATTGGTTCCAAGCTGATTAGTTTTTGTATTCAGGTTGGAAAAAAGAAAAATTGTCATAGAATAAGACTGGAATCCGGAAACCAACGCAGTCAAGCTCATCGATTCTACAAATCCATGGGATTTTCACAATCTGCGCAGTCTTTTACAAAAGAATTGTAAAAAAAAATAGTCAGAGGGGATTTGGCTGGGCAGCATGTTCTTTTAGCTTTTCATCAGACGGGTCTAATAGCATGTTTGTTTTGCCCATAGGCAAATCGCATAGTGCGTGCAGTTGAAAATGGAATATTTTTTTGGTAAAATAGGCACGATGTGTCAAAATCGCATTCCATTTTTTTATGTATTGACTACAGCAACCTGCGCGTACACAACATGCCAGACGCATCTGCAATGCCACTGCAGGCAAATGTGTTTTCTTGCGCTCTATAGCTTTTGTATTTGGGAAATTCCCTTCTTTTTGTGTGTAGAGGATTCGCGTGATTAAGAGACTTTATGCGTAATCGACCGTGATTAAAAATTCCGTAGGCTTTTCCAAACGCAAATGCGCTGATCGGATCAAATTACCGCATGCATCTCGTGTCATGACGCACGTAAAAGCCAGTTGCGCCAAAAGAACGTGCGCAACCATGCAGCACGGCAATGTGCCCCTTTGACAAGTCAGAAAGAATGGCGGTCCGTACCGCCGTATGTCATGTGTCTGGCAGCAGATGCAGCTGTTGCAGCAGCTGGCCATAGTGTTTTTTCCTTTTCAGCATAGTCTTGAGGTTCTCAAGACCCGTGATTATCTGCATGAAATAGTTTAGATCCTTGGCAGTTCCGCCAAACGGCATGGTAAGAATGCCATATCTTTTGAGCCGCCCTATGTGGTGCTCCACCCTGACGCGAACCCTGCTTATCTGCTTGCGGCGCCTCTTTTGCGTTGCAGTAAGATCCCCGTCCCTGGGCTTCTTTGGGGGCTGCCTGTGTATGGCGCCCGGAAGCATCTTTTGAATGCCCTCAAATCCCAGGTCGCTGTAAATCACAAACGCCTCTTCCGGATCGTCTGCGTTTTTTGCATTCCTCATTGATCCGGTGTGCCTTCCAAAGTCCGGGCCGCCCCCTGCGTTCATCACGCCCTTGTCGTTGACGCTTCCGTCCACAGTCTTGCCGCAGTGCAGTATGAGGCCGTCCAGGTTCGAGGTAATTATCGTGTTGAACATGTGCCGCTTTTTTCTTCCCGAGTATCTGGTCTTTCTTGCGGTCCTGTCCCCGGGCCTGTCTACCGGAGTCAGGGTACCGTCAATCAGGAGCGTCTTTTTTGGGATCAGCACCTCCTCCAGCTTGCCTGCCGGGGTCTTGCAGATGATGCTTGTTAGCTTTTCGGAGGCAGGCAGGAGCTGGCGCAGTAACACGGCACCGTACCGGAGGTACCTGGACATTGTGGACTGGTCGACGTCAAACGTTGCGGCCAGATGATGCTGCGTTGCCTTGGTCCTTATGCTCATGAGTACTGCAAGCAGCGCGTGCCTGATGTACAGCTTGCACCGGTTTCCGGCATCGCCGCCTCTTACGTCGTCCTCCCAGAACAGGGGTCTGTCCTCGTCGTCCATGACTTCTTCCGTAAAGCGCTCCAGTATGATCTCAAATGACTCCTTTGTGCATCCCGTGACGTTGCGAAGGCGCACCGGATCGCCGATTATGCCGTCTGCAACCTCGATTGCGTGCATCCGCAGAGGCGTCCCGCCGCGCACGACTCTTTTTGTCTTGTTTTCTTCGGACTGCCACAACGAGTCCTCAAACGCAAGCCTGCTCTTCAGATGCTCGTTTTGCTCTACCAAACTCTTGTTTTGCTCTTGCAGTGTTTGGACAAACTCGACATCTGAACCCATACCGTTAGAGAGCCATTACTGATCTTTATGGTTGTAGGTATGCAAACCATGATCTGTTGTGTTGTATTTTTAGATCAGATTTTCCAATTACGCATAAAGTCTAAGGGGCATTTTAGAATTTTTTTAGTGTGTTTTTGTACCTCTTGATTGATTCGATGATGACCGTTTTTGATTCCTTGGATGATTTCCATCCCAGGATCTCTACCTTCTTTCCTTCAAGATCTTTATACACCTGGAAAAAGTGGGCAATTTCAGAACGATAGTGGTCCTCAATGTCTCCAATGTCTGCCGTATGAAGATATCTTGGATCATTAGTTGATACGCAAATGATTTTGTCATCTAGTTTCCCATCATCTTTCATCTGAAGCAATCCTATTGGCCTTGCCTCGATTAGTATTCCAGGATAAGTTGGGTTTGTAACTAGAACCAAGGCGTCAAGCGGGTCTCCGTCATCAGATAATGTCTGGGGAACAATACCATAATCTCCCGGATAGTGAAATGGCGAGAACAATACCCTGTCTAGTTTCATCAGGTTGTGCTTTTTGTCATATTCGTATTTGTTCATGGAGCCCTTTGGAATCTCCACAATGACATTGATGATTTCGGGAATATCAATTCCTGGTTCAATGTCATGCCAAAAATTCTTACTCATAATCAGCTCATTTGGCCATAATTCAATATATGAATTCTGGGAATTTGATCAAGATTTGGAAAGAGTGCCTTATGTCCAGTTCCCATGTCTGGCCAGTGGCAAAAATCGCAGTTGTTTCCGGCTCAGTCATACAGGAAAGACATGAAATCAAAACTGCAAAATGGGTTGTAAAGAACTAGCAGGGGAAAATCACAAGGTCTCACCTGTTGATTCCTGCTGGATTGGCGGACTTGTCATCACCTGTAGTGTCCACATCAAAAAATCTAACATGATTTCTGACACATCGTGCCTGTTTCGACAGAAAAACATTCGGTTTTCAACTGTGCGCACCTACAAGACGTACAAGGAAACGGATTCTTCCTACGAAAAATTGCAATCCCGGCACAAGATTATCTCCGAGGCTGATGGTTGTTCACGTAATTCCCGAATACAATAATCGGTTGCATGACTTCGTGTCCAGTCAAAAAACATCTGGTTTCGATCACAAAGAGCCGAAATCAACTGTGGTTTTTATCAGGATTTACCATTTGGGACGAATTCAGGCAGAAAAATCGGGTTATGCAACAGACTAACTGTTTTCGTAAACTTGATACGCATGATGTGTACTTAATCTCATATGACCCTGAGAGAAGTAGAACCGTTAGATGATGATCAGTGGAAGGTGCTGGTCGATACATTAAACAAAGAACCCACACTTGAACAAAGGCAGCTTATCAAAGAAGCCATAGAGGACAGCAAGAAGATCAAGGTAATCAGACCGCCAGACGGCGTCTAATTGCCCGCTTCAATTAATTTTCAAAAGGACGTACACGTTCATAGATTAGACAAGACCGGTTTTGATCTGAATCGCTTTAAATGTAGCAAGCAGTGATACGCAGATTACTTGAAAAAAGGAGCTTTTGATGATCAAGCCAAAAAAATTGGCCAAACCTGGCTTTTCGTATACAAGAAAAAGGATGTGATCGGCTATATTACGATTGCAATGGCATATCTGAGCAAACGCGAACACGGCAAACTAGAACCTTTTCCCCATTCCAACGTACCGGGATTGTTGGTAGGACAGATTAGACTTTATGCGTAATCGACCGTGATTAAAAATTCCGTAGGCTTTTCCAAACGCAAATGCGCTGATCGGATCAAATTACCGCATGCATCTCGTGTCATGACGCACGTAAAAGCCAGTTGCGCCAAAAGAACGTGCGCAACCATGCAGCACGGCAATGTGCCCCGTTGACAAGTCAGAAAGAATGGCGGTCCGTACCGCCGTATGTCATGTGTCTGGCAGCAGATGCAGCTGCTGCAGCAGCTGGCCATAGTATTTTTTCCTTTTCAACATCGTCTTGAGGTTCTCAAGACCCGTGATTATCTGCATGAAATAGTTTAGATCCTTGGCAGTTCCGCCAAACGGCATGGTAAGAATGCCATATCTTTTGAGCCGCCCTATGTGGTGCTCCACCCTGACGCGAACCCTGCTTATCTGCTTGCGGCGCCTCTTTTGCGTTGCAGTAAGATCCCCGTCCCTGGGCTTCTTTGGGGGCTGCCTGTGTATGGCGCCCGGAAGCATCTTTTGAATGCCCTCAAATCCCAGGTCGCTGTAAATCACAAACGCCTCTTCCGGATCGTCTGCGTTTTTTGCATTCCTCATTGATCCGGTGTGCCTTCCAAAGTCCGGGCCGCCCCCTGCGTTCATCACGCCCTTGTCGTTGACGCTTCCGTCCACAGTCTTGCCGCAGTGCAGTATGAGGCCGTCCAGGTTCGAGGTAATTATCGTGTTGAACATGTGCCGCTTTTTTCTTCCCGAGTATCTGGTCTTTCTTGCGGTCCTGTCCCCGGGCCTGTCTACCGGAGTCAGGGTACCGTCAATCAGGAGCGTCTTTTTTGGGATCAGCACCTCCTCCAGCTTGCCTGCCGGGGTCTTGCAGATGATGCTTGTTAGCTTTTCGGAGGCAGGCAGGAGCCGGCGCAGTAACACGGCACCGTACCGGAGGTACCTGGACATTGTGGACTGGTCGACGTCAAACGTTGCGGCCAGATGA
The DNA here is from genome assembly GCA_965214775.1 of Candidatus Nitrosopumilus sp. GTDB lineage: Archaea > Thermoproteota > Nitrososphaeria > Nitrososphaerales > Nitrosopumilaceae > Nitrosopumilus. Next base: position 1,660,279 of record OZ243974.1, on the reverse strand, counting down.
TGCTGCGTTGCCTTGGTCCTTATGCTCATGAGTACTGCAAGCAGCGCGTGCCTGATGTACAGCTTGCACCGGTTTCCGGCATCGCCGCCTCTTACGTCGTCCTCCCAGAACAGGGGCCTGTCCTCGTCGTCCATGACTTCTTCCGTAAAGCGCTCCAGTATGATCGTAAATGACTCCTTTGTGCATCCCGTGACGTTGCAAAGGCGCACCGGATCGCCGATTATGCCGTCTGCAACCTCGATTGCGTGCATCCGCAGAGGCGTCCCGCCGCGCACGACTCTTTTTGTCTTGTTTTCTTCGGACTGCCACAGTGAGTCCTCAAACGCAAGCTGCTTCCTCATACGCTCGTTTTGCTTGGACATCTGTTTGTTTTGCTTGGATACCTGCTCGTGTTGCTCGACTAGCATCTCGTGTTGCGCTTGTAACGCTTGAAATGCTTGGAGAGTCTTGTCATTTGAGCCCATACAGTTAGGGAATCATACAGATCTTTAGGGTTGTTGGTGTGCAAATAATGATCTATTGTGTCGTATTTTTAGATCAGATGGGCCGATTATGCATAAAGTCTATTGCAGTACACAGGGATTTTGAGGGTTTGGGTGTTGGAAAAGCAATGATCAAGTGGGTCATTGCAGAAGCAAAAAAATATCAAAACAGTGTGGGTTGTCGATTGCTCATTCTTAATCCCGACAATGATGTGATTGGTTGGTATGAAAAGATCGGATTTGTACACATACAACACAAAACAAAACAGGACGTGATGTTTATCGACTTGGATTGGATTTGAAAGTGCAGGCTAGAAGCAGAATCGGGCATAATTCTGCAGATATGCAAGTGAAGGCATCCAAAACAGACGTTAGACCGTTATGCGTATTTGCCGAAAATGACGTAAAAGCTGTCTGATTTTTTTGTTCTGCACCGGTTGCGAATAAGATCTATTTCTTCAAACCCTCTTCAGTAGTATCTTGTTGCGTTGGTGCCTTTGGTGGTGTGGTGGTTGTCGGAAATCATTTACGACAAGTTCTAGCCGAGAGGGGCACATACCCCAGCCATTCCTTCACAATTCCTATTTACAAAGTTCATGAGACTTTTGATGAATCAGGAAAACTAGCCGACACCAATCACGATAGGAGTGCTGAAAGATTCTTGGATGGATTTGCGGCATGTCAAGGTAGTGCAAAAACAAAGAAAGATTGGCATTCACCACTACTAAACCAGCGTGTTAGTGTTGGGAATTACCCTGAAGATTTTTACTGTGTAATCTCCTTCATAGAAATTTTCAAATTCTCCAGTCTCGTAATTCAAACTGCCTACCCTGAATTTGTATTCGTAAGATCCGTCCCCTTTAACGTCTACTTGTGCAAAGTGAACTGGATCTTCGTTTTGATAGAACTGGATGATTACTGGATATCTCTCAACATAATCAGAAGCTGCTCCTTTGACTGTTCCCCATGGCAGGGCGTTGTCTGAAGGAACTGACATTGTAGTGACTGTCTTTTGCAGACTGACTTTTTCGTTGAGTGGTGTTACGGCGATAGAATTTTCAGCAGCAGAAATGTTTCCTGGAATCATCATCATCCCAAAAATCATCATAATTGATGCTGTCAAAACCATCCCAGATTTTTTGTTCATTTACGGAAAGTCTTTCAAAGTAATTTAAAAGATTTGTTACTAATTCATTCTGGAGTTTGACCGAATCAAGGGAGTTCTTCTTCAATGTCTGAGCAGGCTTTGTGAACCCATTTTTCTTGAGAATTTTTAACGATCTCTCTTCCTACTTTGATTACCTCGCCACATTCTACACATTTTCCATTAAATCTGGCTTTCATGATGATGACTCACTTGAGTTTCTTTTAACTGATTCTGTGCCCTCAGATAAGTGAAAAGTACCAAAAAATCGAGTAAAAACAGAAGATGGGCAGGAGACACGATGCCCCAATATCAGGACAAACAACAAACCTCATTTACTTTTCACTCGGCTGGTTCTCGTCATTGTCCAGAATGTATGAGGTCACGTCCCCTTGCTAGCTAGGCGCGAAAATCATAATTGTACATGCCAATTCATGCCTGATTGATAGGGGCAGGTGACCTCATACTCCAGAATCGTGATTGTGAGATGTGATTTTGTGGGTAATTTGGAGGTTGTCGCCTAATTCACTTATCTGTTGTATGATTTCTAATTTCAGATCATCTCTCTACGGAGGCGGCATAGCAAGGGGTGCCTTGGGTTATCGTGGCTTTAGATCCGCAGTCGCCTTGTGGCTACAATGACGGCGGCCGCAGGGGCTGCCACATACATGCCGATATTAAGTGCAATGACTGAGGCTCCCAGCGCCAGTACGGATGACTCGGATCCCTCCTCTGCAAGCGACATTATCGAAAGCGTTGAGATCATTGGGGTGATGGCAATCCTTACGACCTCGCGCAGTACAGGATTCTGGCGCTCTAGGTCTGCTATCGCAGGCGAGAACGAATAGTATATGGAATTAAATCCGACCATAAAGGATGTCCCCGAGTCAGTTGAGAGCAGCGTGCCGTCACGTACCTCCCTGAGTGCCTGTACTTGCGGTGCCAGCTCGGTGCCGTATGCGGCAGTGGCTATCAGGCATGCGCCGCCGGACTCTTGCACGGGCTCTGGTACGGGTTCTGGTTGTGGTTGTGGTTGCTGTTCCATGTTGTCAGGTTGCTGTGCCATGTTGTCAGGTTGCTGTGCCATGTTGTCGGTCTCTTTTGTCACCGGCGGTCTGACGATCCCATCTCCTGGTTGGACCATTGCTACTCCGTCGGTATCGGCCGGCATGGACATCGGAATGTCATAGGTGCGCTCGCCGATGCAGGAATCCACGCTTATCGACTGGGAGTCAGAGGAAAGGCTCCTTTCATAGGGCATGACTGCGCTGACGCTGATGTACGTCTCGTTCTCGCGCATCGGTGCCGTAAACACTCCCAATCCCTCGGGCGTCTGATCATCTGTCTCCACAGCCCTGACGACGCCACTCTCGGCGGTGCGCACCGAAATCCAGAGAGCGTCTGAGGGAGGTCCGGCAGATATCGTTACGAGTCCGGCGGTGCAGTCCCACGATATGGACGCAATGTATGCAGAACCTAGGCCGTCTGAGGAGTGAATGACGTTACTGCTGCTGCTGCTGCTGCTGCCTCCGCCCCTGCTGCCTCCGCCGCCGCCTCCGCCGCGGCCTGCAGACGATGTTGATCCGGTACTGCCATCATCATCATCATCGCCGTCACCATCATCTGTCGGTACGCGCACCGTTACTGTGATCGGTTTGTCCGGTGCGTCTCCTATCAAGTTGCCGCGCAGATCCGATACGGCGCCGGCGGCAATATCAAGCTGCGGCGTATCCATCGGGATCACCTGCTGTATCTGGGAATCTACTAGGGTAAGTGAAAGAGTCTTGACGTATGCAGATGCAAACTCAAGTATGGCGCCCCTCAGCGAGACTGTGTCTACCTGGTTTACATCGCTGACATGCATCAGAGTCAGGTTGGTAGCAGATACGTCTACGCTCTTGCTGAAGGTTATGGCCATGGCACCCGTCTCCTCGTTGAGTGTTGCCGATTCAAAGGCCGGTGGTGTGTGCGGCGAGTACGTGCCCATCGGGATCCAGCCCGAGTCCTCTATTCCCCATACGGCATACTCGGACTTGTCCAGGTCGCCTGCCTCGTTTAGTTCAATGTCGCCGAGGGCCCCGACATACCCGGATGCAGCCTGAGGGACGGCGTCCTTTATTGCCGCAAACTCGGCATCACTTCCGGCCTGCTCAAGGGCCAGGCCCAGAACCCAGATGGTATCATACATGCCGTACGTGTATACTGCAGGCATGTCGCCGTCAAACTCGTCGTGTATTCTGGCAGTCAGTAAACGGTACTGGTCACTGCCAGAGTTCTCTTCAAAGACGCACGCCCGGAAGTTGGCATCCCTTAGGAACTCGAATATCTTGGGATCATCTACAAGCGCATCATCAAGAACCGAGGCATCAGAGCCTATCCACTGTACCGTTCTCAGCACAGGGTGATCTGCTGCCCTGGTCACGAATCCGGGCATCTCGTCCTGCCCTATAAACAGAACAGACACATGGTCTGCCCCCACATCCTCCACATATTCTGAGACGGTGGCGGCAAGCTGTCCGGCCAGTGTCTCAAAGACGGCATCTAGGTTTGGATCATCGGGGTCGTAGCTGCCCACCGTAACATTGGTAATGCCCCCAAACTCCTCGAATGCTGCCACCGTAGAATTCTTGAGGCCTATACCCCAGATGTCGTCGCGCCATACTGCCACCATGACGTCCTTTCCGTCTTCCCTTAACAGGTCGGCAATCACCGGCCCGTGCTGCGAGTCGTCAGGGGCCAGACGGAAGACGTTGTCGTCTGGGATTGCAAGGGAGGGCGCCGTAGAACAGCAGCTGATGAGTATCATATCATTGGAATCCGCATATGGTCTTATGGCATCCAGCTCGGAGCTCCGGACGGGTCCTGTGATCAGCCTGACACCGTCAGCATCAAATGACTGGATCTCAGCCTGCACGCCGGCATCCTCGGTATCCCTTATGTCAAGGGCGGCGCGCCAGTCCGCGCCTATACTTGCAAGGTAGACATTGAGGTCAGAGACGGCGGCCTCGGCAGCAAACGTATGGTGCGGGCCCAGCAGATCACCTAGGGGCCCCGTCTGCGGAATCAGGGCGCCCATCGTTATCTCGCGGACCAGTCCGGTACCCGGTACGTACGTTCCTATCTTGGTCCACATCCTGTTTTCTATCCCGTGCACTGCATAGCTGGTCTCGCTCAGGTCGCCGTTGGCGTTTAGCTTGATATCTCCTAGTGCCCCCGAATAATCCGACACGATTCCTCCTATGTTGCCGGCCAGGCTGCCGATGTCAATACTGCCGTCAGGCGCCATCGCCTCCTCCATGGCAAGGCCGATTACCCAGATCGTGTCATATGTAGAGTACGCATACACGTTTGGCGGCGAGTCGAACTCCTGCTCAAACCTTGCCTGCAGGCTTTGGTAGGTCTGGCTGGTCGGATCCTCTGCAAAGATGCACGTCCTAAAGTTGGCATCATCAAGGAACTCTGCTATTACCGGATCGCCTGTAAGCGAGCTGGAGTTGACGTTTGCATCAGAGCCGACCCATTGCACGGTGCGCAGTATCGGGTAGTTTGCAGCCTCCCGGACGACGTCATCGGTCTCGGCAAAGCCTATGAAAAACACAAAGATCTTGTCTGCACCCACCCGTCCGGCGTGCTCAGATACGGTGGCATTCAGATTGCTGACCAGATCTGTAAACTCGTTATTTGCACACATGTCCCCGCACGGCTGGTAGGTTCCCACATCATCATATACAGCTCCCCCGAGGCGCTCAAAGGCGGCTGCCGTGCTGTCATGCAGTCCGTGTCCGAACGTGTCGTTTATCCATACGGGTATCATGACCTCTTTTCCGTCACGATACATGAGGTCGGCAATCACCACCCCGTGTACGCTGTCATCTGGAGCCAGGCGGAATATGTTGTCGTCCTGGGCAAGTGCAGGAGACGTGGAGCAACAGCTTACGAGCATCATGTCATCTATGCCGTCTGCAGTCACGTTTGCCTTGATTGCGCTTACGCCGGAGCTTGCAGACGGCCCCGAGATTATCCTGACGCCGTCATCATACAGCAGTCTTGCCTGCTCCGTCGAGCCGGCTGGGTTTGCTCCTGTGTCCCTTATGTCCACCTCAAGCCTCCATGTCGCGCTTTTTTCGTCCAGGTACCTGTTAAAGTCCTCTACGGCCTGCTCGGTGGCAAACGTCCTGTGTGCCCCGGCATCGTCACTGCGTCCGGTCTGCGGCACAAGCGCGCCTATTGTCATCACGATCGGATCTGGAGAAGCTACTATGTCAAAGGTTTGCGAGTCGGTGCCGCCGCGGCCGTCATCAACGGTTATTGTAACCGTGTGGGTCTGCCCTATATCACCCTGAACCGGCGTCCAGACGAGGGTACCGTCAGAGGTATTGAATACGGCAGCTGCCGGCAGCGTGCCGCGCGATATCGAATAAGTGTGCGTGTCAGTTGTGTCGGCGTCAGTTACCGTGGGCGTTATTGTCAGCTGTGTGTCCACCGTCACGTTCTGGTCGCCTATTGTATCTAGGACGGGATCGTTGTTGTCGCGCGTTACGGTTATCACTATGGTACCCTGCGCCGTGTCAGTTCCATCAGATACCGTATATCCAAAGGTGTCCGTACCCACATAGTCCTGGTCGGGAATGTAGATTATGGCAGTATCATCATAGGTTACAGTCCCGTTTGGCGGGTTCTCTACTGCCGATATTACAGGGGTATCCGATGTGTCCGGATCCGATATGGCAGGTGTTATGATAACGGATGTGTCCTCTACGGTGGTTGCCGTCTCGTTAGGTGCCACCGGCGAACTGTTGGGAGGAATGGTACCCTCGTTGGCCACGGCTATATCAAAGGTCTCCGAGTCGGTGCCGCCGCGGCCGTCATCAACGGTTATGGTGACCGTGTGAGTCTGTCCGACATCACCCTGAACCGGCGTCCAGACGAGGGTGCCGTCAGAGGTATTGAATACGGCAGCTGCCGGCAGCGTGCCACGTGTTATGGAATACGTGTGCGTGTCAGTTGTGTCGGCGTCAGTTACCGTAGGCGTTATGGTCAGCTGTATTCCCGGCGTTGCGGTCTGGTTGCCTATTGCATCCAGGATGGGGACACAGTTGGGAAGAGTCCCTGCCTCCGCGCCCAGTCTCGCTAGCTGGAGTCCGTTATCTGAGGTGGATGCAACTGCGGCATAGGTGCTACTACCTATGGTGAAGGTGGTCACTGCGCTGGCGCCGCCAAGCTCCCGGGAGCCCGTATCGCTCAGCCTCCCGACGGCAATCGGATCGGTCGGATCGGTGACGTCTACAATCTGGAGGCCGTCGTCGTGAAAGGAGGCCACTGCGGCGTAGATATTGCTACCTGTGGTGAAGACGGCCACGCCGCGGGGGCTCTGAAGATTCCGGGAGTTGCTATCTTCCAGTTTGCCGGTGGGCATCAGATCGGTAGGATCGGTGACATCCACGATCTGGAGGCCGTGGTCTTTGTAGGCGGCGACTGCGGCGTAGGTGTTGCTGCATATCGTGAAGATTTCCACACCGCGGGGGCCGCCAAGCTCTCGGGAGCCCGTATCGCTCAGCCTCCCGGCTGGAGTCGGATCGGCAGGGTTGGTGACATCCACAATCTGGAGGGCGTTGTCCGCAGAGGAGGCGACCGCGGCGTAGGTGTTGCTACCTATCGTGAAGATTTCCACGTCACGTGGACCGTCAAGCCGCGCGGAGCCTCCATCTTTCAAATTCCCGGTGGCCATCGGGGCGGCCGGGTTTGTGATGTCCACGATCTGGAGGGCATTGTCCTGGTAGGAGGCCACTGCGGCGTAGGTGTTGCTGCCTATCGTGAATACGGCCACGGCCTGGGGGGTTTCAAGCTCCAAGCTGTTAGTATCTTTCAGACTACCTGCAGCTACAGGATCAGTAGGATCGGTAACGTTCACGATCTGGAGGGCGCTCTCAAAGTAGGTCGCAACTATAGCGTAGGTGTTGCCACCTATCACGGATATATCCACGCCGCGGGGGCCATCAAGCAGTATGTTGGTGTCGTCGCTCAGATGCCCGACAGCTACCGGGCTGGCAGGGTTGGTGACATCTACAATTTGGATGCCGTCGTCTGTTTCGGCGACCACTACCGCATAGGTGTTCTGTCCGATCGTGAACGTGTCCACGTCGTGGGCGCCGCCAAGCAGCAGATTGGTATCATCTCCCAGACTGCCGACGGCAACCAGCTCGCCCACGACTATGTCAAATGTCTCCGAGTCGGTGCCGCCGCGGCCGTCATCAACGGTTATGGTGACCGTGTGGGTCTGTCCGACATCGCCCTGAACCGGCGTCCAGACGATGCTGCCGTCCGCGGTATCAAATACGGCAGCTGCGGGCAGCGTGCCACGCGATATCAAGTACGTGTGCGTATCAGTTGAATCCGCATCGGTTACCGTGGGCGTTATAACCAGCTGTATATCGGGCGCTGCGGTCTGGTCGCCTATTGTTCCCAAGACTGGGGCGTTGTTGTGGGCCTCGGTAAGTTTTACCGTCTGGAGGCCCTCCGTGTCGGAGGCCACCACGGTGTACGTGTTGCTACCTATCATAAACACGGCCAGATCCCGTGCCGCGTCAAGCGAGTACAGCGGGCCGTCCCCCACGAGTCCGGCCCCCAAGGGATTGTCGGGATCGGTTATATCGACAATCTGGAGGCCGTCGTCGGTCTGGGATGCCACTGCCGCGTAGACTTTCATGTCCGTCCGGAATATCTCCACGCCGCTGGCCCCGTCAAGCAGCAGGTCGTTGTCGTCTGCCAGTTTTCCTGCCGCCGCCGGGTTGTCGGGATCGGTTATATCGACAATCTGGAGGCCGTCGTCGGCCCAGGAGGCCACTGCGGCGTAGGTGGAGCCGCCCGTCTCAAAGACGGCCATGTCACGGATTCCACGAAGCAGCAGGTCGTTGTCGTCTGCAAGCATGCCGGCCGCCGCCGGGTTGTCGGGATCGGTGACATCTACAATCTGGAGTCCGTCGTCGGCCCAGGAGGCCACGACTGCATACGTGGAGCCGCCTATCTCAAAGGTGTCCACTGCGCTGGTATCGCCAAGCAGCCGGGTGGTGTTGTCTGCCAGATTCCCGGCCTCTGCTGGACTGGCAGGATTGGTTATGTCTATGATCTGAAGGCCGCCGTCGTGCTGGGAGGTGACTGCGGCGTAGATGTCCGTGCCGATCCCAAAGGTGGTCACGGCGGTTGCCCCGTCAAGCAGGCGGGAGCCGTCGTCTGCCAGACGCCCCACCGAGGCCGGGCTGGCCGGGCTGGTGACGTCGATTACCTCGACTCCGTCGTCGCCATGGGCTGTGACGACGGCGTAGGTGTTGCTGCCTGCCGTGAAGACTTTCACGCCGCGGGCGCCCTCAAGCAGCCGGGTGGTGTTGTCTGCCAGGTTCCCGGTGGCCGTCGGGGCGGCAGGGTTGGTGACATCCACGATCTGAGTGCCGCTCTCGCTGCTGGAGACTGCTATCGCATACGTGGAGCCGCCTATCTCAAAGGTGTCCACGCTGCGGGATTTCTCAAGCAGCAGACTGGTGCCGTCGGGCAGGCTTCCGTATGGAATCAGATTGTCCGGGCTGGCCGGGATCTGGCGGATCTCCGCCAGCTGGAGGCCGTTTTCGCCAAAGGATGCGACTGCGGCGTAGGTGTTGCCGCCTATCGTGAAGATGTCCACGCCTCTGGCCTGGGTAAGCTTCTTGGAACCCCCATCTCCCAAATTTGCTACCGGGGTGGGATTGGCGGGGTCGGTGACATCCACAAGCTGGAGGCCTTTCTCGTCGTTAGAGGCTACTGCGGCGTAGGTGTTGTCGCCTATCGTGAAGATGTCCACGCCGTAGGCGCCCCTAAGCAACGTGGAACTATCATCTCCCAAATTTGCTACCGGGGTGGGACTGGCGGGGTCGGTGACATCCACAAGCTGGAGGCCGTTTTCGCTCTCTGAGGTCACTGCAGCGTATATCCTGTTGTCTATCGTGAAGACGGCCACCTCGTGGGCGTTTGCAAGCAGTAGGTTGGAGTTGTCCTCCACCTTCCCGGCCGAGCGCGGGTTGACCGGATCGCTGATGTCGACTAGCTGGAGGCCGGCGTCGCCAAAAGATGTTACTGCGGCGTAGGTGTTGCTGCCTATCGTGAAGACGTCTATGCCGTAGGGGGCATCAAGCAGTATTGAGCCGCTGTCCGCCAGCCTCCCGACACCAGTCGGGTTGGAAGGATTGGAGACATCCACAATCTGGAGGCCGTCGTCTACGCTGGAGACGACTGCGGCGTAGGTGTTGCTGCCTATCGTGAAGACATCCACGCTTCTGGCGTTGTCAAGAAACAGTTCATCGGAACCCTCGGTGTCTGCAAGATGCCCGGCAGCTGTGGGACGGGCAGGATTGGAGACATCCACAATCTGGAGGCCATCGTCGTCCAAGGAGACCACTGCGGCGTAGGTGTTGCTGCCTATCATGAAGACGGCCACATCATAGGCGCCATCAAGCTCCCTAGAACCCCTCTCTTCCAGCCTCCCTACGGCCTCTGGACTGGTAGGATCGTTGACGTTTACAATCTGGATGCCGTCGTCACGGAAGGATGCTACTACAGCATAGGTGTTGCTGCCTATCGTGAAGACATCCACGCTTCTGGCGCCATCAAGCTCCCTAGATTGACTATCAGACAGCATCCCGGTGGCGGTTATCTCGATCGGGAACTGTTGTGCATATGCATCCTGCATGCCTGCGGCGGCAAGACCTAAGACGACCGCAATTAACACCAAGTACATGGAGGCAGCACCTACAGGAGCCCTGCGGGACGGGCTTTGTGTCAGAGCTACGGCAGGTCACCCCCCCCCCAAGCGATCAGGGGAACTTTGGCAGGGATGTCCTGCACCACGACAGCATGTAAGACACTCATTCTAATATTATGGCTAAATTATGCGTGGTTATTAAGTGTGTACAAAGGCATAGTTTGTTGCATAACTCGATTTTTTTACTCGAATTCGTCCTAAACGACAAATCCAGATAAAAACCACAGTTGAGTTCGGATCTATCTGTGATCGAAATCAGGAGTTTTTTGACGAAAAAAGAAGTTATGCAACAAACTAGTCTGTAGTTAGCACATCAAATACTGGAATGTTCTCACGGGTACAATCGTCTTTTTATCAAAGTCTTCGTACGGACTGCTCCAGATCCTCAAGCGTATCAAAGACCTTCTTGCAGAAAACGCGCGTCTTATCTGCCTCCACTTTATCTCAATTGGGTTCAGCCCCGGCGTGTAGGGCAGCAGGCATTCCAGCAGGCATTATGTTACCGTCAAATTCCTCTGGTGCCTCTTGCCTTCTTCCTTGACTTGTGGCGGTATGACACATTGTCCACAAATATCCTGAATTTTTCCGAACATGGTGCACCATGAGAGATTATCCAAAATAAGAAACTGCAAGTGCCCGGGTTTTTCCGTACGCTTCTCAGATAATCTTACATGCAGACAGGTTGTCATCTGCAGGCGTTTTAATCGATTTGATGCCAGGTCTGTTTACACATGATCCGAATTTTGCTGATTTTGAGTCAACTCTCATATAGTGCGCACATCAAAAAAACGGATCGTAATTTTGACATATCGTGCCTATTTTGATAAAAAATGTCCAGATTTCAACTGTGCGCACTGGCTTTTGACTTGTGTCTCTATATTCCCAGGTACGATCTAGAGTTCTTTTCCAGAATGGAGCTCATTTCATCAAAGGATTTTCCAAGAATTTCAGCAGCACAAAAAATGACGCTTGGAATAAAGCTGATTTGGCCAGATTTCATTTCAAAACATCTGGAAAATCTGACTGGCCCATCAGTTTCTACCAGAATTTTTGACGAGTCAGTCTTTGAGAGCAGTGTCTGCTTGTCATTTGCATAAATCATTACAGGGCCATAAGATACATAGAATCCCATGTCCATTGCCGTAGAGAGATCCTTTTTGCTTCCATCAAACCAATGCAATAACGCATGCGAGACATCATAGGAGGTCATGATTTCAAATATCTTCTCCAGGCTTTTTCTAGAATGAATTGATACGGGCTTTTTGTATTTTTCAGAAAGCCTCAGTAATGTTTCAAAGACTTTGGTTTGTCTGGAAAAATCATCATCACCGTTTGCAACATAATTGGGATCCAATCCTATTTCGCCTATCCCGGCAATAGTTTCATGGTTTTCTTCAATCAGACCCACCATTGACTCAAGGCAGTCATCAGCACGTTCAGGATGGATTCCAACAAATGGCATGACATGGTTGTTGTTTGTTTTTGCCAAATTCAACGTGGCCAGTGATGTCTCATTGTCCATCGAAACACAGCATGCCTTTATTTTTAGAATCTCCATTTGTTTTAAGATATGACCGATTTCCGGGGCATATTGGGGGTCAGACAGATGAATATGAGAATCAAAATACCATGTCATGTCTTGTTAATTGTGCAAATTGTCTGTATAAATCGATTCCTTGGTGATATTTTTTCACTCTTTATGTTTTTCCGAAAAAAAACAGATGAAATTTTATGAAATCATCAGAACTGGGACTTTCAGCAATGTATAGAATTTTGAAAAAAGCCGGGGCCCAAAGAGTCAGTGACGAATCTGCTGACGAACTAAGAAGGGTGATCGAAGAGGTTGCAGACAGTATTGCAAAAAATGCCGTTGACTTGTCATCTCATGCAGGCAGAAAGACTGTCAAGGGAGAAGACGTCAAATTGGCCTCAAAATCGTTCAGCAAGTTCTAATCTAAAGGGTTTAATTGTTCACCTTGTTTTTTTCAAAACGGTGTTCTGGCAGAACGGTTATGCGTGGGCCTGCAAAGCCTATACAAGGGGGTTCGACTCCCTCGGGCACCTTGCTTACTCAACTACCATCACCTGTGCCTCCATCCACGGATGCAAGGTACAATAATAGTCATAAACTCCAGACTCGGCAAACGTGTACGAAAATGACTCAGACGGGCCAAGATGTCCACTATCAAACAGTTCAGTGGGAGCGTCATACAGACCAGATGTCACGCTGTGAAATGCAGAATCCTCGTTTAGCCACGTAACAGCTCTGCCTTTTTCAACAGTCATCTCAGACGGAACATAACATCTATCGGCTTTCTCACACCCAGGCCTTGAAACTTTTGTGGGCATTATCACATCTGCATTTACAACAGGCTCCGTCTCTTTGACGGACTCATCAACAGAATAACTTCCCAGGGCAGCTGCGGCAATCATGACTGTTGAAATTGTAATCAGTGCCACTCCTCCTCCCACAATGGATACTTTTTTCAGCATATTTTTTTCATACCTGGTTGAGTTATTACATAATTACCAAACTCTCTAAATATATAGCATATTAGAGGAGTAAGTTGTCTCAAAACGGAAACGGATTACTAGAATACATACCGGGCTCTCACTCACTATTAATTCAGAAAAACACGTCTCCTCCGCTAGAGGGATTTTCAGAAAACATCCAAGAAAGCATCAAAGATTATGCCAAAAGTGCCAAAAACGAGGTTGAGAAAGGAAATAATTTTTTGCACTGGGTGCTAACCAGGGTTTTTGAAGCAACTGAGGACGATGCAGCAGATGCAATTGTAGATGGTGCCAACGATCTGGGAATTGATGCGTACCTTCCCGTAGATTTTTCAGACGACACAATCAGATTGTTCCAGTCAAAATACGGCACATCACATTGCCTTGAAGCAATTGCAAAATTCAAGGAAGATGTAAAACGCCTGTTATCAAGAGATGTTACAAAGATGAGACCGGAACTAGCGCAGCTAGTTACAAAGATCAAGGAAAAAAATCTGAAGATCAAGTGCTGCTATGTTACTGATCAAAAGGTAGAGTATGAAGACAGCCTAGTCGAGATAATTGACGGAGAGAGAATCATTCAGAGGTTATGGGACAGAATAAAAAAACCTGCGGCAGGAAAAAAATCGTCAATCAAGTTAGAGCGAATGCTAAGACACGAAAACACCATTTTGGGAATCTTAAAACTCAGGGAGCTTACGGAGTTTGTGAGTAAAAACAGGGATTATGTTTTTGAATCAAACATCAGGCAGTGGATGCAGTTCAAAACCACCGTCAACAAGGGATTAAGAGAAACCTTGCAAAGCAATCCGGAAAAATTTTTCTATTATAACAATGGCATCACCATTGTTGTTAGCGATTTTGAAGAGTTGGGCGATAACTTTATCAAATTGCATGCCCCTCAAATTGTAAACGGCGCACAGACATCAAACTCAATTTTAGACCATTCCAAGCGGACCAAAAACATGGATGGCTCAATGACAGTAACAATCATCAAGGCCGACGATGAGCAAGAGCAAAACAACATTACAAAATACAGAAATTCTCAAAACTCTGTAAGAGGAAAAGACCTGGTTTCACTGATGGATTTTCACAAGTCAATAAAATCCCAACTGAGAAACTGCGGCTACTTTTATGAAATCCAGGCAGGTTCGTTTGATACAAAAACCAAGTCCAGGCAATGCGAGTACGAGGGCGATTCAACATACAACGCGTATCTTCCTGACAATCACAAAAAAGTAATTGTTGCAAAAGATGCAATTCAGTCGCTAGTTGCCGGGATTGAGCAGAGGCCTACAGAGGCATATAGTTCGCCGTCACAGTTTTTGCCACGTGGAAGCAAGTATGATGATATCTTCAATGACAACCTAAAAGATGATTACAGGATTTTGCTGTATCCGTATCTTGTAAAAGAATACGCAAAAAAATCGTTAAAGTACGGAAAGCAGGGAGGGCATAAAACCAAGAGGTATGCAACGCTGTTTTTTGTGGCAGTCTATTTCAGAATACTGTACAAAAAAATTCTAGAGTCAAAGGGGGATTTCAAGGTAGACATTAGAAGACTAGAGCCGATTTTTCGTAGCTTAAAACTCAATTCCAGAATTCTAAGATTGACGGATGTCATCGTAACCAAGTTTCTTGAAGACACGGTTGTTGATGACGAGATAGAGTTGGCAAATACAAAACACAACTTCTTCTCACAGCATGTATGGAATGATACAATGCTTCGTGTAATTGATAAGAAAATCAGGCAGGAAGAAGACGAGATGCTGGCACTACGAAAGCTGACTAGCAATTTGTTGTAAGATAGGCAGAAGTCCAACCAAGTAAAAATCTTGCAGGAGGTTTACACTGGCCAGACTGCTCTACCCAAACTCTGTAAAAGCAGGTATTATTTAACATGATTTTTGCAGGAATGTTTTTTCCAGAATGTTTTTTATATCCAGTAAAAAAAGCAAAGTCGCTTTGGGTTCAAGTTACAAATGTGCGATTTGCGGTGAAAAAATCGAGAGGAGATTCAATCCAATGAAGGAATGGAATATTCAAGGAGTCTTGTGCGGGGACTGTTATTCCAAGCAGCTTTACGAGTATTATCCCGGAGAGCACGTTAGAATAAACAAAGATCTTGGCTAGCTTTGTTCTGTTTTGGGATGGTATTTGTTAACGTTCAGACAATTCCATGCAAGAACGTCGTCTTTAACATTTTCTTCGCCTAGAAATTTAATGTCGGTAATTGTTTTTTTTCTTTTGAGCAAATTAACCTGGAAACTGGAAAATTTCTTGCAATCGCAGGTATTGTACAGGCAAGCATCGCCGTCGTTTTCATCATGGTCAGCTGCATCATGACCGCAATCGCACATGGTGTCTTTTTTTGAGTTTTCCAGGGTTTTTTTAGTATATACCCCAAATCTGAGGTATGCCTCTCCGCCATGGCCTTTCTTGAATCGTTCATAATGTACAGACTTTGGCAACAGTTTGTACATTGAGATATTGGTCTCCTGTTTTTGCGAATCAGAACCCATGATGAACCAATAATCGTCGCCTGTTTCAACAAAGCGGATTTTAATTGATGGGTCAACCCACCAATGAATCACATCTCTCCACAGGTTCAGGGACTCTTTTTGATCAGTAAATAACGGAACTACATTCATTCTAAGGTCAAAATATCGGTATGCTACGCCTATAAATTCATCAAACCAGGGAATTGATGATTGTGAAGAAGACATGGTCAAAAATCAGACAGGAGCTTATTTATCTGATCTGAATTATTTTAGGCCACAGCAGTCTTTCCAAAAGTCCCCCACAAGACGGTTCCACGTTTGACACAGTTCAGATCGACTGCCTGTAGATCCGCGCGTCAGTCTGCACCGCCGTGAGTCAAGTTACACCAGGTAATCTGCTTTACCGCTAATGAGATGCGAATCAAAAGATCGCTACTGTCTTGTTATCATCGGCTATTTGAGGCGTCGTGCCTCTTGCCTAGTTTTCTGTTTTTACTTGATTTTTTGGCACATTTCACCCTGGCGGTTAGGGGTAATACCCTTATATCGGGGTTTTATATGACATTACACATGGTTTCCTATCGTACAAGTGTGCGGATTGTAGCAGACTTGCTTACTGCAACAGAACAATCAGGACAGGAAGGCATCAAAACCACATCACTTTTGACAAAAGCCAATCTTTCACATTCAAGGTTATCAAAATTCTTGGAAAACCTGACTGGTGCAGGCCTTATCAATAAGATCGAGTTTGATGGAAAAAACACTTTTGTCATCACTTCAAAAGGAAGGCAGTACTTGGATTCTTATGTAAAGTTCTCAAGTATCGCAGAGTCTTTTGGTTTAGAACTATAGGGATTATCTGTAACAGGTCGGACTGGAAGATCAGGCACAAATTTTGTCACCAACGAATGCCGATCAAATGGAATCTGTGCCTGAAATCAATGCATACATCATCAGAAACGACCTTCAGAACTCACCAGTTACGCATTTTTAGCTTTTTTTATACATGAGACTTTATGCGTATTTGCCAAAAATGACGTAAGCGCTGCCTGATTTTCTTGATCTACACCGATTACGCACAAGGCCTATGGCATTAGGATGTTCTGTTTCGGGCATTTTGTTTATCCAGCAATCCCAATCTTCTAGTTTCATATTTTTAGACTTTTTATTAGAGATTTATCTATTTTCTTCATTTACAGATAAGAATGTATGTGGTCACGTCCCCCTGTTGACTAGGTGTGAAAATCATAGTCATAGATGTCAATTCGTGCCTGATTGGCAGGGGTAGGTGACCTCATACATAAGAATTATTTCTCTGTTCAGTCTTCCCAGAGGTAACCCAGAAAACGGCCCCAGATTTGAAACAAATCAAATTATGATAACTACAGATTCGCCCGCCGCCATCTGCACAGTCATGAATCACGTACTTCTGGGAAGACTGTCTGTTTGATTTTTGCACGTTTTAGAATCTTAACATTGTCTTCTCGAATGTTTGATTTTTTCATCAGTGTGTTAGAATTGATTTTGATTTAGCTGGGGTTATTCTTTAGACAAGTGCCTTCTTATGCCAATTGTTCAGCGTTGGCACGGTTTACTGCACCTAGGCAACAAGTCCCACAGAGATGATTCAAAATTAAAAGCCGTGTAAATCAACGTCCGGATTTTTCTGTACGCTTGTCAAGCAGATTATATACAAATAACTAGTCATTTGCAGGCGTTTTACTCGATTTGATAGTACAAATTTGTTTATACATGATCCGAATCTGCTGATTTTGAATCAGCTCCCAGAACAGTGTGACTTGTCCACGTTCTTTCTTTTGGGCCTGCATATCTTCTGCCCGGAGTCATCTGCCAGTCAGACAAGTTCTGACAATAGACCTTGTGCGCATTTGCCTAAAATGACGCAAAAACTACCTGACTTTTTTTTGATTTGATTTGATCCAATTACACATAAATTCCGCTAGGCGAAATAATTTCGGCATAACACATAGATTGCGCAAAATCTAAAGCCTATTTTTCATGGGATCATTTTTTATTGCAAGCGTTCTTTTTGTCAATATGCATAACACGATAGCCATAATTTGTGACTGTGATGATACTTTAGCTCATGACACAACTAACTTTTTGCTTGAGGAAAATGGAATCAAACTAGATGATTTTTGGAATGACATTGATCGAAATTTTGTTCAAAAGGGCTGGGATCCACCTCAGGCATATCTTCATAAGATTTTAAAGTTAATGAATGATGGAAAAATTAAACAAAATACCCCTCAGAAAATGCATGACCTTGCAAAAAAAATCAAGCCATACAAAGGAGCAGACTCGTTCATTAAAGAACTGCAGAGGCATGTCTCAAATAATTCCGAATGTATAAAATCTGGAATCAATGTTGAGGGATACATAATTTCAGCTGGAATAGAAGATCTTGTAAAATGCTGTTCATTTGCAAAACAATTCAAAGATGTTTTGGCATCTAATTATAGTGTAGATCCTAAAACGGAAAAATATTACGCAATACAATCAACAGTCACATTTACAGAAAAAACAAAATATCTTTATGCAATCAACAAAGGAATAGACAAGGAAAATCTACGCAAATATCCGTATTTAGTAAATGATGCAGTAAAGAGTGAACAAAGAAGAATACCGTTTAGAAACATGATCTACATAGGGGACGGGCCTAGTGATATTCCATGTTTTTCTGCAGTACGAAGTAATGGCGGACATTGTATTGGAATAATGGCGGATACACCAAAGAAAACATATGAGCTTGCAAGAGGAAGACGAACTAATTATGGGATGTATTCAAATGATTATTCAGAGGGCAGCGATCTTAGATCAATGTTAAGGATCATCATTGACGAAATAGCTAGAAGAAATTCTTGTTAAATTATTCAGGATCCCATTCCCCTAGGACGGGTCAGACAGCCTTCCGATGAACAGTATGTTGCCCGTCTCCGTGTCCTGTATGACAAAGACAAACGGGTGGTCTGCTACAAACGCCGGAGGCCCTGATGATGTAGCTACTATTGCAGTCGTAGCGCCTGCCTCCGTCCCCTTTTCGTTTACGTTTATGAACGCCTTGTGGATTGCTTTAGACACGTACAGTTGCACGTCCTCGCCGGCGATGCCAGAAAGGTCTGCTGTCCCTTCAAAGAGCGAGGTCACGCCCATCGCCGACAGATCCCATCTTAGGTCGTACGAGACATCAAGGTTGAATTTTGGGAAATAGACCTGCAGTTTTTTACCTACAAGATCCCCCCTCCACTCCTCGAGGCTCTCGGCGCTCAGCATCCCCTCTAGCTCGCCTATCCCGCCCTTTTCGTTTGGCAGCAGCACAAGCATGGAGATACGGTCGCCCACGTACGGCATCTCAAGGACCTGGTGCGTGCCCACGTCTGCGTGCCTGTAGACTTCCTTTGCGTACATCATCGGGACTGCCACCCTTTTGTCTGGGGTCACCCAGAACGAGTCGTCCTCGATGGTTGCAGACTCGTCAAACGTGTTCACCCAGTCGCCCTTGAAGTATACTGCGTTTGTTATGACCATAGCCGTTGCGCCGTCGACGGAGCCAGGCGCCAGAACCTCGTCTATCTTGCCGCCGGTGTTATCTGACACCCATCCATTAATCGTCTTGACTGTGTCACCGGATCCAAAGTTTACCTTCTCCACGCCGCTGTCGTAGTGTATTTTTGCAGTCTGCACGTACTCCTTTAGCGGCTCGAGCCACTCTGCCAGCCACAGCGCGTTTGCAACCGACAGCCTGTACTCGGCGTCGGGCCTGTTCAGATCCGCCATTGCCGAGCCAAACTGCGTGCGCTTTTCCTCCGGAAATCCAAACACGTCGGTGAGTTCGTCCCTCGTGTCTCCCCCCGCCCCCTCGTGTGCGAGTGCAAAGGCGCCGAAGATGCTCCACGGCGAGAATACGATGTTTTGGCCCTCCTGCCCGGCGGCGCGGGAGTAAAAGTCGACTGCAAAGCCGTTGTTTGCTGTCACGATCCCAGAATAGTCTAAAATCTCGGCGGGTATCAGGCCGCCGGCCTGCAGCAGCAGGCGCGTGGACTCGGCGGCGCCGGCATCTGGCACGGTTATAGTCCACCCCATCCTTTCGGCAGTCTCCCCCCTCACACATATGGCGTCATCGGCGCCACGCACGACCAGCGCGAGCCCCTCCCTGCACAAAACATCCTCCGGAGAGACGCCGGCTGCAAGCTGCTTTAGCGGTGGGGGCGGCACCTCTGCGTACGCGGTGGCAGTAAGGGCCACTACAGCCAGAACAAGAAAGAGTCCTGCTGCGGAAAAGCGTCTAATCATGGCAGGCTCTACAGGCATGTAATTAAAAAGGCTGCCGTCGCGTACAGCATTATCCACAAACATTCCAGAGTCTTTCTGAATCTTTATGCACTCTAAAAATCAGCAAGATGTGATCGCTGTTTGCCTTTTCATAAAACATGAAATAAAACATAACTGATGAGTTCTGAAGGTCGTTTCTGATGATGCATGCATTGATTTCAGGCACAGATTCCATTTGATCGGCGCTCATTGGCGACAAAATTCGTGCCTGAGCTTCCAGAACCCGGGGGGCCTGTTACGACTATTTCCCAGATCTTCTCCTAGCATTTCGCTTTTGGCGCTCTACCCTGTCTTTGTATGAGCCATAAACGACTATAAAACACATTCCTCCAATAGAGGCATAAAACAACAGGTATAGAGGATCTTCTCTTAATTCGCCAGTCGTAGGCGAGATAAATGAGATCGGGACTCCAACCATCATAAAAATCAGGATTACTGTAAGATATTTGTCCATAAATTAGACTGTTTACAAAACCATATATCTTTTTGATTTCACAGTTGATTTCAGTGCCATGGCAAAAATGCTTGAAATTTCAGGGTTGGTTTTAATTGTAATCATGTCACTGAGTTTTGTGGGTGTTTTTCAGCCAACCGTTGAACCGGGATTATCGCCATTGTTTTGGGGATGTGCAGGCGGCACACTGATGATCGTCATGTATAGAAGGATGAAAAGAAGGCAGGAAGAGAAAACAGATCGGGATTAATTTGCAAATTATCAAGAATTGATCAAATCCCAACCAACCGACAGATCTATAAAGGACAATTCTAGCAAATGAATGGGGAGTATGACTGAAGAAACTAAACAATGGTGGGACGGCTTGCCAAAAGAATTAGAGACGGACATTGAGACTGTCACTGAATAACCCCTGAAATTTTCTATAAAGCCAAATTATGATTATTAAAGCCTCAGACAGGATGCGAATCGGCGTCCGAACGCTTACGAGTCAGATTCGATGATCGCAGATCGGGAGGATTTTCACAAATGGCTGCTTTTGAATAAAAGCCGTCTTTATGTCGGCCAACAAACACCATACACAAAAGGGCCAAAGAACACCACATAGCAAACGCAGAAATCAGAGCCAAAACATGCTCAGATTGTCAGCAAGAGGCCTCAGTGGTTTGCAAGTATTCTTGCCATAACAGAAATTTATTCCAGGATTTCAAAAAATTTCAACATCCAGCACGTTTTTGAATGGTCAGATCTGTCCCTCAGCAAATCATTCAAACTGTCAGTGCGTGACTGGCAATCTAGTAAAACGGCTCCTATAAACTATGGCAAGCCAAGAATTCTTGCCTCAGCATTATCGCTATGAATCGGAATCGGAACGGACTTCAAACCCGTGGCATCGTGGCTTATTGCCAGCCAATCACCCTTTCTAAATTTAAAAGTCTCCTGCATTACATCTTGAGACGTACCAAATGCATCAGTGACCCTTTGCCTGTCAGACATCCTAGGCAACTTGCTGATAAAGTATGTGTGGGGTTGTGCCATAATACTGGTATTCAGATATGTAACCCTCTGAGTTGCAATTGCAACACCCAAACCAAACTTCCTTCCTCTTCGGGCTAAAGTTTCAACTGCTTCAGTAGACAGCTTGTAGGTACCTGATGGGTCTTGCGGAATGAATTCGTCTGCCTCATCAAAGATAAACAAAGTCAGGGGCGAGTTTAGACCGTTTTTGCGTCTCTCTGCATACACGCTATGCTTTGGATTGGCCGTGATGTTATACGCAAATTTTCGAATGGAATCCTCGTCTTCACTTTGAACAATGTAAAGGGAGGGTTTTGCCTCCTTCTCCTGATCAAGCAGGGGATCTACCAGATCCTTGTTTCTATCCACTTTGAACTCATCTAACGGCTCAAAAAAGTCCGAATGCTTGCTTGCAGCTTTAATCCATCCCTCCAAAATAGTTTGTGAGCCTGATTTTTCAACGTTCGATGATTCTTGTTTTAGATAGTTTACCAAGGATTCCATGTTTGCTTTTTCAAAGGGTTTGGATTTGTAAGTCCCAAAGATTCTTCCCATCATTTGCTTTGATTCCTGAGAAGAAATATGCTTTGAAACGTTTTCTTCTAAAAATTGACCTATTGTTTCATATTGTTCAATAAGCAGTTTGATTTTTCCATTAGAGAGCAAATTCTTGACAATCCTTTGGTATTTGTCAGTCATAGAATAAGTTCGTAACGGGGCCGGCACATGCATGTTTCGGATAAATGCATCTCGAGCTTGATCCAAATCTTTTTTGTCTGTCATGTATTTTTGGACTGGATTCGGCAGAGAGTCTTTCCCAAGAAAACACATGTAACCATTGACCTCATCTAACACATCTGCAAGTAATGCAGTGTACTCGCCCATCAAGTCAAATATTACGATATTTACAGGAACTTGGCTTTGCTGCAAAAGTTTGTGGACCAGCGTGCTGACAAGATTGGATTTTCCGGTTCCAGTATATCCAAAAATTCCTATATGGGTTCTAATCATATCGTCGATTTTCAAATCAATGCCAATGTCGCCTTTTCTAAGATTGCCAATGGTAATGGTTTTTTCATTTTCCAAACCGCTGTTGAAAATATTTCCAACCAACCCAACATCAAGAATTCTTGCCTCTCCACCAAAAATAGGCATTTGGGATTCCTCTTGCGTATGAATCGAAGGATTCGTTACAAGTTCTAGTCCGGTTGGTGCGGCAGTTACCCTGATTTTGGTTGTCTCCTCAGAAGATTCCTCGTCTTGTTTTAGAAAGTCTTTGAACGCCTCGTCCCTGGTTTTTTCTAAAAACACAGGATATCCTGCCAATTGGTCACCTGCAGTGGCATAGTGAAACGGCATTATCGAAGTTGCGCTAAGAATGCTGTAACACTCAGAACCGTCAGAATATGAGAAATTAGGCACCGATAAAAGATCTCCTGCCTTTAATTGACGCATAAGTTTCTTGGTATAGTCAAACCAGACCGTGTACTGGTATCCATAGTTTTCATCAAAACTGACATCCATTAGTTTTCCAGTTTCAGAACGGAATGAGCTTTCAGACATTTGTATCACTTGAATTTCCTCTTTGCACGGATTGACTTTGACCACGGTTTTGAGCTTCTGCCATACATCATGGTGCTGCTTCGGATCATTGGCTGTACCATTCGATTAAACGTTTTGGCTCCCAGATCTGCCTTGTGTAACGGCTCAGGATATCCTATTACGTCGGGGAATCTGTTGGATGTAATGTTGTGTAAAAACAGGGTTACAAAGTCTTGAACAGCATTGGGTTCAGAGCTGTTTAGGTCAACAAAAGGATCAACAGTTACCTTAACCTCGTTTGCATTTGCAGGAATTGAATAGTTGTTAATTTTTCCTAGATCAAATTTTGGAAGTAGCGCCCTATCAACAAACAACATATGATTGAAAATTACCTTTCCTTTTTGTCTTGTTGAAAATAACAGTGACAGATGCCTGGCAAAGATTCTCTCAGAGGTCGGGACTGTTCTAATGTATGCCTCTTGAGTTTCAGTCTTTGTTGAAAGATACAGTATTTGAAAAATAGAGTCATATTCCACTGTAGCCCATGGGGCATTAAGACTCTCATCTTCTATGGGCAGATGTTCCATTGTAAGCCTGTCAGACCACAAAAGACCGTACAAATCAAGTATTTCGTAATCAGAATAATGGCTTTCTTTTTTCATCACGCCAAGATAGTTTCGAATAAAATATTTTGACGCAGAATCCTTTACCACGCCAATTAGCAAAACATTTTGCTCCCAACTTATTTCAATAATTTTTCTAAGCAAGATGGATACCATAAAATCAATGTCTACTGTTGTAACCCATTTTCCCGAGTAGGTCAATGCCTTGGCATCTTTCTCACTAAAGATTTTAGTGCACAGACTTTCAACCAGCCCTACCACAAAATCCCAAGAATCCCAGTATCTTGGATTCAGACGTATTGCATCTGATGATTTTTCATATTCTAGACAATTGGTACTTGTAATTTCATCTCCGACCCTTAGATTTTGGATAAACCTCTCAATTACACGCCTGAGTTCTGCCTCAGATTCGCCAAACAGTGTCGCAAGCTCTGAGATTTTTGCTTCTCTAGTGTGGGAATTAAAAAGCTCATAAAGAATTCTGTTGGGCATGTTAAAAAACCCCTTGGAAGGGGCAGGAGTATTAAGGTCAGCGTTGTATGGATGTGAACGGGAAATCAGTGCATCTGCAATGGTAAGCTTTCTGCCATTATGCTCATAGGCATTGATTATCATTGGCACGTCTTTGATGGGAGGTGCGCGCCAGTGAAACATTCCACTAAAGGTCTGGTCCCAAAGCAGGATGTTTGGATGGTTTTCGGATTTGATTTCATTATACAAAAGATAGATTTCAGCCAAAATCATAAGTCGGTTGTGAATGTCTATCATGGAGAATCTATTGTCATCATCAATCTGGCTAAAATCAACATCCTCCAATTCTGCAAAGGGTATCGGGACATATGCCACCATACTTAGCTCGTCATGGATATCACGTCTCTCATATTCTACAGAGTTTTTGCCATCTAGCGAGAACGTTCCTTTAACACCGTAGGATGCTGCAAAAAATACCGCATATTCTTCTAGTTGTATTTTATCAGAGGTTCCATCTACTGCAACAAATGTCGGGTTGTCAGTTCCAAAAAAATTCTTAAAGTTATCCAAGACATTTTTTTCCCAGTCCTTATCTCCTACCTTGTTTTCATATTTTCTGACAAGCTGGTTCAGAAATGAATTGTAAAAGTCGCCCACCTTGTCGCTTCTTGAATCATAGATCGCTTGTTGTCTATCTTGGGATGCGACTAGTGCCTCACGATATTTAGTAAGAGTATCAGAGAGACTCATGGATCTTCCTCCAAAATAGAAAAGTTTTGCACGAGGATTTTTGTTCGGCTTTATGATTTAAGAATATTTCTTTGTTGATCGTTGTTTTTGATAGGAGAAGGCATTCCATGATAAGAACGACTTTGATCTCATAGAATGGATTAAAATTTGATTCGTATCAAGCACGATGGAACCAAATTACCCGACACGAAAACATACTCCAACTAGAAACAAGGGTACTGCATTAGGCCACTGCCCTCCGTGCCTGTTCTACTACCATCGTTCCGTGCATGGGTCTAGCCAATGCGAGCTCTAGATTATAAAATTAAAAAGAAAATCGGGGGTTTTTTAAAAAGAAATTCCATTAATTCAAGACTCTCAGACTGAATCTAGTGGCCCGGGGTCACCGCCTAATTCGTCAGAATTCCTGAAAACCGTTGTGATGCCATGTGGATCAGACATGCAAAGGGCAGAAATTCAGAAAAACGTGCAGATTGAGTCAAGCAGACGGAATTGGGCGACAGCCCCTGCTGCATCACAATGAAATTTGGCAACGTATCAGCAGCAGCAGCAGCAACAGAAAACCATACAAAAACAAAAGCCTTGGGCGAGCTATGATCTCGCGACCTAACGCTTACGAGGCGTTCGCTCTACCGGGCTGAGCTACCAAGGCATGTTTGGATAAATCCATCAGAGTTAATAAAAAGCATTTCCGAGTGGGATTGATTGAGAAAAACAATTTCCGGAATTAGGGGAATCTTTGGGGAAGATTTACGCCTGAAGGATGTGCTAGAATTTGCAGGTAATTTTTCAACGTTGATTCAGTCAAGGAAGTGCGTCATAGGAAATGATACGCGTCCTTCGGGAGGCATGATCAAAGAAACGGCAAAAGCCGCACTGATGAAAAACGGAATCGATGTCTTTGATTTGGGGACGGTTCCAACGCCGGTTGTTTTTAGAGAGGCAAGAAGATATGGTTCTGGACTGATTATTTCGGCATCGCACAATCCAATTGAGTGGAACGGAATGAAATTCGTTATCGATGGAAGAGGAATCAATGAAAAAGAATTGCCCTGCATTGTTGAGCATCAAGAAAATCCTTCAGTATCATACATAGGAAACGAGTTTGAGATTTCTTCCTCCTCATATGTTGAGGATGCAGAGAAAATCTTGGGCAAAGTTAACAGTCAGCCAGAAATAGTCATAGATATTGGCGGTGGGGCGGCTAGTAAAACTGCTCCAACCCTGTTAGAAAGAATCGGTTGCAAGGTAACCACAATTAATGAAAAACTGGAAAACAGTTCAAGGGGGCCCGATCCAACTGCAGATGACCTGACTGATCTGCGTGAACACTCAAAGAAGAATCAACTGGGATTTGCTTTTGATTTAGACGGAGATCGCCTGGTTGTTGTAAGAGACGGTAAAAAACAGAGCCCGGATGTGACTTTGGGACTAGGCGTTGCAAAGTCTCTGGAACTGGGTTGCAAAAATTTTGTTCTAAGTATTGACACAAGCGTTGCTGTAGAAAAGTTCATCAAGGAGAAAGGAGGCAATGCTCAAATATCCAAAGTCGGGGAAGCCAATGTCATTGATTTAATGCTAAAAACAAATGCCCAGGCCGGGGGCGAGGGAAGCAGTGGCGGGTTTGTTTTACCTGAGTTCAACTATTGCAGAGAGGGAATTCTTACCAGTGGGCTAATTGCATCAATGTCGGGCAGTTCAAATTTTGATGAAGTTACAAGTTACATGGAAAGTTATTCGCAGGTTAGGGACAAGACAAGCGTTGATTCAGCATCACATGACAAGGTAATTCAAAACTTGCAATTAAAATTTGAAAAAGAGTTTTCTGAGACCAGTACGTTGGATGGATTAAAAGGGATAATTGACGAGGATAGCTGGATTCTAATTAGAAAATCAAATACAGAAGACGTCATTAGAGTGTCTGGGGAATCAAAAAGTTCAGACAGGTGCAAAAAAATTGTCAAAGACTGGATAAAAATGGTGGATGAGAGTCATGAAAAGGTTGGATGAGGCTGCAATAATCGGCATTTTTCAAAAAAAATTCGGGAATGAAAATTTCGTTTCAGAAGACGTTGAAACGATTCGGTTCGGTCAGGAAAAAATTTTTGTAAAGACAGACACGCTGGTTCAGAGTTCTGACATTCCTCAAAAAATGGGACTAAAAGACGCTGCAAGAAAAAGTGTTGCTGCATGCGTTAGCGATTTTGCCTCCAAGGGAGTCAAGCCCGAATACGGCATAATTTCGGTAAATTTGCCCAAAACCATTTCCAAAAACGCGGTAAATGATATTGCAGACGGATTCAAAAAAGCGTCTCAGGAATTTGGGATTTCTATTGTTGGAGGTGACACGAATCAGGGAAAAGAGATAGTGTTTAACGTATGTGTTTTTGGCAAGTCCAAAAGCATAGTCACAAGAGGAGGCTCAAGGAAAGGCGACTTGATTTTTGTAACAGGGCCGTTTGGCTATACGTCTTTAGGTCTAAAGAGTCTTCTTCTAAATGGCACCAGAAAGCAAGAAGACAGGATTGTCTCAAAATCAATCAATTGTTTTCTAAAACCCAAGCCAAGACTGGATTTTGCATTAAAATCCAGAAAATACTTTTCATCTGCAATGGATTCCAGTGATGGCCTTTCTACAACCCTAAATACAATGGCAGAGCAAAGTAAGAAAGCATTTTGCATAACAAACCTTCCAGTTAGAAAGGAGATTCAGGAACATGTCAAAACTAGGAGACAGCTAATCGATCTTGTTTTTCACGGAGGTGAAGAATACGAGTTTGTTTTTACGATAAATCCGAAATACAAGACAAAGGTCTTAGAGATAGCAAAATCTCTCAAGACGCCGATTATCGAGATAGGCCGCGTGTCATCACCTGGAAAAGGCGTCTGGTTGGAGCAAGAAAATAAAAAAACGATTCTAAGCGATCGTGGCTGGAATCATTTTAAATGACTATTCGCCTAAAGAAAGATCTCTTTTGACATTGTTTGTAATAGACTTTATGCGTAATCGACCGTGACTAAGAAGTACGCAGGCTTTTCCAAGCGCAAATGCGTCGATCAGGCCAAGCTGCCGCATGCATCTCGTTGGTGAGAACCCCGCTAGAATATAGTCTGTTGCATAACTCCGACTAGAGCCAAGTCAGTCCGCCCGGATCACTACCGGCACTAGGTTCCTACATGGCAGCCACCGCCTCTGCAATTCACTTGTTGTACAGCCATATCCTCAGCTTTACCTCCTGCACCACATTGGACCACTTGAGGGCCATTACGCCCTCGCCGAACATGCGCTTTATGGACGATATCACGATCTCGACTATCCATCTGCTGCCAAAGCCGACCGTGCTCTTCGAGTACCGCAGGTTCTCCTGTCTTTCCTCCTTTGAGAGATCACCCACCGGCATCTCGGGGCCGCCCCCAAGCTGCCACCGTACAAGCATGCCCCACTTGTCGCCGGTGCCCTTGCCCCTTGCATTACAGCTTGTCAAAAGCCGTATGAGTGGTTTTATACCGCGCTTGTGGCACTCGGCTACGTTCTTCCTTGAGCCGTATGCGCCGTCTGCAAGCAGGATCTTTCCCGGCGTATCAGGATTCGTGCCGGTGTCAAGCAGGGTCATCGGTGAGATCCCGTCTGCAAGCATGTTGGGAATCTTGACTGCATCTGCGCCGTCGGTGAGTTCCTGCTGCTGCTCCTCCTCTTCCTTGATGTCCTTGGTCGCCTCCTCAAGCAGTGCCGGTAGTTCCGTGCTGTCGCCGACTGCATCACTTGTGACAGATACTGCCAGCACCTGCTTGGTGTCTGCGTCGACCATCAGGTGCATCTTGACAAATCCGCGCCTTGTCTTCCATTTCTTGCATATCCACTCGCCCCGGTTGTGCTGCTTGAGGCCCGCGGCGTCAGCTATCATGACCAGGTTGCGGGACTTGTCGCGCACCGTAATTATGTTCTCTGCAATATCTACGTCAAGCTTCTGTATCCTTCTGAATATCGTGGTGTAACACGGCGAGTCCGCACCCTTGGCATCTCCCCGAGCATGCCTGACAGCTGCCTGTACTTTATCATGAACGCGGTCCTGAGGGCGGCTGCGGCCATTATCATGCCTTCCGCGTACAGGAACGGGGCACCCTCCTTGTGGCAGTTGGCATCCTTGAGATCCTTCTCCCAGCCGGGGTCGTGCTTGACGACCAGGCATGCCCCCCTCTTTACGTACTTTGCATTGTCCGTTTTTGTCAATGTATACCAAACGAGACATCCTCATGATCCATTACTTTTTCGGTAAGGATTAGTTGATCATTTTGGTGATTTTCAGTCAGATTTCAAATTTTAGGAAGGGTTATGCAACAAACTAGTACCCAGCCTAAGCTATAAAGCGGCCCATATTAAACTAGGCGTGGATTAGGGAGACATAGTCTGCCACCGCTAAAGGGCCCGGGTGTTTTAACATAGATGGTTACATTCCAACATCAGTTATTATTGCAATTAGAAGAAGGGGGTCATAAGGAAATTAAATATTCAGAGTACAAGAAGAATCAGTAATTTTTGGTTCAGACGACTAATTTCAAACAAGCAAACAAGCAAGAAAAAAATCAATGTTTTTTAAACCCTTTAAGGAGTCAGTAGTCAATGTCTGAAACCGAAGCCAAAGCTGAAGAAACCAAGGCGCCAGCTGAAGAAGCGCCAGCTGAAGAAGCCAAGGCGCCAGCTGAAGAAGCCAAAGCTGAAGAAGCCAAGGCGCCAGCTGAAGAAGCCAAAGCTGAAGAAGCCAAGGCGCCAGCTGAAGAAGCCAAAGCTGAAGAAACCAAGGCGCCAGCTGAAGAAGCGCCAGCTGAAGAAACCAAGGCGCCAGCTGAAGAAGCACCAGCTGAAGAAACCAAGGCGCCAGCTGAAGAAGCGCCAGCTGAAGAAGCGCCAGCTGAAGAAGCGCCAGCTGAAGAAACCAAGGCGCCAGCTGAAGAAGCGCCAGCTGAAGAAACCAAGGCGCCAGCTGAAGAAGCGCCAGCTGAAGAAACCAAGGCGCCAGCTGAAGAAGCGCCAGCTGAAGAAACGCCAGCTGAAGAAGCGCCAGCTGAAGAAGCGCCAGCTGAAGAAGCGCCAGCTGAAGAAACCAAGGCGCCAGCTGAAGAAGCGCCAGCTGAAGAAACCAAGGCGCCAGCTGAAGAAGCGCCAGCTGAAGAAACCAAGGCGCCAGCTGAAGAAACCAAGTCTAAAAATGTAGAACAAAAAACCCAGCCAGAGGCAAAAAAAGAGGATCCCGAAAAATGGGGAATCGCTCATATTTTCAGCAGTTACAACAACACAATCATTCACATGACAGATTTAACAGGCGCAGAAACTGTCGCCATTAGTTCTGGCGGAATTCACGTAAATGCCGACAGATATGAATCATCACCATTTGCTGCAATGAAAGCTGCAAACCAAGTTGTCGAATCTGCAAGAACGAAAGGTTTCACAGGATTTCACATCAGAGTTCGTGCCGTTGGAGGAGTAGGTTCAAGGGTTCCAGGTCCGGGTGCGCAGGCTGCAATCAGAGCTTTGGCAAGAGGCGGATTCAAAATTGGAAGAATCGACGACGTTACCCCCATCCCTCATGATACCACCAGAAAGAAAGGCGGAAAAAGAGGAAGAAGGGTCTAGTCAGGAACGACAGAGACTTTTACCTGGCAGCCTTTGGAATTAAAATAATCTGTCATAAATTTTGCAAGTTTGTCTGCGGGATTGCTCCACCTGTACTTGTCAATCATGTCAGAAAATTTTTGTTCTATTCCTGCCTGCAAATCAGGCTTTAATTCCATTTTAAAAAATGTCCATCCAAGTTTTTCGGTAGGCTCGCCTAGAACATATCCCCCATAGGCACTCAGAAGACTCTCCATATGAGACATGGCCATCTTGATTTTTAGGCGGTCATCAGAATAGTTCTTGGTTCCAATTTCAACTATCACTGCTCATCGCCTGAAGATCGATTACTTAGCTTGTCAGCCAATGATACAAATTTTCCGTCCTGCTCTACATTGATCTTTGTTGCCATTCTGACATTTAGCCCAACGTAGCGGAACAGGGTCAACAGCTTACCGCCATCTATTTCCTCGTTTATCTCTCCACTTTTAACTAGCTCGTACAATTTTGTGACAATCATTCTTGTTTCGTTTGGAAACTGTGATTCTGCATTTTCCAAGACTTCCAATCCCCTAAAACCAAGTTTTGAAACCAGGAACGCCCTAGGATTTTCAGCCGGTTTCTCCTCTTCAGGTCTGGTTTGGCCGGTGTCCTTTTGAGAAGAAATGTTTTTTTGCATTTCAGCAAGACGTTTTGCCTTTAGTCTTTCTAGTTCAGAATCTTCTTCACTCAACCCTTTATCACACCAATAGGTACCAATTTTGCAACTTTTGTGGCAATTCCAAGATTATGAGAAACATCAACTACAGCATCAACATCTTTGTATGCATGGGGGGTTTCTTCCACAACCCCGTCCCGGGTCAATGCCTTGATAAATATCCCCCTGTCGCTCAGTGATTTCTTGACATCGTTTTCGGTGTAACTTCTTCGTGCCTTTGATCTGGACATTGTTCTTCCTGCACCATGGGCAGTTGAGCCAAAGCTCAGTTCCATGGAATTTGGCCGGCCAAGCAAGATCCAGCTTGAGGTACCCATCGAGCCCGGCAGAAGGACAGGCTGGCCAAGATCGCGGTATTTTGAAGGAATCTCAGATCTGTTTGAAGGAAATGCCCTAGTAGCACCTTTTCTGTGCACTACGACGTCTCGTTCCCTTCTATCAACTTTGTGTCTTTCTACTTTGGCAATATTATGAGCTACGTCATAGACTAGTTTCATATCAAGATCAGATTCAGTCTGATTAAAAACACGTTCAAAAGATTTTCGGGTCCAATGAGTAATCATTTGTCTGTTGCTCCAAGCAAAGTTTAGAGCTGCAAACATTGCCTTTCTATAGGATTCGCCTTCCTCAGAAGTGTTTGGAACGCATGCAAGCTCCTTATCAGGCAGATCAACGCCATATTTTTCCATCGACTGCTCTGAAATTCTAAGATAGTCACTGCATACCTGATGACCAAACCCCCTAGAGCCACAATGAATCAGAACTGTTATCGTTCCCTTTTTTATTCCCATTCTGGTTGCGGCTTTCTCATCATGAATCTCTTCGACTTTTTGTACTTCTAAGAAATGATTTCCAGAACCCAAACTGCCAAGTTGGGGTGCGCCTCTCTTTCTAGCTTTGTCTGAAACCTTGTTAGGATCTGCATTTTGTATTTGGCCATTTTCCTCACATACATCAGAGTCATCAACGGTTCCATATCCATTATCAATTGCCCAGTCAACTCCCTTGACAAGAACCTCGTCTAATTCAGAATGCCTTAGTCTGACAGATCCTTTGGAACCAACGCCCGAAGGAATAGAACTGAAAAGATCAGTCACAAGATCTTTTAATTTTGAACGGACTGTCTGTTCATCCAGATTTGAACGGAGCAGTCTTACTCCGCAATTAATGTCATAGCCGACGCCTCCAGGACTAATCATGCCCTCTTTGGCATCCATAGCAGCCACTCCGCCAACAGGAAAGCCATAACCCTCGTGGCCGTCTGGGAGAACAACGCTTTGGCCCAGAATCCCTGGAATGGAGGAGACGTTTCGTGCCTGCAAGATGGTCCTGTCAGAGAGCATTTTTTGCAATAGTTGATCATCTGCGTAGATTCGTACAGGAACCTTCATTCCAAGGTTGGAATCTGCATCAATCTGGTATTGATTTTCGCCGATTTTCTTTGGAATCATATAGCATCAATGAGAAAGTCGTATAGTTTAATTTAAACCATCAAAGGAACAATAAAAAAATTTTAAATTAATTTAAGATGATTTTTGTTAACGTTAGACAAAGAAACGATCACTTGCAAGACAAACCAGCTCCTCGCAGAACTCAGAGCAAGTCCAGATTGGATAATAGATGTAATGTGATAGGTTAGCCCCTGCCTAGAGTTAAAGTCACACCCCCCGCTTTTCAGGCATGAAAATCGCAACTGCAGGCAGATTCATGCCTGATTGCTGCCTAGGCAGGGGCTAACCTATTATCTATGTGTCACGTTTATAAGGATTCCACGCGCAACGGTGTTGTGAGGCATGGCTTTGGCTGGGGGTCTCTTCCTGACAATTCCAAAATGAAGGTCGGACACTTATCTATACGAGGATCTCCCTCAGCACCATTCTTCATCCATTTATCAGAACCATTCTGCAGTTACAAAACGAGGATCGCCCTCAACTAGGTTAACGCAGATTAAAGTTCTAACTGTAATGGTAATACCAACATTCATTTCACACACGCATCTCCTATGCACTGCTTGAAGGTCATCCTCTTCTTTAGCATCCAGTATGATATGCGCAGCATCTTGGATGCGGCAGCCACTGCGGCCTTGGACGTTCCCCTCTTCTTTGCAACCCTCTTGTAAAAGACAGATATCGGCGAGTCTGACGGCGCATGTCTTACGTGGCTGTGTACTGACTCCACCAGGAGCCACCTCATCATGGGGCTGCCCCTCTTTGTTATCCTTCCATGGTGGACGGTGTCTGCCGAGTTTCTCACAGACGGCACCATTCCGGCATACGCGCACAGCTTGTGTGAGTCGGCAAACCTGTCAACGCCGTCTATCTCTGATGCCATGGTCAGCGCGGTGTAGCTGCCAAACCCGGGAATCGTCTGCAGTAAGACTGCATCCGGACTGTCGGCAACCGCGCTCTTGATGCGCATGTCAATGCCTACTATCCTGTCGTTTATGGAGTCAATTATGCTTAATTTGTCATTTATCCTAAAGTTGTCCAGATCTCTCACCCTTGAGATCCACGGTCTGGAGAACGGATCCCCATTTACCTGTATCCTGTTTTGCAGCAGTATTGCGTGTATCTGGTTCTTTAGTACGGTCCTTGACTGTATCGTCTTTGCGCGGTGCCTGGTCAGCTGCCTGTTCTGTACAGTCTTGCCGGAGGGAACGTAGCATGCAGATATGTATCCTCCCCTGAGAAGATCTGCCAGAATCTGCGCGTCGACCTTGTCTGTCTTTTTCTTTGATGTGGCAATAACCTTGGTCTCAAACGGGTTTGAGAGGATCACGTCCCTTTTGAGACTGTCTGAAATGAACCTGAACAGCCCGTACCATACTGAAGAGGACTCCATGACGCACTTTGCATTCTTTGGAATCCCTGCAAATATCTTCCTTATCTCGTCGTCCTTGTTGTCGACTCTTGTGTTACTCAGCATCTTGCCGCCCTTGTCCATCACCGCGACCTGGATGAAATTCTTGCGCACGTCCAGGCCGACATACTGCTGCTGTTGTTGTTGTATTTGTACAGTCTTTGATTTCACATGTATCCTCTTTTTTGCGGTAATCTGTTTGTTTGCATTGCCATTTATCTTGGCACCATCTGAATTTTGTTTTTGAGACACATATGGTTACGCTACACATCTAGGAATATTGATATTTGACGCTTGTTTTTTCTTAGCAGGATGGCTCGGCAGACAATCTTGGTTAAAACAAATCCAAAAGTGGTAAAATGGATCATAGATGATAGCGGGCTAGATGTTGCGGAGCTGGCAGAAAAGATCAAGGTTACAGAGTCCGATGTTGAGAAATGGATGACCAGTAGTGTTGAAATCGAAATGAAGAAACTGGAAAAGATCTCAAGGGTTTTAAAACGTCCACTGGCCACATTCTTTTTGCCAGAACCTCCCGAGGAGTCAAGGATACCTGACTATCGAAGGCTGCCGGGTCAGAAAGAGATCCGGCTTTCACTCGATACGCGCGCGAAGATCCGAGATGTGCGTCACCTACAGGAGATCGCAGAAGATCTTATGAAGGCCCAAGGGATGGACACGGAACCCATGGTAGCTGCAGTCACCACCCAGTCATCGCCCGAGAGGATCGCAGAAACAGAATGCAAAAAACTGGGACTTGAATCAGGCGCACTATCCGTGCCGGAGGCAAAAACCCCTAGGGAGCTCTACAGTGCGCTAAGGCAGACGATCGAGTCATTGAACATATTTGTCTTCCAAACAAGCATGCAGATAGAGGAGGTTCGCGCAATAACGTTATCCGACAGGCTTCCCATGGCGATAGTTGTCAGCTCAAAGGACATTGTAGAGGCAAGGATATTTTCACTGCTGCATGAATACGGCCACATCTTGCTAAGAAAGGATGGAATGTGCATTCCCCAGACAATGTACGAAAGTGGATCCTATGATGATCTCCAACACATAGAGGCGTGGTGCAACAGTTTTGCCGCCTCGGTTCTCATGCCAGAGAAACCACTCCTAAAGGAATGCCGCATGCTGGAAGAACGCGGATTCGAAAAAGAGGAAATCATCTACAGACTGGCAGCCAAATTCAGGGTAAGCAAGCAGGCGGTTGCTGTCAGGCTAAGAAATCTTGGAAAAGATGATCCTGCCTCAGGTTACGACCTGCTGCTTCAGAAGATCAAAAGCAGCGAAACTAGGCGATCCGCAAAAAACACGGGCGGTGTGGAAAGAACCCGCCTGTGCATAAGTAACAGGGGAAGGAAGTTCGTTTCACTGGTTTTGGAGTCCGAAGTCAGAGATATAATCCACATCAGTGATGTTGCCGAGTATCTTGGGATCAAGCTAAAGCATTTGAAAAAACTCGAGGAACAGGCGCTCTAAAATTGTCAAACGCGTATGTCATGGACACTAGCGCGTTGATTTCTTTGAGCAGGGATTATCCGCGCAATGTCTTTCCAGGTGTATGGGAGAGTTTTGAGGCACTGGTTAAGGAAAACAGAGTGATATCATCAAGGGTGGTTTTGGACGAAATCTCTAGACAGGATGATGATATACACGAATGGTGTAAAAATAACAAGGGCATGTTCAAAAAGGACACCGATGAAATAAAAAAAGCGCCATGGACATAGTACGAAAGCACTCAAAACTGCTGCACGCCAACAAAAATAGAGATGAGGCCGATCCGTATCTTATTGCGTTGGCATCATCGCGCATCAACATCAACATCACCGGCGATAAATGGATGATCGTAACCCAAGAAAGCGACAGGCCAAATAAAATTCCAAGCGTGGCAAAAGAGTACGGCATAGAGAGCATAAAGATCATAGAGGTCTTTAGCAGAGAGGGTTGGATGTTTTATAGCAACGATCACAAATAATTGAGGGCTTTGACCGGCGATCTCATACCTTCCAAATCAGCCTGCTGGTTGGAGGTGCTGCCCCAGTGACCTCCGGGGTTGCAAGATTCACGGGCACACTGCAGATGTTCGCCCAGGCCGAGCAGGCTGGCTGCCCCAGTGACCTCCGGGGTTGCAAGATTCACGCCTGAGCTTCCAGAGCCCGACCTGTTACCATGCATCTTTCCGGTTCGGCGGTACCTAGCGTAAATCCTCCTCACGTGTCGTGGCGTCACCTTCATGTCACGGGCCAGCGACATGGCGCTCTTTCCGGCATTACGTCCCTTGATGACATACCTGATCTCTTTGTCCGACATCTTTCTTGTCACGTCATTATCTGATCGGTACAGCCTGAAATAGTCAGCGATCGTACGCCTTATCTTAGGCGGACTTAATTTCTGTACAAGACACATAGAACCTAAACAGTCTTCCCAGATGTACTCGACTTGGGGTGATGCAGACAGTTACATGCGTGGATCTGCAGGCAGGGTTGATTTGGATTGCTTCGGGTCTGGAGTCGTTTTGTGCAACACTTCTGGGAAGACTGCTAAAACAAAATCATTTATCTAATATTAAATCCATTGAGGATTATGGTACAACGCAAACCCACTAAAAAAGAGATTGGGGAGCAAAAGGAGCAGCAAAAAATGCGATCAAAGGCATCAAGGGCTGCCAGAAGAGGCGGCAAACCGACAAAAAGGGAAGGCAAAGTAGACAAGCAAAAAGCAAAAACCAAGGAAGTCAGATCTCAGAAAAAAATTGCAACAATAAAAAAAACTCGACAGTAACAGTCTGAATTCTGAAAGATTGGACAGTCAGATCAAATGCAAAGAAGGTTACCAGTAGATTTATTTTCGATGTCAAAAAATAAAAGACATTGGCAATTTTACCCATTGATAGCAGAAGATACGGGACAAAGGAGATGCTTGCCGTGTTTGGCGAGCAAAAAAAAGTGGATTACCAGCTGGAAGTTGAGGGGGCAGCTGCAATCTCTCAGAGTGAAATCGGGCTAATTCCAAAAAAGGCAGGAAAAAACATTTTCAGGGCTGCAAACTCTGGCAGAATTACTGCCAAAAGGATTAGACAGTTGGAAGCAAAAAGTGATCATGACACTGCTGCACTAGTGGAATCATTAAGTGAAAGGTGTAGTAAGGATGCAAGGCCATGGATCCATTATGGTCTAACAAGCAATGATCTAGTCGACACCAGCAACTCAATGCAGATGAGAGATTCTTTGGAGATCATAGAGCCCAAAGTCGGAAAAATGGCCTTGATTCTTGCAAACAAAGCTGTCAAATACAAAAAAGTTCCCGCAGTCGGAAGAACGCACGGACAGCATGCAAGCATAATTTCATTTGGCTTGAAATTTGCAAACTGGGCCGCCGAAATGGCCAAGCATGTAGAGCGAATAGAAGAGATGAAAAAGCGAATTCTGATTTGCAAGACGCTGGGTGTCGTTGGCACCGGTTCATTAATGGGCAAAAAATCACTAGAGGTTCAAAAAAGAGTTGCAAAACGACTGAGATTGTTCCCGGCCGAAGTTACAACCCAAGTAGTGCCCAGGGAAAGATATGCCGAATACGTCTTTGAACTGTCATTAGTCGGTGCCACGCTAGAAAAAATCGCAGTAGAGATAAGAAACCTTCAAAGAACCGAGATAGGAGAAGTCGCAGAGCAGTTCAAGAAAGGACAGATGGGCAGCAGTGCAGTGCCAGTAAAGAGGAATCCCGTCAAAAGCGAGAGGGTCTCCTCACTATCAAAAATACTTCGCAGTCAGGTAGGAACCGCGTTTGAGAACATCCCTCTTTGGCATGAAAGAGATCTCTCAAATTCTGCAAACGAGAGGTTTGTCATTCCCACTGTTGCAATTTTAGCAGATGAAATGCTAGAGACGATGATCAGAGTCGTCTCAAACCTGCTTGTCAATGAAAAGCAGATTGTCGAGAATTTGCACGTAACAAAGGGACAAATTTTTGCCGAATTTGTACTTGAGGCATTAATCAAAAAGGGAGTGCCAAGGTTTGTAGCATACAGAGATGTGCAGAGGGTAGCATTTGAGGCAAAAGACAGGAACATTCAGTATATTGATGCGATAAAAAATGACAAGGCATTTTCATCCAAACTGACAGACAAGGAGATTGATTCTATCTTTGCCCCAGAAAGACATCTGGGAGCAGCTCCTGCGATAATTAGCAACGTGAACAGATCAGTTCAAAAGGCAGTCAGGAAATTTATCTAGATTTTAGCAGGGTCTTGTGGATTCTAGAGCCGTACTGCAGTGCCTTTTTACGCTTGTTGTAGGAGATTTTTGGAACTCCTACGTCTTTGGCCAGACTTCTGATGATGTGTTTTCTATAGAGATCCTCCGAATCATGGATTTTTTCAGAAACAGGTATGTTTTTTGCAAATTCTATAAAGGATCGTGACAATAGTGGCTGTTGGACAAGGACGCCAAATTCAGAAGCAACCAGATTTACTGCCTTCATCATTTCCATCTCATTGTCTAGTTTTGCGTTCATTACCTCAAGAATCTTGTTTTCCCCCTCTGAAAACACGTCCCTGTAGACATTATACCCGCAGAACAACTCGTCGATCCCATTTGCAGTAAGTACGGCATCTATGCCCAATTTTGAGGCAAGCTTTGAGACATAGTGAAATGCTATACAGTTCTCATTCCAAGACAAATTTTCAGTCTTGATTTTCTTGCCTATTGCTGATGCAACGGAGGAAAACGAGCCATGCTCAATCTCTAAAACATGATGTTTGTAGTTCAGTATGGAGTTGACTTTTTTGGCAAACAAGACGTCATGGGAATCATGGAATCCTATTGTCAGCAGCGTAATCTCATAACGCATGTCGTTGCAGATTTTAGAAATCAGCGTACTGTCTACCCCTCCAGAAAAAGCTATTCCAATTTTTTTCTTTGAGACAGTTTCTGAAATAGCGGTTTTGATTTTGTCCAACAGCAAGGCATTCTCTTTTTTCATTCCCTTCTGTTCTGCGTGGATGTTCAAACCTTTAATAGTTAATTTAATCCTCAAAATTTCATGACTGCAAGGCTGTCTGAAGAGGAAATCCAGGCATCACTAAAGGATCTTTCTGGATGGAAGCTGGCAGGCAACAAGCTGCGCAGGGACTTTCAATTTCAAGATTTTAACCAGGCATTTGGATTTATGGCCAGAGCTGCAATGGAGATAGAAAAGATGAACCACCATCCAGAATGGTTCAACGTCTATAATCGCTTAACAGTTGAGTTGACTACCCATGATGCAGGAGGAATAACAGATAATGACGTCAATTTGGCCAGGATTTTAAATTCGCTTGAATGATTTTTCAAGAATTTTCTCCCTCAATTGGCCGTTACAGAATTTATATACACAATACATTCAATTGACTTGACATGGCTTCTTCTTCTTCTACGTCAAGTCCGACAATACTAGATTCAGACTTTAGATACATAGACAAGAAAGGAAACCTGATGAAAACCCGGACAGAGTTAACAGTATCCCAGATGCTCTCGTTTTTAGAGGAAGAATACCAGTATGGGCACAAAATCACCCTAAAAAACGGAACCCAGGCATCAATTGACTTCAAGACCGCAAAGGGAATGATCGAAGTCATAGATAACGAGGAAGACATTGAAAAATATACACGGATCAAAAAAGAGTTTCCCGAAGAAAAAATTATGGCAATAGGCCATCAAAAATATTCAGCGCAAATCAAGGAATTACAAGATATTGTATACTATGATAAAACGCCTCAAACAGGCTCTATCTTCTTGGAGGATGCCTCGTTCTCCTTTGACTATGCGCATATTCTTCCACTGGTGGAAAAATGCTCCATACTTCACGGTCACACATCCTCAGTGATGGTAGAACTGGTCGGACAAATGAAAGATAATTTGCTGGTAGACTTTGGTGCAGCAAAAAAAATCATCAAAGAGGTTGTAAACGTATTTGATCACAAATTCTTCATCAACAATGAATACGTCATAAAGGAGGATGGCACCCATTACTGGATCAAGTTTGAAGGGCCAAAAGGGATGTTTGAGCTGCAAGTTCCAAAGCATACGACATACTTGCTGGAAGGAGAAGCCACAGTCGAGAACCTGTCAAGCGAGATTATCAAGCTGCTAGCGCCCAAAATGCCGCCAAACGTAGAAGCACTAGGAGTCTACATTTACGAAGGATACAACAAGGGTTCCCACATTATTTCAAATATTTCAAGATAGCAAAAATGAATCCAAAAATTACAGAAAAATCATGGGATCCTAAAATAGAGAAAGACATTCTTCAAAAATGGCAAGAAGAAAAAATCTATGACTTTGTTCCTCAGGAAGACAATTTCACGATAGACACGCCGCCGCCTTATCCCTCAGGCAGGCCATGGCACATCGGAGCTGCGGCGCATTATTCCCAGATCGACATGATTGCCAGAACTGCCAGGATGTCTGGAAAAAACGTCTATTTCCCAATCGGAATTGACAGAAACGGCCTTCCTGTGGAGCTGTATACTGAGAAAAAGCACAAGATTCGGATCAGGGAGACAGACAGGAGAGAATTTCTGAATTTGTGCAGGGATGCGCTAGATGATCTGGAAGCTGAAATGATTTTGATCATGAAGAGCTTGGGAATTAGCGGGGATTTTCCAAACTACTATAAAACGGACTCAGAAGAATACAGGGCCTTGACACAGTCAACGTTTATCGAATTGTGGAAAAAAGGCCAGGTATACCTTGCAAACAGGCCAAATAATTACGATTGGGTTTCAGGAACCACGATAGCTGATGCAGAGATCCAGTACGAGGATCTGCCAACAAAACTAGTTTACATGAAATTCAAAATCAAGGATGCAGAAAAAGAGATTGTTATTGCAAGTACGAGGCCAGAACTGCTTTGTGCCTGCAGAACAATTATTGTAAATCCTGAAGACGAAAGATACTCAGAACACGTCGGTAAGAAGATAGTCGTTCCCATTACAAACAGGGAAGTCGAATTAAGGGCACATCATTCTGCTCGGCAGGAGTTTGGATCAGGTGCAGTAATGGTTTGCAGTTATGGCGACCAGAACGATGTTGTGTTATTTAGGGAATTACAGCTAGAGGAAATCGTTGCAATTGGGCTGGATGGCAGAATGACCGAAGTTGCAGGAGACTGTGCGGGTCTGAAACCAAAACAGGCAAGAGCAAGAATCATCGAAGATCTAGAGTCGGGCGGATTTGTAGAAAAAATCGAAGACGTTGTTCATAGAACTCCGGTATCTGAAAGAAGCAAGAATCCAATCGAGATTATTCCAATGGAGGAGTACTATCTAAGACAGAAGGAATCGGTTGAAAAGATGAGGAAGCTAGGGCAGGAAATCGAATTTCATCCTAGCATGCACAGACAGATTCTAATGAACTGGCTTGAATCAATCAACATTGATTGGCCAATTTCAAGAAGAAGGTACTATGGAACAGAAATCCCAATCTGGTATTGCAAAGAGTGCTCCGAACCGCACGTGCCTGAGCCCGGAAGATACTATAGGCCGTGGGAAGAAAAATGCCCAATATCTCAGTGCTCCAAGTGCCAGGCTACAGAATTTGAGGGAGAAGACAGGATCTTTGACACGTGGATGGATTCAAGCATCTCGCCCTTGTTTGTGAGCAAATTTGGAAGGGATGAAAAATTTTTCCAGAAGGCATTCCCAGCTGCAATTCGTCCCCAGGCAAAGGATATAGTTCGCACATGGCTGTATTACACCCTTTTGAGGTGCGAGCAGCTCACAGGAAAAAAACCATGGTCTGAGGCATGGATCATGGGATACGGACTAGACGAAAAGGGAATGAAGATGAGCAAGAGCAAGGGAAACGCAATTGATCCCCTTCCAGTAATAGAAAAACTGGGCGCAGATACTTTTAGGTTTTGGAGTGCCAGTGAAGTCAATCACGGATATGACTTTAGATGCAATGAACAAAAAATCGAATCTGCAAAGAAGTTCCTTAGCAAACTATGGAATGTCTCAAGGTTTCTGTCTAGCTTTCCGGTAATTGAATCAGGAACGCCAAATGACTCGGACAAGTGGATTCTATCCGAACTAAATAACCTGGTTTTAGAGTGCAGGCAAGGATATGATGATTACAACTTTTTCATTCCGGCAATCGCAATAAGGGAATTTACATGGAATGTATTTGCAGCACACTATATTGAAATGGTAAAATCCAGGGCGTATGGAATTGACGTGTCAGACGAAGAGAGGGACGGCGCGATTTTTACTCTTCACAAAGTCATGTCAACAGTTCTAAAATTGCTTGCCCCAATTACGCCGTTTATCACCGAGCATCTGTGGAGAACGCTGTATTCGGAGCAAAGCATTCACAAAGAAATGCAGGCAGAGCCAGAAGAGTCAGAAAAACAGAGCGGCGGCCTGACAAAGGAAATTTCCGAATTTAACTCCAAGGTATGGAACGGCAAAAAGGCTCAAAAACTATCGTTAAAGGATTCGTTCAAAATCGAGATTCCTGAAGAGTTAAAGCCGTTTTCAAAAGATCTCAAATCAATGCACAATCTTGTCGATTAATGAAGAATCAGACCTGCGTGTCCCATCAAGTCAAGTACTGAATTCCCTAGGGTATTGTACGAAAATTATGTTCCATTGTACGAAAATTATGTCGTATTGATTTGAGGAGGAAGAGGAGGGCTGCAAAGGATTGCCTTGGGTTTTACCGATCAAGTGTTATAGAACCCTTAGTGGCCCTGTGACTTGGTTACCTAGAATTTTTTCTAATTTGAATAAGAAAGATAATGGTGGTAGCATAGCGCCACCGCCCGGTTCAGACCTAACAAGTATAGAACATGTCACAAATTAAACCTTGTGGGCGGGTAGTATAGCGGTAATGCGCCCGGTTCAGACCCGGGGCGTCCCTGGTTCGAATCCCGGCCCGTCCACACTGATTTAATCCAAGACGAACGTGTCGTGCTGCGACGGCAGCCTTGTG
Source organism: Candidatus Nitrosopumilus sp. (assembly GCA_965214775.1). Classification (GTDB taxonomy): domain Archaea; phylum Thermoproteota; class Nitrososphaeria; order Nitrososphaerales; family Nitrosopumilaceae; genus Nitrosopumilus. The sequence goes on along the minus strand of OZ243974.1, from coordinate 1,617,480 downwards.
CGGTTCTCAAGCGGATCGGATCCCGCCGCCAGGTAGGTTTTGGTCTTGTCGCTGCGCTGCGCCTTGAGGCATGCCTCGGTTGACGTGCGGATGATCTCGTACTCCTCTATGTATGCCCGCGCTCTCTCAGGCCGGTACTGCCGGCGGCACCACATCGAGAATGCTAGGGATCTGTGTGGTGTGCCTTGCTGTGACGCCCATTTCGGCGGCCACCTCCGAGGGCCTTTGTCCCCCGGCACACCGTATATCTGATCTGACGTGCGTTGATCCTTGCAGCCATCGGCTTTCTTGATCGGCAAAGCCCAAGGCAATCCCCTGCAATCCTCCTCAAATTAGTGCGACCTAATTTTCGTACAATAGAGCAGGCTGCCGGCCACGGTATTTTTGAATAGCAAGCCGGATGAATAATGTCATGACCGAAGAGAGTCCAGACAACGCCAAGGCAGGCAAGGAAAAACTATCGCGCGATGACGACAAGCCAACGTATCACTCCGTTTCGGCACAGGACATTCCTGGCATGGAAACGGGCAAGCCGAGACCACCGACTAAGGCGGACTGATGTCAAAGTCCTCTCTAAGCTCTTTTTGCATTAGCGGTATGTCCTGGCGCAGTTTCCGTTCATGGTTGTCCATCCATTCATGGTACTGATGGGAATTTTCCGGAACCTCCTCGCTTGGCGCACCGTCTTGCATCTTCTTGACTAGGATCAGGAATTCGTTGTGGGTCTTGATCTGCCTGAAGATATTCTGTACGTGCTGCTGTAGCTTTGGCCTTAGAAAATTAATCTTTCCAGAATAGATCAGACTGTCATAAAAATCATGGTTCAGGATCAAGGTAAAATCTAATGATCAAGGCTCTGATATTATAAAAACAAAAATCAAAGAATTTTTTTATAAAAAAATAATTTTTATAAACTAGGCATACTCGTGGGCCGACTACAAATAGACATACAGACATCATCATTTTGAGCAAATGTCTCATCGTCTCAGATGGCACAAGACCAAATGTGCTTCCAATCAAGACTGCAGATAACACTCTCCATAAACACAGCGTTTTTGCCCGCTTTGAAATCTCGGCTGTGCCGCCACCACCACCACCATACTAGAAAGGAATCACTTGGAAAGAATTTGCCAACTCAGTTGGATTTTGAGGAACAAACCAGGTTCAAAAAGTATTTGTGAAGAGATGTGTCCCCGGTTAGTTCGGGGTGAAATGCCGTGCCAATCACATTGTCCTTTTTTACGGCAACTATTCGGCCATTAAATCTTGACAAGACCTGCACATCAGGACCCACGTCAGAGACAGACGGGGCCCTAATGAAAACCCCATTAAAGTTCGGAATGCCAATGGAGTCCATTGAAACGTCTGCCTCAAAGGACTCAGGCTGCCTTCCAAAAGAGTTTCTTTCCAACTTGATGTCCAAGATGTCCAAGAGCGGCTGGCCTGTCCTTCCGACTATGCGATCATCTGCGGTTTTAGACAGCATGATCATTCCAGCACAGATTCCAAGAACAGGCATGCCATCCTCGATCTTTTCCTTTACTGCCTTCATCGAGCCGTTGACAAGGGACATCTTGCCAATCGTCGTACTTTCACCGCCAGGAAGGATTAATCCGTCCAGATTCATTACGTCTTCAGTGGCCTTTGCGCCAGTTACGTTTCCGTCAATTCCCAGCTCGTCTAAGGCAGCCTGGGTTGACAAAATATTTTCCCGTACATCCCCCTGAATTGACAGGATTCCAACATTCAGGCTCATGCGGCGCCTCCACGATCTTGCATTCTTAATTCCAATGTTTTGACATCCAATCCCAGCATAGACTGCCTCTCATCAATCATCTTCTGTGCCTCCTTTACCTTCTCAGACTCGCTCCAGAAAGTAGTTGCCAGCACAATTGCCCTTGCCCTCTCTTTTGCATCATCGGCATTAAAAATTCCAGAGCCTACAAAGATTCCATCACATCCCAAAGACATGAGATAGGCAGCATCAGCAGGGGTTGCAATTCCGCCTGCGGCAAAATTCACTACCGGTAATTTGCCAAGTTTTGCTGTCTGCTCTACAATGTCATAGGAAACCTTGAATTCCCTTGCCATTCTGACAAGCTCCTGGTTATCCCCAGAATCATAGACTGACTTTATTGCTCTTAGTTCATCATTGACTTTTTTGATATGAGTGATGGCTTCTGCGACATTTCCGGTTCCCGGCTCGCCCTTTGTTCTAATCATTGCAGCTCCTTCCTCAACTCTTCTCAGGGCCTCTGCCAGGGAGCGGGCCCCGTTTACAAACGGAGTTGTAAAATCCCACTTCCAGATATGTCTAAATTCATCGGCAGGAGTCAGGACTTCGGACTCGTCAATCATATCAACGCCGGTCTCTTGCAATACAAGAGACTCGTTGACGTGTCCAATTCTGCATTTTGCCATGACAGGAATCGTAACTGAATCCATGATCTCCTCAATAATTCTGATGCTAGCTGTTCTTGCAACACCGCCAGCTTTTCTAACTTCTGACGGAAGTTTGTCCAATACCATTACGGATACTGCGCCGGCCTCTTCTGCAATTTGAGCCTGCTCAACAGTCGTCACATCCATTACGACCCCGTTTTTCAACATATGTGCAAATCCACGCTTCAGAGTCAAAGAGCCGCAGACAGCATCGCCACTTTCTTCGGATTTTTTATACTTGATTCCTTTTGCATCAGCACGCTCTCCAGATAGAGATAGCATGAACTAATTGGCGCTAAAGGCTATTTGTACCTATTCACCAATCTCAGATATAATCTGATCAAGTTCCGTTTCAACCATTGTGATTATCGGGGGAATGAAACCATCAGTGGCGTTTTGTTCAGGCCAATGAATCTGGTTTACTCTTCCGTTAAGAGTGACCTTGACGTTTGATTTTTGATATTCTGTAGCGTCTTCAACAATTGGAAAGGATTCGGAGGGAATTGACATGAATCCAGTCTCCTTGATCAGTGCCTTGATTTTATTCAGTTGGGATTCGTCAAGCTTGGATCTTTTGTCGGGCTGGAGATACCCATGTTCGGTTACAGAGTATTTTACTGCACCGTCGTTTTTGATTGACAGAATCTCAGTTTTTTCTGCTCCGACTCTCTCAGTAACACCGCCGTAAGACAGTTTCTTTAGTTGGTGTTTTGTATATTCGATTTCCAAAGTATCAAAAGAGTTTGCAGCAGAGATTGGAATTTCATTTTTTGTCAGCATTGGAACCGAGATCAAAAGTGCGACTAGTACCGGAATTGCGCCCAATACAAGATGAAATGTCTTTACCATGATCGATTAACTGTTAGAAAATCGCGTTTATCGCAAATAAATCTTGGTGGCTAAAAATAACTTAAAATTCAGGTCAATTCCAGACTTGTTCGTGGGGTCGTAGCCTAGCCTGGTAGGGCGACAGTGTCTACGAACAGATCACCGCTAAGGGCTCCAGAGGTAAACTAAGCTAAACTGACTCACGGATGATGTAAGTTTGGAGCTGTAGTGACCCGTAGGTCGCCGGTTCGATTCCGGTCGGCCCCACGTCAAAAAACCTTTATCGGCTGTTTCTCAGAACGTTGAGTGCCGAGCCAGCTTTGAACCATTCAATTTGTGATTTGTTGTAAGAGTGATTTAGAAGGATTTCATCCTTGTCTCCGCCACTGTGAACAATGACGCACTTTAGTTGCTTGTGAGGCTCTAATTGTCCTAATCCGACAATGCTGATTCTGTCATCCTCAAGAATTTTTTCATAGTCGCCATGATTGTCAAATGTCAACGCAAGAATTCCCTGTTTTTTGAGATTTGTTTCGTGAATCCTTGCCAAACTTTTTGTAATAACTGCAGCACATCCAAGGTATCGTGGAGTCATTGCAGCGTGTTCCCTGCTGCTGCCTTCCCCATAGTTATCGTCCCCAATAATTGCCCAACGCATTTGCCTTTCCTTGTATTGGCGTGCAATTTGTGAAAAGGGCTCCAATTTACCATTCAAGGCATTTTTGCCTTTTCCGACTTGATCATTGAATGCATTTACTGCCCCAAGCAGCATGTTGTCGCTAAGGTTATCAAGATGGCCTCGGAGCGAGAGCCACGCACCGGCAGGCGAAATGTGATCAGTTGTGCATTTTCCCCTAGCCTTTACCATGACGGGAATCTCAACAAAATCACTTCCGTCCCATTTTGGGAACGGCTCTAGTCTTTGCAGGCGCTTGCTGTCCGGATCAATTAACACTTTAACATCATCTGAATTCTCAGGAGGGGCAACAAAAATTCCATCAGGCCTCACAAATCCTTCTTCGGGAACTTCCGGCGCCGGTTTTGGAGGATCCAGCCTGAATTTTGTTCCATCTGCGGCAGTCAGTTCGTCTTTTAACGGATTAAAGGAAAGCTTTCCCCCCAATGCCAGTGCAATAATCATTTCCGGGCTTCCGATAAAGTTCAGAGTCGTTCTATGCCCGTCGTTTCTTCCAGGGAAGTTTCGATTGAATGTCGTTACAATTGTGTTTCGTTCGCCTCTTTCCAATTCAGGCCTGTTCCATTGGCCAATGCACGGCCCGCATGCGTTTGCCAGGACAGTTGCGCCGATGTCCTTAAGAGAGTCCATTTGCCCATCGCGTTCAATGGTGCCTCTGATCTGCTCAGAGCCGGGGGTAACCAGCAGGGGGATTTTTGCCTTGATTCCTTTGGATTTTGCCTGTTCGGCAAGACTTGCAGCCCTTGACATGTCCTCATAAGACGAGTTTGTGCAGCTTCCAATCAATGCGACAGAAATGGGATCAACATAATCCTGTGATCTTACATCATCTGCCAGACTAGAGATGCTTCTGGCCAGGTCCGGCGTATGGGGGCCGACGATGTGCGGCTCTAATGCCGAAAGATCAATCTCAATTACCTTGTCGAAATATTTTTCAGGATTGCTTTGAACATCAGAGTCTGCAACAAGTAATTCCTTGTTCTGGTTGGCCAATTCTGCAATTTCGGAACGGTCAGTGTGTTTGAGAAAAGTCTCCATGCGCCCGTCATAAGGAAATATCGAGCATGTTGCGCCAATCTCTGCACCCATGTTGGTAATTGTGGCCTTGCCCGTACAGCTGATTGATCTTGTTCCAGGACCAAAATATTCCACAATTGAATTAGTTCCGCCAGAAACAGTCAGCTGTTCGGCGACTTTTAAGATGACGTCCTTGGGTGCGGCCCAGCCGCCTAGTCTGCCTGCAAGTTTGACGCCAATCCTTTTCGGATAGAGCAGTTCCCACGGCAGTCCAGCCATGGTTTCAGCGGCATCAAGGCCCCCAACGCCTATTGCCATCATTCCAAGGCCGCCTGCATTTGGGGTATGAGAGTCAGTTCCAATCATGAGACCGCCAGGAAATGCATAGTTTTCAAGGATCACCTGGTGAATGATTCCAGCACCGGGTTTCCAAAAACCACAGCCATATTTTGCCGCTGCAGACTGCAGGAACCTGAACACCTCGCTGTTTTCATCTAGTGAAACCTTCATGTCAACGTCACCTTGGACTTCAGCCCTGATCAGATGATCACAGTGAACCGTCGTCGGAAGCGATGTTTGTTTCAGGCCGGCCTGCATGAACTGCAGCATTACCATCTGGCCTGTCACGTCTTGTAAAGCTACACGATCTGGTTTTAGAAAAACATAGTCTTTTCCTCCATTAAACGGACTTTCAGCCATTTCATGCAGATGGCCTGAAAGAATTTTTTCTGTCAGTGTAAGGGGACGTCCGACAACACGGCGATATTTAGAAACGTTCTCCTTTAATTTCTCATAAACGTTTGAAACAAGTTTCGGAGTAGTCTCTGTTTGCACATCAAGCGTAAATTTATCCGGAATTTATTATTTACAATCAAAAATTAAAAAAATCATCAATCTAGGCATCGATTTTCTTAACAATTATAAGCCAAAGGCAGGTATATAATTGAGGATTGGTTCGTGGTTGTTGCATGTTTTTTATGATGAGGCGTAAGGATGGTCAATAAGGGATTTCCAAAATTCGGAATGTCGCAGGCCGGGGCGTTTGTTGCAGCGTTGAAGAATTACAATCTGCCTGACTTTATCTTGGAACTGGTGGCAAAAGAGTGCAAATCCGAACTTCTTGAAAGAGGAAGAATAGACGACAGGCTACAAAGCATGAATGATGAAGCGTTGGAACTGCTTCACAAGGTCTTTGTCGGATGTGAGGAGGATGACGCAGGCAAGTTTGCCCAATACAGGTTCTTTGCGTACGTGTCTAGCATGTATCACAAGTGCGAGGTTCTAGTTAACGAGGCAATCCCAGGTGCTACAGGAAAGAATCACAAAATTCCAGTCGCGGTAAAAAACAACGGGATGTATATTGCAGTTGCATACAACAAGGCGACAGGCAATCCAGTAAACAAAAAAGAAACCACCAGGTTTTATGATATGGTCGATGACATCAAGAAAGGAGATCATGGAACCATGCTGACTGATGCGATTTATGGCTCATCAGTCGGTTTCAGAGGGGACGCACTAGTGGAGCTTGAGGGCCTGAACAAAGGAAGATCAGATGATCCTGAAAACAAGCTGGATTTCAAGACTGCAAACTTTGAAAACAACATTTACTCTGTAACAAAGTGCTAGAGGTATTATTTTTCCAGATTCAACTGCGAGGTATTCATTGTCAGGAACATGGGCTTTCCGTCGGTAATCTCAAAGTCTTGGCCATACTGTTCAAATTCCAACTGCTCATAGAAATGCTTGGTCCAGACATCGCGTATTTCTTGAACGTATCTTTTCCTTCCAGACTGTCTCATTAACTCATGAAGTAACTCGTAAGAGACTGTCGTGCAGTTTTTTTCTGCAAGAAACAAGACGTCATCATTATTATCATCGCCGGATTCCTTTGGTTTTTTCCAAAAAATCATTCCAAAGTTTTCTGCATGATAACCATCACACAGAGAATCTGTCCAGAGAGGTCGGAAATAGGTGAGATAGAAATGATGGGTGTCTTTTCCGCGCTGCTCATGATCACGGACTAGTGTGTGAGTGTCAAGCCTTTGCAGAATGCCTCTTGTCCCTGTGACCAGCTCGTCACACCGAACCTCATAGTCCCTTCCAAACTTTTCTTTTATCCAGTGCTTGTAAAACTGCGCCATTTTCTTGACATATTCAAACTCGGATTGCCGTTTTTGGCGATCCTCGTCTTCTTTAATGACAAAAATAAAGTGCAGAATCATGATAAGAAAAAAGGGTATGTGTTGTTTATGTCTGGCCTTCAATGCCCATCAAGGTAAGTGTTGAGCGGATCTTTTCAATTTTTCTGATTTTCCAAGTAATTGTCTCCCTAAGTTTTTCCACAGTTTCAGATTCAATCTTGGCCAAGATATCGTATGCGCCAAAAGTTCCATGAACCTCCTTGACACCTTCCAAGCCCTTTAGTTGCTGAATAATTGCTTCTTCAGAACCAAGTTCACAGTTTATTAAAACATAAGCTGTTGCCATGCCAATATTACAAAAACCGACTATATCAACAAACCGATTATCCCTGACTTTGAGACATCTTTAAAATGGCATCCCAGATGGTTTTTGGGACCGGCATTACAGACAGCCTAGATATTCGAATCAATTCCCAGTCTTTGAACTTTTTCTCTCTTTTCATCTCATCCAAAGTTACTGGACGCCTGAAAGATTTCTTGTATCTTACATCCACGACAACAAAGCGCTCATTGCCTTCTTTGGGGTTTGGATATGGCTTTGAGGTCACCTCCATAATCCCAACGGCCTGACGCTCATCGCCAGTATGATAGAAAATTACAAGATCCTTGGGTTTCATCTCCCTCATATGCTTTAGTGCCAGGTTGTTGTGGACCCCGTCCCAAACAGTCTTCTTTTCTTTTTTTAGCTGCTCAAAATTATATCCTCTTGGACCTCCCGGTTCCTGTTTTGCCAACCAATAGTTTGCCATGAATCCACTTGAAAATTTGGTGCTTTATGGGTTTTGATGTTGTAAATGCAAATGCAAATGCAAATCAGTCTTCCCAGAAGTAACCAACTCGTGGCGGTTCAGGAGGTGGCAAGCGGGTATGCAGGCAGCCCGTTTGAATTATTTCGAGCCCGGGATAATTTGACGTGGTACTTCTGGGAAGACTGCAAATGCAAATGCAAATATAAATGTCCCCCGGCTCTGACTCGCACAAGATCATTGGAATTTAGCCAAAGCCTCCTTTGGGTTTTCTGACCGGGGTTGGTTGCCCATGTGTACCACGCCTGGGTGAATCAGAAATCATTGGCATCGTTACGATCAACGTCATCCCAATCCGTCTGCGTGGCTGCTCTTGGGCGCTTAATATTGGAATTATTCTTACTAAAAACCATTTAGAGGAAGATCAAGCACGTTTAGAAATAAAAATTAAATCTCCGGCAAACATAGAAACCAGAAAATGGAGATAAAAAACATCACGCTGTTTTTTGTCGGAATAACCCTGCTGATCGTTGGAGGCCTGGTTGTGGTTTTTGATTATCCGCAGATTCAGTTCTTTGAAAGCCTCCCAGACGAGGAATCGTACCACATGCTAGATGTCAAGGACAAGTCGATTTATCAGAGACTGGTCGTTGAGTTTACAATCGGCATTATTGTCCTTTCAGGCGGAATCGGGATGATTGGAATGGCTTTTCTAAGTCGTTTTCAAAACGGAATCAGATAAGGAAATTTCAAATCCCACCACAGCAGGTACGCGAATCCTATAATTTTCAATTATTTGAGGGTTGATTTCTCCAATGATTCCGATTGCCTTGTTATTGAGAAGGACGCTTGCGCATCGCCCGTCCTCAAAAGCTCGATGGGATGCCGTCTTTGTTTGAATTTCGAGTCCAAATCCTGTCTTCAGTGCAGACTGCAACACGGACTTTATTTCGGTGAAACTTGCATCCTGATGAGCGCTGATTCCCGCAAAGCTTGTTTTTTCATCAATCGGATCCCCCTCTGAAAAAACAGAACCTGTCTCAAACATTTTTTGGGGGTATGGCTCGTGAATATTTCTAGATAAATTCTCCAGCAGTCCTGGCAGAATCGAGTCTCGTAAAACGGTATGCCCCAGACTCTTTGAATCACGTACAGAAATGATTTCAGATGGCTTTCTGTTTGTCATCTCGTACAAGACCCGACTGCTTGTCAGGCTTGAATTGAGCGCCTCAATATAACCCAGACCAATCATCACCTGGCTGAGAGACCTGAGATTTTGGGAAACCGGGTTTGTCTGGCCGATTGTTTGTGATGGTGACAAGACGGGTTCAAGATTTTGAACCCCGTATCCCAAAGCAACTTCTTCAACAAGATCCATCGGACCAAATATATCAAATCTGTATGGCGGAATAACACACAGGATGTCTCTGCCCCTGAGGGAGGCATCCAATCTGGATTTTTTCAGACACGAGACAATTTTTGACGGGTTCAAGTTCAACCCTAGAATTTGGTTGACCAAAGTCGGACTGACAGACATTTTTTTCGGTTCAAGTTTGGGAGTAGAGTTATTTGAGCCGGAAATTTTTACCTCTTCTAACGCAAATCCCGCACTCTGCAAGATTGTTGCAACCACGGAAAGCACGTCTTCTGCATCAGCCTTGCCGGTTCCAGTAACCTCAACGAAGAGATTTTTGGTCTTTGGGCTTACAGTCGTGACTGCCGCATTGATTATCGGGGGAAATGAGACGGTCTCATTTCTGGAATCCGTAATTATTGGCATCCTTGGTGAATTTCCCAGGATGTGTCCATAGTCTCTTCCAACATCAGTTGACTCTAGAATTTGAGAGATTGAAAGATCTTCTTGAGAATTTAACGGAGTGAATCTGTGATCTCTGCTAGTCGTACAGTACGTCAGCGGAAACGATATCTTGTCCAAGTCATGGATTCCGATTGAGGATTTCTTTCGTCTTCTCCCGATTCCAAGATGAAGGTCTTCTTGCATGGCCATGAGCTGCCTGATAGCCTTATCATCAATCCTTCCATTCTTGGCCACGATTCCAGTCACAAAAGGCCTGACCTTTGCCACGTCGGATTTTACACAAATATGATGTTGTTTTGATTTTTTGATTTTCAACTTGACTGCTCCTGTCTTGATTCCAAGCAATCCCTGCATTCCCAATGCAATTCCAAAATCAGTAGAGTAATCAGGCCTGTTCGGACTGTATTCAACTCTGACTAGATCCCTGTCTTCAGACTCGATGTCCAGGCCAAGAAACGGCAGGGAGTCAGAAATTTGCTTCTTTGAGGACTTGCCAATTAGCTTTTGGAGGCGGGAATAAGACAGTTCGGCTACTGGCATTTTTTTGACGCACTCCTTAGCCAATCAAGGTCGTTGCCGTAAAATTCCCTTACGTCATCTAATCCATACCTTAGCATTGCAATCCTTTCGATTCCCCCGCCCCAGGCCAAGACCGGTTTTGTGATTCCAAGCGGTTTTGTAACCTCGGGCCTGAAAATTCCCATTCCAAACAGTTCGACCCATTTTCCCAGCCTGTCATTGTAAACCATAGTCTGCAAAGAAGGCTCAGTGTATGGGAAAAATGTCGGCCAGAATTTTACTTTTGTAATGCCGATTCTTTTGTAGAACTCTTTTTGGATTCCCATCAAATCACGCAGCGTTGCATTTTTGCCGACAACGACCCCCTCAACCTGGTTGAATTCAGCAAGATGCTTGTAGCTGACTTTTTCATTTCTAAATACGCGGCCCAACGAAAACACCCTGGACTCGTCAGGCCTTGTTTGGGCCAAGTGCCTTATGGTAACACAGGTGGTATGGGTTCTCAAAACCATTTTTTGCGCTTCGTTGACATCCCACCGGTATCTCCAGTTTTTCTTGTGCGAATCCGAAACTTTTCTTATCTGTTCAGGCGTAGCGATCTTTTTTGCCGAAATTCCATCCAGGTAAAACGTGTCTTGAAGCTCCCTTGCCGGATGATCCTGCGGGGTAAACAGCGCATCAAAATTCCAGAAACTGGACTGAGCCATGCTTCCAACGATTTCAGAAAAACCCAGGGTGACAAAGATTTCACGGATCTCATCCATCGTGTTCTTTAACGGATGGGTTCTTGCAACAAAAACTTGGGGCACTTTGGCCTCCACATCAATTGCTCCGGCAGACGAGTCAGATATTTCCAGAGACTTTGCAGAATCAGACAGGGAGATCTCTTTTGTCTTTACAATGTCTTCTGTTATGAAATCGGGTCGCCTCAAAAGAGCAAGGAGATCAGATGGATCAGCCTTTTCTCTAGGAATCTTTTCCTTTCCAATTTGCCGGATGGTTTTTTCGCCGGGAATTTCTGCAGGCGCGCAGATCAGAGAAACCGAATCAGAATCAGCTTTTACCCAGTTGTTCTTTCTGGCAAAACCCATCGCAGGACCAAACACGGGACCGAGTTGTCTTTGCAAATCAGACAGCTTCCTTGGTCCACCTTTTAACGAATCAAGCAGTTGTCTTTCAGGGAGTCCCTTTTCAATTGATTCAAGGCCGTTTTTCCCCAAACCTACAAGACTGACTCTTGATTCATTTACAGTGACCAAATCCTTGAATTTCAGCCATTCAATTCCTCGCCTGATCTGATCAGGAGACAGATCAGTTGATTTTTCCAGGGATTCCGAAGATTGCTTGGAGTTCGCTCTTAGTGATGAAATAATTTTTTTTTCGATATCGTGAAAAACTTGCGACAACAGCAGAAAGTTCGAAAAAGACTTTTTAAACCTTAACCCAAGTCAAATTGAATGTCAGTTGATGACTTTGTTGTAACACCTTGGCATGTTGAGGGCGAGATTGATTATGAAAGATTAACCAAGAGATTCGGTACAGAAAAGATTTCAGCAGAGTTACTGGCCAGAATTACAAAGATCACAGCAGAGGATCATTTTATGCTCAGACGCGGAGTCTTCTTCTCACACAGAGAGATGGACAGAATCCTAGACGAATATGAGAAAGGAAACAAGTTCTTCCTATATACTGGCAGGGGGCCATCAGGACATACCCACATCGGACACCTGGTTCCATGGGTGTTTGCAAAATGGCTGCAAGAAAAATTTGATGTGAATATGTATTTTCAACTAACAGATGACGAAAAATTCTTTTCAAAACAGAATCTCACTTTGGAGGACACAAAAAAACTTGCCCTTGAGAACGCCTTGGATTTTATCGCTTTAGGGTTTGATCCTAGAAAAACCAAGATCATAATCAACACCAGAAACATTCAAACCCTGTATCCCATAGCAGCCCAAGTTGCAAAGAAGATTAATTTTTCAAACACAAAAGCTACGTTTGGGTTTACAAACGAAACCAACCTTGGCATGATATTTTATACTTCGTTGCAATCAGCGCCCTGCTTTATTGAAGACAAGCCGGTTCTGATTCCACTGGGGGTAGACCAGGATCCCCATTTTAGATTAACAAGAGATGTCGCCCCAAAAATCGGAAAACAGAAACCGGCATTAATTCACAACATAATGATTCCAGCCTTGGAAGGTCCCGGAGGCAAGATGTCAGCATCAGATGAAAATGGAACAGTATACACTACTGATGACCCAGATGCGGTAAAAAGGAAGATCAACAAATACGCGTTTTCAGGAGGTCAGCCGGATCTTAAAGAACATAGAAGACTGGGAGGCAATCCCGATATTGATGTGTCGTTTCAATATCTCAGAATATTTTTTGAGCCTGATGACGGCAAACTCAAAACGATCTATGACAGTTACAAATCCGGAGAATTGCTTTCTGGGGAACTAAAGGCAATCCTGATAGAGAAGATGAATAATTTTCTTGCCGTACACCAAGAGAACAGGGAAAAGGTCAAAGACAGGATTGACGAATTTCTATTTGAGGACAGATGAAGGTCAACATAAGGTGTGATGACAAACACGAAGCTCAAAAACTTGCAAGTCTGATTTTCATCAAAGACGGAAAGGAGACATTTATCACGTCGATCCTAAACGTAGTTAAAAATGAGCTGGTGATCTCGTTAAAGGACAAGTCTGCACACAGCATACTTCTTTACAATGAACAGAATGCAGAGAATTTTGCAGATTTTATACAGTCAGTGATTGACAAGGAGGACAAGCTGGTTTCAACGAAAGTCATTGAAGAGAGTGTGGATATCCAAAAAGAAAAGATGATCTAAGGAGGCGCAAATGCGGTGTAAAGGGCTACAGTGCCAACCATAGCAATCAAAGACAGGCCTAATGCCTTAAAGTCTCCAGCCATGATGTATCCTACAAATCATTACAATTAAAGTGTTAATAAATTCTCAATACTGATTTCAAAGATTGTTATTGTTATTATCATCTGAAAGTGCTTGCTCTTCCTTGTCTTTTTTTATTTGATTGGGTTTTTAGTCCATGTGCAGGTTGGCTGATCTTATTACAGTTCAAATGGAGCACCATAAGATCCTCTCTTCTTGCCAGGTCAGGCTCAGAGGCGTATTTTCCCCATGAAGGTGCAACAGCAGCAGCAGCAGCAGCAGCAGCAGCACCGGCACGATGAGTGTCATCAGGGGCGTTTTTGTCGCATTTGTGTCCAAATCCCAGGCAGTTTCTTTCATCTTGGAATTCACAACTAGAGCAGATTTTTCGGCCTAAAATCTCATAGTTTTTCCTTCAAGGATTCATAGAATTTCTCCGAGTCATCAGGGTAAAAGATTTCTTGTTTTTTTTTAGGAATTTTAGTTCTCGAGGTTTTAGAACGTGATCCATTCCTTGAGGGATGCAGTCTATCTATGATGGCTTGATGCCATTTTGGGGGCATCACATATCATGTCCAGAATGTCTTGATGCTGCATCATTTCTAGAAGGCCTATGACCATCAGCTTTTCTTGATTTGTCTTGTCCAAAGCAATCACTGCAATAGACGGTCTGTTGTGTTTTGGAACAAACGGAACAAGATATTTGGTTTTGCAACCAGCGCATCATGTTACAACAGCAGCGGCAGTAGCAGTAGAATAGTAATAGCAGCAGCGGCTAACTCTCTTTTTCTTTCTCCACAAATCCATCATTTCTGGAATTTCCAAATGATTTGGATACGCTGTGATCTCCTGGATTTTCTGGACTTTTTATCATCAGAATATTGTGATTTGCATAGTTCCATTGTATGCCAAGTTTGGATTTAATGGACATATGATCCTTGAGCCTTGGATTGTGCCTAGAAAAAATCAGACAAGGGACTTGTCCATTTCAGTGGACATTACCTCTTGAACTTTGAGAAAATACAGTTTTGTCGAATATGGCATTTGATCGATATTGTCATCGACTGCAATCATGAAATATCTGACAGCACGTTTTGAGATATCCAGATTGAACTTCATTGTAAGAACGGGATCCTGGCGGACTTTGATTTTATCTTGAAGCCACGGGGGTGCCATCTCAACTGTTTCCCGGATAATTTTTTCATACCAAAACGAGAGACTCTCAGGCTGCAATCCCTGCTTTAGATTTGAAACGTCATTATCAATTTGCCTCATCATATGACTGATGATTGCCATGAACCCAGATCCCGTAGTTCTGTTTTATGGCAGTTACTCAAAGTTAGACAAGCTTCTTGTCAATTCACAACAAGTTTCCTTCCCTGTCAATTTCTGAGTTTTTCAGCCTGGTTGTTGAAATTCGTGTCCCGTCTTGAGCCAGATGCATCGGAACAACAATGATTTCCACCGGAGGGAGATCCCTTTCTGCTCGCAATTCATTTAGTTTTTGGCCCTGACTGCGGGTCTCTGAACTAACAACTAATGCCTCAACCTCCTTTTCTAATACTGCAGGGCCAAAATCATCGTCTAACTGGCTAATCTGAAAATCCGATTTTGGAAATTCTTGAAAAAGGGCTTCAAGAAGATGTGCCAGCCTTGTCTGATAGTTGTTGCGAGGAGATTTTCCTCTTCTTTTGGCCAATTCGTCACTTGCCAGACCGATGATAACTTTGTCAGATCTTGAAAATGCACTTGCAAGCAATGTCAGATGACCCCTGTGAATAATATCAAACGTACCGCCCGTTGCAACTAGAGAGAAATCAGACATGGGGATACTATGACAAATGTGAAAATAAACCTATTATTTTACCAAAAAGAGAACTACGGGGCCCGGCTCAGAAATTGGAATGTTGCTTTTATCCCAGACAAAGGTTTCCATAAAATACAGTCCGGGTTTTTGGGGAACCCAGCCTATTGTCTGAGAATCAAGTCCCGAACCAACAAATCGTCCATCGTATTGTCCAATGTATTCAACGGTGGGTTTCTCCCCGGATTCCTTAATTTGAACATAGTAGGTGTAAGCAGTTTCATTTGTTTTCTTGTCTGCCACAAACTGAATCATAGTTTCACTTTTGATGTTTACCGGAGTTCCTGCTTGGAGTTCAGAGAGTTTATTTCCCTGATTGTCTTGAATTGAAACTTTGGAAATTGTTGCCATTTTGGTTGCAATCTCTGGCGGCGGAATTGCCACCTCCACAACATCAGAATAGAAAATATTTGATTCGGCAACCATAAAAAAGCCTACAGCTCGGGCATCAATCTTTCCATTGAATTCAAAGGTTATTTTATCATTTGATGCCACTTGCCCAATTTCCACCGTTTCAACACTTAGAATTCTTGGAGGAACAAATGCGTCATGTACTGCCAAATACACATTTGTCTCAGAGATTGGAGCGGCCCCATTTTCCAGGGTTCCAGTAAAGTGGAGTTCAGTATCCATAGATACATTGTCAGAATAGACAACAAGCGCGTTTTCTTTAGGATTAGAAGAGTCAAAGCCTATCAAAGAAACCGATGCTTGAGTAATATGTGGATTGGCAGATTCTGAACGAATTGAATACGGGGAAACCCCTTTTGCAGGAATGACTTCAAGGGAGACATTATCAGTTACAATCTCAAGGGGTTGCGGGTTTAGATCATCATAGAATTTTACTTGAACCTGCACATTTGTAACCGGAGCAAGTTCATTGCTGTTTTGGACCATCCCCACTACAACTGAATATCCTTCAGAATCCCGATAGACAAAGGGAGTTTCATTTTGTAATGAAACAGCTAGTGTTGGCGGGGTGTCAGAATATTCTTGAGCATCGACTTGGGAGGATGGAATCAGCAGAACGGCTAAAAATACCAGTGGAAGAATTTTTTGCATCTGAATTTTATGTGTATTACATGTTAATTTTCTATAACAATTCATATTGTGGACAAAAAAGGTAACAACGTTTAACCTAGTTTGCACTAGGAATAAAGCATAATAAAAAGAGAATAAAAATGATACAAATTTTTAGTTTCTCTTGGCGGTAATTGCCAACCAGTATATTAAACCTGGTGCTAAACCAACAATGAGTGGAATCCATACAGGCCATCCATCTACTACGCTTGCCATAACAGAAAGCCGAAACTTATCCTATTTAAATCCATCCAGCAGTCTGAAAATCAGAAGGGATCGCATCACAAGAGTGGTGTGTGGTGGACCGGACGGAATTTGAATCCGTGACCCCCCGCGTGCAAGGCGGGTATACTACCAGGCTATACTACCGGCCCATGTCAATGTTGGGTTATGTGTGGATTTTAATTGTTGTCTTGGAGGCAAGGATTTTATTTGAAACCAAGAGCGCCCATTTAT
The DNA here is from genome assembly GCA_965214775.1 of Candidatus Nitrosopumilus sp. GTDB lineage: Archaea > Thermoproteota > Nitrososphaeria > Nitrososphaerales > Nitrosopumilaceae > Nitrosopumilus. Next base: position 1,600,894 of record OZ243974.1, on the reverse strand, counting down.
GGTACTTTTAGAATCCCAAGTCAAGCTAAAAGCCGGAGATATTGCACCTGACTTTGAATTGCTAGGAATTGATGACAAAAAACACTCACTCAGTGACTATGAAAGGTATAGGGGCGTTTTAGTAATTTTCATGTGCAACCACTGTCCATATGTGAAGGCAAAAGTAGATGCGTTAAACGAGTTGTATGAAAAATTTGGAAAGGAGATTGCAGTTGTCGGAATCAACAGCAATGACTCGACAAACTATCCTGAAGACAGTTTTGATGCAATGAAGGAGACTGCCAAAGAGAAGGGATTTGAATTTGATTATCTTTTTGATGAAACCCAAGAGATTGCAAGAAAATACGGTGCCACGTGCACCCCAGATCCGTTTTTGTTCAATAGTCAAAAACAACTAGTTTTTCACGGTAGAATCGATAATGCCATGAAACCAGACGATAAAGCCACAGAGAAGACAATGATTAACAATATGCAAAAATTGCTAGACGGTGAAAAGATTGAAAAAGACTTTGACCCATCAATCGGTTGTTCTATCAAGTGGAAAGAAAATTAAACTTAAATGACCTCAGATTAGAGATCCATTCATGGGCTCGTAGCTCAGCTTGGCTGGAGCGTTCGACTGATAATCGAAAGGTCATGAGTTCGAATCTCATCGGGCCCATCTGACTCGTTCTCAAATCCGAGAATGAGAAGGCAAAAAAAGAAAGAAAAACAATCAAAAAAGAAAATTTCTTCAAAAAAACACACCAGTGCAAAAGCAGAGGGGACAGTCCGAAAAACAGGATGACGAGTCCCAAAAAAACGATGACGAGTACCGACAAGACTGCAAACAAAAAGGGTACAAAAAGTCAGAGCAGCACAAGGGACACCGGCCAGCTCAAAGAAAATGAAAATAAAAAAATAAATAAGAAAAAGACGATAAAGAATGCACCTGGTGGAAGAAGAATAGCTACACAATCCTCAAGATGTCTGTTGGAAGATGACGACGTACGTCGGTGGTATGAAAACATGAAGAGATCCAGCCAGCTTAATGCCGCCGTACGCCTGAGGAGGCTTAATCTGTTCTGTTACAGGCTGAAGACAACGCCTGCAACCCTTGCCCGGACGGGAAAGGAAGATCCCAAAAAGATAGAGGACATGCTGATGGATCACGTATCCTGGATGGAATCACAGAATTTTTCTTCCGGATACATAGACGGCATGATAAAGTCAATCAAGGGATGGCTGGTCCACAACCGGATAGAAATCAAAAGCAAGATAAAGATATCCAACATGGGAATTTGTCCCACGCTTGAAAAGGAAAAGGTGCCAGAGCAGGAGCAGCTGCACCAGATGCTGGAAAACGGCAACGTGCGCCAGAGGGCAGTGTTGAGCCTCATGGCCTTTTCGGGAGTAAGGCCACAGGTGCTGGGACTTGCCGACAGGAGTGACGGGCTATGCCTCAAGGATCTGCCCGAGCTTGTCATAGAGAAGAAGGGAAAAAGAGTCAGATTCACAAACATGCCCACAATGGTGGTGGTCCGACAGTCCCTGAGCAAGACCAGGAACAAGTATGTGACGTTTTTGATAGAGGAGGGGTGCCAGCACCTGCTGAAATATCTCGAACACAGGATATCTGCCGGGGAAAAACTCTGTCCGGACTCTCCTGTCATAACGCTTGAGAGGCAAAACTCACGCAAAAGACGCAGGGAGGATCCGGATGTCAAGACATTCGTGGTCACAGCATCCATATCCCGTACGGCAAAAAAAGCGATGAAGCCGATAGTAGATTCAAGGCCATACACGCTGCGATCCTACTTTGACACCCAGTTACTGCTTGCCGAAAGCCATGGCTGCATGGCAGATGCCTATCGGGTGTTCTTTATGGGCCACAAGGGGGACATTGAGGCAAGATACACGGTAAACAAGGGCCGTCTTACAGAGCATATGAGAGAGGACATGTGCAGGGCATATGAGCAGAGCGGACTGTTTCTCTCCACTGACCCTGACAAGACGGATGAAAAGCACAAAAAAGACATGCTTTGCAAGCTATGGCGCAAACAGGCAAAGATGTACGGAATCAATCCGGACAACATAATCAATTCAAAGCCGGATGTCCCACAGCCCAGTGCCGCAGACAAGCCAAAAGAGCCGGCTACGGTGCCAGGCAATGACGAACCGTCCGAATGCCGGATCATAGGGAGTGACGAGGAGCTGGTGTACTATAGCTCAAACGGCTGGGAGATTGTAAAGGAGCTAAGCGACGGGCGATTCCTTATGCGCAGGTCTGGCAAGGGTTCAGGCAGCCAGTGATGAGCAAGTTCCTCTAGATTCTGCCAAGTTCAGACCATCCCCCCGTGTTTTCATGGTTTTGAATCATTGCGGTGGCGGCTTCCATGGTTTGTGAACCCGCATAGACTTTCATGGCTTTCAAATCCCTGTAATTCACAGGGCTTTCATCCCTGTGATCCCATGGGATTTTCACTACTTTTCAAATCCATACTTTCACTATTTTCACTACTTTTCAAATCCATACTTTCACTATTTTCACTACTTTTCAAATCCATACTTTCACTATTTTCACTACTTTTCAAATCCATACTTTCACTATTTTCACTACTTTTCAAATCCATACTTTCACTATTTCTGATTCAACATAGTGTAACTTTTCACTCCTCCAAAATGTACATAGTGTAACTTTTCACTCCTCCAAAATGTACATAGTGTAACTTTTCACTCCTCCAAAATGTACATAGTGTAACTTTTCACTCCTCCAAAATGTAGCTTTTAGCTGTTTTTGGTTCTACAATGGTGAGGACCCCATAAAATTCGAACCACCCAAATGCGTAGAATTTGTATATGACAGGAGGGCATACGGGGCATGAAAAAACAAAAGTTCACATTGGCCGAAAAGACAGACATAGTGATGGAGTCCATCAAGACCAGCATCAGCACTGCCGAGCTGTGCCGCAAGCACAACATCGCGCCCACCACGTTTGGCAGGTGGATGGACAGGTTCGTCGAGGGCGGCAAGGCATCCATCCTGGGCCGGAATGACAAGGTAGCGGCTGCCCTGCAAAAGGAGAACCAGAATCTCAAACGCATCATAGGCGAGTATGCAGTGGCCTGTGACGCTTTAAAAAAAACAATGGAGCTGAGCAAAGGATGAATGCCGTACAGATCTGCCACCAGAAGATGGGCCTCAACACGGCCCTGAAATACTGCGGCGTCTCAAAGGGCACCTGGTATTACGCCAGGAAGGACGTCGACAGACGGACCAGAAAAGCCGACTCTGGGACGGTCTCAATCATACGTACCATAGGCAAGAAAAGGCCGACGTATGGAACCCGGAGGATGGCAAACCAGATATTGCGCGAGACTGGCGTGCGCGTAAACCGCAAAAAGATACAGCGAATCTACCGCCAGATAGGCTGGATCGAGCCCAAAAAGACCAAAAACGACATAATACGGGCCTCGCGCAAGCTTACAAAGCCAGATGCCCCCAACCGGCTGTGGCAGGCAGACATTACATACGTGGACTGCGGCGGGGACGGCTGGTGCTACTGTTTCAACGTACTTGATGCCTTTTCGCGCAGATGGCTTGCATACTCCTTTGATACCACGGCGCAAAAGGAGAATGCGGTTCAGGCCGTACTCGATGCGGTATCGGCAGCAGATCCGGACTGCAGCATGCTGACCCTGCGGACAGACAACGGTTCTCAGTATACGTCGCGCATGTTCAGGGAGTCCCTAAAACAGCTGGGAATCAGGCACGAACTCATAGCATACAGGACGCCAGAGCAAAACGGCCACATAGAGTCGTTTCACGGAAGCCTCAAGAGGGAATACCTGTGGCCCCCTGAGTTTGACTCCTTCCAGGACGCCTCAGACGTCATAAAGGAGGCATTTAGGGACTATAATCACGATAGAATACACTCCTCGCTTGGATATCTCACTCCGATGGAGTTCATCGTACGGCACCAAAGGGAGGCAGGCAAATGATGTCAAAGCTACGCAAAAATGCCCAAAAAGTGGTTCGAAAATACGGGGTCCAGATCAACAAAATGTAGCTTTTAGCTGTTTTTGGTTCTACAAAATGTAGCTTTTCACCCCACTCAAAAGATACATTCTCACTATTTTTCCCGCACGCAGTTTCCGGCACTCGGCCTCGAACCTCTCGCATTACTTCACCAGACACAAAAACGACCAGCCAAGTCTCCTCCGGATACCCTTCCGGGTCTCCCATCCACCACACACACCAGGCCCCCTCAGGGGCCTGAAAACCAAAAACTCCCGGACCCCCTGACGTGGATCCCTGACCCCCGACAACCTTCTGGGACGTCAGAGTCGCCCCAGTCCCTCAACCTTACCTGAGTGAAAAATTTCCTGACTCCATTAAATCAGACGGCCATCTCCAAACCGACTGGCCAAAATCATCCCCTTGGATTGAAATCATTACAATTAACCCCGGATGATTAATTTTAAAATTATGATATCATGTCCAGAGGAATGTCAGGAATCATGACAGGAGTCAATGAAGCGTGATAGACTGTAAACATGGTCTGAGGGTATTGGCTATTTCCCTTTCTATCCTGTCACGATATGCCGTACGTCTCGGAATCTTTTGAACCTTTTGGCAATCAAAAATCTAGAATTTTTAGTCATTCATCGATTATCATCGGCCCATTTGATAAGACTATCTTCTCAAATTTACACAATCATGATTTTTTCTGATGATAATCTGACGATATTATATGATGTCGGCTCTGGATTTTGATTCGTAAAATCACTCAACCATTTTAGATGTTTCTTTCCTAACCTCTTAACTTAAAACGCGCCAGAATTTCGCTGTTACAATTGGCCTTTTGGTTTGATTATCCGCCTTCATATCTGAAAAGTCATTTCCAGAGTCAGATTTTGAAGGATTTATAGCAACACGCAGAAGTCTTTGAGTCAAAACACGGTCAGATTGCCCGTGAAAGACCTCAATTACTTGTGACCGTTGCTATCGAACCATGAAAAAATAATCTGACTTGAATGTTTCCATCATGTTTTTTTAGTGATATCTTTGGATTCTAACGAGAATGGCTTTTGAGATTTTGAATTTCGTTATTTTTTCTGCATGCCTGTATTTCCAAGATGAGGGAAAGGTGCAAAATATCTGCTGGACTCTGGACATCTGAAGTGGGGGGGATCTGTTGGGTGTAATGGTGTGTGGCCCGTGATGTTAATACCGTGTGTTTATCTGATGAGCAAGCCTGACGATATGTTGGAGAAATGAACTTTTTCACCCACACTAGTCATTACGGCCTAGGAATGGGGACAGCGTCCAGAGACGGTATGGCCTCCAGTGGGATGTCTTGAGGGTGCTGCGAGGACGGGATGATTAGTGCTATTCCCAAAGACAAGGCCCACATATTCTCCGGCTTGTCTGGCTGAAGATGGAATAAATCAGGAAGATGCCGTAACACACACATCAAAAATTGGAATATAATTTTGACATATTGTATCTATTTTGGCACAAAAATGTTTGATTCTCAACTGTGTGCACTGCATCCTGTTTCGACCGGCTCTGACGTGATAGGTTAGCCCCTGCCTAGGCAGCAATCAGGCACAAACTGCCTGCAGTTATGATTTTCATGCCTGACCGGCAAGGGACGCAACTCCAATTCTAGACAGGGGCTACCTGTTACGCTCTGACAAAGGACGAGCTCAAAAAGCTTGCAAAAATCGCAACACAACACCAAGATCATACATTTATTTCGATATATTAACAGACTTCATTGACGTTACTTATTTTTGCAAGAGGAAACGATGGGTTTGTAATTATATCTGACAGAAAAGAAAGTGACAATACAGTACAAGGAAATGAAGTCCAAAAATACTATTTACCAAGAAACGAAGAATTTTTTCTAACTCTGGCAGGAAATGGAACAAGTGCTAAAGCTCTTTTTGCCTCCCTAGCAACCAAAAATGTAGATTCCATTAACATAATTCCAACAGTACAAGACTTTGTTAAAGCTACATATGCAGAATTCCAAGAACCAAGGCACGTTGAAGGATTTTTAGTCATTAAAGACGGCTGCAACTTTGAACTTAAAACGATCCGTATTTCAGGAGATAAATTTTCTTCATATGGGAATGATTCAGGATTTTTAACTATTGGAGATCCTAACGCAGAGTTAATCACAAAACACCTGGTCAGAAATATTAATTTCAACCGCTTACCATGCGAAGCTGTAGCTAAGCGTTTACTTGCATCTATTAGCGATGTCGCAGAAACTGTATTGTCAGTAGGCAATCTGGAAAGATTTGGGTTTGACGTATCTGCATTTATGAATTCTGGACAAATTATTCAGATACCAAGATATACAGATACACGAAATCGACTGAAAATCTCATTCGATTTAAATGACAGTGAAGTTTTTTTATATTCCAACAATAATGGGGATAAGAAAGATGGATGAAAGTCAAATAAAATACATTAAAAAGCAAATTGAAGACCAAGAATGGGATTATTGGAAATCTAAAAAACTAACCGATTATCTTGCCGAAAAAAACATCGAGTTAAACAGACAAGAATTATACGAATTAATCAAGTATTTAATTAAAGAAAATATTTTTAGATTTCTTTATGTTGTCTCTAATGTCATACAAGATTTAGCTTCGGATGATGAGGAATTTATTGAAATAATTGAGCTCGTAATAGACAAAATAAAAGACGACTTGGCTCAGGGTCCATTCATTGATTCCCTTACAGCTATTGGAAAATCAAATCCCAGATTAGCCATGAAGATTGCCAGCAAATTGCTTGAATCAAGCAGTCCTGAATGTTCTAGCTTCCTGATAGGAGGAGCGTTCCATGAATTAGTAGAAGAAAGCAATGCTCTGATAACAGAATCACTACACTCCGAAAATCCTCGTCAACAGGTTGCTGCAATAAAAGCTCTACGCATAGCTTACAAAGACTCAGAGATGAGTGACAAAGAAAAAATCTTCACCATTTTTGAACAAACCTCAAAATCTGATTTTATGAAGGTAAAATTAGAGTCCATGGAAGCATTCCTAGACTTTTACGACAAGGATGTAGAAAAAAGTAAAAAAATAATTGAAAACCTTGCAAGAGGTCACACCGAATGTAAATTCCGGTTGGCTTATAGAATCTGGATACGCTCTCCATTTGATGAGGAAACCGATCTTCACTTTTTGGAGATTTGTTCCCAAGAGTCCGACATTAACGTGAAAAGAAATGTGCTTTTCGCACTAGCATGCTTTGTTAAAAAATATCCCAACAAGGTGCTTGAAATTCTTGCAAAATATACAATCAGAGATGGGTATGATTTTGAAGATATGGGATATGTGTTGGGAGAATTGGGTAAAACAAACGCGGCAAGTGCCCTTACAATAATTTTGGACTGGATTAGGACAGAGCATAACTCTCGATTAAGCTTTCACATTCCAATTATGATCAAGGATCTGGTGTCTAAAACAGACAAGAAAGCCATTCTTGAACCAGCATTCCGATTAATTAATTCTGATCCAAAATTTGTAAATAAAGGCCTGGATATATTACTTGAAGTAATTTCTGAAACATATGGCAAGGATACTGATCCTGAATTAACTTCAAAGCTATTTGACTTCCTTGCCAATCTTGCTAAAGATCGAGGAATTGACATTGCTGCGCTAACTAAAGACGAATCTGATGAGATTCTGCAGTGCGCAGACATCATTGACAGAATAAAATATTGTTCAAAACCTCTTAATTATAACGTTATATTTCAAAACCTAGATGAGTTTTCTAACATTAGAGATTTGCTTGGAATTCCTTGGTTTGAGCAAAAACAAAATGAAAACAACCGTACTCACCTAATTCTGAAAATGTTGGAATGTGGATTGCCTTCAAGAAAAAGATTTGATGAACTAGTCAATTCAATAAAAAAAGCACAGACTGATCGAGATATATCCGGCGACGTATTACGACTAAAAAGCCTCATGAGTACGTTCCTCTTTCTATGCAAACTTGATCAAAGCATAAAGGCTTTGAAAGATGCTGGTTTCAGCACAAGATATTCTAAAAAGCTAAAAAACGAGCCTCAATTTGATGCAACCCTTAGTGAGATTGATTTTGTGGCACCGTTCTTGTCTTCATACGAGGTTGAGATTGAGCCCAAAGTTGATTCAAAAAAACTGGATGTAAAAATCGAGATTGATACACAATCTGTTTATGTGGAAATTATCAGCCCAGATATGTTCAAGCCTTTAGAAAAGCTCCGGGGTGCCAGAGGGATTCCAAATAGAATTAAGGACAAAATTTATGATAAATTTAAGGATCAGCTAAAAGGACTTGGCTTCACAGGCCAGCCTGTCATTGTAGCAGTTGACATAGGAAGATCCGAAGTAAATTATGACTTTGTAGAGGACTATTTGTTTGGAACCTTAAAATCGACGGTGTATTTTGATAAGGAAAAAGCCGAGGTGGTGGGCTCGTATGCTCATAGAGACGAGAAAGAGTCGATACACGGATTAGAACCGGAGGCTGATTTGATCAGTGCAGTTGTATGCTATAAAACACGTCTTTATGACGATTTGTCATATGGGACAGAAGGGAAGATCTTCGAAAATCCCCATGCAAAGGAACCATTAAGTAGTTCCGTAAGAGAGGCGATAGAAAAGACTCTTTTTTCGTAATAGACCTTATGCGTAATCGACTGGATCGAAATATTACGTTTGCAAGCTGACCATGCATGCAGAACCGGCAGCGTCATACGGCATGTGCAAAGGCGGCAGAGGACACCGCACCGCATGTCATGAGCCCGTCTAGCTGACAAAAACTGTAGTATCGTGCGGCATCGTGTGGCGCCGCAATGCGCTCCGCGTCGTAATATCAGAACCCAAGCCTGAGCTTCTTGTCCCGCTTGTCCCACAGCGTCCTAAAGTTGGCAAGCCCGGCTGTCACCTGGAACTCCCGGTCAAACTCCTCGGCCGTCCCGTCGTACGGGTCGCGCATCCGCTTGTACTGTTTTACCAGCCATATGGCATGCTCGACTGTCACCCTCTCGCTACTTGTCCTCCTGTTCTGTGCGCGCTGTTTCTTTGTAAGCTTGTCCCCCTTTGGTTTCTTGTGGGGCTGCATGGATATGACCCCTGGGTACATTTTTTTGATTCCAAGGTACCCAAGATCCGATAACAGTTTTACCTTCTCGTCATCGGGATGCTTCCTGTTGCTGCGCATCCTGGCAGTCAGGATTCCCAGCTCCGGGGGGTTGTCCCTTATCATGGTGAGGTCGTGCGCGCTTCCCGGAGCCGACTTGCTTGCGTATATTATCAGCCTGTCCTTGTTGGTCATTACCTGGACGTTGCGCGTAAAGCTCTTCTTCTTGCCAGAGTACGCCTCCTTTCTTGGCTCCCTGTCTGTGGGGCGCTGTATGTCTATGTGCGTGCCGTCGACGGCTACGGTCAGGTCGGGGACGATCTTCATCAGATCCTCTATGGTGCATGTGTTTCGTATCTTCTGCGATATTTTATACGGCGTGGGCAGTATCTCAAGGAATATGATGTCAGAAAACTTGATGTACCTGCATACGGTGCTCTGGTCTATGCCAAAGAATGCCGCCAGCTGCTCCTGGATGAGGTTTCCGCGCTTGCGCATCAGGGCCAGCAGGAAGGCGTGTCTGTAGGACAGCTTGCACCGGTTTCCGGGCCCGTCGTCCTCGTCCTCAGAAAACAGGGGGCATTCTGTATGCTTTTTGGCCTTCTCCATATACAGGTTTAATATATATTCAAACTGACGCAGGTTCAGGGACGTGGTGGCCTGCAGGGATCGGCCGCCGATTATGTCCTCGAGCACCTCGAGCCTGTGCATGAACGCGACGTTCTCTGCGGTACGCCTTTTGTCATTCCATGTTACAGGCCAGAACCCGCGCTCAAAGTCCAGCCTCTGGTTTAACTGCCCTATCTTGTCCTGGGCCTGCTCGTACATTTGCCTGTACTGTGCATTCTCCCTCCCTTGCTGCTTGGCCTCCCTCTTGTACTGCATCTTCTCCTGCTCGTACATTTGCCTGTACTGCTCATTCTCTTTGCTCAGTTGCCGTATAAGCACGGTCTCGGATTTTGCCATCACTCCTGTTCGAGGATGGATCCCGGATCTAAATCAACCGACTGAAAATAGTCGCAGTTTTGATCAAATATTTTGGACAATGCGAGGCGCTGCCTGCCAGCCTGATGCATGATCAGCTTGCAAACAGGATATTTCGATCCGGGCGATTACGCATAAAGTCTAATTTCTTTAATAGACCTTTATCCGTGTCTGCCAAAATGACGTAAAAGCCGCCTGATTTTTTGGTCTGTGCCGATTACACATGAGGTTCATGGGTATGAATTACACAGTAAGATGCTTTTTGATGATCAAAGACTTTCAATTGCCACTATGAAGCCAAGAAATAATTCTACCAACGGCTCCTATAATTGTCTCAATCATGGCCCTCAGATGTTTTATACTGGAGTTTTCAATATGTGCATTTTCACATTCTTTACTTTGTATTTTCAACCGATCATTGAATGCGTCATTACGCATAATATCTAGTCTAGAACAGGATAAAGTCCGTCCTCTTCGTGATAAGCATATTTAGCACCTTCCATTGTCATGGTGATTGGTTTTGTGATGTCGTGACTTGCTGCAATCGTTTCTTCAATAGTTGTAATTGGATGTACCTTCCCTGTTCGTTCAAACTTTGAGCATCTGTTTGATGTGTAGTCATGTCGAATAAGGAATTTTTCATGACATAGATATTCAACAGCTGCTTTTGTTGGCTGGTTATTCTGAATTAACTTTTTTGGTAGACTTGTTTTTAGATCCTCTCTTGTAAATAATACATTTTTGAATTTTGCATCAATTTCTTTTATGAATGCAGAAATCATTGATGATGGATCATGCACACTTCCTAGATGTATGGAATGCATGTCTCCTTTGTGATTAATTACAAAACAAGTTACATCATATGAATCTGTGTAAGTATTACAAAAGGCATAAGTGGAAACTTTCCCGTGAATCTTTTTCTCTCCCTTGGATCTCAAAAATGGTCTACTGTATTTTTTAGGAATTAGTTCCTCAATTGGTGATAAAACCTGCTCATCAAATTTGATTGAACTTACAATGTTGAATGCCTCGGGAATTTTATTTTGGGGCAACACAATTGTAATTTCGTCTTCAGAGCAATCTCTTGTAACCAGTAAATCGGATTCTAAACGTGCAATTGCATCTAGCATATGATGTCGGTCTCTGGAGGGGATAGTATCTAGAAATTCTCTTTGGTCTAAGGCATAGCCAGACTTTAGGAGATTTTCAAGTATAATCTTTCCATATTTGTTCATTAAGTGGGGTTTATCGTCATCTTATAAAAACTTATGATATATTTGATATTTTTTCAGTTGAAACAACTAAGATTATCCTATATGTCAACTATTTCATAAGTAAATATCATATAGGGGGATCTTTCAGCATTCTCATGCCAGTCACGCCTCCAGAAGAGCAAAATGGTGTCTTGACAAGAATCTTCCAAAATGGTTCTACAGCAAAAGTGATTGATTTCTTTTTGGATCATCGGGATCTTGATTATTCACTGGCTGAAGTATCAGACAAAGCAAAGATATCGATACAGACTGCATCCAAAGAAATAGACAATTTAGAGAAAATGGGTTTCCTAACAAATCAGCGCACAATTGGAAAAACCATGATGTACCGTTGGAATTCTGACGCACAAGAGTTAAGATTGCTGCAACAATTTGCTTTAGCGATAGCACAGGCGCACTCCTTCCAAAGTTATCCAGAAAAAACCGAAAGACAGGAGATTATTGAGAACACAATAAACTCCTAAACATTCTTTTATTTTCAATTTTTTATTTTATCAAAATTGTTTCTAACACTTTCACAGTGTTTTTGAAATCCTTTGCCCCTCTTGTAATATAGAAGTCATTCACAAATGCACCGTTCTAAATTATTCAGAAGCAACTACACCCCAGCTTGGATGTTTATGAATGACTTCTAATGTCGTTATTTCATCATTCTGAAAGTTTTTCATTATTACCATTTTTTAGATTAGACCTTATGCGTAATCGTCAGGATCGAAATATTATCTTTGAGAGCCGATCATGCATGTCAAGCCGGCAAGCGGTACCGTGAGGCGCCGCGGTGTCCAACATATTTGATCAAATACGCAACTATTTTCAGTCGGTTGAGTTAGATCCGGGATTCATTCCCGCAGTAGCGGTATGGCAGAATCCAAGACCCAGACAATACGACAGCTGAAAATGAATCTCATACAGTACAAGATGGAGAATACGCAGTACAAGAAAATGCATGAGAAGGATCAGAAGAAGATAAAGCAGGTGAGCCGGCAGGCAGACACCGAACGCAAGATGTGGCCCACCTCCCAGGATGACAACAGGCGCACAACAGAGAACGCCGTGTTCTTTCACAGGCGCGAGGTACTCGAGGACATAATCGGTGGCAAGCTGTTGCGTGCCACGACATCCGTGGACCGCGCCCAGTTTGACTGCATATCCGACCGGTTCATAAGACAGGCCCGAAAGCACCCCGAGCTCCCCCTGTTTTCAGAGGACGGGGACGAGGTTCCCGGCAACAGATGCAAGCTGCCATACCGCTACGCCATACTGCTGTCGCTGATGCGCAAGACAGGGGCCCCGACACAGGAGCAGCTTGCCGCATTCTTTGGGATAGACCAGAGCACGGTATGCAGGTACCTCAGGTTTGCCAACACGATATTTGCCGAGATACTGCCAACTGCATCCAAGGTCGAAAAAAGGATACGAAACGCCCGTACGATCGAGGAGATCAAGAGAATAGTCCCCAACCTGATCGTGATGGTCGACGGCACGCACATGGACATACGGCGCCCCTCAAACAAGGATTCAAGAAAGGAGGCGTACTCGGGCAAGAAGAAGAGCTTTACGCGCAACGTCCAGATGATGACTGCCAATGACGGCCTGCTCATACACAAGAGCGCATCGGCTCCCGGAAGCACGCACGACATCAGCATGATAAAGGACAATCTCCCGGATCTTGGACTGCTGTCTGCCAGGATGCGCAGCAACAAAAGGCATACCAGGGGCCAGATGGTAAAACTGCTCACGGATCTGGGATATCTTGGAATCAAGAAGGTGTATCCCGGCGTTATACTCAAGCAACCCCACAAAAAGCCCAAGGGCGGCAAGCTTACGAGGAAGCAACGCGCACAGAACAAGAGGATAAGCGGCAGGAGGATCATAGTGGAGCACGCCACAGGTCACATCAGGCAGTACAGGCTGATGTGCATCCCGTATGACGGGACTGCCGGGGAGTTTGACCGGGAGCTGGATGTGATCACCGGGCTTGTCAACTTTAAGATACTGTGGGACAGGCGGCGCAAGAAGCCCGGGCTTGGGTTCTGATCCCGCGATACGGAGCGCATTGCGGCGCCACACGATACCGCACGACACTGCAGTTTTTCTCAGATGGAATGATCCGTAGCTGCACTGTACGCGGACTGTGTCGCCCTTGTGCACGTTGTGTGATGCCGTCATCTTTGCATGTATGGCCGACCCACAGTCGGAATATTTTGATCCGGTCGATTACGCATAAGATCTATAGTACATGAATCATTTGGAGAAAGACTGATCGAATTGATAACAGTTTTTAATGTTAAATGATGAGGCTGTACAAGATGGCATTGTTGGGAGAATTAACCATCAGAAACTTTATTCCTCAAACTGCAGTCCAGGATAAAAGAAAGACTTTGAGAAAGAGACGCCTGCGAGACGCATTTGTAGATCAAAATCCCCACATCCGAGAACTTCAAGCAAAATGTAAGGGAAATCCCTTGGAACTGGAAGTGATATTCTATCTTAACACAAATGTGTCAAACAAGATCAGCTACAAAAAAGATCTAGACAAGCTGTTAAAGATTCTCATGGACGTGGTAAAAGAGCAGATGAATGATGCACAAGATGAAGATGAGGGCGGACTAGGACTGCTTTCCGAAAATAGGGATGAAGATATATTCAAGATAACATGTCGCAAAGAACTTGTCAAAGATGCAAAAGATGAAGGCATAACATTGCGTGTATCACAGTATTTGGACATCACGCAGTAATTGCCCCTAATTTGCCCATCCGAAATCGAAGATGAAACAGGAGATGTCTGCCTAAGATGCCACTCTGAAAAGATAGGTGGGTAGGGATCCCCCCCCTTGGTGCAGTCCAAAAGACCGATCAGCATGAAAAGATTATAAAAATGCAAATACATCCTTTTAATGAAATGACATCAGACGCCAGCAAAACCCAGTTCAATGAGCAGATCCAACATATCTGTGAGCAAACAGGTGTAGCAAAATATGATGCCTTTCCAAGATGGATATGTCAAAACATACTAGGTATTTCAGATGAAGGCAAAATTGACGAAGTAGTGTCGATTGGTGGGAAAAACGATTATGGAATTGATATTTTTCATGCTGACGACAACGGGGATGTCACCGAACAATACATATGCTGGATCCAGACAAAATTTAGCGAAGATCTAAATCATATTGTAAACAGAGAAGAGATCGAATCATTTGTAAGTACGCTAGCCTATCTCACAGATTGTCCAAAGCAGGCAAATCTGACATTCAAGCAAAAATCCACAGAATTCATCATGATGGAAAGACAATATCCGCGTATTAGGAAAAGGATGATCTTTGCAGTGACAGGAAGACTAAACGAACAAGCTCAAGAACTCGTTAATGATCCCAAATGGAAAAAAGAAAGACTTGGAAACGATCCCAACATAGATCTTGAGATTCTGGATCTAGATGGAATTTTATCACGCATGACCATTCCTCACACTCCGCCGCTAAAAATCAAGTTTGATGGAGATATAATAACACGAACATCTGAGATAACAAAAAAACAATCACTCATAGGACACATAAATGCTAAAGATCTGGTTAAAATCACTAAGGATTACAAGGAGATGATATTTTTGGAAAATCCTAGACAAACGCTTGGCAGCTCAGCACCCACTCACAAGGCTATTCTTAATACGCTTCAAGATAAGCTCGCAAGAAGCGATTTCTGGAAGTTAAACAACGGCATTACTGCCACTTGTACTAATTTTAGTGCCACAGAAGATTCTCGAACATACAAGGTAGACAACTTCAAAGTAGTAAACGGAAGACAGACGACATACACGTTAGAGAATTCTACTTACCCCATAGATGATGTGTTTTTGCTGCTAACCATACATGAAACAGTAGACGACATAGAACGTAATCGAATCAGCGAGGCAACAAATACCCAAAACCCAATCAAACCGGCAGATCTGGTGACAAATTATCCAGAGATGACAGAATTAATGCTACAGTGTAAAAACAAGTTCAATAATTTTTATTTTGAACGACAGTCGAAGGGGTTTGGAGCTGCCAAAAAATCCACACGGTCTCGTGTGACTAGCAGACGCATACTGGATAAGAGTGCAGTTGCAAGAGCCTATTGTGCGTATTCATTAGATCCCAATGAGGCAATGATGTCCGACAAAGTTTTGTTTTCTGTGGCAAGTGACGATAGCTATTATTACAAAATCTTCAAAAATAGAAAGATTGAGGAGCTTATCGTACCGCACATCTTTATGCAAATGCTTGATGCATTGCATCGAAGATGGTGTAAGGAATTAAGTAGCAACCAATCAGATGAGATATCGAGGAAAAAAGGCATCATCAGTAAGGACATTGTAAAGTATTACATTCTAAGATTCATCTACGAATCCATGATTGGGATTGACGATAAAAACAGACGGCAAATAAAAGACAAAATGATAGACAAATTCTCAAATCTTAAAAAAAATGATCCCACACCGGACCTATTTTTAAGCATTGCCGAAGCCGCTTATGATGTGTTCATGAAAAGTTTTAATCTGAATCGGCATGAAACGTGGCCTGAGAGTCTTCTAAAAAAGATAAAGGAAGGCGGACATGAAGGTGACATGCCAAATCCATACGACATCATGTATGTACTAAAACAGAAAGGCGCCAGATTGTTGCCACCCATACTCGATTCTAGAAAGTTCATCATAAAACAAACGGAGGACAGTGTTCAGACAAAACTACTCGAATTGGGAGCATCATAGAATTGATTTGATGTCTCACATCACATATGCGATTATCGGCATAACTGCTGCCAAGTTTGATTTGTTGTACAATGATGGTTTTTCAAAAATTCCAATGAATTAGGATTGAGACCACGTCCCCCTTGTTGGCTAGGCGCGAAAATCACAGCTGCATGTGAATTCATACCGGATTGGTTGAGGGGAGGTGACTTTACTAGTGATTAGTATTAGCCCATCCTTAAACGGCTAGCACAAACTTGCAAGCAGTCGTGATTTTCATACTTGGTCAGCAAAGGGGATGTGATCTAATCTTGAACCACAATTGAAAGGCTATAAGGAACAAGGATTATCCAAATCCATGGTCAAAGAGGTAATCGGCGGCAGGCCTGTGGATATCGAAAAGGAAGGCAGCGAGATCAAGATAGTCTTTCACCCCATTGCAAAGGGCGCCAAACACCCTGATGCGGCAGTATTTTCGATAAAGCTAGGCAAGAAGGATATAGACACGCTCAAAAAACTGCTATAAACATACTGCCAAAATCATAAAAGATACTGCAAAAAAGGGTTTTTATACGTCCATTTTTTATATAATTTATGAGCGAATCTGAGGCAGGCTCGGTAAATTACAGTTTTGATGCCATTCGCGGAGTCCAGGCCAACCGCGTATACTATGTAGCAGTGTGCCCGATGAAGACAATCCCGAAACTATTCATATTCAATGAACATGAGATTCCTGCAAAGATACGGGCCCAAAGGACGCTGCGAGAATCTAGGATTCCAGCCCTCAAGGACTATATTCTGAGCAATCCAGACGAGTACATCTTTTCGTCGCTAACGGCATCAGTTGACGGAAACATGAAGTTCATTCCTGCACAGCATCTGGGTCCTGACGGCAAGATGGGCAAATTGCTCATTGACATGGAGTCGCGACTGCTCATAAACGACGGCCAGCACAGGCGCAAGGCAATAGAAGAGGCACTCAAGGAAAGGCCCGAGCTTGGAGGCGAGTCGATATCGGTGGTGTTCTTTGAGGACTCGGGGCTAAAACGCTCCCAGCAGATGTTTGCAGACCTGAACAAAAACGCAGTAAAGCCATCAAAATCACTTAACATTTTGTACGATAACCGTGATAAATATTCCCAGTTCGTTGTGGAAATGACAGAGAGCCTAGAGATATTCCGAGACAGGGTTGAGCTTGAAAAAACAACCATAGGAAGACATGCCAAGGAGGTCTTTACACTTGGAGGGATATCCGATGCCACCAGGAAGCTCCTTGGCAAGGAATCAGTACGACGTCCCAGCAAGGAGCAAAAGGAGACAATCCTGGAATTTTGGAAGACTGTATCTGAGAATCTTCCAGAGTGGCAAATGCTGATCAAGGGCGACATATCCCCGGATGAGCTGAGGGCCAACTATGTCAACGCACATACGAACTGCATGAACTCGCTTGGAATGGCAGGAAAGGAGATAATCAAGCAGTATCCGGACAGCTGGAAAAGAAGGCTCCGACCCCTGTCAAAAATCGACTGGTCACGCACAAACCCCATGTGGGACGGCAACCTCATACAAGGAAAAAAGATGGTTCGTACGACCATCGGGATCGCGCTGGGAGCATGCGCCATACTTAGGGAATGCGGAGCTAAGATACCAAAGGCACTGGGGCAGTATGAGAAATGACTTCCGTGTTTGACTCAAAACCACTTGAGAAGATATACGAGGAGATTCGCACTGTATACCTCAACGATTCCCGCCCGTGGGTTTTGGGATTCAGCGGGGGAAAGGACTCGACCTGCATGGTGCAGCTTGTCTGGGGGGCTCTATCCGCACTACCTGCAGAAAAACTGGATAAAAAGATCTATGTCGTATCCTCTGATACCTTGGTAGAGTCGCCACAGATCGTAGAGCGCATAACCACGTCGCTGGACAAGATGGAAAAGGCCGCAAAAAAGTCATCCATTCCGATATCGACCAACCTCCTGAGACCCCCCATTACCGACACGTTCTGGGTCAGGATTCTCGGCCTCGGATACCCAGCGCCCACCTCAATGTTTAGGTGGTGTACCGACATGCTCAAGATTGCAAACGCCGACCGCTTTATCAAAAACAAGGTATCCGAGTACGGCGAGGTCATAGTGCTGCTGGGAACCCGCAAAAGCGAGAGCTCTACCCGGCAGCAGAGCATGAACCTGCTGGAGATTGAAAACAGCGTTTTGAGTCACCACAAGAAATTTGCCCAGACGTACGTGTATACCCCCCTGGTGGACTTTGAGACCGACGACGTCTGGAACTATCTGCTGCAAAACAGGAATCCATGGGGGGACAACAACAGGGATCTTCTGGCCCTGTACCAGGACGCCAACGCCTCAGAGTGCCCCCTCGTGGTAGATACCAGCACGCCGTCGTGCGGCAGCGGCAGGTTTGGCTGCTGGACTTGCACCGTGGTGGACAAGCAAAAGTCGCTTGACAGCATGATTGAGAACGGTCAGGAATGGATGGAGCCACTAGCCGAGCTGCGCCACGAGCTAAAGCTTACACAGAATCCCGAGACATGGCCCAAGGTACGCCAGATAACGCGCAGAAACGGTCGGGTGGATCTGAAAAACGACGGATCCGACTATACGCCGGGCCCATACACGCTTGACTTTAGAAAGGAGTATCTACAAAAGCTGCTAAACGGCCAGGTCAAGATACAGAAGCATGATCCTGACATGGTCCTGATTTCCGAAGAGGAGATACACGAGATACAGCGCATCTGGAGAATGGAAAACGGCGACTGGCAGAACACGGCATACGGGATTTACCATGATATAACGGGAATCCAGCTGGAATCCGTCACTGACGACACGGGGGGATTTGGTCACGACGAGCAGGCACTGCTTGAGCAGGTCTGCACCAAGCACAAGGTTCCGTACAAGATCGTAAGCAGCCTGCTAAATGCCGAGGTGGAGCTGCAGACGGGCTCGACGCACTCCAAGATATTTGAGAGGATCAAAAAGGAGCTTGCAAAGGAGTGGAGAGAAGACATCGACGAGATAAGGGCAGAGCTGTTCGAGCACAGGGATGCGGAGGAAAGGGTGAGGCCAAATGCGTTTAACTAGGCTGATACTTGATGACGTTGGCGCCTACGGGGGGCACAACGAGTTCGAGTTTCCTACCACGTCTGAGAGGCCCATTGTTCTGTATGGCGGGACCAACGGCGCCGGCAAGTCTACCCTCTTTGAGGCGATCCCCCTGTGCCTGTACGGACAGAGCAGTATGGATGAAAAGATGACAAAAAAACAGTATAACCAGAAGATCAGACGGCTCTTTCACAGGCACAAGCACAAAAAGACCCAGGCCGGGGAGGCCTCCGTATCGCTGGAGTTTGAATATGCGCAGAATGGAAGGATCCTCCAGTACAAGATAACCCGAAACTGGCAGAACAATGACGGCCGTATTGACGAGTTTCTGGCCATGTACAAGCAGTCTGATGCAGGCAAGGGATACGTCAGGGTGGAGGCCGTGGGTGACTCCCAGATCCAGATGATGATAAACCAGATGATCCCTAGGGCGGTGGCAGGCATGTTCTTCTTTGACGGGGAAAGAATCAAGGACATTGTAGAGGAAGGCGATGAGCACCTTTACATCAAGTCGTCCTTTGACAGCCTGCTGGGACTTGACATATCCGACCGGCTCCGGGATGACATCGGCACGCACATACTGCGAAACTCGGGCGAGGAGGACAAGGAAGTACTTGCAAGGATCGAGGAGATGAACAGGGAGAAGGACGAGGCCGAAAGAAGGCTGGAGGATATGCAGCAAAAGCACACATTTTTGACCGACGACATCTCCCGCAAGAAAAAGGAACTGGATGGAAAAGAGGAGCAGTTCTTCAAGGCGGGTGGCAGCCATGCAAAAGACCGGAAAAGGCTGGTAAATGAGAGAGATGAGATTTCAAAGTCCCTCAATTTTGTGGAATCCCAAATAAGAGACATGATCAAAAAAGACCTGCCGCTTGCAATAGTGCCAGATCAGATAAGGCAGGTCAGAGAAAAACTCCAAGAGGACGAGGACAGCATAAAATCCAACCTTTCAGGCGATACGGTGAGGGCAGCCTATGACCATATGATAGGAGAGTTTGAGGCGCACCTAGAGCTGGACGACCCGGAGACCAAAAAGGCGCTGGTAAAAAGGCTCAGGGACATTGCAGATGCAAGGACAAGCTCGCTGTCTGACAAGAGACGCCTCACCTTTGACTTTTCGCTGTCCGAGATGGCGGCAATGAGGCAAAGGATTGACAGGATACTGGATCAGGAACACGAGCACTTGTCTGTATATCACAAGAGTCAAAAACAATATGCAGACCGGCTAGACGGGATATCTGCGCAGTTGGACATCGCCCCACAGCAAGACGAGGTGGGTCCCCTGTATTCGAGTATCAAGGAGATCACCCTTGAGATAGGGGAGATGGAGCAGGAATGCCATACGCTGGAGGTGCTAGAGGCGCAGGAAAAATCCAAAATAGTCCTGCTAAACAGCAAGATACGAAAGCACCTTGCAGCGAAAAGATCCAGCCACCGAAACCAGTTGGGACTGGAGCTGGCCCCGAGGATACAGGATGCTCTAGAGGAGTACTCTGCCAGGCTGCGGGCAAAAAAGATCACGCTGCTGGAATCCAACATACTGGAGGGGATCAAAAGGTGCTTCCATAAGTCAAGGCTCATCACGTCAGTCTCAATTGATCCCCAGACATACAGGATCACGCTATACAGCAGGGAGGACGAGATCTCTAGGGACACCCTGTCGCAGGGCGAGCTCCAGCTGTACGTGACTGCAATCGTATGGGGGCTGGCCAAGACGTCAGGACGCCCGCTGCCACTGATAGTGGATACACCGCTTGCCAGGCTGGATGTGGAGCACAGGGAGAACCTGATCCGCAACTTTTACCCAGAGGCATCACACCAGATAATCATATTTTCCACAAACACCGAGGTCGTGGACTCGTACTATGAGATGATAAGGCCGCATGTCTCACAGGCCATGCTTATCCAGTATGATCCCAGTAGCGACACGAGCGTTGTAAACGACGGATACTTTGGGAGCAGGGGAGGCAGCTAGGTTGCAGTTTGAGAACATCAGGGCAAGCTCGCGCACGACTCATCTGTTTGGCATGCTCAGGTACAGCACTGCCGTGGAACCGGAGGCCTGGGCCCGCCTGTCCCTGTGCCTGTCCATAAAGCAGAGGGGAATTCCCAATCCTGACGAATACAACAAGAAGGGCAGCGAGTTTGAACCGGCAAGACTGTTTGCCGGAGATGAAAACATGTACCTTGCACTCATGATCAACCGCCTAAACCAGGACGGACTGGATCCGGAGACGTATCTCGGAGAGATGACCAGGGCCCATCTCAACCGGGGGGCCATATCGCTAAAACAGAGGATCGACGGCCTCTCTGACGTATACGGATTCGTCAGGGAGATGAATCCCGGCAAGTTCCGACTTGCGGACGGATAAAATGCAGTCTTTCTCCGAGGCCAAATCCGGTCAACCCGTCTATCTGGACTCGCATGCAACTACGCCGGTGGACCCGCGCGTCCTAGACGAGATGATCCCGTATTTTACGCAGGTGTTTGGGAATGCGTCAAGCCTGGATCACTCGTATGGCCATGACGCATCACAGGTTGTCCAGGCATCCCGTGAGAAGATCGGCCGTGCAATTAACGCACACATGGATGAGATCATATTCACGTCAGGTGCCACGGAATCAGACAACCTTGCACTGTGCGGCGTCATGACAAAGAATGCGGATCGTGGGAACCACCTAATCACGTGCGTTACAGAACACAAGGCAGTCCTAGATACGGCAAGACGTCTTGAGGACCAGGGCATGGATGTGACATACCTGCCCGTTGACGAATTTGGCATGATTGATCCCAAGGCAGTAAATGACGCGATAACGGACAAGACAGTCCTGATTTCGGTGATGTTTGCAAATAATGAGATTGGAACGATTGCAGACATTGCAGAGATCGGCAAGATAGCGCACGACAATAACGTGCTGTTTCATACAGATGCGGCCCAGGCCGTCGGCCACATGGATATCGATGTGCAAAGGCTCAATGTTGATCTGATGTCGTTTTCCTCCCACAAGATTTACGGACCCAAGGGAATTGGCGCGCTTTATGCAAGAGGAGTCATGCCGCGCGTAAGACTGGATTCGATAATGCATGGAGGTGGGCAGGAGAGAGGCATCCGCTCTGGCACCCTAAACGTTCCCGGAATCGTGGGCTTTGCAAAGGCCTTGGAGATTGCCAACAGCGAGATGGAGCAGGAAAACAACAGGTTCAGGAGCTGGACAAGGCAGATGCTGGACAGGTTTGCGGAGATTGGCGGGATTCAAAACGGGCATCCCACGAATAGGCTTGCACACAACCTCAATGTCAGATTTGACGGAATCGAGGGCAAGGCCATCATCAACTCCGTATCCAAGAGGCTGGCCATCTCTGCAGGCTCTGCATGCACGACCCAAGCAGTAGAGCCCTCGCACGTCCTCCTAGCACTTGGATTGACATCAGAGCAAGCACATGAATCAATTAGGATCGGATGTGGCAGATTTAACACAGAAGAGGAAATTAAGTTTGCGACAGATGAAATCATATCAGTGATAAAGAATATCGCAAAGATCAGCATGTCGAAGAACAATCAGCTTGAAAAATATTAGACCTTTTGCGTAATCGGTTCAGATCAAAAAAGTTAGGCAGCTTTTACGTCATTTTTGGCAAATACGCATAAGGTCTATTACGCATAAAGACTATTAGGCGACAACCCCGTCATCAATACCATGTCAGATGACGAGTCAAATGATGAGTTTGATGTCATCAATACCATGTCAGATGACGAGTCAAATGATGAGTTTGATGTCATCAATACCATGTCAGATGACGAGTCAAATGATGAGTTTGATGTCATCAATACCATGTCAGATGACGAGTCAAATGATGAGTTTGATGTCATCAATACCATGTCAGATGACGAGTCAAATGATGAGTTTGAGGAGTTTGATAATATGTCAGGGGTGGTAAAGGCACAGAGGGACAAAAACGAGATGCGATGTAGGGTATGTCTCAAACTGATCACCGGCAATGCCAATATTAGAAGTCATTTCACCATGCACATGGAACAATACGCACTAAAGTTCTTGTGTGAGAATCAGCCGGTTTCAGGAAAAATATTGACTGACAAATTCAAGGGATTAGATCTTTTAAAACTTGAACATGATGGTTTGATAAAATATTCTGATAGTGAAAATGCCTGGATGCTGACTGAATACATTGAGAAGCCCCACATAAATTCCCAGTTTGAGTCATTGATGGACAATCCCTGTATGAATTGTGCTTATGAGGACACCTGCAAGGTCGGAAACAAGAATGCAGATCCAAGAACCTGTAATCTTTTGCATCGTTGGGTCAACGGAAGTGCTGTTAAAATAAAGCATGAACACAAGGACTTTTTTGACAAAATAGTACAGGCAAAGTTCTTTTGTGCAAAGAGTAAAAAATTCAACATCTACGGGATGCTAGAAAAGAACAAATCAAAACAGTCGGTAAACAAGTTTGTTCTTGTAGACAAAACTTTGAAATCAACACCCCTCATACTAGAACATTCGATGGAGAAGAAACTACAACCAGGCACCATGATAAAAATCACGAATGCCCGGCTTACATCCGTCAGTCACAAAACATTGATTGTGGCAAACCATGCGACCTCAAAAATTGATCTGATTTAGTATTTTTTTATGCAGTGTGGAAAACCTAGAGTTGAGTGTCCTATCAAACATTGATGTCTCTATACTCTTACACAGTTCCACCTTGTCAAACTGGAGCGTATCTTTTTCCTGACTGAAAAATATCATCTGCAGGATTGACCTCCTTGTCCATGTCTCTAACATGGCAGTTGCCTTTTTGATCGGAATTGTCTTGGAATCCACCTTTATGGTTCGTTCAACATACTCATGTATCTGGCCGCTGCGAAAATTATAGAACTGTCTCATGTGTTCCCATATTTTCTTTTTTTCATCATCGTTTCTACCTATGAACAGCGCAGTTCTCTGCGATATCTTACTTGTATTGTCTCCGGGACTTGATACGAGAAGCACCTCAAGTGTAAGTACCAAGTACACCATCCTAAAATTGACATTTCGTTCTAAAAGCGACTCGTTGAATCTTTGTATTGTTTTTTCAAAATAATCACCATATTTCTTTGAATAATCACCACCTTTTGCTACCGGATACCTGTTGTTTATCACACACAGTAGACTGAGAAACTTCTCCCTGTGGGATTCTGTCAATACATACATGTTAGATGACACTATGCCCGTAGGTTCTGGGTTTATCTTGTCTATCTTACCATAAGGGTTCCAGTTCTCGCTTTTCTCAAAACAGTACAGTCCGCCTGCAACTATATCTCCTGATTTGAGCAATCTAAACTTGTTCAGAACCACATCAACCCTATTACGTATGGTTCTTGCTGGATCTGTATCGTTCCTCTCTACGCGAACTACAAAGATGTGTCGGATCTTGCCCACATTCACCCTGATTGGTGCAAATCCCTCATATTCTGCCCTCAGATAAGATTTCTGCTCATCTGATATCTTTCTAATCTTCATAAATTTATCAATTTCCAGCTCGTTTCCATCAAAGTCAAGATTGTATATTGGAACAAAATAATACAGCCATTTTTTTTCATTTTCCAAGTAATACATAAAATCATCTAATATTTTCGCCAATTTTGAGCGATTGTTTCTAGTAGCGGTATTAAGGAATTGTACTATTATGTCCAGTACATGGGATTTTGCATCCTGATTTGTGATGCTGATTTTTTGAGAATTGCACAGTGCCTTTAGAACGTTTGCCCATGCCTTCAATGATGGTGAATCACTGATCGTGTCTATATTTGAAGAATTGATGTTATTGTTTTTGACGTATGAAACAATATCCCAGAATATCCCAACTTGTGTATTATTGAGTTTCATATCATTTCCTTTTTGGCTGATATTGTACGTTGAATCCCCTATCACGAAGTTCCTTGACTAGCGACTTGTATTGGTTAGTTCTTGTCGAGTCTACAATTATGAATTTAGGGCAGGCATTTTGAACATATTTGATTATATTATCAAAATCCGCATGGGATGTGGTAGAAAATGACGTACTGTTTTCGTTTTCATTTATCTGGGAACCGTCTGGAAGTGAATCATATACAAAAATCGAATATGCCTTTCCATTGATCTCATAGGTTTTTTTGCTAAAATGTGACGTACATTGTATGTATGGCCATCCGCTCTCTCTTGCCGTCTCTGCCTCGTCCGACTTTTCATCTACAAGATCATCTCTTATATTAAAGTCATATTTTTGGTATACCTTGGATATGCGTATGCTTTTTGAGGATGTGTGTAGTGGAAAATCATTAAACTCGCTATGATTTGAAATCAAGGACATGATTTCCTGCAGCTTGCCCTGATGTGCGTGAATGACCACCGGCTGAGCCCTGTCATTATGAATGACCTCGTCAATTTTATCTATGAATCGCCTTTCGACACTTTCTTTGTCAGAGTATTTGGAATATTGGGGATGACCATGTGTGGCGTCAAGAACTAGCGTGTTTATATCCTTTAGCGGTTGGTCCGAATTGGTGATATCTCCCGAATACACTATTTTTTGTCCCTCCTTTGTGATTACCTCCACCTGGCTTGCACCAAGAACATGGTTTGACTCATGCAGTGTCAATATTTCCGTCACGTCGTCATGGTTTACGATTTTTTTACGTCCAAAATCCAAAATTTCTATCTGGCTTCTCTTTATCATTTGTGGATCACTTCCATAGTTTTCATCATTGATTGCCTCTAACAGATCACGGGTTGGTTTTGACAGGTATATTTTTCCGTTGTGGAGGCATTTTGACAGCTTGTCTGTATGATCCGAATGCATGTGGGAAAATACAAAATGTCCTCTGCCATACACATGACCATCACATGAGAACAGTTTTCCCAATAATATAGCACCGTCCTGCGTTACTGACGCGTTTATATCAGACATTGTTTAAAACCCCCCGGCTTTCAACATGTGATTCACCATGTCGTTCTTGTTGATCGATTCTGACTTTATTAGTTTGTCAAACTCTTTTTTTCCATTTTCCGTAAATACAATTCTGATTGCGTTTTGAAGTATTTTTACACTCGTGATTGAGTTCTCTGGAAGATGTTCCGATAGAATTTGTTTGGTCAGGTCGTTTAGTGGAATGCCCCTTTTATCCGATTCTCTGGAAAGGTTGTCTCTTATACTCTCATCCAGTCCAGAAATGAACATAAAGATAACCGTTCGCTGTATGCGATCTGACTTCATAATCTTTTTGATTGCCTCTGGCAGTGTCAGTGATTCTGATGTGTAGCATGCTTTTATCCTTCTGAGTTCCTCATACCCAAACGGTGTTCCATAGTCCCACATGGATCCAATCAATATGTTCTGGTCTTCAGGCTTAAAAGTGCCTATGACTCTGGCCGCACTCATTCCAATCTGCATCGTCCTTGGGTTACTTGCCCCCCATTTCACCTGATCTTTAAACTCCCCATGTATCGATAGTAGTGTTCTGAACCCATCCCACATGAATTTCTCTATACCCACCCGTTTCATGACATCCTGTGCATTGCCCAATTCATCCTCCGCCTCTTTTAGCCATTCTGCTACCGCTATAGGGGACAGTGGACGGGCACTTTCGTGAACCTTGAAGCACATTAATAATTTAGCCAGTCTTTTTGGATCATTAAAAATACCCATTGTGGCCGTGTTCCCTTTACGTCAAATCTTGCAGTAAAGCCACATCAAGTGCTTCAGTGGCGGCATCTTCTTTGTTTTCGTAACCATACTTGCTCTTATATGTCTCAAGTCTGTCCAACTGATCATCTGTTATATCTATGTTTAATGTTGTGGTGGATTGCTGGATCTTTATTGCAGTTTTCAATGGTGTACCACTCTGCATCTTTTTGACTACCTTATTCCGTTTAGCTGGTTTGAGTTTTTTCAACTCTCTTGCCGTTTCAATTAACATGTCCTCATCCACAGAGTCCTCGTCGTCACCTAGCGCCTTTAGAGCCTTCATTGCAGTGTCTATAGTGAACTCTTTTCTAGCAATACATTCCTTTACTTTGTCACTCAGTCTTGCATGAGTGAGGTATTTTTTGGCATCATTTGGTGATATTCCTAAAGCCTTGGCAGCACCTGCTATCTTTCCATATTTTTGATAAAAATATTCTATGACGTTTACATAATCCGCTTTGTCCATGTCATCACGCCCATAGTTTTCTATGAACGATATGACCTTAATCTCATCTTGTGATAGATCCTTTGTTATTACATATGCCTTGATTTTTTTGAATTTGTCATCTTCCTTACTTAGTATACGATATGCTCCAGTACGCCTTTGGCCTACAATTATCTCATAGGTTTCATCTTTGAGTTTTTTTACGATAATTGGTTGCAGCAGTCCGCCGACCTTTCTAATCTGATCAACTAGTTTTGAATCTTCACTCACCTTCACTTTGGATTGTCTGGCCTGATTCTTTCCCGTAATCAGCTTATCAATTGGCAGGTATTGTGCAGGTACATCGCCTAGGATTTCATCAATGTTGATGTTGATATTTAAATCATGACTCATCTGATTTTTAGGAATAGATGCATGTTAAATATATTTGTGTGTTGGCAGTCTTCCCAGAAGTAACTCAGGGAGGCGCTGGCGGAGGGGGCTGGGGCATCATCCTACAGTCTGTTATGTTGAGCTTGATCACGTCCTTGAGACACTGCTGGGTGATCAGGGGATCCTCGGTACTGATCCCCGTCATGTACCTCATCATCGCGTTTGCCATGACCCACGCATTGAAGACTGCCAGAGTACACAAAGTACGGCATCCTTGCGACCTAGCTCTTGCTGTGGATCCTAATCCTTGCGCTCTCTATCATCCGGTATCCTGTCTCGATCCCTACCTGCGGCTGTACCCGTCAGGATCTATTCCGGGCACGCCGGTTGCAAATCCGATGAGCCGTTCTTGTGCAGGTAGCTCCTCCTCCCTGATCCTATCTGACCGTTTTTTCCTTCTCTTTGTGATGACCATGGTGTATCGTGCGGATCCAGCCTTCCTAAAAGTGACCGACTCGCGGCGGTACAGGAGAGAGCATGCGGATCTGCAGGCGACCTCATCTGAGTATCTGAGTTGTTTCTAGCCTGGGACAATCTGATGTGGTATTTCTGTGAAGACTGTTGTAGTGATTTGGTTTTTGATTCAGACAGTCTGCTGCGTCCCGGCAGAAAGGCTTCATGACTTGCAAATGACGAGTCATCTGTAAGTTACTTGGCAAATGTACAGAAAAATCCGGGCATTTGCAGTTTCTGATTTCGGATCATCATCTCCCATGAAGGTATGACGGTTTATCATGTCAGGGAGTCCAACCCCACTCTGACGTCAGATCCGGGATACTTTTCGCTTAGCTATAGCAAACGTGGCGTTCATGCAATACCGTCCGGATCCCGCTCACAAACACATAAAATCCGCGCATCCGTGGACTCCGTATTGATTCAGATACCCCTGCAGATGGAACCGGGCGCTGCCGTCATTCTGGCAATAGCTGCCGCAGTCATAATCAGCGCGGTCTTTTACGGCATGTCCCGGAGGGGAATATCTGCAATCAACAAGAGGCTGCAGCCGCTGAGCGGCCTGGATCCGAAGATTCAGTACGATGTATCGAGAATCGAGACCGACCTGAAGACGGCATACGAGGATCTGACATCCCTGAAGACCAACCTGCCGCATACAAACGAGGTCACATCCATGCAGGAAAACATGCAGAGGCTCTGTTCTGACTTTACAATTCTAAAGGAGGACATAACAGATCAGATGGACAAGTTCAAGCTCGGCACCACCGAGGATCTGAACAAGACAAGGGACGAGATGATAAAAAACGCGACGCAGACGATTACAGAGCACGCAAGCAGCCACCTGGCCCAGAACAGCGTATCCAGGGAGGAGTTTGAGGATCTCAAGGAGCGAATCGAGAAGATGCTGGGCGCCGACGAGGTCGCAGAGAGGATGGAGGTACTCGAATCACTGTTTGACTCGCAGCAGATCAGGACGTTGAACTGGCAGTGCAAGCTGATTAAGCTGCTAAACGGGGGACTGGCGCCCGATGCCGAGGAGGATCTCATCGTATCGGAGGGAATCCCCAAGTCCAGCTGCGACAAGTTCCTCAAAAGACTGGCAGACGGCGGCATTGTCGAGGCCAAGAAGATATCCGCGTTTTACCTGGCACCCGAGTACGAGTGGATTTACAGCTATGTCGACAATCCCGACTGGCTGCAAAAGAGGCTGGATAGCACCGTCAGAAAAGAGAGCCAGTACCAGGACTACATAAGGGACAACCTGCATCTGGTAGAGGACGGGCTTTTGCTGGAAAAGTCAGAGTACAGGCTGGAGACGGGACCCATTGACTTTCTGTGCAGGGATGCAAACGGGGTTGCAGTCGGGCTGGAGCTAAAGTATCCGTCGGCTCCGACTGGCGTAAAGCGGCAGATACTGGGATACAAAAACGACTATGAGCGAAAGTCCGGCAGGACAGATTCCAGGTTTATCGTAGTCGCCCCCAAGATTCCAGAAAAGCTGAGGGAGCTGCTTGCCGCAGACGGCATCGAGTACAGGGAGATTGACTTTCAGTAAATCCTACTAGAAAAGATTTGCAGGCAGGGAAATTATCTGGCTTGCCTTCAAAAGTTCCTCCGCAGCCAATCCATCTCTTGTGAAAATGATAGAAAATTTTGACTTTTCCCCATCAAACCATACACGTAGCCGATTCTTGCCTGCATTCATCCTTTTGTAAGATCCCTTGCATCCAATTCTACGCCCTCCAGACGGCTGTCACTTGCTGTTTTTCTGTAAGCTAGATCTTGTTCCAGATCTGAATCTGCCCGCCACAGATCTCGTCATCATATACCATCGGCAGAATCTGCAGAGTCCACTCTTACCGTGGCGCGTAAAAACAGCCAATCTTTTGTGCCTAAAGTCAGGGTCATACAACATACTACGGCGGACATAATTTTCATATAATGCAAAACAGCATCCAATACAGTGACGTCACTTACATTCTACGGGGGAGTCGACGAGATCGGTGGAACCAAGATACTTCTCGAGGACAAGGGGACCAAGGTGTTCCTTGACTTTGGGATGCAGATGGGCAAGGTAAACGAATACTTTGCAGAGTTTGCCAACCCCAGAAAGCTTACAGGCATGGGGGACATGTTCGAGTTCAATCTTCTGCCTGACATCAAGGGGATCTACCGCAGGGACTATTCTAGGCACATGGAATACGGGGATCACGGCCAGGAGACGTCGATAGACGGGGTTCTGCTGTCCCATGCCCACGTGGATCACTGCGCCTACATACACTACCTGAGGCCGGAGATCCCCGTGTACTGCTCGGATGCAAGCAAACTGATCATGCAGTGCTTCCAGGACACGGGCGGGGGCGAGGAGTACATCACGTACAAGGAGAACTTTAGGACGTACGAGAACAGCAGAGGAGGGATAAGCAGGGCAAAGTCAGACAAGCACAGGGAGGAGACTCCGAGGAACATAAAGACGATCGGCCCATCAAGGCAGCTGAATCTTGACTCGATCTCAGTAGAATCCATCCCCATAGATCACTCGCTGCCGGGCGTCTACGGGTTCATAATACACACGTCCGAGGGCAGCATCGGGTATACTGCAGACATCAGGTTCCACGGGAGACGTAAAAAATACAGCCAGAAATTCGTGGACAGATGCGGTGACGAGGACATGGACTATCTGCTGTGCGAGGGCACGAGGATAGACAAGAGCGACAGTGTCACCGAGTTCAAGGTAGAGGAGGACGTGACTGACGTGATCAACCGGACCGAGAAGATGGTCGTCTGCACATATCCCACGAGGGATCTGGACAGGATGGTGTCATTCTATAATGCCGCCAAGGCCACGGGGCGCGACCTGGTGATAGACACAAAGCAGGCCTACCTGCTAAAGCTGTTCCAGACATCAGACGAGTGGAAGGGCGAGTACCCCGCACCGACGGATCCCAACATCAAGGTGTTCGTCTCCAGAAAGTCGTGGGGACTGCTGGACAAGGACAGGAATGTCTGGCCGGAGAGCCAGATCCAGGCAGACTACAGGGGATGGGAGCGCGAGTTTCTGGACTATCCTAACTATGTGGATTACAGGGACGTCAGAAAGGATCAGAAAAAATTCATCTTCTACTGCTCGGACTTTCAGCTGCAGAACCTCATAGACGTGAGACCAGAGGAGGGATCCGGCTATGTCCGGTCATCCACAGAACCATTCAACGACGAGATGAAGCTGGACCAGGATCGCGTCAAGCGCTGGCTGATCCACTTTGGTCTGCTATCCAGTGACAAGTCGTGGACGACTGCCCACGTTTCGGGACACGGCACGCGCGACCAGATCAAGGACGTCATCGACGGCTCCTCGCCAAATACGCTGATCCCGATACACACCGAAAAGGCCGGCGAATTCCACAAACTGCACGGCAATGTCAGAAGGGTCAGCATCGACGACCGGCTCGAGATCGCCTGAGCGGGGCGCCCCGTCTTACCTTATATTTTCAAACGTTGATTGGGACCATTGCAGGATATCCTCGATTTTCTCAGATGTCAAGTTGGAACGGGACTTGGCCTTTTTTTTGGAAGTCTTCCCCCACAGTGCCAGCTTCATTTTTTTGCCGGATTTTTCCCTGGTGGGATTTATTGAATCTGCGAAAAAATTGAGACCCTCGTCAGTTTCTGAAAAAACCACAACTATTAGAATTCCAGGCTTTTGTTTCCAGACTTTTCCTACCAATTTTTGAAAATCCAAGTCAAATAGAACGTCGATTGCAGATGACATGTCGCCAAGATTGGAAACCCTCCATCCTTCTGAATGGTATGCAGCAGCAGCGGCTTCAGAAACCAGGCTGCTGTTGGAATCTGCTGCAATCAGGACGACGTTCTTTTTCTGTTCTGAGGCAGTTTGCGTATGGTTGAAAATCTGCAACGACTTGGAAATTGTCGTTCTAAGAAGATTTCTTTCAGCAGTCCCGATCTTTCCGTCCTCAAACAGTTGGTTTGCCGCCTCGATTGCCGGAAGAATGACCTCTAAAACCAGCCTGCTTGCTGCTGCGCCGGAGCGAAGGCAGTTTCTAATCAGCGAGAATACCTGTTCCTCAGAGCCCTTTACCAGAAAGTCAAGGTATTGTGGCGCCACTTTGAAATAATCATCCGGGAAATCGTATGCCTCTTGTCCAGGCTCTAAAAACCACAGGGTGGTATTTCCAATATTTTTTTGGCGCAGCAATCCCTCAGCGGCAAAGACCTTCAGATATTTTGCTATGGTGATTCTATTGATTCCGATTTTGTCTGAAATCTCGACACCGGACATTCCAGACTCTGAATCCTCTAAAATCGAAATCAGTTTTTCACGAATCCCTTCAGCAGAATAGCCACGGCCCATACTGTTTTTGGATCAAGGTATCGTATAAAGACTAATTTGGCAACTGATCGGGTTCTGCAAACCCTTTCTGGTTTTAGGCACAGATTCTATTTTGATCGGATTCATTAGTGGCAAAATTCATGCCTGAGCTTCCAGAGCCTGACTGTTACAGCCAAAGACGTGTGGGCAGATGATAAACAGACGGGGAGTTTGTTTTAGGAATGACGCATTTGAAGGTGCTTGTACAAATATTCCATCAGGAGGAAGTCAGATGGGATTCCACAGGCATGACGACAAACAACACCGTTGTCGTTTTTTATCAGAATGAAAATGAAAAATAAAGTGTCTGAAGGGGGTTCCTTCTAGTTGCCAACGTATAATGCGATGAAGACCGTACCTGCTGCAACTGCAGCGACACTGCCGCCAACGATACCATTGCTATTCTTGTTGGAACCTTCTTCCATGACTTTGACACAGAAGATATAACCTATTGCCTCAATGATTGTAAGTACGATGAATGCAAAGTGGCCACTCGGGGTCGGATATGCCCATGGATAATAAAAGTATCCTGCTGCAGTACCGCCAAATGTTGCCAACCATGCTGCCCAGAATGAAATTGTAATCATGCCGGTCATGTTTTCAACACGTTTTCCAATCATTCGTTCTACGTCGGCGCTAGATGATCCACCGCCACCGCCAGAACCAAATCCTTTAGGAAGAGTCATTATGGAATTATTCTAATTCAGAATCCTTTTAAGTCTTTCTTAAAATGGCAGCCTGTGTGTTATATGGAAATAATGTCCGCTATTCATTGATGTTGCTTTTCATCCATTTTGGGTCGTTTTTCCTGATCGCTTCTGTGGCCGTCTTGTCCTGGAAGCCATACGGGCCTCTGGCGGCGGCTGCCATCCCCCCCCAAAGTGCCAGCCTGCGCTCGGCATATAGTACTTTATGTATGTACAGTCAGGCCCCGGTGCTTTTTGGCCCAGTTTCAAATTTCAGGCACGGTTATGCAGCAAACTATCCCACTCTAAAATTTTATATACTGACCCTTTCTTCAGGTTTGTAATGGTCTGGTTAAGACGATGTACGCACTACTTGTTCATAGTAGTCGTTGCAGTTAACTCAACACTGTTAACAATTAATGCAGGAGACTACATCTTCTACACTGACTGGGCTTGGACTTCGTACACGGTATTCTCAATATCGCAAACGTTGATGCTTATTGTAGGTGCAACATATTACCTAACATTTACAGGCGTTCCGGGCACAGCAACGTACTACGCTCTGATTATGACAGTATACACATGGGTAGCAAAAGGCGCATGGTTTGCACTTGGGTATCCATATGACTTCATTGTAACCCCGGTTTGGTTGCCATCAGCAATGCTGCTGGACTTGGTCTACTGGGCAACAAAGAAGAACAAGCACTCCTTGATACTGTTTGGCGGCGTACTGGTAGGAATGTCATTACCGTTGTTCAACATGGTAAACCTGATAACAGTAGCAGACCCACTTGAAACGGCATTCAAGTATCCAAGACCGACATTGCCGCCATACATGACACCGATAGAACCGCAAGTAGGCAAGTTCTACAACAGTCCGGTTGCTCTAGGTGCAGGCGCAGGTGCAGTTTTGGCATGTACGTTTGCAGCGCTAGGTTGTAAATTGAATACATGGACCTACAGATGGATGGCCGCATGGTCAAAGTGGGACTAAAAACCAACCTTTCCTTTTCATTTTGTCATCTACACACTCCAACATGCATGCCAAACGGTTTTCGGAAACACATGGAATACTAGAGGATGAATCTTGAGTTGTTTTTAATAATTTTTTATCAACAGCTCAAAGTGGCCTGTCCTCTTTTTTGAATCAGAATTGATTGAACGGTTTGCCTGAATCTTCTTTACTTTCCAAGACCTGCCTGAGAACATCTCTGAGACTTTTTTTGAATCCGAATTTGACAAAAGAACTCTGCATCCTTTAGAATCTAGTTTGTTGCATAGATCTGCCAGTCTTCGAAGATCACTGTCTGTAAAATCCTTGTTTGTATAACATGTGAAATTGGCAGTGTCGCTTACCGGCTGGTATGGCGGATCAAAGTATACCAGATCACCTTTTTTGGCATCTTGCAGAACTGCCTCAAAATCACGACACTTGATTGAGACTCTGTTTGCCTGCAAAAGGGCGCTAACAGAGCGGAGATTCTCCTCGTTTACTATATTTGGGTTCGAATAACGTCCAAGGGGCACGTTGAACTTTCCTTTGCTGTTTACCCTGTACAATCCATTAAAGCAGGTTCTGTTCAAGAAGAGCAGTCTTGATGTCTTTTCAATTTCACTTCTCGGACTGGATTCGCGAATTGAGTAATAGTAGGACTTTGAATCCTTGCGATAGTTTTTTTCATGGTCTTTTAGGGACGAAATCAGGTCGTCAATTCTGCCTCGAATTGTGGTGTAAGTCAAGACCAGATCAGAATTCAAGTCAGAGATGCTGCATTTTTGAGCATTTCTTTCTGTGAGTATGTGGAAAAGCAGGGCACCCCCCCCAATAAACGGTTCATAGTAGGTTCCAAAGGTTTTCGGCAGGTTCTTATTTATAATCGGAATTAACTGGCGCTTTCCGCCGGCCCACTTGACAAATGGTTTTGGGGGGACGGCTGCCGATACTTGGGAATATACTTGCTTCAATGACTAGTATCACGTAGTTTTTTAACACTTTGAAACACAAAAAAAATTGATCTTGAACTAATTTTTTCCTAGTCAAAAACTGCTTAAATACAAACTTTAAAACTGCCCTTTAGAAATTAAAAAGCTTCGAACGGGATCCGGACCCGTGACCTTTACCTTACCAAGGTAACGCTCTACCAGGCTGAGCTATCGAAGCACAAGTTAATCCTGTGGAAAATCCTTATAATTCTTCATTATTTTGGCAAGAACTCTAAACTGTTAAATTTCACACGGATTTTTATCATTTTGGAGGAGTAATCAAGCCTGGCCAAAGTAAGCACTCCGTGCTTTTGGACATGCAGGACTTAAGATCAAATAATGGGTGATCCTGTCTCTCAGGAGTTCGTGGGTTCAAATCCCACCTCCTCCACCGGACTCATTTTGGATGTTTGATTCCTCTAGCGTTGAGGACTTCGTAAACTTTTGGAATGGACCATACAAAACCAACATGTACGCAGTCTTTTTCTTCACACAGCTGACAAAATAATTCTCCTTTCTGAACTGCGACTTCGACAATCCTGTTTTTGATGTTGTCCTTTAGAATTATTCGATCATCATCCACTGAAATTTTTTCAATCTTTGGAGCATATCTTGCAAAGGTCTTGTCCTTTTGCATCATCTCTTCCAACATGTAGGTGACATAGCCGGAGAAACTGTTGACACCCCTCATTGCCAGATCTTCCTTGCTCTTTTGATAGACTTCGTGGAATTTATCATAAACAATTTCAGAAACAGTGATTGATTTGAATCCGGCTTTTGGCAATTTACTTTTCTCCTACCGTACATTAAGGTACCAAGTATATAATGTTTTATTTTGGATGCCAGGTAGGAGTTTACCCCCCCCCAGATGGCACTGCTAGTGGGGGCCTTTATGATCACGCCTGCCACGTCGTATCTTAGGGGAGGGGTAAACTCGTACGGATGCCAGGGTATTGCGCATTGCCACGTATGACGATAACAGCATGGCAGAAAAGCGATCTGCGTAAAAACGGATTAATCAAAAAAAAGGCCGAGCCAGAACGTCTTGCAAAAGATGCAGGCAGATAGATCATTTGTCACCGTCACCGCCGTCAAACTAGGCATGTTTTTCCTCTTCCACACCACGCATCGGATCTTTGCATCATGTTTTGGCAGAACCGGTTTGTGGACGGCAGACAAAAAAGTTCCTCGAAATGTTAAACAAGTATTCATAAATAATCATTTGACAGGTAAATAAGCATGGAGGAATCCTTACATGATGACGTAAAGGCTCTTTTAGACAAAGATTTCGGAGACGACAGGATTCTCAAGCAGATCCTCAGGGCATGTCAAAATGACGAGGTCATAAGCAATTTTGAAAGAAATTATGTTAGAAAATTGGCAGAAAAACATCTTGGCAGAAAACCACCGGTCGAACTCTTTGAAATTCCACCAAAAGATAAAGAAAAAGAAGAAACGGTTCCAGACGTGGTGATTCCAGAGCCTGTAGTTGTTCAGCATACACAGACGCTCCAAGCTCTGCCACCCAAAATTACATCTCGAATCCAAAAAAAATCCAAAATCATGATCGGAGTTGGCGGTACAGCACTAGTCGTCATTATTGCAGTTGTGGCAGCGGCAGCTTATGGTGGAATATTGGCTGGTTTTTCTCCAGATGGTGATGATCCTGTTGCGCCAGTCGATGTTTCGTTGTCAATAAGATCGGACTTGAAATCCTATGATGCAAAAGATCTTATCTCAATTAGCGGGAACTCTGAAATATCAGGTACTGCAAGTCTCTACATAGTAAATCACGACGGCCAGATAGTTTGGGCAGAACAAGTTCCAATAAAGAGCAATGGCAGTTATTCAACCCTTGCAATTGCAGGCGGTTCTGGCTGGGAAGAATCCGGAAATTATTCGTTAATCGTCGATAATGGAAGAGAGACCAAAACGGCTAGTTTTACATTTACAGCATCCTAATCAAATTCCCCCCACCCCCTTCCGCACACAAATCCACCAAGTCTCAATTTTTCCACACCGATTTTCTCCATTGTTCCCTGTAAACAACAAGCAACATGTTTTGTTTTGCCGAGCCTTCTCCGTAAGCATCATCGGCATTTTTTGGGACGGCGACTGTTTTCTGATGACTCGCTTCAAATAACAGCCATCATGATGTTCCATCAAATTTCAAGGATCAGTTTCGTCGCATCCAACAACGCATGGATGGCATTTTGTTGCAAGGTTTAGTTTCTCATGCAGTTTTTCCATATGCAGTAATTTGCCCTAATGGATGTTGGTTTTATCGTTGCAAAATCCTTTGAATTCCAGAATTGCAGGTTCTCAGTTATGCTCCATATCAGCCAGTCAGCATCTGTTCCTCCAGAGGCAGCAACCATGCCGTGAATGGCAAGATTCCCCAGCACATCATCCATGCCTCCGGTGGCTCGGATTCATCAAAAATTTGGCGTTTTGCCTTTGGATTTTTTTGAAAAATTTGTCGGCAGCCAGACTCGTTTTGCCTGACTCGCCTCTTTTATAAAACGCATCAGTCAAATCCAGGGCCTGATTGTCTGCCACGTACTTGTCAATTTTTTCTGAACCATAAAACGGCTTGTGAAATCAAGATCAGCATGATGACATCTTTGCAGATTTGTCTGCCAGGATCACTTCCCCCATAACTTTCCTTTTATAAAATAAAATAAGATATCCATCATGGTCTTTTCCATCTGCCATCGATCTAGCATGTGTGTGTTTTTTTTTTGCACAACATCACATCCTCAACTTTCTAGTCGCAAAGCATTCATCCAACTCCCGTTCACGCCTGATTTTACGGGGGACCTGACTCCGTACTTTTTTTGCTTTGGGTGCATCCTGATACGTTTGAAAATTCCCTGCAAGACGCAGTTGATTTGACGGTTCTGCAAAGGAATCAATGCCGGCTGATCAGACTGATCCAGTAGTCAGCTTCTTTTTCCTTCCTTCCTTCCTTCCTTTTTTTCTTCAGCAAACTGCAGGCACTGGTTTACTGATCGTAGATCATCAAGCTTTTCTCTTCTAACAGGGAATGCAGGTTGTGTACTGAACGATATACGTCTGATTCCTTTTTGGCGCCTGTACATACCAGCTTTCCTGATGCAAACAACAGGATCACGGTCTTGGGATCCAGCATTCTGTGAATCAGGCCTGGAAACTGTTCTGGTTCGTACATGCTTCTTGGCAGTGTTCTAGCTGCCTTTTCCAAATGGATCTTTCCTCCCAGATTGATTGCAGCGACAATATTTTGCACGGTGATTACCGCGTCATTTTTGATCTTGATTTTTCCCTTTCTTAGTTTTTGAACCACTGTGTTTACGGCCTTGACTGCCATCTCCTCGGACTTTGCGCCGGTGCAAACCATCTTGCCGGTTCTAAAAATCAGTGTTGCGGTTCTCGGCGTCTTTAATCTAAACACGAGTCCCGGAAATTGTTCGGGGTGATATTCCGTATCTGGAAATTTTTTAATAATCTCATTTAGATCGATTTTTTGCTCAACAGATGCTGATGCAACAACATTCTCGACGCTGACAATTGGCTTTGTTTGAGGCACGACGAGGGACTTTAAATAGTCCCTTTATATATACTAGACACAATTTTCCCAAAGACAGGATTCTAATGGCGGCCAATCCATTGATATCGATATTCCTCATCGATGATGTCAGAAACAATCTCCTCCTCCTTGTTCTTGGTTTTTGTTCTAGGCAAGTCCACATCAAAAAAGCCCAACTGGCCCTTCCATGGAATCGGAATTCTAAATGCCTTGGAATTTTTCAGCATGAACCCATACGGGTTGTCTTGGAATTTTTTTCCAGCAAAATGAAACTGCTTGTCATCGCTTACCTCCTTTTTTGAACTGTATTTTTTTACGCCATACAGCTCTGCCTTTCCCACTATGGCCCCTGTAACCAGCCCGTGGTCAATTTTTAGCCGCTTGCAGTCCTTTGCCCGGATTTTTAACGGGGCATGAATCAGAAATTCGCCTCTAAAACCGGTATTCCATTTTCTCAGTTCGATGGTTTTCTTGCCTGAAATGATGAGACTGGCAAATGGCTGCGAGACTGAAAGGCATTTCAAACCGCTATTCCCCGGCTGCCCGGATATATTGGCCAGGGTTCTTGCCCCTGCCCTCAGGCAAGTCAGTAATTCCGCCATTCAGACTTTGAGTGACAATTCCTTTGCTTGCAAGTACTTGCGCGGCCATAAAAGAGGTGTTTCCAGCCATGCATACCAGTAGTGATTTTCCATGAGAGCCGTCAAATTCTTTTCCCAGTTCTTCTGGAATTTCTTGCGTGGATAGCAGTCTGCTGATTGTGCCTGCCTTTGGAACTGCGATTTTTGACCTGTCAACGCCTAATGATTTTGCAATCATCTCAATTCCTTCTTCCTTTGGGGCATACTGTGTATGGACCCAGACTATTCTGTCATATTCCTTTGCAACCGATGCTGCATCCTCCAATGAAATCCTCATAGGAAGCTTGTCTTGGGATATTTGCTCAAGGTTCTTTCTGTATTTTTCAATTCCGTCAGCTACCATGATGACAAATTTTGAGCCCAGTCCTGCACCTGCCATCTCTAATGCCGAATACAGTTCAAGTGCCGTGCTCTCGCCAATATCGTATCCCTTCTCAACAAAGAACTTCAAAAGGAATTTTGCCTTCTCAAAGTCAACGGCATGCTCGGCAGCGTATGCCTCTGGGTCGTACAACGTCAGGCCCTCTGCTTTGGAATGAGTTCTAATTCCTGCCACATCTTGGCCATTGGGAGGAAAAACGACGTGGACTGCTTTTTTGCCGTATTTTTCAGACATGTACTTGCCCAGACCGCCGGATGTTCCGCCGGTTCCAAAGGAACAAACCAGATCATAGTCTTCCAACGAATCCCCGTTTTCATGCAGTTGCTGATCAATTTCTGGGGCAGTCACAGTATTGTGGATCTCAATGTTCAGTTCGTTATCATACTGCTTTGGACAGAACATATCGTAAATTTCTGCAAGGAAACTTGCCAAATTGATAATGTCCTGCTTGGCTAGCAATGCTTCAATCTTGCCGGTGTTTCTGTCAAAGACTCTGGGATCAAAACCCATCTCGGCTAATTGTGAACGGACATTTGCAGCAGTTGCCTTTGCAGCCAGCTTGTCTACTTTGTCTTCCATTCCCGGAGCAGGGCAGATATCCATATCCATATCCATGATTCGAATGCCTTGGTTTCTTAGCTCTTTGAAAACACCCTCCTGGAGCTTTCTTGAGACTAGTGCAACTACGGTTACCCCGAGTTTTGACAGCAGTCCGAGTGCGATTCCAAAGTTTCCAGAAGTCGCCTCAATCACTACCCGCTTTCCGCTGCATTTTCCAGACTTTATTGCCTCATGGATGATGTGGGATGCAGCTCTTGCTTTGATGGAGCCGCCAAGCAATTCCGAGTCAAACTTTCCATAGACTTTCAAATCCCGATTGTCCAGATCGACCTTGAAGACGCTTTTTGCGCATTCTTTGAAATCCTGCGTAAGATCGACTAGGGGTGTTGCGTTTACTATCTGCCCGCCCTCGCGATGAGGGATCTTGTTCCAGACTTTCTGTTCAAATTTTTCCAATAATGAGCTGTCTATGACTTCTGACATTGTCTCCCAGATGCAGTTGAATCCTTGCTCATAAAATATCTTATGATGGGATTATTCTGAATCTATGCCTCTAAAATGCTCATTACCTTGCTTGGAATGTCATTGAGCCTGCTTACGGCCATTGTTTTTTCATATCCAAGATGTCTGAGATTATTTGCAATCGCTGTTGCTCGAAGCGTGTTTGGCCCCAGTCCCAATGCAACCATGCTTATGCCCAATCCCTTGAGGGACTTGGTCATAACTCTGACTGCATCCGGATCAGACGGCTCTCCATCTGTGAGAGTCAGGAAGATATCCGGTCTTTTGGCCTGCAATACAGGAAACATCTTGTCATAAACTTCTGCCAACGGGGTCGAGCCATTTGCCACCACTTGTGCAAGCCTTTTTGCAGAAACGTTGTTCCACTTGACGTTGTCCGGCTTTATGGACCAGCACACCACTGCCCTGTTCTGCGTACTAAATGCGTAAACTGCAAATCTGACCTTCAGAAACGACAATACTTCGCACAAAGCCAACGTTGCCTTTTTGTATTCGAGTGCATTAGATGCGATGCTTGACGAATGATCCAGCAAAATCACAATCCTGGTCTTGATTGATTTTTTTATGTCAGCAAAGAACGGCTCGTGTCCCTCAATGTAGCTTTCTTCGTCAAACTCATCGCCTGAACGAAGATGCTGTTCTCTCCATCCTGACTTCCACTCTTTGAATTTGGTTTTCAGTCCGTTTATCAGATTCAGATCATAGATTGTCGTTTCGTCTACTCCCTTTGTGGCAGGAGTTTGAATTCCGATTGGTTCGGCGGCAAGTCCCTTGTTTTTGGTTTTTCTGTTTTCGTCTAGCAGTACCCTGTATTCGTCAATTACGTCGTCTCCCCTCAAAACTGCGCTTGCATCGGCAACGCCTCCAAAGTCTCCCTCCCTGTTCTTGGAGATTACCCTCAGAGTCCTGCGCAGTTCTTCCTCTGTCAACGCCATTCCAGCTTTCATGAATGGAAGCGAGACTGGAATTGTCAGCAGCGAGTCAATGTCCAAGATTCTTACAATCCCGCTTACGTTTTTTTCAAGCCATTCTGTGCCCTGCTTTTCTTTTATGGCCCTTTTGACAATTTTTTTGGCAAGTGCAGATGCCTTTTTGATTCTCTCAAAATGACTGGGCTGTATCTCTCCCTTTATCGCTCCAAACATAAAATACTGGTAAAACGCCTCGACAATCCTTGCCTTTCCATACACTGTGTGTAACTGAGGCCTTGAAACCAGCATGTAGGCGTAATTGAAGACAATCTCATCGTCCATTCCCCTCCAGATCTCCCTCCCCAGATGCTCTATCCTTTGAGTCTCCATCGCGTTGAGAATAAAGCCAAAGGCGTGATCGTTGCTGAGAATTTTTTCACAGTGCTTTACGCGCATTGCCTCGTACCACAATGACGTTCGAAACTGCCTGTACTTTTGAAAATCATCGCCCATCCTTTTTTCAAGGGGGGTCAGGATGACCTTGTTTTCTTTCAGTCTCGTTCTTGTCTCAACTTTGTCTGAAATTTCAACTATCATTTTGTCTGATTCAGACCATCTTCTGACAAGGAATGTGGCAATTTCCACCAGGGAGTCGTTTTTGAGCTGGATTTGCTGCATCTAGTCTCCAAACATTGATGTGATAATGTCGCTTACCTTTTGATACTCGATGTTTCCCCATTGCGTGTAGACGTTTCCAAAAACAAACATTGCTGCCTCCCTTGCAGGCATTCCTTCTTTTAATAATTTTCCAAAAGCGATCGTCTCCCTCAAGCTGGGCGAATAAAACAGCTCTTCAACTGCGGCAGCCTGTCTGAGGGTGTTTGCAAGTTTTATTGCCTGGGTGATTTCTGATTCATGGTCTGATACATGCTTTTTTACAATCTCCAATTCAACGCCTTGAGGAGGATATTCCAGTCTGATTCTTACAGGAAACCTGCTCAACAGTTGCGGCGGCAATTCCTTGGTTCCGCTATGTGTCAACGGATTGATTGTTGCCACAACAAACCAATTCTCTTTTGCCCTTACGACTTCTCCTGTAGATTCTTTTAACACAATCTGTCTTCTGTCATCTAATGCCTCGTCTAGCCTAAGCAGGACGTCTGCCTCTGCGGAATTTATCTCATCAAGATATAGCAGGCCCCCTTCCCTCATTGATTTTGTCAGCAGGCCCTCATCAAAGCTTACGGTTCCCTCATTGAGGGTTTTTGTGCCAATCAGGTGGCTCTCCCTTGTTCTGAGGCTGAAATTTATGGATTCCAGATTCACATTCTTGCTTTTGGCAAAGTCCCTTACTAGCGAGGTCTTTCCTGTCCCTTTTGGGCCTATGATAAGCACGAACAGGCCAGACTCGTATGCCTTGTTGAGAATTCCAATCGAGTTGTTCCAATCAAGATATGATGCCACCTTTTCCAAAGCATGTTTTCATGGATTTCAACAATATTTAACATTAGATCCTGTTACTTTCCGAATGCCTCTACCTTTTCAAATGCCGCATCCATTCTCTTGTGCAGCGTCCTGTTCCATTCGTCAAATCCAGAGGGATCCTCAGGGTAGTTATTGTAGTGTCCTACCAGCCATTGGTTTTCTTTTGAGGTAAATCGTAAGCCGTCTGCGACCGTTTTGTTCATTGCGCCCCTGATAATCATTCCAAGTTTTCCCAACCCTGAAAAATCCGGATGTTCGCCCTTGCTTATCGCCTCAACGTCCATGTTTCCCAGAAAGTGCTTCATTCCATAGCTGATTTGATCATTTGTCATTTGCTGGACAAGTCTTCTGAACAGTTCAAGTCCCGCAGTCTTGTACCCGTACTCTTCAATAAAATCAAGATTGTATTTCCATAATCCTGCTTCAGAGACATCGTTTGCCTCAAGTGCCTGGGCAACATTGCCCCCAAGAATTGTTCCGGCAATTAATGCAGGCCCAATCCCGCCGGCGTCAATTGGTTTTGGCATCCAGGCCGAATCCCCAACCATCACGTATCCGCCTGAAACCATGCAGTCATTTTGCCTTCTTACAGACACCTGGAAGATTCCCGAATTGTTGTTGATGTCTTCTGGATCTTCGGACAATTTTGCGTTTTTAATTACGGTATTTCTTTTAAGATATTCCTTCATCAGCGATTCAACGTTGTCCTTCTTGCCCAGTCTTTGGTTTCTTCTCTCCAAGAGGGATTTTTCAACGCCAAGTCCGATGTTTACCTTGTCATCTGCCTTGGGAAAGACCCACCCGTATCCGCCTGGCGCAATGTCCTGATCCAGGT
Source organism: Candidatus Nitrosopumilus sp. (assembly GCA_965214775.1). Taxonomy (GTDB): domain Archaea; phylum Thermoproteota; class Nitrososphaeria; order Nitrososphaerales; family Nitrosopumilaceae; genus Nitrosopumilus. The sequence continues at coordinate 1,556,635 of OZ243974.1, read as the reverse complement.
GAATAATGCAATAGTCCGGATCAAATTCGGCAAGATCTTTTTTTGCGGGATCAAAATACATGATGTATCTGCCTGTGGATTCCAGATCCCGCCTGTCAATTCTCTTTTCAACCTTTGTAGAATTTTTGAGTGTGTTTCTGAGCATCGATGTGACTCCGGTCGCGTCAATTACGATTTTTGCGGTCTTTTTGTATGGCTGGCTGTTTTTATCGTTGCCTTGAACGCCTACTGCCTGTTGTCCCTCATAGATCAAGCCAGTAAGGTTGATCTCATATTCAAATTCAATTCCCATTTTTTTACATCTTTCATTTTGAATCTCTGGAAGCTTTTGGCGATTTAACATGTATCCGTCGCCATCAAACGGAATGGCAGTTTCCTTGTCTGGCGAGAATGCCATGACACCCTTTACATCGTGTTCGATCTCCGGTTTTGTCCACTCGACTTTGATTCTGCTTTTCATAAAGTCAACTGCCTCCTTTGAGCAGGCATCGCCACACACCCATCCGGCCAGAGATTTTCTGCCTGGAAGAAATTCCGGATTTCTGTCAACAACCAGGATTTTGGCATTTTGATTTGTGCAATGGGCAACTGCTTGTGCGGCAATAGTTCCTGCCAAACCTCCGCCTGCAACTATAACATCGTAATCTGCTGCCGCTACCACGATAGTGAGGTTCGTCTATCCGTATTTAAAATAATGCCATGATCCAAAAAAGTCGCTGAAACGCTCAGCAGTGTTGTTTGGTGATCGATTCAAGACAGGGTCGGTTCGTCGCGGCGTCTTCAAGGCTTTCGCTCAGACTGGAGCGGCTATTATTTCCTCATCCCCGTGGAGAATTTTCACTTGTTCCTATTTAATATAGGTGGCTTTTTTTTGAAAAATTTCAGTGAAAGTTTTGACCGTCTCTTTTTTGTCGTATACAGGAGTGTGGATTTTGATTTTTATCGGATCTTTTTCAACAAGCTCTAAGTTCCCCTTTAGCATCTCCTGCTTTCCCAGTCTCATATGAAATCTTGAGTCAACTGTCCTTTCTTCGATTTCATTGATCATTTGATCAATTTGCTCTTTTGACAGTCTGCCTAGGATTCTTTTGATCAGGTTTTGAGCCTGTTTTTTTACAATTTTTGAATTTAAGATGATTATCGGGTTATCAAAATGCCCTGTTGTTTTTTGAATGCTAAAATCGCCTTCGTCTAGTCCCAACATTTCTTCAAATGCCAGAAAAATTTTTTTGGCATCCTCTGTTGCATGTACGATTACATCCATTGTAATTTCGATTCTATCGGTCATTAATTTGAGGCAATTCTTGAAATTTATGCTTCCAGTAATATTGTTTCTTTTTCTGCTGTTCTGATTAGTTTTACTTTCTCAAGGCCAACGTGTCTGACTTTGATGACCTTCTTGAATGCTGCCATTATGTCAGAATTGATTTTGCCATAGCATGCCGTTTGCACGAATTGATCAATGGTCATTTCCGGAACCGTCTTGTCGATTACTCTTCTGGCAATTAGTCTCAAGGCGTGCTTTCTGGACGTGTTAAGCTGTCTGTGAGTCAGTGCAATGATCTTGATTCTAAAGATGTAGCCGTCTTTTGTTTTTACGTCTGTGATGAAATTGATTTTTGACGAACCGCGTCTGACCAAGCTTCTCAAAAACTCCTTGGAATACTCGAATCGTTTGAAAATTGTTGATGCCTTATCTCCGTTTACTTTGTCAACTTGAAAATAAATTTTGTATTGGTGCTGCGAGGGATCTCCCTTGAGAATGTCGTACAGTGTAACTTCCAAAACCCTGCCTGAGGCATTTTCATCATCAGTAATTGGAACATAGCCGATTGGGATGTTGTTAAATGAGTCAGGGGCACTTGCTGTAATCCAGCGTTTTTCTCGCCACTTGTCTTTTACTCGACCCTTTCTGCGTGCCAATTATTACCGACCTTTGAACCCAAAATATAAGGGTATGTCGCGCCACTGCGGTCTCACATATCCCTTCTTTGAAGAACCACCCTGGCGTTTGGCAGGACGCCGACAAACGTGCAGCCGTCGGCAATGAGCCTCTCCGCATCCTCGCTATCTGCCACGATCTGCCCCGGCGCGTATTGCCGGCACCGTCTGCAGTGCCTCTAGCACGCGCCCGAGCTGATCCGGTGTGGCCCCCTCTATCATCCGCAGCGCCTCCTGCTTTTGTTCCAGTGTAGGATCTGCTTCTGCCTGGTCCAGGTGCTCCTCGGATCGTCCGAATGCGTCCCGCATCTCGTCTAGCAGGACGTCTGGCAGCACGCCCTTGTTCGTGGTGTATCGCGCCTCCATGCTTCCCCTGTGCCCCATAAAGAAGACGCGAAAGTCATGCGCAATCCTTCCCCTGGACTCGGCAATCAGCAGCTGCGTATCAAAGTACGCGCGCAGTACGTAGGGCCTCCACGTGAACCTCGGCCTGAACGTCTTGCGCACCAGGTGGCTTACCTGTGTCGTGATGAGGAATTTCTTGTCCCTGTTGCGGCCCCGATTCGTCTTGTGGACGTGATCCGGCGCCACCACCGGCGAGCTCCCGTGCAGCGGCTCCCCGTGGGCGAGCCTGTCATTGAGGTATGCCGTGAGGTTCCTGGTTGCAGACGCAGTCATGAACGTAAAGTACTGGTGGCGTGCCTTTGACAGCGTGCCCCTTACAGTCACCATGCACGGCGTCCTTATGCACTTTGCCGTTCCCTGGTGTATCACCACGTCCGGAAGATCGCTCATGCACAGCCCGTCCGTGCCGTCATGGTTGCCTATGGTCTCAGGCCTCAGCCCGGACTTGCTCATCAGGGATATTATGACTGACTCCCGCAGTCCCGCGCGGCCGTATATCTCGGACATTTCCTGCGCGTTTGGAACGCGCTCGCCCTGGATTGTCTTCTGGTTCCTGTTGGGGGTCACCTTTATCCTGCGCTTGATCACCACGTCAGAGTGCCTCAGCCAGGACTTTATGATCTGGACGGTCAGGGTCACGTATCCTGACGAGTAGTTCTCGGACTCCATCATGGTGACGTGATCCTCGATGAGGTCCGTGACTGCCCTCAGATCCCTTACTCCGAGATCTGCCAGCTCGGCCGGAGACATGCTGTGTGTCTCGCAGAACTTGTCAATGCATCGTAGCGAGTTGTTTGCCGTAAGCACGCTCCCGCGCGCAAGGTTGTCGTACCACCTCCGCACGTCAGGATGTGCCAGCAGCCGCGTTGCCTTTGCCTGTTTTTTGACAGTGTCTTTTCTTGTAGCAAGCTTGTTTTTTCCCATATCGGTCAGCCTCTCGGCGACTTCATTGCCTTGATATGGTTTGAGATCTATTTGTCCTTTGGGGTGTTTCTGGCATGTCATTTTGTGTATTCTTAGAATACACATACGCTTATTTAATGATTTGTACGCTAACAATACACAGGCATGGGGATCGTAGTCAGGACAAACCACGGGACGGAATATCTGTATTTTCTGGCAGGCAAGTCCCAGCTGTTCTTGGGCAAAAAGTCCGAGCTTGATGGCCTGAACCTGCAGAATCTGTGCAAGGGGATCAAAATGACGGACAGGACGTTTGACAGGTCGTTTGCCAGGTATCTCAAGGGCGTGCAAGAGCATGCAAGATACCTGCCGCCGGATGAAAGGATCAAGTATCTGGAAGGCAGGATTGCCGGCCTTGATGCTATGCTGAGAGCGTTTGGCAGCAGAATCAAGTAACCGAACTGATGTGAAAAACACTCTCATGTGCAGAGAAGTGATCTGTAATTAACCCGAGTCTTTCCTACGAGGATCCATGTCGTCTTTTGCTATTTCTATACAGCAGAAAATCCAAAAAATAAACGGATGATAGAATCTTTTTATCGTTTGAAAAGTACTTTAAAAATAATCCAGATGATCCGCAGAGTTGGATAACAGTAGCACATTTTGTTACCGGATCAAAACCTGACTCTAGGTAGATCTCTCTTTCCAGTCATGGATCACCCATCTGAACTGCTTGGCTGGAATTTTTTCTATGTGGCCGTGGAATTTCGATGCCGGGTTTTGTATCGCCGTTATGTGTGGATTTTCAAATACGTATTCTACCACGTAAAGCCAGTATTCATCCTGCAACCTTTCTGCCGTCTTCCATTCGTGGTCAGTCAGCATTATGCTGCCGGACTTTTTGTGCGATTTTACCTCTATTTTTCTGTCAAATGATACTACGTCATACCCGCAGTTTTTCTTGGAGCAGTCCTCAAGCTGTTTTACGGCATGCTCGTCTGGTGCCCTTTTTCTTTCCGATTCAAGGACTGCCTTCATTCCAGCTTCGTCTATGCGTATGCGAATGTCTGCGCCATCATCTGCAGTCACCTGTGCAATTCCAATCAGGTCTATCCTGGTGGCGGTATTAAATTGCCTGTCCAGTTTTTGGTACTCGATATCCGCCTGCTTTTCTAGTGTCTTTATTTTTCTTTTGCGTTCATCTATTATTCTTTCAACATGAGGCCCGTCGTCGTTTTGTTGCAGCTCGCCCATTCTCACTTTTATATCGCTTATCTTTTTTGCATAGTATCCGTTACGTGCAGTTTTGGTCTTCTTTTTGATCTCTCTTAATTTGCGATCTATGGACTCTTTTTGTTTCTGTGCCATGCTGGATGCAATCGTCTCTATTCGTTTGCTTGCACTTGTGGCAAAATCTATGTTGACCTCTCTATCTGACTGTTTGTATGTCCACACGCTTCTCTCATCAACCTGATATATGACGCCGTCGGATTGCTCAAATATCGCAATTATCTTGGAGTCCCTTTGTTTTGCCTGGCCGTCGGTTATGGTTATCTTGTATATGCACAATACTCCTTCCTGGCTCTCGTGTCCAAGTGATGCAACATGATCTGATGCTGCCTTTCTCAGTATCTTTTCTATGCTGTGGTTTCCAAGCGCAAGGTACTCGTATGACTCTTTTTCTGCAGTTGTTCCGTCAAAGGTCCCGACGATCTCGCCTAATCCAAGCTCCTTTGAATGCCTCTCAGAAAGGCGTATGCTGTATAGCTCCTTGTCAGAGTCAATGCGGTTCATCCTCCCCCCATTTGTCTCTACAAACACCTGCAAAAACCGCTTTACCTCGTCTATTACTATGGCAGTATTGCGTATCTTTTGTATGTCTTCAAGCTTTGTAGAATCAAGCCTGTTTCCCTCCAGCAGCATCTTCCTCTTCTCCAAAACATCGTACCGCATGGCCTCTATTGCGGACATCAGGACAGCAATCTTCGGCTCCCATTGGTCCCTCGGTATCTTACGCAGCTCGTCATAGTACCTTCCAAATTCCTCTGATCCTATGAGCGAGCCCACTACGTCATACACCTTGTCGCCCATCGCCGCCTTTATCTGCTCGATTTTTTCAAGCAGTTTTTGCATTATGTATCCGTCAATGCTTGATTTGGAATCTACCACAAAATTGTAATAAAAGACATTCTGATCCTGTCCTATCCTGTGTATTCTGCCCATCCTTTGCTCAAGCCTGTTTGGGTTCCACGGGAGATCATAGTTTATCTCCACGTTACAAAACTGCATGTCTATTCCCTCCCCCGCCGCATCTGTGCACAGCATGACTTCGTACCCGTCTGATTTTTTGAATTTTTCAAGCTCGTCTTGACGCTCTGTTATCGACATGGTACCGTCTATCTTTCCAATCTCATAATCAAGAGATGCCGCAAGATAGTCCAGCGTGTCGCGGTATTCTGTAAAGAGTACCAGTTTTGCATCCGGCCTGTCCTCCTTTAGCGTCTTGATGAACCGCCTCAGATGATCCAGCTTGGAATCACAACCAATCTGCTCCAGATGCTTTGTGATTTCTGTCAACATCTCCTTTTCACGTTCCACGTCGGATATGGTGAATCCCTCATACCCTTCAATGTCCTCAAATTCTATGTCCTCGCTATAGTCATAGTCCAGCTTGGTCAGTGCGCTTTCTATGTCGGTATCTGCTGTGCCAAGCTTGTCTATTCTGCGCCTTAGGGATATTCCCAGTGAGTGCAGTGACGAGCTGGCCCTTTTTCGGTATATGTGCCTAAGGAACCTGATCATGTTCTCCTCACGTGGCGTCTTTACGTTTGACTGTATGTGATCAAAGTACCCCTCCAGCAACTTGATCACGTCGCGCTCCTTGTTTAGTAGCGCAATGTCTACTGTCTTGCTTGTCCTGTCGGGAAACACCTTCTTTCCTTCGATGTCTACTACGTCCTCCTTTGTGGTACGCGTCCACAGGTACGAGGCGGTTCGTATGTCAGATACAAAGCTGTCCAGCATGTTCATGCGGGCCATAAAGTCCTCGTCGCGACCGTCGTGCGGGGTTGCGGTAAGAAGTATCATGGTGTCTGTTTTTGACGCAAGATGCTCTCCCAGCTTCAGCCTGGATGTGCCCTTTTTCATTTTGTGAGCCTCGTCTACCACCACCACATCAATCTCTTCATTGAGCCTGGATATGATGTGTTCCTGTTTTAGATAGTCCATTGATGCTACAAATGAAAACTCGCCTTCAAACGGTTCTGGATTGTTCTTCACATATTCTGAATTCAGTATCTTGGTTGGAATGTCAAATCTTTGCTCAAGCTCAATCTTCCATTTTATCTGCAGGGACTTTGGAACCACAAAAAGAAGGCGCTTTGCAGTGCCGCGTGCGCGGAGCTCCGACACGATCAACGCTGCAATTATCGTCTTTCCAAGCCCCACCTCGTCGGCAATCATTATTCTAGGGTTCTCAAGCCCCCACATCACCTCGTTTATCTGGTGGGGGAATATCTTGATCTTGGTTGATGCTGCAAGGACATACGGATTGAACCGGTATTCTGTGTAGAGGCGGTGCGCATCAATCCCCGTGGCAAACTGGAGGCAGTCATCGATCTGCTTTTTGCACATCTTTGCAATCGGGTCATATATCATGTCCAAGGTATCAAGCTCATACCACTTGGAACCCGTGCCAGTCTGAACCTTGGCCGATCGGGCGTCCATGCCGGTGATTGTGCCCGTGCCGTCCGGGGTTCTCACGCTGCTGCCTACTTCCATTTCTCCAAACGAGACTGGTTCTCGTCTCCCATGCTCTTTTTAGCCCTCGCCTTTTTGGTTCTGGCCCCCTTTCCTCTGTAGTGGGAATCTTGCTCTACTGCTATCCCCATATGATCTGCCATGGTGGTCAGTATCTGGATCTCCTCACTGTCATCAGGAGTTGGATTGTATCCCTGATTTCTCTTCATATTGTAGTTTTTGAGCAAGAGGCTCACAATGGGCTTTAGATCGTTTTCCAGTATGTTGTCGTGGTGCAGTAACTCGGCCATGTCTGACTCGTGTGATGCAAGATAGCACAGCTGCTGGTGCAGGTTCTGCGGATCAATTGTTTCTGGCTCGTAGTCCATGTCTTGCTTTAGGCTTTGAAGGCGTGCTACTCCCTTGTTTTGTGTTATTACTCCATCGCTGCTTAGCTCGGCAAGGCTTGTGTTGTATGCCTGTGCTATTTTCAGCGCATCGTCGGCTGAAACTTTACCGTTGTTGAACACCTTGTTGATTATGTAAAACGCCATTCGGGATCCCACGATATCCGGCTGTTTTTTTAATAGTTTGACTACAAGCTGCTTAATGATCGTACTGCGGGCGTCTTTTATGAGCATCTCAAAGTCTGGTGCAAAGTCTTTTGCATAGCTCTTCAGAACCGTGTGCTGGGTTGATACCTCTAGCACTTTTCCATACACCATAACCAGCAGGTCGGTTATGGACAGTGTCAAAAGTCTTTGCTCTGAAATGCCGTCCAGTATCTTTTTCACGCCATCGTCTATCTCAGGTATCAGATCCTCAAAGTACTGTACTGATTCCCCGATTATCTTTCTGCACGTTACCATTATGGATGACATGAATGATGCCTTGTTCTGGGCAATTACGTTTGTTGACATTTCTGTATGTATTGCATAGCTTGATACTATCCGCAGTTTTGCCTCCTGTATTGCCGCGAGAAATTGGTTCCATGTCTCCGTGCTTGAATGGGCAAAAAGGATTACTGCCAGTCCATCGTCTTTGAGTCTTGCATTTATTGCCCTAAATGATTTTTCGAGCCCAGCGCCAAAGAATTTTTTTGCCTTTTCCTTGCTGCTAAAACGCCCCTGGCTCTCACAGTAATCTTCATCGAGTGGAATGCGCGTCGGCAGATCATAATATTGACAGAGTACCTTGTGAATCCACACGTAAAAAAACTCTGATAGTTCCCCATATTGAACATCATCTCCATATGGAGGATCTGTAATTATAACATCGTATTGTTTTTTTGATGTTTTTGTGATAGATTGATTTTTGCATATTGCTACATTGTGTAATCTTTTTGTGAATTCTATAGCATGATATATGGATCTGATTATGTTTGTAATACTGCCACTTATTTTTTCAAATGGATTTGATTCAGCAAAATTATAAGAAATGCTAGGTCGACGCATAGACAGTAGATGTGCTGGCATCTCTCGTCCTGAACTCCAAACAACACCAAACCCTGCATTGTCAACACGCTTGGCTAGAATAAATGCAAGATATGCGGAAATTACTTTGCGGTATGACTTGTCTGGAATGCCGTCGCATGTTTTTTTGATGTTTTGCATAAAGGTACACAGTACAAGCATCTGACGCTCATCAAAGTACTGATCCCATGTGGTTATTCCATAGTTCCACAAAGTATTTTTTTTTCTATGACTTGCAAGAACTTCTTCCTTGGGTATTAGATTCTGTTTTTCAAATTCATCATATTTTGTCTTAAAGTGTTGTACGGCATCACGATATGTCTTTTTGTCTTTTTCTGTTGGAATGATATAATCCCTGCCTTTTTTCTTTTGAACCTGTATCGCAATTATCTCGCGATCCTTATGTTCCGTAATGTCCTTTGTAATTACATCGTATTGTATTGTGTTGGTACATGATATGCAAACAGCCTTGCCTCTTTTCTGCGTGTATTTGTCGCCATCTTCTTTAGATATGTTATTGACTATCTTTGTGCTAAAATCTTTGTCTTTTGGAATTATCCGTATGCCGATCTTTCTTTTTTCAGTTTTCACAACATACATGTGGTTTGTAAGAGGAAACCTCTGTGAACAGTATGGACATCGTATGCACCAACACCACAGGTATGTGAGGTAGGAATCTTGAAAATACTTTCCCACTGCTTTTTTAGTCTCTTCCAATGCCTTGTTGGCATATTTGACAAAATCCTCATGCAAATTACGACCGTGTTTTGCAGGATATTCAAGCGCGCATTTTTCTATCAACCATGCCAGCGGGTTATAGTCCGATGCAGTAACATCAAGGCCAAGTTGTACGGCGGGAAACATCAGATTGCCTGAACCTGCAAACGGATCTAACATGCCAATTGTTTTTGGGTCAACCCCAAGTTTTTTTGCAAACGTGGCAGTATCAGGAATGTGATCGTATGGCTTTGATGAGTCAAGCCCCAAAAACTGCTCCACGTCAGATAGCCTATCAAACAGGCTTGTCAGTGCCATGGCCTTTCCGACCACAAGCGGTTTGCGGGTCCACCAGTACATCATCTGATTGAGGCTAATCGTGGCCTGTTTCTCGTTTTTCGACGCCCTGCCAACCCGATTAAAAAACTCCATAACCTCGACGTTGGAGTCTTCTATTACTGCGTGTTTCACTGGATATCACCGTTTAGGATCTTCCACGCGTGTGATGCCTTTTTGTTTGACAGAAACTGGTATGCCCAGAAATGAATCTCCATGTTGCTCTCAGCATCCACATTATTGAGAAAATGTGTCCCTTGATACTCATCACGGGCAATCTTTAGAACCATAATTCCGACAAACTTTCGAGCAACGTCGTCGTCCCAGTCATCCTTGTCAAAAAACAGGCGCTTTTCTGCAAGTTTGGCGCGCCAACCGGACAGTAGGGCCTGGTTTATCCTCTGTTTGCCAAACCTGTCATCCACATGGACCTTGAAGATGATTGACTTTCGACTCTTGCTTCTCTCCAGTGTGTGGTGGTATATTCTCATTCAAACACCAGATCATGCTTCTCTAGCTTCTCGGATATGTCGTCAGCAGATCGCAACTCTAGATGGCCACCAAAGGTGCCTTCACTATATGACTTGAAACTCTTGATCATGTTTTTTACTGCATTAACATCCCCCAGCTTGCTGGATAGTGATACTTCAGTATTTCCTACCAGCTGTGCTTTCACGTTCATGTTTTTTTGCATGTTTGCAAAATCGCCTATGATTAGGATATCTAGGATACCAAGAGTGCTATCAATCGTATTTAGTGGGATTTTGTATTGGTGCTGATCTTCTCTATTCCCAGGATCTCCCGTCTCCTGCAGGCCAGATCCATTTGTAGGTTCTAGTTTGGAATTTGACCTTACATGATCCTTGTGTATTACATAGCCTGAAAACTCTACGTCAACTTTTTTCGATATTTCGCCAACGTATCCCTCATCTAACTTTTCAAGCTCGCTTGCATATCCAAACAGTCCCTCGTTCACCCCGTCAGACACCGCCTGTTTTACCGATGTCATGTCTTGTAGGAACTTCTTACGTTTGTCATAAAGAAACTCGTTGTAAATGTCTTCTACTTTTTTGCACGACTCTACTATTATGGCATCACGTCCAATCTCAGGTATCATCTTGCCCTTTTTACTCAAAAACTCGCTTGCCATCTCCCCGATTGTATTGCTGGTCATATCTGCGTGCGACATCACGTCCAGTCTTGGTTCCGGGCCGTTCGGATATCCGATGTGGTTGTAGGATGTAAGACACGCATTGCTTAGGTTTCCTTTTGATTGCTCTTCTTTTTGCGTGATGTTTTGCAGAAACGTCTTGTCTGCTTTTATCCGCTCGTCTTTTTTGCTCTTTTTTATTGCCACCAACTCTCTGGCATATTTCTCTATCAGGTACACTCTTCCAGCGTCAGCATAAACAAACACTATAGTGTTTTGATACCTACGCGCAGAGTTGTCCCTCGCATATCCTAGCATGTGTACAATCTTTGTCTTGATGTCATTACCTGCCCTATAGTGAAACAGGTACAGTTTCAGCTTTTGGCCGTCTTCGATGTCATCTGTCCAGACTATGGGCTTGAAGATTCCCCTCGAAAGGGTGACAAGCTCCGCCCGAACCTGCTCGTCGATCTCTTGCGACGTTATGTTTTTTGCATATTCGGCAATTATTGCATTCTCATTTACCGCATCAACAAAGTAAAACTGCCCGTTGCTCTCTTTTATGTACCAAAAATACTTTCTAACGTCGTCCAAAAGGGCCTTTTCCACAAGAGACGAATCAATGCCTGGCCTTCCAACGACCAGTTTTATCTGATTGGAGGTAATGCCGGATTTCTTGTTGGGTGTCTCATGCAGTGAATGAAGGTATATCGTCTTGCCCACCTGTTCTACTATCTTGATGTTTTTTGTACGATCCAGCTCCCTTGCGTGCTCTATACAGTCTGTGTCTATGATCTTTTTGAACTCGTTTCTGTCTATCTTTGCGGTAATCTCGTCTACAATAGGCGCTGACTCAAAGTTGATGTCTCCCACAGAGACCAGCTGGCAATTTCTCCTGTTCGCGTATATGTCATTTAGCACTAGTGCAAGAAGTCTCAGGGTTCCTCTTGTCTGGTTGAATTTTGATATGGTTGAGACCCTCTCGTACAGCATGTCAATTAATTCCGGGTGTAACGGGTAGGATTTTTCCAGCCTGTCTTGAAACTTTGGATCGGTTATCAATCCCTGATCCGTGTAATAATCCAGATATTCTTGTACGGTGTTCTTTTTTTCATCCTCGTTTATTTCCCTGATCAGCCGTTGTCGTATTACGTCATAAATCTCATCTTTTGTAACCGGATTGATTATGTTGGTCTGACGTGAGAGAGTCTGTTTTAATCCCTCTATGACCGTATCTGTCTCCGCTATCGTTGATTTTATACGATCTACGGTCTTGCGGTATAGCTGCTGTTTCTCTGTCAGTGTCATTATGAACACGCTGTTCTTACTAGATGATACGGAACTGATCAGTGCATAAAGAAAATCTTCTGTAAGCTTGGATTTTGTAGTATCTCCTATCCTTTCTGCAAGTGTGGTGCTAAGATAGTGGGGAAGCTCATCAATCATGAGCAGTGTAGGCCTGTCAAAGAATGCCTTGATTATGTCAAGATCATGTATGGGTTTTGGAGATTTGTCATATTGCTGTACCGACTCATATTTTCCAAGCTTGTCAGCTATCTCCCCCCACAGAGTATTTTTCTTGACATCCCTTCCATCAATTGCAACAACTCTGACATCTGAGATCGACTCGATGCCAAGCTCACCATCGATGCCGTATTTTTTGGCATACTCAAAGCCTAGATCTGGATTGGAGAATATGTGGTAAAGTAGAGTTAACGTGTGTGTCTTACCGCCACCAAAACCTGTATCAATCACGGTCACTGGCTTTCCTATGGATCGTTCTGTTCTCATTAATACATCCCTAAGTACACTCCGCATCTGAGTAGTCAGGTATGTGTTATCAAAAAATATGGCTGGATCTTGGTACACTGGGTCTGCCTTGCCTGATATTACATCATGAAGCTCTACTGCAAACTTGTGCAGCTCCAGATGTCCTGAGACAATCTCGTCGCTGAACTTGCAGACCTCCCATATGTTGCTCATATGGGCACCTTACCAAAACCAATCAATAGTTCACTGTAACGGCTAGGCTCTTATAAATAGGATCATGAATACTGAGGTAAGTATATGTTATCTAAGTTTAGAATTTTTGAGATGGGCTAACATTAGTTTTTACTGTGACAGCAGACAAACATAGTATTGGAAGGGTATTGCGTGTACTTGCGACCAAAGGCACCTATGAGACACTTTTACACATACGAGACAACGAGAATATAGGTTACAATTCAGTGTCGCAATATGTAATGAGTAATAAAATTGTCAAGAGCAGGGCATCTGTGAACACCACGATAACGAGGCTTACAGACTTGGGACTGCTTGAAAGAACAATAACGCAGGATCGGCCAATTAGGACAGGCTATAAGGTAAGCAAAAAGGGATACAACGTGATAAAACATCTAAATGGAATTGAGCATGCTACAAAATAGGATCATACTTACAATAGACTTTATGCGTAATCGATCCAGATCCAGAATCATTACGAACAAATTCATCACAATGAGGCCGATTACCCATCAAGTATGATATTCATCTGCTAGGCCATGGTAATTTTTTACATCCACAACACTGTGCTACCGCTACACCACGAAAGCTTTACACTAGACAGTTGCACCGTACTTCCAGTACCAAATAACATCTGCACTCCATAACCGTAATGCTGGACAGCCAAGTGAAAAGTAAATGAGGCTTGCTGTTTTGTCCTGATATTGAGGCATCGTGCCTCCTGTCCAGCTTCTGTTTTTACTCGATTTTTTACTATTCACTTGGCTGCTGGATGGATCTGTTTCATATGAAAATTAGTTCCGCCCCTCATTAGTATCCTTCTCCATCCATTTGGGGTCGCTTTTCCTGATCGCTTCTGTGGCCTCCCGGCTCCGGAACGCCATTCTGGGAGTCTCTGCACGCTTGATGTCAAGCGACCAGTGCGTCCTGTGCTCGTTGTAGAACTCGATGAACTCGTCTACCTTCTCAAAGTGCGTCAGCTCCTTCTCAAGCGTTCTGAACCACCTCTCCAACTTGCCGTTGGTCTGGGGGTGATGCGGACGCGAGTTGAGCAGGACGATGCTGTGCTCTAGCAGCTCGTTCTCAAACAGCGTGGGCGTCCAGCTGCCCCTTGGGGTACCGCGCCTGGCTGACGTAAAGCAGCTGCCGTTGTCCGAGAGTACCTGGGCCGGCGTCCCGAACTCTTTGATGGCCTTGCGCAGCACCAGGACTGCGTTCTCCGAGGTCGCGCGCTCAAAGACGCCAAATCCGGTTATGCACCGCGAGGAATCGTCAAGATATGCCACCAGATTGAGTTTTTCTAGGCGTGAATCCTTCATTTCGTGCCAGTCCACGTGCCACATTGCATTGGAGTACTTGCGCTCATAGCGCAGCCACTTGAGCTGTCTGGGTCTGGCAGGCGAGCCGTCCGTTATTCCCTCGGCCTTCATGATCCTGTATACTGCATGGTAGCTTATCTGCCTGCCTGCGGCCCTCATGCGCAATGCCAGCCTCTCCACACCCGACGGCATCCGCGCATATGCGTCAAGGACCGCCTCCACATCCACGGGATCCGTGTCCATGCAGGGCCTTCCTGCCCCGCTCCGTGGCAGGACTGTGCCGGAGCTGCGGAATCTGGCCCATATCTTCCTGACATACCTGTCGCTGATGCCCAGCTCCCGGGCTATCTGCTTTGCAGGCACGCCCTTTTTCCTCTGCTTTTCTATGTACCGGAGCGACTTTTCCTCCAATTTTTTCCTCACGTTTTTTGATCGGTACAGCCTAAAATAATCCTTCAAAGTACGCCTGATCTTAGGCGGAACTAATTTTCGTATGATAGAGCTGCTGGATGGATCAAGAACAGTTTTTAGTTATGATGTTCATTGTGCAATTATGCGCCCGAAAATTACCAAGACGTTGAAAGGAGCACTTGGTGAGACATACTACAAGGAACTGTGTTCGCAAAAGGGGTGGGCATATTGCTCACTTGAAACTATACACAGCTGCAAAAATCTGGATAACGTCGTATTCAAAATGGGGTTTGACAGGATACGTGTAAGTATTCCGGGATCCATCAGGCCAGAAGTCATCCGTATATCAAAGCCATCCAATCACGATACTCAGAACCCGAGCTTTGTGTTCGATTACCTTGCATGCAAGGTGGAAGGCGCAGACACTTGCCGTACATTGCATCCTACAAAAGACGATTTTTGCTGGGCGGAAGTAAAGACCGGCTTGGGTATGTTCTCGGACAATCAATGCAACATGTTGTTGGAGATACGTCTGCCCATTGCCGTCTTCCATATAGAGGACATCATGGCCAAGCCGCAGCATATAGACATGGATTGGGACATCATGTCAGGAAAGAAGTTTGCGCGCATGTTGGAGGATGATAGCAAGGACGAGCATGATCCGCACTATTTCCAAGATGACAATTATCACAGTGACGCAAAACGCAATAGACTTTATGCGTAATCGACCGTGATTAAAAATTCCGTAGGCTTTTCCAAACGCAAATGCGCTGATCGGATCAAATTACCGCATGCATCTCGTGTCATGACGCACGTAAAAGCCAGTTGCACCAAAAGAACGTGCGCAACCATGCAGCACGGCAATGTGCCCCGTTGACAAGTCAGAAAGAATGGCGGTCCGTACCGCCGTATGTCATGTGTCTGGCAGCAGATGCAGCTGCTGCAGCAGCTGGCCATAGTGTTTTTTCCTTTTCAACATCGTCTTGAGGTTCTCAAGACCCGTGATTATCTGCATGAAATAGTTTAGATCCTTGGCAGTTCCGCCAAACGGCATGGTAAGAATGCCATATCTTTTGAGCCGCCCTATGTGGTGCTCCACCCTGACGCGGACCCTGCTTATCTGCTTGCGGCGCCTCTTTTGCGTTGCAGTAAGATCCCCGTCCCTGGGCTTCTTTGGGGGCTGCCTGTGTATGGCGCCCGGAAGCATCTTTTGAATGCCCTCAAATCCCAGGTCGCTGTAAATCACAAACGCCTCTTCCGGATCGTCTGCGTTTTTTGCATTCCTCATTGATCCGGTGTGCCTTCCAAAGTCCGGGCCGCCCCCTGCGTTCATCACGCCCTTGTCGTTGACGCTTCCGTCCACAGTCTTGCCGCAGTGCAGTATGAGGCCGTCCAGGTTCGAGGTAATTATCGTGTTGAACATGTGCCGCTTTTTTCTTCCCGAATATCTGGTCTTTCTTGCGGTCCTGTCCCCGGGCCTGTCTACCGGAGTCAGGGTACCGTCAATCAGGAGCGTCTTTTTTGGGATCAGCACCTCCTCCAGCTTGCCTGCCGGGGTCTTGCAGATGATGCTTGTTAGCTTTTCGGAGGCAGGCAGGAGCCGGCGCAGTAACACGGCACCGTACCGGAGGTACCTGGACATTGTGGACTGGTCGACGTCAAACGTTGCGGCCAGATGATGCTGCGTTGCCTTGGTCCTTATGCTCATGAGTACTGCAAGCAGCGCGTGCCTGATGTACAGCTTGCACCGGTTTCCGGCATCGCCGCCTCTTACGTCGTCCTCCCAGAACAGGGGTCTGTCCTCGTCGTCCATGAC
Source organism: Candidatus Nitrosopumilus sp. (assembly GCA_965214775.1). GTDB lineage: Archaea > Thermoproteota > Nitrososphaeria > Nitrososphaerales > Nitrosopumilaceae > Nitrosopumilus. The sequence goes on along the minus strand of OZ243974.1, from coordinate 1,540,426 downwards.
TTCTTCCGTAAAGCGCTCCAGTATGATCGTAAATGACTCCTTTGTGCATCCCGTGACGTTGCGAAGGCGCACCGGATCGCCGATTATGCCGTCTGCAACCTCGATTGCGTGCATCCGCAGAGGCGTCCCGCCGCGCACGACTCTTTTTGTCTTGTTTTCTTCGGACTGCCACAACGAGTCCTCAAACGCAAGCTGCTTCCTCATACGCTCGTTTTGCTTGGACATCTGTTTGTTTTGCTTGGATACCTGCTCGTGTTGCTCGACTAGCATCTCGTGTTGCTCGACTAGCATCTCGTGTTGCTCGACTAGCATCTCGTGTTGCGCTTGTAACGCTTGAAATGCTTGGAGAGTCTTGTCATTTGAGCCCATACAGTTAGGGAATCATACAGATCTTTAGGGTTGTTGGTGTGCAAATAATGATCTATTGTGTCGTATTTTTAGATCAGATGGGCCGATTACGCATAAAGTCTAATACTGGCAACATTGGTCGCAGCGGAAGATACGGAAGCAATTACGGTTCACAACGAGGCGGAATAACAGCAAAGTTCAGCAGCACCTGCAGAGTATGTAATAGAAAGATAATTGCTGGAAAGGACAAGGTAAGACAGAACAGTTACGGCAACTGGGTTCATGCGTGGTGCGCATCACAAAAATTTTGACACAGGATTTGATTTGCATGGGCAAGTTGTAATCCTGCCACAGAGCAGATCATTTTTTTGAAATGCCTGCCGCGCCCAGTGTGATGTAAGAATGCTGCCCTTTGCGCCCTCATTTTAGGCGTAGCGTCTATGAATGAAAACCAATCAGTTTTGTGTCAAAATAGGCGCGATATGCCAAAATTTTGATCTGTTATTTAGCGCAGACACTACGCATCAGCCTGCCAAGTAGCACTGAACGCACCGCCAAGATTCTGATATGAGCCATGTTATCCTTTTTCACATTCATGGTATCCGTAAGGGTTTTCGTCTTGTTCATGTCAAGAGGACCATGGTGGAGATCTGCAAGCCTTCACAAGACGCATAATATCAGGCGAAATTTTTAATGATCATCAGTATAGGCAGCAATCAGATGCACATTTGCCTGCAATTGTGATTTTCATGCTTGGCATGTGGGCGTGACCACATACAACTCTTGGCAGAGGCTATCCTATTACCCACGAATCAGATACGTTTGGGAAGGCTGACTGACGTAGGAGTTTACCCCTCACCTGAGATACGGCGGGTCAGGCGTGATCATGAAGGTTCCAGACAGCAGGACGCCTAAGGGGTAAACTCGTATCTACAGCTAAGTGAAAAGTAAATGAGGTTTGTTGTTTTGTCTTGCTATTGAGGCGCCGTGTCTCCTGCCCAGCTTCTGTTTTTACTCGATTTCAGGGTACTTTTCACTTAGCTGGAGGTACAGGTAATCGGCTGGGCCGCCTCGGTTTTCAGTCATGACCAAATCATCTTGCAACAGGATTCGTGCCTGCATGTTGCAACGACTTTAACATCTCACAGGTGCAGTCCTCCCAGATATGACTCACGGGGGCACCGGAGGATGGTGTTCGGACAGCATGCTGGGCAGCTGCGAGGTCGGGATCGCACGGATAAGTGATTATCCAAGCTGGGCACCACACACATGACGTAGATCAAGGCGGCCAAGACGAACCGTTGCCTGCCTGAATATCTGCGCATCCATAGTCTGCAGCAGCAGTGCAGCATATGTCGGCACGCCCATATGGCGTATCACATGCCGGCTCACATGCCGCCCTGGGACGGGTCGGACAGCCTTCCGATGAACAGTATGTTGCCCGTCTCCCTGTCCTGTATGACAAAGACAAACGGGTGGTCTGCTAGAAACGTCGGAGGCCCTGATGAACTAGATGCTATTATAGTTGTGGCCCCGGCCTCCGTCCCCTTTTCGTTTACGTTTATGAACGCCTTGTGGACTGCGTCTGACACATACAGCTGCCCGTCCCCGGCGATGCCAGAAAGGTCTGCCTTCTCATCAAAGATCGAGGTCACGCCCATCGCGGACAGGTCCCTTTTTAGGTCGTATGAGACGTCAAGGTTGAATCTTGGAAAATAGACCTTCAGTCCTCTCCATGCAAGATCCTCCCTCCACTCCTCGAGGTTCTCGGCGCTCAGTAGCCCCTCCAGCTCGCCTATCCCGCCTTTTTCGTTTGGCAGCAGTACGAGCATTGAGATGCGGTCGCCCACGTACGGCATCTCAAGGATCTGGTGCGTGTCCACATATGCGTGCTTGTAGACAGCCTTTGCGTACATCATCGGAACCGTCACCTTTTTGTCGGGGGTCACCCAGAACGGGTAGTCCTCAATAGTTGCAGACCATCTAAACGTGGTCACCCAGTCGCCCTTGAAGTATACTGTATTCGTCATGACCATCGGCGTTGCGGCGCCGACGGAGCCGGGCGCCATGACCTCTTTTATCCTGCCGCCGGTGTTATCTGACACCCACTTGTTAATCGTCTTGACCGCGTCACCGGACCCAAAGTCCACCATCTCCACGCCGCTGTCGTAGTATATCCTTGCGGTCTGCACGTACTCCTCTAGCGGCTCGAGCCATTCTGCAAGCCACAGTGCGTTTGCAACCGACAGCCGGTACTCTGTGTCGGGCCTGTTCAGATCCACCATTGCCGAGCCAAACTGCAGGCGTTTTTCCTCCGGAAACCCGAACGCATCTGTGAGCTCGTCCCTCGTGTCGCCCCCCGCCCCCTCGTGTGCGAGTGCAAAGGCGCTGGAGATGCTCCACGGTGAGAATACGATGTTTTTGCCCTCCTGCCTGGCTACGTGTGAGTAAAAGTCGACTGCAAAGTCGTTGTTTGCTGACACGATCCCAGAATAGTCCGAAATCTCGACTGGCACCAGGCCGCCGGCCTGCAGCAGCAGGTGCGTGGACTCGGCGGTGCCGGCATCTGGTATAGTTACGGTCCACCCCATCCTTTCTGCAGTGTTATCCCTCACGCATACTGCGCCGCCGGTGTCGCGCACGACCAGCACGAGCCCCTCCCTGCACAGGACTCCCTCAGGAGAGACGCCGGCTGCAAGCTGCTTTAGCGGGGGCGGTACCTCCGCATGCGCGGTGGCAACGGCACCTGCTACTAGAACCAGAAAGAGTCCTGTTATAGCAAGGCACCTGATCATGGCAGAACTACAGGCAGGTCGCTAAAAAGGCTGTTGCCGTAACAGCTCGCTCTGGAAGCCGTTCCTGATTTTAGACACAGATTATACTCGATCGGAGCCCTCCGAGATGGCAAAACCCACGTCTGGACTTCCATAGTCCGAACTGTTATGAATAGAAGTGTTGTTTTTGTTTGCTGTTGGGGTATCAGCTAAGTGAAATGTAAATGAGATTTGTTGTTTTGCCCTGCTACTGAGGCGCCGTGCCTCCTGCCCAGTTTCTGTTTTTACTCGATTTCAGGGTACTTTTCACTTAGCTGATCTATGTGTGTTATATGGAAATAATGTCCGCTATTCATTGATGTCCCTCTCCATCCATTTTGGGTCGGATTTCCTGATCGCTTCTGTGGCAGTTTTGTCCGAGAACGCCATGATGGGTGTCTGGCGGTGGGCTATGTCCAGCCCAAAGTGTAGCCTGCGCTCGTTGTAATACTTGATGTATGCATCCAAGCTCTCATAGTGGCGGATCTCAGCCTCTATGCTGCCGTGGAACCGTTCCAACTTGCCGTTGGTCTCCGGATGGTACGGCCTGGAGTTTATCAGCCCGATGCCCCGATCCAGCAGCTCGGCCTCAAAGGCAGTCGGCGTCCACGTCCCGCGTGGCATGTTCTTCTTGCTGCGGCCGCCGTTGAAGCACCTGCCGTTGTCAGACAGTATGGTGGCCGGCTTGCCAAACCTGCCTATGGCCTCCCTGAGTGTTATCACCACGTTTTCTGATGTGGCATCTGCAAACGTCCGTGCCGCCGTGACACACCGGGAGGAATCGTCCAAAAACGTGACTAATTTGAGCCCTCTCAGGCGTGGATCCTTCATTTCGTGCCAGTCCACGTGCCACATTGCGTTGGAGTACTTGCGCTCATAGCGCAGCCATTTCTTTTGGCCCGACTTGGTATCTGATGCGGCAACGAGTCCCTGCTCCTTCATTATCCGATATACGCTGTTGTAGCTTATAATGTGACCTGCATCCTGCAGGCGCATGGCAGTGCGCATCACGCCCACGTGCTCTATACAGTGCATGTCCAAGACTGCCTGCACCTGGCCTGCCGCGGGCTGCGGTGCGGCCTTTCTTCCAGCCTTTTGTTGCACATGCATCTTTCCGGTCCGGCGGTACCTGGCGTAAATCCTCCTCACGTGCCGTGGCGTCACCTTCATGTCACGGGCCAGCGACGTGGCGCTCTTTCCGGCATTACGTCCCTTGACGATATACCTGATCTCTTTGTCCGACATCTTTCTTGTCATGTCTTTATCTGATCGGTACAGCCTGAAATAGTCAGCGATCGTACGCCTTATCTTAGGCGGACCTAATTTCTGTATAAGACAACTTAGCTGATCTATGTGTCGTGTTTATAAGGATTCCACGCGCAACGGTGTTGTGAGGCATGGCTTTGGCTGGGGGTCTTTTCCTGACAATTCCAAAATGAAGGTCGGACACTTATCTATTCGAGGATCTCCCTCAGCACCATTCTTCATCCATTTATCAGAACCATTCTGCAGTTACAAAACGAGGATCGCCCTCAACTAGTTTAACGCAGATTAAAGTTCTAACTGTAATGATGATGCTAACATTCATTTCACACACGCATCTCCTATGCACTGCTTGAAGGTCATCCTCTTCTTTAGCATCCAGTATGATATGCGCAGCATCTTGGATGCTGCGGCCACTGCGGCCTTGGATATCTTCCTCTTCTTTGCAATCCTCTTGTAAAAGACAGATATCGGCGAGTCTGACGGCGCGTATCTTACGTGGCTGTGTGCTGACTCCACCAGAGAGTTGATTCGAAATTAGCAAATTTTGATCAAATGGGCACATATTGTACACCAACCCGATCCAAATGCAGGCAAAATGTACATAATTCATGAAGTTGTTTGATAAATTATCAAAAAACCCCCGGACATTCAGGATGTTTGCCGGCATGACTGCCCCCGAATTTGATTTGTTGTATGCAAAGGTGGCAAAAAAACACCCAAAGATGGACAGAAAGAGGCTGCTTTCTGCCAAAAAAGACCGCAAGCGTGACATCGGTGCAGGACGCCCGACTGCCCTGAACCTAAAGGAGAGTCTTCTGCTGTCCCTGTTCTACTACAGGACGTACGTCACGCAGGACGTGGCATCTGCCATGTTCGGCATTGGACAGGCATCAGTCTCGCGCACAATTGACAGGATTGCGCCGGTTCTCAAGCAGTGCCTGTCGATCCCCGAAAAGATCTATTCGGGCACCAAGAGAATATCCTCAGTAGAGGAGCTAATGGACGTACTTCCAGAACTTGTCTGCCTGACAGATGCCTCAGAGCAAAAGATATGCAGGCCCAAGAGAAAGGACATGGAGAGATCGCACTATTCAGGCAAGGCAGGCACGCACACAGTCAAGGTCCAGTATACCACCAACATTCACGGACTCATAGTGCACAAGACGCCCCACTCTCCGGGACGCGTAAACGACATCACAATGTACCAGATGAGGCATCCCACGTTCCGGTACGACCAAAGAAAGGAGAAAGAGAAAGAGAAAAAGTGTCCCGGCGGCGGCGGGGATGGTGATGCGCCGCAACAACAACAAAAGAGCACAAAGCTGCGTCACTACATGGACCGCGGATACCAGGGAGCACAGTCAGTGGATGCAGGCACGGACGTCATACTCCCAATCAAGAAAAAACCGGGCGGCAAGCTCACTGATGCGGAAAAAGAGTACAATATCACGCACTCAAAGATACGCGTGTACGTGGAGAACACCATACGCAGGGTCAAAACATACAGAATAATGGGCGACCGGTACCGAAACCCACTCAAAAAGTACGACCTTGCCAACAGTATCGTGTGCGGACTGGTCAACGATAGGGCGTTGGCCAGAATCGCTGCTGCGGCCTGAGTGGCGGCAGCAGAACGGCTGCGGACGGGGCACTCGATTTCTAATTTCGGATCACCTCTCAGGAGCCACCTCATCATGGGGCTGCCCCCCTTTGTTATCCTTCCATGGTGGATGGTGTCTGCCGAGTTTCTCACAGACGGCACCAGTCCGGCATACGCGCACAGCTTGTGTGAGTCGGCAAACCTGTCAACGCCGTCTATCTCTGATGCCATAGTCAGTGCAGTGTAGCTGCCAAACCCGGGAATCGTCTGCAGTAAGACTGCATCCGGATTGTCGGCAACCGCGCTCTTGATGCGCATGTCAATGCCTACTATCCTGTCGTTTATGGAGTCAATTATGCTTAATTTGTCATTTATCCTAAAGTTGTCCAGATCTCTCACCCTTGAGATCCACGGTCTGGAGAACGGATCCCCATTTACCTGTATCCTGTTTTGCAGCAGTATTGCGTGTATCTGGTTCTTTAGTACGGTCCTTGACTGTATCGTCTTTGCGCGGTGCCTGGTCAGCTGCCTGTTCTGTACCGTCTTGCCGGAGGGAACGTAGCATGCAGATATGTATCCTCCCCTGAGAAGATCTGCCAGAATCTGCGCGTCGACCTTGTCTGTCTTTTTCTTTGATGTGGCAATGGCCCTGGTCTCAAACGGGTTTGAGAGGATCACGTCCCTTTTGAGACTGTCTGAAATGAACCTGAACAGCCCGTACCATACTGAAGAGGACTCCATGACGCACTTTGCATTCTTTGGAATCCCTGAAAATATCTTTCTTATCTCGTCGTCCTTGTTGTCGACTCTTGTGTTACTCAGCACCTTGCCGCCCTTGTCCATCACCGCGACCTGGATGAAATTCTTGTGCACGTCCAGGCCGACATACTGCTGCTGTTGTTGTTGTATTTGTACAGTCTTTGATTTCACATGTATCCTCTTTTTTGCGGCAATCTGTCTGTTTGCACTGCCGTCTATCTTGGCACCATCTGAATTTTGTTTTTGAGACACATATGGTTACGGTTGTAGCAAAGTACCTTGAGGGTAAGCCTGAGCGACTGCATCAGCAACGACATAGCGCGCACCGTGAAGCCGAACCGTAGCAGCTCGGGCTCTAGAAGCTGCTTCTGATTTTAGGCACAAATTCTGTTTGAACAGTCCTTTTTGGTAGCAAAATTCGTACCTGAGCTTCCAGAGCCCGAGTTATTACCAAATCTCGTTTATATTTCATTTAGTTAAGGTGTTAAAAACAAAAAAATAGGAAGGGGGTTTTGAAAGCACCCCGGTAGCTTCCTGTCGTTATCGGTGTATGCGGCGCCGCTGTGGTGCCGCATATAAGAGACCTTATGCGTAATCGACTGGATCGAAATATTACGTTTGCAAGCTGACCATGCATGCAGAACCGGCAGCGTCATACGGCATGTGCAAAGGCGGCAGAGGACACCGCACCGCATGTCATGAGCCCGTCTAGCTGACAAAAACTGTAGTATCGTGCGGCATCGTGTGGCGCCGCAATGCGCTCCGCGTCGTAATATCAGAACCCAAGCCTGAGCTTCTTGTCCCGCTTGTCCCACAGCGTCCTAAAGTTGGCAAGCCCGGCTGTCACCTGGAACTCCCGGTCAAACTCCTCGGCCGTCCCGTCGTACGGGTCGCGCATCCGCTTGTACTGTTTTACCAGCCATATGGCATGCTCGACTGTCACCCTCTCGCTACTTGTCCTCCTGTTCTGTGCGCGCTGTTTCTTTGTAAGCTTGTCCCCCTTTGGTTTCTTGTGGGGCTGCATGGATATGACCCCTGGGTACATTTTTTTGATTCCAAGGTACCCAAGATCCGATAACAGTTTTACCTTCTCGTCATCGGGATGCTTCCTGTTGCTGCGCATCCTGGCAGTCAGGATTCCCAGCTCCGGGGGGTTGTCCCTTATCATGGTGAGGTCGTGCGCGCTTCCCGGAGCCGACTTGCTTGCGTATATTATCAGCCTGTCCTTGTTGGTCATTACCTGGACGTTGCGCGTAAAGCTCTTCTTCTTGCCAGAGTACGCCTCCTTTCTTGGCTCCCTGTCTGTGGGGCGCTGTATGTCTATGTGCGTGCCGTCGACGGCTACGGTCAGGTCGGGGACGATCTTCATCAGATCCTCTATGGTGCATGTGTTTCGTATCTTCTGTGATATTTTATACGGCGTGGGCAGTATCTCAAGGAATATGATGTCAGAAAACTTGATGTACCTGCATACGGTGCTCTGGTCTATGCCAAAGAATGCCGCCAGCTGCTCCTGGATGAGGTTTCCGCGCTTGCGCATCAGGGCCAGCAGGAAGGCGTGTCTGTAGGACAGCTTGCACCGGTTTCCGGGCCCGTCGTCCTCGTCCTCAGAAAACAGGGGGCATTCTGTATGCTTTTTGGCCTTCTCCATATACAGGTTTAATATATATTCAAACTGACGCAGGTTCAGGGACGTGGTGGCCTGCAGGGATCGGCCGCCGATTATGTCCTCAAGCACCTCGAGCCTGTGCATGAACGCGACGTTCTCTGCGGTACGCCTTTTGTCATTCCATGTTACAGGCCAGAACCCGCGCTCAAAGTCCAGCCTCTGGTTTAACTGCCCTATCTTGTCCTGGGCCTGCTCGTACATTTGCCTGTACTGTGCATTCTCCCTCCCTTGCTGCCTGGCCTCCCTCTTGTACTGCATCTTCTCCTGCTCGTACATTTGCCTGTACTGCTCATTCTCTTTGCTCAGTTGCCGTATAAGCACGGTCTCGGATTTTGCCATCACTCCTGTTCGAGGATGGATCCCGGATCTAAATCAACCGACTGAAAATAGTCGCAGTTTTGATCAAATATTTTGGACAATGCGAGGCGCTGCCTGCCAGCCTGATGCATGATCAGCTTGCAAACAGGATATTTCGATCCGGGCGATTACGCATAAAGTCTAAGGGTATGCGGGGTCGCAGCTAAGTGAAATGTGAATGGGGTTTGTTTTTGCCTTGTTACTGAGGCGTCGTGCCTCCTGCCCAGTTTCTGTTTTTACTTGATTTCTCGGCACATTTCACTTGGATGGGCCGACACGCAGTATGAATTCACCTGTCCTGCCTGAATCTAATTAAATAGGTGGAATCCGTGTGTAATTTTTGGTATTTTCGCGGACAGGCGAATTCATACTGGGGGTTTCGTGTCAGTCAATGTATGTGCCAAATCGATCTTTTACGCATTCCCTGATTTTCTGTTGGGATGCCTCATCGTCAGGACCGAAGACATAGAACTTGTTGATGGTGGATTTGCTGGTGCTAATGGGGGAAAATTCGTCCAGTTTTCTCGGAGTCCCCTTCCACATGATCATGATCTCTCCCTCGTAAAGATTTACCGGTATTTCTGAAGAGTGGACAATTACATTGTGTCTCTCGATGCCTGCATCCTTTGCAATGTTATCAGCTAGTGACTGCATGTCGTCTTCACTCATCCTAGATATGCGGTCACGTGTTTGTGCGTTGGGTATTTCCTTGTCGGGCAGAGATTCTATGGCCTTTTTGAGAAGCCTCCTGCGTTGTATCCGCTTTAGGATCTGGGCCGCCCTGCTTTTCTCTCTGCCTAGAATACGGTCGTACAGTCCGCGATCGTCCAGGCATGTGTAAAAACTCAGAAACTCCTTGTGGGACTTGCTAAGATCCGTGTCAGTGCACAGTGCGTCCTTTGGTATGATGTTCTCCTCGTTCACTGCCAGGTCTAGGGCCTGAAGGAACATCCTGTCTCCAATCAGACGGGTGTGATGCTTGTAGACTTGCGCATGCATCAGATATCTGCCCAGCCTGTAACTTTCAATGGCATCTTTGCCTTTCGAGTCTACGCAAATCTTTTGTTCGATCTGATCGTTGGTGCTGGTAAGGGTGTGAATTATGCGATGGAGGTCAAACTGTCCATAGGCCACACCGATATGATACGAATCGCGTCTCAAGTAATCCATCTTGTCTACATCCAGGGGGCCGGAGACTATATCGGCTGCTAGGGAGCTTATCTTTGAATCCAATCCGGATACCGGCCTATGATCCAGCAGATTGACTACTTTTTCTGCCTTGTCGCCCAGTATTGAGGAGATGTCATGATCCTCCCTTATCAGCATCATTGAGATCCTGTCGTGGTCGATCCTTTTTCCGTTGACATTTTTCATTACCTCTTCAAACAGGTGGGAGAATGGACCGTGGCCGATATCGTGTAAAAGACATGCCAGTCGTACGATCTCCCTTACTTCGTCATCCAGTGCGATCTGTTTTGATACCCGGTCTGCCAAGTAGGTCGCTCCCAAGGAATGCTCAAATCTGGTGTGGATTGCTGTAGGATATACCAAATACGCGTGGGAGAGTTGCTTTATGCCATGCATTCTACGGAACACGGGAGTGTCGATTATTTTCATCTCCAACTCGGACAAGTCTATGAACCCGTACAGAGGATCTCTGATAGATTTGAATTGAAAATAGCTGTTATGATATTCTGGCAAGATTTAATCGTTCCAAGAGCTGTGCGCCCTGCTCTACGTCGTCTTTGGACACATTCCATCCGAGCTTTCTGGCATATTCCACTGCATCTGAAAAGGACATGTCGTCTTTATGCTCTGAGCAAAACAGGTAGTGGATTTTGGATGCATACGATAATGGGGCGGTTTTTAATTCACAAAAGTCCCTGCATGTCTTGACTATCTCAGCAACCTTCCCAAACATGTCCTTGTACTTCTCTTTTGTCTTTTTGACTATCTCTTGCCCATCATTGGTAAGACCGTATGTGTATCCATCATATATGGATCCCGGAGTGCTGGCTTCGTACAAAAAAGAATACGACACCATCTTCTCTAGCGCCCATCCCAAGCCTGGGCTGAACGGCCCGTAATAGTGAGCCACATACGGTGGCACATCAAGTTCTGGAATCTTCTTGCTGGAAAGGTAGACGAGTTTTTGGATCGCAGTCCTTCCCCTTATTGTACCATTATTTGCGTCTAATACCGAATAAATCGTATCATGCACGTCTGCGCCCAACATCTATCCACAAGAACTACAAGTAATTTAATCTTAGTGAAGCTCCCAAGGTTGCCATTTGGTAAACGGCTAACAAAAGCACAACTTGCTATTTCTCGTTTGATAATGTGATCTTGAACTGTATAAAAAAGAAGGTATACTGTCCAGTCTTCCCAGAAGTAACCCATCAAGTGACTTCAAACTCGAAGCAGTTCAAGCAAAGCCTCCTACAGATCTGCACATGGTCGCCTACACCTACACGAGTCGGTTACTTCTGGGAAGACTGACTGTCAGTCTTCCTCGAAGTACGTGATTCATGACTGTGCAGATGGTGGTGGGCGAATCTGCAGGCATCATAATTTGATTTGTCTCAAATCCGTGGCCGCTTTCTGGGTTACTTCTGGGAAGATTGATTGTCGGCACCCAGATTTCCTTCCGCCGTCTATGTGCGGAGCCATCTAAGTGAAAAGTACCCTGAAATCGCGCAAAAACAAAAACTGGGCATGAGGCGCAACGCCTCAGCAGCAAGGCAAAACAGCAAATCTCATTTACTTTTCACTTAGCTGGGAGCCACAGTGGATGTAAGTATAAAGGTATGTCGCGCCGCTGCGGCCTCACATATCCCTTTGAAGAACCACCCTGCCGTTTGGCAGGACGCCGACAAACGTGCAGCCGTCGGCAATGAGTTTTTCTGCACCCGCGCTATCTGCCACGACCTGCCCCGGCGCGTATTGCCGGCATATGCAGTGCCTCTAGCACGCGCCCGAGCTGATCCGGTGTGGCCCCCTCTATCATCCGCAGCGCCTCCTGCTTTTGTTCCAGTGTAGGATCTGCTTCTGCCTGGTCCAGGTGCTCCTCGGATCGTCCGAATGCGTCCCGCATCTCGTCTAGCAGGACGTCTGGCAGCACGCCCTTGTTCGTGGTGTATCGCGCCTCCATGCTTCCCCTGTGCCCCATAAAGAAGACGCGAAAGTCATGCGCAATCCTTCCCCTGGACTCGGCAATCAGCAGCTGCGTGTCAAAGTACGCGCGCAGCACGTAGGGCCTCCACGTGAATCTCGGTCTGAACGTCCTGCGCACCAAGTGGTAGACGTGACCCCATACTGCGCACCATATGAGACAGGTCGGGCCTTGGGTTAACTTCGGTGATTCTGACAGATCAGCATCCAAAAGGGAGTCGCGGGATCATCGCAGCCGGCCAGAACCCGTCAATCCTTGCCATAGGCTGACTTGTGGTCACAAACGCGAAGAAGTTCTACCGTGTTATTGCTCCAGTCGATGTTGTATATGATCCGATATCTTCGTCCTATGTGGAATGCAAAAACCCTCATGTTGGACTTGTATTTTCCCAGGTGTGCAGGATTTTCAGAGCGCTTCAGCTCACCGATTGCCCCGTCAACCTTTTTCTGGGTTTGGGGGTTAAGGCCCCTGTACTGTTTTTTGAACTTGGTCTTGGCGTCAAACTCCCACATGGCTGCCATGGCCTAGCTGTGCAGCCAGTCGATCAGGTCGTCGCTACTGCTAAAATGGATGGGATCCTCGTCTCCCGAATAGTATTCGTCAACGTCGCTGATCTCCTCTGCAGAAAGCGGGGCGGGGTCAATCCGGTTTGCCTTTAACATGTTTTTCGTTGTATTTTTTGGTAATTATGTGTTACGTGTTGTGTATACGTATGTGGGATCAAGAAAGCAGATCACCCCCCCCCCATCTGACATGATACTCCTCCCCGGTTTGCCCATCTGTGACCGCCTCGCCCGCAGAGAGGTGATCCGAAATTAGAGACCGTACGAATTTTTCAAGTAATTTCACAGATAATCTGTATTTTGTTGGTGTTTTGAGCTGCTTTATGCAAATTCGTTCACAAATAATGAGTTTGCTAATTTCGAATCAACTCTCTGCAGTCCCTCTAGCACGCGCCCGAGCTGATCCGGCGTGGTATCCCCTATCATCCGCAGCGCCTCCTGCTTTTGTTCCAGTGTAGGATCTGCTTCTGCCTGGTCCAGGTGCTCCTCGGATCGTCCGAATGCTTCCCGCATCTCGTCTAGCAGGACGTCTGGCAGCACGCCCTTGTTCGTGGTGTACCTTACCTCCATGCTTCCCCTGTGCCCCATAAGGAAGACGCGAAAGTCATGCGCAATCCTTCCCCTGGACTCGGCAATCAGCAGCTGCGTGTCAAAGTACACGCGCAGCATGTAGGGCCTCCACGTGAACCTCGGCCTGAACGTCCTGCGCACCAGGTGACTTACCTGCGATGTAATGAGGAATTCCTTGTCCCTGTTGCGGCCCCGGTTCGTCTTGTGGATGTGATCCGGCGCCACCACCGGCGAGCCCCCGTGCAGCGGCTCCCCGTGGGCGAGCCTGTCGTTGAGGTATGCCGTTAGGTTACTAGCTGCAGACGCAGTCATGAACGTAAAGTACTGGTGGCGAGCCTTTGACAGCGTGCTCCTTACAGTCACCATGCACGGCGTCCTTATGCACTTTGCCGTTCCCTGGTGTATCACCACGTCCGGAAGATCGCTCATGCGCAGCCCGTCCGTGCCGTCATGGTTGCCTATGGTCTCCGGCCTCAGCCCGGACTTGACCATCAGGGATATTATGACTGACTCCCGCAGTCCCGCGCGGCCGTATATCTCGGACATCTCCTGCGCGTTTGGAACGCGCTCGCTCTGTATTGTCTTCTGGTTCCTGTTGGGGGTCACCTTTATCCTGCGCTTGATCACCACATCAGAGTGCCTCAGCCAGGACTTTACGATCTGGACGGTCAGGGTCACGTATCCGGACGAGTAGTTCTCGGACTCCATCATGGTGACGTGATCCTCGATGAGATCCGTGACTGCCCTCAGATCCCTTGCTCCGAGATCTGCCAGCTCGACCGGAGACATGCTGTGCGTCTCACAGAACTTGTCAATGCATCGCAGCGAGTTGTTTGCAGTAAGCACGCTCCCGCGCGCAAGGTTGTCGTACCACCGGGGTTGTTGCCTAATTCCACTTGTTTGACTCAATCCGTATGTTTTTCTGAATTTCCGCCCTTTTGCACGCCTGATTCATATGGCATATCAATGGGTTTCATGAATTCTGGTGAATTAGGCAACAACCCCAGTCGCTGGACATCGACAGCTACAAGACGCCGGTGCGGGCGTTCTGTGACAAGGACACCGGTGCGATCAGGAAAAGCGACTCGAGATAGATTGAGGGGGACACCGGTAATGATGGTGCGACATAATTTTCATATAATACAATGTCGACGTCAAGCTTCTGTATCCTTCTGAATATCGTGGTGTAACACGGCGAGTCCGCACCCTTTAGCATCTCCCCGAGCATACCTGACAGCTGCCTGTACTTTAGCATGAATGCGGTCCTGAGGGCGGCTGCGGCCATTATCATGCCTTCTGCATACAGGAACGGGGCGCCCTCCTTGTGGCGGTTGGCAGCCTTGAGATCCTTCTCCCAGTCCGGGTTGTACTTGACGACCAGGCCTGCCCCTCTCTCTACGTACTTTGCATTATCCGTGCGTGTCAATGTATACAATACGAGGCATCCTCATGATCCATTACTTTTTCGGTCAGAATTAGTTGATCATTCCGGTGATTTTCAGTAAAGTTTCAAATTTTAGGCAGGGTTATGCAACAAACTAGAGCACACATGGGTGTAAACTACGCAGGAAGACACTTTTTGGTGATCAAAGACTTTCAGTCGCCACTATAAGAGAGAGGAAAAGAACCGGCAAGCACGTGTACGTCGGAGTCATTCCAAAAAACATGGACGAGGCGCTTTTGATGATAAACAGAGTTGGCAACTCTGGAAGCAGGAAGCGAGACTTGCTTGAGATAGCCACCCACATTATCGGGGCAATTGCTTTGAAGCAGCCATTCATGGACGGCAATAGAAGAACCGGAATTATCGCAGCAGGCAAGTTTTTACGCGACAACGGATATGGTTTGGACATTGATCCGGAAGAAGAGAACCTGGAATTAAGGCGGATGTTAAGGAGAATCAAGGACAGGTTTTTGACCCTGAATCAGGAAGTCATGGAGCAGCTGTTTTTTTATATTTCCCAGTGAATGAACAAGCATGAGCCCCGAAGATAGGAAAATCAACGAAGAGCTTATGGAAAAATACTCCAAGCTTTTGGATGATCTTGCTGATGACGACTAGGTTCTGGCCTTTTTTCAGATTCTTGCGCCCAGAGTGCTGATCAAAGTTAGCAGATTTTGATTGTGCGTGAGCGAATTTGCACAAGACATCTCAAAATATCAACAAAATAGAGATTATCTGTGAAATCACTCAAGATTCGTACGCTTCTAGTTTCGGATCATCTATCTGCAGTGCCGAGCATAGGAAGGGCATGCTAGACTTTATGCGTAATCGATTCAGGTTTAGGATTATTACGAACAAATTCATCTCATTCAGGTCGATGACGCAAGGTCTAATCGTAACAGTTCACGATTTGGAAGCCATTCCTGATTTTATACTGGCGCCCAAAAGTTCCTGCCGAATCAAATTTACCAGACCGAAGCAGGTTTTGATCACGTCGTACAGGAGTTGTTGCTAAATTCACCAGTTTGGCAACAGATCGTGTTCGTGAAGTGATTTATGATTATGGGCGCGATTTGCACTCAAGACATCTATGTTGGAATCAAAACCACGCCTGAGCTTCAAAATCACAGACTGTCACGATGTTTTGCAATACTGCCGTTTTCGTTTAGACATGTTACATCTCAAATACTGATATAAACAAAACTACAGTTATGATTTTACAGGTTAAACTTCGACTAGTGCTGATTTTTTATTCTGTGCTTTAGATATGCAGAACTTGGAAAACTCTTTTTCTGTGTATTCCACTTCTTTTAGGGCACTGCGGATCTTGGCAACTGTGGGATACTCATCGTATGTTTTGCCCCTTATGGTGCGACCTCCAGACTTTGGCCGTATTCCGCCCCACTGCTTGAAAAAGACAGAAACCTTTTGTTTTTTGCATTGTTTTATGATATCGAGAATCCACTTTTCTTTTACTTTTCTGTAACCGGGTCCGCTTTCACCGCCAATTATAACCCAATCAATGTTTTTGAGATTCAGATTACGTACTGGACCAATTAATGGCTCCATACTCAAGAATCTTGTATGACACTTCACCTTTCTCAAATCATCAATCCTCCACCTATAGTCCTCGTTTTCTACACTTACTCCCATCCAGATATGTGGGGGTATTTTTTCTCCAAAATATTCACGAAATAGTTTTGAGAATTCAACCATGGTGCCAGAACGTTTTGTCAACACTTGGTAAAAATGACGATCTGCTCTGAGCATGGTGTGAAAACATCTGCCAATGTACTCCATTCTAGAGTTTTCATGAAACAAATCCGACATGCTGTTTACAAAGACCTTCTTGCTTTTTTTCCAAGTCAACGGCAGTTCTAAATCATCTGGTTGCTCTGTAAATTCAAAATTGTTTTTGTATTTTTTTACTCCCATTGCTTTTAGTCTATTTGAAAGTTTTTCGGCATAGCAATTAGCACACCCGGGAGATATCTTAGTGCAGCCTGTTGTTGGATTCCAAGTTGCTTCCGTCCATTCAATGGCGGAATTATTTGCCATGTCTCTATCAGATCTACACCATGCTAAAAGTATTCATTTTGTATGTTGTGTTAGTTCTTGACTATAGGTGCACAAACCTTGCATCATAGCAATAAATAGAAATTTAAAAAATTAATATTAGACTTTATGCGTAATCGCCCGGATCGAAATATCCTGTTTGCAAGCTGATCATGCATCAGGCTGGCAGGCAGCGCCTCGCATTGTCCAAAATATTTGATCAAAACTGCGACTATTTTCAGTCGGTTGATTTAGATCCGGGATCCATCCTCGAACAGGAGTGATGGCAAAATCCGAGACCGTGCTTATACGGCAACTGTAGTCAATTCATAAAAAAACGAACAATTTTGACAACTGCTTTTGATCCAAACATTAAGATCAGGCAAACCATCGCACATGCATGGGAAAACAGGTAGAATTCGCAACATCAAGGGACAAATTCCTAGGCAAGCAAAGCACTCACGTCTTCGCAAGGCGTACTAGACCCGACAGTATGGAACACGACAGTTGTTGTGGCAGTAGTTAATTCGTGCATGGGGGGTTTGACATACTGCCACACAAGACCCGACAGTATGGAACACGACAGTTGTTGTTGCTGCTGCTGCTGCAGTAGTCAGCCCATCAAATATCGGAACATCTTTACCGGTAGGATCTCTCCACTGGCAAACATCTTCCGCACGGACTGCTCCATCTCATCAAGCGTATCAAACATCTTGGCAGACAGCCTCCGCTTTATCTCCCTCCACTGTATCTCTACAGGATTGAGCTCCGGCGTGTGCGGCGGCAGGTACTTCAGTATTATCTCGCCCTTGTACTTTTCCAGCATCTCCCTTACGCCGACAGACTTGTGGTATGACGCATTATCCAGGAATATCAACACCTTTCCGTACTTTTCGTGCACCTTTTCCAAAAAGTCGCAAAAGCTGTCGGTGTTGGTCTTGTCATAGAACATATAGTAGAATATGTTAACTGCCAGCACGCCGAACATGTACCGGCGCTGCCGTGACAGCGTCAAGGGCGCCGTGACGCTCATGCCGCGCCTGAGCCACCCGTGTTTGGGGCTGTTTGAGGTCTTTTGTATGGATGACTCGTCTTCTGCCAGTACCGTATACCCTTGCGCCTCCTTTTCCCGTATCAGCTCTTGGGATGCCTCCTTGAACTCGTTCTGCTTTTGTTTTGAGACGGCCTTTGGGTTCTTTGGCCTCGGCTTCCTCCATGAGAACCCAAGCTCGCGTGCCAGCAGCCGCGTGCCGCTCTTGCTGTATTCTATGCCGAACTTCTTTTTGATGTGCCGTCTCATCAGGCCCGAGTCCCACAGGCTGCTCTCAAAACCGCACTCCTCGGATCCTGACTTGAGATCCGCTGCAAGCTGTTTCAGCTGCGACTCACTCAGCTTGTGCTTGCGTCCCCTGCCTGGCCGCTCGTGCCTTGCACGTATTCCCTCGTCCTGTGCGCGGATGAGCCACTTGGATATGGTGGAATGTGCCCGGTCGAGGTTCTTTGCTATCTGTTCCACACCGAGGTCGTCCTTGCGCTGCATGTATGCAAGCAGCCTGTCGCGCTTTCTCTTGTCTGTCTCCTTTTTGTATGCCTTGTGCAGGTAGGAGCGTGACGTATTTGGCAGGAATTTGCTTCCTGATGCTACGAATTCCTTTCTCTGTCTGTCCATGCATATGCGTATTCCTTGCCTGATCTTAATGTTTGGATCAAAAATAGTTGTCAAAATTGTTCTTTTTTTTATATGTTGACTATGAGCAAAGAGAATGAGCAGTACAGGCAAATGTACGAGCAGGAGAAGATGCAGTACAAGAGGGAGGCCAGGCAGCAAGGGAGGGAGAATGCACAGTACAGGCAAATGTACGAGCAGGCCCAGGACAAGATAGGGCAGTTAAACCAGAGGCTGGACTTTGAGCGCGGGTTCTGGCCTGTAACATGGAATGACAAAAGGCGTACCGCAGAGAACGTCGCGTTCATGCACAGGCTCGAGGTGCTCGAGGACATAATCGGCGGCCGATCCCTGCAGGCCACCACGTCCCTGAACCTGCGTCAGTTTGAATATATATTAAACCTGTATATGGAGAAGGCCAAAAAGCATACAGAATGCCCCCTGTTTTCTGAGGACGAGGACGACGGGCCCGGAAACCGGTGCAAGCTGTCCTACAGACACGCCTTCCTGCTGGCCCTGATGCGCAAGCGCGGAAACCTCATCCAGGAGCAGCTGGCGGCATTCTTTGGCATAGACCAGAGCACCGTATGCAGGTACATCAAGTTTTCTGACATCATATTCCTTGAGATACTGCCCACGCCGTATAAAATATCACAGAAGATACGAAACACATGCACCATAGAGGATCTGATGAAGATCGTCCCCGACCTGACCGTAGCCGTCGACGGCACGCACATAGACATACAGCGCCCCACAGACAGGGAGCCAAGAAAGGAGGCGTACTCTGGCAAGAAGAAGAGCTTTACGCGCAACGTCCAGGTAATGACCAACAAGGACAGGCTGATAATATACGCAAGCAAGTCGGCTCCGGGAAGCGCGCACGACCTCACCATGATAAGGGACAACCCCCCGGAGCTGGGAATCCTGACTGCCAGGATGCGCAGCAACAGGAAGCATCCCGATGACGAGAAGGTAAAACTGTTATCGGATCTTGGGTACCTTGGAATCAAAAAAATGTACCCAGGGGTCATATCCATGCAGCCCCACAAGAAACCAAAGGGGGACAAGCTTACAAAGAAACAGCGCGCACAGAACAGGAGGACAAGTAGCGAGAGGGTGACAGTCGAGCATGCCATATGGCTGGTAAAACAGTACAAGCGGATGCGCGACCCGTACGACGGGACGGCCGAGGAGTTTGACCGGGAGTTCCAGGTGACAGCCGGGCTTGCCAACTTTAGGACGCTGTGGGACAAGCGGGACAAGAAGCTCAGGCTTGGGTTCTGATATTACGACGCGGAGCGCATTGCGGCGCCACACGATGCCGCACGATACTACAGTTTTTGTCAGCTAGACGGGCTCATGACATGCGGTGCGGTGTCCTCTGCCGCCTTTGCACATGCCGTATGACGCTGCCGGTTCTGCATGCATGGTCAGCTTGCAAACGTAATATTTCGATCCAGTCGATTACGCATAAGGTCTATTGTTGAGTTGTCAGGAGGTATGGCTTGTCAAACAAATTTTCTATAACTGGCAGTATCAAGAGGGCAAGAGCAAGTTTTGCACATATTCATGATGATGGTTTAGAAAAATCAATCGGCGATATTTGGTCTATTAAGAAATTTCTTTTGCTTGACTATTACATGCCTGTTTTCATATGTATCGTACGTAAAAATAATTTCAAGAAATTTTATTATGCAGATCCTTTTTGTGGCTTTGGAAAGTTTGCAAATTTTAAGGATCTTAGTTTGAAAAAGGAATCTTTTCCAGGATCGGCATTAATTGGAGCGCTAAATGCATCATCACTGGGTTATACAGACTGTGTTTTTTCAGATATTAATTCAGATTATGTTAATTCGCTTAATGCTCGCTTGGAGAGCAGCAAGTCTATTCTGAATGGAGTCTCCTATAAGGCAAGCACTATCGATTTTGAAAATGCTGTAAAGAAAATTCTAGCACTAAGAAAATATCAAGTTGCAATTCTTGTTCTGATAGATCCTGCTGCATATGTCCCGATCAAATGGCAATTTATGGAAAAGCTAGCCAGAGAGGTTGGCATAGATATAATCCTTAATTTTTACACCCACAGAATAGCACAAAATGTTTCTGCTACAAGGAAAAACAAAAAGGGTGAAAAGAATCTCAATGAATTTTTTGGTGATGACTCTTGGAAGAAAATCAGAGATGGTCCCAGAGTATCGTCTTTAGGAGAAAAATTGCTAGATCGTTACTTGGAAAAACTTCGTACAACATCTAAGAAAAACGTAATTGATATTGGAGTGTACAAGGAAGGTGCTAGCAAACTATATGACTTGATTGTCGTTACGCGCAGCAAGGCAGGTGCAAAAGTAGTAACAGACGCAAAAGAAGTAATGAGAAATGCCACAACCGAGGCCATAAAACGCGAATTTAAAACTCAGATCACATCACAGAGAAGACTTTTTTAAATATCAAAAGATTTTGTATAGCAACGGGCAGAAGTCTTTGAGTCAAAGCAGGTCATAACTATACGTAAAAAACCTCAATTATTTCTGCTCGTTGCTATATATCTTCCGTAGGTGGTAGACTCTTGTCGCGTATTGTCGCGCAATACCTAAATCAAGCGTGACAGATCGATTATTGGAACGCAAAAAAGATCAAATATGGTTATGGTACCCTGCAATACCGCGTGTAAGGAGGAGGAGGTGGTGGGCGTGTTGCCACTAGATCTCTTTCTGATCCCCCATATAGTCCTGTAAAACCCGCGGAACTCGTATGTGGCCATCCTTGGTTTGGAAATTCTCCATGATGGAGACCAGAACTCTGCTTGTGGCAACCAGTGTGCTGTTGAGCGTATGGAGATATTGCGTATCCTCGTTAGTCTTGTCTCGGAATCTGATCTTAAGCCTTCTTGACTGATAGTCCAAGCAGTTTGAACATGAAACAACTTCCCGGTATGCATTTTGTCCTGCCATCCATGCCTCAATATCATAGGTTTTAGCAGAAACCTTTCCCATGTCCCCTGTTGACAGCAGCATTACCCTGTGAGGAATCTCCAGCTGCCGGTAGAATTCTTCGGCAATTGACAGCATTCTTTCGTGCTCCTTCCACGAATCCTCCGGTCTTGCAAATACAAACTGCTCAATTTTGTCAAACTGGTGCACCCTGAAAATCCCTTTCTGGTCTCTGCCATGTGCGCCGGCCTCCTTTCTAAAACACGGACTGACTCCCGCATATCTCAATGGAAGATCCCTTCCCTCGATAATCTCCCCCGAATGCATGGCAGCCATTGCGTGCTCTGAAGTTCCAATCATGTAGAGATCCTCTTCGTGAATTTTGTATATTACCTCTTCAAAATCATCTGCAATGACAGATCCCTGCATTGCCTCACGGTTTATCATGTATGGCGGCTGGACAAGCAGGTATTCCTTCTTGGTCAAAAAGTCCAAGGCATAATGAATCAGCGACTGGTTCAGCCTGACCAGATCATTTTTGAGATAGTAGAACCTTGCACCGGCAACCTTTGCGGCCCGTTTCAAATCAACAAGATTCAAGTTTTCAGAGATGGCAATGTGGTCATCTATCTTAAAGTCAAAACTTGGCAGGTTTCCCCATTTTTTAATCTCTTTGTTTGTACTTTCATCAGGCCCTATTGGAACAGATTCATGAATCAGGTTGGGAATTGTAAATGCCAGGCCAGCATGTCTTCTTTCAATCTGTTCTTGTTCATCTTCTAATTTTGCCAATTCTGTTGAAACGTTTTTCATCTCTGCGAGAATCAAGGCTGCGTCTTTTCCCGCCTTTCTTTTTTGCGCAATCTCTTGTCCAATCTGATTCCTCTTTTTTCTCAGCTCATCGGTTTTGATGATATATTCGCGTCTTTTTTTATCGGATTCGACTAGGCCGTCCAGATCAAAATCCACGGCCCGGGATTTTAGCATGTTTTTGATTGTCTCGGGTTTTTCTTTGATGATTTTTGGATCAAGCATTATTCAATCACCTTTAGTGCAACCTGGATGTGTTCCAAAACCTCATCAACTGTTCCGACAAGCTGCTTCATGTTCTTCCTACTTTCAAAATTAAAGATTAGTTTGTTATCAACATTCTCGACACAAAGGCTCAGACCCTCCGGAAAATCCACGTTGTCCGGCTCCAATGCTTTCTGAACGGTTATGGCCTTTTCCTTTGGTATATCATCAAGTACTACCCGTACTTGGCACGTTAACGACATTTGCTTCCAAATAGTCAAGAAAGTCGTCTAATTTGTCTTTAGTTATTTTTGCTCCGGCTGCAGCATCGTGACCTCCGCCAACGCCGTCAAATTTTTCTGCGCCTGCCCTCATCAGATCACTCAGATTAATCTCAGATTTGCATCCAAACGACTTTCTTGATGAGAATTTGATTGTGTTCCTCTCCCCCTTGGCTCTCAAAATCACAATTTTTCCCGAATTTTTAGGGGAGCCTGCAATTAATGACGATATTGTTCCAGTCATTGTTTCAGGGACAATGTCTTCCCCGTTTACCATAACACATGTCTTGCTTTCAGAGATTCTCCATCTTTCACTTGATAAGATATTCATGTACTCCCTGATCATCTTCCTATAGTCTGTTAATATCGTCTCCCCCTCCCTTAGAATCTTGTTTCTATCGCCCATGCAGACTGCCATGCCAACCCCTGATCTGCTTATCCTTCCGCAAGAATTCAGCATCGTAGAGAACTCCCTCCCGTCTCTTAGGAAGCTCCGCTTGTCTTCTCTTGGGAATGTGTAGGTGTATCCAATTAGTTGGGACATTATCTCAGTTGTATTTTTTCCAGAGGCAAATTTTGTAATTGATTCAATAACCGCTCTTTTCTCATCTTCGTTTAATTCTGCAGGAACCCTCCATCTTCCACCTTCCTTGAGTTGGATCCCCGATGAGTCTAATGCAGAAAGACAGGCATCGCGATTCCAAGTCAGTCCCTCAATAAATGGCTGGGAGGTAAATGCCAAGGCATCTGCAAGCGGCCTGGTCTCTCTTCCAACCAAAAGCAAGTCTAAATCAATCTCAAGCAATCCCAAGTCTTTGGCAGTCCCAGCAATCTCAAAATTTTTTCCTGTAAATGACTTTCGTTCCCCCCGGTCCTGCCTGTCTCCCAATGCAGACACTACGGCAATTGACGAGAGATCTGAATTTTTTCCGTCTAATGCCATTGATGCAAGGTATGCCATGCCTCCTGCACAAATCTCTGCTCCCCCATCAATTCCATACTTCCAGGCATTGATTACATTCGGATTGTCAATCTCGGTTTCCGGAATCTGGTGGTGATCAAGGATTATCCAGTTATCCCCCAGATTTTGATTCATCTCTTCTCCAAAACCCCCGCCAAGATCAGTTACTATGTGAAAGTCTCTAGAGTCCGTCTTGAAAGACTCGGCGACATTTTTGCCGAATTCTTTGGACGTTCTCAGGGTACATCTTGCCCCAGCTCTGATCAGGGCCTTGGCAATGATGCTTCCAGATGCCAGTCCATCACAGTCAATATGGGTGGTTACGGAGATCGATTTCTGCGATTTGATGCAGTCTGAAACCTTGTCTTTGAAAAACGATAGTGACTCATCAAGTGACTTTGCCATTACTCTAGTTGGGCAACCACGGATTTATATTTCCAGTTTTTAGGAATTCTTTTAATTTTTTTGTAATAAACAGACAATCTGTGGACTTTGGCCTCAATTAATTCCAGAGATCTGACATTTCTTCTGTCTCCTTTGTTTGCCTTGAGGTGTTTTTGAAGACCCACTGCCTTCTTTACAATGTTTTCCAGGTCTTCGGGCATCTCTGCTTTGAGATCGCGTTCTTCTAAAATCTCTCCAACAGTTTTTTTCGTAATTGGTTTGATTAACGGGATTGAGTGCTGGTCTCTTAGCTTGATTCCAATTTGACTAGGTGTCAAGCCATCCTTGGAGTATTTTACAACTAATTCTTCGACTTCGGCGGGACTTTGTGTAATCCATGAGGGTGCCCTTGGCGTTGCCGGTCTAATAGAATGGGATTTTCCATGTCTGTGAGTGTGCATTCGTCCCATATTTTGGCTCAATTCCGAGCGGAATTAAACGTTACTTGTGTCCGATCTCGCACATTTTTCAAAAATTTGAGGTACAGGCACCAGTCTTCCCAGAGGTACGCGATTCGTGACTGTCCAGATGCCGGCAAGTGAATTTGCAGGCGTCATAACTTGGTTTGCTTCAAATCCAGAGCCGTTTTCCGGGTTACTTCTGGGAAGACTGGGCACAGACTAAAGTTTTAATAGGCATTCTGGCCTTAAAAAGAACAGGTAAACGGTATGAATACAAAAGTACTACTAACAGTAACCATGCTGTCTGTATTTTTCTTTGGCGCCGTCGGTGCAGCTTCAGTTGCATTTGCCCAATACCTGGGCAACGTTGGCGAGTCCGGAGAAACCGGATCTAAGACCCTAGAAGAAATTCTAGAAATTCAGCGTAGAAGAATCGAAGCTGTTGAGGCAAATCCATCATCTGGTTCAGGAACACCATATCTTGATGCAAGTGGTGTCGTAGGCGCTTCAGTTATTTCTGGTGCAGTCTTTGGTGGCATTGCAGGAGCTTTCTTCATTAGAGGAAGATCTGGCAAATACGCAGCAATGGGAAGAGGATAAACAAGCCTATTTTTCTCTTATTTTATTATCCGTCTCTTAGTGTCAACCATGCCTGATTCTGCAAACATTGATCTTGTGCACCAGTCCTGCCCTGAGAGATGATCCGAAACTGGAAACTGAATCAATGCCCGGATTTTTCTGCACACCTGCCAAGCAACCTGCATGTTTGCATCAGATAACCGTCATTTGCAGATGTTTTAATCGATTTGATAGTGTGAATTCGTTTATGCATGATCTGGATCTGCCAATCTTGAATCAGCCCCCTGAGAGATGATCCGAAATTAGAAACCGTGCGAATTTTTCATGTAATTTTACAGATAGTTTGTAACAGGTCGGGCTCTGGAAGCTGCTCCTGATTTTAGGCACGGATCTACATGGGAGGCCTCCCCGAGATGGCAAAACTCGCGCCTGAACTTCCAGAGCCCGACCTGTTACGATAGTTTGTATTTTGTTGGTGTTTTGAGCCGTTCTATGCAAATTCGTTCACAAATAATCAGAGTTTGCTAATTTCGAATCAACTCTCTGAGAGGCCATGATTTGCGTGCGCAGTTGTTGCAGACAGAGACGTTGCAATCAGCACCTACAGCAAAGCAGTAACGCTAGACTTTAATTTTTTTTCGGGTCCGTTTTCTTCTGTAGAGTACAATTGTGGCAGTCAGAACTGCTACAGCGATAGTTACAGTTATCGTTGTGTTGAAGACGGCATCCATGTTTGTGTCATCTTGTGGCATTGGTAGAGTTTGCTGCTGTGCTGTAACTACTGGGTGATCCTGTTTTATTTCCTCCTGTGGAGGTTCTAGTTGCTGCTGCATTACTGAATCTGGGCCTGGTTCAGCTATTTCTAAAACGCTGTCTACGTTGTCGAGTTCTGCCAGCCTGACCAAGTCAGAAGGTGAAACTAAAATCACCGTCTCGTAGCCCCCATAAGACAGATAACACGATTTTGCCACCACGCCTAATTCCTTTGGTATTGTACAATCGTCAGATTCAAACTCAACTAAAACATGCAATCTTTCGCCATGAATGCTTTTTTCTGAGACATGCCTGCTCCCAATCATACCAGTTTCTTCATACTCCAGATAAAGCTGATACAGGCTATAGGCAAGTCCGTTTCTTACGGCATCAGGTATGTCCTCTTGCACCCTGTCTGGTTCGGTCTCCGTGGAGTTGGTCTGGACAAAGACAAGCGATATAATGATCAAAGGAAGTGCCAATAACAGCAACAGCAGAACAGTCCTGTTTTTGTCCAGTGTGACCATCGTTGATGCCAAAGGGCCTAGATAATAAAATTCAACGGCTCGTGTCTGAAAGCCGCTTCTGATGATTTTAGCTGTAGATTCCATTTTGATCGGCATTCATTATAGCAAAACACATGCCTGAACTTCTAGGGCCCGGGATGTTATTCAAGACATACAGAATCATGGGCGACAGGTACCAGAACCCACTCAAAAAGCATATGACCTTGTCAACAGACAGCATAGAGAGGGCGGGTTATAGCAACGGGCAGAAGTCTTTGAGTCAAAATAGGTCACAACTACACGTAAAAAACCTCAATTATTTCTGCTCGTTGCTATAGTCAACATGAAAGGGCGCCGGTCAGAATCGCTTCTGCAACATGATGAAGATCAGCAGCAGACGGGTTCTCGGTTTGTAATTTCGGATCATCTCTCAACAACACACGAGTCTAATCCAATACCAGCAACACGACGCCAGTCATGACTCCATTTGCTCTGCAAACTGTGGGTACCTTGTCTTCAGATCCGAGATCAGATCCCTGCTCTTTGTGACGTGATTCGGTATGCTCCTCATAATATCGATGTGTCTTTTTATGTTCTCGTAATCGCGCATGGTCATAGCCGACTCGAGCAGTACGGGAAGCTGTTCTGCATATTTGTCGTAATACTTGTCCGGATGTATGCTGGCAAGATCCCCGCTGTATGCATCAAGCAGATCCAATCTGGAGCTTTCAAGCACCGCCATGAGGGCATCGTCGGTTCTTTTTTCATACAACAGCACGTCTATGTAGGTATGAATATTTCCATTCTTCTTGATGTGTTCAAGCATCGTCTCCAGCTGTGCATCCCAGTCATCTGAGATGTCTTTTATCTTTTCATAGTAGGTCCAGTTGGATGTCGCAATGAATATCTCACACAAAATGTCAACCTGTTTTGGATCTCCGTTTTGCTCCATTATGAAGCTCTGTATCCGCGCAAAGTATTCGGGATTTTTAAACATCTTGGACGCCTTTCTGGTAATCCGCAGTGCTTCATCTACGTCGCTTTCCACAAGATTCCAAATGTACTTTATGCACAAGCTCTCGCTTTGCTCGTGATAGGTCAAGAGAAAGTCCATCATGTCGTCATTATTGTCCTCCATCTTCTCCAGTATCGAAAAGGTCGCCTCCAGGATCTCGTTCTGGGTCCGCTGCAGGCAGTCCGGTGCAACGACTGGCTTGTTGTCAAGAATCTGCGATTCGAAAAGCGATTTGCAGTACTGAACGTCCTCTATGCCGTCTAGTATGTCCAAGAGCGCACCAAAATAAATCAATGCAAAATGGCCGACATGCTCTTGCATGTACCTCTCAAAGAAATACCTAATGTGATCCCGCTTTTTGGCGTGATCGAGCCTAGTCCTGTGTATGATCGTAACGGCATCTAAAAGGGAACGCCGGACATGCTCAGTATAGTAGTGTTTCATATTGTCCACTATGGCGATATTCTCTGAGATATACTCGCACATGTGCTTGTACACCTCTATTGCTTTTTCGGGATGGCCATAATCATTGTATTTCATTGCCATATCCTCGATTGAGTAAAACGTGACCTTGTTCTTGTTTGAGATGTGGCCGTTTTTGCCTTTTGCTTTCTTGTACAGATATGCCATACGCTGCCTGCACTTGCGTGAGGGCGGTATCTTATCATTGGCTGTTTTGTCGGCCTTTTTGACGCCCAATCCCTTGTGAGTTATCGCACTCCTGTTTATGCCTAAATTCCGCAGGGGGCCACCCATGGGGGACTCGTCAAAAGTCGTATGCGGCGAGTTATAGTCTTGCATACTCCTGCCACCACCACCATATCCCCCTTTTCCTCTCTGTCTTAGTCCGTAGTCAAGAGTTGCGTTATTTATTATGTCAACATTTCCTGTGCGATAATAGACGCTGAACAATACCGCCACTATGTGCTTGCAACATCCATCACGATCATATGGGCACGTACAGCTCAGAATGACATTTTCATAGTTTCTTACTATGGATACGGAGTATTTACGCGTGCCAGTCACCTTTGCTGTCACAACGTCATCGCTGATTGACAGATGGTTTACGCGTCCAGCATGATAGTACTGGATCCCTTTCATGTATGATTTTATGGTGGACATGTTTTCTATCATCTTCAGGCCGGGTTGATCATATCTCATACTTTGTGCTATGTAGCGGCATTTACAAAGTTTTTGTTTCTGCAGGAATTGTCCAAATTTGTTTTCCAGTAGATCCATCTTGCCACAAGTGCAGGCAGTTTCAAACTCACTACGGGACATTTTTGATCATTTATAGAAAATACACAAGAAAGTAGAATTATTTTGACAATAATTTTTGGCCAAAAAAGATCAAAGATAATCCAATCATACTTGAATGCGTAAAAAACGAAAAAAAGTCAGAAGGGGGCTTGGCGATCCGGAGCAGCCGTCCGTACGATCCATGTCTGATAAAAAGGACGTGCACCCGTAAAAGCATTCCAATATTTAATGGGCTGACTATCATGATTTTTTGTGCCTGTCTTATATGGAAATTAGGTTCGCCTAAGATTTTGAGAAAAGCCAAGGAATACTTTACCCTTTACCGATCAAGAAAAACGATGAAAAAGAAAGCACTGACAGAGCGACAGATAAGATACGCCACAAGACAGCGTAAGAAGGGCAGGACGCTCAAGGCAATAGCAGAGGAGCTGAAGGTGACGCCCCAGTACGTGGGCAGACTGTGCGCCGAGTTCGAAAGAACCGGCGTAATACACGTGCAAAAGAGTCCCGGCAGGCCAGCATCGCCGCCGCCCTCAAGCGATGAGGTTCGGACGGTACTTCGCCTGTACGCCGAGCAGGACATCGGTGTGGTGCGCACGGCCAGGCGTGCAAGGGAGGAATTGAATATAAGCTACAACTCTGTATACAGGATAATGAGTGAGAACAAGCTGGTCTCAAAGTCTGCTGCAAGATCTGGACAGCGCAAGTGGCTACGCTATGAGCGCAAGTACTCCAACGCAATGTGGCACGTGGACTGGCACGATATGAAGGATCCACGCCTGAGAGGGCTCAAATTAGTCACGTTTTTGGACGATTCATCCAGATGTATCATGGCGGCACGGACGTTTGCCGAGGCCACATCAGAAAACGTGGTGATAACACTCAGGGATGCCATAGACAGATTTGGCACGCCGGCTACCATACTGTCTGACAACGGCAGGTGCTTCAACGGCGGCCGTAGCAAGAAGAACATGCCAAAGGGGACGTGGAAGCCGACTGCATTTGAGGCCGAGCTGCTGGACCGGGGCATCGGGCTGATAAACTCCAGGCCGTACCATCCGGAGACCAACGGCAAGCTGGAACGGTTGCACGGCAGCATAGAGAAGGAAATCCACCACTATGAGAGCCTGGCTGCATACGTGGAGTACTATAACGAGCGCAGGCTGCACTTTGCACTGGATATCGACAAGTGTGAGACGCCACTGCAGGCCTTTTTGGCAAGGGAGGCTACAGAAGCGATCAGAAAAAAAGACCCAAAATGGATGGAGAGGGACATCAATGACTAACGAACCTAATTTTCATATAACACAATGATTTTTTGTGCCAAAAAACAAAACGAGGTCGTACTGGCAGCAGTCTTGACAAGTTGTGAAAAAAATTGCATCATGATGGTTTTTAAACTCAAACAGATTTTTTGATTTCGTGGCAAGGAACAGATCGTATGGCATGATGGAAGTCATGCAAAAAAATCCACTGCATGGCAACGCCAAACATTACAACATAGTCATAAATGCAGAGCCCGACATAAAGAAGATATTAAAACAGATCATACCGTCATGCAGGACAAGTCCGTTTTCGTTTGACGCAAAAAATGAGAACGTGCGCATGTTAAACATGGTTCTTAGGGAATATCCACTGCAAATAGCAGGCAAGGACAGATGGTACGGTCTTTTGATGGGCATGGAGGAAAAAAAACACATGCAAGATACCGTCTCGAGTCTTGTCCACATCACGCCCAATCCTGAACACTTTATGGGCGTTCTCATGCCGTTTCAAAAGTACGGGTTGGACTTTTTGCTGAGGACAAACGGCAACGCACTTGTAGCCGATGAGATGGGGCTTGGCAAGACCGTTCAGACCCTAGCATTTGTGGCCCAGAGGTCACAATCGATACCCGTAATCATAGTTTCCCCCCTAGTCACGCTAGAGAACTGGAAAAGGGAGATACAGAGGTTTCTTATGTTGGGCACAGGCAAGGATAGGCGCGTACCACACGTAAAAGTGATACGATCCGGCAAGGATAATGATCTTGAGGATGCAGACTTTTACCTCATAAACTATGAACTGATTCACAAGCGCATAAAGAACATTCTGTCCACAAACCCAAAGATCGTGGTGTTTGACGAGGTACAGAATCTGCGCCACTCCAATACGTACAAGATTAACGCCTGTACTGATCTTGCAAACCACGATTCGGTGGTTCATAGGATCGGTCTGTCTGGAACCCCGGTATACAACAATGGCGAGGAGATGTATGAGATCGCCGAGATTCTAAAGCCCGGTATATTTGGCAACAAAGAACAGTTCAAGAAGGACTTTTACGAGGTAGACGACATCTATGGAACCGTCACCTTCAAGCAGGACGAACTCTCCAAGTTTCTGCAGAAGAACCTCATGATAAGGAGGAGGAAGATAGATGTATTGGCCGACCTTCCTGAGAAGAGCAGAATCCAGCAGACCATTCCTATTGACAAAAAGATGTACGAAGAAAAGATAAGAGAGTTGTACAATAAAATAGCAAAGGCAAAAATGGCCCTTGGGGCAGCCGCAGACGGCATCGACAAAAAGCGCAAGCTTGCCAAGTTCAACAGCCTTTTGCTTGAGATGAGGATTGAAGAACGGCAGATAGCCGGACTTGCCAAGGTACCGTACGTGATCGAATACATCAAGGGGCTTTTGGAGGACTATGTTGACGAAAAGTTCGTCGTGTTCTGCCATCACAGGAGGGTGCACAAGATCCTTGCAGACGGACTGTGGGAACATCATCCGCTGCAGATAATCGGCGGCCAGTCTGATTTGGCAAGACAAAAGGCAATAGATGCATTTCAAGATAGCAGTCATGAGCGCATCATGATCTGCGGTCTGCGCGCCGGCAATGTCGGAATAAACCTCACAGAGGCATCATACGTAATATTTGCAGAGCTTGATTGGTCGCCTGCAGTGCATGCACAGGCAGAGGACAGACTGCACAGAATAGGACAGAAAAATCGCGTCTTCTCGCATTATATAATAGGATCCGACACCTTTGATGAGTACATAGCTGATGTCTTGACATCCAAGGGCGACGTGATAAGGAAGATTCTAGGCGACAAGGCCGAATCAACCAACAACAAAAAGGCACTTGATCTCTTAGAGAAAAAATTCGGCTCCAGTCTGAGGAATATCGGGGATGACACATTAAAAGAAACTGAAGACAGAGAAGAGTACAACGAATCCACCATGGCAATTTGATGGCAAAACAAGCCTGCCGCTTAGGCCATAATACACCTGCCTGCCTGTTCTACCACCATCCTGAGAGTTGATTCGAGATGGGCAGATTCGGATCACGTATAAACAGATTTACATCATAAATCGATCAAAATGCCCGCAAAAGGCAAGTCATCTAAAATTACTTGGTATTGTACGAAAAAATCCGGGCATTTGCACGGTTTCGAATTTCGGATTGTCTCAGGCGATCATAAATTCATGCAGGCAATGTGCGACGCATTAGCGCCACTGCCTACCAACTCCCCTTCCTCCTCCTCCCCCAATCCGCACATAGCCACCACCCTTTTCCTTCCCCATTAACTTCCCGTTTATGAACAAAGGAAATGTATATATCGTACAAATAGAGCCAAAATATCATGACTCCTATCATAGGAACTTTCCTAGGCATCCTGTCATCACTTACAGGACAGTTAGGACCAAACTATGATCCATTATTCTATGATGTGATGATTTACATCTTTGGAACCATGATGTTTACAATCTTCCTTCTAGGAATTATTGCATTCTGGTTACGTGTTCACGGATGGGCATACAAAGACAACCGTGAAAGATGGGTCGACGAGTTGGACAGACACTTTGAAAGAGAAGGCATTGGTCTGATTCCAGACAACGGAAAATACTGGTAAAACAACCTCCTTTCCTCTTTTCATTATTTCTGATTTTTAGCACAATGTCGTGGTAAAAGTTTACCCCTCGCCTGAGATACGGCGTGGCAGGCGTGATCATGAGGACTCCAGTCAGCAGTGTCGCCTGAAGGGTAAACTCTTGCATGCCGTGTGAAATCTTTTGGGTTTTTACAAGTGCGAAACCAGTTATTGTTCTGGCAAAAAGTCTTTGTCTTTGGATGTATCGTAATCCTTTGAAGTAAATACTGCTTTGTAATTATATCCATCTTGAAGTGGATGATTGATAAAGTGGGGTGATTCTTTTCCATTAACGTATATCGTAGATTTTCCCTGTTCCATGTCCCTTAGAGGAAAGTCCCACATCCACAAAAAGTGGCCAATTTCAAACGGATATTCTTCTATCCATTCGGCATAAATGGTACCGTCATCTGTAAGCGTATACATTGTTCTTTGGCATTCTCCATCATTTATCCCAATGTTGGCAGGAATGTCTGCCTTTTGACCATCAATGATCAATTCTAATGAGGCCTTGATTTTATAAGGAGTTTCCCTGTCGTTTATGCAGACTTTTAACGGGTTATCTGAATTGGCCACTTGCTGAATTGTCGAACTGGCAGCAGCAACAGAAATTCCAATCACTGCCGTAATAATTAGAAACTTGATTGTCTTCTTCCTTTTGTAAGGATCGTTGGTTCCTGGCCAAATCATGTGATTTTTCTGAGTCAGATTCCTTAAAGTTGTTTCGTAACAGGAACAGTTATGGAAGTTAGGGCATGAGTTTGGCTATGGTGACGATTGAAAGACTTTGATCATCAAAAAGCGCATTCCTGCGTAGTTCATTCCCATGCATGCTCAAAAACTTTTAATCGTCACTATACCAACAAATGCCGATCAAAATAGAATCTGTGCCTAAAACCAGCCACTGCCGGAAACGGCTTTCAGTACCTGGATCATAGCACATACGTCAAAAAAATGAACCGTGATTTTGACATATCGTGCCTGTTCCGATAAAAAATGTTCGGATTTCAACTGTACGCACTTGCGTTCTTTCTCCTAGTCGTACATGATCTCGATTGTGTCAAGCCTGTCTTGATTATCGGCCAGAAAATACGTAATTTCATCAGAGTCAATCTCAAGCCATTCTGATTCCCCCACATATGGAAGATAGTCTTCGACAAATAGATCTCCTGGGCCCGTCATTCTAACTATGACCTTCTCATTTTTTGGTTGAATCTCAAACGGTAATTTCAGAACTTTGCCCCTTCTTTGATTTTGAATGTTTACTTTGTATTGATCCGAACGAAATTCAACCTCTCCAAAAAAATAACTTTGAAAAATATCCAGTTTTGTTACTTTAAAGCTCAGCATGTTTTCAGTACTGGTTTCTAGAAGATAAGACTTGGGTTGTTACTTGCGCTAGGCGTAAGGAAGGTTAGAAAATGAAAAGGAAAAGGTTGGGTTGTTTAGATTACTTGCCAGGGTCGTGTTGCAAACGTAATGACATATCCAACACCAATCATGATTGACTGGTATGCAATGTTGGTATATGGGATTGGTTTGATGATTGGTTCGCCCTCAACAACTACTGTTTGGCCCGGACCAAGTCCTGGACCTACGCTTGCCACATTGAGTTGGGTGTGCACGTGGTATACACCTGCTTCAAGTGCCTTGGCTGATAGTGAGTATTCGATCATAGAGTTTCCCGGAATGTCAAAGACGTTTCCTGGTGGGTCTCTTGCCAACATCTCCCATCTGTTACCTGCGTTAGTTGACTCTGAGAAGATAGATAGCCATCCTCTAAGGTCTCTCTCTACAAGACTGACCAGTGTTCCTTGAAGTGTCAAGGTTTCGCCAGTTTGGAGGGATTGTCTGTTGAAGGTTTCACCCTCGATTCTGATGAAACGACTCTGAAGTTGTGCTTGGACACCGTGTGCATCAGCAGTCGGAAGAATAGACTCAACCCAGTTGAAACCCAAAGTTCCTAATGCTAGTATGACAGCTAGTCCGAATACGAAAATCTTTTTTTCGACCATAGTTATCCCTAATAATCAGAAAGACAATACACGTCGTTATATGTTTTACCTTCGATAGTCTTCTGCAAGTTTTCCCCGTAAAACGGTTCAAAACCTAGGGCACAGTTCAGATTATGCTGCCTGCAGATCCGCATGCCGCCGCCTGCACTGCCATGAGTCATGGGGGTTGTCGCCTAATTCCACTTGTTTGGCTCAATCTGCACGCTTTTCTGAATTTCTGCCCTTTTGTACGCCTGATCCACATGGCATCTCAATGGTTTTCAGGAATTCTGATGAATTAGGCGACAACCCCTGAGTCAGGTTACATCTGTGAAGACTCGTTACGAGGATCGACGCTAAATCAAATGTAAATCATCGATGTTATACAATGAAAATGGAAGAAATATAATAAAATTAATTCAAAATTCTCATTTAAAATACAAAAATTTTCATGTTTTGAAATTAAATACATGAAAAAATTCACTAAATTATTTCAAATTAGAATCTCTTACTTTATATTCCAAATTTACATGATATCTTACATGGCACAGATGCCCGCATTAATCCCAAAAGAAGTTGAGATTCAGAGACTAAAGAAGATCTGGCTCATCGTTATTGCTATGGGAAGTACTGCAGCATCCGTCGAAGTAGATAACTTCGTAGACGGTTCTCTACATCAGACATCTATCAGAGATAGTGCATTTACTCCAGCACACTGGTGGCTATACTCCCACTTTGTGGCATTACCACTAGGTTGGGGTGCAGCTGCAATCTATGATAGAAAAGTTCCAGTTCTCAGAGGCCCAAATAATTCAATGAACACTGGTTTGAAAATGACCATTCTCGGTTACTTGGCAACCATGTTTACAATTGGAGTCAATGAGATGTGGCACTTTTGGTTTGTAGAAGAAATCTTTGCAGTACCAAATCACTGGATGTTTAACATGGGTGTAGTCGTTGCATTCATGGGAGCACTTGCATACGTAGTCAGGGTATATGCCAGACTCGTAGAATTAGGTGCAGAAACTCCAGGCGAGAATCCATATGTTGCTGAAATGTACAAGATGGCCTTGGAAGGCAAATTGTACAGCAGAGCAATTCCATAGACAAATTGTGCAATCGCACATTTTTTCTCTTTTATTATTTTCATCAAAGCAGACTGTTGCACAACCGTGCCTGAACGCGTAAAAACAGATGGTTTTTTGGTACGTTTCACTTAGAGTTGTATACACAGTATGTATGTTGAAACTCCAATAGACTTTATGCGTAACAGCTCGGACTCTGGAAGTTCAGGCATGAATTTTGCCGCCAGAGACTTTCGTAGATGTAATTCGTGCCTAAAATTGCAAATCACTTCGAGCCCGACGTGTTATCTTTTTGCCTGGTTTTCTTCGGCCTGAGAATCCTCCCTCTTCCTCCTCCTGTCATATCGGTCAGTAGCGACGCCGGTGCTGTCGTCGGCTGCAATTTTTAGTGCAGACGTGCCAAACCCCGCATGGCATCTGCGTGCAGTCTCAGACATCATCTCATCAGGCCACTTGCTCGGGATCTTTGGCATGAACTTGCCAACGGCGCTGTGGTCTGGCACCGGCTCGTCGTTCCGACATGGCAGCTTCAGATGGTGCGCAAGGCACAGCGTGTCGCGGTACGCCAGGTCCGGGCACGTCATCAGAATGCGCAGGCATGCAAGCTTGTCGCGGCTGTGTGCTATAGGCCGTCCCGGTTCGAAATTGGCCTGTTGCTGAGATAGACACGGGTTCTCCAAGATCAAAGAAACCGTATAGGATAGGAGAAACCCCGGTTCTCGGGGTGGGCAGCATGGCAGTACTTGTAGTATTCCTTGCACCTCTTACGTTCAGTCATTAGAGAATCCACACCCGTTCTGATCGTTATGTGCAGGGATTGAAAGCTAGGCCAAATTATCTAATTAGGCGACAGTCTCTGTACAACCTGTGGAGGGCTGTCGGGTTCATAGACGTAGAATCCCGGTGGGACGGATTTGCGGGATGGGTGGGACTCACCATGGTGCTGTTTGTCGCGTGCATCGTCTATGCGGCCGACCCGCTTGTAGACGGTCGCGGGAAGTAGCGCCGCCGCCACGTCGGGTCTGCAAAAGTACACCCGGGAACTGCTGTATTTGCCAGCCAATGCCGGCTGGCTGCTGGTTAACCATTGGTTTTCTTGTTTTCCTTCATTACTTCAGCATAACGAAAGTGTTTAGACATCAAGGATTGCTAATTTTTCCAAGATTGAGATTTCCTGCGATAGATCATCATCAGAAATCACGCTCATCTCCTGCTTGAAATATTCTGCAAATTCAGAGATTAGTTCTTGGTTTTGTGACGATACAAGTAATGGGATTGATTGGCGTTCCCACTGCCCTAACGAAACACCCACATAATCCGGTACGTGAATTCCGTCTTCGTAAAACACACTCAACGGTCTAGTCTCTCCAATTATTGGTTGCGCAGAATCCTTTTCATATTCGGCTCTTTCATTGTATATCCAGGTCTGCATCAGCTCCGCATATCTTGATAGCAGAATTCCTTTTCTGATTCCAGAGTTTTCATAGTAATCAGAACCCTCTGAAGAGATTTCTATTACCGCGCTATCGCCATCAATCTTGCCGGTTCGGTCCTCATAGCTTGTGTCAAGCACTAGTTTTCCGTCTGTGCTGGTTTTTTCAAGCTTTAGCAAAACTATTCCGCCCTTTGTTTGTCCGCCTTCAGTCTTTGATGGAAATAGCGTGTTTACCCTCATTATTTGTCCGGTTGATTCATCGGCTTCAGGAGAGCCATACACTTCTTTGATTTTGTATCCCTGGGCATCGAGGCTTAACGCCAGATTAAAGACAAGAGGAGTCACCATAAATTCAAACTCGTCAACCATTTGTTCTTTGAATTCACTTGCAGAATGGACAGAATAGTAGTTGGTCCCACGTACTTTGGTCAGCTCTTCAACGAGCCCGGTATGAAAGTCAACTCCTATTCCGATAAAGGTGGCGTAAATTCCACGCTCTGCGTTATTTTTTAGCATGCCTCCAAGGCTGTCTTCGCCTATACTTCCAAGATTCGGCATGGCATCAGTCAGGAAGATTATTCTGTTTTCATACTCTGTCGGATCAGCACGAATGTCATCAAATATCGATGTGCCAAGCTTCATGCCTGCTTCCATGTGTGTTCTTCCGCCAGGATCGATCTCCAGCACATTGCTTTTGAGCTGGGCAATATCAGTATGCCCTATGCTCTCCAACGGCTTTGCAAGATGTGCTCCGGATGAAAACAAAACCATGCCAAGATTGTCATCATCAGTGAGATTGTCAATCAGGCCCACAACCGATTCGTTTGCCAGCTGCATCTTTGATTTTAGATCATCGTCAGTGAGTTCGTTTGCATGCTGATTTCCGAATTGATCATAGTAATATCGATTAAATGATGAGCTCATTGAGCCCGATACGTCCATTACTATTACGAGGTTGAGTTTTTTGCGCTCAAAATCAGATTTTTTGATTCCAGAGTTCAGTCCTACTGTTAGGTAGTATTCGTCATTCTTTGAGAAAGGATCAGGCGATATTGCATAGCTGTACGACGGACAGAATAATTTTTCGCATTCAGTTACTTTGCCTGTATCAAAATAGTAATCATAAAACAAACCCTCGTAGGTAATGTCGGTGTATAGTGGCAGATAGCCGTTTTCTATGTTTTCTCTGAAATTATTGATGTCTTGCGCCCCTCCAACGGCATAACCCAGGGGCCCGCCCTCAGCAGTCCAGGGTTGGCGAGAGACAGACACAGGCCCGGATTGACTTAAGGCAGGGGATTGCGCAAGGCCAGAGCTTGGACCAGTGCCATAGAGTGACTGATCACTTGCAGAAGATTGGGAGTTCCATGTATCGGTATGTGGGACATCAACTCTGGCAGGTTCTGGAACACTTGTCTCAAGGGCCCACCCTCTTTGAATTAGTTTTTCAGCCGTTGACGGGGTCACGCAAACAGGTTCGTTTGTAGCTGCCTTGTGCAACAGCACCATGTCAGACTTGCAAGAATCGGCATAAAGATCACCGATAACAAATGCCGATGATAAAATAATGATAGAGGCAATTATCGGCATTGACTTCATCTTTGGTAGTTTTTTTCCTCGTGACTCACAAGGCGTTCTGTCAAATCGCACTTTAACCATAAATCACACCGGCATCCCAGATTCTTCGTTTTGAGGCAATTCTGAGGCCAAATGTGACTCTCCGCGGTTGGCTCTACAGCCTCCAGATGAATGGCCAGTCTCCCGTGCTCGTAGTCTGGCAGGATCAGTTCCTGTCCGGCCCACCAATTGAGGCCATGCCTCAGAATTGAATCTGTCCACAAGCGTAGAAGCGTCTAATCCACTATGAAACTTTGCCAAGAATACTGCCTTTTCTACTGCATCTGGCTTGCCACTAGTCATAATTTCGTGCATCATCAGGTCATATTTAAGCCAGCCGGGGAGCTCGATCATGGCAACCTATTGGAAATTTTTTGGACAACCCCGATTGGGATAGCCTGCTGCATAACCGTGCCTGGACTTCCAGAACCCGAGCTGTCATCTACAGTCTTCACAGATGTAACCAGACTAATGGCCATGCAGACGGTGACATACGGACCTGCAGGCAGTCCAGCCTGAATTGTTTCGAGTTTGGAGCCGTCTTGTGGGGAACTTCTGGGAAGACTGTTTATGCGAATTCGTTCATATATAATCAGAATCTGCTAATTTCGAATCAGCCATCAGTTGGAAAAAAGACATACTACTTGCATACATGCAGCAAAAGGAAGTTCTGCGGCGTGGGGATATTACAAGAAACCTCAACAGGCCCCCACTGGTATGTGCAGTGGTGTTGCCAAGCAGTACGGAGCGCGTGGGGATATTACAAGAAACCTCAACAGGCCCCCACACCCCTATTTGCCATATATGAGTGATCAACCGTAGTAATTTCACTAGCGGTAAGGCCAATGGCTTCGCCAAAATAGTATCCAGCAAGAATTGTTCCTGTTGCCCAAATTAAAGAGCCGGCAAATGTATACAAAACAAATTTTGGAATTCTCATTTTGAGTAATCCAGCTGGAACAGAAATCATCTCTCGCATAACAGGAACCATTCTTCCTAGAAATACTGCCTTGTCTCCATACTTTTCAAACCAAATCTCTACACGTTCTAATTTTGATTCAGAGACCTTGACACATTTCAAATAACGCAGCAAAACAGCTCTCCCAAGTTTAAGGGCAATCAAGTATATTGCAGAAGTGCCAATGGTTGCACCTATTGCGCCAAGAAGAATCATAGGAGTGATTCCAATCAAAGGAATTCCTTGTTGGCTTGCCAAAAATCCTGCTGTTGGAAAAACTGCCAAAGTAGGGATAGGAGGAACAATCGTCTCAAGAAGGGCTGCAAGGAAGATTCCTTCATAGAGGTGATTGCCTAGAAAATCAGAAATCCATACTAGAAATGAGTCAAATGGTTCCATTTGCTTCTGATAACGAAATCTTACTAAATTACTTTACGAGTAGGTATCAGGTTGTTTTATCATATTCTGTTCCCAAAGATTGGGGTCTAAACTGGAAAATATGATATATACGAAATAAGCAAAATGAGCTCATGAACAAGGCGGTATTTGTAATAATTCCAATTATTGCAATTGCTGGAGGAATTGCAGCTTATGCATTATCTCCATATTTTACCGAATCATCAATTGACGAAGCAATACCAACAGGAGCTATCACACAACCAATCAAGGATAGTAGTAGTGCAATGATGGAAAAATCTGACGAATCCATGACAGAAGAGAAGATGATGATGATGGATGAGGAAGAATCCATGACAGAAGAGAAGATGATGATGATGGATGAGGAAGAATCCATGACAGAAGAGAAGATGATGATGATGGATGAGGAAGAATCCATGACAGAAGAGAAGATGATGATGATGGATGAGGAAGAATCCATGACAGAAGAGAAGATGATGATGATGGATGAGGAAGAATCCATGACAGAAGAGAAGATGATGATGATGGATGAGGAAGATGGCATTCCAATGACATATGCAGGTACATTCATTGGGGTCGGGGATGGCATTCATGATGCACAAGGAGACGCATATACGATTCCGCTAGAAGACGGCAGTAATGTTTTGAGATTGGAAAATTTCAGATCAACTAATGGGCCAGATTTGTATGTTTACCTAGCAACTAGTGACAATGCATCTGATTTTGTTAATCTTGGCCAACTCAAAGCAAACAAAGGAAACCAAAACTATGATATCCCAGAAGGAACAGATCTAGCCAAATACAACAAGGTGTTGATTTGGTGCAAAGCATTCAGTGTGTTGTTTGGAAGTGCAGAAGTTCTACCACAAATGTGATTTGAAAAAATCACAAAAGCAATTTTTTATATCCAATACAGTTCCCAAGCAATCAGTGTTAGCTGCAACAATAGCATTACCTTCATTTTCATTACCACGGATTTTTCCAAAAGGGTACATGTTTTCAGGCATGAACGGGTCTAGCCCGTCAACTAATCCAAGATTCAAGATGGTTCTGTGGAGTATTATTGCAGGTACAAGAGGAGGTGTAAACAGGGCAAAAATCCTCAATTTAATCAAAGGAACTCCCCTTAATGCACACAAAATATCAACAACCCTGAATCTTGATCACAAAACAGTTGCACACCACATCAAAATTCTAGTAAAAAACGAGCTTGTAAAAAAAGCAGAAAAAGACTATGGTGCAAAATACCAGTTATCAGACATTATGAAGGAAAATCAGGATACGTTAGAGGAGATAATGGAGAAAATTGGAACAGGCTAGACTAGCAGGCAGACAGGCAGGAATTGTGTCATGATTGACTTTATGTTGGCTGCAGTGATTTCTGCATTTTTGAATATGGGGCTACTTTTAGTTGTAATCGTCACATATGTTCAAAACATGAGAATAATCAGATCCTATTATACCTCGGGATTGGTTTTAGTTGCAGTACTATTAATGATTCAAAACATTGTGATAGTTTTGTTTTGGTCAACGCTATACATGGATGATAAAGTGCTGATGATGTCAGCTGATATGGTATCGGACTATTTGTTTGCAATAAATGCGGTTCAAACAATTGGACTATCAATTCTTG
The DNA here is from genome assembly GCA_965214775.1 of Candidatus Nitrosopumilus sp. Classification (GTDB taxonomy): domain Archaea; phylum Thermoproteota; class Nitrososphaeria; order Nitrososphaerales; family Nitrosopumilaceae; genus Nitrosopumilus. The sequence continues at coordinate 1,498,950 of OZ243974.1, read as the reverse complement.
TTTGGATTACAAGAAGATAATGCAAGAAAGATTTGGACATAAAGTGGAAAAATCCTTAATACTGTTTTTTAGAGTATCACTTTCAATGAAATCAAAAAAGACAGGACTTCTTTTTGCAACTACAGTACTGCTGGCAATACTAGCAGTAGGTGTTGCGGGAATTCCAGAGTCTAACGCAGCAAAGACGCAGATGTATGAAGTTACAATAACTAATCTTACACCTGGTCAGCCAATCACACCACCGCTTTTGGCAACCCATTCAAAAGATGTTGAAGTCTTTACTCCAGGCAAGATGGCATCAGAGCAACTCCGTCAACTAGCTGAAAATGGAAATTCTGAGCCGCTTGTAGAGAAACTCAAAAGTAATGCAGGTGTTTTGGACATTGTTCAAGGAACTGCCCCCCTAGTTCCTGCAAACGACCCAGGCAATACAGGATTGGGGTATTCTGAGACTTTTACAGTGTCAGCCAAGGACAACATGAGGTATCTATCCTTTGCAAGCATGCTAGTTTGTACAAATGATGGATTTGCCGGAATAGATTCAGTGAAGCTTCCATTCTACAAGGAAAAAACTGTCTATGCCAAAGCATTTGACGCAAGAACGGAGATGAATACCGAAGACTTTGCTGATTTGGTTCCTCCATGTCAAGATGCAATCGGAGTCAGTTCCGACGAGGATGGAACCGGTGCAAGCAACCCAGAAATTGCCGAAGATGGAATCATCATTCCGCATCCGGGCGTTGTGGGAGATGAAGATCTGCAAAACAGGGTTCATGCGTGGAATGGTCCGGTAGCTAAAATCGACATTGTGCGAATAAATTAATTTCCAACAAAGTTGGAAATTTTTTTTCTTTTTTATGGTTAATGCAAATCAAAATTTCGTGACGCTTCAAGCAAAGTTGTTGACAACTGAGAACAGTTAATTGCTCCAAAGATGGCCCGTCTCAGGATCAAACCGGTTTGCCCAAGGTACAGATACGGAGAAAAACGTGTTTTGAATCATAAATAACGTGCATGATTCAGCAAAACAATGCAGTCTAGATTAATAGTCAGAAAGGATTCAAAACAATCAGTTGAGCTACAAATTCCTAGATCATGCAACAGATGCAATAATCGAGGTTAGAGCAAAAAATCTCAAAGAAGCTTTTTCAGTGACAGCAGATGCCGTAATCAACCTAACGCTTGATCAAAAGAAAGTAGAAGAAAAAGAACAAAAGCAATTTTCAGCAAAAGGGAAGGATCTAAGATACCTCCTATTCAGCTGGCTAGAAGAAATTACGTTTGTATTGATTACAGAAGGGTTTGCAATTAGAAGAGTGGAGTTTGAAATTGGGGAAAAGAATGGATACGAGATTAATGCTACTGCGTTTGGAGAACATCTTGATTTTCAAAGACATAATTTCAAAGTGGAGATTAAAGCCCCAACGTTTTATGAAATGGAAATCAAGGAAGGAAAAGAGGTTTTTATGAAATTCCTGCTTGATTTGTAAAGAAATGTTTGCAACTCAATAGAAGAAATTATACAAGTTTTTTTAAAGTCCAGACGGTAAAGGATCGTCATGAACAAAGGAATGGCAGGAGCAGTATTGTTTTCACTAGTCTTGGCAATGATTATTCCAGCCCATGCACAAGTTACTTCAATTGAACTAGAAAAGAACTTTTACACAAATGCAGAGAGCTTCAAATTCATCGGATCACAGGATGGAAAGGAGACAGTTTTTGTGATAATACGTGATTCAGGGGGCAAATTCAAGGGCATGCTTTCAGATCCAGCACCAGATCAGGGTGAATTTTCAGTTATTCCAAGATCAGTTACAGATCTCTTTTCAAGTGCAGGAATCTATGACGCAACAGCATTTGTAAATAATCAAAAAGAGAACGAGGGAATGACTGTCAAGATAGAGTATGATGGTGAGAAAATTTTTCAAGTTCCGGATTTTGTCTTAACGTTAAAACCGATCCAGGATGTAACAACAGATGAAGGAAAAACAGTCTCATTTACTGTAGGAATCACAGATGACTCGATAGACGGGGTTGTTTACAGTCTTGAAAAAAATCCTCCCACAGGAGCGACAATTGACTCTGAAACAGGAAAATTTACGTGGATCCCATCTAGTTCGCACGGGAATTCACCAGGTGCAAAATACACATTTGATATTGTTGCTGCAAAAGCAAGTCAGGTTGACAGAGAATCAATAACAATCACAGTAAATGATCCCATCCCAGTTACGCCAGAACCCAGAGAGAATAAGGCAGTCGGGTCAGAGGAACCGCTGGAGGTTCCCGCCCCGTTTGTTGACGAGTCAAAAGATCCGCAAAGCTATGTTGAGAGATACAACAACGAGGCAGGTTACAAAAAATGGTTCGATGAAAACTATCCGGAATACGACTCCATTTACCAGGCAGTCGGGTCAGAGGAACCGCTGGAGGTTCCCGCCCCGTTTGTTGACGAATCAAAAGATCCGCAAAGCTATGTTGAGAGATACAACAACGAGGCAGGTTACAAAAAATGGTTCGATGAAAACTATCCGGAATACGACTCCATTTACCAGGCAGTCGGGTCAGAGGAGCCAACAAGAGAAAAAGGAGAAAAAGGAGAAGAGCCTGAATTTGGAGAATGCGGAGCAGGAACTGACCTGATTGGTGACACTTGTGTTATTGTGGATAATTCGCAAGGCGGAGGATGTCTTGTTGCAACAGCAGCATATGGCACCGAGCTAGCTCCCCAAGTACAGTTCCTAAGAGAAGTCAGAGACAACACCGTAATGAGCACGTCGTCCGGTGCTGCCTTTATGACTGGTTTTAACCAGGTTTACTATTCATTCTCACCGACAATTGCTGATTTGGAAAGAGAAAATCCGATGCTTCAAAAAGCAGTAAGAGCATTGATCACTCCAATGGTGTCCACTCTGTCCATTATGACACTAGCTGATAGCGGTTCTGAAATCGAGGTACTCGGACTAGGAATCTCCGTAATTGCGTTGAATCTGGGAATGTATGTTGCACTTCCAGCCATTATCGTGCTCAAAGCCAGAAAAGTAATAGGATAGCCCCTGCCTAAAGTTGGAGTCACGTCCCTTGCCAGTCAGGCATGAAAATCACATCTGCGGACAGATTCGTGCCTGATTGCTGCCTAGGCAGGGGCTGTCCTATTACCCAGAAAACACGTCAAAATCTAGCTCAAGCCAATTTAGCAAAAGAGTGGTGAAATTTATTTTCTAATTTAATAAAAATGCGCGTAAATGTAATGTAAATTGGAAAAAAATCTCATTTTAAGCATATTTCTAGTGACAATTTCAGTTGCTTCAATTCCATTAGCGCATGCAGAGATGGGATTTTCCTTCAAGTTCGGAGAACTTGGAACAGACGGAGAATCGTTGGGCAATCCGACAGATGTCATAGTTGGCAGTGATGGAAGGGAGATCTATGTCGTAGATAAAAACAGCAATAGAATCAACGTGTTTGAGCATGACGGAGATCACAAGTTTGAATACGGAACGTTTTGCGATATGGCGCTGATTCAAGATTGTAATGATGGCGCTGATGGGGCAAAGGATGATGGAGACGGACAGTTTAACAGTCCGCTAAGCATGGCGCTTGATTCCTTTGGGAAATTTTTTGTTGTAGATGCAGGCAATCATAGAATCCAGGTGTTTGATGGTAACGGAAAGTTCCTTTTCAAATTTGGATCATCAGACAGCGGAAACGACGAGTATCTTGAGGGCGCAGAAGGAGTAGTAATTCAGGATGAGACGAGAGATATCTTTGTCTCAAATTCAGAGAGGGATTCCATTTCTGTTTTCAATGCAGCGGGAAGTTTTGAATTTAGTTTTGGTTCTTTTAATCAAAATGATGAATTTGTAAATCCATCCAGCATGGTTATTGACAACCCAAATGACATTCTGTATGTTGCAGACTCTGGAAATGACAGAGTTGTGATGTTTGAAATTGTAGCCGGTACGACATGTCCAGGAGGCACAGTCAAATCAGTCGACGGGATTTGTTATGTTAAAGAATTCGGAACCCGAGGAGGCGACAGGGGGGAGTTTCATGGTCCTGCAGGACTGGCATTTGATGATTCAAATGGCATTCTGTATGTTGCAGACTCGGTTAACAACAGAATTCAGGCTTTTGAAATCATTGATGGCATAACATGTCCAAGCGGTACCCAGGAGATTGTTGACGGTGTGTGCTTTGTTGAGGAATTCGGAGTGTCAGGCACAGGAGACGGAGAATTTGACACGCCAATGGGAATTTCGTTAGACAGGACAAACGGTTTGCTCTTTGTATCAGACTCAAATAACGGCAGAATTCAGGCCATAACACTTGGTTCAGAGCCTGCAGTAATGACTCCCGAGAGGCCTAAAAATCCCAAGGTATCACCCGTTTCTCCAACATCAATAATTCTAACCTGGGATGAGCCTGAACTTGGCGAGTCCGTACCAGAAATTACAGGATATAAAATCGAGTACAAAGTCGGTTCCGGGGATTACAGTACAATTTCAGAAAACACTCAAAGCAAAACAACTTCGTTTATTCATCATGGATTGGAGGAAAATGAGACGTATTATTATCGCGTTTACTCGATAAATTCTGAAGGAACAAGCGATGCATCGTCTCTGGTTTCTGAAAAACCCGATCATACCACAACACCTGCGGCATTGACTGCAACTGCAATTTCCCCTAGCCAGATAAAGCTGTCATGGATGCCCCCGTCTCAAACATTTGGTCAGGCAATTGGAGGGTATGAAATTAAACGAGAAATAATTGATGATGTTTATGACAGTGTTGGAGATACGAACGGACAGACCACCACATTTATTGTTTCAGGTTTGGCAACTGACAAGACTTACACATATGCAGTCGTGGCAAATATCGGATTCGGTGAGACGGAGGAATCAAATACTGCATCTGCAACTCCTAGAGAGGATTCCACAGACGCATCAGAAGGGCCAATTACTGCAACTGAAGTCCAAGTTACAACATCCTCACCGCCAATAAAATTGCGGGCAGAAACTGAATCTGCAAAATCAGTCAAACTTACGTGGAGTGAGCCGACAGATGACGGAAATTCCGAGATTACCGGCTACAAAATCGAGTCCAAAAGGGACGACGGACGCTTTAGTACGGTTCTCGAGGATACGCAAAGCAGATCAGGGACATATGTCCATTCGGGGCTTGTAACTGACTCAAAATACACGTACAGGGTTTCAGCAATTAATGCGGCAGGGACAAGCGAACCGTCAAACGAATCAACAGCTACTCCAAGAATTGCGGGATTGGAGATTAGTCCGGTTGGAACGCTGTCAATAGATGAAGGAAAACTATTGTCATTTACTGTAAAACTGACAGACAGTGCAATCAAAGACCGTCTGGTGTTTGGCCTAAAGAACGCACCTGCAGGCGCCAAGATCATTTCAGATACAGGAATGTTCACATGGACTCCGACAAGTTCTGATGGCGGAAAAACCTACACGTTTGATGTCGAAGTAAGAAGAGACGGAATGTTTGACTCTAAATCACTTGTCGTAAATGTAAATGATTCCATCAAGGGAACAGAACCTGTCAAAGAGCCAAAAGCTGTCAAAGAGCCAGAAGAGTCAGGATTGGCTCCGTTTGTTGACGAGTCAAAAGATCCTCAAAGCTATGTTGAGAGATACAACAACGAGGCAGGTTACAGGGACTGGTTTGATAAGGCATACCCAGAATACGACTCAATTTACCAGGCAGTCGGACTGGAGGAACCGTTGGAGGTTCCCGCCCCGTTTGTTGACGAGTCAAAAGATCCTCAAAGCTATGTTGAGAGATACAACAACGAGGCAGGTTACAAAAAATGGTTCGATGAAAACTATCCGGAATACGACTCAATTTACCAGGCAGTCGGACTGGAGGAACCGTTGGAGGTTCCCGCCCCGTTTGTTGACGAGTCAAAAGATCCTCAAAGCTATGTTGAGAGATACAACAACGAGGCAGGTTACAAAAAATGGTTCGATGAAAACTATCCGGAATACGACTCAATTTACCAGGCAGTCGGGTCAGAAGAACCGTCTGGGAAAGAGCAGACAGTTGAAGAACCGTCTGGGAAAGAGCAGACAGTTGAAGAACCGTCTGGGAAAGAGCAGACAGTTGAAGAACCAGAACCAAAGGGGCCTGAACCAGAAAAGAGATTCGGATTTTGCGGACATGGAACCAAACTAATTGACGGAGTATGTACGATTGTTCAAAAACCAGTTCAAAAGTCATGGTGGCAATTCTGGTAATTCCATGTTGTGCGAAAAATTGTTTGTCCATTATTTGAGAATGTAAGGTCTGCAGCAGAACAGCTGCAGACGGGGCTCTCGGTTTCTAATTTCGGATCACATCTCTGAAGGGCATATGACTGCTTGTCTCAGAGAATCCAAGCCCCTCTCCGCGCTTCCCCTCCATGACGCCAGATCGTGGGTACTTTTCATTTGGCTGCAGCAGTCCAGTCTTCCCAGAAGTTCCCAGAAAAACGGCTCCACATTTGACACAATTCAGATTATGATGTCTGCAAATCCGCATGCAGCTGCCTGCACCACTATGAGTCGCGTACATCTGGGAAGACCGCAGTCTGACATAGATTTTTTAGGAGAAAGGATTTTCTTATCTCAATGTCTGAAGATCCGGAAATTGAAAAGATCAAACAAAGAAAACTAGAAGAGATGCTAAGACAGCAAAATCAGCCACAGACAGAACCGGGAATAGCTGATTTGGATGATTCGAACTTTCAACAAATAATATCGTCAGAAACCCCAACACTGGTGGATTTTTGGGCAGAATGGTGCGGTCCATGCAAAATGATGCATCCGGTTTTTGAGAGTTTGGATAAAAAATATCCTAAAATAAAATTTGCAAGGATAAATGTAGACCAAAACCAGGGCATTTCAATGAAGTATGGGGTACAGTCAATTCCCACATTTATCATGTTCAAGGCCGGCATGGTAGTTGATCAGATGACAGGGGCAGTCGGAGCTCCCGGCATCCATATGATCTGCAAAAAACACTCTAAAGAAGACTAGTAGCCGTAAGCCGCCTCTCTTTGCCTTTGAATTCTGACTATTTCACCAAGAGCCTCCTGCTCTTCAGTGCCAAGTTTGTGCATGAATTTGTCAAGCAGTAGTTTTGCCTCATGTGAAGGCGGAAGCGTATAGTACACGTCCTCTTCAAACAGTTGCCTTCCAACCGTTGCATCCTGAACAGAACAAGCAACTTCATCTCCGGCTCTAGCTGAGGATACGGTCTTTTTATCCAGCTGAAGCTGGTGTACAACCCCAACCTTCCTGCCAGCCGCGTTCATAAACGTAACTTTTTGTTTCAAGGTTCCCACGTCCACCCTGACGCCAAAAACCGCAGGGTTGCTATTTCTGAAAACCATTCCCTTCATAAATGTGAATTTGCAAATTGGCGTTAGCTCGGAAAATATTGCATCCTCTTCGTTTGCAGAATCCTCTTCAACCCATCCATTGTAATTATCTATCAGACTGTAGATTACCTTATCCTCAAAGATTTTGATGTGACTGTCTTCTGATTCGTCCCTTGCATCAGGCAAAATTTTTACGTTAAATGCCAGGACAATTCCTAGGTGTCTGTCCTTGTCTTTGATTGCCTTTGCTTCCATAATATCACGCCGGTTTACCGGACCGATGTCAGCCTTGGCAACAGGCACTTGAGAGTGTGCAAGCATTTGAACAATGGCTTCAAGTGATCCTATCGTATCACATTTCAAGGTAATTCCACTGGTCTCAGTGTCTACGAATACGGACTTCATTTCAGATGCAATCTGTTTGGCATATTTTGCAACTTCCTCGTCATTTGATGCAACATAAAGAGTGCTTCCAGGCAAGACCCCCTCAAGTTCGGGAGATGCAATCTTCAATCCTGCAGCCGCATCCACCTGTGGGACTTGGTTGAATTTGTCTCTGGGATCCCTCATCTCATCAAGAGGTTTTGGCAGCAACAGCGCTTTGGGTTTTGCAACAACAACGGAATCCCTTTTTGCCACAACGATGCTGTCCTCCTTTCTTATAGAGCCGTCAATGAGGATTATGTTTGCAGTTTGGCCCAATCCCACCTCATCGTTTACTTCAAGAACAATTCCCCTGGGTTCCTTCTCTTGCTGATCCAGCCTTTTTTGGAGATATTGCTGGGTCAATCCTACCAGGACACTCAACAATTCAGGAATTCCAACGCCGGATCTGGCAGAGATTGGAACGATTGCAATTTCAGATTTGAAATCCTTTACACGGTAAAATGCCTCAGACCGGTAGCCTAAAACTGACAAAGTGCCTACAACGTCATAGATTTTCTGATCAAGATCTGTTTGAATGGAGGCATCCTGCTCCTTGATTGCCTGTGAGATGAATTGTGTTTCTGACTTTCTCCATCCTGAGATTTGGTCACATTTGTTCAGTGCAACAACAAACGGAACCTTTCTGCCTTGTAGAATTTTCAAGCTTTCATTGGTTTGCATTTGAAATCCACGGTTTACGTCGACGACCAGGATTGCTATATCAGCTGCAGAGCCTCCTCGTGAGCGAAGATTTGTAAAAACCTCGTGGCCCGGAGTGTCGATAACCAAAATTCCAGGAACTTGGTTTTCAGATTTTTCGAGTTGTTTGTACAGTGTGCCACATGTCTCCCTGATTGTTTTTGTTGGAAGAAAACTGGCGCCAATATGCTGGGTAATTCCGCCGGCTTCTCTGCCTTGAACACCGGTTCCGCGAATTCTATCCAGAAGAGATGTTTTGCCAGAGTCTACGTGTCCTAGAACTGCCACTATGGGCTGACGAATTTGCAAGACAGATCACTCAAATGCTACCCTCGATTCGTGATCAAAGCTTTCTTGCGAATCTGATGCATGAATTATGTTTTCGCTAAATCCAAGTCCAAAGTCGCCCCTAATGGAACCGGGCGCCGCCTCAAATGATTTTGTTGCGCCAATCATGATCCTTGTAGTGGCAATTGCATTGTTTCCTTCAATAATTGCAGCTACTACGGGACCCGAAGTGATAAATGATGTCAATTCTCCAAAGAACGGTTTGTCTTTATGCACGTCATAGAACTTTTCTGCCTGTTCTTGTGTAAATGTGAGCATCTTTAATTTTGAAATTTTAAAGCCTTTTTTCTCAAATCTGGAAATGACTTGGCCTACCAGATTTCTGGATACTGCATCTGGCTTTACAATGAATAACGTTTGTTCGGTCAATTTACTTTCTTTTAATTCCACCTTTGACGTATTTTTTGGTCCACTTTAGTTTTCTTGGGTCTCGCTTAAGTTCCAATGCGTTCTTTTTGCATTTTGCAGAGCAGAACCACAAAACAGTACCGTCATTTTTTGCCAGCATGGTTCCTGAACCTTTTGCAACAGGTCGGTCACAGAAACTACACGGTTTAACTAAAAGACTCATCCAAACGCCCAACCTACTTGATCTTCTTTGCTTCTCTTTCTGTTTCTCTTAGCATCAGGATTTCTCCCATTCTAACAGAACCTTTTACGTTTCTTGTAAGAATTCTTCCTTTATCCTCGCCTGTAAGAACCTTGACCCTGACTTGAATGACTTCGCCGGCAATGCCAGTACGTCCAACAATTTGAATAATTTCAGACTGTATTACTTCCTCAGCAGTAGCTGCTGCGCTCATTCCTTACTCTTACCGCCCTTAATTCCAGCAATCGATGATACAACCTGGTCTACTATGTGCTGTGCATCACCGGCATCCAAGATTGCTGCAGCGGCAGAAGTAATGTCGATTCCCAATGACTTTCCTAGTTCTTGCTTGCTTGGAACAAATGCAAATGCTGCACCTTGCTCTTCGCATAGAATTGGAAGATGGGCTACTACCTCTGGTGGTTCAACATCTTCGGCAATAACAATCAGTTTGCTGGTACCGCGCTCTATTGCCTTGGTTGCCTCGTTGGTCCCTTTCTTGACTTTGCCGCTGGTGGAAGCCACTCTAATGGCCTCTAAGATCGGGTTAACGAGATCCTCTGGCGTCTCAAATTTAACATAATATGCTTTTCCCATACTTCATCGTCACCCTAGGGTTCATTCTCCATTCCCTTCATCCTCCAGCTTGGTTTTAAAAGTGTTATCTGGCAATGACGGAATTTACTTTTTGGAGATATTCAGACATTAAATCATCTAGTTTCTCTTGACTTTCAGCTTCGGCATACACCCTGACAATTGGTTCTGTCCCGCTGGGGCGAACCATCACCCAGTTTTTTGGAGCCAGCATGATTTTGATGCCATCAGTGGCATCAGAGTCCGGGAATTCCTCCCTTAGGGCATAGAGCAGGATCGGGACTTTTTCAGGGGGGCAGGCAACTTTGTCTTTGGCAGTAAATGAGGAAGGCAATTTTTGAATTTCGTCAGAGAGTGAGCCTTCAGGTGATGAGGCCAGCAATTCCAGCATCAGTGCCAAAGCCATGCATCCGTCTCTTACTTGGTTATGTCTTCCAAACATAAAGCCCCCATTTTCTTCAAAACCAACCAAGGCATTAATAGAAACCATCTTTCTTGAAACTTCCACGCTTCCAACTTTTGTACGGATGACTTTGGAACCGAATTTTTCTGCCAAAGTCTCAATGTTTGAGCCGGAATTCAGACATGTAACAACCAAGGAACTGGGATTTTTTTGCAGTATATGCCGTGTCAATGCCAGTGCAGACTTGTCACCGGTCAGGATCCCCCCTTTGTTGTCACAGAAGATACTCCTGTCCCCATCGCCGTCAAATGCAACTCCGAGATCAGCATTGTTTTCCACCACGGCCCTTGATAGCTCTGACAGGTTCTGCGGAGTGGGTTCAGAGCCCCTTCCAGGAAAGTTGCCATCCACTTTTTCATTTACGAGAAACGTTTGGCAGTTTAGCATTCTGGCAAACTCAGGGGCAGCAACAGCTTGTACCCCGTTGCCCAAATCCAATACGACTTTGAAATTTTTTGATTCTATCAGCTTGGAATCAACTTGTGAGGCGATTCCGTCAAGATATGTTTGAATCGCACGATCCTCGGTTCCGGTTGCGCCCCATCCTGGTGGATTTTGAATCCAACGTTTCCGGAGGTAGATGTCTTCAATGACTAGTTCGTCCTCCCTTGAAATTTCAACACCATCACCAGCTGCAGGCTTTATTCCGTTGTATTGGGGAGGATTGTGGGATGCAGTGATCATTATTCCTCCCGAGTATCCCAAAGTCTTTACAGCGTATTCCAGACACGGAGTCGGGACAAGTCCGGCAACATTACAGTCTATTCCAATTGAATTCAGAGCCGAACTTACAGCCTTGCCTATTACGGGGCTTGATTGACGGCCATCAAACCCAACTAAGATTGGCCCTTTTTGAAAAAAAGTTCCGATTGCCAGAGTCATGTCATGGACGAATTCCAGTGTGAAATCCTCAGAAAATACGCCACGAATTCCATTTGTTCCGAAAAATTTCGCCACAACATATTGCAATAATAGATAAATTTGTGTTTAATGGCAGTCCCGTTGCGGGAGTCGCCCAGCCTGGTCAAAGGCGTAGGGCTTAGGACCCTATCTTTCAGGAGTTCGTGGGTTCAAATCCCACCTCCCGCACCACAGTTGACTCCGTGAATGATTAATAATGAGAAAAACCCCAAAAAACAAACAAAGTCATGAAAAAAACAGTCGTAGGAATCACAGTAGTGGGAAAGGACGCAGAAGGAATCGTAGCTGCCTTTACAAACTTTGTGTTTTCAAAAGGGGGCAACATTGAAAAGGTGAATCAAAACGTCGTCAAGGGTCTTTTTGGAATGTATCTGGAGGTCTCATTTTCAAGATCAATCAACGTAGGCAGTTTCGGTTCGGAGATACAAAAATTAGCTAAAAAGGAGAGGATGGATGTCAGTACACACCATGAGACAAATTCACAAAAGAACATCGCGGTTTTTGTAACCAGAGAGCCGCTGTGTCTTCAAACAATACTGGATAACGCAAAGTCATTAAAAGGAAATCTTTCAGTAATCGTGGGGACGGAAAAAACGCTTGAGCCGATTGCCAAAAAGGCAAAAGTTCCATTTGTTGCAATTGAAGAAAAGAATCAGCAAAAGGCAGAAGACAAACTCATTGAAATTTGTAAAAGATACAACGTAGATCTGATTGCCTTGGCCAGATACATGCGAATCTTAACGCCGAATTTTGTATGGAGGTATCCAAACAGAATCATCAACATTCACCCGTCACTGCTTCCGGCGTTTCCGGGGGCACTGGCATATGCACAGGCGTTTGAAAGAGGAACAAAGATTGTCGGTGTTACGTCTCATTATGTAACAGAAAACTTGGATCAAGGGCCGATTATTTTTCAAGATTCCTTCAAGGTGGATCCAAACGACACGCTTGAAAGAATAAAATCCAAAGGACAAAAGCTAGAGGCAGAGACTCTGCTCAAGGCAGTCAAGATGCATCTAGAAAACAAGCTAGAAGTTCGCTGGAGAAAAGTTCACATCAAGGCCAAGTAAATGAAATGACAGAAATCAAGGCCAGGTTTGATCCTGAGTTAAGAAAAGCCATCAGAAACAAGAGCCAAGCGGCAATAATTCCAATCGGATCAATTGAGCAGCACGGTCCACACTTGCCCATATCTACTGATTCGGACATAGTTACAGAGGTCTCAAAGAGAATTGCCGAAAAGAAGGGGTTTCAGCTGCTTCCCACGATCACGTACGGAGTCTCGTTTGAGCATGCCCCGTTTTTCAATCTAAGCATCAGAGAGTCAACTTTGCGTTTGATGGTAAGTGATCTGTGTGTATCATTGCTGGAAAACAAAATCAAGACAGTTTTCGTCATTAATGGCCACCATGGAAATTTGAGACCGCTAAAAAACATCGACCTTAAACTAAAAAAGCTCACAAACGGCAGGCTCAGAGTATTTTCATTTTCATATTGGCACTTTATCAAAGGAGAGTTTGATCATGCAGGATTTGTTGAAACGTCTCTGATGCTGGCAATTTCAAGGAATGTCAGGATGAGCAGGGCCAAAAAGGGGCTGATTACAGATGGCATGTCAGGGCAGGAAATCAAAAAATTGGGGAAACTTGCAAATGAGTCGTTTCCCAAGGCCACAAGGAATGGAATTTGGGGAAATCCGACAAAGGCGACAAAAAAAGACGGACAGAGAATTTTAGCTGAAATCGTCAAAAACCTTGGAAAAAGGTGTCAAACTTGTCTTACTGGAGACAGCTCATAGTTTTACCAATGAAATTTTAATATAATCCCTCAGTATCAAAGCCAATAAGTGAAATAAATGTCCGTTGATATGGCAGTTAAAGTACTAGATGAGAGTATCAATCAGATGGTATTGATAAAGCTCAAGGGTGGCAAGACAATTAGAGGCAATCTTTTAGGTTTTGACCAACACATGAATCTGCTACTCGACTCTTCAGAGGAGATTCCTGCTGAAGGCGATGCAAGAGGCCTTGGTTCCATCGTGGTCAGGGGAGACAATGTGGTCATGATATCTCCTCCACCGGCGCAAAATTAGGTGATCCAGATGGTAAAGGGTACAACTTCCATGGGGGGTTTTACAAAAAAGAAGGTACACATCAGATGCAGGCGATGTGGTAAAAACTCACTTCACAGGCGTCATCACAGGTGCGCCAGTTGTGGATTCCCAGAGGCCAAAAGAAGAAAATATTCCTGGATCAAATGGTATACATAGATGTTAGAGATTGCCCCCATTATTCTTAGTTCGTTGGCAGGCGTAGCTACGGCAGCAGCTGTAAAAAGGATGCCAAGAGACAAAAATCAGATACTGAGTCTTGGTGCAAGTTCACACATCAAAAATCAAATCAATTCTTTGAGCATAGAAAAAGACATCCTAGCTAAGACAATTTCCAGACTATACCAAGACGATGCTGGATTTTCAAGAGTTCAAAAAGACAAGCTGCTGTTGAAATATCAGCACCAGCTGGGAATTGTTCTGGCCAGATTAGAAAAGCTGGATCAAGCTAGCAAACATCCGGATCTAGGCCCGGTTGGAGACGGTCTGATAACATTGATGGATCAAAAATTATCAAAGCTGGATGACAGGCTCTATGAATTGTCATCCAAGATGGTTTCAGTCAAAGCCGAAGAGTCAAGGCAGACACAAACCAAGCAGCAGGAAAGATCCAAGGCAAAAGAGTCCCTCAAAAGTACTTTTAATTTTGAAAAACCAAGGCAGACAAAAGCCCAACCGGCAACAGTTCTGCCTGCAAAGTCAGGGCAGTCATTTGAATTGACTACGCTCACAGACGTTTCAAGGGCAGAACCCAAGTTCCCATTTGTTGAAAAAGAGGAACCGGGAAAAGCACCAAGGCCGATGCCACAGCCCCGAGTTTATCAACCCGAGATTGCCCAGAAAGAAGAGGAGATTGTCGCAGAGATTCCACAACCAAAACCAAAGGTTGATGATAAAATTGAGATAATCGAGTCAGTTGCTCCAAAGAAGCCTCGCCCAAAAATCGAAACCGGCAGCCCCGACATCACAAAGGAAGTTGCAAAGATTACAAAACACAAGGCACTTCCGGAAAAAGAAGAGAGGCCAAAGATTACAAATCTTGATGAGGACTTTGATGAGGATGCCGACGATTTGGACAAAATCAAGGGCAACATCATGAAAGTTCTAACAAGGCTTGACCAAGCTGAGGTAGAGTGATTGTCCTCCCCCTTTGATGATGCCATCAAGGCATTGTCAAACTACGCGCTAAGACATGTTAAAGACCGTTCGATTGTCGGCTTGGGCAGCGGAAGGGCCGCTACTGCATTAGTAAAATCACTATCAAAGTTAATCAAAGTAAGGGATTTACACATTGTCGGAGTTCCAACATCGCTGCAGATCAAGTTGGCAGCTGAAGAGGGAGGGATTCCCCTAGTCGGGGCAGATCAGGTCGATCATATCGACGTGGTGTTTGACGGAGCAGATCAGATTGACTCTGGCAAATTTGTCATCAAAGGTGGCGGCGGGGCCCTGCTTCGAGAAAACATTCTTTTTAGTTTGGCAAAAAAGGTTGTCGTAATGGCTGACACGACAAAGTTTGTAAAAAACTTTTCAAGATCTGTTCCAGTTGAGATTCATCCTCTTGGGAGAGCTTCGGTAGTAAAGAATATTTTGAAGCTGGGGGGAGATGCCCAAATCAGGACATTGGATGGCGATGGGGGATATCCCTTCTTTACGGAGAATGGCAACATAATCCTTGATTGTGATTTTGGCACAATCAAAAACCCCAGAATTTTGTCACAAAAAATCAAGCAGATTCCAGGAGTTTTGGAATCAGGCATATTTTTGAGAAAGCCGGATGTCATTTACAAGGCAAAGACCGGTGGAAGATTCGATGTTCTCTAGGCAGGGTTACGTCGGATCATGGACGGCTCAGATTCTTCAAATCCAGGCATTTTGAATCAAATTCTCCCAGATATTGGCGTCCGGCAGGTTCCGGACTCTTTATCCAGATTTCACATGTTGAAGGATCAATGAATTTTTCAACCGAACTGTTGCTGACTGTTTGGACTGCCAAAACGACCAGCAAAATTCCAATCAGAGCCAGCGGAAGTTTTTTTGATGCAAGATCCATGATTATGAAAAAATCCCTTACTATAATAGACTAACAGCAACTGTCAGGCAGTTTCAGGAAATCTCTCAACAAGTTTGCCGTGGCCAGGTTTTCCAACGACTTGAAAATTATCTGCTACCAGCTGGCCCCTAACAAGAGTTTTGACGGGCCATCCCTTGAGGTTTCTGCCTTCATACACGACATAATCTGAAAAACCGCCAAACAGTTCTGAAGAGACTTTTTTCTCTTTTTTCAGATCAATCATCGTAATATCGGCGTCTGATGATTTTTCCAGAGTGCCTTTTTTAGGAAACATTCCAAAAATCCTAGCTGCATTATTACTGGTAAACTTTACAAACTGTTCTAGCGTAATCTTGTTTTGGCCAACTCCGTAGTCAAGCAACAAGGGCAAGACGGTTCCGATTCCAGGGAATCCTGCCAGTGCATCCCAGACATTCTCGCCCCCGAGTTTCAATTTGAGCTGGTTTGCAACATGATCGGTCCCTATCGTATCAATTCGGTTTGACGACAACGCATCCCAGATTGCTTTGTTGTCGTCTGTTGATCTGATAGGCGGCATGACTTTTGCCAGATATCCCTCCTGTTGTTCATGGGATAATGTCAGATAATGAGGGCATGTTTCTACAAAAATTTTTGTCCCGAGTTTTTTTTCTTCTTCAATCTGCTCTAGTGCGCGTTTAGAGCCAATATGAACAAAATAGATTACGCAGCCATAGTCTCTTCCAAATTTAGATACGGTTCTGATTGCTTTGGCCTCATATTCAGGAGAACGGCTTTCAGACCAGGCAGAAAGGCCGTCCTGGTGTTTTTCTTTTGCAGTTTTGATTCCACATCCACATGATTCATAGTCTTCGGCATGGACCAGTACGGGACAGCCCAGAGACGCAGCGGTTTTTACGGCGTGTTCAACAATTTCATCAGTGACGTTGACTTTGGCGGCTACGAGTTCGCTAGAATTTGGAGGCATGTCCATGTAGACATGTCCGACTTCCCCCCCAAGATTCATGTAGATTTTAAACGATGTGATTCTCTTTTTTACACAGATATCCATCTCGCTGATTTGTCGAGGGTTAAAAACGGACGCATGGATTGCATAGTCAACGTAATGATTTTGCGCGGATGCGTCCAATTGATCTTGCAAGGAGTTTGAGAAGGAATCTCCCAACCGGAGCATTCGCATCATGGTTGTAACTCCGCCTATTGCAGCAGCATGCGATTCAGTTTTTGCGGCTTTGTCAATGGAAGAGTACACCCCATAATGAACGTGAGGATCAATGGCTCCCGGAACCGAGACCAGGCCATTGCCGTTAATTTTTTTATCACAGGAAGGAACATCGGTTGTCAGTCCGGCAACCCTCCCTTCATCGATTACAATGTTTTTGTCAACCATTCCAGACGGAAGAATTACGTGGGAATCGACAATTACAGCATCCACCGTCATTGAGGGTTTCCGTGCATTGTGATTATTAATCGTTCAGTCTTCCCAGAAGTACGCGATTCATGACTGTGCAGATGGCGGCGAGTGAATCTGCAGGCGTCATAATTTGGTTTGCCTCAAATCAGGAGCTGTTTTCCAGGTTACTTCTGGGAAGACTGATCGTTGAGAAAATGAATAAAAGTACAACTTGCAGATAGAAATGACGGGCCGGTGGTTTAGTGGCATAATGCCTCGTTCGCAACGAGGATGTCGAGGGTTCGATTCCCTCCCGGTCCACCTGAATTTATTTAGAAAGTTAGCATGAATTATACATCATCAACGAACATTGCCAGCCTTCAAATTTTTTTTCAAATTCATCATCCATCTCGTAAGAGTTTACCCCTTCCATGAGATACGGCACAGCAGGCATGATCACGAAGGCTCCGGCCAGCAGTGCCGCCTTGGGGGTAAACTCTTACATTAGATACCTCCATAAACTATTATACACAAACAAGGATCATCATCTTCATGGAAGTGTTTGATGGCAAAAAAGCTGCACAGGAATACATGTCAAAGCATACTTTGGCATTCTCAACCCCGGAATTAACTTTAATGAGATTTGCTTTTTGGTTGGGAGACTCCGTTCCAGATCCGGAAAACGAGGGAAAAGGAATTCCAAGAATGATGACCTTTATGACAGATCAGGACTTTGAACCGGTACTAATTGATGATGACAAGTATGAACCGTCAGGAGCAGTCCTGAGTTCTGCAACATATGGAAATGCCGTTAAAGAAGAGTCAAACGATGGAAAATTCTGCGGTGAGTGCGGTGCAAGCCTTTCAGCAACAGCAAAGTTCTGTCCTGAATGCGGCACTATAGCAGATTAATTTTACTTTTAGTTTTAAACTTTCTTTCCACATTTAGTACAGAATTTAGCATTAGGTCTCAATTCTGCGCCACATGCAGAACAGGCATTTCCACTAGGCCGAGTAGCCTCTCTTCTTGGCATTAATGCCGGATCAGGCGAGGGCAGTGTTCCAACATCGCCAAAAGCTTCTTGTGCAGATACAATTCCTGGAGGTCCTCCACCAACAGGATTTTGTGCAGTACCAGTTCTAGGCGGCATTCCTCCGGGCATCCCTCCGGCAGCCATCATTCCAGGCTGTCCCATTCCCTGCATCAGTCCAGGGGATCGCGTATTTCCCGAACCAGAGTTTAAGGACTTTCTCATTTCGAAAATTACTTTGATAGCTAGAAACTCTAATGCAGAATATGCAACGGTATAATCGCCTAATTTTTGGAAAAATTCTTTGTCACTTAACTTGCCTTGCTTGTACATGTTGTTAGTATCTAAAAATGATTCATAATATCCCTGAGATTCATCAAACAGACTTTGGAGCTTGTCAAATAACATGTTGAGGGTGTCTACTTCGCCAAATGACATGATCTGATTCGATTCTTGGAATATTAATTACTTTAGGATCAAAAAAGAAGAAAAACGTGTGTGTTCAAGCAAGCGCTCTGTCAATCATATTTTTGTATGATTCTTTGGATGCAGCACCGACTTGTTGGCTGACAATCTCACCCTTGTTTAGGAGGATTAAGGTCGGAATGCTAAATACGTTGTATTTTGATGCCAATTCGTTGGCTTCATCAACGTTGACCTTGACAAATTTCACTTTGCCATCATAGTCAGCTGCCAGTTCTTCTACGACCGGGCCCACCATTCTGCATGGACCGCACCATTCGGCCCAAAAGTCTACAAAAACCGGAACGTCGGAATTTACGACATCAACTTCCCAGGATTTCGCATCTGAAACATGTGTAACTGCCATTCTATTGACAATCTACTCACGATACTACCTAAAAACGTTCACCAGAATTACACCGTATTTTTTGTTGGAGACTAGGATTTGACATATACTTAAATGACGTTTTGGTAAATCCCAGATATGAGCACAGAACTTAGATTAAAAAAACTTAGAGGTTCTGGGGGCTATGTTATGGCCAAGGTTTCTGATGAACAGCAAACGAAAGGAAACTTGGGAGGTCCTGATCTGTTTTTAGC
This sequence comes from Candidatus Nitrosopumilus sp., assembly GCA_965214775.1. GTDB lineage: Archaea > Thermoproteota > Nitrososphaeria > Nitrososphaerales > Nitrosopumilaceae > Nitrosopumilus. The sequence goes on along the minus strand of OZ243974.1, from coordinate 1,479,877 downwards.
ACCAATTGGCAGGCTAGAGTCCGAAAACATTAGCAAGCATTTTTGCAACATATGTGAAAAGGAGTTTGAGGGCGCTCCAAAAATTGAATTTGAAAACCCAAATGAAGAGGTTGCAGAGAACCTAGTTCTAGTTGAAAAAGGACAATACGTTTGCGAGTCTTGTAACGGAACAATCGCAGAATACAGGGAATTCAAAAAACAAGACGAGGCAGGTGAGGTCGGAAATGCAAAACCATTAGATCCGTCTGTTCAAGATTCCACTGTTGCTAAAGCAGCACCACGGCCCGAACCGATACCAGAAACGCCTCAGGAGACAGCAACACGGCCAAGCTCTGCAACATCAGTTAGTTCTATTGAAGGCAGAACAGTTTATGACGAAAATGCAAACAAGGTTGGAATTGCAAAACAGGTTGGAATTGATTCTGCACAATCAATGGTGTTGGTAATTACGAAAAATGACGGAACTGACGGGAGCATTCCTTGGTCCAGCATCAGAAAAATAGGGGAAGTTGTTCTATTAGGAAATCCAAGTGAAACTATTCAAACAGATGAGCCGGGAAAATGTCCAGAGTGCGGCTTTTTTAATAAGGAAGGCTCAAAGTTCTGTGAAGAATGCGGAACCAGGCTCTAAATCTAATTTAATCAAGGATACAAGGGTAAAAATTTTGACAAAAAAGTCCATCTCGAAACAAGTCATCAAGGACATCATAATCGTAATAATTGGCGCTCTAGCAATTTGGATCGGATTACAGGTTGCATTTGGAACACAAAATCCATTTTACGTAGTTGCAAGCGGAAGCATGATTCCTGTTTTGGAAGTTTATGATGTGCTAATCGTTCAAGGTCATGAGCCGTTTGAAGAGATCAAAGTAGGCGACATTATCGTCTTTAACAGACCGTCTGATCATAATCGAGTTATTGTGCACAGAGTGGCCTCAATAGTGGATGATGATCCGAGGACACTAAGAACAAAGGGTGATGCCAATCCTGCTTCAATTCCAGGAACCGATTTTCCAATTACTGTCAAAGAGTACATAGGAAAAGTAGTATATACAATTCCACAGGTCGGATATGTGACTCAGTTAGTGAAACCTCCCATCAACTATGTGATAATTGCAGTCATAATTGGGATCATGATTGCAAAGCACATGATTAAGAGAAAGAAGAAAGAGACAGATGATCCGTTTTTGCCAAAGACAGAGTCTGAAACGCCAGATGGGCCCTTAGAAGAAGCAAGAGAGGAATTGTCAGATTTAAACGAGATGGAGATGGATTCTGAATACTCGGAGGCCAAAGAAAATTCTGATGTCCTGGAGGATATTGAAAAATCAGTGGAATCAGAAGTCCAAGAAGACGAGTTTAACAGAGAGTCTGAAAAAGACAGCAAAGAAGGGAATAAAGAATAATTTTTGCCAGTCTCCAGAGAGTTGATTCGAAATTAACAGACTCTGATTGTTTGTGAACGAATTTGCATAAAACGCCAACAAAACGCAAGTATCTGTGAAATTACTTGAAAAATTCGTACGGTTTCTAATTTCGGATCATCTCTCTGCCTAGTTAATTTTTTGTGACCTGCCGGATCTATAGGATATCATTACCCAGAGAACTGATTCGAAATTAGCAAATTCTGATTGTTTGTCAGCGAATTCGCACAAAACATCTCTCAAAGCATCAACAAAATACAGATTGTCTGCGAAATCGCTTGAAGTTCATACGGTTTCTAATTTTGAATCATATATTAGCATGGCAGTACGTCCGGTACCCATCACGCCTCTTGTGGTCTGTCGTTAGAGAACCAAGGCCATTCTGATCAAGATATTGGAGAATTTGGAAAATTAGATCAAATTGCCTAATTAGGAAACAACCACCGTTGTTCCCCACAGAACTTGGTCGCCGGCCGTCCCCGTCTGGGCCATACCTTCTGTTGTAACTTGCATAGTGGGCATGCTGTCTAGTCCCTGTGGTATACTGACTTGTGATCGCCTACATAGAGGAATTCTATCGTGTCATTGTCCCAGTCAATACTGTATGTTATCCTGTACTTTGTAACAGGTCGGGCTCTGGAAGCTCAGGCATGAATTTTGCCACCAAAAAGGACTGTTCAAACAGAATTTGTGCCTAAAATCAGAAACAGCTTCCAGAGCCCGACCTGTTACTGTACTTTCCTACATTGTATGCAAACACCCGCTTATGCTTCTTCCATCTTCCCAACACTGCTGGGTTGTCAGAATTCTTCAGCTCTTCAATCGCATGATCTACCCTCTGCTTGATCTGCACATCCAGGTTTTTGTATTGTTTTCTGAATACTGCTTGTGACGTGATCTGCCGTCGGGCTTCAGTTTCACTCATTGAGCCACTTTATGAATTCCGCGGTAGTTTTGAATGTCATCTTGCCATCGTCGCTTGCATAGAACTCGTCGATGGCGTTGATTTCCTCCGAGGTCAAATCGTCGACCTGTTCTGTCTTAGACATGTCTTGTATTGTGATTTCTCTGCTTTTAAGAGTGGCTGATCCGCTAGTTTGTTGCATAACTTCTTTTTTCGTCAAAAAACTCCTGATTTCGATCACAGATAGATCCGAAATCAACTGTGGTTTTTATCTGGATTTGTCGTTTGGGACGAATTCGAGTAAAAAAATCGAGTTATGCAACAAACTATGATCCGCTAGTCTGCTGGCAATAGGGACAGGATTGCCGCCTGATTCATCAGAATTCCTGAAAAACCATGATGTGTTATCTGGATCAGACATGTAAGTTGGGTGGAAGTTCAGAAGAATGTGCAGATTGAGTCAGGCAGGTGGAATTAGGCGACAACCCCGGTTTGACATACTTGGTTTGAAGCCCTTATGCTTTTCACTATGTCTCACGCCCAATGTGAGTGCGGCATGTGGGATCTTCAAGCATTTTGACGAATTGCGCAATAATTCCAGTAACAGTATGTAATACCAACAACTTCTGTCTCATGGGCCCGCTCCAGATCGTCAGTATGTCGGTCTCGCGCATCCTCCTGTTGGATTTCCTATTGCGGGTTATGATCGGACTCTGTTGTGTATGAAGATCTGAAACTTCGTGTGACCCGTGCATGCGTCTGTTTGTAGATCCAGTCTGAAAAGACACCATCGGTAATGCGGTATTTGCCATGCCGGTACCTCTCAACAATGTCTGATGCTATCAGCCTGTTTAGGGTTTTTGGTATTGTGCTTTGAGATGTCCTGATTTCTAGGGCCATCGCAGATATCGACGCCTTGCCTGCAGCCAATGCAAACAGTATCTCCTTTTCAAGATCCGTATGCCGTGAAAAACCTGCACCAAAATCGGCATCTAGTCGAACCAGCATGTCCTCGTATGCATCATCCACATCGTGTCTTGTAACCAGTCTTTTATTACTGCCCAAGCACATCCAAAAGACATGCATTCCAATTCTCTGTACATAGTCCGCATATCCGCGGCTTAGTTCAAAAATGTATTCCGCCGCGCCGCTATCTGCCCCCATATTTGCTGCGGCAAGCCTCCTTTTGACAAACGCAATCACATCCCTTTTTGGCAGTCTGTCTAATCGTATATCCATCAACTGTCTGTATAGAGGAGATTTTGAATCATACACCAGCCTGCGCATTGTGGTGGGTGCCGAACCAGACAAAACATAACACACCTTCTGTTGGGACTGCATGATCTTCCTGAACGTTCTTAAAAAGCCGTCTCCCCATTTTAACAGCTCCTGAAATTCATCAATCATGATTACCAGCAAAACGCCCTTCTCTTTTGCAAGCGTCTCTGCATAGTTCAGCGCGTTTTCCAGCAGTTCATCAGGATCTGCCTCTTTTTTGTTAACTGTCACCTGAAATTTTACAAATTCAAATACGGATATTCCGACATCGCTTATTTTGCTTGTCAGTACGTTTGCGCCCTCAACAAGCGATTCCCTGATTCTTTTATTGTATGCCTTGTCTCCGGTATTCTCTGTATAGCAATGCCGGACGGAGTTGATGTATGCTTTTGCAAACCTCTCCTTTGTGGATATGCCGTAGGCATCGAACAGGACATGGATCTTCCCCGTGTCTTTCTCCTTTAGGTTATAGAGGACTGAGGACTTGCCGGTTCGTCTTTGCGCCAGCAACGCAATGTTGTTTATTGCGTTTCCAGACAGTAGCGCGGTGATCTTTTTTAATTCCTCCTTCCTGTCGATGAAATACTTGCCGGTAACCGGCTTGCCTACAACAAACGGAATGTCCTGTCGTGCACTGTTCATTCTTGCATACATATGCAATTTTGCATATATATGCATTTTTGCATATACAGCTAAGTGAAAAGTACTAAAAAATCGAGTAAAAACAGAAACTGGGTAGGAGACACGATGCCTCAATATCAGGACAAAACAACAAATCTCATTTACATTTCACTTGTATGTGGTCACCTATCCCCACCAATCAAGCACGAATTGGTATGCACAATTATGATTTCCACGCCTAGCCAGTAAGGGGACGTGACCTCATACTTTCACTTAGCTGGGGGTTGTCCAAAAAATTTCCCACAGACTGCCAGTGCGCACAGTTGAACTGGACATTTTTTTATAAAAATATGCACGATATGCCAAGATTACGGTCCATCTTTTGATGATGTACTACAGGTATAGCAACGAGCAGAAATAATTGAGGTTTTTTACGTGTAGTTATGGCCTACTTTGACTCAAAGACTTCTGCCCGTTGCTATAACAGGCCGGGTTCTGGAGGTTCAGACATGAATTTTCTACTAATAGACTTTATGCGTAATCGATCTGAATGAGATGAATTTGTTCGTAATAATCCTAGTTTTGGATCGATTACGCATAAAGTCTAATGAATGCCGGTCAGAGTTCGTGCCTAAAGTCAGAAACGGCCTCCAGAACCCGATCAGCCACAGAAAAACTTCCCGTCAATGGATCTGCTCAAAGTGTGATGTCATAGGACAGAGTCTTTTGTTTTGAATACGCGCTTAAAGTATTCAGATGATTCTGCAGGCTCCTCAACATCGTTTGTGATTCCCGCAAGGTTCTTTGCAAGGTTCTTTTTGTATCCCACCTGCATCTGTCGCTGAATTTGAATTCTTTGTGCTTGTGGAGAGCCTGCCCCGTGCATGGATTCGGTAAGATAGCCTACGGCATTTCTGCCCAACGTCATGTTTTCTATCAGCCTAAGAATTCTCATTCTGTTTTCTACATCAGCGCCTTTTCTTCCAGCCAGATATTTTTTTAAAAGCGGGCCTGTTTCGGGATGTCTAAAGTCCTTTTCAGATGGCAACGTAACGACCAAACCCCCTGCAATATCCTGGGCAAGCCTGCTAATTTCATACGGGAATCGTGTTACGTTATGCTTGCAGACTTGTGCCAGCATATCATCGTTAAGGAAAACGCCGGATTTCATCTGCTGGCCCTGATAAGACGATGCAATGCCTGCAGCAAAAATTGTCTCATTAAGATGGGTCATCTCAATGATTTTATCCTTGATGTGTGAGACTTTTGGCACGCCATTATAATCGGCAATAGTTGCCGCTGCACCGATGAGTACATCACCAAGGCCTGTTTTGCATACGTAACTTCGTCTGTGATAGCAGGTGAATCTCTCTATTAGCATTGATGCAAATTCATACTCGCCGTGCATGAAGACCCTCTCCCACGGAATAAACACCCTGTCTAAGATGATCAACGCTTCCTGCCCTCCATATTTTGCGTTTCCGGCATCAATATCACCTTCCTCCATGCTTCGCGTATCACAAGACTGTCTGCCATAGATGTAAGTTACGCCATTGGTGTCTGCCGGAATTGCTCCAACGATTGCCCAGTCTTTGTCATTTTCAGTCAATCTGACTGTAGGCATCAAGATGATCCAGTGTGAGTTAATGCATCCTGTCTGATGAGCTTTGGCCCCAGAGACATAGACGCCCTTTTCATCAGAATCTACAACCCGGGTAAACAGATCAGGATCATCCTGTTCGGCAGGCCCCTTGCCTCTGTCTCCTTTTGGATCAGTCATAGCGCCTCCGATTACGAGATTTTCTTTCTGAACCATTTTTACAAATTCTAAAAATCTTTTATGATAATCTGTGCCATGTTTTTCGTCAATTTCAAAAGTTGTCGAATGTAAAGCATTTATTGCGTCCATGCCAACGCAGCGCTGAAAACATGTGCCGGTATTTTGTCCCAGTTTTCTTTGCATCTTGTTTTGTAAAACCAGATCCTCGGCACTTTCTGCAATATGCAAAAACCGATTCACCCTAAGACCAGTAATGGACGAATCTGCAGAGGCAAGCGCCTCTTCCCTAACTGCCAAATCATAAGTTTCTGCGACTGCATTTATGGACGGTCTGATCATCGGATGGTCTACAGGCTCTTTGACCAGTTGGCCAAACAGGTAGACTTTGAGAGGGCGGCCCCTAAGACTTTCAATGTAATCATCCCCCGTTCTAATTGTCTTCAAGACATTAGCCATACAACTATTCATCTGTATGTTGTATAAATATTCTAGATTGGTGCAAGGCAATATCTAGGAATAAATTGCGATCGTACAGTACCAGGCCCTCAACTTTCCAGGAGTAAAACATTCATCCAAATTTCTTGTTCACGCCTGGTAGTGGTTTTACGGGGGATCTGATGCCGCACTTGCGATCACAGGCCGATTCGGACGTCAAGAATTCTGCATCCCCTGCCCTTTTCCATTACCAAGACAGGGTTCATGTCCAATTCCTTGATGTCCTTAAAGTCGGCAACTAGTTGAGACAGTCTTTGAATGCATTCAGATAGTTTTACGGTATCAGACGGCTTTTCGCCTCTAACACCTTCTAGAAGCTTTTGGGTTTTGATTGATGCAATCATGTCATCTGCCTCTCTGTCAGTAACAGGTGCCAGCTTGAATGTGACATCTTTGAGGACCTCAACGTAGATTCCTCCCATGCCCAGCATGATGACAGGGCCAAATCCGGGCTCTAATTTCGAGCCAATGATGAGTTCCTTGCCGCCTTTTACCATTTCGACAATCAAAACACCTTTGATCTCGGCCTTGCTGTTGTAATTTTTTGCGTTTTTGAGGATTGTTTTAAAGGCTACTTTAACTTCGACGTCATTTGTCAGATTTATCATTACACCGCCGGCATCAGACTTGTGAATAATCTGAGGAGATGCAATTTTCATCACAACCGGATAGCCAATCTTTTTTGCGGCTTTGACGGCTTTTGCTTCAGAAGTTGCAATCGTGCTTTTTGGCAAAGGCAGTCCATATGCCTTGAGAACCTCCTGGCCTTCCTCTTCAAGCAGGTTTGGTCGTTTTTCACTTTTTGCCTTATCAAAGATTTTTTGTGCTTTAGCCTTGTCTGCCTTGAATCTTGTTGTCTTTCCAGTCGGGGATCCTATCCAGTCAGAAAACCTAATCATCGCTGCAAGGGTCCTAATCGCACCTTCTGCATAGGTATAGTATGGAACGCCTCCCTTTGCCAGGATCTCCCTATTGGCAATTCCCTCATCAAGACCCATCAAACTGGCAAGCATTGTCTTTTTGTATTTCTTTGACATTTCAACGACCACCTTGGCCAGTTGATCATAATTCAGAGTGCCTGACGGAGTACACATTGTAATTACTGAACCGACTTTGGGATGTTTTAGAACCCTATCCAGAACGTTGTGGAACCTGTTGAAGTCTGCATCACCCACTATGTCTACAGGATTTCTTGAGCTTCCCCATGGCGGAATCACTTTATCGATTTTCTTTCTAATGCTTGTAATGTCGGCCATTTTTATCTTCATTTTAGAGCAGGCATCCGTGGAAATGATTGCAGGTCCTCCCGCATTAGAAACTATTACCAACCCGCCTTTGGATGGCAGTGGTTGCTTGGAGAAGGCAGTTGCATAATCAAACAGTTCCTCCATCGTATCAACGCGGATTGCACCAGACTGTCTTAGCAACGCATCATAGATTTCGTCAGAGCCCATTAGCGCACCGGTGTGAGACATTGCAGCCTTTGCCCCTTCAGGACTTCGTCCGGATTTAAGAACCAAGACAGGTTTTTTGAGTTTTTTGGTGATATTTTTACAGACTCTGAGAAACTCCTGACCATCGCCCATGTCTTCAAGATACATCACAATAACCCTGGTTTGCCTGTGTTTTGCAAGGATTTTCAATACGTCAACCTCGCTCATTGCAGCCTTGTTCCCAAGGCTTACAACTGCAGAAAAGCCGATTCCCTGTGCGCTGGCATCCTCTACAAGAGCGGCGCAAATTGCCCCGCTTTGAGAGACAAGGGCAATCTTTCCGGATTTTGGAGTAACTTTAAGAAATGTTGAATTCATCATTGTTTTTGGATCAAGATTCATCACGCCCAGACAGTTAGGGCCGATAACGTGAATTCCATATTTTTTGGCAATGTCTTTTACTTGCTGCTCTCTTTTTGCGCCTTCCTCATCGACTTCCTTGAAACCTGCAGTAATGATGATGGCTCCCTTGATCTTCTTTTTTCCACATTCATCTAAAACCGGTGCAACCAACGTGTTTTTGATCACAATAACTGCAAGATCAATTGGTTTTGGAACGGCCAGCACGCTCTTGTATGCCTTTTTGTAAAAGACCTTGTCTCGTGTGGGACTGATAGGGTATACTGCCCCCTTGAAGCCGTTCATAATATTAGACGTGATTGTTGCGCCCACACTTCCTCTCGTGTCAGAAGCCCCGATTACTGCGATGGATTTGGGAGACAGGATGGCTGATTCTGACATGATATGTTGGATCTACGGATTTTGTATAATAAAGCTATTCATGGAAAGGAAAATCATCTCCGGTTTTAGCTGCCAAGCATCTTTCCTGCAAGGTTCTCTTTTCTTGGCACCCAGGAAATTGTCAGGTCAGAAAAGTTGCCAATTATTTCCCATGCCTCTCTTGCCAGATTTCGAAGCTGCTCGTTGTTGATGGCAAATTCATGGTTTAGCTGGTTTACTGTATTTTTTGAATCGCTGAAGATCGTAATTTTGCCGTCTGCCTTTACAAATTTTTTCAGGGCAGATATTATTGCCATGTATTCTGCCTGGTTATTTGTAATCTCTGGTTTTTCTTCATAAAATGATTCTCCGGTTTCCTTTACAAAAAATCCATATCCGCCGTTTGAACCCCCGGATCCGTCAACAAAGACGCTAAGTTCCATGCTTGTATAACCTCGTCAATTTTACGCTCAAATTCACTACTGCCATATAGACAACGGTGGATATGCCTTGTGATATAATTGATGCCAAGTATGGGTCATGACCAATTGTAAGAAGATAGTACTGCAGGGCCCATCTGACAACGGTGTAAACAACCTCGGCAATCCCAAGTGACGTGATCAGTTTTTTCAAGTCATGCCTGAGCTTGGCCGAATCTGTTGTTCCATCAGCTGTCCGGTATTTTTTTCTGTTGTCCAGATAGAACATTCCGCTAAATACCGAGAAATAAACCGCGTAATCTGCAACAGTGGTATAAGTTGTGTTAAGATAGTCGGCCTGATCAGACAAGGCCTGTGCAATAATTGCAGAAACGGTTATTGAGGCTCCAAAAGCAATCAGGATGTTCTTGTTTAGTTTGAGATATTCCTGCAGCATTATAGCCACACCACCAGACAGTTACAATTAAACTAAGATTAATCCAGTGTGATTTTTAGAAAAATTATCAGGCCTGCCAATTCGGCTATTCCCACCCCAAGCATGTATGGGAATATGCTGTGAGAAAATATCATGTCATGTGAGAAATATCCTATTGCCCCTATTACGTTGTTTAAAAGCAGCATTCCGGCAACGACAACCATGCCCAATGGGAGTTGTGCTTTTGTTTTGCGAAACATGTTTGCAAAGATACAAATCAGAATTCCCAAGATGCCCATGTTTGCAATCGATACGACTGAGAGAGCTAGCCAGGCAGGTTCCATTTAGAGGAAGACATCCTCCGATCTTTTATTTACTTTTGTCCAATTTTCTCACAATTTCTTCAAATGACTCCATATTGACTTCAATAAAAGTCGAGACAAAGTAGGCCACGCCATACTTTTCTCCCACACTAGTTATCAGATTGTTTTTTTCAAGCACGCGTATATGATGATGGATAGCCTTGTAATCAAGACCCGGTTCCTTGCTAGTTGGTTGATGTTATGGGGACTTTTACTTATCTTGGAGACTATCTTCAGGCGGTTTAGTCCGCCCCTGGAACCTGCAAAGACAAGCCACAGCAGTCTTTTAGCGTCAGGATCGTTTGCCATGGTAACGCAGTTTTTCCTGTTTTTCCACTAAAAGAGATTCTGGTTCAATCAAAGTAGAAAGTATAAAAAACACAATCAGACAAAAGCAGTGATCAGGAATTGATGTTAAACTATGACGCTCCTCTGTACAGGCCGCCATCTGAGGCCCGCTCGCTAATTTTCCAGGTCACCCTGGGATGCTCGTTTAACGAATGCTCCTTCTGCGACATGTACAGATCAAAGGAATACTCGGAGAGATCCTGGGAAGAGATCAAAGGGGAGGTTGACATGATGGCAGGCTATCTGCCTGATACGAGAAGAGTTTTTCTGGCAGACGGCGATGCGTTAAATCTTGATACGGAATTTATGATAAAGATTGTAAGGTACATTAGAGAAAAGTTTCAAAATATCGAAAGGATCTCTTGCTATGCAATGCCTATGAACATCCTGAAAAAAACAGACGGCGAACTGAAGAGAATGAACGAGGCTGGCTTGGACATGTTTTATATTGGAATTGAAAGTGGATCAGACACCGTCTTGAAAAAAGTAACAAAAGGGGCCATTGCAAAAACAATAATCAAGTCAGTCAACAAAGCAAAGGCAGCAGGATACGTGGTATCATGCATGGTGATTTTGGGTTTGGGAGGCAGGACCTATTCCAAGGAACACATCAAAGGCACTGCCAGAGTAATCAGTGCCTGCTCACCAAACTATGTGGGCGCACTGACACTGTATTTAGAAAACGGAATCAAGCAGGAATTTCTTGACAAGTTCAACGAGCCATTTATCAGAATTAACGACGATGAATCTCTAGAGGAGCTTCATGACTTGATTGAGCAGATCGATACAAAAGACGAGATTGTCTTTAGGGCAAATCACGGTTCTAATGCCTACACAATAAAGGGAACGTTCCCACAAGACAAAAAGGCAATGATGGAGAAAATTTATTGGATGAGGCAGCACCCGGAGACTGTGCGTCCGCAGGGATTGCGCGGATTCTAGACAAAGTCATCAAGATAGACTGTTTTGAAGATCTTGACGGTATAGCTGCCATCAAAGATTCTTGTCGTCTCTGAGTTTTGGGAATGCATGACTCTGAACTTGTATTCATAGTTGCCGAATTGATCAACGCCTGTCTGAGCAAAATGTACTGCATCCCCATCCTTGAAAATTTGAATTACTACAGGATAACCTTCCACATGATTTGCAATTCTTCCCTCAACAAATCCCCATGGAAGTGAGTTGTTCTCAGGAGTGTGAAATTCAAGTATGGATTTTTCCAAACCAATCATACCTCCAAGAGAAATTATTTCAGACTGCAAGTCGTGATGAGTGTGATCATCCATCGTCACTTGTACCGAATGGGGATGTGCAAACGAGTAATCAGTTGTGGTTGTAAAGAGAACACCCAGAGCAACAACAATGCCAGAAAGAAGAAAAATCACCCTGTTCATACGAATCAGTGGTTTTTGTTATTATAAAAACATAGGTCACAGACTGTCAATTATTGGCTTGAGGTTTTCAGGCAATTCTGGAAGTTCCGTATGACTCTCGTTGTTTTGAAGGGTTTCTGGGCCAATGCGTCTTACACGCTGGGTTCCCAAAAGTGTGTCAATGTTTTGTTGGATGTCCTTTTCTGGGAGAACTGTTTTTAGTCTTTCAAAAACGGTTTGCTCGTTTTCATATTTTTTTATCCCGTATTGAACAAGAATTGTCTTTTCCTCCAAAGTGAATTCGGGCATAAATTTTTGGTAATTTTACGGGTAATAATCTTTGTTGAGTCAAAAATGGTTAAAATATGACAAAGGAGAAATAGATCTACTTGGTAAGCAAATTACGGCTAATCTCCAACGTCCTGACAATCAGAAGATATGCAGCTGTTGCCGTTCTCAGTGGAACGGGTTTGGGGATAATCTACCACTTTTTAACAATGTCAATGCTTCCTGCCCATTTTGATGCGGCAGTCGACCTTGCTCCATCTTACATAATCTCGTCAATTGGTCTGACCATAGCTATTTCAGCACTGGCAGGAGTTAATTTTGCAATGATTGCATTTAAGATGAAAAGAATGAAGATGATGAATTCTGTAAAATCAAACTCATCATCGGCGGTGCTAGGGGGGGCATTTGCCGCCTTTACGCCCGGATGCCCGGCATGTACGGCGCCTCTTGCGGTAATTTTAGGTGCCGTTGGAGGACTGTCACTGTTTCCAATGCAGGGACTAGAGCTGAAGTTCATCTCCGTAGGGGTCTTGATGTTTTCTATTTGGTGGATTGCCAGAGGCATTCAATCTAAGAGTTGCTGCAAGATAGGCTAGTTTTGCAGAGATTGGAAATTTGCATCTCGTAGTCGTCATCGTCATCGTTGTCATAATCGTCCTAGTTTCCGTTGTTGTCTTTGTTCTTCAGATCCAGATGCATCATATGATCTTTCAAAACAATCATCGCGTTCTAGGAGACATTCATTGAATAGTCTTTTGCAGCCTTCTAATATTAGTTGAAGGTTTTTTTGATCGCGTACTTGAGTTAGAGCCTCATCATTTGCTAGCATGCGCCTTGAATTTCTTTCTGGCATCATTGTATAATGACGGCGTGATATGGACATGTTGGGACTCATGCATGGCAGGATCTGCCTGAAGCTTGGAGATCTCATTTCTGGTATAGCAACGGGCAGAAGTCTTTGAGTCAAAGTAGATCCAGCTAAGTGAAAAGTAAATGAGGTTTGTTGTTTTGTCATGATATTCAGGCATCGTACCTCCTGTCCAGCTTCTGTTTTTACTCGATTTTTTAGTACTTTTCACGGGGGTTGTTTCCTAATTCACCAGAATTTCTGAAAACTGTCAAGACGTTACATGGATCAGGCGTGCAAAGGGCCGAAAATTCAGAAAAACATACAGATTGAGTCAGGCAGGTGGAATTAGGGTACAACTTCAGGTCCCATTTATACTGGCAAGCAAATACTTCCTAGATTCCTAGGCGGTTTAAATAGGACCTGAAGTTGTACGAATTAGGAAACACCCCCTTTTCACTTAGCTGAGGTCATAACTACACGTAAAAAAGCTCAATTATTTCTGCTCGTTGCTATATCAAAGAACCCTTTTTTTGTACAAGTGCTCCTTTTTCGTAAGAGTTTACCCCTCCAGAAAATACGACGTGGCAGGCACGGTGATCAAGGCTCCGGCCAGCAATGCCGCCTGAGGGGTAAACTCTTGCTCCTGAAGGAGTACGAGTTTACCCCTCACCTGAGATACGATGTGGCAGGCGTGATCATGAAGGCTCCAGACACCAGTGACGCCTAAGGGGTAAACTCGTACCCTGAAGGAAGTTTCAATTTTTATTAAGGGAGTGATGGTTACCAAATGCATGACATTAAGAGAGATCGAGCCGTTGGATGGTGCTGAGTGGAAGGAGCTTACGGATGATGTGGAAGCCGGGCAGACGGCAGAACAGGCCCAAGCACTGAAAGAGGCGCTCAAGTCCGCCAAAAACATCCCCACCGTGACTTTCTAATTGCAAGTCGATTTTTCCAGGGTTGAAAGGGGAATTCTGACACGCAGTGTCCCGGTGAAGACCTTCAGATGCATCGAACAGAGCATGGAGGAATACATCGTCGATGAGGCTCTTGAAGATCAGAGGAAGAGACAGAGTTGATTCGAAATTAGCAGACTTTGATTATTTGTGAACGAATTTGCATAAAACGGCTCAAAACACCAACAAAATACAAGCTATCTGTGAAATTACTTGAAAAATTCGCACGGCTTCTAATTTCGGATCATCTCTCTGGGTACCATTTGGTGCTGGGTGGAAGACAGAAGGACGCTGCTGGGTTTCATGACCCTTGCGACGTACTCCATCGACAAAAGGGACATGCCACGGGACCAGCATGGAAAGTTCCCGTATGCGACCATTCCATCCCTGCTGATCGGACAGCTTGCGGCCCACAGGGAGTACGAGGGAAACGGCCTAGGAAGGACGATGGTTGGTTTTGCAAAGGAGCAGGCCCATGCCCTGTCCCAGAACGTGGGATGCAGGCTGATAGCGTTGCAGCCGCTGCCGGGCGCACTCCCATGGTATGAAAGAAACACCACGTTCAAACTCTTGGAAAGAAGAGGCAAGAAGGACATCATGTATTACAATCTGGGAGAGAGAAATCCTCGATGATGCCGCATGGCCTGCCGAGGTCTGCAAATCTGGCGGTCATAACCAAAATCATGCGGGAGTGTAAAGATATCATCATGGATGTTTCGGAACAGGAATTTCAGAAGCGGCTTGCGGTTATTCCACTGAAAGGATTTTAAGCACAGCGCTCCAAGGCATGGCATGGGGGCCAGGCTTGCGGTCTGGCAGGTGCACAGTGCTGCAGGATTCTGCGATCCCGCCTTTGCAGCCAACAGGGACGAGCCTGTACACCGCTGGACCGGATGGGTGGCAGGTGGGATACGCGGTACCCCGGACGCCGGTGAGCAGGTCACCTGAGAATCAACAAGGCATCACCAGAGTCGATGCGTAGGGAGATAAGGAGGTTTCTTGGGGGCATGCATAGTGTGTGCAGTTGAAAATGGAATATTTTTTTTGGTGAAGTAGGCACGATGTGTCAAAATCACATTCCATTTTTTTATGTATTGACTACAGGATGAAAAGCAGGCATGATCACTGATTTTGGTAAGTTTGGCCGGTATGGACGGAACAGGATCCATGTTGATTCGTCTGCGGCCTACGGGTTTCCCGCAGGCATTTCAAATGGCGGCCTGTTATGCAGGGGACTGGTAAGGGCATCCTGCATCTACACTGGTCCTCACCAACATCGTGCCCATTTCGTCAAAAAAATAATCGATTTTCAGCTGTACGCACTACAGTCAGCCATCTTTTTTGCAATCAAGAGAACGATGTCAGGAGACATTGCATCAAGGAACGATACAACTCAGGACATGGGATGCTGTTTAGGTTGGCCGTATGCAATTCCTGCACAATGACGAGATGATTAGATTGGTTATTCTTGCATGGTTTCTGTAAGACCAATGTAGATATATTCAGTTGATGAGGAGATACAGTGCCCCTAAAGTTTTCCAGCAAAGCATTTTTGGCTCCCATGGCAGGAGTCAGCGATCCTGCATTGCGACTACAATGCAAAAGGATGGGAGCAGGACTAGTCGTTACCGAATTTACAAGCATACACAGCATCATTGCAAAACAGCGGCAGCTCAAGGAGGACATGAAAACCATTCAAGAGTTCATCGAATATTCTGAAGAGGAACGGCCGATATCTGTTCAGCTGTTTGGATCTGATCTGGCCGCTTTAGAAAAGGCTGCAAAGATTGTAGAGCCCTATTTTGACATCATCGATTACAACATGGGATGTCCAGCACCTCACATCACACAACAGATGGCCGGAGGTGCATTGCTACAAGAAGTAAATCTCACACAGCAAATTTTCAGCACTCTTGTAAATGCCGTTAAGAAACCCGTAACACTAAAAATCCGTTCCGGGGTTACTGATGCAAGCAGATTCCTGTTTAGAGACATTGCAGAGATTGCTGAGGACGAGGGCGTTCAAATGATCACTTTTCATCCAAGGACTGTAAGTCAAGGGTATTCCGGAAATGCCGACTGGAATTTGATTAAAGAGCTAAAGGAGATCTCCGGTCTGCCAATTGTCGGAAATGGAGATGTCACCACTCCCGAAGAGGCAAAGGCCATGCTAGATGAGACTGGTTGTGATTATGTAATGATCGGGCGCGGGGCAATGGGAAATCCCTTCTTGTTTGAACAGATTAATGATTATCTTAAAACCGACTCGTATCATGAATATTCCTCCAAAGATAGGCTTGATTCGTTTTTTGAATATCTTCACTTGACATCAAGATACAACATCAGATTTGCAAACATCAAGGGCCAGGCAATGCGATTTACCAAAGGAATGAGGGGCGGCTCTGATCTTCGTGCAAAAATTACTCTTTCAAAGAATTTATCTGAGCTTGAGCAAGTAATGAGACATGGCCATCGTGCTTATCCGGATGTCTAAAAAACCTTTTTTCTGAACGTTTGTTGGTGATTTTGATGGTTTATCCTCTGAATTTTCAGCTTTTTTAGCTTATTCTTATATAATTCAGCATGCAATTTAATGTATGAAGTTAGGAGTTCGACCATAAAATGGCAGCAGCTTATGTTCTCATAAACTGCGAGCTTGGTTCTGAAGAAGCAGTAATTTCAGAATTAAAATCCATTGAGGGAGTTGTTGAGGTTCATGGAACATTTGGCGCATATGATATTTTGGCCAAGGTGGAATCTGGCCAGGTAGAAGCATTACGTGAAACTATCACATGGAAGATCCGTAAAATTCCAAAGATCAGATCAACTCTGACATTAATGGGAATTGAAGGACAGCAATAATCCTCAAAATCCTCTACTTTTATACCCAAATTGCAATAGTATTCCATCCCTTCAGACAACATGTCTCCCAAAGAGATACCGTTCCCGAGAGATGTAGCAAACCTCTCGGCAGCATACTTCCAGATTGTAAGAATTGTGTCAATAAAAGAAAACGGTTAGAGGGCTTCAACGCCACTCTTTTTAGATGCAATGTTAAGAACGCTATCTACGCTTGATACCACGATAATTCCATCTC
Organism: Candidatus Nitrosopumilus sp.; assembly: GCA_965214775.1. Lineage (GTDB taxonomy): Archaea > Thermoproteota > Nitrososphaeria > Nitrososphaerales > Nitrosopumilaceae > Nitrosopumilus. Next base: position 1,463,033 of record OZ243974.1, on the reverse strand, counting down.
CGCCTTTTCCTGTAAAAGCTGCGTCTGCAATTGCTGTAGAAACTTTTTCCACATCAGCATCGTCGACAATGGTACTAACAGTTGCCACTTTGTTATATTCTGCAACCATTGAGCCTGTTCCTCTTCCAGATCTGATGGTTTGTCTTTCGCCAGAACCTCTACCATTTCCTTCTAAAATGGTAAAACCCCCAACGATGTCATTTATTGCATCAGAAACTGCACCTATTTTACTGCCTTGAATTGTTGCTTCAATTCGTTTCATTTGAATTGCTTTTTCTCTATTGTTTAAAAAAGATTATATGTTTTTATAATAATTTTATGATACTATTTGGTTATTCCGCTATACTCTGACCTTTTTAATTCAAGCAAACAACCAAGGTTATGAAAAGCGATGAAAAGAGATCTCATAGATTGAATCACCTTCTAAAATGCTATCTTGCAGACCCTCAGGAAAATTCCCTTTACCTAAGGGCAAAACAGATGGGAGTTTCTGATTCCACAGCTAGAGATTACATCAGAACAGTAATCATTCAGGCCAAAAAAATCCATGCAAGATGATCCATACTCAAAAAGAATTTCTTTGCAGAATCGTAACATCTGGCTCTGCAAGCTATTCCTGATTTCAGGCGCAAACTACATCTGCAAATGCGTCTGCGGCAGTAAAAGTCACGCCTGAGCTTCGAGTACGAACCGTTACAGGAATTGGATGGTAACAGGTCGGGCTCTGGAAGTTGTTCCTGATTTCAGGCACGAATCTGTCCGCATATGTGATTTTCATGCATGACCTGCAAGGGACGTGACTCCAACTCTAGGCAGGGGCTATCCTATTATGTCCTCCCATTCAAAAGGAATTTCTTTGTGAAACCCCGTAATTAGTTCCTCCCAATAACTTTATGCGTATAGGCTCAGATCCAGGATCATTACGAACAAACTCGCCTCATTCAGGCAGATTACGCAGAGTCTAGTCCCAAAAATCCGGGTCAGAGTTTTCGAAGTAGCGTAAACCGGGACTTGTCAGGATCTATTTCCTCATGCATGTCAACGTTGCTGACCATTCTAACCTTATAGTTCATCCATCTTTTTAGCATATTGCGATTTTTATGATGTTCATCGATTTGTTTTTCGGACTGTTCAAATTTTTCACAGTTCATTATGTATTTTTTTGCAACCCTGAACATTTCTGAAATCCCTCTCTCAAGTGTCTCATCGTCCAGATAATTTAGTAGTTGGTGTGTAAATACAAAATCAATTGACGAATCTTCAAACGGCAGATCTGCGATATTTCCCTTTTTAAAATCTCCCTGAGGAAGATTCTCCCTTGCAATCTTCAATGCGTTATCATTAAGATCCACACCATGAATCCCAAATGTCTCTGGAAACAATCGCAAGTCAATCCCTGTTCCACATCCAATTTCCAAGACATTGGTTGTTCTCAAAGAGACAGCTAAATCTCGGGCAAACTTTGAAAATTCCTCGTTGTATCTTGCCTCGTTTTCCTCCGCATATCTGTTCCAAAAATCCTCATCATAGCCCATAACTTTTCCAGATTGGAGCCTTATTTGTACTGATTTTTCAGTGTTGACACCTGCATGGGACCAATCTGGTATCAAATGTGCAGTCATGAGGCCCGTCAGACATTCTTCCCTGAATGGGAATCTCTTTCATGCAATCATCACAACGGCCCTTTCTGCAAAACCAGCATATTTCAGGCACATCGCCAGTCGTACAGGAATCCATAACCATCTACCAAAGTCCGCGGTTAAAAAACCTCGTGAATCATACGAGTGTCAGCCATGAAAGGAATCTTTCATCCCTGCCCATTGCAGCCTCAGAAAAGGACTTCTGTAATGCCTTGGTTATGCTTCCCATTTTCCCATTCCCTATCCTGGTTTTGTCAACTTGGGTGACTGATTTTACTTCGGCTGCGGTGCCCGTCATAAAGATCTCATCGGCCGCATAAAGATCGTCTCTTTCCAGATCCCTCTCAGCTACAAACCCCCCGTTCTCCTCAGTTATCTGGATGACGCTATCCCTTGTGATTCCCTCTAGTCCACCGGCAGAGAGCGGTGGTGTTTGTATCATGTCATCTTTAACAATGAAAATGTTTTCGGCACTTCCTTCTGCGACTTTTCCATGTGAATTCAGCATGATGGCCTCGTCATATCCGTTTTCCAATGCTTCCATCCTTGCCAGCGCTGCATTTGCATAGTTTGACGCGGCCTTGGCCTGCATGGGTTGTGAGCGCGAGTCGATTTTAATCCAGCTTGATACCTTGCATTTTGCCCCCGAGAACTTTCCAGCTTTGGATTCCCCCATGTTCCATTCCCAACATGAGATTGAGACGTCTACCTTGTTTTGAGTTGGCGTAAGTCCCATAGCTCCATAGCCATAATATGCCAGCGGCCTGATGTAACATTCCTTGTGACCGCTAGCCTTTACTGTTTTGATAATTCCCTCACTGATCTGATTTTTCGTAAATTGCATTTTCATAGAGTATAGCTTTGCCGATTTGTAGAATCTGTCAACATGTTCGGGAAGCCTGAAGATTGCCGGGCCGTTGGGGGTATCATAGCATCTAATTCCCTCAAAGACAGATGTTGAATAGTGTAATGCATGGGTCAGAACATGGATCCTGGCATCCCTGAACGGTACCAACCTTCCATTCATCCATATCTTTCCAACTTCCCTCATAGGGGAGAGAAAAAAACATGCTAATTTAAAGAATTATCTTTTTTCAGTCTTCACAGATGTAACTGACTCATGGCAGTGCAGACGGCTGCATGCGGATTTGCAGGCATCATAATCTGAATTGTGGCAAATTTGGAGCCGTTTTTCTGGGAACTTCTGGGAAGACTGTTTTTTTTTTTGCTCAGATGGAAACTACATATCGGAGAAATCATTACATCCTTTATGGAATGGACCATGGGCTTTGTCGCAATTGCCCTGCTCGTGATAGGACTAGTCGGGCAGGCCTTTGAGATGAGAAAAATCCGCCTGACAGTCTATCACAAGGACGGGGAGTCAGCATCGGCCAACATCTTCATGAACAAGAAGAACTTCAAATGGTATGCCTTGCTTGGTGCAGGGATTGCCATCTGGTATGCTGCTGAGCGTGTCTAGTGGGATTGTCAACGAAAATGAGCTGTGTCTTTTTAACAGATTGGTTTTAGATTAGGCGGGGTCGTGGCGTTTTGGCGGCGCCAACACGCACCTGCCCTATGCTGTATCTGAAAGAATGTGATCGTGTGGAGATCTCCCGGAAGACCACGTTTGAGAGGCGCCGATGCCATTTGTCGCCCCATTCTCATTTTATGATTACATCCAATGCGCGAACCACCAGATCGCCCGATGCTGTATCTGACGTGACCCGGCGTTATAAAATCAGAAATTGCAACTCTCAAACGGCCCTATCGGACTATCATAATAGCCGCACCAATAAACGACTTGGTTTTCAATCATAATCCCGCTTAGCATGCCTCTCAATCCGGAAAACGTCAAATCGGCATCAACCCATACGGTTTCCCCTGGTGGAATCTGCATGTTATAGGGCAGGTCAACGGTTGCAACCTCGTTGTCACCGTCATAGACCCACACATCGGCGCGATCCAGAACCGCCTTGACGTTGCCGGGATTATGCATACAGATATCAACACGAAAGTCAAAGCCGTCCAGATACAGGTCATGCCCGCAGGGCGTAACGTCGGCGAAGGCCTTGCGCTGTTCGACGTCCGTCGAGATCTGACCAAGAAAAGGCACCAGCACAATAGTCGCGATGACACCAGGAATAACTGAGTACCTTTTTGTTCATTGCTGATGCTTGTAGAATTTCTATTTAACCACATGATCGGCGTTTGGATTTAGTACCCTTCTTTTCCATTGATCTCAGGTATTTGCCAAGTTACCAATTCCATGATTTTAGAAGTTGTTGTTTGAGTTTCTTATCTTGCAGTGCTGTTCGTTGCACTAACGGCATACGCAGGCTTTAGCCCACAGGGCATTCCAAGTCGAATATCTACTACATCGGGTTCGGTTTAAAGCTGGCCATACACAACGATGGCATGAATGTGTACGGATGGCAGACCTTTCTGCTGTGGTCTGAGACAAATCCAAGCCTATTCTGCCATCATCATCCAGTATCCGAGCTAGCCTGATGCGAATGGAACCAGTTGGGAATGTCCCCCACACTTGTAGCATCTGGGATTCTCATACTTTGAGAAGATGTTTCTCTTGCATGATTTGCAGTAGAGGCTTGGAACGTCGGGAGGCGTGTTTTTCTTGCAGCTCTGGCAGAACGGCCTTTTCTTTACTATTTTGTCAAACTGGTTTCTTTTTAAGAAGAATTCCTTCTTGCAAAAGTGGCACTTTGTCTGGAACTCTTCGTTTTGGCCTTTTCTCTTGCGCAATATTTCAGCTGGGACATCAGATTACATTCCCACTAGGGTATTTGCAGGGTATGATGATGATGCCAAATGTTGCCCAGAGATATGATCCGTAGTGTGCACAGTTGAAAATCAAACACTTTTGTGTCAAAACAGACACGATGTGGCAAAATCATGATCCATTTTTTGATGCGTGTATTACGATGCCCAATTTTCCCAGAAGTATGTAATTCATGCCTGTGCAGATGGCAACGGGTGAATCTCGTCCGTAGCCGTAGTATCCTCGGCTACCAATTGATCACAAAAAGGACAATTTTTTTCAACCAAAGGATCTAAGAGCTATTAGTCCCATATATACACATGAAAGGAAAGAAGGAATTACCGACGGGAACAGCGTTCCTGTACGGGATAGCAAGCAAGGACGAGCTTTTTAGGATGCACAAGTCCGAGAAGGACGCCAAGGCGGCAATCCGGCTCCTTGCATACCACATGAGAAAGTGCGGCGCGAGCATATATGATATTGCCGAGAAGCTGAGCAGGCCGTATGGAACCGTACGATACTGGCTGGTGCGTGCGCACAAGCATGGCCTGGAGGGCAGGTTTGACATAAAGCATGGCGCCCCGTGCAGGCTCGACAAGAAACAGCTTGAACGGCTGCGCGCAGACCTGATCAAGGGCCCGGACAACTGCGGCTTTAAGGCCACAACATGGACAGGGCCGCTGGTCATTGCCCACGTCAAAAAGAAGTTCGGCATCACGTATGCAGAAACGAGCATGTACGACCTGCTGCACAGAATCGGCTTCTCATGCAGAAAGCCCAGGCCAAAACACCCAAAATCAGCCTCAGAATCCGAGAAAAAGGAGTTCAAAAAAAAAGCTAGGCAGAGCGCAAAGTACTATTCAAAAAAGGGGTACACGGTAATGATAGGCGACGAGTCCATGTTCATACTGGGATGGAACGTCAAGAACAGCTGGTACCCCGTAGGAGAGCCGGTCTATACGCCCGTCAGCCTGTCTAGGAAGCGGTTCTATGTCATAGGGGCCCTCTCAAGAAACAGGTTTGACTATCGCTTTTACGAAAAGGCCAACACGGGAACGTTCTACAAGTTTCTCAGGACACTGCGCCGCAAGTACGGCAAGGTGTTGTTGTTTGTCGACAACGCATCGTACCACAAGTCAGCAGAACTCAATAGAAAGATGGCCAAGTGGAACGGGGACGTGGTGCTAAAGTACCTGCCGCCGTACGCGCCGGAGCTTAACAACTCGGAGGGGCAGTGGCGCGGGTTCAAAAAGGCGACTTCAAACTGCCTTTACAAGACCGTCAAGGAGATGCAGAGATCACTGCGCAGTATGACGCGCAGGGGCGAGATAAAGGTGGTAAAGATGAACAAATGGCTGACGTAGATACTACGTCAGTAACTTCCCGCATACGGACCCAAGATGGACGGGTAGGCGGTGACCCCGTGATCCCGTGCCCACTTGGACAGCCCGGCGTGGTCGCCTGCAACTGCCTCTGGGTACGCTGTACGTAGATCCGGCCTTACATCATAGATTGTGATCAGCGCGTACGTGTGCGCGTGTGGGCCCAGCACGGCGTGTGGACCGTTGGGGTCGTTTGGATAGTCGCTGATTCCCCAGTCGCGCGCCCAGACCGTGAGGGCAGCGCGGTCGCCTGCAACTGCCTCTGGGTACGCTGTACGTAGATCCGGCCTTACATCATAGATTGTGATCAGCGCGTACGTGTGCGCGTGTGGGCCCAGCACGGCGTGTGGACCGTTGGGGTCGTTTGGATAGTCGACTGTTCCGTACTGCCAAGCCCATCCGATCAGTCCGGCCATGTCGCCGGAGGCAGCCTCCGGGTATGCGGCCTGCAGGTCGGGCCTCTGGTTCCAAATGTGCATTAATGCGTACGTGTGCGCGTGTGGGCCCAGCACGGCGTGTGGACCGTTGGGGTCGTTTGGATAGTCGACTGTTCCGTACTGCCAAGCCCATCCGATCAGTCCGGCCATGTCGCCGGAGGCAGCCTCCGGGTATGCGGCCTGCAGGTCGGGCCTTGCGTAATATATTCCTAGAAGGTCGAATATTTCCCCTCCAACAATGGGTCTCAGGTTCAGCTCGGACTGGACATGCTCCCAGGGCGAGTATACGGTCCAGGGGTATTCGCAGACATATGGTATTTGGATCGTCGGCGGAAAGTCACTGAAACATGACTTTCCCACATGGATGCCGTGAAGCAGCACGCCGTCTCCGGAATCGAGGGAGTAAACGGGGGCCCCGCTGTCACCGCTTGCTGACAGGTATGAGGCCACGTTTTGGTTGGTAAGCGTCCCGTATATCTGACTGTCTATCGTGACCCCGGTTGAAAGCACTCCGCCGGAAGTGGTCGTGTAGTTTTTACCATTAATGGTCTTGTTTATTATCCCTGCCATGTACACAATGTCATGAACCTCGGACGTTCTTGTCCCTACAACGTCATACGGATCGCCGTCGGGGTTGAAGATCTTTTGCTCCAACGCAATGTTGTCAAGCGTACGGACAAACGCAGAGTCGCTAGACCGGGCATTGGTTGGATTAGTGATCACATTTCCCACACCAATATGGTTCAAGTGATTCTCATTTGGCTGGAATATGCCAACATTAAGGCGGGTACCAGCTACATGACCTGACATGACAAATCCCAAATCCCCATTGTTGTTAACTACAGGAATTGTGATTGGACCAACCGGAAACTTGGGAATGGATGGGTGTACATTGACGCTGACTTCTATACCACCGATCAGCGGATCGCACCTGTCATTGACTGCATCACATGACTCCTCTACAAAGTAGCCTGAGACTAGTCGTACTGGAATGGCAGAACCGTTTGTAATTTGTCGTATCTTTTCCATGTATTGCTCTGCCGTCCCGGTGGCATTTCGATCCAGGCCGATCACCAGCTCGTTGGATGTCCTATTTACAAACGACATGAACACCGGCAGTTCGTCTGCTATGTCGGGCTGTTGTCGTTGCGGTGATGAATGGGTCAGGATTGCGTCGCTTTGCGCTTGCATGTACCGCGTGATTTTGGCGTGTGCGTCGGCCAAGTCGTCTGTTTGAGACTCTTCGGCATGTATTGAGGCCGCCACGGCGGGCAGAAACACAATCAATGCAAGGAGGGGCGCAATTTTGAGCATGTCTAAAACCCACAACCCATCCAACACACATCCACACAAGTACGCTTAAAGCAATTAAGTTCCGGACCAGGATAGCAGGCAGCTCTGCCCCCCCAATCACGGCATAAATCAATATTACGCATATGACAATAATCATACTTTTCACTCCATTCATACCCGTGGGACTCGCACAGTGCAGACGGTGCAGTGGGATCTATGTCCGTGCCGGCCGGCTCTGGCCCGGCAGATGACATTGCAAGCGTAACGCCTACTGCCAATGTCACTATGGCCGCGCTCCAGAGTGCCGCAAGCCTGTCTATTGCCGCCATGCCTCGCCCTCCTGCGCGTGCGCCTCAGACAGCGCTTCGCCAAGTCTCCAGACGTCGTCCATTGGCAGTATTATCAGGCGTGGATTCTTTTCTTCAATTGTAAAGCTGCTATCGCCAAACCTGATTCTTCCTCCTCCGTCTGCTGATCCCGTTACATCGTCAATGTCACATTGACGGGGATGGTTGCCAGAATTATCCGTGCCAAGGCGTGCAAGATCCAGTCTGACCATTCAGCATTCTGTACCATATTCCATATTTTAACACTATGTTTTGCACAAACCGTCGACGGTCAGATACCATGCACCATAACTTGATTTATTTCAAATCCAAGGTCGTTTTCGGGATTACTTCTAGGAAGACTGTTCCAAATGCAGGCATCCTGAAACAGGATGCAATATCAACAAGGATGATGCTTGTCAAATGACAGTTTTTAGGATCGTGGCCGGCTACTTTTCGAGGCCCAGCAGCGCGTCCTTTTTCATTTCAAAGTCGGATCTTGAGATTATTCCACGCAACATCAGGTCGTGATATTTCTCGATCTCCCTTATTGCCCTGTCGTGGTTTGGTTCTCGCATCTTCTCTGAGAGCCATGTCGCCTTGTCTGCTGCAGACGCGCCGTAGCCCCTTATCTTCCCGGACGGCACCCTCCCTGCAGCCCTTTTGCCGAGATTCCCAAAGCCCGCCGCCACTCTCCGGCCTGCATCGGCCACCTCTTCCTCAACGTTTCTCTGCACAGGATCCCTACGCTTCCATTCCCTCTTTGACCTGCATCCAAAGTTCTCAAGGTTGTACTTGGTAGTCCACCTGAACATGCAGTATATCATGGCAAACACGGGGCCGACGGGCACAACCCAGTCCCACAGCAGCGTCAGCACCACGGATGCGGCGCGTATCGTGCCGTCTGCGATGGCATCAGTAGTATCAGAGGTAATGCTCTGCATTACCGTACCTACGAGATCCTCGATTTGTGGGTTTGGGACATCATACCCCACCAGATCCCACCAGGTCGTGGAACCGTCAAGCGGGTAGAGCATCTCGTCTGCCGAGAAGGCCAGTACAAGCACCGCAAAGAGTGCCGCCCATCTTCTCGTCTTTTTCATCTTGCCGGTCCACAACACCGCAAATATGGTGATTGAGAACACACACGCCCAGACCCTGCTGACAGGCCTCCCTCCCTCGCCGGCGCTAGTGCCGCCGTTGATGTGCTCCATGGCACTTTGGGCATCTTTGCGCCTTAAGTTGTTTGCTATACAAGGTTCACCCTTTCTGCTGGGGTTTGAGACAAATCCCAAGTTCTATTCTGCCATCATCATGCCGTACCCAAGCTAGCCTGATGCGAATGGAACCAGTTGGGAATGTCCCCCACACTTGTAGCATCTAGGATTCTCATACTTTGAGAAGATGTTTCTCTTGCATGATTTGCAGTAGAGGCTTGGAACGTCGGGAGGCGTGTTTTTCTTGCAGCTCTGGCAGAACGGCCTTTTCTTTACTATTTTGTCAAACTGGTTTCTTTTTAAGAAGAATTCCTTCTTGCAAAAGTGGCACTTTGTCTGGAACTCTTCGTTTTGGCCTTTTCTCTTGCGCAATATTTCAGCTGGGACATCAGATTACATTCCCACTAGGGTATTTGCAGGGTATGATGATGATGCCAAATGTTGCCCAGAGATATGATCCGTAGTGTGCACAGTTGAAAATCAAACACTTTTGTGTCAAAACAGACACGATGTGGCAAAATCATGATCCATTTTTTGATGCGTGTATTACGATGCCCAATTTTCCCAGAAGTATGTAATTCATGCCTGTGCAGATGGCAACGGGTGAATCTCGTCCGTAGCCGTCAGTAACTTCCCGCATACGGACCCAAGATGGACGGGTAGGCGGTGACCCCGTGATCCCGTGCCCACTTGGACAGCCCGGTGCGGTCGCCTGTTGCGGCCTCGGGGTATGCTGCCTGCAGATCCGGTCTTGAGTCATGTATGGAGAGCAGCGCATACGTGTGCGCGTGCGGGCCCAGGACTGTGGGAGACTCGTTGATTCCCCAGTCGCGCGCCCAGACAGTCAGTGCGGCACGGTCGCCTGTTGCGGCCTCCGGCCAGGCTGCCTGCAGGTCGGGCCTCTGGTTCCATATGTGCAGCAGCGCATACGTGTGCGCGTGCGGGCCCAGGACTGTGGGAGACTCGTTGATTCCGTGATGCCAGGCCCACCTAATCAGTCCGGCCATGTCGCCGGAGGCAGCCTCCGGGTATGCGGCCTGCAGGTCGGGCCTTGCGTAATATATTCCTAGAAGGTCGAATATTTCCCCCCCAACAATGGGTCTCAGGTTCAGTTCGGACTGGACATGCTCCCAGGGCGAGTATACGGTCCAGGGGTATTCGCAGACATATGGTATTTGGATCGTCGGCGGAAAGTCACTGAAACATGACTTTCCCACATGGATGCCGTGAAGCAGCACGCCGTCTCCGGAATCGAGGGAGTAAACGGGGGCCCCGCTGTCACCGCTTGCTGACAGGTATGAGGCCACGTTTTGGTTGGTAAGCGTCCCGTATATCTGACTGTCTATCGTGACCCCGGTTGAAAGCACTCCGCCGGAAGTGGTCGTGTAGTTTTTACCATTAATGGTCTTGTTTATTATCCCTGCCATGTACACAATGTCATGAACCTCGGACGTTCTTGTCCCTACAACGTCATACGGATCGCCGTCGGGGTTGAAGATCTTTTGCTCCAACGCAATGCTGTCAAGCGTACGGACAAACGCAGAGTCGCTGCTGCGGGTGCCTGATGGGTTTGTTGTTATAACACCCACATTAATACTTATATCGTTTCTTATGTATGGCTGCCATATCCCCTTGTTGGGTTTGTCATGGGTTGCAACATGGCCCGACATTACAAAACCGCGTTCGTTGTTGTTAATTACAGGAAGTGTAAGCGCCCCACGACCACCCGTAACGGGACCGATCTCTATTCCCCCGATCAGTGGATCGCACCTGGCATTGACTGCATCGCATGACTCCTCTACAAAGTAGCCTGAGACTAGTCGTACCGGAATGGCAGAACCGTTTGTAATTTGTCGTATCTTTTCCATGTACTGCTCTGCCGTCCCGGTGGCATTTCGATTAAGGCCGACTATAGCAACGAGCAGAAATAATTGAGGTTTTTTACGTGTAGTTATGACCTACTTTGACTCAAAGACTTCTGCCCGTTGCTATACCAGCTCGTTGGATGTCCTGTTTACAAACGACATGAACACCGGCAGTTCGTCTGCTATGTCGGGCTGTTGTCGTTGCGGTGATGAATGGGTCAGGATTGCGTCGCTTTGCGCTTGCATGTACCGCGTGATTTTGGCGTGTGCGTCGGCCAAGTCGTCTGTTTGAGACTCTTCGGCATGTATTGAGGCCGCCACGGCGGGCAGAAACACAATCAATGCAAGGAGGGGCGCAATTTTGAGCATGTCTAAAACCCGCAAACCGTCATGCATATATCTACCTTGGTCCTACTGTCCGCACTCAACCCAGCTTCTGGGTCGCATGTTTCCGGATTACCTCCCCACTCACGGCATAGATCACCATACCTGTCAAGCTTAAGTATATAGTCAAGACAATCCTGTTGATCGATGCCATGATCATGGCATATCTTGTCGCTCACATGAGAGCTCCACATATCACAAAAATAATACTCCTCGTTCCACTCATATCCGTGGGACTCGCACAGTGCAGACGGCGCAGCGGGATCTATGTCCGTACCGACCGGCTCTGGCCCAGCAGACGACATTGCAAGCGTAACGCCTACTGCTACTACCACTATGGCCGCACTCCAGAGTGTCGCAAGCCTGTCTATTGCAGTCATGCCTTGCCACCCTCCTGCGCGTGCGCCTCAGACAGCGCTTCGCCAAGTCTCCAGACGTCGTCCATTGGAAACATTATCACATATGGATTCTTTTCTTCAATTGTAAAGCTGCTATCGCCAAACCTGATTCTTCCTCCTCCATCTGCTGTTCCCACTGCATCGTCAATGTCACATTGACAGGGATGATTGCCAGAATTATCCGTGCCAAGGCGTGCAAGATCCAGTCTGACCATTCAGCATTCTGTACCATATTCCATATTTTAGTACTCTGTTTTGCATAAACCTTCGACGGCCATATACCATGCACCATAACTTGATTTATTTCAAATCCAAGGTCGTTTTCGGGATTACTTCTAGGAAGACTGTTCCAAATGCAGGCATCCTGAAACAGGATGCAATATCAACAAGGATGATGCTTGTCAAATGACAGTTTTTAGGATCGTGGCCGGCTACTTTTCGAGGCCCAGCAGCGCGTCCTTTTTCATTTCAAAGTCGGATCTTGAGATTATTCCACGCAACATCAGGTCGTGATATTTCTCGATCTCCCTTATTCAGTAGTTCCTAGGTGTACTTTTGCAGACCATCATCGGACACGGCACCACTGCGGCCACTGCTACTACTTTCTGCGATCGTTTACAAACGAGTCAGCCGCATCTGTAATGCACTCGACAAACAGCGCCATGGTAAACCCCTTGCCTCCCGCAAATCCATCCCACATGGACTCCACATCCATGAATATGGCAGTCCTCCAGAGATTGTACAGTATGAGGTGCATGTAGAATAACAACATCCTGACTGCCGGCGAATTGCTGCATGTCTTGCCCATTACTCCCTTGATCACCCTGAACCCTGTCTTGATTCCCCACCGCATGCGGTACTCTTCTGGTATCTGAGCTATGACGGCCTCTACGCTTTTGGCATGCATGTTGGTGGCAAAGACCAGGTATTCGTCTGCCGTTTCTTTTTTCTTTTCCTTCTTTTTTTCTGTGCATTCCTCTTTTGCTGTGTCTGTGTCTTTGTCTTTGTCTGTGTCTTTGTCTTTGTCTGTGTCTTCGTCTTCTTCCTCCTTTTTTACAATGACCAGCCTGAACGTGACGCTTTTGCCCTCCTTGTTAGTCATGGTATAGTCAGATATTGCATCGCGCTTTACATGGAGGTATTCCTCTATTGCCGCCTTTATCCTCTTGTTCTTGACTGCAGGCATGACGTAGCAGCCCTGGCTTTTGCCTGCGGCCACCATGCAGTTGACATTAAAGAATCCCCGGTCATACAGGAACATCCTGATCCGCACACCTGATCTGGACGCTTTGCGGATCATTTTAGGCACGAAATCGGCCAGTTTTGCATCTTTTGGAAGCTGCAGCGAGGAAAGCACGAGGTCAGAGCCGTCATCTGATCCTACTCCGTGCACGGTAATGTGTGAGAGAAAAGTAGACGTGCCGTTCTTGGGCTTTGACTTTCTGGCGACATCCTTTAGGCCCTTGCCATAGTATTCGATGTCGGTGACATCCACTGCCACTACGTCCGTGTTGTGCAACATGCCGGACCTGCGGCCGTTTCTTACCGTGTGCTGTAACATGGAGTTGCACCACCTTTGCGTCTGGTCCGGGCTGACGCTCCGGATGGTCTTTAGGATCCAGTCCGGATGGGGCGTACGGGAGCTGTATGCGCCGCCCTTTTTGGAGGCAGAGGAGGCAGCAACATTAACAGTCCCGCCGTCATACTGCTGTTGCTGTTGCTGCTGCTACCTGTGGTATTTTGAGACCTTCCTGTGAAGATGCGTCACGGCAGATCTGACAAACATCTTCCTATCAGACATGAGGCTTAGTACGCGCAGTACGTCGGCATGACCGTACACCTCGTTGTGACTCTTTGAGACTGCCATTCCGAGTTTGAGGAACCGCCGCCGCAATGCTTTAAACTGCCGTGTTGCTATGTCGTACTGGTGTGCAAACACATCGTTTTGTGTTGGTGACATCATGATGATGTTTGACACACCTTCTGATCTAAGATCGTAATGGTCAAAAAATCTCGGTAAATTACGTAATCATCATGCCTTCAAAAGTACATCTAGCAACTACTGACTTCAGTACTTCCTAGGTGTGCTTTTGCAGACCCGGCACGGCATAGCCGCTAATTTCGTTTACGCATAAGGTCTTTTGCAAATTACGTAATTGTCGTGCCTGCAAAAGTACACTTGGGAAGTACTGACTTGGAGACCAACACCTTGAATTTTCAAAGCATGATCATCAGGACGTGGCAAGAATCGTAAACCGTAAACTGGATGTTGCAGAAAGGAGGCTAAAAGATATTGAGTAGCAGCACTGAAGAAGACACCTTCAATGAAAATTACAAGTATTTTGCCAATCTCACTAGTGTCAAGTCAGCACTCGGCATAATCCCTACTAATGACGCCCATGACGGGACGCTAGACCATGTCATTGCAAGGGCAAATGACACCATAACAAACATACTCTCAAAATACATGGATACCCCGGTACCTGACGGCATACTGATACCAAAATGCAGGCACGCGGCGCAGGTTCTGGCTCTTTCCATGTGGCACCGTCACAATCATCAGGATACCCACGCCTCAGAGTACCAGACAGAATATGATGAGGTTCGTATGTCAATAGAGACCTACCTAAAGGCACGGCGCAATGACAAAACAAAAACGGTATTATCAACTGGAACTGGCCCCCTTGAAGAGCGCATCAGACTGCCGTCACAGCGTGATACGTTTGTTTTGGATTGATCAAAAGTATGGGCTGGACTGGTCGGGTACTGCCACCATATCGGATCCTTTTTGCGTTCCAATAATCGATCTGGCACGCCTGATTTAGGTATTGCGCAACAATGCACGATAAGATGTAAGAGTCTACTACCCCCAGAAGATACCGCGCGGAAGGCACGGCAGCAAAGGTCCTGACATGCAGTACCGCCTGTGGGGCATCATGCAGGCAATCGCAGACCCTTGAACGTCATCGACCGTCTGCATGGACGTCTGATCATGGAATACTCCAAGAATTTACTGGCAGGCACAATCTCCTGCCGCAGGTTCGGCCCGCCGTGATCGCGCAGGCTAGCCGAGGCCTGCCGCATGCAGCAGCCGCACCTGCCGGGCTGACAGCTCGGTGTCGTACACGCGCAGCTCGTCAAGTGCCGCATCGGCCATGCCGTGCTCCCGCAGGCCGGAGGCACCTAGGGCAAACGCATGGCCGTTTGTCATGTTGCCTGTCAGTCCCAGGCCCCTGCGGAAGTGGTCAAAGTCCCGGTGCTCGCCGTCGACGTACGCGTTCAGGCCATCTTTGGCACCCGAGCCGTCGTACGTGAATGCCATGTGGTGCCAGGAGCCGTCGGACATGTTCAGGTGGGCCGGGGTGTGCACGTTTATGAACGAGGAGCCGTTGTGCAGCATGAGCAGGACCCTGTTGGGCGCCCCGTCCCATATCCACACGTACGAGCCCGGATGGCCTATCGACTCCACCTTGGACAGTACCATGGAGTTGGCACTGACGGGCGCATCCTGTTTGAGCCAGAACGCAATGCTGAGCGGGTCGGACCACCCAAAGTCAAAGTCGGCCTCCCCCGCGAGGGTGACGTGCGAGGAGTTGTCAAGCTGCAGCGCCCTGCCGATCCTGCCCGGCACGTATGTGACGACATCCCCTGCTGCCGCCGTGCCGTTGTTGTTCCCCGTCGCGTCTGCCAGGCTGCCCTCAAAGGACAGGCCTGCCACGAGCTCCTCGTAGGGGGCAGTTACGGTCACGGGATCTGCGATCGTGACCCGTATGCCTCCCTTGGGGACGCCGTCCCCGTCCACCAGGCCGACCCAGAACGCGCCTCCCGCCTCCGCGTCGTCGGCCGTCCTCAATAATATGGCGTACTGGTATCCGAGCGCGTTGATCGTGTGGTACCTTACGTCATATGCGGAGCCTGCGTGGTTGTCAAGCTCCATCGTGCGGCGCCGCTGCCCGGGGAAATCAGCGCATACGGTCGTGCCGCACCCGGAGCCCTCCGGGAATCCCCCGAAATCGTCCACGGTAAGCGATCTGCTGTATACGGCAAGGGCGTCGTGCTGGTGCCTTGTGCCCTCAAGGGTCACGGTATACTCGAAGGTCTGCCCCGGAAATATCCTGTCGGGGCCCGTGATCCTCCAGGTGGCGTGCTCGCCTGTTATCGTCTTTGCGGACGGCGGCATCACCGTTACGTGTATACCTCCCACCTGGTTGTTGCCGCTGTCCATCATGCCGACTGTGGCCTGCGTGCCCGCAGGCGCGTTAACTGCCGGCTGCAGCAGCACGGTGTGGCTGGATCTGGACTTTTTCATCTTGTTGTGCATGGCAGTGTACGGCGAGTCCTCGTCACTTGCTATCTTGTACGTGTCATGCTTCTGTCCTGGAAACCCCGCGCATATCACGGTCTGGCAGTCCGCATCGGGATCGTGCCATCCGAGATCCCGCTCCGGCGCCGTGCTGTACACGGCAAGCGACTCCAGCCGCGGCCTCGCCCCGTCCTCGAGGGTCACCGTATACTCGAAGGTCTGCCCCGCAAACACCCTGTCAGGACCAGTCACGCTCCACGTGGACCGGCCCGTGCTTACCGTCTGAGAGACATCCAAGATTGAATCGGAGGCGTCCACGTGTATGATGAACCCGACACGCGACAGGTTTTCAGAGCCGTCTGTCGCCGTGCACGCTACCCCGGTGAATCCTGGCGCAAACGTCGATCCCGGCTCGTGCGTGCACGATACTGCCACTGTTGCGTCCACGAGGTCGGTGGCAGTAGGCGCGTCGTAGCTGACAGCCACCCCCCGGCCCGCCGGATCATCCACGCTTATGTCGCGCAGGTCGGAGATGGCAGGCGGCGTGGTGTCCCGTATTGTAACAGTCTGGGTTGCCGTGGCAACATTGTCCGAGGAGTCCGTGGCAGTCCACGTTATTGTGGTGTTGCCCAGAGAAAACGACTCTGGCGCGTCGTTTGCTATCATCGGGTTGGGATCCGCAATGTCAGATACGGTGGGAGTCCCATAGTCGCCGGCATTCAGGACAGTCATCATGCCGGCAGCCTCTGCGGTATGGTCTGCAGGCGCGGTGATCTGGGGCGGCGTGGTGTCCCGTATCGTAACAGCCTGTGTTGCCGTCGCCGCGTTGCCAGAGCCATCCGTGGCAATCCACGTGACTGTGGTGTCGCCCAGAGGGAACGATGCTGGCGCGTCATTTGTTATCGTCGGATCTGGATCGGCGATGTCAGTTGCGGTGGCCTGTCCAATGGATACTATGGTAAGTACGCCGGCAGCCTCGGCTGTGACATCTGGCGGTGCGGTGATGCTTGGCAGTGTCGTGTCCCGTATCGTCACGGTCTGGGTGTCCGTCGCTGCGTTGCCACAGGAATCAGTGGCAGTCCACGTTACCGTGGTGTCGCCTAGAGGAAACGACTCTGGCGCATCGTTTGTTATTGTGGGATCGGCATCAACATCGTCTGAGGTCACGGCGTCGCCCAGACCCACGTCGGAGGCAGGTGTGAGGACGGCAGTTGCCTCGACCGTCACGTCTTCTGGCGCCGTGATGGCAGGCGGCATGCAGATGCCGGGGGATTGCGTCGGAGTGGAAACAGGAATTGTTTGAGAAAACGTGCTGGAATCGTGTTGGCTGTGCGCACGTATCTTGTAACGATAATCGGTGGCGGCAGACACGGAGGTATCAGCATATGTCGTGATGGATGCAGACACGTTAGCTAACGAGACGAACGGCGAGGCGGCCCTGAAGATCTCGTATTGGGTGACCTCAAAATTTCCGTCGTCTGGAGCCTCCCAGGAAATTTCAACCATGTCGTGGGAGACATTAACAGACCGGATGTTTTTTGGCGGGTTGGGGATCTGTGCGGTTATGATGTTCTCAACGTTTGATGCAGAAAATCCGTGTTCGTTGTAAACCCTGACAAAAAACGAGTAGGCGTTGTTGTCAACTAGGTTTGGAGCCGTATAGATGGTCTCGTTGGCAGACAGCGGCATGATGGTTTCTTCCGCAAGGCCATGCCTCTGCACAATTTCCTGCCTTGTAATCTGATGACCATTGTCTGACGGTATGCTCCAAGTCAGGGTTGCCTGTCTTGTGGTGACGCTAACTGCCTTTAGATCGTCTATTTGATCGGGCACCGCAAGATATACGATGGTGTTCAGTATCATGACCTCCCTTAGATCATCTTCTGCCGAAGAAGGATGTTTTTTATCCCAGTTTTCCTGGAACTCCCTGAAATTGTCGGCATATTCAGCAGGAGTAAGATCCGAGAACGCATCCCAGATATATCTGTCAAAGTCGCGCCTGATATTTTCATCGGTTCTTCCAGAATCGTGCAGATCCCAGAGCGTTGCGGCCACGCGGCCCTCGGTTCGTTCGGTTTGTTCAAAACTACTGTCAGTACCTCTGATGTTGCCGTATCGCGGCTCTTCGATGTCATACGACACAGAGTGGTTGAGAAGACTCATTACTTCATCACCGGTTACGAGGTGGGGTACAAAATTGGCCCAGCCTTCCGTCCAGCCGCAGTTTTGGCTACTCTGTTGGGTAATGTAGTGTGGGGTTGGACAATTGCTTATAGGAAAGACACCGCCATATGCATGGTCCATTACGTGATGTCCATATTCGTGCAGTATGATCCACTCATTGTTGACATCTCCGTCAGGTTCCTCTTTGTAGCTGCCAAGACCGTCAATATCGATTACGGAATCAGCATAGTTGGAATAGTTCACGTTTCGCCCATCTTTCCAGATTAGACTTTATGCGTAATCGACCGTGATTAAAAATTCCGTAGGCTTTTCCAAACGCAAATGCGCTGATCGGATCAAATTACCGCATGCATCTCGTGTCATGACGCACGTAAAAGCCAGTTGCGCCAAAAGAACGTGCGCAACCATGCAGCACGGCAATGTGCCCCGCTGACAAGTCAGAAAGAATGGCGGTCCGTACCGCCGTATGTCATGTGTCTGGCAGCAGATGCAGCTGCTGCAGCAGCTGGCCATAGTATTTTTTCCTTTTCAGCATAGTCTTGAGGTTCTCAAGACCCGTGATTATCTGCATGAAATAGTTTAGATCCTTGGCAGTCCCGCCAAACGGCATGGTAAGAATGCCATATCTTTTGAGCCGTCCTATGTGGTGCTCCACCCTGACGCGAACCCTGCTTATCTGCTTGCGGCGCCTCTTTTGCGTTGCAGTAAGATCCCCGTCCCTGGGCTTCTTTGGGGGCTGCCTGTGTATGGCGCCCGGAAGCATCTTTTGAATGCCCTCAAATCCCAGGTCGCTGTAAATCACAAACGCCTCTTCCGGATCGTCTGCGTTTTTTGCATTCCTCATTGATCCGGTGTGCCTTCCAAAGTCCGGGCCGCCCCCTGCGTTCATCACGCCCTTGTCGTTGACGCTTCCGTCCACAGTCTTGCCGCAGTGCAGTATGAGGCCGTCCAGGTTCGAGGTAATTATCGTGTTGAACATGTGCCGCTTTTTTCTTCCCGAGTATCTGGTCTTTCTTGCGGTCCTGTCCCCGGGCCTGTCTACCGGAGTCAGGGTACCGTCAATCAGGAGCGTCTTTTTTGGGATCAGCACCTCCTCCAGCTTGCCTGCCGGGGTCTTGCAGATGATGCTTGTTAGCTTTTCGGAGGCAGGCAGGAGCTGGCGCAGTAACACGGCACCGTACCGGAGGTACCTGGACATTGTGGACTGGTCGACGTCAAACGTTGCGGCCAGATGATGCTGCGTTGCCTTGGTCCTTATGCTCATGAGTACTGCAAGCAGCGCGTGCCTGATGTACAGCTTGCACCGGTTTCCGGCATCGCCGCCTCTTACGTCGTCCTCCCAGAACAGGGGCCTGTCCTCGTCGTCCATGACTTCTTCCGTAAAGCGCTCCCGTAGTATCCTCGGCTACCAATTGATCACAAAAAGGACAATTTTTTTCAACCAAAGGATCTAAGAGCTATTAGTCCCATATATACACATGAAAGGAAAGAAGGAATTACCGACGGGAACAGCGTTCCTGTACGGGATAGCAAGCAAGGACGAGCTTTTTAGGATGCACAAGTCCGAGAAGGACGCCAAGGCGGCAATCCGGCTCCTTGCATACCACATGAGAAAGTGCGGCGCGAGCATATATGATATTGCCGAGAAGCTGAGCAGGCCGTATGGAACCGTACGATACTGGCTGGTGCGTGCGCACAAGCATGGCCTGGAGGGCAGGTTTGACATAAAGCATGGCGCCCCGTGCAGGCTCGACAAGAAACAGCTTGAACGGCTGCGCGCAGACCTGATCAAGGGCCCGGACAACTGCGGCTTTAAGGCCACAACATGGACAGGGCCGCTGGTCATTGCCCACGTCAAAAAGAAGTTCGGCATCACGTATGCAGAAACGAGCATGTACGACCTGCTGCACAGAATCGGCTTCTCATGCAGAAAGCCCAGGCCAAAACACCCAAAATCAGCCTCAGAATCCGAGAAAAAGGAGTTCAAAAAAAAAGCTAGGCAGAGCGCAAAGTACTATTCAAAAAAGGGGTACACGGTAATGATAGGCGACGAGTCCATGTTCATACTGGGATGGAACGTCAAGAACAGCTGGTACCCCGTAGGAGAGCCGGTCTATACGCCCGTCAGCCTGTCTAGGAAGCGGTTCTATGTCATAGGGGCCCTCTCAAGAAACAGGTTTGACTATCGCTTTTACGAAAAGGCCAACACGGGAACATTCTACAAGTTTCTCAGGACACTGCGCCGTAAGTACGGCAAGGTGTTGTTGTTTGTCGACAACGCATCGTACCACAAGTCAGCAGAACTCAATAGAAAGATGGCCAAGTGGAACGGGGACGTGGTGCTAAAGTACCTGCCACCGTACGCGCCGGAGCTTAACAACTCGGAGGGGCAGTGGCGCGGGTTCAAAAAGGCGACTTCAAACTGCCTTTACAAGACCGTCAAGGAGATGCAGAGATCACTGCGCAGTATGACGCGCAGGGGCGAGATAAAGGTGGTAAAGATGAACAAATGGCTGACGTAGATACTACGTATGATCGTAAATGACTCCTTTGTGCATCCCGTGACGTTGCAAAGGCGCACCGGATCGCCGATTATGCCGTCTGCAACCTCGATTGCGTGCATCCGCAGAGGCGTTCGGCCGCGCACGACTCTTTTTGTCTTGTTTTCTTCGGACTGCCACAGCGAGTCCTCAAACGCAAGCTGCTTCCTCATACGCTCGTTTTGCTTGGACATCTGTTTGTTTTGCTTGGATACCTGCTCGTGTTGCTCGACTAGCATCTCGTGTTGCTCGACTAGCATCTCGTGTTGCGCTTGTAACGCTTGAAATGCTTGGAGAGTCTTGTCATTTGAGCCCATACAGTTAGGGAATCATACAGATCTTTAGGGTTGTTGGTGTGCAAATAATGATCTATTGTGTCGTATTTTTAGATCAGATGGGCCGATTACGCATAAAGTCTATTGCCTTTACATGCTTGATCTCAGCATCGACGCCGTTCTCAAAAAAATCCCTTGCATCTTGCAGGTCATTCATTATCCAGAATCCGCGCTTGTCATTCAAACCAGCAATTGCCGTGATTATTTTGGTCGGCACATACACGGTAACGTCATCAGGAACGTCGTTCACAGACCCCGATTTTGCGTAATATGCTTCGTCGTTATCGTTTACGACGGTTATGAAGTCATTGTCGGTGGTAAATCTTACTTCAATGTCCAGACTTGATGGTCTGGGGTTTACGATATTGCTGATTTGGCAGTATGAGCCGGAAACGACAGAGCATGCGTCATTGTCATCATGGAGTATTAATGGCGTGCTAGAAGATAACCTGTGAACACACGCCATAGCGCCGTCTACTGATGTTTGCCCCTCTCTTCCGTCCACATTCACAAAACCTTGGACGCTAAAATACGCATCAGCATGAGGAAAAACGACCGGAAGGGTCGCAAGCGACACCACGGTGATGGCTACTAAGAACACAGACCGCGGATTGTTCAATGGCTATTGTCCCACCACTACAAGATAACGCTCGTAAGCGTCGTTGAACTTGAAGTTGAGCATCCAAGTTCCTGGCTGCGTGGCCATTATCCCATACTGTATGGATGTGGAGTTTTCAGGCCCGATGTCAAACACGTCACCGTGATACGCGTCGACCAAGGCAAGGCCGGGCCCGGGAATCACGTCGACTTTTACGTGTTCATAGTCGTTTAGCCTGTTGACTGACTGCAGTGTAAAGTTGACAGCAGATATGGTCCCAAGTCCAATCGCGTCAGGAACCTCGCTTGAAATCTTCAGCGTTTCTGCCCTTGGCATCTGGGCAACCCAGTTTTTGTCGTCGCGGTAGTCTGCCCAGTTTATCCTGTCTAGGAAGATACTCTTTACTGCGTCCTCGCCGACCAGATTTGGCGGTATCGGCACGGAAGAGTCGTATACCGTCGTCTGATCCCTGAGGCTTGAATCGGTTTTTGCCCGTTCCTGAAGTTTCACCAGATCTGCGTAAGAGATGCCGTATTGAGGCTCGGTTGTGACGCGTTGCCTGAGCTTGTTCTCATCATAGAAGAACGAGTTTTCCTTGTCTATGTAGATTCGATAGGGTTCCTGCGTGTCGGTAACAAGCGCTCCGCCCCACACGGCGCCGTATCCTTCTGATATTGCGCGTACTGTTCCGTTGAGCTGGCCCGCGTTAACGGGATCGGTGTAAAATATTGCAGTTGTGCGACCGTTGTATGATCTGAATTCGGTGTTGGCAGAAAACAGATCGTTGACAAACTCAAAAATATCCTCACTTATAATGATCCTTATTTGAGGCGTTACATCGGTACGGTTGTAATATTGTGCGGTAACGGCAATCTCAAAGACATCCCCAAGTTTTGGCATTTTTGATATTTCAAATGTCGCAAAGCCTGGATTGAATTTAGAGGGGGCCGAGTTAGAGTCACGTACGGCAGTTACAGACTCGTGGGTTGCGGATGTCAATCCCGCCAGAAAGGCCTCATTGTGTATATCAACGGATGCCTTGGCATCCCTCTGCTGCTTTATAACGTCATTTGCTCTGTCTGGACTCTCTATCATACGAAAATTAGTTCCGCCTAAGATCAGGCGTACTTTGAAGGATTATTTTAGGCTGTACCGATCAAAAAACGTGAGGAAAAAATTGGAGGAAAAGTCGCTCCGGTACATAGAAAAGCAGAGGAAAAAGGGCGTGCCTGCAAAGCAGATAGCCCGGGAGCTGGGCATCAGCGACAGGTATGTCAGGAAGATATGGGCCAGATTCCGCAGCTCCGGCACAGTCCTGCCACGGAGCGGGGCAGGAAGGCCCTGCATGGACACGGATCCCGTGGATGTGGAGGCGGTCCTTGACGCATATGCGCGGATGCCGTCGGGTGTGGAGAGGCTGGCATTGCGCATGAGGGCCGCAGGCAGGCAGATAAGCTACCATGCAGTATACAGGATCATGAAGGTCGAGGGAATAACGGACGGCTCGCCTGCCAGACCCAGACAGCTCAAGTGGCTGCGCTATGAGCGCAAGTACTCCAATGCAATGTGGCACGTGGACTGGCACGAAATGAAGGATTCACGCCTAGAAAAACTCAATCTGGTGGCATATCTTGACGATTCCTCGCGGTGCATAACCGGATTTGGCGTCTTTGAGCGCGCGACCTCGGAGAACGCAGTCCTGGTGCTGCGCAAGGCCATCAAAGAGTTCGGGACGCCGGCCCAGGTACTCTCGGACAACGGCAGCTGCTTTACGTCAGCCAGGCGCGGTACCCCAAGGGGCAGCTGGACGCCCACGCTGTTTGAGAACGAGCTGCTAGAGCACAGCATCGTCCTGCTCAACTCGCGTCCGCATCACCCCCAGACCAACGGCAAGTTGGAGAGGTGGTTCAGAACGCTTGAGAAGGAGCTGACGCACTTTGAGAAGGTAGACGAGTTCATCGAGTTCTACAACGAGCACAGGACGCACTGGTCGCTTGACATCAAGCGTGCAGAGACTCCCAGAATGGCGTTCCGGAGCCGGGAGGCCACAGAAGCGATCAGGAAAAGCGACCCCAAATGGATGGAGAAGGATACTAATGAGGGGCGGAACTAATTTTCATATGAAACAGCTCTGTCTGGACTCCTTTCATTTTGAATAATGCTCCAGCCTGTCTTTTCTGCAGTTTGTTCGGTCACACACGCAGGCTCGCCGCTGGTGCGAAGTACAAGCACGCGGTCACCCCTACACTGAATGTCATGTGTCTCAACTCCGTCTCTTATCTGCTGGGCTGGGCTTTTGGGAGATTCCGAGTATGACAAGTTAGCCATGCAGACCAGTGCCGCAACAAAGGCTGCAAGCATGATTGGCGTGCCAGAATTTTTTTTAAAAACCATATGATTGAGTTATAGTTGGCACGCTTATAAAAGATCCACATCATCAGTAGTTGAAAATGTACTCCGCAAATCCGTCTAGCCGGGATCATGCCGTCGCCGCCCAACCCCGATCCTGTCGGCATCCAGCATACAGAGACAGCACGAATACCAGTCTTCCCAGAAGTAACTCAGGGAGGCACGGGCGGAGGGGGTTCTGGCATCATCCTATGGTCGGAGATACGGCGCTTGATCACGTCATTGAGGCACTGCTGGGTGATCAGCGGATCCTCGGTAACGATCCCCGTCATGTCCCTCATCATCGCGTTTGCCATGACCCACGCGTTGAAGACCGCGGCCGAGTACGCAAGGCACGGCATCCTTGCGGCCGGGCTCTTGCTGTGTGTCCTGACCCTTGCGTTCTCTATCATCCGGTATCCTGTCTCGATCTCCCACCTGCGGCTGTACTCGTCAGGATCTATTCCGGGCACGTTGGTTGCAAATCCGATGAGCCGCTCGTGCGCCGGCAGATTCTCTGCTTTGGTCCTGCCTGACCCCTTCTTCCTTCTCTTTGTGATGACCATCGTGTATTGTGCGGACAGGGCAGCTCCGGATATGACCGACTCAACCTCCTTTCTTTTTCCCTTTCCGTCATCGTGCTCGTTGATGGTGGCAACGACGGTGTCCGTGTTCTTGCACGGTATAACGTATCTCACTCCTGCCGCATCCAGCCCGGAGATGACTGCTGCCGAGAAGAACTCGCGATCCAGCATAACGACTCCGAGATCGGCGCCTGTGCGGCGTGCAGAATCGATGATCTTGCGCACGAAATCGGCCGTATCCCCAGAGAGTTGATTCGAAATTAGCAAACTCTGATTATTTGTGAACGAATTTGCATAAAACGGCTCAAAACACCTACAAAATACAAGTTATCTGTGAAATTACTTGAAAAATTCGTACGGTTTCTAATTTCGGATCATCTCTCTTGGGGGGCCTGCCTGTGCGTGGAAGATCGCGGAGGGCGCCTATGCCGCCCTCCCTGAAGCAGTTGATCCAGAAGGAGACCCACCTCGGGCACTACATGAGCGAGTCTGCAGTGAGCTGCAGGCTCTGGCCGTTGATGCACGCCATGTTGACTGCAGCCATCCTGATCTTCGCCCTTGGATCCTTTTCCTTCCTGCATGCCTGCCTCGGATCTTCTGGTCCTGCGTCTGCCATGTGCTGTGTGGCGCACCGTGATCAAAATCTGTTTTGTTCTGACAAATTTGACTCAGCAAGAACTTTTGCTCGCCAGTATATTCCTGCGGACCCGGATGCCTCGTAGGTCTTGGGCCACGTGCTGCCCGTGGACTCGCAGACGGCCTGGTGGCTCTTTCCGCCGTAGCTGAGCTTTGCCTTCCTGGCAAACATGCATGCCTCCCCGATGCGTTCTCGTATGACGTCTCTTCCAGGATCCTCTTTTTGCCGTCCATAATGCACGCTACGCATTTTCTCTTTCCGATGCCTGTTCCTATGCTGTATTGCATCTTTTCTCGTTTTCCTCTTTTTGGTGGATCAGAGGCTGCACACGTCCATCGACACGCCGTGGCGCGCGAACACTGCAGCTCGGAATTACCGCATTCAGAAGTCGGCGCGCGGGGCGCATGGGAAGACAGCGGTTGATCCACACCACCACCGCTACGGGCCCGGGCGTTTTTAACCCGTGTTCAGAAGTAACCCAGAAAACAGCTCTCAAATCCGAAACGAATCCGTCTGGAGCATTCAGAACAGCCCGCGCTGTTGCCGTGAGCAGAGTACTGGAAAGACCGAACTTGGTATAATCGTATTTTATGTATAAAAAAGAAGGGAAGGAATATTGTAAGCGTTCCAATCGCTTTCTGCCATCATTTCTGCGGTTCGGCAAAGGATGTGAACCCGCATCCGGCCCTGATCTATATAGATCAGCCCTAAATAGTAGAAAGTGTTAATCATATTATCGCGTGTTTTGGGTAACGCCGGACTAAATCTAGATAACGGTCCAAGAACAAACCCACGATGGCGCTACTGGTGTTAAGAAGCCCGTAACGCCACTCTTACACTAAATAAAATTAATTTCAGATATCTCCTGATGTATGGCAACTATTGCCTTTCTAATGTTGTCCCCGGCATCCTCCACAACAATAATTATTCGCGAAGTTTCCTCCTGGGCATCCATGTTTAGAATGTTCAATCCGGATTCGCCAATCTTGGCACTTGTTCTTGAAGCAACCTGCTGTACCCTCCACATTTCATCACCAATCAGGGTAATCACCCCCCTGTTGTAAGTAATGGTGGCAAGTGCATCAAATCCCAGGAAATACTTTTCATTTCTTTTTACATAGTCCCCGTCAAGGAACAATATCCTTGAAAATTCTATTCCGTCCTTGGCAAATGGCGACAGTATGACAAACTCGCTGTATCTCTTGTCTTTTTCAAGTGATGTCAGTAATTTCTGTACCAGAACCGTCTCAATTCTCAGAATTGCGCAGTTCTCTTTTCCAGTCACTATTTTGATCGGGTGTCCTTTTTGTTCTTCCAGGACTCTTTTAATCATGGTAGTCTTTGCTGGATTTTTCATGTTTGTAACAGTGATTGGCATGTCGACCCCGTTTTCCAGAATTTCCTTGATTGCAATGGGATCCAAGATTTTCATCCCGAACATTCCTGCAAGTCTTGCCTCATTGTATGACAGCTGACGTACCTCTCCCAATCCCTCCTTGACAATCTTGGGATCTGCTGAGACTACTGCACTGTCTTTTTCAAAATCTATGCTTGTATCGTATCTTTTATGAAACAGTATCCCAAGGTCTGCTGCTGTCCTGTCAGAACCGCCTCGCTCATAGGTGGTAGTCACGTTATCTGGTGTTTTTCCAATAAATCCGCCAATTGTCACAACCTCGTTTTCTTCTACTAGTTGTGCAGTTTTTTCCATTTTTTCCCTGGATTCGGAGGTAAGAAAATTTGTGGATTCTATGTTGTTGTCAGTGATTATGGGCCAGTCTTCATATTCTACGGAATCAGACCGGATTCCATTGCTGCGCAAAATATAGTTCATTACATGGGACATCAGGATCTCGCCGGAGAATGCCAGTGCCCTAGACCTTACCTCATCGGCAAATTCTTTTCTCGAGTATGCCTCATCAAGGGCCTTTTGGGCTTTTTTCAGGTTCGAGTCGATTGAATTTTTACAGTTCTCCTTGTTTTCGTCACTGACTAGTTCTAAAATTTTGTCATAAGCCGTTCTGACATCGTCTAGGGTTGGCAGAATCCCGTTTTCTAAATTTCTTCCTTGCTCAAGTATGACGTCAGTCAGCGAGTGCTTCGTTCCATCAACCACAGTCAATGGAGCTGAAAAGACGGCAAGTACCTTGGAATTCTTCCCCATCTGGGCAATCCTTTGAATGATTTGAGGTATGGATGCCCCATCTGGGCCGATTGCACTTCCTCCAAATTTTGCAACTACAAGACTAGTCATGGCACTTTTTCAAAGATGGATGGCCATCTATTAAGCTTTGAACATTATCAGCCAAGCGAAAAGCAGCCTGAAATCGAGCAAAAACAGAAACTGGGCAGGAGGCACGGCGCCTCAATACCAGGGCAAAACAGCAAGTCTCACTTGTTTTTCGCTTGGCTGATTATTTGATGATTTCCCGAATAATTTCTGCGGCCTTTTTTGCTCCCCTGCCGGCACTGACCGTATTCCTTTTTTCCTCTAGCTTTGACGGGATTATTTTCCCCAGTCTGAAAATATCCTGAAATTCATATCCCTCGTCTCTGGCATTGTCTTCCTGCTCAAAATGTCCCTTGATTGGAATGAATATACCCGGTGTGCCATACGCTTTGGCCTCATCGATCGTCGATTTTCCTGCAAGCGAAATTATCAAGTCTGCGGCAAAAATCAGTTCGTGCAGGTTTTCTACAAATCCAAAATTCCTGACATTTCCAAATTTTTTACTGACAGAAGGGCCTGAAACAAGGACGGTATCCAAATCCTGGCTGGTTTTCGATATTGCGTCTATCGCCTTTTGGATTAGAAATAATCCCGCATCGGTTCCGCCAATTGAAATGACAACGGTCTTTTTCTCAAATCCAAATTTTGCACGTAATTCCCCTCTTGTATGTTTTGTTTCCCTAACGATTGGCCCGACTCTTTTGACGTTTTCGTAATCATCTCCGGTTTCAGGCAAAATTACAACGTCGCATTTTTTGATGATCTCATTCATGGATTTGTTCATCCTTTTTTCAACAAGTGATGCAAACAGTCCCTTGGTAAAACGGGTCTCTAAAATGTCGGTGATTAGGACCGTACGAACTTTTTTTTCTTGTGCAACAGTCAATGACGCAAAATCCTCATCGCTGACTATAAGATTTGAGTTTGATTTTTCCAGAATTGCCTCAGAAATATTCTTGCAGTCTTTGTAATATTTGTAATAGTTCCATATCCACCTAGCAGGACTTTTCAGTGAACCGTTTTCTACGACAAATGATGGCGGATTGTAAACGTCATCCACTGGTAAGCCGGTTTTTTTGAGAATTTTTGCAGCTACGCTGCCTGTTACGAAGTTTGCCGAGAGATTTTGTAAATTGTCAGTTATTGCAATGTCTCTTGTTGCATGACCCAATCCAATTGGACTGCAAAAAAATTCAAACCCGGCCATGTTTTTGCAAGTGTCTAATCAAATTTTTAGATTCTCATTGTCTCAAAGTTTAAATGGTTTTCAGCAACGAGGGTTTCTGGGCCCATAGTCCAGGTCGGTTATGACGTCGCCCTTACACGGCGAAGATCCAGGGTTCAAATCCCTGTGGGCCCATGTCATCATCCTCTTTCTCATCTTTTCATCCTTTCGTCCTTTCATGGAGGGCTGAAATAAGACATGCTCGTAGTAGCGTGGTTGTATTTGCCGAATTCATCGAAATTTCTGAAAGCCATATGATGTTATACGGACTGGGGGTGCAAAAAGGGCGGAAATTCAGAAAAACATACTGATCGAGTCAAATAAACGGAATTAGGCAACAACCCCGGTTGCAGGTGCGCAAACCATGATCTGCTGTGTAATATCTTTAGATCAAAAGGGTCGTACGAATTTACCCCTCACCTGAGATACGGCGTGGCAGGCGTGACCATGAAGACTCCTGCCAGCAATGCCGCCTGAGGGGTAAACTCTTGCGAAGGGTCAATTACGCATAAAGTCTAATGTAATTTCTCCCGATAGATATTTTCTTTCAGTCTCACTAAACAAATCCAGACAACTTTAGTTGTGATCTAACATAATCATCAACCGATCTATGCCATTGAAGTGCAGCTCTTTCCTCATCCAGAGTTAATCCTTGGGGGGACGAATCGTATCTGGATTTTCTACCAAGTAATTCAAGTGAATCATAATCATCAAAAATTGGGGATAATTCTTGCTTGACCAACTTCTTTCTTTGAGTATGCGTTCGTGGTTTTGTGTTTTTTACCAAGACTAAATAACTATCTACAACGTGCACTGCTGAATAGAATAATGTGGTTACTTCCCAATCTTTGTGCAGGGGGTTTGCTTGTGCGAGATATTTTTTAGTATCAAAATTATGACTGCTTTGTCTCATGTGCCAACTCATTTTTCGTTCAACAAAGTCTGAAAAATTGATTTTGTTCCCATTAGATGATCTGGTTGAACTTCGTTTCTATGTAGCAGAACTTGCTGGAAATCCACATCAGAAAATGCATTTTCAATGTCTAGAAATTTTTGTAACAGGTCGGGCTCTGGAAGCTCAGGCGTGAATCTTGCAACCCCGGAGGTCACTAGGGCAGCACCTCCAACCAGCAGGTTGAATTTGGAAGAATCATAACACATAAAGATCGTTGGATCTGTCTTTCCTGTATTGATCGGGGATCCTAGCATTACGGACGTGGATTGAAGCAATCCCGACGTGATCCGCCTGTTTGAATACATAAAGTCCAAGATGGAGGTAACAGGTCGGGCTCTGGAAGATGCTCCTGATTTTAGGCACGAATCTACGTGGGAGGCCTCCCCGGGATGGCAAAATTCACGCCTGAACTTCCAGAGCCCGAGCTGTTACGTTTTGCAGGCTCCGCGACATCCTAAAGGACGCAATAGAGATGGGCAGGGCCACGCCCGAGGAGGTGGAGTGCCTCAAGCACCGCATACACAGGCTTGTGTCTGCCGCGTACACGGACAGGGACTGCATCCGGTACGCAAAGCGCCTCAAAAGGGAGATCAACGACCTGTTTACGTTCCTATAGCAACGAGCAGAAATAATTGAGGTTTTTTACGTGTAGTTATGACCTACTTTGACTCAAAGACTTCTGCCCGTTGCTATAGTAGCAGCATAACCAGCAAAAGCATGGCAGGCACTCCTGCAGGCGCACCATGAAATCAATTCGGATACGCAGGACTGCTGCTACCATGGAAGTGACATGATGATGATGATGGCAGCAAGCGGTGTGCGATACGAGGATTCGTTCCGATCCGGCGCGCAGCTGCAGTCCTGATTCCCAAAAAACATGGCAGATTGTGCTAAAATCCAGCTTCCAGAGCCCGATCAGACATATTCGTGCCTGGAATCAGGAACAGCTTCCAGAGCCCGACCTGTTACCGTGAATCGTATGTGTCTCCGAACGTTCCCAGAATGCACAGGAGCTTGTTTACAGCCAAACTGGCAGACATTGTTGTCATTGATATTATGTTTGGCTGTACCTCTATTTTATCATGATATCCTTCTCTTACCAGTTCTTGTTTTTCCTTCTCAGAAAGAGACTCTTGCAGGATCTTCTTGCCGTCAAGCGTTCCGGTACACCAAAGACATGCACTGTCAGGCGTTACTGTTTGGACTTGTGCTCTTCACTATAAGCTAGATACTACGTTAGCGTTTCAGATTTGTTTTTACTTTGTAAAGAATTCTTTCTGCCCACTTTATGGTATTTTCTGCTTGGCTCCGACTCATCAAATCTGGCTGATACTCTGATGCGTTTTTCAGACTAAGTAGAGAACCAAACTGTCTTTCTATGTCTTTGAATTCCGGACCAGAAAGGATGCCTTTTACCAGCAACAATACACCAGTGTGTGATCCCGAGGCGCGTTTGTTCAGATAAAAGGTTGTAAGCGCATCTAACGCATTGATTGCACTGTGTACACAGTTCATCACAGTGCTGTCATATGCTTGTCGTTCTAGTGCAATTTTTGCCAATTGCATCGAGTTTTCCGCTTTTGTGATGTAATTTGCATATTTTTGAAAATCTACGTCTCTAGTCATTGTATCATGCTCTCCAAGTCCTTACCACAAACCAGGATGTGATTTGTAATGATCGAACGGATCAAGTCATCTTTCTTTTTGGATTCAAGCTCTTTTTGCGAGAGTATTATTGGCGCAAGCTGAGCATGAAACGCCTCTGCTACTTGTACTAGTGCGTCTGAAACTGTTTGGCTTGCGGCATCAAAATCATTTGATATAACAAGTATGTCAACATCACTATCTGGTTTCTCTTTGCCCTTTGCAACGCTTCCAAACAGCGCAGCAGAGATAACGACTCTTCTTTTATCAAGATTTTTTTTTAGAATTTTAAGCAGCTCTTCTAAAGTGTTTTCCTCGGTCTTGAAGACAGGTTCAATTATCTTGTTGAGAATGTAGTTTTTCTTGTTCAAGGATAGTTGGTGCGACCTGCCAACAGGCTGAACTAGGATGATGCCAAGATCTTCAAGATCACGAATTGTAAGGGCTGCCTCATTGACAGAAACATTTGCTGTTTTGGCAAGACCTCTTTTGGTAAAGATCTTTGCTTGATACCTGACCATTGTTCTAAGTACACGTATGGATGCCTTACTGCCCAGAACATGTTCAAGATAGTCGTGAAATTGCATTATTGTATTCTATTTAAGACATATGTCCTATATTTAAGACATGTTCTGTGATAGAAATAACGTACAACATCAGGTCCTTTTTATACTGACTAGGAAACTTTTCTGGGGTGCATCTTATGATCAGATGCCCTTGCAGACATGGCTGAGCATCAGACATTTGTGACCAGTCATTGCAGGATTGGAATTTGCTGGGGTGATCCATTATCGGCATCTGGTCAAAGAATTTCGATGGAAATTTTTTTTGATCTTGCCTGTTTGATGTAACACATGGACTCCAAAACCATGTCTGTACACAATATGGATCTTGCAAAAGCCCTTGTCATGATTAAAGAGAGAGATGGGGAGATCTCCATGCTGAAAAAGGAGATCTCCATGCTGAAAAAGGAGAAGGACAGGGAGATCTCCATGCTGAAAAAGGAGATCTCCAAGATTCAGGCAAAGCTTGTCCTGTATGAGAGTCCAACATGCCCACGTCCACACCGTCATTATACAATGATGCCAGAAGAAAGTTCATGGAGAAAAGGGGCGAGGATCCCGGAGGCAGTCCCGGTGATGCTGCTCGGGGCAAGAAACGCGGCCCTCTGTGCGGACACCATGGTACATCGCACGGCAACCGGCCATCAATGACATTAAGATACGAGTTTGGCTCCAAGGTGTGCGTGTATTGCGGCATCCAGCTACGGATGCTCAAGCCGATCCACAAGCTTGTAAACGACCTGGATGACTCCATGCGCATGCTCACTGCCAATGCCATCATCCAAAACGCGGTGTGTCCACAGTGCAATACCGTGCATATCGCAGCTACCCCGTTTCTAAGCGGCACGTCACTTGGGCCCGTCTCACTCTCTCTAATCATGATGTTCTTTGAGAAGGGAAACACAGACGAGGACATTGCAGAGTACTTTCAGTATATGTTTGGATTCAAGATGGCCCCAAATACCGTGACTGCCGCCCGGCACGCAGTGGCAGAGGCGATTCAACAAAACATGATACAACGCATACAGACATTCATTGCGGGCAGGCCGTGGATACAGATGGACGAGGCCGGCTTTAAGCGCGGCGACGGACACATGGGATACGTCTGGGTGCTCAACTGTGAGGGGGCGTGCTTTGTGGTCTTTGCAGATTCCCGGTCCTCGGATGTCCTGCACACGCATTTTGGATGGCTGGATCCCAGGACTCCCATAGTTGTAGACGGGCTGGCCCAGTACAAGATGTTCTTTGAGATAATCCAGAGGTGCTGGAGGCACCTTCTGGCATATGCAGAAAAGCTTGCAGTAAAGATGCCCGAAGGCGATAACGAGAAAAGGTACGACTTGCTGCTGGAATTTTACAGGAAGGTAAAAAAGATCAAGACGCTTGCGCCGCTTACATACATGGAGCTTTCAAGGGAGGCATACAAAATAATCAGCCCGTATGAGGATGATCACGTGCGCACACACATGCAAAACGCCATACCCAACATGTTTACGTGTCTAGCGCGTCGGGGAATGCCGCCGCACAACAACGATACGGAGCGGTGCATACGCGACGGGATCATACCACAACGCAATGCGCGCCACAAGATCGTAACTGACGGTGGAAGAAAGACGGCTTCTGCGCTACTGACGTTCTCGATGACATGTCGCAAGCAAAACATACATCCTGCCGGCGGACTCTTGAAATACCTGCGGAATCCGGGCTGGGATATCTTTGCAGAAGCAGGAGATGATGATAATGCGCGCCTGCTGTCCTCGCTTGTCAATACGGACGGTACAAGATACAGCGTCTTTGAGTGTCCCGGGCCGCCGCCGGTGTGGCGGCCTGTAGTCGATGATGACGCAGGCAGCAGAGGAGGAGCGGTACGCCGGGACCGGACGGCCGTCGTACCAGTAGTAGCAGCTCCGATAGTAACAACATGATCCGTCTGGCGCCTACGGGACGGCGTAACCCGTAGCTTCATATCCAAAGATCTGACCGTGTAGGCAAGTCTGCCAGTCAACAACGCCTGACAAATCTGACAATGCTGGTTTCCTGCAGGTGCCGTCTGCCAATAATCTGTTGTCTGCCAATAATCTGTTGTCTGCGCGCTGCCGGTCTTGCATATACAAGGGACGTGTGGTGATGATGTAGCGGGTCTGTCACAGCAGATGCGGAAGGATCAAAAAGTTCCGGGCAAAAAGTTCCCTAGTCAGTATAAAAAGGACCTGAAGTTGTACGAATTAGGCGACAACCCCCGTCATACTAGGTGTTGTAGTGTCCTAAATAAATGCCAAAAACGAGGCGGGTCTGATGGGACTAATCTAGCATTCACCGCCTATTTTGGACCCAAACCAAATGGTTTTGACAGCTCTTCTTTGCTAACCGGCCAGTCTGAATCTAGCATAGGATTCGTTGTTTATGAATGACTCATGGGCCGCATCGCAATTGTTCTGTTTGCATCTACCAATGTTGTCAAGATGGTCTGAAATACTTGATTTTCTGCCTAGCTGGGATACTTTCACTTAGATGATGTATCTAAGAAACTTATTCGTGGTTTAGTCCTACTCAAAGTCGCATCCTAATGCAGTCTTCCCAGAAGATCCTCGTAAAACGGTTCCAAATTTGACACAATTCAGATTAGGCTGCCTGCAGATCTGTACATCAACATCTGCACAGCCATGGGCCGGATTACATCTGGGAAGACTGTAATGCATCTACAAAGAACTTAGCGAAAGGTCTTACAAAGTCAGGAGGATTTTCAAACCATTCAACTGCTTTATCC
This sequence comes from Candidatus Nitrosopumilus sp., assembly GCA_965214775.1. Lineage (GTDB taxonomy): Archaea > Thermoproteota > Nitrososphaeria > Nitrososphaerales > Nitrosopumilaceae > Nitrosopumilus. Next base: position 1,428,359 of record OZ243974.1, on the reverse strand, counting down.
CATACTCTAGCCTTAAGATCAGATTCGATGTCTTCTGGAATGCTAGATTTAGAATTAAGAATCTTTTCATATGCCTTTTGCATAGACGTCTCATATCTGTCAATCCCATGAGCGGTAATCATTACTGAGTTTGGCAATCGCTCGTTAAGTCCTCGCAAAACCTCAATCATCTTTTTTTGTTCAAGATATACTAAATCTCCAGTCAATGCATCAGGTTGTTGTTCTAGGAGATCAGAAAAAATTGCTGCCGTTTGTAGATATGTGAATGTACATCCAGAGTAGTATTTTTGATACAATCTAGATAAAATCAACAGCCTAGTTTCATCACGATTAAATACGAAATTCCTCATTGTATGACACGCCCGGATTCCATCATTGTGTTCTGGACATACTTGCACCTTGGGCACACTGCCTCATGTGATCTTTTGACGTGATTTCTTACCATCATCCCATAACTTGGTAATGGTTAGATAAATATCCAATTATTGTCCCAAATGCAGGCATCCTGAAACAGGATGCAGTGTCAATAAGGATGATGCTTGTCAAATGACAGTTTTTAGGATCGTGGCCGGCTACTTTTCGAGGCCCAGCAGCGCGTCCTTTTTCATTTCAAAGTCGGATCTTGAGATTATTCCACGCAACATCAGGTCGTGGTATTTCTCGATCTCCCTTATTGCCCTGTCGTGGTTTGGTTCTCGCATCTTCTCTGAGAGCCATGTCGCCTTGTCTGCTGCAGACGCGCCGTAGCCCCTTATCTTCCCGGACGGCACCCTCCCTGCAGCCCTTTTGCCGAGATTCCCAAAGCCCGCCGCCACCCTCCGGCCTGCATCGGCCACCTCTTCCTCAACGTTTCTCTGCGCCGGATCCCTGCGCTTCCATTCCCTCTTTGACCTGCATCCAAAGTTCTCAAGGTTGTACTTGGTAGTCCACCTGAACACGCAGTATATCATGGCAAACACGGGGCCGACGGGCACAACCCAGTCCCACAGCAGCGTCAGCACCACGGATGCGGCGCGTACCGTGCCGTCTGCGATGGCATCAGTAGTATCTGGAGCGCCGCTCTGCATTGCCGTACCTACGAGATCCTCGATTTGTGGGTTTGGGACATCATACCCCACCAGATCCCACCAGGTCGTGGAACCGTCAAGCGGGTAGAGCATCTCGTCTGCCGAGAAGGCCAGTACAAGCACCACAAAGAGTGCCGCCCATCTTCTCGTCTTTTTCATCTTGCCGGTCCACAACACCGCAAATATGGTGACTGAGAACACACACGCCCAGACCCTGCTGACAGGCCTCCCTCCCCCGCCGGTGTCGGTGCCACCGTTGATGTGCTCCATGGCACTTTGGGCATCTTTGCGCCTTAAGTTGTTTGCTATACAAGGTTCACCCTTTCTGCTGTGGTCTGAGACAAATCCAAGTTCTATTCTACCATCATCATACCGTACCTGAGCTAGTCTGATGCGAATGGAACCAGTTGGGAATGTCTCCCACACTTGTAGCATCTGGGATTCTCATACTTTGAGAAGATGTTTCTCTTGCACCGTTTGCAGTATAATCTTGGAACGTTGGGAGGCGTGTTTTTCTTGCAGCTCTGGCAGAACGGCCTCTTTTTTACTATTTTGTCAAACTGGTTTCTTTTTGAGAAGAATTCCTTCTTGCAAAAGTGGCACCTTATCCGGAACTCTTTTAGTTTCAGCGTTCTTTTCTTCTCTTTTATTTCATCTGCGTGATCGTGATAGTGCTTTTTGGAGCGCGCCTTTAATTTTTCCTTGTTTTTTTGGTAGTTTTTTGAGTGCCTTTCTCGCGCGGCTGCCCGCTCCTCGTCGACGTTCTCCCAGTATTTTTTTCTTTTCTTCTCTTTTATTTCATCTGCGTGATCGTGATAGTGCTTTCTGGAGCGCGCCTTTAATTTTTCCTTGTTTTTTTGGTAGTTTTTTCGGAGATATTCCCGCGCCTCGTCGACGTTCTCCCAGTATTTTTTTCTTTTCTTCTCGTTTATTTCATCTGCATGATCGTAATAGTATTTTTTGGAGGATTCGTTCTGTTTTTCACTGCTTGACTTTGTATCTTTTTTTGTTTTTATTTCTTGTTGTGTTGCATGGAAATCAGGTTCGCTATTCATTGGTGTTCCTCCGTTCATTTTTGGTCTTTTTCCTGTTGTTTCTGTGGCCGTCTTGTCTGAGAATGCCATGATGGGCGTCTGGCAGCAGGGTATATCCAGTCCAAAGTGCCGGTCTGCGTTTATCATAATACTTTATGTGTGCATTCATGCTCTCATAGTGGCCGATTTCAGCCTCCATGCTGCCGTGCAATTGTTCCAGATTACCGTTGGTCTCCAGATGATACGGCCCGGAGTTTATCGGCCTGATTTTACAGTCGAGTAGCTCGGCCTCAAATGGAGTCGGCCTCCACGTTCTGCGTGGCATGTTCTTCTTGCTGCGGCCGCCATTAAAACACCTGCCGTTCTCAGACAGTATGTGGGCAGGCGTGCCAAACCTGTCTATGATATTGCAGGGTGTTATCACCACGTTTTCTGATGTGGTCCAGGCAAACGTTTGTGCGGCCATGATACACCGGGAGGAATCGCCCAAAAACGTGACTGGATTGAGCCCTCTCAGGCGTGGATCCTTCACGGTGTGCCAGTCCACGTGCCATATTGTGTTGGAGTACTTGCGCTCATAGCGCAGCCACTTTTTTTGGTCCGACTTTGCATCTGATGGAGTAACGAGTTTCTGCTCCTTCATTATCTGATATGCGCTGTTGTAGCTTATAATGTGACCTGCATCCTGCAGGTGTATGGTCGTGCGCATCATGCCTACGTGTTCTGCAGAGCGCATGTAGAGGACTGCATGTACCTGGCCTGCTGCGGGCTACTGCGATGCTGTTTTTCTTCCCGCCTTTTGAGGCACATACGTCATTTTGATTCGGTGGTATCTGGCGTAAATCCTCACGTGCCGTGGCGTTACCTTCATGTTACACCAGTGCCGTGGCGCTCTTTCCGGCCATATACACGGATGACATACTTGATCTTTGTCCGACATCTTTTTTGTCACGTCTTTATCTGATTGATACGGCCTGAAACATTCAGATATCATACGCCTTGTCTTAGGCGGATCGAATTTTCATATGATAGAATTTCGTCTACAGGAAGGTCTTGTATTTTTTCAGTCAAAAAAAAGAAAAGGGGTAGTTTGAACTAGTTTGTTTGTTTTAGCTTACGTTGATGGTCGTACTTAGCGGTGGTGATAGTGCCGTAGGATTGTTAACGGACTCCCAGACAAATGCAGTAGCAGTGTATGCTCCTGAATCAGCTGGAATCCATGACACGGCCGGGCTGAATGACTGACCTGGAGTCAGTTCACCATCAATCCATGACAGTGAGACTGTGACGCCGTTTGCATCCTGAATCTGTACCAGGTATGCAAATAGCTGCTCCTTGTCCTGGCCATTTGCCAAGTCGGCGCTGATCTGTACCTGTTGATCAACGGAAACAGAGTCTAACGTGTTTCCAAATGAGTCAACTGTCTTCAAGTTAGCAACTGGTGCTCTCTCGAGGGGTGGTACGACAGTGCCGATTAGCGAAGTGGCCTTGACATCAATACTGTCTCCAGTGTCGTATGGTTCAGGCAGTGTATAATCATCGTAACTTGCGGTGACTGTGTCACCTTCTGCGACTCTGAGTCTGTGGCCGGATGATACGTCGGTAACCGTAAAGAATACGGTGCCTTCGAAGATTCCGGTTGCCTCGTTTGTCTCAGTTACGGTAAGACCAATACCTCCTGAATCGGAGTCAGACCACACATCGACATTGAAGTTGTCGACTGCTTCTGGATCTAGGTTCATGTCTGGATCAATTATTCTTACAACACCTGTTCCGCTAGCCGGATAGCTTGCCTCTAACCATTGGACTTCACCGATGTTCCATCTGATGAGTGCTGACGCAACTACAGTCTCGTCCTCTGAGAATTCAAAGGAGACAGAAAGTCCGTCATCGTCCTTGGCTGACAACTTTCCATCAGTTGGACCGTTGCCAGAGGATTCAATTGGATCTACATCAATGCCGTCCTCATCGCCGGTATCGGAATCGCCATCAGCATTGTATGTGAAACCAGTAAGGATAACCTCACCAGTAAAGATGCCTGTGTCAGTTCCGGTCTCGACTAGCTTGTATGGTTCGAGTTCATTGTCTCTGGTTGAGATCCTTATCGCGTCTACGTCAGTGTCACCGATTTCGTCAACCAAGTCGCCGTCAAAGTTGTGGTCTGGGGCTACGATTGTAATGTATACCTTGTCAGTCCACGTGTAGATTTTTTGATCAAGCTCTATTGTTGCACCGAAGTTTGAAGTATAGACAGTCAACTGGACGTCTTCGTCTTCGTCACCTACATAATCAGATCCGGATGGGCCCCAGTCAGTATACTCGAGAGCAATCTCTTCTCCTCTTTCTAGGCTGTCACCATCAAGCTCTTGAGGAACCTCGATGACAACCTGGAAGATACCAGTGCTGTCACCTGTTTCTCTAAAGGCTGTTGGTTCTGGGTCAAACGCTGCTGCATTTATCTCACCGCCAAGGTCGCCCATGGTGGTTGTTGACGCATCAGAGTCCCATTCAATCAGATCCAGGTCATAGGTCTCAGCAGCATCATTGTCCAGATCCAAGTCTGGTTCAATGAGTGTCAAGATCATGTCTGAACCGATAATGTAGACGGATTTGTCGGATTGCAATACGCCATTTCTCAGGTCAAAGGTTGCAGAATCAGTCACAGTGTTTTGATCGCCTGATGCATCAGTCGGGTCTGTGTATTCTACCTGGAGAATATCTCCTTGCAGGATACAAAAGTCCTCGCCATTGTAGCCATCAGGGACAGCGAATCTGTGTGCTGGATTGCTAACTGTAGGATCGTCGCCGTAAACAGAGTGGTTTGGACATTGACTATCTGCAGGACCGTCAGTGTATCTTAGAGGCAAGTCTAACTCGTAAATACCTGCGTCTGGTGCAATTTCAGAAATTGCACCAAATTGTCTGACAGTAGCCTCATCGACTTCACTTTCTTCTCCCACATGGATGAGACCATCAGGGTTATCTACTTCACCACCGGCATAGCCGAGGATGACGCTGCTGGAGCCTCTCGATACAGAGATTTTGACTGGACCGAGTTCTTTATCTTCTACATTTTGTGCGATTTCGTCCTCACCGGCCGGATTTATGTCAAAGTCCGGGTCGTTGATTCTGACGTGGATCGTCAGGTCGCCATTTTGCAGGAAGTAGGGAGCTCTTTCAGCTACACTCTCAGTGGCACCAAAGCCATCGGCTGAAAAGTGAACCGGAAATACCGATCTACCTTCAGGTCCCTGATGGTTTTGTTCTTCTGTAAAGTCATCAGGTGCACCAAATGGTACCGGATAGACTGTTCTGTCCAGGCTGACCGAACCAGTGTTGGCTCTTACGCCTGCCGAATCGCCTACCTCGATGATTTCACCGGATGCGTCACGAAAGTCAACATAGTTGACCTCGATATCAAGTCCGGTTGTAGTCTCTGGATCAACGTCATCAGCTCGGCACCAGTCCATTGGGATTTGGAAATCGCCAACAAACACTCCTGTTGCCGTACCGGTCTCTATCAATGAGAAGCCGGTAGCTCCAAGACCGTCATCGTATGAGGCATCACACTCGTCACCAGTATCTATCCAGGGTACGTCATCAAACGTGACATCCAACATCCTGCCTAGTTCACCAAAGCTCAAATCCTGAGTGTTGGCAGAACCGACTGTGTCAAATGTATCAAAGGTGTCATTGTTGACAACGGTAAAGATGTCAATGAGATCAGAGTCCACGTTGAGATCCGCGTCTTCAAGCGTAATTACCACAGTATCAGCAATCTTGTAGGAATCCTGATTCAGTGATACGACGCCAGAGTGGCTCGGAGCTGCCTCCTGGTCTGATACCGGAGTGACAACGCCGTCAGAACCCAAGTCGCTATAGGTAACTCGTACATCGTCCTCGTCAGTATAATCCTCCATTACGATAAATGTTGGTTCGTCTGAGATCGTAGTGATGTCTGCAAATGTATCAAGCTCTTGTATGTTGATCTGGTTGACCATGACATATTCCAATTCACCTTCAAAGGTGCTGGTATTGTCACCCGACTCTTCGGCCTCGATTCTGATGATCTGGTTTGCAAACCTTTCAGAGGCTTGTTCGCCGTCACCTTCGAAACCGAACGAGAAGAAGTCAACCACGATTGGGTATTCTGTGCCATCAGTTGTACTAATAGGATCAAAGCCGATTTCAAGTTCAATCGGCGAATCGTCAGACATTGCAAGGATGGTGTCCACGTCTTCTTCGTCGATTAGCGCATAGCCCTGTGAACCGCCACCGGTATGAATGTTGGTAGGAGTATCATTCTCAATCAATGTCACTCGAACGTTTTCTACTTCAAGTGACCTTAGATCATAGTTGACAAAGTTGAAACCATAGCCTTTTGCATCGGGGTCGGTTGGATCCTGAAAGACAGGAACCAGCCTACTCTGTAGATCAGCCATAGTCACTCCATCACCACCATTGAGAGTAATCGCAGAGATTGATAGACTGCTAGCCTCAATTATGGCTCTTTGTGAGAATGGTTCGACAGTATAACTCCAAGTGTCGTTCTCAACAGTATTGGTTGTAATTGTACCTTTGTCGACATCATCCACTGGGTCATATTCCACTGGGAAATTACCTATTGTGAACGGATCACCGATCGTCAATGTTGGAATCACCGAATCAGGATTGCTAACTTCAATAGCCTCATCGACTCTGCTGTTCTTGTTTTGATCTGCATCCTCAATGACTATTGGAATGCTCTCACCAGAGTTCCATGTGTCATCGACTGGTTGGATTTCAATGGTAGCAAAGTCAAATTCTACTAGGACAGATACTGGCGAATCGTTATAGCCGATTGTCGCCGATGTGCGTCTTGCGGCATCATCGGTTATCTTGAGAATCGATTCGTCGGATTCGTCGTACGTGCCAAATACGCCACTGTTTGGTCCCTGTTCTGTGAGCGTTAGAAGTTGACCGATACTACCAATGGATGTGCGATTAGCGTTCGTATTTTTTTGAAGCTCCACAACAATCTTACGATCCTGTGTATTAACATCCAGTGTAAAGACTGCATCCTCCTGCATCAGATCCTCCATGCCGAAAGCGTTGCCAGTAACAATAGTATCATTTTCGATGCCTGGCTCATTACCACTTTCGTCAAAGACCTGGTAGTGTGCGACAGTTCCGTAGTCGGCGCTGGCATCCCAACTCCAAGAGTCCTCGTCAGTAGGATCGATGTTCAGCCAAGTGTCAGTAACGGTTGCGTGGACTTGTGAGCTCTGTGGGTACATGGTTCTGTCCAGCTCGATGCCGGCATAGTCGTCGGCTGCGTCAAAGGTGAGTGTAGTCGCCTGGTTCTCGTACTGTATAACAACGTTGCCGCCTGTTGTGAAGTCATAAAGCTGGATTATGGGCCAGTAATTTGCATCAAGGCCAATTTGGCCAGCAGGATTAGCATCAACATGTTCATTGATGTCTGTTGTTTCTCTTAGTACGTTCATGATTTTTGTGTTAGGATCGGGGGTTGCATTACAGTCATTATCAGTATTAATTGCAACACCGTCAGCATCGGAAAATGAGACGGTGCCGTATTCACCTGCAGGACAGATACTGCCAAAGTCAAGTCCTTTGCCAGGATTTGTTGTGGTATCATCTGCGCGATCTGCCATTGTTTTCTCGGCAAAGTAGCCATACCATTGGCCGTCAGTGGCCTGAACCATTCTCAGATCCTGGCCGTTAACGGTAACGGTGGGCTCACCCTTGCCTTCATCAGTATCACGTAAGCCAGGGTCATTAACGACTACCTCGATTACCTGAGGACCTGCCATATAGTTCTCAAACTGTGAGTTTTCTGCGGAGACAATCAGGTTATCGTTGGCAGCATATGCAGCCGGCATCATGCCAGGGACTGCAAATGTCATACCGCCGGCAACCATGATTGCCATCAATATTAAACTAGTTGTTTTGCGTCTTATTTCTTTAAACATTGTTATTAATTTCCAATCAAAATTTGTGTTTATAAGCTATATGGATCATTTGTCCATTTTCTTATTATGCCATATCTGCCTGCTTGTATCATCGGCATTCCGGCCCCCGTCAAGTAGGAATGTCGGTGTATGAACTTTGTTCATAGTTATTCTTGGCGGGGGCATCAGATTACATTCGCACTGGCATTTGCAGGATATGAGGATGCCAAATGCTGCCCATAGAGATGATCCGAAATTAGAAGCTATGCGAGTTTTTCAAGCGATTTCACGGACAATTTTTACGTATTTTGCCGATATTCTGAGATATTTTACGCAGATTCGTTCACAGATGGTTCAGAATTCGCTAATTTTGGGTCAACTCTGATCGAAAGTATTTTTGCAATGCAATGAAATCCACGGCTGCGTTACCCGTCTTGCAGTCACCAGCCAAGCAACTTTCTGACAAAGTCCACAAGCATCTCAAAGAGCCCACGATCCTCTGGCTCTGCGGACTCTGCCGGCATTGCGGTTTTTGTAGGCCATGCCGGCTCTGCTGATATCACGGGTTTTGCCGGATCTGCGGGCATTGCGGGCTCTACGGGTTCCGGCTCCACTGGTTCCGGTACGAACGCCGGCGGCATGGCAGGATCCGCATCCCTTGCACCGCTGTCTGAGGGAACATGAAGAATACTGTCATGCTGCGGGATCGGATCAGCAGGTTGGCGATATGTGGAAAACGTTTCCTCGCCCACGCATTCCTGTACGGTTATTCCCTCCGATACGCTGAGGATGCTCCGGCCCGACATCGCGTGTACCTGCACGCCGATATACGACTCGTCAGCTGCAATGCCGGATGTGAACACGATACGTCCCTCCAGCATCTCGCCGGATAATATGGCCGCCTGCTGCATGCCGTATGCTGTTGTTCTGACCTGTGCGGAGACCAGCTCCGGCTCGTCGGGTCCTGCGATGATTCGGACCGTGCCGGCGTTGCAGTCCCATGATACGGAGTACAGGTCGACGCTTATGTCGTCAAGTGATCCGGAGGCCGGGTGACCGCCACCACCTCCGCCGCCACCACCGCCACCGCCGGAGGACAACCTTGGCGTCTGGCGGTCGCGCGGCAGCTCGGGCGCAGGCGGCAGGGTCTCACGCGGGTCAATCGGAACCGGCGGAATGCCCGGAGGTCCTGGCGGGCCGCCAATAGGATCCGCAGGCGGATCCGAAAGTATCAGATCCCGAGGCGGCGGGCCGACCGTGATGAAGTCCGTAAAGTGGAACGTCCATACAACCAGATCCGCATCCGCGTCTATCTTGCATTCGCCGGCGCCGTCAAGCTGGACTGATACGGACTCGTGATCGTTGCGGCTGCAGGTCTCGTCTATTGGTACCGGCTCGTCATCCCCTCCGCCCCGGTGGTATAAGACGTTCTGTCCTGCCTTTTCCTCAAACGTTATGCTTACGGGTTTGTCAAATGTCAACATGTCGTCGTACAGGCCCATGTGCAGCGTGGATCTTACGTCTCCCGTGCCTCCGTCAGAGCCCGATATCACCGGCACGTGAACCTCTGTGAATACCGGCAGGTTTACCGTTCCGTCCCAGTCCGGCGGTCCGGTTATCTCGGTGTCGTTTCTGAGGAGAAGGTCGGCGCTTATGCCCTCAAAGACGACGTCCATCTCAAGGTCGTTGGGAAATGTGGCCGTGTTGTTGCCGCCGGCCTGGCCTGCATCCAGCAGGTTCTCAAGGCTGAGTCTCGGCTCGTCGGTCTGCTCTGTTACTATGATCTTCTCCAGCAGGGTCCGGTTACTGTTGATCACCAGCTCGCTGTGTTCCAGCGTATAGTCATAGACGATCTCCAGCGTGTTGTCGGGGATCCTGTTTTGCTCCAGTATTACGGGCTCGTAGCTGAGGATGTTTCTGGTGCTGGAGGACGCGTGGGCGGTGTCGACTATGGGTACGGGCCGCAGTTCCGAGTCGACGCCCAGGTAACGCTTGGTGTTGGAGGACGCGTGGGCGGTGTCGACTATGGGTACGGGCCGCAGTTCCGAGTCGACGCCCAGGTAACGCTTGGTGTTGGAGGACGCGTGCATGAACTTTACATGCAGCTCCGGCGTTACCTGTTCTGACTCGATAGAGACGCTCATGGAAGACGTGGTACCCGTGCTGGCTGCCGCCTCTGAATGTGATCGAACGTCTTGGATCTGGGCCGTGTCGTTGATGTGTACTACTCGCACCACAAGGGACGACGGCGGGTCGTGTGACGTGCTGTTCGCCTCCGAGACTGATATGACCGGCTTGGGTGCTGCCTGTGAGTCGTGGTGCTTGACACGAACGTCTATGGAATCTGCAGGCTCCCCGGTTTGCGCAGCTGCAAGGGAAACAGTGACAAGCACCCCAATCAGGACGGCAGACATCGTAAGACTCCACATGCGCAAAACTTGCATCACCGTCAGTTTATCGGGAGATCAAACTCGAGATGACCCATACCGTGTCCGGCCAGATCCTGAAGGTCACTACCTCCCCACATCGTCGGCGACTGTGCCCATTCAGATATCTGTTCGTTAAACGTAATGGTTATGGCGTCATTGCTTATCGACGCTTTGCTGGCCTCTAGGTATTCAGGATACGCGTTCACAATGCCTTTCATCCACGGATGAATCGAGCAAAAGTACGGGTACGTTCCGGCATGATGGAAGTAAACATCGTATTGTCCTCCGGGGGATATGGTACCGCTGTCAAAGCCGTTCGGGTAGCTCTCGCCGATTGCACTTGCGTCAACGTCCGGGTCGCCTGCCGTCACGGTATGGCCCGTATTATCACCGTTGACCCAGATTACATGTCCGGTTCCGTCTGATGGGAGGGCGGTGACACGGACCGTCACCTCGTACGGGGGTTGTTTCCTAATTCGGCAATTTAGTCTAATTTTCTAGAGTCTACACTATATTGATCAGAACGGGCGTGGTTCTCTAATGACGGAACATAAGAGACGCGATGGGTACTGGAAGTATTACCATGCTGCCCACACCCAAGAAATGGTGTTTCTCCTATCCAATATAGTTTCTTTGATAGTGGAGAACCCATGTCCCGTAAAGAAGGTCAGTTCCGGACCGGGACGGCCGACAGTCCACAGCCGTGACAAGCTGGCCTGCCTGTGCATTTTGATGGTCTGCCTAGATCTGACGTACCGTGACACGCAGTGTCTTGCGCACTTTCTAAAACTGCCTCGCTGGAACGACGAACCGGTGCCAGACCACGTCACCCTGTGCAAGTTCCTGCCAAAGATTCCTGGCAAGTGGCTTGAGGGGATGATATCAGAGACTGCACGCAGATGCCTTGCAGGATTTGACATGTCTGCACTCAAGCTTGCAGCCGACAGCACCGGCGTCGTTACTGACAGGTACGACAAGAACAAAAAGAGAAAGGATCTCAAGCCAAAAAAGACGGACAAAAAGGCCGATATTACGCACGAATCGGGTGCAAAAAAGGCCGAAAGAAAGAGAAAGGCCAAGCCCTACAAACAGTACCTAAAGTGGCATGTGGCATCCGTACTGGGCCTGCAGGTAATCCTGGCATGCCAGATTACCTCGGACAAAATGGCAGACACCACCGTCCTAAGATCACTGTTGCAGAAGATCAAGAGGATCGGACTAGGATTCTCCGGCATCTTCAACGCCGACAGGGGATACGATTCAGATGAGAACGTAAGGCTCCTCAAGGAATCTGGAATGAAACCAAACATCAAACTAAGGGCCAATGCAGTCCACACCAAAAAGAAACACAGAAAGGAAGCTTCCAAGATGTTTGATCCGGAATCCTACAAGATGCGCGCAACAATAGAGGGAATCTTTGGTGCAGAGGAGGCAGAGAACCACAGGCTGATGTGCAGGTTCAGAAAGGCATCTACCCGCCGAAGGTTCGGTTTGTGCAAGGCAATAGGGTGGAACCTTGAGGTGCTAAACAGACTCAAGTGTGCCGCAAATCTCGGGATACCGGTGGAGGCAGCATGAAGTGAATTAGGAAACAACCCCCCTCGTACGGGATGTAGCACTCATTGGTCTCCTCACAACCCTGAGCCGACGAGCCGAGTCCGAACTGGACTTCGGCACGTTGTGGGTCAAGCTCATCTCTCGGATCCATATACCAGCCAGCGGATGTGTGATTGAAGAGGTTTACACCACCGGGCCACGCATACCATCCTTTTTCATCGTCATACTCTAACAAGTCTTCATTCACCACCTGCTCTGACATCCTGACTGTAACTACGGTGCTCGTGTCGCTGGACAGCGTCACGTCAAGTACGCGCGGGGGGATCCGGTCAGTTATTATGTCTGCTGCATGTGTTGCAGACTCTGTAGGAATGCCACGCCGATCCGCTGCGGCGCCCTCCCCGACCCCTACCGTTATCGTGCCGTTGCTTGTGACTGGCACAGTAAATCCATAGAGAGTACCGTGAGACCTGCCCCATGAATTGACATAACCGCCCAGCCCCGATACCAGAATGTCGTTAGAGTCAAAACCTCGAACATTACGGTCATATACGACGTGATATTCTAATTCGTTTGATTTGTCTGTCCGTGCAAACGTGCCGTGGCCCGGGTAGTGATAGAAATTTGTCGTTATGGATGCCTTTATCGGGACGACTGGCAGTAGTTTTATCGTGCCTACCAGACTACGATCTGCATAGTACATCGTATCGTCTGAATCAATCCGAGAAGGAGACGGAGCTCCGTTAAATTTGGTAAACGTGGTAGTGGACGGCACGAACTTGTGAAGAGACTGACGATCACACCCGCTAGAAAACACGTTTCCCGCGCTATCAGCTATTCTGGGATGTATGTCAATCTCACAAGCGTATGGCACTGTAATCTCGGTTACCTGGCCCGTGGAGGTGTCAAGTTCGACAATGTTGGCCGTGTGGCGCCCGATATGATTGCCGAAATAAATTTTTTCTTCGTGAATGGCAATCGAACCAACCCGGATTCCGCCACCTAGATCCCAGTGAGTGAGTACACCGCCCCCGTCGTCATTAGGAACAAATCTTAGAATGTTTGAGTGCGAGGCAAAAAACGCACCGGAAGGACCTACCTGTTGGAGTGAAGGGTGGTGAAGCAATTCGTCCGTATAGTAATACGTTACAGTGTTGCCATCTGGATCAAATTTCTGCATAAAGACCACGTATGATCTGTTTGGCGAGTCATAATCTGCTATTGTGTAGGTTGTTTGTCCTTGCAATTCAACCTCGAACTGCAGCACGACATCCTGAGCCCAGTCCGTCACCCGCACCTCATAAGTTCCCACGTCGAGATCTGAAGTGTCTTTAGCAAAATTAGCGTAAATTTGAGAGAATCCATCAGGACTGGCAATTCCTGTATCGGTTACCAGTGTATGGCCTGACGGAGTCGTAAGTTCGGCGGTTACATATCCGGAGGCACCGTCTACATTGATCGAATACTGTGAGTTGTGATAATGGATACTCTCGATGGTAAGATTGCCAAGCGGGTTCGCCACACGTGGATGATTATACCCACTTGGCATAGATCCATAAACTGCGTCATCATACGGCATATACCGTTGATGATTCACACGATAGTCCACATCAGGCCAGCTGGTGAAGGTTCCGGTTGCAGGATCAAAGGATGCCATACGGTTGTCCTGACTGAAGAAGACCTTGGATCCGTCTACAAAGCCGGTTACATGAGAAGGTCCAGCAGATAATCGCCACCCCTCCGGCGCCGTCCAGACGGTCTGCGTCCCGTCGTCCCGGTCAATGCGCGCTATCTTGTATTCACCGAGTCCAAACAGGTCGTCGTCAGGAGATTTTGGCACTACGGCCCAGAAATTGACGCCACCGTGATTACTAAACCTCCATTCCTTTACCTCGATCTCGTCTAGAATCTGCGCATCTGCCTCCCAAGATGGAAGGTCCAGTGGTGGTGCAAAGGCGTCACCTGGCCCGGCATGCACAGCATCTGATTTGACTGGAGCAGTAAACGACCGCACCTCGTAGGTCTCGGGAACTACGACCATTGTGGAAGTAGTGGCTGTGCCTTTTCCTTCTACGACTTTGTGCGGTGTTGCCTCATACTGTTCAATGGTACCACCACCACCCCCGGTGGTGGTTACTGCAGCTAGTCCGAGTATTGTTATGGCTACTGCCGGAACAGCCCACAGAAGAAGTCTCATGTGTGCTATGAATGATTCAGATGTATTTTACTGTTTATGGGCGGTTCGGGATTGTCCAATTTTTCCTGAGAAGTGATCCGAAATTAGAAACTGCAAATGATAGGATTTTTCCGTGCATTTCTCAAGTAATTTCACAGATAACTTTCATTTGCAGACATTTTGATTGATTTAATGTAAGTTGGTTTATGCATGATCCGAATATGCTAATTTCGAATCACCTCTCCGGCAACGCTATGACGGGTATCGCAGGCTCAGTCCGGGCCGTCCAGCAGATGTCTGTGCTCATCTGTATCGAGATAGACCAGCTCAATTTCGCCCATGATTGCCTTGCATCTTTTATGAAAATGATCATACGTCACCTTGTCAGTCAGTATCATGTATTTTTTGTCGGCCTCTGCCTTGCTTAGCAGATAGCAATCGCTTAGAATTTTGTGAAATGTGACAAGATTCGTATGATGCGTGCCGGATTTTACCATTCCTAGAATTTCCCTTTTGTCTGGCTTGCTTGGATCCAAGCCCATATGTTTGGCTGATGCCAACATAGCTTGCAGTTCAATGGGCCGTGTAGAGCTGTTTTTCAACTTCCTAGCTTCCAATTGGTCTTTTTCATATTCACGCCTGTTGCGACGGGACGCAATATCAAACTGAAAACGGCTGAAATATTCCCCATCTAGCCTTTGCAGCATCACATCATCACTGATCAGTTCAATGGAGTTTTCCCTACTGCACCATTTCCTACAGATTTTTTCTTTTTGTTTGTATGTCAGATCAGTCAATATTATGATGAGGTGCCAGTCACATAAAAAAGAATTATTAACGAAGATGATGACAGATCACGGGTGACGTTCTGCCGGCAGTCCTCAAGATGTATCGTCTAGTCAGAAAGGGACATGATGGTGGATCTCCCAGTCCATGCATTTCTTGTAGAAGACCTGCGCCAGGATGCTGCGCTGTCTTGCACTGTCAGAATCGCTTCCGGGCCAGACCCCTTTGGCCCGCCCCAGCGCAAAGGCCCATGCCTCGTCGTGCACCTTGGCGTATCCTGCAGCTGTTGTTGCCGTTGTTGCCGTTGCCACCGCAGCGTCATTGCCGGTTTTTGCCTGCGGCGCATCTGTCCTCTCTGCTGTCCGTGCCCCCGGTCCTTCCTGCGCCGCAGACCCGCATGCGGGATCGGAACACCAGTGCCCGTTTACCTTGTATATGCCGTCACCCTTCTTTATTTGAGTGCCGCAGACCTTACAGGTCTGATTGAATTGAGCTGGCAGGGACATGATTACTGTCGAACGCCTCCGCACATCTTGTTTGCCAGCCTGTTTGCAGTCATGCAGCGTCTGCAGAGCGTCAGATCCCGCTTGTGGAATCGGTTGTATGCCTTTGCCGTGTTCATTGCCTTTTTGTGGCAGATCTCGCACTCGCCAAAGTTGTCTTGGCATCCCGGATTTTTTCTGCGCCTCCGGTTTGATACTATCATCCTGCCGTCAGGTGTGCGAACCTCGTACCATTCCTCTATGTACTTTGCGCAGTTGCCGTCATAGTCGTCGGTCTGCTGCATGATGCTGTATTCACGGCACGGGCCCCAGAAGACTTTATGGCCTGCCTTTAGCAGCTTGTGCATCTTTCGTATTGCCATCTGGCGCACGCCCCTTTGGGTCTGGGCAACTGCCACATATCCCGACGCGCCGGAATGATCAAAGTCCGCACGCCAGTATGGGCCGATCCTAGACTTTGGGACGTGCCCTACGTTCATTGCTGTCCGGCCTCCAGTTTTGCCAGGTGGCTCTTCTGGCATGCTAGGGACACCTGCAGTGTGTCTGCGGCATAGTAGTGCTCGCATCTTCTCAGCTTTTTGATCTGAGCCTCTATTCTTCTGATTTGGGTTTTGGTGACCTTGATTGCCAGCTGCTGTTGCATGGGGTTCAATTCTCAAACCTCTCCCCGCATCTGCCGCACCATACGCCCACGCCGGGAACCGTGACTCTGTCCTGAAAATAATGATCACAGTCCCGTCTCATCTGCTGCACCATCTTGTCCAGTGCATCAGTTATTGCGTTTGTCTGATTCATGTTATGCCATAAGTATGGTATAATAAATAGGTTATGGGATACTTATGCTATAAGTATATAATACAATATGCTGTAATATGGTGTGAGGGATTATGAAGGACTGTCATTCTGGTGCAATTGTGACGAGTGATGAAATGGCAGCTGATCCTGTGGTTATTATATACGTATGCGATAAGAAGAAAGGGGCGGTGAGAGATCAATGGGATTGCGAATAGTCAAATGCCAGTGCGGCCACGAGTTTGCCACGAGGAAGCCGAAGGGGGCGGTGCTGCAATGCTCGAAATGCTTCAAGCATTTTACGTGACAGGGATGGTGCAGAGATGTCATCTGTGATTTGTATGCGGTGAGACGACACTCTTGCATTAGACTTTATGCGTAATCGGCCCATCTGATCTAAAAATACGACACAATAGATCATTATTTGCACACCAACAACCCTAAAGATCTGTATGATTCCCTAACTGTATGGGCTCAAATGACAAGACTCTCCAAGCATTTCAAGCGTTACAAGCGCAACACGAGATGCTAGTCGAGCAACACGAGATGCTAGTCGAGCAACACGAGCAGGTATCCAAGCAAAACAAACAGATGTCCAAGCAAAACGAGCGTATGAGGAAGCAGCTTGCGTTTGAGGACTCGTTGTGGCAGTCCGAAGAAAACAAGACAAAAAGAGTCGTGCGCGGCGGGACGCCTCTGCGGATGCACGCAATCGAGGTTGCAGACGGCATAATCGGCGATCCGGTGCGCCTTCGCAACGTCACGGGATGCACAAAGGAGTCATTTACGATCATACTGGAGCGCTTTACGGAAGAAGTCATGGACGACGAGGACAGGCCCCTGTTCTGGGAGGACGACGTAAGAGGCGGCGATGCCGGAAACCGGTGCAAGCTGTACATCAGGCACGCGCTGCTTGCAGTACTCATGAGCATAAGGACCAAGGCAACGCAGCATCATCTGGCTGCGACATTTGACGTCGACCAGTCCACAATGTCCAGGTACCTCCGGTACGGTGCCGTGTTACTGCGCCGGCTCCTGCCTGCCTCCGAAAAGCTAACAAGCATCATCTGCAAGACCCCGGCAGGCAAGCTGGAGGAGGTGCTGATCCCAAAAAAGACGCTCCTGATTGACGGCACCCTGACTCCGGTAGACAGGCCCGGGGACAGGACCGCAAGAAAGACCAGATATTCGGGAAGAAAAAAGCGGCACATGTTCAACACGATAATTACCTCGAACCTGGACGGCCTCATACTGCACTGCGGCAAGACTGTGGACGGAAGCGTCAACGACAAGGGCGTGATGAACGCAGGGGGCGGCCCGGACTTTGGAAGGCACACCGGATCAATGAGGAATGCAAAAAACGCAGACGATCCGGAAGAGGCGTTTGTGATTTACAGCGACCTGGGATTTGAGGGCATTCAAAAGATGCTTCCGGGCGCCATACACAGGCAGCCCCCAAAGAAGCCCAGGGACGGGGATCTTACTGCAACGCAAAAGAGGCGCCGCAAGCAGATAAGCAGGGTCCGCGTCAGAGTGGAGCACCACATAGGGCGGCTCAAAAGATATGGCATTCTTACCATGCCGTTTGGCGGGACTGCCGGGGATCTAAACTATTTCATGCAGATAATCACGGGTCTTGAGAACCTCAAGACGATGTTGAAAAGGAAAAAATACTACGGCCAGCTGCTGCAGCAGCTGCATCTGCTGCCAGACACATGACATACGGCGGTACGGACCGCCATTCTTTCTGACTTGTCAGCGGGGCACATTGCCGTGCTGCATGGTTGCGCACGTTCTTTTGGCGCAACTGGCTTTTACGTGCGTCATGACACGAGATGCATGCGGTAATTTGATCCGATCAGCGCATTTGCGTTTGGAAAAGCCTACGGAATTTTTAATCACGGTCGATTACGCATAAAGTCTATTAGTTTTATGATGTCGGAGACTGGATTGAATTTTGGCTTTTTCGTTGATTTCAGAGCGCCGACATGGGGGCAAACGCATTAGGTAGACTCAGGCACTAGATGATGTAAGAACAGGCAGAATGTACAGCTTAGTGCGTTACGTTTTAGGAAAATGCGTTTATTTACCATCTTGCAATTCCTTCCTCAATTGCACATGCATGGCTTTTAAGAATTCAGATGTCTGACATTTTAGATGCACGTGATTGCGTTTAGACTTCAAATCGAATATGTTTTCAGAAGTCAATTTAAAATAATCTTCTCCAAATTCCTCCTTCAAGCCCTCAATTGTCCGAGGATGTAATGGACCACTATGTGAAATTGCGTTACTGTGGGATCCAGAAAGTAGTTCGCCCCCCCTTATCTGACATCATACTCCTCTCCTGTCTGCCCGTCAATAACGGTTTCCCCCTCCTTGGGCATCTTTCTGAGAAATGCCTGTGCGGGCGTCTCCTGATTGTCCCAGTCCAGCGACCTGTGGGGCCTGTCATGATTGTACCACTGCATGAACAGGTCTATCGGGTCGCTTTTTCTCATCATGATCTCCTCGAACTCGTGCAGCTTGCGCTGGATCTCCCCGTGGAGGCGCTCGACCTTTCCGTTGGTCTGGGGTCGTCCCACGCCTGCCAGGATCTGCCGTATTCCCAGTTCTGTCAGTTTCTTTTCAAACTCGCCTTCGCCCCTCTTTTCTGCCGTCTCTTTCTCGTTGGCATAGAACTGGCTGCCGTGGTCTGTCATGATCGAGGCCGGCTTGCCGTGCTTTTCTATTGCCGTCTCAAGCACTGCCAGGGCGTTTTTGGTCGTGGCATTATCAAAGATGCCATATCCGGTCACAAACCTGGAGGCATCGTCCTCGTAGCACAGGAACCATCTGCCGTCGTGCATTCCGCCGTGGATCTGCTTCCAGTCCGTATGCCACAGTGAGTTTGAGTGATCGCGCTCGTATCGGACCCACCTGTACCTTGTACCCTTGCTGGGCTGCGCCTCTGCCATCTCCTCGTCCCTCAGTATCTTGTGTATGATGCCGTGCGGGATATGGATTCCGGTCTGATTCGCTATGCGCTGCTGCAATCCGGCAGCCCCCATGTGCTCTGCATGTCTGGCAGACATGACTGCAGAGTGCTCCCTGCGTCCGGGCAGACCGTTCTGGGGCCTTCCCATTGGCGCAGGATGCGATATTTCGCTTGCCGCAGGGCAGCCTTTGTGCCTGGCCCACAGCTTCTGGACCCACCGTACTGTCACGTCCATGGTTCCGGCTATCTGGGCGTTGGTAAGCTCGCCCTTTTTCTTTTCTTTCACTATCCATTGTACTTGGCTTTTCTCTAGCTTCATGCCGTTTGGGTGCTCAAGACTCACGTATTTACGGAGCTTTCGTCGCCAGACCCACACACCTGTACTTCCAGTGTGGGTCAGGCTTGCACATCTGCTCCTGACCGACTTTACACACTCGGAGAAGGGGTGAACTACTTTTTGGACTATACAGTGAAATTGCGTTACGTAAAAATTTAAATTTTTTAAGATTTTCAGGCGGCTTTTCGTCACAAGCTAGATAAAGATATTTAATTATGGATCCATAATCGCTGGTTTTTTCTGCTTGTCTGGCCAGTGACACGAATTGCATTTTTTCAACCAAGTCTTGATCCGATCTATTAAGAATTGCTCGGAATTTGTCATCAGACATGCCCAGTACTGCATTATTTCTAATAGAGTATTTGGATGTAAGACAGGCTACAACTTTTCCAGATCCAGATTCTGTAATTTCATTGTATCCACGTAATGAGTGTGTTGAATATGTCCCAGAGGAAGATATCAGCAACCACATCAGAGCATTTGCTTTTTGGTCAGCGTCATGTTGAGCATTGTCTTGAATTGACTCTGTAGATTTTATCTCAAATCCAGTTATTGCCAGTTGGGAACTCTTTTCATCGATCTTAGTGACAAATTCAACGTCTGGTCTATTTTTTTGAAGGTTGTCATCACAGTCAATTTTCTCATCCAGTATGTAAGAGAAGTTCCATCCTAAAGTTTTAGACGGCATGTTGCTTGCATTTTGTAGATTATTTAGCATAATATGTCTTGCAAAACGGGCAAGAAAATACCAGAACATCAATAGTTCATGATCGTTATTACACTTTTTACAGAATCTGTACTCCTATGAATGAACAGGATCAGACAGAAATCTTATGTGAATGCAGGAGAACAAACATTATTTGTCTGCAAGTTGGCAGATTCGCTCCCACTTTTGACATATTGTCCTTCGAGGAATCTACCAATATTCGACCGGAACAAACTTGGTTTTCTCTCTCAATTCGGGCTTGTAATACGCCAGAAATCCCTTTAATGCATCCTCAAATGCCTCTTTAACACTGCTGCAATTGCGTAGGCTCAAATACGAATCAAACTGATCAGGATTTTGAATTTCATAGTTAGCCATGCCCACAAATGGAGCATTAGGAACAGTCGGTATTTTAATTACTTTGATCTTAAGCCTTACAGGGCAGTCCTTTATCGAAACTTCCCAGATTCCTACAACTTCGTTGATTTCCTCAACATTGTCATATTTCTTCACTAAATCTGGAATATCTTCTGGAATATCTTCAGACATATCTGGTGGTTGTGTCCTTTGAGGGATTAATTAATTTAACGCGCAGAAGAGTATGGTCTGGATTGTTGCAGGTGCAGTTGCAGTGTTGGTCACGGTTATTCCTTGTGGTGCTGTTCGTAGTATTTTGCAAGGGATGCGGCCTGGTTATAGAGTGGCACGGATGTCACCAAGTTGATCAGGAAGGATCTCTTTTCGTCAAGGATCTTGGAGGCATAATTTACTTTGCCCAAGACTTTCTGGGTCTCGGCAGATCCATATGCACGGTGCAGTGATTTCATTAAGGCCTGCCGCTCCTTGGGATCCTCTATCTGCTCCATCAGTTTGACTAGTGCGTCAGGGATATTGGGATCGGCATCCAGTATCTTTTGCTTGAGGGATTGGATTTCGTCTATTTCCTGGTTTATCTCTTGGTACATCTGCAGGACCTTTGCCATCCAGGTTGAGAGGGCCAGATCCCTCTGGAACAACTTGGCATCCAGCAGGATATTTTCCACGTCCTGTTTTATGGTGCGGGGCTCGACGGACTTGCCGGTTTTATCTTTGATGAACTTGACAATTTTCTGGGTGTCTGACAAGCCGGTCAAACCGATATAACGGGCCACCAGTTCCTTGCGCACGTTGCGCTTTATGCGGGGTTTGGGATTTGATGACACAGTTGTAGAGGGTGATTTAACAGGCAGTATGGCCATTTTTTTGTCACTTTAAGTTGGAACAGAATATAATTAAATTTTCTCTCTTCTGACTTGTAAACACATACGTAGTGTTGAATGCACTTTTTTGGCGAGCGCAGCATCTAATGCATCAGTCACATTCTCCATATGGCCTGCAGGGCTCTGTAAAATCGTGGATAACGGAATGAAAGCAGGATCTTCTCCAAATCAGATTCTGCTATTTTGGATTATGTAGAATTTTCTGAGTGGTGAGAACGCGGGTCTTCTTCGGACTGAACCGGCAAGGCCTCATTCGGATTTGCCCTTGCCCAACTTCAGGCTTTTCCTCTTTTGCTGCTGTTGCCTGTACCGGCAACAGACGTAAGGAAAGATGGTCCGGAGTCGTTGCTGCCGTTTTCTGCAGATCGCCGGCATTATGGAGAACCAACATCATTGGGATCGGTTCTTGGAGGCCCTATACAGTAAGGAGTCCTCAATGTAAGCATGTTCGTGTCAGGATTCCAGTCAAGAAAGCCCACGGAGCTGATAACCTTTCTTGTCCAGATATTCACGGATCCACGATTCACATCGCACAGCTCAGAGCCGGCATCTATTACATGATCCAGAGATACCTCTTTTTTTGGCGAGTGCTGTATCTCGTGCAGCAGCCATATTCTCCATATGGCCTGCAGATAGCTGCAATAATCATAATGATTGTCATTTGCAGGGAACGAGGGTTTCGTCTTCCTCCATAACGCCAGATCATTCATTGCCTCGGCGTAATTCCTGTCTACCTCCTCTGCCGTGCATACCAGCGGCAGGCGGTGATTCTTGGGATACTTTAGCTTGTCTTCTGCAGCTCTTTGCTTGGCGTAATGATTGCTACGTGGGTCATACGGCGGTGGGGGGTCGCTATTTTGATTATCCATTGCATATGGCAAGTCGGCCAAAGTTAAAAAGTTCATTTGAAAAAACAGCCAAGCAAAATGTGAATCAGAAGGATCATTTTTGTTTTTAGTATAGATGTTTTGCGATTGGATATGTTCGAGGCATCGTGTTTCTTGCCTAGTTTCCGTTTTTGCCTAATTTTTTTCAGGCTGGCAGTCAGCCAAGTAGCTAATTAGACCCCCATCACATCCTAAAGATTTCATTCTTTATTGGAATCATTCTAGCAGTCAGCCAAGTAGCTAATTAGACCCCACCCACATTTGGCAGGTTGTCCTTCGTGAGACGTTCCAATCAGGGAGTGTTTTTAGATTGTGGTTTTTGGTGGCGGCGGAATCGTGAAGAGAGACGTCGGTGCCATGTTGCGGGAAATTGTGATGATTCTTTTGCCTCCAGTCTCTCTTTGGCCTGATCCTCAAGATCCATCAGGTGGCGGAGGTCCTCATCTGTGGTTGTGGCGCGCTCCAATGCCCTCTCTTCCTCAATTCTGCGGAGTGTCTCTGGTTCCAGAGGGTGTCCGCGGTGGAGCTGTCCTCGCGATACGAACCAGTAACGACTTTTGCACAAGGCACATGATCGAGGGCGTGGCTGGAGGCGCGGCTGGAGGCGCGACAGCCACACATAGCCGCATCGCAGACATGTACAGCACCAGTATCCTTTGTCATTGGGATTGACGGCTGGAGGCGATGCAGGAAGAAGATTGAGAGTTGGAGGAGCCATGATACTATTGATTTTTACTCCTGCCTAAAATATTTTCAGTTTCCGTTAGTCATATGGGATCACATCCCTAAACTAGCTTCATGACATCGTCTGCCATGGATTTGCCCCTTGTACTCCACGTTAGTATGCACGTCATAAACCACGACTAGCTTCTCATCCAGAGTTCCACTTCCTTGATCTGTCAGCTTATCTTGCGGAAGACGACGGTGTAATGGAGGGCACACTCTGCGCCGTTGTTTGTGGGATACACGTTATCATGCTCTAGGAACGCAAACAGATGCGGCGACGATCTTGCCAGTCTGCGCAAACGGTGGAGTGAAATAAGATCCTGTGTGCCACGTATCTTGCAACCAGTTCCTTTCGCGTACCTGCCTTTATTCTGGGCGGCCTTGGATTAGGCGTGAGAGGGGGGGTCTGCAGTCCTTTTTTACGAGGGGATTCGGGGTGTGATTCTCCTATTTTTTGAGACTTTGCAGAATAATTGAAGTAGCTAATCAGTTGGGTAGCATTCAAGTAGCTAATTAGAACATCCTCCCTTCTTGGTAACAGTTCAGTCTCTGGAAGTTCAGCGTGAGTTTTGCCACATTAGGTGGCCCTCCCAGAAAGATTCGTGCCTGAAATCAGGAACAGCTTCCAGAGCCCGAGTTGTTACTGTAATCTGGATACTTTGTTAGTTCATATCGCTGATATCCACGATTTGTTTTTGCAGGTAGTTGAAGGGGGAGGGGTTAACGGGTATTTTACGCACGTATTCGCCCATGTTTCAGTCAAATGAGAGTGGAAATTTAATCATAATTGAAGTATCTAATCAATTAGACAGCATTCAAGTAGCTAATTAGAACACTCCTACGGACGCAGAATCAGCCAAGTAGCTAATTAGGCAGCATTCAAGTAGCTAATTAGAACCCCCCCCCCCTTCTTGACTATTTTTTATATAGTTTCGGCGGGGTTGTCGCCTAATTCATCAGAATTCCTGAAAACCGCTGAGATGTCAGTGGATCAGGCGTACAAAAGGCGGAAATTCAGAAAAATGTGCAGATTGAGCCAAACAAGTGGAATTAGTAACAGGTCGGGCTCTGGAAGTTCAGGCATGAATTTTGTCACTAATGGATGTCGATCAGAGAACTTGTGCCTGAAATCAGAAACGGCTTCCAGAACCCGATCAGTTACTGGAATTAGGCGACAACCCCAGTTTCGGCCATAATTCGGGTATTTTTGCCCGGATCTTGCCTGGCACGCTCTGGTGATCCTCACCGGCAGCGGTGCCAAGCAGGGCAAGCGGCGAGATCCCGTCTGCAAGCATGTTGCGACTTGACTACCTCGCCCACCTGGCCATCCTGTTGCTGTCTGTCTTCTTTACGCCTCTACAGTTACTGTATGATGATGTACAGGTGTGGACTGCAGGTTTTGGGAAGACATGCCGTGGTTGTTGATGCTGGTGCCATCACCCAAACAGCCTTTTCACACACACTCACACACACTCATGCATACACGTCTAAGAAATTTCAAGAAAACGGTCAAAA
This sequence comes from Candidatus Nitrosopumilus sp., assembly GCA_965214775.1. Lineage (GTDB taxonomy): Archaea > Thermoproteota > Nitrososphaeria > Nitrososphaerales > Nitrosopumilaceae > Nitrosopumilus. Next base: position 1,403,660 of record OZ243974.1, on the reverse strand, counting down.
TGCTGCAAAATCCATAACAAAGTAATGCACAGAAGTGTGACAGAACCAAAAAACAAAAAAAATTCTGTGTGTGTGAAAAAATCAGGCTATCAGGTGTCAGGATGAAGGTTTTTGTCGGTCCTGAACTTATCCAGGTTTTTCCCCATCTTTTGCCTTTCGTCAGGCCTCATTTTGCGTATATAGTCTGTGCCATTCTCGTCCTCCTCTGTTACGTACCGCATATAGAATCGATTGCAGATCTTTTTGAGGTGGCGGGCTACGCTTACAGAGTTTCCAAATCCAAAGTTTGACATGCAGATTCCTTCTATGTCATGTACAGCAGTATCCCAGGGAATTTTGTCAGTGTCTGCATCGAGGTATTCTGTGAGGTACTGGCCGCAGACAGAATCGTATTTCTTTGACTTTCTGTTCTGTACCGATGAGGGATCGTCAGTCACAGAGTTTTGGCGCGCAAATTCCAGGTTGTACATTTTTTTGGACTTTGAGAACTCAATGTTCTTTTTGAGGGTTTCAAGGAGATTTGCCTTCTTGTCGGCGTAGAAGTCTCTTCCCTGCAGCAGCCTGTTGCACCTAGAGTGCTGAGGCGTTAGGTTTACCTCGTCATTTGAGTTGTATAGATGCTCGTATTCCGGGCTTGGATAGTTTATGTGTCCTATCGTCAGTTTGTAGTCGTTGTTACCGTCATCATCATTGTATTCCTCTGGCTGGCCGCACAGTGTGCATATGATGACACCATTCTGGTTTTTGTCACGCATCTTGAAGAGATCCCATACCTTTTTTGATTTTGGCCTGTTGATTGGAGGATGGTGATGTTGGTGATGATGCCTGCCGGTCATTTTTCTGTCTCAGCCCCTGTTGCCTGTTGTGCAGATGATACCGTATTTTTCCGACTCAACCTTTTTTCTCCCCGCCGTCGGTTTCATGTACCTGCTTTGTCTTGGGACGGAACCCTCCTGCAGTGGAGGACATCGGCACATCAGATACGACAAACTGCCTGTCTTCTTTCCTGTAGCATTCCATGCACAGCTCAAGATCGTATAAACCTGCAGAACCCCCGTCAAGCCTCAAACGGCGTTGTTCTTTTGGCTGCTTGCATCCGCATGCAAAGGTAGGAACAGATCCGTTGCTCATTGTAGCGACGCCTCCAGAAGTACAGACTTTGATCTCTGATAACACATGTGAAATAGTTTGAATAGAGTCCATATGGCAAAATAGTATCCCAAATGTCGGATTTCCGGCATTTGCCGGGCGGAAAATTGTACGAGGAATGCCATGTTTATTTCAACACATATTAGCATAACAGAACTATTGTCATAATGTGGTATGGTATTGGATAGAAAGATTTCAGACGGTTTGGCTAGATATCAAAGGAAGAAGAGAAGACAGAGTGAAGACAATGTATTGATGGTGTTGCTGATGGGTTTTGAGCTATCCGGAATGAGGGAAGTATGGAGAAGAACTCGCATATACAAAAACAACGTGAGGCCCATCCTAGACAAGCTTGTCCACGAGGGAAGGGTGTTTTCTGTCACGGATTCAATAATCCAAACGTTTGATGACAAGAACGACTATTCTCACAGCAGAGAGGTGCATGCAACCGTGTATCTGCCAAACATGAGGGATCCGTACATGATTCGCCTGCTCTTGTGTCAGCATAAAGGAATGTTGGGATTGCTCGGTTATTACTCCATAAGAAAGAAGATCTTCAGGTGGATCTGGGATAATCGCTATACAAGCATGATATTAACACATCCTGAACAGATATTTGTCCGTGAGGTTGGCGGTGCTTACGGGCGTAGGGATGCAAATTATAAATTGGATCTTGAGATAGTTTACTACAATAGGGTTGGCATGTCCCTTTTTCTAATAGTAAACATGATTGACTATCTTTGCGGGCATGGCTTTCTTGCAGACATTTACTACGCATCAGGCTTGCCTCATGTGATATAGGCCTGCATTACTTTTTTTCATACCTTTCTGCTACCTCCTGTCTTTTCTTTACCTTGGCCAGATCCTCCTTCATCTCCCGGATTTCCTTCAAGAGTGCCTGATTTTCCAGGCTTGTCCTGTGATCTGCAGATGACTTTTCCATCTCAAGCCTCTGATTTTCGGCCCTGATTCTCTCCTCGTCGGATATGGTGAGAAATGGGATGGCCTTTTGGTACTCTGGGAATCTTTCAAAGTCCTCCTCGTTGTACCGCTCGTAGTGCTTTTCCAGTCCCGTGGTGTGACCCATCATATCCTCTTTGTCTAGGTAATTTACCTTTGCGCGTCTCATCATCGTGTTAAAGTACTTTCTAAAGCCGTGGTCAAGCGGCACCGTATGTCTTCTTTTACCGTCTGGAAGCTTTGGCCGCAGTCCGGCCTCCCGCGCAAGGTTCGTGATCCTGGATTTGACTCCCTTTGAGTTCAGCTGTTTTACGGTTATCTGGGTCGTGACCCGCAACAGCGGATCGTCTGGTGCAGGATACCTGCCTATGTCGTTTTTCCATCTTTCCCGGTACATGTCAAGATACTGGCATGCCTCCGGCGTGATGAACGTGTAGTATCTCTCCGGATCCCCGCGGTATATCAGCAGTGCTGCGCCCCTGAACGTGCCGTCGTCGTTTTTGAAGAACTTGACATCCTTCCAGCACAGGTATTCCCATGCCTCCACGCGGAACCCTGCCGATGAGAACACGGTAAGGATAACCTTGTCTGTCAGGTCGTGGCCGTTCTCCATCATTCTCTGTATCTCGTTTTTTGTGTATCCCCTGTCCTCCGTTCTGGTCGGTCTCGGATACATCTTGCGTATACTCTTCCAGTGAAGCGCGACTCCGTTGGAGTCAAGCAGTGCCCGAATCGGTTTGATCAGGTTTGGGAGCGTGTTCGGGTTCATGTCGCCACTCTCAACCCTGCCCTTGTGCAGCTTGATGTACTCGACAATCACCCCCGATGCAAGCTTGGGATTCCTCTCGGCAATCCGGACGAACAGCCTTGCCTGCCCTTCCACGGACTTGTCAGCAGTGCCAGAGACCGTCCCGTACACATTGTCCGGTACCTCTGCAAGAAACTGCCTCAGATACGACTTGTACTTTCTCCTCGTTTCGGCATCGCGTATGCTGCTGACGAACATCTCATAGGGATCGCCTCCATCCGTGATGGACTCCAGATCTACCTTCATATATCAATATGGTTTTGGGTCTATTTTAATCAGTGGAAGGTAGGCGGGTCTGATGGGATTCGAACCCACGACAGCAGGATTAAGAGTCCTGTGCGCTACCTGGCTGCGCCACAGACCCACCAAAATAGTCATGTACAAGTTGTTATTAATCTTGAGATTTGGAAACAAATGAAAGTTTAGTTTTGGGTTTTTGCTTCAATTTCGTTGTATTTTTCCAGGATTGCCGTAAGTGCAGTTGAAACCGGAACATCATTCATCTTTTTCTTTTCGGCCAAAAGTTTTTGGTATGCATCCAAGGTGATGTATACCGGAATTGAGCCGTTTCCTTCAAGTAAGCCTCTAACGTTGTAAAGCGCGGTTTCCATTCCTCTTTCGGCAGACTTGGCAAATTTTGCCTTGTTAATAATTGCCCCTAACGGGCCAAACGGCATTTCATAGTCTACGGACATGGTTACTCTTGTGACGGCGTTACCTAGGGCTTTGAACTCGTTGGTAATTTGCCATTTCTTGAATGGGCCTTTGATTTGTTTGGCAGAGATTCTCTCATTTCTGACAAACTCGGTTGTCTCACAATCCCACTCTAGACGCTTGCCGCCAAAGTCGCCGATAATTCTAAAGGTCGTACCCACACCCATGCCTTCCTTGATGTCCATAGGAACGACTGTCATGCCTACTACAGCATCAGACTTGATCTGGTCAGAAACGTGTTCTGGCCTTGCAAAGTAGGTAAAGACACTCTCTACGGGTGTTTTGATGTCAATTGATTTTGTAACGAGGGTCAACGATTGGGTTTCTTGCCAATAAGGATTTAAAGGTTTTGAAGAATTGGAGCTGGTTGTGGGATCCAGAAAGTAGTTCGCCCCCCCCTTTTATCTGACATCATACTCCTCTCCTGTCTGCCCGTCAATAACGGTTTCCTCCTCCTTGGGCATCTTTCTGAGAAATGCCTGGGCGGGCGTCTCCTGATTGTCCCAGTCCAGCGACCTGTGGGGCCTGTCGTGATTGTACCACTGCATGAACAGGTCTATCGAGTCGCTCTTTCTCATCATGATCTCCTCGAACTCGTGCAGCTTGCGCTGGATCTCCCCGTCAGTCTTCCCAAAAGTAACCCGGAAAACGGCTCCAATCTTGAAACAGCCCAAATTAAGCTTCCTGCAGATCCGCATGTCGCCGTCTCCACTTACACGAGTCGTGTACATCTGGAAAGACTATTTGTTGCATAACTCGATTTTTTACTTGAATTCGTCCTAAATGACAAATCCGGATAAAAATCACAGTTGATTTTGGATCTATTTATGATCGAAATCAGGAAGTTTTTGACGAAAAAGGAAGTTTTGCAAGACTACACCACATGCACCCCTTATATTCATAAATGACCTCTTGTATATGGGACAATGACAAAAGATCTGAATAACCCGTTTAATTATTTTAGATCTGAGTTGGAGAAGGTTTTTGGAGTCAATCAAAAACAACTAAACGCATTGATCAGCACCTACAATAAAACCGGCTATAACACACCGCTCAAAAAACTTGCCGAGATGCTTGGATATGAAAGCGATTGTGGCCTTGCTGAGGTGCATGTATTTCCCCTTTGTTGTGTTTCTCACGAATATTTTCAAAGCAAAGACATTGCTCATGCCCTCCTAACAAAGTCAAACCTCACATCAAAAGCCAAGAAATCTATCAGGTATTTTTTTTCCAAATTAAATGACAAAGGACTGCGTGGCTTGGAAGTTCAGTATCATGTTTGTGGAAACCTGTTTGAATTCCAAGCATTGGATATTATAAGCGACAACAGCACGCTACTAGAGGTAGAAGATCATTCCTACAGAACCATCTGTTATATTCCTGTTACTAGAATCACGTTTGGTCTTGATGATGATGATACAAAAACAATATCGTCTGAATTTTCTCAGCATAGTCTGGCTCATCTCATCTCAACGCTACAGTCAATTTATGACAGAAACTCCGCACTGGCTAAAACATATAAAAAATCCATAAAAGACCTGCCGGTGATTGAATAGAAATGATGTCATATGCACGTGGTTGTTTCCTAATTCATCAGAATTCCTGAAAACCGCTGGGATGCCACATGGATCAGGCGTGCAAAGGGGCGGAAATTCAGAAAAACGTGCAGAGTCAGGTATAGCAACGGACAGAAGTCGTTGAGTCAAAGCAGGTTATAACTACACGTAAAAAACCTCAATTATTTCTGCTCGTTGCTATAAATGAAATTAGGAAACAGCCCCGATTTTAGTATGAGACAAAAGATTTCTGAGGAATTGGCTTACAATATATTCTTCGTATATCCACGATAATCATAATGTCCAAGTGTCGATCTGTCTTTCTGATCTTTGCCTTGCTGGTAATTTTGCCGATCCTCGATGACTCTTATGCCCACTCTATGTTTAATTCCGCTGAAAAGTTCCACTCAGGATACAGGGTCCAGGTAGCCACTGCGCCGGAATTTCCTCAAATAGACGAACCCTCACAGTTTTTAGTCAAGGTCACTGATGCCAACTTTGAAGAGGTAGACAGATTCACGATGGCAATAAAATTTTTCTTTAACGGAAAACAGGTAGATGCAGTCCCCCCAACCCCCATCAAGGGTGGCCACTGGGACTTTGACTATGTCTGGAGAACGCAGGGGAACCACATTGTGGAGATTTACCTGTATGACATGGACCGTCCCGGAGATGTAATTTCATACAAGTTTAACATGGGAACTCAGAGTCCGTTTGGATACATCTTCATAAGTGCAATCACTGTCGGAGCGCTGGTTTTTGCAGGAGTGATGGGATACATCTACGTCCCAAAGATGCTAAAAAAATCTAGACCCTAGCGGCAAGCGAGCTTTTTGCCAGTCTGAATGCAAACAGCGTTGTCAGCAACACCATGGAGAACAGCAGAATTCCGATTCCCAGGTGGATTGCAACCAGAACCGCGTGAAGTTTGGTGTCGATCACCAACGCGCCAAGCGTAATTTGCGTAATTACAAAGACGGTTGCAAGAGAGCTTGTAACCTTGATTTTTGTCTCGGAGTTTTTGTTGATCAGGGCTGCCACCATCGTGGCAACAACCAAGGCACCGGTGGTGGCTGCTGCCAGCCTATGAATCCACTCGATGAGGTACTCTTCAGAAGGCATGATCCCGTTTGGGCACAGAGGCCACTCGGGGCATGTCAGGCCAAGTCCGGCCGCCGAGATGTATCCGCCCAAGAACATTAGCGAATACAGGACTATCATGGTTGCTAGGGCAAGATATTGAATGGCCAAGACTCTTCTATTCTACTGTGATGTTGCCAAGCATCCATGGATGAACTATACAATAATAGGGGTACTCTCCTGGCTCCTCTAAGACTGTTGAGAATTCAAGCCCGCCTGCAAGCAGACCGCTGTCAAACATTCCATCAGGACCGTCTTGCGGACTTCCGCTTGTAACCGTGTGGGCTGCAGTGTCGTCATTTGACCAGACTATCTCGGTTCCTGCAGGGGCAGCCACATGAAACGGGATATAGCACTCGTCAGTTTCCTGGCATCCGGGAACCCCGGAGCCCTCTGGGATCGATATTGGGCCCTCATATGCAACCGGTTGGGCAGGTGCCGGCTCTTTTTCTTGCATTGGCTCTACGGCTTTTTCCGTCATTGGTTCAGGCTCGGCTGCTGCTGCTTCCTTCATTGCTGCTGCTTCTTCTTCTTCTTGCATAGCTGCGTCGCCTACGATGATCTTGCCCACCATTCCCTGTTCCCTGTGGCCGGGAACCGTACATATGTAATAAAAGACTCCTTCCTCGCCTGCGACAAACTCCGAAGTTCCGCTCTCGCCGGCTTTTAGCGGCTTTGTCGGCGATGCGATCTCAGAGCCCGGGATGATTCCGCCAAAGCCCTCGGTGTCCCCGGTTACGCCAAATGCATGAAACGACACTCCGTCATTTACTACGTTAAAGACTACCTTGTCGCCAACCTCCATGTTGATCGTCGGGTTGCTGCTAGGCTCGCCTGGCAACGCGTTGAATGCCAGAGTGATAAAGTCCGAAGATTCGACAAACGAGAGATCAGATGTTATTGTTGCGCCGGTGTGAACTGCAGCCTCGGTTGTTCCGACAGTATCGCCGGCCATCATTGCAACGACCGGGGCCGGTTCTGAAATCCAATAGTCCCACAATCCAAAGAAGATTGCTCCTCCAACAATGCAGATGCCCAGCATGATTGCCATCATCTTTCCGGTTCTTGCCGTGGTGGTCCTGTAAAATTCTTGATTGTGGCTGTGACTCATCTTTTCATCATCTTCTCCTAGTGTGACGGGTTCTTTGCCTCAAACGGATAATAGTACTTGCCTCCAAGTGCAAACGGATCGTCCGTGTCTGCAGGTTTTCCCCTGCCGGAACTGTAAATCATGTTATACAGGAAGATGGCCATGCTGACGCCGATAATCATTGCGCCTACTGACGCAATTTGGTTCATTGCAATCCATTCTGGGATCGGGGGATAGTCAAAGATTCTTCTCGGCATTCCGTACAGGCCAAGCACGTGCTGCGTAAAGAACACAAGTATGGTTCCGACAAACGACAGGATAAAGTGAATCTTTCCCATTGCCTCGTTGTACATTCTGCCAGTCACGTATGGGAACATGTAGTAAAAGTAGCCGATCGAGCCAAAGGCAATCGTTCCCATCACAAACAGGTGAAAGTGCCCGACTACCCAGTAGGTGTCGTGTGTCGTAAAGTCCAACGGCATTGCGCTGTTTACCACGCCTCCTGCGCCTGCAGAGAAGAACAGTGCGATTCCTCCAACAGCCCACATCATCGGAGTTGAGAATCTGATTCTGCCGTTCCACATCGTTGCAATAAAGTTAAACACGTGCATTGCAGATGCCGGGACGGCGGCAAGCGTGCCTACCATGAAGACGGTCTTTTCTGTAAACGACATTCCGGTTGCATACATGTGGTGGGCCCATGATGAGAAACCGACTATGGACAGCAAAACAAATGCAAAGACGCCAGAATTATAGCTGAAGATCGGCTTTCTGGAGAATCTTGGGATGATTTCATACATCATGCCGATTGCGGGGATTACCAGCACATAGACTTCGGGATGGAAGGTAAACCAGAACAGGTGCGCATACGCGATCGGATCCCCGCCCATTGCGGGATTGAAGAATCCGCTGACGCCAAGCCTGTCAGTAAGCAGCATCAGAAGGGCTGCTGCAAACGTCGGAATTGCGACAAGAATAATCAGCGACGAGGACAGGAACGACCATGCAAGCAACGGGACCTGGCCAATGGACATGTCCGGATGCTTGCATTTTAGAATCGTGACTACAAAGTTAATTGCGCCAAGAACCGACGAGATGCCCAGAATCTTTAGTCCGAATATCCACATGTCGGCTGCCGGACCAGGCGCGCTGATAATAGAGTACGGCGGGGTCGCATACCAGGTAAAGTCGGCAAAGCCCAGCCAGATAAGCGCGCCGGACGGGGGAATCATCCAGAATGCAATTGCATTGAGTTTTGGATAGGCCATGTCCTTGTATCTGACCATGATCGGGACATAGTAGTTGCCGACTGCAGATGCAAATGGTATGATAAACAAGAAGATCAGCGTCGTCCCGTGAACGGTAAAGATCCTATTGAACGTCATTGCATCTGCAATGATTTGAGCTCCAGGCAAGAAGAGCTCGGCCCTGATTGCAAGTGCCAAGGTGCCGCCCAAAAACAAAAAGCCCAGCGATGTGATGAGATAAAGCAGCCCGACATCAGTATGGTGTGTCGAGAACATTATCTGCCAAATTGGGCGCGGTTTTTGCAGTTCCAGAACCATCAGCTGATCTCTCCACCTACTGCACATGGAATTTGTGATAAAAGCGTTTTCAAGATGACGGTTCCTCCACAATCAGTTTTCCCCTCATGTTGTAATGGATCAATCCACAGTATTCCCTGCACTGAATGTCATGCTCTCCCACTTTGTCTGGTGCAAACCAGACCGTGTTGACCCTGCCAGGAATGGCGTCTATCAGGACCACGTAATCATGAATGTTAAAAGAGTGATTGACATCCTTGGCCATCACTTCAAATTTGTAGGCCTTTCCTTTTTCAACATGCAGTTCGCCAATCTCTTTTGTGCCGTCCTCATGTTCAAAGGTCCAGAACCATTGTTGTCCATAGACCTTGATTACTTTGGCATCCTCAGGAACATGCTCAACCAGTCTTTCTGCCTCCCATGCCTCTGCACCCACCCAGGTCATTAATGCAATTACGATGCCTACGTAAATCCACTCAGGCCAGTTTGAATGTCCGCCCATCTCTACTACCTGCCTACCAGTCCGTACCCTCATACGGGGTTGGCTTTGCCTTTGGATGGGACTCCCTAAATCTCCAAACCAGCCAGATAATCGTTCCAGACACCACTGCGCCCACCGTAAATGCAACAGTCATCATTCTAAAAAACAGGTTCCAAATGACCACCCTGCGGTCAAGGTATTCCCCTGGCTCATCTCCTGCAGCAAAGGCCGATTCCAAGGCAGGAATTATCACTAAAACCGACATTACAAAGAACAATCCGACAATCCACTTCATAGCGATTGACTGTCGTGGCCTTTGATTTCTATTTAAGGGTTTTCAAGATTTTTCTGATCTACCAACAGCCCTGATCGAATCTCGAGGGATGCATTACATTGAGTCCGGAAATGGAAAATTTGCGATCTTTTTCCCTAAAGATATTCAGGGATGCGTTTGCAATGACTAGTTCAAAGAGATTTGTCGGGGAGAGATCCACAACCGTAGACAGCATGGCCTTGATGGGATCCATATGAGTCACCAAGAGCACGTTTTCATCGGGATGACTTTCAAGGACGTGATCAACGATTTCCAGAACGCGGGATCTTACTTGGGAAAAGGTCTCCACACCATTATGGGCAATTTCCAACTCCCCGTTATAGAATTTCATAAAGACGTTTCCATGGCTGTTAAGGATTTCATCATATGCCATTCCGGTGAACTTTCCCATGTCAAGTTCGATCAGCCTGTCATCAACGGCAACATCAACGGAATTGTGCTCTCCGACAATTTCTGCGGTGTGTCTTGCTCTCTGAATGGGACTCGAGTAGATTGCAGAGATGCCCATGTGTTCAAGTAGTTCAGCAGTATGTTCTGATTGCCTTACTCCCGTATCTGTCAACGGGACGCCGTCGGTTCTTCCCGCAAGAATCCTTTCGGTGTTGTTTCTTGCCTGACCATGTCTGAGGAAGATAATCTGTCCCATCTTGCCCAGATTTCAAATAGAGATAATAATAACATTGTCAGAGGTATGTCATCATGAAGATTGGGATTATTGGCGGAACAGGCGGCATGGGCAAGGGCTTTGCCCTGAGATGGTCGCAGAATCACGAGGTGATGGTTGGCTCCAGGGATGCTGCAAGGGCAGCTGAATCTGCGGCCCAATATGCAAATATCGCAAAAGAAGCGTTTGGGCAGATCAAGGGTACGATTTCTGGAGACGACAATGTCTCAGTTGCAAGACAGAGCGACGTCTTGATTTTGTCAATCCCGTATGAGAACATTGACGCAGTGTGTTCTGGAGTTCTTTCAGAGACAAAGGAGAGGTGTGTAGTTGTATCGCCAATCGTTCCAATGACAAAAACAGGTGTTGGTTTTGAGTGTGTGCCAATCAAGGACAACAAGCCGTTTTCATACAAGCTTGTCTCAAACCACATGAGGGACAAATCAAGGTTGGTCTCGGCATTTCATGTAATTTCGGAGAAAAAGCTTGCAGATCCAACGCTCGAGTTAGACTATGATATTTTTGTGTGTGGGGACGACAAGGAGGCAGTAAGCTCAGTCAATACGCTAATTGACGAGATCAAGGGGCTCCGTTCAATCTATCTTGGTCCAATTGAGCTTTCATATCTTGCAGAGATGGCCACGCCATTGCTTCTAAATGCGATGATTCAAAACAGGATCAAGAATCCAGGAATAAAGATCATCTGAGTCGGAAATTCTGACTGTCATGGGCCACGAATATTATTACAGACGAGGCAAGAACTGGTTTACAGCCATAGGCATAATGTTTTGCGTGATGGGGGGAATCGTTCTCATCCAACAGCTGTTGATCTGGGGCACGGATTTTGTTGTAGACTTTTTGACAAATGGGGAAATCACAAACGAGAAGGTTTCGGCTGCAATGATAGCGTTTGGGGTTTTTATGGTGGCACTAGGGTTCAGAGAACATGGGCAAAAAGGATGAATTCTTAAGATCACAGAAAATCCTGCGTTTGGCCACGCTGGGAAGAGGAGACAGGGCCCCGCACGTTGTTCCCGTCTGGTATCTGTACAATGCAAGAAAATTCTATGTCGGAACGAACACCAGAACGCAAAAGGCAAAGAACATCAAAAGAAACAAAAAAATCTCGTTTTGTGTGGATGTGGGAGTCAATGCGCCGAAAATATACGGCGTAATGGGCAAGGGCACGGCCAATCTGATTTTAGAGAAGTCCAGGGTAAAAGGAATTGCAAAAAAAATTCTTTTGAGGTATTTTTCTGCGTTAGACAAAAAATCTGCAAGAGAACTGCTGGAGGATACTAATTGTATTATTGAGATTGTTCCCGAAAAGCTGACAGTGTGGAGCTATTGACTGACAAAATCTTCAATCTTGTTCATTGCAGAATCTAGAACTTCCAAGCTGGGAAGATAGACCAGCCTGAAATGCCCGCTTCCGTATTGTCTGCCAAACCCGGAACCGTGAACGGTCAGAACGCCCTTTGATTCCAGGAGCTTTGTGACAAACTCTTTGTCACTGCCATGTCTGTTGTCTTCAATTTTTGGAAATGCGTAAAATGCTCCCTTTGGGTTTGGGCACGAGATTCCCGGCATCTTATCAAGCCGTTTGACTACAAGGTTCCTCCTCTTTTTGATCTCAGAGACAAAATCCCTGACATAGTCTTGCGGGCCCCGAAGGGATTCCAATGCGGCATGTTGGATCGGGAGGCTGGTGGCAATTCTGACCCTGGCCAGTTTGGGAAGGTTCTCTTGGATTGGCTGCAATTTTGGCGACTGGTTAAATGCAATATATCCGATTCTCCAGCCAGACATCAGGTGTGACTTGGAAAAGCCATTTAGAATTATGACCGGCGAATCGCCTGCAAGCCTGCCAATTCCGACAAATTTTTCATCAAAGACGATTTGATCATATATTTCATCGCAGATGATGTAGAGGTTGTGCTGATTTGCAGTGTCTACCAGCTCTTTTAGAGACTTTTCATTAAAGACGACGCCTGTGGGGTTGTTGGGACTGATTAGGCAGATGGCAACAGTCTTTGGCGTAATTTTGGATCTGATATCCTCAATGTCAGGTGTTGAGTTGTTCAGATCAACTGCAAATTCGACTGGAATCCCCCCATGCAGCCTTACATATGAGGCGTACGGTGGATAGTACGGACCGGGCAGCAGGACCTCGTCGCCCTCCTCAACAATCGAAGAGATGACCATGTCTAATCCCTCAGACACGCCGTTTGTGACCAGGATTTCATCAGCTGATACTGACAGTCCCTTGGAGCTCTCCTTTTTGGCGATCTCATGACGTAGTTCGGGCAGACCTTCAGAGGAAGAGTAGTAGTTCTCTCCCCTGTTGATTGCATCAATTAATGCCTGCCTGACGTTGTTTGGCGGCTGAAAGCCAAACTGTACGGGATCGCCTATGTTAAGATAGTCCACACGCATTCCCTTTTCTTGGACTTTACGTGCAGTCAGAACGATGTCCCTGATGGCATACTCTACGCCTGCGACTTTTTTTGACACTTTCAAAGTATCTAGACAGATATTTAGGCCCGTTAAAGTCTTACTTTTTTGGACTCGTAGCACAGTCTGGATAGTGCGGGCGGCTTCGGACCGCCAGGTCGAGGGATCGAAGCCCTCCGAGCCCTTTAGATTGTCTTATTAATCAGGCATCTCTCAGTCCTGATGAAGTGAGGCTTTCATTGTTCAAGATAGGGCTGATTTTGGCAGTTTCAGGAAGTGTCTGGGTTGCAATAATTTTTGAAGGTAATGAGAGGGCCCAGGACGAGGCTGTTCTAAAACAAAGTACCTCGTTTGAAGTAGAGTCGGGTTTTGCAGGCAGCGATATCGGGTTTTACAGAGTGTTCATGCCTGAATTTGGGGGGCAGGCGGTCTTTGTCCAGATACTAGATCCCAATGAGAATGTTCTTGAGGAAGAGAAGATCCAGACAAGGCTGTCCGTGGGATATTTTGATTATGAGACAGATGGGATGCATGCAATAAGAATTACAAATATTTCAAAAAATCCAGTTTACATCCAGGTGGAACTTGGGGATACGAACTCAAGGGAGATGGTTCCCGCAGGCAGTCTGATTCTTGCCGGCTCCGTTACACTGATGATAATATCATACCTCAAGCTGAAAAACTACAGTATGGCGCAGCCAGATGAGAATATTTCATAGACAGGAATGCATTGGACGGTATGGCCGACGATCAAAACCAGATTGAATGCCAGCCAGGTTGCAAAAAACAGGAATGTCACAATTGAGAATGGAAGAAAAAGCCGGAGTCTTGTGTGTTCCCTGTTTTTGATTATAAAGACGGCGCCAAGAGACGCCAAGACAAGTCCCAGTTCAAGGGGTTGATGGGACCAGGAGATCAGCCCGTCAATTCCAAAAAGGTCATGAGACAGAGAGTCGCCAAATCCGGAGATGGCCTGCATGACAGAGCCGGCAACCACAAGCTGAATTCCGGTTTTCAGGGATTTGTGGACGGATTTTTTGTAAAGCAGGATGCCTCCCAAGACCGCGCCAGACAAAGACATTGTAACTCCCGCATAGACGGCCATGTGGGGGGCGCTCCAAAAGAACTCGGGTTCTTTTTGAAGATGGGAAACGGCATCCCAAAAGCCTGCAAAAACTACAATGACTGGGCCGGCAACTGCCAATACGGATACAAATGGCAGAAGCGTGCTAGGTGCTCTAAAAGACGATTTTGGAATTATTCTGGTCAGTTTCACTTTGATTGCACTCTGGAAAAGGGATATTTGAAATGTTGCCAAAGGTGATGCCAGTCTGGAAAAATGGATCGATGATGATGATTCCACTTACACGGCAGTGGGAAGACCATCGCCGTCAACGCCCTATTCTGGAAAAATGGATCGATGATGATGATTCCACTTGCCCCAAGGCCAATCTTATTAGTTAATATGTTGCATGATGGGCAGGAGAAAACCATGAGTCCCGGAATTGGGTTGATGAAGAGAAGGCTAGAGAAGGAAGAGGACGCAATAGCACTAGCCGTATCAGCAATAGCCAAAAAATACAGCATCAGGCCCCAAGAAGCAAAGGTTTTGGAGACGAAATACGACGATGATGCAGGAGACTGGTATGTGGCATTGGGATGGGAGGAGGAGGAGAAGGAAGATAGAGAGGAAGAGGAAGAAAAAAGGGCAATTGTAAAGATGGATTCCGTCCAGGGAACGATTACCGAGATTAAAGAAATTTAATCATCCAGAAATTATTGATGTTGTATGCCAAAGGCCATTGTTTTGGGGGGTTCAAGGGGAATTGGAAAGGCCATATCCAAAGCACTCGGCTCAATTCAGGTGGATGTGGTTGCAACATCAAAAAACGAGATCGATACTTCGGACTTGGAGAGTGTCAGAAACTTTGTAAGAGAGCACTGTCAGACGGACATTCTTGTGTTAAATACCGGAGGCCCGGTTCCAAAACAATTTTCAGAAATTTCCGAGAAAGACTGGATGAAATATCACAATCAGTTGTTCTTGGGATTTTGCACAATATTGCAGAACATCAAGATCAATGACGGGGGATATGTCTTCCTGATAAGCTCAAGCGTCATCAAGGAGCCAAATCCAAAGCTGATAATCTCATCAGCGTACAGAGCGGCGTTTTCAGAGGTTTTCAAGGTGCTAAGCAAGGAGTATGCCCAGAATCAAGTCAGTTGCATCAACATAGCACCGGGCCCAATCAACACGGACAGGACAAGGGAGTTGATAGACGACGTAGAGGAATTCAAGAAGACATTGCCAATGAAAAGATTGGGAGAGCCAGAGGAGATAGGAAATTTTGTCAAATCCATCGTAGAGAATCAGATAAAGTATCTTTCCGGAGTTACGATAAACATTGACGGCGCATCTTCAGATTATGTGTTTTAGGAATAGTCCCGGCAGGCCATTAATCAATAAAACTCGACGGCATGGTGACAGACGGGAATGATGCTCCAAGAGCAGGACTCTCCGATAACGAACTTGAAGGGGTTGAGGGGATCAAAGGGCAGCATGAACCAAAGCATAAGAGAGTTCTCTCTTTCTGGAGTAAAATTTTGTGTCGGGCCAACCCTAGGCAGAGCTGATTGCCGATGCACTTGAGCAAAAAGACATCATCAAAGTCAGGGAAAAGTTTGTGGGAAATGCCGGCTGCCAGGAACATCAGCCAAGTCCATAACAAAGGATCTCAAAATCAGGGAAAAATTCGCAGCGTCTTGGGATCTGGAAGTTCAGGCATGAATCCTGCCATCAGCAATGGCCGTTCAAACAGAGTTTGCGTACAAGATCGCAAGTCACTTTACAAACAGCACGATCTGCTATGAAAATTTTGATATCGGAATTTTTTGAAAAAGGAATGGATTTCAAAGAGAAAACAAAGTCAGTTAGGAAGGAACGAAAAGATAGGTGGTCATAGTAGCGATTAAAAGTTTGAGCACGTGTGGGCATAAACTACCCAGGAAGGCGCTTTTTGATGATCAAAGACTTTTAATCGTCACTATAAGCAGACAGGTACTGTAATCAGTTCAAAACCAGGATTGTTGCAAACAAATTCGTCATACACGTCAGGCCCCCAACTTTCCAGGCGTAAAACATTCATCCAAACTTCCTGTTCACATCTGATTTTACGTAGGAATGAATTGTACAATTCATCTCATCTATGTAGATTACGCACAAAGTCCACACGCCACCCGGCATGGAATAACCCGTCACTATAATCAAGAATGAGTACGCCATAATTGTAATATACACACGAGGGCAACTGTCCGTATGCAGAGGGCATCGTTCCTGCTTGAAAGGACAGTCTAGGAAGTCGGGCTCCGCTGCCTCGTACAGGCAGAGGCGATACGGCGCGAGATTCACGGATACGTCAAGAACCTAGAGGACGGCACAGTCGAGATCGTATGCGAGAGAAGGCGGGAGGACATCGACGCAATGCTTGAATCGATAAGAAACCTTCCAAGGCCAGTCCTGATCAAAAACATCCGATCCGAGTATTCAGAGGGCACAGGCCTGTACCCGACTTTTCGCATAGAACATAACGGACTGGACGAGGAGGCTCCAAAGAACATGTCGCCAGAGAACCTGATGCTTCTCAAAACGATGCGCATCCTTGTCGACGAGACCACCAAGTTTAGGTGTAAGCTCTTCCTTGCCTGGCATAACGCCTCAAAATGATGCGCATCCTTGTCGACGAGACCACCAAGGGATTCAGCACCGGCTCCATGTATCTGAAATCCATAGATTCGAAGCAGGATCAGATGCTGGACAAGCAGGATCAGATGCTGGACAAGCAGGATCAGATGCTGGACAAGCAGGATCAGACCATAACGGAGATCCAAAGTCTTTCATCCAACATCCACGAGATGCTTGACTCTCGGTTTGAGAGGATAGAAAACGACATAACCAAGATAAAATCAAAACTGCAGATATGACCTGCCTCCGCCTGCGGTTCCGATAAGGCCATACCGACCCGCGCAATGAACCGTGCTGACTGGCAAAAGTTCTTGAAGCATTTGAGGATCAGTTACATCTACGGGCACTAGACTGCGTAATCGGTTCAAAGCCAGGATTGTTGCAAACAAATTCATCTCGTTCAGGTCGATTACGCATAATGTCTATTGTTTTTATTTTTTAAATTCAACATTCGGGGCACCCGGCTTGCTGGCAATGACAATTAATCCGCCGTCTCTAAGCTGCTGCAATAGCTGCATCACTTCCTTTTCAACTTGCTTTCGTTGGAGTCCGGTTTGCTGCGCAAAGATTTCCACAAGATCTGTTACCTTTCTCTGCCCGTTACATGACTTCCAGAAATCAACGATTGCCTGGTTTACCATAAATCCTTGTTCGTGCTCGTTTGCCAAGACCAGTGAGCCGTCCTCCTGCCGGACTAGCTTGCCGGCGCCCTGAGGCAAGGCAGTCTCATAATTGATCGGAGCAGGAATATCCATGCCGGCGCCCATGTTCTTGATTTTTGTCTTGGCCTCTTCGGACATTTTGTCCATTGACCAGGGGGGATCCCAAACGATTTCAACGTTGACATTGTTTACCCCGGGAACTTTCTTGACAAATCGTGTGGCATCAGAGACCAGAGTTTCATGCAAGGGGCATCCCTGGGTGGTCATGGTCATTTTGATGTTAACGTCGTTATTATCTGCCACATCGATTCCATAGACAAGTCCCATCTCAACGATGTTTAGCGGAACCTCGGGATCCATGCACTGTTTTAGGGAGTCTTCGACTGCCTGAGAGGTGACTGTGCTCATATTGTTTGAAGCAATTTGAAAAACAATAAAAACTTTCTATTAATTAGCTTCAAATAATTTTGCTATAGATTCCTTATATGGGGGCCGGACAACTCCTTTTTCGGTAATAATTCCGGCAATCAGTTCGGGAGGAGTCATGTCAAATGCGGGATTAATGACACTGATGTCGTCTGGGGCTGTTTTTTTCTCGCCTGTTCCAGTGACTTCGGTGCCCTTTCTCATTTCAATGACAACGTCTTCTGCCCTGCTTTGCAGATCTATTGTCGACAGGGGGGCCGCAACGTAGAATGGAATCCCGTGTCGTCTTGCCATGGTTGCAACTTGGTATGTTCCAATTTTGTTAAATACGTGTCCGGTTTTTACAATTCTGTCTGCGCCAACTACGACCTTGTCAACCAGTCCATTTGCCATAGAGTACCCTACTGCGGTATCTGGAATCAGGCTGACATCAAACCCGTCATGCTGTAATTCAAAGGCCGTTAGTCTAGAACCCTGCTGAACAGGCCTGGTTTCAGTGGCAATCACTTTTACATTTTTTCCACTCTCCTTGGCAGCCCGGATTACTCCAAGGGCTGTGCCGTACGCAACAGTTGCAAGGGCGCCGGCATTGCAATGAGTCATTACAGTGTCGTTATCATCAAACAATACAGAACCGTTTTTTCCCATTGTCTTGTTAATTTCAATGTCCTCATCTGCCATGTTTCTTGCAGTGGAGACAACCAGACTCCTTATTTCATCAACGCTGCTTCCGGTTTTTGCGGCATTCATGACTTTGTCTAGACCCCAACCAAGGTTTACTGCAGTCGGCCTGGTTGAAAATAGGATGTTTTTTGCTTTTTCCAAGTCAGAAACAAGCTCTTCTTTTGTAGCTGCCTGGCTCTGTAAGGCTGCAAGGCCCATGCCAAACGCCCCAGAAACGCCAATTGCGGGGGCCCCTCTTACAACCAGGGTTTTGATTGCGTCTGCAACTTGAAGATAGTCAGTAAATTCTACAAAAACAAGTTCGTTTGGCAGTCTAGTTTGATCAATCATTACCACCTTGTTGTTTCTCCATTCGACTGTTCGGAGCGAGGAATCCGTCAACAAAAAACGGGTTGTCAAAGGGATATTAAAAAGAATCCTTGAAGGTGGCATTTCCCAAAAGTTCCCCGTAAAACGGCCCCGGATTTGAAACAAATCAAGTCATAATGCCTGCAGATTCGCCCGCCGTCATCTGCACAGTCATGAATCACGTATTTTTGGGAAGACTGCTGACATCACCAGTAACCGCTATTAGCAGAATTCTGTTTATCATACTAGTATGGCATCAGATGTACAATTAGAGCAGGATTCATCCGTCAGAGAACATGGGAGTGAGATAGACACTTGTAAAGTGGGCCTTTCTTTTAAGGAGGAATACGTGCGTCTTCATAATGCAATCATGGACCAACCCAATAAAATGGAAGACACGATGGGCAGGATAGATCCATCCAAACTTACTGGGACGAAAAACGGAAAATGATAAGGTTGTTATTTGACAGACATGGTACGGCATATAACCGTCTAGCAGAGTTATGATCAACTATCTCTCCATTAGACTTTATGTGTAATCGGCCGTGATCAAAAATTCCGCAGGATTTTCCAGACGTAAACGCATTGATCAGATCAAGATACCGCTGTGGATCCTGTCATAATGCACGCAAAAACCGGTTCATGTCAAAAAGACGTGTGCGGCCATGCAGCACGGCAATGTGCCCCGCCGACGAGTCAGAAAGAGGGCGCGGCCCGTACCGCCGTACGTCATATGTCAAGCAGATGGCAGCAGTATCTTTTGTAATAGATGACCGCTGCCTAGAGTCGGATCCACGTCCCTTGCCGGACAGGCATGGAAATCACAAGTGCATGCATGTTCGTTCCTGATTGCTGCCTAGGCATGGACTCCCATTCTGCAGATGTATAGCGACGATCAAAAATTCTTGAGCATATATGGATGTGAATTACGCAGAAATGCGCTTTTTGATGATCAAAGACTTTCAATCGTCACCACAGTACACGTTCATTGCAATGCAGGCGGCGGCATGATGTGGATCTGCGGCAGGCGGCCCAATCAGAATTGCTTCAAACTTGACTGCTTTATGCAGTGCACATCAAAAAAATGAACCATGATTTTGACATGCCGTGCCTATTTCGATAAAAAAACTTTCAGATTTCAACTGTGCGCATTATGGCACTTTTGCAGACTGATCAACGCTTCAATCCATAAAGTCTGATAGAAAAATTGATCCGTTGCATGTCAAATCTGTCAGTTCTGTCATCAGGTCAGATATGTGAGTTTTTAGCAGAAGGTTCTAAAAGTTCGGACAGTCCATCCTGCAGGGTTCTCTTTGGGACATATCCCAGATCATCGGATGCCAGTTCTATCGAAGTCCGGCTGTGAATAATATCATTTTCTATTGGGTCAAGAAAGCTTATCGGAATGTTTTTTTTAGAAAGGCAGATGAGTAGTTTTGCCAGATCTAGAATTTTGGTACTTTGGCCGCTTCCAACATTGTAAATTTCTCCGGACTTGCCGTCCATTTTTTGTATTGCAAGGTCAATACAGCTTATTGCATCATCAACGTGAACAAAGTCCCTTGTCTGGCTTCCGTCCCCACATATTACAACGGGCTGGCAATTTTTAATTTTGTCTAAAAATTTTGCTATCACTCCGGCATATTGCGGCGATTGGTTTTTACCATATAGGTTAAAAAATCTCAGAATTACAGAGTTGATATTGTGATTTTTTGAAAAATCAACGATCATTTTTTCCATCAAAAGCTTGCTTTTGCCATAGACGGAGATCGGAAGGGTCGGGGAGTTTTCTGAAAGAATGTTATTCTGATTTCCAAACACAGCCGCACTAGAGATACCAATGAAGTTTTTTACCTGTTGTTTAACACATGCGTTTAAGACGTTTTCTGTGCCCTGAACGTTGATTTTCAGGGTTTTTTCTGGATGTGAGTTCGAGTCAATTACGCTGATTTGTGCGGCCAAATGTATTACCAAGTCAATTTTTTCCAAGCACTTTGAGATATGTGACAAATCAAGTATGTCTCCCTTAATGACACGTGGTTGCAAGGAATTTTCATTTTTTTTAGAGTTTGAAAAATTGTCATAAGCAACAACCTTGTGTCCTTTCTCAAGCAGGTATTTGGACAGATGAGATCCAACAAATCCACAGCCGCCTGTAATCAGAATTTGCATGTCGAAATTTGACTTGTCTGGTAATTATTCTAAGCGATTAACGTATGAAAACAGCCAGTGGTATCGGCCGGCCAGGAATCATCAGGGCTTGGCCGTGTTGGAGATCACGCCAGATCATCAGGGTTGAACGGCTTGAAGTTGCAACCGAGATTGCAGTCCTGCCAAAACCCAGAGGCATTGCGTATTTTATCATGCTACAAAAGACGGCAGGGGCCAGGCGGCATGTGGCTGCGCGCCGCAATTGGCAGGTTTGTCCAGCACGCATGTCAAGACAGAGCATTTGCAGGTATTGATGCAGCAGGGCTTGAGAAACATGGATGATCCGAAATCAGAAACAGCAAATGCCCGGATTTTTCTGTACATTTATCAAGTAGCTTGTATCGCACACATCAAAAGAATGGACCGTAATTTTGAGACCATCATATCGTGTCTATTTTGATAAAAAATGTCCAGATTTCAACTGTGTGTACAGGAAGTTCAGGCGTAAATTTTGCCACCAATGAATGCCGATCAAACAGAATTTGTGCCCAAAATCGTAAACCGCTTCCAGAGCCCGGCCTGCCAGATGATCCGAATTTGCCAATTTCAAACCAGCTCTCGAAGATCATTCTTCAGCCTGCATAATGAAATGCCGCCTGACTTGATAGGCCAAAGGCTTGACTGGGATTGATCATCTTCGAAAAATGAAAAGGGGTTGGGAATGTAGTTTGTTGCATAACTCGATTTTTTTACTTGAATTCGTCCTAAATGATAAATCCAGATAAAAATCACAGTTGATTTCGGCTCTATTTGTGATCGAAATCAGGAGTTTTTTGACGAAAAAGGAAGTTATGCAACAAACTAGGGAATGAAACTGTTTAAAACCGAGATCCCAACTCAGTTAGATACAGATGAAGTGTGTTTTTACTGTGGCCGGACTCGGAACCAGACTGCTGCCAGTTACCAAAGAACTCCCCAAAGAGATGCTGCCAATCTATGATTTTTCGTCAAGCAAAAAGATAGTTTTAAAACCGTTTTTACAGATGGTTTATGAAAGACTGTGCAATTTTGGAATTACCGACTATTGCTTCATAGTAGGAAGTTCAAAGAGGGCAGTACAGGATCATTTTACGCCCAACTTTGATCTAGTAAGTGATCTCAGAAAAACAAGGAAAAATGAGATCGCCGGAGAATTAAACAAATTTTTTAGAAATCTCGAAAAATCCAACATAAGTTTTGTCTACCAGCCAAAACCCATAGGGTTCGGGGATGCAATTTTTCGCAGTAGAAATTTTGTAGGGGATGAGCCATTTTTGCTGCATGCAGGAGACGATATAATATTATCAAGAAATAATTCACACTTGCATAGCCTGAAGAGAAATTTTTTGAAATACGACGCTGAAATTGCATGTCTGATTGAGGATATAGAAGATCCAAGGAAATACGGGGTCGTCGAGGGGAAGTTATTAGAAAAGAATGTGATAAAAATCGACAGTATTGCAGAAAAGCCAAAAAAACCAAAATCCAACTCTGCAGTAATTGCAATCTATATGTTTAAACCGTCGATTTTTAATTATTTAAAAAAGTCCAAAGGCGGAAACCCAGAACTTCAACTTGCAAGAGCCATAACCATGAGTCTAGAAAAACATCCGGCAATCGGCGTAAAAATTCAAAAAGATGAAAAAAGACTAGATGTCGGTACTCCAGAATCATATGTGAAAGTTTTGCATGATTACAAAAAACTGTTAAAATATGTCTGAGTTAAAATCACACCACGTATGCTTTTCCAAATGATCCCACAATATCATACTACAAAAAAAAGAGAAATCAGGACTGCATGGTTTGGCAACAGGTTGGGCTCTGGGAAGTTCAGGCACGGGTTTTGTCACCAGAAATGGCCGGTCATTCAACCGGGATTGTCGCCTAGTTCCACTTTTTTGGATCAACCTGCATGGCGTGTTACGGATCATCTCAGAATCACGCCTGAAAATCACAGTTCTGGACAACGGCCTGAACTGGCATAAATTAATAACAAGTTCTGGGTTTGTGTACTTGAATTCCATGAAGACTGCCGTTGTAATGGGAACCAGGCCGGAGATAATCAAGCTCGCTCCGGTCATAAACCAGTTGCGCAAGAAAGACTCCACACTGATATTCTCCGGACAGCACTATGATCACTTGATGGGCATGGATTTGATTGAGCAGCTCAAACTGCGCAGACCCGACTATTCCCTGCTGATTTCAAAGTCCGTCCCGGCTGTTCAGATGGGTGAAATCATGATCCGGCTTTCTAAAATACTTGACGAGACAAAGCCTGACACCGTTATAGTGCAGGGGGATACAAACACGGTTATGGCCTCCGCCGTCACATCGCTAAAATCCAAGGTTCCGGTCAGCCATGTCGAATCCGGGCTGAGGAGCTTCGATTGGAGAATGCCAGAAGAGCACAACAGGATCTGCGTCGATCACGTCTCGGATCTTTTATTTGCACCGACAAAAACCTCCCGAAACAACCTACTTGCTGAATGCGTCCACGGAAGGATCCACGTGACAGGAAACACGGTAATCGACTCTGTTGAAAGGTATGCAAGGATCTCCCGGGCAAAGTCCACTCTTGACATTGGCATCGACAACTATGCCTTGCTGACTCTGCACCGATCAGAAAACGTAGATGACGACGTCTCCCTCTCATCGATAATCGGCGCACTGCTTGGCTGCAAGCAGTGTTTTGTCTTTCCCGTTCACCCCCGAACAAAAAAGCGGCTGGTTCAGCTTGGCCTCCTAGAAAAGATGGAGAGAGCAAAAAACTTCACTTTGCTGGATCCTGCCGGATACTTTGACATGCTGGAACTTATGAAGAGATCCTCGTTTGTTGTTACCGACTCGGGCGGGATTCAGGAGGAAGTAACCGCACCGTCGATCAGAAAAAAGGCAGTCGTGATCCGAAAAACCACCGATCGTCCAGAGTCGATCGCATCCGGTTATGCGTTGATGGCGGGAACATCGCCTCCACAAATACAAAAATCCATAACGAATGTCGCGAATCTGCCGTCTCTTAGGACACGGAGAACCCCCCCATACGGGCGCGGTGGCGCATCTGAAAAAATCATCAGCATCCTGAAAGACAGGTTCTGAGCCAGATCACCAAGGCGGGCCCATCATCTGGGCAATTGAGAGGATGTAAGCTTTGTCCAAGACGGAAGAGGATTGCTCCCACACATTCCATTTCTTTTCAGCAGCCAAGTAAAATGTGCGACAAACCCAATGTTAGGCGGGTTTGGATCCAGCAGAAGACAGAGTCGGATCCTCGCTGATCTGTCTGCAATCCTGCCGGATTTGGGCGCAGACGGTACACATCAGGCATAGCAGTTCGGATCCTAGAAGCTGCTCCTGATTTCAGGAACGAATCTGCTTGTGAGTCCTCCAGAGTGGCAAAACCCGTGCCTGAACTTCCAGTACGCACATCAAAAAAACGGACCGTAATTTTGACATATCGTGCCTATTTTGATAAAAAACGTCCAGATTTCAACTGTGCGCACTACAGAACCCGACCCGGTACACGATTTTTTAGATGCGTTATGAAAAAACAGTCCCAGTAATGGATGGTCAGAAAGCAACAGATATCGTAAAAATTGTGCAAATGCCTGAAAAATCAACAAGATCAAAAAACGGGTAAATTTTTCGCAGGTGATATTTATTTATTGTACAAGGTTATGGTTCAAAATACAATATGGCAGGTATGGATAAAATCTCCGTAGTAGGTTTAGGGTTTGTCGGCCTATCCTTGGCGGCGGCTAACTCTAAAAAAGGATTTTACACGGTGGGAATAGACAGTAACGATGAAAAGATAGATAGGTTGAAAAAAGGGATTCCAGACTTTTATGAGCCAGAATTAAAAGATATTCTAAAAAAATCCATAAAAAATGAAAAAATAAAATTTACAACAGATATCTCATCAATAAGAGAGACAGATATCACATTTCTTACAGTCGGAACCCCGTCAAAAATGTCTGGAGAAGTAGATCTCTCGTTTATAAAAAAGGCAGTTTCTCAGATAAATTCAGCCTTAAAAGACAAAAAAAAAAGACACATGTTAGTTGTTAAAAGTACACTGGCGCCATTAACCACAAAAAAAGTCATTTGGCCGATAGTCAAAACACTAATTGAGAAAAACAAGCTAGTTCTAGTGGTAAATCCAGAATTTTTGAAGGAAGGATTTGCCATAAAAGATTTGTTAAAGCCCCATCTAATCATAATAGGAGAAGATAAGAGATCCCAAGGCATGATGCTTGAAAAATATTACAGAAAATTTTATTCAAAAATGCCCGAGACCATTCATACGGATTATTCAAGTGCCGAACTAATCAAATATGCAAATAATGCATTTCTTGCAACAAAAATCAGCTTTATCAACTCAATTGCAAATATGTGCCAAAATATTCCAAATTCGGATGTGAATGCCATAGCGTATGCGATTGGTAAAGATCCACGCGCAGGACCGTTATTTTTAAAAGCAGGTCCGGGATTTGGCGGTAGTTGTTTGCCCAAAGATTTGAAGGGATTGATTCACTATTCAAAAAAGCAGTCTGAATCAGACAGGTTTTTTGAAGCAGTAAAAAACGTAAATGATCTCCGGCCAAAAAAGATTGTTCAATTAATGAAAGAGATGGGGGTTTACAAAAAGGGAAGAACCGTCTCAATCTTGGGGCTTGCGTTTAAAAAAAACACAGATGACATCAGAGAGGCCATTTCAGTAAAAATTGCCAAGTTGTTGTTAAGACGGGGAGTAAAAATCAAAGTTCACGATCCCATGGCAATGGCAAATTTTGAAAAAATTTTTCGTGGAAAGATCGAATATTCAAAATCTGTTGCGTCATGTTTAAAGAATTCAGACTGCTGTCTAATTTTGACGGAATGGGACACGTACAGAAGATTAAGCGAGGACAAACTAAGGAAGATCATGAAAAAACCCAGGGTCATAGATGCGCGAAGAATTTTTGATCCGGGAAAATTTTCAGGCATTGACTTTAAAGCGATTGGGTTGGGAAAATAGCCACGGACAGTTTGTTTTGATTTTTTGAGAGATCATATTCCAATCCAGGCTGCTCGAACAGGGTTTTGGAATTCTTTTTGCGTTTTTGATGATGAACTGGTTTAGCAGTAACAGCGATTGCACCAGTCTTTCCAAGTGTCCGCCTCACGGCAGTGCAGACGGCGGCATGCGGATCTGCAAAAAGTACACGTGGCGACAAAGTCGGGCGCGTATGTGCATGGATCACGTATGAATCAGCTTTTTGATGATCAAAGACATTCAATCATCACCACAATTTGAGCCGTGTCAGATGGGGAGCCGTTTTACGGGGAACTTTTGGAAGGGCTGTTCACGACATGCAGTTCATATCCATCTGGGTCAGCCGGATTGGAAAAATGGTATGAATTCCGCTTGAAATGATTTTTGCAGTCTCTTCAACATTTGTGGCAGGATGGACCACCGACCTAGGAACAAATTTGGACGGCCTCTCTCTCTCCCTCCCCCGTTATTTTTTCCCGTCTTTAATGGCAGCAGGCTATGCGTAATTTGCCTGATTTAGATGAGCTTGTTCGTAATGATCCTAGATACGGATCGATTGCACAGTCCAATTATGTTTTCACCAGAGCGACTGTACATCTTTCATGCAACAGTAAGAATTTTTACCCAGCCAACACCTAAAAACTGTAACTATTAATGATAAAGTATGACCAAGAAACGCAGTACGTTTAAAGGATTTTTTTATTTTCGCATTGGGTATGCGACCTATCTAGCCATGATCATAGGCGTGATAAACATATTGACAACCAGTTATTTCCTAGCAATCCAAAAAGTACCGTTTGTTTTAGAAATCTTCCCCACATTCCAATCTTACATCATCTTTGTAATTGCCGTTGGCATTCCCATTGTTACTGTGGTTGGCTGGCTTCATTTTAAGCGGATTGGTACTTTTTCTACAGAAGCTGCAATTCACGAGCAGGCATTTCCGTACAACTACAAGTTACTTCCAGGGTATAACAAAGAAGTATTTGGCCCTGCCTATGTCGAGATTCTCAGATTGAATCGGAAAAAGATCCTAGGAGAAAAGCTCTCAGATGATGAGACTAACAAGATCAAAAGTATTGAAAAACAGTTAGAGGATTTGATTAATGGCGGGCATGCAGGAAACCCTCCCAAAGGTGCGTTCTCATGAACAATGAATTGCCTTTCCGTGCATGGTTTTATTTTCGTGCCGGGTATAGTCAATATTTCGGATTTGCCGTAGCGCTAGCAAACATGTTTACAATTACATACTATCTGTTTATTGCAAATACAGACTCTTTTGTGGATCTCTTTCCGAGCTTTTCTGCCTATGTCATAACTAGTTCGATGGTTGGAATTCCATTACTTGTCATTCTTGGATTTGTTCACATGAAGCGTTCTAGTGCCTACAAATCCGAGGCTGGTATCTCTCATGAATCTCATCCCTACAATTACAAATTAAAGCCGGGGATACATACTGAATGCTTAGCTCCACTGTATTTGGAATTACTAAAATTAGGCAGAAAGTCCTTGTCTGATGAAGAATTGGACAAGGAAGAATTGGACAGTCTTGAAGATCTGGAGTCCAAATTAGCTCTTTTGTCGGAAGGAAAGAGCCTAGACATACCCAAAAGATTCGACGGTTTATGAAGATCTCCGTAGTAATTCCTGTTTATAATGCTGAAAAATATGTCGAACAATGTGTGACGTCTGCCCTCGAGCAGTCTTACTCGAATATCGAGGTTATTGCCGTAGATGATGGTTCCACAGATGACTCGCAGGAAATTTTACAAGGCTTTTCAGATAAAATATCTGTTTTTAAAAAGCCTAATGGCGGAACTTCTTCTGCATTAAATTACGGGTTTAGACAAATGACTGGCGATTGGTTCAAATGGCTCAGTGCAGATGACTTGTTAAAGTCCAATGCGATCCAAACTCTGGCTGACTCGGTCAATCAAACAAGCGAGGCTGCGAACTGTATTTTCTATGCAAACTATGAGATAATTGATGAAGACGGAAATAAAATAGACGATCATATTGAAGACAATAATGATAACTTGTCAAATTTTGAGAGAAACGTGCTCTTGCTAGATCGTTTTTACGGCAATGGAACAACGAGTATGATTCACAAATCAGTATTTGCAAAATGTGGGTTATTTGATGAAACCGTTGGGTACAAGGAAGATTATGAGTTTTGGCTCAGATGCTGCCTATTGCATGGTTGCAGGATGCGTCTTGTTAATGAAAATATTGCAAAATATAGGATGCATTTCTCCCAGCTAACCCAGCGGCGATATAACGATGCGCTAGAACAAATTTCACACATTAAATCACTAGTACTTGACAGGTTGCCAGATGATCAGAGAATCAAGTATGTAAATGCGTTAAAAAAATATGAAAAAACCAAGCCGGCATCTACTCGAATTCGTAGAATGTTAAGAAACTCAATGTTCAGATTCCTGCCCAAGTCGACATCTGATAAAATCCTAAAGACATACCTGAACAATAAGAAGAAGAATCAGCTAGGGAACTAAAGTTATCGGTGGATGGTTCTAGATGGAAAACTCTGACAGGCCGAGATTGCGCTTGCAAAAAGGCGCGGATTTGGGATGACGGTAAAGGACGAGTCGATATTCATCAGTACGGGAAGGGACGGCAAAAAGTTCTGGTCTCCCGTGGGAGACAGGATCGAGGTGGTGGGGCGATCCGGCAGGAGGGAGCGCGTCGTGGTATACGGAACGATTGCAGATGACAGAACCAGGCTGATGCGCACATATGACAAGTTCAACAGCGCAAACTTTGTAGACTATCTCAAACAGGCGCACAGAAAGTGGGGAAAGGTACTGATGGTGATGGACAACGCATCACAGCACAGGACCAAGAAGGTTCGCAGGTACCTGAAGAAGAATCCCGACGTTGTCCTGCTGTACCTGCCGGTAGCTAGGCCGGAGCTGAGCGCCATAGAGGCAGTATGGAAGGATGCCAAGTACAGGCTGGTAACATCGGCCTTTTACGAGACGGTGGATCACCTCAAAAGGGCCGTCTCGGAATACTTTAGGACGTGTTCCATAAGGGTTGACATCTACAGGTATCTTGAGCGCAGCGTGTAGTCAGGCGAAATTTTCAATGAGTATCAGTATAGAACGGTGTCAGGCTTTATCTCGTCAAGTATTTTAGAAAGCCTGATCATGATTTCACCCATCTGAACCGCTGGATGGGCTGAAATTTGCAAAGAATAGTCGGGCCTACGTAGGCCGAGTTGATCAATGAAATCCATGCCCATTAAGCGGTCATAGTGCTGTCCGGAGAATATCATTGTGCAGTCTTTGTTGCGTAGTTGGTTTATGACTGGAGTGAGTTTGATTATCTCCGGCCTCGTTCCCATTACAACGGCAGTCTTCATAGAATTCAGGTACCGTACGGAACCCAGAACTCATTATTAATTTATGCTGATGCTCGGGGGCTGTCCATAATCGTGATCTTGCACTGATGATCATTGAAAATTTCACCGGATTACACGCCTTGTGAGTGTTTGTAGATCTTCTGCCATGGCCATCCAAACACGGACAAGGCGAAAATCCTCACGGACGTCATGCGTGTGGAAAAGGATGCCGGGGTTCATACCAGAATTCTGGCGATCCGCTCCCTGCTGCTTGGCAACACCGCTAGACTTTGCGTAATCGGTTCAAAACTAGGATTGTTACGAACAAATTCATATCATTCAGGTCGATTACGCATAAAGTCTAGTGTACGAGTTTGCCCCTCAGGCGACAAGGCTGGCCGGGACATTCATGATCGTGCCTACCACGCCGTATTCCTCGAGATGGGGTAAAATCTTACCATGATGAGACTATAAAGGATAAAAAGGCGGGATTCCTAGCCAAGGAGAAAGGTTACAAGGGATGCATACAAGAGATATCGCTGTAGATAAACAATCCAGAAAAGGCGCATGGGAAGATGGGCAAGTATGGGTGAAAATTCACACAGAACAGCTGGATGGCAGGCTAGCAGCAGAAAAGCATGTAGGCATCCCCAAAAGCATCAGGTCAAAATGAGCGAATCCAAAGAAAAGCAGCAGATCAGGGCAGCCTTTATCTACAAGCCGTCGTGGAGATACTATAACAAAAGCAACTCCATCAACAACAGGTACTATTTTTTCTTTCACGCCCTGAGAAGAAACAGGCATCTGCAGATGGGTTATTTTCCCGCAGAACGTAGCTTTGATGCGGCAAAGCTCAGGGGAAGATATGACGTCATACTGTGCACCAACAGCGACCTGAGCACGCCCCACTTGGAAAACGTCAAAGAGCTTGACATTCCGGTGATCGCCCATACGCATGATCCCCACCGCATAAAACAGTGGGATCTGATTGGATTTCACGAAAAATGGAATATCGACTGCTGTTTCAACTTTATGCCACGGAGCTATTTTTACAAGTACTTTCCAAGCAGTTTCAAGTACAAGACAATAACATACGGCGTTGAGCCCGATTTGCCCAGGACGCCTGCATTCAAGGACAGGACGAAGAATCAAATCCTGCTCACCGGCAGGCTAGAGGAGAAGAAGATCAGATATTTGCTATATAATGTTTTAAGACCCACGGTGATCTATGGCTGGCATCAGTACAAGCTGAGGAGAAAATGCAAAGGCCTGCCATATGTTGACTATGTGGGGCCACTCGTGTACGGCGGACATCCGGACTTTATTGCACACCTGTCACGGTACAGGGCAGCCATAGCTGCAGCAAGGTACTTTCCCACCGTCAAATACTGGGAGTCCACGGCTGCCGGATGCCTGACATTCATGCAGGTCTCAGAGGAAAGCGACTGCGGATATCTGGGATTCCGGGACGGGGAGAGCGCCGTGTTCATCAACTCTAAAAACTACAAAAAAAGGTTCGAGGAGTACCTGGCATCTCCGGATGATCCAAAGTGGGAACAGATAGCGGCGCGCGGCAAAAGGCACACGCTGGAGAACCTCACAAACGACAGGGCGGCCGAATCCCTTGTGGATCTGATGAGGGAGCTGCTTTGAATCCCCGGCCTGCCTTTTTCAGCAGGCTCAAAAGCGCCGCAAAGTCCGGGTTGGAAGACGACTGCCCTAAATTAGAAACCGTAGATTAATCCCTTGATTTTCTGCCCACTTGCCAAGTAATTTTATGTACAGACATCTTGTCATCAGCTAGGTGAAATGTGTCAAGAAATCGAGTAAAAACAAAAATTGGACAAGAGGCACCGCCTCAATAGCAAGGCAAAACAACAAAGATCATTTACATTTCGCTTAGCTGGTCATTTGCAAGCATTTTAACCGATTTAATGATGTTTGTTTGTTTACACATGAGAGTTGTCGCCTAATTCATCAGAATTCCTGAAAACCGCTGGGATGCCACGCGGATCAGGCATGGTAACAGGTTAGCCCCTGCCTAGGCAGCAATCAGACACGAATCTGTTTGCAGTTGTGATTTTCATGCCTGGCCGGCAAGGGATGCAACTCCAACTCTAGGCAGGGGCTAACCTGCTGCCAGGCATGCAAAAGGGAAGAAATTCAGAAAAACGTGCAGGAAGCAGTCCCACTGTAACTGTGTGCATCTCCCAGTTCATGCAAAAGGGAAGAAATTCAGAAAAACGTGCAGGTCGAGTCAAGTAGACGGAATTAGCTGTCTTGTACGGAATTAGGCGGCAACCCCCATTGAGAACCCACATCTGACCGATCAATATGTGCGTGGATTAAGAGAGTAGGCAAATTATCTAATTAGGCGGCAACCCCGGTCAGATGCTACAAAGAATGACTGGTTTGTTAGTTTTCGGATCAGTTCGCGTCTCATGTTGGATGTTTTTTTTAAAAATGACTAACATTGTCTTATGAATTGATTCCATCTACTCATCCAGCTGTCTTTATCCAATTTGTGCTCTAATGCCGCCTTTCTGGGATGCTCAAAGTCAGGCTCCCAATCCCAAAACACGCCTGTCTTTGTGGAATCTACAGGTACGTCGCAGAACATGGCCTCTACCATTGCAAGGCCAAAACTTTCTGTGATGCTTCTTGAGACCATAAGATCCGAGCAATTGTACAATTCTGCAAGTACATTCTGGGAAATTCTATGGAATGCCCTGTAATTATGGCCGTCTGACATGGGAGCGTCTTTTAGAACCAAAATCCAAAAAGCAGCGTTGCGTTCTGCCTGAATAATTTCTTTAATTGCGTTAAAACCCTTTACCGGGTGCCGGGATCCGACAAAGATTTTTACGGTTTTATCTTTTGGGATACCGTATTTTTTCCTTAGTTCTGACTTATTCATGGGCTTGAACAGATCATGGTCCACGCCCATCGGGATTATCTTAAACTCCCCATATTCCGAATACAGATCTGCCATGTATGCAGAGTTTGTTACTTTGATTGAATTTTGGAATGACGCAATCTGATCTTTTAGTTTATCACTTATCGACTTTCTTTTTCTAACCTTCGCTTTTAGTCTGATTAGTGGCGTATCAAAATGTTTTTTCATTGCAATAAACGGATCCTGGAGAAAGCTTATTGTTTTGTAATCGGATAGCTTGCCCAGAGTCGAATTTTGAATTACTAATTCCGGTTTTATTTCATCTAATTCTTGTTCCAACGGCCTTTCCAAACCGGCTATTCCTATGGACTTGCTGTTGGCTATGTTTTTTTCCAATCTTGACCACATGGTTTCTTCATCCGATACAATTCCTCTAATGTGGCCTGAAATTATAACTATCATTATTTGTGGCGTCCAACCATATTGAGAACAAGTGGCTTAAATTCATCATGATCAGTGATTATATGTATTGTGCCGAAATTATTTCGACTGTACTGACTCTCAGAGCATTATTTCAGGACGTGTTTCATAAGGTTGACATCTACAAGTATCTTGGGCGCAGCGTGTAAGGGAGGCGAAATTTTCAATGGTCATCAGTATAGTCCGGATAACATCGTATGATTTTCAGAAATTCTGATGAATTAGGCGACAACCCCCATAACACGTGGACACGGAGAGATAGAAAAAAATAACGGGCAGTATCGCACCACACTGTGAAAGTTCGCATCTTACTGCCTAAAAAAATTGTGGCAAGGGCATTCCCACGTTACTGGGCATACCACAGGAACGGCGAGAATATTAGGCCTACGCTAGCCTACATCCGACGTGGGCTGACTGCAAAAAAACGGAAGCTGCCAGACTTTATCATCATAGGTGCCCACAGATCCGGCACCACCTCGCTGTATGAGTATCTTATCCAGCATGAGCACATATTGCCCGCGCTGAGAAAAGAGGTCAATTTCTGGAGCAACTATTACAGATTTGGCCTGACTTGGTACAGGGGCAACTTTCCGCTTGAATCTGAATGTCGCGGCAAGATAACGGGTGAGGCCTCCGTATCCTACATGAGATACGCGGCCCTGGCCTCCGACATCAGGCGGGACGTCCCAGGCGTAAAGATAATTGCGATCCTGCGCAATCCTGTGGACAGGACATTTGCACACTATAACGGCATGGCAAACCACCTTAAGACTGAGAACCGCAGCCTAGAACAGGCCTTAAGGGAGGAGGATCGAGTACATTCGCCGCCGCCCCATCTACAGTACAAAAAACAGAGCATATACGCGGATCTGCTCGCACCGTACTTTGAGGAATTTGAGAGAAAAAACATCCTGATACTGGACTTTAACGAGCTGTCGGCGTCCCCAGAAAAGACCCTGAAAAGGACCTGTAACTTTCTTGGCATATCGCAACGTGGCAAATACGACCTTGCGCCAC
Organism: Candidatus Nitrosopumilus sp.; assembly: GCA_965214775.1. Classification (GTDB taxonomy): domain Archaea; phylum Thermoproteota; class Nitrososphaeria; order Nitrososphaerales; family Nitrosopumilaceae; genus Nitrosopumilus. Next base: position 1,369,928 of record OZ243974.1, on the reverse strand, counting down.
GTAACCATTTGGCCTATCCTCAGAAGCTCCCAAACCACATCCGCGCAGAACTCGAGCGGTTCTTCAGGCCGCACAACGAGAGGCTGTTCGATCTGGTCGGCCAGAGATTCGACTGGCAGTAGCTAGGGGATCGCCGTACCTCAATGTCGTAGAGGAATGCTGGAATCTGGGCAAACATGTCGTTTTCAGGTTTTTCATCGTTTTTCTTGATCGGTAAAGTGCAAAGCGTTCCTTGGTTTTTCTCAAAATATCAGGATAAACCTAATTTCCGCATAAGACATATTTCGAGTTTTCAGAAAAGCTGCAAAGGACACAGGATTATAGAGCATTCGTTTTACGGCATATGCGTTCAAGAGTCCATTTCGCCCTCCTGAACATGATATACAATGCTGTCAAAGGCCGTAACGTGTCGGATGTTCATCGATTTGAGATTCTCATAAAAGAAAATCTTGTCTCCGGGCGTGATGTTGCCGTTTTTTTCAGTACGATTGCCAATAGGATAGCCCCCACTTTTTGTAAAAACATCCCTGTACATGGCACAGGGCATGAAAAGCCCACCGTCTTTGCACTCATCCCTTGAGATTGTTTTAGCAAATTTTTGAAATCCTTTGTCATCAAAATCATCATGAGACGTTCCAAAGTTTTTTTCGATGCCATGCCTGCCGGAACGTAGCTTTCCCGATTCGACAAGTCTGGAGGTGACAATAGTGGTTTTGTTCAAGTTCTTAATGAGATTCTCCAGCCAGTGCGGAGAAAAGGCCATGTCAGAATTTACAAAAACGATAACGTCGCCCTCGGCATTCATTCCGCCGTAATTCCAAGCTCGATAAACACGCTTCAAGTAGTATTCGTCAGGGTCATCATTACAAAATAATTTATAATTCATCTTAGAGGTTTTCAGGTAATCTTCCAGCTTGTCGGTGGGATCGTTTGCAATGAAGTGAAAGTCAACATTGTTGTTCGGATTATCGGTATATTTTGAAAACGAGTTAAAAACAAAGTTTGCATAGTCGATGGATTTGTAAATCAGACAGATCACAGATATCTTAAATGTGGACGGAGGAAGCCAGTCTCGTGTAAAATCTTTCAGGAATAACGTTGTCTCGTCCTTAATTCTAGATAGCGCATACCCGGTTTGCCCGTGCTTTCTGTAATTATCATATTTTTTACTGACTCTGGCCTCATCTGAAAAACCGTAATGAATGAGTTTGATATCAGTACGCCTGTCGTTGTCTAGTCCCAACGGGTATAGCCGCAAGTGCAGCCCGTCACGCACATCAAACCGCAAGTTGCCGGTATTTTTCCATAGTTTTGGCTGCCAGTTTTTGAACCAAAGTTCGTCTACCCGGTACTGTCCCTGATTTTTCCACAAATTATGATACCTAAACGAGAAGGAATCGAAGCCGTGCCTGTCGCCATAGCTGCACAGCTTTCTGATGCCTCCCAGCTCCCCATTTCTATCAAAAATCTCATCAGGATCCAAAAACACTATCCAGTCAGGATCTAGTGCCAGAGTCAGATCAAGTAGCTTTTGTTTATGCTCAAGTTCCTTTGTAAATTCATCTGGTAACTGAATGATGTTCTCAGTGAATGACTTGGCAATATCCAAGCTGTTGTCGCTGGAGCTGTCGTCACAAAAAGCAATGTCATCACAAAAGCATGACAAATGTCTCAGACAGCGTTCCAAGTTTCCGTTGCTTCCCTCGTTGAAACATTTGACAAAGCCGACTAATTTTACAGGCTTTTGGTCATCAGCTGCAGAAACATCAGAGATGTCAACGGAACGCAAATCCTTGTAGATGCTCAGTCCTTTTTTTGCAAGCTTTTTTAATCCCAATGATTTTGACAACATTTGAAGGTAAATTTATCTTCCTAATCAAAAGATATATGGAAACATCATTGGAAACACCACAGATTGAAGGCAAAATATCTAATCGTATTGGGCATTAGGCCAGACATTATCAACTATCAGCCGCTGGTAAGGCAACTGATTCAAAAAAAGATTGATTTTAAAATAGTACACACAGGCCAGCATTATTCATATTTCTTTGACGAATTATTTTTTGAACAGTTAAAATTTCCAAGAAGGCCCGATTATCATTTAAAAATCGGATCAGGAACACAGTCACAGCAGCTAGGAAAACTGGTTCAGAAATTTGAAAAGGTGCTTTTAAAAGAGAAGCCGGACTTGGTTTTTTCATTTTCAGACGCAAATCCGGCACTAGCCGGCATCGTGGCATCAAAAATGGGGATAAGGGTTGCTCATTTAGAGGCTGGAATGAGAAGTTTCGACTGGAGAATGCCTGAAGAGAAAAATCGCAGACTAATAGACAGTGTTTCGGATTACCTTTTTACGCCAACCAAAGGCACGAAGACAAACCTTCTAAGTGAAGGAATCCCAGAACACAGGATATTTCATACAGGCAAGCCGGTATTTGAGGTCCTGAATAATTTCAAAAAAGAAATTGACGATAACAAAATATTAGATGAATTGGATGTTGAGAAAAGAGGATACGTCTTAGTTACGGCACACAGGCCAGAGAATGTAGAGATTAAAAAACCGCTCTCAAACATTTTCAAAGCACTGGAAGCGGTTTATAAAAAATATGGCAAGCCGATAATCTTTCCCATTCATCCCAGAACACGCACATCAGTAAAAAGGCACAACCTGTCAGTTTCAAAGGGAATAAGGCTGCTAGATCCGGTGGGATTTCTGGAATTTTCCAAGTTGGAAAAAAATGCATTTTGCTGCATTACGGATTCAGGCACAGTACAGGAAGATTCCTGTATTTTTCATATCCCATGTGTAACGATGAGAATAAGTACCGAACGGCCTGAAACCGTGGAAACTGGATCCAACATAGTGGCAGGGCTAAACAAAAAACACATCATAGACGCAGTAGATAAAATGATCAACAGAGAAACCAACTGGAAGAATCCATACGGCAAGCCTGATTTTTCAAAACAAATGATCAAGGTCTTGCAGAAACTAGACAAGGAGGTATGTTCAGAAAAAGTATGGTGGAACCACCCCAAAACAGAATCAAATCATTCAACAAGCCCGTATCAAAGCAGATGGAAAAACAAAACCATTCCCGACGAAGTTTTTTAGGGTTAGAGTTATTAGTCAAACATCAGAAATAAGAACAATTTGATTGAGGGGGTAACTCAAAATAAGGTACGGTCTTTCATAGATGACAGGGGGTTTCTTTCACAGATATTGCCCGAAGGCCAAAAAGCCTTTGAAATAAGGAGGATCTACACGACCGGAAATTTCTCAAAAGGGGTGATCAGGGGATTTCACAAGCATTCCCGCGAGAGAAAGGCATTTTTTGTCCCTAGCGGGGCGGCAAAGTTTGTTGCAGTGGATGACAGAAAAGACAGTTCTACATTCAAGGAAATCAACACATTTGTGCTTTCAGATCTGAGTCCGTCTGTACTGATAATTCCAACAGGAGTCTATACGGGATGGATGTCATTAAACGAGGATACGGTGGTGTTGGGAATTTCAAGTGAGCCGTTTGATCAAAACAATCCGGATGACGAAAGGCTAGATCCGTATGCTTATGGTGATGTCTGGAAGGTAAAAGACAGATGAAGGTATTGTTAACGGGAGGATCAGGATATCTAGGATCCCTACTAACATCAAAATTACTGCAAAAGGGATACGATGTAAGAGTCTTGGACAACTTTCTGTTCGGAAGAGAATCAATATCAGAAATTTCAAAAAACAAAAGGCTGGAATTGGTTGAGGGAGACATCAGGGATTTGGGAACAGTCAGCAAATCCCTCAAGGGAACAGACACCGTAATTCATTTGGCATCAATTGTAGGAACGCAGTCATCAGAACTGGACCCAAAAGCTTCAATGGAGATTAACTATCTGGCAACAAGAAATTTGGCAGATCTATGCAAGTTATACAAAGTAAAGCAACTTGTTTTTGCAAGTACGTGTTCTGTGTATGGTGCGCAGCCTAGCAAGCTGATTTCTGAGAATTTTGAGGTTAATCCGCTGGATTCGTATGGACAGTCAAAATTTCAATCAGAGAGGGCCATCTTACAGGCATATGATTATCCAACCATACTGCGTTTAGGAACGTTGTTTGGAGCTTCAAACCGAATGAGGTTTGATTTGGCCATAAACCTGTTCTTGGCACAGGCAATCAACAAAGAGAAGCTGACGGTGTTTGGAGGCAACCAATGGAGGCCGTTTTTGCACGTGGAAGACGCGGCAGAAGCATTCAGTTTCGTTGTAGACAGGAACATGGAAGGAGTTTACAACATAGTTTGGAAAAATCTGACAATAAATCAAACGGCAAAAGAGGTGACAAAAGCCGTGCCGGCAAAAATTGACTTGTCAAGGGATATCGTAGACAAACGGGACTACAGGGTATCAGGTGCCAAAATAAAGAAATTCGGATTTCATGCAAAAAAAGACATCAAATTTGCAGCAAGAGAATTCAAGACAAAAATTTTAGATGACGTAAAAAATTACAGGCAAAACAAGTACAGCAATTACAAGTCATTTTTCAATTCAAAATCAATTCAAAGAAAGGTTTACACGCAGGGTCCAATTTTTAAAAAATAGCATGACGGTATTAATTACAGGAGGATCAGGTGCGTTAGGTACACAGTTACGAAAAAGATATCCGGCTGCATTGCTACCCACACATAACGAATTAGACATAGGATGCAGAGAGGCAGTATTAGATTATTTTAGACAGCATTCAGATATCAGCGTAGTTATTCACGGAGGAGCATTAGTTGGAATACGTCAATGTGAAAAAAACCAACCATTAACGTGGAGAACCAATGTAGAAGGCACAAGAAACCTGGTTGACGCGGCATTGGAATCAGATAATGAGATTCAGTTTTGCTATGTCAGTACAGCATGTGTGTTTGACGGACACACGGGTATGTATAACGAGGACTCTATTCCGTATCCTGAAAATTTTTACGCACTGACAAAACTCGTAGGAGAACACGAGGTCAAAAGGCTGCCAAGACACCTGATCATCAGAACCAATTTTGCTGCAAAAAGAAAATGGGAGTATCCCAAAGCATTCACTGACAGATATGGCACATACCTGTTTGCAGACGGGGTTGCAGGAGGAATAGAAGACGTGCAAAAGGAAAACATTCAAGGAACCGTACACATAGTAGGAGACAAAAAAATGTCAATGTTTGAACTAGCAAGAATCACGACTCCGGACGTTGAACCGATGACCATCAAGGATTACTCGGGGCCAAAGCTCACCATGGATATGAGCCTGGGCACAAAACGGTGGAAGAAATACAGGATTTCTACGTACTAGCCAGGTTTTCGACAAAATTTCGAAATGATCTGCGAAAATTAGCCTCGCTGTACTTCAGGATGTTTTCTTGTAATCTTGGCATGTGATGATCAAATTCTCCGGACAGGGCCCTTTGGATTTTTGCTGCGGCATCCCGGGAGTCGTCGGGAACGTATCTCAAGTCATCAACCGGAACGGTTTCTTTGTGTGCGCCGTTATCAGGTACGACCGGAACACAGCCTGCAGCAATACCCTCAACGACGGCAATTCCAAACGTTTCTTCGCAAGCATGAAAATAAACTCTTGATCCGTTTAGTTTTTCAACAAGTGTCCTGCGCAGAATATTCTTTTCCAAAATTATATTGTTGTTTTTCCTGGATTTGGAATTCAAATGCCTGAAATACAGAACGTTGGATTTAGTTTTGGTGTTGCCAATCACAGTGTAACTGTGGCCGGTAGGCGCGATGGTGTCCAAGGCAAAATCAAGGTTTTTTTCCGGAGAGTAGCGGGATACAGTAATGATGTCATTGGATTTTTTCGAGTCTGGGCCAAAGCTAGCAATGTCAACAGGCGGGTAGATGACGACAGAATCCTTTTTGAGGTTGTTGAGAATCGAGGACCGGACAAAATGTGAATTTGAGATCAGGTTTACGTTTCTGCAGGCGATGTTTTCAAGTGATTTTTTGGCGGACTTTTCATACGGTGTATGATAGAACTTCCAGATTCCTTTGTATTTGGAACTGGTTTTGGACGATTCATCCTGGAGATCGCCGTGACAGTATACAACGATTTTTTGAGAGGTGTTCTCAGGTATGGTTATTCCTCCCGATGCCTGAATTATGATGTCATTGTGTTTGGCAGAATCAAGCAACTTTGATTCGGATGATCGCTGATACAGGCCCAGTGTTGGCATTTTAAATGGCAGTTTGCTTTTGACGGTTATGCCGTCAATGGTTATCGTGGGTTTTGAAAAAGTGTATAATGTCACGTGATGATTTTCCTTTAAACTTTGAATGATTTGTAACAGTGTTTTTTCAGTGCCGCCGCCCCCGCCTACAAACCCATGAACGATTCCAATATTCAATATCGAAAAGTTTGGTTTGAACCTTAAAAGGTCTTGGACAATACGGTGGGTCTACGTGGTGGCTTGGGCTACCTGGTGGAACATTTCGCTCTTTGCACACCCTGCTGCAAGATCGTCGCCTGCCCCGCGCCTCATAAGACCCCGGTACAGGCCATCTTCGAGCTTTACTCCCTCTCTTTCTTCCCATTCCTCAACTGTGATGGAATACTTTTTTTGGATTCTGTCTCTGTACCATTCTGGAATCACGTTGAATGCACAGAATGGAACGATCCTGAGATCGGGGGTCAGGTAGTGGATGTCACATCTTTGCAGTCTCTCAAGGTCCTCGTTGTATTTGTCTTGAAAGTGCATCATGCCAAGGAACAGTCCCTTGACATGCCAGGAACCGACCGAATCAAATGATCTCTTCATCAGGATGTTTCCAAACATCTTTGCAAGGTCTAGTCCTGCCGGCTGTTTCTTGGAATCGACAAATCCCTTTAGCTTTCTTACAACTTCAAGCATTGTAAAGTACTTGTTTTTGCCAGAACGGATCTCTTCTGCCTTGTCTTCAAAGAGTTCCAGCATTCCTTGAATGTCGCAGAATTTTGTTAGCGGGACAAACCTTTTTGTTTCCTCATCTTCAAAGATGTACGTGCCTGCACCACAGGCAAAGTGGATTGATAACTCGTATTTTGGCTTGCTTGAGAACGCTTCAATTACATTTGTCAGAGGCATGCAGCTTGGAACCGGGAACCAGTCATCAACTGTCACTTCGCCGTTTGTCTGCTCTTCGATTCTTTGAATGCAATCAGGAATTGTGATTCTGTATTTTTCGCGTTCAGACTTGCCCATTCTTCCGGTAAGAGACACCGGCTGGAAGTTTACGGCATGAACAACATCCATGTTCTTTTGCGCATATCTGATAATTCCGCCTAGTTCGTGGTCATTGATTGACTTGATTACGGTTGGAACAAACACGACAGTCGTTCCGGTCTTTCTGCAGCTGTCAAGGGCATACGGAATTTCCCAGTGATTCTTTGGGTTTGTTCTTGCAGTTACGCCGTCAAACGACAGATACAAGTTGTTACATCCGGCAAGCCTTACTTCCCTGGCAGCCTCCGGATCCATTGCATGCCTGATTCCATTGGTGTTCATCTGGATATGATCAACGCCCTCCTCCTTCATGATTTTGATTACATCGGCAATATCTTCCCGGAGCATTGGTTCACCGCCGGTAATCTGCATAGAGTTTCCCGGAATTGGTCTTTCTGCCCTTAGTGTCTTCATCATTGCCCTGACCTGGGTATGATCTGGCTCATACATGTAGGCGCCCTCAAGTCCTTTCTTAACATAGAAGAAACAATACCAGCATGTCAAGTCACATCTGTTAGTTACGATCATGTTTGCAAGTCCGCTGTGTGACAGGTGGTTTGAACACAATCCGCAGTTGTTCGGACAGGAGCACTTGTCGATCATCACGTTTGGAGCGTGTGCGCCCTTGCCATCCATCCAGTATGTACTGAATTTTTTATACATCTCATAAGAGCCAAAGTACAGCTCTTCACACTGGCCGTGTGTCGGGCATACCTTGGACATGAAGACCTTGTTATCTCTTTCAAAGACTTCTGCATCCAGAATCATATTACAGTCCGGACAGATACTTTGGGTGAATCTAATGGTGGATTTTTTTCCTAAATTTTTAGTTGATTGGTTTGATATTTGAATCAGAGCCATGCCTATATCTGGTATCTTTCTGAAATACTATATAATGCATTTCATACTTGCCCCCGTGTGGAATTTAGGATCTTCTGCACATATCTGATTTAAATATCAAAACCGATCGACTAGATTGCATGAGCATATCAGACAAGACCAGAAAGGCATTAGAAAAGATCGGCCTTACCAGCTATGAGATCAGGACGTTTGCTGCCCTGCTAAAGTCAGGAGAGTTGACGGCCTCAGAGCTCAGTCAGAAATCAGGAGTCCCATATTCAAAAATTTACGAGGTGTCAGGGACCCTGGAGGACAAGGGATGGATCGGTTCGGATGATTCAAGGCCAACAAAATATTTTGCAAAGTCTCCATCAACTGGGATTGAGACTACAAAACAGAAGATGGAAAGTGACTTTTTACAAAATCAAAGCGTCATTCTGAACGAACTGGTGCCGCTGTACGAGAAAAGTGGTACAAGTGAAAAGCCGGATATTTGGGTATTGTCAGGCGCAATAAACATTGCGGCAAAAATTTTGGAAATGGTTGAGACTTGCAGAAACGAGGTAATGATTGCGTTGCCCGATGCAGGAGAGGAATTGGTAAAACAGGCACTGCCAAAATTACGATCACTGCACGACAAAGGGGTCGAAATTACAATTTTAACGTCAGATAACATGGATAAAGAATCAATCAAGGCAATCAAAAGAGTGTCAACTGTTAAAATCAAAAAAGGGTTGTTTGGAGGGGGGATCATTTCGGACAAAAGATACGTAGTGATTCTGCTAGGCCCCGAAATTAGCAGTGCAAACTCATCAGACGTAGTGGCAATCTGGGCAGATCATGCAGGATTGGCAGGTTTTGCAAGACAATATTTCGAATATTTATTAAAAGATTCAAAGAAGGTATAGTTATGGACGTGTTAAATGATGATAATAATGACGATAATGATGAAATTCTGTTTGTAGGAACTGCCGAAGCCGAACATGTGGAGATGTATCTCAAAGCAATCTGGCACATCAAAGAGAGGGGAGGGGAAGTCAAGATTAGCACCATTGCAAAAATGTTGAACGTAAGGCAGCCCAGTGTTGTTCAAATGCTCAAAAAATTGAATGGACAAAATCTAGTCACATACAACAAGGCAGGGGTAAGACTGACCGAAGATGGCGAGAAGATAGGGGCCAGCATGATGAGAAACAGCAGATTGCTTGAGGTTTTGATGGACAGTGCGCTCAAAGTTGCAATAGATGAAGAGATGGTTTGCGGAATTGAGCACCATATGAACAAGCAGTTTACAGATGCGCTATGTACAATGCTAAAACACCCAAGAAAATGCCCGCATGATCATGACATTCCAATGGGCGAATGTTGCCAAGGAAGTTAAATTCCCATCCCAAGGGATATATCATCACGGTTTCTAGTTGAATTATGGCATGTTTTTGCGGCTGTGAAACATATGAAAAAGACGGATACGGGTTCAAGATGGCATGCGTGAGATGCGGGCATGGCCCCCAGAACCATGATGAAGAATTCAGGGCAGCTGCAAGAAAGAATGAATCACAAAGTCAAAAACGTGATGCAGACTTTGGATGAGTTGCTTATTGGCCAATAATTTTTACCAAGACTCTTTTTGGTCGTCTGCCGTCAAATTCCCCATAGAAGATTTGTTCCCACGGACCAAAATCCAACTTGCCGTTTGTAACTGCAACAACGACTTCTCTTCCCATAACTTGACGTTTTAGATGGGCATCTGCGTTATCCTCGCCGGTATCGTTGTGTTTGTATTGCCCTATGGGCTCATGAGGCGCCAAACCTTCCAGCCATTTTTCATAGTCATGATGCAACCCGCTTTCATTGTCATTTATGAAGATACTGGCAGTGATATGCATTGCATTAACCAGGCAGAGTCCCTCCCGAACTTTGCTTTTTGTAACAAGTTTCCTGACATCAGGGGTGATGTTAAGAAAGCCTCGTCTGGATTTTACGTTAAATGTCATGTATTGAGTCAATGATTTCATAGGTTTTTCAATGATCTGCGTCAATTAAAAACCTAAGGCAGGCTCAGAACTCAAGATCCTCATCATTATCATTTCAAAGGGATATGGTCATCACTGCCTGCCAGCCATGTTTGAGGCAGATATTCCTTTTGAGTCTTTCACGAAGCTTGATAAATGGCCAATGGATCAGTCATTCAAAATGGTTGTAATTGACACCCCCGCCTCACTGGAAAGTTTTAGAAGGTTCATAATTTCCAGCACATGCAAGTCCTATGCGCCAAGAAGTTATCTTGACGACTTTGAAGTGTTTGCAGAAAGAGAAGACAGCTTGGGCTCAATTTATGTCGAGGCAGCAGACAAAGTGACTCTGAAAAAAATAAGGGACATCACGTTTGTTAATGCAAGAGACATATTAGGAATAATTTACAATTCTAAAAGCGGAAATACCTCACTCAAGTGGCGCCAATTAAAAAGGAATCACGGCAAAGTTGTAGGAGAGGCTTCTGCCAATTCCCTGACAAATTTGGCTGAGACAGGGGTTCTTACCTTGGATTGGGTAGAAAGCTACCTTAAGAGGAAATCTGAAGAGTCAAAACTTGCCGAGGAAACTAGATAAACTCTTTTTTTGGTGTACTCTTAATCCATACCATGATAACAAAAAAGATTGACGAGAATTCAATTTCTGTAATTGCCGAAGATTCAGACGATCTTTTGAATTTGAGAAGGATCATCAAAGAGACCGACAGAGTGACAGGCGATACAACGCGTGTATTAAAACAAGAAAAAGACTATTCCAGGCCCGACAAAGGCCAGCGGATCAGAGTCAGAATTGCCCTAATCGTTGAAAAAATATCTCTTGATGATGTTTTAGACAGGCTGCGTATAGGCGGAACCATTTCAGAGTCAGACAACGAGGCAGTCCCGCACGGATCACACCATTCACTTACACTCAGAATCGGCGATGGAATCACGATTTTCAAGAAAAAGTGGAGCCCAATAGGGAGAAAATTGCTTGCATCAAACGACAATCAAGCAGGATTTGTACTAGTAGCAATTGACACTGCAGACTGTGGCATAGGAAGGTTGAAAGGTACTCACCTGGAATTTTTTCCAAATATCTATTCGGGCTCTGGGGGAAAAAGATACAAGACCAGTTTTAACATAGAGAAATTCTTTGAAAGAGTGCACAAATCTGTTTCAACGGCAAAAAAAGGCAACGATTCAATAATTATTTTCGGCCCAGGGGAAACTAAAAAACGATTTTCAAACTTTCTTCAAAAATCACAAGAGTTTCAAAAATCGGGAATACGGATTGCAGAAGGAATAGACTCGGGGGGGGAAGACGGCATTTTCACATTTACAAAATCACAGGTCATGAAAGAAATAATGTCAGACAGTAAACTAGCAAGGGTGTCTTCAATCATTGATAAGGTGATGGCCCTTGCAAACAAAAAAAGTCGAAAATTTTCAATGGGGTTTGAGGAAACTTTTACGGCAAACCAGATGGGTGCAGTGGATTCCATGGTATTTTCAGACAAGGCAATTCAAGAAAACAATGAGCAGCAAATGATAGACTTTCTAAATGACGCCGAGGCCAAAGGGGCAAAGATCTACAGCGTTGATGCAACTACAGATATCGGTCTCAGAGTGACAGGATTGGGCGGAATCGTTTCACTGCTAAGATATCCCATCGAGTCCTAGGTTGTCGAGTCTGTCAGCCAATCCAAATACGGCTTGTTGACTGAGGATACGTCAACTTCTGCGATTTCAGGGACGTCATAAGGGTGGGTTTCTGCTATTTTCTGCCTGAGCAACTCTTTGTTTTTTGACGTGGTTTTAAAAATTGCCAGATACTCTGAAGAGTCTTCTATTTTATCATTCCAGGAATAGATTGACGAAATTTTTGATATGTTTACGCATGCGCTTGTCTTGCTTTTGACAAGCATTCTTGCAATTTTTGTCACAGATTTTTTGTCGGGATACGTTGAGATGATTATGACCGGCTTCATAGTAACCGATAAATGTGCGTACTTTAATAAAAAAATTAGCAATTAGTTTGGAACATGATTTTATTACACAAAATTCGATCATCTATGTCTTGATTGCCTGGGTCGTGATTGTCGTGATTGCAAAGGGGCTAAAACTTGAAAGATATGGATTTGAGATCAAGGCATACAGCCTAACTTACAAAAACAAGAGCGTCAACTCTGCACTACTAAAAATGCTTGGCAGAACAAGAAGAGGCATACGGGTATTTGCCGATGTAAGCGTTGTTGCAGGGTTTGCAATGATGGGATTTGCATTTTGGTTTTTGATAAATAACGTTACAAACTTTTTTGTTGCACAAAACGAGTTTTCAGAATTAACAGTGCTGATTCCGGGAGTCACACTGACATCATCGGCATCAATTACGTATTTTCTTTTGTCCATCCCGATTGTGCTAGTCATTCATGAAGGCGCCCATGGAATCGTGGCGGCATTAGAAAAAATAAGGATCAAGACAGGGGGATTTGCAATATTTATCGCAATGTTTGCAGGATTTGTAGAGCCTGATGACGAGGAGTTTGGAAGGGCAAAAAAGATTTCAAAACTTCGGGTCATAGGGGCAGGAGCGACTTCAAATGTTATTTTTGCGTTTGCTCTGGGGGCAATTTTGCTTACAAACCCGTTTTTTGCAATGGTACTGCCAGAACCGCTATTGAGTACCTTTTATGATTTGCCTGAAGGGGTTTTGGTATTATCAGTCATAGAAAATTCCGGCGCTGAAAAAGCCGGACTGATGGCAAATGACATCATCACGTCAATTAATGACATTCAGATATTAAGTCCGGCAGACTTTCCGCGTTTGAGTCCCGGGGAGATTGCAAACGTCTCAGTTCTCAGAGACGGACAGCCGTTAAACTTTGATGTGGAGATTACACCGGCACAAGATGATCCCCAAAGGGGCTTGATTGGCATTATGAGGGACAATACGTTTGCATACAAGCCCGTAATGGACTTTATTGAATGGAATGATCCCAACGTCTCAATGTTCTTGTTGTGGTTGTGGATGATCTCCTTTTTTATCGGGATTATCAATATGCTTCCACTGCCAATTTTAGACGGGGGCAAATTCATTCACACCATTATCGACAAGCAAATTTCAGACGGCGCAGTAAACGGGGTAATGTGGGGAATCTATGCGTTTACACTCGTATTGTTTGGACTGAATATTGCCCTGTCCTATATGAAATCAGGCTGGTTTACAATTTAGATGGCATGGTACCGGCACCACCTAAAGAATCATTAATGAAAAAAAACATTCTAGCTTATGCAGTGTGACAGATGCCAGGATCAGGCAGCCTACACAAGGAAATATTCCGGGGTACAGCTATGCTCAACGTGCTTTTCAGATTCAATTGTCAGAAAAACCGCGAAAACCATTTCAAAATTCAACATGATAAAAAATGACGAGTCAGTAGCAGTTGCCGTTTCTGGTGGAAAAGATTCCTTGGCACTGTTAAAGATAATGCAGGAGATGTCAAACAGCCACAATTTCAGGATCAAGGCAATAACTATTGACGAAGGCATTCCGGGGTACAGAAACGAGGCACTGGAAATTGTTGAAAAGTTTTGCAATAAATTAAGTGTCGGGCACAAAGTATACTCTTACAAGGATCTCTTTGATATGACATTAGATCAGGCACTTGATTTGAGGGAAAGCGAAAAGACATCGTCATGTACAATATGTGGAACGTTAAGAAGGCGCGCAATTGATCATGCGGCAAAAGACATAGGTGCGGATGTTGTCGCAACAGGTCACAACCTGGATGATACGCTTCAGACATTTGTAATCAACATGCTTTCAGGGGATACAAACCGGATCGGGTGGATGAACCCGGATACGTCAAACAATACCTTTAGAAAAATAAAGCCGTTTTGCGAGATTTATGAGGAAGAGGTTGTGTTTTATGCGTTTACAAACAACATTCCATTTCAATCAGAGCCATGTCCTCATATGAACGAGGGAATAAGGACAGAGATCAGGGAATTCCTAAATTCGCTGGAAAGGGATCATAGCGGCATCAAAAATAGCCTGGGTCAGTCCGTTATCAGACTGTCTGAAATCGTAAAAGAATCAAACTACAAACAAAAGGCAGTTTGTGAGAAATGTGGGAATGGATGCACTGGAAATGTATGTTCAGTCTGTAATATGGTCTTGAAATTAAGAGAGAACCAAAGCTAATGCAAATATAACATGCATGGTTTAGAAAGTGTGGTAGCAGGTAGGATCGGGGTGCCAGCCGTGCCCCATTCTGAAACCGGCTATATGCAGAGATCAGCAACTGCCGGATAAATCCCTAGATGGGCAATTCCCGCTTGGTGTGCGGAAATGAAATCACGCCGAGGCGGGCGGTTGCAGGACTGGAATTATCCGAAGGGATGACTTCTAAGACCGAACCGCTGAAAGGGATGAGGTCCGGGAGGGAGCAATCCTAAGGTGGGGCATCCGCGCTTCCTCGTCAACGTGGCGGATCTTGTATGCCTTGAAATGGGGCTGTCCGTCTAGAGTGGAACCGGCAGATCTGCTACCATTATTATACTCTAAACATTGTTTGCAAAGACATGGAAGGAATGGTCTCCTTTGGGAGTGGGAGCAAACGAAGCTATGAAGACTTTAAAAGACAGATTCCCGTTCAGATACTGCCGTTCTTTGACGAAATCAGGGAGTTTTGTTTTTCATTGGGAGGGAATGTTGTTGAAGACGTAAGAATGCACAGAGTCGTCTTCTGCAAATCAATGACTTTTAGATGGTTTGCCGACGTCCAGCCTGAAAGCGACGGAGTCGTTATTAAAATCCAAAAAAACAGAAAGGCTCCGATTCAAACAGTTCAAGTAAAAAAAGAGCGGCCGATTTCAGAGTTTGGAAGCATTATCAGAGAAGCTTACGAGGAAATTCACTAATACAGAACGTCAAATTTTGAGAACTCTCCGGCAAACTCTTCATTTCTGATTTCAACGTCCTCCACTCTGGCATTGGCCGGGCCCCCATGTGCCCATTCAATCAGCCTGCCGACTTTCTCCCTGTCTCCTTCCAAGACTGCTTCGACCCGGCCATCTTTCAAATTTTTAACCCAACCAAGCACGTCATTTTTTTTGGCCATGACCTTAAGGGCTTGACGAAAAAACACACCTTGTACCTTTCCGGTTACAAAAATGCGGATTCGCTGGTTTGCCAACAGGGTGTCTTTTTACGAGCTATTAATCAATTTTGGCTTGGAAAAAAAGTTACTTTCTTTCTTTAATTCTTGCCCTGCCAGTCTTTCTAGCTGCAATGCTTCCAACTTTTGCTCCCGGCGGGGCATCCCTTGAGACAGTGGAACTTTGGCCAACGTGCTGGTGACGGCCACCACCATGAGGGTGGGCATAAGCTGCCTGGGCAACGCCCCTGACAATCGGATATTTCTTGCCTTTAGCCTTGAAATTTCTCCACTTTCCGCCGGCACTCATAAACGGCCTTTCACTGACACCGCCGCCGGCAAGAGTTCCTATCATTGCTCGATTTTTCGGATTAAGCGTAGTAAATCTCCCGGAGGGCAGTTTCACAGTGACACCTTCTTCCCCATGGGAGAAGATTGTCGCGTTGGTTCCTGCGGATTTAACGATTGCTCCACCGTCGCCAAAGTGTTTTTCAATGTTACAGACAACGGTTCCGTCAGGAATATTCTGGATACTGATGACATTTCCCTGCTCAATCTTTGATTTTAATCCAAAATGCAATGTTTCGCCGACTTTGGCACCCAGTACTGCCGGAACAAACGAGATTGAGCCGTCTTCAAAACGGACTTTTGCCAGAGGGGCTTCTCTTCCACGTTCATGAACCAGATCTATGATTTTGCCTTCATGTTGTTCAGACAATAGAAAACGGGGATAGTTTGCCTTGGTGCCTACTTTGCCAGTAGATGTAGATCTAAACTGGTTGCCTCCACGGCCCCTTCTCCTCACCAGCGGTCTCTTGCCCAAGTTGATGGTTTCTGACGCTCAGAGAATTTTAAGCTTGTGATTAGATTTTCAGGTTTGGCTTTGCCATAATTTGGGGAGGAGGATGATTGCCACAAAGATATAAAAAATGGACACGGGGCTTTTCTGTATGAGTCAAAACGCTCTTTCTCTCAAGGTTCTAGAAGCATATACCAGGGATGTAGGAAGGGGCGTTGCTAGAATTGATTATGACTCGATGGATACGCTTAATGCCTCAACAGGCGATGTGATTGAGATCAAGGGTAAAAGGAGAACGGTTGCAAAATGTCTGCCGCTTTACCCTTCAGACGAGGGCAAAGGAATCATAAGAATCGACGGACTGGGCAGAAACAATTCAGGGATTGCAATCGGGGATACGATTTCTGTCAGAAAAATCAAGGCAGTTGCAGCCGAAAAAATCGTAGTCGCGCCACTTGAGGCAATCCCGCCAATTGATGAGAGATATCTTGCCGATGCATTAGAAAGCGTGCCGCTCATAAAAGGAGACAACGTGATGGTTCCATACTTTGGCGGACGGCTAACGTTTCAGGTAATTGGAGTAACCCCGGCAGCTGATGCTGTTCTGGTTACTCAAAAGACAGTATTCCACATTGCTGAAAAAGGGGAGACTCTGCGCGGCGTACCTCAAGTAACTTATGAAGACATTGGCGGATTGACAGATGAGATCAAGAAAGTTAGAGAGATGATTGAATTGCCGTTAAGGCATCCTGAGATTTTTGAAAAGCTGGGAATTGAAGCCCCAAAGGGAGTTTTGCTTTATGGCCCTCCCGGAACAGGCAAGACGTTACTTGCCAAAGCAGTTGCAAATGAAAGTAATGCGCACTTTATCAGCATTTCAGGTCCAGAAATTATGAGCAAGTTCTATGGCGAGAGTGAAGCAAGGCTGAGAGAAATTTTCAAAGAGGCAAGGGAAAAGGCCCCGTCAATAATATTCGTAGATGAAATTGACTCTATTGCACCAAAAAGAGAGGAGGTTACCGGCGAAGTGGAGCGAAGGGTTGTTTCTCAAATGTTGTCATTAATGGACGGATTGGAGGCAAGAGGCAAGGTAATTGTAATTTCTGCCACAAACAGGCCAAATGCAATAGATCCCGCACTTAGAAGGCCTGGCAGATTTGACAGGGAAATCGAGATCAAGGTTCCGGATAAAAAAGGTCGGAAAGACATCCTTGCAATTCACAGCAGAAACATGCCGTTATCTGATGACGTAAATATCGATAAAATTTCAGGAATCAGCCACGGATATGTTGGCGCGGACTTGGAATACTTGTGCAAGGAGGCAGCAATGAAATGTTTGAGAAGGTTACTGCCTATTCTTAACTTAGAAGAAGAAAAGATCCCGCCAGAGACACTTGACAAATTGATAGTAAATCACGAGGACTTTACAAAAGCACTCATCGAGGTAACGCCATCCGGAATGAGAGAGGTGTTCATTGAAAATCCTGATGTCAAATGGGAGGAAGTCGGAGGTCTGGAAGAAGTAAAGCGGGAATTGCAAGAAGCAGTCGAATGGCCAATGAAATACCCCAGTCTTTACGATAAACTGGGTCACAGTATGCCAAGAGGAATTTTACTTCACGGTCCAAGCGGTACCGGCAAGACATTGCTTGCCAAAGCAGTTGCAACACAAAGTGAAGCAAATTTTGTTTCCGTCAGAGGTCCTGAGCTACTTTCCAAATGGGTCGGTGAATCAGAAAGAGGAATCAGGGAGATTTTCAAGAGAGCAAGGCAGTCTGCACCATGTGTGGTTTTCTTTGACGAAATAGATTCCATTGCACCGATTAGAGGGGCAGGGGGAGAAACCGCAGTGACTGAGAGAGTCGTAAGCCAATTATTGACAGAACTAGACGGAATGGAAAACATGCACGGAGTAGTTGTCTTGGCTGCAACAAACAGGGCAGACATGATCGATCCTGCGCTGCTAAGACCGGGAAGATTTGACAAGATCATCCAGGTTCCGAATCCAGACAAGGAAAGCAGAAGGCGGATATTGGAAATCAATGCAGAAAAGATTCCAGTTGGTGATGACGTAGACATGGAAAAGATTGCAGAGATTACAGACGGAATGAGCGGGGCAGACACTTCATCAATTGCAAATACCGCAGTTTCACTAGTCATTCATGAATTCCTGGACAAGCATCCAGACGTCAAAGATGTGGAGAAAAGCAGCATCAAGGCCAAGGTAACCATGAAGCACTTTGAGGAAGCAGTAAAGAAGGTAAGGGAACAAAAAGACCTCAAGATTGGCGAAAAACTAGTAGCATCATATTATAGATAGTCATCATAACATTGACTATGCATCTCGTAATGTTTTGAATCATATTTTTCTCAGCCGTCATGGTGGGAAATTTTGATAAAATTAGAAAAGGAAAAGAAGATTTAGAAAAAAGGACAAAGAGGAAAAGTTTTTTGGATATATTAAAAAATTGCACAGGCATGCTGGAAATTTTCTCAAATTACCACCGCCAGATAAAATGGTAACCATCTATGTTAAAACGTCCGGGCCCTTTAGCGTAGTTAGTCCATTAGACCTTGTGCGTATTTACCAAAAATGCCGTAAAAACTGCCTGACTTTTTTGATCTGTGCCGATTACGTGTTTCATATGAAAATTAGTTCCGCATCTCATTAGTATCCTTCTCCATCCATTTGGGGTCGCTTTTCCTGATCGCTTCTGTGGCCTCCCGGCTCCGGAACGCCATTCTGGTATGTGGTCACGTCCCCCTGTTGGCTAGGCGTGAAAATCATAGTCACAGATGCCAATTCGTGCCTGATTGGCAGTGGTAGGTGACCTCGTACCCATTCTGGGAGTCTCTGCATGTTTGATGGGAGTTGTCGCCTAATTCCATCTATTTGACTCAATCTGCACGTTTTTCTGAATTTCTGCCCTTGTGCACGCCTGATCCACATGGCATCTCAATGGTTTTCAGGAATTCTGATGAATTAGACGACAACCCCTGTTTGATGTCAAGCGACCAGTGCGTCCTGCGCTCGTTGTAGAACTCGATGAACTCGTCTACTTTCAAAGTGCGTCAGCTCGTTCTCAAGCATCTCAAATCACCTTTCCAACTTGCCGTTGGTCTGGGGGGATGCGGACGCGAGTTGAGCAGGACGATGTTACGCTCTAGTAGCTCATTCTCAAACAGCGTGGGCATCCAGTTGCCTCGAGGGGAGGGAGGGTACCGCGTCTGGCAGACGTAAAGCAGCTGCCGTTGTCTGAGAGTATCTGGGCAGACGTCCCAAACTGCTGTATTATATGAAAATTATGTCGCACCATCACCAATGTCCTCCTCCATCCATCTTGGGTTGTTTTTCCTGATCGCTTCTGTGGCCTCCCTGTCGGAGAATGCCCGCAGCGGCGTCTCGTAGTTGTCGATGTCAAGCGACCAGTGCAGCCTGTCCTCGTTATAGTAGTCGATGTATGCAGACAGACTCTTGTGGTTCCATATCTCCTCCTCGATGCTCCTGTGGAATCTCTCCAGTTTGCCATTGGTCTGCGGGTGATACGGCCTGGAGTTTATCAGCCCGATTTCGCAGTTGAGCAGCTCCTCCTCAAAGGCAGTGGGCCTCCATCCGCCCTTGGGCGGACTCTTCTTCTTCTTCGGATCCGAGCGCGCCCCGACAAAGCACTTGCCGTTGTCTGAGAGTATGGTGGCAGGCGCGCCGAACTGGGCCACGGCCTGCCGCAGGACCGCCACGACGTTTTCTGAGGTGGCCTCCCTGAACAGGCCCGCACCAGTCACGCACCTGGACGAGTCGTCTAGGAACGTGACCAAATTGAGCCCTGCAAAGCGCGGATCCTTCATGGTATGCCAGTCCACGTGCCACATGGCATTGGAGTATTTGCGCTCAAAGCGGACGTATTTTCTGGGCATTGATTTTGCAGCCGATGGCGTCACCAGCCCGTTTTCTTTCATTATCCTGTATACCTCGTAGTAGCTTATATCGAGTTGCCTTCGCAGCCTCTTGGCCGTATGAACCACCCCTGCTGCACTGTGTTTGTACTCCTCCAGGACTGCGCGCACGTCCCCGTCGGGAACCGGGGCGCTCTTTTTCCTTCCCGGCTTGAGCGGCACGTGGTGCGTGTCGCCTGTCTTCCTGAACCGGGCATACATCCGCTGGACGTGCCTTGTCGTGACGCCTATCTCCGGGGCCACCTCCGAGGGCTTTCGTCCCCCTGCACATTGCGTCACTGCGTATCTGATCTGCTTTGCCTCGAGCCTTACAACCATCGGTTTTCTTGATCGGTAAAGCCTAAAGTAATCCTTTGCAATCCTCCTCAAATTAGTGCGACCTAATTTTCGTACAATAGAGACGTCCCAAACTGCCTGATGGCCTTGCGCAGCACCAGGGTACAACTTCAGGTCCTATTTATGCTGGCAAGCAAATACTTCCTAGATTCCTAGGCGGTTTAAATAGGATCTGATGTTGTACCTGTCATATATTGTTTTATACCGCAATATGCCATATTGAACAATGGGTCAGGATGTAATAAGAATCTCCCAAAGGCTCAAAGACGACCTCAAGAAGCGAAGGAGTCATCCTGAAGAGACCTACGAAGTGACGATCGCTAGGCTTTTAAAGATGACCCAAGAGGACGGTGAGCTCAGTCCGGCCACAATCCAAGGAATTGCAAAAGGCATTGCGGACATAGAGGCGGGGCGCGTATACACGTCCGAACAGGTCAAGGAAAGGCTAGGATTCGAATGAGATGGTCTGGCAGGTTCAATGGTCAGACAGATCAGTGAGGCAGCTGGAAAAAATAGACAAGAAGTACAGCCAATGGATTTATGACTCTATTCTGGAATGTGCATACGAGGATCCATTCAAGGCAACGACTAGGCTGGTTGGCTCCTCGTTGTATAGGCTGCGTGTAGGAGACTATAGGATCATTTTGGAGTTACGGCAAAACGTCATGGTGATTTTTGTCGTGGAGATCAACATTCGGAAGAAAAGTTACAGAAAATAAAAACGCGTGCTCCGATCTAGTTTGTTGAACACATGATAAAAAAACTCCGCCGTAGTCAGGGTGATGGATCAACTCCTCGTTATGCATGTGCTTCGCGCACTATTTGTTGAATGGGGATATCCGAGCTGCTGTGTTCCTGTGCTTCGCGCACTGATATAGCAATGGTCACAGGTAATTGAGGGTCTTGACCGGCGATCTCAGTAGACGCTATATGAAATCTTATCTGTATCCTGTGATATACAATTACCGTTGGGCCTGAGAGTCGATCGGAACTTACCATGTACAAGGGTGTTCAGTAGTTCCGATTGTGGCCTGAAAATAAAGCAAATTGACAGATTTTTATGATCACTTGGATCTATAGGGGGGGACTTTTAGCAATTCCTGCATGACAAAAAGTGGCAGGGCCGCTCAAAAGCCGTACGGACACAGGGAGCGCAAGATGTTCCAGAACTCCGTCTCGGCAGTAGGCATGAAATTCTCTGACAGACCCAACGCAATATACGATGAAACGGATGCAGCTGCGCTTCTGGCAACGATGTCCAAGGAGCGCATGTGCGCAGAGCAGGCCGCAGAGATACTCCGGGACTCTGCAGGCCGCAGCCCCGGCGCCGACTGGCTGCTTGGCAAGCTGGGCCAGGTGGACTATGAAACGATGCACAAGAGGGCCGACAAGATCCTGCACAGGACCGTCACAGACTCCATCAAGGGCGGCCTGATTGGAAAATCCCCGATCATGGCCATCGACAAGACCAAGATCCCGCGGTACGACCACAATCCGGACATGACCCACAAGATAAAGTACAGGGGACCGGGCACCCGCACGGCTGAGGCATACATCACCGCAAGAACAGTAGGACAAAAGCACCAGACGTACCTTGCGTGCCTTCCGGTGACCAGGGACGCATTCAACCCCGAATTCGTGCGTAAATTATTGAAAACCATCAAGAGAGTGCACATCAGGCCGCAGATGATCCTGATGGACAGGGAGTTTTACTCAGTTGACGTACTCAACACGATAAATGATGCCGGGTTGCGGTTCATGACTCCTGCAGTATGCACCAAGGGAGTTGAGAGGGCCATACAGGAGCACATAGACGGGCACAGGGATGCAGTCAGCAAGTATACCATATCCTCTGGCAGCAGCAAGATAAGATGCAACCTGATAATACTGGAAAGGGGGGCTTTTTGTTCCATGGTCTCATACACCATCTTATAATGCGGGCAAGCAGCACCTTGAGCTTGATCTCCTCCTTTTTTTGCACCATGATCTTGCGATCATCCAGATGTTAGACATTCCAAGCGACAGGTAGAACAGTATGAGCCTTATGGCATCGTTCCGACTGCAGGTGCGCGGCATGGCCCTCTTGACGTCCCGGTATCCGGTCTCTATTCCCCACCTCTTGCGGTACTCCTCGGGAAGCTCAAACAAATCCTCCGGCGTGCAGCGGGTCATGTTGGTGACAAAGGCGATGTGGAACTTTTTCTTGTTTTTATCCCCCTGATCCGGGCTAGGGCAGGCAGGGGTCACAATCGGAGTTGCTGGGAATAAGGTACTTTTAATAAAATAACAGATAACTTCTCAATAATGTCAGCATATGCAGGATATAAGGGAAAATCATTAGAATTTTTAGAATCCAATCAAATTTCAGTGGGAGACTCTGTAAAAATTCTTTCAGATGATCTTACGTATTCAGGAATCATAATGCCAAGATATGAGGGTGGTGGTGATCAACACGTTGTGATCAAGCTCAAAAGCGGGTACAACGTAGGTTTGGAAATTGCAAAAATTGAAAGAGTGGAAAAATATCAAAAATCGAAAAAAATTATTCCAACACCTGAACAGATTTTAAAAAAGGGAGGATTGCCAAAGGTCTTGCTACTTTCTACAGGCGGGACGATAGCAAGCAGAGTAGATTATAGAACAGGCGCGGTAACTCCGGTGTTGACTGCCCAAGAATTAAACTCGTCTGTTCCAGAACTCTCTGAAATTGCAAACATGGATTCCAAAGTTCTCTTATCAGAATACTCTGAAAACATCATGCCAGAAAATTGGTTGGAAATTGCAAAAAAGATTAAAGAATTTGAAAAATCAGATTATTCAGGAATAATCGTTGCGCATGGAACAGATACAATGCATTATACATCATCATTTTTGTCATTTGCATTAGCAGGATTTCCCATTCCAATAGTACTTGTCGGTTCACAAAGATCTTCAGACAGAGCATCGTCTGATGCCGCATTAAATTTAATCGGCGCAACAAAATTCATTACAGAAACCAAGGCCAGAGGAGTGTACGTTGTTATGCACCAAGATGAAAATGACAATACGATAGCCTGTCATATTGGAACCAGGGTGAGAAAAAATCACACTAGTAAAAGAGGCGCGTTTCAAACCATAGGGGGTGATCCAGCTTTTGTTATTACAGAAGAACAAATTCAAACGAACTTGACAAAAGAATTTTTCTCAACAAAAGAATTTCGGCCGAAAATTAAATTGAGTACAAAGGTTGCGCTAGTGAAATATCATCCAGGATACGATCCGCAAGGTCTGGAACAAATAATTGATTCAGGAGTCAGGGGAATTATTTTCGAAGGGACCGGGTTGGGTCACGTTGGAAAAGTAATGTATGAATCAATCAAAAAAGCAGATCAAAAAGGGATTTTCTTGGGCATGACGTCACAATGCATTGATGGCAGAGTCAGAATGACAGTATATGAAAGTGGAAGAGATTTGCTGAATCTGGGCATAATTCCCCTTGAAAATATGATTCCGGAAGTTGCTCTAGTCAAGGCAATGTGGGCAGCTGGAAACTATGATAGTTCTGATGAAATAAAGAGAATTATGTTGCAGAACATTGCTTCAGAAATATCAAAGTAAGGAGGAGGCAGTAATTGACCGAAGTTAAAATAAATGATTTAGGAGTCAGGGTAGGATTGGAAATACACCAGCAGTTGGCCACCAATAAAAAATTATTTTGTGATTGTGAACCAATAGAGACTGAGGAGTATTCGATTAGATTTCAAAGGAAATTAAGAGCCGCAAAAAGTGAGCTGGGAGAGTATGATCCGGCTGCACTGTTTGAAAAATCTAAATCAAAGTCCATTGTTTACTTTGGAAATCCTGAAAGCAGTTGTCTTGTCGAACAAGATGAAGAGCCGCCACACGAATTGGATGCAGATGCCAAAAAAATTGCGCTAGTAATAGCATCTGCACTGAATTCCAATGTATTTGGCGAGATTTATCCGATGAGAAAGACGGTTGTAGACGGTTCAAATACAGCTGGTTTTCAAAGAACCATGCTCATTTCGCAAGGCGGAAGTTTTGAGACCGGAGAAGATAGAATCGGCATCCAATCAATATGTCTTGAGGAAGATGCTGCAAAAAATTTGGGGACCAAGGGTTCTGTTAGGAAGTTCGGATTAGAAAGGCTGGGAATTCCACTAGTCGAAATTGCCACAGAGCCTTTTGAAGCAGATCCAAAAAACGTTAAAAAAGTCGCATTGGCGCTAGGAAGAATTCTCAGAAGCACAAAAAAAGTCAGACGGGGATTAGGGTCAATCAGACAGGATGTCAATGTTTCAATTCGAGACGGGGGAATCGTAATTGAAGTCAAAGGAGTCCAGCAGTTAGATCAATTGCAAAAAGTTGTAGAATACGAAGCAATGAGGCAGCACGGACTCTTGAAAATTTCTAAAGAACTTCGGAGAAGGGAATGGATGCATAATGCAAATGAGGATAGAAGAGACATTACCGAGTTATTTTCTAAATGTGACTCAAAGATCATTCAGAACGCAATAAAGAAAAGACAGAAGATAGCCGGAATTTCATTCAAAAATCTGGCAGGATTATTTGGCTTTTCGCCATATGAGGGAATCCGGTTGGGCAAGGAGGTGGCAGAACTGGTTAGATTTTTTGGAATCGGAGGAATCTTTCACTCCGATGAGCTTCCAAACTACGGCCTCAAGCAGACAGACATTGACAGTATCAGGGAGTTCATGAAAATTAAGGAAACAGACGGGTTTCTCATCTTGGCGTGTCCAGAGGAAAAAACGAAGGTTGTTACCGATCAAATAGTTCTAAGAATAGAGCATATCAAAAATCATGGAATTCCCACCGATACCAGACTAGCTACGCAAGAAGGCCAGACAAAGTTTCTTCGCCCAAGACCGGGTGCAGCAAGAATGTATCCTGAAACGGATATCCCTCCAATCATTGTTTCTAAAGATGAACTGGAAGAGTCGATAAGGAACATTCCAAAATCATGGGATGAATCGTTAGAGGAATTGCAGACAAAACACGGTCTGAACTTGCAGTTGGCAGAGCAGATCTTTGACTCAAAGTATATCAATTTATTTGAAAAAATTCTGGAAAAATCAAAGGTAAATCCGACATTTGTAGCATCGATATTTTGTTCAACAATCACAAACTTGGAAAGAAACGGTCTGGACACAGAATTATTAAAAAGCCGGCAGATTGTAAAGGCGTTTGAATTTTTAGAGAAAGGAAAAATTGCAAAAGAATCAATTGAAATCATATTTGAGAACATAATGTCTGGAAGATCAAGAGGCACTGTTGAAGATGCAATGAAGGCATCATCTATAAAAGCAGTAGATGAATCAGACATAGAAAAAATCGTTCAGGAAATAGTTGACAAGAACAAGCAGTTGATAAAGAACCAAAAGGAAAGGGCCATAGGCCCACTAATGGGAATACTCATGAAGGAACTAAGAGGAAAGGCGTCTGGTGAGACTGTAAACAGGCTTTTAATGAAAAACATTCAAAAAAAATTGTAATTATGCGGGAGGTGGGATTCGAACCCACGAACTCCTAAGAGATAAGGATCTGAACCTTACGCCGTTGGCCAGGCTGGGCGACTCCCGCATCATAAAATTTTGCAGTCTGGAATAAGTTTCTTTATTATGCTGGAAGATAAAGCAGATTACAAAGGTGAAAAAATGGAATTCAGGGAGGTATACTGTACAAATTGCAAGAAGGTTCTAGGACGTTATAATGTCAAGTTCTATAATGACGACAAAATCGATGAATTGCTCAAAACCACACATGCAAGTCATGTAAGAAGCGGACATCAGATCAACGTCAGAAGGATTGTTCCTGATTGAGCTGTTCAATGGCTTGAGACAGGCTTGAAATTCTATGAATCCTCTCATCAGCAATATCTTGATTCCATGGTTGATCATAAAGAAAAATTCTTTTTTGATTCTGTAAAATTTTCACGGTGTTTAGAGGGGAATCATCGATAAATACGTCATAGTTCAAATCAGCTTTCATCGGTCCGCTAGCTACAGAAACATAATTTTCATAGGAAATCTCATGGTGCCTTAGCCAGTCTTTTACAAAAAAATCAGTTGACCGTTCTCTAGCAGTAACAATGTCTACCTGCCCTATTTCAGAAATGCTCTTTGTGAAATCAGATAGTTTTGTTTCCGTAGGCGGAATGCTGGGCCAATTTTCCCAGCACCTGCTTAATTCGGCATAAAAGTCATATTGGTTAATGTTGAATTTTTTCCAAAAATCCCAGTCAGTTATCTCGTGTTTTAAAATTTCGGTACGAAATTTGTTGTTATGTTCAATCCAAGAGACGATAACGTCGGCAAGAACCCCGTCAACATCTAGTGCAATTTTCATGGTTTGATCTACTCGGAAGATTTTTGGAATTCGTCAAGAAGATTTTTTTGATGTTTGTTGAGTTTTCTAGGGATGTTTACTACAATCCTGACATATTGATCGCCTTTTCCTCTAGAATTGACGTGAGAAACGCCTTTTCCTCTTAGTTTTATTATGGTGTTAGGCTGACTGCCAGAGTCTACCCTTATTTTTTCATGGCCTTCCAGCGTAGGCACAACAATGTCACAGCCCAGGGCTGCATCAACCATAGAAACGTCATGATCATAAAAGATGTCTTTGCCGTCTCTCTTGAATTGAGGGTGAGGTTGAACTCTGACTCTGACGATAAGATCACCGTTTGAGCCGTTTGGAACCTCGTTGCCCTCATTAGGTACCGTATAATCTCCTGAATCAATTCCTGGCGGAATTGCAAATGTGACTTTCTTGGAGCCCTTTTTCTTTCCTTGTCCTTTGCAGTCATCGCACGGAGTTTCAATTACTGATCCCTGACCTCTGCAAGAGGAGCAAGGAGCTGCAGTTACAAAGGATGCAAATCCCATATTCCTGGTTTGACGAACTTGTCCGTGACCGTTGCAAGAACCACATGTTTTCTTGTTTGTTCCCGGTTTGCATCCAGAGCCCTGACAAACTCCACATGCAATTTGCTTTTGTAAATCAATTTCCATTTGCTTACCATGAAGAACGTCCTCCAGTGATACAGATGTCTCATAGAGAATGTCAGAACCGCGCTGCTGGTTGAATCCAAAATCGCCTCCGCCGCCGCGGCCAAATATTGATTCAAAGACAGATTCAAAACCTCCTCCTCCGCGGCCAAATATGTCACTAAAATCCCCGCGTGCTCCTTGGAAGATATCTTCACTGCTGTATCTTCCATCCACTCCTGCATGACCATGCTGATCATAGATTTGCCTTTTTTCGGCATCAGACAATACTGCATAGGCTTCGGAAATTTCTTTGAAATGTTCTCCGGATTCGGAGGAATTATTTCTGTCAGGATGAAATTTTAACGCCAATTTTCTATACTGTTTTTTGATTTCATCAGATGAAGCAGATTTGGAGACTCCTAATACTTCATAATAATCACGTTTTGCTGCCATAAATTATCACTTTATCAATAGAATATCAGTTAAGGGATTAGAAAAATCAGTTGGTCTTATTCTCATTAGAAGAAGATTCTGATGTCTGTTTATTAGATTGCTGGCCTTCAGCGCCCGGCTGGCCTTCAGCGCCCGGCTGGCCTTCAGCGCCCGGCTGGCCTTCAGCGCCCGGCTGGCCTTCAGCGCCCGGCTGGCCTTCAGCGCCCGGCTGGCCTTCAGCGCCCGGCTGGCCTTCAGCGCCCGGCTGGCCTTCAGCGCCCGGCTGGCCTTCAGCGCCCGGTGGAGGTGATGCATTTTTGTAAAGTTCAGTTGTAATTTCATTAACAAGAGTTTGCAATGCTTCAAGCTTTGGCTTTAATTCTTCAGGTTCCCTATCAAGAACTTCTTTAACCTCTTTTACCGCATCAGTTACCTTGATTCCTTGTTCTTGAGAAATTTTATCTTTCAAGTCATGGTTGACTAGTTTTTCTGTAGTGTAGATATAGCTCTCGGCTTCGTTCTTGAGATCAATTTTTTCTTTCTTTTTCTTGTCTTCATCAGAGAATTTTTCAGCATCTTCTTTTAGTTTTTCAATTTCTTCTTCAGAAAGTTTTGAAGAAGATTCGATTGTTATCTTGGCTTCTTTTTGAGTTCCAAGATCTTTTGCAGTTACATTTATGATTCCATTAGCATCAATATCGAACTTGACCTCAATCTGTGGAACGCCGCGTGGTGCAGGTGGCAAATCAGTCAGATTGAAACTCCCCAAAGAAACATTGTCTGTTGCCATTGGACGTTCGCCTTGAACAACATGAATCGTTACGGCAGTTTGATTGTCAGCTGCTGTAGTGAAAACCTTACTTTTAGAAGCAGGAATTGTCGTATTTCTTTCAATTAGGGGTTCCCTGACACCTCCCAGGGTTTCAATGCCCAAGGTAAGAGGCGTAACATCAAGTAAGACAATATCGCTTGCAACATCACCTGCTATAATACCAGCCTGAATTGCAGCACCCATAGCAACTGCCTCCATTGGATCAACGCCGGATTCGGCATCTTTGCCAATAACCTCACTTACAAATTTTCTTACCAGAGGAATTCTAGTTGGGCCTCCAACCATCACAATTTTGTGTATGTCAGATGGAGATATCTTTGCATCTTCCAATGATTTGAGAATCGAAGGCTTGCAGCTGTCAACGATTGGCCCAATTAGTTCATCAAGTTTTGCTCTAGTAATTCTCAATTCTAGATTCTTTGCTCCACTAGAAGGATCATGAGCAATAAATGGCAAATTGACATCGGTTTCCATAACTGTAGATAATTCAATTTTGGCTTTTTCTGCTGCCTCCCTGATTCTTGTCATTGCAGTGGAATCCTGTGTTAAATCTACACCTTCCTTTTTCCTGAATTCATCTACAATGAAATCAATAACTGCCTTGTCCATATCAGTGCCGCCTAATTGAGTGTCACCAGATGTGCTCATTACTTCAAATACGCCTCCGCCCATTTCCATAATTGTCACATCTAATGTGCCTCCGCCAAAGTCGAAAACCAAAATTTTCATGTCTTCTTTTGCCTTGTCCAATCCAAATGCAAGAGATGCAGCAGTAGGTTCGTTAATTATTCTTACAACATCCAAGCCTGCAATGGTACCGGCATCTTTTGTTGCTTGGCGTTGGTTATCATCAAAATATGCAGGAACGGTAATGACAGCTTTCTCCACAGGTTCTCCAACAAATGCTTCGGCATCCTTTTTGATTTTTTGTAAAATATATGCGGATATTTGTTGAGGCTTGTAATCTTTATCTTGAATTTTAAAAACATGATCAGAGCCCATTTTTCTTTTAGCTGCAACAACTGTATTATCAGGGTTAGTTACCGCTTGTCTTCTTGCCGGCTCGCCAACTAGCAATTCGCCTTCCTTGGAAAATGCAACAACAGACGGGAATGCCTTTCCGCCCACTGTGGCGCCTTCAGCGGCTGGAATAATAGTTGGTTTGCCGCCCATCATCACTGCGGCAGCAGAATTACTAGTTCCCAAATCAATTCCTATAACTTTAGCCATATTTTATCACCCTTTTTTTGAAATTTCTACTAATGTCGCTCTTATAACCCTACTTTGAGAAATATATCCTTTCCTGATCTCCCTAGTGATGGTACCATCATCCAAATCACCGTCATTGATGACAGATATAGCCTCGTGATAGTTTGGGTCAAAAATTTCTCCCAGTGCATCGATGGGTTTAACTTGATATTTTACAAGCAAAGAATCCATGTTTTTTAGAATTCCATCCAATCCTTCAGTGTCAACGTCGCTTTTGGCAAAAACTTGTTTTGCCCTAACAAAATCGTCATAAATTTCCAAGAAATCCAAAATAAACTCATCAACTTTTGCGTTAACGCCGTTTTCAATATCGGACCGGGTTTTTTTTGACAGGTTTTGAAAATCTGCCAAAACGTGTTTAAGTTTTTCCTCATATTCAGCATTTTTTTCTTTTACATTTTCTAATTCTTTAGATATTTTCTCACAATCACTTTCAGAAGACTGGAGATTCTTCTCCTTCTCTTCATCCACATTGTCATTTGAAACAACACTGACAGGAATTTCATCAGAATTTTCTTCTTCAGTCATAGTACGAATTTTTTCAAAAGCTAATTTAAATTATTGTTGAATGGTTTCACATAAATGATTTGCCTTTACTATGATTAAATTAGGGTCTTGTTTTGTTTTTTCGATATGATCAAAATCATTTTGAGAGCAGGCTACCACAATTACTGTTTTCTCTGAATGGAATAGATCAAAGTTTGGATCTTCATAAGCTTCAACATCTCCGATATAATCTCGCAATCTTGATTTTAGGTTTTCCAACATCTCGATTTTGTCACCCCGCATCGAATATTGATCCAGAGTCCATGACAATACAATCTTGGTTCTACTAGCTTTTAGATCGTTTTTCTTTAATGTAGAGCGGATTTGATCAATCAGACGTTTGATGTATCCGTCAATTCCCTTTAGGCTTACATTGACCAAATAGATCAAGGTATTAGCACCTTCAAAAGATGAGCGCAATGACCTGAGATCAAACATGCCCCCAACCATGTTATCTAGAAAGATGTTTTGGAAATCATCTGAAGAGAAATCATTTTTTACAATGTCATCTTGTGCGTACTTGCAAACTTCCAAAACACTGCATAGGCTAGAAAATCTCGAAAGAACATCAATTGCGTAAAAACGTTCTGATGAAGAAATCGCAACAAATTTTTTTTCTTTTTTGTCAGTTCTTAACAATTCAGCAAGTGCTGAATCCTCTTTTCCATTAAATGAGCCTATGATTTTTGGTTGTTGGGCAGGATCATCCAGGGGATAATAAAAGTATGAGATTTGTTTTCCTACTTTAAAACCAGTGACATGTTCCAGTAAAGAGATATTTTCGTTGTTTCCGCCAAAGCCGGTAGGTAAGGTAAAGACTACGGAACTTTTCTTTTTTAATGGGGATGCCGCATCTTTGAATTTTGAATAAATTTCAGTTTTAATGTCTTGGCCAGTTTTTCGAATTCTCGGGGCAAAGAAAAGATATTGAGCTTTGGAGACGGCAACGTCAATTGGTTCCATTGCCAGTAACGGCTCATCCTCTTTTAGGGAAGAGACGTTCGGATACGTTTTGGCAATTTCAGGGTTTAAAGAGATTGCAGAAGGGGTTGATTCGTCAATAATATACACATCTGCACCCTTGATTGCCATTTGAGATGCAATTGCATATCCCTCAGTACTTAATCCATAAACAACAACTTTTGCCCTTCTCCCCATGATACTTACTTCGGCTATGTATTGGAGTAAGAAAAACTTATTGAACTTGTCAAATTTAGGAGAATAATTGAAAATATGGATAGATATTCTCACCCCAAAACAATTGCTGTTTGCTGAGCCGATAGTTGGAAAATTGGGTAAAAAACACAAGATTTTGTGCACATCAAGGGACTATGAAGAAGTTTCAAAATTGGCCAAAATTCGTCGTTTTAGCCTGGTAAGCATTGGAAAACACGACACACATACCAATCTTGGGAAATTAGAGTCAAGCATACAAAGAATGCAAAAAATGACCAAAAAAATCAAGGCATTTGGACCAGAAACAGCCATAAGTTTTGGTTCTCCGGAAGCCTCAAGAATTTCTTTTGGATTAGGAATAAGACACATAGTGTTTTGTGATTCCCCACATGCAGATGCGGTAATGAGGCTGACCATTCCATTGATTCAAAAGCTGTTGATTCCCTCAGTAATACCAAAAAAAGAGTTTTCAAAGTTTGGAATTAGTGAGAAAAACATCATTCCCTACAAAGCAATTGACGCCTATGTAACAATAAAGAGGAAGGCCATCAAAGATAAGAAAACCCCATTTAGAAAAAACGGCAAAAAAAATATTTTGATCAGAGTAGAAGAAGAGCAAGCGTCCTACACATCAAAATCAGATAAGACTGTTCCAATCATTAAAAAAATAATTACTGATTTTGGAGGTGAGAACATAGTAATTTTAGGAAGATATCCGAATCAAATCTCCAATCTTCAAAAAATTGTGGGAGACAGGGCCAGGGTAATTAAAATGTCATTTGATGGAAAGAATGTTTTGGAGGATACGGATGTTTTTATTGGTTCGGGAGGAACAATGACGGCAGAATCTGCATTGTTGGGAGTTCCGACAATCTCATACAACGCAGTGCCAAACTTTATAGAAAAGTATTTGGTTAAAAACCGCATAGCAATAAGAGAGACAGATCCGCAAAAAATTTGTAAAAATATTGAAAAAATATTGAAAAGTTCTAAAAAATACGGTCAGAGACAGGCAAGAGTAATTCGTTCCAAAATGGAAGATCCCATCCAGAAATTGGACAGATTAATCAGTTAGAGATTTGCAAAATACGGAGATTCTAATAAAAAGTTCATTAAGGGAGCTGGCGTGTTCGATTTAGCGGCAGCCCGATAGTGTAGAGGTCAAGCATATGGGCCTTTGGAGCCCGTGACGGCAGTTCGAATCTGCCTCGGGCTACTTTATTTAAAAAATGATTAAAACACGAATATAGAACGGAATATTTCCAGAAATCGGATTGACTGACGTTGTTTTAGGCATGGGCCAAGTGGGAGAAACTTTGTTTGATCTTCTTGAAGAAAGGGGAATTGACTGTGTTGGAATCGATGCCGAACCTGCAAGGTGCAAGAACTTCACCGGCAATGAGATTGTCGATGCCCCAGAATATCTGCATGTTTGCCTTCCAGGTGAACTATCAGACTTTGAAGGCATTGTTGAAGACTGGGCAAAAAAAATTGGAGGCGTAAAAAATATCGTGATACATTCGACTGTAAGGCCCGGAACCACGAAAAAAATCCAGGAAAAATTCAGTGTTCCCGTATTGTATTCGCCGGTAAGAGGAGTCCATAGGAGGTTTTTAGATGATATCAAAAGATATTCCAAGTTTGTAGCTTCAGAAAAGGATGAAATTGACTCCAAAATCAAGGAAGATCTTGTAGAAAGGTTTGAAAAAGTCAAATGGATGTCAGATACAAAGACTGCCGAATTGGCAAAAGTTTTGGTCGATACGACATATTATGGATGGCTAATCAATTATGCTCAGATTACAAAAATGATATGTGAAAAGGAAGGAATAGATTTTGATGAAATGTGGAAGTTTGCAGATGAGATTCATGAAAATTTGGGAAACAGGCCAAAGATCTATCCGGGCATTATCGGAGGACACTGTGTGATACCAAATCTAAATTTAGTGGATTATGAAGATCTCCAGATTGTCAAGAAAATAAATGAGATGTATGAAAATTTTACCAACAGCAGGTAAAGTCAGAAATCAAGTTTTGTTAGTAATTTAGACGCCACAACAAGCAATCCGGCAGCCATTACTAAAAGAGCAATCATCTCATAAAATACAAATTCCGTAAATGTGCTAAAAATTCCTGCCCGAATCACGTCAGCCAGATAAGTCAAGGGATTCAGATAGAAAGCTGAACGTAAAGGTTCCGGCACGCCTTCTGCAGGATAAAACGCCGTACTTACAAATGCAAAAAACAAAAAAACAGTGTTAATAATTACGTTGAATCCCTCGCTTGAACGCAGTCTTGTCGAGATGATGGAAGCCAGAGATCCAAATAAAACCGAACCGGTTACTGCCCCAAAAACAATCAACGGCATTGTGATTAGTGAAAATTCGATCGAGTCAAAGAATACAGGATAGCCTACCACTACAATTAGCGATGCGCTTACCAGCCCGACTATTCCTATAGTGCAGATATTGCTAAGAATGTAATGGCCCCTGGTAAAGGGGCCGGACATTATTTGTTCAAACATTCCATGACGCCTATCATTCCAAATTATTATTCCAGACACAAGAGTGCTGTTCATTATGTTAAATCCAATCATGCCTGATGCAAGAAATGCAGGATAATCCAAATCCCTGGATCCCAACGGAACGTTTTGTATCAGGGGCGCATAAGCAAATCCTGCTACAAAAATGTAGATTAACGGAAAAATTACCTGCCATGTTAAAAATCCCGGATTTAGAGAGATTGTGAGGTTTCTATTTACCAGTCTGACTATCGGATGCATTTTCTCTTACCATTTTTAGAAATATTTCTTCAAGATTTGCCGGTACTGCAGACAAGTCCTCTATCTCAATGCCCCTGCCATTCAAAATTTTCAAGATTTGCAGCAAGACGTATTCGGATCTTTCGGAATGAATGACAATGGTAGTTCCGTTGTTAAAATCAATTTTACAGTCTTCAATGCCTGACAGAAATGAGGCAACCTCTTTTCTTTCTTCGTTTAGATGAATTTTGACGGTCTTTTCACTTCCAAATTTTGATTTTAATGCGTCTGGAGTATCAACGGTCACGATTTTTCCTTTGTCTATAATAGCGATTTTATCACAGAGGTGTTCGGCCTCTGATAAAATATGGGTGGTATAGAAGATTGTCAGTCCCGTCTTTACTTTATTTTTCAGGTAATCCAAAAGGCTCTGTCTTGTGTTGGGATCCAAGCCAACTGTCGGCTCATCCAAAAACAAAAGATCCATATCATGCATGAACTCTCTTGCAACTTGGACACGTCTACGTTGTCCTATGGAAAGATCCTCATTTCGTTTTTTACGGATTTCTTTCAAATCAAAGTCAGCTAGCAGTTCCTCAACTCTTTTTTTCCTTTCATCTCTTGGAACATTCCACATCATTCCGTACTTGTCAAGAGATTTTTCCACAGAGAGGGTGGGCTCGTAGCTGGGCTGTTGAAGAACCACTCCAATTTTATGACGGATTTGGAGGGGGTTTTTCACCGCATCTATTCCAAGTATGGACACTGAGCCTGAGGTAGGCCGAATAAGCGTGGTCAATAGTTTGATGGTAGTGGATTTTCCGGCTCCGTTGGGACCCAGAAATCCGAAAACTTGTCCGCATTCAACGGAGAGATCAATGTTGTCAACTGCAAAAACGCCCCCATATGACTTGGACAGATGGCTAATTTCAATACAAGGCACAAGAAAACTGCGATCTTCTTACTAATTTACCTAATGAGAGTCTGCGGCGTTGTCCGGAATCGTGATTTTAGGACGTGATTTCCGGGGAGATTTGTACAAAATCATGGCGCAATGACTGCAAACATAGAGACGAATCCGCACTCCGGCCCGCATTGTGTAGTTATGGCCCGTGTTTTGACGTCATACTGCATAGCATCCGCTAGCCGGACGATTCCACCGTACCGGCATTATGGATCCTAGCTGACCAGATTGTAGCAGAATACCTTGAGGGTAAGCCTGAGCGACTGCATCGGAAGCGACATGGCGCGCACCGTGGAGTCAAACCTTGCCTTTATCGACGAGAAGGCCGACTCAACGAGGCTGCGCTGGTGGTACGTCTTCTCGAATCCCTCGGGGTCCTTTTTGTGCCATCTTAGCATCTTGGAGCGGGCGTTGAACCCGTGAACCGTATATCCTATACGCGGACATATCACTGGGGTTCTGCCTCCGTCGGCTATGACCCTGCAGTTCTCATACGAGTCGTATGCGGCATCCAGGATCACGTGTCCTGTGCCGTTGGGAACCTGCGGTAGCAGCTCGTTACGGAACACCGGGGAATCATGGAATTCGCCCGGCGTCACCTCGCAGGCGGCAATCTTGCCGTGCGGGGCCAACAGTATGTGCAGCTTGGCAAACATCTGCCTGGATATGACGCCCTTCTTTGCGTCCTCCCATGTGTGGTATCTCATTATGGAGAAACCGCTAGAGTCGCCAAGCAACGTTCCCCTGGCGTCTGCGCCTGCCTGTTCTGAGAGTACCGATCTTAGCACCGACTTGTCCCAGGCAGCTATCCTTACGGCTGCATCATGCAGTGTCGACTTGGCCGGAACCTTTTTGAGCCCGTACATGTTAGTTGAACCAGGATTCGACTCCATGTATTCGACGTGTCTGCGATACGAGTTTCCGCGGTACTCCATGTCGAGTACGCACAGAAGATAGGGAATTTCATCCTCTTGCTCTGTGTTATGGAGGAGGGACAGGAGGATCTTGCGGATCTTTTTGATTCCGATGCCGCACCTCTTGCTGTCCTCTCTCCTTTTTTTCTCGTACTCGGCATAGTATTCCGGAGGTCTCGTGTACTCTGACTTTTTTTTCTTGCTGGTCTTGCTGGATTCCTTCTTGGATTCCTTCTTGGATTCCTTCTTGGATTCCTTCTTGGATTCCTTCTTGGATTCCTTCTTGGATTCCTTCTTGGATTCCTTCTTGTTGGTCTTTGATTTCATTGATACGGGGACGTCGATCCTATGATCCATAAGGTTGTCGCATCCTGCGCTTATGATCTATAAGCTTATCGGTAGATTTCTGGAAAAATTCCGGACAACGCCAGAGTCTGCCCTAATTTTAAAAGACACTGATTGTGGATAAGGATTGGCTGTGCAAAAACAACGCAGATTTTGAGAAGGAAGATTGTAAAAAATGCGATCAGGGATTTGAGGATGGTTTCTTAGAACTCGGTAAAATTTGTGCGAGGCCACGCATACCCTGCCGCCGTTTTCATTCTAGCAGCTACAAGAAGACAGCATAGTCTCACCTTGTTCTAGTTTGGCGTGTAGACTCACGGCATTGGTCTGGTTGAGAATTTTTCGTCAATGGTGCAAATGATGGTCAAGGGATAGGTGGCCGGTGGCCACATTACAAATTTTTATTCAGCCAAGTAAAAAGTACTAAAAAATCGGATAAAAACAAAAGCGGGACAGGAGGCACGATGCCTCAATATCAGGACAAAACAACAAACCTCATTTACTTTTCACTTGGCTGGTTATTATTAAGAGAATATTTTTATTAAGAGAATATTTTTATTAAGATTGCGTTGTCCGAATTGGAGGATTTAATCCAGAAATTAATTGACCAAAAGCCAGAACTCTCAAAGGAAGGCATCCAAGAACAGATAAATCTGAAAAAGGAAAAAATCGGGGCAGGCTACCTCACTGACCATGGGGCCCTCTTTCTCATTGCATCAGATTATGGAGTGAGTCTGTCAGAACCGCTCAAAACAGAATTAGGATTAAAGGATCTGTATGCAGGTGCAAAGGAAGTTTCTTTAGAAACAAGGGTTTTGAATCTGTCCCCTTCCAAGCAATTTTCCAGAAAAGACGGTTCGCCATTTTACTTGCGAACCATGACAGTTTATGATTCAAATTCGACTGCAAGCGTAAAGCTGTGGGATGAAAAGGCAAATCTTCCTGGAATTGAGGATCTCAAGCCGGGGGATTTGATAAAGATCATCAAGGCATATGTAAAGTCGGATCGTGATGGCTCTCCAACAATAAACATCGGTTCAGGCTCAAATATTGAAACTGCCGACTCCTCAAGCGAGATTCCGTCAATTGAGAGCATCACCAAGGACATTAGCGAATTGCAAGAAGGACAGAAAGACGTTGTGGTTTCAGGCACAATTGACGGCATGATTGGCCAAATGGAATTCACAAACTCACGTGGCCAGCCCAGAAAAGCACTCAGGATGAGGCTCAAAGGCAAGGATAACTCTGCAATGAGGGTCGTACTGTGGGGAAAAGACGAGTCTTCAATTCCAAACATGATCGCTCAGGATGCCAAGACCAGACTATTAGGTGTCAATGTGAAGAACGGAAATCAGGGTTTAGAAATTCACGGAGACGATGCAACTATCATCGATATTAAGGGAGGAAAGGAGACAGAACCGATTGTCACCAGGGTTCTTTCCATCACCCCGACTGAAAACGGAAGAAACATGGTTCTCGGGGTTGACAGCAACAGGAAGTTATTCAACATTAGCGACTTTGCAGATTCAACCTCAATTTGTGCCGAAGGAGACGTAATCGAATGCATGCCGTCAAAAGTTCACGGAAATTCAGTTACGTTAAACGACGATTCGTTTGTACGAAAACTGGACAATGATGAATCAATACCCACACTTTCAAAGATTCGCACAAAAATTAATGATGTCAAAGTCGATGAGACATACTGTATTGAAGCCATCGTCTTAAAGGCTCCAGAAAGGAGAGAGGTGCAAACAAAGTCAGGCGAATCAATTGCACTATCGGAGATGTTTGTAGAAGACGACACCGGTCAGATCTGGGTGAAAGGTTGGAGAAACCAGGCCAGACTAATTGACAAATGCCAATCAGGCGAGATAATTTCAATTGCCGGCATTAATGCAAAAGCCGGTTTGGAAGGCAGAGTCGAACTGGTCCTAACGTCATTTTCCAAAATAAGAAGGAAAAGCTAAGAGTCCCAAAAACCCCTGGTAACCACATATTGCCGTTCAGCTTCATAGATTTGCTTGAAAAGATGTTCCTCGTCAACCATGTTCCTTAGAATTCGTGCAGCCGTATCAGCACCCACGCCATAACCGGACATTACAACAATTGCAGTTTTTCCAAAATTTTCTATCAAGGAAGATACCTTCCAGGCACGATCAAACTTGCGCCGTTCATCAGGTGTGAGTTTTTTGCCCTCGTGTTTTTTACGGATAATTTTTGGCAGATCATAATCCGAATAGAAGGTTGCAGTTATCTGGCGTCCCTTGCAATAATGACAGATTAATCTTGGGACCTCGTTTGTTTGAACGACGCGTTCCCATTTTCCACACCTGGCACAGACCAGACGGTGTTTTGTTTTGCCAAGCCTAGATTTCACCAGATTGAGGATTCCCTTGTCAAGATTTGCCGGGGATGAATAATACCTTGCCGTATGATCCAAGATCGGCTCGGCAAGTTTAGAGAATTTGTCAACTTCCATCCATTGAATGCTTGTTTTCTCCTCTCTGATGCTTTCTAGCAGATTTTTACAGTTTTCCAGATCGTACTTGTCATGAAAGAGTTCTCGCAATGCCTCCTGCACAAGAGAAGTCTTGGAATATCTCTCGTAAAGAAATCTTGCAGACCGTCTTTCATAAACTGCCCCGCGTCCTACAATTCCAAATTTTTTTGCAACACACCAGGTTCGCCAGTTTACATTGTGAGTGCCTGCAAGAGACGCACTTACAATCGAGGATAAATCATAGTCGTCTTTTAAAACTTTAAGGAATAACTTTTCGGCAATTCTGGAGCTGCAGGACAGTGCGATTCTATATGCATCTGAGCGGGAATCAACAACAGAGCCCAGTAGCGAGGACAACATGGAGGACAATAACGCAGATAGCGTAGAGTTGATTTTTGTGCCAAAACACGAATGAACTACGATTGAGCCATGTGATCGGTTCGATTCGACAACGATGTGGTCCTCATCAGGGACTTGCCCAAACTGCAAATTTTCTATCAGTTTGTTGGACAATCGTATGGAACCGCTTTTGACTTTGGTTCGAAATTGGCCAACCCCTCTGGCAGTTTTGTGGTCAATTGGAATATTTTCACCCTCCCAATACGGGACTGTTATTCCCCCGCCTCTGAACGGTTCGACATTTACGGTAAAGGATTTTTCATCCGTGTTTAGGATTCTCCATTGAGAGCCCTTCAAGACGAAAATATTTCCAGAGTCTCCATGATCCCCAACAAATCGCTGATCCAATGAGCCGATAATTTTTTTTCCAACACTGTCAAAGACCTTGAATTTTAAGATGTCAGGAATGGTAGACAGGTTCTCAAAATAGTATTTGAAAGAGCGCCCCTTCTTCCAAAAGGTCATTTTAGATCTATCAAAGAATATCAGATAGTTTGAATCAAGCAAGTCAAGCACGTCAATCAGCTCATCTAGCTTTAGATTTCTAAATGGAAATGCCTTTGTTACTAGATCATGTGCCTTGTCCACCCGAATTTCCCCAACTTGCATTGTCAAGCCCACCAGATGATGCGCAAGAACGTCTAATGATTTGTCATGAATCTTTTGTTCCTCGATTGATCCCTCTTGAATTCGGTTCAGAATTGCCCGTGCTTCAAACTCATCATCAGAATTATTGGTTATTATCAGTCCCTTTGCAGAGGCATCGCGGTTGTGCCTGCTTCTGCCAATTCTTTGTACAAATTTTGAAACTTGTCTTGGCGAGCCGTAATGAATGACTAGTTCGACAGAACCAATATCCAGCCCCAATTCGAGTGAAGAGGTGCACACAACAATCCCTTGTTTGCCCTCACGCAGCGATAGTTCGGCCTCCTCCCTAACTTCCTTGGACAGTGAACCGTGATGCAGTTCGATAGGGATGGGGGATTTTTCCTTCAAGACAGATGCTAAAAACTCAGATTCCCCGCGGGTATTGGCAAACAAAAGAATCGGTGAGCCTAGATCCAATTCGGTGACATAGTCAACGATGCCTTGTGCAACGTCAGAAATGGACCCGTCTACGAACTTTATTTCAACGTCATACCTTCTGACAGACGTATCTCTGATAATTTCACAGGTTCTTTTTGTGCCTACGACAAATTTTGCCGCTTCATCAAAATTACCCACAGTTGCAGACAAGCCAATTTTTGTCAGAGGGAACCTTGAATTAAATTCCAGGCGTTCCATGCTCAGAGAAAGCTGTGAGCCTCGCTCGCTGGACAACAACTCATGGACTTCGTCTACAACAACCCATTCAAGCTCAGACAACGCATCTAGCATTTTGACTTGAGTCAGTAAGATTACCAGGGTCTCAGGAGTCGTAATCAGGACATCCGGGGGATTTTCAGTGATCCTCTTTCTGTCCTTTTGGGACGTATCACCATGTCTAATTTCAATTCTCAAGCCGTTGGAATGGGCATATTTTGTAATTCTTCTAAATACGTCTCTATTCAATGCACGTAACGGTGTGATGTATAGTGCTTTTATTTTTCCAGGCTGCTTTGACTTTTTCAACAGCGAAAAGATCGGGATTACAGAGCACTCTGTTTTCCCAGAACCGGTTGGGGCAATGACTAGGCAATCTTTTTTTTGTAGGATTTTGGGTGAAGCCTTGTGTTGGATTTCAGTAAGTTTTGAAAACCCAAAATCCCCAAACAACGAATCAAGAATCCGGTTCTTCTGTCGGGTTTGAGCGCGATCTTTCATAAACAATTACACCGACTAGGCCAAGTGCAAACAACGCAACTGTAATAATTGGTATAGAATCAAAAATTCCAGCCATTGATGGTATTTAGATTAGGATGTTAAATATCTTCAGCATCAGACAGTCCCAATTCGTGAATTTGATAATTAAACGAGTTTTGATTTAAAGCCCAATAAACTGTTCCAGAATAGGATTTCGTTCTTTTTAACAGATGAATTTTGACATGAGTGTAGGGGCTGATTGCAGCTTTCATGTTTTCAATTTCATTTCCGTCTATTGCTCTAACCATATTTGTCAATACAACGGGAATTTTATTTGTTGAGGAAAATTTTGATAGACTGTTCATGTATTTCATGAATGCTGAATTTTTTTCATAAACGTGTTCCTCTTTTTGGTATTCATATGAAAAAAGATCTGTAATGTTGTCAATAACAACAAGTGAATAGCTGGTATCAAAAAATTTTAATGAATTAATCTGTTCATGGGTGTTTGTGACTCTAGAAACGGAGATTTGTGTGAGGGGGACCGAGACTGAATTAAATTTTTTTTGCAGCCCAATTACTCGTTCAGGCCTGAAATTTCCTGTTGTGTCAACGTACAATACCCTCCCGCCGTTTATAATGCACGAAATGCACAATTGCATTAAAAATTGGGTTTTGCCCGTACTGTTTGCTCCAAAAACATCCACCAGGATTCCCGGAGGAATTCCTCCTGACAAAAGTCCATCTAATTTTTGAATTCCAGTTGAAATCATGCGGCAATTACTAGAAAAACAAGAAAAAATTTAAGGGGTTTGGAACCGAGATTATTGCCAGTAGTTCCGATTGTGACCCCGGCCTGCCCTAGCCCGGATCGGGGGGCTTTTTGTTCCATGGTCTCATACACCATCTTATAATCCGGGCAAGCAGCACCTTGAGCTTGATCTTCTTTTTTTTGCACCATGATCTTGCGATCATCCAGATGTTAGACATTCCAAGCGACAGGTAGAACAGTATGAGTCTTATGGCATCGTTCCGACTGCAGGTGCGCGGCATGGCCCTCTTGACGTCCCGGTATCCGGTCTCTATTCCCCACCTCTTGCGGTACTCCTCGGGAAGCTCAAACAAATCCTCCGGCATGCAGTTGGTCATGTTGGTGACAAAGGCGATGTGGAACTTTTTCTTGTTTTTATCCTCCCTTTCCAGTATTATCAGGTTGCATCTTATCTTGCTGCTGCCAGAGGATATGGTATACTTGCTGACTGCATCCCTGTGCCCGTCTATGTGCTCCTGTATGGCCCTCTCAACTCCCTTGGTGCATACTGCAGGAGTCATGAACCGCAATCCTGCATTATTTATCGTGTTGAGTACGTCAACTGAGTAAAACTCCTTGTCCATCAGGACCATCTGCGGCCTGATGTGCATTCTCTTGATGGTTTGCAGCAATTTACGCACGAATTCGGGGTTAAACGCGTCCCTGGTCACCGGAAGGCACGCAAGGTGCGTCTGGTGCTTTTGTCCTACTGTTCTTGCAGTGATGTATGCCTCAGCCGTGCGGGTGCCCGGCCCCCTGTACTTTATCTTGTGGGTCATGTCCGGATTGCGGTCGTACCGCGGGATCTTGGTCTTGTCGATGGCTATGATCGGGGATTTTCCAATCAGGCCACCTTTGATGGAGTCTGTGACGGTCCTGCGCAGGATCTTGTCGGCCCTCTTGTGCATCGTCTCATAGTCCACCTGGCCCAGCTTGCCAAGCAGCCAGTCGGCGCCGGGGCTGCGGCCTGCAGAGTCCCGGAGTATCTCTGCGGCCTGTTCTGCGCACATGCGCTCCTTGGACATCGTTGCCAGAAGCGCAGCTGCATCCGTTTCATCGTATATTGCGTTGTGTCTGTCAGAGAACTTCATGCCTACTGCCGAGACGGCGTTCTGGAACATCTTGCGCTCCCTGTGTCCGTACGGCTTTTGAGCGGCCCTGGCACTTTTTGTCATGGAGAAATTGCTAAAAGTTCCCCCTATAGATCCAAGTGATCATAAAAATCTGTCAATTTGCCTTATTTTCAGGCCACAATCGGAACTACTGATTGCGAGGTAAGGCTTTTATTCTAGAGAACAAAGTTCCAAAACAAGTGAATAATTGGTGTCTCAATCAAGCAGCGCAAAAAGACCTTTAACAACTCTTCAAAAAAGTACAAAAAAGAAGGTTACAGTCAGACTGAAGAACGAAGTCGAATACAAAGGAAAGATGGACAATGTTGATTCGTACATGAATTTGATCATGACAGATGCCGAGGAACTGCATGAAGGCAAGACCATTGCAAATTATGGCAGGGTTATTGTGAGAGGCAACAAT
This sequence comes from Candidatus Nitrosopumilus sp., assembly GCA_965214775.1. Classification (GTDB taxonomy): domain Archaea; phylum Thermoproteota; class Nitrososphaeria; order Nitrososphaerales; family Nitrosopumilaceae; genus Nitrosopumilus. The sequence goes on along the minus strand of OZ243974.1, from coordinate 1,326,316 downwards.
GTGCTGTTTATCAAACTAGAAAACGAGCTCTAGTGCGGGTGATTTTTATGACAAATAGTTTCCTGTTTACGTCCGAATCGGTTACCGAAGGCCATCCAGACAAAGTTTGCGACAATATTTCAGACGCTTTTTTAGATGAATTCCTAAGGCAGGATCCTGATTCCAGGGTAGCAGTCGAAACAATGGTAACGACTGACTTTGTAGCCGTGTCAGGCGAAGTCACATCAAAGGCAAATTTGGATCAAAAAGCGCAAGAAGAGCTGGTCAGGAGAACAATCAGAGAGATAGGATATGACAACAAGGACATGATGTTTGATGCCGACTCTTGCCAGGTAAATCTGAGACTGCATTCGCAGAGTCCGGACATCAGTCAGGGCGTTACAGCTACCAAAGACAGAGAGCAGGGCGCCGGAGATCAGGGATTGATGTTCGGTTATGCAACTAATGAAACGAAGGAACTCATGCCAATGCCTATTTTGTTTGCACATAAACTAATCCAAAAATTATCCCAAGTAAGGAGGGACAAGACGCTGCCATGGGTAAGACCGGATGGAAAATCACAGGTTTCTGTAAGATATGAGGATAACAAGCCAACAAAGATTGAGACAGTTGTTGTGTCAACTCAGCATTCCCAAGAAACCTGCCAGGAAGAGATTCAAAGAGAAATAACAGACAGGGTAATCAAACCGGTTTTGGGAGAGTTGTGGAACGAAGAGATCAAGGTTCACATCAACCCTACTGGCAAATTTGTGATCGGAGGCCCGCACGGAGATGCAGGATTGACCGGCAGAAAGATTATCGTTGATACCTATGGGGGATTTGGAAGGCATGGCGGGGGGGCCTTTTCAGGAAAAGATCCGTCCAAAGTAGACAGGTCAGCATGCTACATGTCCAGATACATTGCAAAAAATTTGGTTGCCGCAGAATTGGCTGACAGATGCGAAGTGCAGCTGGCTTATGCCATTGGTGTGGCAGAACCGGTATCATTATACGTAAACACTTTTGGAACAAACAAGATTCCAGAAAACCAGATCGAAGACTTGGTCAGAAAGAATTTCGACATGAGGCCCTCGGGAATCATCTCAACGCTAGATCTGAAAAGGCCGATTTACAAAAAGACGGCTTCCTACGGTCATTTTGGAAGAAACGAGCCTGAATTCAGTTGGGAAAAGACAGACAAGGCCGATTCGTTAAAGCAGGGCGCCGGTCTTTAACAGACTGACTACTGATTGGAACTTTTCATCAGACAACTTGCGCAGTTTTTTGTGGCTTCCAACGAAGTTTCCAACCAGAATATTCAAATCATCCACACCGTAATCAGATTTAGAGCTTCTAATTGCAAGATTGTAGGCCTTTTCCAGATCAATGCAGGAAATTTTCGTTTTAGAGCCATTTAGAAAGAGTCTGACGTATTTTTCAAAAGTAATGACGTCTGGCCCGACAAGATCAATGATTTTGTTGCTGAATTTTTCTTCTTTTATGGAATTTAAGATTAGCCTTGTAACATCGTTGATGTAAACAGGCTGAATTTGGTATTTTCCAGAACCTGGAATTTGAACCGATTTGTTTTTTACGCATTTTTTGAGGTATTTTGTAAAATGATCGTCTTTTCCCACAATGTAGGACGGGCGAAAGATTGTAAAGTTTACTCGAGAATCTCTAATATGATTTTCTGCCCGTAGCTTGGATATGAAATATCCGGTAGACGAGTTTGGCGAGACCCCCAATCCGCTCAGAAAAACCAGCTTTTTGATCCTGGCCTTTTTTGCTAGGTTTACCACATGTTGTGTAAGGTTTACATTAATTGAATCAAAGGAATTTGTAGAGGACTGCTTTCCAATTCCTGCCAGATGAACAAGGGCATCAGAATTGGCAATTCTGGAAAGCAGGGATTTTTCCGAGTATGTTTTTGAAATGATTTTGGTTTCGTCTCTGAAAGTGCTGAAATTTCTCCTAGATATCGAAATCAGGGATGTGTTGTTGGATTCAGACAGGTATTTTCTGAGATTTTTTGCAACAAATCCGGTGGCTCCGGTAATGACTATTTGAAGGGGTTTTTCCACACGAGTCTTGAACAGTTTTTTTATTTTAAATCTATTCAGACAAAAACAGGGCAAACAAGAGTTAATACAGTAATTTCACAAGTCAGTCTGTGGCAGAAGGGAAAAAACTGAGAACCGGCTATACCACAGGCAGTTCAGCTGCTGCAGCATCCAAAGCGGCATTGTTGTCCATTATCAACCAAAAAGAGATCAAGGAGGTTGAAATTACACTGCCAAAAAAGAGCACAATAAGGATTCCCGTGAAAAGCTGTCATTATGGCAAAAGCAGAGCTGAATGCTCCGTAATCAAGGACGGGGGAGACGATCCTGACGTTACTCATGGTGCAGAGATAGTTGTCGAATTATCCTTTACTGAAAATAAAAACGAGATTGAGATCGAGGGGGGAGAAGGGGTCGGAATAGTGACAAAACCCGGATTAGGCCTGGAGATCAACAGACCTGCAATAAACCCAGTCCCAAAAAAGATGATCGGTGAAAACCTGAGGGAGATTGGAGCCAAGGTTCTAAGGGACAAAGGGATCAAAATTGTAATATCCGTCCCAAAAGGCAGAGAATTGGGGCCAAAAACCGACAATCCGAGAATTGGGATCAAAAATGGAATCTCAATTTTGGGAACAAGTGGGATTGTAGTTCCGTTTTCAACTGCATCATATGCTGCATCAATCAGACAGAATCTTGACGTTTCAATTGCCATGGGAAATGATACAGTTGTTCTGACTACGGGCGGAAGAAGCGAGGATTTTGCAAGAAAAATCGTTGATCTTCCAGAACATTGTTTTGTTCAAATGGGTGATTTTGCAGGATATACAATTCAGCAGTGTGGAAAGAAAAACATCAAAAAGGCATACGTGGTCGGATTTATTGGAAAACTTGCCAAAATGGCTGCAGGAGTCAAACAGACTCATGTGAAAGGCTCCAAAGTAGACATGAACTTTCTTGCAGACATGGCTAAAAAAGTAGACGCAGATGAAAGGGTCATAAAAGAAATCAAAAAAGCAAATACTGCAAGACATGTTTCAGAGATTATTCAAAAAAACAACATAGCGGGATTTTTTGATTTGATTTGCAGCGAGGTCTACAGGCACATGAGAGATCATAGTGAAGAAAAAGTTCCCATAGACGTGATACTGTTTGATTTTGAAGGGAATGTCTTGGGCAGGGAGGGCAGTCCTCCCAGAAGCCCCCCGTAAAACGGTTCCAGATTTGACACGGTTCAGATCATGATGCCTGCAGATCCGTACGTCGCCGTCTGCGCCGTCACGGGCATGGGGGCATCTGGGAAGAAGAATGGCCGGAGAGTAAGGTATTTTATCAAAACAGCAAAAATTTTGATATGGACAAGATCTCTGTTCTTGCAATAACAAAAAACGGGATTAATATCGGACAAAAGCTAAAGGAACTTTTTCCAGAATGGGAAATTTTTGTTCCAGAAAAATTTGCCAACAAAAATCCATCAATTTCATGGTATTCAGAGCCCACATCTGAAAAGATTGCAGAATTATTCAAGAACAGCGAAGGTCTGATCTGCTTGTTTTCGCTAGGTGCAGTAATACGATTAATTGCTCCGCATCTTAAAGACAAGAAGACGGATCCCGCCGTAATTGTAATTGACGACAAGACAAATTTCGTGATTAGTGTTTTGTCGGGCCACATTGGGGGGGCAAATGGACTGGCAGAAGAAATTGCCAAAAGATTACAGGCACAGGCAGTAATCACAACTGCTGCAGACGTAAACAAGACAATTGCAGTAGATCTAGTCGGAAGGGACTTTGGGTGGAAGATTGACGGTGATTCAGCAGTCACCAGAATTAGCGCCCATATGGTAAATGGCGAACCGATTGGCGTACTTCAAGAAGTGGGAAACAGGAAATGGTACAAAAAGGAATTGCCAAAAAATGTGACGCTTTATTCCAGCATGGAAAAATTAGAAGAGGCAAAATCAAAGGCGAATTTGATAATTTCAGATAAAATTATCGAGGGGGGAATTTCAACAGAGTCAGTCATATACAGACCTCCAAGTCTAGTGATCGGAATTGGGTTGCACCAGGACACGCCTAAAGAAACAATTTTGGAAGGAATAAACTCTTGTTTGAAGAAATTCAAACTGAGTCCCAAATCAATTGCAAGACTAGTCTCAATTAAAAGACCAAGAGACGTCCAAGGCCTAATTGACGCCGGTAAAGAGATCGGTGTTCCAGTTCAGTATGTCAAAAGGGAGGAATTGGCAGAAATTACAGCACCAAACCCCTCTGAGACAGTTAAAGCCTTTGAGGGAACTGCCAGTGTGTCAGAAGCTGCAGCAATTCTAGTGTCAAATGGAAAACTAATCGTAGAAAAGCAGAAATTCCCTCCAAATCTGACTGTAGCTATAGCGAGGATAGAGAGTTGAGGCGGGGGTTGTTGCTTATTGACAGAGGAAGCCGGCAAAGAGAGGCATCTGAGGAATTAGAGGCGATTTGTGCCCGAATCAAGGCCCAAGGGGACTATGTTTTGACAGATTTTTGCTTTTTAGAGGTAGAACCGCCATACATCGAAGACGGGATTTCAAAATGCCTCAAAGAAGATATCGATTCATTAACCATAATCCCGTATTTTTTGTATCCGGGAAAAAAAGTAAAGATCGCAGTAACAGAGGCCATGAAACTACAAAAAAACACCGATGTAAAATTCCTAGTCGCAAAGCCGATGAGCATGCATAAAACCCTGGCAGACATTGTTGAGAATAGAATCTCGGCAACCATGAAAGAGAATAATGTGGAACTAGATAGAAAGGATATAGACGTATTGATTATCGGTCATGGCAGCAAGGATCCTAATGCGCAAATGTCATTGAACTATATTCTAAACGAATTGCAAGACAAATACAGGAACGTAAGCAGGTGCTGGCTGGAAATCGAACGGCCGGATATTTTTGAAGGCGTTAAAAAATGTGAAAAGGATGATCCAAAAGTGCTGATAATTGTCTTTTATTTCTTGCATGAAGGCGCACATGTAAAAACCGATATCAACAACGATCTTATTCCAGCTCTAAAGGATTCAAGTTTGAAAGACGTGTTTACTACAAGACACATTGGGGCTGATGAAAAAATAATTGGCTTGATTGTCGAAAGAGCCAAGGAGGTTGAAGATGCAGTCTAGGAAGGGCCAGTCTATTGAAGATGCAAGCATGCAGATGATTGAGGATGAGATTGGGACGCACCCATATAATGAAAAAGAATGGCAGATAGTCAGAAGAATAATTCACTCCACTGCAGACTTTGATTTTGCCGATAAGAACAGGATAATCTTCCACAAAGACGCAATCAAAAGCGGAATGAACGCGTTGAAAAACGGATGCAGCATCGTAGCAGATGTCAATGGAGTAATCGGAGGCATGAACAAGCAGAATCCAAAAGATTTTGGGAACGATATAATTTGCAACATCTCAAAGCCGGAAATTATGGAATTGGCAAAAAAAGAAGGAAAAACAAGGTCTCAGGTATCAATGAGGGTTGCAAAACCAGAGATTGACGGGGGGGTTGTGGCCATAGGCAATGCGCCCACAGCCTTGCAGGAGGTCATCAAGATGGTAAAAGAGGGCATCGTCAGGCCTGCATTGATCATCGGCGTTCCCGTAGGCTTTGTTTGCGCTGCCGAATCAAAAGAAGAACTCTCAGAACTAGAAGAGACGCCATTTATTACGAATTTTGGCAGAAAGGGTGGAAGTCCGTCAGCTTCGGCAATAATTAATGCCATATTCAAGCTTATTAGGGCAGAATCAGGTTCTTGAGTATTTCATGCAGTTTTTAACAAAAGTTTCGGCATAGTCAGAACTGTCAAAGTAGAGGTGTCCATAGGATGCAAGAGTGTTGTTTGCAACCAGTCCGTCCTTGTGATCTTTTATTCCGTCGCCTACTTTTAGATCGCATGCAAATTTTGAGTCAGACGGAATCGAGTCTAGTTCAGAGTAATGGAATTCATGGCCCTGAAATTTGTGTGGCTTGTGGGAGATGACCGAGTCTGAAATTTTTCCTTTGGTATAATTTAATTTCATTTTTTTTGTCATGATGGTTTCAGCGTCAAACAGGCCGACCATCTTATGATTCCTGTTTTCAGAAGAGATGGATTTTGTCAGATACATCAAACCCCCACACTCGGCATAAATTGGAAGGTCGTCCTCGGCTAGTTTTTTTACAAGTTTTTTCATAGTTTGGTTTTTTGATAATTTAGATCCCAAAATTTCCGGAAATCCGCCGCCAATGTACAGGCCATCGCAGTCTGGAATTTTTTTGTCATTTACAGGACTGAAGAATTCCAGCGAGGCCCCTTCCCTCTGCAGTGCTTTCAGGTTGTCCTGATAATAGAAATTAAACGAGGCATCCAGTGCAACTGCAATAGTGGTTTTTGGTTCTTTAGGCATTATGGTACGACGGCGATAACTGCGATGATGATCAGATTTTTTAGGGAGACAGGAAGAGTTTTTTGAGATTGTGATAATTTGATCAATGTCAATATTTTTTGAAATAACTTTGGATAGCCTCTCAATTTTTTTGAACAGGGTTCTTTTTTCCAATGTGGAATATAATCCAAGATGTCTAGATTTCAGACTTGTGGATGCATCTTTTGGGATGGCTCCCAATACCGGCAATTTTGTTTTTTGCAAAGCCTGCCTGCAAAGATTTTCATGTTTTTTGCTGCCTATCTTGTTGAGAATTACGCCTGAAATTCTGGAATTTTTATGGAATTTCTGAAACCCCGTGGCTGTTGCGGCAATAGAGCGAGCGGTTTTGCTTGCGTCAAGTATCAGGATTACCGGAGATTTTGTAATGGATGCCACATGGTGGGTGCTTGCATGGTTTGAGTCTCCGCCAAATCCATCATAGTATCCCATCACGCCCTCAATTACAGACACGTCTGACTTTGAGTTCAAGATAAAGCTTGACAGCAGGTTGCCTTTTCCCATCAGCCAGACGTCCAAGTTGAATGCATCGTTGTTTGAAATGCTTGAAAGATAGCTCGGATCGATGTAATCAGGTCCGACTTTGAATGGCTGGACAGAAAGGCCCCTCTTCTTTAGGGCATAAATGATTGAGCATGCGATGGATGTTTTTCCTACGCCGCTTGTAGTGCCTGCTATCACCATTCTAGGAATTTTCAATTTGCATGATAGCCATGATTTTTTTATTTAAATTGATGTGTTTGGAGGAGAATGCCCAATGTTTTTAGTTAGAGAGCCGGACAGATTGTTGTGGCAGTAAAGGAAGAAAAAGGCCTTACTATTGTTTACACCGGAAAGGGCAAAGGAAAAACCACGGCGGCATTGGGTTTGGCATTGAGGGCTTTAGGATACAAAAAGAGGATTTGCATGATACAGTTCATCAAAGGCTCATGGCATTACGGAGAGATGGATTCATCAAAAAAACTAGAGCCAAATTTTGAGATGGTCGCAGTGGGAAAGGGATTTGTTGGCATTGTTGATGACAAAAGCCCCAAAGAAGACCATGAAAAGATGGCAAGAGAGGCAATAAGAATCAGCAATGAAAAAATCCAGTCAAGAAACTATGACATTGTAATTTTAGACGAAATCAATTATGCAGTTAACCTGGGCTTGGTTAAAGTTGAGGATGTCATAAACTTGATAAAAAACAGGCCTGATTTTGTGGATCTTGTACTGACAGGCAATTATGCCAGAGAGGAGGTCATTGAAATTGCTGATTTGGTCACAGAAATGAAGGAGGTCAAGCATCCGTTTCAAAAGGGAATCAAGGCAAAAAAAGGGGTTGATTTCTAAGTCTTCCCAGGTTCCCCACAAAACGAACGGCTCAAGCTCAAAACAACTCAATCCAAGCCGCCTGCAGATCCGCATGTTACCTCCTGCACCACCACGAGCCGGTTACTTTCGGAAAGACTGGTCTAACCGGGGTTGTCGCCTAATTCATCAGATTCCTGAAAACATTGAGATGCCACGCGCATCAGGCGTGCAAAGGGGCGGAAATTCAGAAAAATGTGCAGATTGAGTCAAGTAGACGGAATTAGGCGACAACCCCGGTCTAACCTAGTTTGTTGGTACAACTTCAGGTCCTTTTTATACTGACAGGCAGACATTTCCTGGGCAGCATTTTATGATCAGATGCCCTTGCAGACATGGCTGAGCATCAAGCATTTGTGACTAGTCACTGCAGGCATGAAATTTTTGAAAGGGTGCCAGTATCGGCATCTGGGTCAAAGAATTTCAACGGGAATCTTTTTTGATCTTGCCTGTTTGGTGTACACATGGACTCCAAAGCCGCGCCTGCACGCTGTACGGATCTTGGAAAGGCACTTGTCATGATCATGGAGCGGGATGAGAAGATCTCCGGGCTGGAAAAGGAACTCTCCGACATCAAGAAGGAGAACTCCGACACCAAAAAGGAGAACAGCAAGCTTCAGGCAAGGCTTGCCCTGTACGAGAGTCCTAACATGCCCACATCCACGCCGTCATTATATAATGACGCCAGAAAGAAGTTCAGGGAGCGAAGGGGCGAGGATCCGGGGGGCAGTCCGGGTGACACGGCCAGGGGCAAAAAGCGCGGCCCCCCGTGCGGACACCGGGGCGTATCGCACCGCAACCGGCCGTCTAGGACATTGAGGTACGATCTTGACTCCAAGGCGTGCCCAAAGTGCGACGTCCAGCTGAGGATGCTCAAGCCGCTCAACAAGCTTGTAAACGACCTGGACGACTCCATGCGCATGCGTGCTGCCAGTGCCATCATCCAGAATGCCGTGTGTCCCAAATGCAACGGCGAGGTAGTTGCGGCCACCCCGTTCCTGGGCGGAACGTCGCTCGGGCCCTTCTCGCTTTCCATAATCACGACGTTCTCCGAGAAGGGAAACACCGACGAGGACATTGCAGAGTACTTTCGGGTCCTGTTCGGGTTCAGGATGGCCCCAAATACCGTGACAGGTGCGCGGCACGCGGTGGCAAATGCGCTCCAGCAAAACATGATACAGCGCATACAGTCGTTCATTGCTGCCCGGCCGTGGATACAGATGGACGAGACCGGCTTTAAGCGCGGCGACGGGCACACGGGGTACGTCTGGGTGCTCAACTGTACGGGGGCGTGCTTTGTAGTCTTTGCACCGTCCCGGTCCTCGGATGTCCTGCATACATACTTTGGATGGCTGGATCCCAGGGTTCCAATAGTCGTCGACGGGCTGGCCCAGTACAAGATGTACTTTGAGATAATCCAGAGGTGCTGGAGGCACCTTCTGGCATATGCCGAGCAGCTTGCAGTCAGGATGGGCGGGGATGATGAGGTACGGTATAATTTGCTGCTTGAACTTTACAGGACGATAAAAGAAATCAGGACGCTTGCACCGCTTACATGCATGGAGCTTTCCAGGCAGGCCTACGAAATAATCAGCACATACGTGGACAAGCGCGTGCGCACGCACCTGCTAAACGCCATACCGTACATGCTTACGTCTGCGGCGCATCCGGGAATGCCGCTGCACAACAACGACACCGAGCGGTGCATACGCGACGGGATCATACCACAGCGCAATGCGCGCCACAAGATCGTGACCGACGGGGGAAGGGAGACATTTTCCGTGATGTCGACGTTTTCGATGACGTGCCGCAAGCAGGGCATACATCCTGCCAGGGCGCTCCTGGAGTACCTGCGGGATCCGGAGTGGGACATCTTTGTCAGGGCCAAGGATGACGCACCACGCCTGTCCTCGCTTGTAGATCCGGACGGTACAAGATACAACGTCTTTGAGTGTCCCGGGCCGCCGCCGGTGTGGCCGCCTGCAGCAGGTGCAGGCAAGGGGGCGGTACGCCGGAACCAGACGGCCGTCGTACCCGTAGCCCCGATGGTACTTTGATCCGTCTGGCGCCTACGGGACGGCGTAACCCGTAGCCTCATATCGAAGGATCCGACTGAATCTGCCAGTCAACGGCATCGAGTGCAACGGCTCCTGACTGCCTGCAGATGCCACTCGTCAATGTGTTGCCTGCATGGCGCCGGTCCTGGCATGTACAAAGGATGTGTGGTGATGCAACGGGTCTGTCACAACGGATGCGGAAGGATCAAAAAGTTCCGGGCAAAAAGTTCCCTAGGCGCTTTAAATAGGACCTGAAGTTGTACAGCTCACGCGTGGGTTCTGATACCACGGCACGGAGCGCATTGCGGCGCCACACGATGCCGCACGACATTGTAGTTTTTACCAGCTGGAACGGTCCGTAGATATACGATATACGGACTCTGCCGCCCTTATACACGCTACGTGATGCCGTCAGCCTTGCATGTGTGGTCGGCCACCGTCGGAATATTTCGATCCGGTCGTTTACGCATAAGGTCTAATCTTTAACAAGACGATATGGTATTATAATGGCAAGGAACGTGTGTGAACAAGTATGAAGAATCAGATTTTGGTAGAAGTTAAAGAATCACTTGAGAGAATGGAAGAAACAGGGAGGGTGGATCTTTCCATATTGGACAATCTTACGGCATTACGTACTTTTCTAAATACAATTAAGAGTAAATGGCTAGACATGGAAAATTCTGATGGATTCTATTTCTATCAGGCTGTCCGTAACGTAGAACTGATATTAGGAAAAATGGAATCCCGTTTCAAAAATTCTCAAAAAGCTGATGATAATCCAAAAATTGCAGAAGATTCGATGTTGCTACTGCCAAACATAGACAGCATTCTAGAAGCAACCCAGGAATTTACGATTAACAAAGAAGCCATTAATGACGTATTAAGCAAAACACATTCACTGAGAAACGAAGCTGCACGTGCCAATCTCATAGAACCATTAGAGATAAGCAGAGAGGCGCTTGGCAAGGACAGTTTGAAGATGCAGTTTACAGCACTAGTGCAAAAACTAGATTCATAGTCTTTTAAGACATGTCAGATGTAAAAGTAATACCGGACACAAATGTACTTGTTGCGGCGAGCATAATGGAAAACATGGATGAGTTAGGCGTGGTGGTAAAACACCAGTTTTATGATCAGTCAGTCCAACTGTTCAGTCTGTTTCATCCGCCACAGTCGGTAGAAGGATATGCAATGCCGCAGGTAAAAACAGAATGCTTTAGAGTACTATCAAGAGCAGTAAGGGACGTGTTTGTACCAAACAGCTTTGTCAGCAAGGACATCAAAGAAAAATTCTATGATGATGCAGTGGGGATTGTCAGTTCGTCAGATCATAAGATGAGAAGTCTGCTTGGAAGGCTAAGAAAACCGAAACTGGACAACAAAGAGGTTGAGAAAAATCTGCGAAAGGTCAGGCAGATGTCGAGTGAGTTACGCGATGAATGGCGACAAAAATATCAAAGGGGAAAATGGCGAAAGAAAGAATCCAAAAGCAGATCAAAATCGATTCTGACTGAGCCTGAATGGAAGAAAGAACAGAAAGACGAGGTGGTAGACACGTACAAAGTGCAGGTCGTACGAGAAGCCAGGCAGTTGGAGAGATTTGTGCGTAAACCTAACGATTCAGATGAGCTGATTTTGGCACAAGCGGTCACATTCAAGGAAACTTTAGACGCGTCAGATACGGTTCTGATAGCCTCGCAGATACGGGATTTTTCTCGCCTCATCACTATTATGGCGGAAAATCAGCCACTGTTACTGAAAAAATTTATGAAAGATTTGGCATTGCGTGCGATCATCCCAGGGATGTTTTCAAAATGGCCGGTGGAATATTGTAATGTCAAAAAAATCGTACAACTTCAGGTCTTATTTATACTGGCAAGCAAATACTTCCTAGATTCCTAGGCGGTTTAAATAGGACCTGAAGTTGTACAACCAGCAACATTAATTTACACAGATGGGAGTTTTAGAAGAAATGTCTATTGAAATACAAGATATGCCAGAACAGGGGGAGATCGTTCTTGCAACAGTCTCCAAGGTAATGGATCATGGAGCATATGTCACGTTGGACGAATATGACCAAATCCAAGGATTTTTGCATATTTCAGAGATTGCGCCCGGTTGGATTAGGTCTGTCAGCAAATTTGTCAAGAGCGGAGAGAAAAAAGTCCTCCTGGTAAAAAAAGTGAATCCAGGCAGGGGGGACATTGATTTGTCTCTAAAGCAGGTTTCCAATGATCAGAAAAGGCAAAAGCTCAAGGAAGCTAAAAAGTTCGAGAAAGGCAGGACGCTATTACAAAATTTGAAAGAAAAGGCAGGATTAAGTGATGCAGACACAGAAAAACTCGAGGACGGATTATATTCAAAATATGATTCTGTTTATGACGCATTCATTGAAATTGGAAGAAATGGAATCGGTTCGGTAAAGGATCTTAAGATTCCAAAAAAGACGGCAAGTGCAATTGAAGAGATCTGCTCAAAGATAAAACTGCCGTCAGTGGAAATTAGGGGAATAATGAAGATAGCAAACAGCAAGTCTGACGGAGTGGAAATTATTAAAAAAGCATTGTTGGATGTGGCAAAAAAAGATCCCACTATCGATATTACATACCTAGGAGCGCCAAAATACAGACTCTCAATAACGTCTGAAGACTTTAAATCCGCTGAAAGATCATTAAAGCCCGTAATTGCAGAAATTCAATCCAGCATTGAAAAGAAAAAGGGGACGTTTAGTTTTACTAGGGAGGAATCCAGGAAAACAAGAGAGGACTAGCTTGAAATTTCAATTAAGAAAATGTCCCAATTGCAACCAGTATACGCTGAAAAGCCAATGCCGAAAATGTCAAAAGGATACTGTTTCAGCACATCCGGCAAAATTTTCTCCAGACGACAAATATATGAGATACAGGTTAGCTTCTAAGTATTCTTAGATGGCGATTGAACATACTCGTCATTTACCTCATAAATGAATATGCCGATTTTTGGTCCGATGCTGCCATCATAGAAACTGGGCGAGGCATATCTGAATCTTAACGGTCCATCCCCGTCCTCTGGAAATTTGATATCCTTGGAATAAATGGGAATCATTCCGGGAATGTATATGGATGATTGCCGTTGTATGTCGTTTGGATTGACATAGCCCAAGACTGTAAAGGGGAACATTTGACCCAGCAAGGTCTCATTCCAAAAATAGTCAGTTCCGCTTGAACCATCAGAATGAACAAATTTTGATTCCGGGTAGCCGGCTATTCTCATATACCACTGCTTTTTAGATTCGTCGCCTCCACCAGTTACAGTAAAGAATTCCTGTTCAGTTGATCCAATGCTCAATTTGTTATAAGCCACAAAAACTAAAACATAGTCAGCTCCCATGTCATTTAATAAATTCCAGGATTCGTCGTTTGTTCCCAGCAAGATTCGTGCAATATTTTGAATTACTTCTGTGATTAAGGTGGAATTATCTGCAAGGGTTGCACGCTCGCCTAAGGTTTGAATCCAGTATCCATAGTCCCACCAAGAAGCAATTACTGCATCCTTTGGGGTGTTATTCTTAATCCAATCCAGAGCTTCAGGCCAATCATTTGTGGCCATTGCATAAGCTGTTCCTCCGTTAAGAATCGTAGGAGGGGATTTGGACAAAGAAAAGACATTAGAGTCTGCAGGATAAACAAGGGGTGCAATCAGCAAAAAGATCAGGCCTGCAAAAAAAGGAAATTTAATCAATTTTTTTATTTGGACTTTGTTGCTTGAGGCAAATTCTCTGAGCAAAAATGAAATTCCTAGCGATGAAAGAACAATGATTGAAAGAGAGGCAAAGACTTCCAATCTAATGAACGCAGAGCTGACATAGGCTCCAAAAAATCCCAAAATTAATGCAAAAGAGAGCATGTCATTTTTAACAAATGAAGGTGATGAGGAATCTTTCTTTTGGATGTTCTGAATCAACAGCCATACACCCAATCCAGCAAACAGCATCAATACTGAATGAAAGAGAAATGACTGTTGCAGGGTCGTAGTCGCATGCTCAGATATAGAGTCAACTAGTGGATCAGTGGTAGTTAAAAAGGGATTGAGGGCATTCATGTATCTATGACTTGGAAGGGGCAGCAGGTCATACTCAAAAGACACCAATAGGAACGAACTTCCAATAATCAGAAAGGCGGATAGAAAAAGCAGACCGTTTCGTCTTTTATTCTTTGAACTTTTTTTCTGAATGACAATGCAAATTGCCAAAAATATGGTGGTTGTAAGAAGAACAATTCCACCAAGCGAATCAAAAGATATGCCACGCTCAAACCCAAAGGAGGATACGAGAGTTGCAATCGTAAACAAAGGAATGCTCCAGATTAAGAACCTGTGATCATCGCGTAAGAACGGCAGCGCTAGAAAAAATACGCCTATTGGGATGATAAAGAATTGGTTTCCTCCCCATGCAGATATGGCAAAGGTGGCAAAAATTCCTCCTGCTGCAATTTTTCCTGCTGCAATTTTTGGGTTTTTAGAACTGATTCCACTCAGCAAAAAATAGGTGCACAATAAGCCAAAAAATATTCCCAGGGGCTCTGATTTAAACCAGCCAATAGGGCCTCTAATGACAATTGGCAGGGATAGCGAAAACAACAGAGAGGCAATCAAACCTGCAGTTGTTCCGCCAATAACTCTAACTAGTGCAAAGATAACAATTGAGGACAACGAGCCGAACACCACAGGAAAAACAACAGTAAAATCATACAAGGATGAATTTGCTCCAAACAGATAATATGTAAAGGCGGCAGTCATATGTAGCATTACTTGGGAAGTTGCAGACACGTCTCTTCCCAAAGGATACCAGCTTAGATCGTCATTCCAGTTAAAATACGCATCAATTCCGTTGTCTAGGAGATATTCTGTTGCACGATAATTGAAAAATGGATCAAATTCATAGAGTTCAAAACCAAAATCTGCGGCCTGAGAGCGAATTAGGAAGGACGTTGAGAACGATATGGCAAGTATGGAAATTACAAGCAAATGATTCAGTCTTAATTCAAAGCTGCCAAAGGATACTAGTTTTGAACGAGACAATGATTTTCCTCTCACAACACATCCAAATAACTGTTCAGTAGACGCAAATGTAAACCCGCAAAAGTCATCACGGCCCTACGGCGGCGGGCCGGCAATCCGTACTCTGCAAGATTTCTTCTTATAGAGCCATCATGACAAGCTCGCATGCAACCTGGTGAGGACCACATAAAATAGGAATGCTTTTGTCCGCATATTTTTTGAGTCAGGAGGTCGAATCGCAAATATGACCAAGAAAATATAGAGTACGCAGGACAAGGTAGAGATAGTCATGGAGTACCTTAACGCCGACATCGAGACGGCATACTGTGCCGCCGCCACAATCTCGCCCCCAGAGAGTTGATTTGAAATTAGCAGATTCTGATTATTTGTAAATAAATTTGCGTAAATCAGCTCAAAACATCAACAAAATACAGATTATCTGTGAAATTACATGAAAGATTCGTACGGTTTCTAATTTCGGATCATCTCAGTGCGGTCAGGCCATATCCTCCCAGATGATAGGTGGGTGGCGGGGCAGGAGGTGAGTCACCGCAGACGGTTTCTTTCCTCTTCGTGATTAACGGTGACGTAATTATCGGCATAGACATGCAGGAGGTGAGTCACCGCAGACGGTTTCTTTCCTCTTGGTCTTGACAAACCAAAAGCTGTAGTCATCCATCAGTGCGCAAAGCACATTGGTGAGAACCCCATTCAACTACTAGTGCGCCAAGCACATGAAAAAGAAGGGGTTGATCCGTCGCCATGACCGCTGCGGGGGTGTTTTTATCATGTGTTCAACTACTGTCAGCGTCTCATTTCTTATGTGGGGCGCAAACGTGTTCTTGAACGCTTTTTGGTTGGAGGAATTACGCAGGGCCATCTTTTCTCATCTCCAGTATTGATAGTTGGGCATGCTGCTTTTATTATTGCCGATGTCGTATGGATATGCATGATAGACTTTATGCGTAATCGACCGTGATTAAAAATTCCGTAGGCTTTTCCAAACGCAAATGCGCTGATCGGATCAAATTACCGCATGCATCTCGTGTCATGACGCACGTAAAAGCCAGTTGCGCCAAAAGAACGTGCGCAACCATGCAGCACGGCAATGTGCCCCTTTGACAAGTCAGAAAGAATGGCGGTCCGTGCCGCCGTATGTCATGTGTCTGGCAGCAGATGCAGCTGCTGCAGCAGCTGGCCATAGTGTTTTTTCCTTTTCAGCATAGTCTTGAGGTTCTCAAGACCCGTGATTATCTGCATGAAATAGTTTAGATCCTTGGCAGTTCCGCCAAACGGCATGGTAAGAATGCCATATCTTTTGAGCCGCCCTATGTGGTGCTCCACTCTGACGCGGACCCTGCTTATCTGCTTGCGGCGCCTCTTTTGCGTTGCAGTAAGATCCCCGTCCCTGGGCTTCTTTGGGGGCTGCCTGTGTATGGCGCCCGGAAGCATCTTTTGAATGCCCTCAAATCCCAGGTCGCTGTAAATCACAAACGCCTCTTCCGGATCGTCTGCGTTTTTTGCATTCCTCATTGATCCGGTGTGCCTTCCAAAGTCCGGGCCGCCCCCTGCGTTCATCACGCCCTTGTCGTTGACGCTTCCGTCCACAGTCTTGCCGCAGTGCAGTATGAGGCCGTCCAGGTTCGAGGTAATTATCGTGTTGAACATGTGCCGCTTTTTTCTTCCCGAGTATCTGGTCTTTCTTGCGGTCCTGTCCCCGGGCCTGTCTACCGGAGTCAGGGTGCCGTCAATCAGGAGCGTCTTTTTTGGGATCAGCACCTCCTCCAGCTTGCCTGCCGGGGTCTTGCAGATGATGCTTGTTAGCTTTTCGGAGGCAGGCAGGAGCTGGCGCAGTAACACGGCACCGTACCGGAGGTACCTGGACATTGTGGACTGGTCGACGTCAAATGTCGCGGCCAGATGATGCTGCGTTGCCTTGGTCCTTATGCTCATGAGTACTGCAAGCAGCGCGTGCCTGATGTACAGCTTGCACCGGTTTCCGGCATCGCCGCCTCTTACGTCGTCCTCCCAGAACAGGGGCCTGTCCTCGTCGTCCATGACTTCTTCCGTAAAGCGCTCCAGTATGATCTCAAATGACTCCTTTGTGCATCCCGTGACGTTGCAAAGGCGCACCGGATCGCCGATTATGCCGTCTGCAACCTCGATTGCGTGCATCCGCAGAGGCGTCCCGCCGCGCACGACTCTTTTTGTCTTGTTTTCTTCGGACTGCCACAGCGAGTCCTCAAACGCAAGCCTGCTCTTCAGATGCTCGTTTTGCTCTACCAAACTCTTGTTTTGCTCTTGCAGTGTTTGGACAAGCTCGACATCTGAACCCATACCGTTAGAGAACCATTACTGATCTTTATGGTTGTAGGTATGCAAACCATGATCTGTTGTGTTGTATTTTTAGATCAGATTTTCCAATTACGCATAAAGTCTACTATTTGGCGAGTCGCTATTTGGCGAGTCGCTATTTGGCGAAATATGTCAAATGACATTTCATAATTTGCCAGAGTGGCCGGTTCAAGTTGTCAACTGAACCGAGCCGACAATCTAGACAAATTCTTGTGATCATCTTGCCCTTTGATTTTACGTACTCTGTCTTTTTGGTCATGCATGTATGTATGGCATCCCAGCGCAGAGTGGATCCTATTGGAGTTGTAATCCTCAAACGCCTCTGCCATGACGACTTCTGCATACTGGAACCTGGCAAAGTCATGGGCATCAAGATTGAGAAGATAGACTTTATGCGTAATCGGCTCAGATCTGGGATTATTACGAACAAATTCATCTCATTCAGGTAGATTACGCATAAAGTCTGATGAGCGGTGCACTGGAATGACGACTTCTGCATACTGGAACCTGGCAAAGTCATGCGGCCAGACGTACTCCCTTTTGAGGGTCTTGTGGAAGGACTGGACATGTCCGTTTTGTTTGGGCGTGTTGTGCCAGATGTACTTGTGCCTTACCACAAGCGCCCTCATATTGTCTTTGAACCCGCGGCTCGCATACTGGACGCCGTTGTCACTTCTGATCAGCAGTCTGCGTGCCTCGTCTGCCGAGATTGTAAAGACTGCCTTTGTCAGTGACTCAACTGCTATCTATGCGGTGGCCTGCGTGTCAAAGACGTATGCCATCCACCTTCTGGTGAATGTGTCAATTATGTTAAAGCAGTGGCACCAGCCGTCAATGCCACACCAGACGTATGTAATGTCAGTCTCCCACAACTGGTTTGGTTCTGCATGCTTGAACCTGTCCCTTTTTCCGGCTCGTATTATGTCGTTTTTGGTCTTTTTAGGAGGGGGTTGTCGCCTAGTTCCACTTCAGTACTTCCTATAGCAACGGGCAGAAGTCTTTGAGTCAAAGCAGGTCATAACTACACGTAGGCGTTGTCCGGAATTTTTCCAGAAATCTACCGATAAGCTTATAGATCATAAGCGCAGGATGCGACAACCTTATGGATCATAGGATCGACGTCCCCGTATCAATGAAATCAAAGACCAACAAGAAGGAATCCAAGAAGGAATCCAAGAAGGAATCCAAGAAGGAATCCAAGAAGGAATCCAAGAAGGAATCCAAGAAGGAATCCAAGAAGGAATCCAGCAAGACCAGCAAGAAAAAAAAGTCAGAGTACACGAGACCTCCGGAATACTATGCCGAGTACGAGAAAAAAAGGAGAGAGGACAGCAAGAGGTGCGGCATCGGAATCAAAAAGATCCGCAAGATCCTCCTGTCCCTCCTCCATAACACAGAGCAAGAGGATGAAATTCCCTATCTTCTGTGCGTACTCGACATGGAGTACCGCGGAAACTCGTATCGCAGACACGTCGAATACATGGAGTCGAATCCTGGTTCAACTAACATGTACGGGCTCAAAAAGGTTCCGGCCAAGTCGACACTGCATGATGCAGCCGTAAGGATAGCTGCCTGGGACAAGTCGGTGCTAAGATCGGTACTCTCAGAACAGGCAGGCGCAGACGCCAGGGGAACGTTGCTTGGCGACTCTAGCGGTTTCTCCATAATGAGATACCACACATGGGAGGACGCAAAGAAGGGCGTCATATCCAGGCAGATGTTTGCCAAGCTGCACATACTGTTGGCCCCGCACGGCAAGATTGCCGCCTGCGAGGTGACGCCGGGCGAATTCCATGATTCCCCGGTGTTCCGTAACGAGCTGCTACCGCAGGTTCCCAACGGCACAGGACACGTGATCCTGGATGCCGCATACGACTCGTATGAGAACTGCAGGGTCATAGCCGACGGAGGCAGAACCCCAGTGATATGTCCGCGTATAGGATATACGGTTCACGGGTTCAACGCCCGCTCCAAGATGCTAAGATGGCACAAAAAGGACCCCGAGGGATTCGAGAAGACGTACCACCAGCGCAGCCTCGTTGAGTCGGCCTTCTCGTCGATAAAGGCAAGGTTTGACTCCACGGTGCGCGCCATGTCGCTTCCGATGCAGTCGCTCAGGCTTACCCTCAAGGTATTCTGCTACAATCTGGTCAGCTAGGATCCATAATGCCGGTACGGTGGAATCGTCCGGCTAGCGGATGCTATGCAGTATGACGTCAAAACACGGGCCATAACTACACAATGCGGGCCGGAGTGCGGATTCGTCTCTATGTTTGCAGTCATTGCGCCATGATTTTGTACAAATCTCCCCGGAAATCACGTCCTAAAATCACGATTCCGGACAACGCCCTACACGTAAAAAACCTCAATTATTTCTGCTCGTTGCTATAGATGTGCTTTTGCAGACCCGGCACGCCATAGCCGCTAACTTCGTTTACGCATAAGATCTTCTCCAAATTACGTAATTACCGTGCCTGTAAAAGTACACCTAGGAAGTACTGACTTGTTTGACTCAACCTGCACGTTTTTCTGAATTTCCGCCATTTTGCACGTCTGATCCACTGACATCTCAGTGGTTTTCAGGAGTTCTGGCGAATTAGGTGACAATCCCACTAAAACACCATAATAAAAAAATCCGAGACCAAATCACAGGGTAGGTTTGATTCTTTCTGCTTTTGTTCCGGCCATGCAAAATTATAGCTTGGTTTTTTGCCAGAGTCGACCTTCTTTTTTGTTTCTTCCTCATTCTCTTTTGTTGATTCGATTTTTGTCACTATTTTTTTGTTCGATCACTGATTTGATTATTTCATGTATTTCATGCTGTCTGCAGCCAAGTAAAACGTGCCAAAAAATCGAGCAAAAACAAGACTGGGCAGTGGGTACGACGCCTCAATATAGCAACGGGCAGAAGTCTTTGAGTCAAAGTAGGTCATAACTACACGTAAAAAACCTCAATTATTTCTGCTCGTTGCTATAGCAAGGCAAAACAACAAATCTCATTTACATTTCACTTGGCTGGTCTGCCAAGTGGATTTAAAGTGAGTACATTTCCCAGTAGTTGAAAATGTGCCACTGTTACTTGTGGCCGCCGTCTCGTGGGACCTTGGCATGCAGAATCCCATGCGTGCAGAGCTGTGAATGGGCAAAGACACAATCTCAGAGTTGGGATTCAGAGTGTACATTTTGAGCTACTGTTTCGGTCTGCTGGCTATTGCGGAGAATATCTGCCTTGCAGGGTTGCTTGAGAGATTATATGGCCGTCCATTAACTTTTCGAGTTCCTCCTTTGAGAGGGGATCACTTGAATTCAAGACATTATCCAGTGCGTATAATTTGAAAACATAGGTATGTTCTTTGTCAGGAGGAGCCGGTCCGCCATAGCCTATATCTCCAAAGTCGGTTTTTCCTTCAATGCACTCTGAAGGAATTTTATTTTCTTGAAAAACCGAATTTGTGGGAATGTTATACAGTATCCAATGTACCCACACTTTTCCAACAGCCTGCATTGCATCCGGATCATCCATTACAAGTGCCAATGATTTGGTATTTTCAGGAATGTTCGATATTCTCAAAGAAGGGCTAGTGTTTCCATTTTTATATCCAAATTTTTTTGGGATGATCCCGTTATTTTCAAATGAATCGCTTTCCAAAGTAAGACTAGTCATTAAGATAAAAAAAGGATACTAGAAGTTAAATTTTTCTAAGATTCCAGAATAATTCGATTGTTGTTAACTGACATGACCGATCGTCCCTTGGATTTGATTTGGCTTTTTAATTCTTTATCCATTGTTGCCACAATTGAATTGCTGTTTGAAATGTAATCCAAAATTTCCTTGTCGGCAAAAGTTCCGTTAATTTCAAGGGTTTGAAATTTTTTTATGAAATTCAGGGTGTGATCAATATCTTGTTTTTTAGTCGGGTTTTGTTGCAATTTGATCAGTTCGTTTCGGACCACATTGGGAACTAAAAACGAGAGTTGGCCAATTTCAACGTCAAGACTGTCAATATTGACGATTTTTTTCGTAGCAAAATGAATCAAGAAACTTGTGTCGCAAATTACGTCAACCAACTGTTCCTGCACCAATTAATCTCCATCTTTCAGAAATTCTTCTACTGATTGCCACGTTTCCACCTTCAAAGATGCAGGCAGGTCTTCTTAGTTCTAGTTCAATGTTCTTGGATTTTGTTTTTGTGACTTTGGCAAGGATCGGCGCAGTTCCAATGTTTAGTCGAAGCGATTCCCCTGATTGAATTGGTTGGACTTTGATGTCTTCTGTTGTACCTACGGCAGAATCAAACAGGCTGACTTCAAGTTTTAGACTTTTTGAATTTTCAGGCAACGTTCCTGGTTTTCCAATTACAGAGCCAATAAAAGAGTCACTTCTCGTCATGGAGGGATCTAGTTTGGTTCCAATTGCCACTAATCCGCCAGGTTTTACAGAATCTACGATTCCTGCTGCAGTACCCAAAGAGGTAATTTCAGTTTGTAGCGGCTCGTAGGTCTTCTTTTTTTCATTTGAGATTCCCGGTTTTATTTCAATTTCGTCGCCTGTATTAAAAACTCCTTGCGTCAAGCTTCCTCCAATGACGCCTCCCTTGATTTCTTTTAATTTGGTACCCGGTCTGTTTACATCAAAGGAGCGCAATACGTGCATTACCGCGTCTTTTTTTTCGTCACGTTCTGGAGTTTTGATGGTGTCTTCCATTGCTCCAATTAACGCATCGATGTTCAGGCCAGATTGTGCAGAAATAGGAATTACTGGAGCTTTGGATGCATGGGTTCCTTTGACAAACTTTGAGATGTCCCGGTAATTAGAGACGGCCTCTTTGTAGCTTAGCAGGTCAACCTTGTTCTGGGCAACGACGATTTGCCGTATCCCCAAAGTCTGAAGGGCCAAAAGGTGTTCTTTTGTCTGGGGTCTTGGAACTTTCTCATTAGATGCAACCAGCAAAAGTGCGCCATCCATTAATGCAGATCCCGAAAGCATGTTTGCCATCAAACTTTCGTGTCCCGGGCTATCCACAAAACTTACAACTCTTGACAGTTCGCTTTCCTTTCCACAGTTGTTGCATTTTGGAGTTGTTGAATAGCATAACGGCTCTTCGCATTTTTTGCATTTGTAAAATGCTGCATCTGAATAGCCCACTCTAATTGTAATTCCACGTTTTAGTTCCTGGCTATGGACGCTAGTCCAAGAACCAGTCAGTGACTGAATTAAAGTCGTTTTTCCGTGATCAACATGTCCTGCAGTTCCAATATTTATACAAGGCTGATAACCATATTTTTTTACATACCAGTCGGGAAGCGTTTCTCTCCAATGCATGAGTCAAAATGTAGAATCGTTATATGTTAAGTTATTCTTTTTTTTCTCCAGGGGTGTTTTCTTCAGATTTTTCGGCTTCTTCAGCAGGCGTCTGTTCTGCTGCGGGCAATTCACCATCGAATTTACAGTTGACTTGGTAGATTTCTTCAGAGATGGTATTTCCCCTCATCAGCTTTCTGACCCTTTGGCCGGTTTCTGCATCTTGCAATCCGACGCCCTTTGACAAGAGAACATATTGTCTGGCAGAGCCATGAATGTCGTTCCTCATTGGAACGCCAGATTTGTCGCTGCCTCCAGTGAGTTTTAGTTTTCCGCTCAATCCAGCAATTGATGCATCAGCTTCTTTTCCCAATTCCAGCCCCAGCAGCGGATTTGCATCGACGCCTTTGAGTTCTTTTGTGACGGATTTTCCTTTAATGTCTGATATTGTCAACTTGAAATTTGCCAAGCATTCCCAGAAAATGCTGAACGACTAATTAACCTTTGGACATTATTTTTAAATCCGAACTCCCCAGAATAGTCACATGGCAGAAAGCATCACGTGCCCCAGATGCGAAAAAGAGATGGTAGACATTCAGGCATGCCACATGTTCTGTCCAAATTGTGGCTCTCACTTGGATTGTTCTGATAAAGGGAATTACTGGTGATCAAAGTCCTGACCTGTCAGGAATATAGTCAGATGCCATATTAAGAGCCTGATCCTTCATGATTTCCAGATAGGATTCATAGTCTGCTTCAAAATTGCAGTGTGGGCATTTTACTTTTGTAACTGCGTCATCTAAAACTGCAACTTTCTCACATTCAGGACATCGTGCATCCATAATACAAGTTGCCAATTAAGATATTTAATCATGGTTATTGAAAATTGGCTAGGCGGAATTAGTTTAGCCTCCTAGTATGATGACGTCAGACTTACAAGTTGTGCGCCTACGGTGCAAAGAGCCTCCGGCTTGGATTGAATAAGCAAAAGACAGGAATACAACAGGGTAAGTTTCTTTCTAGTGGAATGAAGGATTTAACGTTAGCAATTTTTGCCAGGATGAAATCCTCCACAAAGATAATCACGCTCAGTCCTGTCAAACACAACTTTATTTAAATTAACAAGATCTTAAAACTTGCCAAAATTAAATTAATTTTATGTCACTAAAATACATGATTTTATTTTCTGTATGAGTTCTAAATCTATTTTCTTAGTTCTGGAAATACATCAGTCTTCCCAGAAGTTCCCCACAAGACGGCTCCAAACTCGAAACAATTCAGGCTGGGCTGCCTGCAGGGTAACAGGTCAGGCTCTGGAAGCTCAGGCGTGAATCTTGCAACCCCGGAGGTCACCCGGGCAGCACCTCCAACCAGCAGGCTATTTGGAAGAATCACAACACATAAAGATCGTTGGATCTGTCTTTCCGGTATTGATCGGAGATTCTGACATTACTGACGTGGACTGGAGCATTCCCGACGTGATCCGCCTGTTTGAACACATGAAGTCTAAGATGGAGACAGTTGAAAAAGAGAAAGAGCAGATGCAAAAAGAAATCGAGCGGCTAAACACACTGCTCGGACAGCAGCAGCAGCAGCAACCAACGGCACAGGACACGTGATCCTGGATGCCGCATACGACTCGTATGAGAACTGCAGGGTCATAGCCGACGGAGGCAGAACCCCAGTGATATGTCCGCGTACAGGATATACGGTTCACGGGTTCAACGCCCGCTCCAAGATGCTAAGATGGCACAAAAAGGACCCCGAGGGATTCGAGAAGACGTACCACCAGCGCAGCCTCGTTGAGTCGGCCTTCTCGTCGATAAAGGCAAGGTTTGACTCCACGGTGCGCGCCATGTCGCTTCCGATGCAGTCGCTCAGGCTTACCCTCAAGGTATTCTGCTACAATCTGGTCAGCTAGGATCCATAATGCCGGTACGGTGGAATCGTCCGGCTAGCGGATGCTATGCAGTATGACGTCAAAACACGGGCCATAACTACACAATGCGGGCCGGAGTGCGGATTCGTCTCTATGTTTGCAGTCATTGCGCCATGATTTTGTACAAATCTCCCCGGAAATCACGTCCTAAAATCACGATTCCGGACAACGCCCCGGATGTGGAAACTGCTATAAAGGCGCTCCACGCTTCAGTCAAGTAATGGCAACCTCAAAAAAACTCATTTCCTTTTCTAAAGATTTTAAAAAGCAGTATCCAAACAGGTCAAAACCCGTACGTGATGAAATTGACGCAATTCTTAAGGATGTTGGAAAGATGGTACAATACATCAGAAAAAATGATCTGCCGCTCAGAAAAGCTAAACTAGTTCTTAGAATAAAAAAAGTCTAACGAGGCACTTGAAGTAATTATCCTTCCGGTTCCACGCATAATCATAAAAAGAATAGCATAGTAGACTGCATAAACGAAAACAATAGGCTGTGGTGTAGATTAGAAGTTATTCAGCAACAAAAAGTATCCACCTAGTGGCCCACATCACATGAGTTAAAGAATTTTTGATCGTCACTGTGGATTGTTGTAACATGCAGACATCAATTTTGTTGCGAGAATGTTTGGTCATGACTGAAAGCCAAGTTGGACTAACCTGCGCAATTGACTTTGAACAAACCCCAGAATCTGCCCGTCTTCATCGTATTCTAAAAACATCTGTTTGTCAAGATGCGTCTCACAGAAGTTGTGTGCAGGCCATCAGTAGATCGCCTCTATTTACTCAAAAGACATCTTTGCCATAAACAGTATTTAATCTGAGAAGAAATCTCATCACTTGTGGGAACCAATAAACCTTCTAGTTTGAGCAGCTAAGTGAAAAGTATCCGAAATTCGGCCTCAGAGAGGTGATCCGAAATTAGAGACCGTATGAATTTTTCAAGTAATTTCACAGATAACTTGTATTTTGTTGGTGTTTTGAGCTATTTTGTGCAAATTCGTCTACAAATAATCTGAATCTGCTAATTTCGAATCAACTCTCTGTGTCCGTACGGCTTTTGAGCGGCCCTGCCACTTTTTGTCATGGAGAAATTGCTAAAAGTACCCCCTATAGATCCAAATGATCATAAAAATCTGTCAATTTGCTTTATTTTCAGGCCACAATCGGAACTACTGAATACTAACATTCATGTCACACACACATCCTTTCCTATAGCAACGGTCACAAGTAATTGAGGGCTTTGACCGGCGATCTGTAAATGTACTTGTACATGCAAAGGTGGGCAAATGACACCGTCCTGTAATACTCGGATATGGTGTGCCGCAGCTCGCTGATCCTTCTGTACACTATCCCCCTGAAAACAAAATGCTTGCCTAGGTTCCAGCATTCTTCCACGATATTGAGGTACGGCGATCCTTTCGGGATCATTATCAGCCTGACATCGGGATGGCCCGCCAGATATTTTGCGACATCAGTAGATCTGTGCACGCTCCACCTGTCACAAAAGACAGCAACCCTGCCAAACTTGGCGCGCAACGCCTCCAGACATTCTATGAACTGCACCGGCGTAAACGATCCCGTAAACGTCCTGAACAGCCTTCTGCCGTCTTCTGCGATGCTTCCAAACACGGCCACCTTTGTGTGGTCCCCCGAATACGATGCCACACTTCTGGTGCCGACCGGATCCCACACGTATCTGTCGTATGCGCCCTGCACGAAGAATGACTCATCAGATGACACCAGCGTAAAACCGTCGTTTTTCAGGCACGGAATCCGCACGTTTTCAAGATACCGCTGCCACGAGTATACGGAGCTTGGGGTGGCATGGTTGACATGTATGTTTTGCACCTTGCGGCGCGACAGGCCGTGCTGGCGCATCAATTTTCGGACATGTTCTGTGCTGTATTCTATCCCGGTGGCATCCCTTATGTCATCGCGCACCGTCATGACATCAGTACTTTTGCATGCAGTGGACAGGTCCATTATGGCGGCAATACTTTCTCTGTCCACCATTGGTCTGCATCCGGAACGAGGAAGATCCCGGAGACCGTCTATGCCGTCCTCCGAAAACCTCGCCAGCCAGTTGCGCACGGAATTCTCGCTGCACCGGACCCTTCTTGCAGTCTCGGGCACACCCACGTCGTCTTCTAGCACAAACATCAATGCCATGATCTTCTTGTAGACTTTGGCATCCCTTTCCTTGCGTATGGCCTCTGACAGGCTTTTGTCCGTTTCTTTTGCCATGCCATTGCGCCGGTTAGGCGATCCATATACTTTTCGAATGATCCTGTTTTGGCTCAAAGACTTCTGATCATTGCTATATATCACAGGATACAGATAAGATTTCATATAGCGTCTGTTTGTTTGCATCGCAATTTATTTTGGCACCATCTGAATTTTGTTTTTGAGACACATATGGTTACATCACAGTTATGCGCGCCCAACCCGGGCCTGGCTGGCAGTGATGAGTTGTCCCGCACGCCCAGACTCTTATCAAGGGATCCAGCCACATACAAAATCTCCAAAGTTTTGCCGAAAAAAGATTTCTAGCTATCCTTGCTCCTTATTTTTTTGTTCAAGTATCCAAAGCTTTATGGCCTCTTCAAGAGATTCCAGCAAAACTCCTCGCTTTAGTCCCTTTTTTTTATACACCGTTTCTCGGAATTCTTTGTCTAATTCTGAGGATATGTTTGCGTTAAGTTGGGCCATTGATTTCACACGCCATTTCAAAATTCTTCATAATATTGCTGATATATACTCAGGTAGTTATAAAGTTTAGTAGTTAATTTTATTTCTTTAAAACCAATAACGCTCACATCATAGTATGACTAAAGTAAGACGAACCATAACATTGAGCGCAGAGCTAGATGAGGCAATATCAATGCTAGCTGCCTCTAAAAGCATGAACTACTCGGAATTTCTAGAATCCAGATTGCGAACAGTTGCAATAATACAACAGATGATAACAGAACTCGAAGAATTGCCAGAGATGCCCATAATAAATACAGGCAGGATGCAGGCCAGCAGTAAAACTCCCACGCTGGTTACCAGCTAGATGCGAGGCCACCACCACTTGCCGACTAGACATGAAAATCACAGTTATGCGCGCCCAACCCGGGCCTGGCTGGCAGTGATGAGTTGCCCCGTACCCAGCTAGAGATCCTTGTACATTTCTATCACATTTCCATATGTCGGATCAGTCTTCATTGAACCAGATATGGAATATCCCATTTGTTCGTAGAAGGGAGTTAGATCCTCTAGTGCTGTAACTGTGATTTTCCCATAACCGTAGTTTGTGGAAATCATCTCCACATATTTTATCAGTTTAGTTCCTGGCCTTCTTACCGTTTTTGATTCAGGAATTCTGTTAGTCTCAACCAAGTTTAGATGAAAGTGTGTTCCGACATCATCAAAAATCAAAAATGCAAAAACATGTCTGCCACGGGTATACACAATCACATGCGTTTTGTCTTTATTGTCTTTGATGATATTTGCAAGTGTTACATGATTGATTTTTTGAAGTTCGTTTTGAAATGGCTTTGCTGTATCGGATTTTCGAATATAACGAAATGGATCTATGTTGGGTATTTTCTTACGTGCCAGTACAAGTAATAACACAATAGGACAATATAAGAACTGTAGTGCGTGCAGCTGAAAATGGAATATTTTTTTGGCGAAATAGGCATGATGTGTCAAAATCATATTCCATTTTTTGATGTTGGTACTATGCACAAGCAGCGTGCCCGCAAGAGTTCACCCCCTCCTGAAGATACGGTGTGAAGGGCATGGCCATCAAGACCATGATCTGCAGCGCCGCCTAGGGTGCAAACTCTTACAAGGACACGGCGCCAAAGCTCTCGCGTACCGTCTGGCCGGATCTCATCGTATAGGGGTTGTCGCCCAAGTCATCAGAATTTCTGAAAATCATACGATGTTATCCAGACTAGGCGCGCAAAAATGGCGGAGATTCAGAAAAACGTGCGGATTGAGTTCGGCAGGTGGAATTAGGCGACAACCCCCATCGTATAGTCATAGACAATCTTGGAGTCCTCACCACCGAGCTCCCTCATCATCGGATCAACAGAGTCTGCCAGGTAGAACCCGGGGCAGTCGCCTGTGAACTGGCACATGGCGTGTACACGCGCCCTGGCCTGCTCGTTTTCGAGCCACGAGAAGAACATGTAGAGATAGCACACCCCTGGCCTGTCAGGATGCATGCTGCAGCCGCCCTCCTCATCTAGGAACCTGCTGGGGATATGGGCGCCATCCTCGGACTCGGTCTCGTCCATCCTCCGCTTGAGGTTAATGGCGGTCATGATTGTCTGCTGGCTGGAGTGGCCGGGCTCAGAATGGCTCGCAGTCAGGGTCTCATTCTTGATAAAATCGGACGTTTCTTGGTACTTGAGGCCCCTGCCGATCACTACCAGGTCATCGGCAGTCAGAGGCGCAAGAGTTTACCCCTCAGGCGACACTACTGACTGGAGTCTTCATGATCACGCCTGCCACATCGTACTCAGGTGAGGGGTAAACTCGCACCTGAAGATCAGTCTTCCCAGACGTCCGCATTTACGACATATTACAGTCACGATAGTTATCCCGTAAACTCGTACCTGAAGATCAGTCTTCCCAGACGTACACGACTTGGGGTGTGGTGCAGGCGGATCTGCAGGCAGCATATAGCAACGGGCAGAAGTCTTTGAGTCAAAGTAGGTCATAACTACACGTAAAAAACCTCAATTATTTCTGCTCGTTGCTATAGTCCGAATTATGTCAAGTTTGGAACCGTTTTACGGGGAATTTTTGGGAAGACCGGCGGCAAGGGGCAATCATTTTTAGAGGGCTGGCCGAAGGTCTGCGCAGGCGGAATTAGTTTAGTCTGGTATGACGTCAGCTTCCCAAGCTGAAGGCCACGGGTTCAAATCCCGTATTCCGCATTACATCTCACGTATGGCTTGTTCGATAACCCCACGATCCGGGGCTTTAGGAAAATATTTGAGATAGTTTTGCAGGTCAGCTTTTGCCTCTGAGTTTTTTCCTAGTTTGTCAAGAAGAAAGGCGCGGTTCTTGTAAATTTTGGCGGATCTTTTCGAATCGATCTTGATTGCTTTGGAATAAAAGTCTGCAGCTTTTTCAAATTGGTTTGTTTTTAGATGAAAATTGCCCAATCCGTTAAAAGACAGATACGATCTGCTGTTGATTCTTAGGCATTCTTCATAATACCGTATACATTCAGCAGAGTTTTGTTCGTTAAGCAGTGCACCTAGTTGATAAAACGCATTTGGATTTTTGCTGTCCAACTCTATTGCTTTTTTTAACAAGGACACGGCTTCTTCTTTCTGATTCCTTAAAACCACGCTTCTTTCTGAATCAAAACAAAGTCGATTAGATTGATTGCTGTTTTCATTTTCAAACGATATGGAAGACATCACATCATTTGGTGCCAACACTATCAATATTCTTCCTTCTTCAGACCATTCTCTGTCAAATACGTCTTGAGGAATTGCCCCCTCTTGCTGTTTGCCTTCGGCAGTTCCTTGTTGAACATAATGGAAGATTGTTTCTTCCTCATCGTTGAATCCAGTAATCACAGATGCATGTTGGGTAATTTCAGGAACGCCCGGAAGAATCACTATCGGAGGAATTCCTGCAGCAATGGTTTTTTTAAGTTCCTGCAAGGATGAACGTAGGATTTTACAGCTTAATCCGTGTCTTTCAGCAGATTCTATTCCTTCAATCAGTATACTCCCATTGAACCCGGAATATTGCTTGGATGTTTCAACTGCCTCGGCCATTGGAAGGTCGACATTCCAATATTTTGATACGGCATTAATTGGCAAAGGCAGGCAGATGTTTTCTTCCTGGACCATAGGCAGCAACAGTTCATGGCTCTCTTCTTCCACGGGTTTACTCCCAACAGGCAGTAATTAAAAGCAATCAGAGAGGGTTCTGTGTAAGATTGGTGACCTAGAATGTGGATCTTCTCTGAATTGAGATTTTATTTTATGTCTAGACCGAATGCTTGCTTAGCGAGGCATTCTGGATGATGGTCTTCCACTTGTTGATGCCGTCTACGGGGGTTGTCATCTAATTCATCAGAATTTCTGAAAATCATACGATGTTATCCGGACTAGGCGTGCAGAAATGGCGGAGATTCAGAAAAACGTGCGGATTGAGTCCGGCAGGTGGAATTAGGCGACAACCCCCCCCCCCGTCTACGGCAATCAAGGATGTCTCCGCAGGCATCTTTCCCTCTAGGCTTCCATGCTTTTTCGTATAGTTGTAGCATACCCTCATTCCGTCAAGTATGGCTGTGTCCATCTTCTTGAGGCCCCTGAACACCTTCTCACGGTCTCTGATCTCGCCGTTGAGCCTCTCCATCTTGTTGTTATTGTCATGATCACGCTTGCTTGCCAGGTGGATGTGCTTCACGTGGTTTGTACCCTTTCCGAATACCCTCCTTGAGGACTTGGCATAGGCTGACAGGCCGTCCGTGATGAAGTTCCTGGGAGATTTTCCTGCCTGTGATTTTGTCAGCTGTAACAGACTGTCCGCGTTGTGCTGGAACATGTTATCTGCCAGGTCGGAGGCCAGCCAGTAGCGGGTATCGCCGTCCATCGAGGCGAACAGATAGCATTGTTTCCTTGATATCTTTATCCACACCTCGTCTGCCCTGAACCAGCTACCGACTCTCGGAACTATGCCGTTGAGGTATGTCAATGTCATCCTAGAATAGTCTTTAACCCAGTTGTATACGGTCTTGTGGCTTACACTGATTCCAAGCATCTCGTAATGGTTGGAGATGTCACGGACGCTCATTCCCGTATAATACATCTGCAACGCGCCCGTTATGGTGGATTCGTCAAACCTCCTGTTTTCGAATCCAAAGTTTGCAGTAAATCTTTTCTTACAGTCTTTACATTTGAACATCTGCATTGTAGAGCTTTTGTTCTTCTTCAATCCCTTCCTGACGACGTTTCCAGAGTCGCAGAACTTGCACAGGTTCAGCCTTGACCTCTCCATGATCCTGAATCCCTCGTGCCCGAACGCGTTTTTTCGGACAAGCTCCAGTATGACCTTGATGTGCTTGCAGTCGGCCCCTCTTCCGGTGGTCCGGGCACTCACATACCAGTCCGCTACACGTCCTGGATACGGTGTAGAACTTGGATGGATCAGACTGCGATCTGACCCTAAAATCATTGACACCGATTATCTGGGTAGCGTGGCCCGGAGTCTCCATAATCTGTCTTGCGCGTCGGTCTCTTGCGTTCATTCGCTACCCACCTCGAAAATTAAAATATAACAATGAGAATCAAAAGGTGAGGGCTCATACTGAATCCATCCTCTCATTCTCAAATGGGAGTCGAATTGCACGCGGTTCATCATCGCCCTCACTTCTTTTTAATCCATACCAATGTAGCATATCCGTACTGAGATAAACGATATAATTTCAAGCGTAACCCCGCTTAAAACAAAAATATCAAAGGAAAAGAATCGAAGTGAAAAATTACCATACAACCCGGCAGAGCTAAACTACAGTTTTTGTGAAAATTTTGTTAGTAGGCAGTTTAAGGAAATACGTCTCACGTATGACATACAGATAACTGAAATGAAAAAAATAACATCTTACAAGCAAATTGATTATAACAAGGATAAAGTTAACGTCGAGGTTCAGTTTGGAAAATATGCCTTCATGTTCTATGACATGTCCAAGTTTCAACACTTCTACAATGCAGGGAAGATTGATGTCGGGGTGGAAATAGTGCCAACATATGACATGATGAGAGAAATGTCAAGCGGAGTATCCTACGGGGAGCAGTTAAAACACGATATAGAACGACTGCATCGCAGCTTCCCATCCGTTCCCGTTAAAATTATGATGGTTGAACCATAGTGATGAATATTGCCATGTAGAAGACACTGTCTGAAATACAAAAAGCACAGAAAATACGATACTGAAAATTCAAAATATTGCCCTGTCTGTAATCTGTTTATTGAATGGAAATCCAACACATGCCCGTGTTGTGAAAATAAATTAAAAATAAAACCACGCCACTCAAAGAGGCGTAAGAAATTTGAAGAACGGTTCCCAAATAAAATAAAGCGTGTGTGAAGCTATCTGGTTTGTCAATTTAGATCCTCTATTCATATTAACTCACAAATATGCTAGAATAGGCATGAAAAGATGTCCAAAGTGTACTTGGTATTCAAACAAGTTTCCATATGGAAAGTGTGGATATGAGCCCAAATCCAACATGGGTAAAGCCCGACAATCCGGTGAAATTCTAGGTCACCAATCTTACACAGAACCTCAGAGAGAGCAAAACTTTTGAATCAATTCCCGGCCATCACTGCTCATTTCAGGATGAAATTGAGTGCCAAAAACTAGTCCGTTTTGGTGTTGAATGATTTCATATCGGCAGCTGTTTGACGTGCCCACGGGGATTAGTGAATCTGGCAGTTTTGATATTTCAAAACTGTGGCTTTCAAAGACGCTTATCGAATCGTTTGAGAGGGGGTTTTCCTTAACAACAGAGACAGTCTCGTCGCCCTTTTGCAATAAAGCTGATTTTTTTATCGTTCCTCCCAGAGTGACTGCAAGAATTTCTGCCCCATAGCAGATACCCAGCAGTTTTGAGTTGCTGCCTATTGCATGTATGACAATTTTAGAGTTTATCTCATTGGTCTTTTTTTCGTTTTTCCTTCTGCCAGACAAAATGAACGAGTCATATTCCAAGAGTGAATCAAGGCCGACTGTGGCAGGGGTGGCTTGCTCAAAGGAAATGTGTATTTTTTCTAAAAAATTTGTCAAGTTTTTGGTAAAAACAGAGCCGTTATCCACGACAAGAAGCAATTAGCTTCCAACCTCTATGGAAACGTAGTGCATCTCAGCAATTCCGTCTTTGACATATACAGTTCCAATGTTGAGATTGTTGTCGTCTTGCCACATGAAGACTCTGTCGCTTCGTGGTTTTACAAAGTCATCAATGAATGCGGACAAAAATGCCTCGGTCTCTTCTTGCTCGTTTTCAGTAAAGAAGAACGTTTGCCCCTCATTAAACGAGACTGGAACCTGAATTGACGTAGGCTCAGCTATCGAGACATCATTCCCCCTAACCACTGATTTTATGATGTCAATTCTGTCATCACGGAGCAATTCAACATAATCACTGTCCGGTGTGGTGACAGTCGGAGCTACTCCCGAGACTTTTTTGAGATAGGCCTCAAAGGCCTCTTCTTGGGTGTCTCCCAGTCCGACAAAATATTCGCCATTGAATGCTGCTCCAACTGCAGCGATTGTTCCTAATTGGGCAACTACGCCTCCTGCACCGGCAGTATAAACTGGAATAAAGTAAATGTCATGATCGCCTACGCGATACAGAATATTATCCCCGATTCTCGGATTTCTCAGTAATGTTTTGAGTTGGGCAAATTCGGGATCCCGGTCCAATGCCTCTCGAACGGCCGTAGGGCCGATTAATTTCGTAGTAGAGTTTAATGGAACCTCATAGAACTGGAGATTTCCAAGGTTTGTTAGATCGTTTTCGACTACCATGTATCCTGCCAGGTTTCGCCCTTGTGATCCCCTTAGTTCGAGAGACAGCAGGCCCAGGAACTCTGTTTGTTCAAATCCGGGGGGCTTTGCCTCAACATAGTATGTGTCCAGGCCGCGTGGGATTTCGTAGAATTCATTTGCCTGAATGAAGGTTTCTGCATTGGTGACATGGTAAATGTTATACATTTCAGTTTTCCAGTTGAACAGTTCAACCGGATACCTGATCTGCTCTTCTAGCCATGCAGGCATTGGCTGGAATTGCTCGGAATACTGGCCGTAGAACATCTCTGTAAAGAAATCATCGCCGGTTTTGAGCAGCTGGATGTCGCCGTTGTAAGAATCAATCAGGGCATAGCCGACCAGCCGCAAATACGGGTTTCCCACCGACCAGGGAACGTCACCGGTGTCAAATCCGATGATCAGAGGAACCAGCCAGTAGGAGTTTGTTCCATCAGTTACCGGAAGAGAATCCAGTTCCTGTCCAAACAGATCATACAAAAAGTACGGATAAAGAATCTCCATCCTGTCGTTAACATCTTTGTATCTCATTATGTGAACTGATTCAGACGGGAAGGACAGCAAAAAGTTTGGCTCAAAGATCCAGCTGAGAGGAGGCGAGACGTCCAGACCTCCAAGGCCCGAATAGAGTGCACCGCCAAGCTCCGCACTTTCAGAACGTGAAGTCGGATATCCAGACCATGTTTGCTCAAACAAGCCCCCTTCACCATAGTAAATTTCCCTCTGTTTGAAAAATTGGGAACTGTCTACAATTTGGCCGTCAGTTGCCTCCAGCGTAAGAAAGCCCTCCGGAACATGGGTATAAACTAGGTGTTCGTTATACCACCTGTTTTCAAGGCTTACTGATGTCGGCAGGATTGGCTTCATGGATGCCGTCCAGTACAGAGTGTTGTTGAAGCGTAAGATGTCGTTGTCCTCAAAGTCAACGTATGGAATCAAGCCGATTTCAGGCTTGAGTTTTGCAAATGCGGCATCCCAGTCCCAGACACGGATGACATCTAATACATCGCTGTTCTGCTGGACATAGTTGTTGATGTTGTTTGGGGAGACAGAAGTCAGTTGCACGTCATGCGTGTTTTCTTGAATGTCGTTTAGCTCGCCCAGATACCTGTTGACTCCAATTTGTTGTGCCGTATAGGGCCCTAGAAACTCAATTTTCTTTGCGTCTGCAATGCTGTTGTTGACAGAAACAACCCCTGCAACAATTATGGTGATTGCGATAATTGTCAAGAAACGGATGTAAACGTCTCTTTTGAACATGTGTGTCAGTACACGCGCCCTGATTCTGTCAGCAACTGAAAATGCTATCAATGCAAAGCCAATTACAAGAGTTCCGCCAATCAGATATCTTGTGTTGTAATCGATTTGATCTGTAAAAAACAGATTAAATCCGGCCCATAAAACTCCGATGCCGAGAATCCCCTCAATTGTGGAGACATAATTCAGATAACGTGGCTTTCCCTCATTGGAATCTTTCAAGAAAGAGGTGATGACGCCGATGATTCTGTGGATTCCCACATACAGGACCAGTCGCAATCCGACTGCTGCAAGGATTGGCGGAAACAAGACTATCAAGGCAGGGATCATCGGAATGATGTTTTCTGATGCATAGTCCGGGTTGGTATCGGGGGTCACAAATGGGAGCGTGAACAGTCTTGGAATATTTTCAATTCCCATCGTGTTTCCATCGATGAATGCCATTGCGGCAAATCCAAACATGATGTTTGCAAAGAATGCGCCAAACAGCAAAATTTTTGTAAACTGCCAAATTACAAATTGCGCACCGGATAGCCTGTAATCCCCAAAGCTTGTGATGTTGCCAGAGATGCCCTGCTGACTGCCCCTTGAGAGAAATCCCATGGCAGTGTGAATCGCATACCAAAAGATCGAAGACCGTCCAACAACATTTACCCGAGCCAGGGCAACTGATGCCAGTATGATAGTAGATACAAGAGTGTAATAGAGCGGCTTGGAGAACTGATCACCGAATTCGGTGAAGTTCATCGATAGAATTACTGCCTGGTTCCCCACGATAGCAAAGATCACAATCCCGATTATGGCCACAATTCCTAGCCGAATGTATTTCCCGGCATCAGGAGGCGGAGCTTGCTTGTCAGTAGAGGCGCTATACAAAACCAAACTTTGTTGTGATTTGGCAAATTAATGTCTTACCAGCAAAATCAAGGCATGGTTGCCAGTTTTTTACAGATCATGTACGCTGCAGCATAGGTTGGAACGGTCACTTTTTCATTGTCATATGGGCCAAATTTTTTGTTTTTTAGCCTAAATTCAACAGGGCAGCTTGCCAGAATTTCAACAGTTTCATCGCCAAGAAACGAGGACTCGCAGTAGGGATCAAATTTTGCCAGATTCTGGCACTGAATTTTTGAAAGTCCGCTTTTGCTGTTGATTGAGCCTGGCAGCCTAAAGACGCGGTGGATGTCAGCCGTCACGTTTGGATCAATCTTTACGCCAATGCTTTTGGCTGCGTCATCTAGCATCTTTTGAAAAGACGGATATCCGTCTGCAAGTATTTCTGCAAGAATTTTACTGCGTTTTGATTTTGATCCAAAGACGTATGCTGAGAACCTTTCTCGCCATCCCTCTTGGCCAAAGTCTGGAAAAGATTTTTTGTCTGAACCGTATCTTCCAATTCCAAAAGTCTCAGGAATTATTCCCTTGAACAGAACATAGTCAGTAAGATCCGATCTTTCCCTTCTGCCAAGTTTCTGGAACGCCAGATCGTACACATGAACATGAAACCCCTCGTTTCCGGAGAAATAGACATGGGTGTCCTCCTTGGAGATTCCCATGTCGTTTGTCAGAACATCAAGCAGTTTTTCTGCCTCTTTTTTGGAGCCAGCCATGCAGTTTTTGCATGGCAGGGATTTTTTCTCTAGTTTGTTTGAACCGCATTCTATACATTGGGAGAAACTTTGTTTTGAAATCTTTTTGCAATTGTTGCAAACTGAAACCGTGTGGCCGTCTCTGCAAGGCAGGCTTAGATCTTTTGCGTCAATATCAAAAATCAGATCGGCCCCTTTCCAGTCCTTCTCATTCATGGGCAGGTTTGGAAAGGTATAGTATCCGTTTGAGCAGTATACGTCAGAGGGGGTGTTTTGCATCAGCAGGAGGCGCAGCTCCCTGCCATCCTTGATTGGTATGTGCCTAATCATCCCAGAATTGAATTTTTGATATCCAAACTCTCTTTCAGGCGCCCTTTCAGGAACCTGGATCAGATCAAAATGATCAAAATAGTATTTTTTGAACGAGTTTTCTAGAAACTGAATGTCGGATTCTTGCATTATTTTTTCTTCCTTCCGAACTGCATTGGATTTATGATGCCATCGCAGTCTGATGTGACAAAACACAGGCTTTGGGATTGCAATTTCTGACATGAGGGACAGGAATACCTGGTTCCGTTTCCCAGGGTTCCTGCCAGATTATTCAGCTGGTATAGGGTCACTTTCTCGTTGTAATCAGGCGCGTTCTTGAATAACGGTGCAATTTGCTGTACTGACTGGTCTTTTGATAGCAAGAACGTTGCAAGCATGAACCTTCCTGCATGTGGAAGGTTCTCGCCCTTTTCTAGAACTTCAATTGCGTGCTTGATGCAGGGGGGGTATTCTCCGGTGGAGACAAAAACGGGCGTGTATTTTTTGCCAAGGGAGATTAGATCGTTCACTTCGGCTTCCAGTCCGGGAATCATTTCAGGAGTCGGTGACTTGTTAATCTTTGAGATGATGTAGACTGATATCTCTTTTCTGAGCAGTCTGACTATTTTTTCCGAATTAAGAAGTACCTTGCCGTTTTTTACCTGCCGGTTGACTAGTTTCCATTCTTTTTCATTAAATGCTGCAGACTGTCTTAGGTAGTCAGGCACTGAGACCGTAAAAAAATCGTCCTGCTTGATTATCTCAATTCCCGACAGCTCTAGAATTATTTTTTTTAGCAGATCAATCTCCTGGGGATTGGATGCCCTTCCCAGGTCCTTTTTCAGGTGAGACTCTGCCCTTCTGGCCTCTGCAAGAGCAAATCGCTTGACGAGGGTAGGCATGCGGGAGATCTTTATTAAAACTATGGCTAAAAGAAACGAAAAGACCTCAAGTTCAAGAACATGGTCCTTTGAGGCTTGTCCGTCAATGAGATCCGAGCTGTAGATTTTTCCATCCGTAGCTGTTGTGATTCTGTGGACCGCCTTTTGGACTGTTATCTTTAAGACAGGATCCTTTCCAAAATCATAGATGGAAAACCCCTTGTCTTTCAGATAGTCTCCCGCATCGGCCAAAAACGGGTATTTTGCAATCTCGTCTTGTCCTAGTGCCAGCATACTAGTAGATAACCCGGTTTACATAAAAATCTGATTTTAAGATGGCAGTGCTGGTTTAAATTATGTTTTAAGAGACTCGGGGTATGAGAGTCGGCTGCCACGTATCAATTTCAGGCTCGATTGACATGGCAGTTGACAACGCAGTTAAAAGAGAATGTACGGCGTTTCAAATCTTTACAAGAAACCCGAGGGGATGGCACGCAAAGCCGCTGACTGCAAAAGATGTTGACAGTTTTAAAACAAAGTTAAAGGAAAGCAAGATTGACAGGCTGGCTACGTGCGCCCATATGCCGTACCTGCCAAACCTTGCAACTCCAAAAAAGGACGGTTTTGAAAGATCTCTGAAGACCCTGGTTAGCGAGGTTGAGAGATGTGCGCAGTTAGGAATTCCGTATTTGGTAACCCACCTGGGGAGCCATTTGGGAACAGGAGAAGAGGCGGGGATTGAGCGGCTGACAAGGGGGCTGACTGAGGCAGGAAGGACGGAAAATGACGTGGTGATACTGCTTGAGAACACGGCTGGGCAAAAAAATTCCGTGGGTTCTGACTTTGGGCAACTGGGGGAAATTTTCAAACGGCTGAAACCCTCAAAGAAATTCGGGGTGTGCTTTGATACGTGCCATGCGTTTGTTGCAGGATACGACCTGAGAACAGAAAAAGATGTCAAGGAGACGTTCGGGGAATTTGACAGGCATGTAGGCCTAAAGAACCTCAAGATTCTGCACCTAAACGATGCCAAAGGCGGGCTTGGATGCAATCTAGACAGGCACCACCACCTGGGTTTGGGCGGTATCGGAGAGAAAGGCATTTCGTCAGTCGTAAAATTTGCAAACAAGAGGGAGATTCCGATCATTCTAGAGACGCCAATCGATGGCGACAGGGACGACTTTGAAAATGTCAGAATTGCAAAGGGTTTTGCGTAGAAATTTATTCGGTGAAGGTTAAAAGAGAACAAGATGGACTATGAGGCAGTAATGAAGCTTGCACTTGAGCGCGGATTTTACTTTCCAAGCTGTGAGGTTTACGGCGATGCCCAGGCAGGCTTCTGGGAGTATGGCCCGTCAGGGGTAAGCCTGAAAAACAAGTTTCTGGAACTGTGGAGAAGAGAACTGGTTCGAAGAGACGGAATGCTGGAAATTGACGGATCGCAGATAATGTCAAAATCCGTTTTTGAGGCTTCGGGACACTTGGGAAATTTTGCAGACCCAATAATCAAATGCAGGAAATGCAATTCTACGTTCAGGGCAGACAAGACAATTGCAGATATTGCAAACGTGGTGATTCCTGAAAGCGCCGACTTGGAGGAATTTGACGCTGCCATTTCTCAACACGGTATTAAATGCCCGAAATGCAAGGGGGATTTCGACAAAACCAGAAACTTTAACATGATGTTCAAAGTCGGAATAGGCCCCGAAGAGGAGGAGGCCTATCTCAGACCAGAGACATGCCAGTCAATCTTTGTGGATTTTCCAAGACTGTTTAAAACAATGAGAGGCAAATTGCCACTGGGGATTGCACAGACAGGAAAGAGTTTTAGAAATGAGATTGCCCCAAGACAGAGCCTGCTGCGATTAAGGGAGTTTTATCAGGCCGAAATCGAGGTGTTTTGTAATCCTGCAAAACTAGGGGAGATGGACGGATTTTCTGAGGTAGAAGACACCGTGATCCGTGTTCAGACTGACGGGGATGATGATGATGATCATCTGATTCCAATGACATGCAGGGAGGCCGTCGAGTCAGGAGCCGTTCCAAACAAGTTTGTCGCGTATTATCTTGGAATCCTGATGGAATTTTATGAGAAAACAGGAATCGACGTTGAAAAGAGCAGATTTAGGAGGCTGGGAGGCAAAGAAAAGGCATTCTATGCACAGGTCGCCTTTGATTTTGAGGTTGAGACCACTGTCGGATGGCTGGAGTTGGTAGCATGCAACTACAGATCAGACTATGATCTGTCTAGTCATGCCAAGGAAAGCAAGGAGAAATTCGAGGTGATGGACAATGATGAAAAAGTGCTTCCGCATGTCTTTGAAATGTCCATGGGGATTGACAGAAGCCTGTACACAATTTTGGAACATAGTTTGAGAGATGACAAAGAGCATGAGCGAACTGTCTTGTCGCTCAAGCCCTACCTGTCTCCAACTCATGTTGGAGTGCTATCACTGGTTAAAAAGGACGGGCTAAAAGAAAAAACTGACGAGATTTATCGTCAAATCAAAAGAAGATGCGATGCGTTTTTGGATCATTCGGGGGCCATAGGAAGAAGGTATAGAAGATTAGACGAGGTTGGTTCTCCGTTTGCAATTACTGTGGATCATCAAACGCTGGAAGACGATACCGTTACAATCAGGATGCGGGACACCATGGAACAAAAGCGAATAAGAGTCTCCGAGCTGGGTTCTACAATTGCTGAATCAGTTGCCTATCCATAGATGCATCTAGAAGGACCATAGTGATGGCTAAAAGTCTTTGAGGTCAAAAAAATCGCTCTATTGTACGAAAAGTCGGTCCGCCTAGGATCAGGAGGACAATGGCGGGCTATTTTAGGCTGTACCGATCACGAAAAACCATGAAAAAAATACTGACAGAAGAGTCACGGCAGTACCTGGTAAGACAGTGCAAGAAAGGCGTCGCGTCCTCCAAGATAGCCAGGGATTTGAACATCACGGCAAGGCATGTAAGGAGGTTGTGGGCCAGGTTCCAGGCAACAGGTACGACGCGCGTGAAAATGGGCAGGCCGCATGTCCCGGTCACGGCCGCCCAGATACGTCTGGTGACCGGGACGCACGAGGGCGAGCCGGCAGGCGTACTGCGCACCACAGGCAGGCTGAGGCACAATCATAATACAGGCTACCGTGCAGTATACCGCATAATGAAGAAGAACAACCTGGTGATTCGGTCTGCGGCAAAATCAAAAGAGGGGATACGTCCGCTTTGAGCGCAAATACTCCAACGCGATGTGGCACGCAGACTGGCATGAAATGAAGGATCCGCGCCTAAAGGGACTCAACCTAGTCACGTATCTTGACGATGCCTCAAGGTGCATTAGACTTTATGCGTAATCGACCGTGATTAAAAATTCCGTAGGCTTTTCCAAACGCAAATGCGCTGATCGGATCAAATTACCGCATGCATCTCGTGTCATGACGCACGTAAAAGCCAGTTGCGCCAAAAGAACGTGCGCAACCATGCAGCACGGCAATGTGCCCCGTTGACAAGTCAGAAAGAATGGCGGTCCGTACCGCCGTATGTCATGTGTCTGGCAGCAGATGCAGCTGCTGCAGCAGCTGGCCATAGTATTTTTTCCTTTTCAACATCGTCTTGAGGTTCTCAAGACCCGTGATTATCTGCATGAAATAGTTTAGATCCTTGGCAGTTCCGCCAAACGGCATGGTAAGAATGCCATATCTTTTGAGCCGCCCTATGTGGTGCTCCACCCTGACGCGAACCCTGCTTATCTGCTTGCGGCGCCTCTTTTGCGTTGCAGTAAGATCCCCGTCCCTGGGCTTCTTTGGGGGCTGCCTGTGTATGGCGCCCGGAAGCATCTTTTGAATGCCCTCAAATCCCAGGTCGCTGTAAATCACAAACGCCTCTTCCGGATCGTCTGCGTTTTTTGCATTCCTCATTGATCCGGTGTGCCTTCCAAAGTCCGGGCCGCCCCCTGCGTTCATCACGCCCTTGTCGTTGACGCTTCCGTCCACAGTCTTGCCGCAGTGCAGTATGAGGCCGTCCAGGTTCGAGGTAATTATCGTGTTGAACATGTGCCGCTTTTTTCTTCCCGAGTATCTGGTCTTTCTTGCGGTCCTGTCCCCGGGCCTGTCTACCGGAGTCAGGGTACCGTCAATCAGGAGCGTCTTTTTTGGGATCAGCACCTCCTCCAGCTTGCCTGCCGGGGTCTTGCAGATGATGCTTGTTAGCTTTTCGGAGGCAGGCAGGAGCCGGCGCAGTAACACGGCACCGTACCGGAGGTACCTGGACATTGTGGACTGGTCGACGTCAAACGTTGCGGCCAGATGATGCTGCGTTGCCTTGGTCCTTATGCTCATGAGTACTGCAAGCAGCGCGTGCCTGATGTACAGCTTGCACCGGTTTCCGGCATCGCCGCCTCTTACGTCGTCCTCCCAGAACAGGGGCCTGTCCTCGTCGTCCATGACTTCTTCCGTAAAGCGCTCCAGTATGATCGTAAATGACTCCTTTGTGCATCCCGTGACGTTGCAAAGGCGCACCGGATCGCCGATTATGCCGTCTGCAACCTCGATTGCGTGCATCCGCAGAGGCGTCCCGCCGCGCACGACTCTTTTTGTCTTGTTTTCTTCGGACTGCCACAGTGAGTCCTCAAACGCAAGCTGCTTCCTCATACGCTCGTTTTGCTTGGACATCTGTTTGTTTTGCTTGGATACCTGCTCGTGTTGCTCGACTAGCATCTCGTGTTGCGCTTGTAACGCTTGAAATGCTTGGAGAGTCTTGTCATTTGAGCCCATACAGTTAGGGAATCATACAGATCTTTAGGGTTGTTGGTGTGCAAATAATGATCTATTGTGTCGTATTTTTAGATCAGATGGGCCGATTATGCATAAAGTCTATTACGGGGGCCGCACTATTTGAGCATGCCACATCTGAGAACGCCGTAATGACGCTCAGGCTGGCGATTGAACGGTTTGGTGCGCCTGCATCCATACTGTCTGACAACGGCTCGTGCTTTGTAGGACAGAACGGCAGAAAAAAGGCAGCGG
This sequence comes from Candidatus Nitrosopumilus sp., assembly GCA_965214775.1. Classification (GTDB taxonomy): domain Archaea; phylum Thermoproteota; class Nitrososphaeria; order Nitrososphaerales; family Nitrosopumilaceae; genus Nitrosopumilus. Next base: position 1,283,139 of record OZ243974.1, on the reverse strand, counting down.
CCTCCAAAGGCCGCATCGGCGGCGGGGGGACGTGGCAGCCCACGCTCTTTGAGGAGGAGCTGCTTACACGGGACATCATCCTGATAAACACCAGGCCCTACCACCCGCAGACCAACGGCAAGCTGGAATGTTTCATCGCACCATCGAGGAGGAGATATGGCATTATGACGGCCTGAAACAGTACGTGGACTATTACAACGAGAGAAGGCTTCACTTTTCGCTTGACATTGCCAACTGTGAGACGCCGCTTCTGGCGTTTAGAAGCAAGGAGGCCACCGATGCGATCAGGAGGAAGGATCCAAAATGGATGGAGAGGGACGCAGATGACTAGCGGACCGACTTTTCGTATACTACAGCCTGAAATCAGGGCTGTGCAAGACTGCTCATGCTTATACTTTTAATATCAGACATGAGAATATCAAACAGGTGGGTAAAGTCTATTGAACAATCAATAGGATCTTGACCGAAACGATGACGTCTGTTCGGACAGGCTGGAAGAAGTAGGTCGAGAGTCACCATCTTATCTTATCGTTGCTGTCCAATTTTTCACGATAGCTCAATTTGTTACTGTACGCGTTGTAAAACGTCGCATCGCCGTGAACAATGAATCCCTGGGTTGCACTTGCTATGTAATCCGCAACCTGAAGCATGGGAACGTCTCTTGGATCCTCGTGACAAATATTTGCAGTAAAACCCATCTTCCAATTTTTTTGCCCTATTCTGTCATGAATCCTTTTCTCACAATATTCGTAACAGGTCGGGCTCTGGAAGCTGCTCCTGATTTCAGGTACGAATCTACGGGAGGCCTCTCCGAGGTAGCAAAACTCATGCCTGAACTTCCAGAGCCCGAGCTGGTACCTCTGTTGTTTGTGACAATAATGATCTCATAGTTTTTGTATGTCGTCTTTGACTCTATTGACTCTAGGTTCTTTCTGAGATAATCGGTTTGGTTGAGGGTAAGAATGATTATACTGACCTTCGGATTTCTTGGAAGTGTGAGGATTTCCGCCGATCCGATCTGCATGTGTTTTCTAAGATCTTCATCAGGCTCGACGAGGCGCTCGTTGCAGATTATTCTTGAGCTCAGCCCGGGGTCGTCAAGTCTGGCAGTCTCCGAATACCGCCTGACTTTTTCGGCCAGGGCGGCGGTGCGCTGTTGCTGCTCTGCAGAGTCGGCAGCAGACGCGTCATCAGGATGCTGCCCCCTGATCGACGCCTGCTACTGCTCTGCCTGCTCTGCAGAGTCGGCAGCAGACGCGTCATCAGGATGCTGCCTGGTCTTTTCATAACTGATGCTGGTGTCTTCGGGGGGAGGGGATTCGGATCTGCTGCGCCATTTCTCCCTAAAGGCTCTCAGAAGGGCCCCATATCCGTCGTTTTGGACTATGTCAAACAATGCCTTGGACAATCTGAACATCTCGCCCCTTTTGCTATTCTGCGGGAACAACTTGTCCAGTTTTCTGGCAAGACCTGATGCAGTTTTGAACAGGACTGACTGCCTGATCTCCTCAAATTCGTCGTTCTGCACATGCATCTTCTGTAGCAGATCTGCCATCTCTGACTCTTTGTTCTCTATGGTCTTTTTGGTAGAGTCTAACTCCCTCTGAAGGTCACCCAGCTTCTTATCTTTGATCTCCGCCTCCCTGTCCCTGATCTCCGCCTCCTCGTCAAGGCGCAGCGCCCAGACGCTCTTCTCGTCCAACTCCTTTTGAAGTTCCCGTATCTTCTTATCTTTGATCTCCGCCTCCTCGTCAAGGCGCAGCGCCCAGACGCTCTTCTCGTCCAACTCCTTTTGAAGTTCCCGTATCTTCTTATCTTTGATCTCCGCCTCCTCGTCAAGGCGCAGCGCCCAGACGCTCTTCTCGTCCAACTCCTTTTGAAGTTCCCGTATCTTCTTATCTTTGATCTCCGCCTCCTCGTCAAGGCGCAGCGCCCAGACGTTCTTCTCGTCCAACTCCTTTTGAAGTTCCCGTATCTTCTTATCTTTGATCTCCGCCTCCTCGTCAAGGCGCAGCGCCCAGACGTTCTTCTCGTCCAACTCCTTTTGAAGTTCCCGTATCTTCTTATCTTTGATCTCCGCCTCCTCGTCAAGGCGCAGCGCCCAGACGTTCTTCTCGTCAAGATCCTCCTGCAGTTCCTGTATTCTCTCGTCTCTGGCAGCAAGATAGGACTTGGCTGTCTCCAACGCATCGGCCTGCTTGTCCGGCTTTCCAAGCTGCTGGATCCATTTGTGCTGTATCTTCTTGTATGTCGGGCCGGCAATCGAGAGGATTGTCCTTTGTTCCTCTATGGGAACATTTCCCCTGTATTTTATGGCGTCTCCCGGATCCATTATGAGCCGCACATGGGCGTCATCTGCAACCCCGCCCTTGCCAACATCACGCTTGATGGAGTCATGTTCTAGCATCTGCGAATCAAACGGGATTTTTAGAAAGTTGCAAATATCCTCGAGGTTTTTCTCGGGCGACACGCACAGATCCTCGTACAGGACAAGATGCAGGTTGTAGCCCAGCTCGTCATATCTGAAGAATGACTCTGTCTTTATCTTCCAATACAGTGCGGCCTTTGCGGCAAGCGAGAGCTTGCCGGCGTTTTTCAATGCAGATAGGTTTCCGAGATGTCCGCCTCCGGGATCGGCGCCCCTTGCCTTCGCCTCGGCTGCCAGGTCATCTATGTATTTCTCCCATGCTTCTGCCGCGTCACGCTGTAAGGGATCCGATTTGAGCCCCGTCAAGTACAGATATACGTCCCTTGGATCCCTGACCAGGAATAAAACCGGCTGGCCGTCATATGTAAACGCGGGAGGAAACCTGCGGCCTCTGGAATATTCTGTAGCCCGGTCTGGACTGTCAAGGTATTCTGTAATACCGGCAGACTCGAAGGCCAGGACGCCATTTTCAGTCTTTTGTTTGTTGGCCTCCTCAGGCAGGGCCGCATCTGACAGATAGTCGTAGCATGCCGGCTCGCCGTAGCAGATGACACTGCCATTGCCCTCAAGAATATGTCCTAGCAGTGAGGTTCCCGAACCCGGACATCCCACAATGAAACAGCAGTCAGAATGTCGGAATGGCAGTCTGTCAAACCTATGTGACCTGTTGATATCATACTTTTCGGTTGGAAGGGGGGGCGGTTCTTTGTATGTTATCGAGTTGTCCCATCCGCCCTCTTCGTCTTTGAACGCAAGGAGCCTAGATGGAACCGGGATTTCCTCCTCAAATCCAAGAAAGCCGTCATAGTGGGTGTGGTGGTTGTCTGCACGCTCGGCGGCATCCCACCGGTTCTTTCTCTCAAGGATCTTTCTTACGCCGTGGGGCGCAGACCGGAATATGTAATGCCGCATGACTGCCTTTTTGTCAGATATCTTCTTTTCGGCGGATTTGGGAAATATGATCTTGTGTCCATTGTGGGTCAGCAGTCCGTCAAGGTTCTTGAATATCTTCTCCTGTAGTCTGTTTGTGTATATTGTGTTGGCATAGAACTTCATCCGCTTGAATACGCTGGACTCGTCCGGATCGTCCCTCTCAGTCGGGTAAAAGTCGTATGATGCCAGGCTGATGACGTTGTATCCTGCCTCGTCGGCCTTCCGTATCTGCTCGCTTAGCGGCACATCCGATCCGGAACCGCTCTCAAGAAACGTGCTGGCATCCAGGTGTATTATCCAGTCCGGATTGTGCTTTCTGGCCAGCTCAAACCCGGCCCTAGTCAGCTGCTGTAGTGAAAATCTTTCTGTTGTGTACCTGACATGATCTAGGATCCTGTTCTCTCCTGCCAGCCTTTTGATTATATCGGCAGTTGCGTCAGTTGATCCGTTGTCTATTACGACTATGTCCACCCCCTGCTGCGCGGTGTGGTAAAGAACGTTCTCCTCCAGTATGTCCTCCTCGTTGTACACGCACAGGTATGCTATAATCTTCAATATTTGCCGTATGCGCAGTTCTCTATAAACATATAACGCAAACCGGGGCCGTGTTTTGTACAAAAATTAGATCCGCCTAAAGATAAGGCGTACGGTCGCCGAGCATTTCAGACTGTACCGATCAGGCAGAGACATGACAAGAAAGATGTCGGACAAGAAGATCACTAGTACGCACAGTTGAAAATCAAACATTTTTGTGCCAAAATAGGCACAATATGCCAAAATTATGTTCCAATTTTTGATGTGTGTACTAAGGCATGTCATCAGAGAGGTGATCCAAAATTAGAAACCGTACGAATCTTTCAAGTAATTTCACAAATAATTTGTATTTTGTTGGTGTTTTGAGCTGCTTTGTGCAAATCCGTTTACAAATAATCAGAATCTGCTAATTTCGAATCAACTCCCTGCTCCGCCACGGCGTGCAGATGCAGCATACAATGCGTATGCAGCATGCAGCTGACACTCAGCAGTGCAGCGCGTCTCTGTTATAGTTGATGTTTACCAGCGGTATGGTTCCTCTGGAGCCTAGATCTGTCTTGTTGTTTCTTGCAGGGTCGTATCTGAGGTGGCGGTATTTTGCCGGATACTGCCTGCTTTCAGCAGAGTTTTCTACAAAAGGACACAGGAATGAGACTGCGCATCTGTAGCCCATGTTGTACCAGTCCAAAAAAAAGTTTTCATGCTCCATGGTTTTCAGCTCGTCGCGCCATCTACACCTTCTCAGGAGTTCGGTTTTTGCAATAAAGCAATTCAGCGTAACATTCGTCTTGAATACCGGAATCTTGTCATAATCGATTCTCTCTAGGATGGTATCTACCCAAATATTGACCGTGTTGCTTTTGCTGTCATGGCGTATTTTTTCAAACATGCCGGTATAATGAGAGTCGATTCTGCCTCTGCCGGGAATGACCCCGCCCACCAAATGATAGTCCGTCTCCCTTAGAAAATCTACCATTTTCTCAATCTTGGTGTCCCTAGTGAAGTGTCTGGAATCGTCTAGCATAAGCGCATACTTTGTCTTGCAGTTTTCGACAAGCAGGTTTCTGCCCCTGGAGAGGCCTACGTCAAACGGCATCTCCAGCAACCTCAGGTTTTTGTTTATTCCTCTAAAATGCCGCACAATCTCCCCGTTTTTTTTCTTGTAATCGTCATCGCTGTCATCAGCTACTAGGATGCTCAGATCATGATACCTGCTCTTGACAATGATGTTGTCAAGAGTGGCATAAAGCGTGCTGGGCCGACAGAACGTCTTTATGCACACGGTCAGCAGACTCAGGCAGGTGTCCTTCCTTATGCGCAGTGCAGGGAGAATGTTTTTCAGAGCAACCAAGGTACGCTGGTGTTCTCCTCACATTTTATAAAACATGTCTTTGTAACAGTCTGTTTGTGTCGTACAAAAATTAATTCCGACTAAGATCAGGCGTACTTTGAAGGATTATTTTAGACTGTACCGATCAAAAAACATGAGTAAAAGACCGGAGGAAAAGTCGCTTCGATACATAGAAAGGCAGGGAAAAAAGGGCGGTACCGGTCACGCAGATATTCCAAGGGCTGGACATCAGCTACAGGCATGTCAGGAATACGGTACAGCATCAGATCCTATTTAAACCGCCTAGGAATCTAGGAAGTATTTGCTTGCCAGCATAAATAGAACCTGATGTTGTACGGAATATGTGGGCCAAGTTCCGCATCTCCGGTACGGTGGGTGGTGGTGCGATACCCTCTAGAATAGGAACGCCTTTGTTCGCACACTTTTTGAGTCAGGAGGTCGAATCACAAATATGACTAGGAAAACACAGAGTACGCAAGACAAGATAGGGATAGTCATGGAGCACCTCACCAACACCAGCATCGAGACGGCAGAGCTGTGCCGCCGCCACAACCTCTCCCCCAGGACGTTTTACAAGTGGAGGGAGCGCTTTTTGCAGGCCGGACGCGCGTCACTATCAGGCAGGGGCCACAAGTCAACAGAGGAGCGGCAGCAAAAAGAGATCGAGTCGCTCAAGAAGATAGTCGGGGAATACGCCGTGGCCAACGCGGTATTGAAAAAAACCCTAGAGGCAGGCAGGCAAAAGGTGGCTGTAGTAACGGAGTTAAAGAACAAGGGCTGGAGCACGCACATGGCATTGCAGTACAGCGGGGCAACGGGTAAAACCGTCAATACAATTGAAAGTTTACAGGACGAGGGAGAGTGCCGGGGAGACCCGCATCCTCTTGATTGTGCTAGGGGAGATGCTGTCTTCAAGCTTGGGAGGGGGACCAGATAAACGCATCCGTCAACTGGGATCAGTTCCCCCTGCCCAGCGAGGTGGCCGATGTCAACAGATCGCGTTTGTTTGACCGGCTGGTCGACGAGCACTCTGACATCTGCCTCATTGTGGGATGCCAGCGCTCTGGAACAACGCTGATGCATCTTATTCTCGAGTGCCACAGCGGGATCAGCTGCCATGACGAGCCGACCTCCTATGATTACTTTGCAGATGAGACGGTGCTCGAAGGGGAGCTTCGCGAGCAGAAAAGTCTGGGAAAAAGAGTTCTGGCCTTCAAGTGCCCCTGTCTGACAGAGCAGTTTGACAATACAGACGGGGTGGCAAGGGACATAAGCTACCACAAGTTTCCATTTCCGTTCAGGTACAACAACCATCTTGTCTTGTTCCTAGTCAGGGATCCCAGGGACGTGTGCCTTTCCCTGAAGAGGCTAAAGACAAACCCACGATACTCATCTTGGGCCAACTCATGGGAAGGATATGTGGATTCCCTCTACCCCGAGACAATTCCTGGCTTCAATGAAAAGTACGCTGGAGACCTGTCCATAATAAAAAATGCCGGCGAGTTCTCGTTTGCAGCAAAGGTGGCGTTGTACTGGAAGATAAAGACCGAATCCTTCTTCCGGTATGACGAGATGGGCTACAAACTCCGTCTGATCCTGTACGAGGATCTGTGTACCTCGCCGGAAAGAAACATCAGACACATATGCAGGTTCCTGAAAATCCCGTTTGACACCAAGATGCTGAACCATCACCTGATGGAGCACAAATACGTTGACGAGAACGGGTACGCCATAGGAGACACAGATCCGTATCGCTCAATAGATCCGGACGCCATCAGACTCTACGATGGGAAGATGCCACTAAAGGAGCAGAAGATAATCTTCTCAATTGCCGGCCCGACCTACAAAAAGATACAGCGCAAATGGATCCAGCAACTCCGAAACTTGACGCTATGATCACCTCTTTGCTTCAAACCATCACGTAATTTTCAATAGACTTTGCGTAATCAGTACAGATCAAAAAAATCGTACAACATCAGATCCTCAACTTTCTAGACGTAAAGTATTCATCCAAATTTCCTGTTTACGCCTGATTTTACGTAGAACCTGATGTTGTACGATTTTCGACCAAATTCCAAATTTCAGTCAGGGTTATGCAACAAAATAATTCCCTCCGAACAGTTATTTGGATGACGGGTGAGGATAGCCCATGCTTGGCCTCGGACGTACCACCATTCGCACGGGGCGCCTGTCGGGGCACGGGCCACTCCTCCTGCTTGTAGCAATACTGGTGCTTTCTGCATACACGCACATGTGGAACACGGCAGGGTTTCCGTCGTGGCACCCAGACGAGTCAACCTACATAGGCCAGGCTCTAGACGTCCTGAACCACAAGATACTGTCAGACAGGCACGACCACCCGTTCCTTGGCTGGACGATGCTGGCCGGATTCCTGCATGCCACCGGATCTGCCTACCCATACGAATATCATGACATCTCTTCTATCACCATGCTGGCCGGATTCCTGCATGCCACCGGATATCCCGACTCCTTTGTAACACCGGAGGGCGCATCCTCGCTTGGGATGCTTTACGGGGCACCGCGCATCCTCATGGGCCTGCTTGCCGTCTTGGACACCTTTTTGATATACAAGATAGCCGAGAGGGGCTTCGGGCGCAGGGCAGCGCCGATTGCAGCCGTCCTGTTTGCGGTAATGCCCGTATCGCTGACGCTCAGACTGGTTGTACTGGACTCGATCCTCCTCCCGTTCGTCCTGTCCTCCGTTCTGCTTGCCATGTACGCACGCGGCCCATTCCAAGGAAGTGGGGATGGGGAGCCGCTGTTGCCGCCGGCTCCGGGCAGGGTTCGACTGCTGATCATCCTGTCTGGTGTCTGCATGGGATGCGCCATGCTTGTCAAGGTTCCCTCGCTTGTCATGATCCCGCTTGTCCTCGCTCTGGTCTGGTCGGCCGGCAGGAGGCCGGGGCGCGTACTGCTGTGGCTTGTGCCCGCAATCCTGATTGCGGCAGCCTGGCCCGCCTCTGCGGCACTGGCAGGTGATTTTGACGGGTGGGTGGACGGCGTCCTGTGGCACACAGACAGGGGCAGTCAGTCCAAGCTGGATCTGCTGCAGCAATACACGTCGATCGCCCTCGTATATGACCAGGATCCTGACATACTGACCCGTCCTGCGATCATGCTGGTGGCCACGATACTGCTGTTCGAGATGGATCCGGTCATGGTATCGCTGGGCACAGCAGGACTGGCCTTTGCGGTGGCCTCACGCAACAGGTTTCTGCTGCTGTGGGCCGCACCCGTCCTGCTGTTCTTTGGATCAATCGGGTTCGTGACGTACCTCTACCATCTGGGGATGTTGTGGACTGTGATGTGCATTGCCGCCGCCGCACTGATCGGCGCAGGGATTGAAAGGGCATCAGCCAGAATACAGGATCCGGGGAGGCAGCGCACGCTGTTGCTGGCTGCCTTGCTTGCCGTCGCGGCGCTCGGCCTGTCCACGTCGGGAGTGTTTGTGCATTGGGACACGATGTCTGCCTATCCTAGCGCACTGTTCTTTGCGCTGCAAAACTATGCCGGCTCCGACGCGGAAATAATCATGTGGCTGATTAACGAATCATGGCGGCTGCACGGCTACAATATTACCCATTCAAGCTTGGACAGATATGACCTGTACGACACGCGTCCGCACAAAACCAACAAGATCGTAATGATCGACTCTGTCGACAGGGTCAAGTTTCATAGGAACGTGCTGGAGACCGGCGGTGGTGATGGGGGCAATGCGACGGCGTCTCCGGAAACGGACTGGTCACAGCGGTATGTTGACATATACGATGGCAGTGATAGGGTAATCGAGTTTCAGGGTCCCTCAAAACCAGACACGCCGATACCATCCAAGTTCCACCGACATTTCAGTAGCAGTATGGAGGTGACGGTGTGGAACCCGCCCGGGTGGACGTCCCTGCCTGCATACGGCCCCGCCGGCCGGGCCCTCCACCTTGACGGCACTGCATACGTCACGCTTGCCGCCGCACCCGGACTCGATCTCGGTGGGGCCGATCCGTTCAGCATAGCCTTCTGGATCAAGATGCTCGAACCCGGCAACCCTGACTCGTTGATCATCTCAAAGGCTGACGCGGCCAGGCAGCAGGGCATCACCGTATGGGGCAACCCATATGGCGGGATTTCATTCCGGATGGCAGACGATGCGCAAAGCCAGATCACCGTCGGCACGTTCTCCGGCATGACCGACGGCCGCTGGCACCACATCGTGTTTACCTATGATGGCTCAGGAGACAGGGGCGGACTCGACGTGTACGTGGACGGACAGATCGACAATCTGCGCTGGTACAACACGTCGCTGGCAGGATCCGTTGCAAATGATCACCGGCTTGCGATAGGTGCTAGTAGCATCGGCAGAAATCCTGCACAGGATACCGTGCTGGATGATATCATGATATACTCGGCACGGTTGCCTGCCGACTACATATCGGACGTACACAAATGCCATGTGGAGATGGCTACCGTGTCAGACACCAAAGGCACCGGCACCGTCGACGCGCTTACCGGTGATCATGCGTGTATGGGAGACTATGATGGTGCGCTCCTGATGCACCTTGAGTTCGAGGGCGATCTGTCGGACTCTTCGGGCGGAGGAAACGGTGGTACGGCACACGGGGACGTCAAGTATACGTAACATCTACATCAACCAGCCGCTCATTTCTGCCATCCTTATCTCGCCCCTGAGAGTTGGTTCGAAATTGGCAGATTCTGATTATTTGTGGACGAATTTGCGTAAATCAGCTCAAAACATCGGGGTTGTCGCCTAATTCGCCAGAATTCCTGAGAACCGCTGAGATGCCACATGGATCAGGCATGCAAAGGGGCAGAAATTCAGAAAAACGTGCAGATTGAGTCAAACAAGTGGAATTAGGCGACAACCCCCAAAACATCAACAAAATACAGATTATCTGTGAAATTATTTGAAAAATTCGTACGGTCTCTAATTTCGAATCGCTTCTCTGGGAAGAGGCAAAAAACATGCAAAGACTCAGATCAGCTCCCGCATCAGGTCCACAAGGGACTCGGCCGCCTTGTCGTTTGTGAGGTTCTCCATGGTGTGTCTTTTTCCGCGCGCCGCTATTTGCGCCCACTTTGGATCATCTGGAGAGGCCAAGTATTCCTCGAACCTTTTTTTGTAGTTTTTAGAGTCGATAAACACTGCGCTCTCCCCGTCCCGGAATCCTAGGTACCCGCCGTGGCTTTCCTCTGAGAACTCCATGAACGTCAGGCATCCGGCAGCCGTGGACTCGTAGTACTTGATGGTAGGAAAGTACCTCGTTGCGGTTATGGTTGCCCTGTACCGTGACAGGTGTGTTATAAAGTCCGGATGTCCTGCGTGCACGTACTGGATGGTGCCTGGCACGACCCCGGCATAGTCGACGTACGGCAGATCCCTGCACGTCCTCCTCAGCGTATAGGGGTTTTGGACAGGGTCGTTTGCGTTCCCCTTCCAGAGCGTCCCCGTAAGCAGAATGCGATCCCTTATCCGGTCTGCGAATGCGGGCAGATGTGGCAGATCTGGCTCGACACCATAAGTTATCATCCTGTACCCAAAGTCCCTTGGAAGGTACTTGTAAAAATAACTGGCAGGTATGAAGTTAAAGTAATAGTCCACCCCGTACTTTTCATGAAAGCCGACTAGATCAAACGTTTTGATGTGGTGTGGGTCGTGCGTGTGGGCAATCACCGGGATGCCCAGATCCCGGGCGCCGTTTAGCTGCGGCGTGCTGATCTCGCTGTTCGTACACAGTATGACATCGTACTTTCCCCTGAGCTTTGCCGTATCAAACGTATGCTCTGCGGGAAAATAGCCCATCTGGAGGTTCCTGTTTCTCCGTAGCGCCTGAAAAAAGAAATAGTACCTGTTGTTGATGGAGTTGTTTCGGTCATAGTATCTCCAAGACGGCTTGTAGATAAAGGCGACCCTGATCCTGTCCTTTGCCGTGCAAGATGCGTATAGGGCCCCACCGAACTTGGACATCTTAGAGCCGCAGTACCTGGCAGCTGCCCCGAATCCAGACAGGCGCCTTGCCGGCCTTGCTTTTTGCTGCCCGTCTGCCCCGCCGGGATCCATGAGGCGACTCGTGTGCGCGTCCTTATTGGTGTTGATGTGCTCCATGACTATCCCTATCTTGTCCTGTACACTCCGTATTTTCTTACTCATATTTGTGATTCGACCTCCTTATTCAAAAAGTGTGCATTGCAGATCGTTCCTTCTTTTTTGGGGTCCTCACCACTGCACTTTGCACTGGATATCGACAAGTGTGAGACGCCACTGCAGGCCTTTTTGGCAAGGGAGGCCACAGAAGCGATCAGAAAAAAAGACCCAAAATAGGTGGAGATGGACATCAATGACTAACGAACCTAATTTTCATATAACACAGCGGCAAAATTCGTGCCTAAACTTCCAGTCCAAGATGTTACGTGTGATTGCGCTATTTCATTGCACTGGTAATTACCTTGAGTACCTCTTTTGAAACATCGTCAAAAGACGGTGGCAGGACAGGAAGAAGAGGTCTTAAATCAGTCATCCAATCTCTTGCTTTTTCAGGCAATCTTTCCTTCATCTTGTCCAAATCAAAATCTTCATTGTAAACAGACTTTATCTTTGTTCTAACCATGTCGGAATTGATCTTAATTCCTTGGTGATGTAGGTAATGGATATCATACAAATGTCTGGGATGTTTTGTGTATGTTATGGCCCTGATTTTTTCAGCCATAACCTCCTCAAGTGCCATTGCTGGCACGAAAAACGGGGTTTGAAGGGTCTCATAGAAGTGTAAAACCGGCTTAGCAGGGCGTTTTAGTATCACATCACCACGCAAACTCAAATCCACCTTGATGCTTGTTCTGGCACCTGTAGATTGACCATACTTTACTTTGAACCTGAAACTCTTGCCCTTTCTTTCTACGTTTGATATCTCTGTAAATTCTACATCAAGATTGCCCATACTGTTTTTCACAAAATTCATAAAATTGTCAGAAACATCTTCAAAACAAACAAAATCAAGGTCTTCAGAAAAGCGAAAATCTTCAAAAAACATCTTCTTCAATGCAGTGCCACCTTTGAAAACCATTTTGTCTAATTCTGGAAAACCGGCGATTACTGACAGGATGTTTGTCAATGCGTAATCTTTTTCTAACGTTCCTAACGGTATTTTGTATTTGCTTGCTAATTTTCTAAGTAATTTTTCATCCACTAGTAATCCATCCACGCCAATAACTCGTCTTTTGATCTGTTGATGTACAATCCATGTTCCTTTGAAGTTTCAATCCTGTCTTTGTTTGCAGTAGGATCAAGATAGTGATAAGGATTTTTTTTTATTTTTTTCCTTATTTTTTCTGAAATTCTTCCTTCGATGTCAAGAACAGACAGCACATATCCCAATCGCTTTAAAACAGCGTTAATTTCTACTTTTTCTGCCATTTCAAGAACGGTTTTCCAGTCAGTCTCTTTTCGTGCATTCCACATTGCTTTGGTTACTTCTGCTAGTCCTCCACAATATTCGGGATGCATTAAACCGTCTACGATTGTTTTTTCCCTTGATGAGATATTGAAAGTTTCTCTGTTACCTGCCTTCTGCTCGACGAACCCAAAGAATTTTTTCTTTGACAGTGTTACAAATTCAAACCTTTGTTTCAAATATTCCAGATTTCGTTTTCTTTTAGTCGTTGCAACAAATACAGTGTAAGGAATCTGTTCTGTCATGTCCCAAAAATTCATTGCAGTCCAAAAGCCGACATAATATGTGTCAATCAGATGTGGAACTATAACCCAGGAAGATTCAGCCCAATGCCCCTCTATTCCTGCCCTTTCTGGAATTAGAAGATACTTTCCTCGCTCTATTCTCTGTAACCGTCTTTTCCTTGTCAGGTTCATAAGAACATGCCTTGTTGCTGAATTATTGGCCTGCAGAACCTTTTTTGCATCATCAAAATTAAACACGTTAATCTCCTTTTCTGCTAGTTCCAAAAGGAGTCTATTTTGGAGCCCAATGTTTGTATTCTGTGTCACGATAATTTACCTATAGGCAATTATTGTTACATAAAATATATAAAGATTGGCCTTGCAGGTTCTGTGTAATCTTTGGGACATGAAACTCAGATCGTCTTTGGGTTGGAATTTTGTGCCCAAGTAGAATCCCAAGATGGCGGGTGGATGGTAAGAGACGTTATATCAAATCGTATGTGGTCACCTACCCCTATCAATCAGGCATGAATTGGCATGTACAATTATGATTTCCGTGCCTAGCCGGCAAGGGGACGTAACCTCATACATCAAATCTTATCCGTAGCGGACGCCATATTATCCGTGTTGGGCCCAAGAGCCGAAGTAAACTTGCCACACATGAGGGCGCGTAAGAGACTGGCTCAGAGTAGACGGACGACGAAATGCCACATAATCGAGGCGAATGGGGGTTTTCCGTTCAGTTGGGCACACACACTTTGATCAAAAAGGAGGTGATAAAATGGGGGTTGTCGCCTAATTCACCTCAGGCTGCCTCCACCGGCACGCCAATCCTTGCAGCACACTCCATCCTGTTTAGCACCTCAAGGTTCCATCCTATGGCCTTGCAGACCGAACCTCCTGCGGGTGTTTGTCTTTCTGAGCCTGCACATCAGCCTGAGAGTTGATTCGAAATTAGCAGACTCTGATTATTTGTGAACGAATTTGCATAAAACGGCTCAAAACACCAACAAAATACAGATTATCTGTGAAATTACTTGAAAAATTCGCACGGCTTCTAATTTCGGATCACCTCTCTGAGGATCCGCTGAGCGGAGTGAGCAGCCCGGAGTAATCAATGCATGATATGACAGCATTCTTCGAGGTGTTATGTCCCGAAGTCAGCGCGGAGGACGAGATGCGCCAGGCAAACTTTCAAGAGGAGCTCGTCGACAAGTTCTTTGGGCTGTATCCGGACCTGAGAATACTGTCTCATGCGCCTCCACTGCAGTTTGTACTGCCATCTGCGCATGCCCAGCCATCCCCCACTTCTTTTGTTTACGGAAATGCGTATTACCATGTTCCCCTGCCGCACTGACTCGTTACGTATTTGACACGTCTCTCTCCAAGCCTTGTCATCGGTTTTGCTGATCGGTACAGCATAATGCAGTCCTTGCCAGCCTCCTTATGCCGGTGCGAAATGATTTCGGCACAATAGATAAACGGCGCCTACGCAAAAAAGATAAAAACGAGATCCCGTTGCTAAAAAATATGTCAAAGTCAGGCAATACGGCGGCGCATAGTTTGGGGCTGGGAAGATGTCGGAATCCCATTCCGTAACGCCGGATGCGAGCCGCACGCCGTGGCGTTTGCGCCCTGAGAGGACAGCCGCAGTGCTGGTAGCCGTACTGGCCGCAGCGATAGTCGTATCGTTTCTTGTAACCTATGATTGGTCTGGCATGAGGGCCGCCGACGAGGCAGGCGGCGAATTGCCCGTCCTTACCGTCCCGCCGGATACAAAGGTGGCCGCCAAGGGAATCCTCACCACGGTAGATCTGGGAACGGCCTCGGTGGCCAACGCGGACGATCCCGCCGTCATCGTGACAAACAACGTGACTGGGAGCCACAGCACGACGGCAAGGCTAGGGTTTGGCACGACTACCGTGCTGTGGATCGCAACCGACTCGTCGGGCAACACGGTAACTGCCACTTCAACGGTAACAGTGGATCCGTCCTATCTGGACACGGCTTGGCAGTACCAGATGGTGGGGGGAGACGGCGCGGTGGTAGCGACCATGAATCCGCAGTCGCTATCTGACATCGCGCTCTGGTCGACTACCTCCGGCCACGGCACAATGCACCTCTTCAAGTCATTCCCCGCCGCGGAGCTGCGCGGCCGCGACATCGTGCTGGATGTGGGGCTGGAGACGGATCCATACGTCGGCGCATACCTCCGCGACGGGGGGTATTCAAGGTACGCCGCGTCCGACTTTACGGAATCCTGGCCAGCATCCAAGGGCGGCCCTGCACTGCTGGATCGAGAAGATGGGCATCGATCCGACTTTACGGAATCCTGGCCAGCATCCAAGGGCGGCGGCGTCCTGGCATCATACGAGCGCCCGCACTTGCATGCGGCCCCGCATGACGCCTCCGATCTGACGGTAGTCCTGACGCCGGACTGGTCGCGCTCGCAGCTGGACGAGGTGACCCTTTTCATAGAGGCCTCGCGCCCGCCGCACGGCCATACATTGATCCTGCGCTCGGTCGACATCACGGGCCACTCCGAATGGATCTTTGACGGATACGCGGTGCGGCAGGGGGCCGGCTCGGGCACCGTCGAGATGCTACCGACGGAGGCGGTCCACCAGACAAGGCACGCGATGCCGCTCAACGACACCTTTGATTCCTCGCTTGAGGGCTGGTCGTACTGGGGCACCGCGACAGAGTACGAGATTGGCAGGCAGTCCGTTGACGGCCGGACTGCGGCACACGTGCACACGGAGGACGAGATCGTGGTATATGCTGGCATGCAGAAGACCGTCGACGTATCCTCCCTAGACGTGTCCGGGCAGAGGCTCGTGCTGTCCTACGACTACAAGGCCATCGGCGCAACCCCAGACAGCTCCGTGACCAACACTCGGATGGCGATACTGGATGCGGACTCGGGCAACTGGCTGCACCGTTCATACCTGGTGCTTGGTGGCACGACAGACACCGGATGGCAGACGTACACGACGGACATAACCGGACACGCCTCCGGGCGCGACGCGATCACCATCGTCTTATACATGCGCGACATATGGGGAACGGACTGGGATCACCACAACTGGTATGACAACGTCCGCGTGTACGCGATAAACCAGACCGCCCCGGTCCCCACGCACCACACATACGCCCCGCCTGCATACGGGTGCTGCAGCCATCCCGGCGATGACTGGCATTTGCCAGAACTCGTATGTGCGCATCAGCCTGGTTCCGTCGTCTGCAAGCAGCCATCCCGGCGATGACTGGCATTTGCCAGAACCCGAATAAGCTCGTGATAGAGAACTTGGACGGCGCTGCAGCCATCCCGGCGATGACTGGCATTGCCAGAGGGCTGATTCGAAATTGGCAGATTCAGATCATGTACAAGCAAACTTGCATCAAATCGATTGAAATGATCACAAATGGCAGGTTGTCTGTCTGTAAAATTACTTGACAAAGATACAGAAAAATCCGGGCATTTGCACGGTTTCTAGTTTCGAATCGTCTCTCAGTAGATGGATTCGAGCATACATCGTCATCTGAGAGTTGATTCGAAATTAGCAAATTTTGATCAAACAGACACATAATGTACACCAACCCGATCCAAACGCTAGTAAAATGTACATAATTCATGAAGTTATTTGATAAATTGTCAAAAAACCCCCGGGACATTCAAGAAGATGTTTGCCGGCATGACTGCCCCCGAATTTGATTTGTTGTATGCAAAGGTGGCAAAAAAACACCCAAAGATGGACAGAAAGAGGCTTTCTGCTTTCTGCCAAAAAAGACCGCAAGCGTGACATCATCGGTGCAGGACGCCCGACTGCCCTCAGCCTGAAGGAGAGTCTTCTGCTGTCCCTGTTCTACTACTTGGTTTGGCGGTCGCGGAATCTGTAGAATGTTACTTTCTGAAGGAGAGTCTTCTGCTGTCCCTGTTCTACTACAGGACGTACGTCACACAGGATGTTGCATCTGCCATGTTCGGAATAGGGCAGGCAGTATGTGGTCACGTCCCCTTGCTAGCTAGGCACGAAGATTACAATCATTCATGCTAATTTGTGCCTGACTGATGGGGGTAGGTGACCTCGTACGGGCAGGCATCAGTCTCGCGCTCGATAGACAGGATTGCGCCGGTTCTCAAGGGGTGCCTGTCGATCCCCGAAAAGATCTATTCGGGCACCAAGAGAATAATCCTCAGTAGAGGAACTAATGGACGTATTGCCAGAACTTGTCTGCCTGACAGATGCCTCAGAACAAAAGATATGCAGGCCCAAGAGAAAGGATATGGAGAAATCGCACTATTCAGGCAAGGCAGGCAGGCACACAGTCAAGGTTCAGTACACCACCAACATCCACGGACTCATAGTGCACAAGACACCCCACTCTCCGGGACGCGTAAACGACATCACGATGTACCAGATGAGGCATCCCACGTTCCGGTACGACCAAAGAAAGGAGAAGGAGAAGGAGAAAAAGTGTCCCGGCGGCAGCGGGGATGGTGATGCGCCGCAACAACAACAAAAGAGCACAAGATTCGTCACTACATGGATCGCGGATACCAGGGAGCACAGTTAGTGGATGCAGGCACGGACATCATCTTTCCATCAAGAAAAAACCGGGCGGCAAGCTCACCGATGCGCAAAAAGAGTACAATATCACGCACTCAAAGATACGTGTGTACGTGGAGAACACCATACGCAGGGTCAAAACATACAGGATCATGGGCGACCGGTACCGAAACCCACTCAAAAAGTACGACCTTGCCAACAGTATCGTGTGCGGACTGGTCAACGATAGGGTGCCGGCCAGAATCGCTGCTGCGGCCTAATGAGTGGCGGCAGCAGGACGGCTGCGGACGGGGCGCTCGATTTCTAATTTCGGATCACCTCTCAGGCGGCACTGCTGGCCGGAGCCTTGAACACCGTGCCTACCACGCCGTATTTTCGGGAGGGGGTAAATTCTTACGCATATGACCAGTTGGCTGGGCCCACCTTGGATCTCAAGCTTTTGATCGATTCTTGAGAAGGGCTTCAAAAATTTGATCGGAAGGTTCCGGAAAAGAATTTGTGCAGGACGACATCGCAGTGCATCAAAAAAATTGAGATTATAAAAGAGAGATCCGAGAGGGAGGGAGATCCCCGTAACTAACCTCTCTTATTTGGCTTTTGCCTGCAGGCAAAACCCTGACAAAATCATCAAGAGGGATGTTTTTTGCAACATCCTCGTTTAGTTTTGAAAATTCAGCTTTAATTTTTTTGGCAGCCTCGGCCATTTCAATCCCATGCGGCTCAATAACGGCATAAAGAACGGAATTTTTTTTGATTGGGTCAACAGGGCCGCATGTCAGTGCAAAAGAGTCATCATCTTGCGGCAAAATTCCCACTGCCAGCTTCAAGGCCTGCGCTTTGATGAAATTTCGCTGCCCTTCGATTGTAAAGGATCCTTTTGGCAGGAATTCCCCGCTGGGTGCCGACTTTTTTACCTGATCGGGATTGACCCAATACGAGCGAACGCCATACAGTCCTTCCCTCCAGGCTCTGCTAAAACAAGCAGTTGCATGTGCGACTTCGTTCATAGAAATGCTGGAAGACACATTTGCGTCTTTTAGTATAAAGAACGGGGAGCCAAAAATGTCTGCATGGAAAACTTTGTCACTGTTACCAAGATGCTTTCTTATAACCGCAGAATTTGAAGCTGCATCACGTCCGCCAATAGCCAGGTATCCGTCAGTGGTAACAAACCACCTATAACGCTCGTACCAATTTTTTTTCCTAATACTAGAAACAGTGATTGAATTTTCTTCAGATTCAGTCTTTGCTAGTAGTTTTTCCAGTCTCTTTTGCGTTCTATTTTTTATCTCTTCAATCGAATCGATGGCTCTTGCTTGGTGCTTTGCTTCATCAAATAGAGCAGATGCAATTGATTGTAACGATGATTCATAGTCAGTTTTTATTTTTTCACCGGCAATTACAACAAAAGAAATGCCTTTTTCAGTCAGTAATTCCGCATTTAAGTTTGCTAGTTTTTCAATGGCTCTAGCATCCTGAATTGACGTAATGCCGACAGAGATCATTTCAAACAACGAATTTGCTACTTTTGTAATAGAGTCAGATCTCTCTTTGACTAATTTGACTGCTTTTTCTTGCTCAGAAAGTTGCGACTCTAATTCCTGAATTTTTTTATTTGGAACGGCTGATCGGGCTGTCTTTCCCCGGCTAACCAGCGAGTCTGTAAAAACTTTGTCCAATCCTGCAATGAAGCTGTCAACTTCAACGCATGATTCGTCTGATTTGTTAAAGGTTATCGGACAAACCTCGGTTTTGTCGGATTTTATGATTACAGGTTTATGGTTGCCAGTAGCAACATCAGTTACAATTTGCTGGGTAGTTTGAAAGATGATCTTGATTTGGTCAAAAGTCAAATGGCTTCCCTTAACCTTTGGATCAAGGTTGGCAATTTTGAAAATCCCTTCTGCATATTTTTTTGGCAGTCCCAACGTACGGCCCAGCCATTTGACTGCGATCAAGTCAGTTTGCTTTAATTCATGAAAGTTCTTTTCACTTATCTCAAAAATATCCAATCCGTTTTGCGGGGGTGGAACGTACTCTAGCCCGACACCCAATTTCCTATGTCTTACATCAACGGAATGCTGTAATGCAAGAACCTTCATTTGCCCATTGCACAAAATGATGTTTCCATCGCCAAAAAATTCGGCAACCAGAACAAACTTTTTTCCAAACCCCTCAAAATCAAAATATGCTATTCGTTCTGAACCAATCTGCCTGATTTCTTTTAGTTTCAGTCTGAGAATGTCGCTTCTTAGCCGTCTTTGCAACTTGTTTGGCTCAATCTGTTCAATTTTGACTGACGTCAACCACACTCCCATTGTAGAAACCATAAGGAACAGATCAGGCTTTTCTGTATGATGAAGTTTCAAAAGGATGCTATCGCAGGTAATTCCATAGATGTTGCTGACATAGTAGCCCCCTGCTTGTTCGGTTATGGTATCAACAAGATACCGAAGCTCGATGCCGGCAAGTGTCATAAATTAGGATCGCTTCTCCAAAATTATACTCTTGCGACAAAAAATGCCAACAAATTGCCAAAGATTTTAAACAAGCTTTGGTGGAGTCACGCTAGAAATTTACTTGGCAAAATTCAAAAAGAGAAGATCAAAACCAACACCAGAGCCTAAAAAATCTGAGAAAGAGCTCCCAAAGGAGGTTGAAGGGGAGGAGGCCGCTCCAGATGTCGAAAAGCCCGAAACAGAATTGCCGCCAGAACCCCATATAAGCCATGGCGAAAAAAGTGACAAGGATAAAAAACTAAACAAGTTATTTTGGCTAAGGGTCGCATTAGCTGTCATTGCAGGTACTGCTGCAACGTTCATCTTTGAAGATATTGAGGGAGAGGACAGGAGATGGGCATCAATCGGATTTATGATAGTTGTCTTTGTTGTTACGATAGCCATTGCAAAAGGAATGAAAATGCAGCTGCCCTCATCAGACAGGAAAAAAATTGTCACACAGGCAATAGGCAGCTATGTCTTTTTGTATTTGTTTACATGGATTGTAAGCCATACGCTAGTCCATTCTGGAAGTGCGTCTGCTGGAATCAACATATAATTATTTTAAAAATAACTAGGAGAATGTAACGATATGTGGAGTTTTAAAACGCCGGGCATTCCTGATGAGATGTTTGAGAGGACAGAAAAAGTTCCGATAACAAAAGAGGAAGTAAGAGCAATTCAAATTAGCAAGGCAAGACTGCTTCCGGGGCAGACGGTATACGACATCGGATGTGGAAGCGGATCAGTTACGGTAGAGGCGGCAATACAAATTGAGCAAACAGGCAGGGTAATCGGAATTGATTTTGATGAGGATGCAATAAAAATAACAAAGAAAAACATCCAAAAGTTCAATCTTTCAAACGTGTCCCTTGTGCTTGGAAATGCAAAAGAGAAGATCAAGGAGCTGGAACCGGCTGATGCAATTTTTGTAGGCGGAACAGGCGGTGAGACGGCCGATATTGTTGAGTTGTGCAGAGACAAGCTCAAGCCGGGCGGCAGAATTGTTATCGGAACAATACTAATTGAAACGTTGTATTCGGTGCTAAAGGTGCTAGAGAAGATCGAATTTGCATCAGTGGATGTTACCCAAGTAACTATTTCAAAGAGCAGAAAAACAAGCACGGGTACGATGATGCTTGCAAGAAATCCGGTAACAATAGTTTCTGCAACAAGGAACAACCGCTAGTCTAGATATTTAATTGGGCAAGTCGGGATATCATTCATGCCAGGATTGATTGGTATCGGGGTAGGGCCCGGAGATCCCGATTTGCTTACTGTCAAAGCTGTAAAGGCCATTCAGAATGCAGACACTATAATGTGTCCGGCATCAAGAGAAGACAGGCCAAGCATTGCACTATCGGTGGTGGATCCCCTGATTGACAGATCAAGGAACCAGGAAATCGTAAAATTGATTTTTCCCATGACAAAAGACAGGGACGTTCTAGAGCAGACGTGGAAAAAAAATGCAAATATAATGGCCAAAAGGGTTTTGTCAGGGAAAAACGTGGTCTATCTTACAGTCGGTGATCCGTACCTGTACAGTACCTGGATATACATGCACAAGGACTTGGAGGAAAACCATCCGGAAATGAAGATCAGTGTAATCCCGGGAATAGTGTCCATGTTCACATTTGCATCAAAAGTCGGAGTAAGTATTGCAGAAGGTGCAGAAAAGGTGGCAATCATTCCCTCGTGCTATGACTTGTCCGGTGTAAAAGAGATTGCAAGGAACTCTGAAACAATGGTGTTCCTAAAAGACGGGAGATACTTTGATCAGGTCATAGATGTTCTAAAAGAATCGGGCTTTCCAGACGACTCTGTTTTTGCAATAGGACAGGATCTGGGAACTGAAAACGAGATTATCAGGAAGTTAAGGCTTGGGGATGTCAATGACGGCACATTAACGACAAAATACTTTTCAATATTGGTGGTAAAACGGCGTGCCTAACGTTTATTTCGTGGGGTGTGGGCCGGGAGATCCCGAATTAATTACCATCAAGGCAAAAAAGCTAATCCAAAAAGCTGATGTTGTTGTTTATTCGGGATCATTAATTCCAGAACCAGTCCTAAAGATGTGCAAAAAAGGGAAACTGTATGATGCAGCAAAGCTTGTAAGGGAAGAGATCTTTGATCTGCTGTACAAGAACGCAAGAAAGAGCAAGCTTGTCGTCAGGCTGCATGATGGTGATCCGTCAATCTATGGGGCGATAAAAGAGCAGATCGACAGTCTGGAAAAAAAGGGAGTCAAGTCAGCTGTCGTACCCGGAATTACTGCGTTTCTGGCCTCGGCTGCCGCACTGGGGACTCAGCTCACCCTGCCAGGAGTGACACAGACAATTATCGTTACAAGGGCAGAGTCACGAACAAAGGTTCCCAGGCGTGAAAAAATCTCAGAACTTGCAAAGCACAAGGCAACCCTGATTTTTTATCTTAGCGTGCATTTGGCTTCAGTTTTAGTCAAAGAGGCTATCGCGGGCGGATACAAAAAATCTACGCCGGTTGCAGTCGTGTACAGGGCAAGCTGGAAGGATCAGAAGATAGTAAGGGGGACATTGCAGACAATTGTAAGGCAAATTCAAGAAGAAGGGATTACCAGAACGGCAATTGTAATCATTGGCGATGTGATAGATCCCGAAAAATACGAATATTCAAGGCTGTATGACAAAGAGTTCAGCCATGGATACAGAAAAGCAAGATCAAAATGATCTGACCGTAGATCTGATTTTTAGTTTTAACAGCTTGTTATGAAAGGCTGCCGGATCTCCAGACGTAAAAATCTTCAACGAGTTTCTTTTTGATTGCCTGTCTTTGATTTTTTCAAATACTTTCTGTGCAACCTGTCCTCCAGGATCGATGAATTCCATATCGGGAAATTCCTGCCGAAGTAGTTTTTTCAGGAATGGGAGGTGTGTGCTTGATAAGGTTACAGTGTCAATGTTTTTTTTGGAAATTATTTCAGATAGTTCATCTTTGATTATTTTTCTGCAATAACCTTCATTTGTCAGGAATTTTCCGCTCTCGACAAGACTTACAAGGTTAGAACAGTTAATTTTGTGTATTTGATACGAGTCAGGAAGGTTACACATGCGAATGTAGCGAGACAGGCTGCCGCCACTACTACTGCCACCCTCCTCCGTCTCCCCTCTGCTTTGAATGGCTGACTTTGTTGCAAGAATTCCAATGCTTTTTGTCTTGGAAACTTTTTTGGCTTCCAAAAGGGGCGGCTTTACAGCAAGGACGTTTGGCTTGGATATGTTCAGGACAAGACTGGGGGTGTTTGATGCCATGACTATCAAATCAGGGTGAAAATGCTGCTCCAGCCTGTTTAATGCCAGATTGATGGCCTTGCCAAGCTGGGCCCTGGTTTTTTTACCGTATGGGAAGTTTTTAGAGTCTGCATAGTAGATGATCTCGGCCTTGCAAAGTCTTCTTATCGGGTTAATAATGGACAACGAGCCCAATCCTGAGTCAAAGACAGCAATTTTGGCCACAGGGTTTAGACGTTAAAGAGGCATATAGTTTGTTAGCTAAATTTAGTTCAAAGTCGATCTAAATATACACCGTCCATTAAGACTAAACTTCTAAAGTAGCAACCATGCCAAACTTCGATAAGAATTGGGCTCGTCAGGAGACCCAAAGCGTAACTGGCAAACTCCGTGAAGCAGTAAAGCCTCAGGGTGCGTTAAAACCGCGAATTCAGACTGCAGTAAACAAACTACAGGTCCAGATCTCAAAGATGGACACCATGCTAAACAAGCTGCACGAAAGAGATGCGCAACTCTTTCAGCGTGTCGTGGCTGCAATGCAACAACATGATACTAGCACAAGCAGAGTTTTGTCTAACGAACTGGCTGAAATTCGTAAAGTTACAAAGATGCTCGGCAATGCAAGGATGTCATTAGAACAAGTCCAATTGAGGCTGACAACCATCCATGATCTAGGAGATGCAATGGTAGCAATCGGGCCGGCAATGTCTACGATGAAGGGATTAAAGTCATCGCTAGGAAGGTTCATGCCAGAGGCAGATTCGGAACTGAATGCCATGACTCAGACACTTAATGGGCTCATGATGGATTCACTTGCAGGAGACTCGTTTAGCATGGAGTCTGATGTTTCAAATGAAGAGACAGAAAAGATTCTGCAAGAGGCGTCTGCAGTAGCTGAGCAGCAGATTGGGGACAAATTCCCGTCTGTACCATCTTCAACCGGACTTTCGTCCCAGACCTCTACTACTTCCACCTTCGAGTAGTAGGTAGAAGGGACGAACAGTTCATTCTTTTTGTTTTGTTTTGTTTTAAAGGATGCAAAGGGTTGCGATTCCCAAATTTGGGAAAGTTCATTTCATGAAACGGTTATTGTTAACCCCAAAATCTTTCTTTGAATGTTAGCCTCTTGTTTAAGAGGAAGTTTCCAAAGGCAGCTATGCTGATTGCAGACAGCAGTGCAATCGAATATTCCGTATTGTAGGAATCGACCAACCAGTAAACGGTTCCGACTTGGACTATTGCCCCCAGGGAGCTGAACAGGGAGAATTTTCCGTATTGCTCAAGCAGCCTCTTTCGTGAAAAGTCCCTGTCCTCAAAAGTCCAGACCTTGTTTAGGATGAAATTTGTCGAGATTGATGCGACTATGCCAAAAATATTTGCGTGAACATACCAAAAGTCGGTCAGTCCAGAAGTAAAAATCATCGAAACCAGGTAATTTACGCCAACGCCAGATGCGCCCACGGTAAAAAATTTGGCAGCTTTTGAGAGAAAATGCACTGATTTTCGTTTTTCATTTGATGATTCTTTTTTATCGTTTTTGTACAGTTTCCAAATTGATTTCAGGTAATCAATGACAGTCGAGATGTCGAATTTGCTTGAACCAAACTTTCTGTCTTCAAAAGTATATGGGATTTCTTTAATGTTGATATCCTTGGTTTTGACAAGAATTTCCAGCAGAAGCTTGGAGCCGAACGTGTCAAGATTTAATCCGTTAATGACGTTTTTTTTAAATGCAAAAAATCCAGACATTGGATCATTTATCTTGACGCCTAGTCCCCTTTTTGCAATCATTGTTCCGACTTTGCTCGTTAATTTTCTCTTGGCAGTCCATCCACGTATGTTTCCGCCAGTCATGTATCGCGAGGCCACTACAATATCACATTGGTATCGCTTGAAAGCATCAATCATCTTGGGTATAATCTGTGGAGGATGTGAAAAATCAGAGTCCATTACGACGATTGTCTCGCCCTTTGCGCTTTGAATTCCGTTTAGAGTTGCAGCGGACAGCCCGTTTTTTGTTTTTCTATGGATTACATCGATTGTGTTTTCGGCAATTTTTTTAATGCCAAAGATATAGTCCTCGACAATTTTTCCGGTCCCATCAGGCGAATTGTCGTCTACAACAATTGTTTGGGCAGAGATCTCTTTTGGAATATTTTCCTTAATGGACTTTAAAATTTTCAAGATATTCTGGGATTCGTTGTATGTTGGGACAATTATTGAGATTTGCGGGCTTTTGTGAGTCAACATTCTGATGCCTATACCTGAAAATTGATGAATATTAATTTATTATAAATTTCGTGCCTGCAGCCTTCCCGGAAGTTCCCCACAAGACGGCTCCAGATTCGAAACAATGTAGACTAGCAAGTCTGCAGGCCCGCACGTCGCCGAACCGGGGAAACCAGGAGACGCCCGCGCAGGCATTTGTCAGAAAGATGCCCAAGGAGGGGGAAACCGTTATTGACGGGCAGACAGGAGAGGAGTATGATGTCAAATAAGGGGGGCGAACTATTTTTTGGATCCCACAGGTGCAGAAAGTGAGTACGATGAATCCCCCATGGCGGTTTGACGGCAAGATGGCTCTCTGTCACACCACGTCCCAGCCACATGTGCCGTTCCTGCTGCTTGCCGGTGTCCTCCTCCTCCTCCTTCTCCCCCTCCTCGCCATGGTACCGTTATACGGCTGGGCAGACACACACCCTCTCTCTTCCACTTCCCCCCCCCTCCTCCCTCTAGCATCAGGCAACAGATAGAGTCTGGAGCAGCACTAGGGGATGTACGGTGCACAGGCGGTCTGGTGCCGGTGATCCGAGGGGACTGGAGCCCGGCATGCGTGAAAGAGGCCACGGCAGAGAGGATGCAGTGGCACGTGGTTACAGACGGAGACCTGCCGTCAGAGGCACGAGTCACAAAGTGGTTTGACAACCATACTGCTGCAGTATCAATCACGTATGACGGCCGCCCCCTAGACATCCCGGAGGCAGCCAGCCACGCCGATGAGCACGGCGTGACCATCGGATACGAGATGGTGACCGGGAACAGCTATCATGGCGTTCCCGTCTACAGCAATCCACATGATGTCGATCTGATCTACCTGCTGACGGATCTGATTCCCGGCGGTTCTGGCTATTTCGGCCACGGCCACAACCATGTCAACCACGACATAATGTCATACGGGGAGGCACTAGAGTCGTTTCAGGCATGCTTTGATGCCATGGTATGGATGGGGTTAAAGCCGGTCGCCTACGGCTATCCGCGAAACGCCGGATCTGAGGGGGAGACACAGCAGGCCCTGGAGGATGCGGGATTTCTCAGCGGCAGGCTGCAGACAACCAATCCGGACAGGTTCCACAACATTGCAGATGACAGGGCAGAGCCGGACAACTGGTTTGCCCTGCAGGCACTGCCCATGCAGAGCATACATTTCAAGTCGGAGGATTATGAACCGTGCGAGTCATGCATAAACGACAACGGCGATCTGGAGCCGGTTCTTGATGAGGCGCTAAGGCGAACCTCGTGGATCATACTGACATACCACAACATAGGACTGCCGGAGGGGTACGGGTGGTACGACATGGGCGAGTTCCGAAAGGACGTGGAATCCATTGCAGGCCGCGACTTTTGGGTGTCCCCAATGAACGAAATAACGCTGTATGCCAGGGAAAGGGCAAACGCGCAGGTGGTCGTCGAGGTGGCAGCGGATCACCCGCCGCCGCGAATCGAGCGCATCAAGATTACCGTCTCAGACGGGCTGGACAACGCGGTGTTTGACCAGCCCCTGACCGTGTCGTTTGACCAGCCCACAGACTGGAAGGGCGTGCCGTTTACGGTCTACCAGGACGGCACATATCTGGGCGAGTTTGTTTTTGATACGGAAAAGGTCATGCTGTCGCTAGAGCCAAACGAGCGGCCGTACGTGCTTTCGCGCACGCATGGCGCCGACTAGGCGTACAAGTTTACCTCTCACCTGAGATACGGCGTGGCAGGCGTGATCATGAGGACTCCAGTCAGTAGTGTCGCCTGAAGGGTAAACTCTTGCGACTATACTGACGATCATTGAAAATTTCGCCTGATTACACGCGGCGCTCAAGATATTTGTAGATGTCAACCTTGATGGAACACGTCCTAAAGTATTCTGAGACGGCTCTTTTGAGGTGATCTGCCGTATCGTAAAAGGCAGATGTGACCAGCCTGTACTTGGCATCCTTCCAGATTGGCTCTATGGCGCTCAGCTCCGGCCTGGCTACCGGCAGGTACAGCAGGACAACGTCGGGATTTTTCCTCAGGTACCTGCGGACCCTTCCGGTCTTGTGCTGTGATGCGTTGTCCATCACAATCAGAACCCTTCCCCACTTTCTGTGCGCCTGCTTGAGATAACGCACAAAGTTTATGCTGTTGAACTTGTCGTATGTGCGCATCAGCCTGGTTCCGTCGTCTGCAACCGTTCCGTATACCACGACGCGTTCCCTCCTGCCGGATCGTTGCACCTCGATCCTGTCCCCCACTGGCGACCAGAACTTTCTGCCGTCCCTTCCCGTACTGACGAATATCGACTCGTCCTGTACGGTTATCCTGAATCCGCGCCTTTTTGCAAGCGCAATCTCGGTTCTTGCATCCCTCTGCCGCTGTCTTACCGACTTTGCGTCGGCAGCATCTGCCAGCTTGGTGGTTGACGTCTTTAGCGAGAATCCCATCGTGCGCAGGATTCTTCTGATGCTTCCCACGCTGTATGTGACATGCAGCCTGAGAGATGATCCGAAATTAGAAACCAAACAAATTTTTCGTATGTGGTCACGTCCCCTTGCTAGCTAGGCACGAAGATTACAATCATTCATGCTAATTTGTGCCTGACTGATGGGGGTAGGTGACCTCGTACAATTTTTCGAATAATTTCACAGATAATCTGTATTTTGTTGGTGTCTTGAGCTGATTTATGCAGATTCGTTCACAGATAATCAGAGTTTGCTAATTTCGAATCAACGTACAACTTCAGGTCCTTTTTATACTGACAGTCAAACATTTTTGGGCAGCATCTTATGATCAGATGCCCCTGCGAACATGGCTGAACATCAGACATTTGTGATCAGATATTGCAGGTTTGGAATTTACGGGAGTGACATAATATCGGCATCTTGGTCAAAGAATTTCGATGGAAATCTTTTTTGATCTTGCCTGTCTGATGTAACATATGGACTCCAAAGCCGTGCTTGCACACTGTACGGATCCTGGAAAGGCACTTGTCATGATCATGGAGCAGGATGAGAAGATCTCCGGGCTGGAAAAAGAACTCTCTATTGTCAAGAAGGAGAATGCTGATGTCAAGAAGGAGAACTCTAAGCTTCAGGCAAGGCTTGCCCTGTACGAGAGTCCCAACATGCCCACGTCCACGCCGTCATTATACAATGATGCCAGAAGAAAGTTCAGGGAGAAAAGGGGCGAGGATCCCGGCGGCAGTCCCGGCGATGCTGCTCGGGGCAAGAAACGCGGCCCTCCGTGCAGACACCATGGTACATCGCACGGCAACCGACCATCAATGACATTAAGGTACGATCTTGGCTCCAAAATATGCCCAAAGTGCAACATCCAGTTACGGATGCTCAAGCCGATCCACAAGCTTGTAAACGACCTAGATGACTCCATGCGCATGCTCACTGCCAATGCCATCATCCAAAACGCGGTGTGTCCACAGTGCAATACCGTGCATGTCGCAGCTACCCCGTTTCTAAGCGGCACGTCACTTGGGCCCGTCTCACTCTCTCTAATCATGATGTTCTTTGAGAAGGGAAACACAGACGAGGACATTGCAGAGTACTTTCAGTATATGTTTGGATTCAAGATGGCCCCAAATACCGTGACTGCCGCCCGGCACGCAGTGGCAGAGGCGATTCAACAAAACATGATACAACGCATACAGTCATTCATTGCGGGCAGGCCGTGGATACAGATGGACGAGACCGGATTTAAGCGCGGCGACGGACACATGGGATACGTCTGGGTGCTCAACTGCGAGGGGGCGTGCTTTGTGGTATTTGCAGATTCCCGGTCCTCTGAGGTACTGCACACGCACTTTGGATGGCTGGATCCCAAGACTCCCATAGTCGTAGACGGACTGGCCCAGTACAAGCTGTTCTTTGTGACAATCCAGAGGTGTTGGAGGCACCTTCTGGCGTATGCAGAAAAGCTTGCAGTAAAGATGCCCGAAGGCGATAACGAGAAAAGGTATGACTTGCTGCTGGAATTCTACAGGAAGATAGATAAAATCAAGACGCTTGCGCCGCTTACATGCATGGAGCTTTCCAGGGAAGTATACAAAATAATCAACCCGTATGAGGACGTTCACGTGCGTACACACCTGCTAAACGCCATACATAACATGTTTACGTGTCTGGCGCATCGGGGAATGCCGCTGCACAACAACGATACGGAGCGGTGCATACGCGACGGGATCATACCACAACGCAATGCACGTCACAAGATTGTAACTGACGGGGGAAGAAAGACGGCTTCTGCGCTGCTGACATTTTCGATGACATGTCGCAAGCAGAATATACATCCTGCCGGCGGACTCTTGAAATACCTGCGGAATCCGGGCTGGGATGTCTTTGCAGAAGCAAGAGATGATGATGATAATGCGCGCCTGCTGTCCTCGCTTGTCAATACGGACGGTACAAAATACAGCGTCTTTGAGTGTCCCGGGCCGCCGCCGGTGTGGCCGCCTGTAGTCGATGATGACGCAGGCAGTGAAGGAGGAGCGGTACGCCGGAACCGGATGGCCGTCGTACCAGTAGCAGCTCCTACAACAACATGATCCGTCTGGCGCCTACGGGACGGCGTAACCCGTAGCTTCATGTCAAAGAATCCGGCCGTGTAGGCAAGTCTGCCAGTCAACAACGCCTGGCAAATCTGACAATGCTGGTTTCCTGCAGGTGCCGTCTGCCAATAATCTGCTGTCTGCGCGCTGCCGGTCTTGCATATACAAGGGACGTGTGGTGATGATGTAGCGGGTCTGTCACAGCAGATGCGGAAGGATCAAAAAGTTCCGGGCAAAAAGTTCCCTAGTCAGTATAAAAAGGACCTGAAGTTGTACGAATCAACTCTCTGTAGTGCTTGTCAGGCACAAACGACTCTGGCAGCATGTCTGCTCTGAGTAGGTCGACAAGTATATTTGCATCCACGCGGTCGTCCTTTATCTTGGCGTGCGCTATCACCCTGGCCTTTGCCGGATGCACCAGCACGGTGTCTATCCCGCAGTCCTCAAGTGTGTCATGTACGATAATCCAGTAGTTGGCAGTGGACTCGCATACTGCCTTTATTGGCAGCTGTCCGCGGTATTGTTCCTTGATATATGTTGCAAAATTCGTTGTTGCCAAAACGCTGTTCTCAAACTTGGATCGCTCAAGCAGCTTGCCAGAGTCGTCCTTTACTGCTGCAACGCATGTCTTTTTGTGTACGTCTATTCCTACGTTGATCATGTTATCACCTCCTTTTTGATCAAAATGCCTGATCCGGGCGGAATCTCCCATTCACCGTCTGCGCGGTATATTGCTTTCCGCCTGCTGTTACGAGTCAGTCTATAAGACACCCTTGTACATGGTAAGATCACATCGACTCTCAGGCCCAACGGTAATAGTATATCACAGGATACGGATAAGATTTCATATAGCGTCTATAAACCTTCACAAGACGTGTAATCAGGCGAAATTTTCAATGATCATCAGTATAGGCTCTTCAGCGTCAGAAGGCACGCAGAGAGGTAATTCGAAATCGGCAGGTTCGGATCATGTATAAGCGAATTTGCGTCAAATCGGTTATGTCTTATACAGAAATTAGGTCCGCCTAAGATAAGGCGTACGATCGCTGACTATTTCAGGCTGTACCGATCAGAGGCGTTGTCCGGAATCGTGATTTTAGGACGTGATTTCCGGGGAGATTTGTACAAAATCATGGCGCAATGACTGCAAACATAGAGACGAATCCGCACTCCGGCCCGCATTGTGTAGTTATGGCCCGTGTTTTGACGTCATACTGCATAGCATCCGCTAGCCGGACGATTCCACCGTACCGGCATTATGGATCCTAGCTGACCAGATTGTAGCAGAATACCTTGAGGGTAAGCCTGAGCGACTGCATCGGAAGCGACATGGCGCGCACCGTGGAGTCAAACCTTGCCTTTATCGACGAGAAGGCCGACTCAACGAGGCTGCGCTGGTGGTACGTCTTCTCGAATCCCTCGGGGTCCTTTTTGTGCCATCTTAGCATCTTGGAGCGGGCGTTGAACCCGTGAACCGTATATCCTGTACGCGGACATATCACTGGGGTTCTGCCTCCGTCGGCTATGACCCTGCAGTTCTCATACGAGTCGTATGCGGCATCCAGGATCACGTGTCCTGTGCCGTTGGGAACCTGCGGTAGCAGCTCGTTACGGAACACCGGGGAATCATGGAATTCGCCCGGCGTCACCTCGCAGGCGGCAATCTTGCCGTGCGGGGCCAACAGTATGTGCAGCTTGGCAAACATCTGCCTGGATATGACGCCCTTCTTTGCGTCCTCCCATGTGTGGTATCTCATTATGGAGAAACCGCTAGAGTCGCCAAGCAACGTTCCCCTGGCGTCTGCGCCTGCCTGTTCTGAGAGTACCGATCTTAGCACCGACTTGTCCCAGGCAGCTATCCTTACGGCTGCATCATGCAGTGTCGACTTGGCCGGAACCTTTTTGAGCCCGTACATGTTAGTTGAACCAGGATTCGACTCCATGTATTCGACGTGTCTGCGATACGAGTTTCCGCGGTACTCCATGTCGAGTACGCACAGAAGATAGGGAATTTCATCCTCTTGCTCTGTGTTATGGAGGAGGGACAGGAGGATCTTGCGGATCTTTTTGATTCCGATGCCGCACCTCTTGCTGTCCTCTCTCCTTTTTTCCTCGTACTCGGCATAGTATTCCGGAGGTCTCGTGTACTCTGACTTTTTTTTCTTGCTGGTCTTGCTGGATTCCTTCTTGGATTCCTTCTTGGATTCCTTCTTGGATTCCTTCTTGGATTCCTTCTTGGATTCCTTCTTGGATTCCTTCTTGGATTCCTTCTTGGATTCCTTCTTGTTGGTCTTTGATTTCATTGATACGGGGACGTCGATCCTATGATCCATAAGGTTGTCGCATCCTGCGCTTATGATCTATAAGCTTATCGGTAGATTTCTGGAAAAATTCCGGACAACGCCCCGATCAGATAAAGACATGACAAGAAAGATGTCGGACAAAGAGATCAGGTATATCGTCAAGGGACGTAATGCCGGAAAGAGCGCCACGTCGCTGGCCCGTGACATGAAGGTGACGCCACGGCACGTGAGGAGGATTTACGCCAGGTACCGCCGGACCGGAAAGATGCATGTGCAACAAAAGGCTGGAAGAAAGGCCGCACCGCAGCCCGCGGCAGGCCAGGTGCAGGCAGTCTTGGACATGCACTGTATAGAGCACGTGGGCGTGATGCGCACTGCCATGCGCCTGCAGGATGCAGGTCACATTATAAGCTACAACAGCGTATATCGGATAATGAAGGAGCAGGGACTCGTTGCCGCATCAGATACCAAGTCGGGCCAAAAGAAATGGCTGCGCTATGAGCGCAAGTACTCCAACGCAATGTGGCACGTGGACTGGCACGAAATGAAGGATCCACGCCTGAGAGGGCTCAAATTAGTCACGTTTTTGGACGATTCCTCCCGGTGTGTCACGGCGGCACGGACGTTTGCAGATGCCACATCAGAAAACGTGGTGATAACACTCAGGGAGGCCATAGGCAGGTTTGGCAAGCCGGCCACCATACTGTCTGACAACGGCAGGTGCTTCAACGGCGGCCGCAGCAAGAAGAACATGCCACGCGGGACGTGGACGCCGACTGCCTTTGAGGCCGAGCTGCTGGATCGGGGCATCGGGCTGATAAACTCCAGGCCGTACCATCCGGAGACCAACGGCAAGTTGGAACGGTTCCACGGCAGCATAGAGGCTGAGATCCGCCACTATGAGAGCTTGGATGCATACATCAAGTATTACAACGAGCGCAGGCTACACTTTGGGCTGGACATAGCCCACCGCCAGACACCCATCATGGCGTTCTCGGACAAAACTGCCACAGAAGCGATCAGGAAATCCGACCCAAAATGGATGGAGAGGGACATCAATGAATAGCGGACATTATTTCCATATAACACAGCGTCAAATCGGTTAAAATGATGCCTGCAAATGGCAAGCTATATGTAAGTTACTTGGCAAACGTACAGAAAAACCCTAGCAATGGTTTACAGATTCTAACTTCGGATCACCCCTCAGCGGCTGTCTCGCATCAGGGTGGCCATGGAAAACAGAATTATCGAGGTCACAATCAGGATTGTTCCCAGCAAGAACAGTATTACGGAGGCAAGCAGTGATCCATAGAATATCGTATTCTCGGTTATGTACGCATCCAGGAATACTGCCCCCATGACAATCCCTGCAATCATGAATGTTATTCCAGTTATCCCATAAAACGGAAGCGGGTGGCGAATTGACGTGTACTTGATTGTGTTTGCAAGCACATATACGCCGTGAGAGGCGGGATTGTGTTTTGACGTTTTGCCGTCATAAGATACGCTTATCGGAACCTCTGCAAGTGAGAGTCCTTTGTTTGAGCATTTGAGCAGGATTTCAGTGGATACGGACATTCCCTCCTCGGTGGGATGTATTGCGTTGATTGCGTTTTTCGAGTAGGCCCTGAATCCGGACTGGGAGTCAGTAATCTTTAGATCGGTGCCATAGTTGGCCGCAGACGTGATGATTTTGATTCCATGTTTGCGATATTTTGGCAAGCCTTGGCTGCCGTCATCATCAAGCAGCCTGGAGCCAATTACCACATCGACGTTGTGCTGCATCAGCACGGAGAGCAGTTTTGGGATTTGGTGCGCATCGTGCTGGCCGTCGCCGTCAATCGTAACGATGGATTCTGCATTATTTGCTCGCGCATAGTCAAACAGCGAGATGACTGCCGCACCATAGCCCCGGTTTTTGGCATGAGGTATTACCAGTGCGCCGGCAGCCTCGGCGGCTTTTTTCGTATCATCCGTAGAGCCGTCATCGCATACGACGACCTGATCAACATAGTCTTTTGTAGTTCTTATCACAGATGCGATCCTTGACTCTTCGTTATATGCGGGAATACAGGCCAGTCTCACGATGTTTTTTTGTGGCAAATGGATACGTAAATAGTTTGATGATTGGACAGTAGTTGAAAATGTACGTTCTGAATCCCAACTCTGAGATTGTGCCTTTGCCCATTCGCAGTTCTACACGCATGGGATTCTGCATGCCAAGATCCCACGAGACGGCGGCCACAAGTAACAGTGACATATTTTCAACTACTGTTGGAAGCTGTGTGAGGCCACATCCCTAAACTGACCAGATTCATGACTCTGCCTGCTATGGACTTGGCCCTTGCCCTTCACCTCAGCATGCACGTCAGTAGTTCCTAGGTGTACTTTTGCAGACTGCCTCCTGACACGGCACCACTGCCGCCGCTACTACTACTACTTTCCGCGATCGTTTACAAACGAGTCAGCTGCATCTGTAATGCACGCGGCAAACAACATCATGGTAAAATCCTTGCCTCCCGCAAATCCGTCCCACTTGGATTCCACATCAATGAATATGGCAGTCCTCCAGAGATTGTACAGTATGAGGGGCATGTAGAATAACAACATCCTGACGACCGGCGAATTACTGCATGTCTTGCCCATTACTCCCTTGATCACCCTGAACCCGGTCTCGATTCCCCACCGCATGCGGTACTCTTCTGGTATCTGAGCTATGACGTCCTCTACGCTTTTGGCAGGCATGTTGGTGGCAAAGACCAGGTATTCGTCTGCCGTTTCTTTTTTCTTTTCCTTCTTTTTTTCTGTGCATTCCTCTTTTGCTGTGTCATTGTTTTCATTTTCATTTTCATTTTCGTCTTCCTCCTCCTTTTTTACAATGACCAGCCTGAACGTGACGTTTTTGCCCTCCTTGTTAGTCATGGTATAGTCAGATATCGCGTCGCGCTTTTTATGGTGGTGCTCCTCTATTGCCGCCTTTATCCTCTTGTTCTTGGCGGCAGGCATGACGTAGAAGCCCTGGCTTTTGCCTGCAGCCACCATGCAGTTGACATTAAACAGTAGACGGAAATGTAACCCCCCAAAGGCCACCTCGACCCTACGGCGGCAGTGGCGGGCCGGCAAACCCGTATTCTGCAAGATTCCTTCTAGCAGCCATGAGAAGCGCGCATGAAACCCGCAATAACGTAAGATCCCTTCTCGCACACCATATGTCGTCCCTGTTGCGCTCGATGGCCCACATGTTGTACACAAAGACAGACACAAAAAATACAAGCAGCCTGATGTCCTGGTTCCTGCTTATGGTCTTGGCCCGTATCTGCTCTATCTGCCTGTATCCTGTCTCTATGCCCCACCTCTTCCGGTAGTCCGGTGAGGCAGTATCGATCTCGTGCAGTGCGTTGGAGAACGGGAGGTTGGTGGCAAATGCCACGTACTGTTCCACTACTGTCTTGCCCTCCTGCCCGTGCATGGCAGACGGCACGATGACCAGGTTAAATGATGCGGTCTTGCCTTTGCGGTTTGTAATGGTAAAATCAGACACGCAGCTCCCCTTGGTCTTGCCTGCTGCGTGTGCCGCCTCTATTGCATTCTTTACTGTGGCATTCTTGATTGCAGGCATCAGGAACTTTTTTCCTGCGCGATACATCTCTGTCATTATGTCAACTGAGTAGAACTCCCGATCCAGCAGAAAGAGCCGGTACATTATGTTTGATTTCCTGAGAATATTCACAAATTTACGCACGAAATCGGCGTCAAAGTCCTCCCTTGTGAGCGGAATGCATCCGAGCGTGGCATTGACAGGAGAGTCGACTGCCTGCATGGTCGCATACGCCTCGAACTTGCTTGTTCCCTTTTTGGGCTTTGATCTTATCAGATACTTCATGTTGTCCTTGTCATACCGCGGTATCTCGTGCTTGTCTATTGCAATCATGACGGGGCCGTTACTGTGAATGCCGCCCTTTTTGGCGGCCTTGATTGCAATATCCATCAGGTCATCGCAGATCCTCCTTATTCCGTCAAGGCCTGCGGTTCGGACCATTCCGTGAAACCACCTGGCAGTGGGCAGGTTCTCGCTGTCTTCAAACTCTATCACGCTCTCTGTTGCAGTCTGGCCTGATTTGCACATGGATGCCAGGATCATCACAAACTGTGACAGTCCGTATAGCGCGTTATGCTGCTTGGAGAACTTGATCTCGCCCCCGCCGCCTATGATGTTTGCCAAGGTATTAAGCACCCTGTTGCCCATGTTGATGCGGTGCTTTTGCCCGCTATTTTGTCCAATCACTATAGCGGGTAGGGGCGCCTTACAGTTGATCTGTGTGATCTAGATTTGTTTACATTTTTGGTAGATTTTTTTACGCTGTCGTCTGTCAGACGTATTTAAAGGGGGTACATTTCCGTCTACTGTTAAAGAATCCCCGGTCATACAGGAACATCCTGATCTTCGTCCCTGATCTGGACGCTTTGCGGATCATTTTAGGCACGAAATCGGCCAGTTTTGCATCTTTTGGAAGCTGCAGCGAGGAAAGCACGAGGTCTGAGCCGTCATCTGATCCTACTCCGTGCACGGTAATGTGCGAGAGAAAAGTAGACGTGCCGTTCTTGGGCTTTGACTTTCTGGCGACGTCCTTTAGGCCCTTGCCATAGTATTCGACGTCGGTGACATCCACTGCCACTACGTCCGTGTTGTGTAACATGCCGGACCTGCGGCCGTTTCTTACCGTGTGCTGTAGCATGGAGTTGCACCACCTTTGCATCCGATCCGGGCTGACGCTCCGGATGGTCTTTAAGATCCACTCCGGGTGGGGCGTACGGGAGCTGTATGCGCCGCCCTTCTTGGAGAAGGTAGCAGCAGCAGCAGCAGTAGTAGTAGTAGCAGTCCCGCCGTCATGCTGCTGCTGCCTGCGGTATTTTGAGGCCTTCCTGCGAAGATGCGTCACGGCAGACCTGAAAAACATCTTCCTATCAGACATGAGGCTTAGCACGCGCAGTACGTCGGCATGGCCGTACACCGCGTTGTGACTCTTTGAGACTGCCATTTCGAGCTTGTGGAACCGCCGTCGCAATGTTTTAAACTGTCGTGATGCTATGTCATACTGGTGTGCAAACACATCGTTTTGTGTTGGTATCATCATGATGATGTTTGACACACCTTCTGATCTAAGATCGTAATGGTCAAAAAATCTCGGCAAATTACGTAATTATCGTGCCTTCAAAAGTACATCTGGGAACTACTGACGTCATAAACTGTGACCATAGGTACGAGTTTACCCCTCACCTGAGATACGATGTGGCAGGCGTGATCATGAAGGCTCCAGACACCAGTGACGCCTAAGGGGTAAACTCGTACGACCATAGTGCGCACAGTTGAAAACGGATTATTTCTTATCTAGACAGGCACGATATGTCAAAACTATGATCGGTTATTTGGCACAGACATCACACACTTGAATTGCCTGCAAGTACGTCCCCCAATCCTGCACAAAATGCCTTACACAATCGAATATTATGCCTGGCCCTCATGCAGCTGTGGCCCTCATGTCCGTAGCATGCACATCAAAGATTGGAACATAATTTTAACATGCCATGCCCATTTCGACAAAAGGGTGTTCGATTTTCAATTATACGCAGTGCGGCCGGCCACCGGCAAGGCCGGATCCTCTGTGACGAATACTCCCCGCCCATCTTTTTCGGGCTTTAAAGCAGCGCGGTTTTTTTACGTCATGTCAGAGGCAAGGGGATTGTTGCAGGAACTGACAATCGAGATGATACGGGAGATCAGGTAACTGATCGGGTTCTGGAAGTCGCTTCTGATTTTAGGCACAAATTCTGTTTGATCGGCATTCATTAGTGACAAAATTCATGCCTGAACTTCCAGAGCCCGACCTGTTACCATGGTGGTGTGCAAAATTACGCGACGGTTCCGCGCCCTGCCTGCCGCGGAGTCCGGATCCCCAACAAGTGCAGTATCATGAATCCCGAAATGGCGATCAGTGCGGCAAGGGCGGCGACGGCCCAGACACCATACTCGCAGTAATAGTAGGGCGTAATGTGGCATCCCGTATGCGAGTGGATGTACCCCTCCTCTATGATCCTCTGGGTTATGGGTATGACAGAGTGCTCGAGTCTGCGTATCGCAGAAACTACGTCGGTCACGCCGAGCTCCCCGGTCAGGTACGAACTGTACCAGAGGAAGAATACCAGGGCGCCGTGCAGGTTTACGTAAAAGCCTACGCATGCAAGGGTTGCCACCGGTATCACCGCCTTTAACGAGTGCGAGTGTCTTGCGACTACGGCCCCGGCAGAGACCACTATACCCGGAACCATGGGAAGCAGGTACCTGTGGGGCCCCCAACCGTTTCCTAGCGTGTTCCACGCAAGCACGTTGGCCGTGGCCATGTACGTCACCACGGTGACATATGCCAAGAGTAGCGCAAGGGCCCTGTCCCTCCTGTAGACGTAGTACAGGCCTAACGGATGCAGCACTATCAGCGGGACGTATAGGAACACGCTGTCACTGGGGCTGATCAGCAGGTCTACAAACCCGCCTGGACGAATGTCGACGGCGGCAATATTGCCGGCATGGTGCTGTATCGGCTTTGCATGCCAGCCAAACGCGTCGACGGCGCCGAACCTGTACTGGTTCAGGAGGGCCATGAAGCCGATCATTACAATGGAGACCAGGATGAGGGCGATGATCTGCCTCCTGTTCCTCCTGAACCGGAGTATGCCAAAGGCCAAGGCGGCCGGTGCCAGGGTGAGCAGGTTGGGGTGCGCTATATACGAGAACCCGATGGCGGCGCCTGCCAGGACAGGAAGCAGGAGGCCCGGCCTGTTCTTGCAGTACAAAATCAGGTACAGGCCGAGGAACAGCAACATAATGGCAAGCGGCCTAGAAAACATGCTCGAGACGTATGGCCATATGAACGTGGTCAGGCCCAGCAGAAGCGCCATGACGAATCCGACCCTGTCTGAGCCGAACATCTCCCGTCCCATTGCAAAAAGCACCACCCCGAAGACGGCGATTATGACCGAGTTCAGGTAGAGAGGAACGAACTCGATGGGCACCGCGCCGACGGCCTCGGCTACTACATACAGGGGCGCTGCCAGCACCGGCAGGGCCAGCGGCATCTGCTTGTAGAACTCGTCGCGGTTTTGCTTCATGAACGCCTCCATGTACTCCTCCTTGGTGATTCCCTCAGGCTTCAGGATGCCGTAGGATCTGTCTGCCACTATCCACAGCGACTCCTCCATGCTCCTTATGCTGTGGGATGGAAAGACCTCAGTCTCTGCCGACGGCAGACCCAGCGCAAGGCCCAGCCTTCCGTTCAACGCCAGATTCTCCGCGTAAAGGAACGCCTTCTTGCCGTCTGTCACGTCGGGGGCCCCGTGGCTGACGGACAGGTTTATCAGGAACAGGAACGCAAAGACGAGAACGGGTAACCTCCACCTCATGGGTACTGTCCCCTACGTACTTGATATATTGCTGTTGATCCCAGCTTGCGTGGCAGAGTTGATTCGAAATTAGAAGACTCTGATTATTTGTGGACGAATCTGCATAAATCAGCTCAAAACGCCAACAAAACGCAAGTATCTGTGAAATTACTTGAAAAATTTGTACGGTTTCTAATTTCGGATCATCTCTCTGGGATGGATAGTGGATCACGCTGCTGCTATAGTTGCGATTAAAAGTTCTTCAAAAACAGAAAGCGTTTTCCTGCGTAGTTCATACCCATATGTGAAGAATTTTCGTTTGACACTATAGACAACGCAGAAAGGGCGCGGGACATGGGCAGGCAGGGACGCAGACTCGTGCAGGACAGCTGGGACAACGTCGTGGCCGCCAAAAAGTTCATCAAGATCGTCAAGGAAATTGGGTCAGAGTGACGGAGTCGCCACTCCACCGGCTTGGCCCACCACCACCACCACCACGTAGGAGTTTACCCCTCCCCAGGGGGTTGTCGCCTAATTCATCAGAATTTCTGAAAATCATACGATGTTATCCGGACTAGGCGCGCAAAAATGGCGGAGATTCAGAAAAACGTGCGGATTGAGTCCGACAGGTGGAATTAGGCGACAACCCCCCCCCTCCCCTCCCCAGAGATACGGCGCGGCAGGCGTAATCATAAATGCTCCAGACAACAGTGACGCCCCAGAGAGGTGATCCGAAATTAGAAACCGTGCGAATTTTTCAAGTAATTTCACAGATAACTTGTATTTTGTTGGCGTTTTGAGCCGCTCTGCAAATTTGTTTACAAATAATGAGTTTGCTATAGTGAAAAGCACAAGTTCTTCAACAACAGAAAGCACCTCCCTGCATGGTTTATGCCCACATATGTTGAAGAATTTTTGCTCGTCACTATAGTTTCGAATCAGTTCCTAGGGCGTAAAAATACGATGTTTCCGTACGTCATTCAAATGGTGGAGGAACCATTTATTTCATTTATCAGTATTTGGAAGCAGGTTTGGGGACTCGGAGAGCACCTGCCTTTTCATTATTTTTAGAGACTCTTCGGTGCTAAGAAGTTTCAAACCGAATTTTTCTGTCGCCTTGCTGCAGTTCAGGCAGGAAAACGAGGGCCTTTTTGCCCTTTGTTTGAGTTGTGAAGAGGCGGCAGGACGGATAAGACCCGGATCAAAGCCAAACTCTTTTGCAAACTTTGCGCTAAAATCAAATCTGCTCTCACATGAGGTTCCCGCTACATGAAAAATGCCGCTGGCCTCGGTGTCTACGAGTTTCAGAGAAGCGTCGGCCAAAGAGTCAGCCAGAGTCGCCGTGGCAAACTGGTCAGTCACAATGTTTAGCGGTTCGCCACCGTTCAGTTTCATTAGCAGCCACATTGCAAAATTCATTGGTTTGCCCGAACTAGAGGCGGCCCCGGACAGCTCTAGGGGGGTCCACCCATAGACCACGCTGGGACG
The DNA here is from genome assembly GCA_965214775.1 of Candidatus Nitrosopumilus sp. Classification (GTDB taxonomy): domain Archaea; phylum Thermoproteota; class Nitrososphaeria; order Nitrososphaerales; family Nitrosopumilaceae; genus Nitrosopumilus. The sequence goes on along the minus strand of OZ243974.1, from coordinate 1,241,814 downwards.
CAGAATCACATAATGTGAGTCTTCCAGTATTTTTTCGCCGGACAGTTTTGACTCGCCGTACTTGCTCACCGGTACAGGAACGTCATTTTCAGAATACGGAAAGCTGCTGTTCCCGTCAAATACATAGTCAGTTGAGATGTGCACAAGCTTGGAGTTATGCTTGTCACAGTTTTTTTTCACTAGTCTGACAGCTTTGCTGTTCACAGAAAACGCCCGGGACGGGTTGTCCTCGCAAAAATCAACATCGTGTAACGCAGTGGTGTTGATCACAAAGTCAGGCTGAAACGCAGAGAAAAGATCCCCCAACTCGTCCTCGTTGGTAACATCCACTTTCTTTGTATGGCAGTTTTCAATCCGAGTTGCTCTGGCGTTATATGTTCCAAGAACGTCGTATTGCCCAGATGCAAGGCTTGCGATCTTATATCCGGTCAGTCCGCTTGCGCCAAAAACCAACAGCTTTTTTGTCATCAGGCCGTCGTGCCTCCTCTAACGAATTCTTTGCTTTTGCAATTTGCTGTTGCATGTTCAGCTGCTTGCCTAGCAATGCCGGTTCCGGTTGCAGTGCCGGCAGATTGTGAGTGCATACTGCATCCACAACCTTTGTCACGTCCCAGATCATCCGGCGGTGCCGACCTGCCATTTGCAACAGATTGATCAGGATAATAACGATGCAAGTGTTCGTAACGGGTTTTTCCCATATCCGGCCAAGGCAGAAAAAAACGCTCCCCGGTACAGGGCAGACGATCCCCTGTTCTCATGATCTGGATCCGTTTATAGTCAATATATGTCAAAGGACAATTCTTTCAGACGGGATCGCCCAACTTTTCTCTCATAGCACGGGGGCTGTCGCCTAATTCATCAGAATTCCTGAAAACCACTGAGATGTCAGTGGATCAGGCGTGCAAAAATGGCGGAAATTCAGAAAAACGTGCGGATTGAGCCAAACAAGTGGAATTAGGCGACAACCCCCATAGCACGTCTGCCAAATAACGGATTACAACATTGCCATATTGCGCCTAGTGTGCACATCAAAAAAATGGATCGTAATTTTGATATGCCGTGCCTATTTTGATAAAAAATGTCCGGATTTCAACTATGCGCACTGCAATACAAGAAACTCCAAAACCTGCCCATTTTAAAATCAAATTTTTTAATCTTAAAAATTATTATATGCGTCATTTGCGTTGACGTATATTGCCGTTCTCCTTTAAGACATTAGAGATCCCCGACGTGCTCCTCATAGGCGCCAAATCCTTTCCTGATGATCGTGGATTCTTTCTGGAGAGTTACAAGGAATCCGAATTTGTCAGAAACGGGATAGGGACAAAGTTTGTCCAGGACAGCCATTCCCGTTCTGCCAAGGGCACGCTGAGGGGACTGCACTACCAAAAAGATCCCATGGCGCAGGCAAAACTCGTAATGGCCGTCAAGGGGGAGATCTTTGATGTCGCAGTGGATATCCGCAAAAACTCGCCGACTTACGGAAGATGGGTGGGGGAGATACTGTCCGAGCAAAACCACATGCTTCTTTATGTCCCGGAGGGGTTTGCCCATGGCTTTTGCGTGATGAGCGAAACAGCAGACGTCACCTACAAGGTGAGCAACGAGTACTCTCCTGAAAATGATCGCGGAATACTGTGGAATGATCCTGATATTGGGATTGACTGGCCTGCTACCGAGCCGATACTCTCCGAAAAGGATTCGCGGCAGCCCCCCCTAAAAAGCGCAGACAACGACTTTGTCTTCCTTGCAGCAGCGACAGCGGCAGACCATGCCAATTAAATGTAAGGTACAACATCAGGTCCTTTTTATACTGACAAGCCAACTTTTCTGGGCAGCATATTATGATCAGATGGCCTTGCAGACATGGCTGAGCATCAGAGATTTGTGAGCAGTCATTGCAGGATTGGAATTTGCTGGGGTGATCCATTATCGGCATCCTAGTCAAAGAATTTCGATGGAAATCTTTTTTGATCTTGCCTGTTTGATGTAACACATGGACTCCAAATCTACGCCTGCACACCATATGGATCCTGCAAAGGCACTTGTCATGATCAAGGAGCGGGATGAGAAGATCTCCGAGCTGGAAAAGGAGAACTCTGACATCAAAAAGGAGAACTCCGAGCTCCGGGCAAAGCTTGCCATGTATGAGAGTCCCAACATGCCCACGTCCACGCCGTCATTATACAATAACGCCAGAAGAAAGTTCAGGGAGAAAAGGGGCGAGGATCCCGGAGGCAGTCCCGGCGATGCTGCTCGGGGCAAGAAACGCGGCCCTCCATGCGGACACCATGGTACATCGCACGGCAACCGGCCATCCATGACATTAAGGTACGATCTTGGCTCCAAAATATGCCCAAGGTGCAACATCCAGTTACGGATGCTCAAGCCGATCCACAAGCTTGTAAACGACCTGGATGACTCCATGCGCATGCTCACTGCCAATGCCATCATCCAAAACGCGATGTGTCCACAGTGCAATACCGTGCATGTCGCAGCTACCCCGTTTCTAAGCGGCACGTCACTTGGGCCCGTCTCACTCTCTCTAATCATGATGTTCTTTGAGAAGGGAAACATAGACGAGGACATTGCAGAGTACTTTCAGTTTATGTTTGGATTCAAGATGGCCCCAAATGCCGTGACTGCCGCCCGGCACGCAATGGCAGAGGCGATTCAATAAAACACGATACAACGCATACAGTCATTCATTGCGGGCAGGCCGTGGATACAGATGGACGAGACCGACTTTAAGCGCGGCGACGGACACATGGGATACGTCTGGGTGCTCAACTGTGCGGGGGCGTGCTTTGTGGTATTTGCAGATTCCCGGTCCTCCGAGGTACTGCACGAATACTTTGGATGGCTGGATCCCAGGACTCCCATAGTCGTAGACGGGCTGGCCCAGTACAAGCTGTTCTTTGTGACAATCCAGAGGTGTTGGAGGCACCTTCTGGCGTATGCAGAAAAGCTTGCAGTAAAGATGCCCGAAGGCGATGATGAGAAAAGGTATGACTTGCTGCTGGAATTCTACAGGAAGATAGATAAAATCAAGACGCTTGCGCCGCTTACATACATGGAGCTTTCCAGGTGTATTATATGAAAATTATGTCGCACCATCGCCATTGTGTTATATGGAAATAATGTCCGCTATTCATTGATGTCCCTCTCCATCCATTTTGGGTCGGATTTCCTGATCGCTTCTGTGGCAGTTTTGTCCGAGAACGCCATGATGGGTGTCTGGCGGTGGGCTATGTCCAGCCCAAAGTGTAGCCTGCGCTCGTTGTAATACTTGATGTATGCATCCAAGCTCTCATAGTGGCGGATCTCAGCCTCTATGCTGCCGTGGAACCGTTCCAACTTGCCGTTGGTCTCCGGATGGTACGGCCTGGAGTTTATCAGCCCGATGCCCCGATCCAGCAGCTCGGCCTCAAAGGCAGTCGGCGTCCACGTCCCGCGTGGCATGTTCTTCTTGCTGCGGCCGCCGTTGAAACACCTGCCGTTGTCAGACAGTATGGTGGCCGGCTTGCCAAACCTGCCTATGGCCTCCCTGAGTGTTATCACCACGTTTTCTGATGTGGCATCTGCAAACGTCCGTGCCGCCGTGACACACCGGGAGGAATCGTCCAAAAACGTGACTAATTTGAGCCCTCTCAGGCGTGGATCCTTCATTTCGTGCCAGTCCACGTGCCACATTGCGTTGGAGTACTTGCGCTCATAGCGCAGCCATTTCTTTTGGCCCGACTTGGTATCTGATGCGGCAACGAGTCCCTGCTCCTTCATTATCCGATATACGCTGTTGTAGCTTATAATGTGACCTGCATCCTGCAGGCGCATGGCAGTGCGCATCACGCCCACGTGCTCTATACAGTGCATGTCCAAGACTGCCTGCACCTGGCCTGCCGCGGGCTGCGGTGCGGCCTTTCTTCCAGCCTTTTGTTGCACATGCATCTTTCCGGTCCGGCGGTACCTGGCGTAAATCCTCCTCACGTGCCGTGGCGTCACCTTCATGTCACGGGCCAGCGACGTGGCGCTCTTTCCGGCATTACGTCCCTTGACGATATACCTGATCTCTTTGTCCGACATCTTTCTTGTCATGTCTTTATCTGATCGGTACAGCCTGAAATAGTCAGCGATCGTACGCCTTATCTTAGGCGGACCTAATTTCTGTATAAGACATCGCACCATCGCCACCAATCCCGATGGCAACAGAAAAGATATTATTTCAAGATATGCTCTGAATACCATTGAGGGTGTGTCTCTTTGGCTCCTATGTTAGATCGGCTAACGGTATTCCGTCGAACAATAGTGGAGAGCTGCTAAAGGCAATCTGCGAGTCGCAGGGACATGAAACGGCGGAGTGTCATGAGCACTGCGATTCCTACGGCCAGGTCATTGGAGTGTATATTCGGCTGTTCCTAAAGCACAGGAGAATCGACTATGATGTGATGATAATCCCGTGGAAGGGAATAGTCACGCTCCCGCTTGCCAAGCTGATCCACAAAAAGCCGATCGTGTATTTTCCTACGCTGTTGATCTACGAGACGCTAGTGACCTACCGCAAAAAAATCCACAAAAACTCGCTGAGGGCAAAATTCGTCCGCTTTGCAGAAAAAACCGCCTGCAGGTGGGCGGATCTGGTAGTGATGGAAAGCACCTTTCAGATCGAATTCTTTGTCAGGGAATATGGCCTGCCTAGGGAAAAGTTTCGCCGGCTCTGGCCTGCTGCATACGAGCCGCTTTTTGCGCCGCTTCCGTTCAAGGAGAGGACGGACGAGTTCGTCGTGCTGTATTTTGGGACGTTCATTCCCATGTCTGGCGTAGAGGCCATAGCAAAGGCCGCCAAGCAGCTGTCCGATGAAAAGGACATAACGTTTGTCTTCTGTGGCAGCGGCCAAGGCGAGGACGAAATCAGACAGTACGCCAAGCAAAACCGCCTGTCCAACATGAGATTCTTAGGACTCTTGACGTCGTCACCGCTGCTAGAATGCATACAGGGTAGCGACGTGTGCCTCGGACTGTTCCAGATAAACGACAAGATGAAGGGATCCATGCCCAACAAGATTAACCAGGCCCTGTCATCGGCCAAGCCCTTGATTACGTTAAGCACGCCCACGACGCGCGAGGCCGGCCTGGTCGACAAGGAGAACTGCATGCTGGTGCAGTCCGACTCGCCTGAGGAGCTGGCCCGGTGCATCTTGCAGCTGAGGGACGACGACGTCCTCCGGAGGCGCGTTGCCATGCAAGGACGACTGCACTACCTCAAAAGACTGTCAATTGATCGGTCAGGCAGACAGCTGGATCGGTACATGAGGAGCCTGTGCAGCAATGTGAGTCTGGACTGCCAGGCAAGCGGCGTCCGTGCGCAGCGCATCCCCGACTCGGCCCCACCACCACCATCACCACCATCACCACCATCACCCCCCCCCCCCAAGATCATCCTGACTGACCGGAGCCGGGAAGATGCACCTGAGAGATGATCCGAAATTAGAAACAGTGTGAATTTTTCATGTAATTGCACAGATAGTTTGTATTTTGTTGGTGTTTTGAGCCGTTCTATACAAATTCGTTGACAAATAATCAGAGTTTGCTAATTTCGAATCAACTCTCTGTGCCCCCACCCACCCAATAATGATCCGCATTAGGATGTGATGATGTGACCGCCGTAGTGGTGTGCGTACCACCCCAAGCAGTGTTAGCCAAATCATACGGCGGCCAAACAGGCACGGATCAAAAGAAACTTGAAGCGCCGCCGCTCTGAGCGGGTGTTTTTAACATAAATGTCTATGTATACCTGACACTCCCGTGCGCCGTGCCGCCTCCCCCGCCCGAGGAGTCCGACAGGTCTCCCTCGAACTCCAGGTGCACCAAGAGCGCCCCATCATAGTCTCCCATGCACGCATGATCGCCGGCTCCTCCGGCGGCCGGTACGGTGGCCATCTCCACGTGGCACTCATGAACGCCGGATATGTAGCCGGCAGGAAGCCGTGCCGAGTATATCATGATGCCATCCAGTGCGGTATCCTGCGCAGGCCCCCTGCCTGTGCTGCCGGCGCCTATCGCAAGCAGATGGTCGTTTGCGGCGGATCCTGACAGTGACGTGCCGCGCTGGCCCCGGTTGTCGATCCGTCCGTCCACGTACACGTCGAGTCTGCTCCTGTCCCTGGGGCCGTCATAGGTGAACACGACGTGGTGCCAGCGGCCGTCGGCCACGCCGGAGAACGTGTCGACGGCAATCTGGCCTTGCGCGTCGTCGGCTATTCGGAGAGAGATCCCGCCGCCGGGGCGGCTCCACACGGTGGTGCCTTGGTGCATGTCCGCGTCGGCCTTTGATATGATCGACGAGCCCGGCTCTCCGGGGCCGGGCATTTTGATCCAGAAGGCGATGCTGAACGGATCGTCCCCGCCTAGATCGAGGCCCGGCGGGACGGCAAGCGTGACGTATGCGGTGCCGTCAAGGCGGAGGGCCTGGCCGGAGGGCCCGTACGTGGGCATGGCGGCCCACCAGGGAGGGTTCCACTCCGTCACCTCCACGCTGCGGTCGACTCGCGGGTGGACCATTGATGGTATCAGCGTGTCCGGTTTTGGGGCGATCTCAAACTCGGCCACCCTGCTGCTACCGTCGTATATCTCCAGATACCGCCGCAGCCAATCCGTTACTAGAGACGCCGTCGCACTGTCGCCGCCGTGACTGGCCGCCAGCAGGTTCCGATTCCGGTCGTTTCTGTCGACATAGTCTATTATTACGATCTTTTTGGTTTTTTGCGGTTGCATGGCATGCGTGCCCCACAAATCATATACAACAATGCCGGAGTCGGTAAGTTTGTCGTCGTGCGGCAGCCACGACTCCCGAAACTGCAGCATGATTATTCCCGCCTCAGAGTCCGCATAGTTTTGCAGCACAAAGGATGCCGCCTCAGGGTACGCAGACGTCACGTCCCAGTGTACCAGCACGCCCGACGTGGACAGGCCTAGTGCCGCGATCACTAGTACGGCCACCAGCAGCAGCGTGCGCCTTCCCCCCGGGCCCAACCGTCCCGCAGATACCCTTTCTATTCCGACGCCGATCAGTACGGCGGCGGCAACGCACATGGCAGTCCACAGCATACCCAGGTGGGACCACCCCACGTATCCAATTGATCCGAAGAACAGCAGGACGGGTACGGCCCACAGCAGCAGAAACCTGTTGCGCATGACGACCAGCGCAAAGGCGAGTCCTGCCGTACCCAGCGACACCATGACAGGATCCATCACGAGCATCTTTATCGCTGCCCACAGCATGATCGCAGGATGGGTCAGTATGTCGGGATCCTGGCCCTGCACCAAGGCCACCTGCGTGTGTCGCTGCAGCGCATCCAGCAGGTATTGACCGTCCCTGTCGGTCTGCCACAGGACGCCGTTTACCCACCCGTCAAAATCGCCTGTCAGCGCAGCAGACGCCGGCCATGCTGCCGCAATCAGGATCACGGGTACAAGCCACAGCAGCATCCGCCCCGGCCTCCTGCCGGCAGACCAGACCAAGACGAGGACCAGCGGGATCATGACAAGCGAGGGGATCTTGACAAGCAAGGCGCATCCCATGCAGACGCCCGACAGGAGGATCAGCATGCGGGTCTTGTCCGGGGCTTGCGGCGGCGGCACTCCCTTGGACGGGCCGCGTGCATACATGGCAAGCAGAACGGAGGACAGGACGAACGGGAGAAGGATCGAGTCCAGCAGAACCAGCCTGAGCGTCAGCGATACGGGCATTGCCGCAAACAGAACCGCCGCAATCGGTGCGGCTCTGCGCCCGAACCACCCCTCCGTTATCTTGTATACCAGAAAGGTGTCCAGGACCGCAAGCAGGCCCATGAGGATGCGCGGGGCCCCGTAAAGCATCCCGAGCAAGGACGCATCCTCCGGCGTTGCAACAGAGTCGGGGTATCCGATGACATGAAAGAATCCGGCCAGTATCGTCCAGCCAAGGAACGGGTGGTCGTGCTTGTCTGACAATATCTTGTGATCCATGGCATCCAAGGCACGATCTATGTAGATCGGCTCATCTCCGTGCCACGGCGGAAATCCCGCCGGGTTCCACAGGTGTGTATATGCAGAAAGCACCAGTATTGCAACAAGCAGGAGGAGCGGCCCGTGCCCTGACAGGCGTCCCGTGTGAAGAGCGAGGTATCCGAGGCCAAGCATGTGTTATCCTTACCCGCCAGTCAAATAACGGTTTAGCCAGCTTCGGAGTTAGGACACTGCATTCAGTCTTCCCAGTAGTCCACAAAACGGCTTCAAACGATGTTTCATATGGAAATTAGTTCCGCCCCTCATTAGTAATCATTCTCCATCCACAGTCTTCCCAGAAGCACGTGATTCATGACTGCAGATGACGGCGGGCAAATCTGCAGGCATCATAATTTGATTTGTTTCAAATCCGGGGCCGTTTTCCGGGTTACTTCTGGGAAGACTGATACACAGTCTTCCCAAAAGTACCACATCAAATTATCCCAGGCTCGAAGCAATTCAAACGAGGCTGCCTGCATACCCGCTTGCCACCTCCTGCGCCGCCACGAGTCGGTTACTCTATTGTACGAAAATTAGGTCGCACTAATTTGAGGAGGATTGCAGGGGATTACTTTAGGCTTTACCGATCAAGAAAACCGATGGTTGTAAGGCTCGAGGCAAAGCAGATCAGATACGCAGTGACGCAGTGTGCAGGGGGACGAAAGCCCTCGGAGGTGGCCCCGGAGATAGGCGTCACGACAAGGCACGTCCAGCGGATGTATGCCCGGTTCAGGAAGACAGGCGACACGCACCACGTGCCGCTCAAGCCGGGAAGGAAAAAGAGCGCCCCGGTTCCCGACGGGGACGTGCGCGCAGTCCTGGAGGAGTACAAACACAGTGCAGCAGGGGTGGTTCATACGGCCAAGAGGCTGCGAAGGCAACTCGATATAAGCTACTACGAGGTATACAGGATAATGAAAGAAAACGGGCTGGTGACGCCATCGGCTGCAAAATCAATGCCCAGAAAATACGTCCGTTTTGAGCGCAAATACTCCAATGCCATGTGGCACGTGGACTGGCATACCATGAAGGATCCGCGCTTTGCAGGGCTCAATTTGGTCACGTTCCTAGACGACTCGTCCAGGTGCGTGACTGGTGCGGGCCTGTTCAGGGAGGCCACCTCAGAAAACGTCGTGGCGGTCCTGCGGCAGGCCGTGGCCCAGTTCGGCGCGCCTGCCACCATACTCTCAGACAACGGCAAGTGCTTTGTCGGGGCGCGCTCGGATCCGAAGAAGAAGAAGAGTCCGCCCAAGGGCGGATGGAGGCCCACTGCCTTTGAGGAGGAGCTGCTCAACTGCGAAATCGGGCTGATAAACTCCAGGCCGTATCACCCGCAGACCAATGGCAAACTGGAGAGATTCCACAGGAGCATCGAGGAGGAGATATGGAACCACAAGAGTCTGTCTGCATACATCGACTACTATAACGAGGACAGGCTGCACTGGTCGCTTGACATCGACAACTACGAGACGCCGCTGCGGGCATTCTCCGACAGGGAGGCCACAGAAGCGATCAGGAAAAGCAACCCAAGATGGATGGAGGAGGACATTGGTGATGGTGCGACATAATTTTCATATAATACAGCCACGAGTCGGTTACTTCTGGGAAGACTGTCGGAGTACCTGCGCTCAAATCGGACGTATTTTCGGGGTCTGGATTTTGCAGGCGACGGCGTCACCAGCCCGTGCTCCCCCGGGACGGCGCGCACTGCCCCGTCGGGAACCGGGGCGCTCCTCCTTCCAGGCTTGAGATGCACGTGGTGCATACAGCCTGCCTTCCTGAACCTGGCGTACATCCGTTGGACGTGCCTTGTCGTGACGCCTGTCTCCGGGGCCACCTCCGAGGGCCTTTGTCCCTTGGCACACTGCGTCACTGCGTATCTGATCTGCTTTGCCTCGAGCCTTACAACCATCGGTTTTCTTGATCGGTAAAGCCTAAAGTAATCCTTTGCAATCCTCCTCAAATTAGTGCGACCTAATTTTCGTACAATAGAGCGGCCTAATGAGTGGCGGCAACAGAACAACTGCGAACGGGGCGCTCGATTTCTAATTTCGGATCACCTCTCCGGACTCAATCCGCACGTTTTTCTGAATCTCCGACATTTTTGCGCGCCTAGTCAGGATAACATCGTATGATTTTCAGAAATTCTGATGAATTAGGCGACAACCCCCGTAGACGGCATCAACAAGTGGAAGACCATCATCCAGAATGCCTCGCTAAGCAAGCATTCGGTTTAGGCATAAAATAAAATCTCAATTCAGAGAAGATCCACATTCTAGGTCACCAATCTTACACAGAACCTGGCAGTCAAATTGGTTTTATTTATAAAGAGTCTGGCAGTCAAATTGGTTTTATTTATAAAGAGTCTGGCAGTCCATAATGCATGTATGCCAGTGAGCTTTTGGAATACAACCCTTGGTGGAAGGACGAAACTGCGATAGAAAAGGATCCTCACATAATTGCTTGGAAACAATCCAGCCTGAGATGGGATCCCAGAATCAGAAAGACCCTTCAAGATGAAGATTTTGTATATTCCCTGAAAGGGCCCAGACAGGTAGGCAAGACTACCTTGGCCAAGCTTGAGATTCAACGGGTGTTACAAATGGTGCCAAAATGGAATGTGGTGTATTATTCATTCGAGCTTGAAAACAGTCCCCGAGATGTTATTAGTGTAATAAACGAGTATTTGAATAGGGCAAAACATGACGAGAAGAAACGCCGTTTCATCTACCTTGACGAGATTTCAAACGTAAAAGACTGGCACAAGGCAATAAAAAAACTAAAGGATCAGGGAAAATTAAAAAATTGCACCGTCCTAGCAACCGGCTCTCATTCTATCGATCTAAGACATGCCACGGAGCTGTTACCAGGAAGAAGGGGGATTCCGACAAACGAAACTCTGGATAAGATTATGCTCCCCATGAAGTTTGGCGAATATATCCCAACCATCGATAAAAGCTTAGCCAAGGAAATTTCGGACAGATCCTTGACTCTTGCAAAAAATCGCTTCTCCGCGATTAGGGGGTTGGCAGATGGAAGGACGGACGATGCATTGCTTGAAATGTCTGCTTTCCAAAATGAACTGGATAGATGCCTTGACGATTATTTGATTACCGGAGGTGTTCCGACAGCAATCAACGAATTTTTAAAAAATGGGTTCGTTCAAGATTCTGTTTATCAGATTTATGTTGATTCTGCAATTGGGGATTTGCGTCGTGCAGACAAAGATGCGTCGTATATGGTTCAACTGATCCCAAACGTAATAAAGTCTATCAGCAATCCTGTATCGTGGGACTCGCTAAAGAAAAACTCCGATATTGGCAGCCACCACACAGTCGAGGAATATGTAAAAACCCTGTCGGACATGTTTGTCCTCTCAGTTTTTTATAGGTATAATTCCAGTGAGGACAAGCCAAAATTTGACGGTTTAAAGAAAATATTCTTTCAGGATCCCTTCTTTTTTCACGCTTTGAACGGCCACATCTCTCAAAAGAGCCCCTATGAATATAGCATAAAACTATTAGATAACGCAGAATTCAAAGGCCCTCTGGTCGAGCAGACGGTAGCAGACCACTGCATCCGAATGGCATTTAACATGGCTAGAAAAAAGACGGGATTTGATTACCAGTCTTCGGTGTTTTATTGGAAAAGTAAGGATAAACGAGAGGTAGATTTTGTAGTGAGGGATGGCGATTCGCTAATCCCAATTGAAGTAAAGTATCAAAATAACATAAAAAAAGACGATTTTGGCGGCCTGATTGATTTTAAAAAGGCAACCAAGACAAAAAGAGGAATCATCATAACCAAAAATGATCTTCGGGTGAAAAACGAGGCGGTTTTAATCCCTGCTTCCCTGTTCTTGCTGCTGGTGTGAAAAATTTCTAGGCTTTACAAATCGTGTGTTCAGGCAATCTCAGGCCGCCCATTGGCGCTAGCCCCTCTGGCGTTGCCGTGTAGCCTGCCAAACTCGTCTGCATTCTTGGTGTGGTTGGGGATTAGCGCGTCCGGCGAGGGGGGCCTCGTACAAAAATAATTGTAGGGATACCATAGGCGTGTATTATATGAAAATTATGTCGCACCATCACCAATGTCCTCCTCCATCCATCTTGGGTTGTTTTTCCTGATCGCTTCTGTGGCCTCCCTGTCGGAGAATGCCCGCAGCGGCGTCTCGTAGTTGTCGATGTCAAGCGACCAGTGCAGCCTGTCCTCGTTATAGTAATCGATGTATGCAGACAGACTCTTGTGGTTCCATATCTCCTCCTCGATGCTCCTGTGGAATCTCTCCAGTTTGCCATTGGTCTGCGGGTGATACGGCCTGGAGTTTATCAGCCCGATTTCGCAGTTGAGCAGCTCCTCCTCAAAGGCAGTGGGCCTCCATCCGCCCTTGGGCGGACTCTTCTTCTTCTTCGGATCCGAGCGCGCCCCGACAAAGCACTTGCCGTTGTCTGAGAGTATGGTGGCAGGCGCGCCGAACTGGGCCACGGCCTGCCGCAGGACCGCCACGACGTTTTCTGAGGTGGCCTCCCTGAACAGGCCCGCACCAGTCACGCACCTGGACGAGTCGTCTAGGAACGTGACCAAATTGAGCCCTGCAAAGCGCGGATCCTTCATGGTATGCCAGTCCACGTGCCACATGGCATTGGAGTATTTGCGCTCAAAACGGACGTATTTTCTGGGCATTGATTTTGCAGCCGATGGCGTCACCAGCCCGTTTTCTTTCATTATCCTGTATACCTCGTAGTAGCTTATATCGAGTTGCCTTCGCAGCCTCTTGGCCGTATGAACCACCCCTGCTGCACTGTGTTTGTACTCCTCCAGGACTGCGCGCACGTCCCCGTCGGGAACCGGGGCGCTCTTTTTCCTTCCCGGCTTGAGCGGCACGTGGTGCGTGTCGCCTGTCTTCCTGAACCGGGCATACATCCGCTGGACGTGCCTTGTCGTGACGCCTATCTCCGGGGCCACCTCCGAGGGCTTTCGTCCCCCTGCACACTGCGTCACTGCGTATCTGATCTGCTTTGCCTCGAGCCTTACAACCATCGGTTTTCTTGATCGGTAAAGCCTAAAGTAATCCCCTGCAATCCTCCTCAAATTAGTGCGACCTAATTTTCGTACAATAGAATGGAGCTTTCCAGGGAGGCATACAAAATAATCAGCCCGTATGAGGACGATCACGTGCGTACACACATGCAAAACGCCATGCCCAACATGTTTACGTGTCTGGCGCATCGGGGAATGCCGCTGCACAACAACGATACGGAGCGGTGCATACGCGACGGGATCATACCGCAGCGCAATGCGCGCCACAAGATCGTAACTGACGGTGAAAGAAAGACGGCTTCTGCGCTGCTGACGTTCTCGATGACATGCCGCAAGCAAAACATACATCCTGCCGGTGGACTCTTGGAATACCTGCGGGATCCGGGCTGGGATGTCTTTGCAGAAGCAGGCGATAATAATGATAATAATAATGATGATATGCGCCTGCTGTCCTCGCTTGTCAATACGGACGGTACAAGATACAGCGTCTTTAAGTGTCCCGGGCCGCCGCCGGTGTGGCCGCCTGCCGCCGATGATGACGCAGGCAGGGGAGCGGTACGCCGGGACCGGACGGCCGTCGTACCAGTAGCAGCAGCTCCTACAACAACATGATCCGTCTGGCGCCTACGGGACGGCGTAACCCGTAGCTTCATGTCCGAAGATCTGACCGTGTAGGCAAGTCTGCCAATTGACAACGCCTTGCAAGTGTAGCAATTTCTGACTGCATGGCAAGTGCCGTATGCCAATCTGTTGTATGCACGGCGTCAGTAAGTCTTGCATGTACAAAGGATGTGTCAGTAACAGCGTATCTAGTCTGTCACAACAGATGATGCGAAATGATCAAAAAGTTCTTGGAAAAAAGTTGGCTTGTCAGTATAAAAAGGACCTGATGTTGTACGGGGAACCTGCTGTATCTCGGGAACCGCGGCCTCCTGAGGGAGCCGTGCAGCCTGATCTCCCGTATCATCTCGATTGCCAGCTCCTGCAGCAATCCCTTTGCATCGGACATGACGTAAAAAACCGCGCTGTTTTAAAGCCCGAAAAAACCGGGCGGGGACTAACCATCATAGGTGATCCAGCTAGAACTTGTTATTTTTAATTAAAAAAAAGGCTAGTATAACGCTAGCACTACTTGTATTATATGAAAATTATGTCGCACCATCACCAATGTCCTCCTCCATCCATCTTGGGTTGTTTTTCCTGATCGCTTCTGTGGCCTCCCTGTCGGAGAATGCCCGCAGCGGCGTCTCGTAGTTGTCGATGTCAAGCGACCAGTGCAGCCTGTCCTCGTTATAGTAGTCGATGTATGCAGACAGACTCTTGTGGTTCCATATCTCCTCCTCGATGCTCCTGTGGAATCTCTCCAGTTTGCCATTGGTCTGCGGGTGATACGGCCTGGAGTTTATCAGCCCGATTTCGCAGTTGAGCAGCTCCTCCTCAAAGGCAGTGGGCCTCCATCCGCCCTTGGGCGGACTCTTCTTCTTCTTCGGATCCGAGCGCGCCCCGACAAAGCACTTGCCGTTGTCTGAGAGTATGGTGGCAGGCGCGCCGAACTGGGCCACGGCCTGCCGCAGGACCGCCACGACGTTTTCTGAGGTGGCCTCCCTGAACAGGCCCGCACCAGTCACGCACCTGGACGAGTCGTCTAGGAACGTGACCAAATTGAGCCCTGCAAAGCGCGGATCCTTCATGGTATGCCAGTCCACGTGCCACATGGCATTGGAGTATTTGCGCTCAAAACGGACGTATTTTCTGGGCATTGATTTTGCAGCCGATGGCGTCACCAGCCCGTTTTCTTTCATTATCCTGTATACCTCGTAGTAGCTTATATCGAGTTGCCTTCGCAGCCTCTTGGCCGTATGAACCACCCCTGCTGCACTGTGTTTGTACTCCTCCAGGACTGCGCGCACGTCCCCGTCGGGAACCGGGGCGCTCTTTTTCCTTCCCGGCTTGAGCGGCACGTGGTGCGTGTCGCCTGTCTTCCTGAACCGGGCATACATCCGCTGGACGTGCCTTGTCGTGACGCCTATCTCCGGGGCCACCTCCGAGGGCTTTCGTCCCCCTGCACACTGCGTCACTGCGTATCTGATCTGCTTTGCCTCGAGCCTTACAACCATCGGTTTTCTTGATCGGTAAAGCCTAAAGTAATCCCCTGCAATCCTCCTCAAATTAGTGCGACCTAATTTTCGTACAATAGAATAACGCTAGCACTACTCGCCTGAAACCCAAGGATTATAGAGAATGTTACATTTTAAACCTTGTGGGCCCCTAGTATAATGGTAGTACACTCGCCTGAAATCCGAGAGGTCCGGGTTCGATTCCCGGGGGTACCGCAACCATATTGGATCTTTTTTACGTTCCAACAATTGAGTTTTACACGCCTGATTTAGGTATTGTGCAGCAATACACGATAGGAGGTAAGAGTCTTACCCCATCCAGAAGATACCGCGCGGAATGCGCGGCAGCAAAGGCCCCGGCAGGCAGTGCCGTCTGTGTGGTATACCTGCAATCACAAACTCCTGAATGTCATCGACCGTTTGCAGAGGTGTCTGATCATGAAGTACCTCGAGAATCCTTGCTGGCCAGTGCAATCTCTTGCCGCAGGCTTGGCTCGCCGCGATCGCACAGGCTAGTCGAGGCCTGCCGCATGCAGCAACCGCATCTGCCAGGCCGACAGCTCGGCGCCATACACGCGCAACTCGTCGAGCACCGAGTCGATCCTGTCGGGGTCCCCCCAGCTGGTGGTTCTCACCGTAAACGCATGGTCGTTTGTTGTATTGCCTTCCAGTCCTAGGCCCCTACGGTAGCCGTCATAGTCCCGGTGCTCGCCGTCGATATACGCGTTCAGGCCCTCCTTTACACCCGAGCCGTCGTACGTGAATGCGATATGGTGCCATGCACCGTCTGACATGTTCAGGTGGTTGGGGGTGTGCACGTTTATGAACGTGGAGTTGTCGTGTATCGAAAGCAGGATCCTGTTGGGCGCCCCTCCCCATATCCACACGTACGAGCCGGTATGACCGAACGACTCTACCTTGGACATTATCATGGTGCTGTTGTTGACGGGCACGTCCTGCCTGAGCCAGAACGCAATGCTGAACGGGTCGGTCCGCCCAAAGTCAAAGTCGGCCTCCCCTGCAAGGGTGACGTTCGTAGAGCCGTCAAGCTGCAGCCCCCTGCCTATCCTGCCAGGCACGTACGTGACATCCCCTGCAGCCGTACCGTTGTTGTCCCCCGTGATATCGGCCAGGCTGCCCTCAAAGGACAGGCCTGCCACGAGCTCCTCATATGGGGCCGTTACGGCCACGGGATCGGCGATCGTAACCCGTATGCTGCCCATCGGACTTCCGTCCCCGTCCACCAGGCCGACCCTGAACGTGCCTCCCGCCTCCGCGTCGTCGGCCGTCCTCAGCAGTATCGTATACTGGGAGCCGGGCGCGTTGATCGTGTGATACCTCACGTCGTATACCGAGCCTGCGTGGTTGTCAAGCTCCATCGTGCGGCGCCGCTGCCCCGGAAAGTCCGTGCATACGGTCGTGCCGCATGCAGAGTCATCCGCGAGTCCCCCAAAGTCGTCCACTGTAAGCGAGCTGCTGTATATTGCAAGGGCGTCGTGCTGGTGCCTTGTGCCATCAAGGGTTACCGTATACTCGAAGGTTTGTCCCGGAAATATCCTGTCGGGGCCCGTGATCCTCCAGGTGGCGCGCTCGCCCGTTATCGTCTTTGCGGACGGCGGCAGCACCGTCACGGGTATGCCTCCCACCTGGTTGTTGTTACCGTCCATCATGCCGACTGTGGCCTGTGTGCCCGCCGGCGCGTCGGCTGCCGGCTGCAGCAGTATGGTATGGCTGGATCTGGACTTTTTCATCTTGTTGTGCATGGCAGTATACGGCGAGTCCTCGTCACTGGCTATCTTGTACGTGTCGTGCTTTTGTTCGGGAAACCCCGCGCATATCACGGTCTGACAGTCCGTATCGGGATCGTACCATCCGAGGTCCCGTTCCGGCGCCGTGCTGTACACGGCAAGCGACTCCAGCCTCGGCCTCGCCCCGTCCTCGAGGGTTACCGTATACTCGAAGGTCTGCCCCGCGAATACCCTGTCCGGGCCCGTAACACTCCACGTGGACCGGCCCGTGCTCACGGTCTGGAAGACGTCCAGGATGGCGTCTGAGGCGTCCACGTGTATGATAAACCAGTCCCTCTGCGAGTTTGCAGAGCCGTCTGTCGCCGTGCATGACACCTCGGTGAATCCGGGCGCAAACGTCGATCCGGACTCGTGCGTGCATGATACTGCCACGACCCCGTCCACGAGGTCGGCGGCAGTCGGCGCATCGTAGCTGACTTCCATTCCACGGCCCGCCGGATCATCCACGGATATATTGCGCAGGCCGGAGATGGCAGGCGGCGTGGTGTCCTGTATTGTAACAGTCTGGGCGGCCGTCGCCTCGTTGCCAGAGGAATCGGCGGCAGTCCACGTTACCGTGGTGTTGCCGAGCGGGAACGACTCTGGTGCGTCGTTTGTGATTGTGGGACTGGGATCGGCAATGTCAGATACGGTGGGAGTCCCATAGTCGCCGACATTCAGGATCGTCATGATGCCGGCTGCCTCGGCCGTATGGTTTGCAGGTGCGGTGATGCTCGGCGGCGTGGTGTCCTGTATCGTCACGGTCTGTGTGGCCGTGGCAGCATTGCCGGAAGAATCAGTGGCAGTCCATGTGATTACTGTATCGCCGAGCGGGAACGACTCGGGGGCGTCGTTTGTGATTGCCGGGTCGGGATCTGCAGTGTCGATGGCGGTGGCCTGCCCTATGGATGTTACAGTCAGTACGCCGGAAGCCTCGGTTGTGACATCTGGCGGTGCGGTTATGCTCGGCAGTGTCGTGTCCTGTATCGTAACAGTCTGGATGTCAGTGGCCGCGTTGCCGGAGGAATCAATGGCAGTCCATGTGATTACCGTATCGCCGAGCGGGAACGATTCCGGTGCGTCGTTTGTTACTGCCGGATCCGGATCCGCAATGTCGGTGGCAGTGGCCTGTCCGATGGATACCATAGTCAGCACACCAGAAGCCTCGGTCGTGATGTCTGCCGGTACGGCGATCCGGGGCGGCGCCGTGTCCCGTATCGTCACTGTCTGGATGTCGGTGGCCGTCATGTTCAAGGTGTCAGTCACGGTCCACGTTACCGTGGTGTTGCCTACCGGGAACCCAGAGACGGGGGCATCGTTTGTTATCGTCGTACCAGGATCCTGACCACCGGTTATCGTGGCAGTCCCTATACTGACGGTGCTCAGGACTCCTGTGGCCTCCACCGTAACGTCCGGCGGCGCGGTTATTGCCAGTGACACTGTGTCGGCCGTGGTTGCATTGACGGCCAGCGAAGGCGTGCCTGGCCCGTAGTTGGAGTGGGGGATGATCTGGTACCGGTAGGTGGTCGACGGCAGGACGTCGCCGTCCACGTATGTGGTGGAGGTGACGTTTGCAATGGACACGAACGGTGACGAGGATCTCAGGATCTCGTAAAACTCAGGTGGAGGGCCGGTAGCGGGCGCGTCCCAACTCAGGACGATGCCGGAGGGTGAGACGACCGGATCCTCTACCTCGATCACGTCTCTGCTTCTCAGGACGGCAGACAACGTGTTTAGCTCGTAGATACTGTCCAGCCTACTGTCGTATCCGTGCCGATCCTTCCAGTTCTCATAAAAGTCGCCGACAACGGGCGCGATGCCTAGCTGGAAGACTTCGGTGACCTCCCAAAAGTCGCCCTTGTCCTCCGTAACGCGCTCGTCGTTGCCGTTTCCCAGATCCAGCAGATCAAAAAAGGCGGCAGCCACCCTGCCTTCTACAGCGACGCCCTCCGCGATGTCCATCACCACGTTGCCTTCCATATATTCCGGGGTTTCTATGTCAAACGTATAGTCGGAGGTTTTTACTTCTATTACGGTTTCATCCAGGATTAGATGAGGCATCATGTTGGCGAATCCCTCTGAAAACGCGCATTTGCCGTTGCTTGCCTTGTGGATGTAATGGTCAATGGTCTGCGAGTTTTCATCGACGCAGGCATGAGGATAACTTTTGTAGGTTGAAAAGTGATCATCGTATGCCTCGTTCATCAGATGGTGAGAGAATTCATGTAGTACTATCCATTGGTCATCAATGGCATTATCATGAGGTTCATGTAGTCCTTCACCCTGAAGAGTGACTACCCTGTTTCTACCTTTGTAGTTGCTTCCAGGAAACTCGCCCTCTTCATACATGACGGTCAAACCAAGATCCATCGTCTTGCCAAACTCACTTTCGACAAATCTGGTGAAGGTCATCCAGTCATGATAAAGCCACAGCGCATTGCTCGGTTCAGAGGGCACCACTATGTTGTGATTGAGTCTATAGCCGGAATAGATTAGTTCCGTGACTGGATCGGCGATCTTGTGGTAGTCGTTGTTGCTGTCCCGAACGTCCATCTGCTCCCCGTTTGTCACTAGAACATACTGCACCCTTGTGGGGTTGTCTGGCAGCTCGACGTCGGACAGGGAGTACCAGCTGCTGCCGGTTATGTGCGTGCAGGCGTCTCTGTTTTCGCCTGCAAACTGCAGGTAAGAGGAGCTTCCGAATATCTTGAGGCACACTTGGGCGTCAAAGATGAGCTCGGTGTATGAATATCCGTCCCCCCTGACATCTTCTATGTTCACAAGGCCCATTGTGTCAAACGTGTCGGTTGCAAGGGCGTGGCCGCCAAGAGGAACTGCCAGCAGGATGGCGAAGAAACCCGGCCACCTATCCACGATATGGCACGTCCCTGAAGAACAGCAGTATATCCTCCCACCTGTCGTTTACCTTCTCGGCGCTCTTCATAAGGTAGACGTCGTCGTCCTCGGAGATGTACTGCGGCACATTGTCAAGGGTGACCTCCGTGCCGTGTCTTGCGGACAGCTTTTGCAGAAACTCCCTTACCTCGGAGTCTGTAAGCTGCACGGCAGTCATGGTGGGCGAGTCCCTCTTTGGGGTAGGGGGCTCAGGAGGGGCCGCCGGCTTCGGGGGTTCGTCGTATGACCAGTACGAGCCCGACTCGTCGATTGCAAACCATATGTAGTAGTGCCCGACCCTATCAGTCGCAGTCTTGTTTTGTATGTTCATCCAGTATGTGCCGGCCTCGGTGGGGATGAATGTCAGGTTTTCCATGTCAAGCCTGTCGGCGCTCTCGTCGATCCCGAAATATACCACATAATTTGGAGGCCACGAGTCTACACCCCTCATTCCTCCAAAGTATTCCTGGGACTCGTCCACCTCAAAAGAGTCCGGCACCCCTATTCTCAGCGAAAAGTTCTTGTCGACGAACTCCCCATGGGAGGACCACGAACCATCCGGGGTGTGGTTGATCATGGTCACGTTGAGGATTACCGGCTCCCCTACATCCCCCATCCGAATCGAGTTTATGACGGCCTCGTGGACTTCGCCGTAATCGGTAGCTGACGGTGCCGTGCTTGCTGTGTTTACCGTACGCCAGTCCTTTTTTTGCGCCGTCTCGGCATACACACACGCAGGGGAGCCGCCGTCACGCATCACAAGGATCCTGTCGTGGTTGCACCGGATGTCCTCTGGAGAGACGCCTGCCGCAAGCTGCTTTAGTGGGGGCGGCACCTCTGCGTGCGCGGTGGCAGTAAGGGCCACTACAGCCAGAACAAGAAAGAGTCCTACGGAAAAGCGTCTAATCATGGCAGCTCTACAGGCATGTAGTTAAAAAGGCTGCCGCCGCGTAGTGTGTGAGATTACGCTCTTGCTGGCCAGACATTGTGTTATATGAAAATCATGCTCGCTAGTCATTGGTGTCCATCTCCGTCCATTTTGGGCCATTTTTCCTGATCGCATCTGCGGCATCCCGGCTCTGCGCCGTCGTGGGCATCCCGGCGCACCCAATATCCAGCGAATAATACGTCCTGCACTCGTTGCAGAACCCGATGAACCCGTCGCAGTGGAGGGGGGGGGTCGTCACGTAGTTCCCCTTGCTTGACTCAACCTGCACATTTCTCCGAATTTCCACTCCCTTTGCACGTCTAGTCCAGACGACACCGTATGATTTTCAGCAATTCTTATGAATTAGACGACAGTCTCGGTGTCAGGCCTGTCTCAAACCAAACACGCTGTATTGGCACTGCCTGCCATGCACCATTACTTTCAACAGATTTGCCTCCCTTTTCAGGCGTCCTGAATCCGGCGGGCATCTTGCACTTTTTTCCATAGCTCGGAAGGCATATCCGTGCGTGAAAAATAATGAAAATCCAAAAAATTCCAGGAATCATTCTGAGGCAAAAGATACCATCAGAAAACATGACAAGGTTACTGAGAGTCGGATTATTTTTTCATGACTCCAAATCAAAAAATTTGGCTCCGGAAACGGCTTTTAGATATGAAGGTGGATAATCAAAATGAGGGCGGCGATTACAGCAAAAGTCTTGGCGTGTCTTAAACTCAAGGATGGGGAGAAGAGACATCTGGAACGGATGAGCTATTTTTTTCTCGAATCCAAGACAAACCGACATGATACAATATCGCCAGTTATCATCAGAAAAAACCATGATTGTGTCGATCAATGTCATATTACGGAACCTAGAGGATAATATTCTCAAATGATCTGACGATAACCAAAGAATGATTAAAAATATCATGAATCTTGAGGGGCAAAAAGTTCAAAAGATTCCGAGACGTACTGTATATCGTGACAGGATAGATAGGGAAATAGCTAATACCCTCAGACATTCTTGTGTTATGTCATTTGACTCCTGTCATGATTCCTGATAATTTGAGTCACCGGTGTGTTGAGGAGTTTGAGGGGAGGACTCCCTCAATTGTCGTAGAGTTTCTGGGACGATGAATATGTCCCAGATCAAGGAGGGGATGCTAAGGGCTCCCGTGGGGAGACCGTTCCGTCGGAATGATTCGGTGTGCTTTGGTCTCGTTTTTTGTGACTGTGTGGTGTAATGCGAGAGGTTTGATGCGTGTGGGAGTGGAAACCATAGGGCAAAAAATAGTGAAAGTATGGATTTGAAAAGTAGTGAGAGTAGTGAAAGTATGGATTTGAAAAGTAGTGAGAGTAGTGAAAGTATGGATTTGAAAAGTAGTGAGAGTAGTGAAAGTATGGATTTGAAAAGTAGTGAGAGTAGTGAAAGTATGGATTTGAAAAGTAGTGAGAGTAGTGAAAGTATGGATTTGAAAAGTAGTGAGAGTAGTGAAAGTATGGATTTGAAAAGTAGTGAGAGTAGTGAAAGTATGGATTTGAAAAGTAGTGAGAGTAGTGAAAGTATGGATTTGAAAAGTAGTGAGAGTATAGCAACGAGCATAAGTCTTTGAGCCAAAACAAGGTCATTCGAAAAGTATAATGATCACGTAACTGGCGCAGTATGTATGGCAAAAGAAACAGACATCCTGTCAGAGGCCATGCGCAAAGAAAAGGATGCCAAAGTCTACAAGAAGATCATGGCGCTGATGTTTGTGCTAGAAGACGACATGGGCGTACCCGAGACTGCAAGAAAGATCCGGTGCAGTGAGAATTCCGTGCGTAACTGGCTGGCGAGGTTTTCGGAGGGCGGCATAGACGGTCTCCGGGATCTTCCCCGTTCCGGATGCAGGCCAAAGGTGGACAGGAAAAGTATTGCAGCCATAATGGATCTGTCTACTGCATGCAAAAGTACCGATGTCATGACGGTACGCGATGACATAAGGGATGCCACCGGGACACAATACAGCATAGAGCATGTCCGGAGAATGATGCGCCAGCATGGCCTGTCGCGCCGCAAGGTGCAAAACATACATGTCAACCATGCCACCCCAAGCTCGGTATACTCGTGGCAGTGGTATCTTGAAAACGTGCGTATTCCGTGCCTGAAAAACGACGGTTTTACGCTGGTGTCATCTGATGAGGCGTTCTTCGTGCAGGGCGCATATGACAGATACGTGTGGGGTCCGGTCGGCACCAGAAGCGTGGCATCGTACTCTGGAGACCACACAAAGGTGGCCGTGTTTGGAAGCATCGCAGAAGACGGCAGAAGGTTGTTCAGGACGTTTACGGGATCCTTTACGTCGGTGCAGTTCATAGAATGTCTGGAGGCGCTGCGCGCCAAGTTTGGTAAGGTTGCCGTCTTTTGCGACAGGTGGAGTGTGCACAGATCTACTGATGTCGCAGAATATCTGGTCGACCATCCCTATGTCAAACTGATAATGATCCCGAAAGGATCGCCGTACCTCAATATCGTGGAAGAATGCTGGAACTTGGGCAAGCATTTTGTTTTCAGGGGGATAGTGTACAGGAAAATCAGCGAGCTACGGCATGCCATATCCGAATATTACAGGACGGTGTCGTTTGCCCACCTTAGCATGTACAAGTACATTTACAGATCGCCGGTCAAAGCCCTCAATTACTTATGACCGTTGCTATAGTGAAAGTATGGATTTGAAAAGTAGTGAGAGTAGTGAAAGTATGGATTTGAAAAGTAGTGAGAGTAGTGAAAGTATGGATTTGAAAAGTAGTGAGAGTAGTGAAAGTATGGATTTGAAAAGTAGTGAGAGTAGTGAAAGTATGGATTTGAAAAGTAGTGAGAGTAGTGAAAGTATGGATTTGAAAAGTAGTGAGAGTAGTGAAAGTATGGATTTGAAAAGTAGTGAGAGTAGTGAAAGTATGGATTTGAAAAGTAGTGAGAGTAGTGAAAGTATGGATTTGAAAAGTAGTGAGAGTAGTGAAAGTATGGATTTGAAAAGTAGTGAGAGTAGTGAAAGTATGGATTTGAAAAGTAGTGAGAGTAGTGAAAGTATGGATTTGAAAAGTAGTGAGAGTAGTGAAAGTATGGATTTGAAAAGTAGTGAGAGTAGTGAAAGTATGGATTTGAAAAGTAGTGAGAGTAGTGAAAGTATGGATTTGAAAAGTAGTGAGAGTAGTGAAAGTATGGATTTGAAAAGTAGTGAGAGTAGTGAAAGTATGGATTTGAAAAGTAGTGAGAGTAGTGAAAACAACGATACCAAAAATTATGAAAATGGCAAGAATCATGAAATTAGACTGGTTTTAAATGAAAAACAGATTCAAGAGCATGACAGAAAAAAAGCAGTACAGAAGGGCGTACAGATACGGGAGCAGCACCATCGTCGTCATCCCAAAGAGCATGGTGGATGCCCACGGTATCGAAAGCGGCCAGCTCGTCGAGTTTGTGAATTTTGAGGATCGGATGGAGCTGATCCCCATACAGACCCAGCGCACTTCCTCAAAGAAAGGCAGCAAGACCAAGTACGACAGGGTCCTGGACGAGATGATGGAAGAGGCGGATCTGCCTGCAGAAAAGCTCAAAAAGCTGCACATCAAATGACGCCTGCCGTTACACCCCGCCTTTCTTTTTTTTCAAGGCCGGCGAGAATCTCGCGGACCTTTGGGTTACCTGACCACGCGTGACACTGCTAAGCCAAGTTTTCCCACTTTGTCATGCCGTGCCTGACATGCCCGGGACGGCTTTATCCGGGGCTGCGGACTCTGCCTGTCGGGCATCCTGTAGCCACAGGCGACAAGGCCCGTCATGTCCTCGGGAAGGCAATCTCCTCGGATTGATCCGATGGCAGTCAATGAATGATTAAAAATTGTAGGTTTTTGATGATCAAAAGGTTCAAAGGATTCTGAGATGTATGATATGATATGACAGGATAGATAGGGAAATAGCCAGTGCCCTCAGAATTGACAAGCTCTGTTTTTCATGTTCTTGATTCCCGTCATGTTTTTGACATTCTGGTACTGCCTCCTGACATGACACCATTATGAGGTTCTGATCAGTCATCTGTGGCTGACTGTAATGATTCTAGGTTCGTAGGTATGATTTTGTCTCGTCGATCCGGGGACGGTCGCCGGGTTCGATGGAGTCCGGGGAAGTTCTTCACCCAGGTAGGTTCTAGGGTCTGGGACGACTCCGTCGTCCCATGGGACTGTCGGGGTCAGGGGACCCGGACGTCATGGTCTCGTTTTTCGTGTTTTGTGTATTAATGCGAGTTGAAAGTCCGTTACTGGCCCTCAGAGATTGGGGCCTTTGGCGCCGTTTTTTGGCGCCTTTGGCCCCTGTGGGATAGGTACCAAACGCACCTTTGGCGCCGTTTTTTGGCGCCATTGGCACCACAGTCTTAAACGAATCTCCGGTATTTGCTGATGGCATGGAAAAGATACATGAGTGAAGGCTCAGCATCAAGGACAACTCTTCATTTTTTGCGGTCGTTCCGCCCGTGATGGTACAAAGCCTGGGTTTGAGACCAGGCGAGCACATACGGTTCCACGACCTTGGCGGCAAAATTGTGCTGACACCAGGCCCAGACACGACAATCCCTTTGATGATCCCGGCTTTGATCCGCTCTCGAGGCCGGAGATCAAATGACGATTGCACATACCCCATCTTTTTTCTCATTCTTGTTTGGCTCCCCATGGATCTTTGTGCCCTGCTCACTGCTCTGGATCAGATGATCGTCAAAACGTGGCGTTTTGCCGTGTCTTCAGACACAGGCGTTCTACTGATTCCCGCTAGTGGGCAACTGTTGCCAGTAACAGGGAAGAAAAGTTCCCGCTAGTGGGCAACTGTTGCCAGTAACAGGGACGATTGCGGTGTTGCATTGCGGTCATCCGGCTCGGCCTCTGACGCTTTAGGAAAATCCCCACTGCTGCCTGCCCGAGGAGAACTCAGACAGGATAAATGCAGACATCACGGGGGGGATCGCCAAGGCAAGAGCTTGCCCCCTCCCTAGGATGCAATGTGAGGACATGATCATCAAGACCCCGGCAGGCAATGCCATCCAGGGGCAATCTCCCACCACCAACGATCCTTGGCCCTCCTGGCCGGGGATCCGCTGATCATCCTGGTGATTTTTTGCCAAATTTCAAACTTCAGGCAAGACTATGCGGCAAGACAGAATGCCTGAAGGATGGCCGGTCAGGCCGCCCTGGTTTTCAGCCACGCCCAAAGCCTTGCAGCAGAAATTGGCTCCTTCATACACGCCCACCAGCCGATCAAAGTCGTATACCTCATACAGAGCACGGGCAAAGTAAGTGTAGTAAAAACGGGAGCCAGCATGTATGGATGCCAGTCAGTCCGAGATCATGCGGTACGCGCACGTTGCCAGGTCCCTGTCCGTGTGCCTGTCTAGGTCATCCTTGCAGACAGGACACCTGTTGTTACCGTTCATGCACACAAGACGCGGGTACCATAAAAGGGCCCTATTTCACGTCTGGCCCTATCCTTTTTGCAAGCTGCTCTACCATGAGGCGCAGGTCGGCAATCTCTGCGCCCTTTTCGTCCTCCAGACTCGCTATCCTCTGCGCCTGCAGGTCGTTTTCCATGCGCAGCCTTGCCGCGTCATCCAGGGTGAGGGCCGGCACCACCTGGAGGTACTCTTCGGCAAGCTCCAGCGTGTGGGTCTTGAAGTAGTTGCGGTCAAGCTTTACCAGCCCGGAGTGGCCCATCATGTACTCCTTTTTGATCAGGCTGGACAGCGGGGATTCCCGGGAGGAGGCCTCCTTGCACGTCTTGTTCCAGAACCGCCTGAACCCGTTGGTCATCGGGACGTCGTGTCTGCGCGTCTTGCTGCTTCTGCTGCCGTCGGGGCCGGGCCTGCCGCGGAGACCCGACCTTGTCAGCACGTCGAGTATGTGCTTTTTTATCATGACTACCGACAGCCTTCTCGGGAGGCAGCCGGATCCGATAAACAGGGGATCGCCGGGGAGCAGCTTTCGTCCAATCCTGTCGGCACACTCTGCACGATAGTCGTCAAGCGCCGCATACGCCTCCGGCGTGATGAAGGCCGGATAGCTCTCGCCGGATCCGCGGTATATCTGCAGCTTTGCGCAGGCCGGGTTCCCTGCGCCGTCCATCTCCCTGCCGTCTGCTGCATCCCCCATCTCAAGTGTGCCGTCCGGCATCCTGTACACGGGGACGAGATCCCTCCACTCGAGTTCCTCAAAACCCCCTATCCTGATCCCGGAGCTTGCGGCCACCAGTATGATTGCCCGCTCAAGCGGCCCCCGGCAGAACCTGAGCATCTTCTGTACCTCGGCACGCGTCCATCCGCGGGAGGACGACGGGAGGCCGGTCTCTTCGGGAAACGTGGCGTATATGCGCTTCCACGGGATCACGACGTCGTTCATATCCAGCAGCTTCTTGACCGGCTTGAAATACCCGCCAAACGAGACCGGTCTGAGATACTCTGGATTGTCGGGGGCAAGCCTGGTCCGCTCGAGCAGCTTGCGCGAGAGGCTCAGCAGCAGGTCGCGCACCCATGCCGGATCCTCCCGGCCGTGCTGTACCAGCTGCTCTGCGCGTCCCTCAAGGTCTCCCTCCAGTATGTCCTCTAGCATGCCGCAGAGCACCTGGCGTAGCGTGCGGGTGTACTTTTCGCGCGTCATCTCCGCCTTGATCCCCTGGTTGAACAGGACAAGCGGGGCCGCCTGTTCCACCCTTTCAAATTCCTCCATCGTAAGCTTCATCTTGATCTCCATGTTCCTGGAACGCATAAAAGGTACAATATTGTGACGGATCCCGGGGGGTCCACAATACATAACCGTGGCGGTTCTGATTCCGGCATGTACTGATTGCAAGAGTTTACCCCTCTCCGATATACGGCGCAGCAGGCGTGATCATAAAGGCTCCAGACAGCAATGGCGGCTAAGGGGTAAACTCGTACCAATTAAATACATACTGCCTTTTTATGGATCATGCGGGTTTTGGTGACTGGCGGAGGCGGCTATATCGGAACCGTGCTTGTCCCCAGGCTACTCGGGGAGGGATACCGTGTGACCGTGCTTGACAGGTTCTATTTCGGCAAGGACAAACTAAACCAGGTCTCCAAAAACCCGAAACTAAGGCTTGTGCAAGATGACACCAGATACTTTGATAAGAAAATCCTCGACGGCATCGATGTAGTTATGGATCTGGCCGCACTCTCAAATGATCCCAGCGGGGAGCTGGATCCCAAGAGAACGATGGATATCAACTTTAGGGGGCGCGCAAGGGTGGCAAAGCTGGCCAAGCAACAGGGCGTGGACAGGTACGTTTTGGCATCAAGCTGCAGCATCTATGGCTTCCGTGACGGGGAGCTGGACGAAAAGTCCCCAATCAACCCGCTGACCACCTATGCCAAGGCCAACAGGAAGGCAGAGATTGCCGCCAAAAGGCTTGCCGACAGGAAGTTTACGGTAACCATGCTGAGGTTTGCCACCGTCTTTGGACTGTCTCCTAGGATGAGGTTTGACTTGGCAGTAAACGGGATGGTGCTTGGCTTCTTCAAGAACAGGCAAATTCCAATCATGCGGGATGGGATGCAATGGAGGCCGTTTATCCATGTAAAAGACGTTGCCGAAGCCTATGTAACCGTAATCAAATCGCCAAAGGAGAGGGTCGGCGGCCAGATATTCAACGTGGGATCAGACACCCAAAATTACCAGATACTGCCGCTGGCCAAAGAGGTGGCCAGAGCAATCAAGATCCCCTTTAAAAAACAATGGTACGGGGATCCGGATCTGCGCTCCTACAAGATCAGTTTTGAGAAGATCCGTGACACGCTAGGATATAAAACGAGATGGACCGTAGCCGATGGCACCCAGGAGATCTATGCCGCACTAAAGTCCGGAAAGACCACGGATTCCATGCAGACAAAAACCGTCGAGTGGTACAAACATCTTCTTGGGGCAAAGGCCACCTACGACTCGGTCTCGATGAACGGGCAAATACTCTGAGGGGCCGCCTTTTGCGCCCGCACGCGTTGCGTCATGTGTGACTGATTTTATATTGAGGGGCCGCCGCATAGACAAGAGATGAAAGGGATCATTCTTCACGGGGGCCACGGGACGAGGCTGAGGCCCCTGACGCATACGGGTCCCAAGCAACTGCTTCCCATTGCAAACAAGCCGATGTCCCAGTATGCCCTAGAAGACCTCAAGCAGGCCGGAGTAAGCGAGATTGGAATAGTCACCGGGGATGCCTATCCCGGAAAGGTCAAGGAGTACTATGGCGACGGGCAGAAATTCGGAGTCAGGATAACCTACATCCACCAGGACAGGCCCGCAGGAATCTCTCATGCAATAGGGCTGTGCAGGGACTTTGTAGGAGATGACCGGTTTATCGTCTATCTTGGAGACAACGTCCTGAGGAAAAGCATTGACGGTTATGCCCGAAGATTCTCCGGCTCAGAGCAGCAGCTGGACGCGATGGTTCTTCTCTGCGAGGTGGATGATCCGGGGCGGTTTGGAATTGCGGAGCTAGACGGTGGAGAGCATCATCTAGGCATGATCAAAAAGATCACCGAAAAGCCGAAAAGCCCCGCCTCCAACCTTGCCGTCATAGGGATCTATTTTCTGTCGCCCAAAATTTTTGACGTGATCGACGATCTCAGGCCTTCCTGGCGCGGGGAGCTGGAGATTACCGACGCCTTGGATCTGTCACTGCGGAGGGGCCAAAAGATCGGGTATGACACCGTTACGGGGTGGTGGAAGGACACCGGAACCCCCGAGGATGTCATACATGCAAACAAGCTGGTCTTGGGCTCGATCGGCACGGAGAACCAGTTCTTGATCGATTCGGATGCTACGGTCAACGATGGCATCGTTCTTGGCAGGGGCACCACAGTCTCTCGGGACTCCCTTGTCACCGGGCCCGTAATAGTCGGAAGGAATTGTCACATAGGGCCTGCGGCACGCATAGGGCCAGATGTTTCGATTGGGGACAACTGCCGAATAAAAAACTGTGATATAAAAAACTCTATTGTGATGCCTGACTGCACCGTTGACTCGAGGATTGAGATTGACTCGAGCATAATTGCGCAGGGCTCGGTAGTCGAGCCGGCAAGATCAGGCAGTGCGCACAGGTTTCTGCTCGGAGAACGCTCCCACCTGCAGTTGTAATCATCGGATCCGGTGGTGGCATCCTTGCAGGAGATGCGTGGGTGCGCCGCGGCAGTCAGGCTGTGTATGCTGTCCGAAAAGTTGCTCACCACCCCTTCTCTGTGTGCAAAGTCTGCAGGGAGCAGATGCGCAAGCCTGACCCGCAGTGAAGGCATGGGCGTGCGGATCCTGCGACGACGGAGGCCGCGCAAACACGTGGATTTTGGAGAAATAATCCGAAATTGTTACGGCGTCTATTGTACGAAAATTAGGTCGCACTAATTTGAAGAAGATTGCAAAGGATTACTTTAGGCTTTACCGATCAAGAAAACCGATGGTTGTAAGGCTAGAGGCAAAGCAAATCAGATACGCAGTGACGCAGTGTGTCGGGGGACGAAAGCCCTCTGAGGTGGCCCCGGAGTAGGCGTCACGACAAGGCACAGGAGTTGTTTCATAATTCACCGGATGTAACCATATGTGTCTCAAAAACAAAATTCAGATGGTACCAAGATAAAAGGCAATGCAAACAGACAGATTAGCGCAAAAAAAAGGATATGTGTGAAATCAAAGGCGGAGCAGCAGTATGTCGGCCTGGACGTGCACAAGGAGTCCATCCAGGTCGCGGTGATGGACAAGGACGGCAAGGTCCTGGGGAATACAAAAATAAGCAACAGGAACAGCGAGATAAGAGAGATGTTTGCAAAGATTCCGGATAACACCAGGTGCGTCATGGAGTCCTCGTATGCTAAAGAAATAGATGGCCTTCAGTCAGTGCATAGTGGACATGCGTGTGAAATGAACGTCATCATCATCATTATTATTGTCATTACAGTTAGAACTTTAATCTGCGTTGATGTAGTTGAGGGAGATCCTCGTATAGTAACTGCAGAACGGTTCTGACAAATGGATGAAGAATGGTACTGAGGGAGATCCTCGTATAGATAAGTGTCCGACCTTCATTTTGTGATTGTCAGGAAGAGACCCCCAGCCAAAGCCATACTTCACAACACCGTTACGCGTGGAATCCTTATAAGCACGACACATAGATACAACATCAGATCCTTTTTATACTGACAAGCCAACTTTTCTGGGCAGCATATTATGATCAGATGGCCTTGCAGACATGGCTGAGCATCAGAGATTTGTGAGCAGTCATTGCAGGATTGGAATTTGCTGGGGTGATCCATTATCGGCATCCTAGTCAAAGAATTTCGATGGAAATCTTTTTTGATCTTGCCTGTTTGATGTAACACATGGACTCCAAATCTACGCCTGCACACCATATGGATCCTGCAAAGGCACTTGTCATGATCAAGGAGCGGGATGAGAAGATCTCCGAGCTGGAAAAGGAGAACTCTGACATCAAAAAGGAGAACTCCGAGCTCCGGGCAAAGCTTGCCATGTATGAGAGTCCCAACATGCCCACGTCCATATCGTCATTATACAATATGGCCGGAAAGAAGTTCAGGGAGCAAAGAGGCAAGGATCCCGGCACCGGTTCCGGTCGCAGGCGCATGCAATGGCGTCTTATGGTAGTTTTATTTCTTCTTTACCGCCTTTTTCAACACGTCAAGACGCCTGACAAACTCCTCATTGAGAGGTATTCCATCGTTTTTGCAGATTCTGCCGATCTGTTCCCACAGGATGTATTCGGTGTGCAGCATCTCCAGTGATCGGAAATAGTTCATACTGGTGTCTACTGGCTGTTGCTTGTCTCTGAATACCTTGCCTATAAAGACCAGTCCTATCAATATCGGAGCTGCCATCAGCGGCGCAAACACGTACAGTGGAACATCAAATGTCAGTGTAAGATAAATCAGCATTATAAAGTTGCCAAAGCCAAATACTGGAGCTATTACCATCCACCCCTGACGCAGGTAAAGATAGATCCGGTTTGGATTCAACAGACGGTACTTCATCTAGTATCCGAAAATCATTTCATCATATAAACCACAAGCTAGCCGTAGTTTGTTGAACACATGATAAAAACACCCCCGCCGTAGTCAGGGTGATGAATCAACCCTTCTTATGCATGTCAGTAGGTACGATTTCATATGGGAGTTCCTAGATGTACTTTTTCAGGCACAACAATTACGTAATTTGCCGAGATTTTTTGACCATTACGATCTTAGATCAGAAGGTGTGTCAAACATAGTCATGATGATACCAATACAAAACGATGTGTTTGCACACCAGTACGACATAGCATCACGGCAATTTAAAACATTGCGACGGCGGTTCCCCAAGCTCGGAATGGCAGTCTCAGAGTCACAACGTGGTGTACGGCCATGCCGACGTACTGCGCGTGCTAAGCCTCATGTCTGATAGGAAGATGTTTGTCAGGTCTGCCGTGACGCATCTTCGCAGGCAGGCCTCAAAATGCCACAGGCAGCACCAGCAGCATGACGGCGGGACTACTGCTGCTGTTGCTGTAGTGCGCACATCAAAAAAACGGACCGTAACTTTGACATATCGTGCCTATTTTGATAAAAAATGTCCGGATTTCAACTGTGCACACTGCTGGCCGGAGCCTTTACTGACGATCATTGAAAATTTCGCCTGATTACACGTCTTGTGAAGGTTTATAGATCTCCGCCATGGCCCTTCTGACATGAACAAGACGAAAATCCTCACGGACGCCATGCATGTAGAAAAGGATAACAGGGTTTATACCAGAATCCTGGCGGTGCGCTCCGTACTGCTTGGCAACACCACTGCACAGACCGCAGAGATTGCCGACGTGACACAGCGTACCGTACAGATGTGGGTTGAGAGGTTTGAGCTTGACGGCGTTGACGGTCTCCGTGACTCCCCCAACAGGGGCAAAAAGCCAAAGGTTCCAATCAACAGGATAAAAAAGATCGCCATGAGGCTGCGCAGGATGGAAAAGCTCACCCCAAAGAAGATGCGCAACTGGGTGCGCCGCAAACTGCATGTAACATACAGCGTTGGAAGCATCAGAAGAATCCTGCGCACGATGGGATTCTCGCTAAAGACGTCAACTACCAAGCTGGCAGATGCTGCCGACGCAAAGGAGGTAAGACGATGGCAAAGGGAGGCAAAAGACACGATTAGGCTTGCAAAAAGGCGCGGATTCAGGATAACCGTACAGGACGAGTCGATATTCGTCAGTACGGGAAGGGACGGCAAAAAGTTCTGGTCGCCAGTGGGGGACAGAATCGAGGTGCAACGATCCGGCAGAAGGGAGCGCGTCGTGGTATACGGAACGGTTGCAGACGACGGAACCAGGCTGATGCGTACATACGACAAGTTCAACAGCATAAACTTTGTGCGTTATCTCAAGCAGGCGCGCAAAAAGTGGGGAAAGGTTCTGATTGTGATGGACAACGCAGCACAGCATAGGACCGGAAGGGTCCGCATGTACCTGGAGAAAAATCCCGACGTTATCCTGCTGTACCTGCCGGTAGCCAGGCCGGAGCTGAGCGCCATAGAGCCAATTTGGAAGGATGCCAAGTACATACTGGTCACATCTGCCTTTTACGATTCGGCAGATCACCTCAAAAGGGATGTCTCGGAATACTTTAGGACGTGTTCCATCAAGGTTGACATCTACAAATATCTTGAGCGCCGTGTGTAATCAGGCGAAATTTTCAATGATCGTCAGTATTGATCACCGTGCCTACCGCGTCGTATTTTCGGGAGGGGGTAAACTTCCATATCAAATTATGCTGATTCCCTGCACGGGCCGCTGCGAGTGTGCGTTTTTCAGTCAGACGCATCTGCTAGACATTCCATCATTTTATACTCTCTTACCTTTTCACTTAGCTGGGAATCAGCATAATTTGATACAGGAGCTGTTTCACGGTTTGGAGCCGTTTTACGTGGAACTTGGGAAGACTGCTATCGCACTACGTTAATAATCCGTGAGTATGGACAATGCAGTGTGAGACTGTTACTTAACGGCTCGGATCCGACGTTTTTCCGCTTTGTAGAGTTTGGCAAGGAGCTGTCAAAACACGGCATTCGTTGCAGGATGATCAGCAACAACAAAAAATTTGACGGATACTCTAATATTCCAGACAGTGATTATTTCTCTGGAAGAAAAAAATTCAAGTCGCTTGTTGCAGAATTCCGGCCCGATTTTGTCATGACTGATATGAGGCATCACTTTGGGTTGTCGGCAATCAGGGAAGGCATTCCCCTGATATACTGTGTGAAGGGGGATTTCTGGAGCGAGGCAGAAACGGAGCTGCAGGCGGCATCTGACTCGACGCTCTATGATGCGGCCCTTCTTCGGCGGCGCCTCATCCAAAGGGCGGAGCTGGATACGGCATCTGACTCGACGCTCTATACTGCTGTCATAAGACATCTGACTCGATTTATTGGAAGGCAGCAGGAGACTACATCCAATCTGACATTTTCTGATGCCAAGACAAGCATACGTGATAGCCTGGTAACTGTCCGCAGATGCATAGATGGTGCCAAACTGGTACTGACACATTCCAAATACATGGAAAATCTGACAAGGGCGCGGTTCCCGCACAAAAGGATTTCAACAGTGCATTTATGCATCAATGCTGAGACCATGCGCCCCGCAAGGAAGAGTATGGATCTGAGGCATCCGTGCGTAGGGCTTGTGCAAAAGGCAGACGTGCTTGGAAAGGCAAGGGAGATGCTTACCTTGGAAAACGTCATAGCGTCGATGCCAGAGGTCACATTCTACTGGGCAGGGGGCGGGTGGTTTGAGGACATAGTCCTGTCAAAACTGGACAGGTATGAGAACTTTAGGCATCTTGGATGGATGAAATACCCGGACGGGATAAGGGAGTTTCTATCCTCAGTTGACATATACGGTCTTGCCAGCGGAATGGACGGGTTTGTATCAACTGTGCTAGAGGCGCAGCTGCTGCAAAAACCGGTGATTGCCACCAAGGTCGGGGGAATCCCGGAGACACTGCTGGAGAACAAGAGCGGATTCCTGGTAAATCCGGGGGATCATGCATCATGGAAGGAAAAGATCGAGATGCTGCTTGGCGATCCTGAGATGATGGACAGGATGGGAAGGGAGGGACGGAGGCATGTTGAAAAAAGCATGTCCGTTCAAGTGATGGTGCGCGAGTTCTGCGATGCAATCAAGACGCTACGGGATGATGATTGTGGCTGAATTCATCAGAATTGCCAAAGGACACGCTGTGCTATCCGGACGAGGTGCACAAAAAAATTCAAAAATGTGCAAATCAAACTGATGGGATTAGATTTTATGCGTAATCGATCCAGATCTAGAATCATTATAGCAACGAGCATAAGTCTTTGAGCCAAAACAAGGTCATTCGAAAAGTATAATGATCACACAACTGGCGCAGTATGCATGGCAAAAGAAACAGACAAAAGCCTGTCAGAGGCCATGCGCAAGGAAAAGGATGTCAAAGTCTACAAGAAGATCATGGTGCTGATGTTTGTGCTATAGCAACGAGCAGAAATAATTGAGGTTTTTTACGTGTAGTTATGACCTACTTTGACTCAAAGACTTCTGCCCGTTGCTATAGACGACGCAGAAAGGGCGCGGGACATGGGCAGGCAGGGACGCAGATTCGTGCAGGACAGCTGGGACAACGTCGTGGCCGCCGAAAAGTTCATCAAGATCGTCAAGGAAATCAGGGCAGAGTGACGGGCGTCACGCCACCCGGCTTGGCACTTCATAGTTCCAGCTGAGGAGACTGGACTGAATTTTCGGACGTAGTCAACTCATAAAAAACGTATAATTTTAGCAACTGTGACCCAAGGATCCAAGATCGGCCAAGCCATACGCACATGCATGAGAAAGCAGACAGAATTCATAGAACCGGAGGGAGGCAAATTCCTGCCAAACACAAAGAGATCCTGCCGCCCCAGAGAGTTGATTCGAAATTAGCATACTGATTATTTGTGAACGAATTTGTATGGAACGGCTCAGAACGCCAACAAAATGCAAGTTACCTGTGAAACCACTTGAAAAATTCATACGGCTTCTAATTTCAGATCACCTCTCAGGAAATGTTTGCCTGTCAGCATAAACAGAACCCGATGTTGTACCGCTAAAAGAACTTGGATTCGGCGACGTAGCGTGCCGTAAACCTTCCGCTATCAACACCGCTACGCCGCAGCCTCTCCTCCAGTATCCTGCTGTTTAGGAGGCCAGACATGTACATGTATAGTCTTCTTAGGAGCATACTGCCCATCACTGTCCTACGCATCTTGGATCGGATCCGGTTTGCATTTCCCGCCTCCCTTACTCTCTCCGTTTCTAGCCTGTCAACCCTCTTTTGTCTCTCCATTCTGCACGCAGACAGAAACGCCTTGGCAGACTCTGGATCCAGCCCGTCTGCTATTATCCTGTACGTTATCTGGCGTTTTGAGTGGATTTCCTCATCAGACTCGCGGTGGGTGAAGCTGTCGTCGTGTATTCTGCGTATCCACAACATTCTTTTTATTATGCAGACATCCACGTTGCACAGGAGATACAGCCGCGAGATCATCTCCAAGTCCTCTGCAATGGCAATATCCTCTCTGAAATATCCGTACTTTTCAAATATGTCTCTGGCAGTAAAAAAGCATCCGGGCGCAAATCCTTCGCTTACAACGGATTTGATCTTGTCCGCGGTTGTCTTTCGAGGTATTATGGGCACGGGATAGCCATCATTCTCGCGTATGCTCCAACTACACGAAACAAACACAGTGTTGTCAGGATCGTCTGCCTTTTTTGCGGCCTGCACCATCTGCTCTACTGCGTCAGGAGCCAGGATGTCGTCCGAATCAAGAAACAGGACGAACATCCCCCCGGCATGCCTTATGCCGCTGTTGCGCGCAAACGCAAGCCCCTTGTTGCCCTCATGTGTAACCAGGGTTATCCCTCCCTTGTACTGCCTTTCTAGGATCGTCTCGGTGCCGTCGTCTGAACCGTCGTCCACTACGACGACCTCCACGTTGCCATAGGTCTGGCCCAGCGCGGATTCCAAGGCACTTCTGATGAACCGCCTTCCGTTATAGACGGGAATTACGATCGACACCATCACATCCTCTGACAGCTGCATGCGTGGTACATGCAGTATGCATGCAATATAATAGCGTTAGGTAGAATCCCAGTCATGAGATCTGTTGCCTTGAGTGGAGTCACCGCCTTTTTGCCATTCAGTCTTCAGTCTTCCCAAATGTACCCGACTCATCGCGGCGCAGACGGCCATATGTGAATCTGCAGGCAGCTTGGTTTGAACTGTTTCGAGTTTTAGAATCGTTTTATGGATTACTTTTGGAAAGACTGGTCTTGTACTTTGACTCTTAAAGAGAGACTTGTTGCTGTGGTCGCTTGAGAGCGTCTCAATTTCTAGGTGCGTCGTCATGATTCCTGTCTTAATAAAATGTAGAGTTTTGAAGTTTGGTGAGTTTGGAGCAACATGTCTTGCCGTCGACTATTCCACTCATAAAATTCAGCAACTCTTTGGTCCACTTGAAGTTAAGCACTTGGAAGCTCTTCCTAGCCCCTGAATCATCAGATGCCATATGCGCTCTCTCTGGGATGCCCGTGTAATCGCCGAGATCAAGACACAACAGCTCGGGTCATGGAAGTTCAGATGTGAGTTTTGCCACCTCGGAGACCTCCCGGGCAGACTCATGCCTGATTGCAGTGGGAGGGAACACAGTACAACCGAAAAATTCCAAAGCTTATATTTTGGATGGTGCCGACATGTCATGATGAGACTGGTTGTATTAATCCCGGCGTACAACGAGGAGTCTACAATAGGAAACGTCATTGCGGCAATACCAAAGTCAATCCCATACATTGCCGAGATATCCGTCGTTGTAATCAATGACGGTTCTACGGACGGCACCGAAAAGACTGCAAGGGACGCAGGCGCGATCGTGTACTCCTTTGAAAAAAACAACGGGCTTGCACGAGCCGTATCGTTTGGTTTTTCCAAGTGTCTAGAACTCAAGGCAGACATTATGGTTACGTTGGATGCCGACGATCAGTACGACCCGGCACAAATACCCGTCATTTTAAAGCCAATAATAGACAGCAAGGCAGACATTGTTCTGGGCGACAGGCAGGTTCACAGGCTTGAACACATGCCTCTGCAAAAAAGGATCGGAAACAGACTGGTATCCAAGACGGTTTCACGCATAATGGGCAAAAGAATCAACGACGCACAAACCGGATTTAGAGCATTTAACCGCTATGCGATTGCAAAGCTGCACATATTTTCGAGTTACACCTACACGCAGGAAACGCTGTTGCAGGCAAGCTTCAAGGGACTGACAATAGTCGAGGTTCCCGTAGTGTTTCGGAAGAGGCAGGCAGGCAAATCCAAGCTTGTCTCAAGTATCTTCATGTATGCGGTAGAAACCGTATCCCTGATCATCTCCACGGTGATCTTTTACAAGTCAGCAAGGTTTTTTGGTATTATCGCGGCCATCCTGTTTGCCTTTGGCATCTGGCTGTCCGTTTTCCTGCTTGTCCATTTTGGGGAGACCGGACAGATCCGGCCACACTATCCCACAATGGCGCTGGCCTCGCTTTTTCTGATAACTGCCTCGATATCCTCGCTGATGATCGTCATATCCTCCATATTGAGCAGGCAGTCAGTATTACAGGAGGAGATATTGTACAGGTTAAGGAAAACATCCAAGGAATGATTGCAACGTAACAGGTTAGCCCCTGAGAGTTAATTCTGTGGCCTGCCTGATCATTGCTGAACAGATATGAAAATCATGAGTAATAGGATAGTCCCCAAGCAGAATTGAATGCGTGACACCCTTGTTTCCAATTCCATGCATGAAGTTTGTGCATCTGATCTTGGCCGACTTTACACGTTCGAATAAGGGGGGAACTACTTTTCGTACAGCATACGACAGTGAAAGGTATAGAGACATGGAAGACGTATGGGATATCAAGCGCGAGTATTGGAAGAATGAAAAGAAGACACCTGCCAAATTATCCTCTGAGACAATCAAAAAGATTCTTCAATACACAAGCAAGCCCAATGATCTGGTTTTAGATCCTTTTTTGGATTCGGGTCAGGTGACAGCAATCAGAGAAGAGATGGGCAGATACTATCTTGGATTTGAGATGATTAAGGAATACTTTGCCAAAAAAATGCATAGGGAAAACCAAGATGCAAAAAGTATCAGATGATTAGTTTTGTCAACAGCACCAGCCTAGCTTTACACCTTATTGAAAATTCAGAATTTGTCAAAAACACCCTTCAACTCAGTGTAATGACTCGCATGCATGGCAGTAAGGAGACGTGATCCCATGCCCCTGCCTCCAAACCGTTATTTGGCCGACGGGTAGAAAATAGCCCATGCTTGGCCTCAGACATGCCACTTTTCGCACGGGTCGCCTCCTCCTGTCAGGGCACGGGCATCTACTCCTGCTTGCGGTCATACTGGTGCTTTCTGGATATACGCACCTGTGGAACCCGGCAGGATTTCCACCGTGGCACGTAGATGAGACGGCCTATACGGAACGGGCCCTAGACGCCATGAATTACGACATATTGCACGACAGGTACGACCACCCGTTCCTTGGCTGGACGATACTGGCAGGATTCATGTATGCCACCGGATATCCCGACTCCTTTGTCACATTAGAGGATGTGTCCTCGCTTGACATGCTTTACGGGGGCCCGCGCATCCTCATGGGCCTGCTTGCGATCCTAGATACCTTTCTGATCTACAAGATAGCCGAGAGGGGTTTTGGGCGCAGGGCCGCACCGATTGCAGCCGTCCTGTTTGCGGTGATGCCCGTATCGCTGACGCTCAGACATGTTCTGCTGGACTCGATCCTCCTCCCGTTTGTCCTCTCCTCTGTCCTGCTTGCCATGTACGCGCGCTGCCCACCCCAAGCAACAGCTCGGGATCTGGAAGTTCAGGGACGAATTCTGCCACCAAAAGGGCTGTTCAAATGGAATTTGTGCCTAAAATCAGAAACAGATTCCAGAGCTCGATCAGTTACCATCCCAAGGGAGGGAGCCGCTGCTGCCGCTGATCCCGACAAGACGTGTCTGCTGATCCTCCTGTCTGGCGTCTGCATGGGATGTGCCATACTCGTCAAGATCCCCTCGCTTGTAATGATCCCACTGGTTCTCTTCCTGGTATATTCTGCCGGCAGAATGAGACAAAAAAGGCGGATGCTGCTGTGGCTTGCGCCCGTAATCCTGGTTGCGGCAGTCTGGCCCGCGTCTGCGGTGCTCGAAGGCCAGTCCGATCAGTGGATCAACGACGTCCTGTGGCATACAGAAAGGATCGACCAGCGCAGGCTTGACCTGCTGCAACAGTACATACCAATAGACCTGGTGCGGAGCCAGGATTCTGAAATACTGACCCGCCCTGCGATCGCGCTGATGGCCGCCATATCATTGTTCGAGATGGATCCTGTTCTGGTATCGCTGGGCACTGCAGGGCTCGTCTTTGCGGTTGTCACACGCAGCAGGTTTCTGATGCTTTGGACTGCACCCGTTCTGCTGTTCTTTGGATCAATCGGATACGTATCGTGGTTCCATCTGGGCATGCTGTGGACTGTGATGTGTATTGCTGCTGCCGCACTGATCGGCGGCGGAATAGAAAGGGCGTCGGCGGGAAGATGGGGCCCGAGGGGGCAGTACAACAACGCGCTGCTGCTGGCGGCAGTATTTGCGGCCGCGGCATTAGGCCTGTCCACGTCTGGCGTACTTGTACACTGGGACGCAACATCTGTGTACACTGATGCGCTGGCCTTTACGCTGCAAAACTATGCCGACTCTGATGCGGGAATAATCATGCAGTTGCTTCGGGAATCGCGGTTAATACACACCCACATTCTTGCACACTCTGACATGGACATATATGATTTTTTCACCGCGCAGCCGCAAAAAACCAAAAAGATCGTGATGATAGACTCTGTCGACAGAATAGGCTGGAAAAGGATCGTGTTGGAGGCCTATCACGGCGGCGGCAATGTGACATCGTCTCCGGAAGCAGATTGGTCGCAGCGGTATCTAGAGCTATACGACGGCGGCAGTAGGGTGGCCGAGTTTCATAGCATTCCAAAACCGGACACGCCGATACCAGTAAAAGTCTATACGCGTGTCAACCACTGGATGTTCTCATACGACATCCCGTTTCAGTCCACGCCGATAGTATCAAAGATCTACCCCCGCGTCGATCGAACGGTGGAAGTGACAGAATGGCGCCCGCCAGGATGGGCCTCCCTGCCCACGTATGGCCCCGTTGGCAGAGCCCTTCACCTTGACGGCACCGCATACGTAGAACTGGCAGATGCGCCCGGCCTCGATCTTGGCGGGGGCGATCCGTTCAGCATCGCGTTTTGGATCAAAATGCCCAGACCAGACAGTCCTGACGCACCGATCATCTCAAAGGCCGACACGACCAAACAGCAGGGCATCATCGTGTGGGGAGGCCACGCCGGCGGTATTTCGCTTCAGATGGCAGACGACGCGCAAGGTAGGATCACCGTCGATACGTTCTCTAGTGTGGCCGACGGCCGCTGGCACCATGTCGTGTTCACCTATGATGGCTCCAGAAGCAGTGACGGACTTGACGTGTACGTGGACGGACAGATCGACAACCGGCGCCGGATCAGTACATCGCTGGCCGGCTCCGTTGCAAACGATCATCCGCTTGTCGTGGGCGCCGGTAGCACCGGCAAGTGGTCTGCACATGATATCGTGCTGGATGATGTCATGATATATTCGGCACGGTTGCCTGCGAGCTACATATCAGATGTGCACGAATGTCACGTGGAGATGGCCGCCGGATCTGTCGGCAACCATGCGTGCATGGGAGTTTATGACATGGCGCTCTTGGTGCACCTAGAGTTCGAGGGTGACCTGTCAGACTCCTCGGGTGGTGATACGGCGCACGGGGATGCCAGGTATGCCATACTGACTAGCAAAGACCCTTAAAGTATTTTATGATCAGACACACCTACAAACGGCAGATGACATTCAAGAGGTCATGGTTGCAGGCATGCATCTGTACATCACACGGTGCATCACCTATGCGGCCGCGCTACCGAAAGTTCTTCCAGGGAAGCCTGCGCCCTAGGATCCTCTCTGTCTCAGACACGTCGTCCCGGAGAAAGTGCCGCAGCCGGCGCCTGTCTTGGGGGTTCATCTGCGGCTTTTGCCTGCGTTGTGTCAGGATTTTTTCATCAGCAAACGTCTTTATGCCTAGTGGGATGCGGGTACGGATCGATGCAGGTATGCGTCTCAGGATTCCGGACAGCGTGTGGGAGCGATAGATACGGAAGGGGTTATAGTCCTTGAGAACTAACGAGTCAAGGTCGGCAGTGCACCCCCCCCCCACAAAGTCCAGCAGGCCGGCCACCGTATCCCTCGGGTTTTCGACCAGATCCTCAAGGAGTATCACCTTGACGTTCTGCCTTCCAAAGGCAGAAATCCACATGGACAGTGGCTCGGAGTAGTAGTACTTGTTTGACTTTCTGATATCCAGCAGATCTGAGTTGTCTCTGATGGTGTTGATACACAGAACACCGTAATCGTCGTTTATGAAGCGATCAATTCTTTGCGTAGGAGTAAGGGAGTTTGACTTTGCTTTGATGTAGTATAGCCACCGTGAAAACAGCTGTTCGACGGGATCCCGCAGGCTGATCAGGATTTTTGCGTCCGGCCTTACTGCGCGGATCCTCCTGCACGCGGTACTGCTAAAATAATAATGCGAGGTATCGGCAAGTATCTTCTCGCCTCTGGCATTCCCGTAAAGCGAAAGATACTGCCTCTTGGTAATAGCCCGTAAAAAATAATCCGGCTCCTTTACGTGGGGAACATATA
Organism: Candidatus Nitrosopumilus sp.; assembly: GCA_965214775.1. Taxonomy (GTDB): domain Archaea; phylum Thermoproteota; class Nitrososphaeria; order Nitrososphaerales; family Nitrosopumilaceae; genus Nitrosopumilus. Next base: position 1,199,068 of record OZ243974.1, on the reverse strand, counting down.
TTCCACGAATCTGCCTCAGAATGTGGTATATTGTAGTCGTTCCTGTTTTTTCGGGGGCTACATAATAGAGGTTGGGCCATGCTATGACGTCGGGAGTGTGCATCAGGCATTCGTTGATGAACCGACCCATATAAAATTGAGCTGCTTCTCATAGTTTGTTGCATAACTTCTTTTTTCGTCAAAAAACTCCTGATTTCGATCACAGATAGATCCGAAATCAACTGTGGTTTTTATCTGGATTTGTCGTTTAGGACGAATTCGAGTAAAAAAATCGAGTTATGCAACAAACTAGCTTCTCACAGCCAAGTGAAAAGTACTAAAAAATCAAGTAAAAACAGAAGATGAACAGGAGGTACGATACCTCAATATCAGGACAAAACAACAAACCTCATTTACTTTTCACTTGGCTGTCTCACGCCAGTCTTCCCCGTGTAACCCGGCCCATGTCGGCGCAGACGATGATGATGTACAGATCTGCAGGCATCATAGTCTGAGTTGTGTCAAATTTGGAGCCGTTTTACGTGGAACTTGGGAAGGCTGATCACAGAGTAACCATATGTGTCTCAAAAACAAAATTCAGATGGTACCAAGATAAATTGCAATGCAAACAGACAGATCAATTGGGGTGCGGCCCCGTGGTTTTTGTTGAAGCAAACAGACAGATCAATTGGGGTGCGGCCCCGTGGTTTTTGTTGAAGCAAAAATCCAGACAGTGCCGCGATCTTGAGAACAACCCGCGCATATATGAACATGTTGCAGATGGCGGAAGGAACATGCTCTCGTGTGTCAGAATGTCCGGGAAACACAACGCCATATCAGTACTAGACTTTATGCGTAATCGATCTGAATGAGATGAATTTGTTCGTAATAATCCTAGTTTTGGATCGATTACGCATAAAGTCTACTTCCTAGATGTGCTTTTGCAGACCCGGCACGCCATAGCCGCTAACTTCGTTTACGCATAAGATCTTCTCCAAATTACGTAATTACCGTGCCTGTAAAAGTACACCTAGGAAGTACTGATATGTGTCTCAAAAACAAAATTCAGATGGTACCAAGATAAATTGCAATGCAAACAGACAGATTAGCGCAAAAAAAAAGGATATGTGTGAAATCAAAGGCGGTGCAGCAGTATGTCGGTCTGGACGTGCACAAGAAGTCCATCCAGGTTGCAGTGATGGACAAGGACGGCAAGGTCCTGGGGAACACAAAAATAAGCAACAAGGAAAGCGAGATAAAGAAGAGTGGAAAGATCCAAGGCCGCAGCATCCAAGCTGCTGCGCATATCATACTGGATGCTAAAGAAGGAGATGACCTTCAAGCCGTGCATAGGAGACATGCGTGTGAAATGAACGTCATCATCATTATTGTCATTACAGTTAGAACTTTAATCTGCGTTAAACTAGTTGAGGGCGATCCTCGTTTTGTACGAATTTACCCCTCAGGCGACAGGACTGGCCGGGACCTTTATGATCGTGTCTATCGCGCCGTATTCCTCGAGACGGGGTAACCTCATACGATCACAGACGCATCTGCGGTCTCCCGATTCTTTGATCAAGGAAAAAATAACAGGCATCTATTTCGTAAAGTTCTAAAAAACAGATGGGTTTCAGCCGTCTAAGATCTTCTCAATGCAGGCCAGCAAGGAGGAATTGGTTTTTATTTTAAATGGGTTTATGCCGGAAGCGATTGCAGCCTCAACATCGGAGTTTGAATCTCCTATCATCCAGGATTGTGAGGGATCAAGACGGTTGTCCCTTAGGGCTTTTTCAAACAATGCGTTTTTTGGTTTGCGGCATGCACACCTCTCTTCTGGTTTGTGCGGGCAGTAATAGATTTTTTTTACGGTAACGCCATCTGCGGATAATTGATGTAACAGCTTCTGGTGGATTTTATTCAGGGTTTCATGACTTAGCAGTCCACGGTTTATTGCAGACTGGTTAGTAACTACAAACAACTGAAAACCGCATTCTTGAAACTTTCTCAGATGTTTTCCAACGTCTGGAAGCAGCACCAGTTCATCTGCTGTAGTCACATAGGATTCAGCCTTGAAATTTAGTACGCCGTCACGATCCAGAAATAATCCGCGCTTCATGTCGTCTTGTAGTTTGTATTCAATAAAAATTTGTCATTACAACCCCGGTCACGTGACACGTTTTATATGAAAATCACGTTTGCCGGAGGGTTGGCTCGAAATCAGCAGACTCGGATCACACATAAGCAGATTTGCATCAAATCGATCAAAATGATGCCTGCAAATGGTGAATTGTCTGTCTGTAAAGTTCAAATCAACTCTCTGCCGTCATGTCCCATAATTTTTAGGCCTTTTATTTTGTTAGATCACGCCAGTAATCCAAAAGATCCCTGAACGTCTTTTCAACCGGAATTGTGGGTTTCCAGCCGGTTTTTTCTGCAAACTTGGAGGTATCAGGAATTTGTAATGTGACGTCTGAGGGCCTCATGCGCCTTGGATCCTGCCTTGTCGTGATTTCTTTGTCGCTCATGCCAATCATCAGGTCAAGCATCTCTCCGACCTTCATTGTGGTTTTTCCGCCTACATTGTATGCCTCGCCGGGAACGCATTTTTCAGTCAGCAGCCAGTATGCGTGAACAATGTCCCTTACATCAAGAAAAGTTCGAACAGAGTCCAGATTGCCTGTACTGACAACAGGCTCGCGTTTTCCGTTTTCAGCTTCGGCTATTTGCTTGGCAAAACTGGATTCTGCAAATACGCTGCCTCTGCGCGGGCCGGTGTGGGTAAATGCCCTAGTCATGATGTTTTTGATCCCGTAGGAATTAAAATACTGAAATCCAAGCCGATCTTCGCCCACTTTGCTCAGGGCATACGGACTGGCAGGCCTTAATTCGTTGGTTTCCTTGATGGGTATCTCATCAGGGTTAACCTTGCCGTACACCTCTGAAGAACTGCAGACATGCACGACCGGATCGATGTCTGACTTTCTAATGGCCTCAAAAAGGTTCAGCGTTCCAATAACGTTTGTTTCGATGGTATCGCGCGGATGCTCGTAGCTTGACATCACATAGGATTGGGCCGCAAGGTGGAATATTTTTTCCGGCCGAACGTTTTTAATTACGTTCTCTACGGATTTTCCGTCACGCAGCTCAAAGTCATGCATGGAGATCTTTCCATCTAGGTGTCTGACGTTTTGCAGATCACTTCTCCATCTGGAACCACCGTGAACCTCGTATTCGGGGTGCTTGTCCAGGATGTATTCTGCCAGGTGGCTTCCCACAAAGCCGGTAATTCCAGTAACAAATACCCTCAACATTATTGGGCAAAGTACGATTCAATATTAAGCCTTCTTTCCTGCAGTCAGAATGAAATCAGGCTTGAGGGAATTCTCAATCATTCCACAGAAGATGTGGCCCAGTGTAATGTGGCATTCCTGAATTCTTTGGGTATTGTTTGAGGGAGCATGCATGGAAACATCGGCAATTTTTGAGAGGGGACTCTTGTTTTTTCCGGTAAGAGCAATTGTGATGGCGCCCTTTTTCTTGGCAAGCCTTATTGCCTCAATAATGTTTTTTGAGCGTCCAGAGGTACTTATCCCCACCACCACATCGCCCTTTTTAACAAAAGCTTCAACCTGTCTTGAGAATACCATATCAAAGGAAATGTCGTTGGATACTGCAGTAAGAATGGACGAGTTAGTAGTCAGGGCAACTGCAGGAAGTGCAGCTCGCTTTACGTTGTGGCCAAACAGCCCCACCAATTCGGCTGCCATGTGTTGCGCATCGGCAGCACTGCCGCCATTTCCAAGAAAGAATATGCCGTGGTTTGAGTTGATGGATTTGATCATAATTTTTCCGATTTTTTGAATTGTCTGGATGTCTGCCAAAAGTGATTTTTTTATGTCTATGCTGCTTTGTAGTTCGCGTTCTATAAAATGAGTGTATTTCATGCTTTAGGCATCATCAGCGTACGGTATTAAACTGTTTGATGTTGTCGTCAATATGTGATGTGATCGTTGTTTTTTTTCCACACCTGCAGTCCCTCAGTATCAAAATTTATCTTGATTTGTTTGCAGCCTAGCTTTTCTACAACACGCGAGACTTCATTGCGTTTGTCCGGATCACAAATGAACAGAAAATGCCCGCCTCCGCCGGCCCCCAGCAGTTTTCCTCCGGATGCGCCATTTTCCAAGGCAGTGTCATAAATTTTATCAATTGACGAATTGCTAATCTCGCTGTCAAGTCTCTTTTTATACATCCAGCCCTCGTGTAGCAGTTCGCCCATACTTGTCATGTCGCCTTTGATTAGAGAGGCTTTCATGTCATAGGCAGATTTTTTTATGAAATCTAGGTTAGAATCAATGGTATTGCTTCCCTTTGAGTAGCTCTTTGACTGTCTTTCAAGGATGTTAGCAGACAGTCGAGTAACCTGCGTGTCACAGATCACAATAGAGGCCAGTAATTCGTTTAAAACTTCGTGTCTTATTCGAAGCGGGGTAACGTCAACGGATGATTTTTTAAACTCCAGAAGGTTGAACCCGCCAAAAGATGATGCGTATTGATCCTGTTTGCCGCCCTTGATTCCCAATTCGACTCTTTCCACGTCATAGGCCTTTTCTGCTATCTCGTAAGTAGAGAGATCTTTCCTCAGGAGATAAGACAGCGAACCGATCAGGCTTACGGCCACAGCAGAAGATGATCCTAGGCCGGATCCTGGCGGGGAATCGACATGTATCAGTGCGTCAAAATATGTTTTTTCCAGATTCAATATCTTTATTGCGGCTTTGGCCAAGTCTAATCTTCCGTCGTATGTCATATCAGAGATGTTCTCAAATGTTTCCAAAAGATTATAGTCGTGGGATTTGACCTGCACTCGGTTTTCTTGATTTGCCTGTAATGATACGTAGGCGTATCTGTCTATGGTGGTACTGATTACTGCGCCTCCCTTTAATTCAGGATACGGGGACACGTCTGTTCCGCCTCCTGCAAAGCTAATACGCAGCGGGGCACGACTTCGGATTATTTCCACATACGGTATCAAGGACGATAATTATATTAGACTTTATGCGTAATTGACACACCTATACTGACGATCATTGAAAATTTCGCCTGATTACACGCTGCGCTCAAGATACTTGTAGATGTCAACCTTGATGGAACACGTCCTAAAGTATTCTGAGACGGCCCTTTTGAGGTGATCTGCCGTATCATAAAAGGCAGATGTGACCAGCCTGTACTTGGCATCCTTCCAGATTGGCTCTATGGCGCTCAGCTCCGGCCTAGCTACCGGCAGGTACAGCAGGACAACGTCGGGATTTTTCTTCAGGTACCTGTGGACCCTTCCGGTCTTGTGCTGTGCTGCGTTGTCCATCACAATCAGAACCTTTCCCCACTTTTGCGCGCCTGCTTGAGATAACGCACAAAGTTTATGCTGTTGAACTTGTCGTATGTACGCATCAGCCTGGTTCCGTCGTCTGCAACCGTTCCGTATACCACGACGCGCTCCCTTCTGCCGGATCGTTGCACCTCGATTCTGTCCCCCACTGGCGACCAGAACTTTTTGCCGTCCCTTCCCGTACTGACGAATATCGACTCGTCCTGTACGGTTATCCTGAATCCGCGCCTTTTTGCAAGCCTAATCGTGTCTTTTGCCTCCCTTTGCCACCGTCTTACCTCCTTTGCGTCGGCAGCATTTGCCAGCTTGGTAGTTGACGTCTTTAGCGAGAATCCCATCGTGCGCAGGATTCTTCTGATGCTTCCAACGCTGTATGTTACATGCAGTTTGCGGCGCACCCAGTTGCGCATCTTCTTTGGGGTGAGCTTTTCCATCCTGCGCAGCCTCATGGCGATCTTTTTTATTCTGTTGATTGGAACCTTTGGCTTTTTGCCCCTGTTGGGGGAGTCACGGAGACCGTCAACGCCGTCAAGCTCAAACCTCTCGACCCACATCTGTATGGTACGCTGTGTCACGTCGGCAATCTCTGCGGTCTGTGCAGTGGTGTTGCCAAGCAGTACGGAGCGTAGTATCCTCGGCTACCAATTGATCACAAAAAGGACAATTTTTTTCAACCAAAGGATCTAAGAGCTATTAGTCCCATATATACACATGAAAGGAAAGAAGGAATTACCGACGGGAACAGCGTTCCTGTACGGGATAGCAAGCAAGGACGAGCTTTTTAGGATGCACAAGTCCGAGAAGGACGCCAAGGCGGCAATCCGGCTCCTTGCATACCACATGAGAAAGTGCGGCGCGAGCATATATGATATTGCCGAGAAGCTGAGCAGGCCGTATGGAACCGTACGATACTGGCTGGTGCGTGCGCACAAGCATGGCCTGGAGGGCAGGTTTGACATAAAGCATGGCGCCCCGTGCAGGCTCGACAAGAAACAGCTTGAACGGCTGCGCGCAGACCTGATCAAGGGCCCGGACAACTGCGGCTTTAAGGCCACAACATGGACAGGGCCGCTGGTCATTGCCCACGTCAAAAAGAAGTTCGGCATCACGTATGCAGAAACGAGCATGTACGACCTGCTGCACAGAATCGGCTTCTCATGCAGAAAGCCCAGGCCAAAACACCCAAAATCAGCCTCAGAATCCGAGAAAAAGGAGTTCAAAAAAAAAGCTAGGCAGAGCGCAAAGTACTATTCAAAAAAGGGGTACATGGTAATGATAGGCGACGAGTCCATGTTCATACTGGGATGGAACGTCAAGAACAGCTGGTACCCCGTAGGAGAGCCGGTCTATACGCCCGTCAGCCTGTCCAGGAAGGTTCTATGTCATAGGGGCCCTCTCAAGAAACAGGTTTGACTATCGCTTTTACGAAAAGGCCAACACGGGAACATTCTACAAGTTTCTCAGGACACTGCGCCGCAAGTACGGCAAGGTGTTGTTGTTTGTCGACAACGCATCGTACCACAAGTCAGCAGAACTCAATAGAAAGATGGCCAAGTGGAACGGGGACGTGGTGCTAAAGTACCTGCCACCGTACGCGCCGGAGCTTAACAACTCGGAGGGGCAGTGGCGCGGGTTCAAAAAGGCGACTTCAAACTGCCTTTACAAGACCGTCAAGGAGATGCAGAGATCACTGCGCAGTATGACGCGCAGGGGCGAGATAAAGGTGGTAAAGATGAACAAATGGCTGACGTAGATACTACGCACCGCCAGAATTCTGGTGTGAATCCTGGTATCCTTTTCCACACGCATGGCATCCGTGAGGATTTTCGTCTTGTTCATGTCAGAATGGCCATGGCGGAGATCTATAAACCTTCACAAGACGTGTAATCAGGCGAAATTTTCAATGATCGTCAGTATAGGCCTGCCCCCCTCTTTACGTACTTTGCATTGTCTGTTTGTGTCAATGTATACCATACGAGGCATCCTCATGATCCATTACTTTTTCGGTAAGGATTAGTTGATCATTTTGGTGATTTTCGGTCAGATTTCAAATTTTAGGAAGGGTTATGCAACAAACTAGCTACAGATAAGGTTTGATATAACGTCTCTTACTCTTTGATGGTTACCATACATGTCTTCTTATGAACGTCTATTCCTATGTTGATCATGATATCACCTCCATGTTGATCAAAGTGTGTGTGCCCAACTGAACGGAAAACTCCCATTCGCCCTCGATGATGTGGCATTTCGTTGTCCGCCTACTCTGAGCCAGTCTCTTACACGCCCTCATATGTGGCAAGTTTACTTGGGCTCTTGGGTCCAACACGGATAATATGGCGTCCGCTACAGATAAGGTTTGATATAACGTCTCATACGGTAGCCGTGAATACTACGTGACCTCACACCCGTGGTTAAAACGCAACAACGTAATTACGATTTAGTGTCAATTAGTTTTGCATATTCTTTAGCAACAACATCAGGAACACCGTCAGAAATAATTTTTCCGTTGAAAAGTAGTATTGCTCGGTCACACAGATCTTGAATTTGGGTTACTGAGTGAGAGACAATAATTATTGTTTTGTTTTTCTGTTTAAAGTCTAAAAATGCTTTGTAGCTTTTTTGGCGAAATAGTGCATCGCCGACTGCCAGAACTTCGTCAACCAACAGGACATCAGGATCAACGGTAATAGCTGTCGAAAATGCCAATCTTGCCACCATGCCAGAAGAAAAATTCTTCAATTTTGTGTTTTTGAATTTTTCAAGTTCTGCATACTCAAAAATGTCACCTATTTTATCAGTAATTTGTTTCTTTGATAATCCTAACAATATGCCATAAACATAAACATTTTCTCGTGCAGAAAGCTCTCCATTAAATCCAGTACCTAGATCCAAGAAAGGGGTTAATTTCCCATTAACGTGCAATGTTCCAGAGTCAGGAGCGTAGATTTGTGCTAAAATTTTTAATAGTGTGCTTTTTCCAGCTCCGTTAAGACCCAATATTCCTAATGTCTCACCCTTGTGAATAGTTAGGTTGATATTTTGTAAAACTTTCAATTCTTCATCAACATTATTTTTCCAAAAAGAGGTTAAAAATTCAAACAGTGTACTGTCTTTATTTGATCGAATACGAAATGTTTTTGAAACATTTTCTAATCTTAAAGCAATGCTTTCAGACATTATATTTTCTCCGCAATTTTTTTCCCTTTTGATTTAAATAAATAGTATCCAAACACCAGCAGAGCTCCAGTGGTGGATATCAGGTAAAACAAGGAATTTAATTCGGGCGTTGTTCCATACAGTACTAAACTATGAGTTATGTTTAACATGTGGACGAAGGGGTTAATTTCCAATATGCCACGAATGGTTTCAGGAAACATGTCAAGTGTATAGATTATGGGAGAAAGAAAGAAAGACGCCTGAAGAATCACTTGCCAAATAAAGCGAATATCTCTAAAATAAACATTAAGAATAGAGAGGATGAACGCTATGCCTAGAGATAAAACGAGTATCTCCAGTAGTAAAATAGGCAAGAACGATATTGTTAATGGCGGAACAAATTGAAAAATTATTACAAATACACCAAACGCCAACAGTTCAAACATCATCATTATGAAAGCGGTAAGCGTAGAACTAATAACAATAATTTCACGACGTAAAGATGTTTTTTGGATTATAAACGATTTGTCTTGCAAGCTTGTCATTCCAGCAGTTGTAGCTCTTGAAAACATATACCAAAATACCAGCCCGATCAGCAAGTACATCGGGTAGTGTTCAATCTCACTTCGCAAAATATTGCTAAATACAACATAGAGTATTCCTAGCATCAATACAGGTTCTAGAAATGTCCAGAAAAACCCCAGAGCCGAATTTTTGTATCGCAATTTTACATCAGTAATAGCCAATGAAAATACGATTGTTCGTTGACGAATTAGATCTGAAAATAGGTTGGGCACAACAGAGCTTCCAAAAATATCAATATATATTAGACTGTAATAGTCAGTCTTCCCAGAAGTAACCGACTCACGGCAGTGCAGTAGGTGACATGCAGATCTGCAGGCATCCTCATCTGAATTGTTTCTGGCCCGGGATGATTTTATGCGGTACTTCTGGGAAGACTGGGCATGCAGTATGTTATTAATACGTGGAGCCTTTTTTCATTGATATGAGCACACCGTCTACGTGCGACATCATCATCGTGACCCGTAACGATCTGGATGGCACAAAAAGGTGTATCGAGAGCGTAGAGGCAAGCAAAGGCGCCATATCCTACAGGTACATATTCGTAGACAACGGCTCGACGGACGGAACCTTGCAGTACCTCAAAAGGTTTGACGGCTCGGTACTGATCAGAAACAAAAAAGACGCCGGGTTCGTAAGGGCCATGAATCAGGGACTGGAAAAGATTCGCGCTAGGTATGCCGTCTGGCTGGACAGCAGCGTCATCGTGACCCCGGGCTGGCTGGACACGCTCGTGGGACACCTTGAGGGCAACCCGGATGCGGGGGCGGTCGGGCCCATGAGCAACTCGGCAGGTGTCATGCAGTGCGACTATTCGTGCGGCGTGGGATCCGATCCCGTGCATATTGCCGAATACGGCAGGGACTTTCACGCCAAGTATGAGGGTCTGACGGCCAAATACCACCGGGTCGGGGGCTTTTGTATGGTGGCAAGATCAAAGATTGTAGCCGACATAGGGCCCTTGGACGAGGGATTCAGCTTCGGGCCGCTGTATGATGACGACTATTGCAGGCGGATACGGGAGGCTGGGGGGACGATCCTGGTTGCTAGGGACGTCTTTGTCTACCGCACCGATACCGGTGATCCTACGCACGCCGGGGATCCGGACTTGAGATCACCGTTTGTGGATCAGAAGAACAAGGACTATTTCCTGCGAAAGTGGGTGCCACGAGGCGGAGGCCAAGTCCCGTCCAAGCCGCCCAAAAGCCCGCTTGTTTCTGTAATAATGGCCACACGAGACAGGGAATCCATAATCCCACTTGCGATAAGGTCGGTATTGTCGCAGACGTATGAGAATTTCGAGTTGATTATAGTCAATGATGGGGGAAGGGACATCAAGGGTATAATTGACGGGTTTGAGGATCCTAGGATCAGGTATATCAGGCTAGAAGAACACAGGGGCAAGTCCTATGCCAACAACTATGCAATAGATACAGCAGCTGGAGGCGAGCTCATTGCGTATCTAGATGACGATGACAGGCTGTATCCGGATCATCTGGAGGTTACCGTGGGGGAGCTTGTCAGATTTGAGTCTAGGATGCTCGTATATGCGGATTACGTCCAAGTCAACTGTATGGTGAATGAGGACGGGGTGCAGATTCCGATCGAAAAGAAGCTGAAGAAGCTGAAGAATGCGAGATATGATCCAGTAGATCAGGACAACTTCATACCCAATTTTGCGGTGGTGCACAGAAAGGAGCTGTCCAAGGTTGAGAGGTATGATGAGGCACTAGATTTTTGGGAGGACTGGGACGTTCTAAGGAGGTTTTCCAAGCACGCCTATTTTGTGCGAGTTCCAAAAGCCACTGGAGAATACTGGATCAACACGCAGGGCTCGACGCGCAACTCCAGCATACTGATGGAGAAAAACAAGGACTTTGTCTATAAACATATAACTACAAAGTATTGTCTAACAAAGAACCAAGTGTTGCTAGATCTTTACAACGCAGACAAGCTGGCAGAGTCATCAAAGTGGACAGATGCACTAAGAATTTACAGGGGCATACTTGAAACAGATTGGGGATACATTCCAGCCTTGGAGGGATGTGCAAACTGCCTGTATAACTTGCAGGAATACCACGAGTGTTCCAAGATCTTAGATCGAATGATTGAACACGATAAAAGCGATCACGCAAGATACCTGTTGCAGGGCAATGTGTTGATGGACAGTGGCAAATTTGAAAATGCAATGGTGTGGTTAGAGCTCTCGCTGATTATCACAACCGACGCAGCTGCTCTTGATCTGTTGCAAATTTGCTATAAAAACACACATGAAGAAAATTCAAGTGAATTTATCAGATCACAGATGCAGAAAATGCGAGTTGAAGAGGCCAGTATATCTGATCAACAGCCAAGCCGGATCGATCTGGAGAGCTACAAGATCGAGCTAGACGAACTATTGAAAATATACCGCTTGAGACCGGATCTGCGGAAGGCCTTTCCGGAAGTCAAGAACGGAGATTACACACGCCTCCTCGAATGGGCAATTTCAGATGATTCCACGGATTCTCACAAGGTGAAACTAAGAAAATACAAGCACTATTACGAATCACTGCTTTCTTCATTTCGGCTAGCGGAAGAATCTTCCTCACTGGCATCCAAGCTGCAAGACAGGGAGGCCGAGCTGGGCAGGCAGGTCGACACGCTGGAGGGCGACAAGGCCGAGCTGGGCAGGCAGGTCGACACGCTGGAGGGCGACAAGGCCGAGCTGGGCAGGCAGGTCGACACGCTGGAGGGCGACAAGGCCGAGCTGGGCAGGCAGGTCGACACGCTGGAGGGCGACAAGGCCGAGCTGGGCAGGCAGGTCGACACGCTGGAGGGCGACAAGGCCGAGCTGGGCAGGCAGGTCGACACGCTGGAGGGCGACAAGGCCGAGCTGGGCAGGCAGGTCGACACGCTGGAGGGCGACAAGGCCGAGCTGGGCAGGCAGGTCGACACGCTGGAGGGCGACAAGGCCGAGCTGGGCAGGCAGGTCGACACGCTGGAGGGCGACAAGGCCGAGCTGGGCAGGCAGGTCGACACGCTGGAGGGCGACAAGGCCGAGCTGGGCAGGCAGGTCGACACGCTGGAGGGCGACAAGGCCGAGCTGGGCACTATGGTCAAGAGGCTACAGGCAGAGGTTGACGCGAAAAACTTGCGTGTACTTTCTCTAAAAGAGCAGATTACTTACAAAAACTCCGAGTTGGCAGAATTACAATCAAAATATAATTCGTTGGCATATGAATTAGAACAAATCAACAGCTCACTGATTTTCTCATTTCTTAATGGATTTACAAATAGTCTAGATAGAACTTTCAAGCCAAATACTAGGAGTGGCGAGTTTTTACGCGTGATGAGATCTAGCTTGTACATCACCAAAACCCATGGTCTAAAAAAATTAATTGAGGAATTCATAGCTAAAAAGAACAAATCTAGCTTAACTTCAGTACTTACATTCAAACCGGTTCTTATTCCCAAAATAGAAGGCAGTAATGTAGCTGAACAATTTAGAGAAGAATTAGAATACGCAAACACTAACTCTGTCCTAACATTTCCAAAACATGATTCGCCTATTGTTTCTATAATTATACTAAATCATAACAAAGCCGCATATACATTTAATTGCCTTGCGTCTGTTTTACATAACACCAAAATCCCTTATGAGATAATACTAATCAACAACGGCTGTACTGAAAACGCAAGTAAGCTTCTTTTAAAACAAATTAAAAATACAAAATCGTTTGATTTAAAATCTAATTTGGGGTTTATTGCCGGAAATAATTTTGCATCATGCCATGCGGTTGGAAAATACCTGTTGTTTTTAAACAACGACACTCTTGTGTTAAAAAATTGGTTAGAGTCTTTACTTGATATTTTTGAACATTATGAGAAAGTTGGAATTGTCGGACCCAAGTTCTTGTACCCTGACGGCAGTCTGCAGGAAGCAGGTTCAATAATTTGGAATGACGGATCAGCACGAGCATATGGCAGAAATGATGATCATTTAAAACCGGAATATAATTTTGTTAGAGATGTCGATTATGTTTCTGGCGCATGTTTACTAGTAAAGAAAAGTATTTTTGAGAAATTGGGCAAATTTAGCGAAAAATACATTCCTGCATATTATGAAGATGTTGATCTTTGTTTCAACGCACACAAAAACTCACTACGTGTCATGTATACTCCGTTCTCTTCGATAGTTCACTATGAGGGAATTTCTTCAACCAGGGATCCGCAAAATCCCTCCGGTACAAAGCGATTCGAGATAATCAACCGCCCCAAATTCCAGAAAACTTGGAAGGAAGCCCTTTCTACAAAGCACATCCCTTCGGACTCTAACGTTTTACTTGCCCGGGACATGCGCGATTCGGTTAGAATTCTTGTAATTGATGGGTGGATAACAGAACACGATAAGAGCGGAGGAGATCTTCGCGTGTATAATATTCTAAAATTGCTTTCTCAGCTAAATTCAAAAATTACACTTTTTGTAAGCCACTATGGCGCCTCAGAATATAATGACGGATTACGACGTTTGGGGATTGAAATAATCCCCGCACAAAATTTTGATGTGTCCGTCTTGCTTGAAGATCGAAAAAATTACTATGATTTGATAGTTATCAATACAAACAGAATGTCTTCTGTTCAATGCAAACAATATCTTCATCAGTCTAAAACTACTTCCCCCCAAACAAAAATTCTACTCCATATTGATGATCTCTACGGATTTTGCAGGTTGGTTAGTCAAGATAAAAACATACAAGTTGACGATGATCAAAAAGCACTAGACACACTAACTAAATTTGGTAGAGATTTCACCAATATCTCTGATCACCTAATGGTGATTACCCAGCGAGAAATAAATCTGTTACAAAAAATTGTTCCCTCCGAAAAACTTTTACTGCTTCCTGACATTCGCCATTTAAATACCAGGCCAGTAAAAAAATTCAATGAGAGAAAGTATCTTCTTTTTGTGGGTGGGTTTTCTCACACCCCAAACGTGGTGTCCGCGAAAAAAATCATCGATGACGTATTTCCACTTATTCTCAAAAAAATGCCTGCAATAGAGATGTATTTTGTAGGCAATGACCCGCCTAAAGAACTAACAAAAATGGAAAATTCTAACATCCATTTTTCCGGTTTTGTAAAGGATCTTTTCCCTTATTACGACGGAGCTGTTGCCACCATTGCATATATGATGGTGGTAGGTGGAATAAAAGGTAAAATCTTAGAGTCTTTAAACTTCAACGTTCCAGTCATTACGACGCCTCTAGGACTTGCCGGCACTGAATTAAAAAGCAAAAAAGATGTTCTTGTCGCAAGCAATGAAGAAGAGTTTGCCGATGCAGTCTTCACTCTTCTTGATGATGAGAATCTTTGGTTAAGGCTCAGCCAAAATGGAAAAACGTATTTTGATAGATACCATTCTCTTAAGGTAGGTGAGAAAATTCTCAACGGTTTCCTTCAGTCTCTTAGTTGCAACAGCTCAGGCTCTAGAAGCTCAGACATGGGTTTTGCCACTTTGGAGCAGCCTTCCCCCCCCCCCTCCTTGGATGTTGCCACCAACATCCTGTCCGAAAGAGTCAGGCGATACTCGGAGACGATCAAACTTGATGATCCCAAATTGAACTCAAGGATATTCTGCAACGAGTACCCCGCCGAGCCTGACGAAGATCTGAGAGAGCACATTCAGATAGGATCGGCAGAAATCCTCACGCTTCCAAGAAATCCAAAGGTCAGCATAATCATCCCCACCCTCAACCAAACCGATTATCTCAGAAAGAACCTAGAGTCTATAGAGTCAAAGACGACATACAAAAACTATGAGATCATCATTGTCACAAACAACAAAGATGGAGATTCGGAGATGCGGCGATACCTTGACGGGATCAGGCACAAGGTTCTGATTTATGATGGCGAATACTCCTTTGCAAAAATCAACAACCATGCATCCAAGAGTGCCCGGGGCGAATATCTGGTTTTTCTAAACGACGATATGGAGGTGGCCTCGCCGAACTGGCTGGAGGCCATGCTGAAGCTGGCCCTGAATGAGGGGACGGGTGCCGTGGGAGGCAAGCTGCTGTCTGCCGACGGAACCCTGCAGGAAGCCGGATGCATCGTCTGGGGGAACGGAAACGTATGGAACTACGGGAGAGGCGACGACCCGGACAAGGCCGAGTATAACTTTGTCAGGGAGGTCGACTACTGTTCTGGAGCATGTCTGATGGTCAGGCGGGAGATCTTCGAGGAGAACGGAGGGTTCGACTCCGGATACGACGTTGCCTACTGGGAGGACAATGACCTCTGCCAGGCCATCAGGCAAAAGGGATACAGCATCCTGTACCAGCCCATGGCCTGTTTCATCCACCACGAAGGCAGGACCCAAGGCACCGACACCTCACAGGGAATAAAGTCATTCCAAGTCACAAACAAGGATAGATACATGAAAAAATGGGAAGGGATCATACAAAGCCGTCATCCAGACTCGCCAAAGAACGTATTCTTTGAGAGGAACCGCACTGCCGGCCTCAACATACTCTACATAGATCACTTCGTCCCAGAGTACGATCGCGACGCGGGCTCGCTTACTGCGTACTATGTGATCTCAATCTTGGCATCCATGAACCACAACGTCACCTTCTGGCCAGATAACTTGGCCAGAACAGAGCCATATGCTACGGAGCTGCAGCAGAAGGGAATCGAGGTCGTCTACGGAAACCGCGACTTTGAGGAGTTTTTGAAAGGACGCAAGGAGACCTTTCACGTCTGTTTTGCCTCAAGGCCTCATATCACCGCAAGATATTTTGACCGTCTCAAAAGACACGCGCCAGGATGCAAGATAGTCTACGACACTACGGATCTTCACTTTGTCCGCGAGTACAGGATGGCCGTACTGTCCCAAGACCCATCACAGATAACTGCTGCAAGCAGGAACAGCAAAGGCGAATTGTCTCTTATCGGCAAGTCAGATATGGTCATAGTCCGTAGCCTCAAGGAGGCAAGATTCCTGCTAAACGAGGATCCCGGCCTGTCGGTCGCCGTAATTCCGCCGCTGCAGATTCCACAAAAGAGTCCCGTACCGTTTGAAAAACGAAAGGATTTCCTGTTTGTGGGAGGGTTTACACACCCACCAAATGTAGATTCCCTTGAATATCTGACAAGTCGCATATTCCCACAGATCAGAGAGCGCCTGCCCGATGTCAGGCTGTACGTTATAGGAAGCAATGCGTCCAAAAAGATCAGGGATCTGTGCACCGGTACCAAAAACGTCGCCTTTCTCGGACACCTACCGGACATAGAGGGACACCTCAACCGCTGCAGGATCATGCTGGTTCCTCTGACATATGGGGCCGGGATTAAGGGAAAGATCACTAGTAGCTTTGCGTATGGGTTGCCTGTTGTTACGACGTCGATAGGGGCAGAGGGTATGTCAGATGACGACAAGATCCTGTTGGTTGGAGACGACCCTGCCGAATTTGTAGACAGGGCGATCTCAGCATACACTGATGAATCCTTGTGGAATACGCTCTCAAAAAACTCCCTTGCCTTTGCCAATTCCCACTATTCCCCGGAACTAGTTCGCGATACCCTGACGCAGATACTGACAAAAGAAGCCAGCATTCCGTCGGCAGCACTAGAAACTGCCAAGGTGCAACGGGACGCAGACCAGCATTCCCAAAAGTAACCGACTGTGGTGGTGCAGTAGACGACATGCGGATCTGCAGGCATTCTCATTTGAATTGTTTCGAGCCTAGGATGATTCGATGTGGCACTTCTGGGAAGACTGACATAACATGTGCCTCTTAATCATCACCATAGTCGTGTGCGTACGGGCCCAGAACCGCTGCAGGACCCACCGGATCATCCGGATAGTCGTTGATTCCCCAGTCGCGCGCCCAGACAGTCAGCCCGGCCATGTCGCCGGAGGCAGCCTCAGGATATGCGGCCTGCAGATCCGGCCTTGCGTCGTATATGGAGAGCAGTGCGTAGGTGTGCGCGTGCGGGCCCAGAACCGCTGCAGGACCCACCGGATCATCCGGATAGTCGTTGATTCCCCAGTCGCGCGCCCAGACCGTCAGCCCGGCCATGTCGCCGGAGGCAGCCTCAGGATATGCTGCCTGCAGATCCGGTCTTGCGTCGTATATGGAGAGCAGTGCGTAGGTGTGCGCGTGCGGGCCCAGAACCGCTGCAGGACCCACCGGATCATCCGGATAGTCGTTGATTCCCCAGTCGCGCGCCCAGACAGTCAGTGCTGCGCGATCGCCTGCCACGACATCGGGATATGCGGCTCTCAGATCTGGTCTTGCGTCATAGATGATGGACAATGCGTAGGTGTGCGCGTGCGGGCCCAGGACGGCATGCGGGCCTGCCGGATCCCTGGGATAGTCGACAATTCCGTACTGCCAGGCCCACCTGACCAGCCCGGCCATGTCGCCGGAGGCAGCCTCAGGATATGCGGCCTGCAGATCCGGCCTTGCGTCGTATATGGAGAGCAGTGCGTAGGTGTGCGCGTGCGGGCCCAGGACGGCATGCGGGCCGAATGGGTCTGCCGGATAATCGGTGATTCCCCAGTCGCGCGCCCAGACCGTCAGCCCAGCCATGTAGCCGGAGGCAGCCTCAGGATATGCTGCCTGCAGATCCGACCTCTGGTTCCAAACATGTAGCAGTGCGTAGGTGTGCGCGTGCGGGCCCAGGACGGCATGCGGGCCTGCCGGATCCCTGGGATAGTCGACAATTCCGTACTGCCAGGCCCACCTGACCAGCCCGGCCATGTCGCCGGAGGCAGCCTCAGGATATGCGGCCTGCAGATCGATCCTGGCATAATAGATACCCAGTAGGTCAGACATTGTCTTTGCTGATCCGTCAGACATGACCACGGCGTTTACTGCGTTTGCCAGCCCGGTTCCGTCCTCGTTGTTCTTTTCGTGGTGGTTCCTCGTGGTGTCTTCCAGAATCGACCGGATCTGGTCAGGTGTGTATGCCGGGTTGGCCGACTTTATCAGAGTTGCTACCCCTGCGACGTGGGGGGCCGCAGCCGACGTGCCTCCAAAGGAGTCGTACACGCTCGTGGTCACATCCGTCGGCCCAGCGATGTCCGGCTTTGTCCTGCCGTCGTTTGTGGGTCCGCGCGAGCTGTATGACTTTAGCAGCTCCGTGTCGTGACCGACGGCTGCTACCCCAACTGAGCCTGCAGCATCAGCCGGGATTATCACGCTGCCCCCGGATACGTTGTGCTCCGCAAGGGGATGTCCAAAGCTGAACAGCTCTAGGTTCCTAGCCTCGCCTGAATAGCGCTCTATCACTATGTTGTATACGCCGTCGGATCCAATAAGGTACTGTATTGTTTCAAGCGGGTCGTCATCGCCGTCCTGTGTAGTAATGGAGGAGATCAACAGGTTCAGGTTATCGTCATAGAGACGCAGCTCATAGTCGTTGGCAGACCGGCCCCACGCGTCGTCCCATGTGAGCTCCAGCTCCACCACGGAGCCCTCCTCGGCGAGGATCGATATTGTCTCATCCATAGTTCCAAAGTTGTGAAACCCGTCTGCGTCTGCGTCTGAGAACGTGCCCTCCCAGTGACTGTCTGCAAAGTTTCCGGCCGAGGATACCCACAGTATCCCGCTGTCCTGCGCCTCGCTCACCTTTTGTGAGAGCTCGCTGGTCCCGTCATACGGCCCTACGCCCCACCATGCCACGGACAGGCTGACGATGTCAATGTCCCCTCTTGCCATGATATAGTCGATCAGCCTTATCATGTTTGGCACGGATCCGACGTTGTAAAGGTACAGCTCGGCTCCGGGGGCGACGTCTACGACTATCTGCGCGGTCGCAGTCCCGTGATTGGTGCGTCCCCCCGCCGTAATGTCGCCGTCTGAGCGAAACGATCTGGCCTCCGCTATGTTAGATGATATCTCCGCGTCGTCCACGTCAAACCCGGTGTCTATCACTGCCACCTTGATCCCGCTGCCATTGTTTCCCAAACTGTTTACTATGTGCGACTCTACGGTGTATACGCCCTGGCTTGTCACGGACTGGCCATGTGCAATGGCATAGAGTTGGCCGAGTGACAACATGAATATCAGCATCAGTAGTGGTGTCGCTGCAAGCGATGATGCCAGTATGGCGGGCCTATGCCGTGACAATCCTCCTTTTTCCCCTTCTAGCTTGCCATACTGCTAGGACGACGGCAGCGGGGATCAACAGCACCAGAAGATATGACAAGTCCCACACGAACTGCAGATCGTTGCCTGATGTCACCGGATTGTCTGTCTGCCCCTCGATCATCGCAGGCGCCATCCTTATCCGGTCTATCTCGTCATATTGTGCCAGCCGCAGTATGCTTGAGGCCGGTATGTCTGCATGTATGCCAAGACCTGATGTTCCGACCACATCTATTCCGAGATCATTTGGAAATGCAAACCCTTCTGAGCCGGACTTTATACGGATGATTACCGGTATCTTTTCACCGTCCATTGCCCCGGTATCCATCGCCGATCTGGTAAGGTCATCCCCCCGCATGTCTGGCCTAGAGATGAGGTGTTGCAGCGACTGGGATATTTTGGAGTCCTTGCCCGTATGGTTCTTTGCAATTAGCACGCATTCGGACTCTGAGGAGCAAAGGCTGGCAGTTCTTGTATCGTTTCCGCCGGGCCCCTTCCCCGGCGGTGAGACATCCTGCGCATACACGCCAAGAGATGATCCGGAGACAGGCGCCAAAAACATCAGTACGGCAGATGCAATAACAGAGGCCAGCAGTGGCGGTTTTGCCATTTTTTTTAGTGCAACAGACAACTAAAAAACCTTGTGTAAAAGTAGTTTGTATTGTATAACAACGAGCAGAAATAATTGAGGTTTTTTACGTGTAGTTATAACCTACTTTGACTCAAAGGCTTATGCCCGTTGCTATAGTACGACTTCTGATTTCGGATCACCTCAGTATAGACAAAATCGGCTGATCAAAATCACTTTCGGTGCCGCACGCCCATGATCCATAACCTAGCGGTCATTTCGCGGAAATTTTTTTGGACAGCCACGGAGCTTCGTGTCTTGTAGAGCTCCGCTGTGACGTAGGCCCAGCTTGTCGCGCAGTATCTTGGTCTTTGAATCAGGCAATGAATCTAGGGGCAGTCTTGGTACATGTGAATCCAAGTGGTGATCAAAAATTGGCCTCGTGCTCAACCTAAACGCTTACACCTAACCCAATACTTCAAAAATTCTGATGGGCTAGGATACGGCCCCAGTCAGACCTATGCTTTTTGCTTTTTGTACTACTCCTCTATGAGCATTTGCTCGGTAAAGCCGCCCGACACGAGTCGGATCTGGACGTCGGAATTGTTTATAATTTGCCGTATTAGTTTGACGTATTGCTCTGCCGTTCCGGTGGCACTGCGATCTAGGCCGACCACCAGTTCGTTGGATACCCGGTCTACAAAAGACATGAACAGTGGTAGTTCGTCTCTCATGTCAGAATGAGTGTTTTGCAACTGCATGTGCTGAGTGATTTTACCATGCGCGTCGTCCAAGTCCCCCGTTTGAGACTCGGCATTACTCATATCACAAGAATCATCCCCCTCATCCCATTCATGTCCGAATGACTCGCATAGGTCAGACATATGGCGCTTCATGCAGAGATCCCGGTCGCGCAGATCATCATATCCGTATGCCATGCATTCCTCAGAAAGCCGAAGTACCTGAACCATCCACGAATCGCTCAGGTCAGACTGCACCGTGGCCTCGCCGCCCGTGTTGGTCGGTTCGGGCCCGGCAGACTGCACTGCGATACCGCCAACAGAATTCGAGTCCTGCGGTGGGGATTCTCCGACCGGTTCGGGCCCGGCAGACGACATTGCAAGTGTGATACCCACTGCCGATGCAGCTATAGCCACACTCCAGAGTGTAGCAAGCTTGTCTATCCCTGCCATGTCTCATCACACTGGTGCTACGTACTCTGCTGCATGTAGTGTATTTTGTTTGTGCAAGGGCTGTCCGAACCGTTTCACGTAAAATGACTGTAAAATTTGAAAAACATGCCCCTTGTACTCTAACATAATATTTCTCTCCTGCCTGCTTGTAAATAACTGTGTTGTCCCACCGGGGGTTGTTGTATTATATGAAAAGTCGGTCCGCTAGTCATCTGCATCCCTCTCCATCCATTTTGGGTCCTTCCTCCTGATCGCTTCCGTTGCCTCCTTGCTTCTAAACGCCAGAAGCGGTGTCTCACAGTTGGCAATGTCAAGTGAAAAGTGAAGCCTTCTCTCGTTGTAATAGTCCACGTACTGCCTCAGGCCGTCATAATGCCCTATCTCCTCCTCGATGGTGCGATGGAGCCTCTCCAGCTTGCCGTTGGTCTGCGGGTGATATGGCCTGGTGTTTATCAGGATGATGTCCCGTGTAAGCAGCTCCTCCTCAAAGAGCGTGGGCTGCCACGTCCCCATGCCGGTGCCGCCTTTGGAGGCCGCCTTTTTTCTGCCGTTCTGTCCTACAAAGCACGAGCCGTTGTCAGACAGTATGGATGCAGGCGTGCCAAACCTCTCGATCGCCAGCCTGAGTGTCATTACGGCGTTCTCAGAGGTGGCATGCTCAAATAGTGCGGCCCCCGTAATGCACCTTGAGGCATCGTCAAGATACGTGACTAGGTTGAGTCCCTTTAGGCGCGGATCCTTCATTTCATGCCAGTCCACATGCCACATCGCGTTGGAGTATTTGCGCTCAAAGCGGACGTATCCCCTCTTTTTTGATTTTGCCGCAGACGGAATCACCAGGCCGTTCTTCTTCATTATGCGGTATACTGCACGGTAGCTTATATTGTGATTGTGCCTCAGCCTGCCTGCGGTGCGCAGTACGCCTGTCGGTTCGCCCTCGTGCGTCCCGGTCACCAGACGTATCTGGGCGGCCGTGACCGGGACATGCGGCCTGCCCATTTTCACGCGCGTCGTACCTGTTGCCTGGAACCGGGCCCACAGCCTCCTTACGTGCCTTGCCGTGATGTTCAGATCCTTTGCTATCTTGGAGGACGCGACGCCTTTCTTGCACTGTCTTACTAGGTACTGCCGTGACTCTTCTGTCAGTATTTTTTTCATGGTTTTTCGTGATCGGTACAGCCTAAAATAGTCCGCTATTGTCCTCCTGATCCTAGGCGGACCGACTTTTCGTACAATAGATCCCACCGGGGGTTGTCCAAAAAAATTTCCGCAAAATGACCGCTAGGTTTGCAGATCATAGGCGTAATCCGCCGAAAACAATTTTGATCAGCCGATCTTGGCTATTTCAATGAGTAACGACAGAAAGAACACAGAGTACTACCGTATCTACGAGCAGAAGCGCAGACAGGAGAGCCCCCGCAAGAAGAGGGTAAGGAAGAAGCTGGGAAAGATCGTGCGCAGGGTGGCCAAGAAGATGGCAGTCAAGACAGGAATCGATGCCAAACTTGCATGGTCTGCCATACGCATCGCGATCCTCAGGATCGAGAACCACCTGTCCTACAGGACCATGGCCACACATTTGGAGACAAATCCGGACGATCTCAGGAGGTGCGGCCTGGACTGCACGCTCTCAAAGTCCACCCTGCACAACAGGGTAAAGATGCTCTGGGACATGGGCAAGGACTTTATGGACGAGGTCGTGCTGGCCATGTCAGACGGCGAGCGCATAGCGGATCTGCACGGTGACTCGACGGGGTTTGGCCTCCGCAAGTACAAGAGCTGGCACCACGCAAAATACGGGGAGATGACGGGACACGACTTTGCAAAGCTGCACATATAGCAACGGGCATAAGTCTTTGAGTCAAAGTAGGTCCAGCTAAGTGAAAAGTACCCCAGATCCTGCGTCATGGAGGGGGCTTGGGCTCCCTGATATAGATCCCCATGCACTCCTTGAACACCAGCATCGTCATGACATTCTGCACCCCGGGCCCCTCGCTGAGCAGCGCCCGGATAATTATCCACTCGTTGAACAGTACCATCGAATAGTAAAAGCACAGCATCCTGGCGGCCAGATCGACGGTCCGGGTCTTGGCCCTGCACTCCTCTAGCTTGGCGTATCCTGTCTCGATTCCCCACCTTGACGAGTACAGCTCGATCCTGATCTTGGGACAGTTCGTTGCAAACCCGATGAGCTTTTTCTCCGGCCTGTCCTCTGCCGCATCCACCGGCTTGTTGTCGTCCCCGGACTTTTTCCTGTCCGTTATTATCATCGTGTACGTGGCCGAATCCGTGTTGTTCTCGATTATGTTTCCGGATACCCGGGATCTCTTATCGTCATCGAACTCGTTGAGTGCTGCGACCACGTTGCCCGTGTTCCTGCACGGCATCAGGAACTTTACTCCCCTCTCCTGCAGCATGGCAATCACCTCGACTGAGAAGAACTCGCGGTCAAGCAGCAGAAGGCGCACCTTGATTCCTGCCCTTTCAAGCTGGTCAAGGATCAAACCGGCCGATTCAGGCACGGAATCGAGCCTTTTTACGTGCAGCACGCCCAGTGTCACGCCCAGCCCGTCGTCGATGCACTCGGCAGTGATGTACCTCTCGGCGTATGTGGTCCCGTCCTTTTTCTTCTGGCGCGACAGGTTCTCGTCATGACTCCTGTCATAGCGGGAGATCTTGTGCAGGTCTATTGCTATTGTCAGCCCTCTCTTGGGAATCCTTTTGGCCTTGCTTAATCTTTCACACTGCCGTTTTATCTGCGCCTCAAAGGCCTCCTGCGCGGCCTCCGGGGTGGTCGCCTTGATCCTGTAGGCGTGCCATCTGGCAGAGGGCCCGGCGCCGCTTGTACGCGTCGTGGCGTTGATGCATCCGCCCACCGATGCGTCACTGAGTGCCCCGCGCATCATGCCGCGGTTCAGGTCGTCGATCCCGTATATGGCGTTGTGTTTCCCGAACATTC
Organism: Candidatus Nitrosopumilus sp.; assembly: GCA_965214775.1. Taxonomy (GTDB): domain Archaea; phylum Thermoproteota; class Nitrososphaeria; order Nitrososphaerales; family Nitrosopumilaceae; genus Nitrosopumilus. Next base: position 1,175,106 of record OZ243974.1, on the reverse strand, counting down.
TGACGCACGAGAGCATGTTCCTTCCGCCATCTGCAACATGTTCATATATGCGCGGGTTGTTCTCAAGATCGCGGCACTGTCTGGATTTTTGCTTCAACAAAAACCACGGGGCCGCACCCTAATTGATCTGTTTGCATCTGATAGTGTTGTCAAGACGGTCTAAATTCCTTGATTTTCTGCCTGACTGGGGTACTTTTCACTTAGCTGAGGTCATAACTACACGTAAAAAACCTCAATTATTTCTGCTCGTTGTTATAGTAGGCGCAGTAGGAAGGCAGGATACTGTCATTTGAGGCCACACCTGGCACATCGGGGGACTCGCCGGAGTTTGCTTGGCATGATGAGCCGCATCCCCGAGGGCGGATACGGAATCGTGGCGCTGGATTCGGCATACGACTCGTACAAAAACTGCGAGTTGATTGCAGAGAGCGGTCGCGGACCTGTCATAAAGCCGGCAAAGGGGAATGAAAAGCCACGCGGGTTCGGCGCCCGGTCCAGGATGCTGCAGTGGCTACGTTACAGGCCAGACGAGTTCTGGCGCGCCTATCACATGAGGAGCCAGGCAGAGGCCCTATTTTCGGCAATGAAGGAAAGGACTGGATCCGTCCTGCGCTCAAAGCTGGACGGATCCATCACGATTGAGCTGTTCGCTCGCGTGTTGTGCTACAACCTTACGGTATAATTTTTATCATAATTCCGTACTGTTGTTGGACCGCAGCACTACCGTAAGGTATAGCCTGCATGGATATTTACGTTGCCTTTTACGCATGGTTGGCCGAAAATGTTCCGTTCTGCGTCTGAATTTACATACATCCGGGGGCAGACTGGCAGATTATGGCAGTCCATGGGAAGTTTTTTGAACAACCCCGCATGAACCTGTTACGTTTTAAGACATTTAGCCTCTACCATAGACGTGTGCATATGGGCCTAGGACAGACGGATATTCAGTTATCCCGTAATCCCGTATCCACTTGATCAGTGCGTCACGATCGCCTGCCACGACCTCCGGGTATGCTGCCTGCAGGTCGGGCCTTGCGTCGTATATGGAGAGCAGTGCATAGGTGTGCGCGTGCGGGCCCAGGACTGCGGCAGGACCCACCGGATCATCCGGATAGTCGTTGATTCCCCAGTCGCGCGCCCAGACAGTCAGTGCTGTGTGGTCGCCTGCCACGACCTCCGGGTATGCTGCCTGCAGGTCGGGCCTTGCGTCGTATATGGAGAGCAGTGCATAGGTGTGCGCGTGCGGGCCCAGGACTGCGGCAGGACCCACCGGATCATCCGGATAGTCGTTGATTCCCCAGTCGCGCGCCCAGACAGTCAGTGCTGTGTGGTCGCCTGCCACGACCTCCGGGTATGCTGCCTGCAGGTCGGGCCTTGCGTCGTATATGGAGAGCAGTGCATAGGTGTGCGCGTGCGGGCCCAGGACTGCGGCAGGACCCACCGGATCATCCGGATAGTCGTTGATTCCCCAGTCGCGCGCCCAGACAGTCAGTGCGTCACGATCGCCTGCCACGACCTCCGGGTATGCTGCCTGCAGGTCGGGCCTTGCGTCGTATATGGAGAGCAGTGCATAGGTGTGCGCGTGCGGGCCCAGGACTGCGGCAGGACCCACCGGATCATCCGGATAGTCGTTGATTCCCCAGTCGCGCGCCCAGACAGTCAGTGCGTCACGATCGCCTGCCACGACCTCCGGGTATGCTGCCTGCAGGTCGGGCCTTGCGTCGTATATGGAGAGCAGTGCATAGGTGTGCGCGTGCGGGCCCAGGACTGCGGCAGGACCCACCGGATCATCCGGATAGTCGTTGATTCCCCAGTCGCGCGCCCAGACAGTCAGTGCGTCACGATCGCCTGCCACGACCTCCGGGTATGCTGCCTGCAGGTCGGGCCTTGCGTCGTATATGGAGAGCAGTGCATAGGTGTGCGCGTGCGGGCCCAGGACTGCGGCAGGACCCACCGGATCATCCGGATAGTCGTTGATTCCCCAGTCGCGCGCCCAGACAGTCAGTGCGTCACGATCGCCTGCCACGACCTCCGGGTATGCTGCCTGCAGGTCGGGCCTTGCGTCGTATATGGAGAGCAGTGCATAGGTGTGCGCGTGCGGGCCCAGGACTGCGGCAGGACCCACCGGATCATCCGGATAGTCGTTGATTCCCCAGTCGCGCGCCCAGACAGTCAGTGCGTCACGATCGCCTGCCACGACCTCCGGGTATGCTGCCTGCAGGTCGGGCCTTGCGTCGTATATGGAGAGCAGTGCATAGGTGTGCGCGTGCGGGCCCAGGACTGCGGCAGGACCCACCGGATCATCCGGATAGTCGTTGATTCCCCAGTCGCGCGCCCAGACAGTCAGTGCGTCACGATCGCCTGCCACGACCTCCGGGTATGCTGCCTGCAGGTCGGGCCTTGCGTCGTATATGGAGAGCAGTGCATAGGTGTGCGCGTGCGGGCCCAGGACTGCATGCGGGCCGTTGGGGTCTGCAGGATAGTCAACAATTCCGTACTGCCATGCCCACCTAAGTAGTCCCGTCATATCGTTGTTGGAGCCGGCCTCCGGGTATGCTGCCTGCAGATCCGGCCTTGCGTGGTAGATGCTCAGCAGGTCAGATATTGCCTTTGAGGTGTTGTTGTCGCGTGTGACGGTTACCGTTACCGTGCCTTGTACAGAGTCGGTGCCATCAGTTACCGTATATCCGAACGTATCGGTGCCCGTATAGCCCTGATCGGGCGTATAAGTTATGGTGGTATCATCATGTATAACAGTCCCGTTGGGCGGGTTCTCTACTGCCGATATCCTCGGGGTGTCTGATGTGTCCGGATCCGATATGTTCGGAGTTATGGTTACAGACGTGTCCTCTGCGGTGGTTGCCGTCGCGGATGGTGCCACCGGTGGGGTGTTGGATGTCCCCCATGAGCTCAGCCTCACCATCTGGAGACCGTCATCCAGTTGGGCGGCGACTGCAGCGTAGGTGTCCGCTCCGACTGTAAAAACGTTCACGGCATCGATGCCGTTAAGATTCAGAGAACCTCCGTCTCTCAGACTGCCGGCGGCGGCCGGACCGGCAGGATTGGTGACATCTATGATCTGGAGTGTGTCATCAGCAAACGACGTGACTGCGGCGTAGGTCTTGCCGTCTAGCGTGAAGACATCCACGTCAAAGGGAGAGCCAAGCCGCAGGTTGCCGCCGTCCACCAGGTTCCCTGCAGCTACAGGTTTGTCGGGATCGGTGATGTCTATAATCTGGAGGGCGTCGTCAAATCTGGCTGTCACGACGGCGTAGGTCTTGCCACCCGTTGTAAAGATGTCTAGGCCCTCGACGCCGTCAAGCAGCCTAGATTTGGTAGCTGCCAGCTGCCCGGCGGCAGTCGGGTTGGTGGGATCGGAGATATCGACCAGCTGGAGACCGTCGTCAGAGGCAGATGAGGCCACTGCCGCGTAGGTCTTGCCGCCTATCGTAAAGACGGCCACGTCAGAGGCACCGTCAAGCAGCCTAGAGTTGGTATCCCCCAGATTTCCGGCGGCAGTCGGGTTGGTGGGATCGGAGATATCGACCAGCTGGAGACCGTCGTCAGATGAGGCCGCCACTGCCGCGTAGGTCTTGCCGCCTATCGTAAAGACGGCCACCCCTGTGGCGCCTTTAAGCTCCCTAGAGCTGTTGTCTGCCAGTTTTCCGGCGGCAGTCGGGCTGGAGGGATTGGAGACGTCTACAATCTGGAGGCCGTGGTCAGATGCGGTGGTCACTGCGGCATATGTCCTGCTGCCGATTACAAAGACGTTCACGTCGTTGGAACCATCAAGCAGCAGCTCGTTGCTGCCCTCGGTATCCTCAAGATGCCCGGCGGCGACGGGACTGGAGGGATCGGAGATATCGACCAGCTGGAGACCGTCGTCAGATGAGGCCGCCACTGCCGCGTAGATCCTGCTGCCTATCGTAAACGTATCCACTGCGCGGGCAGAATCAAGCAGTAACGAGTGGTCGTCACTTATATTCCCGACCGGGGTCATCACGATGGCCACCGTGACCGGGTTGTCAGACGCCGCGGCTATGTCATTACCCGATACGTCTGACACGGCGCCGGCTGCTATGTCAAGCTGCGGGGCCGCCATCCGTGTTATGTCGTCTAGCTGGGCCGGGACAAGCGTAAGTGATATGGTCTCCGAGTCACGTGTCGTTTTGTCAAAGGTCGCCCCGCTTAGGACCACCTCGTTTGTCTTGCCGGCATCGCTGACATACATCTTTGACAGTTTCGTATCTGATACATCTATGGTCTTAGTGAAGGTAACCGTCATCTTGCCCGTGGCCGCGTCAAGCGTCGCCGATACAAACTCGAGATCGTCCTCGGCAAGCTTTACTATCTGGAGTCCCTCCGTGTCGGAGACCACTGCGGCGTACAGATCCCCTCCGTGGGTGAACACGGACAGATTCCGGGCCGCTGCAAGCGACAGTTCCGGGCCGTCCTCCAGGGATCCGGCCGCTGTCGGATTGTCGGGATCGGAGACATCCACAATCTGGAGGCCGCCGTCGTACTGGGAGGCCACTGCGGCATAGACGGCCTTGCCCACCCTGAAGATCTCCACGCCGCTGGCACCACCAAGCAACAGGTCGTCGGTGTCTGCAAGCTTTCCGGCCGCTGCAGGGCTGGCAGGATTGGAGACGTCTATGATCTGAAGACCTCCGTCGGTGTGCGATGCCACTGCAGCATATGCGGTGCCCCCCACCTCAAAGGCGTCCACTGCACGTATTCCGTCGAGTAGCAGGTCATTGTTGTCTTTCAGAACCTCGGACTCTCTCGGACTGTCCGGATTGCTTACATCCACAATCTGGATGCCTTTGTCAACCCAAGAGGATACGACTGCATAGGTGGAGCCGCCCACTCTGAAGGTGTCCACGTCGGTGGTGTCATCAAGCAGCCGGAAGGTACCGTCCTCCAGCTTTCCGGCCTCTGTCGGACTGTCGGGATTGGTGACGTCTATGATCTGAAGACCGCCGTCGTACTGGGAGGTGACTGCAGCATAGATGCCCGTGCCTATCCTAAAGACGTTGACGCCGTTGGCACCGTCAAGCAGCCGGGATTTGTTGTCATCCAGCCTCCCGGCAGGCTGCGGATGCGTAAGATCCGAGACGCGGACTATCTGGATGCCGTCATCGGCATGCGAGGCCACGACGGCGTAGATCTTGCCGCCCGTCGTGAATGTATCCACTGCGCGGGCGCCGTCAAGCAACAGCGTAGGTGAGTCAGCCGTATCAAGACTGCCGCGGGCCCGAGGCCTGTCGGGACTGCTGATGTCAACAATCTGGATGGCATCCTCGGTGCTGGATACGGCGACGGCGTAGATCTTGCCGCCTAGCGTGAAGACGTCCACGCTGCGGGACTTGTCAAGATGCACCTGCGGGCTGTCGGTCAGCCTTCCGGACGGGATCGGGCTGTCCGGGCTTGCCGTCGTGATTGCATTGTCAGGCGCCGCGTCTATGGCGTTTGCGGCAAGATCCTCCACTGCGCCTGCGGCAATGTCAAGCTGCGGCGTTGCCATCGGGATTATGTCGTCAAGCTGGGTGTTGGTAAGCGTAAATGTTATCGTGTCCAAGTCCGGCACCGTATCATCAAAGGTAGCCCCCGTCAGAACCACCTCGTTTGTCCTGCCCGCATCGCTGACGTACAGCTTGGAGAGATCAGTATCCGATGTGTCTATGGGTTCATCGAGGGTAATCATCATGAGGCCCGTGTTCTCGTCTAGTGCGGCCGAGACAAACCCGGGCTTTATACGATCGCGAAGCTGTATCAGCTGGAGGCCATCATCGCTATCCGAGGCGACTGCCGCGTAGGTCCTGTCGCCCATCATGAAGATGTCCACGGCGACGGCGCCGCCAAGTACCCTAGAGTTGTTGTCTTTCAGCTTTCCGTCGGCAGTTGGGCTGGAGGGATTGGAGACATCTACAATCTGGAGACCATTATCGAAGGCAGATGCCACCGCCGCGTATGTCCTGCCAGCCATCACGAAGACATCCACGCCGGTGGCGCCGTCAAGCAGGTTTGTGTTGCTGTTCTCCAGCTTTCCGACGGCAGCCGGGCTGGAGGGATCGGAGACGTCTACAATCTGGAGGCCTCGATCCTCAAACGAGGCCACTGCCGCGTAGGTCTTGCTGCCTATCGTAAAGACGGCCACCCCTATGGCGCCGTCAAGCTCCCTAGAGTTGTTATCTCCCAGCTTTCCGACGGCAGTAGGGCTGGAGGGATTGGAGACGTCTACAATCTGGAGGCCGTCATCATAATTGGCAGCTACTGCCGCGTAGGTCTTGCTGCCTATCGTAAAGACGTCTACGCCACGGGCGCCGTCAAGCTCCCTAGAGTTGTTATCTCCCAGCTTTCCGACGGCAGTAGGGCTGGAGGGATTGGAGACGTCTACAATCTGGAGGCCGTCATCCTCAAGGGAGGCCACTGCCGCGTAGGTCTTGCTGCCTATCGTAAAGACATCCACGTCATGGGCGCCGTCAAGCAGTCGGGAGTTGTTATCTCCCAGCTTTCCGACGGCAGCCGGGCTGGAGGGATTGGAGATGTCTACAATCTGGAGGCCGTCGCTGAATCTGGAGGCGATTGCCGCGTAGGTCTTGCTGCCTATCTTGAATATATCCACACCATAGGGGGCATCAAGTAGCCGAGATCCGTTGTTTTCCAGCTTTGCAAGGTTATAGGGGTCAGATGGATTGGAGATGTCTACAATCTGGAGGCCGTCGTCCTGATAGGCAATCACCGCCGCATATGTCTTGCTGCCTATTATAAAGACTTCTACGCCGGTGGCACCATCAAGCAGCCATGATGAGTGATCACTTAGCATCCCGGCAGGGATCACCTCGATCCGGTTCTGCGCGTGCACCTCCTGCAGAGATCCCGCTACGGCCAGGCCGGAGACGGCGGCTGCAATAAATGCCAAGTACAGTGCTGGGGTTCCTGCAGGAGATCGACGGGGCGGGCGTTGCCGTTTTACGGCCATGGCAGATTACCTCCGGACTCTGTAGTGTTGCCTCCCATGTCGTAGCCTGATTTGTTGTCCTGTACAAGCCACCTGCAGCAGTCCGCACGGGCAAGACCCCCATGCATGGCGGCCCCTGTGCCGTCAGGATCCGAACCGCAGGCCAGCCTTTCATAGCCGCCGGAACGAGGGCCCCTTCCCAGCCCCGACGGCAGGGCCCGGGTCAACTACCCCCCCCCAGTGATCATGTGGGGTTTTGATAACGGTGACCGACAGTGTGGTAGTGTATAACGCGCTCATTCTGATATTATCATTAAACCCGGCGTAATTAATAAAGATGTATTCGGGGTTAGACTGTTGTTGAACACATGATAAAAACGCCCCCGTCGGGAACCAGAGCGCTCCTTTTCCTTCCCGGCTTGAGCGGCACGTGGTGCGTGTCGCCTGTCTTCTTGAACCGGGCATGCATCCGCTGGACGTGCCTTGTCGTGACGCCTATCTCCGGGGCCACCTCCGAGGGCTTTCGTCCCCCTGCACACTGCGTCACTGCGTATCTGATCTGCTTTGCCTCGAGCCTTGTAACCATCGGTTTTCTTGATCGGTAAAGCCTAAAGTAATCCTTTGCAATCCTCTTCAAATTAGTGCGACCTAATTTTCGTACAATAGATCAACCAGGCAAGATCAAAAAAGATTTCCATCGGAATTCTTTGACTAGGATGCCGATAATGGATCACCCCAGCAAATTCCAATCCTGCAATGACTGGTCACAAATGTCTGATGCTCAGCCATGTCTGCAAGGGCATCTGATCATAAGACGCTGCCCAGAAAAGTTGGCTTGTCAGTATAAAAAGGACCTGATGTTGTATCTATGTGTCGTGCTTATAAGGATTCCACGCGTAACGGTGTTGTGAAGTATGGCTTTGGCTGGGGGTCTCTTCCTGACAATCACAAAATGAAGGTCGGACACTTATCTATACGAGGATCTCCCTCAGTACCATTCTTCATCCATTTGTCAGAACCGTTCTGCAGTTATCTATGTGTCGTGCTTATAAGGATTCCACGCGTAACGGTGTTGTGAAGTATGGCTTTGGCTGGGGGTCTCTTCCTGACAATCACAAAATGAAGGTCGGACACTTATCTATACGAGGATCTCCCTCAGTACCATTCTTCATCCATTTGTCAGAACCGTTCTGCAGTTACTAAACGAGGATCTCCCTCAACTACATCAACGCAGATTAAAGTTCTAACTGTAATGACAATAATAATAATGATGATGACGTTCATTTCACACGCATGTCCACTATGCACTGACTGAAGGCCATCTATTTCTTTAGCATACGAGGACTCCATGACGCACCTGGTGTTATCCGGAATCTTTGCAAACATCTCTCTTATCTCGCTGTTCCTGTTGCTTATTTTTGTATTCCCCAGGACCTTGCCGTCCTTGTCCATCACCGCGACCTGGATGGACTCCTTGTGCACGTCCAGGCCGACATACTGCTGCTCCGCCTTTGATTTCACACATATCCTTTTTTTTGCGCTAATCTGTCTGTTTGCATTGCCTTTTATCTTGGTACCATCTGAATTTTGTTTTTGAGACACATATGGTTACTCCAAAAATGCGCCGATCTGGGCATTACGTCCAGGCCTGGGTCAAGGCAAAGCGTCACCCTGCTTGACAGGGGGTTCTTTTCAGTAGACGTAATGGATGTCATATACGGCGCCGGGTTTGCATTCATCATGCCTGAGAGTTGATTCGAAATTAGCAAACTCTGATTATTTGTGAACGAATTTGCATAAAACGGCTCAAAACACCAACAAAATACAGATTATCTGTGAAATTACTTGAAAAATTCGCACGGTTTCTAATTTCGGATCACCTCTCTGCAGTCAAGACGCCGGGGATAAATAAAGCAGGCCATCGTACAGCGTGCCTGCGACAAGAGAAAGGCAGTATCAAGGTATGCCATAAAGCTATCAGACGGCAGGAGATTCACGTTCACTCTGGTCATCAGGAAGATCCCAAAGTCCACGGCAAATAACATCTTTGACAGATGCCCGTGTTTGCGACCACGGTACACTGCCACGGCTACCGGCAGTTGTTTCACTATGTGACAAAAGAGTATCAAAATAGGTGGGGTATCGAGACGGGATATCGCTGTGCCAAGAGCGTCAGGCCACAGACCGTCAGCAGGAATCCTGTCATGCGGATGCTTTTGTTTTACGTGTAGCTTGCAGTATGCAACATATGGCTGACAATGAGGGACTCGGCCGATCCAAAGACCCGCGTCATGACACTGCTGACTCATGTATGTTGTGATCCTGTATTCGTGCTGCCTCTGTGCCAGATGCAGGCAGGATCGGGGCTGGGCGGCGGCTGCACGATCCCGGTTAGACGGATTTGCGGGGTACATTTTCATCTACTGTCAAAACAATCAGACATTTAAAAAGGAGGGTACATTTTCATCTACTGAGATCAGGCAATGATTCAAATGGACAGCACGTCAAAAGTACGGGTCGCGTTCCTTGCAACTCGACACGAATTTGCACGCCGGCTATTTTCACGCTTGCCGGGGGGGGAGATGGACTGACCTCGTACAAGGAAAAAGTCAACGACGTTTGGGGAAAATGCGCAAACGAGTCGCTAACAGACATGCCCCGAAAACATTGGAGTGCACATCCCACCCTAATTCAGTGTATCAACAAAGCCATAACAGGCAATGAGGCAGTAGACATATTTGCATTTTTGAAAGAATTCGGGGAGTTTGACAGTGCCCTAGTCCTAGGTTCAGGCAGCGGCCGTTTAGAAAGAATAATCACGGCCAACGGTACCGCAAAACGGTGTAAGGGAGTCGACATATCAGCAGATGCAATCAAAGTCGCAAAAAAGGAAGCTGCAAGAGACGGACTGGCTCAAAGCATAGAGTATGAAGAGGCGAATCTTAACAATATAAAATTAGAAAAAGGGTCGTTTGATGCAATTTTTGGATGGCATTCGATACATCACGTAGAGAGATTAGAAGAGCTGTTCGGGGAGGTAAGACGGGCCCTCAAGCCAGAGGGGCTGTTCATAATAAATGAGTATGTTGGGCCGTCACGATATCAGTTTACCGACAAACAAGTCGAATTAATGAATTGGGTTTTGAGTAACTTGACGGATAATTACAAAACAAGCGTGGTTGATGGAAGAATTAGAAAAAGCACGTACAGAGAAAAACCGGCAGTGATTGAAAAAGATGATCCTTCAGAGTCCATCAGATCAGGAGAAATAACAAGATTGCTAAAAGAAAATTTCAAAGTAGTTTACGAACGAAAGTATGGCGGGACGCTGTTGCAATTTGCGATGGACTGTATTGTAGGAAATTTTGATCCTAGCAACGAAAAAGACTCGTTGATTCTAAAACTGCTATACAACACAGAGCAGTTGTTAATTAAAGAAAAAGTAATCGATAGTGACTTTGTGTTTATGATTTTAAAGAACAAGTAAGTAACCATATGTGCCTCAAAGACGAAATTCAGGCGGTGCCAAGATAAGAGGCAATGCAAACATGCAGATTACCGCAAAAAAGAGGACACGCGTGAAACCAAAGGCGGTGTAGCAGCAGTACGTAGTATCTACGTCAGCTATTTGTTCATCTTTACCACCTTTATCTCGCCCCTGCGCGTCATACTGCGCAGTGATCTCTGCATCTCCTTGACGGTCTTGTAAAGGCAGTTTGAAGTCGCCTTTTTGAACCCGCGCCACTGCCCCTCCGAGTTGTTAAGCTCCGGCGCGTACGGCGGCAGGTACTTTAGCACCACGTCCCCGTTCCACTTGGCCATCTTTCTATTGAGTTCTGCTGACTTGTGGTACGATGCGTTGTCGACAAACAACAACACCTTGCCGTACTTGCGGCGCAGTGTCCTGAGAAACTTGTAGAACGTTCCCGTGTTGGCCTTTTCGTAAAAGCGATAGTCAAACCTGTTTCTTGAGAGGGCCCCTATGACATAGAACCGCTTCCTGGACAGGCTGACGGGCGTATAGACCGGCTCTCCTACGGGGTACCAGCTGTTCTTGACGTTCCATCCCAGTATGAACATGGACTCGTCGCCTATCATTACCGTGTACCCCTTTTTTGAATAGTACTTTGCGCTCTGCCTAGCTTTTTTTTTGAACTCCTTTTTCTCGGATTCTGAGGCTGATTTTGGGTGTTTTGGCCTGGGCTTTCTGCATGAGAAGCCGATTCTGTGCAGCAGGTCGTACATGCTCGTTTCTGCATACGTGATGCCGAACTTCTTTTTGACGTGGGCAATGACCAGCGGCCCTGTCCATGTTGTGGCCTTAAAGCCGCAGTTGTCCGGGCCCTTGATCAGGTCTGCGCGCAGCCGTTCAAGCTGTTTCTTGTCGAGCCTGCACGGGGCGCCATGCTTTATGTCAAACCTGCCCTCCAGGCCATGCTTGTGCGCACGCACCAGCCAGTATCGTACGGTTCCATACGGCCTGCTCAGCTTCTCGGCAATATCATATATGCTCGCGCCGCACTTTCTCATGTGGTATGCAAGGAGCCGGATTGCCGCCTTGGCGTCCTTCTCGGACTTGTGCATCCTAAAAAGCTCGTCCTTGCTTGCTATCCCGTACAGGAACGCTGTTCCCGTCGGTAATTCCTTCTTTCCTTTCATGTGTATATATGGGACTAATAGCTCTTAGATCCTTTGGTTGAAAAAAATTGTCCTTTTTGTGATCAATTGGTAGCCGAGGATACTACGTAGGCCTAGACGTGTACAAGGAGTTCATCCAAGTTGCGGTGATGGACAAGAGCGGCAAGGTGCTGAGGAACACAAAAATCAGCAACAAGGACGGCGAGATAAGAAGTGCGTTTGCAGGGATTTCGGAGGACGCCAAATACGTCATGGAGTCCTCCTCCGTGTGGGACTGGCCGTTCGGGCTCGCTGCCGACGATCTCAGAGAGTTGATTCGAAATTAGCAAACTCTGATTATTTGTGAACGAATTTGCATAGAACGGCTCAAAACATCAACAATATACAAACTATCTGTGAAATTACATGAAAAATTTACATTGTTTCTAATTTTGGATCACCTCTCAGGGAGCTGATCCGCTCCAAGAAGAAGAGTGGGACGATAGTCTTTTAGCAGTACATCACCACACAGTGTATAGTGAGCCACTGCCGCCTTGTGCTGGGAACACTGCACATGCCGACCCCTTGAGGATACGGCCGATTTCGTGCGTAAAATCATCGATTCTGCACGCCGCGCGGGGGTCGATCTCGGAGTCGCGATGCGTAGCAGCTCGGGTTCTGGAAGTTCAGGCATGGGTTTTGCCACCTCGGAGAGGCCTCCCGGGCAGACTCGTGCCTGAAATTAGGAGCAGCTTCCAGAGCCCGAGCTATTACCGTGATGCTAGACCGCGAGTTCTTTTCGGCAGCAGTCATCTCCGAGCTGGATGCGGCCGGTGTCAGATACGCGATATCGTGTTCATACATGAGCCTGTTACGTTTTAAGGGGGTTGTCGCCTAATTCATCAGAATTTCTGAAAATCATATGATGTTATCCGGACTAGGCGTGCAAAAATGGTGGAGATTCAGAAAAATGTGCGGATTGAGTCCGGCAGGTGGAATTAGGCGACAACCCCCGTTTTAAGACATTTAGTCTCTACCATAGATGTGTGCATATGGGCCTAGGACAGACGGATATTCAGTTATCCCGTAATCCCGTATCCACTTGATCAGTGCGTCACGATCGCCTGCCACGACCTCCGGGTATGCTGCCTGCAGATCCGGCCTTGCGTCGTATATGGAGAGCAGTGCATAGGTGTGCGCGTGCGGACCCAGGACTGCGGCAGGACCCACGGGATCATCCGGATAGTCGTTGATTCCCCAGTCGCGCGCCCAGACAGTCAGTGCTGTGTGGTCGCCTGCCACGACCTCCGGGTATGCTGCCTGCAGATCCGGCCTTGCGTCGTATATGGAGAGCAGTGCATAGGTGTGCGCGTGCGGACCCAGGACTGCGGCAGGACCCACGGGATCATCCGGATAGTCGTTGATTCCCCAATCGCGCGCCCAGACAGTCAGTGCGTCACGATCGCCTGCCACGACCTCCGGGTATGCTGCCTGCAGATCCGGCCTTGCGTCGTATATGGAGAGCAGTGCATAGGTGTGCGCGTGCGGACCCAGGACTGCGGCAGGACCCACGGGATCATCCGGATAGTCGTTGATTCCCCAATCGCGCGCCCAGACAGTCAGTGCGTCACGATCGCCTGCCACGACCTCCGGGTATGCTGCCTGCAGATCCGGCCTTGCGTCGTATATGGAGAGCAGTGCATAGGTGTGCGCGTGCGGACCCAGGACTGCGGCAGGACCCACGGGATCATCCGGATAGTCGTTGATTCCCCAATCGCGCGCCCAGACAGTCAGTGCGTCACGATCGCCTGCCACGACCTCCGGGTATGCTGCCTGCAGGTCGGGCCTTGCGTCGTATATGGAGAGCAGTGCATAGGTGTGCGCGTGCGGGCCCAGGACTGCGGCAGGACCCACGGGATCATCCGGATAGTCGTTGATTCCCCAGTCGCGCGCCCAGACAGTCAGTGCGTCACGATCGCCTGCCACGACCTCCGGGTATGCTGCCTGCAGGTCGGGCCTTGCGTCGTATATGGAGAGCAGTGCATAGGTGTGCGCGTGCGGGCCCAGGACTGCGGCAGGACCCACGGGATCATCCGGATAGTCGTTGATTCCCCAGTCGCGCGCCCAGACAGTCAGTGCGTCACGATCGCCTGCCACGACCTCCGGGTATGCTGCCTGCAGGTCGGGCCTTGCGTCGTATATGGAGAGCAGTGCATAGGTGTGCGCGTGCGGGCCCAGGACTGCATGTGGGCCGTTGGGGTCTGCAGGATAGTCAACAATTCCGTACTGCCATGCCCATCTGAGTAGTCTCGTCATATCGTCGCCGGAGCCGGCCTCCGGGTATGCTGCCTGCAGGTCTGGCCTTGCGTGGTAGATGCTTAGCAGGTCAGATATTGCCTTTGAGGTGTTGTTGTCGCGTGTGACGGTTACCGTTACCGTGCCTTGTACAGAGTCGGTGCCATCAGTTACCGTATATCCGAACGTATCGGTGCCCGTATAGCCCTGATCAGGCGTATAAGTTATGGTGGTATCATCATGTATAACAGTCCCGTTTGGCGGGTTCTCTACTGCCGATATCATCGGGGTATCCGATGTGTCCGGATCCGATATTGCAGGCGTTATGGTAATGGGCGTATCCTCTGCGGTGGTTGCCGTCTCGTCAGGTGCCACCGGCAGACTGTTGGGCGTCTCTGCCTCCCCGCCCAGCCTCACCAGCTGGAGGCCGTGGTCGCCAAAGGCGGCAACTGCCGCGTAGACGTCTTGTCCAATTGTAAAGACGGCCACGCCGCGTGGACTGAGGAGCTCCAAGGAGCCCGTATCCCCCAGATTCCCGGCTTGGATAGGACTGGCAGGATTGGTGATGTCAACTAGCTGGATGCCGTTGTTATGGGCGGATGCAACGATTGCATAAGTACTGCTGTCTATCGTGAATACATCCACACCGCGTGGACTTTTAAGCCGCGTGGTGCCGGTATCCCCTATACTTCCCGTGGCCGTGAGACTGGCAGGATTGGTGATGTCTACAATCTGGAGGCCGTTATCTGCTTCGCCAACCACTGCTGCGTAGGTGTTGCTGCCTATCGTGAAGGTGTCCACAGCATATGAACCGTCAAGGTCCTGAGAGCCACCTTGACCTTCTTTCAGGCTGCCGGCGGCTGCAGGACTGGCAGGGTTGGTGACATCCACTAGTTGTATGCCGTCTTCGTATTCGGCGGCCACTGCCGCATAGGTGTTGCTGCCTATCGTAAAGACGTCCACACCGCGGGCGCCGCCAAGCACCGTGGAACCCGTATCGTCCAGGCTGCCGGCGGCTGCAGGACTGGCAGGGTTGGTGATGTCAACTAGCTGGATGCCGTCTTCGTCGAGGGAGACGACGGCCGCGTAGGTGTTGCTGCCTATCGTAAAGACGTCCACATCGCGGGCGCCGTCAAGCACACTGGAACCCGTATCGGTCAGACTGCCGGCGGCTGCAGGACTGGCAGGGTTGGTGATGTCTATGATCTGGATGCCGCCATCGACGAAGGAGGCCACTGCCGCATAGGTGTTGCTGCCTATCGTAAAGACGTCCACGCCCTGGGGGCCGTCAAGCACCGTGGAACCCGTATCGTTCAGACTGCCGGCGGCTGCAGGACTGGCAGGGTTGGTGATGTCAACTAGCTGGATGCCGTCATCGTATTCGGAGGCGACGACCGCGTAGGTGTTGCTGCCTATCGTGAATACGTCCACGCCAAAGGCGCCGTGAAGTAGCAGTTGCGGGCTGTCGTCCAGACTCCCGACCGGGGTAAGCGTGATTGCGGCGGGCACAACTATGTCAAATGTCTCCGAGTCGGTACCGCTGCGGCCATCATTTACCGTTATTGTAACCTCGTGAGTCTGCCCGGCATCAGCCGATACGGGCGTCCAGACGAGGGTGCCGTCAGATGCAGTAAATGCGGCGGCTGCCGGCAGCGTGCCGCGAGATATCGAGTACGTGTGCGTATCGGTAGGATCGGCGTCAGTTACAGTCGGCGTTATGGTTAATTGAACATCCGGAGTAGCCGTCTGGTCTCCTATGGTACCCAGAACGGGATCGTTGTTGTCGCGCGTGACTGTTACCGTTACCGTGCCCTGTGTGGTGCCGGTGCCGTCACTTACGGTATATTCGAACGTGTCCGTACCCTCATAGTCCTGATCTGGAGTATACGTTATCGTATCATCGTCATGGGTTGCAGACCCGTTGGGCGGATCCACTACTGCTGATATCACCGGGGTGTCCGATGTGTCGGGATCCGATATGGCAGGCGTTATGGTTACAGGCGTGTCCTCTGCAGTGGTGGCCGTCTCATCGGGTGCCACCGGCGGGCTGTTGGGGGCCTCTGCAAGCTTTACTGTCTGGAGGCCCTCCGTGTCAGAGGCCACCACGGCGTACGTATCCCCGTTGCGGGTGAACACGGACAGATCTCGGGCCGCGTCAAGCGAGAGTCCCGGGCCGTCCCTCAGGGATCCGGCCTCTGCGGGATTGTCCGGATCCGAGACGTCCACGATCTGGAGGCCGTCGTCAGACTGGGAGGCCACTGCGGCGTAGATTGCCTGGTCCACCACGAATATCTCCACGCCGCTGGCCCCGCCAAGCAGCCGGTTGCTGGCATCTACAAGATTTCCGGCAGGTGACGGATTGGCAGGATCCGAGACGTCCACGATCTGGAGGCCGTTTTCACCATGTGACGCCACTGCCACGTATGCAGAGCCTCCCGCCTCGAATGCATCCACGGCGCGGATTCCCCTGAGTAGCACGTCATTGTCGTCTGCCAGCCGTCCCGTCTCTGCAGGACTGGACGGGTTGCTGACGTCTATGATCTCAAGGCCGTCATCCCCCCACGAGGCCACTACTGCATATGTGGAGCCGCCCCTCCTGAAGGTGTCCACAGAGGAGGTATCCTCAAGCAGCCGCGAGGTGCTATCCTCCAGCCTCCCGGACTCTGCCGGATTGTTGGGCTTGGTGACATCTATGATCTGGAGGCCGCCGTCGTACTGGGAGGTGACTGCCGCGTAGGTGCCGCCGTCGATCTTAAAGTTGCTCACGCCGTTGGCGCCGTCAAGCAGGCGGGAAGAGGCATAAACGCCCATATTGCCGGTGGGCTTCGGGCTGGCCGGATTGGAGACGTCGACAATCTGGATGCCGTCCTCGGCATGCGAGGCCACTGTGGCGTAGGTCTTGCTGCCTTTCGTGAAGGTGTCCACGGCGCGGGCGCCGTCAAGCAGGCTGTTGTGTGCATCCCTCATATTTCCGGCGGGAGTCAGGCGGGCGGGATTGGTGATATCCACGATCTGGAGGCCGTCCTCGGTGCTGGAGACGGCGACGGCGTAGGCGTTGCTTCCTATTGTAAAGGTATCCACGCCGCGTGACTTTTCAAGATACAACCCCGCACCGTCAGGCAGCCTTCCGGCGGGGATTGGGCTGTCCGGGCTGGCCGTCGTGACTGTTTTGTCGCGTGCGGTGCCTATGTGATGTCCGGCATGATCCTCCACCGCTCCCGCCGCGATGTCAAGCTGCGGGACCCTCATTGCGGCTATGCCGTCCAGCTGTGCCCGTGTAAGGGTAATCGATATCGTCTCCGAGTCCGGCACCGCATCATCAAAGGTGGCCCCGCTCATAGACACCCCGTTGGTCTGGCCTGCATCACTGACGTATATCTTTGAGAGGTCCGTATCCGAGACGTCTATGACCTCGCTGAAGGTGATCGTCATGGTGCCCGTGTTGTCGTCTAGTGTAGCCGATGCAAACTCCGGAGCTCCCTGCTTGCCGATAATTACCATCTGGAGGCCGTCGTCGTTTTGGGACACTACTGCCGCGTAGGTGCCGCCGCCTATCGTGAAGACGTCCACGTCGGTGGCGCCGTCAAGCTCCAGGGAGTTATTATCTCCCAGCTTGCCAACGGTGTGGGCAGCGGTAGGATCGGAGACGTGTATGATCTGGATGCCGTCGTCGACGGAGGAGGCCACTGCAGCATAGGTCCTGCTGCCTATCGTAAAGACGTCCACGCCGTAGGCGCCGTCAAGCAGGCGGGAACCATCATCATCCAGCCTTCCGGCGGCAGTCGGACCGTGAGGACTGGTGACGTCTACAATCTCAAAGCCGTCGTCATCAACGGAGGCGACTGCCAGAAATGCCTTGCTGCCCCTCTGGAAGGCGGCCACGCCGATGGCGCCGTCAAGCTCCCGGATACCCCGGTCTCCCAGATTCCCGGCGGCAGCCGGACTGGCAGGGTTGGAGACGTCTACGACCTGGATGCCGTCATCAAGCCATGAGGCCACTGCGGCATAGGTCTTGCCGCCTTTCGTAAAGACGTCCACGCCGGTGGCGCCGTCAAGCTCCAGGGAGCCGGTATTCCCCAGATTCCCGGCGGCAGCCGGACTGGCAGGGTTGGAGACGTCTACAATCTGGATGCCGTCGTCGATGAAGGAGGCCACTGCGGCATAGGTCTTGCTACCTATCGTGAAGGTGTCCACGCCGCGGGCGCCGTCAAGCAGCAGCTCGTTGTCGCCCTCAGTGTCTGCCAGATTCCCGGCGGCAGCCGGACTGGCAGGGTTGGTGATATCTACAATCTGGATGCCGTCGCTGAAGCGGGCGGCCACTACGGCGTAGGTCCTGTCGCCTATCGTAAAGATGGCCACGCCGTGGGCGCCGTCAAGCAGCCTGGAGTTATCATCTCCCAGTTTCCCGGCGGCAGTCGGACTGGCAGGGTTGGTGATATCTACAATCTGGATGCCGTCGTCGTCGCGGGCGGCCACTACGGCGTAGGTCCTGTCGCCTATCGTAAAGACGTCCACGCCGGTGGCGCCGTCAAGCAGCCTGGAGTTATTGTTTTCCAAATCCCCAACCGGGGACACCTCGACCGAGCTCTGTGCATATGCCTCCTGCAGGCCACCAGCGACGGCCAAGCATGAGACGGCAGCTGCGATGAGCACCAGGTACAGGACGGGTGCACTTGCAGAGGCCCGATGTGACGGGCACCGCAGATGCGGCAGGCCGCATGCCACGGATTCAGTACGGGCGCGGTGCCTCATGTGCATATGCATCCCCCGCCGTACCGTCCGTAGTTGCCTGCATCCGGCAAGGATGTCCGGCCGCATGCCGTACTGGTACAGATTCCGTACGGACAGGCCCCTGTGCCGCCAGGGTCATGACCGCATACAAATCCATCACAGCCGCAAGACCCGAGCCGTTCCGCCTCGATCCCTGCCCCGCCGTCGGGAACCCCCCCCCCCAATGATCACCAAGGCTCTGGCATGGATGCCCTGCAGTATGGAGACGCATAAGACGTTCATTCTGATATCATGGTTAAATCGAGTCAGATTATTAAAAATAGCGGTATGAGGTCACCTACCCCTAGATTATTTTGGCTACCTCAGCCATGATGGACCTGCCCTGCAGCTTCCACGTCGACGTGCATGTGTTGAGCCATCCGTATCTGTTCATCCATACCAGGCCGCCCTTGATCTGTCCGCTTATCTTGTCCTGCAGCACGACGGGGCGCAGCGCCCGCTCTGCGGAATTGTTGGTGGGCTCGACGCCCTCGTATTCCAGGAACGCAAACAGGCCAGGCAGGGCATTGTACATCCTCCTGACAAGGGATTTCAGCGATTCGTCCTGCACATCCCTGTATCCGAACAGGACGTTGCGCATCATGGACTCAAACAGCGGGGCGCAGCTCCGGCGAGTGCCTGCCCATCAGCCCGTCGGCAGCTCTTATCCCCGTCCTCTCCTCAAGATCTAGGAGATCCACCTTGGACAGCTCGTCCTGTCCTTCCAGACACGTCTTGGCGTCTCCGAACAGCTGCTGCCCCTGCCGGTACAGGATCCCTGCAAACAGCAGGGCACCCTTTTTCTGCGAACCATACAGGAGGGCTCGCAGCTCGTGCGCCCAGCACCTCTGGTGCCTTCCCCCCGGATCGAACCTCTTGTATGCGGGATATCCGTCCGATGTGACGACGCCCTTGTACCCGCTCATGTACTGGTCCAGAACCAGGGCCTTCCTTGTATTGTTGTATATCATGAGTATGCCTGCTGCTGACAGTATGGTCCACACCCACCCCGTCTTGCCTGCCAGGTTGATCCCCGTCTCGTCTATGCAGACGGTCTTTGAGCTTTTTACCTCCTCTGCGATGGCCTCAGCAGGCGCCTTTGCGGCGTCGCAGACGCGCCCCACGTTGTTGATTGCAGTTGACTTTGACATGTCCACACCCGTGATATCTGACAGGATGCCTGGGATCCTGCTGTATGGAACGCCCTCGCTGCGCAGCTTGGTGACGGCTGTGACCACGCTCGTGTCGTAGTTGCCGCATCGGGGCAGGCCGTTGGGGGCAATATGATACGTGCCGCACTTTGGGCATACTGCCCTCTGCGACTCGTGGCGAGTCTCAATCGCCTTGATCTCAAATCCAATCATGTCGCGTGTCTGCGGTCTTTTTGCGATCTCCGTGGTGGTGCCGCACTTGCACTCCGGCGCCCGTCCACCCGGAAAGTCGTGCCTTTGCACCTTGGTGGGCCGGTGGATGTGTGATACGCCCTTGTGGCCCTTCTGGCCGCCGGGCTTTTTCCTGTCCTTGGCGCCGTCCTTCCCGGCTGCAGCATCGGACCTGGCCCTCTCCTTTCTCCTCTGCGCCTTTTGCTCCTTCCACGCCAGCGAGTCCGCCGACGGGGGCGAGTTCTCGTTCTCGTAGTATCGGAGCCTGTTGCCCTGCTCCTTGATGGTCTTGTTTAGCTTTTCAATGGTCCTGCCCTGCTCCTTGATGGTCCTGCCCTGCTCCTCAATGATATTGTCACGCTCCTTGAGGTCCTTTTTTAGGTTCCTTAGCGTCTCCGTGGGCGATGCTGTAGATGCCTCGTTCTTGCAGCATGTGAGGAGTTGACCTTTCATAATGCCTAGTCTACGCGATCATAGTATAAGGATCAGGCACAGTCAGTAATGTTTACCCTATTGTGAGGGGTAGGTGACCTCATACGAGGAGCTGATCCCAAAAAAGACGCTCCTGATTGACGGTACCCTGACTCCGGTAGACAGGCCCGGGGACAGGACCGCAAGAAAGACCAGATACTCGGGAAGAAAAAAGCGGCACATGTTCAACACGCTGGTCACCACGAATCTGGACAGCCTTGCGCTGGACTGCAGCGAGACTGTAGACGGCAGCGTCAACGACAAGGGCCTGATGAACGCGGGAGGTGTCCCGGACTTTGGAAGGCACACAAAAGCAATGAAGAAAGCAGAAAACGCCGACGATCCTGAAAGTGCATTTACAGTTTACAGCGACCTGGGCTTTGAGGGCATCCAAAAGATGCTTCCGGGCGCCATACACAAGCAGCCTCCCAAGAAGCCCAAAGACGGGGAGCTCACCAAAACGCAGAAGAGGCGCCGCAAGCAGATCAGCAGGGTCCGCGTCAAGGTGGAGCACCACATAGGGAAGTTCAAGAAATATGCCATCCTGACCACGCCGTTTGGCGGAACTGCCAAGGATCTAAACTATTTCATGCAGGTAATTACGGGTCTTGAGAACCTCAAGACGATACTAGAAAAGAAAAAGTACCGCCATCTGCTTGACATATGACGTGCGGCGGTACGGGCCGCCTTTTTTCTGACTTGTCAGCGGGGCACATCACCGTGCTGTAAGGTTGCGCACGTCTTTTTGGCACGAGCAGGTTTTTGCGCGCGTCATGATATATCCGCATGCGGTAGCTTGATCTGATCGATGCATCCACGCCCGGAAAACCCCGCGGAATTTTTAATCACGGTCGATTACGCATAAAGTCTACTGAGGATAATCATGAGAAATGACCACGTATTGAGGGATTTGGAATTATTTTAAAAATTGTTTGGCCAAAGTCAGAATCGTTTCTCAAATCACCAAATGACTTGTCCGTGGAGTAGAATAATGGAACAGAGCTGCATCTGGCAAGATATGCATGTTCCATGGGGGTTGTTTCCTAATTCGGCAATTTAGTCTAATTTTCTAGAGTCTACACTATATTGATCAGAACGGGCGTGGTTCTCTAATGACGGAACATAAGAGACGCGATGGGTACTGGAAGT
The DNA here is from genome assembly GCA_965214775.1 of Candidatus Nitrosopumilus sp. GTDB lineage: Archaea > Thermoproteota > Nitrososphaeria > Nitrososphaerales > Nitrosopumilaceae > Nitrosopumilus. The sequence continues at coordinate 1,153,458 of OZ243974.1, read as the reverse complement.
ATTACCATGCTGCCCACACCCAAGAAATGGTGTTTCTCCTATCCAATATAGTTTCTTTGATAGTGGAGAACCCATGTCCCGTAAAGAAGGTCAGTTCCGGACCGGGACGGCCGACAGTCCACAGCCGTGACAAGCTGGCCTGCCTGTGCATTTTGATGGTCTGCCTAGATCTGACGTACCGTGACACGCAGTGTCTTGCGCACTTTCTAAAACTGCCTCGCTGGAACGACGAACCGGTGCCAGACCACGTCACCCTGTGCAAGTTCCTGCCAAAGATTCCTGGCAAGTGGCTTGAGGGGATGATATCAGAGACTGCACGCAGATGCCTTGCAGGATTTGACATGTCTGCACTCAAGCTTGCAGCCGACAGCACCGGCGTCGTTACTGACAGGTACGACAAGAACAAAAAGAGAAAGGATCTCAAGCCAAAAAAGACGGACAAAAAGGCCGATATTACGCACGAATCGGGTGCAAAAAAGGCCGAAAGAAAGAGAAAGGCCAAGCCCTACAAACAGTACCTAAAGTGGCATGTGGCATCCGTACTGGGCCTGCAGGTAATCCTGGCATGCCAGATTACCTCGGACAAAATGGCAGACACCACCGTCCTAAGATCACTGTTGCAGAAGATCAAGAGGATCGGACTAGGATTCTCCGGCATCTTCAACGCCGACAGGGGATACGATTCAGATGAGAACGTAAGGCTCCTCAAGGAATCTGGAATGAAACCAAACATCAAACTAAGGGCCAATGCAGTCCACACCAAAAAGAAACACAGAAAGGAAGCTTCCAAGATGTTTGATCCGGAATCCTACAAGATGCGCGCAACAATAGAGGGAATCTTTGGTGCAGAAGAGGCAGAGAACCACAGGCTGATGTGCAGGTTCAGAAAGGCATCTACCCGCCGAAGGTTCGGTTTGTGCAAGGCAATAGGGTGGAACCTTGAGGTGCTAAACAGACTCAAGTGTGCCGCAAATCTCGGGATACCGGTGGAGGCAGCATGAAGTGAATTAGGAAACAACCCCTGTTCCATGTCTGCGTGGCCCAATGCCTTGTACTGATATTTGCTTAGCAACCTGTGGCCGCTTTTGCATGACGGGCAATTAATCTGGCTTTCTCTGCCAGCCCACCTTTTTTTACAATTAGGGCACATGCTTACAGTTCTGACATGTCCAAAATAACCCACCATTTTTTTCATGACTGTGTGGTGATGTTCGTGGATTTTTTGGCCTGATCTTGCTATGATTATTTTCTGTTCTTTGGACAATGTGTCTATAATGGATATAAACTCGACTACAAGGGCATTTGCTCTGGCAATGATTCCATCGCGCTCTATTCTCCCATCACCGACAAACTTGCTTTTCTCAGTGATTCTTTGTCTCAATACATGTATGACTTCAATGATTACCAAATATGAAACGACGGCAATTTTTTTCCTGTTTTCTACATTCTCAACCAAAGGCTTGCAGTGGGCATAATAGGCGTCTTTGTCACCTAGCATGTAGGATACCCAAACATTGGTATCGTAGTAAACCAACCTGTTATCAGTTATCCCTGACAGATCTTACCAACTCTTGTGAATTTTGTTCTGGATCTACATAATCCTTCAGTAGCCCATCAAGGGATGTTGTGTCCACATCATCGGATTCGTTGCCAAGAATGGATTCCAACGCTTTTCTGCTGATCTCGTTTTGTTCAAGCAGGTCATCAAGATGCATACGCCTATGACTCTTCTGCAGCTCCGAGATTTCTTTTTGCATTTTCGAAATTTCTTCTGCTTGGCTTTCTTCCCGCTCTAGTAAGAATTGTACGTATGCAACAAGTCGTGCCTGCTCTGTCTCATCGGTGTATTGTTTCCTCAGTATTGAAGAACGTTCAACATCATAACTGCTAAAGTTCTCATATCCTGTTGTATCTAACATGTTTTTCTGATCGCGTTTTAATATCGAATGGAGTTCATGTTGTTCTTGCTCAATTTCTTGCTCCTTTTTATCCCAGTTCTTAGAAACCACCATTTTCACCTAAACCGAGTAGGACGACGCTTGTATTTACTAGGCATGTCATACTGACTTTTTGTTGCATAAAACCTGAGTTCAAGCAGAGCAGAATAAATATTGTTGTCTTCACCGGATCTGATCGCACTTATCAAATCATTCACACACGAATTCAACGCTTGTATTTCTTTGGTATGTTCCTCACTGTTAATCTCATACGTGGATGCTTCTCTAAATAACTGTAGGAAAGAAGACTCGACGATTTCGCCAATAAAGACTCCCACCTTCGAATCCAGCATAACCGAAATTTCAGTGAGAATAGTGCCAAAATTATGAGCATTACTCAAATTGCCTTTTTCCAAAGTTTTTTTCAATGATTCTAATATCTTGATTGATGTTTCTCTGATAGTGCTATCCATGTCTATGCGATACCGAATGGGTACTTAAATTAGGTGGTTCCATCAGTCTTCCCAGAAGCAACCGACTCGTGGAGGTGGAGGCGACATGCGGATCTGCATGCCACCATCCGCACTGCCATGAGTCTGATTACATCTGAAGACTGCCGGGAACTGATGATATAATAATCTGATGCAATTTGTAAAGATCGTGTCTGAAAACCTGCTCAATGAGATAGTCCGGCGCCGCTCCCAGATAATGGCAATGGCCGTCGCGGACATTAAAATCCGGTATAAAAACTCGGTTCTGGGATTTTTTTGGACGTTTCTTGAGCCGCTTTTATAGCAACGAGCATAAGTCTTTGAGCCAAAACAAGGTCATTCGAAAAGTATAATGATCACGTAACTGGCGCAGTATGTATGGCAAAAGAAACAGACATCCTGTCAGAGGCCATGCGCAAAGAAAAGGATGCCAAAGTCTACAAGAAGATCATGGCGCTGATGTTTGTGCTAGAAGACGACATGGGCGTACCCGAGACTGCAAGAAAGATCCGGTGCAGTGAGAATTCCGTGCGTAACTGGCTGGCGAGGTTTTCGGAGGGCGGCATAGACGGTCTCCGGGATCTTCCCCGTTCCGGATGCAGACCAAAGGTGGACAGGAAAAGTATTGCAGCCATAATGGATCTGTCTACTGCATGCAAAAGTACCGATGTCATGACGGTACGCGATGACATAAGGGATGCCACCGGGACAGAATACAGCATAGAGCATGTCCGGAGAATGATGCGCCAGCATGGCCTGTCGCGCCGCAAGGTGCAAAACATACATGTCAACCATGCCACCCCAAGCTCGGTATACTCGTGGCAGTGGTATCTTGAAAACGTGCGTATTCCGTGCCTGAAAAACGACGGTTTTACGCTGGTGTCATCTGATGAGGCGTTCTTCGTGCAGGGCGCATATGACAGATACGTGTGGGGTCCGGTCGGCACCAGAAGCGTGGCATCGTACTCTGGAGACCACACAAAGGTGGCCGTGTTTGGAAGCATCGCAGAAGACGGCAGAAGGCTGTTCAGGACGTTTACGGGATCCTTTACGTCGGTGCAGTTCATAGAATGTCTGGAGGCGCTGCGCGCCAAGTTTGGTAAGGTTGCCGTCTTTTGCGACAGGTGGAGTGTGCACAGATCTACTGATGTCGCAGAATATCTGGTCGACCATCCCTATGTCAAACTGATAATGATCCCGAAAGGATCGCCGTACCTCAATATCGTGGAAGAATGCTGGAACTTGGGCAAGCATTTTGTTTTCAGGGGGATAGTGTACAGGAAAATCAGCGAGCTGCGGCATGCCATATCCGAATATTATAGGACGGTGTCGTTTGCCCACCTTAGCATGTACAAGTACATTTACAGATCGCCGGTCAAAGCCCTCAATTACTTGTGACCGTTGCTATAATGCTGGCGGTCCTGTATTTCGTGTTTACCAACATCTTCAAAAGCGAAATCCAATACTATCCTCTCTACCTGCTGCTGGGCCTCATCATATGGTACATGTTCAGCCGTGCAACAACCGCGTCGACGACCTGCTTTTTGCAAAGATCCGACGTGGTGACTAGCATCTACTTTAGAAGGGAGATACTGGTCATCAGTACCTGTCTGACCTCGTTTATCATGATGGCGTTCGAGTTTGCAGCCTTTGGGGTGTTTATTGCCGCCTTTCAGTTCGTCCCGCCGCAGACTGGAGTCCTCCTTCCGCTTGTCCTGCTTGACCTGTTCATCATGGCCTTGGGCTTCTCGCTGCTCCTTTCCGTGCTGAACGTGTATTTTCGCGACATGGAGTTCATCTGGCAGGTCATCGTGCATGCGGGCTTTTTCTTGTCCCCCATACTGTATGACCTGAACATGTTCCCAGACAACATCCGTACGATACTCCAGCTGAACCCGATGGCAGCCATTCTCAACGCGGCCCGCGACCTAGTGCTGTACGACAGGCTTCCCACGCTGTATGCCACGCTTTACATCATCGGCACGACTGCAGCCATATTCGTTGCAGGATACGTTGTCTTCAGGATCAAGGATAAGAAACTGGTGGAGCATCTGTAGGAGCATGGACATGAACGCAATAGAGGTAAAAAACGTCTCCAAGGACTTTATGATCGGCGGCGAGCAGCACACCACGCTGTTTGAGTACCTGACGTCTGCAATCGGACCAGGGGCCAGAAGGGGCAAAAGGCTGCGCGTGCTTGATGACGTCTCGTTCTCGGTAAAAAGGGGGGAGATGTTCGGCATAGTGGGGTTGAACGGCTGCGGGAAGACGACGCTGCTGAGAATCATCTCGAGGATCTATTCGCCGGACGCAGGCAGCGTGGTCTCGCGGGGAAGGATCATACCGTTTCTGGGGCTTGGCATAGGGTTCAATCCCGAGCTGACGGCCAGGGACAACATACTGCTCTACGGAATCATACTGGGATTCACAAAGCGCGAGATCAGCAAAAAGATAAAGCACATAGCAGAGTTTGCAGAGGTGGAGGGGTTTCTCAACACAAAGCTGAAGAATTTCTCCTCTGGCATGCGCGCAAGGCTTGCCTTTTCCATAGCCGTCCAGGTAGATCCGGACATCCTGATAGTCGACGAGGTGCTGGCCGTAGGCGACGTCAGGTTCAAGGAGAAGAGCTTTAACAAGTTCATGGAGTTCAAGGAGAGGGGGAAGACTATAATCTACGTATCCCACAACGCCGGTGAGATAAAGCGTCTCTGTGACAGGGCCATATTTTTGCACGGCGGAAAGGTGCTGGCCGAGGGTAGCTCCGATGAGGTCGTTGATGCCTACCTCAGGACGGTCGACGGGGGGCATGCGTAGCAGGAGATCCCGGATCTGTTCGGGACGGCTTTGCGAAACGCGGCCAGATCAATGGGCGGCCTGCCCTGAGAAATGATCCGAAATCAGAAGCCACGCAAACCATTGCCCGGATTTTTCTGTACATTTGTCAGGTAACTTACAGGCAACTTGTCATCTGCAGGCACTTTAATCGACTTGATGCAAGTAAATCCGCTTATGTATTACTCGAATTTGCTAATTTCGAATCAACTCTCTGGATTAATATCTTATACAGAAATTAGGTTCGGCTAGTATTTTGACAAAAACCAAGGAATATTTTGCCCTTTACCGATCAAGAAAAACGATGAGAAAGACAACGCTTACGGAACGACAGATAAGATACGCCGCAAGGCAGCAGCAGCGGAGCTGGAGGTGACACCCCGGTACGTGGGCAGGCTGTGCGCCGAGTCCGAAAGGACCGGCGTGATACACGTGCAGAAGAGCCCCGACAGACCCGCATCGCCGCCGCCCTCAAACGACGAGGTCGAGGCGGTGTTCCACCTGCACGCCAAGCAGTACATCGGCATGGTGCGCACGGGGCTGTCGCCTAATTCACCTCAGGCCACCTCCACCTGCACGCCGATCCTTGCGGCGCACCCTAGTTTGTTGCATAACTCGATTTTTTTGCTTGAATTCGTCCTAAATGCAGCTAAGTGAAAAGTACTCCAGTCAGGCAGAAAACCAAGAAATTTAGACCGTTTTGACAATACTATCAGATGCAAACAGATCAATTGGGGTGCGGCCCCGTGGTTTTTGTTGAAGCAAAAATCCAGACAGTGCCGCGATCTTGAGAACAACCCGCGCATATATGAACATGTTGCAGATGGCGGAAGGAACATGCTCTCGTGCGTCAGAATGTCCGGGAAACACAACGCCATATACGGGATCGACGACCTGAACCGCGGCATGATGCGCGGCGCCCTCAGTGACGCATCGGTGGGCGGATGCATCAACGCCACGGGGTGTACAAGCGGCGCCGGGCCCTCTGCCAGGTGGCACGCCTACAGGATCAAGGCGACCACCCCGGAGGCCGCGCAGGAGGCCTTTGAGGCGCAGATAAAACGGCAGTGTGAAAGATTAAGCAGGGCCAAAAGGATTCCCAAGTGCGGGCTGACAATAGCAATAGACCTGCACAAGATCTCCCGCTATGACAGAAGGCCAGATGAGAACCTGTCGCGCCAGAAGAAAAAGGACGGGACCACATACGCCGAGAGGTACATCACTGTACAGTGCATCGACGACGGGCTGGGCCTGACACTGGGCGTGCTGCACGTAAAAAGGCTCGATTCCGTGCCTGAATCGGCCGGTTTGATCCTTGACCAGCTTGAAAGGGCAGGAATCAAGGTGCGCCTTCTGCTGCTTGACCGCGAGTTCTTCTCAGTCGAGGTGATTGCCATGCTACAGGAGAGGGGAGTAAAGTTCCTGATGCCGTGCAGGAACACGGGCAACGTGGTCGCAGCACTCAGCGAGTTCGATGACGATAAGAGATCCCGGGTATCCGGAAACATAATCGAGAACAACACGGATTCGGCCACGTATACGATGATAATAACGGACAGGAAAAAGTCCGGGGACGACAACAAGCCGGTGGATGCGGCAGAGGACAGGCCGGAAAAAAAGTTCATCGGGTTTGCAACGAACTGTCCCAAGATCAGGATCGAGCTGTACTCCTCAAGGTGGGGAATCGAGACAGGATACGCCAAGCTAGAGGAGTGCAGGGCCAAGACCCGGACCGTCGACCTGGCAGCCAGGATGCTGTGCTTTTACTATTCGATGGTACTGTTCAACGAGTGGATAATTATCCGGGCGCTGCTCAGCGAGGGGCCCGGGGTGCAGAATGTCATGACGATGCTGGTGTTCAAGGAGTGCATGGGGATCTATATCAGGGAGCCCAAGCCCCCTCCATGACGCAGGATCTGGGGTACTTTTCACTTAGCTGAGGATGCAGGTCACGTTATAAGCTACAACAGCGTATATCGGATAATGAAGGAGCAGGGACTCGTTGCCGCATCAGATACCAAGTCGGGCCAAAAGAAATGGCTGCGCTATGAGCGCAAGTACTCCAACGCAATGTGGCACGTGGACTGGCACGATATGAAGGATCCACGCCTGAGAGGGCTCAATCTGGTGGCGTATCTTGACGATTCCTCGCGGTGCATAACCGGATTCGGTGTGTTTGAGCACGCGACCTCGAAGAACGCAGTCTTGGTGCTGCGCAAGGCGTAATAGGATAGTCCCTGCCTAGGCAGCAATCAGACATGAATCTGCCTGCAGTTGCGATTTTCATGCCTGAACAGCTGGGGGTGTGACTTTAACTCTAGGCAGGGGCTAACCTATTACCGCAAGGCCATCAGGCAGTTTGGGATGCCTGCCCAGATACTCTCAGACAACGGCAGCTGTTTTACGTCGGCCAGACGTGGTATCCCCCGTGGCAGCTGGATGCCCACGCTGTTTGAGAACGAGCTACTAGAGCGCAACATCGTCCTGCTCAACTCGCGTCCGCATCACCCCCAGACCAACGGCAAGCTGGAGAGGTGGTTCGGGACGCTTGAGAAGGAGCTGACGCACTTTGACAAAGTAGACAAGTTCATCGAGTTCTACAATGAGCGCAGGACGCACTGGTCGCTTGACATCAGGCATGCCGAGACTCCCAGGATGGCGTTCTGGAGCCGGGAGGCTACAGAAGCGATCAGGAAAAGCGACCCCAAATGGATGGAGAATGATACTAATGAGGGGTGGAACTAATTTTCATATGAAACAGAAAAAAGACAGCCTGTTGCTTATTACGAATGTGGTAATAGTACTTGGAGTTGGAGGATCGCCAGTGTATTATTTTGTAAAAAGATACCTTGATCTGAGATCAACCAAGTGCCTTGTGTCGGAGAATATTTTGAAGGAGTTAGACGATGGGAAGACTGCACTTACAAGCAATCGACATACCCGTGTATCAAAAGAATATGGTGGTAAAAAATACAATTTTGTTGCGGCGTTTTTAAATCACGATGTGTATGATTCACTCATTAATTCAGGACGCATTAACTATCTAGATGTTAGCATGCAGTAAGATGTACAGAATATTTTTGCAACGATCAAGGATCGTAATTCGTATGTGAAGAAAATTATTGAGTTGGAGGAAGAGGTCAACATAGGCAAACTCGATTACGATGAAATTGCTTTGCCAGCCAGACGATATTGTGAACTTGTCGAAAAACAAGAAAATGAGATTATCAATGCCATATCAAAAATTGACGGGTAATGGCAGTCTGGATCTCTGAGAAGCGATTCGAAATTAGCAGATTCGGATCACGCATGAACGAATCTGCATCAAACCGGTCAAAATGCTTGCAAATACCAAGTTGTCTGTCTGTAAAATTACTTGGCAGACGTGCAGAAAAATCCTGGCATTGATTTGCACGGTTTCTAATTTCGGATCACCTCTCAGGCAAAATGCAAATAGAATTATTGTTCTTATTGTCTTGTAGTTTAGTGATTGATTGAAACGGCTACCTGAAGGGAGGAGGCTTGAAAAGTCAGAACTTGAGCTAAAGAAAAGAATAGTCCAGTTTATGAACAAGAGCGGGTTTTCGGTAAACCCGCATCTGAGACTTCCAAAAGAAGACAAAACCACATACAAAAAGGTTCAAGAGAACGCCAGGCTTGCCCAGATTTCAGAACATCAAAGGTTCCTGGCCGGTTTTGCAAGGCACGCAATGAAGTTCTGCCGCAACGGTTCTGAGATAATTCCAGGGGACATTGATCTGGAGATACGTCAAGTCAGGCCGGAATCGTTTGAGTCAAAGCTGTTCTTTTGGTGGAACCTTGTATGGTGGAGCATGCCATACCAGAGGGCATATGGCAGACAGATCCGGTTTATCATATGGGACAGGGCACATGACATGCCGTTTGGTCTGATACAAATGCAGAGCCCGCTGCTACGGATGGGGGCAAGAGACGACTATCTGAACATACCAAAAAAGGATCTTGACTACTGGGCCAACATGTCAATGAATGCAGGCAGGATCGGGGCCCTCCCGCCGTACAACGACCTCATAGGCGGAAAGATGGCTGCCCTGGCAGTAACCAGCAACGAGGTAAGAAGCACGTACAGGAAAAAATATGGCGGGTGCAAGACCATGATGGAGAAGCGCACACTAAAGGCGGATCTTCTCTTTGTAACCACTACCAGTGCATTTGGAAAAAGCAGCATGTATGACCGTCTCAAATATGAGAACCGGCCTGTAGCCATAAGAATCGGGCAGACCAAGGGAATGGGGACGTTTCATATGCCCGAGTATCTTGTCAGGGATGTTTACTCCATGCTTGAAGGGATGGGGGTTGACACGTCTACCAGCTACGGGCACGGACCATCCCGCAAGATCAGACTGCTAAAAAAGGCGTTCACACATCTCGGATTGAAGGAATTTCATACACACGGCATAAGGCGTGACGTATACCTGTTTCCGCTGGCAAGAAACCTGGACAACGTGATACAAAACGGCAAGCGGCCCGTGTGGTTTGACAGGCCGTTTGCGGATATGGCCGACTATTGGAAGGAAAGGTGGGCGATTCCAAGAAGCCAAAGGATGTCAGCATGGAGGGACTTTGATTCCAAAAAATTCAAGAGAAAGGTAATGGCTATGATCCAGTAATACTGCCGTGATCCCGCAGGCTGTCATAACAACGATATGATACTGCATAGTCATTGTCATTGTATGATGGTGCCAGGCAGTTTCTTTCCTTGAGATACCTTTTTTCATCTTCTGTCAGCTTCTTGTATAGTCTTATGGTTTTCTCTTTTCCATTACCTCCATCATTTTCAACTTCGTATAGCTTGTCACGTATCGACATTAACAGTGGATCGTTTGATTCCCGAACCAGGCCGTCGACTATGTCATTGAGGATGTTGTTGTCGTTTTGGATGTCGATGCTCTTGTTGGGAGTAGCCAGTTCTGGATCTTCAAAATTTCTGACCGTTATCGGGATCACAAACGGCTGGTGGGACGTCCACATGTAGCTCTTTCCACGAATCGGCTCGTTTAGAATCTGGGTTATGATGTCGTCTGAATAGTGGGCATTTGCGTTTGACAGCGACTTTAGGTCTGCCTTGCTGAGCAGGTGAAACACGAAAAAATTGTCACCCTGGCTGACTATCTCAGGCGGTATGGAGCCAGGCTGCTGTGTTATGAATATACCGCCGAGGCTGTACTTTCTTCCCTCCTTTGCCAGCTCCACGAATGCAGACGGGGCACCCCTGTATGATTCTGACAGTACGGTATGTGCCTCCTCCAGAACAAACGTGGCCTTTATCAGGTTGTTTCCTCCATGCTTGATAAAGTTGCTCTTGTTCTCCTCAAAGACGCTTTTGATTATTATGGAGCTTACATCCCTGGCAGTCTGGGAATCTATTCTGGATATGTCAAATATGACAACCTCTCCGCGACGCAGCGCATTTTTGACTATATCAAGCGTGTTTGATCCCGGACTGTGAAGCCTCTGAACTGCAGGTACAAGGTTGTTGATTATGGCCTGCGTAACCACGCTTCTCCCATTTTGATCATCGCCAAAACCATCCTGATGATTTCTCGTGATCAGTTCGTTGATTTCCTGTTGGCCGGTGTTCCATCCTTTGTCATGTAGCAGGCTTACCAGTCGTGACCAAACGTTCCTTTCCATTCCCATCACCTTGTTAAAGAAGACGTTTTCATGTTTTTCCGGGGTTACAAGAATGGGTATTGCCATCTTGTGTGATACGGTTCTAAGATCAAGCTTTATGTCCCGGTGCACGTTGGCCAGATTGTCATCGACCTTCTGGTTGGTAAGAAGTATGGCACCGCGTGCATCCATTATGCCGGGCCTTCCCTTTTTGTCAGTTACCGCATACTCTCCTTCCGGATCAAAGACCAAAAGCCCGCCGTTATCTGGCCTCCATTCTCTGCATATGATTTTCATGAGGTTGCTTTTGCCGTATCCTGCCCTGGCAAAGACGAACGTTCTCTTTGAGTTGAGATGACTCTGGTTAAAATATATCCGGACATCGCCGTTGAGCGCGTGATTTCCTATGTAGACATCGTCGGATTCCCTTTCTCCTTCTTCTCCTCCCTGCACGGCACCCGTGATGATTTTTTTGAACTCGTCTTTGTCCGGTATGCTGACCTTGCTCGTAATCTGGGGTATTCGTCTGAGACCGGGGGAAAACACCCCATCATATATCGATCCGAGCACCTTTATCCTTACGCGGTAGCTGATTTTACTCCTCTTGATGTCCTGGCCGACTGCGTCTATTTCACCCTGTGATGTTATCTCGTTGAGCCATCTCTCTCCCATTGATGTCATGAATTCGCCTCGCGGAACATAGTCCATCACCCGGGTCACCATCTGGCCGCTGCTGGTGCTTTTGATCAATAGCAGGTCCCCTATCTCTATTGGAAATTCCGGCTGGTATGGGGCGATGAGATACGCAATGTACTCGTTTGATGAGCTTTCCAGCCCTACGAAAATTCCTACAACGTCCTCCTCGTTCATGCCCTTCCACCCAGTGATCCCTTATCTATTGACTCGTCAAGAAATATGGCGTCCCGGACGTACCTTGTCAGATCTGCATCCGTGTTTTTGACGAGCCCCCTTATTATGGAGTCTCTCAGAATGGATGCCGGCAATCCGAGACCTGCGGCAAACTCGTGGGCCTTCATTATGGTTTGGGGATATCCGATTACAGGATATGAGCTGGCAGAATCCTTTGCAAGATGACCCATGATCTCGTTGATCTCTCCGTTTGTGTATATCGGGATGTTGTGCCTGAGGTCTTTTGGAATCTCCACTGTAACAAACAGGTTCTTGTATCTTGCAAGCTTTGCTATGTACAGGCTTCCAAAGGCATAATCAAGCGGGACTGCCGTTTTTGGGTCAAGCATCCCGTGACCGCTCCACCGGTACGCCATGTTTTCAATGTCCAGCGGAACCTCAACGTAGCCCATCATGTCATCTGGAAACAGCCGTTCACATATCATTGCGGCCTTTAGAAGAAACATGAGTCTTGACGTCTTTGCAACACCAATCACCTTGACATGCCTCTTTTTGCTTTTGATCAGATCCAGCAGCGGTGCTATGAGCTCCGCCTTGAGTTTTTTTGTTCTCAAAAAGCCGTCCTTTAGGATTATGGTTTTCTCGTCTTCAGGAGCTGATGCCACCTTGTCAAATATGCACGCAAGCTCGCCTAGTTCCATCAGCGTTCCTGTGTTTGTGAGGATTTCAGATATGTCAACCAGACTGCCCTTTCCCAGTACGTCTAAGAACCTGCTGATTATGGGGTTTTTGTCCAGATCTTTCACTATTCCTCTTAGATCATCTGTTCCTTGAAGGTCACCATTGGGTGCGGCAAATTTCAGCTTTATGTTACCGTTTGAATCTGCAACATCTATTATGTCAAACTCAAACGGATCAAAATTCAGGTTGAACGTTCCCCCGTCAAAGGACTTGAATGTTAGTGCCGTATACGATCCGGCAGGATCGACTGGTACAAACTTCAGTAATCGGACTTTGCTACGAAGCATTTCCACCTTCTTTTTCTGATTGTTCAAAAGGATCTCTAGGTTGGATACGTTTTCTGGATGATAACTACTGAGAATGGACACAAATGATTATTGGGCGCGTGTTTTAAAAAGGATTACATGTGGCAGAGCCGGAGTATTCATGAGTGGCAATTCTCTCTGGGACACATCTAGCGTAGTGCCAACATCAAAAAATGGAATATGATTTTGATACATCGTGCCTATTTCGCCAAAAAAATGTTCCATTTTCAACTGCACGCACTACGTCGTAGGAGTTTACCCCTCACCTGAGATACGGCGGGTCAGGCGTGATCATAAAGGTTCCAGATAGCAGGACGCCTAAGGGGTAAACTCGTACAGCAGCAAGAGGGTGACAGTAGAGTAGGGAGCACAGTTGAAAATGGAACATTTTTTTGGTGAAATAGGCACGATGTGCCAAAACTATGATCCATTTTTTGATGTGCACACTCCAGCTAAGTGAAAAGTAAATGAGGCTTGTTGTTTTGTCCTGATATTGAGGCATCGTGCCTCCTGTCCAGCTTCTGTTTTTACTCGATTTTTAGTACTTTTCACTTAGCTGCACTCAAGATAACGTGTACTAAAATCCAAGTTTTTCTCCAGATCAAAGTCATATTCGTTTTGGGTATTTCAGCCAAGCGAAAAGTACCCCAGATCTGACATTATGGAGGGGGTTTGGGCTCCCTGAGACAAACCGTCATACACTCCTTGAACACTAGTATTGTTAAGACGGCCTGAATTCCTTGGTTTTCTGCCTTGCTGAGTACTTTTCGCCTAGCCGTATTTTGAAGCAAGGTTAATCTCGTGTCTGCGCCTGTCTTTAGAATGTCTGGATTTGCGTTTTAGATATCTTGCACAACATGGGCATCTTCTGTCACCTTTCCATTCCAAAAATACATCACAGTTGGGATAGTACTTGGAGTCAGTAGACCTTGTGCGTAATCGGCGCAGATCAAAAAAATCAGGCAAGCTTTTACGTCATTTTTGGCAAATACGCACAAAGTCCTAGCAGTATCATTTGCATTTTGGATTTTTTATATTTTCTACAGAAACCCTTGCAATCCAATACGCATCACATCAAGACTCAATCATTATGATTTTTACTGGAACGGATTGGAAGCTGCGGTTTAATCGTTCAATGTCGTATTCCAATTGTTCTCCATATGACACATCAGTTGACATCTCCCTCATCATGTCACATGTGTGAACAATCTCTGCCCCCACATCTATTTTCACTGCATTGTAAAATGTTGGAATTTGGACACATCATAAAACATGAAGGCATGCTTGCCAAACTGAGCCTCGCCGTTGACCTGTCCTTGTTATGGTCTGATGGTAACAGGTTAGCCCCTGCCTAGAGTTGGAGTTGCATCCCTTGCCGGCTCGGCATGAAAATCACAACTGCAAGCAGATTCGTGCCTGATTGCTGCCTAGGCAGGGGCTAACCTGTTACGTCTGATGCTCTGGCAAGATTGATTGATTGTTACAGGTTTTGGGATCAGTTCCACGTTATTATGCAAGCCTGTGGAATAAGAGCAGATGTAACTGATCGGACTCTGGAAGTTCAGGCGTGAGTTTTGCCACTAATGGATGTCGATCAAAATGAATCTGTGCCTGAAATCAGGAACGGCTTTCAGAGCCCGAGTTGTTACGAGCAGATTTTTTATCCGCTTGGAAACTCGCGTAATGCAACTCAATAATCTTGAGACAAAAATTTGTAACCTTTGAGCAGAAATTACCTAATAAATCCTCTCCTTGACAAATAGTCTGAGACAATCTTTTGTGCAAGCTCGCCTGGTTCCAGATTCTGCTCACGTGACAGTTTGGACAGCCCTTTTGCTTGGCTCTTGGAGAACTTTAGGGAAACATTTTGTCTTGCCCTAAACGAGTTTGCAAGCCTTTGAATTTCAGAATGCTCTGCTGCATTTCCAAGTTGTTCCAATGCATCAATGTATCTCTTTTTTTGTGCACTGTCATAGCTGGAAATTCGTTGAATTGTATCCAATGCCTCAGACGGAACGGTAATGACCCTGCATATTCTGATTGCGTCTCTTTTGGACAATGCCTTTGGGACCATCTTCTTTATCTTGTCTGGCACTGCACCGTATCCGAGGTATTCCCGGAACGTGCTGCGATGAATTCCAAGTGCCTTTGATGCAGCTGTTACCCCAAGCTTTTCTGCCAGAAACCGGCATGACGCAGACATCTCGGATGCCGACATGTCCTTTCTGTGCAGGTTTTCAATTATTGATACTGCCTTTGCATCCTCTATGCCGCACGAGCTGTTCTTGGACAGTATCAAGACAGGAATTGTCTTGGAGCCAAGCCTTTTGAGTGCTGCAAGCCTTCTTTGTCCTGCCATAAGCAGGTATGAGTTTGCACCGCCCCCTCTTTGCACCATTGGGGGATTCTGCAATCCCTCTTCTTTTATGGAGCGGGCAAGGGAGTCAATGTCTGTACTGTCCAGTTTTCTTGACTGCACCTCGTCCCACACTGTAATCGTATCAACTGGAACTTCCTTTAGTGAATATGTAATGGGATTTTCCTTTATGCTTTCCAACAGTTTTTGTCTTGTGGAACCTCTCATAAACTTTTGTAAAAAACAGGGGCGGTATGTTGTACGAAAAGTCGTTCACCTATTATCTGAGATGTGGGGTATGCAGCAGCATAACATCTACGGACGGGTCGCTCGGTTTCTAATTTTGGATCACCTTCCAGCCCCGGAACTTTGCGGCGCTTTTGAGCCTGCTGAAAAAGGCAGGCCGGAGACTCAAAGCAGCTCCCTCATCAGGTCCACAAGGGATTCGGCCGCCCTGTCGTTTGTGAGGTTCTCCAGCGTGTGCCTTTTGCCGCGCGCCGCTATCTGTTCCCACTTTGGATCATCCGGAGATGCCAGGTACTCCTCGAACCTTTTTTTGTAATTTTTAGAGTCGATGAACACGGCGCTCTCCCCGTCCCGGAATCCCAGATATCCGCAGTCGTTTTCCTCTGAGACCTCCATGAATGTCAGGCATCCGGAGGCAGTGGACTCGTAGTACTTGATGGTGGGATAGTACCTTGTTGCAGCTATGGTTGCCCTGTACCGTGACAGGTGTGCAACAAAGTACGGATGTCCGCCGTGTACACATGCATCCGCATAGTCAACGTATGGCAGGCTTTTGCATTTTCTCCTCAGCTTGTACAGGTGCCAACTAAAGTTAGACATGGGTCTGAGAACGCTGCGTGCCAGCAGATACGCGATCTTCACCTCCCTTAACCTGCCGGTGAGCAGGATTCGATTCTTCGTCCTGTCCTTGAATGCAGGCGTCCTGGGCAAATCGGGCTCAACGCCGTATGTTATTGTCTTGTACTTGAAACTGCTTGGAAAGTACTTGTAAAAATAGCTCCGTGGCATAAAGTTGAAACAGCAGTCGATATTCCATTTTTCGTGAAATCCAATCAGATCCCACTGTTTTATGCGGTGGGGATCATGCGTATGGGCGATCACCGGAATGTCAAGCTCTTTGACGTTTTCCAAGTGGGGCGTGCTCAGGTCGCTGTTGGTGCACAGTATGACGTCATATCTGCCCCTGAGCTTTGCCGCATCAAAGCTTTGTTCTGCGGGAAAATAACCCATCTGCAGATGCCTGTTTCTTCTCAGGGCGTGAAAGAAAAAATAGTACCTGTTGTTGATGGAGTTATTTTTGTTATAGTATCTCCACGACGGCTTGTAGATAAAGGCTGCCCTGATCTGCTGCTTTTCTTTGGATTCGCTCATTTTGACCTAATACTTTTGAGGATGTCGACGGGATTTTCTGCTGCCAGCCTGCTGTCCCGGTTGTCATGTGTAGATTTTCTCCCGTGCTTGCCCATCTTCTCATGCGCCTCTTCTGGATTGTCTATCAGCAGCATCAGCATCTTTTGTATCCATCTCCTTAATCTCCCTTCTTGTCTAGGAATCCGACCTTTTTTATCCTTCACAGTCTCATCATGTGTGCCGCCAAAACCGGTTGCAGTTACGGGTCTTTCCACGGACATCGTGTTTTGGCGCATATGGTGGTGGTGGTGTAGTGCCAACATCAAAAAATGGAATATGATTTTGACACATCATGCCTATTTCACCAAAAAAATATTCGGTTTTCAACTGCATGCACTGGTGGCGATGTGGGGGCGATGTGGGGAGGGTTGTCTCCTCCTAACTTGCCAGAACTCCTGAAAACCATACGGTATCATCCGGATCTAGGCGTGCAAGAGGGACGGAAGTTCAGAAAAATGTGTAGGTTGATCTAGATAGATGAATTAGGCGACAGCCCCGGTGACATGTCATGGTGGTTGTTTCCTAATTCGCCGGAATTCCTGAAAACCGCTGAGATGCCACATAGATCAGGCGTGCAAAATGGTGGAAATTCAGAAAAACGTACTGATTGAGTCAAATAAGTGGAATCAGGAAACAACCACCATATCATGACTACCGGCAAGGCAGCATATGCCAACAATCAAGGACAAGAATGCCTTGACCTCATCGGAGTTGATTCAAAATCAGAGTTCTGATTACTTGCTGACGGATTTGCACAAAGCAGCTCAAAATACAGCCAGACAAAGTGCCAGAAAATCGAGCAAAGACACAAACTGGAAAGAGAGGCGACTCAATTAGAGGCTGTCGATGCCCGGATTTTTCCGCGCGCTTGCCAGGCAGTCTTGCATGCAGGCAGCCTGCCATTTGTAGGCGCCAACTGACTTGACGTATGCAAGTCGTCCACATATGATCGGGCCTCAGATGCAACCCGGCTTACGGCTGCATGCGGACGGCTGCATGCGGATCTGCAGGCAGCCTGATCCGAATTGTTCCAGATTTGCAACGGTTTTACGAGGAACTTGGGAAGACAGATGATCCGAGCTTCTAATTTCGGATCACGGCTCTGTATATGGCATCTTGCCCTTGGGGCAAAGACTAAATTAATTCCAGCATCTAACCAAACCATGAAACTGACATACTGCTCTCTGATACTGTTGTCATTATTTGTACTGCCCCCCCTTGCATTTTCTCAGTATCAAACCGACATAGATGACGGAATGTTTGTTTTGGTTCAAACCACAGTAAGAAATTCTGACGGCGTATTGACTTCGTATCTGGAGTCAAGCAAATTTACCACCATTAACATTCCGGCATTACAGTCATTATTGGATCTTGAGGCGTCACGTGGTTCTGCACCCATAATCTCAATTGACGGCCAGCCGTATCAGGTGATAAGAAGAGCTCAAGAGCAAACCTTTGCCGCCAATGACGTGATTGCCAGCACCAACCTGCATGACAACGTTGAAGGCAAACGCGTACACATTGCACGTTTTTCACATGACGGATATCCCGTCTCCCCCGGGGATACCATGCAATCTATTTGGACTTTTGTTCGCGCGGTGTAGGAATTCTCGACAACAGCACCCCCACCCCTATGGCAAAAAATACGACCAGGGGAACAAACCTGTAGGGCTGGTTTGTCTGCGTGCTAAACCCCGTCAACAAAGGGGGTATGAACAGCATGCCTGCAATAATCACCATAATCGCGTTTGCATGTTTTACCCCACGCATCGAAGATATGAACAGCAGCACGATCAGCGGGATCAGAAACAGCAGCACGATGCCGTCCCATCTTAGCTGGTTGGCAAAGGAAGAAAATCCCATCCAAAACTCTGATGTGTTAAATGCCTCGCCTCTTGCGTCCCCGGCAGGCAATCCTGCTGCCGATACCAAAATCGCCGCTGCGATGACTACCGCTACAACAGCTCCGGCCATTATGATTTTATTAGATCTTGCAGTGTCTGTTTGCAGATAGTAGTAAACCGACATGGGCGCAAACATTGCAGTTAATGCTTTGGCCGGAATTGAGAGCACAAATGATATCGGCGACAAGAACCACTTTCGTCTAGCCAGATACAGGGATGCCACATAAAACAACGCCCAGAAATTTGTATAGGCCACTGATGTGTCGTATGACAAAAATATGTTGCTTTGAAGCAGGACAACGCTTGATACAACTCCGGCAAACCGCTTTTGCGTCAGTTGGACTGTGAACAAATATGTCAGTATCACCAACAGTATCGATGCCATGAACGGAAATACCGCATAGTTTCCAAAAATTCTCATGGATGCCACCGTTAATGCATATGTTACGTGCGGTTCATACCCATATGATACAGAATCCGGCGTCCATGCATCCAGTGTTTTCTTCAGGTTTTCATAATCCTCCCATTTTTCCTCCGTCGAGAGCTCCCCTATCGACAGTGAGATGTATGCGCCAAGGATAACTGCTAGGACTACAAAGGCGGCCTTTTTTGATATCTCGAAATTAAAGAGTCTGACAAAAAAAATCGTTATCCCCGGAATTTTGCCCCTGAAGTGCAAAAACGCTAGGCCAAAGACAACGGCATTAGTTACGATTAACGGCACCGACCAAACCCCGGTTTCAAATCTGTCTGGTCCTGCCTGGGGAATTTCCGGAACTATGCTACCTGATAGCGTAAGCGATGCCGGAAATATTATCGGAACGGAGCTTATGACTGCTATTGCCAATGAAAACAAAAAACCCGCATACAGAACGGCTTTGCCTCGACTCGTCATCACCATTTGGCCTTCTTCAGTAGACGGAAATGCACCCCCTTTAAATCCACCTAGCAGCAGCAGACGACAGCATAAAAAACCTGCCAAAAACGCAACGGATGACTCATGCAGATCATCGCCTGAAGGCGCCCCTGCCAGATATAGCGCCATCACAACAAAATAGCAAAAAGGGGTTTTACACTTGCTGGTTGCCTACAGGCAGCTTGTCATGATGACTTGCACAAGAAGAGATCATCTTGCAGGACACGGATTTGCCGGGCACGTTTGGTAATAATTAAATGAGAAGCACATGGTTTGACTGGCATGGACAGGTCTGCCCTAGACAAAATAGACAGATCCGGGATGTGCAAAGCCTATGACCAATGGCCAAGGTCTGCAAGGGATGCCTACGAGAAGGATTTGGGCACGGTAGACTTTGAAGGCGTAGAGCATATCGTATTTTCCGGCATGGGTGGTTCAGGCGCAATAGGGGATCTCTTTGAGTCAATCTTGTCAAAGACCAGCATCCATGTAAGCGTAGTAAAGGGATACGTGCTGCCCAGCACCATCTCAAAAAACTCCCTTGTGGTGTGCATCAGCATTTCCGGAAACACGATCGAAACCCTTTCGGTTCTTAAACGCGCCCACAAGTTACATTGCAAGCTGATAGCGTTCTCCTCTGGAAACAAAATGGAGTCTTTTTGTACTCAAAACAACATCATTCACAAAAAAATTCCCATGATTCATTCTCCAAGGGCATCGTTTGGCGCCTACGTGTATTCCATACTAAATGTGCTGAGATCCTGCCTTCCTGTCTCTTCATCAGACGTATTGGAGTCCATCTCCAGACTGGAGGAGACCGCACTGAGAATATCCTCGTCAAATTTGACCAAAAGCAACCCCTCGCTGGACTTGGCAGGTTTCATCTCAGAGATCCCTGCAATTTATTATCCTTATGGCATGTATGCCGCAGCAATCCGATTCAAGAACTCGCTGCAGGAGAATGCAAAAATGCATGCATTCGTAGAAGACGTAATAGAAATGTGTCATAACGGAATCGTTGCCTGGGAGAAAGGCTCCCGCATCAAGCCCATCCTGATCAGGGGGGTCGATGATCACATAAACACAAAAGAGCGCTGGGAAATCCTGAAACAGTACTTTGCAGAAAACCGGATCCGCTATCGCGAGATACTGTCTGAGAAGGGCAGCATCCTGACAAAAATAATGTGCCTTGTTTACCTGCTTGACTACTGCTCTGTCTACAAGGCGGTTTTAGAAGACATGGATCCGTCACCTGTTCATTCCATCAGGTACATCAAGTCAAAACTAGGCTAGAATTATAACATTCATATTTTTAGATACGGCAATGGCCCACAATCAGACCGTCTCAGTTGTCATCCCCGTATACAACTCGGAAAAGTTTCTCTCCGAATCACTGTCCTCCGTTTTGGATCAGACCTATGCCGACATCGAGGTGATAGCAGTTAACGACGGCTCCCAAGACGGGTCGATGGACATCCTGAAGACCTTTTCGGACAAAATCACGATAGTTGATCAAAAGAACAGGGGCCTGGCTTCCGCGCTGCAAACCGGCATTGAAAGGATGCGCGGAAACTGGTTCAAGTGGTTCTCTCCGGACGACGTCATGTATCCTTACACAGTTGAAAGGCTGGTGGCAAAGTCCCGCGAATTGGGCGACAGCTACATAGTATACTCGAACTGGGACATGATCGACGCAGACGGCAAATTCCTGCGGAGGTTTTCTGAGACCGACTATAACTGCCTGAGCAACTTTGATTTTAACGTCAGGCTGCTTGACGGACAACAGATCAACGTCAACACAAGCTTGATTCCCGGCAAGTTTTTTGGCAAGGGATGCGGCGGTAGCAGCATCATCTCCTCCCGCCGGCCAGATGACCCGGTATCTGTAGACTATGCGCTTTTCCTAGAGGCCGGATTGATTGGCCAGATGAGCTTCTACCTGATTGACAGGCCGCTGCTAAAATACAGGGTTCATTCCCAGCAGCTGTCCAGGCAGCACGTGTTCGGTTCGTTACTGCGTACAGAGCAGGTTCGCCGCGACGTTCTCCAGAGGCTGATTCCCGAGGAGCGGCTCCGATATGCAGACGCGTTAAAGCGCTTCAGACGCGAAAAACCGGTATCAAAAAAGCTCATGAGTTCGGGCCTGGAATTTTTGTCAAGAGTACTGCCCGCCGGCCAGATCGACAGGCTGCTTGTCTTTTATCTAAACAACATAAGAAGATCAAGGTGATTATTTTCAAAATAATTTTATGATTCCTAGATCAAGGCATTGCATGATGCCTGTCAAAAGCCACCACCCGCTGGTTTCCATAATAATCGTGAACCATAACGGCGAGAGACTGCTGAGAAACTGCTTTGAGAGCATTTACGGCAATTCGTATCCAAATTTCGAGATAATCCTTGTGGACAACGGATCAGAGGACGGCAGCATACGGCTGGTGCAAAGGCACTATCCCAAGACAAAGGTTCTGAAACTGGAAAAGAATCTCGGATTTGCGTACCCAAACAACCTTGGCGCCGGCAGCGCCGGCGGCAAGTACCTCCTGTTCCTAAACAACGACACCGTGGTTGCTTCTGACTTTCTTGCCGAGCTTGTATCTGC
This sequence comes from Candidatus Nitrosopumilus sp., assembly GCA_965214775.1. Lineage (GTDB taxonomy): Archaea > Thermoproteota > Nitrososphaeria > Nitrososphaerales > Nitrosopumilaceae > Nitrosopumilus. The sequence goes on along the minus strand of OZ243974.1, from coordinate 1,131,415 downwards.
GGCAGAAAACAACAAAAAGATGGGCTCGTGCCAAAGCCTGTTGCTGGACACGGATCATGGCGTGGACTCTAGCGGGGATTTCATAGACTGCCTTGGCGTCTCTTTCAGCTCAAAGGAGAAAATTTCCAACCCCCGCCAGATGCTCAGTGCCAAGGCCGCCTCGATGCTGATGCGCAGGACCGTTTTTCTACAGTTGGGCGGATTCGACGAGAAATTCTTTTCGTCTTTTGAAGACGTGGATCTAGGGTGGAGGCTGTGCATACTGGGATATGAGAATTTTACCATTCCATCATCGATCGTTTTTCATCTGGGGGGGCAGACCACAAAAAAGCTTGGACGGGAGATCTCTTTTCATGGCGGCAAAAACCAGCTGTCGATGAAAATCACCAACTTTGAGCTCTCAGCATCCCTCAAGGCAGTGCTGGGATTTTTGGCAGTCTACGGACTGCGCGCGATGAAGATCAAGCTTGACTACCTGTTGCGTGGCTCCACCTCTGTCGCTTTTACAAAGTATGAGCAGACGGATGTTGCCCAGAATCCCAGCGTGAAGACAGTTTTCCAGAGCGTGTTTTGGCTGTTTCAGAACGTCCGATATTTGCACAGAAAACGGGTCTGGATAAAATCTAGAAGAAAATGCAGTACAAAGGAGCTGCTTGCAAGGGGCCTCATCATAAAGTGAGAGGAGGGAGATGTATAGCAACGAGCAGAAATAATTGAGGTTTTTTACGTGTAGTTATGACCTACTTTGACTCAAAGACTTCTGCCCGTTGCTATAGTGTCGTCAAGGTACATCTGGACTGTTGCCGAGTCAATCCCTGGCATCCTTATCCCGTCTTGGATGTGTTGTATGGCAGAAATCGTAAACGTGCCGTGTGTGTGCAGATCATAGTCATACTTTGCAAGTATGGCATGTATCTTGTTCTTGCACCTGGTGGCTTCTGACGTCTTGCCGGTTCTGGTCCTGCCCAGCATTCTGAGATCCCTGTAGTGCTTGTCAGGCACAAACGACTCTGGCAGCATGTCTGCTCTGAACAGGTCGGCAAGTATATTTGCGTCCACGCGGTCGTCCTTTATCTTGGCGTGCGCTATCACCTTGACCTTTGCCGGATGTACCAGCACGGTGTCTATCCCGCAGTCCTCAAGCGTGTCGTGTACGATAATCCAGTAGTTGTCAGTGGACTCGCATACTGCCCTGATTGGCAGCTGTCCCGGATATGCCTTTTTGAGGTTTGTTGCAAAATTCGTTGTTGCCAAAACGTTGTTCTCAAACGTGGACCGCTCAAGCAGCTTGCCCGAGTCGTCCTTTACTGCCGCAACGCATGTCTTTTTGTGTACGTCTATTCCTACGTTGATCATGTTATCACCTCCTTTTTGATCAAAATGCCTGATCCGGGCGGAATCTCCCATTCACCGTCTGCGCGGTATATTGCTTTCCGCCTGCTGTTGCGAGTCAGTCTGTAAGACACCCTTGTACATGGTAAGTTCCAATCGACTCTCAGGCCCAACGGTAATTGTATATCACAGGATACGGATAAGATTTCATATAGCGTCTGTAATGTACTTGTGCATGCACAGTCTTCCCAGATGTACACGACTCGTGGCAGTTGAGACGGCAATGTGTGGATCTGCAGGAAGCTTGGTTTGAACGGTTTCAAGATTGGAGCCGCTTTTTGGGTTACTTTTGGGAAGACTGTACGAAAAATCACTAGCCCCCTGTCTGAGTATGCAAGACCGGCCAGAATCAGGGGCCGCATCAGCATCAGTCAGTGGAAACAAGGACGGTGCGTGGATCTGGCATCAAAAGCTAGACTTTATGCGTAATTGACCCGAGTGAGATGAATTTGTTCGTAATAATCCCAGATCTGAACCGATTACGCATGAGGTCTACCGTGTCCAGAATACCATCGTTTCAATCAGGAGAAGATCCACATTTCAGGTGTCGAAGATTGCACAGAACCCACAGGTGCGGCTTTGGAGGCAACAGCTCGGGTTCTGGAAGTTCAGGGATGAGTTTTGCCATCTTGGAGAACCTCCCGGGCAGATTCGCGCATGAAATCATGGACTGCACCCAGAGCCCGAGCTGTTACCAGCAATCGCAGGTCTTTTCACATTTCCAGATTGGGAGTAACTTCATTTTTTGGTTTGGCATCAATTGACGGTGTCTCTGAGCCCGTTCTGTCTATGTTGACTCCAATACTCTCCATGTCATCTAGATAATCAGGATATGAAACGTCGATTTTGTGTGCTTCTTTAATGACAGAACAGCCGCTACGAATGCCAATTAAGGATAACGCCATGGCAACTCTGTGGTCAGTCACTCCCTGATCACCTTTTGCACTAAACACGTACTCTTTTTCAGGCAAGTCAGTCTGGTATACAGTCATTTCATCATGCTTTGATTCTATTCTAACTCCGTATTTTGTCAACTCGCGTTCAATTACTGCAATTCTATCAGTCTCCTTGGAGCGAATTTGCGGCATGTTGTACAACCGCATTTTTCCGTTAGCATAAATTCCCAATACAGACAGTACGGGAAATAGGTCAGGGGCATCAATCAGATCAACCTCAATTCCACGCAGATCAAATGATCCTTTTACAACAAGGTCATCACCGTCTTCTTCAATTATTGCACCCATTCTCCTAAGAATATCCACAATAATCTTATCGCCTTGTTGATCATTTGGATCCAATCCTTTTACTCTAATGTCGGAATTGACCAGGCATGCGGCTGCCAACGGGAATGCGGCTTGTGAATAATCCCCAGGTATGTCATAATTGTCTGGCTTGTGATAGTCTTGTTGTGATTTGATTTTGTATGTCATTAAATCGTCTGAAGCACGGATGTCTAGTCCAAATTTACGCAATACTTCCAGAGTCATTCTAACATATGGTTTAGAAACAACAGTGTCTGCTACTGTAATTTCAACATCGTTTTGTGCAAAGTTGCCAACAAGTAGTAATGCAGTCAGATATTGGGAACTTTCTTTACAAGATATCTCTACTTTTCCGCCCCTTACACTACCGGTTGCATTGATTGTAATTGGAGCAAATTCTTGAATGCCGTCATCAGTCTGTTTACAAATTCCAGTCAAATCAACACCCAGGGTCCTTAAAGCGTCAAGCAAAGGCCTGGTGGGTCTGTTTTGTAAAGAAGGATCACCTGTTATTATCAAGTTGCCTTTTGCCAAGCTCGCCAAAGCCACTGCAATTCTCATAGCAGTTCCAGAATTACCAACATCAATGGGCTTGTCCGGAGTAGGATGACCCTTTACGCCCTTGACCCTGATATTGTTTCCATCCCATTCAACAGAGGCGCCAAATTGTCTACATGCTTTAATCATGGCATCGTTTGCATCAGAGTTTGACGGGTTTCGAATTAATGTATTGCTTCCATAGAGAGAGGCAGCTGCAATCACTCTGTGAGTGTAGGATTTAGAACCAGGAACTCGTATTTTTCCGTTCAAGTTGGTAGACTTTTTAATTAAAGCATCCATTGTAATCACAAATTATGATCTCCAAGGATTAGTAAAGGACTTAAAATCTTTTCCAAGTCTAGTGAAAGATAATTGGCAAATGACAAAGGTTTAACCAGAGCACCGTCATAGCTAACCGTCAATTCTCCTACCAATTTCACGTTTAGGTGTTTTGTAACACCTTATATAGCAACGGACAGAAGTCTTTGAGTCAAAGTAGGTTATAACTACACGTAAAAAACCTCAATTATTTCTGCTGTAACAGGATAGCTCCTGCCTAGGCAGTAATCAGGCACGAATCTGCCTGCAGTTGTGATTTTCATGCATGTCCGGCAAGGGGCGTGACTCCAACTCTAGGCAGGGCTATCCTATTACCAATTTTCATATGAAACAAAATTGTACATACATAGAAAAGAGAAAATACTTGTTGTTTTCTAGGCACTGTCTAATTCTTCATCTCCCAACATGACTAGAGAATGATCATTTGACTGAATTAAGGTACGAGGTCACCTACCCCCATCAGTCAGGCACAAATTAGCATGAATGATTGTAATCTTCGTGCCTAGCTAGCAAGGGGACGTGACCACATACTGATGTAGTCAATACATAAAAAAATGGAATACGATTTTGACACATCGTGCCTATTTCACCAAAAAAATATTCCATTTTCAACTGCACGCACTATAACAGCGATGCGCGTCCGGCCTGCAAAAAGCGCTCCCTCCACTGGTAAAACGTCCTTGGGGAGAGGTTGTGGCGGCTACACAACTCTGCTGTTTCGATGTTGGTGTTGAGATGCTTCATGACCATCCCTATCTTGTCCTGTGTACTCTATATTTTCTTGATCATATTTGTGATTCGACCTCCAAACTAAAAAAAGTGTGCATTGCTGATCGTTCCTTCTTTTTTGGGGTCCGCACCAGGGGTTGGCCTACGCGCCCGCTTGGCAGAAAAAGTCCCGTACCACCTTGTCTGCTATGAAGTATTTTTTACCTGATTTTCCTATGATGTCATATTCGATCAGCGTGTTTAGCAGTCTTGGCAAATCCGTCATCCTGATTTGTGCGTCCCTTGCTATCTCAGAGACTGGTTTTGCTCCCATTGCAAGCGACACCAGTATTGGGGGATAGTTGGTGCTTTTGTAGCTTGCTCCAAGGTTCTCAGTCAGGACATAGTTGACATACAGGTATATCGCGCCAGTCGGCCTCGTAAGCAGCCGCATGTATGCATCATGAACCAACTCGTCTTTTTTTCTCCCCTCTGCAAGCATTACAAGATAGTAGGGATGTCCTCCCACCTCCTCAAATGCGGCCTCTGCGGTTTCCCTACTAGCCGGGTCTCTGCTGGACTTTGCAAACAGCTCAATTGCGTATTTTTTCTCCAAAGGTTCTATGTCAAGAATCACAAAATGACCAAACAGTGGACTTGTACCCCCTCCCAGAATGTTTTGAAGGTAATGAACCCTAGAGCCGCTTACCACAAATGATACGTTGGTTCTTTTTTCAATAATTGTCTTGAGTATGTCATGTATTCTCTCAAGCCCCTCCATCTTCCTGTAGTCTATAATGTGCTGAAACTCGTCTATGATTACCAGTACCCTCTTTTTTGATATCTGCGACAGCTCATTTGCATAGTCAAATACATTGAAGAGGGATTTTGCATGATCTTTTGTTCTGCTCTTGACAAGGGGGTCGATCTCTATTTTTGGATTTCCCATCACATCTACACTTGCAGTGAACCTGGCACGCAGCCTCTTGATCTCCTTGATCTGAGATATTGCCGATGTGATCGACTGGATTACCTTGGAAGTTCTTGGAAGGGTCTTGGAATATGACTCTGTCAGGCTTTCTGTCAATGTCTCTGCAAACTCAACTGGGGAATGTCGGAACTCGCCAAGATCGACGTATCCTATAATTACCTGATTGTTCTCATCTAGAATCCTTTTGACCTTTGCTAGTATGGTTGACTTGCCTATTCTTCTATGTCCGACAAGCGCATAATTTGCATTGGTCTTTGGGTCTGTCATGGCACCTACGATCTTACCGACCTCCTCTTCCCTGTCTACGGGGTCTTCCGGAGGCCTGCCAATCACTGACATGCGTTACACTATGTTTATCATCATATATGTCTACTGACATATATGTCGGCGGATATTTGTGCCTCACGGGGATGCGACGTGGGAGTATGATCATGAAGATACTGATCAGCCATACCATCGAGGCAAGATCCCATGATATGTCTACCAACATATATGTCTTCTAGCATATACAGTCTTCCCAGAAGTAACCAACTCACGGCGGTGCAGTAGGTGACATGCGGATCTGCAGGCAGTTGGGCTTGAACTGTTTCACGGTTTGGAGCCGTTTTTTGGGTTACTTTTGGGAAGACTGATGAAATGCTTAATTTAAGAGCATAGAAAGTCCCTCTATACTGGAGACGATGTTGGAATGAATCCAAATGATCCTATAGTTCTAAAGGATAAAAATGCAAAGTCTTTTGATAAATATCAAAAAAGCAAATCTACAAAAAAAGAACGACAATTCATGGCAGAATCTGAAGAATTTTATCGCAATAATTGCTCATAGCCAATTCCTCAGCAAAGCAAAAAATAATTACCTGCATACTTTCACAATTTTGTGAGTGGCTCTTCCAGAAAAGATGTAATTGATACAACTGCTTTTAGTTTTCCACAAATAAACTCAAAAACTAAACCATGTCTTGATTGCACAGATAACAAAGGTCAAGATTCTCAATTTTTACAAAACTTTATTGAAAAAAGAGCGTTGAAGAATCAAAAGGCGCATTTGGGTACAACATATCTTGTTAATTACAAAAACAAAACAATAGGTTATGTAACTCTGGCTTCATCAAACATTCACAAAGATGAGATTGTTCCAAAAAAGAGAGCTCCTACTCGTGATGGTGCATTCTTTCCTTCCATGATAATTCTTGATTTTTGTATTGATAAAAGATTGCGAGGAAAAGGATTTGGAAAATATGTACTAATGTGGTGCAATGGACTAGCTAGAATTGTATCAGAAAAAATTGGCTGTAGATACATCGTATTATTTACCAAAGATGCAATCGATTTCTATAAAAAATATAATAGACTTTATGCGTAATCGCCCGGATCGAAATATCCTGTTTGCAAGCTGATCATGCATCAGGCTGGCAGGCAGCGCCTCGCATTGTCCAAAATATTTGATCAAAACTGCAACTATTTTCAGTCGGTTGATTTAGATCCGGGATCCATCCTCGAACAGGAGTGATGGCAAAGTCCGAGACCGTGCTTATACGGCAACTGAGGAAAGCGAATGAGCAGTACAGGCAAAGGCACAGGCAGGAGAAGATTCAGGACAAGAGGGAGGCCAGGCAGCAAGGGAGGGAGAATGCACAGTACAGGCAAATGTACGAGCAGGCCCAGGACAAGATAGGGCAGTTAAACCAGAGGCTGGACTTTGAGCGCGGGTTCTGGCCTGTAACATGGAATGACAAAAGGCATACCGCAGAGAACGCCGCGTTCATGCACAGGCTCGAGGTGCTTGATGACATCATAATCGGTAGCGAATCCCTGCAGGCCACCACGTCCCTGAACCTGCGTCAGTTTGAATATATATTAAACCTGTATACGGAGAAGGCCAAAAAGCATACAGAGTGCCCCCCTGTTTTCTGAGGACGAGGACGACGGGCCCGGAAACCGGTGCAAGTTGTCCTACAGACACGCCTTCCTGCTGGCCCTGATGCGCAAGCGCGGAAACCTCATCTATACTGACGATCATTGAAAATTTCGCCTGATTACACGTCTTGTGAAGGTTTATAGACGCTATATGAAATCTTATCAGTATCCTGTGATATACAATTATCGTTGGGCCTGAGAGTCGATGTGATCTTACCATGTACAAGGGTGTTTTATAGACTGACTCGTAACAGCAGGCGGAAAGCAATATACCGCGCAGACGGTGAATGGGAGATTCCGCCCGGATCAGGCATTTTGATCAAAAAGGAGGTGATAACATGATCAACTCGGCCACAGCAGTACGAAACGACTCAAGACTTGGTTCTATATATGAAAGGATAAGAAAGAGACGAGGATGGCAGAAGGCAAAGATTGCAGTTGCAAGGCATATGCTGGAGATAATCTGGCACATGCTGACCACCGGAGAAGAGTACCGCACTCAGAGCAAGACTCTCACGCATGTTTCATATGAAAATTAGTTCCGCCCCTCATTAGTATCCTTCTCCATCCATTTGGGGTCGCTTTTCCTGATCGCTTCTGTGGCCTCCCGGCTCCGGAACGCCATTCTGGGAGTCTCTGCACGCTTGATGTCAAGCGACCAGTGCGTCCTGTGCTCGTTGTAGAACTCGATGAACTCGTCTACCTTCTCAAAGTGCGTCAGCTCCTTCTCAAGCGTTCTGAACCACCTCTCCAACTTGCCGTTGGTCTGGGGGTGATGCGGACGCGAGTTGAGCAGGACGATGCTGTGCTCTAGCAGCTCGTTCTCAAACAGCGTGGGCGTCCAGCTGCCCCTTGGGGTACCGCGCCTGGCTGACGTAAAGCAGCTGCCGTTGTCCGAGAGTACCTGGGCCGGCGTCCCGAACTCTTTGATGGCCTTGCGCAGCACCAGGACTGCGTTCTCCGAGGTCGCGCGCTCAAAGACGCCAAATCCGGTTATGCACCGCGAGGAATCGTCAAGATATGCCACCAGATTGAGTTTTTCTAGGCGTGAATCCTTCATTTCGTGCCAGTCCACGTGCCACATTGCATTGGAGTACTTGCGCTCATAGCGCAGCCACTTGAGCTGTCTGGGTCTGGCAGGCGAGCCGTCCGTTATTCCCTCGGCCTTCATGATCCTGTATACTGCATGGTAGCTTATCTGCCTGCCTGCGGCCCTCATGCGCAATGCCAGCCTCTCCACACCCGACGGCATCCGCGCATATGCGTCAAGGACCGCCTCCACATCCACGGGATCCGTGTCCATGCAGGGCCTTCCTGCCCCGCTCCGTGGCAGGACTGTGCCGGAGCTGCGGAATCTGGCCCATATCTTCCTGACATACCTGTCGCTGATGCCCAGCTCCCGGGCTATCTGCTTTGCAGGCACGCCCTTTTTCCTCTGCTTTTCTATGTACCGGAGCGACTTTTCCTCCAATTTTTTCCTCACGTTTTTTGATCGGTACAGCCTAAAATAATCCTTCAAAGTACGCCTGATCTTAGGCGGAACTAATTTTCGTATGATAGACAAGACTCTCACGCAGAGAAAGTATAAGAGGATGCATCGCATAGCAACATTGTCCTGATTCGGAACATCACGCTGGCAAGGGTCCACGGTAGGATCTGGTACGATTTCATATGGGAGATCTCCGCCATGGCCCTTCTGACATGAACAAGACGAAAATCCTCACGGATGCCATGCGTGTCGAAAAGGATAACAGGGTTTATACCAGAATCCTAGCGGTGCGCTCCGTACTGCTTGGCAACACCACTGCACAGACCGCAGAGATTGCCGACGTGACACAGCGTACAGTACAGATGTGGGTTGAGAGGTTTGAGCTTGACGGCGTTGACGGTCTCCGTGACTCCCCCAACAGGGGGAAAAAGCCAAAGGTCCCAGTCGGCAGGATAAAAAAGATCGCCACGAGGCTGCGCAGGATGGAAAAGCTCACCCCAAAGAAGATGCGCAACTGGGTGCGCCGCAAACTGCATGTCACATACAGCGTTGGAAGCATCAGAAGAATCCTGCGCACGATGGGATTCTCGCTAAAGACGTCAACTACCAAGCTGGCAAATGCTGCCGACGCAAAGGAGGTAAGACGATGGCAAAGGGAGGCAAAAGACACGATTAGGCTTGCAAAAAGGCGCGGATTCAGGATAACCGTACAGGACGAGTCGATATTCGTCAGTACGGGAAGGGACGGCAGAAAGTTCTGGTCGCCAGTGGGGGACAGGATCGAGGTGCAACGATCCGGCAGAAGGGAGCGCGTCGTGGTATACGGAACGGTTGCAGACGACGGAACCAGGCTGATGCACACATACGACAAGTTCAACAGCATAAACTTTGTGCGTTATCTCAAGCAGGCGCGCAAAAAGTGGGGAAAGGTACTGATGGTGATGGACAACGCATCACAGCATAAGACCGGAAGGGTTCGCAGGTACCTGAAGAAAAATCCCGACGTTGTCCTGCTGTACCTGCCGGTAGCTAGGCCGGAGCTGAGTGGCATAGAGCCAATCTGGAAGGATGCCAAGTACAGGCTGGTCACATCTGCCTTTTACGATACGGCAGATCACCTCAAAAGAGCCGTCTCAGAATACTTTAGGACGTGTTCCATTAAAGTTGACATCTACAAATATCTTGAGCGCCGCGTGTAAAGAAGGCGAAATTTTCAATGATCGTCAGTATAGGAGCAGCTGGCGGCATTCTTTGGCATAGACCAGAGCACCGTATGCAGGTACATCAAGTTTTCTGACATCATATTCCTTGAGATACTGCCCACGCCGGATAAAATGTCGCAGAATATACGAAACACATGCACCATAGAGGATCTGATGAAGATCGTCCCCGACCTGACCGTAGCCGTTGACGGCACGCACATAGACATACAGCGCCCCACAGACAGGGAGCCAAGAAAGGAGGGCGTACTCTGGCAAGAAGAAGAGTTTTACGCGCAACGTCCAGGTAATGACCAACAAGGACAGGCTGATAATATACGCAAGCAAGTCGGCTCCGGGAAGCACGCACGACCTCACCATGATAAGGGACAGCCCCTCCCCCGGAGCTGGGAATCCTGACTGCCAGGATGCGCAGCAACAGGAAGCATCCCGATGACGAGAAGGTAAAACTGTTATCGGATCTTGGGTACCTTGGAATCAAAAAAATGTATCCCGGGGTCATATCCATGCAGCCCCACAAGAAGCCAAAGGGGGGCAAACTTACAAAGAAACAGCATACACAGAACAGGAGGACAAGCAGCAAGAGAGTGACAGTCGAGCATGCCATATGGCTGGTAAAGCAGTACAAGCGGATGCGCGACCCGTACGACGGGACCGCCGAGGATTTCGACCGGGAGTTCCAGGTGACAGCCGGGCTTGCCAACTTTAGGACGCTGTGGGATGAGCAGAACAAGAAGCTCATGCTTGGGTTCTGATATCGCGGTACGGAGCGCACTGCGGCGCCACACGATGCCGCACGTTACCATGGTTTTTGTCAGCCAGACGGGCTCATGACATGCGGTGCGGCGTCCTCTGCCGTCTTTGCACATGCCGTATGACGCTGCCGGTCCTGCATGCATGGTCAGCTTGCAAACGTAATATTTCGATCCAGTCGATTACGCATAAGGTCTAGTAATTGATCGGGCTCTGGAAGCCGTTTCTGACTTGGCACAGATTCCATTTGATCGGCATTCATTGGTGACAAAAAATTCATGCCTGAACTTCCAGGGATCGATCTGTTATGATGAGTTTGATCTTCGGGAACTTTTGCTTCCCCGTATGGAAGGGATTGCTCTTATTGAATCCCTTTACTGATCCAAGACGAACATGCACAAGCAGAAGAATACGCAGACAAAATCAAAGAAATTCCCCGTCAGGTATATCATGCAGTGGAAATCCGCAGTGCAAAAAAATCCCAAACGAGTTTTAAGAACATATCAATTCAGTTTGAATGCCACAGGGCTTGCAAATCCAGTCAAAACGCTGTTTTCTTCCGGTTGGGACTGCTGCCAGCTGCCGGTGGCTCTATGTTTGCCCCATGGAAGGAGGAGGAGAATAACTTGCCTCTCAAGCCCTGTTTCTATGCAAAAAATACCCAACAGAAACTGCTTTATCCCCAAATAATTTTGTCAGTGTGTGGCGGATTTCAAAAACAAGACTGTTCTGATTACCGGCGCATCGTCTGGAATTGGCAGAGCTGCTGCAATTGAATTTGGAAAACTTGGAGCCAACGTGGTTTTAGTTGCCAGAACCGAAGAAAGGTTGAAACAGGTTGAAAATCGATTAAAAGAGTTCAACAACATAACGGCTGTGGCTTGCAGTTGCGATGTTTCAAACAGAGAAGATGTCGCAGAGATGTCAAAAGCTGTCTTTGAAAAATTCTCTTCTGTCGATATTTTGGTTAATAATGCCGGCTTTGCAATTTACGATTCTGTAGCAGAACTCTCAATTGACGATATAGAATCTCAGATGGGCACCAATTATTTTGGAACGATATACTGCATCAAGGCGTTTCTACCGTCCATGCTGGAGAAAAAATCTGGCCATATAGTCAACGTTGCGTCATTGGCTGCCAGTTTTGGACTGCCCGGAATTGCTTCATACTGTGCATCCAAGTTTGCAGTGCTGGGATTCTCAGAGGGTCTCAAACACGAACTCAAAGACACCGGAGTGGGAATCACTGTCGTCAGCCCCATCATGGTACGGACCGAGTTTTTTGATCATCCTTCTTTTGAAATGATGCCAAAATATTCTCCGGCTTCACTTGATCCAAAAACTGTTGCAAAGGCAATTTTACGAGCTTCAAACTCATCAAGACTGGAGATTGCCGTACCCTCCATTGCCAGGGTTGCCGTATGGCTAAAACATACTTTTCCATTTTTTATCAACCCTGTTTTGGGAAAATCATTCAAAAACCAACCAGGCTATTCCAGAAAATAGCTGTTGTTGTTATTCATCATCTTCATCTGCAGAGTCAGAGCCTACATCCAACAGATCTAATGACTTTAATTCAAACCGGTATATTGCCTCCATTTCAATCTCTTTTTCTCTGGCTAAAAATTCTGAAGCCTTTTTGCTTAATGGGGCCTTGTGTTGATCAAATACAAATTCATAAACTTCGCCCTTTAGCAAATCATCCATTTTGACGGTTTTAGGAACGTCCATAGTTACGATATGCCTTCCGTCTTCCACCGGATCGTACAGTTGAACATCAATTTTGTTATCTTTACAATAAAACTCCAAGATATATCCGGATTTCTTTAATTCTTCGGGTTTTTTGAATTTTGCATTTTGAATCTCTTCAGAAACCCAGTCTGGAATCTCATCTTTCTTCTTTGCCACGGTTCATCACTCTAGTTTTCAGCTTTTTCTTTCTTGCTTTTTGACCACCAATTCAAGTAATCATCATGCTTGTCTTCCCTGGTCTTTTCTTTTTGATTCAGCCTGAATCTTATATCTGAAACTTCCTCTCTGGTTGCATACAGACCGCATCTTTTACAGACAAAATGCCGCCTATTTCTTTCGTCCATCTTCATCGGGATGTCAATTTCGTCAAATAGTTTGAACAGTTCCTGCTTGTCTCTGTCTTCCTCTGCTATTTCGGATTCATATTTTGCTTGAATCTTCTTTTTCTCTCTTGCTGTACATTCGGGACAGTTGGGCACTCTGATGATTTGGCTTGATTTTTTCCATAAAAGCGTTCCCAAAATCCAAATTGATCGATATTTGTCTGACACGCGGATTTTTTCATCATCCCTTGCGGTCCGTTCGCCCATCGAACATCCCGCGCGCCAGATGTAAAAAACTGTAAAAATGACATTTATCTCTTTTCTTCTAAAACCGCTGCGGCGATTTTGGCTGAATTTTCTGCCCCTGCAGATATGAAATTTTTCGAGAAATCCTTCAAATTTCCCTCAAATTCCTCATAATTTCCCTTAATTCTGGAAATTGCCCTTGTTACTTCCTTGGTTTTTGTAGCAAGAACCCCCAAGTTTTTCTCATCGGCCCATCTTATGTTGTTTGTATGCTCGTCATAAACCGGAAGTCCTATGATTGGTTTTGACTTTCCGCCCATGATCTCTCCCATTACAGTATGCGATCCATTTACAACGGCATATCTGCACAAATCCAAAACCGTATCCTTTTCTTGCTCTGAAAGAAAGCCAATATCAATTTGTATCCAATCAATTTTTCTCTCCAAGGCTTCTGATACAGAGTATTTCCTCCCGTCCATCCCGGTTACCGAGTCAATTGCCGGATCGTCTCTTGCATGTGATATGATCCTCCTTTCTTTCTTCATTTCGTTTTGATGAAAGACTTTTTCATATCTTTGCCCCGTGCCGTCGTTTGTCGACCTGTTTCCTGTTCTCATCCAGTATCCAAACTCGCCATTATTATCCCGAATAAGTCTTTGAAGATCTGACGTGCTATCTTTGTCAGGTTTTTCTGAATTTGTGAAATGGCCCACATAGACTACCTTGTCATTTATCTCGTCGATAAAATTCAGGTTGTATTGACACATTGTGTATGGCGGTGGCGAATCTGCCACCAAAATTTTTGATGCCTTTGCGATTTGTTTTGCGATAAAAACCAGTGGCGGATAAAGGTACGATCTTGTGTTATGGAGTTTTGGCTTGAACTGATTTGTAACAAACAAACTGGGAATGCCCCGATTTTTTGCAAGAATGTTTGATCCCATGTCTCCGTCATTTATAACCAGATCAAATTTTTCCTCATTGTAGAGCTTTCTTTCTTCTCTCAAGTAGTTTGCAATCTGCCTTACTAGCGGCTGATTTTTAGAAATCGGCAACAGCAAATTCATCAAAGACATTGAAACGCTAGGGCCAAACTTTCCATCAACCGGAGTCGGCATTAAAATCTCATGAATTTTTTCTTTTTTGTCTGGAAATCTTTTCAGTAATTTCTCATAAACATGATCCTTGCTTGAGAGATGGACCTCAAATTCTCCTTTTACATGGTCTCCCAGGACATCATTGAGCCTCATCATTCTCGAGTAATGGCCACTTCCCCACGGATAGATGAACTCTCCTATTTTGAGCACACTTTAAAGCAGAGTATACTGTTTAAATTCTGAATGATTCGCGTGCCGCTATAGGGAATCCAAGATATCATGGACGTTATTTGGGCCTATTTGAACGGAGACCTCTTTTCTCGTTCTTAGGGAATCATCTACGATCTTTTTTGATACTTTGGGAATTCCCTTGGGATTTGCGGCGATAATCTTTTCTAGTTTCCCAAGATTTCTCTCCCGTACTGCTATTTCCTTGGCGACTGCAAACAGTTCCGAATCTGCCCCTGCAAGCGGCAGAAATGGGATTTTTTTGTTTTCAAAGACCTGTTCTAGAGAAGCGTCAATAAAATCAGATGAAAAAATTTGCGGCGATAATGCCAAAGAAACTCTTTTTTCAGCTTGCTCCAGCAACAGGCAGAGAATCGAGCTCACATAAAGCAGGTAATTTTTCGTTCGGCCGGAATTAACTTTCAGATTATAAAACTCCATTTTTATTTCGTTTTGGACCAGCCTGGGGATTATCTGATTTAGAATTTTAACCAAACCTGTCAATTCTGATTTTTGTCTGTAACAGACTATGATTCTTGTGTCATAGCCCTGCTTGATCGTCTCATAGCACGATATTGCAGAAAGCTCGTCATATATTGCACAGATGGTTTTTTCTGCCTGAGATTTGTACGGAACCCCGCCATTTCCCTTATCAGAGAAGATGGATACGTAGGAATTATTTTTTGTCAGATAGGCATATAGTAGCTTGTCATATTTTTCATCAGTTCCGGGCCGTGCGCCAAGATTTGACTTGTTTTCAATAATGTCCGCAGTAGCTGCAATCTCAACGTCCTTGGGAAGATATCCCTTTGACGTGCCTTCCACTTTTACTAGAAATTTTTCTCCTCTTAAGAGGAGATTGCCCCCTACTGATGCTATTTCTGATACCAGAGCCTGAAAATTGTTTCTTGTTTTTCTTGCAATGGCAATTTTTTCAATTCCAAACAGGAGATTGATTGCCGATGATGCAAAAACAGGATCATTTGCATCAACCAGAATTATTTCTCCATCTCGCCTTACGGATTTAAATTCCAAGTTTTTCATCTTTAAAATTTTTTCAATGTTTTCTATTAATTGCGGGATTTTATTTTTTGAAAAAATAGTTGGAAACACCACTATATACGAAATTTCGTCCATATTCTCTATTTTTAAACTAGCTTACTTATACAGCCTTCCCAAATGTAACCCGACAAGCGGCTCCAAACTTAAAACAATACAAGCCAGGCCGCCTGCAGATCCGTACGTAGCCGCCTGCACCGCCACGAGCTGCGTGCATCTGGAAAGACCCGGCATTGATGTCTAGTCCTTGCCGTATACGGGCTTGTGATCGCCCACATAGAGAAACTCGATTGCGTTATTGCCCCGGTCAATACTGTATATGATCCTGTACTTTCCCACATTATACGTAAACACACGTTTGTGCTGCTTCCATCTTCCCAGTGCTGCCGGGCTATCGGAGTTTTTTAGTTCTTCAATCGCGTGATCTGCCCTCTGCCTGATCCGCGCATCGAGGCTTTTGTACTGTTTTAGAAATCTCTTCCCAAGGACAGTCTTCCACCGAGTCATTAATCTTGATCATGTAGCCACTTTATAACATCCTCGTGAGGCTCGAATGTCACCTTGCCCTCGTCGCTTGCATAGAATTCGTCAATGGCGCTGATCTCCTCCGGGGTCAGGTCGTCGACCTGCTCTGTCTTGGGCATGCCTTATGTTGCGGTCTTCCTGCTTTTAACGATGACTGATCCGCTCAGTCTTCCCAAATGTAACCAGAATCATGGTGGTGCAGGCGGCGGCGGATCTGCAGACAGCATACTCCGAATTACGTCAAACTTGGAGCCGTTTTGCTGGGAGCTTTTGGGAAGACTGTTATACAGTCTTCCCAAGATGTACACAGTTCATGGTAGTAGAGACGGCGATGTGCGGATCTGCAGACAGTTTGGTTTGAGTTGTTTCAAGCTTGGAGCCGCTTTTTGGATTGCTTTTGGAAAGACTTGTGATTTAGAGCAAATCCCGGGTAATCAATATAAGACAACTAGGTTGCATGAAATTGTGGTCAGATTCTCTCAAGAGCAAGTAGACGAGCTTAACTCCACAATTACTACTGCCCAAGAAGCACTCCGGTGGGCTTTGGATAATCTTCACCCTAGGGTCGCAAAGGCCTCTAGTTTTGGTGCAGAGGACGCCGTAATAACGGATTTGATGGTTAAGACAAGCCCCGATTTTAGATTTTTTACTCTGGATACCGGCAGACTGCCTCAAGAGACCTATGACATCATGGATACTGTAAGAAAAAAATACAATATTTCAATCGAAGTCCTGTTTCCCGATACAAAAGAAGTCGAAGAAATGGTAAATGCCAAAGGCCTGAATTTATTTTATGACAGTGTAGAGAACAGAGAACTGTGCTGTGAAATTCGCAAAGTCCACCCAATGAACAAGATGCTCGGTACGCTTGACGGATGGATAACCGGATTGAGGCGCAAACAAACGAAATTACGAGACGTTACTGTCTTCCAGCTGGATCACTCACACGGAGGAATTCTAAAGATTAATCCAATAATTGATTGGTCGTGGGATCAGGTTCAGGAATATATCAAAAAGAACAGTCTTCCCTACAACAGTCTGCTAGACAAGGGATATCCAAGTATTGGGTGTGAACCGTGCACTAGACCGATCAGGCCGGGCGAGGACCTTCGTGCAGGCCGGTGGTGGTGGGAACAGGGCGGGCATAAGGAGTGCGGCCTTCATATAGAGCGCAAAAGGACGGACTAGTAGCAGCATGTTAGAGAAGAATGAGGAAAAGGAGAAGGAGAAGAACCGCCAGATTAGACCGCATGGTGGGGTTTTGGTAAACAGGCATTCTAAGGTCGATTCTTCTTTTTCTGGACTGTATTCTGTTACGATTACAGAGGATCTTGCCAATGATGTTGAAAATATTGCAGATGGGATTTTTAGTCCATTGGAGGGATTTTTAGGAAAAGCTGATTTTCAAAGCGTTGTCTCCCGGGGAAGACTGTCAAATGATCTGGCATGGACAATTCCTGTCGTACTTGATGTAGATGAAGAGACCGGATCAAGGATGAAGGAATCCGGCGATGTGCTCCTACAGAATCCCTCAGGTCTCAGAATCGCCGTAATTCATGTTGATGAGGTATATCCTTTTGACAAGGAAAAAACCTCTCAAGGAGTTTATGGCACTGCTGATACCGCACATCCCGGCGTTGCAAAAACGATGTCAATGAAAGATTTTCTTGTTGGTGGAAAAATCGATTATATTCAGAGGCCAGAAGAGACAGAAATCAGAAAGAACAGGCTAACGCCGGTTCAAACAAGGGAATCTTTTGCCCGGGCCGGATGGGAGACAATCTGTGCGTTCCAAACCAGAAATCCGCCACATGTAGCCCATGAAATGTTGCAAAAAACGTCAATCACTACCCGCGATGGCGTGTTTGTAAATCCGATCATCGGAAAGAAAAAGTCCGGGGACTTTGTTGATGAAGTAATAGTAAGGTGCTATGAGACAATGATAAAGCTGTACTATCCGGAAAACAGATGTCGTCTTGGAACATTGCACACTGAAATGAAATATGCCGGACCAAAAGAGGCCATTCATCATGCAATTATGAGGCAGAATTATGGCTGTACTCACATAATTATCGGAAGGGATCATGCAGGGGTTGGAAAGTTTTACGATCCGTTTGCGGCCCAAAAAATATTTGACGATTATCCGGAGCTTGAAATTTCACCGGTATTCTTCCCGGCCTTTTTCTATTGCAAGAGATGCCTTACATACACCACGCCAAAGGCATGTCCGTGTGGCGATGATCAAAAGGAACAGATCAGCGGAACCAAACTAAGAGAAATGATTCAGAATGGAGAATCCCCATCCAAATTTATCCTAAGACCGGAGGTTGCCAAGGTAATTTTGGATCATCCAAAGCCCTTTGTCGATTAGATATTTATTCAATCAGGTGGCTTTTAGCTTGTGAAATGTCCGTTTCTTCCAATCTTATTGGCAGGAATAATGATAACAACGGCAACGTCTGTGGATCCGGCCTTTGCCCAGGAACTGAAAAATCCCTCACTGATAATTGACAGTATTGAAATCCCCTCTGATGAATTTAACCGGGTTTTACGAGACGCGCCGACAGTAAAACTGGATCAAGTCCACGCTGTGAGCTGGCAGGTGACAATTGACAACAATTTGCTGTATGCAAATCCTGACGGAAACGCGGTACTGAGATTTTACGACGTTGAGACGCATGATGAATTCATCGAGGTAGGCATGGGCTCCCATCCTGATAACAAATTTTGGGTTGCAGTTCAAACCCCAAAAGAAGGATACGTCGTCGTACACAGAGACCTGGATCGCGGGTGGTACCCCCAGGCAAAATCAATCGTATCCTATACGGATCGTGCCGGCCTAACCGTAAATAATGGCGCCCGAATTGTCGTTACCAATCTGGATATCGGCGTTTTTGCAATCGATGCGTATTCCACCCACGGAATGGAAGGCTCTACTGACCCCCCTGCAGCAAACTCCGGAGAACTGGTAATTGAGTTTCTTTCCGGCGATCCTTCAAAGAACACGTTTGCCCTGTTCCCCTTTTATGTGGCAGCAGGCATTGGTGGAATTGTAGGCTTTTTATTTATTACAAAAAAACGTAGCAGCTAGCCCTTTTTAATGATTTTTTTGGATTCGGTATCCAGCTGGATCCTTTCGCCGGTTTTGAGTGAGGAAAAATCTTCTTCTGAAATGACCACTAGCGGAATGTTTGCAAGTGCGCATCCTGTCGCAACGGTAAGATCTGCCTTTTTGCAGATCATTGCCAGTGGCGCCGAGCTGTTTGATTTGATCGAGTAGATGGTATATGCGCCCACACTGCTTCCGATTCCCGAGGGAAACAAGAGCATCGAATCCTTGATTGATTTTTGGAACAGCTCGTGGTTTTTATCGCCGATTATTCCTGTCTTCTTGTCGACTGTTCCCAGAAAATTAATTGGCATTTCTGTTTTTAGAACTGTTCCACAAACGTTGCCGTTTACCAGAACTTTTTTCATCTCGTTTCATCTTCCACTATCTCTGAGAGCGGTTTTAGATTTACGTTAACGCCGTTTGAATTTTTCAAATAAAACGCACCCTTGATGCTGTTTGTCGTAACGGCATCAACCTGCTCTTTGCTAATCAACGGGGTCAGACATGTGCAACAGTCTGCAAGTATCTCGCATCCGGCCCTTTCTAATTCATTTATGTATCCAATCTTTTTTGCCCGTTCTTTTACAGTCCGCGGGACAAATATCATGCATCTTTTCTGAAAGGATCTTCCCTTTAGCTTCCCTGCCAGGTCGGAAATCTCTTCTAATCCCAGCTGCGGGCTTCCCAACGTGATGATGTCCCCCTTCTCAGCAGAACTTAGCTCATCGTGGATGTTTTGCATCTCTTTTTCATCAAAATCCACCCTCTCCACACCTGGTCCTTCTCCTTCCATGGTGTCTCCAAACAGAAATTTTGCACACGTTCCAGACGTGCCCATTCCGCCGCACATGGCCTTGGATTGACGCGTATCTGTCTCTCCGAGTCCGGAAATGCTCACCGATGTATCTGCGATTTTTCCGGCAAAAAATCCCAGCATCCCATATGTCAGCTCATCAGGATTGCTGACTTTCATCCGTATTGTAATGTCCGGCAGACCACCATCATCATTTTTTCGCAGTAAAGAGTACGGACTCTTTCCGGTAATTGCGCTTGCAAGTGCGCTAAAGGCGCTCTCCTTGTTTGTTTTTATGCCGTCATACGAATTTGCATGAATGGCCGCATTGCTTTCGGCAAAGGCAACCTGCGTACCCTTCTCTGGAATGTCAAATATCTCATAGGGAATGCATGAAAATGACGGCGCAACTCCCATTGCCTCGTATGACTTTTTAATCAAAAGCTGTTTTGAAACAAAGTTTTCGTCCAGATTATAGTTTGAAACACTGTCAATGTCAAATCCCATTGGGTTTAACGTTGTCCTGACTCTGACTCGTGTGCCCTTGTTAGCAATGCCGGACAGAAGCTCTTGGCCCGTATCCCCGATTGTGTTATAGTTTACCCCAGACAAGTGGGCCCATTTGATTGGGACAAGCCTTTCTGCGTCTGTCGCCTCTCCGGTTGCAACAAGAATTCTATATGCCATCTGCATGATCTCTCCCTGCTCTCCTTTTAGCGCAGATTCTTCTTCTCTGGTCAGCTCCAACAAATCATTTGCCTGGTACAGATATAATACTTGTACGCAGACAATCATACTGTAATGCGACAAATTCTTCGCGGAATGGTAAATACGATGAACTCAGTAAAACCCCCACGAATGACTGCACTAAGAGAGCTTCATGAAGCTGAAACCGGGGGTCCTTTTAGCATCCTGATTGGAACCATACTATCTGCAAGAACCAAAGATGAAAGTACAACCAAGGTTGTCAAGGTCCTGTTTTCCAAGTACAAAAACGCAAAGGCATTGGCAAATGCCAAAATCAGAGACGTTGAAAAGATTATCAAGCCGATCGGATTCTATCGTGTAAAATCAAGGAGAATCATCGAGGTTGCCAGAATCATCGACTCCGAACACAAGGGAGTTGTGCCTGATGACTTGGAGACTCTGGTGAAATTACCCGGGGTTGGAAGGAAGACGGCAAACTGCGTGCTGGTATATGCATTTGAAAAGCCTGCAATTCCCGTTGACATTCACGTTCACAGAATTTCAAACAGGCTTGGCCTGGTCGAGACAAAAACTCCAGAAGACACCGAACAGGAACTAATGAAAAAAATTCCAAGAAAGTTTTGGATTGACATTAATGATACGTTTGTCATGTATGGGCAGAATATCTGCAAACCAATCTCGCCGATGTGCAGCGTTTGCAAGATAAAAACAAGCTGCAAACACTACAAACTAAATGAAATTTAAGAAATTAAAAATGAAATTCCACCGTATCACAACCGGCTCGTTATGATGATTTGAGGAGGCTTGCAGGGGTGTGTGGCTATTTGTGAGAAACGTATGCCAGCTGGATTAATTCCTGCACCTGTCCTGTTTGGTTCAATTCAACCTGTCTGATCTGTCTGCCCAGACTGTTTTTGGCACATTTCATTTTTTTTTTTTTGATTCCTGGATAGTGGCTGTGTACTTTTGATTTTTCGTCCGCGGGACTTGGGCCTGATGCCGCCGCCGTCACTGCTTGAAGAATGCCGGGATCCTTTGCATCTTGCACTTTTGTGAGACCAGACACGTCCATTCGGGTGGTTTTACGGCCGCTGTTTCCTAACTCCGTTTATTTGGCTCAATCTGTATGTTTTTCAGAATTTTTGCTCTTTTGCACGCCTGATCTATGTAGATCAGGGCCAGATGCGGATTCACATACTTCGCTAAGAACCGCAGAAATATGGCAGAAAGCGATTGGAACACTTACAATATTCCTTCCATTCTTTTTTATGCATAAAATGTGATTCTGCAAAATTGAGGAATGTTGGAGTTTTCTTGATTGGGTTCTATGTAAAATAGACTTTATGCGTATTTGCCAAAAATGGCATAAAAGCTGCCTGATTTTTTTGATCTGCACTGATTACGCACAAGTCTAATACCGTCGCTGTACTTGGAAAATCAATATTTCCTATTAGTTAATGATTGTCAACTAATTAAAAATGGTATTTTTATGTTAGATGGTTGTCGGAGTTATTTTCTGGTCTATGAAGGCAGGTCGTTTTATGATACTTGAGGCTTTGAGATTTTGCTTAAAGCCAGCTTTACCAGGAGCAGCCAAGTGATTGCAATTGGTACGTAATATGTCGCAATTCTCCATCCAATAACAGCGTCCCAGGCCCCAGTCCCTTCAGGAATGTGAAGGTTGAAGGGATCCAAATTATTCAAATATGCAACAATTCCAAATTCTGCAAGTCCCGAGCCTCCAACCGTAATTGGCAGATTACCAATTGCGTTTGCGCCCATTACGGCCATAATTGAATCAAATGCGCCAATTACGTAGCCGGTGCCCATTGCAATTATCATAAATGATATTCCATAAAACGCCCATGAGGCAAGAGAGAACAAGAAGGATACCGTGAAAACTTTTTTGGATTCCGAAGTTTTGAGGTTTTCACGGCTCATCGTACAGACTTCCTTCATCCAGGAGTTCGTTTGTTCGATGTATTTTGCTCCTTTCTCTTTTCCAAATCTTTGTGCAAGAACGGCCAAAACCTTGGGAACCTGGAATGTGCGTCTTGATGACAAAAAGAACAATACCATCCACAGCGAGGTTACGGCGATGCTGGTGCCAAGGACGACTCCTGCAACCACATATGCGCCGTTTAGCAAAGCAACAACTCCTGCCATAATAGATAGCAACCCTCCTGCAAACACCTCAGTTACGATATCCATAATTGCAATCCATGCCGACTTTGAAGGCTTGACTCCCTTTTTGTGCAGATAATAAATCACAATGAACTCTGCCCCAACAAACATCGGTGTTGTAAACTTGATAAACTCACTTCCAACCCTGACTCCTGTCAGTTTCAAAAACGAATCGAATTCTCCAAGATACCGTCTGGTAATATATGCAAACTTGATTCCTTGAAGGCCCAGCTTGATCATCATTGCAACAACTGCGCCCAAAAATGGAAAGAGCCCAATTGCCAAAACATCCTCGAGTTTTATGTCAAACTGTATGGCTATGATGAAGATCGGAATCAATGTTGCAGGAATTACAGCCAGTCTCCAGTTCATTTGATTGAATTTTTTGGGGAATCAAATATGAAAGTTAAGCATCACAATAATTCACAAACAATGTTTCCCTGATTCTAGGCACGGAATTTAGGTTAAGGATTGGAAATTTCCTGGTTTTTGGGTTCTCTCTGGATATCAAAAGACAGCGCATCTGGTAATTTGGCCAGGACAGATCTCTTTTGGCAGGGTCTGTAACCGTTTTATAGCAACAGGCAGAAATAATTGGGGTTTTTTCCGTGTAGTTATGACCTACTTTGACTCAAAGACTTGTGACCGTTGCTATACAGGACGGTGTCATTTGCCCACCTTTGCATATACAAGTACATTTACAGATCGCCGGTCAAGGCCCTCAATTACTTGTGACCGTTGCTATAATTGATCTGTTTGCATCTGTCAGTGTTGTCAAGACGGTCTAAATTTCTTGGTTGTCTGTCCGACCGGGGTACTTTTCACTTAGTTGGTTGTATGTTTCTTCTATGAGCTGGCTACAGCTTGGATCTGCCTCACGTGTGACTTTTGAGGAGGCTTGGAGGAAAGGAGTCCATCGCAGGCTCAGATTAAAAGCAAAAAGAATGCTGCCGGAAGCACCACGGCATCGTCGGTCTTTTCCATCGTACTTTTGGATAGCATTACTGAGTTTCGAGCCTTTGTCAGCGAACTGAAATAGCGGATTCCCCTGAGATCCTTGTTTCGTATGGTGTTTTGAAATTTGACCTCTACGGGCAGCTCAAAACCCCCAAGTTTGACTATGTAATCCACCTCGGTCTCTTTCTTTTTGTTCCAGTAGAACAGGTGGTTGTGATAATCAAAGTTCTGTTTTTTATCGCTCAGCTCAAACGCTAGCCGTGCCAGATGATCACCGACTATCCCCTCCACCAGCGGGCCCTGGTTGGTTGCGTCCCGGACATAATTTTGCGCAGTCCTAAAGGAGTTCCCTGACGAGATCCATCCGTTTAGCGAGTGCAGGAAGAACGGATCATGGAAATGGATCTTTTTGTTTTTCCTAACCACTGGTCTTTTCTTCTCAGGATCATAATGATAAAAAAATGTCAGTACAAACATGTCATCAAGGGCGTGCACATACTCTCCGGCGGTTATTGGGTTTCGTATATCGGTGTCCTTTTGAAGAGATAGCCAGCTTTGCGGCCAGCTTAGGTTTTTGATTATGTTGGATGCCAGCTGTCCAACAATGATCGGACTTCTTCGCAGTGACTTGAGGTCCCCTAAAACATAGTCAAGGTACGTTGTGTATAGGTATTCGTCCAAATATCTTCGGTCATAATACGCGCTGACGACCTGCGGAATGCCCCCGGTCAGCATGTAATCCAACAGCAGGGAGTTAAGGGATGCCAGCTGGGGCTGGAGCCTGTCAAGGGACGAATCAATCTCGGAGCGGAGTAATTTTTTAATGGTTCTGATTCGATCCTCCCTTTTGAGCAGCTTGTTTTTGATCAGCTGTTTTTTCAATCCAGCGTCCATGACTGAGACATATTCTGAAAATTTCATCGGGAGGAGTACTTTGTCATAGACCTCATTCGTTTTGCCGCGCCTGCCGGCCAGGTTCTCCAAGGATTTTTTTAGATCAATTGCGTATGAACCGGTCAGGATGACTGTGGCATTGTCTAATTTCCGCCTGTCCTTTAGGCGCTTTATCCCGTCTGGCCAATTTTTTACTTTCGATACCTCATCTAAGAACAAAAAGAATCTCGAATCGCCACATCAGTACTTCCCAAGTGTACTTTTACAGGCACGGCAATTACGTAATTTGCAGAAGACCTTATGCGTAAACAAAATTAGCGGCTATGTCGTGCCGGGTCTGCAAAAGCACACCTAGGAAGTACTGAAGTAGTGAAAAATCTCTGGCTAGATTGAAATTTCAGAGTTAAGAGTTTCATAGATTAGCCAATTTTCTGATTTCTGCTGGAAAATCACAGGTTATTCCAAACCTGGTGCTTATCTCATTGGTTACAATATCAGATTTTGCACCACCCTTCACTCTATGAGGGGAGAAAAATCCGGTATCGGAAGACGCAATATAGAAATTCACATGTTGTCCATAGGTCTCGATCTGTCTCTTGATTGCCAAAGCCTCGGCCAGTATCCTGCTGTCTCCGGGATTTGGATATTTTGACATGAATTTTTTCACCTGGACTGCTTCCCGTTCTACCTGTAATCTTTGCGCACGATATGCCTCACCCTTCAAAGTCCCTTTCCATGTCGAGTTTGTTATCGACTCAGTCCTGCGTTTGGCCTCAATGTTGCGATTCGTTCTGTTGATGTATCTGGATTCGTAACGCATTTTGATATGTTTTGACATGTCAGTCACATCGGTCACGCATTGCCGAACAATGTCATTTGAGGGAGTTTCCAGCAGCAGAGTAGAAAACAGATCTCTCATTTTGCTGTCACACAGGTTAACAATCGAGGTTGTCTCATCAAACAATCTTTTTCGCTTGTCTTTTTCTGCAGGAAGGTTCTCTAAAATGGAATTTGTTACAGCCCTGGATAGAGCATGAAAGGATTCGCCGCGAACTGTCTTAGTGGTTACTCCCATGCCTTTGTTTGCGCGTTTTCGAAAAATGCTGAACAGATGTATCGAGTCCTCATAGAATCGGTGCTTTACCGTTACGCCAATACTTGCAACATTTGCCTGAATACTGGCAGATACTATTACGCTAGAATCAGGAAATATCTTTATCCTCGTCAACGCATACGTCGTCTGGCAAATCAGACGGAATCTCCAGAGTGTCAAGAACCTTGTCAAAGGATTTGCCCAGTGTTTCCTTGTCTACTTCATGCAGGTTTCTTTCGTCAGACTCGATAAGATTTGTCTCGTGAGCCTTGTCTCGCAACTGGTGCGTACGCTCCAAAATTTGATTTACAGCTGCGTCATCTGCTTTGCCATGTTCGGCAATTTGAATAATTTCATTTACAATAGGAATCACTGCAAGCGTGTCTAGTGCAATTTGGGGATTGTCATGTTTTATTTTTGCAGCTTTGAATCGTTCGACCATTCTTTCAAGAATCAACTCCACGTCACGGATTCCTTGATAAAAGTAGAAGCTGTTTTTGTCATCAACTGAAAGCCATCTATCTTCAACATCCAGTAATTTTTGTTTGAGTTCATCCAAATCGTCAACTATGGCCTCGTCTACCGCCCCGTCATCTTCCATTTTGTTGATTCGGTCAGTAATATGATCAAGTAATGCAGCAGACATTGTGATTTGCCTTCCAGAAGGTTTCTTATATTATTATCTTAAGTCAGTCTTCCCAAAAGTTCCCCACAAAACGGCTCCAAGTTCGAAACAGTGCAAACTAAGCTGCCTGTAGATCCGCATGTCATAATCTGCACCGCCATGAATCGGGTACATTTAGGAAGACTGGGCGCTGGGTAACATCTAAGTCAGTACTTCCCAAGTGTACTTTTACAGGCACGGCAATTACGTAATTTGCAGAAGACCTTATGCGTAAACAAAATTAGCGGCTATGTCGTGCCGGGTCTGCAAAAGCACACCTAGGAAGTACTGACGTAGCCTCTTGGTGCTGTTTAGGTAGTTTTCGATAACCTCCACTAGGTTTTTCGGAGAGTTGTCAACGTCAAACGCATAGTACATTATATTCCAGGGCGATACGCCATTTTGAAGGAATTCCCTAATCTGTAACTTCAACAGGGTTGTTTTGCCAACCTGTCTTGGTCCCCGCAGAGAGTAGATTATATCATTTGTAAAATCAAATGCTTGACGTATCCTAGGATCCCACTTGATTGGGCTGTCCTCCCAATTTTTAATCTCCCGTTCTTGATTGATTTCGTCAATATCTGTCCACCAAGGATTGTCATCATACGAGGCAGGGCTTAGGCTCATAATGCTGGAATCAGTAGTTCCGATTGTGGCCTGAAAATAAGGCAAATTGACAGATTTTATGATCACTTGGATCTATAGGGGGAACTTTTAGCAATTCCTGCATGACAAAAAGTGCCAGGGCCGCTCAAAAGCCGTACGGACACAGGGAGCGCAAGATGTTCCAGAACGCCGTCTCGGCAGTAGGCATGAAGTTCTCTGACAGACACAACGCAATATACGATGAAACGGATGCAGCTGCGCTTCTGGCAACGATGTCCAAGGAGCGCATGTGCGCAGAACAGGCCGCAGAGATACTCCGGGACTCTGCAGGCCGCAGCCCCGGCGCCGACTGGCTGCTTGGCAAGCTGGGCCAGGTGGACTATGAGACGATGCACAAGAGGGCCGACAAGATCCTGCGCAGGACCGTCACAGACTCCATCAAGGGTGGCCTGATTGGAAAATCCCCGATCATAGCCATCGACAAGACCAAGATCCCGCGGTACGACCACAATCCGGACATGACCCACAAGATAAAGTACAGGGGGCCGGGCACCCGCACGGCTGAGGCATACATCACTGCAAGAACAGTAGGACAAAAGCACCAGACGCACCTTGCGTGCCTTCCGGTGACCAGGGACGCGTTTAACCCCGAATTCGTGCGTAAATTGCTGCAAACCATCAAGAGAATGCACATCAGGCCGCAGATGGTCCTGATGGACAAGGAGTTTTACTCAGTTGACGTACTCAACACGATAAATAATGCAGGATTGCGGTTCATGACTCCTGCAGTATGCACCAAGGGAGTTGAGAGGGCCATACAGGAGCACATAGACGGGCACAGGGATGCAGTCAGCAAGTATACCATATCCTCTGGCAGCAGCAAGATAAGATGCAACCTGATAATACTGGAAAGGGAGGATAAAAACAAGAAAAAGTTCCACATCGCCTTTGTCACCAACATGACCAACTGCACGCCGGAGGATTTGTTTGAGCTTCCCGAGGAGTACCGCAAGAGGTGGGGAATAGAGACCGGATACCGGGACGTCAAGAGGGCCATGCCGCGCACCTGCAGTCGGAACGATGCCATAAGACTCATACTGTTCTACCTGTCGCTTGGAATGTCTAACATCTGGATGATCGCAAGATCATGGTGCAAAAAAAAGAAGATCAAGCTCAAGGTGCTGCTTGCCCGGATTATAAGATGGTGTATGAGACCATGGAACAAAAAGCCCCCCGATCCGGGCTAGGGCAGGCCGGGGTCACAATCGGAACTACTGGGAATGTGCATGTATTTATATAAAATTATTTTTTCAAATGTGCATGTATTTATATAAAATTATTTTTTCAAATGTGCATTCGTATATAAAACTACGAAAAAGATCGTATGAGGTCACCTACCCCTGCCAATCAGGCACGAATTGACATCTATGACTATGATTTTCACACCTAGTCAACAGGGGGACGTGACCACATACACAGGATCCACTCGGCACTGGGATACCTGACGCCGGACGAGTTTGTCCGGAAAATGCAGGAGGTGCCGCAAAAATGAGCGATTAAAGTGTGCATAAAATGTCGCCAAAATCGTTTCTACTTACAGGGGTCCACTCCACTTTACCGTGCTCATACACGTCATGTGATGCCGTCAGCTTTGCATGTGTGGCCGGCCACCGTCGGAATATTTTGATCCGGTCGATTACGCATAAGGTCTTGTATAAATATTAGCAGTCAGTTTTCACAACCCTGTCGTTTACAGTCCTTTGATCGAGAGCCCGTTTTGCTCCATGGTTTTCACGAGGCCGTTGATCGCAGTAGCTTCCTCCTCGAAGTCCTTGGAGGAAGTGATTTGAATAGGAAAAAGAGGTAATTGCGGTTGTAAAAATCGTACTCACCGATACGTTTGCAAGGATACCGCAAGAGGTGTAGACTAGGCTGACAGATTATCATCTAGATGATTGCATAATTTGCAGCTTACCGACACTCATGCTCATCTAATATCGTTGCCGTATTTATCCTGTCCCGATAGTTAACAGGAAGAAATGCGTAAAAAATTAAAGAAATATGTCTGAAAAAACATAGAAAAATATAGTAAAAATTATTGTTTGGTCATATTGGTAGATCCCTGGAAAGATTGTGAACGGATTTATGATAATCACTTTATGGATAGGATGAATGATAGACATTTGCCATCAAGTCAAATTAAGGTCGCATTAAAAGAGGGTAAAAAAATCGAAATGACGAAAAA
The DNA here is from genome assembly GCA_965214775.1 of Candidatus Nitrosopumilus sp. Classification (GTDB taxonomy): domain Archaea; phylum Thermoproteota; class Nitrososphaeria; order Nitrososphaerales; family Nitrosopumilaceae; genus Nitrosopumilus. Next base: position 1,102,318 of record OZ243974.1, on the reverse strand, counting down.
CGAATATCAAGTAAAGTGGGAAAAATGGGAGATTATTGTATCATTGCGTAGTTGTTTTTTATATTTACGAACAGCCTATCAGGCATGAGCAGGAATGATTTGTTTTCAACTTATTTTAGTAAGTATTTATTAAGATATGGCGCACTAACATCATGAACGAGTCTCCCATTAGAAACAGTAGTGGTGATATTGGCTGTCCTAGATGTTTTATATCGTTACAGAAAAAAAATGCTCCATTCAAAATGTATGGGGAACATGTAGGCAATTTTGAATCTTATGTATGTCCTATGTGCAATTATTCTGCATTAACTGAAAGTGGTTATGACAAGGCAATGATTCAAGCAAAACAATTAGCAATAAACCAGGATATTCCAGAAACTGAACAAATTCCATTTAAGATAAATTATTTCAAACGAGCTAGTAATGATCAAACAAGAGAACAAATTCATGAGAACAAACAAGAAATTCAATCTTCAAATGATGTGCTTCATATACTGGAAGCAATAGATAACGCTGACAGGTTATATAATGATAACCTACAAGTAATTTTACTTACAAAGAAAACAAGAGTCTAGAAAATGTCGGTTCGAATAAACCCAAAAGATCTTGTTGATAAATTATTTCGAATTAAAAAGATTCAGTATAACACATATGAAATTGATCATTCCCAAGTACAAGGAACGTTACGCTTGGTGAATATCCCAGCTAACATTATGCAAGTTCCTGATGAAAAAATACCGCCAAATCAAAAAATATCCACTGATCCAACATTCATGGTTGGAGGACAAATGATTGTTTCATTTACCAATAGAGGAAAGAAAAAAGAACCCACATCAAATCCCACACCAGAAGATATGAAGAAAGCAAAGAAAATGGAATTAACAAGCTACATACAAGACCAACCTTTTGAACCTTGGAATGAATTTGTGATACAAGGAGATCCCCCAGTCATTCTAAAACGTAGAACAATTTTGTCAAAATTAGAATGGTATGTAGATTATACTAATCAATTGGGAGATCCATATCTATGGGCTGCACACAACACTACTGATAGCGTATCAGTTTCGGATGTTGGGGATGCAGGTCTCACATGATTAGACTATCCAACACACAACTAATTAAGTTAAAATGATAATACTGTCAGTATCCATGTGAATTCTTTTTAAGCATTTTCCTAGATTTCGTGACATGGTGCATGACTTTCGCTAGGGTTGATCCACTTCCAAAGGATGGGCGGACATGTATCCATTCGGGGCCTTCCCCCAGTACCATCTTCATCCATTTGTTAGGCGATCCCGCAGTTAGTTCCCCGAGGCATTATCCTCATACTGATAACGCGGTAAATTCCTAACCATGATATCCATTTGAAACGTTTCATGCCGTCGGGTGCAAACATATCCTATAAGATCATTGGGTGGGTGGGGCCAGGGGACGGACACCCCTTCCATGACCGCACCATGCAGGGTCACCCACCTCCCGTCCCCGCAGTGCAACACATACAGTCACACCCATTCTGCAAACTTCCTGTTCTCCTTGTATGAGACGTTATATCAAATCTTATCTGTAGCGGACGCCATATTATCCATGTTGGGCCCAAGAGCCGAAGTAAACTTGCCACATATGAGGGCGTGTATGAGACTGGCTCAGAGTAGACGGACGACGAAATGCCACATCATTGAGGGCGAATGGGAGTTTTCCGTTCAGTTGGGCACATACACTTTGATCAAAAGGGAGGTGATAAAATGATCAACATAGGAATAGACGTTCATAAGAAGACATGCGTTGCAGCAGTAAAGGACGACTCTGGCAAGCTGCTAGAGCGATCCAAGTTTGAGAACAGCGTTTTGGCAACAACGAATTTTGCAACATATCTCAAGGAACAATACCGCGGACAGCTGCCAATAAAGGTAGTATGCGAGTCCACTGCCAACTACTAGACTTTATGCGTAATCGACCGTGATTAAAAATTCCGTAGGCTTTTCCAAACGCAAATGCGCTGATCGGATCAAATTACCGCATGCATCTCGTGTCATGACGCACGTAAAAGCCAGTTGCGCCAAAAGAACGTGCGCAACCATGCAGCACGGCAATGTGCCCCGTTGACAAGTCAGAAAGAATGGCGGTCCGTACCGCCGTATGTCATGTGTCTGGCAGCAGATGCAGCTGCTGCAGCAGCTGGCCATAGTATTTTTTCCTTTTCAACATCGTCTTGAGGTTCTCAAGACCCGTGATTATCTGCATGAAATAATTGAGATCCTTGGCAGTTCCGCCAAACGGCATGGTAAGAATGCCATATCTTTTGAGCCGCCCTATGTGGTGCTCCACCCTGACGCGAACCCTGCTTATCTGCTTGCGGCGCCTCTTTTGCGTTGCAGTAAGATCCCCGTCCCTGGGCTTCTTTGGGGGCTGCCTGTGTATGGCGCCCGGAAGCATCTTTTGAATGCCCTCAAATCCCAGGTCGCTGTAAATCACAAACGCCTCTTCCGGATCGTCTGCGTTTTTTGCATTCCTCATTGATCCGGTGTGCCTTCCAAAGTCCGGGCCGCCCCCTGCGTTCATCACGCCCTTGTCGTTGACGCTTCCGTCCACAGTCTTGCCGCAGTGCAGTATGAGGCCGTCCAGGTTCGAGGTAATTATCGTGTTGAACATGTGCCGCTTTTTTCTTCCCGAGTATCTGGTCTTTCTTGCGGTCCTGTCCCCGGGCCTGTCTACCGGAGTCAGGGTACCGTCAATCAGGAGCGTCTTTTTTGGGATCAGCACCTCCTCCAGCTTGCCTGCCGGGGTCTTGCAGATGATGCTTGTTAGCTTTTCGGAGGCAGGCAGGAGCCGGCGCAGTAACACGGCACCGTACCGGAGGTACCTGGACATTGTGGACTGGTCGACGTCAAACGTTGCGGCCAGATGATGCTGCGTTGCCTTGGTCCTTATGCTCATGAGTACTGCAAGCAGCGCGTGCCTGATGTACAGCTTGCACCGGTTTCCGGCATCGCCGCCTCTTACGTCGTCCTCCCAGAACAGGGGCCTGTCCTCGTCGTCCATGACTTCTTCCGTAAAGCGCTCCAGTATGATCTCAAATGACTCCTTTGTGCATCCCGTGACGTTGCAAAGGCGCACCGGATCGCCGATTATGCCGTCTGCAACCTCGATTGCGTGCATCCGCAGAGGCGTCCCGCCGCGCACGACTCTTTTTGTCTTGTTTTCTTCGGACTGCCACAGTGAGTCCTCAAACGCAAGCTGCTTCCTCATACGCTCGTTTTGCTTGGACATCTGTTTGTTTTGCTTGGATACCTGCTCGTGTTGCTCGACTAGCATCTCGTGTTGCGCTTGTAACGCTTGAAATGCTTGGAGAGTCTTGTCATTTGAGCCCATACAGTTAGGGAATCATACAGATCTTTAGGGTTGTTGGTGTGCAAATAATGATCTATTGTGTCGTATTTTTAGATCAGATGGGCCGATTATGCATAAAGTCTACTGGATTATCGTATAGCAACGGTCACAAGTAATTGAGGGCCTTGACCGGCGATCTGTAAATGTACTTGCACATGCAAAGGTGGGCAAACGACACCGTCCTGTAATACTCAGATATGGCATGCCGCAGCTTGCTGATCCTTCTGTACACTATCCCCCTGAAAACGACATGCCTGCCCAGGTTCCAGCATTCTTCCACAATATTGAGGTACGGCGATCCTTTTGGGAGCATTATCAGTTTGACATAGGGATGGCCTGCCAGATATTCTGCGACATCAGTAGATCTGTGCACGCTCCATATGTCGCAAAAGACGGCAACCTTGCCAAACTTGGCGCGCAGCGCCTCCAGACATTGTATGAACTACACCGATGTAAACGATCCCGTAAACGTCCTGAACAGCTTCCTGCCGTCTTCTGCGATGCTTCCAAACACGGCCACCCTTGTGTGATCCCCCGAATACGATGCCACGCTTCTGGTGCCGACCGGACCCCATACGTATCTGTCGTATGCGCCCTGCACGAAGAACGCCTCATCAGATGACACCAGCGTAAAACCGTCGTTTTTCAGGCACGGAATACGCACGTTTTCAAGGTATCGCTGCCACGAGTATACCGAGCTTGGGGTGGCATGGTTGACATGTACGTTTTGCACCTTGCGGCGCGACAGGCCGTACTGGCGCATCAGTCTTCGGACATGTTCTATGTTGTATTCTATCCCGGTGGCATCCCTTATGTCATCACGCACCGTCATGACGTCGGTACTGTTGTATTCAATGGACAAGTCCATTATGGTGGCAATTTTTTTTCTGTCCACCTTTGGTCTGCATCCGGAACGGGGAAGATCCCGGAGGCAGTCCATGCCGTCCTCCGAAAGCCTCGCCGGCCGGCTGCGCACGGAATTCTCGCTGCACCGGATCACCCTTCTTGCAGTCTCGGGCACGCCTGCATCGTCTTCTGGCACAGACATCAGCGCCGTGATCTTCTTGTAGACTTTGGCATCCTTTTCTTTGTGCATGGCCTCTGACAGGCTTTTGTCTGTTTCTTTTGCCATACATACTGCGCCAGTTACGTGATCGTTATACCCTTCAAATGATCCTGTTTTGACTCAAAGACTTGTGCTCGTTGCTATAACAAGCTAGTTTGAAATATGAGAAATAAAGCTGGATAGAAGTAGAGAAAGATGAAATCAATTTTTGTTTTGGGAACTGCAGGTTCTGGAAAATCATTACTTACGTCAAAACTCCACGAATACTATACAAAGAATGGAGCGTTTACTGCGGTACTAAATCTGGATCCGGGTGTTGAAAACTTGCCTTATACCTGCGATGTGGACGTAAGAGACCATGTAGATATCGTATCAATAATGCAGCAGTATGATCTAGGCCCAAACGGAGCGCTAATTATGGCAAGTGATCTGATTGCATCAAAAATTGACGATGTTCACAACGAGGTCAACAGAGTCAATCCAGATTACCTAATCGTAGATACCCCCGGTCAGATTGAACTGTTTGCGTATCGTTCTAGTGGACGATTCCTGGTAGAAAACCTGACATTTGAGGAAAAGACAAATATTTTTCTTTTCGACGGCGCATTAATTACAACCCCCGTAAATTTTGTTTCAATAGCGCTGCTTGCCACTTCAATCAGATTGCGTTTGAACCTGCCGGCCATTAATGCAGTAACAAAAACAGACATCATAGGAGACAAATTAAGAGACATTTTACAGTGGTCAACCAGCCTGAGTTCCTTGGAAAATGCAATAGCAAAGGATGCAGATGGCGACACATACGCGTTGACTTCCAGCATTTTACGGGGATTGAACCTGGGCGGGTTTGCCCAGGGACTGATTCCAATTTCAAATGTAACCGGAGAGGGATTGGTCAATTTGGAGGGTTCTCTGAGCAGAATTCTTAACTTGGGCGAGGAGGTAGAAGACTAGTTGGTTACAAAAGTCACAGTCAAGGCACCGGCATCAACTGCAAATTTAGGCCCGGGATTTGACGTGTTTGGCCTGGCCATTGATGCGTTTTTTGATGAAATTACGCTTTCAAAAACAAGATCAGGGGTTTCAATCGCAACAAAAGATGATCTTCCAAAAGATTCCAACAGTAATACGGCCGGACTGGTTGTAAAAAACATGAAAAAAAGATTCGGGATTGAGGACGGAATAGAAGTTGGAATCAAGAAGGGAATTCCCGCGGGATTTGGAATGGGAAGCAGTGCAGCCTCTGCCGCGGCTGCTGCAGTTGCGTTTGACAGGCTGTTCAATTTGAAACTAGATGAAGACTCGCTAGTAGAGTTTGCCGGTTCTGGAGAAAAAGCAAGTGCAGGATCAATTCATTATGACAATGTCGCAGCATCCGTGCTGGGAGGCTTTGTAATTGTTAAAACAAACCCGGTCAACGTGATCAGGGTTGAGCCGCCTGCAGATCTGCGAATGTGTGTTGCAGTACCCAGGCTGGATGTTCCCAAAAAGAAAACCAAGGTGTCAAGAGGGGTAATTCCAAAAAGAATCAGACTGTCAGACAGTATTTTGAATTTATCAAACGCCTCGGCAATCGTGGCAGGATTTGCGACCGGAGACACATCATTAATAGGAAGATCCGTCGTGGATGTCATTGTGGAGCCGGCAAGAAAACACATGATTCCAGGATTTGATCAGGTTAAAAAAAACGCCCTTGAGGCAGGAGCCACAGGAGTAACAATTAGCGGTGCAGGCCCATCCGTAATTGCGTTTGCATCAGGCAGGTCACACATGACAGAGATCAGCAAGGCAATGTCAAGAGGATTTTCATCGGCAAAGATAGGATCACAGACTGTAATTTGCAAGCCCAGCAGGGGTGCAATAAATCTGAAAAAATGAACGGCATGAAAAAGGCAGTGGCAGTTCTTAGCGGAGGAATAGACTCCATATGTGCAGTCTCGCTCTTAAAATCAAGGTACGAGCTGCATGGAATTACATTCTCCTATGGCCAAAAGGCAAGCAACGAGGTAGCAGCTGCAAAGACCTTTGCAAAAAAACTAGGCTTCAAAGAGCACAAAATTATCGATATCGGGTTTATGAAGGATTTGTACGGGGATTCAAACGCACTGACCAGCTCCAAGAGGAAGATTCCAAGCACGTTTGACTATTCCATTGTGGTTCCAATCAGAAATGCCGTCTTTTTGTCTATTGCCTCTGCCTGGGCATACACGCTAAACGCATCGCTGGTGGTTTATGGGGCGCATACAGGCGACAGGCACTATCCTGATTGCAGGCCCGCATTTGCGCGAAAGTTAGAATCCGCATTCAATCAGGGAGAAGCCGACGGAATAAGGTCAGGATTAAGAAAAAATGTCGAGATTTGGTCTCCGTATCGCCAGGGGATCTCAAAAAGTGACCTGTTGAAGGCAGGAGTGAAAAATTTGGGGGATTTGATCTTCAAAACATGGAGCTGCTATGCCAACAAGAAACATCACTGTGGAAGCTGCGAGTCATGCCAGAACAGAAGAAAAGCTTTTGCAAAAGCAAAGATCAAGGACAAGACGGAGTACCTCTCCTAGTTTTCGTAGCTGTTTCGTAGGATTTTCTTTTTGAGAATAAATCCCCTAATTCCGATATACCACGCCAAGAAGATCAGTCCGACTATTCCCATAAAGACATAGTTCTGCAAATCAGGAGCCAGGCCCACAAAAGAGTCGGTTATTTCCCTTGAAACAAGCATTGATGTTGCAAGAACGATTCCAAATTCAATTGCATACCACGTCCAGCCGGGCCACGACTCTTTTGGTATATGGGCAATCTTCTTACCGTCGTGCATGGGTTTTTTGAAATGGGATCGGTATTTAATTTTTCATATATCAAAACGAGGAATCCGAGGCACGCTTGCGGATCATAGTCATGATACCCTCTTTTTCTTCTTTATTTTCATAAATCCCTCTAAATGCTGAAGAGGACAGCATTGCATCATTTCTTACCCCCCTCATCTTCATGCATAAATGCTCAGCATCGGCCAAAACTACTACGCCTTTGACTCCTTGAGAGTACAATTCGTCTGCAATATTCTTGGTCAGTCTTTCTTGGATTTGTAGTCGCTTGGAGTGTTTTTCTACCAGTCTGACCAGTTTTGATATTCCAAAGACACGCCCGTTTGGAGAATATGCAATGTGGATTTTGCCAAAGAAAGGCAGCATGTGATGCTCACACATGGAATAGAATTGAATGTCGCGAGCAACTACGACGTCAGAGTCTTCTGAGAATTGAACGGACAGTTCAGAGTCAGAGTCATAGCCTGAAAAGATTTCCTTGTACATGTCTGCAATCCTTCTGGGCGTTTCCCTCAGCCCCTCGCGGGTAGGATCTTCCCCGACCTCAATGATCAGCTCACGAACAAGTTTTTTGACTCTTTTATCATCCATGACAATTTCACAGGTTTTTGCCAGTATTTGAACCTAATCGGAATGTTATGCAGGTGGCAGTGCCAAACTATGGGGCGCCAATAAACTTGTGCAGCTGGGGAACGACTTTGACATCGGCGTAATTGGGATAAACAACGTCATACAATTCGAGCAACAGTTCTAGGGAAGGTACTGAGATCCCATGCGTTGGCTGAATGACAAACCCGTCAATGTCATCCTTTGATACAGAGTTGAAGATTTGATTTGTCAAATCTTTGAAATCATCTGCTTTGGTTTTAGAGCTTGCCACAATTTTGATGTAGGTTGTCTTTTTCGATTTGACTGAAGACTCGAGGCACCAGATTGCATGCCGGGTTAGTTTTTCATAGTGCTGTGAATCGACAAATTCAGAGTCACGTGTCTTAAACTCAATTTTTACAATATCGATAAACGGCAGGACATGGTTGAACCTATCAATGTCAAAGCACGAGGATTCAAGATAGGTGGGAATTTTTTTGGACTGGACGTGTTTTGCAAGTTCTGCAGTTGCCTGGTGTTGGATTAACGGATCGCCTCCGGTGAAATTCACCTTGTATGTTTGATGCTGTAAATTAGAGTCAATCAGTCTGGTTGCCTCCTCAATGGAATACTCGTTTCCAGAATCAAGGGGGAGAGATTCCTTGGTATCGCAGTAAAAACATGTGAACGGGCATCCTGCCAGCCTTACAAAGAGTGTCTTTGTTCCATAAAGAATTCCTTCGCCTTCAACTGATGTGAACACCTCAAACAGTCTAATTTTCAAGCCCGTATAGTTGTAAATTTGTTCATTATTTATTCAGTGGGTTTTCTAATGCGCCACAGGTTCTTTAGAATAGAACAGGCCTGAAATAAAGAACACGGCTCCTAAAATTCCGATTGTGCTGCCTACAAGTTCCACCTGGTTCTGATAGACTCCCTCAACTGGGGCCCACAGCCATGCCATTAAAGCGCCAACCACAACCATTGGAATGCCTACGCCAACAGTGATTGGTTTTGATGCCATGCTCAACAATGCTGTCTAGAAAATGTATATGAAGCTTATGATGACTGCTAGCGTGTTGTTGAGTTTCTGATTTCTTTCAATTGGTCTGCCAGATCTCTTAATTGCTGGTTTGCCTCATCAAGTTGCCCATCAGCCAAGAGCTCCTTTATTGATTCAAGGGTGTTCCCGGCATCCTCCAGCAGATCTGCGTCTGCTCCATCAGACTGTGCCAATCTTGAAATAATTTTTTCAACTTGCAAAACTCTGGATTCAAGCCTGTCATTTTTTGTTAATTCAAACTGATCCTTTATGGACATGATCTTTCTAATTTCTTTTGCAATTTCAGAGGGATTGTCAGCTGATGAGAGGTTCTCTTTTGCAGCCTCTAATTTTTCAATAATCTCATCAGAAACACCCTGTTTTTTGGCATTTTCGATTAGCCTGTCTAATTGTTCCAGGTATTTTTGCGCATAGTGTTTGGCTCGTTCTGATTCCTGCTGCAAAGCCTTGTCACGCAGTTCTTTTTTGATTTTGGCTACCTCCTGCCTAATCTCTTGAAGTGTTTCAAGTGCAAGTCGGTATTCATGTGAGCGGATTTGTTGTGCTGCTGCATCAAACAGCCTGTCCAGGGTTGAAAAATCAATTGCTGCATCGTGTTTCCCTGCAATGGTTTTGAGACTTTGAACATATGCAGATAGTCTGTTTAGATCACTGGTTGGGTTTTTTGCATCCGAGGAGGTTGCCTCAGCTGATTCGGTTTGTGATATATGGTCTGATGCCGAAAGACGGATTGAGATTTCTTTGAAGATTTTCATGGCAGAAAGGAAATGTTCTTTTGCTGATTCAGCGTCGCCTGCATGAATTGATTTTTCCAAAGATTCCACATGATGGGTGCCTTCGCCGAACATCCTTTTGATATTATCAGAAGGATTCTCTGAAACTTGGTCGGAGATTTGATCTTGGGCACGCTTGGCTAGTTCAAGCAGAATTGCCGGATCGTCTTGCGCCGAGGCAGAATCAGCAATTCCACCCAGGCCAATGCCGGCTACAAGCAGCATCAAGGCAAGCGCAGTTACAACCTTCATTCCTCTTCCTCCATATCTTTTTTCAGTTTTACAAGATTTTGCAGATCCTTCTTGGTGATTTCAATTACGCCGTGTCTTTCAAGCCGCTTTACTGCTCTCCACATCGTAGTTCTTGGTTGAAGGAATTTTTTTCTCAAATCACTCTCAAACGCTTCTCCCCCATTTTCAGAGATAAATTTCACTATCTCTTTGTCATCGTCACGCATTTCTGGTCTCATCCTGAAAATTGTTTCAGTGTCAAGGCCATCTCCGGTTGGTTTTGGGTCAGCAGATACAGTTTCCGTTTGAATAGCCGGAGACGGCTTTGGTTCTTGTTTTCTTTTCATGACAAGCACTCCGCCTGCCACTGCGGCGGCTATTGCTGCTGCTGCTATGCCACCGCCAATAACAATGGTTGCAAGATACTGAAGGTGGGTTGGCGGTTCTTCAGGATTTGTAACCGGCGGGTTTGCCGTTCCGAAAATATAGTTTACCTCAGAAAGACCGGGGCCCAATTCTAATCTAGTTTGATCATTTTCAATGTCCAGATTGGTTGGAAGTGCATTCATTCCAACAATAATAGAGTTAGACGGCATTAGCAATGAATAATCTGAAGGAGAATCAAGAGAAAATGTCCATATTCTTCCCTCTTTAGAAATTAAATCGTGAATGTCATAATCAATGGCAATAGAGGAAGAACCAAAGGTATCAATTGTCACTTTGTCATCTATGATTTCACTAGACAGCAAAAATCCATTCTCACTGACTGCAACAAAGTTATCAACTGACGGTCCAAAAAGATCCACCTCAAAATCTGGCTCAAGAGGATCCACCTCAATTTCAGCTGAAATGTGTGCCGAGCCATCTGAGTAAATGGTAAGATCCAGACTTCGAGTTGAGCCAAATGAGGCCTGAAGAGGTACCGTCAAAGCTACAACCATCAACCCAACTATCAAAATTGGTGCATTAACCATTGTATCGAGGATATCCTCAGTCCTTACAAAAAGCATTCCATTATCGTCATCCCGAAGAGACTCGTTCCCATGCATTGGCGGTACGGTTTGTGGAATCATATGCTCAATACCTTAGATTCATGCTCTCCACGAGTCCCTGAAATCTCTTGAACTCCTGGAAAAACTGAAGTCCTTTTTCAGTTATCAAAAAGACCCTGTTTCGGTCATTTTTGACGGATTCGACCAAGCCAGCTTCTACCAATTTTTCACATTTGCCTAGCACTGCATAGTGAGATAGGTTGGCTTTGCGAGAAATTGCAGATACAATGACTCCGTTGCGACCGCCATCGGCAGTTACATCTAAGATATCGCCCATTATGCCCATTTCGGACCTGTATTGTTGTTTTGACATGTATGGTAGTATACGTTGCTTGGCTTAATGAGGGACGTTTTGAAACTTTATAGCGGAACGCAAAGCGGAACGCCCTATTTCAGGGCAAAAGATGGGAAATTTTCCAGTAAAGTGGTGATGATGCAAAGAGGAGAGAGATTCCAGTAAAGTTGGTCCTGAAAAAGACAACAAAAGAATCAGATTCTGCCCAAGAACTTGAAAGAACGGTAATCGGCTAGCTGATCGGGGGGTCTGAAAGTCGCTTCGGATGATGATTTTAGGCACAGATTGCAAGGTATGTGGTCACGTCCCCTTGCTAGCTAGGCACGAAGATCACAATCACTCATGCTAATTCGTGCCTGACTGATGGGGGTAGGTGACCTCGTACATTGCAAGTTCCGGGCTCTGCAAGTGATTTGCTATTTTAGGCACAGATTCTGTTTGAACGGCCCTTTTTGGTGGCAAAATTCGTGTCTGAACTTCCAGAGCGCGATCTTTCTCCGCGGTTGTTATGACGACGATGATGATCGCCGTTCTTCTTTTATCCAAAAAAATCAGTCACAAGGTCAGTTTTGAGACTCATAATAACTTTTTATTCCTATTTTGGAAAGAAAATCATAAAATGTTTGATAGATTCAGAAAAGAGGGAGAAGGTGGAGAGATGGCAGAAGAGAAAGTGGGGGACGGCAAAGAAGAGGCTTTGGGAAATGTGGAAGCAAGTTCGCCTGTTGAAACTGAAAGCCAGATAGGAATAGGAGAATTGATGGGAAAACGTGCCAAGTTAGAAGAGGCCATCGATTATGTGGGATTGATGATTAAGAATCTCAAAGACAAGAGAACGTTGCTTGAAAAGGATATTGAGGAAGAATCAGTGGATATCAAAAACCTTAAAGAAAAATTGCATAAAGTCAGCGAGTATATTGACGAGGAAAACAAGGGAATTCAAGAGCTGACAGGCAAGAGAAAGCAGGTAGAAGACGAGGCAGACGAGGTAGGCTCTATAATTAATTCCTTAAGAGACAGACTTTCTAGCATCGATAAAGTAATTGATGATGAAGGAAGCAGGGTAAAGAGGGTAAAAGAATCAAGAGAGTCACTTTAGAGAAAAGTATTTTCCAATTAAAGGAATTTTGTGGTGGTGGTAGAAGATTCTTTGGTCGGGGTTGGAACCGACGGGAACATTTCTCTAGTTGAACTTTCTGCTACAGCTGCTGCCTCTTTAAGGATTGCATCAGATTCGGCATTTGTTGACTCGTCAATTCCAAATGCCGCATCGCCGGAGAAGCTTTCTGTCATAAAACCTCCAAGCATTTCTGCCATCTGGCCAATCTCCTGTTCTGCTCCAGGCATTATCTTTCCTAGTGAAGATTTGAGGTTTTTCATCAGACCCATTGTTGGCATGATGGCAACTACAGTGTCGCCAAGATCACTGCATGTTGTTAGTCTCAACTCAATTTGTTCCAAGGCAACTCTGGCACTGCTTAGAATTTTGGTAACCTTTCTAACTTCGGCAAGTTCATTTCCCAGAACCTTGCTGGTTTGGACATCATGTTTTTGGGTTGCCCCGACAATTCTCTGGAATAGTTTGGCATCACGATCTTGAAGACTTGTAAGCATCGAGTCCAGTTTCTTGATTTGTAGTTGTAATTTTTTGATGGCTGTTTGAACCCGTGGTTTTAGAGGGCCTTTTGGTTTTAGAGTGTCATTTATCTTCTCTCCAATTCCAGGCTGGGGTTGTTTTGACCACTTGTCGTGCAGGTTTGCCATCGAGTTTTCTGTTAGAATATGTACTTAATTTCAGGTGTAAAGATTGGTTCACCGTACATAAAATTTGACTAACCTGTAGTTTGTTGCATAACCCTGCCTAAAATTTGGAATCTGGCCGAAAATCACCGGAATGATCAACAAATCATGGCCGAAAAAGTAACGGATCAGCAGCAACAACGCCTCCGGACAGGGTACGGCAAGGCAGGATTCAGGTCCCTGGTCACCGCAATAGACATGCTGGGAATCAGATACTCCACAAGGCACAACGCCATGTGGGGCGTGGAAGACGCCTCCGACCTGATTGCTTCCATGTCAGAGCGTTCTGTAGTGCGCACATCAAAAAACGGACCGTAATTTTGACATATCGTGCCTATTTTGATAAAAAATGTCCGGATTTCAACTGTGCGCACTGCATGTGCAAGCATACCGTCCAAAAGCTTGCACTCCTCGCATCGGAGGGCGCCGGAGCAGTAGCGGTACCCGGCTCGGCCTGGCTTCTTGGAAAGCTGGGATCCACAGGACTGTCTGCGATGGAGAAAAGGTGCGATGCAATGCTGCACTACACGGCAGCAGAAGCAGTGGATCGGCAGCTTCACGCCCTCAAAAGGAGCCACAGGGCACCGGTTCTTGCCATAGACGAGACCAAGATGCCCAGGTACGACAAGAACCCCGACATGAGATACCTGGCAAAGTCAAAGTACGACAGGGGCACCTCCAACTTTGAAAAGTACATGATATACAAGATGACATCCAATGCCGGCGCCGACGTGCATGCCGGTTGTAGTATGATGACCAGGGGCTACGAACAGGCCGATTTGGTGCGTAATATGCTCCAAAAATGCGCCGATCTGGGCATTACGTCCAGGCCTGGGTCAAGGCAAAGCGTCATCCTGCTTGACAGGGGGTTCTTTTCAGTAGACGTAATGGATGCCATATACGGCACCGGGTTTGCATTCATCATGCCTGCAGTCAAGACGCCGGGGATAAAGCAGGCCATCGTACAGCGTGCCTGCGGCAAGAGAAAGGCAGTATCAAAATATACCTGAGTCATCAGACGGCAAGAGATTCACGTTCACTCTGGTCATCAGGAAGATCCCAAAGTCCACGGCAAAGAACATCCTTGACAGATACCACGTGTTTGCGACCACGGTACACTGCCACAGCTACCGACAGCTGTTCTACTATGTGACAAAAGAGTATCGGAACAGGTGGGGCATCAAGACGGGGTATCGCTGTGCCAAGAGCGTCAGGCCATGGACCGTCAGCGAGAATCCTGTCATGCGGATGCTTTTGTTTTACGTGTCGCCTGCAGTATGCAACATATGGCTGACAATGAGGGACTCGGCCGATCCAAAGGCCCGCGTCATGACGCTGCTGACTCGTGTATGTTGTGATACTGTATTCGTGCTGCCTCTGTGTGCCAGATGCAGACAGGATCGGGGTTGGGCGGCGGCTGCACGATCCCGGCTAGACGGATTTGCGGGGTACATTTTCAACTACTGCTTGGATCAATCAAGCCAAATAGAACCAACTACAAAGAAAATCAGAAAAGACGGTTGAAATTTATTTTTATACCATTAAACACACGAATACTAGATGGATAAAAAAACAACAACAATAATAAAAATAATTATTCCGGTCATAGTAATAACAGGAATTTTTGTGGGAATCTCGTTTGTTGATTCCCCATCAGAAAAAAGCAAGGTCATATTTCATGCCACATTAGCAGATCCCGATCTTTATGTGAATGGCGTTTATTCTGAGTCTTTCATGATAAGCGCTGGAGATTACCATTTTAGATTCGTTCCAAACGGAAGCAGTCCTGAAATTCTTTCAATTTCAATTTCGGGGAATGACTTTGAATTTAGTGAGAGTTTTGAGTTGAAAAGTCATCTGCAACAGACCGGCATTTCAGAATATCACACATGGAGCTATGACGGCACCGGATCTTTTTCCGTTTCTGAATCAGAGCAAGTAAGGATCACTATCAACCCAAATGGAAATGAGATGGGATCTGTGACGGTGGATATTTTAGAAGATTAAGAGGCGTAACCCCCTAACTGCAGAACTTTGAGAGATTTCCTCTCTTTGTCAGAGCATTATTGCGCCTGATTGCCTTTTTCGTTCTGCGGGGCTACGCAGGTTTAGTCGATAGGAATTACATCCCTCGGCATTAATTGTTATAAGAACTTTAAGTATTTAACATTTGAGGTAATAAATTATACAATTCCAACTGGTTTTTTGAAATATTTTATTCTCGTATTCTGATTTATGGATCCATATTACGAGATCCCGGCTGCAGGCTCCCAAAATTATCTGAGAAAATTGCCGTAGTAACGGCCAAAGTATGGGAGACATGATCAGACATTCTAGTAGGCAATCCAGGAATTTTTCAAAAACCAAAAAGATTGCACGGACAGATGAAACTACAAGACAAAACCTTGGACGGGAATCGCCCTGTCAGACAGTCTAGGCATGCAATGGAGGGAGAGGCACCTTCCATTTTTACAAGAGGCGTCTGTTTGATAACCAATGTTTCGTCAGTTACAGGATAAGGCATGTCAGGGGTTTAATGCAGGCCAGTCTGCACTAAAAGCTGCGCCAATTGTTTTAACAGAATGCCTCGGGCACCATATACCAAAGACAAGATCAGAAGAAATCGCATTTGTCCGAGTTGCAGATGCTGCTGACATAATGATGATGACAAAGCCATTATAAAAAACAGAAAAAGGCCCAGGGTTTATGAACGGCAAAACATCATGATGACCAGTCTAATAAGGCGTGAATGCCGCATTTCCAACTTGGTGGCCGGCCCAATTCCTCACCTGGCATGGAGTATCCATAAAACGGATTCATATGGATTTAATACAGCTGGGGGGAAGAAAGAACAGTGAAAGACAGAAAATCAAAGGCAAAACTAATCATACTTTTAGGAATTATCTGGGTAATCGTCACACTGCCTCTCCCATGGATAGTAAACAATCCAGAAGTTTCAGAATCTCAGTTTAATACAATTTTGGGAATTATCGGAATAATCTCCATTCCATTTATTGTGCTTGGTGTTGTTTGGACACTAAAACCGGAACTAACCACATAGGCATTTGAATGAAAGACATACCGATTTCCAACAAGATTCCGGAGTTAGATGTGGCCATAGAGGCAGCAGTCGAGGCCGGAGAAGCGGTTTTGAGGATTTACAAAGGAGAGATCAAAGAGTTTACAAAAAATGACGACTCGCCCATTACAGAAGCTGATCTAAAAAGCAATGAAATTATCAAAAAACATCTTTCAAGAACACACCACCAAATTTTGTCCGAAGAAGACAGGGATAGTCCCGAGAGACTGTCAAAAGAAACGGTTTGGATAGTAGATCCTCTTGACGGAACCTCTGATTTTATTGACAGAACCGGGGAATTTACCATAATGATTTCGCTGGTAAAAGGTAAAAAACCGGTTCTGGGGGTTATTGGATGGCCTACAGAAAAAACTTTGTTTGTTGCACAAAAAGGCCGGGGCGCGTTCAAGTATTCCAATGAGGTGTGGAGTAAAATTTCAGTCACTGCAGAGTCAGATATTCCAAAATGCAGAGCAGTCGGTTCCAGACATCACCTGTCTGACAAGGAAAAGTCATTTATCAAGAAATTAGGAATTGAGGATTTTACAAGCATTGGCAGTTCGTTGAAGGTGGGAAAAATCAGTTCCGGGGAGGCTGAGGCATACATTACAACTACAAACAAAATGAAAGAGTGGGATTCGGCAGCATCCCACTGTATTGTAACTGAAGCCGGTGGCAAAATGACAGACATGCTGGGAAATGAGCTTACGTACAACAACAAAGACGTGTTTCATAAAAACGGAATTCTAGTTACAAACGGACTGGTTCATGGCAAAATAGTTGAAGAGTTTAAAAAATTAAAGTAGGTTTTTTGTCCTAAGAAAGCCCCTTACTTTGTTTGCACTATCAGACAGCGGTTCGTGTTCTGTATCGACGATCAGATCAGCCTTTTCAGGAGCCTCATAGGGATCGTCGATTCCGGTAAATCCCTTGATTTCCCCTTTTCTGGCCTTGGCATACATGCCTTTGACATCGCGCTCTTCACATTTTTCCAGGGAACACTTTACGTAGCATTCGACAAACTGATCACCGGCATCAACAATCTCTCTGGCATTTGATCTGTTCTCCAGGTATGGAGATACAAGGGATACTGCACTTGGAACCTCGTGTTTTAGCAAAAGCTTTGCCAGATGGGCAACCTTTTTGTTGTGTTCGTCCCTGCCTGCCTTTGAAAAGTCTTTTGGAGAAAACCATTCCCTAAGTTCGTCCCCGTCAAGCATTGCCAAGTTTGGCACGTCTTTTTGCAAGTCTTTTACGATGGTAGTCTTGCCAGAACACGGAAGGCCGGTCATCCAAAGAACAAAAGGTTTCATGGTCAAGTTTTTCAACATTCCAATAAAGAGGTTACGTTAATCTTCGAACCAGGCGCTCTTCTCCAGAGTTTCTATTTCTTTGATCATGTCCTTTAATTTTTTTGAAATGGCCACTATCGATTTGAATTGCTCGTACATGTCCATCTCCTCTTCTTTGGAAATGACTTTTGCCTCAGCCTTGTCAAAAAAGTCTTCTTCTTTAGACATGTGATCCTGAAGGTAAACGTAGTAAGTCTTTAGATATCTTGCAACAGGTTCTCTGGCATTTTCGCCATCTTTCCATCGCTTGAGATGTCTTTTAATTTGAATTGCAATCCTTCGTGAAAATTCGTGTTCAATCAACAGACCACGAATCTCTTGCTTTAGGTGATCATAGCTTGCAACACAAGGAAAATACGAGTCTTCCTCGCGTGAATAGTGGATCGAGTCTAGAAATTCTTCAATGATCACAGTAATCTTATCAATGTCAGATAACGGAATGTCTTTTCCTGCATGAAGATCAGTATAGCATTTTAGGATCACTTTTTCCAGCCGTCTAATTTGCCTGTGGTCCTCACGTAGAGCATCAGTTGCACTCAAGCATCAGAGATTGCGCAATGGTAGATTTAATGTGTATCTCAGAATAGTCAGAGCCTGAAATTTCGAGTTTGATTTTTAACCGCATGAAACCACGTTCAGACAATAATGAATCCTGTGGCCCTGTCAGTTTTGAATCTAATCAGAGGACAGGCCGCCGGCGAGACAGTTCCGATTTCAAACTTTGACACATCCATGATTTTGGAAAAAATTTCCGACTTTCAGAGTTCACTGGGAACACTCTCATCATTTCAAGACGGGATAATAGCTCCTGCGCACGTGATTTTGCTTGCAGCAGGAGTTGTAATTTTTCTCGGAGTGGCAGGAGAGGCGTTTTTCAAAAAAACCGGAATTCCAGATGTGGCGTTTTTGATGATTTTGGGAGTGGTTATCGGTCCGGTATTTGGATTAATCCAGGCCGAGGCAGTAGTCCAGGTTGTTCCATATTTTGCGGCACTTGCGTTAATTATCATCATGTTTGATGGCGGACTAAACCTGGACATCAAGCATGTTGTAAAAACCGCGCACTTTTCCTTCACACTGGCCATTCTGGGATTTATTTTGTCAGTGGTAATCATTGCGCTTGCGGCCCACTATGCGTTAGGCTGGCTTTGGCTGGAAAGCATTCTGTTGGCATCAATTGTCGGAGGCAGCAGTTCAGCCATAGTGTTTGGTCTTGTAAGAAACATCAAGATTTCCGAAGAGACCAAATCAATGCTAAGCTTCGAGTCCGCATTAACAGATATCCTAGCTACCATCGTTGCCTTTATTCTGTTTGAGGCAGTTCTTGCAGGAACGTTTGATTTAAACACGCTGCAAGAAACAATCGGAAGGGCCATAGTCGTAGGTCTTGTTTTGGGATTCGGGGTAGGAATTCCATGGATGTATGTTTCAACAAAACTCGGAAATGCGCAACATGCCTACATGCTGACGCTGGGAATACTGTTTGTGTTGTTCTTCTTGGCAAATTCATTTGGAGAATCAGGGGCACTAACTGCACTGGTGTTTGGGCTGATGCTGGGAAACAAGAGTCATCTGGCGCGTGTTCTCAAATTCAAACTTCCAAGAATCGAGACAGATGATCCTACACACAACCAGCTTACGTTTTTGGTAAGATCATTTTTCTTCGTATTTGTGGGATTGATGGCAAGCTTTGGACAGATAGAATACATCGTCTTTGGGATTCTGATTACAGTTGCAGTATATCTTGGAAGAATGTTTGTCGGAAAGATCACCCTTACAAAGAGGTTTTCACGGCTTGACAGAGCAGTTACAAATTCCATGATCCCCAGAGGATTGGCTGCTGCCGTGCTTGCAACCTATCCAATAACAATGGGGTTGCCAAATGCAGAGGCTTATCCGCAGATAATTTTCTTCATTATCCTGTCATCAGTCATAATTACCACAATAGGTCTTGGAAGATCCAAGAACATACCTCCGCCCGAATCAACTGAGGGCGGGTTTGTAAAACCGCCGCCCGAGGAACCAAAAGAAGGCTCTGGCAAACAAAACGAGATGGCCGACGAAGTTTCTGACGGCGGGTTGGTCAGAAAAAAATCATCAGACAGCTGGACGGACAACTTGTAATTTCTGCCCGTGCCCCCCTGTATGCAAAATCTCATTGTTACAAGTATGAGAGACATTTCTGACAATGAAAAGCCATCCCGAGCGAACATTCAGGGATTAAGCCGGACGACAGGAGAATCCAGTTTTGAGATTGATGGTAAAGTTTCACGTAACATGTATCTGTGTTATATCTGCCGTTTTTAAGAAGATAGTTGCTAGGCAGTTAATTCTTTGAACCGTTTTTTGCATTCTTCAACAAGTTGATCTTTGTGGAAGACATATCGTAACGGGATCTCCTCTTCGATTTTCTTGGATTGCTCTTCGGATCCTCTGAAAATAATGGACATTAATGCCTTGCAATCAGATTTTTCTTCTTGCACTGCACGTACTGCAGTTATTGCAGACATTCCGCTAGTGATCACATCATCGATAATAACTACAGGCGAGGAAATTCTTCCTTCAATTAGTTTTTGGGTTCCATGGTTTTTTGGCTTTTTTCGTACAAAAAACGACGTGATCAACGGGTTTGAAGAATCTCTTTGATTTTCATAGTAGCTTAATTGTGAAATTGCCGTTGCAATTGAGATAGAGCCTGATTCCAGTCCGCCGACTGCTTTTACATCAGGGAATTTCCTGATTAAATGATAAAATACCTTGGCAGTAACGTTGATTCCTTCGGGATGTCCATTTAGTAACTTTAGATCAAAGTAATAGGGACTGGTCGCCCCGGATGCCAGCTTGAATGGCTTGTCTGGCGAATATTGAAATGCTTTGGTTTCCACTAGCAGTTCAGCTAGTCTTTGTTTGTAGGTTTCGAAATCAGATGACAAGCCCGTCATTGGAGAAGAGACCTCTATCCGGATAATAAACCATTGCGGATCTCGTCTTCCCAAAAGCAACCCAAAAAGAGGCTCCAATCTTGAAACAGCTCAAATCAGGCTTCTTCCTGCAGATTCGCACATTGCCGTCTCCGCCGCCGCGAGTCGCGCACATCTGGGAATACTGCTTTTGGGATAAACTTTGTCCGATCTGAGGCGGATAATAACACAGAATAATCATGGCGATATATTTTATGATGGTTAGAGTAGGTATGAGTCAGGTTTGGATAATTCCAGTCGTCCTAGGATTGTTTGTACTGCCTGTTGGCGTTCATGCCGAAACGTTCACTCAAAACTTTGAAGGGGGAATGGATGTCGAAATCACCTATCCAGATGAGATTGTTGTCGGAAGAGAGGAGATGATCTCCGTTCTGGTACAAAACAACGGATGGGAAGACAAGCAGGATATTGTTTTTGACTTTACGTTTTCAGGAACCTCGGAATTTATCATAGAGCCGGCAGAACCCATCATAATTGAGAGGCTGGCTCAGGGCGGTTCGTTTGGCGAAAATATCAGAGTGCAAATTTCAGATTCGGCAAATGAGGGAAGGCATTTTCTGAACTTAAAGTACTCTCAAAGCCTGATTGCAAACAATGAAACCCCACAACCTGCAACATTTCACGATATCGCAATTCCAATTTTGGTCAAGGAAGATCCTAGGGTAACCATTTACACAAAAACTCCCGAATCAATTTTTACAAGCGCTGAATTTCCAATCGAGGTGGAGGTAATTTCCCAGGACATTGACATTGCAAATGTAAACATAAAGATAATTCCGCCTGCCGATGTTGAATTTAGGGGGGAGACGTCTCATACTTTTTCAAAAATTGATAAAGGCACGCCGGTTGCATTTACATCAAGAATCATAACTCCGTCAGAAGAGGTAAATACAGAATACAAGCTCCCCTTTGAGATAATTGTAAAATACACCGATGATGTTGAGGAGGAAAAGACAGATTCCCAAACAGTCTCAATTGTGCTAAGACCCAGAACATTCATGGAATTGACTACCGACGGAGGAATCTGGATTGGAGACTTTTTCATTGCGCCATATGTCAGTCTTGGGACAATAATCGGGATTCCTGCAGGCACGTTATTTTCGCTGTTAATCAGAAAAAAACAAAATTCAGCCAAAAGGCGCAAAAGAAAGAAAAAAGCCAAAGATGGCAGCAGCTGATCAGGCTCTGGAAGTTCGGGCGTGAGTTTTGCGACTAGCGAAGAATGCCGATCAAAGAAGATAATCTGTGCCTCAAATCAGAAAGTAGGTTTCAGAGCCTGGCCCGTATCTAAGACGCTAGTTTTTTCCTTATGGCATCGGAGTATCTGCCACTAAATTCATTGTACAGTTGTATTTTATTTTGAGCAAGTGCCATTGCTCCGGGCCTGCTGTTGATATGAGCGTCAAAGGCCTTTTGCTGCTCCAAGAGTTTTTCAAGTGCTTTCCTCGGAGCAGATTCGAGCTTGGATAGTAAATTTTCTAATTCTTTTTCTAGCAGTTCCCTAGTGTCCGGAATGGCAGGCGGCACTGCGCCGATAATCTCCTTGGTTGTGATGTCTCCGAATATTTTTTTGTCTAATTCAAGCAACACTACAAATCAGAGGGTTCGATTATAAATTCAATTTTGTTTTTCTGTCAAAAAGTCAGTGCAGTGCAATCAAACGCTTTATCTTTTGACGGTTATGCATGGGCTCGAGATATCACGATATATTGTATGGAAAAATGCATGCAGGACAGAGTACAAAAACCTGCCAAGATTGGACGGCATGCATGCAACGGGACAAAAAAGATGCCAGTTGTTGTGAAATTTTTGCAGGTTTTGATGGGATTTTATGCCCTCCCTAGGCGTGTTGTAACAGACATCCGGTATGTCTTCCTAGAAGAAGCAGAAAGGGAAGAGTAAAGTGCCCAGAGACAACAGGTGCTCAGATAGGGCACCATCATCATGATTACCATCATCTACTTATAAGAAATCAACACTACTAAGATCATGACAATTCCTGTCGAGGTTGGAGAATTTGTTGAAAAACATATCAAATTAATGATATCTCAAACTGAAACCTATCTGCCGTTTATCAAAGTCGCATTTCCATACTCAGACAACGTGGCCGATGGCGTATACAACCTCATAATTGGTAGCGCCCTGTCTGTGTTTGTCAATCAGTTTGCAATGAGAATGAAATATCCAACTGCAGAGGATTTTGCAGATTTTGGAAAAATTGCCCTAAAATACAGAGACCAAGTTGATCAATTCTTCAAATAATCAAGCCAGCTCGCCAAGAAAATGCACAGTGTCATTTGCAACCACAACAGTTCTGTCTTTTGGAATACGGTAAAGTTTTTTCGAACCGTTTGGTGTTTGGATGATTATTTTTGAAAAAGGATCTTTGAGTGATTTGTAGAGAATTCCTTTGTCTCCTACCGACTGTGACCAATGCGTTCCCTGAACAAGCGAAATCGTTTGAAACTTTATGACCTGATACGAGTATACCATTCCCAGCTGATTATTAACAATGGCACTCATTAAGGATTTTCCTTCCATCAGTAGTTGAAAGTGTACTTTTGTTCACCAGAGTTGATTCGAAATTGGCAGATTCAGATTATTTGTGGACGAATTTGCATAAAGCGTCTCAAAACACCAACAAAATGCAAGTTATCTGTGAAATTATTCGAAAAATTTGTTTGGTTTGTAATTTAGGATCATCTCTCTGTGGAAGATGATTAGAAAACATGCAAAATAGCGCAAAACAGATCCGCCGGCGGAGACCGCCGTTTCACGGGCGAACTTTCCGGCACCCTTTGACGAGTACGGGATCCAGTTCTTGCACATTTCGTGCGCAAAAGGCATACCGCAGACGACTAGCAGTTGTTACATAACAAGTGGTTGTGATGCAGGCAGCGACATGAATTACAAAACAAAAAACACAAAAGCAGTATTGTTTGCGTCTTTGATCGCAATGTCTAGTTTATTGTTTGGCATAGAAAGATCTGTTTACGCAGAAAATTATGTGACAATCAGAGACGATGCTAAATATAACTATAGCAACGAGCAGAAATAATTGAGGTTTTTTACGTGTAGTTATGACCTACTTTGACTCAAAGACTTCTGCCCGTTGCTATACTGCAATAGACAACGAGTTTGCATCCGGTAGTGACAGTTATAGTCAAACGTGTTGGAACGACATCAACCATTGGGTTATGCACTGGCAGGCGGATACTTCGTGGCAAGGCTCATCAAGCAATATCTGGAGCAACATAAACTGGCACGCATATGGTGATAGCTCCATTCCTACGTATTTTGAATGGTGTATAATTCCGCACTATACGCATAAAACAACTGCCGTTGTCAGTGATACAGTATATTCACACTCTCAATCATACTATGGTTTACAGGCTCAACTGTCTGGTTGGTCTGGCGCTGAAATCGAGAATCCCTTGGATAATGTAAGTTTCAGAGTGGAATTCCAACAAAGGGCGTTGCCTTGACCGCATCCTTTTTTTTATCTTTGAACCCAAAATACTACTTTTCATAATCGGTATACTGGTAGCACTCTTGTTGTTTTGTGCCTTTTTAGCCTACACATACAGCACGTTGTTCCTTCACTTTGCAAGCTCTCCCAACATGTACAAGGAGGTCATGACGCACCACATTTGCGATCTGTATCAGCAGTTGGAATATCCTGTGTGTAGCTACGGTGGATTTTATTATGCGCACGACCTTCCAGCATCAGATTTTCTTGATACTGGCATTCCACCCCCATGATTTTACCCAGTCCACGAGTCAACTAACGCCTTACCGCATGAGGTTGCACGAGCCATAGTCGACTCGGACGGGAATGTGGATATGGCAATCAAAATGTTAAACAACGGTTAACAAGACTTTGCGTAATTGACTGGATCAAAACATCCCAGTAGACTTTATGCGTAATCGATCTGAATGAGACGAATTTGTTCGTAATAATCCTAGATCTGAACCAATTACGCATAAAGTCTAGTAGACGGAAATGAACCCATTCCCGTAAGAGTTTGCCCCTAGCGGTGTTGCCGGCCAGGATCTTGACGACTATTTCCCTCACTCCCGTACGATCGATATGCGGCAGTGCTCTGCATCCGAGTCATACAGGCCGTCGATTCCAAACTTTGCAGCAGGCGACTTGATCCGGAGGTCCTCGACCACACTGTGTACCAGAGCCATGCACAGCTGCCTTTCGGCGAGGATCATCTCCGAAAAGGAGCGCACGTGCCGTATCGGCGCCACAAAGCAGTCCCCCTCTGTCACGGCAAACGCCATGTGGTTGTGCGGCCCCGCCCCGTGGCGCCCGTCACAGGTTCTGCATTTCGGGCTTTTTGCAAACTGGATCTGCTTGTGCCACAGCAGAAAGTCCGTCATGTCGCGATCCCTCTTCTGGCGGTTGCACCTGAAGCACAGTGCCTGCATGTTGTCCGGGACGTCGGAGCCCCCCTGCGCTATGGGGACAATGTGATCAATGTCAAGCGGGGTCTTGGTTGCCGGGGTGCCGCATGCAACGCACACCCCCTTTGATTTTGCCAGGATGTCGTACCTGAGATTCGAGAGGGCCATGCGCTCGGGGGTCACCCTCCTGCCAAGTATCCAATAATCCCGGTCGAGGAACTCCTCTAGTCTATAGTCGCACAGGTTTATCAGCTCGGCCCTCTGTCCGTCGGACAGCTCCCCGTCAAGCCGCAGCCTGTACGACTGGCTCCCCCTGTCATACTCGGCCACCTTCTGCTTCCTGACGAGGGTGTCATGTGGCCACCTCTTTACTATCTTCTTGTAGTATTCCAGGTATGCCCTGTCCTGGCCCACAAAGCTGCTTGCAATGTCGCCGACCGTGGCTGCCCCGCCGTCTGACTCTAGGATGGTTCTGATCATGAGGGGCTGATAGATGTGTGTCATGCGCATACGCTTGTGTATGAAATCCCTCAGCTCCTCATAGTCCAATGCAAGGACTGCCCGGAGCAGGTTAAAAAACACTGTGCGGCCAAGATTTACCTTTGCAGATACGTGCACGCTGCATGATGTCCTTGCGGCAGCGGCCTTTTTCTGTC
Organism: Candidatus Nitrosopumilus sp.; assembly: GCA_965214775.1. Taxonomy (GTDB): domain Archaea; phylum Thermoproteota; class Nitrososphaeria; order Nitrososphaerales; family Nitrosopumilaceae; genus Nitrosopumilus. The sequence continues at coordinate 1,076,760 of OZ243974.1, read as the reverse complement.
TGGTCAGAATCGAGTTCTGCGATGACGGGCTGTGCGGGTCTCGCAATACTTGGCACGCTGTTTGAGCTGCCGGTTTTCTGCCGTCAGCGCGCGGTTTGTGCTGTGGTTCCGGCCAGATGTTTGGCAAGCCCGCGGGGCAAACTCACGAACCAAGATACACATGGTTTTTATATCTTTGATTTTTTGTCCATAGCAGATGATTCTCAAAATCAAAGTCAGTGACTATGGATTTGAGGATGATCTCGAAATTTCTGGTGAGGGAGACGAAGTAATAGAGAGATTCAGATCTCACATGGAAGAAGAATACGGAATTGATTACTCGAAGGAAGCAGCAATGCAGATGTTTACAAATCGCGGATATTCCTTAGAATCAATAAAGAAATAATCTTTTCAGAAAAATTCTTTTGCAGTTTGGAACACTTAATACCATGTACAGTGTATTGCAATTACAAAGCAAAGTTTTGAAGATTTCTAGGAATTTTTCGTTTGCAAACTTGAAAACTGATTACAAAATTGCCTGAAACAAACTGTTTTTATTTTTCAAGCACCCATATTAATTAATAGTGGTAGCAGAGAATATTTCTAGTGATTATGATGTCAAGTGTGAAGTACATGCTTGCAAAACCTACCCCGCAATTACCGATTCTGAACGAGGAGAAATTTTTTGCGGGGGATGCGGTCTTATCTTAGTGCAAAACATGCCTGACACATCGTACCAAAACAACGGTTATACTCAAGAAGACTTTATGAAGCTGGCAAGAACAGGTCCCGGAATATCATTGACAATGTATGACAAGGGATTATCAACTGTTATTGGAGCAAATAAAGATTCTTCAGGAAATGCATTACCAAGTAAAACAAAATACGAGTTCAACAGACTAAGAACTTGGGATCAGAGAAGCAAGTCAAGAAAAACAGCAACACTAAGCAAGGCATTCACACTACTGCATGGAATGAAGACAAAGCTTGGAATTCCAGACAGTGTGGTTGAAAATGCGGCCTATATTTACAGAAAGATTGCCAGTGCCAGGCTCACCAGAGGCAGGACAATGGCATCACTGGTCTCAGCCTCGCTGTATGCTGCCTGCAGAGAAAACAACATTCCAAGGACTTTGGACGACATTGCAGTTGCAGGCAATGTAGAGAGAAGAATGCTTTCCAGAGATCTGAGAACCATAATCAAAAAGCTAGGGATGAACCTCAACCAATACGATACTGCATCGTTTATCTCAAAAATTTCAAACAACATGAATCTCAAGGAAAAAACAAAACGAGATGCGGTTGAAATTCTAAAAAAATGTGAGAGTAAGCAGATTACTGCAGGAAAGCATCCGGTAGCTCAGGCTGCTGCATCACTGTACATTTCATGCGTGCTAAATGGCGAGAAAATAAGCCAAAAGAGATTTGCAATAGAGTCCGGAGTAAGCGATGTCACAATTAGAAACAGGGCAGTATTGATTAAGAAAACGCTAAAGATTGATGAGTAAAAAATTCCAAAACCGTCCTACACGTTTAGTGTGGGATTGAAAATTTTTTCAAACGAGATGTCTTTTAGTTTATTTGTCAAATCTATAATAACTCGTATTTGCTCCATTATAACTTGGTTTAATCCGTCAATAATGTCATTTAGTTCAAAGATTTCTGATTGGAGTCTTTGTTTGTCGTTTTCTAAAGAGGATATTTCACCATGCAGATTCGTATTTTTTTGTCTTAATTTTTCATTTTCCTCTGTTAGGCGCTGAATTTTTTCTGATTCAGTCTCTCCCGGAAAGGGATCAGGGGCAGGTTCGGGTTCCGGCATGTTGATCGGTTCGGGTTCCGGTGACGGTCCGGGAATTGCCGGAGGTTCAGGTTCCTGTTCTGCTTCCATTCCAAGAGATGGTGGAAGGCCAGACAGAGAAATCAGAAAAACTGCAAACATCAAGGGGGTTTTCATTTGTTGGTTCACTATAGTTTGGAACAGTTTCGTATTTGAATATGATTATTGATTACACTTCCAAATGGGGACATGGGCAGGTATAGATAAATTCAGAGCGGGTACAAGAAAAACACTTGAAAAAATATCTAAAAATAAACAACCAGATTCTTGGATCGTTGGGGGAGACATACTGTGAACAGTTTCTTTACTCTGAAAACATGGCTTGTGTCAGGTCGCACAACATAGATGTAAAGGGGCTTGAGCGATCCGGCAACAAAATACTATTTGGTTACAATGATGGCAGAATAGACATAGCAGTGCCCGAGATTGTAAGGGGCGAGATCTGCAGGATATGCAAGACAGCTACAAAATACAAGCCGCGAGATCTGTATGATTTTCTTGCAGTCAAGATACACACTGAAAACCCACCCAGGCAGATCAACCAAACCAAAGCTGAGGATTTCATGTGGGTGGAGGCCAAATCCGGAAACAGCAAACCCAGTGAATCACAAATGAGAGGAAAATCTGAAACAAAGATCAAGGTCATGATATGCCGCGCAGAGGGGGTTCTTTTGAACAGGCCTGAAAATATCGGAATTGATTTTCATGAATTGTGATTTTAGTAGCTGGCCAGATTTCATCCAACAACTGTCCTTGTCATTAGACAGCCATGCAAAATTGTGGTCTCAGAATGTCGCTGATCTCCCTCCAGACCTGAGAAGTGTAGTGCATACAGTTGAAAATCGATTATTTTTTTTGTATAGCAACGAGCAGAAATAATTGAGGTTTTTTACGTGTAGTTATGGCCTGCTTTGACTCAAAGACTCCTGCCCGTTGCTATACGATACTGTGTTCCCAGAAGTAACCCGGAAAATGGCTCCGGATCTGAAGCAAACCAAGTTATGACGCTGCAGATTCACTTGCCGCCATCTGGACAGTCATGAATTGTGTACTTTTGGGAAGGCTGAACACTAGGTCCTCAACTTTCTAGGCGTAAAACATTCATCCATTTCCTGTTCACGTCTGATTTTATAGCAACGAGCAGAAATAATTGAGGTTTTTTACGTGTAGTTATGGCCTACTTTGACTCAAAGACTTCTGCCCGTTGCTATACGGAGGATCTGATGTTGTACGACACAATACACGGTTTATTAGCCAAACCTAGCAAAGTCCATCATGCGGCTGCTCTTTGTTAGCACAGGTCAGGATTCCACACCCGGCTCGCACTCAAAATGGATGCTGCAGGACAAGCTCATAAAAAGCCTAGAGGAGCGCAACATTGAGTGCAGAAGGGTCGTACGCAGGGAGTATCTGGGAAACGTCGTCGCTAGGCTTCCGGTGCTAAATGCATCAAAGAAAAGGCGCTTTGAGCGGCTGCTCGACGAGTTCAAACCCGACGCCGTAGTACTGGACCTTCCAAACGATCTGGGGCGGATTGCCGCCGGTAAAAAAATACCGGTGCTGGTGTATTTCTGGGACAACTGGACGTACCAAGAAATGGAGAGAAGGGACAGGATGATTTATCGCAGCATATATCATGCAGTACAGGCCCGCATGATGAGTCCCTGCCTGAGGAAGGCCTCAGTCATACTTGCCGAGACCGACTCCATAGCAGATATCATAAGGGAGCATCATCCCCGGAGTAGCGTGGTGACGTTTCCGTACTCTAGCATAGACATGGATTTTTGGAGTGACGGCGGACGCGAGGATAAAGGTATGACGTTGAGACACCCGTGCGTGGGCCTGCTGCAGCATGCCAACGAGTGGTTCAAGGCAAAGGAGATGCTAGTCCTGCGTCGGGTCGTCGAGGCACTCCCGCATGTGACGTTCTACTGGGCCGGTGACGGACGGTACCGTGACAGGATACTGGAACAGCTGGCAGGATACAGCAACTTCAAGTGGCTTGGGGCGCTAGAATACCCCGACAGGGTCAGGGACTATCTCTCCTCGATCGACATTTACGGCCTTGCCAGCGCCATTGAAATGTCGCCGTACTCGCTGAAACAGGCAATGTCCATGGGGGTGCCGGCGATCGTCACCGATAGTGACTATATACAGGCTACGATGCTGGACGGCAAGACGGGGTTTCTGGTCAGACGTGGGGACTACATAGGATGGATAGAAAGAATCTCGCTGCTGCTGGGCGATGTAAAGAGGGCGCGGGACATGGGGAGAATGGGGCGCAGGTTCGTACGGGACAACTGGGACAACGGCGTGGCCGCCGAAAGGTTCGTTGGGATTCTCAAGGGAATCAGGCCAAGGTGACGTGGGCTGCCGCGGCATCTTGACAGTTAGGCGCCAACTGCATGTACTCTGACTTTCATGCCCGGTCATTGAGATGACGTGGTCTCACGCCGGGGTTGTCGCCTAATTCGTCAGAGTTCCTGAAAACCAGAGATCTCATCTGGATTAGGCGTGCAAAAGGGCGGAAATTCAGAAAAACGTGCAGATCAAGTCAGATGGACGGAATTACGCGACAGTCCCGGTTTGACCCAATGGACAGGATCAGCCCCCCCCTCCCGTGGCTCGATCCTTGTGGTTCTCAGGCGGCACGTCAGCAATCTCACGAGACGGTACGCGGGTCTGCTTTCAAGCAGGGCCCCGAGCATTCTGGCCGCAAGCCGTGCCGTTGCACCCTCATGGGCGCCATACGCAAACAAGCTCAGGACGTGATCGGCGCGACGGTACGCAGTTGTGATAACGAACCTGCGTCCGATCCTCCTGCTGGTCTCGGCGTATCTCTTCTGTTCCGGCCCGCTCAGCCTGTTAACCGTCCGCTCCAGCATCCTGCGCCTCGTGTCATACCGCTCCCTTAGGCTTGATTGATCCTGCCCGTCGTGCTGTCGGTACCCGTATATGATGCCCGGAATGTGGTGGAACCTGTACCCGTGATTTACGGTAAGTCGCATGCCAAACTCCTTGTCCTCGCATCGGCCAAGGCTCTCGTCAAACCCCCCGACGTCCTCAAGAATCGATCTGTGAAGGATGGAGACGCATATGTGTCCAAAGTACATGCAGGACATCGAGGCGCCCTGCTCCATCGCGTCCATGGAGTTGTCCATATGGTACGACTTCGTTCTGCCGTTTGGTCTTCCGTCGGATCCCAGCAGCTGCAGATCAAAAAACGGTATTATCTTGGTAGTTGAGGACGAGTCGAGCTCCTCGGCTGCCCCGACAAGCCTCTCTACGGCGTCAGGATACATTATATCATCAGAATCCAGTGCGGCAAGCCAATCCCCGGTCATGTGGGCGATCCCCGCATTGTAGGCAGCCGAACGTCCCGCGTGCTCTGTATCAACTATCCTGATCCTGTCAGAGTACCTCTCCAGTATCTCGGCTGACCCGTCCGTGGAGCCGTCGTTTACGGCTATGACCTCGATGTTGCCGTACGTCTGTGCCAGCGCGGACTCTATGGACTGCACCAGGTACCTTTCCCCGTTGTACACCCTGATTAGCAGCGACACCCTGCCGCCCTTGCTACACGTGTTGCGCTCTCCCCCCTCCCGTAATTCTGCCTTTGATTCCATGTTCGATAACGCTGTTACTCTGCTCCGTATTACAGATATCTGTTTCGGGAGTGTCAAAGGCAAGGGTTATCCCATTTCTAGGAATACGGCGTGGCAGGCACGATCATGAAGATCCCGGCCAGCCGTGGCGCCTAAAGGGTAAACTCTTGTGTGTCAAAGTGCGGGGTCACGTCCATTTGAGAGGTGATCCAAAATTAGAAACAATACGAATTTCTCAAGTTATTTCACAGATGATTTGTGTTTTGTTGATGTTTTGAGCCGTTTCGTGCAAAATCGCTCACAAGCAATCAGAATCTGCTGATTTCGAATCAACTCTCTGGGAAGGAAAAGGAGAATTACTGATAAAAATCAGGCTCTTGATCTCTTTTTTGTTTTGGAAGATCCTCCATTACTGCTTGAACTACCTCGTTGTGATTGTAGGTCAGATGCCTGAGAAATTTTGCAGACTCATCTGCCCTTGTCTTCTCATCGGCAAACAACATCTCAGGACTGCTTAATGCTGCCATCATTGCGCTGCATTCTGCGCATGGTTCAAAGTCCAGATAGAGTTTCATGCTTTGCGTCATCCTACTTGGTATTTAGACTATTTCATGGATTGAGTCAGTGGAGCTTCCTGCTCCTCCTTCTTTTGCCGAGGCTTTACCGCGTCCACCGCATCAGTCAGATCCTGTTGGGTGATCTTGATGTCCTTGACATTTTGGGATTTTCCACCGACATATCTCTTTAGTGCAGATACTGCAGCTCTGTTAGCAACTGCGGCAATCTCAGCACCGCTGAATCCGGATGTCAACTCCACAATCTTGTCAATCCTGACATCGTCTGAGAGAGGCTTCTTTTTGGTGTGGATTTCAAAGATGTGTTTTCTGCCTTTCTGGTCAGGGTTGGGGACTTCTATGATCCTGTCAAACCTGCCTGGTCGCAAAAGCGCCTCATCTACGATATCTAGCCTGTTTGTGGCGCCAATTATCAGCACGTTATGGAGCTCTTCTAGTCCATCAATCTCAGTCAGGATTTGAGATACCACGTTTTGAGTAACGTGTGAATCAGAGCCCCCGCCTCCTCTCCGCGGAACAAGCGCGTCTACCTCATCCAGGAAGATGATGCACGGTGCAGCCTGTCTGGCCTTTCTAAAAATTTCTCGGACTCCTTTTTCAGATTCACCAACCCACTTTGAAAGCAGTTCGGGGCCCTTTATGCTGATAAAGTTTGACTCTGTCATCTTGGCAAGCGCCTTGGCAATCAGCGTCTTGCCGGTTCCGGGAGGGCCGTGCAGCAGGACCCCCTTTGGGGTTTCTACGTCAGCATAGTCAAACGCTTTCTTGTGTTTGATTGGCCATTCCACTGCCTCTTTGAGTTCTTCCTTGAGGGATTCCAGACCGCCTACATCGTCCCAACTGATATCAGGGATTTGTACCTGGACCTCGCGCAATGCGCTTGGCCGGACTTCTTTTAGCGCGTCTCCAAAGTCCTCGCCTGTGATCCGAATCCTTTGCAGGACTTCGGCTGAGATTTTGTCCTCATCAAGATCAATTTCCGGCAGGATTCTTCTCAGAGAGCGCATTGCAGCCTCTTTTGAGAGTACCTCAAGATCTGCCCCAACAAAGCCATGGGTTGTTTTTGCGATTTGCCAAAGATCCACCTTTTCATCAATCGGCATTCCTCTCGTGTGGATTGAAAGAATCTCGGATCTTCCGTTGTCATCGGGAATCCCAATTTCAATTTCCCTGTCAAATCTGCCCGGTCTCCGAAGTGCCGGATCAATCGAGTCAGGCCTGTTTGTTGCTGCAATCACAACAACCTTGCCGCGAGACTTCATGCCGTCTAGCAGGGTCAGAAGTTGTGAGACGATTCTCTTTTCAACTTCGCCTGAAACTTCGTCTCGTTTTGGGGCAATCGAGTCAATCTCGTCAATGAAGATTATGCTTGGGGAGTTTTCTTCGGCTTGGGTAAAGATTTCCCTGATTCTCTCCTCACTTTCCCCATAGTACTTGCCCATGATTTCCGGGCCTGAAAGCGAGATAAAGTGGGCATTAGTCTCCCCTGCTACTGCTTTGGCAAGAAGGGTTTTTCCCGTGCCCGGAGGGCCGTAAAGCAGGACGCCTTTTGGGGCCTCTACGCCTATCTTCTCAAACAGTTCAGGATGCCTCATGGGCAATTCAACCATCTCACGAATCTTTTGGACCTCGTTTTTGAGACCGCCTAACTCGTCATATGTCACACGAGGAACAGACGCGTTGACTGCCTTTGTCATTGTTCCAAGCTTGAAGACTGTCTTTTCTGTAACAATTACTGGTTTTGACGGCTTTGTACTAGTTACAATAAACTGAACCCGTCCCCCCATCTGAGTATTCAATGAGACAGAGTCGCCTGCAGTAAACACATGATTCAGGTAGTTGTAACTCATGTATTCTTGCAATCCCTCGGCCGCAATTTTTTCAGTCGGGGACAAAACGATTTGTTGCGCATCAGCTGCTTCAACTGACTTGATTGAGACTTTGTCTCCAATGCCAGCTCCAATGTTTTGTCTGGTAATTCCGTCAATTTTGATTATTCCAGAGCCGTATTCTTCTGGACTGCCCGGCCAAAGCTTTACGTGCGTTTTTTTGTTGTAAGTCAGTTCTATTATTTGTCCAGTGCTCCATCTTTGATCCTCAATGATTTTTGGATCAACTATTGCCCTTCCCCTGCCAACGTGTTGTTGTGGAATTTCTTCGGTTTTTAAAACTATTTCACTTACCATATCGTCATTTCACCTCAAAAAAAATATGTGGGGTTTATTCAACCTCCACTGTTCTGCCGGTAGGCTTGTCTTCCACCAGGGCAAAGACAAGTTGTAGAACCCCGTTTTTGTAAGAAGCTTTTGCAGAGTTCTCATCAACTCTGTGTTTCAGAGGAACTCTTACGTGATACTTCTTTTCTCCATGTTCGGCAGATACATCTACAACCTTGTTGTCAACAACAATTTTGACGTCAGTTTTTTCAACTCCTGGCATCTCGGCGATGAGTTTTACTGCCTTTTCTTTCTCATCAACGATCGTATCAACAACCGGTTCTCTTGTGTCAGAGCTTGGCAAAAGGCCTGGTTTGACATTTCCGTACTCTTTCACTACAGGTTTCCCGTCAGGACCTACGGTCATCATATAGCCGTAATAAAAAGGCCCGGAACCGGAACAATCCTTTCCTTTGACTTCTTCAAAGATGTCATCTATGTCGAAAAAAGAGTTTGACATCCTTTTGAAAATTCTATCAAATTCGCTATCAAAGAACATTGTCATATTCACCTCACTAATGTAATATCTATGACATAATATAAAGTTATTGACGTTGATTCTTTGATTTCTTACATAATGCTATTATAACTGACATAGCTTAATAATCCTGATGAGGGTTTCAAGCGTATCTGTGCCTGAAGCGGTTCGGGAGATGATCACTCGAAATCGTTCAATTTATGATTGTATGAAGATGGATTTGATCAATTACACTGCATTGGCCGTAAAGATTCAACCAGAGATCGAGAAGATTCTAGGAAATCCAGTCAATCTCAACACCATAGTTGTTGCAATCAAGCGCTATGCAGACAGTTTTGAGATCAAGGAAAAAATCAGAGAAGAATCGGTTTTGAAGAATGCAAGGCTGGCATTGACTGACGGAATCATGGATATCAAATTTTCTGCAAAGGACTCAAACGAGATGGATCCAATAGTAATTTTGGATAAATTCTCAAAGATTACGAGCAACTATGAATTCTTTAGGGTCTCAGATTCCTTTAGGTTCCTAGCAGAGGACATGGATGACATCAGGCAGATCTTCAGCAACGTTTCTAACCGCGATGGGATGTTCAGTACCGGATTGGCAAAGATCAGAATCTCAATTCCATCATCTCATAATCAGTCTGACGTGGTGTCTTATGTTGCAGAGGTCCTTCATGCAAACGGGATAGAACTGGTAAACGCATTTTTCAGCCAGGAAAATATCGTAATTATCCTAAACGAGGGGGATGCCTCTAGGGCATACGACATATTGCATTCAGACATTATGAGGGCATGATCGCACGAGGACTGTCCTGAAAAATTGTTCATATAGCATATATTCTCCCATTTTGTTGAGAGCGGTACGCAGTTGACACGAAATAAGAAAAAGATTGTCATTTTGGGCGGGGGGTTTGCCGGGGTTGAATGCGCCAGGCAGCTAGAGTCGAAATTTGGCAACAGCCCAGAAATCGAATTGGTGATGGTAAGCGAGGACAATTTCTTGCTGTTTACTCCCATGCTGCCCCAGGTTGCGTCAGGGATGATTGAAACAAGACATATTGTTTTGCCAATTAGAACCATCTGCCACAAGACAAAATTTTACGAAGGAAGAATCAAAAACATTGATCCGTATGGAAAGATGGTAAATCTTTGGGGTACCGGGGACAAACGAAGCATCTCGATTCATTATGATTTTCTGGTAGTTGCATTAGGAAGTGAGACCAACTTTTTCGGAATGGCTGATGTCGAAAAAAACGCCTACACAATGAAGACTCTCAATGATGCAGTCATGCTAAGAAACAGGGTAATTGACATGCTAGAGCAGGCAGAAAACGAGACAGATCCGATTTTGAGAAAAAGCTTTCTCAGTTTCGTAGTTGTAGGCGGGGGATTTGCCGGAATCGAGACTGCCGGGGAACTGATGGATTTGTTGCTAGATGCAAGAAAGCACTATCCAACAATTCATGAAGACGATCTCAGAGTCGTGGTCTTGGAAGCACTGCCTATGATTTTGCCAGGATTTAATGAAAGGCTGGCTGGATTTGCAAGAGACAAAATGACTCAGAGAGGAATCGACATCAGGCTAAAGACCGCAGTGACTAGTTTTGACGGAAACGAGGTTGCCACAAAATCGCTTGATGAGACGCCAAGTGATCCCACAAATGATTCTATAGTCGGTTCCATTAGAACAAAGACACTGGTTTGGACTGCGGGGGTAACTCCGGTAAACACCATCAAAAGATCAATGTTCAGAACCGAGAAGGGAAAAGTGGTCGTAAATGAGTTTCTCGAGGTTCCAGAATTCCCGGGGGTTTTTGCAATCGGGGATTGCGCACTGTTTCTGGATCCCAAAACCCAGAGACCGCATGCGCAAACTGCACAAACTGCAGAAGCCCAAGCAAAGACTGCGGCAAACAACCTTGCTGCATTACTTGAGAATTCACAAAAAGAAGGGTTTGAACATCGCTCAAAGGGCCAGATGGCAATTATTGGCAAGAGAACCGGAATAGCCACGTTTTTGGGCATGAATGTTTCTGGATTTTGGGCTTGGTTGATTTGGAGAAATGTCTACTTGTCAAAAATGCCAACGCTAGAAAAGAAAACCAGGGTTTTTCTTGATTGGACGATTGACCTGTTCTTTGATAGAGACATTTCAAGATTAAAGCTTATGAAGAAAGACGAGGAGAAAGAGTACAAAGTTCTTGATGAAGTTGACGATGTCTGGTGATCGTAAGAGTTACCCCTCAGGCGACACTGCTGGCCGGAGCCTTGATCACCGTGCCTACCACGTCGTATTTTCGGGAGGAGGCAAACTCTTACCTGGTGATCAAGGCAGGGCATTAAATGGGATTTTTTGAAAAGCCAAATAACGGGTTTTGGTGGCAGGTTTGGGGGGAAGGCTCTTCTGGCCGGAGTAAAATGTGTCTGGGAGTGAATGCTTTTTGCAGGATTTGCCTGGAATCAACGACAAACAATGCAGGGGCCACAGTTGTGGCAGTTATTGGTGTCCGAATAATAACACCAATGATGTGCGCAAAACAGTCTTTGGGAAAGAACCAGGACGCACCTAGATTGTTTTTTTAATCTTGTAGGCTACAATTGCAGGAGCTGCCAAATACATTCCAAGATTCATCAAAATTACCGCGGTTCCATATCCTAGGACTTTTGATTCAGAATCTGCGTGTTCCATTACAGACAACGTTAAAAGCATCGGGGTGATTGCGGTTTTAACCAGTTCTTTGAACATCGGGCTCTCACGTTCCAAATCAGCTATGCCTGGAGAAAACGAATAGTACAGCTGGTTAAATCCGGTCATAAATGCGGCGCCTGAGGCAGTTGAAAGCAAGACGTTGTCTCGGATTTCTCGCAGTTGTTGGACTTGGGGCGTAAGTTCAGATCCAAACGTTGCAGTGGCAACAAGACATCCGCCGTTTTGGTCAGGTTCTTTGTCATCTTCTTTGTCAGACAGTATTGCAAATGTGGAGACGGCATCCTCAAACCGCGGTAACTGGGATGCATAGTCATCCATGCCGTTGCTGTATGCCAGAGTGTAAAATTTCTCAGAATCATAAAACATTACCTCTTTGAATTTGACATTGAGTTTCTCGTCATTTGATTCAAAATAGCCTTCAGCGTGAATTTCATATGCCTCAAACCCATTGATGGTCTTTTTTTGTTTTGAGATGATGTTTAGCGTTCCCGTATCAATCACTTTTTTGAGTGAGGCGTCTTTTTCTGCAATTAGATCGTCCAACGTCCTTTGATTGGTCTCTTGGACGGTTAATGAGATTACCGGATTCATCACTCCCACCTTAGGGCCAACTGCAACGACGTCAGGAGAATTTGCATCAGTTTTGTCAGGAGTCTGAAGCAGCCATCCGTCAGGCACAGTCAACGAAATATTGTGTTCAGGACTCTCAAATTTTTGATTTCCGGCCATTGTGGCGGCTGCAGACAGAGTTCTTTCAGGCTCCGGTAGTTCAAGGATGTCAGGAATGTTTGCACGATCTGTAATTTGTGCCGAAAGGATTCTTACGGCTTCCGGATTGTCCGGAATGTCCCTGTCTCCGGTCAGAACATTGGCAATTTTATCCAGAGTCTGAAAGCTTTCACTGGTGGCAATCCTTCCAAATACGGTATATTGTTCGTCAAGAAAGTTTGAATCCTGATGTACGATAAAGAACTGAGAGCCGGCGCTGTTAGGATCAGCTGATCTTGCCATTGAAACAATTCCCCGATTGTGTTTTATTGTGTTAAATTCTGCATCGACTCTTTTTTGATTACCATCCTTGTCAACCGGGCCGCCAAGGCCCCAGGTGTCCTGATCACCTGAAATCGTGTTTGGATCACCGCCCTGAATCATAAAGCCGGGAATGATTCTGTGGAAAAGAGTCCCATCATAAAATCCAGATGCGGAAAGCTTCAAGAAATTTTGGACGTGATCGTGTGCGTCGTGCGGGAAAAATTCTATCGTAATGTTCCCAAGACTTGTTTGAAGAATCACCACGGGATCAGTAAAGCTTACTGGGTTGAACTCTACAGTTTGTGCATACGCATAGTTTCCAATGCCAATTACAAGCAGTGAAAGAATCATGCCAAGAAAAATTCCACTCAACGCTGGTTTTCTGGTCTGCCTACTTAAAAGCCAATTGCGCATTAGTTTTTAACAAAGCCGGACAAATCACCGACTATGGATTCTGATGAAAAGATTCAAGCACATTTGGTTTCTGTTTGGAGGGAGCCAAAGAGGACGTTCTCAATCGGCGGGAGGGAAGGGATGCTGGTCCTTACTGACAGGCATCTGATGTTTGTTCACAAGACTGATGCCAAAGCCAACTGGTGGAAGGCAGTCACGTCAAGACAAGTAATTAAATTAATAAAATCAAGGAACACGATGATCATCCATGACGGATACGCCGAAGACGAGCTAATGACCGATTTAGAAATTGAAAAAAACGTGGAGATATCATTTGACGATATTTCAAAAATCATTCATGAAGAAAAGGGCTGGGGGAGCGTATTGTACTTGGAATATGAGAAAGACGGAAAACAAGAAAAATTCCAGTATTCGGTGGCACAGGACTGGGTAACGTATCCTGCAAAAGAGCCGACAAAGTACATGAAAGTCGACTGGGCTCCATTTGTGCAATATATCAAAGACAGACGGAGTTTTACGGAGTAAAGTTGGGCAAGGTTTACGCTGTCGGAGTGGGTCCGGGTTCTCCAAAATACGTCACAGAAATCGTAAAAGAGATAGTCCGGGATTGCGATGTTGTGATTGGCTACAAGTATACCCTAAAGACGATCGAGCATCTGCTTGACGGAAAGGAGATCCGCGAAGTCACAATGAACGACCAAGAAAAAGCGTACCAGGAAGTTCTTGTGGAGCTTGGAGACAGATCTCTGGTAGTTCCGTTTACGGGGGATGTGAATTTCTCTGAATCAGAGGTAGTCGACAGACTGATTGAGATTTTTGGAGAAGTGGAGGTTGTTCCAGGAATCAGCTCAGTTCAGGTTGCAGCCTCAAGGGCACGGGTTCCGTTGGACAAATCCAGGGTAATCACAATGCATGTCACAGCCCCGATTGAAGGCAAAAAATTGGAGCTGCAAAAGGCGTTGGTTGACGGATTCAGCGTGATTTTGGTTCCAAGGCCGTGGCCAAAACAGCCTGACAAGCATTTCATGCCATCAGAGGTTGCAATATATCTAAGAGAGAACGGTTTTGACACAGCAAAGATGAAAGTTCACGTCTTTGAGGCAATGACTACCGGAGATGAGACCAGTTTTTCGGGAGTTGTAAGGGATTTGGAGGGAAGGGAATTTTCGGATTTGTCAGTAATGGTGTTCAATCAGGCCAGTTTGGATTCATATATGAATTACCGATGGCAGTGGGAAGAAGGCTAGCTTCCCAGATTCCGTCCGTCACCAAAAATGGTCGGGTTTGAGTTTGGGAACACATATGCCACAATTTTCATCCACGGATAGTCAGGATCGTATAGTCGATAAAATCCAGCATCATCAAACGTAATCGTCGCAGACTCCCCCGGCTCAATTGTTCCAGTAGAGATTCTTTGCACGCCCAGGTATTCAATGTCCGGGGTAAACGGGTTGTGTCTGTCACCATAATTTTCTTTTCCGCTGATAATGCTATGAGATACCGTATCATTGTTGATCATTGTGATTGTAGTTCCCGGTTCAATTGAAATTCTGTCTTCGGAGAAAAACGCCAGTTTTGTCCCGGCAGTTGGTTGGCCGGGAGCCTTGTTTTCATCTATTCCCTGCGTCGATGCAAATTTCAGAATGCGAAGCGTATTTTCATCAGATGTTGCGGTTTCTGCAGTTTGTTTTATTTTTGATACGGTTGAGAGTTTTGCAGTGTAAATTATTTTGTATGTCTCGTCATTTGTCGTGATTCGTCCAGTAAAGCCATAAACTGATGCGTCTTTGCTTGCGTCAATTAGCCTGCCAAAGAAGCTAATCGACGCATCAAGGCCCGAGGCGCCTTCAATCATGCCGTTTAGTCTGATATACCGGCCCTCGCGCAAAAACTTTCCCTCCAGCTCAGAGGCTACAAAATCATCGTCGCCTGCAGTAACAAACCCGTCTTTGGTTACAAAATTGATCGAGCTTCCGCGCTTGTCTTGTGATGACAAACCAATATCGATTTCCGATCTCTCTATGACGTCTTCAGTGACAGCAAAGCCGGAGCCCTCCAAAAGAAATGCTTGGTTTTCAGAAACTTCAGCAAAGGCGTCATTTGCAAAATATCCAGTAGAAGAAACTACTACTGCTACGAGCAATGCCAGCAATGGAGTGGTAGCCTTCACAATGATCTTCCTGCCTGATTTGGTTTATAATTTGCTACTAAATTATTTTAGATACAGCATGTAGTATATCTAAACAACTTTAATTTTCAGTTATTTGGGCATAAAAATTGTAGTTTCGATAATCTTCGAGCACAACCGGTCTGGTGTAAATAATTTAAAGGGAAGATCGGAGGATTAGTCAATATGGGGTTGTTCTTTGGTTTCTTAAAAATTGAAGATAAGTGGCTTCTTGCAATGATTGATTCTGTTCCATATATTGAAGGAAGAACCAGGTTGCAGAAGTTTGGAATTTTATTATTACATGAAGTTCTAAACGATGAGCAGTTCTTTGATGATTGGATGCCGGATAATTATGGAGGTTTTAGTCAACAACTAGCTGCAAGCCTTATAAAATTAGAAAGGCGTGATTGTGTCAAATCCACCAAAGTATAGCAACGGGCAGAAATAATTGAGGTTTTTTACGTGTAGTTATGACCTACTTTGACTCAGAGACTTCTGCCCGTTGCTATAATAATAGAATACGGACATCCGGTTAACAGATACACATTAACTGAAAAGGGAAAAGATTTGATAAAAGATTTTGTAAAGAGTCATTCATCAGAATTGGAAAAAATCAAGGGAATTACTTCTAGCTATTTTCAAAAACCGTTGACAGTGCTTTTGAACGATGTTTATCTAAAATATCCAAAACTAACTAGCAAAAGTAAAATCAAAGCTGAGGTGAATAAAACTAGAACAGAAAGTAGTTCATACCTGAATTCTGAATATGAAATTCCGTTTGGCGATAAGCAAGAAGAGATTCCAGTATATGCTGTTGCATCACAACAGCACGTATTTGGAGATGAGAGTTTTAGAAGGAAATTAGCAAAATCTATTGGATTAGACAAGGCACCCGATCTAGATCCAAAATCTTTTGATCGTATTAAAGGTATTTTATCTGAAGAAATTGATGCAGAGGAATTTGATTCTGAAGAGTTAGTCAGGGGTTGTTGAAAAAAGCCTACCTAGGTAACAGGTCGGGCTCTGGAAGCTGCTCCTGATTTTAGGCACAAATCTACACGGGAGGCCTCCCCGAGATAACAAAACTCGCGCCTGAACTTCCAGAGCCCGACCTGTTACCTACCTAGACGCAAATATTCTCTTAGCAATCTCAGTAGGCAAGCAAAAAGAACTCGATCAATACAGATTAGCTTCAGGGATTTTAGATGAGATAAAGGAGGGGAAATTCATTGGAATTGTATCCTCGCTTACATTAATGGAGGTTGTCGTAGTTTTACGCACATAAAAAGGCAGAGAAAAGCACAATTTGAAAGGTAGATCAGATGTGGAACAGATAGGTTTTGTTCTAAAACGCAAGTAAAGCAATGTATGAAAAATTGATGGGAGAACTAATTCAATTACCAAATTTGAAGTTTGAATTAGGAAGGCATACAGATCTGAATAAATTGATGGATCGGGCTTTTGATGTTCTGCAAGGAACTGAAGGAAAAGTCAGGTTTTATCATAAATGTTCAAGATGTGGTTCAAAGAATGTGAATTATTCGGCATTCAAAGGATTGGGCTCCGATGATGTAATTCATGCGTTATTGGCAAAAGATGCAGGTTGCGATTGTTTGATAATTTTTGATAAAGATTTTGAGGATCTTGAGTTTAGAGTTTTAAAATGGCAAGGCTTTAGAGTGGAATTATATCAAAATTTATTTTTAAAACAAAATGAATCAATTCTTTATTTAAAACAAAACTTTTTTGGAAATTTCAGTAGTTCCGATTGTGACCCCGGCCTGCCCTAGCCCGGATCGGGGGGCTTTTTGTTCCATGGTCTCATACACCATCTTATAATCCGGGCAAGCAGCACCTTGAGCTTGATCTTCTTTTTTTTGCACCATGATCTTGCGATCATCCAGATGTTAGACATTCCAAGCGACAGGTAGAACAGTATGAGTCTTATGGCATCGTTCCGACTGCAGGTGCGCGGCATGGCCCTCTTGACGTCCCGGTATCCGGTCTCTATTCCCCACCTCTTGCGGTACTCCTCGGGAAGCTCAAACAAATCCTCCGGCGTGCAGTTGGTCATGTTGGTGACAAAGGCGATGTGGAACTTTTTCTTGTTTTTATCCTCCCTTTCCAGTATTATCAGGTTGCATCTTATCTTGCTGCTGCCAGAGGATATGGTATACTTGCTGACTGCATCCCTGTGCCCGTCTATGTGCTCCTGTATGGCCCTCTCAACTCCCTTGGTGCATACTGCAGGAGTCATGAACCGCAATCCTGCATTATTTATCGTGTTGAGTACGTCAACTGAGTAAAACTCCTTGTCCATCAGGACCATCTGCGGCCTGATGTGCATTCTCTTGATGGTTTGCAGCAATTTACGCACGAATTCGGGGTTAAACGCGTCCCTGGTCACCGGAAGGCACGCAAGGTGCGTCTGGTGCTTTTGTCCTACTGTTCTTGCAGTGATATATGCCTCAGCCGTGCGGGTGCCCGGCCCCCTGTACTTTATCTTGTGGGTCATGTCCGGATTGTGGTCGTACCGCGGGATCTTGGTCTTGTCGATGGCTATGATCGGGGATTTTCCAATCAGGCCACCCTTGATGGAGTCTGTGACGGTCCTGCGCAGGATCTTGTCGGCCCTCTTGTGCATCGTCTCATAGTCCACCTGGCCCAGCTTGCCAAGCAGCCAGTCGGCGCCGGGGCTGCGGCCTGCAGAGTCCCGGAGTATCTCTGCGGCCTGTTCTGCGCACATGCGCTCCTTGGACATCGTTGCCAGAAGCGCAGCTGCATCCGTTTCATCGTATATTGCGTTGTGTCTGTCAGAGAACTTCATGCCTACTGCCGAGACGGCGTTCTGGAACATCTTGCGCTCCCTGTGTCCGTACGGCTTTTGAGCGGCCCTGGCACTTTTTGTCATGCAGGAATTGCTAAAAGTTCCCCCTATAGATCCAAGTGATCATAAAAATCTGTCAATTTGCCTTATTTTCAGGCCACAATCGGAACTACTGAATTTGTGCTTATGTAAGATGTGCCCGATCTCCAAGAACAACATAATAAGATAGTCCCTGCCTAGGCAGCAATCAGGTATGAATCTGTCTGCAGTTGTGATTTCCATGCCTGTCCGGCAAGGGACGTGACTCCAACTCTAGGCAGGGGCTGCCTATTACCATCAGAACAGTTATTCATTAAAATTACGAATCCAAGTTTGGGTTTCTTTCTTTATTTGGTTTTTAACGTTTGTAGTTTGTTGCATAGTTTTCTTTTTCGTCAAAAAAACCCTTGATTTTGATCACAAATAGATCCAAGATCAATTGTAGTTTTTATCTGGATTTATCATTTAGAATGAATTCGAGTAAAAAAATCGAGTTATGCAACAAACTATCTTCAAGACAACCTATTAATCATTCACAGTCCAATCCAATCTGATGAGCAGGGCCCGCAAATACACCAGACATCCGGAATTTGCCGGCCTAGAAGAGTTTGTGTGGGAGGGTCTGAACCGCATAGGCCGGCCCATAACCCAGATAGAGAGCGACCAGAAAAGAACCATCGCAGGCGATCCCATACACAGTAAATTCAAGGATCGGCCCATCTGGCACACCAAGGCAGAACTGGACAGGTTTGTAGCAGACGGCCTTTGCTTGAAATTTGACGATTATGGAAAAAACAAGAGTGAAAACGCGCTATATAAGGAGATAGCAAACGAGGTAGGAAGGCTGCGCCGGGCCAAAATACTCGTGGATTGGCGCCATCTGGACAAGAAAAATACGGGGATGGGGGTGTGGCATCTGGACAAGACCAAGCTTGAGCAGTATGCTGCCAACCGGTTCAGGCGCGAGATAAAAAACAAAAATTTTCATTCAAAGGGAGAGATGTGTGTGGTGTTTGTAAGGCAAAAACAAAACGCCTTTCGTGAGGAGCTTTTCAGAGAATATGGAAAATGCGTGCTGTGTGGGTTTAAAATTCCAGAATATATGATAGGTGCCCACATAGTGCCTTATGCGGTAATGAGGGTCAAAGACGCATCCAACTCCATGAATCCCTCCAACGGGTTGCTTTTGTGCAGGTTTTGCGATGTGGCCTTTGAGAGGGGCTCCATAACAATTGAGGAGGATTATGGGATTGAGGTATCGGATCATCTGCGTGACCAAGGATCATCGATTGTAAAGTCGTGGTTAAAGCCGATTCCCTCAGAGTTGTACATCAGGCCAAACGCAAAGTATCCACCAAATCCAGCATACCTTAAATGGAAGATGAAATTGTTGAGGGGGACGGGGGGCTAGCAAGGCCGGCCAAACCACCTCGAGGCGTGCAAAAAATTGGTCAAAAACATCTGGCAATGCCCGCATTGTAAAAGATACCAGAATGGCAAGGATTGCGTATGCAAGATGTGTGGAAAATTATCAGACATCTAGGCCACGACAAACGGGGGAAGTGCAGTGCCGTGGCATGCATGGTCGGGAACCGGTTGTTTTTTTAACAAAACATGTACAATGTCAAAACCATGATCTGTTTTTTTTGATGTGTGTTATGAATCAGGCGACAGTCATGGTTTGGTGTTTGGTGTGTAGGTTCGTCGTGTTTGGTTTGGTTGAGAGTTTCTGTGGCTGGCATGAGCGGCAGGCAAAGGATAGGCGTCCCACATACACATACATCATACACATACATCATACACATACATCATACACATACATCATACACATACACATACATCATACACATACATCATACACATACATCATACACATACATCATACATCATACATCATACATCATACGTCATACGTCAAATACGGATTGTTTTGGACTTGGCAGCAAACCCAAATGTCACGGGTCAAATCCAGGCATTTCAAACCCGCCTTTCTGGGCCAATTCAATCATGTAAAATTCCAGATGGCCTGCGGCCAAGAGCAAACCAACCATTATTCCAATCTCAATAACCGTGGGTTTGATGAAAGTTGTAAGATTGGTTTTCTTTAAAATCGCCCGAATCAGAATATAACTCCTCGAGATTCCAAGTGAGTATGCGACAAGTTCCATTATTCCAAACGGAGATAAAAACAGGATTGACAGTGGCGGGATTGAGCTTAATTCAGGCGCCGTGGTTGTAATGGCGGCAAACGCAAACCCGGTGGACCATGCAGAAAACAGACCCCATGCTATGCCAAATCCCGGAACAAACATGATCAAAGCCAGAGTGGTGTTATGGACAAAGATTCCAAATCCATCAATGTCCAAAACAAGTTCTTCAAACTCTTTCATGAAATCTGCGGCCTCTTCCTTGCCAACATCAGACATCGAACCTGCTTGATAAGCTGCTACAAATGCGCCCATAAAGACGAAAAAAAATCCAATTCGGGTTTTGTTCATGGTGTGTTGCCATTAGAATAATATTTGAGGGTTCGCCGTCGTTAAGGCAGATTTAATTAAACCGCATGGTATTTTCCGATATGAAAAAAGAGTTGTCCCTTGCGTTAAATTATGCGTTAAACAAGGGATTCCAGATTCATCCCGATGCCTTTAGGATTCTAGAGAATGTGGATGTCAAAAAGCTAGAAAAGATCATCAAAGAGATTGTAAGAGAAAAGACCAAACAAAAAACGTTCCAAATCAGCCAAGACGATTTGGAGACCCATCTTGGAATAAAAGACGATCCCTCAATCCAAAACGAAGTCAGGGTGCTGTCTGACCCGACTGATAAAACCACAACAGGTGAGGGAGTAAAGGGGTATAACGCCTTGTTTTCAAGCAGGTTTAACAAGTTAAAGAGAATCATCTCAGAAAGGCCGGAATCTCGAATGCTAAAATCCATAGCATCTGTAAAGTCAGCAAAATCCGAAGAGGATATGTACATTTGTGGCCTGGTTACCACGCGGAGTGTTGAGCGAAACATCACAAAACTGCATCTTGAAGACCCGTCCGGTGGTTTTGAGGGAATCGTGTTTGACGGCGAACTGCAAAAGGCTGCCGGAGCCTTGCTTTCTGATCAGTTTGTGATGGCCAGGGTAAGTCTGGGCAAAAATTCGGGGTTTGTCATCAAGGATGTTATTTTGCCTGACATTCCTGACCAGACCGTAAACAAGTCAGAGTCTGATGCGTATGCTGTTTTTCTTTCAGACCTGCATGTCGGAAGCAAATATTTTATGGAGGACGAGTTTATGAGGTTTGTTGGTTGGATTTCCAGTCCGGATCCGGTTGCAAAAAAGATTCGGTTTGTGCTGATTGGGGGCGACGTAGTCGACGGTGTTGGGATTTATCCAAACCAGGACAAGGAGCTTGTCTGCCAGACCGTTGAAGAGCAGTTGGACAAGGTTGAAAAATTGTTGGATAAAATTCCAAAGAATGTCAAAATTATCATAATGCCCGGAAACCACGACCCGGGGAGAAGGGCGCTTCCACAGCCGGCCATACCCAAAAAATACAATCCCGGTCTTTGGGGGCGTGAGAACGTCATTATGGTCGGAAACCCGGCCATAGTCTCCCTTAACGGGGTCAAGGTGACAATGTTTCACGGCCAAAGCATTGATGATATAGTAAAGACCACTCCGGGGCTAAGTTATGACAACCCAACAAACGTAATGAGGCATCTGCTCAGGGCAAGACATCTAAGTCCAATCTATGGAAGCCAGACTCCAATTGCCCCCGAGATGCAAGATTTGATGGTAGTTGATGAGATTCCAGACATCCTTCATGTAGGACATGTCCACAGGGCAGAATTAGGCAGATATAAGGGAGTGTTGTTGGTCAATTCCGGCTCTTGGCAAAGACAGACCCCGTTTCAGGCAAGTGTTGGAATGACTCCAAATCCAGGACTTGCAATAATGGTGAATTTGAAAACACTCAAGGTTTTTTATCAAAATTATAATTTGGATTCAAACAATGTCCTGCAGAGTTAAGTCGTCTCTGAACGCTTTTTTTGCCATTTCAGAGGATATTGTGAGTTTGTATTTTTTGGTCCTTCCGTGAATTCCTTGATGGACCAGCCTCCCGTTGATAATTCCAGACAGTTCTATCTCACTTAGTATTTGGGTAATTCTTCTTTGGGTCAACCCGTCCCTTCCGACTGTTTTACAGAGTTTTTTGTAGGAAGTGTAGATTTCTCCGGTTGAAGAACCGTTTGCCTTTATGATTGCCAAAATGACCAGTTTTTCATGTAGGGGATATGATTTGAGGGAGGCCTCCTCTTTGTTTTCCTCGATTTTTTGAGAAGCCTCGCGGATATGGGCCTCAGTTACGGTATCTGATTGCTGTCTCTCAGCCAGTTCGCCGGCTACCCGTATCAGGTCTATGGCCCTGCGTGCATCCCCGTGTTCTGCGCCTGCAAGGGCAGCACATAGGTTTAGGGCAGGTTTTTCGATTGAGTTTTGCACAAACGCGTCCTTGATCCTCTCCCCAAGAATTTTTTTAATCTGCTCAACATTATAGTTTGCAAAGACAATCTCTTCTTCTCCCAAACTGCTAATGACCCTGGGGTCAAGTTTTTCCTTGAATGTAAGGTCGTTTGAGATGCCGACCAGGGTCAGAGAGCCGTTCTTAATCCTTTCATTTGCCCTTGTTAGTTGGTATAAAATGTCCTTGCCTGTCTTTGATACCAGTTGGGCAAGATGATCAATTTCATCGATTATAAAAATTGTATTAAGTCCGTTCTGGTTAATTTTTTCCAAGATTCGTTTAAAGACCTCGCTTATGGCCAATCCGGTGGTTGGAAGTTCCTCTCTTTCCAATCCTAATTGGCGTCCAATACTTACCAACAACCCGTATAATGTAGTCTCCTCTTTTGAGTTTGAATATACCAGTTTGATTGGAAAGTTTGATTTTTCAACCCTTTTTTGAATTTTTGAAATAACTTTTTTGACAACCAATGTCTTGCCGGTACCGGGTTTCCCATACACCAACAGGTTTGATGGGCGGGATTGTTTTAAAATAGGTAGGAGTGATTGGGTGACCTGCTCCTGTTCGGAGTTTCTATGTAAAATTACATCCGGTATGTAGGTAAAATGCAAGATGTTCCTGTTCTGAATGATCGACTTTCCAGATTCGGATGCATCAAGCAGTCTGTCTACAGGATCTGACATACCCACACACCTTTATTTCCTGTCAATTTCAACATAACAACATCCAACCAAAAGAGTAAAGGATGGAGAAGTAGTTCTAGTTAAGTTTGTAATTAATTATTTTTAGTTAGTTTTTAGTTTATTAAAAAAATTTTTTTTAAAAAAAGAATAGAGTGGAAATAAAGGTGTGTGGGTAGGATGAAACAAAGTATGGGATGATGGTGTAATAAAATGGAGCAGACAGGGTGGGGAGGCTGGCCTGATATAATTAACACAATGTTAATTTTATGTTAAAAAAAACCCCAAAAAAGCCATTTTGACCCCTGTATTTCCTATCCAGGCGTTAAAACAAACACTAACATTGTAAATATGGTGATTCAGACCCCTTCATTTCCACTCCAGGCATAAAAACCACTAATTTACCATAAATTTTCTAATATGGTTGTTAATAACAAAAAAACCTCCAAACGTGGGTTATACAGTCAATATTAACAAACAACTTTGTTAACAAAATTTGGAGGATCAGTTGAATTGTTAACACCTAATCTATTAGATCTCAAAGATGGCAAAAAAACGTATTAGAATAGACATGGAAGACTCTGACGGAGCTCGATATGATATTAAACTGGAAGGTAATGTAACCAGAGATAAGGTTCTTAAAATTTTTGAAATGATGGATCTGATGAATATTGAGGAAGAACAGGAGGGGGCTGTCAACACAAACTCTGCAGGCTCCAAAATCTGGCATATTGTCGATAAATTCTATCCAATAGGCAAATTCACCTCTACTAATATCTTGGAAAAATATGAAGATGAGTTTAACGAACCTATAAAACTTAGTATAATTTCAACATACCTTTCTAGATTCTCAACCAAAGGAAAAATCAACAGGATTAGAACCGGCCGCGAGTGGACATACCAATCCATCAAAATACACCAAAAACAACCCTAAAAACACCTTTTAATTAATAACCACTTTTCTTACTATTAATCGGTCTTTTTCAAGGATTAATTTAACATATTCACCCTTTTGAATATCCATAAACTTCCTAAACTGTTTGGGGATTGATATGGTTCCAACTGATGTGATCTTGACCAACACCTCATTTTCTTGAACAGACATATAATTTTATTATAATTTAACATTATTTATAATTAACATTATATATAATTTAATAAAATATTTAATTATTAATTAATAATAAAAACAGGTGTGGTTTTGTAAATTTTCCTTAAAATAATTTACTTTAAATTTCATAAAACATTAAAAACCTCCTATGTGGTTTGGTGTTGTTATGGTGTGGTGGTCCCTACCCAGACAGCAACCAAACATACATTTGCCTGCAATTGTGGTTTTCATATGTTTTGATATGGGGCCATGAGTTTAACACTGCCCTGGACTATCCTATTACCCGGGGTTTCTGATTGAAGATCAATGACTTTTGTCTTTCCTTTCTCTGTAATTGAGTAGGTGTATGGTTTGGAATTTGTATTCCTTTGAACATACCCATCCTCAAACAACTTCTTCATCAATCTTGAAGTATGCTCCCTGCTTTTCTTTAATGTGACTTGTATGTCACGTGATGTCATGTCTTTGTTTGTGATTAGGTGCAACACATAATCTGTCGGGTTGGTAAACCCCACATGGTCGGTTTTGGGTGTGGAAATAGGTTTTTCCCCATCTTTTGGAGCCTCAACAACCTGTTCTGCAGGCTGCCCTTGGCCTTGATTACTAACTAACTTTTCCAAGAACTGCTTTAATTCCTTGTTGGGATCCAACACCTCCTTCTCACCTGTTTTCTGTTCAATCCCCTGGAGTTCTAATGCATCTAGGCGTATTTTCATATCAATTAACTGTGTTTCGTAATACTCTAGGCGCTCAGAACGCTGTGATGCATCAACCATCTCACTCTTGGTTTTGATAAACGGCTTGATCTTATAATAGCCATACAACCCACCCAGTCCTATCAAAAACGCAACAATTACACCCAAAATCACTTCGGGATCAGGAATTTCTACCAACATCACAAATTTCATACATGTGTTGTGATTTATCATGATTGGACAACATTATTTCACACTTTGGATTAACAAACTCACACACATTATCACAACCGTCAAAACCCGGCGACACCTCTCCCTATCACACCATCACATATTACATGCCTGACGAATGAGCTTGTCTATCACACCCATCACCTCTTCCTGACGTTCTGGGAATATATCACTATCATTAATCACACTAATCTGTTCTGAAAGTTTTGATATCACATCAATATCATCAGGCAAAAGTATGCCTAGACCGCGTAAAAGAACGACTGAATAGAACAATCCAATCAACTTGTCTCTGGACTGCCCAACCTGCCTGTAATACGCTCCCTTTGTTATGGAAAACTTTGATTCTAAAAGATCCTTCTGATTTAAAATAATTTCAATTTGTCGCTCCGTAAACAACGATTTTTTGATAATTTCTCGTACAATGTTGTTAAAACTAGATCCTTCAAACTCTGACATAGCTATACAAATCTGTATGTCGGCACTCCAATTAAACTTTAAAGAGTCATGTACAAACCTCCCTTATGGCTGAAAACAAAGTAGAATCGTTCCTAAAATCAGAATTAAGGAAAAAAAAAACACTATTGTTTGTGCTGATAGATTCGGAGGTCTCTGATCTTGAGGCTTCTGCCGAACTGGCAAAGAACGCAGAGAAAATCGGTGCGTCCTCAATATTGGTTGGCGGCTCGTCTGCCACAAACCAAATTGAGATGGCACAAGTTGTTAAAGGCATCAAAAAAGGCATTAAAATCCCAATTATACTGTTTCCGGGAAATGTGACGGGGATCGTACCTGGCGCAGACGCCATCCTGTTTAGCTCGTTAATGAATTCAGAAAATCCCTACTTTATCACCCAGGCCCAGGCACTTGGAGCTCCCAGCGTTGCCAAATTCGGACTTGAGGCACTTCCGACAGCATATCTGGTTATCGGAGATGGCACTTCGGCCTGGTTTGTGGGCTCTGCAAGGGGAATTCCATTTGAAAAGCCAAAAATTGCAGCTGCTTATGCCTTGGCTGCACGGTTTCTGGGAATGAGGTTTGTTTACTTGGAGGCAGGCTCGGGCGCAAAGACCAACGTTACTCCTGAGATGGTCCGAACTGTCAGAAAAACATTTGACGGTTTTTTGATAGTTGGCGGAGGCATTAGGGACGTTAAAACTGCCCAAAGCCTTGCCAAGGCCGGCGCAGACGCCCTGGTAATTGGAACGTTTCTTGAAAAAGGTGGAAGTCTGAAAAAACTCCAAGAAATAACAAAAACAATTCAAAGAAGCAAGCAGTAGTAGGATCACATGTCTGCTGAAAATGACGCCGTTTCTAGAATCAAAGGCATAAAAATGCCGGATTACTATATGGATTACTATTCGGGACTGTCTTTGGAAACCTATACTGTTTTTGAGAAAGCGGCCTCGGCAAAATCAAGCCTTTTTGACTCTGCAGGCATGATAGAGCCAAAGATTGCCTTTGACCTTGCAGATCGTGTTGCAAAGATGCATGAAATCGACATTGCCGGCCCCCTCCGTGAGTTGCTCAAAACCAACGGAAAGGAACTCTCGGCACTAATCCTGTCCAAAGAAATTGCTCTGGGAAAATATTCTCTGCCCGACTCTACCCTTGAAGAAAAACTGGATCTTGCAGTTCGTGTAGGGCTGGCAATTGTTACTGAGGGAGTGACCATCGCCCCCCTCCAGGGAATCAACGAAGTGAAGATTAAGAAAAACAAGGACGGCTCGGAATATCTCTCTGTATCCATAGCAGGACCCATGCGTTCGGCTGGAGGGACCGAATCGGCCGTTACAATGCTGATTGCCGATCATGTGAGAAAGGCAGTCGGACTGTCAAGATTTCAAGCCAACTCGTTTGATGACGAAACCGGAAGGTTTGTTGAGGAATTACGAATCTATGAAAGGGAGGCAAGCAGTTTCCAGTTCCATATTCTAGACGAGGACATTGAACGCGTGATCTCCAATCTTCCGGTGGAACTGGACGGTGTTGATACGGATCCGTTCGAAGTCGTAAACCACAAGTCCATGACTCGAATCAAAACCAACAGAGTTCGCGGCGGAGCACTGCGTGTCCTAAACGACGGCCTGATAGGCAGATCAAAAAAATTGCTGAAAAGAATCGAACTGTACAATTTGGATGGCTGGGAATGGCTCAACGACCTCAAGGGCGCCGTTCAAACAACAGGCGATAACCAGGAGGACGCTGCTGCAAAAAGGATGCGGGAAGTCATTGCTGGAAGATCTGTTCTTTCCATGCCTAACAAACTGGGCGGATTTCGGTTAAGGTACGGGCGAGCCTGCAATACCGGCTTTGCTGCCGTAGGCCTGCATCCTGTAATTGCTGAAATTTTGGATCATACCATTGCCGTTGGAACCCAAGTCAAAATTGACATTCCTGGAAAGGGGGCCACCGTGGCATTTGTCGATTCCATTGAAACCCCGACAGTTCGCCTGAAAAACGGAAACGTCGTAAAAATCCAGGATGTCAAACACGGAATTCGAATCAAAGACGAAATTGAGAAGATTCTTCACCTTGGCGACATTCTGATTTCGTTTGGCGACTTTCTTGAAAACAACGCCCAACTGGTTCCATCAGCATATGTTGAGGAGTTTTGGGTTGAGGAATTAAGGCAAAAAATTGAGGGATGCGGGCCTGATGATCATCAATATCTGAAACAATTCCTCCAAAAAGTCCCGTCAATTGATGAGGCCCTGAAAATCTCACTGGATTTTAAACTTCCATTGCATCCTGCCTTTCTATATTTCTGGGATAAAATTTCAGCAGAGGAGCTTGAGAAACTGCTTGATCCGATCAACGTCGGCGATTCACACATCCGGTATTCCGAAGACAAAAAACCGGTCTTGGAAAAACTTGGAACCCCGCACAAAACCGAAAACGATCTCCTGATCCTTGAAAATCTGGAGGCCAAAATCTTCTTTAATTTGCTTTTTAGGAAGGAGCCGACGGCAGTCTCTGACATGTCAGTGCCAAAAATCCTGTCCGAGTCCTCGGGAATTCAGATCAGAAACAAATTCTCAACATCCATTGGCGTAAGAATCGGAAGGCCAGAAAAGGCCGCTGCAAGACAGATGAAGCCTCCGACCCACGTATTGTTTCCGGTCGGTGACAAGGGCGGACCCACCAGGGATCTGCTAAAGGCATCAAGAAACGAGTATTTTTTCACAAACATCCTCAACCGAAGCTGTACGCGATGCAACACACCCTCGATTGGAATAAAATGCCCGAAATGTGAAACCAAGACCTCGATTTCGTACAGATGCCTAAACTGCCGAGACACGCTAGCCGAGCCATACTGTGAAAAATGCAAGCGCAAGGCTCCTGCCAATTCTCACAAGGAATTTCCTCTCAAAGACAGGTTGCTTGCAGCCCAGCAAAAAATGGGGATTCGTGCGCAGGAGCCCTTCAAAGGCGTCAAGGAACTCATCAACCAGGACAGGATCGCCGAACCGCTTGAGAAAGGCCTGGCCCGCCAACAACTGGGATTGACCGTTTTCAAAGACGGCACTGTCAGGTTTGACGCTACAAATTCCCCGCTGACCCAGTTCAAGCCGTCATGGATTGGAACGTCGATTGAAAAGCTGCACGGTCTTGGATACACCCATGACATTGATGGGAACCTGCTTGAAAACCCGGAACAAACAGTGGAGCTTAGAATGCAGGATGTCGTTATTCCCTATGAAAGCGGAAACTATCTTGTTTCAACATGCAAGTACATTGATACCCTGCTTGAGAAGTTCTATCAGAAGCCCCCCTTTTACAACGTTTCAAACCCTGACGAACTGGTCGGCCACCTGATAATCGGACTGGCCCCGCACACTTCTGTTGGAATTGTGGGAAGAATTGTTGGCTATACTGAGACACACGTCTGCTTTGGAACCCCCAACTGGCATTCAGCAAAACGAAGGGACGCCGATGGGGATGCGGATTCCATGATGCTGTTGATGGACAGCCTGCTTAATTTTTCAAGGCAGTTTCTTTCAGACAGGATTGGCGGCCTGATGGATGCCCCCCTTCTGGTTCAGCCTCTTGTTCTTCCACACGAGTCACAACCACAGGCCCACAACCTTGAAGTAACCAAAACACTGCCTCTTGAATTCTTTGAATCGACTTTGAAGCAAACAAAGGCGCCAGACGTGGAATCAGTCGAAATCATCAAATCGCGGCTGGAAACAAAAAGACAGTTCTATGATTATTTTTTCACTCATACCACCTCGTCTTTAACGACATCAAAATCAAGAAGCGCATACTCCACCCTGGGCTCGATGCTTGACAAATTTGACATGCAAATCCGCAACGCTGAGCTGATTGACGCTGTAAACACGTCTGAAATAGTGTCAAATGTAATCTCCACCCATTTGGTTCCAGACATCATGGGAAACCTTAGATCATATGCCAAGCAGAACTTTAGATGTACCGGATGTGGAAGGTCATACAGAAGGATGCCCTTGATTCAAACCTGCGTCTGCGGCCACAAACTAATCCCTACAATTACGAGGGGCTCAGTCGAGAAATATCTCAAACTGGCAAAGAGGCTAGTTGACAAGTACGACGTTGGCAAATATCAAAAAGGCAGAATTCATGCGTTGTCAGACGAAATCGAACTGGTGTTTGGCAAAAGCCAAGGAGATCAGTCCCTGCTTACTGATTATTAGACCCCGTGCGTGATCGGCCTGATTGAGACGAATTCGTTTGTAAAGCTTCCATAGCACACACATCAAAAAACAGATCATAGTTTTGCCACATCGTGCCTGTTTTGACACAAAAGTGTTTGATTTTCAACTGTGCGCACTATCTGCATCGATTCCACGCAAGCCTGTCGTGCCTAGACTATCTCAATTTTACGTATTCGTAGGCGCCCAGCTTGTTATCAAAGCAGAACCTTACCTTCTGATAGTCTTTTCTAAACGATTTTACCTTGGGGAGAACCTTCCTTGGATCCTTCTTGCCGATGACTATCTGTTTGATGAAAGACGCAACCTCCTGCATCTCGTCCTTTTTCATTCCGAGCCTGGTGATCTCAGAGACCCCCAGCCTGATTCCGCCTGGATGGAAATAGTTTCTTCCAGCCTTGATATCGCCTGGGATTAATTGCCTGTTGACTATTATGTTGGCCTTTTCAAGATCAGCTTCCACCCTGCCCCCGTCTGAATAATCCAACACGTTGACAGCAACTTGGTGCGATTTGGTAAACCCCCTGCTTTCTCCAAGCACCTTGAATCCTGCATCGCTTAGTGCCTCTGCAAACGATTTTGCGTTTTTGATGACTTGTGAAGCGTAATCCTTGCCGTATTCCAAGGCTTCTGCAAAGGCAACTGCTTTTCCTGCCATGTTGTTGATGTGGTGGTTGCTAGTCAGTCCTGGAAACATTGCCTTCTTGATTGGCTCTTCATGTTCTTTTGAACCTAGAACCAACCCCCCCTGTGGCCCAAACAAAGTCTTGTGGGTGCTCATTGTCACAGTGTCGGCGCCCTCGCGTAACGGGTCTTGGAACTTTCCTCCTGCAATCAACCCCCCGACATGGGCCGCATCATAGTTAACGTGCATGCCGTGACTTTTTAGAAAATCAGACAGCTCTCTGACAGGATGTGGGAACAAGAACAACGAACCGCCAAACATTGCGATTTTTGGAAGACGGCTGCCTTTCTTTAGATCCCCTACCTTCTGTTTTGTCTTATCCACGTCAATTGTCATCTCTTCGGCATCAAACGGATAGAACTCGATTTCCAGTCCGTGAACCAGGCCTGCGGTGCCCGAATGTTCTTTTTTGCCGTGAGAGATGTGGCCGCCTGAAGGAATGGAGGGTGCCAGCATCACATCGCCCGGACTGGAATATGCCGAATATACCGCAAGGTTTGCAACGACACCGGAGATCGGTCTGACGTCGGCAAATTTTGCCTTGTATAGTTTTTTGGCCAATTTCATGCACTCAAACTCCACATCGTCGATGTAGATGCATCCCGCATAGACTCTTTCGCCAGGCCAGCCTTCTGCATACCTGTTTCCAAAATCAGACATTACTGCCTCCCTGACTGCAGGACTTGGAACATTCTCGCTTGCAATCAACGGAATTGAATTTTCAAACCACTTGTGGTGATCCCTTAGTTTTGCGAAAATTTTATTGTAAGACTCTTTACCGTTCTGTGATTTGGCCATAACCTGAAACTAATTTTTCCCAATTTAAAAACACCGATATCAAATTTAAAAACCACCGTTCTGATCTGCAAGGTATAAAAGGGGAATCAGAAGTTTTTACAACTATGGCTATGCAAGCAACCTCGAAGGGGAACATGCCTGTGGTTCTTTTAAAAGAAGGCGGCTCGGAAACCAAGGGCAAGGATGCACAGAAAAACAACATTGCCGCATCCAAAATCATTGCGGAAATTGTCCATACCAGTCTGGGCCCCCGCGGCATGGACAAGATGCTTGTAGATTCGCTTGGAGACGTTACTATTACAAATGACGGTGCAACCATTCTAAAAGAGATTGACGTACAACACCCGGCTGCCAAGATGCTGGTTGAAATCTCAAAAACAACCGACAATGAGGTTGGCGACGGCACGACATCTGCAGTAGTGCTTGCCGGTGCCTTGTTGGAAAATGCAGAGTCACTAATTGATCAAGACGTCCATCCGACCATCATCGTTGACGGATACAGAAAGGCAGGAAGAAAAGCAAAACAATTCCTTGAAAGTATCGCCGACCAGGTTTCTGCCAATGACAAAAACATTCTAAACAAGATCGCCAAAACTTCAATGCAGACAAAGCTAGTCAGAAACGACTCTGTCCAACTGGCAGACATTATTGTAAAATCTGTTCTTGCAGTGTCTGAGAAAGACGGAGAATCATACGGTGTGGACATTGATGACATCAAGGTGGAAAAGAAAGCCGGGGGATCAATCAAAGATTCCATGATTATCCAGGGAATTGTTTTAGACAAGGAAATCGTCCATGGCGGAATGCCAAGAAAAGTCACCGATGCAAAAATTGCGTTAATCAACACCGCCTTGGAGATTAACAAAACTGAAACCGATGCAAAAATCAACATCCAAAACCCTCAACAGCTAAAGTCGTTCCTGGACGAGGAAAACAGAATGTTAAAGACAATGGTGGACAAAGTCATCGGTTCTGGCGCAAACGTGGTCTTGTGTCAGAAAGGGATTGACGATATGGCTCAACATTACCTAGCAAAATCAGGAATTATTGCAGTAAGAAGAATCAAGGAGAGTGATCTTACCAAGCTTGCAAAGGCGACAGGCGCAAGGGTGGTTACAAACCTTGATGATTTATTTGAAAAGGATCTTGGATCGGCAGATCTTGTTGAAGAAAGAAAAATTGAAGAGGACAAATGGGTCTTTGTTGAAGGCTGCAAACATCCAAAATCAGTAACCTTGCTTCTTCGTGGAGGATCTCAAAGGGTCGTTGACGAAGTTGAGCGTTCTGTTCATGATGCCTTGATGGTTGTAAAGGACGTAATTGAAAACCCGTTAATTGTTGCAGGCGGAGGCGCTCCCGAAACATATGCAGCTACAAAACTTCGCAACTGGGCAAAGTCGCTTGAGGGCAGAGAGCAGCTGGCAGTAGAGAAGTTTGCCGATGCGTTGGAGGCAATTCCATTGACACTTTCTGAAAACGCCGGAATGGATCCGATTGATACGCTTACCCTCCTTCGCTCAAAACAACAAAAGGGCGAAAAATGGACCGGCATTGACGTCATGAAGGGAAGGATTGCCAACATGAAATCAGGCGATGTCATTGAACCGTTGGCAGTAAAACTGCAAGTTGTTTCTGCATCTGCAGAAGCCGCATGCATGATTCTTAGGATTGACGATGTCATTGCCACTCAAAAATCCGCAGGCGGGCCGCCTCCGGGTGCCGAGGGCGGCGGCGGAATGCCACCTGGAATGGGCGGCGGAATGCCACCTGGAATGGGCGGCGGAATGCCACCTGGAATGCCTGACATGGGCGGCATGATGTAATTTCGTTAGAAATTTCTCAAAAGTTTATTTGATTGCTGTATTAACGGCTCACATTGAAGAACAAGACATCATCTTCAAAAGCACTAACCGGCTTCAAGTACGCCTATCTTGTTGCATTTTTTGCATTGCTGGCGGGATTCTTTCATCCGCTGGTCACCAACACCGGCTTTGAGAACGTAATTGCCGGCGTTTTGGTTCTGTTTGTTGGTCTGGCCGGCGGGGTTCTGTTATACAGGGCCGCCACGTCCGAATCCAAGCGGGCAGTCTTTCTTGGATGTGGGTTTGCCTTGATGGGAATATCCCTGTTCTATGTCTTCCAGTTTACGGGAAGGGCTTAGACGTCAAAGTACAGATAAAACTCGTGGGGATGCGGCCTGATTGAAATCTCACGCTGATCCCTTCTTTCCAGCTCGATGACCTTGTCAATGACATCGTTTGTATAAATCGGGTTTAGGAACTTCCTGTCGCTTTCCAGCTCATCCAACGCCTCGCCAAGGCTCTTTGGCAGAACGCCGATCCCTCTTTTTGCCCTGTCGGATCTTGTCATCTTGAAAATGTCCTCGCTGACTTGATCTCCGGGATCCACCTTCTTCTTAACTCCGTCCATGCCTGCAGCGGCAACTGCGGCAAAAACAAGATATGGGTTTGATGAGGGGTCAGGGGCCCTGAACTCAAGCCTCTTCAAGTGGGAATAATTCTTGCCTTTGAGATGTTTTGGCACCCTGACAATTGCCGAACGGTTTCCCGAACTCCACGCAATGTATGCCGGAGCCTCATATCCGGGAACCAGTCTGTGGTAGGAGTTTGTGGTTGGATTGCAGATTGCCGACAGGGCTTTTGCATGGTTTATTATTCCTCCGCAGAAATATCTTCCAAGCTGGCTCAACTCAATCCCATCATCAGGATCATAGAACACGTTCTCCTTTCCTTTCCACAAACTTACGTTGACGTGCATGCCAGAACCCGAGTCCATTGCAATCGGCTTTGGCATCATCGTTGCCACCTTTCCATATTTTTTGGCAACGTTTCTAATGACGTATTTGTATGACTGTGCAGCGTCAGCCGCGTTTGTCATGTGATCGTATTTGATATCGATTTCACACTGTCCTGCAGTTGCGACTTCGTGGTGAT
Organism: Candidatus Nitrosopumilus sp.; assembly: GCA_965214775.1. Taxonomy (GTDB): domain Archaea; phylum Thermoproteota; class Nitrososphaeria; order Nitrososphaerales; family Nitrosopumilaceae; genus Nitrosopumilus. Next base: position 1,042,504 of record OZ243974.1, on the reverse strand, counting down.
GATTATCGCACAAAATCCCGAAATTCCTGTTTAGAATATTTACACACTCGTTTCTGTAGGGCGTCAACGTATCAGACGGGGTGCTTGGATAGTATCCTTCCTGCAGTCCCATTGGATATCCGTCCCCCTCCTGACTCCAGGGCGCCTCTTTGGATTCAACCGAATATGACTGTCCTTTGTATGGCGTCAGCACGTCCCAATGAACCTTATCAAAGACAAAGAATTCCACTTCGGGACCCCATGTGCTGTAATCAAATCCCTGCGTTTTGACATACTCTTCGGCCTTTTGGGAAATTCCCCTGGGATCCCTTGACAGCCTTCCCCTGCCTTCCCCCCAGTAAATATCACAAAGCAGCCTGGCAGTCTTGTTTTCTGTCATCCATGGAATTATTGCAAACGTGTTTGGATCCGGTTTTAAAAGCAGGTCTGAATCATCGATGCTGGTAAAGCCAACAATTGACGAGCCGTCAAGCTTTGGAAGGCCGTCACGCATCTGCTCGGGCGTAAAGGTGTCAGCTGAAATCGTGGTGTGGTGAAAGTGGCCAGTCAGGCCTGTAAACTGAAGATCTATAAACTGAATGCCTTCGTGCTGGATTCTGGAGAAAACCTCGTCAGGCGAATATGTTACCTGGATTGCTTTACCGTGACTCACTTTATATGGCAATTTTATACTTCAATCAAACACAAATACATCCAGCATTTAAGGATTAGGTAAGAAATGTCCGAATCAAATCAGATAGACATCAACTCCCTGCACCATCTTGTTTTGCGGGAAACAGAGAACGACTCTGTTCTGGAAATTGATCCCAGCTTTTACAGAAATCTCTCAGAATTCATTGGAAACCTAAGAAAACAGGAATTTGACGGGGTCGAAAGCAAGATCAAGGACGCCATGATTGAGATGGCAACCGAACTCACGTCATTGCTGGTTCAAATCAGGTTGGAAAAAGCCACCAGATCCTCTGACATTCGATTTGAAAATCTTCTTGATGAGGAAAAATTCATCCTGGATTCTCATGAAGAGAGGCATGAAAGAATCAGAATGATCCTTTCGGCTACCGTCAACGGAAAATCAAAATTTTTAGAATCGCTGTCTCTGAACCACAAAACAAGGAAGGTCGTCGTCAGATTCCTCAAGGAAGCCGACGAACTAGTGGGCGCCGATCTTGAAAAATACGGTCCCTTTAAGGCCGAAGATATCGCGACAATTCCCTACGAAAACGCCCAGGCATTAATTTCAAAGGACATAGCGACCAAGGTGCGCTGGGAAGATTAGCTAGAAATTACGCCTGAAGCATTCCGGTATTGTATGTCGCATACGGGCGTTGACGTCATTGATTTTCTGTTTTACACAATATATCCGGTGATTGGCATCTTTGCCGTAGAGGGAATCAGCAGAATCGTAAAGCCTCCCAAGTGGATAAAGCTGTGGATTCAGGCAGCAGTCTCTATCGGATTTGGCGTTTACTATTGGTTTGTTCTTCCGGCCCCGCAAAACTTTCCGCTGACAGCCATGGTGATGTTTGCATTAGCTGTGGCACTAATCTATCAGGGAAGGCGTGCAAAGATCTCCCCTGACAAAAGCCCCTACTAGAACCTGCCGAAAATTCTTCGGAGAATATTCGGCCTGTTTCTTCCTCCGTCGCGTATGACTTTTCTCTCCCCGAATCTTCTTGCCCTGATTTGACTGAGTTTTACACATCTGTGCTCTTCGGGAAGCCTGTGTTCTGGGCAAAACGGATCCCTGCAATAACTGCACTGAAATGGCATGTCAGTCAAATCGCCGCAATAGGCGCACTTTTCAGACTCCATAATACGGTTTGGAAGCCTTCTTTTAATAAAGTTGCCAGTGATTCTTGCCTTCTGTTTTGCCGGCTAAACATTTTTACGACATCAAAGTCAACTGCGTCTGAGCAAGGTTGATCAAAGACAAAGTCGCAATAGTTACCGGCGCAAGCAGCGGAATTGGATATGCGACTGCCATGGCGCTCTCAAAAGCAGGCGCCAAGGTTGCAATCGGCGCCAGAAGGGCTGGCCGGTTGGAAGACTTGGCAGACAAGATTGCTGAAAATGGCGGGGAGGTATTCCGTCAAAAATTAGACGTTGCGCAGAGATCAGAGTGTGATGATTTTGCAAGAGCTGTCTTGGACAAGTGGGGCTCTGTTGACATTCTTGTAAACAACGCAGGCCTGATGCCTCTGAGCTTCTTCAAGAATCTCAGGGTCGACGAATGGGACAGAATGATCGATGTCAACATAAAGGGGGTTTTGTATTGTACAGGCGCAGTAATCACTCACATGAAGGAGAAAAAATCAGGACACATAGTCAACATCTCGTCTGTTGCAGGACGAATCGTTTTTCCTGCCGGCTCTGTATACTGTGCAACCAAGCATGCTGTTGCCGCATTCAGCGAGGGATTAAGGCAGGAGTTTAGCGTGCGTCATAACATCAGGGTGACCAGTATCGAGCCCGGAGTCGTGGACACGGAGCTCACCGACACAATTACGGACGAATCCCTGAAGGGATTTGTTGAAAACGCAAAGAAGATGGAAGCGTTACGTGCTGAAGATATAGCAAACGCGATTCTTTATGCGGTGCAGGCCCCCCCGCATGTTAACGTTAACGAGGTTCTGATCAGGCCGACTTCCCAAGAACGGTAAGCAAGTTGGCAGAAATTCCCCACGTTGTAATTCTGGGCGGAGGCTTTGGCGGGCTTTCGGCGGCCACTGAAATCAGAGATTCGTTACCCTCCCCTGATCAGGCCAGAGTCACAATAATTGACAAAAAGGACTGGTTTATGGTGGGATTTGCAAAACTGTGGATTCTAAACGGAAGCAGGACTTTTGAGAACTCTGTCGGCTCTCTTCGAGGACTGGAAAAAAAAAGGGATCAGCTTTATCAAAGAGGAGGTTGCGTCAATTGACCTGGAAAACAAAAGCGTGAAAACCTCCGCGCAGTCCGTCGCGTATGACTATCTGCTGATTTCGCTGGGATCCGTACTGGCCCCGGAAAAAATTCCCGGACTGGTCAAGCACGGTTTCAACCTGTATGATCACGGCCAGCTTTTGGAAATTCGTAAAAAGTTACAAAGCATAAAGTCCGGCAAAATCGCGATTTCAATAATGGGAATGCCGTACAAGTGCCCTCCTGCGCCATTTGAGGCCGGCCTGCTGATAGATTCCATGCTCAGAAAAATGGGAAAGCGTGATTCGGTCGAAATTCACTTTTACAGCCCTGCGCCGGCCACCCTTCCGGCGGCAGGTCCGAAAGTAAGCAAGCAGATTCTTGAACTGATCAATTCTGCAAAGATTACATTTCACAATTCCTGTAAAACAAGATCCGTCGAGCCAAAAAAGCTGGTTTTTGAAGACGGAAAAGAGGATGACTTTGACTTGCTTTTGGCTGTGCCCCCGCACACGGCCCCGCGGGTAATCTATGACTCCAAACTGGCAAAAGAACCGGGGTTTATCCCGATAGACAGGGACTGCAAGACCGGTTTTGAAGGTGTCTATGCGGTAGGCGACGTCACAAGCTTGGTGGTGACAGAGACAGCTGCTGTTCCAAAGGCGGGCGTTTTTGCCGAAGGAGAGGGGCTGGCAGTTGCAAGGAACATTGTTGCAAAAATTCAGGGAAGAGGCGGTTCGGCAACGTTTGATGGGAAGGGAGGGTGCTTTATCGAGTCTGGAAAGGACACCGCGTCACTGATTGAGGTTGACATGTTCACACATGAAAAACCCACAACCAGCCTGACAGAATCAACCCCTGAAAACCTCTCAAGGAAGCACGAGTTTGAAAAAGAGAGATTGACAAAGTGGCTAGGCTAGCTTGATTTTTCTGTCGGATGCCCTAAAACTGCTTTTGCCTCAACTCCCAAGTCCTGAGTGCCTTTAGATAAACCTAGTTTTTCTTGGTTCTGTGTAAGATTGGTGACCTAGAATGTGGATCTTCTCTGAATTGAGATTTTATTTTATGCCTAGACAGAATACTTGCTTAGCGAGGCATTCTGGATGATGGTCTTCCACTTGTTGATGCCGTCCACGGCAATCAAGGATGCCTCCGCAGGCGTCTTTCCCTCCAGGCTTCCGTGCCTTTTCGTATAGTTGTAGTAGACCCTCATTCCGTCAAGTATGGCCGTATCCATCTTTTTGAGGCCCCTGAACACCTTCTCGCGGTCTCTGATCTCGCCGTTGAGCCTCTCCATCTTGTTGTTGTTATCGCGGTCTCTTTTTCCTGCCAGGTGGATGTGCCTTACGTGATTCGTACCCTCTCCGAATACCCTCCTTGAGGACTTGGCATATGCCGGCAGGCCGTCCGTGATGAAGTTTCTGGGGCTTTTTCCGGCATGTGATTTTGTCAGTTGTAATAGACTGTCCGCATTGTGCTGGAACTTGCTGTCTGCCAGGTCGGAGGCCAGCCAATAGCGCGTATCGTCATCCATCGAGGCGAACAGATAGCACTGCCTGCCGCTGATTTTCACCCATACCTCGTCGGCCCGGAACCAGCTGCCGACCCGTGGAACAATTCCGTTGAGGTATGCCGATGTCATCCTGGAATAGTCTCTAACCCAGTTGTATACCGTCTTGTGGCTTACACTGATTCCAAGCATTTCGTAATGGTTGGAGATGTCACGGACGCTCATTCCCGTATAATACATCTGCAACGCGCCCGTTATAGTGGATTCGTCAAACCTCCTGTTTTCGAATCCAAAGTTTGCAGTAAACCTTTTCTTACAGTCTTTACACTTGAACATCTGCATTGTAGAGCTTTTGTTCTTCTTCAATCCCTTCCTGACGATGTTGCCAGAGTCGCAGAACTTGCACAGGTTCAGCCTTGACCTTTCAATGATTCTAAACCCGTCGTGTCCGAACACGTTCCTTCTGACATACTCCAGTATGACCTTGATGTGCTTGCAGTCCGACTTTCTGCTACGGTGGTCCGGACACTCGCAGACAAGCCCGCTGCCCGTCCTGGATACGGTATAGAACTTGGGTGGATCTGACTGGGATCTGACCCTGAAGTCGTCGGTGCCGATGATCTGGGTGGCGTGGCCTGGAGTCTCCATGATCTGTTTTGCTCTTTGCATTCTTGCGTTCATGTTATAGCATAGTGTCCACTACATATATAGTTATTACTACATAGAACAAACTATATAATGAGATTGTTTAGCATGTACTCTGTGAACAAACCAGTTAGAGTAACAATGTGGAAACACACCTGTGAAAGATGCAATCACACGTGGACCACCCAGAATGAGTTGCCCGGAAACTGCAGGGGATGTAATTCCCCATACTGGAATAAAAAAAGGGTAAGATGACAGTCTTTCAAGATGTTCCCAATAAAGAGACTCTAAACAGTTCAAGCGAAGCTGCTTGCAGATCCGCAGATGGCCGTCTGTACAGCCACGAGCCTGGCTGTTTCTGGTAAGACTGCTATGTCACAAGGCTTTTACAATGTTCTCATGAAATCAGATATGTGAAGGCAACAGAGACTCATTTAACAAAATTTTTACAAGGCACTCATCAGTTCATCATTCCAATTTATCAGCGAACGTATAGCTGGACTGAGAAACAGTGTGAACAGTTATGGAATGACATCGTAAAGACCTCGCAGAATAAAGCCAATCCCGGCCACTTTATTGGCTCTATTGTATACATAGAAAAAGGGCAGAACCAAGTTTCAGGAGTTGACGAATATTTAGTAATTGATGGGCAGCAGCGCCTAACAACTTTGACACTGTTGCTGTCGGCGTTTTCAAAGGCACTGGAAAAACAGGACGATGCCGAGGTTACGGAAAAGAAAATTAGCAATTATTTTTTATTCAACAATGAAGAGCCTGGAGAAAAAAGATACAAGCTGATTTTAACACAAAGTGATAAAGATACTTTGATCAGATTGCTAGACGGACAAGAACTTCCAGAGAAACATTCAATCAGGATCAAGAATAATTATGAATTCTTTGAGAATAAAATAGAAGAAAGCAAAACCAATTTGGATGAACTATACCAGGGAATTCTAAGACTAACGATTGTTGATATTTCCCTAAACAACATCCATGATAATCCGCAACTGATTTTTGAGAGCCTGAATTCTACGGGGCTGGAATTGTCTCAAGCAGATCTGATTCGGAATTATGTTTTGATGGGACTGGACAGGAAAGAGCAGGACTACATTTACAAAAATCATTGGTATCCCATTGAAGAAAGCTTCGGTCATGCTCAAGGAACTGAATATTTTGACAGATTCATGAGGGATTATCTTACAATCAAAACAGGTCAGATTCCCAACATCAAAGACGTGTATTCCAGCTTCAAGGAGTTTGTTGCAGCCGAGCAGAAATCCACACGCGAGCTAGTATCCGACATCCACTATTTTGCAGGGTTCTTTTACAAGCTGGAATTTGAGAAAGAACCAGACACGGATCTTAATCAAAAAATTGCAGATATCAACGCACTCAAAGTTGATGTTGCGTACCCATTTCTGCTAGAGGTCTATTCTGACTTCGACAAGAAAAAAATCACAAAAGATGACGTTTTGGAAGTATTTTCAATGGTTGAAAGCTATGTATTCAGACGTGCCATATGCGGAGTGCCCACAAACTCATTAAACAAGACATTTGCAAACCTTGCAGGCGAGATTGAAAAAGGCGATTATGTTGAGAGTCTAAAGGCCGCGTTTATTCTCAAGGAGTCATATCGAAGATTTCCCCGCGATGATGAATTTGAATCCCAGTTAATCCTCAAAGATGTTTACAATACTCGACGCATATTGAGATATCTTCTAGGCAAGTTAGAAAATTTTGGCAGGAAAGAAGCTGTGAACGTTGGTGACTATACTATTGAGCACATTATGCCGCAAAACAAAAACCTGTCAGAGGAATGGAAAAAAGAATTGGGAGAAAAATGGGCTGAGATCCACTCTAAATACCTACATACAATTGGAAATCTTACACTGACGGGTTATAATCCAGAGCTGGGCGATAAGTCATTTCTAGAAAAGCGAGGCATGGATGGTGGCTTTTCCGACAGTCCAATAAGGCTAAATTCGGGGCTTGCAGCACTGGCGCAGTGGAACGAAGATGCAATTTGCAAGCGAGCAGACGAAATAGCAAAAAAATCCCTTGAAATCTGGAAATATCCCTCACTGCCAAGTGAAGTACTTGAGAAATATTCGGCGATCGAAGACGACGTGGACGAGGACGTTGAAGAAGACGAGATCAAGGCTCCATCATGGGATTCAAGCCTTGCAAATGCGTCATATGAGAACAGGGAGACGGTAAACAAGCTTATTTCAATGATAAATGAGAAATTCGATTGCGTGTCTGAGCCATACCACAAATGGCTGTTTTTTTACACCAAGAAACCCACCGAAAGGCGTAATTTGTTTGCAATAATCACCTGTGGAAAAACCACCGCAAACGTCATTTTTAGAATAAATCAAAACTCATTTGATGCAGACGATGAAAGAGTAAGAAAAGTGGCCGGATGGTTTTTCCCTAGAGGAACTGAAAGAAGAATATCAATCAGGCCAGAATCATTACCGCAAATCAGGCACTATCTTGACCATGCATACAGTGCAACTAACAAGTACAGATCATAACAAGTACATGATCTTGGCATAATATTGTCGGCATAAGTTTTGCAACTTTTTGCGTACGAGGTTACATCCACCCACTAACTGACTGGGCACGAATCTCGGTCTTCAGAAGTAACCAACTCATGGCGGTACATACAACCGTCTGCGGATCTGCAGGTAGCTTGTCTTGAGCTGTTTCGGTTTGGAGCCGCTTTTTGGGTTACTCTTGGGTAGACTGGGTGAAGGGTAAGAATAAAATGACAGACACGATACGGCAATTTATGACACCAGACACCAGACACCAGACACCAGACACCAGACACCAGACACCAGACACCAGACACCAGACACCAGACACCAGACACCAGACACCAGACACCAGACACCAGACACCAGACACCAGACACCAGACACCAGACACCAGACACCAGACACCAGACACCAGACACCAGACACCAGACACCAGACAACGCATCACTGAATAGAGCAAATCTTTTCAAAAAAGACGAGTTTTACACGCAGCTTTCAGACATCGAAAAGGAGCTGAAGCATTACAAAAAGCACTTCAAGGGAAAGACAGTTCTTTGTAACTGTGATGACCCTCGTGTAAGCAGTTTCTTCCATTATGTGTCATATAACTTCGAACACTTGGGCCTGAAAAAACTGATCACCACGTGCTACAAGAATCAGCAAATGGATCTTTTCAGTAAAAACGATTCTGAGCGTGCAATATACCTTGAATATAATGGCGATAAAAACGACAACAAGGTTCCAGACCCCAAAGAAATAGGAATACACCATTTGAAAAAAGATGGTGATTTCCGCAGTGACGAATGTATTGAAATCCTGAAACAATCAGACATCGTGGTAACAAATCCTCCGTTTTCCCTGTTCAGGGAGTATGTGGCGCAGTTGATACAATACAAAAAGAAATTCATTATAATCGGCAATCAAAACGCCATATCATATAAGGAGATATTTCCGTTGATCCGAGATAACAAAATATGGTTAGGCCAGAGCATACATAGCGGTGACAGAGAGTTTGGGATTCCAGATGATTACCCAATAACTGCTGTTGGTTCTAGGGTTGATGAAAACGGAAAAAAATTCATAAGAGTGAAAGGAGTCAGATGGTTTACGAACCTTGATTATAAGGAACGTCATGAAGATTTTGTTCTCTACAAAAAATACAACAAGAAGGACTATCCGAAATATGACAACTATGACGCCATAAACGTGGACAAGACGAAAGAAATCCCCATAGATTATGAAGGCGCGATGGGTGTGCCAATTACTTTCTTGGACAAATACAATCCAGATCAGTTTGAGATAATTGGGAAGATGTCAACAACAAAAATCGACGCATATAATTATGGATATCCTTACATTAACGGCAAAAAAAAGTTTGCTCGTATCATAATTAAGCATAAGAGGACTGCTGGGAAATGAACATAGAACTCAAAAAAATTACCATCAGGGAGCTGTCTAAGGGCTATGTAGACAACGCGGAGAATGGGGTCAAGGGCTATGGGGGCAAGCTAGATATCCGGCCACCTTACCAGCGCGAGTTCATTTACAAAGATGCGCAACGCGACGCTGTAATCGATACCGTCACAAAGAGATTCCCACTGAACGTCATGTACTGGTCTGTACGTGATGATGGAAACTTTGAGATAATTGACGGGCAACAAAGAACCATTTCTGTCTGCCAGTATGTCAGTAAGCACTTTTCATACAAGTCACTCTTTTTTCATAATTTGCCGGATGATCAGCAGAAAGAAATCCTTGATTACGAGTTGATGATTTACCTGTGCAGTGGAACAGATAGTGAGAGATTGCAGTGGTTCAAGACAATCAACATTGCAGGAGAAGAACTCACACCACAGGAGCTTAGAAACGCCGTTTATTCCGGAACGTGGGTCTCTGATGCCAAGCGCTACTTCAGCAAAAGAGGGTGTGCTGCCTATGAACTTGCCAGTGATTATATGAGCGGTACTCCCATACGTCAGGAATACCTTGAGACTGCCATAAGATGGATTTCAAAGGATGAAATAGAAGAGTACATGGGAAAACATCAGGATGATCAGAATGCCAACATACTGTGGAATTATTTCCAAGCTGTGATCAACTGGGTCAAAACTACCTTCAAGATAAAAAGAAGTTATATGAAAAGTGTAGATTGGGGGGCCCTGTATGATAGATACAAGGATGCTCAGCTGGACACCGATGAGATTGAGGATGAGACACAAAGATTGATTCTGGATGACGATGTTACCAAGAAGAGTGGGATTTATCCGTATATCCTCACACGGGATGAAAGAAACCTCTCAATCCGTGCATTTACGGAAGATATGAAGCAGAAAGCCTGCACATTACAGAATGGTAGTTGTAAGCATTGTGGCAAACGTTTTGCCATATCTGAGATGGAGGCAGATCACATTATACCTTGGGTCGAGGGCGGAAGAACAACCGCAGAAAACTGTCAGATGCTTTGTAAGGGATGCCATCGTGAAAAATCGGCAAAAAAATAGAACATAACGCATCGTGTCCAGAACGCCACCGTTCCAATCCGGAGAAGATCCGTATTCCAGGTGTCGAAGATTGCACATAACCTAGAATACTCCTGTCTTATCAAGCCGATCTCGGAAGCGTCCACATTCTAGGTCACCAATCTTACACAGAACCTTTTTCTTAAGGACTACCTTTTGTTTATTCATCTCAAGCTCCTCCATTCTTCTTCTTTGAATGTCGTTGCTGTGTCAGCCAAGCGCTCATTTTGGATGCCCCTGCCGTACTGCCGTACTACTGTCTCCAACCACTATCATGTTTGTTTGCTCGTGGCCCTTTTGATCATGTGTCACTGCGCCTCTACGGGACTGGACTCCGGCATGTATGTGAGTGTATTTGATTGTCACGTTACCGTCATATCCTACCAACCTCTCAATCATCGGCCTCTGGCTTGTGGCATGCCGCGTTGTCAACGAAGAGCAGCAGCACCCGGTCATGCCTGTCTTGAAGCACCGAAAGAGTCTACAAACGAGTCCGTGTTGGCCCTGCCGTAGAACCTGCAGCAAGCCGTCTGCAGAGAGTTGATTCGAAATTAGCAGACTCTGATTATTTGTGAATGAATTTGCACAAGACAGCTCAAAACATCAACAAAATACAGGTTATCTGTGAAATTACTTGAAAAATTCGTACGGCTTTTAATTTCGGATCACCTCTCAGGGCTGCTCAGTTATGCAACACGGCAAATTACAGATAACGAATTTCAGGCAGTTTTAGACTCTTTAGTATAATTTTTTCTGCTCTTTCAGCTAAGTGAAAAGTAAACGAGATTTGTTGTTTTGCCTTGCTATTGAGGCGCCGTGCCTCCTGCCCAGTTTCTGTTTTTGCTCGATTTCAAGGTACTTTTCACTTAGCTGTCTTTCCATGAATCTTATGCTGAATCTTCTGAATATGCTGTCTTGCCCTAGGACCATATATGGCAAAATGTTTTCATTTGTTAATTGAATTCTTCTTTCAGTGGACTGCGGATAGAAAAATCCCCTGATCATCCGAATTTCATTGTTTTTGACATTAAATGATTCCGGGTCAATTCTAAAGCATACATTCACGGTTTGCCTTCCACACGTAATAGATTTTGCGTAATTGGCACATCTGATCTAAAAATATAACACAGCAGATCATGGTTTGCATACCTACAACCCTAAAGATCAACAATGGTTATCTGACGATATGGGTTCAGATGTCGAGCTTGTCCAAACACTGCAAGAGCAAAACAAGAGTCTGGTAGAACAAAGCAGACAGTTCTCCAAGCAAAGCGAGCAGCTAAAGAGCAGGCTTGCGTTTGAGGGCTCACTGTGGCAGTCCGAAGAAAACAAGACAGAAAGAATCATGCGCGGCGACCGGGCACTGCAGATGCACGCAATCGAGCTTGCAGATGGCATAATCGGCGACCCGGTGCACCTTTGCAGCGTCACGGGGTGCACAAGAGAGTCATTTAGGATACCATACTGGAGCGCTTTACAGAGGCAGTCATGGCCGACAGGGACAGGCCCCTGTTCTGGGAGGACGATGCATACAGCAGCGATGTCGGAAACCGGTGCAAGCTGCACATCAGGCACGCGCTGCCTGCAGAGCTCACGAGCCCGAGGATCCGCGTGACGCAATACCACTTGGCCGCAACATTTGACGGTGATTTATGACGGCATGGAGGAGTTTTTCTGGGTGTGGGCATTGTGATATCAGCTACTTTGAGATCACCTAGTCAATAAAATCCAATGGCTCAAGACAGTCTTCCCAGAAGTTCCCCGTAAGATGGCTCCAAATTTGATGCAATTCAGTTTAGGTCACCTGCAGATCCGCATGCTATAGAAACGAGCAGAAATAATTGAGGTTTTTTACGTGCAGTTAGACCTACTTTGACTCGTAAGAGTTTACCCCTCCCTCAAGATACGACGTGACAGGCGTGACCATGAAGGCCCCGGCCAGCAGTGTCGCCTGAGGGGTAAACTCTTACGACTGGATTATCTCGTTGGTATAAATACAAGCTATTGGCTGGGGGCTGATGAGATAGTCACTAGAGGGGGTTTCCTGCCAGCGCGTCCATTGTCCTCCACATAACATTGTCCTCCCGGGAGGCGACAGGCCATGACGTAGTAAACGTGATAGATGCCCGTTCACTTTTACAGCCTTGACACCTCGTTACCCCGGTCATCGTTCCCGTCTGGCACACCCTGTTCCGGATATTCACGTGTGCAAGATGCCGCTTTGTAAACTGGAACCGTGCAATCAGCATGATCCCGGTCTACTGCAGAAATCTTGTGACAAACATTACAAATTTTCACATCCCAAGTTCAGAATACAACGATTTAATAATTTAAACCTCTTTTTCTGTCACAGGGATTGTCGTCTAGCTTGGTATGATACTAGTCTGGGGGACTAGTGGTCGCAGGTTCAAATCCTGCCAATCCCATCATAATTTCAGAATTTTTAGCAAATTTACGAAACTTTCCGCCGTTTTTTCTTTCTTGTAACTTTTCAAGGCTTGGATGATGTCATTCTTTGGAGGGTTTTTGTAAATTTTTTGAACGTTTTTTGCAATTCCCGAGCCGATATAGATTGCCTGGGTTGCTGAGGTGACATTTGACGGCCTGCGCCCGATACTTGAGCTTTCAAAATCAATCAGCGACGTCTTTGAATCTCCGACAATGACGTGCTTTGAAATATTGCTCAGTTCCCCGTGATCCAAACCCAGCATGTCCAGCCTGTAGCAGTCCTCCAAAATTTTCCTGATTGCGGCTTTTAGCTTTTTAGACATGCCAACGCCTGACAACTGCCTTGTCCACTCGCTAATCTTTATCCCGTCTAGATACTCCATTACGAGAAAATTTCTGCTAGAGTCAATCATTCTTGGGCCAACCCCGACAGTGTTTGCCAGCTTCAAAAATTCAGCCTCCTGCCCCATTTCATTCCTTTGCGAATCCGTCCTTCTGATCTTTAGGGCAACCTGCCTGCCTCCCCTTTTGGCAAGCACTACCACTCCGGCGTATCCCTTGCCAAGAACTGCGGTCTTGCCGATTGCTGTGGGGCCTGCCAAAGAGATTGATTTTATTTTCAGTTTTTCCAACTCTGCAATTCTAGACCTTAGCTGGCGTGACGTAGCTTTTGGGTATCCGAGAATATCAGAGTATGGCTCGCTGACAAATCTCTTAATTGAAATAAAGGATTGCGCCATCAGTCGAGATCATCTCATTGATTGCCTCTTTAATTGATTTGTCAAAGCCCTTTCTTCCTGTAGATATCTCAAATCCCCGCCCAAGATCGCTCTGAAGGCCCTTTGGGATGCCTGTCTGAAGATTGTTTTTCAGGAAATCTTCCAAAAATTTTTCTGCGCCGGTAAACTTTCTCTTTTCCAACGAAACTATCTTCCTGTCCTTTCTGACCCACATCAGTTCGGTGTTAGACAGATTCTTTGAAATGAAGCCCCTTGCACTGTCTTTTCTAAAGTATTCGGGCCCGTCTTTCTGATATGTTTCTGAGATTTCTGTCCTCTCTAACAGGAAAAACAAAAAGGCGTCACTTTTTTGATTGGAGAACGAACCGCTTCTTACCACGTGAAATCCTGCAAGATCCAGCTGGGTGGCCAACGTGGCCTTTACCCGGTTGATTTGCCCCCAAATTACATCGGGACTCCTTTCCTTGTAAGCAAATTTTACTATCAGGACATTATTCCAATGTTTTTTGGTTATTGCGGTCTTTCTGACTCTGAAAAATTTCAACGAAGGCTTTTCTTGAAAGGCGCGCGCAATCAGGACAAACCTTCCAACGTTCTCTTCAGAAACTGCAGCAGCCAGATTCCTGTTCCTGTCGACAGGATCTATGATGACGATGGGGGTGTCAAATTTTTTTGTGGTCTTTCCAATAACCTGGTTTTCCCTGATCTCTGAGATCTGTTTGATGACATTTTCAAACGTCTTGTAATTCAGGATTAAGACCTCCGAAAGATATCCGCTGAAGCCCTGCTTTGCGATTTCGGCACCATAAATTCCGTTTGATTTGAAAAATTGCTTTAAAATCCTCACCTCGTTTTGCATCTTCAAAGTCAAAGATTTTTTCATGAATCTTGTATGAAACGGCGTTCTATCGGCAGAACTTTTCCACTGTCCGACCTTGACATCATAGAATGGAACCACGTTGATTTTGGTATCTCTTATGTTGGCCTCGACGTATGGGTGCTCAGAGTATCTCACGCATGGGGAAAACTCCCCTAGTGCCTCAAACCCAATCTTTCTTGAAACCTTTTCAAATTTTTCTTCTGGCGTGGATTTTTTAAATCTGATGAAAATATCAATGTCTGCATCCTCTGCAAGCCATGTGCCCTTTGCATACGAGCCCCCGTATTCAATTCCTAAAACCGCTTTGGGAAATTCTTCAGCCTTCTCTTTGACAAGCTTGAAGGCAGTCTTGGCAATGAGATCTTTTGATTTTGTCTGGGATTTTGACGGAACTACGGTTTTGCCAGCCTGCAATACTATCTTCCTCAAACTGCTTTGACCTCCAGCAAATCTGAATAGTTTGGACCACCGGGAGTCAATTCGCTTTTTTTTAATTTGATTCCTGCAACTGTCATCTTTCCAAAATCTGTGGCTCTCTTTTCTTTCAATTCCTCCGTTATGTCCCCGATCTTCTTTTTAATTCTAAAGACTGTCAAATGTGGTCTGAACGGTTTGTCTGATGAAAATCCCAGAGGCTCCAACGCATCTTCCACCTTTTTGGCCAGATCCGTCATTGATCTTCGGCCTGATTCCTCGGTTCCAATCCATACTGTCCTTGGAAATTCTGGTTTTGGAAAAGCTCCTGCCCCTTTCAGGACCACTGCAAAACTAGAGAACTCAACTGTCCTTAATTCTGAAATAACCCTTTGGGCCATTTCCTCGGAAATCTCTCCTAAAAACTCTAGTGTAAAGTGAAAATTTTTTGGTTCGACCGGCCTTGCATTGATGTTTAACTCTGACTGAAACTTTTTAATTGAATCGATTACTTGCTGATTGGCAACTTCTATGGCAACAAAGGCGCGCATATTGGATTCTTTAAAGTACGTTTATAATCAACTTATCCCAAAACCGGCAATCCGGGCAAATTTCCATGATCGTCTGGAGCCGTTTGTTTGCATCAATACAAAACACGTTTTCATAAGATTCACGGCAGTGACGGATTGCCGATGGGATGCAGCCAGGAGGCGCCATCTGCCAGAACAGGCAGCAGCCAGGAGGCCAAGATCTGCCCACATGTACACGTCAAAAAAAAAAACGAATCATAATTGACATATCGCGCCTGTTTCGATAAAAAATGTTCAGATTTCAACTGTACGCATTGCATCTGCGCCGCCGTCCGGCGCCTCAAAACCCGAACTTCTTCATCAGCGTATTATGATCGTCTGCGCCCCCGTACCCCGACTCGTATACCTGTGCCAGTATGTCATAGCAGTGAAGCTTTAGCCGGATCCAGTTTACTGGGTCGAGATCCCTTCCGTGCCGTATGTCATTTCTCAGCGACTGTATGATCCGCATCTTGTACACGAATACCGTCTTGTCAAGAAAGACGGGTTCAAAGTGACTCCTCCAGTTGTCCTTTCTGGATATTATCTTTTCATAGCCGTCAAAGTTCAGGTACTCGACCGGGCCATACTCCGGCTTGTTCAGCAGGTCATTGAGCTTTTTTGCGGCTGCGTGTCTTTGCAACGCCTCCTCGCGCACCTCCGGGGGAACATGCCGGTCCCACCACTTGTCCGTGCCAGCAAACCTCTCCACTATGAACCCCTTTATGGCGGCCTCAAAGTAGTCGAGTATCTGCAGATTGTGAAGCTCGTCGATCACGGCAGTGCTTGCACCAGCTTTGTAAAAATTGTTCCGTTTCAAAGGCTCCCATATGCACGGTAACGTATGCGACGCTGGTTCGCAGAGACATGATTCGAGATCAGAGACCGTACAAATGCCCGGATTTTTTATACATTGCCAAGTAATTTTGCAGATACTTGTCATTTGCAGGCATTTTAATCGATTTGACGTAAGTTCGTTTGTGCATGATCCGAGTCTGCTGGTTTCGAATCGTTTCTCAGGTGTCCAAATCACCATTACCCGCCAATTTTTGATATGGCATTGATGATCTCAGTTTCTTGTTTTTCGACAAGTTCACAATAGACCTTATGCGTAGTCAACCTGATTGAGATGAATTTGTTCGTAACAATCCTAGATCTGAACCGATTACGCATAAGGTCTATTATATGAAAAATATGTCACATCATCACCGGTATCCTCCATCCATTTTGGGTTACTTTTTCTGATCGCATCCGTGGCCTTCCTGTCACAGAATACCCGCAGAGGCGTCTCGTAATTGTCTATATCCAGCGACCAGTGCAGCATGTCCTCGTTGTAGCCGATATATGCAGACAGGCTCTCGTGGTTCCATATCTCCTCCTCGATACTCCTGTGGAAGCGCTCCGGTCCACCCATCTCAAGCGATGAAATCCCCCCTTAAACCGAAAAAATCCGTTGCAAAATGGAGAGATCATGAGTGATACCGTAAAAAAGGCGTGGGGACGTCACAGAAAGTTGCTTGAGGATCCCAACGTCAAGAGATGGTGCGACAATACCGCAAGGGGCAGCGTGGCGACAGCCGAGGTAAGGCTGCGAAGGCTCGGCGTGTACTGCGAGAGGACAAACACCACTCCCAGGGACTTTGCGCAGGCCGGAGTCGACGACGTAAGGAAAGTAGAGGACATGCTGATGGATTACGTATCGCTTCTTGAGGGCAAAAAGTATGCGCCCTCATACATCGAGGATATCCTCAAGGCGCTGCGCTCCTGGCTTGCATTCAACTATGTCAAGCTTGTCCGGAGGATAAAGATCAAGAACGCCGACATTCCCGTGACGCTGGAAGACGAGGAGATTCCGACCCGCGAGAAAATCCAGGACGTGCTTGACTCGGCGCCTGCAAGGGAGCGCGTATCCATATCCATGATGGCCTTTGCCGGAGTGCGGCCGCAGGTGCTTGGCAACCATCACGGCGAGGACGGCCTCCGCATAAGGGACATCCCGGATCTGGAGGTGGACGGCCAGAACATCTCATTTGCCCGGATGCCTGCCAGGATAACGGTAAGGCCGGCGCTGAGCAAGGCAGGACACCAGTACTTTACGTTCCTGCCCGAGGCAGGGTGCAGGTACCTGCAGGGATACCTCAGGGAGAGGATCGCAGGCGGCGAGAAGATAAGACCCGACTCGCCCGTGATCACGTTCGTAAAGGGGTACCGCACAAAGTCAAGCGATGACACGTCCCACCTGAGAACGATCACGGTTACAAAGGGGATCAAAAACGCCTTTGGAGTGATTATCAAGGAGCGGCCCTACGTCCTGCGGGCGTACTTTGACACGCAGCTATTACTTGCAGAAAGCAAGGGCGCGATGACGCACGCGTACCGCCAGTTCTTCATGGGCCACAAGGGCGACATCGAGGCAAAGTATACGACCAACAAGCACAGGCTTTCCGACGAGCTCGTATCGGACATGAGGGATGCCTACGGGCGCAGCCTGGTGTTCCTTGTCCCCGGCGCGGAGGAGAAGGCGGGATCAGTGGACAGAAAGGAGATGCTGCTTGAGATGTGGAGGGGGCAGGCGCGGCTGTACGGGATAGACCCCGTGAAGATAAGGATAGAAAGACAGAGGGTGCCGCATGGCAAAAAGACCGGGCAGGCAGGTGCCGAAGACGACGAGGTCAGCGCCATCAGGGAGGCCATTCAAAGGATAATCACGGGTGACGGCCGGATGGTGCGGCCGCAGGCAGGCGGCAAGAAGGCATACGAGAGCAGGCTGGCAGGATTTGCAGATCCATATGAGGCCGGACCACTGCCACGTCGGGAGGGCGCGTACACCGTATCCGTAACCGAGCTCGGGGTTCCAAAGAGCATCACGGTGACCCTATACGACATACACGGGGTTCCCATGCGCAACAGGCTTGCACGCGCATACGTTGACGATGTGTTGCAGGCCTCGATTACGACCGACGCAGACGGCACCATGGGAATGACGTTCGTGCCGCGCTCCGAGGGACAGAAGAGTCTCAGGATCGAGGTCGACGGCCAGGATCGGCCCGCGGTGGACGCGGTGCTTGATGTGAGGAGATCCAGATAGACTGCATGCATCGGATCGAGGTTGTCGCCTAATTCCCCCTGCTTGACTCAATCTGCACACTTCTGAATTTCTATTCCCTTTGCACGCCTAATCCAGACGATATTCCATGCCCATATGCGCTGACGAGCCTTTAATCGCCACCATGGTTTTATGGATTTGTTCACCTTTCCAAAATAACCTGACATTAATAACAGGAATGTAAAAGCAGTAATTACATGCCGATTATGTATGTGGACGAATCCGGTTCCGTGAGACATAGCGATCATACAAATTTCTTCGTTTTATCAGGAGTGATTGTCGAGGAAGACAAAGCCAACGATCTCAAAAGATCTACGTATGATTACAAACTAAAACATTTTACCGATCAGTATGTAGATGCAGAAATTCATACACATGACATCCTTAAGGGCAAAGGCGATTTTGCCAGCTTGAGTCTTTCAAAAAAGCGAATCATGTTAGATGAATTGTATCATGTCATATCTAACTTGGATGTCATCACCGTTTCCGTGGTAATTGACAAAGGATCACTAAGACACCAACACCCATCTTGGAAACCATTCACTATTGCATGGGCGTTTTTAATTGAAAGATTCGACAAACTCCTAGAAGAAAGATCGGGTGAAAATAATAACGGAACCATAAAAATTGACAAGAGTTCAAACAGGTTTCATAGAGATATTACCGATGTAATCAAAGATATAAGAGAACTGGGAACAGACTACCAAAGAAAAGTGCAAGCAGAACCCCCTGTTTTTGTTGATTCATCTGGAGTTGAAGGAATTCAAATTGCAGATGCAGTCGCATACGCATCATTTCGTCATCATTCAACACCGGATGAATTCGAAAGATATTGGAATCTGATTTATGGGAAGTTTCAAACTGACAGTTCTGGAAATACAATAGGATGCGGTTACAGGGTGTTTCCAAAATAAGGGTCAAGAGCATGCAACAAGGAACCCCCCATTCAACATGCCCTCTAATAATGCGTCCCGCATTACCTACCTCAATTAGATCTTCTGGCTTTATAAACCTCATGTGGCGAATTGTTTAAGCATGTGCCAAATTTTGGGTAATTTTTTAAAAAATACCCAGGGGATCTTTGACTGGGATATCCAAAATAATCCAAGCGTGTGGATCCCGAGTGTAAATTCTGACTTGGTCGTCCATAATTCCTGTGTAAATCCGCCGACAGGCTTGTAGATCTGTGACCCGTCATACCGTGTTTTTGCGCCTTAAATCAAACGGCATCATACACATCATGTTTGGAGACGATGACGAGGGAAAAAGCAAGGGAGACCTTGTCAGGTTCGGAAAAAAGGCATTCGTCGCGATGATATTCATCATTGCAGCACCGACAATCATAGTGCCCCTCATGGGGGTCGACATCAACACGTTCTGTGCGGTAGGCGAGGACGAGCAGTGCCAGGAGAACGCGATATTCTCAGAGGATGTCACGGGCCTGATAAGCATCGCCCTCAACGCGATACGGATAGGCGGGGCCGTGGTGATAATCGTGGCCTTTGGGATAAAGGGCATCCAGTACAGGCTTGTTCCGCGCCCCTGACCGTGCCGGGATCATATCCTCGGCATCCATACTCTTTTTGTATGTGGTCACCTACCCCTAGATTATTTTGGCCACCTCATCCATGATGGACTTGCCCTGCAGCTTCCATGTCGACACACATGTATTGAGCCATCCATGCCTTTCCGTCCAGACCAGGCCTCCCTTGATCTGGCCGCTTATCTTGAATTGAAGTACGACGGGGCGCAGCGCCCGCTCTGCACCATTGTTGGTCGGCTCGACACCCTCGTATTCCAGAAACGCAAACATGCACGGCAGGGCCCTGTGCATCCTCTTGAGAAGGGGCTCCAGCGGGCCGCCCCATGCATCAACGTATCCGAACAGCATGTTCTGCATGTTGGTCTCAAACCGCCGGCGCAGCTCCGGCGAGTGCCGCCCCATCAGCCCGCCGGCACTGCTTATCCCCGTCCTCTCCTCGAGCTCCCGGAGATCCTCCCCGGACTGCTTGTCCCAGCCCTCAAGACACTCCTTGGCATCCTTGAACAGCTGCTGCATCTGCCGGTACAGGACTCCTGCAAACAGCAGGGCGCCCTTTTTCTGCGAGCCATACAGGAGGAACCGCAGCTCGTGCGCCCAGCACCGCTGGAGCCTTCCCAGCAGCCCGAACCTCTTGTATGCGGGATATCCGTCCGATGTGACGACGCCCCCGTACCCGCCCATGTACTGGTCCAGGATCCGGGCGCTCCTGGTGTCTGCATATATCATGAACACGCCCACCGCCGACAGCATGGCCCACGCCCATCCCAGTCTGCCTGCCAGGTTGATCCCCGTCTCGTCTATGCAGACCGTCTTTGAGCTTCTTACCTCCTCTGCGATGGCCTCGGCAGGCGCCTTTGCGGCGTCGCAGACGCGTCCTATGCTGTTGATTGCAGTTGACTTTGACATGTGCACGCCCAAGATATCTGACATTATACCCGGGATCCTGTTGTGTGGGACGCCCTCGCTGCGCAGCTTTGTGACGGCTGTGACCACGCTCGTGTCATAGCTGCCGCGTCGGGGCAGGCCGTCGGGGGCAGTATGCATGGTGCCGCATTTCGGGCACACTGCCCTCTGTGTCTCGTGGCGCGTCTCGGTGTACTTTATCTTGAATCCTATCATGTCGCGCACCTGCGGCTTTTTCATGATCTCTGTGGTGGTGCCGCTTGCACTCCGGCGCCCGTCCACCCGGAAAGCAGTGTTTCTGTACCCTGGTGGGCCGGTGGGTGCGCGATACGCCATTGTGGCCCTTCTGGCCGCCGGGCTTTTTTCTGTCCTCCCCGGTGCCGTCATCCCCGGCTGCAGCATCGGGCCGGGCCCTCTCCTTTCTCCTCTGCGCCTTTTGCCTCTTCCACTCCAGCGAGTCTGCCGACGGGGGCGAGTTCTCGTTCTCGTAGTATCGGAGCCGGTTGTCCTGCTCCCTGATGGTCTTGTCGCGCTTTTCAAGTGTCTTGTTTAACTTTTCAATGGTCCTGCCCTGCTCCTCAATGATATTGTCACGCTCCTTGAGGTCCTTTTTTAGATTCCTTATCGTCTCCGTGGGCGATGCTGTAGATGCCTTGATCTCGTAGCATGCGGAGAGCTGACCTTTCACAATGCCTAGTCTACGCGATCATAGTATAAGGATCAGCACCGTCAGTAATGTTTACCCTATTGTGAGGGGTAGGTGACCTCATACGACCTTTCTGCTGCTGAGAAAGCACGATCAGGATGCCCGGATAGTCTTTACCTCAAGCTACATGATAGACGACGCAAAGTACGGAGGGGCAAAGGCAGCCTCCCTCAGGGGCATGATAAACAAGCCCATCGAGCCAGACACCCTGTGGAAGACGATCAGGAGACATGCAAAATAGCGCAAGACAGATCTTCCGGTGAGGATCGCCGTTTCACTGGCGATCCTTCCTGCACCCATTTGACGAGTACGGGATCCGGTTCTTGCTCGTTTCGTGCGCAAAAGGCATACCGCAAACGGCTAGCAGTTGTTATATAACAAGTGATCGTGATACAGGCAACAACATGAATCACAAAACAAAAAACACGAAAGCTGTTTCAGCAACCTCGATATCCTTCCTTGTAACTGTCTTGACAATTGTTATGATGACACCCGCTTATGCACATGATTCAAATGGCGACATTATGAATTTTGAACCATTCAGTGCATCGTCTTCAGAAACCATATGGTATGACATGGATGCGTTAGATGATGTAACTTATGATGGATCGGAAAATAATGGCGTTGCGTTGACCCTCATTGCAGAAGTTCCAAGACATACAATTCATTCGACAGATTTTGACCTAACTGTTGTTTCCTCCAACAATCCCGGATACAACAGCAGGCTTGGTGCCGCATATCTTGGAAGCACAAATGTCTTTGGTGCCACCGGTAGCTATTCGGGTGGCGGCGGTCAGTACAAAGTAATTTGGCTTAACACTAACAACAGCCTGAATTATGATCCGGATGTCGGATGCAACATTATTTTCGGCGAAGTAAACCCAGATTACGTGATCACACACGAGTTTGGTCACTTTGCAGGCTTGGGCCATCATGTATGGCATTGGGGCGCTTGGGATGGTCATACTGCGATGAAGAGTGGATGCAACTCTGATCAATCACAGCTTAGAACAGAGGATCTAAATGACATAAATGATCATTATACGTAGGAGAAAAAAATGAACAGACAAAAATTAGCCATATTTAGCATTGTTGTCATCGTTGCTGTTTCCATTGGCATGGTAGCATCATTGAGTTCATCTGATGAGAGTTATGTTTATGTGCAATCTGACATTACAAAGGCAAATCCAAACATTGCTGTTGCCCCAACCGACGTCATGCTGGCAACCGAAGAAATCAGCGAAACCAAGCCCACAGTGGTGTTAACCGTCAAGGGAACGGTTCTTTCTGTGGGGGATCCGATTGATTGGAGTGACGAATCAAAAAACCAGCTGGGCTTTGTACCGATAACAATTGAACTTGATGAAAAAGCCAAGGATATCACTCCAGATCTCAAATTGAAAGAAGGCGACCAGTTTACCGTGTATCTGGGCGGCGTGTATGAATCCGACAAATTCTACATGCACGGCTTCGAACCACAGTTTGAAATCGGTGAAGAAGTCATACTTCATGTGGGACATGGCAAAAACGGTCCCGTCTTTGATGATGACGGATTCTACTTTGTAGAGCTCGGCAAGTACGGAAAATACAAAGTTGTTGACGACAAGGCATACAATGACAGACACAGGGATGGCAAGCTGTTGGACAAGGCACTCAATGAGGCCATCTAATCCCTTTTCTTTTTTTATAATGAAAATTAACAAGATTTTATTTTTGACTTTAATTCCAATAATATCTGTGCCGATAGCTATCTATTATTCGGATGAATGCAATTACACATCTTGTCCTTTCAATGAGTTGTGGATGAAAGAAAACAAAATACGTAATGAAAAAATAGAATATATTTTTGAACAAACTAGGACATCTATCAGAATCGCATCGAAAGGGTATGACTTTGCTGAAGGAAATGTAGAACTGGCAATAAAGATAATTAATAAATGGGAAAAAGACATCGACTATCTTGAAAAATTTACCGGCTCTGAAAATGCAATAGGTGCATATTGGGAATCTGATATGGACATAGAAAAAGCAATAAGGTTAATTGAAGAATGACCAATACATAAAGCGGTATTTTGAAGATTTTTCCGGAAACTATGCAAAAGATTCGTTACCGTCATTCAAGATACCACCATCCTTCAAAAAATCCCGGATCCCCTCATTGCCCGCATCCGCTCGGCATAATAGCTCTTGGCCTGTCTGAAAAAATCCTTGTACCACTTGTGCAGCTGCTCGTCCTGCGCCAGCACCGCCTTCAGGCTTTTCGGATCCAGGTACAGCAGAAACGTGAAAAACCAGTATGACACCTGCTCGGAGAGGTCGTGCTGCGATATCGACTCGAACCTGTGCCTGTACTTTACGTGGATGAACGACATCAGCTCGTACAACGGGCTGTCGGTGCGCGCCATGCTGATGTTGTTGAGGTACAGTCCCTTTGAGAGTATTTTCAGGCCGTCATATGCCGCCTCCCTGCCCAAGACATGTTTTAGTGGCTTCCACATGCCAAACACCCGTGGCAGCAGGAACGCGTACTGCCTGACCATGCTGTCCGTCTCCTTTTTGGTAGGCTCCAACACGTCAACGCAGTACAATATGCCGTACATTGACAGCCTGTATCTGGCATATGGGCTATTCTTCCCTTCTTGCGCGTCGTCGTCCCTTACCACTAGGCCGGCATCCAGCAGGCCTCCAGAGTACCTTCCCCTGTCTGTCCTGCCTACTAGAAGACGCCGGTAGACCTTTTCTTGTTCCCTTATGGCGGCAGCCTTGAGCCGCCGGACCTTTGCCAGATCCCACGTAGTGCCAGTCCCGTGAGCAAACAGGGCTTGCAGCAGCATGTGCACGTTTTTTTGGTGCTTTGATGCGGTCTTTGTGTTATAGCCATACATTCTGTGGACCGCGGGCCTGACATACACCTTGTATGACATTAGGTTGCCGTGTGTATGCTGTGTACTCAAAGGCATGCCACAATACGGCATCAAGTCCACATATCCAGCGACCAGCTTGCAGATGCGACAGAGGTGTACTCAAAGGCATGCCACAATACGGCATCAAGAGCAATATAATGATGTTTTTTGTGGGTAGTGCATATAACTAGGTAGGTCACAACAAGCGTGTCTGGTAGCTGGATGACACAACTGGTTCGTTATCAGACCGATTTGATCGCCTTGAAATATTTTTGCCGAAGAAATTCCGGTGTGTTATATGGAAATCATGTTCGTTAGTCATTGGCATTCCCCATCCATTTTGGGCTGCTTTTCCTGATCGCTTCTGTGGCCCCCTTGCAGAGAACGCCTACAGCTACGTTTCACATCTGTCGATATCGAGTGCAAAGTGCAGCCTGCGCTCATTATAGCGCTCTACGTATGCAGGCAGGCTCTCATAGTGGTGGATTTCCTTCTCTATGCTGCCGTGCAACCGTTCCAGCTTGCCGTTGGTCTCCGGATGGTACGGCCTGGAGTTTATCAGCCCGATGCCCCGGTCCAGCAGCTCGGCCTCAAATGCAGTCGGCTTCCACGTCCCCTTTGGCATGTTCTTCTTGCTACGGCCGCCGTTGAAGCACCTGCCGTTGTCAGACAGTATGGTAGCCGGCGTGCCAAATCTGTCTATGGCATCCCTGAGTGTTATCACCACGTTTTCTGATGTGGCCTCGGCAAACGTCCGTGCCGCCATGATACATCTGGATGAATCGTCCAAAAACGTGACTAATTTGAGCCCTCTCAGGCGTGGATCCTTCATATCGTGCCAGTCCACGTGCCACATTGCGTTGGAGTACTTGCGCTCATAGCGTAGCCACTTGCGCTGTCCAGATCTTGCAGCAGACTTTGAGACCAGCTTGTTCTCACTCATTATCCTGTATACAGAGTTGTAGCTTATATTCAATTCCTCCCTTGCACGCCTGAGAGGTGATCCGAAATTAGAAATCGAGTGCCCCGTCCGCAGCCGTTCTGCTGCCGCCACTCAGGCCGCAGCAGCGATTCTGGCCAACGCCCTATCGTTGACCAGTCCGCACACGATACTGTTGGCAAGGTCGTACTTTTTGAGTGGGTTTCGGTACCGGTCGCCCATTATTCTGTATGTTTTGACCCTGCGTATGGTGTTCTCCACGTACACGCGTATCTTTGAGTGCGTGATATTGTACTCTTTTTCCGCATCAGTGAGCTTGCCGCCCGGTTTTTTCTTGATTGGGAGTATGACGTCCGTGCCTGCATCCACTGACTGTGCTCCCTGGTATCCGCGGTCCATGTAGTGACGCAGCTTTGTGCTCTTTTGTTGTTGTTGCGGCGCATCACCATCCCCGCCGCCGCCGGGACACTTTTTCTCTTTCTCTTTCTCCTTTCTTTGGTCGTACCGGAACGTGGGATGCCTCATCTGGTACATTGTGATGTCGTTTACGCGTCCCGGAGAGTGGGGCGTCTTGTGCACTATGAGTCCGTGAATGTTGGTGGTATACTGGACCTTGACTGTGTGCGTGCCTGCCTTGCCTGAATAGTGCGATCTCTCCATGTCCTTTCTCTTGGGCCTGCATATCTTTTGCTCTGAGGCATCTGTCAGGCAGACAAGTTCTGGAAGTACGTCCATTAGCTCCTCTACTGAGGATATTCTCTTGGTGCCCGAATAGATCTTTTCGGGGATCGACAGGCACTGCTTGAGAACCGGCGCAATCCTGTCAATTGTGCGCGAGACTGATGCCTGTCCAATGCCGAACATGGCAGATGCCACGTCCTGCGTGACGTACGTCCTGTAGTAGAACAGGGACAGCAGAAGACTCTCCTTTAGGTTCAGGGCAGTCGGGCGTCCTGCACCGATGTCACGCTTGCGGTCTTTTTTGGCAGAAAGCAGCCTCTTTCTGTCCATCTTTGGGTGTTTTTTTGCCACCTTTGCATACAACAAATCAAATTCGGGGGCAGTCATGCCGGCAAACATCCTGAATGTCCGGGGATTTTTTGATAATTTATCAAACAACTTCATGAATTATGTACATTTTGCCTGCATTTGGATCGGGTTGGTGTACAATATGTGCCCATTTGATCAAAATTTGCTAATTTCGAATCAACTCTCTGGCCGTGCGCACCACACCGATGTCCTGCTCGGCGTACAGGCGAAGTACCGTCCGAACCTCATCGCTTGAGGGCGGCGGCGATGCTGGCCTGCCGGGACTCTTTTGCACGTGTATTACGCCGGTTCTTTCGAACTCGGCGCACAGTCTGCCCACGTACTGGGGCGTCACCTTCAGCTCCTCTGCTATTGCCTTGAGCGTCCTGCCCTTCGCAAGAGTTTACCCTCGAGGCAACGCTGCCGGCAAGCATGACCATGATAACAACAACAAGATGTAGAGGATTAACGGCGAGATCAGAGACTGTGAGAAGGTGTTTCTGGGCCTCAAGAAGACGGACACCATCATACTTGACGGAATGAGGGGTCTATAATTTTACGAAAAAACACGGTGCATTGTACGGCCAGACCCCGACAGAATCGTCCCTGATAAGCGTGGATGGTACGAACAAGTGGAAGACGATCATTCAAAATGCCTCACTAAGCAAGGATTCTGTCTAGGCATAAATTCCAATCTGGAGAAGATCGTGATTCCATGTCTATATCACCAAGATTGCAGAATCCCAGATCCCGACCTTTTTTTATTTTTGATGCAATACTAAATTGGCAGTCATGGTGGGATTCGAACCCACGTGAAACCCTGCTCATACAGGATCTCGCCGGTCCCTGAAACCGGTGGGATAAACCACTACCCGATATTACCGTTTTTCGCACAGTCGATCTTAAAATCATTGTACAACAACAGATCCTCAGATTGCTAGGCGCAAAACATTCATCCGAATTTCCTGTTCACGCCTGGTTTTACGGAGTACATGACGTTGTGCATTTCCGGTAGCTTCATAGGCCAGACTACACTTTTTCTCATATATTGACAAAACTGATCGTATGCCTGACTGGAATGCCTGGAGCCGGCAAGTCAACTGTTGCTGACGGACTAAAACCAAGGGGCTATGAAACCATCAACCTGGGAGACACAGTCAGGGAAGAAGCAAAACGTAGAAGCTTGGAACCCTCCCGCTCTAATCTTGGAAGACTGATGCTGGAACTTAGAGAAAAAAACGGACCCGGGGCAGTTGCCAAACTAATCAAAGACCAAATTGAAAATTCCTCTTCAAACATAATTTTAATTGACGGCATCCGCTCCAATGACGAAGTTAGCGTTCTACGAAAATTTGGAAACGTAAAACTTTTGGCAATCCACGCATCTGCCGACACGAGATTTGATTTTCTGCAAAAACGCGGGCGTTCAGACGATCCCCAAACCAAGGAACATTTTGAAGAACGGGATAACAGGGAATTAGGAGTTGGAATTAGCAATCCGATCGCATTGTCTGACCATGCCATCACAAACATTGGTCTGACAAAAGACGAGTTAATTTCTTCGGCATACGAAATCATCCAAAGCTGGACAGAATGAAAATTCCGTCAATTCCTTGCAAGATTGAACTTTTTACCTCCGTTAACCCCAGCGAGGATCCACAAAAAATAACCCGGGCAATCTCTAACATTTTTCCAGACTCTGAAACAAACAACGGAAAATTTTCAATCTCGTCAACCTCTGAATCCCTTTCATCATTAGAAAAAATCGTCGAATCGATCCATTCAAGACATTCCCAAAAAACGTACAGAAAACATCTTCAAAAAAATCTGGATGGAAACTCGACCTGGATTTATCTGAACAAGCAGGCGGCATTTGCTGGAAAAGCGGCAATCTGTGAACAAGCAGAGGAGTCTCCGTTAGGCCCAATCAAGGTAATTCTCACGTCACCCCAGATTGACAGGATTGTTGACTGGATTGCTTTTGGCAAAGAAGAGGAAATTAGCTAAGAAAATTCAATCAGTCTCGAACATTTTTTTTAGTTCCGGCCTAAAATCTATTTTCTATGATTATTGGGAATGCTCATAAAATTAGGCATAATTGCAGGCATCATTATTCTAGGCTGCATGATATTTTCACACGAGATTGGCGCTTTCTTTCCTACGACCTCTGCAACGGTAATTGATTCCATCAAAGACGACGTATCAAATATAGGCACAACCGCATCTGAATCTGTTGAGAAGAGAATAGACGAATCAGTTGACAAAATACTTGACAAGGCAACGGACTCCGTCACAAACGAAATAAGCAAGGCAGGTGACAAAATCACAAATCAAATCAGCAAAGTCGAGGATTCTTCTGAAAAAATAATTTCTAAAGTTTCAGATTTTGATCCAATTAAAACAATTCAGAATATCTTTACAGTAGAAGGATGATTCAAAAAAAAAGACAGCGATTCAAATCCTCCGACCCGACCCTCGTTTCTTTAGGCATCCAGCCAATCTGTGATTATTACCTCTGACTGCAAAACAGAATTCAGGTGGAAATATTTTGTTATGTTAGGCAGCCAAGCGAAATCTGAACCAGAAGGATCGGTTCTACCTTGTTGTTTGGTGTTTTAAGGCGGTACGAGTTTGCCCCTCCCCGAGATACGGCGTGGCAGGCGTGATCATGAAGGCTCCAGACACCAGGACGCCTAAGGGGCAAACTCGTACTTTAAGGCGTGTCTCGTGCCTTGGTTTTCCGTTTTTGCCAGATTTTTCAGCACATTTCGTAGATGGCCGGAGAATAGACTAGACCTTATGCGTAATCGATTCAAAACTAGGATTGTTACGAACAAATCTGTCTCATTCAAGTCGATTACGCATAAAGTCTACTGCTCTCAATTGATCATGAGATGCTAATCGCGAATGATTTTGATTTGGCGATTCCTTGAGTAATGGCAGATGTTCTTACAGAATTCTTTGGAGACTGCTGGGTTGAGTACAAAGATCCGTATGTGATCACCAGTCTTTGAGCCTCGTTCATATCCAGTCACGAAAAGTTCTCAATCAAACCAGGTACAGCGAATCTACACATCAAACCGGAACAAAATGAGCTGTTGTTTTGTAACCAGAATGGAAACGGTGTCAAGGCATACGTGACCTCGCACACGTTCATTTTTTGGAAATGAGATTTTCTTTGATTTTTACTGTATGTTCATGATAAACAGCATAATGGTCAAGACCCGTATCAATGCAACAGTTCACCGAATTCTCAGCTCTGACATATCTGACAGAGTCGGATTTTGTGTGGCCAAATATCTGGTTTAGGCCGGGAATGGGCACGAATTCATCATAATCACACCATAGAGGACCCCCCACACCATTTGAGCCGCCTCTAAAGTATCCCACCTGAAAAAATGTATGGGCAAAAGACTCGTCATCAATTTTTTCCAAATCCTTCTTTGAGAGATCCAAGATTTTGTGGATGGAATCGGTTTTTGACGAGCCATGTTGCTTGAGAAAGTCATATGATACGCCCGCATGTGTGCAAAGCCAATTTTTATCAAGCCAATAATATGCTCCAAGTTCTTTCCATGGAATGGAGTGCCTTTTAATTGAATGATATTTTTCCTCAGCAAAACCAGAGCACTTCAAATTGCGGTTGCCTGTCATGTATCCAAGATCATGATTTCCGAACAGATGAACTCTGTTTTTTGTTTTCAATGATTTGACCAGCCACTCTGCAGTCCTTGCAGCATCCCTGCCGGTGTCATAAAAACTGTCAAAATAATCCCCGAGAAAAACTACCTTGTCTGGCTTTTCATACTGAATTATTTTTTCAGCGGTTTGAAAATCATTGTGGATATCAGGAATGATGATACATCTTTCTTCAGAAACGTTCTCAGACATGACATATGTTGAATGCACCACACTAATCTAGATTCTGTAGTGTACACATCAAAAAATGGAACGTAATTTTGACATATCGTGCCTGCCTCGGCAAGAAATGTTCCATTTTCAATTGTCCGCACTGTAAGTGGGACTTTGACAGGTATGCAAGGAGATGGATGGGCATTGTATTGGTCTTTGCAGTGCCTGACTCGTGGCCGCCGTGCAGATGGCGGCAACCACCTGCGGAGGATCTGCAGCCGGAGGCTACCTGGTTTGAATTGTGTCAGATTTGGATCCGTTTTACGCGGAACTTCCGGGAAGAATGCCTAGTAACCTCTCTCTGACTGGCTCAAAGGCATTCATTTGATCTCTATTTCCAAGAGATCTTTTGCAGCAATCACCGAATCGTGTATTTGCGCTGCCTCTTGCATATGGCCGGTTTCATCCCTGTATCTTGCAGAAAAGTGTGTTAAAATTAGATTTTTTACGTTTGCATTTTTTGCTAACGTTGCTGCCTGTTTTGCAGTCGAATGACCTGTATCTGATGCCTTTTGGCCTTCTTCTTCCAAAAACGTCGAATCAAACACCAGGTAATCGCAATCTTTGAAGAATCTCTCCAACTCTTCTGTAGGAATCGTATCTCCTGAAACTCCAATTTTCTTACCGGGACGTCTTTCTCCCAAAACTTGATCAGGCCTGATAACTTTGTCATTGATTGGGATCTCTCTTCCCTTTTGCAGCTTGTTCCACAGTTCTCCTCGAGGAATTTCCAGTGCCTTTGCCTTTTCAACATTGAATCTGCCGGGCTTGTCTTTTTCTTCAAACCTATAGGAATAGGCTGTGACGGAGTGATTTGCCTTTGAAGCATACATTGAATACCCTTCGTCGTCAAATACCCTTCCTTCCTTGACCGTATTAATCAGAACCGGAAATGACAGGCCAAAATTTAAAATTTTGATGTTTGCCGCAACAAATTCCTCAATTCCTCCCGGCCCAAAAATTTCCAATGTCTCTGTTCTTTTTTGCATCGACATTGTTTGTAACAATCCCAGAATTCCTATGCAATGATCCCCGTGCAGGTGAGTTACAAAAATCTTCATTTTTCTGTTCCAGCCCAATCCGGACTTCATGTACGAAATTTGCGCGGCTTCTCCTGCATCAAACATGATGATCTCGCCTTCCCTCACGAGACAAACGCATGAGAGTCCTCTGTCTTCTGTAGGCTGTGCAGCCGATGTTCCCAAAAATACCAATTTCATTTTATCAAGACTGTCCCTGCCAAGCTTTTATGCCTATGGATTTGATATTTTTTGAACCCCTTCAACCAGTCCTTCTCCTGACTCCTTTGAACGTGATTGCAAATCCCTTCTTTTTGGGGTTGTCAAAGGGCTCCTTTATCAAATTTTGGGATCTTTAACTGCTTTTGGATTCCTTGTGGGGCAAATCAGCAGTCACAGTTCCTTGAAATTCATTACCAATCCCAGCTAGTCTGCAAAGTTCATCCTGTACGACTTTTGATTTTTGCAGCCGTTTACCTTGGCATTCCTTTAGAAACTTCACACATCTCTTCATTGAAATCTATCCTCATCTGCTTGATTTTTATCAATCCTGCTTCTAAGAGGAAGGCGCCATCCCATTATCCCGATTGGCAAGTGTTTATAGCAACGGGCAGAAGTCTTTGAGTCAAAGTAGGTCATAACTACACGTAAAAAACCCCAATTATTTCTGCTCGTTGCTATAGGTAGTCCATTGAATTAGGCACGAATAGCAAACCCGAGTAACAGGTCGGGCTCTGGAAGTTCAGGCGCGAGTTTTGTTATCTCGGGGAGGTCTCCCGTGTAGATTCGTGCCTAAAATCAGGAGCAGCTTCCAGAGCCCGACCTGTTACAAACCCGAATGGAATTTTCACGCCTAGATTGCCAAGTGACCTAGACACTTGTCCAGATTGATCTGAAAAGATTATATAATTTCCAAATATTGGAATCTTAGTTGGCATATTTGACAAAATCTTCAATTAAAATAAAACAAAGCAATAATTTTATCTTAGGAAAACAATATAGAATATGACCAAAACAGCTCAAATAATTCTCACAGGCTATGATGATTCAAAAATTCAGAAAAGCGTATCCATAATCCAAGATTACTCTAAAAAGATTGGATTTAATTTGGACTTGGAACCCCCAAAAGAAAAGCAGATAAAGGCAAAATCAAAACTGTGGGGGTGCGAAAAGAACAACGTACAGCAAAAAATAATTGATGTGACGGGTAAAAAAGACGACCTGCAAAAAATAATTGATTTGACAATTGTTGATGGCATATATCTGCAACTACTTTTAAAATAAGCAATTTAAAATTACAATCACCATGTCAAACAACAGCATAAATTCATTTGATTCAAACCATCTAAAGAAAATATCCCAAGCAAAAGCATTTGTCAAAGAACTAAAACGTGAACGAAACGTTTGTGCAGTGACGCATTTCGATCTTACCGGGTCAACAAGGAAGATGATCAAAAATCAAGAAGAAACGATTACGGAAATGCTAAACCACAACAAGGTGTGCCGTAATTTGGTGGAAGAAAACAATGGAACTGTCATAAAGGAATTAGGCGATGCAGTTTTGGCAACATTTCAAAACGCACCAAAAGCATGTCAGTCTGCACTAAACATAATTCACAATTTCAAAAAATACGGGAAAGGATTATGCACCAAAGTAACAATAACGGCCGGAACTATCGAAAAAATAAAGACATCAAAAGAACCAGATGTTTACGGAGTTCCAGTCAATCTTTGCGATAGATTGTCAAAGCACACATCAAAAGATTGCATCATAATTGAGGAAGAGAAGTATCAAGACATCAAGTCATGGTTGAATACGGACGACAGAATAAAATACGGCAGACCAAAGCAAGTAGATGTCACTGATTTTGGAGAAAAGACAATACGTAAAATCCAACTAAAATGTTAAACCATGCTACCTAACCTTTCTTTAATCCGATCAAATTAAGCATGGTTCCTGTTGACCTCCAACGGATTCATTAGGATGACTTTACACTTTTTTTGCCTTTCTGTCCTGTTGCTCTTTTTAGAAAATCCAAAGAAACTTTCTTTATCCGTAAAGGTTAGACAAACAATGATGCCCGGATTGCCAGACTTTGCTTTTGC
The DNA here is from genome assembly GCA_965214775.1 of Candidatus Nitrosopumilus sp. Taxonomy (GTDB): domain Archaea; phylum Thermoproteota; class Nitrososphaeria; order Nitrososphaerales; family Nitrosopumilaceae; genus Nitrosopumilus. Next base: position 1,009,165 of record OZ243974.1, on the reverse strand, counting down.
TTTTAAAAATTTTGAAATCATGTCGTCTCCCATCGAACTTTCCAATTCTTGAACGCTAAATTGATTTGAAGACAAACTGATTATTCTACACACAAATGTTGGTATTTTTAGTGCCTCAAATCCTTCTTCGCTGAGAGACAATCTTGGCATTCTTCTTAATATGCGTCCTGATTTTTTGGGAAAAGATGCGCGTCCTAAAGTTTGTTCCTGACCGGTTTTTGATTGGACAGTTACTGAATTTGAAATTATTTCGGTTTTAGAGAACTGATCATACACTTTTGTCGTTGCAACCATTAGACTTTATGCGTAATCGGTTCAGATCTAGGATTATTAGTAATAGGTTAGTCCCTGCCTAGAGTTAAAGTCATGCCCACCGTCTGTTCAGGCATGAAAATCACAACTGCAGGCAGATTCGTGCCTGATTGCCGCCTAGGCAGGGGCTATCCTATTACGATTATTATGAACAAATTCATCTCATTCAAGCCGATTACACATAAAGTCTATTTCACATGTAGCTGATTCCAATTGCTCTCTAGCTAATACAGAAAAAACTTTCTGGCATTATCAGCTAAGTAAAAAGTAAATGAGGTTTGTTGTTTTGTCTTGATATTCAGGCATCGTGCTTCTGCCCATCTTCTGTTTTTACTTGATTTTTTAGTACTTTTCACTTGGCTGACTGTGCTATTGCCTTTGCAACCGAATCAGAAACATCCACTATTGATGTCCTTCCCGGTATGGTGTTTGCACTGATAATTTTCGAGACCCCGGCCTTCCTAATTTTTGCCTCCGCACCGTTTATCAGCAGAGCATGGGTACACGCAACAAAGATTCTCTTACATTTTTGCTTTTTAAGAAACTGTGTTGCCTTTACAATACTCCCACCGGTGCTGATCATGTCGTCAACTAAAATCAGATCTCGCCCAACTACTGCCTTGCTCGTATTCTTTGTCCTGATCTGCACCCTTCCAGTCCTTCTGTCCCGCTTCTTCTCAAGTGCAATAAACCCCGAGCCTAGTTCCCCGGCAAACTCTTCTGCCCTGTCTTTTCCGCCCTGATCCGGCGAAACGACAAGAGGGTCTTTCAGCCTCATTTTTTTGAAATATTCCGCCAAATCCCGAACCGCGCTTACGTTTTTGACCCTGATCCTAAAGTGTTTGATTCCAACCAGGCTGTGAATGTCCACTGATACGATGTCTGATGCCCCTGCCCCCCTGAACAATTTAGCCAGGACTTTCATTGTAACAATTTCGCCGGGAAGAAATTCCCTGTCCTGCCTGGCATATCCCATGTATGGAATGACAGCTGTCACTTTTGATGATGTCTCCTTTGCCTTGGCAATCAACGATAACGCATGAATCAGGTTTGTATCCACCGGCGGAAAAATCGATTGGACAACTACAGATCTTTTCTTGGAAATCTTTCCTGATACGGTGATCTTTGACTCGCCATCGGGAAAGGCCCGAATCTCTGATTTTACAAGATTGGCGCCGATTTTCCTTGAAATCCTTCTAGCCAGCTCTTCGGATGTCTTTCCGGATATTACAGAAACAATACTCTTCAATACAAAATTGTGGCCCGTTGGGTTTCTTAAGTTTTGAGAAGCCCGCTACTAATCCTCACCGCTGCCATGACCGATATCGCCTGTTCCAAACTCATCGATGACCCCGTCTCTTTCTTTGGCAAGCCTGTCAATCTCCTCCTGTTCGCGTTTTTCATCACCCTGGTATACCGTTCTGATCGGCCATGGGATTCTTATGTCGTATCTCTTGAATTCCTCGTACATGATGATTCTCATGTCTGTCTTGGTCTTGAACTGGGCTCCGTAATCTCTTACGTAAACCCATAACGAAAAGTCCAATGACGAGTCATTGAACTGATTGAATCTTACAACCGGTTGATTGATATCAACGTGAATGTCCTTGTCACATCCGCAGCTTGGCCTGTTCTTTTCCAGGTATGGGCATCTTCTCTGCCTGATCAGGTGCCTGCCCTTGGCATCTACCACCTCTTTCATTGCGCGCTTGCCAACTTTTACAAGAATTGCAGAAACCTGTTTTGGATCGTTGAGATATGACACGCCCACCTCAACAACTGCAGGCACCATCTTGACGCCCTGCGTGTAATTGACGATTTGGGCATTCACCAGCTGCCTTGTAGGAATGATTGCCATTGACTCGTTGAGCGCGTCTCTGACATAGGTGACCCTGGGCGTGATCTTGTGCACGTATCCGTTGTATCCAGTATCCAGCTTTACCCGCTCGCCCTCGACGAAAATCTTGTCCTTTCTGATAAAGATGTACGCAAAATAGTTCTGCATGGTCTCTTGCAAGGCCAAGCCCAGACCAATTGCAAGCCCGCCGGTTGCAGTTGCCAGCAGAAACAAATCTACCCCCCACCATGCAACGATTCCCAAAATCGTTGCAATAAAAATTCCTACCGGGATGATCTGTTTTGCAGACTTTGGAATGCCCTCCCTTTTCCTCTTTGCATATCCTGGCGGGCGATTGCTTGGAATAATCGGTTCATACCCGTGAATCCTTTTCTCTTCCCTCCAGACATCAATGGGAAAAATCTCATCGGGCTTTGCCCCGGGCCTTAACTTTCTTCCAGATTGGTTGTTCCCGGTAACACAATTCTCAAAGTATCTTTCATACTTTGTTCTTTCAGATTTCTTCCATTCCTCGAATGGATCCTCGACTAGCTTCTCATATCCTCCTATCGGGTTTCCCTTGATTGTTCTAAAGTTCTCCAAAAATTCGTGACCTTCTGGCGTCTTTAATCTTTCCTCGAATTCCTCCCCGTCAATCTCCTCGGGTTTTATCTTTGGCGGAACCCACTTGTACAACCTGTGAAACAGGCCGTCATCGTCATCCACAAACCCACGTAATTCAAACCATCCGTCAAAATCCCCCTTTTCCAGAATTGATTTCTCACGCTTTGTTAGGCCTATTGGTATCAGATGCGAGACGGTATATCCGATAACTATGATGTTAAACGTATTCAAAATTTTTGCAAACGTCTCTTCGGCAGACACGTTCTGGCTTGTCGTGACTGCCAGATCCTCCCCAAGCAAGACACCCGTTTGAATATGCACGTTAATTGCAGTGATTAACGCTATGGCAAAAAACGGAAGCATTACCCTTCGTACAAATCTAGACAGGTGGGGTCTGGTGTAGTAGATCTTTTGTGAACCGACCCATGACGAAAATTTTCTATAGCCGATTGCAATTCCGATAATTCCCACGATCATTATCAAGAATGCCATCTGCAAGGCTTCTGAAGACGCCAAAAGTTGGGAAACCGTTTCAAACTCTCCTGCTGAAATCTGCGATAATTCCTCTTCGGCCATCTCAACGAACCACCATCATTTTACTCCAACCCATCTCCTAGAATACAAACCTTAACCCATATTATCATTATTTAAGAAAATCTGTGCGTGATGGGCCCAGTCTGTTGCACAATCCCGGTTTCAGGCACAAAACTTGGCTGTTTTTACTCGTTCAGGCACGGCTGTGCAACAAGCTAGCGAGCCTGTAACCTTTAACAAAGGGCAGGCGCACCATTCTCTAAATGACCTATCAGGAATCAGCATGGGATGAATCCCCGTCTTTAAAATCGTATACTCTGGCAAACTTTAGGGACATTCCACAGATTGAAAAACTTCCTGAAGAAAAAAAAATTGAAATGGAGGTTGTAGGAAATGTCCTCCCCTTCAAGGCAAACAACTACGTCGTCGAGCAGCTGATTGACTGGGGAAAAATTCCAACTGATCCGATGTATGTCCTGACATTTCCTCAAAAAGGAATGCTAAAACCGGAACACTACAAGCTGATGGAAACAACGCTGAAAAACACTTCTGATAAAAAGGAAATCGCAGAGGTTGCAAACCAAATTCGCCTGCAGCTAAACCCGCATCCTGCCGGGCAAATGGAACTGAATGTTCCTGCTCTTAATGACGGAACAAAGCTGTATGGGATGCAGCACAAATACAAAGAGACATGCCTGTTTTTCCCAAGCCAAAGCCAGACATGTCACGCATATTGCAGTTTCTGCTTTAGATGGCCGCAATTTGTCGGAATGGACGAGATGAAATTTGCAATGCAGGAAGGCCAGCAGCTTGTCCAATATGTTTCAGAACATCCTGAAATCACCGACATTCTGTTTACCGGCGGTGATCCAATGATTATGAAGGCAAAAATTTTCTCAAAATACGTCGATACGCTAATTGAGGCAAAACCTCCAAACCTTAAAACAATAAGAATTGGGACAAAAGCACTGTCATACTGGCCTTACAAATTTTTGACGGATTCAGACTCTCAAGAAATGCTGGACACCTTTGCAAAAATTACTGACAGCGGCCTGCATCTGGCATTTATGGCCCACTTTAATCACCTAAACGAACTATCAACGCCTGCAGTAAAGGCTGCAATCAAACAAGTAAGAAAGACGGGAGCCCAGATACGGACACAGTCACCGATCCTGGCCCACATCAACGACGATGCAGAAATGTGGGCAGAAATGTGGAGAAGACAGGTTCAGCTAGGCTGCATTCCATACTATATGTTTGTAGTTAGGGATACGGGGGCCCAGCATTACTTTGGGGTTCCCCTGGTTAGGGCATATGAAATTTTCATCAAGGCATATTCTTCGGTAAGCGGCTTGGCCAGAACCGTCAGGGGCCCAAGTATGTCTGCAACGCCTGGCAAAGTCCAGGTTGCAGGTACCGCAGAACTTGATGGGGAAAAGCTGCTGGTTTTGAGATTTTTGCAGGGAAGAAACCCGGACTGGGCCCACAAGCCATTCTTTGCAAAATATGACGAAAATGCTATCTGGTTAGATGATCTCAGGCCTGCATCCGGCGAAAAATTCTTTTTTGAAGAGGAATTAGAGCAGTTCAAGGCATCAAGGGCCAATAATCAATAACTGATCGGGTTCTAAAAGCAGTTCCGTAGTGTGCACATCAAAAAACGGACCGTAGTTTTGACATATCGTGCCTATTTTGATAAAAAATGTCCAGATTTCAACTGCACACACTGGAAGACCGTTTTGGGCACATTCCTTGATCGGCATTCTTCACTGGCGGCAAAACTCACGCCTGACCTTCCAGGGCCCAAGCTGCTACGAATAATCTTATAATTTACCTGACCATATTGACAAATCTATCTTACTAACTAGCATTAGTAAACCGATTTCCTAAAATTAATGGTTGAACAGCTCAGATCAAGTATTACAGGCCATAAAGGACGAGGAAATCTCATTTGTTGATTTTTGGTTTGTAGATATTTTTGGGGAACTGCACAATGTAGGAATGCCAAGTTACGCAATTGATGAAAACAGCTTCGTCAACGGCCTTGAAAAACTAGATGCAAGTTCCATTGTTGGCTTTAAATCAGTCAACAATTCTGATATGATTCTCATGCCGGATCCCAATTCGTTTAAAATCCTTCCGCCGGATTATGATCCCGGCAACAGAAAAAATGCTCGCATATTTTGTGATTTGTATGATGGAAGCACCTCTGAAGATTCCAGATACAACAGGGATTCAAGAGGCATTGCATTCAAGGCCTCTGAAAAGTTAAAGGGATTGGGACTTACCCATGCAAACTGGGGCCCCGAAATAGAATTTTTTGTGTTTGACACAATCAACGTGTATCCTTCTCCATATGCTGCTACCCATTCGTATGGCGGTTCAGGATATTCAATTGAATCAAAGGAATCCCCTTGGGCAAAAGGCAATGTCAGCACGGCAATTGATATCAAGGAGGGATACTACCCGTCACAACCAAAGGACACTCTTGAAGGTTTCAGAAAAGACGTCTGCGATGATTTGTACAACTATTTTTCAATCAAGATTGAGGCAGAACATCACGAGGTAGCTACATCCGGACAGTGCGAGATTAACCTTGTATACGACGAAATGATTGCAATGGCTGACAATGTCATTGGCGTGAAAAACTTGGTTAAAGTCAAGGCAAAAAGAAAGGACAAGGTTGCAACTTTTATGCCAAAACCGATTTTTGGCGACAACGCATCTGCAATGCATACCCATCAAAGCCTTTGGAACGGTGATTCAAATGCGATGTACGATCAGGATGACAAGCTGGCACAGATGAGCCAGACCGGAAGATACTACATTGGCGGAATTCTTAGTCACGCATCGGCCCTGTGTGCAATTTCAAATCCTACGACAAACTCCTACAAACGACTGGTTCCCGGATTCGAGGCTCCAGTCAACGTATGCTGGGGGCTGGCCAACCGTTCAGCTGCAATTCGCGTCCCAATGTATAACAGAAACCAAGAAAAGAGCAAACGGCTTGAATACAGGGTCCCTGATCCGACTGCAAACATCTATCTCCTAGAAGCAGCCTTGCTCCTGGCAGGATTAGACGGAATCAAGAACAAAATTGATCCCGGTGATCCTATTGAAGAAAATGTTTACAAACTTACTCCGGAAAAGAAGCGCGAATACAACATTGGCTCGTTGCCCGTATCCTTGAAAGGCGCATTGGACTCGCTTTCAAGCGATTCCTCCTTTTTGGACGAGGTATTTACAAAAGATTTCCTTGACGTTTATTCTGAGCTAAAATACAAGGAATACACGGCATTTGCACAAACGCCCACTGCTTGGGAAGTGTCAATGTATGCAGACGCCTAGCTGGTACAAACATCAAAATTATCTGAGAAACAGGTAGAACGTTTTTAAAATCATCAGGGATTTTTTCTGTATTGAAAACAAAGTACCTTGTGTTGTTTCTTTTACTTGTGCCGGGGTTTGCCGGAACAGCTCATGCTCATACAGTAGACGCTGTGGGTAATTATCGAGTTGAAATTGGTTGGATGAATGAGCCGGTTGTTTCTGGAGAAACCAACGCGATTGAATTTTACGTCAATCCGCTAATTCCGTGTCCGGATATTGCCGAACCAATCAAGTGTGCAAAATCACAGCCGTTCCAAAATGGGATTCCTGGATTGAAGGATACCGTAAAGATGAAATTGATTTACAAAGCCGACAGCATCACCCTTCCTCTGGCACCGGACCATGACATTCCCGGCAAGTACTATGCCTTTGTGAATCCGACCGTTTCGGGGTTCTATCAGGCAAACGTGCTAGGCACTATTGAAGAAACACCGATCAGCCTGTCGATGCACCCTCCCAAAGTTGCCGAACGCTCTTACATCGAGTTTCCAGAACCATCTGATCTTACAATTACCCAAATAATTGACGGGCACACGGCTCTGATTTCTGACATCAGCGATCTAAAAGAATCAGTCAACGAACTTGAAAATTCTAAACCGCAAACGTACGTTGGGTATGCGGGAATCGTGGTCGGAATTGCGGCAATTGCAATTGCGGCAATTGCATTGGCAAAATCCAAAAGATAGTTTGTTGTTGCCCGCAATCAAAACAATTTCTGAAAACCACAATCGCCTCTTGTACTGTTGCCATCATCGTCGTCGTAACAACAACAGGAGATCGGACTGAAAGTCCAGACATGAATTTTGCCGCCAGTGAAGAATGCCGATCAAGGAATCTGCGCCCAACACGGTCTGCCGGAACTGCTTTCAGAACCCGATCAGTTACCTTATATTGAATAGTTCCTAGTTTTTTACATGGCAAAAATTAAAAAAATCCTTGTACCTGTTGACGGTTCTGCAAACTCAACAAGAGGACTCGATACGGCCATTGAAATTGCCAAGGGTAACGATGCTGAAATCACTGGATTTTATGTATTTCATTTACCGATTGCTGCCGGAATTAAATATACCGAAAAGATGAAGGATGAAGCCCAGAAAAAAGCCGTAAAGGCAATCGGTCCTGCCATGAACAGAACCCAAAAGGCAGGCGCAAAATTCAGCTACAAGACAGGTGGCGGAAACACCGGCTCTGAAATTGTCAAATTTGCTAAAAAAGGAAATTTTGACATGGTTGTAATTGGAGCAAGGGGCTTGGGTGCAACAAAAGAGGCGTTTCTTGGAAGCACGTCCAATTATGTCATGCATAAAACCGACATTCCCGTACTGGTTGTAAAATAGCGATTTTTAGAACGACTGCCTCCTTCTTTTCACATCCCTGACACTCGGCATTTCTTCAATAAGATACAAGTATTATAGGAAACAAGAAAAATTAATTTTGTTGGGAAAAGGCAATGGTTGAGAGCAATTATGATATTTTGGGGATTGTTGAGGGTTCCACTGAAAAAGAAATACGGGACGCATTTAGGCGGCTTGCCTTGCAATTTCATGCTGACCGGGGCGGCGAGAACGAACAATTCATCAAAATCAAGCAGGCATACGAGGATCTCAAAACTGGAAAGAAATATCCCGAAACCGATGTTGAAAAAACAAAAAACTCACGGGTTTACACCGGCGACTCTGAGGCTGACATAAGGAGGAAAAACCAGATTCTTGGCCAGCAGCTATCAAAAGAAATGAAGACTGCAGAAGAATGGGCAGCGGCATTAAACCGTGCAAATTCGACTGCAACAAGACTGTTTGGGTCAAAAACTCTTGGCCAAATCGAACTAGAACGCAAGGCCAACGGGGCATTATCAATCAAGGGAAACTTCATGGCAGGAAGCTTGAGATATGACGGGCCTATCATCATGCAGGGAAGCGTCACTAGCCCGTCATGGACAGAAGAATTTCAGACCAACATACATCTGACAAAGGGCGATTTCAAATTCATTGATCCGGTTGAAAACAAATACAGAATTGATAACGGCTCCAGAATCGTTGCTGATCAGGGAAACATTGTTGTGGGAAACATTTTTGGAAGAAAGTTCAGAGTCGAGGATCCCGAGGGAAGAGTGGGGGTTTATCAAATTCGGGAGCACCGAACATTTGTTTCTGCACCCAGGGGAAAAATTGTTGCAGAAAACGTTGTTAACACCGTTTCCCTGGATGCAGACAGCATAATTGTTCTAAATGTAGAGGATGACGTGCAAATTACGGCACGTGAAATACTGTTTTATGGCGAAAAACTGACTTATGATTCAGTAATTAACGTAAGGAAAGGCGGCACCGTCAGGTTCTTTGCAACCTTCTCAATTCAAGGCCTGAGCGGGGATGCAGTCATTCGACTTGAAAACGGAAAGAAAATCAGGCTCTTTGACCTGAAAACCAAGAAAATCAAGGATTTGGCAGATGAATTTGTGCCTGAAAAGCAAAATTACAGCAAAGACGCAACCATGGTTGGCCACGGATTTACTATCACATATGACATGCTAAACAACCTCTCAAAGAAACCAACCAAAAGACAAAATGGCAGCTGGGCATCAAAACTGGGATTTTCCAAAAATTAATCACTGGCATTTTCTGGCCTTCTTCTAACTTCAAAGATTTCGTAGCCGTACTTTTGTTTCATCTGTATGATGCACAATTCTGTAAAGGCGTATTCGGACACGTCCTTTAGAGCTTTATGGAGGTTTATCCCGACCACAAGGCTGTTTTTAGGACATAACGCATTGATCTTAAAACATCGGTTGACTGTCGGACCGAAAATATCTGCAATGTTTGACGTTGCACTTTCAGCAACTTTTACTGAGCCGTACGTTGCGCTAACCTTGTAATTTAGTTCGGGAAGATCCCTTGCTGCCAGTTCCTGTCTTAGCTTTTCATGATTATCAAGCATTGACAAACAACACTCCACAACATTCTTCATCGCAGCTGTGTCATGCGGTTTTATGTCAGAAAATCTGAACATCAGTGCGTCTCCGATACTTTTTACGACCTGGCCGCCATGCTCTCGAATGATTTTTGCCATAAAATTCAGGAAAATCTCATACATCTTGCTAAACTCCTCCTCTGAAAGTTCTGCAGAAATTTTTGTGGAATCTTTCATGTCAATCACCCCCACGCAATCATTTTGTGCATGTTGTGAGAATTTCAACAATATCTCTTCTTGCTGTTTGATGACGTCCTCCTTCTCCTCGATTTCGATCAGTGAGTCTTGAAGCTTTTGTGCCATGGAATCAAACGCATTTGACAATTCGCCAATTTCATCTCTTGTCTTGATGTTTGTTCTAACGTCAAAGTTTCCGCTGGCAATGTTATTGGCTGCATTTTTTAGCTTGTTCAATGGCCTTGAAAGAGACTTTGATATTGCAAATGCGACGCCGCCCATACCCACGGTGATTGCCATTCCTGTCAGCATGATCCTGTCTTCTAACACCCCGATTGGTTTTGCAACCTCCTCCTCGTCAATTTCTGCCAGCAAAACTATTCCCAGATCTCTGGCACAGTATGACGAACCATAAATTGGAATTCCTCTATAGTCGTTGTATAACCCCAAATGTTCCTGCCCTTCGTTGAAGCATCTCTGAACTCCAAGCGTGTCTACTTTGATTTGAAAAACTGCATCCTCGACGAATCTGGATTCGGAAAGCATCTCGAATTTTTCATTTACAATGTACACTTCCCCGGTCTCGCCCAATCCACTTCTGTTGATCAAAACATTGTCTATTGCCGCCGTTCTCATTCTTGAAATGATTACCCCGATAGGCTCATCACCTATCTTGCTGTCTTTGGCAAAAATCGGCGATACGACGACCATCTTTTTGCCGCCGGCGCTTGGCTCAAATCCAACATGTGCTTCAGTTAGTCCCCTTTGGAACATCGGATTGTCTGAAAAATCTTCGTTCTTTACACCTCCTGCCAGGGAGAAAAATACGTTTCCGTTTGCTCCCACAATCTTTACATCCTCAAAGCCTATCGAAAACCCAATTAATTCTTGGAAAGCCTGGATCTGAATCAGAAAGTTTCTCCTGTTATTGTCCTTGACGTCCTTTAACTCTTCATCAGAAATTTGATTCATCTCCGAAACCAAAATCTGAACCATTGGATCGTTTGCAAGAATGTTGTTTTGTTCAATTCGTGACTCGAACAACAATCGAAGGGTTTCACCCCTTACGGTGGACTCTCCTAGCAGTTGTTCTAAAGCCCTTTCTGTCAGAATTTGATCAGCATAATTGAAACTCAAAATTCCCGTGATAGTCAGGGCTACAACTGAAACTATCATCACCAAAAAAATGAGTTTTCTATCTAAATTAAACGAGATTTGCAATTTGCATCTACTACCCCCTATGACAGCCAAATTTTAAAGAATTGATATTTGCGCATAAACCGTATTGGGCCATGCCTTTCCTCACCCCCTCTCTCTCCCTCCTTCACTAATTCGCTCACCCCCAGGCCTGCCCGCCTGTTCTGCCACTGCCATACCGCCATCCGGTGCCAGAGCCCTTGGCCCAATGCCCTTAAAGCAGCCCTGGTCTGATAATTATACACGCACGGCAAAACCCCCCCGCTCTAGCAGAAAAATAATAATAAAAAGAAATTAAAAAGAACTAATCTAATCGATTAATTCAGTCCAACCTTTGACGAAGACTGAGTTCTTGTAGAGTGGAACTGGTTGTCCAACGGTAAAGTCCATCGGTCTCATCCAGAAGATTGCTTTTGTTGGGCATACGCCTATGCATGCACCGTCAGAAATACATCTCTCTGGATAGAAAACAAATGCCTTGCCTCTCTTCCAGCCTTCGACTGGTTTTACTCTAAGGACATCTGGACCTAATGATGTACAGATTTCTACACACAGTGCACATCCGATACACATTTGTTCGCTGATGTCTGGAATAATTCCTACTGGCATAACGAAATTAAATCGTAATCCGGCATTAATATAACTTACTTGGATTTTTGGAGTTATAACGGCGTTTGAAATTTTATAACGGCGTTTGAAATCTGATCTTTAGAACTGTTTTGCGATCAAAAATTTTTCAGAACCGTTCTTTCCCGGCCTTGACAAAACCAGCTGGCCCCCGACTTTTTTTGCGAAAAACATGGCAGTCTGTGATGATTTTACCAGCTGCCTTCCTCCTGGAGACAAAACCCACTCTTTGTTTTCCTTTCTTCTTACCATTGCAGTAATTATGATGGAGGAATCTGCCTGCCTTGCAGCACAAGACAGCAGCATGAGGCTGGAATTTACAAACCTTGCAGAATCCAAGTCATCAAACATGCTGTAAATTCCGTTTAGCGAGTCGATGATTATCAAAAATTTTTCTTTAGATGCCTCTGAAATAATATCGGCAAGCGTTTTGCTCCAGCTTTCTCTGTTTGGATGCAGCATCGTCATGTTCTCCTTGTCTTTGATCATTCCTGATTTTACATATCCTGAATGCAGAAAATCCAAATCCACAAAAATTATTGGATGATCAACAGAATTTGCCAAGTGGATTAGAAATTCAGCTTTGCTAAAAGGATCTGAACATGCCACCAGGCTTGGTACATTGCTTTCAAATTCTTTCTTGACCAAATCCAAACCCCCTGTCATGATTTTCTCAGGACTTTTATCCAACACCATCTGAGAATTTTACAGATATAATAATGAATTTTAACTCAAGTGATGTTTCTGATGACTTTCCGAATTCTGGAAAAATCTATCTAAACAACGCATCTGTCTCCTTGATGCCCTCTCAGAGCATTGAGGCGATGAAACAGTTCCTGGTCGATTATAATTCTCTTGGGCCTGACTCAAAGGAGTCCGGACCACTTGTTACAGAGAAGCTAAGAAATGTCAGAACTTTGATCTCAAAGATTCTAAAATGCCATCCAGACGAAGTTGTCCTTACTCAAAGCACCACTGACGGCATTAACCTTGTTGCAGGAGGACTGTCCTTTTCAAGTGATTCTAACATTGTGATCAGAGGAATGGCCCACGAACACCACGCAAATTTTTACCCCTGGCTTAAACTAGGAAACAGGATCTCAATCAGAAACCTGCCAATTGACAAGGACGGATTATTTGCAATGGGGCAATTGGAAAACTTGGTTGATAACAATACCGGACTTGTTGCTCTGAGTCATGCGCTATACAATACGGGAGCAATTTTGCCCCTTGATGAGATTGGAAAAATCCTGGAGGACGCCACCACCCCGTATTTTGTTGACAGTGCCCAAACTGTAGGATGTATCGGCCAGATGGATATTTCGGAAATCAGATGTAACTTTATGTCGTTTAACGGATCAAAATGGCTGTGTGGGCCGATGGGAACCGGACTGTTTTACTGTAATCGAAAATCAAGCGAACTTTTGGAACCCTTGACTGTCGGAGGCGAATCTGCAATGCTGTACGAAGAAAAAAATCTTGCATACAAGGGGCTGCCGGACAAGTTTCAGACAGGTTTTAGAAACTATGTCGGAATTGTAGGATTGGAATCGTCTGTAAGCTATTTGATGGGATTTGGTTTAAACCGCATTCGTCAAAAGAACCAATATCTGTCTTCCTTGCTTAGGGAGGAGCTGTCAAAAATTCCAAAAATTGTTTTGTACGGGCCTGATGATCCTAGCCGGCGAACCAGCATTGTATCATTTAACATTGAAAATCAAGAACCGCAAAAAGTCGTAGATGTACTTGAAAGACAGAATATTGTTTTGGCAGTCCGCGAAATTAACGACCAAAAAATCGTACGTGCATCCCCTCACTTTTTCAACACGGAATCTGAAATGATGCAGGTAGTCGATGCAGTCAAAAACCTATAGGTTCTCTTGTTCTGCAATAACCATCATGGTCAAGGTTGATTGGACCTTGCTAATTTTACGCACCTTGTTTGTAATAATTGCACGCAGCTTTTCAGCATCGTCTGATGTCAGTTTGAGCACGATATCATATACGCCGTAAACCCCCTGAATCTCATAGGTGATGCCCTCCTCAGCAAGAATTTGCTTTACTTCGTTGATGATTGATTCGTCTGAACCCAGGTCGGAATTCAACAAAACATATGCAGTTGTCACAAGCAAATTTTCACCAATCAGTATTTAACCTTTCACAGGCTCAAGACTGATTAATTACTTCTGCTGACCGGTAATACATGAAACCGCCAATAGATCTTACCTTGACAATCTCAAAATCCATTCCTAGTTTTCCCGGTTCTCCAAAACCCCAGTTTCTTTCCTGGTCGGATCTTCGTGATGATGGCTATAATCTGGAACTGTTGTTTCTGAGCTCTCATACAGGAACACACATCGATGCGCCGTTTCATTTTGTAAAAAACGGAATCAAAGTTGATCAGATTCCGCTAGACAGACTAGCGGGAACCGGGCTGTTGATTAAAATTCCAAAACCAAGAAATTCGGCAATTTCGGCATCTGATATTCGCTCTTTTGAGAAGCGATCTGGAAAAATCCCAGACCGCTCTTCTGTTTTCTTTTATACGGGATGGCAGAAAAATCTCAAAAGGGAAAACTATTTTCTTGAAAATCCCGGGTTAAACGAATCTGCCGCAAAGTATCTGGCATCAAAAAAAACCAGCCTTGTTGGAATTGACTCTCCCAGCATAGATCTTGGAAAAGACAAGTCGTTTTCTGTACACCACATTTTTTCCAAAAATAACGTGCTGATAGTCGAAAATCTTACAAACCTTCAAAAAATTTCCTCGGTGGAATTTGATTTTACCGTTCTTCCGCTAAAACTCAAGGATGCTACCGGATCTCCAGTCAGGGCGATTGCACGCTAGGAGATTTCGCAATGCTAAAAAATATAGAGCAATTCCAATAGCAGTAGTGGTAGTGGCAGTATTATGAGCAAACCAGGAAACATTTGGAGAAAAATTCATGGAAAAATTACCAAAAGACCGACAAACTTTTCGTGGCTGATTGAAGAGAAATTAGCAGGCTCTGGCATGCCTACAAGCTTTGATGAATTTGAATGGATTCGCAGCCAAGGCGTGCAAAACATTGTTACAATGACTGAAAATTCACTGCCTGATGAATGGATCAAGGAGATTGGCTATCTACATGTTCCGACCCCGGATTTGACTGCACCAGACATGGAAAGAATAGATTCAGCTGTAGAGTTTATTCATGATCAAATCCAAAACAACCAGTCTGTGATGGTTCACTGTGCGGCAGGAATGGGAAGGGCAGGAACCATACTTGCCTGCTATTTTGTAAAATACAAAAAACTCCCTGCTGTCGATGCCATCAAAAAAATTCGCGATGAACGCCCCGGCTCAATCCAATCAAAAATACAAGAACTGGCCATTGGATATTATGAGAAACATGTGAGAAGCTAGTTTACACAAATTCAGAAACCAGCTTTCCATCCACGACTTTGATCTTTAGAGTCTTGTTTTCCCGAAAGATCAAAGTAAGCCCGCCGTCAGAATCAGGATCTTCGACTTTTACAAGTTCAAGCATTTTGATTGGGTCGTATTTTTCCATTCATCTGTCACCTATTCTGGAATTGATACGGTCTCGATCTTTCCGTCAGCTGCTGCCTTGATAAACATGAACCTGTTGTCTTTGAAGATAAATGTAATTCCGCCTTCTTTGTCAGGATCTTCTACCTCAAGAACCGGCTGTCCTAAAAGACCGTCGTATTTTGCCATATTGCTTACTCTGAAAAGTTCCTTATATCCCTAATTGACCTTGCAGTCTTTCCAGAAATAACTCAAAATGGGTGGAGGAGGACTAGGCGATGGCACGACATAATTTTCATATAATAGACCTTATGCGTATTTGCCAAAAATGACGTAAAAACCGCCTGATTTTTTGATCTGTACTGATTGTATAGCAACGAGCAGAAGTCTTTGAGTCAAAACATGGTCAGATTGCCCGTGAAAGACCTCAATTATTTATGAGCGTTGCTATGAGTGCAAGAGTTTACCCCTCAGGCGACACTACTGACTGGAGTCTTCATGATCACGTCTGCCACGCCGTATCTCAGGTGAGGGGTAAACTCGTACGCTATGAGTTACCCCCTCCCGAAAATACGACGTGGTAGGAACGGTGATCAAGGCTCCAGTCAGTAGTGTCGCCTGAGGGGTAAACTCTTACCTCTCAGTCAATCAGGCATGGGTTTTCATGTGGCTGTGATT
The DNA here is from genome assembly GCA_965214775.1 of Candidatus Nitrosopumilus sp. GTDB lineage: Archaea > Thermoproteota > Nitrososphaeria > Nitrososphaerales > Nitrosopumilaceae > Nitrosopumilus. Next base: position 993,290 of record OZ243974.1, on the reverse strand, counting down.
TTCATGCCTGACCAGGAGACGTGATCTCGACGGGAAGACGGGATTCAAAAATAAATACAACGATGTTCCAAGATAGCCGTGAGGATGGCATTGGGTTTTTGTCTATTTCAGGTGATTCGATTGACCAATTTCTTATACCACAACCCACAAATTGCAGCTGATCAAATTATGGCTTATAAGATGATGAATGATACGAGTAAGTTAGAGGCACGAAGTCTATGAGTCGACAAGTAAATTATACTCCATTCAAAAATGAAATTGAGTACGTTGAAAAGTATGATAAAGTAGCCTGTGCCCTAGATCAACTAAGCAAAAGAGATCAACTCGTATTCAAAGAATTATATAAAATCGTAGATCATTGCTTGGATGCCAAAGTATCACAAAAGAGTTTCGAGCAATGCGTTAAGGGAATGATCATGCATGGACTTGTTTTAGAAAAATTTACAAATGACAAAAAATTTAAAATTGTTCTATCGCCTATTGGTGTCAGAGTACACAAAGCAATTCATAAAAAAAATCAGCACTTAATGGCCGCTCATTAAAGCAGACCCAAGTGAATGGCTCTGTTCTTCACCATTATTTCAACAATTTTTATGATGTCTTTAGTGTTAGAATATTCATAATGAAGGATTCCATCATAAAATAAACCTGAAGTGATATACGATGTCAAAATTTCTTTTTGGTTAGCTTTCTCGGAAATAATAAATCCCAATTCACGCTGTAGTCTCTCTCTTCCTTTTTTGGTTCTGCCAAACAATCCACAAATATATCCAATTTCAAAAGTCAGTCCATTTGAATATCCATTAGGAGTTGAAATTGCAATGCAAAGTAAATTTTCCATATCTAACAATTCATCGAACTTGTCTACATGGGTTGTTTGTCTTTTAGGTTGATGTTTTTGCTCCATTACATATGCACTGAGTCCAAGTTTTTCCAATTTCCTTCTGATCTCAATTCTTTTTTTGAGCTCATTAGGAGGGTATCCCGGACCAAGAATCAAGACGTTGATTTTTTTCAATATTTTTTTAACTTGTGCGTCTGTTTTTGGCTTGTTAGTCTTCGTTCTACTCTTTGTTTTTGCTGATTTTGGTTTAAGAGCATTGTACACTATCAGATGACCTCTTTAGAAACCTTCGTTATCTGTGATGGCTTTTCAATGTTATTGCGGTCGCAGTTGGCTTGGATTTGCGATCTTGCCAACGCATCATCCTTATTCAAATTTTCTAAAAAATTGATTTGTGCCTTTTGGAACTTGTCGACGGCCTTGCCGTACATCTGGGCAGTTATTTCATCAACGTCACTAATGAATCCCTGCATGTTGATGTATGTGCCCATATCACCTATCTCATCATTAAGCATAGTATACGAAGCTTTCGTCGGATCTCATCAACTGGCCGGCACTGCCATTGAAGTCCAGATTCTTTTGAGAACCCAATCTCGCGTCGTCTTACCCTCTTTTTTTGCCCTCTTCATCCAATACTGCCATGTTTTAGGCTTTACTGTAATACCAATTTTCCCAGAAGTTCTCCACAGAACGGCTCAATTAGAAATAACAGACCTTGTGCGTAATCGGTACAGATCAAAAAACTAGGCGGCTTTTACGTCATTTTTGACAAATACGCTAAGGTCTAATACAGATCAGTACAGCTATAGCAACGAGCAGAAATAATTGAGGTTTTTTACGTGTAGTTATGGCCTACTTTGACTCAAAGACTCCTGCCCGTTGCTATACGAGTTTACCCCCACCTGAGATACGGCGTGGCAGGAGTGATTATGAAGACTCTAGTCGTAAGAGCTTACCCCTCCCCCAAGATACGACGTGGCAGGCGTGACCATGAAGGCTCCGGCCAGCAGTGCCGCCTGAGGGGTAAACTCTTGCACTCTAGTCAGCAGTGCCGCCTGAGGGGTAAACTCTTGCGATAAAAACAACCCCCGGTCTTTATATCAAGAAGTCCTTGAGCCTGCCCTAATTGATTGTAATCTCAATTTCACCGGAATTGTTTTTGACACTTCCTGGTTCCGTATAATCGTGCTTTTGCCATGACGCAAACGCCTCTGCACTCAACACGTGTTTTCCTTTGCCCAAGTCCGAAGCATTGAATACAAATTTCTCATCAAAATCAAACAACTCCTCCCTTACCTCTTCCTCTGTGAGTCTGATAAACGGCTCAAAATTCTTTGCCACCTGAACCCAAATCCTTCTGTCTTTCATCGGATTGACGAGTTTGGGATTTCTGGTCCAAAATATTGATGCCTTTCTATATGTGTCAACAGTCCTTCCAAGCTCCTTTTTTCTGAATCCCCCTGAAGTCAGTTTGACTCCGTATTTCATCTTAAATGAAACATCATTGTCGTTGTAGGCCTTTGTCCAGCTTGCCTCGTTAAACGCATCTCTGAGGCCTCCCTGGACTGAAAATTGCACGTTAATCTCTATTTTGTCATCAGACGAGTACTCATCCTCCGATCTAACTAATTCGATTGCCGAAATCCTACTTTCTCTCATTCTGACTGCTCACAATGATTTCTCCTCCCTTAATATTCTATGTATATAAAGAGAAATTGTAGCATGTCTTAAATTTGAATTTATGACAGACAAGAAAATTGATTTTATGCTTCTAAACTCTGAAAACTAAAAATCTCAAATCAGAGGATTTTGTCAAGCCTACGGTTGGTATTCTAGGCGTAAAAGCCAGGTTGGCAGTAACTGATCGGGCTCTTGAAGTCGTTTCTGGTTTTAGGGATGGCAGATGGGTTGTCACGTAATTACGCCTGTTTGGTTCAACCTGCACATTTTTCTGAATTTCCGCCCTTTCTAGTCGGGATAATAGTCTGTTGCATAACGTCCTTTTTCGTCAAAAAACTTCTGATCTCGATCATAGGCAGATCCGGGGTAGACGGTGATTTTTATACAGATTTGCTATTTTTGACAAATTCAAGCAAGAAAAAAATCGAGTTATGCAACAAACTATCAGACGATAACATCATATGGTTTTCAGGAATTCTGATGAATTAGGCAACACCCACGGTTTCAGACGCAAACCCTCTTTGATCGGCATTCACTAGTGGCAAAATCCATGCCTGAACTTCCAGAGTCCAGGATGTGGTTATCATTACGGCCCCCGATGACATACCTGATCTCCTTGTCCGGCATCTTTCTTGTCATGTCTTTGCTTGATCGGCACAGCCTGAAATATTAGGCGATCGTACGCCTTATCTTGGGCGGATCTAATCTCTGTATAAGACACGTATCTAGGATCCCTATAAATCGATAAATATTATACGCGAGTAGAATATCTCGGGCATGGCTGGCACAGAGGTCTATGATAACTCGTTGGTTGAACCAATTGAACTACGGATGATTAGGCCCTCAAAGTTTCCGATCCGGTATCCTGATCCAAAGAACTCCCCGGAGATGGCCAACCTCAAATCAAGCATAAAGGATCACGGCCTGCTTCAACCCATAGTCGTCCGTCCACTGGAGCACGGCTTTGAGATTGTAGCCGGCCATAGGAGGTTTGCCGCATGCAGATCCCTCAGGTGGAGGCTCATCCCGTGCAAAATACGCGAGTTCTCTGACAAGCAGGCATACGAGATCCAGCTGGCAGAAAACCTGCAGCGAAAGTCAATGGATCCCATCGAGGAGGCAGAGGCCTACCAAAGATACGTAGTTGACTTTGGCTGGGGCGGCGTAAGCGATCTTGGAAGGAGGATTGGCAAGAGCGAGGAGTATGTATCACACAGGATGCAGCTGCTCAAACTCCCCGAGGAGGTAAAAGGCAGGGTGACTAGCAGCGACCTGAGCATCAGCCAGGCGCTGGAGCTTACCGGCGTCGGCCCCGCGCTAAAGACGGAGCTTGTCGACGAGATAGTCGACAACAAGCTTACGGTAAGGCAGATCAGAAAAATAAAAAGCCGGCTAAAGGCAGAGTCAGACCAATGCGGATACAAAAGGGAGGCAAGATCCAAGGAGGCGCAGATCATCAGGAAAAGCACGTTGGCCCTGAAGATCACGCTTTCAAGAATAGATGATCTGATTGAGGATGCCCACAAGGCCAGTCCAAGGGAGCGGGTGGATCTGATCAAGTTTCTGATGAACATGAGAAGGCAGACACATGCGATGATCGACGATGCGCTGAAATACAAAAAGGGCCGCTCAAAAAGCACCGGCCTCCGGAGCTAAAGACAGCATCTAGTCGACGCCGGCTTATTTGCCGATGAACGGGGGAGCCCATTCCCTGAGGAATCTCTTGTATTCTGCCTCCGTATATGTCAGAGCATAAAGCGAGGCATCAGTCTGTGGAACAAAGTCGTACACCTCGTAGGTCTGAATTATATCCCCGAACAAGTTCCTGTACATGTCGTTTTCCTCGTCTGCCATCTCCGATGACAGAAACGACTTTATCGTAATCCAGTCGTACCCGCCCCTGGTCTTTCCCGTAAAGATGACGAACGGGGCGTCATTGAGGTATTTTTTTAATCCCTCCAGCCTTTTTTGCAGGGCCTGCGATGTCCTAAACGTCACCAGATCAACACGTATGACCCTGCCGGGAAGCTTTTTCGAGTCAATCGAAATCGTATACCTCTTGATGATCCCCTCCTCCTCTAGGGCTTTTTTGCGCGACTCGATCTCCTCCTCGGCAACGTTGTGACCGAAACCCTTCAGGAAATCCCAAATCTCAAAGACACTCTGTCGCGAGTTCTGGCTGAGAGCAGAGATTATCAGCTCGTCTATCCTGTCTACCATTTATTCCACAACTGCAGACTCGTATTTAACATGTTTTCAAGGCCTAGGCAAGGACTTGCCTCTCCCATGGATGCGGCGTGTGGGACATGACTATGAAGACCAAGCTGGCAGAGAGATGATCCGAAACTAGAAGCCGTACGAATTTTTCTCAAGTGATTTCACAGATAGTTTGTATTTTGTTGATATTTTAAGATGCTTTATGCAAATCCGTTAACAAATAATCAGATCTGCCAATTTCGAGTCGACTCTCAGGGCAGTCTAATGAGGAGGACTGCCCAAGTAGGATTTTGACAGATATGGCTCCTCACGACGACGAGTTCTTCTTGCCGTATTTCACACACGCCAAAACCGCTTGGGGCCATAGTGCGTGCAGTTGAAAATCGAATATTTTTTTGGCGAAATAGGCACGACGTGCCAAAATTATATTCCATTTTTTGATGTTGATACTACAGCTGTGCTAAAAAGAGCATGGAGCCGCGGCCTTGTGGGACACTTTTGGGAGTGCTGGAATTCAAAGGACAGGCCGCGCCCGGCCGGAGCCTTGACCACCACTTTAATACCGGAGTCATGACTACTGATCCTGTCCATGACATCCATCCTACCGGAAAATGTCGGGTTTCTCGTGCTGATCGGAGTCGGCCTGATCATGGCGCTTGCAGTCACCCTGATGGTAAAGGCCGAGACGAAATGGCTTGGCACGAGAAAAACATCCGAGTGGTTCTACACGGCGGGAAGAACCATCAAGATGGGGCTGATTGCCTCATCCATAGTCTCGGCATGGACGTGGGCAGCAACCCTGCTGCAGTCATCCACCGTGACCTTTGAGTTTGGAATCGCCGGATCGTTTTGGTATGCCGCAGGCGCCAGCATCCAGGTGATTCTGTTCTCGATCCTTGCAATAGAGCTCAAGCGCAAGGCGCCGATGACCCACACGTTTCCGGAAATGATATACGTCCGGTATGGGAGGCACTCCCACAAGGTCTTTTTGTTCTTTGCACTGATGACAAATACCATAGTTACAGCAATGCTTGTCCTCGGCGGCGCCGCAGTCGTCAACTCCCTTACTGGCGTGGACATAACGCTTGCCGCATTCCTGCTGCCCCTAGGAATAATACTCTATACCGTCTTTGGGGGGCTAAAGGCGACGTTTTTTGCAGAATACATCAACACCGCGTTTATCTTTGTAGTGGTACTGATCTTTGTCACGGTAATCTACTTTGTGAGTCCGGATATCGGGGGGATCTCCGGGATGTATGACAAGCTTGGCCAGGCTTCCGCACTGACACCCGTCGAGGGAAACGCGCTGGGAAGCTTCCTGACCCTTGCCTCAGTCGGCGCCTTGATCTTTGGCATAATCAACATCGTGGGAAACTTTGGAACCGTCTTCGTTGACCAGTCATACTGGCAGAGATCCATTGCCGCAAGGCCGAGGGCCGCGACGGGCGGCTTTATCGTGGGGGGGCTTGCGTGGTTTGCAATCCCGTTTGCCCTGGCCACGACGCTTGGCCTGGCCGCAGTCGCGACGGGCGTCACGCTGACCGAGGATCAGATAGGCCTTGGACTCGTCGCCCCGACTGCGGCCGCGCAGCTGATGGGCGATCTGGGGGCGATCCTGATCCTTACAATCGTCTTTACGGCAGTCACGGCCGCAGGCTCCTCGCAGCTGGTCAGCGTCTCCTCCCTGATGACATATGACGTCTTTAGGACGTACCTGAAACCCTCTGCGACGGGAAGGGAGCTTATCCGAGTTTCCAGATTCGCCATTTTGTGCTTTGGCATGGGGATGGGGGTACTGGCGTCAATACTGTTTCAGTTCGGTGTCAGCCTGCAGTATGTATACCTGATGATGGGGATCCTGATCGGCTCTGCAGTAGCACCGATCTCGTTTTCAATCCTGTGGAAAAAGACGAACAGGTACGCGGCAACGGCCGGGGCGCTGGTTGGTCTGCTTTGCGGAGTGATCGCATGGATTTTTTCAGCAAGCCTGATGTTTGGGGAGGTTACGATCTCATCTACCGGGAATACGATTCCGCTGCTTGTGGGAAACGTAACGTCTATACTGACCAGCCTTGCACTCACCGTTGGCGGAAGCCTGCTTGTTCCAGAAAACTTTGACTTTCGCGCCCTGAAGCAAAAAATCCTCGTAGTCGACGACAGGGTCCGTTCGATGCTAAAGCGCGACACCGATGAGAGGCTGTTGGAGAATGCATCCAGGTTCTGCAAGAGGGTCGGGTTTGGAATAACGATATTCCTTGTAATCGTCTGGCCTATGTCGTTTTACCTTACCGAGTACGTCTTTTCCATCGAGTCCTTTACGGCCTGGATTGCCCTTGCGGTGGTCTGGGCGTTTGGCGCGGCGGGATCCGTCATAATCCTGCCGTTTCTTGAGGCCAGAAGCAGCATCAGGGAGATCATCTCAAGGGCCAGCACCGGCGATGATGAGTATCGCGACAGGCCGGAATTTGAGGACGACTCAGGCGATATTACCCCCGTGATGAAGATCCTAGTGCCCGTTGACGGCTCTGTAAAATCCCTCAAGGCACTTGACAATGCAAACTATCTCTTCAGGGGCGCTGCAAGAGTGCAGATCTACCTACTGCATGTCATAGACTGGCCTGACGAGCAGGAGGAGAACATGGATGAGGAACTCAGCTCCCAGATGCAGGAGGAGGGACACCTGGTGCTCAGAAGCATCGTGGTTCCAAAACAGATCAATGACTACAAGAGAATCGTAAAGCTGGGCAATCCCCCGGTTAAGATTGCCGAGCTGGCAGACAAGCTGGGCGTGGATCTGATTGCAATGGGATGCCGGGGGCTTGGAGGCACCGGGGATGATCTTGGGCACGTGACCAGGAAGGTCCTAAAGCTTACCTCAAAGCCGGTAGTCCTGCTCGGCTAGCCGCACTGCAGGAAGACCGATCTGCCATCGTTGTATTTTCATAACCGCACACTCGTTTGAAACAAACAAAAATTTTTCAGCGATTGCAAACATGATCCCACTTTGCAGCCTCGTAAAGATATCAAATCCATCAATAGGAAACGTCAACGGATACAAGATGAGTGAGTTAGGTAAATACCGACAGATGTTGAAAAAGAAGTAGCAGGATGGCCCCTGAGAGTTGATTCAAAATTAGCAGACTCTGATTATTTGTGAACGAATTTGCATAAAACAACTCAAAATATCAACAAAATACAAGATATCTGTGAAATTGCTTGAAAAATTCGCACGGTTTCTAATTTCGGATCACCTCTCCGGAGAGAATTTAGAAAATCAGACTGATTGCCGAGCTAGGAAGCAACTCCCGTATCACCCTCAGAGACATCCGTCTAGTTCTTTCTAATGCCTGAAAACGATGCGCCGATTGCCGCCCTCCTGACAGAGCCGACTATGCCCAGAATCGCATCCCTGACAGGCTCGGTCTCGTCTCCTAGAATTCTGACCAGCAGCCCGGCATCGTTTCTCATGAGGCTTGCCCCGCCCAAGACCCCCGCACTTTCGGAAATTGCCGCGTTGACTTGCCCGTGCAGCCCTGAGGCGTTCTGCCTTCCGGTCAGAATGTATACGGAACCTACAACCGCATGGCCCCCAAGGATCCCGGGGGATGAAAGCCCCTGCTTTTTTGGCTCAAGGCTTGCGGCATCCGTGAATCTAGTGACGTTTTCATGATTGCTTGCACTGGTCTTGAGATAGCACACGTCATACTCAAATGACTCGTTCATTGCAGTCCGTCCGGGAGTAACAATCTCTGAGCAGACCGCGGTGGCCGAGTCGTGTACCCTCAGGCTCGTTTTCTGGTAGAATCTTGAGTTGCGATACGGGATTATCTGGTCCGGGACAAACTCCAGATACGAGTCCTCGTCTAGCGTAATGTTGATCATCTGCGTCGCGCTGTTTGAATCCATGCCGTAAATCCTGGTTGCACCCTGTGTTGTAACGTGGGCCCTAGAGTTTTTTTTCATCGTGATGTCAATCCTGTATCGGTCTCCCTGCAGCACCCCGCCGGACGATGAGACCATGTACAGGTATGCTAGGTCCGGGCACGAGTCGTCATAGTGCAGCGCCCTTTGTACGTGAAGGGGCGCCTCGGAGAACAGATCCCCCACGACGGTCCTCCCGTTCTGATCACTTTGAAAGACCAGCCTCAGGGAGCCGTTTTTTCCGGCCTTTCCGACTGCCAGCTGCCTTACCTCGGAGTCAAAGGCCCTGATGCTTTCAGGAACGTCCGATGGCGTGTAAAAATCCGAACCGTCCATTTTCCTGCGTCAGGAGGCGCCGGCCTTTGGCTGCGCGTCAAACAGCACGTCGTGGATGATGTGCTGAGCCACCTCCCCTATTCCCTCGTCGGTTTTACAGTTTATGAGCAAAAACGGCTTGTCCTTTCTCAGCTTCCGGGCGTCGTTTTTCATGACGTCCAAGTCCGCGCCCACGAGCGGCGCCAGGTCAGTCTTGTTGATTGCCAAGAGGTCGCAACTCTCGATTCCCAGCCCCCCCTTTCTGGGATACTTGTCGCCCCCTGCAACGTCGATAATGTAGATAAAGTAATCCGCAAGAATCGGACTGAACGTCGTCGTTATGTTGTCCCCCCCGCTCTCTATTATGATGAGATCCAGCTCGGGGTGGCTCTCCTCTAGCTCCTCTATTACCGCGATGTTCATCGATGGATCCTCCCTGATTGCCGTGTGCGGGCATCCCCCCGTGGCAAGGCCGATCACGAGGTTCTCGGGCAGCAGTCCGCGGTTTGTGGCCAGGTTCTCCCTCATCCTGTCTGCATCCTCCTTTGAGATGACATCATTGGAGATCACGCTGACGCTGTAGCCCTTCCCCGCCAGTACCGGAACGACCCTCTCGATAAGCATGCTTTTTCCAGAGCCGACGGGGCCGCCGATGCCTATCCTCGGGATTCTTGTCATCCTGATGCGCCTCATGTGATGAACATCTTGGAGTCCATCCCCTCATGTGACATCTGGTTGATTTCGATCTGCGGTGCGAACTGCCACATGTCCGCGACCGTCCTGCCCGAATACATCCGTGCGACCCTTGCCATCACCGGTTTCAACTCATGTATGACCCTTTGGCCCTCAAGGTGCTGGATCATTCCCAGACGCAGTGCGGCGCCCACGTTGCTTGCAACAAAGCCGTAAAGCAGCATCAGCAGCGCCTTTTCCTTTTTTATTCCAAGCGCGTTGCAGCATACTGCAAGCGAGACCGGATAGGAGCCGGCGACGCCCCCGTTCTGAATCTCATTATAGTACCAGCCTAGGAGCCCGTCGCCGCCCTGAAACCCCCTGACACACCTTGCCAGCTGGGCCCCGGATCTCAGGGACGCGTCCCTGGCCTCCTTTACCGTCCGCATGGAGGCGCATATTGCGTCCAGCTCCATTATGCCCTCGCGGTCTGAGGACTCTGCAAAACCATATGCGTTTGAGAGGGCTATGCAGTCAGACGGCCCCACCTGCTGCTCAAGGCATACCCTGCTGAACTCGGCCAGATCGTGCGCGGAGGTGACCCTCCCGTCCATAAACAGGCTTTCCAGGCCGTTTGAGGTCGCAAACAGCCCCGTGGGAAAAAACGAGTCGGACAGCTGCATCATGCCAAGCTCCACTGCAGGATCATCCATGGTCGTGTACACCTGCCTCCGTATGCGGGCTAAAGACCATCTCGTCAACCGACAGCTCGATATCGTCGATCACGCCTGCAAACAGTCTTTGAAACACCTCAAGCTCAGAGTCTGCCTGGATTGGAAAGTAGATAACGTCGTTTTTTATTGAGATTGGCCTGTGCCTGTTTCCTATAATGTGTCCGACAAGCACCAGAAGATCGACCCGGGACGCCTTGCTGTTTTTGAGCCTGACGGAGATCACCTTTTCTGGCAGCTGTTCTACAACTATGACCTTCCCGCCACCTGACAGCAGTACGTCGCCATGGCGCAGGATCCTGCCCGGGGCGAGGGCCAGGCCGATATCCGTTCCCATGTCCGTCTGCCTTCTGATGCGGCTTTTTTCAAGCTCTGCACGTGAGACCCTGAACCGCTCAAACCCCCTGTCCTTTAGCGACTCGTATCCCCTGTCATGAAAAATATTTCCGGAAACGGATGTTATACTCAGCATGGTATCTGATAGCTCTGATGAGTTATATTTTCTTAGATCGTATGGAGGTTGTCGCGCAATTCCGGCTGTTTGACTCAATCTGCACGCTTTTCTGAATTTCCACCCCTTGCATGGTAACAGGCCGGGCTCTGGAAGCTGTTCCTGATTTCAGGCACGAATCTGTCTGATGGGTCTCTGGAAGCTGGATTTTGGCACAATCTGCTGTGTTTTTCGGGATACGGACCGCAGTGGCACCGGGTCGGGATTGTTCCAGTCCGCGTCCGCAATGCCAGGATCCACTACCAATACCTAGAAAACAGATCCTGCGATCTTTATGTGTTGTATTTTTTCCAAATCATTCTGCTGGCCGGAGATGCTACCCAAGAGAACTAGCAGTGGCAAGATTCACGTCTGAGCTTCTAGAGCTCAACCTGTTACTATTTTTGCCAAATTTGCAGAAATTGCGAGTGGGGCAGGCATTCATATGATGTTTTTCATGGGGATTTTTAGGTAATTTGAAACTTCCTTTGTTAGTTTTTTTCGCTGTTTGTCATCTCTAGGACCAAATATGATTAGCTTTGTGATAGAGTTCTCAGAGGAGATTGGGGACAAGCCATTCAAATCTAATGGAATGCGTTTCTGTAAAACCAAAATATCCCCCTTATCATATAATTTAATCGTGATTTTGGATACTTTAACAATAACGTCTGCAGGGTTTATTTTGGTTGCAGCAGCAAGCTCATTTGCAAATTTTTCACCATCCAATCTTAAAATTTTTTCACTTGCTTCATAGTCTTCCTTTGATCCTAATGTATAGTCACATGCCCGTTTAAGCAACTTTCTACACTTTATCGCGTTAAGAATTTTTGCAGATCTGGATTTTCCTTTCTCAAGAATCATTTGGTAAATTCCACGATCGTCTAATTTCAAATAATAGTCCAAGAATTTTTTATGAGAGCAAGATTTGGAAGTGGTTAGTGTCTTTTTATCAATAATTTCATCATCTGTGGCAAACTTTAGTGCTTTGAGAAACATTTGATCGGCTGCTACACGTGCATGATGTTCGTATACTTGAGCATGCATCAAATATCTTCCCAATCTATAATTTTCAATGGCATCCTTACCCTTCTGATCTACACAAATACGATTTCCTGTTGGAGTCTGTCTCAATGTAAGAATGATTCGTTCTAAATCAAACTGTCCATATGTTGCTCCAATATGATAAGAGTCTCTTCGCAGATAGTCCAGCTTGTCCGCATCTAAACCACTTGAAACAATATCTGAGTTTAATGAATAGCCTTTATCTTCCCAGTCTTTTGTACGATCATCTTTTTTTAAAATTTTAATGATTTTTTCTCTGTTGGAACCTACTATTGATTTGATATCTGGATCCTCGCCAATAATCCATGAGGTAATATCCTCATGATCAAATTTGCTTCCGTTAATGTGAGAAAGAACGTGTTCAAACAAGTGGGAAAAAGGACCGTGACCAATATCGTGCAGCAACATGGATTGTCTGACAAGTTCTTTCCTCTCACTGTCAAAGTCCAACTGTTCGCACATTCTATTGGCAATATGAACGGATCCCAAAGAATGTTCAAATCTAGTATGAGTGGCAGAGGGATATACTACATATGCATGTGAAAGCTGTTTGATGTTTTGTATAGCAACGGGCATAAGTCTTTGAGTCAAAGTAGGTCATAACTACGCGTAAAAAACCTCAATTATTTCTGCTCGTTGCTATAATCGTCGAAAACTAGGAGAATCAACTAATTCAATTTCCTTTTTAGATAAATTGATAAATCCATAGAGGGGATCTCTGATTGATTTATGTCGAAAATAGTTTTTATCGTTTAATTTTGACAAGGTTGAGCTCTCGTAATAATTCAGCACCAGATTTAACATCTTTTTCTGTAATATCCCAACCGAATTTGCTTGCCATGTCACTGGCTTCTTTTTCTGTCATTCCCTTTTTGCGCTCTTGTTTAGACAGCATGTAATGCACCTTGGCAGCAAAAGAAAGTGAATTTACATTCAAGTTACAGTAATCAGAACACGTTTGGACAATATCTTTGATTTTTTCATAAATTTCTTTGTTATCTTTGATTAATCGTTTGTATGTGGGAGTTCTTTCATCCAATATTGTGTATTCATAAGAGCTGTCTTTACGTGATCTTCGTTCATCTAGGGCGCCTAAATGAACTAATGTCTCCAACCCCTGTGCAACCTGGATGTTAAACGGGCCATAAAAATACGCAATGTGTGGCTCTATGTCTAGCTCAGGAATTTTTTGCAATTCAAAATAGATTAGTTTGTGAATAGTGGTTCGTCCTCTTATTGTATTGCCATTGGCGGCCAAAGTTAAGTAAATAGTGTCATATACATCCAACGATCGCAAATTCCTCAAAATTATCAGAAAAATCTGCTATTTAACAGCTCCTCAGATCTCGGTTTGGCCTTTTTGTTCACATTTGATCAATTTTTACTCGTAAAAATTTTTTGAAGAATACAGCCAAGTGAAAAGTACCCCGGTCAGGCAGAAGACCAAGGAATCAGACCATCCTGACAAAACCGGCAGTTGCAAACAGATCAATTACTGTGCGGCCCCGTGGTTTTCGTTGACAAAACAAAAATCCAGACAGTGCCGCGATCTTGAGAACAACCCGCACACATATGAACATGTTGCAGATGGCGGAAGAAACATGCTCTCCTCGTGCGTAGTATCCTCGGCTACCAATTGATCACAAAAAGGACAATTTTTTTCAACCAAAGGATCTAAGAGCTATTAGTCCCATATATACACATGAAAGGAAAGAAGGAATTACCGACGGGAACAGCGTTCCTGTACGGGATAGCAAGCAAGGACGAGCTTTTTAGGATGCACAAGTCCGAGAAGGACGCCAAGGCGGCAATCCGGCTCCTTGCATACCACATGAGAAAGTGCGGCGCGAGCATATATGATATTGCCGAGAAGCTGAGCAGGCCGTATGGAACCGTACGATACTGGCTGGTGCGTGCGCACAAGCATGGCCTGGAGGGCAGGTTTGACATAAAGCATGGCGCCCCGTGCAGGCTCGACAAGAAACAGCTTGAACGGCTGCGCGCAGACCTGATCAAGGGCCCGGACAACTGCGGCTTTAAGGCCACAACATGGACAGGGCCGCTGGTCATTGCCCACGTCAAAAAGAAGTTCGGCATCACGTATGCAGAAACGAGCATGTACGACCTGCTGCACAGAATCGGCTTCTCATGCAGAAAGCCCAGGCCAAAACACCCAAAATCAGCCTCAGAATCCGAGAAAAAGGAGTTCAAAAAAAAGCTAGGCAGAGCGCAAAGTACTATTCAAAAAAGGGGTACACGGTAATGATAGGCGACGAGTCCATGTTCATACTGGGATGGAACGTCAAGAACAGCTGGTACCCCGTAGGAGAGCCGGTCTATACGCCCGTCAGCCTGTCTAGGAAGCGGTTCTATGTCATAGGGGCCCTCTCAAGAAACAGGTTTGACTATCGCTTTTACGAAAAGGCCAACACGGGAACGTTCTACAAGTTTCTCAGGACACTGCGCCGCAAGTACGGCAAGGTGTTGTTGTTTGTCGACAACGCATCGTACCACAAGTCAGCAGAACTCAATAGAAAGATGGCCAAGTGGAACGGGGACGTGGTGCTAAAGTACCTGCCGCCGTACGCGCCGGAGCTTAACAACTCGGAGGGGCAGTGGCGCGGGTTCAAAAAGGCGACTTCAAACTGCCTTTACAAGACCGTCAAGGAGATGCAGAGATCACTGCGCAGTATGACGCGCAGGGGCGAGATAAAGGTGGTAAAGATGAACAAATGGCTGACGTAGATACTACGTCAGCATGTCAGAGGGGTACAACGTACAAGGAATATACGCATGTGTCTGATATTTTATTTTTGAAGATCATGAGTGTCCTGATACAAAAATATTTCAAAAAAGAGAAAAACATAGAAGATATCAACAGCAAAACTAACGAGATAATAACTGAAAGAAACAGGATATCGAAATTGGAAGGATCAGAAGAAACTAAGGAGTTACATAAAATTGTTGGAAAACATGGGAAAAATCCGAGCAAGGAAAAATTATTAAAAACATGTTTCCCGTCCAGGCATATCTGTATGATCAAATATTAGAACTAGGATAATCAAACAGCATCTAAAATTTCAGGAATTTTTGACTCTATATGGCAACGGGCAGAAGTCTTTGAGTCAAAGCAGGTCATAACTACGCGTAAAAAACCTCAATTATTTCTGCTCGTTGCTATAGTGGCGACTGAAAGTCTTTGATCACCAAAAAGTGTCTTCCTGTGTAGTTTACACCCATGTGTGCTCAAAAACTTTTAATCGTCACTATAGTAGACTTTATGCGTAATCGGCCCATCTGATCTAAAAATACGACACAATAGATCATTATTTGCACACCAACAACCCTAAAGATCTGTATGATTCCCTAACTGTATGGGCTCAAATGACAAGACTCTCCAAGCATTTCAAGCGTTACAAGCGCAACACGAGATGCTAGTCGAGCAACACGAGCAGGTATCCAAGCAAAACAAACAGATGTCCAAGCAAAACGAGCGTATGAGGAAGCAGCTTGCGTTTGAGGACTCGTTGTGGCAGTCCGAAGAAAACAAGACAAAAAGAGTCGTGCGCGGCGGGACGCCTCTGCGGATGCACGCAATCGAGGTTGCAGACGGCATAATCGGCGATCCGGTGCGCCTTCGCAACGTCACGGGATGCACAAAGGAGTCATTTACGATCATACTGGAGCGCTTTACGGAAGAAGTCATGGACGACGAGGACAGACCCCTGTTCTGGGAGGACGACGTAAGAGGCGGCGATGCCGGAAACCGGTGCAAGCTGTACATCAGGCACGCGCTGCTTGCAGTACTCATGAGCATAAGGACCAAGGCAACGCAGCATCATCTGGCCGCAACGTTTGACGTCGACCAGTCCACAATGTCCAGGTACCTCCGGTACGGTGCCGTGTTACTGCGCCAGCTCCTGCCTGCCTCCGAAAAGCTAACAAGCATCATCTGCAAGACCCCGGCAGGCAAGCTGGAGGAGGTGCTGATCCCAAAAAAGACGCTCCTGATTGACGGCACCCTGACTCCGGTAGACAGGCCCGGGGACAGGACCGCAAGAAAGACCAGATATTCGGGAAGAAAAAAGCGGCACATGTTCAACACGATAATTACCTCGAACCTGGACGGCCTCATACTGCACTGCGGCAAGACTGTGGACGGAAGCGTCAACGACAAGGGCGTGATGAACGCAGGGGGCGGCCCGGACTTTGGAAGGCACACCGGATCAATGAGGAATGCAAAAAACGCAGACGATCCGGAAGAGGCGTTTGTCGTTTTCAGCGACCTGGGATTTGAGGGCATTCAAAAGATGCTTCCGGGCGCCATACACAGGCAGCCCCCAAAGAAGCCCAGGGACGGGGATCTTACTGCAACGCAAAAGAGGCGCCGCAAGCAGATAAGCAGGGTCCGCGTCAGGGTGGAGCACCACATAGGGCGGCTCAAAAGATATGGCATTCTTACCATGCCGTTTGGCGGAACTGCCAAGGATCTAAACTATTTCATGCAGATAATCACGGGTCTTGAGAACCTCAAGACGATGTTGAAAAGGAAAAAACACTATGGCCAGCTGCTGCAGCAGCTGCATCTGCTGCCAGACACATGACATACGGCGGTACGGACCGCCATTCTTTCTGACTTGTCAACGGGGCACATTGCCGTGCTGCATGGTTGCGCACGTTCTTTTGGCGCAACTGGCTTTTATGTGCGTCATGACACGAGATGCATGCGGTAATTTGATCCGATCAGCGCATTTGCGTTTGGAAAAGCCTACGGAATTTTTAATCACGGTCGATTACGCATAAAGTCTAGTCGGCGTTGTCCAGAACCGTGATCTCAAGGAGTGAGCTTTGCCATCTCGGAGGCCCTCTTGGTAGATTCGCGCCCAAAACCAGAAACGGCTTCCAGAACCCGATCAGTTACAACAGATCCCAGAACCAGGATGATACAACGTGTTATATTTGAGAGGTGTTTTGTTACAATGACGATGAGCAGTAAAAATACTCGTGGCCCGACCTTAAACCACGACATTGTTCTGCTGCCAGAAACCAACGTTTGTAAGATATATCGTGATGTAAATGATGATCGTCATCGTGCAGTGGCCTCGTTTTTTAACAACGATCCAAGATTTTTCATAATGAGAAACGTCATGAAAGAGTACGAGAGTGTTGCCAAAAAAAAAACACTTGAACCCCGTGTTGGATTCCAAGCACAAGCAGTGCACCGATAATGTGTCCAACACCGAATCAAATGAATCCACGATCCCAGAAGAGGAACAGAATGCGCTGGAAGATCGGGTAGTAGAAATGTATGATTTCATAAATGGTGATGACAAATTTGCCCAACAAAGAAGGAGATGGAACATGATAAAGCATAGGAGAGACCCCGAGTATCCACATTCCATTAGCATATCAAAAGAGGATGCCACACGTGACATCCAAATACTGGCCAGAGCCATATATCTTGCAGAGCGAGCAAAGAATTACGATGTCGTGTTGTTTACGTTCGACATAGATTTTATCGCTTTCTCAGGTGAGATACGGAAGAGGTTTAACGTACACATACTCAATGGAGACTGGTAGACTTTATGCGTAATCGACCGTGATTAAAAATTCCGTAGGCTTTTCCAAACGCAAATGCGCTGATCGGATCAAATTACCGCATGCATCTCGTGTCATGACGCACATAAAAGCCAGTTGCGCCAAAAGAACGTGCGCAACCATGCAGCACGGCAATGTGCCCCGTTGACAAGTCAGAAAGAATGGCGGTCCGTACCGCCGTATGTCATGTGTCTGGCAGCAGATGCAGCTGCTGCAGCAGCTGGCCATAGTGTTTTTTCCTTTTCAACATCGTCTTGAGGTTCTCAAGACCCGTGATTATCTGCATGAAATAGTTTAGATCCTTGGCAGTTCCGCCAAACGGCATGGTAAGAATGCCATATCTTTTGAGCCGCCCTATGTGGTGCTCCACCCTGACGCGGACCCTGCTTATCTGCTTGCGGCGCCTCTTTTGCGTTGCAGTAAGATCCCCGTCCCTGGGCTTCTTTGGGGGCTGCCTGTGTATGGCGCCCGGAAGCATCTTTTGAATGCCCTCAAATCCCAGGTCGCTGAAAACGACAAACGCCTCTTCCGGATCGTCTGCGTTTTTTGCATTCCTCATTGATCCGGTGTGCCTTCCAAAGTCCGGGCCGCCCCCTGCGTTCATCACGCCCTTGTCGTTGACGCTTCCGTCCACAGTCTTGCCGCAGTGCAGTATGAGGCCGTCCAGGTTCGAGGTAATTATCGTGTTGAACATGTGCCGCTTTTTTCTTCCCGAATATCTGGTCTTTCTTGCGGTCCTGTCCCCGGGCCTGTCTACCGGAGTCAGGGTACCGTCAATCAGGAGCGTCTTTTTTGGGATCAGCACCTCCTCCAGCTTGCCTGCCGGGGTCTTGCAGATGATGCTTGTTAGCTTTTCGGAGGCAGGCAGGAGCTGGCGCAGTAACACGGCACCGTACCGGAGGTACCTGGACATTGTGGACTGGTCGACGTCAAACGTTGCGGCCAGATGATGCTGCGTTGCCTTGGTCCTTATGCTCATGAGTACTGCAAGCAGCGCGTGCCTGATGTACAGCTTGCACCGGTTTCCGGCATCGCCGCCTCTTACGTCGTCCTCCCAGAACAGGGGTCTGTCCTCGTCGTCCATGACTTCTTCCGTAAAGCGCTCCAGTATGATCGTAAATGACTCCTTTGTGCATCCCGTGACGTTGCGAAGGCGCACCGGATCGCCGATTATGCCGTCTGCAACCTCGATTGCGTGCATCCGCAGAGGCGTCCCGCCGCGCACGACTCTTTTTGTCTTGTTTTCTTCGGACTGCCACAACGAGTCCTCAAACGCAAGCCTGCTCTTCAGATGCTCGTTTTGCTCTACCAAACTCTTGTTTTGCTCTTGCAGTGTTTGGACAAGCTCGACATCTGAACCCATACCGTTAGAGAACCATTACTGATCTTTATGGTTGTAGGTATGCAAACCATGATCTGTTGTGTTGTATTTTTAGATCAGATTTTCCAATTACGCATAAAGTCTGGTATGTTAAACAAAAAGAATACCGCGATGATCCAGCATCTGCCATAATCAACATGCCAGCGAAGGATCGGTTAGAGGCATACTGGGTTTTGGATAAACATGGTAAAGCTAGGCCTCCAAAGAAGATGAGGGAAGATGTCGTTGCATCTAAAGACGACAGAGTCAACATCCGGTCCAAACAACCATCAAACGCCGCACCAGACAGGGATCATCAGGTTGACCAGCATTTCCGTGAGTTCGGTCAGTCCAAACAACCATCAAACGCCGCACCAGACATGACCGGAAACCCAATCATTCCACGCATCGGAGAGGCGTTTACGGAAAAACAGTTGTACGAGCGATTTAAGGTCAAAAACTCCGGCGGAATACGCCCGTCTATAAAGAACAAGGTTGTTATCCTGATCAGCTCCCCATCTGATCAGAGTTGGGGGCGGAAATACAACGATCGCGTAGATGTAAAGAATGGGGTTGTGGAGTATGATGGAGAGGGGGATGGAGACCAAGAGATGGCTAGAGGCAACAAAAGTATCATCAGATATGCAAGAGACGGAGATTTTAAGCTGCTGTATTTCGAAAAGCGAGAGCCCAATCGTCTCGTTTACCGGTACACGCTGGAATATGTCTCTCATTACATGGATACGCGACCAAACTCCGAGGGACAGAACAGGCGCGCGATTGTCTTCAAGCTGAGAATCGTTTGAAGAGATGCCGTACAGCCTTCCCAAAATTTCCCCACAAAACGACCTCAAACCCGAAACAGTTCAAGCAGGGCTGCCTGCAGATCCGCACGTCACCGTCTGCGCCGCCACGAGTCGGGTTACATATGTGAAGACCGCCTTTAACTATTAAATACATTGACCGGCTAGTCGCTTCAATGATGCTTACCCCCCGGGAGATGGACAAGCTGCATGTCTTTCTGGCAGCACAGCTTGCCGGGCGCAGAAAGGACAGGGGCCTAAAGTTAAACCATCCGGAGGCCGTGGCACTAATCACGGATCACATCCTGGAGGGGGCGCGTGACGGAAGATCCGTCTCCGACCTTATGAGCTCCGGAAGGAGGGTCCTCTCAAAGGATGACGTGCTGCCCGGGGTTCCGGAGCTGATTCATTCAATTCAGGTGGAGGCCACCTTTGAGGACGGGACAAAGCTGGTCACGGTCCACGACCCCATAGTGTGATATGCATGAGGCCCGGCGAGTACATGATATCTGACGGCGAGATCCTTGCCAACGTGGGAAGAAACACCGTCACCCTGCGTGTATCCAACACGGGCGACAGGCCGGTCCAGGTCGGCTCGCACACGCACTTTTTTGAGGCAAACAAGGCGCTCTCCTTTGCAAGGGAAAGGGCCTATGGGTTTCATCTCAACATCCCTGCGGGAACGTCTGTAAGATTCGAGCCGGGTGACTCCAGGGAGGTGGATCTTGTCGAGTACGGCGGAAAAAGGATCGTCTTTGGATTCAGCGGGCTGGTCAACGGGAATCTTGACGAGAAAAGGACGGAGGCGCTTCAAAGGGCAAGGGAGAGGGGATTCAGGGAGGTCTCTTTGTGACGCTGGCAATTCCAAGGCGGAGATACGTCGAGCTCTTCGGCCCGACAACGGGGGACAGGATAAGACTCGGGGACACCGATTTAATCATAGAGATCGAAAGGGATCTCCTCAGGTACGGCGACGAGGCAGTCTTTGGCGGCGGAAAAAGCGCAAGGGACGGAATGGCCCAGGCAAGCGGCGTCACAAGGGAGAACTCACTGGACCTGGTAGTCACCAACGCGATTGTACTGGATCCAATCCTGGGAATAGTAAAGGGCGACATTGGAATCAAGGACGGCAGGATAGCCGGCGTTGGAAACGCGGGAAATCCAAACGTCATGGACGGAATCGACATGGTAATCTCCTCAAACACCGAGGTCATTGCCGGCGAGCACACGATCTGCACCCCGGGGACAGTAGACTCACACGTCCACTTTATCTCGCCGCAGCAGGCCATTGATGCAATCTGCAACGGAACGACTACGATGATCGGCGGCGGCACGGGTCCGGCCGACGGGACAAAAGCGACCACGTGCACCCCGGGGGCCTGGAACATCCACAGGATGATCGAGGCAGCAGAAGAGCTTCCCCTCAACTTTGGGTTCCTGTGCAAGGGAAACGACTCGCAGGAGCCTGCCCTGATCGAGCAGATCGAGGCGGGAGCCTGCGGCCTGAAGCTGCACGAGGACTGGGGCTCAACTCCTGCTGCAATAGACTCCGCGCTGCGCGTGGCCGACAAGACCGACACCCAGGTTGCCATCCATACCGACACGCTAAACGAGTGCGGCTTTGTGGATGACACGATTGAGGCAATCGGCGGCCGAACGATCCACACCTATCACACCGAGGGGGCAGGCGGCGGCCATGCGCCTGACATCATGAAGATGGCAGGCGAGGCTAACGTCCTTCCGTCGTCTACAAACCCCACGAGGCCGTTTACCGTCAACACGCTGGCAGAGCACCTTGACATGATGATGGTCTGCCACCACCTCAACCCCTCGGTTCCCGAGGACGTCTCCTTTGCCGAGTCAAGAATCAGGGGGGAGACAATTGCCGCCGAGGACGTACTGCACGACATCGGGGCAATAAGCATGATGTCCTCGGACAGCCAGGCCATGGGAAGGGTCGGCGAGGTTACGACAAGAAACTGGCAGACTGCAGACAAGATGAAGAGGATGACCGGGCCGCTTGCCGGCGAGACCGGGGACAACGACAACCTCCGGGTAAAGCGGTACCTTGCAAAGATTACAGTCAATCCCGC
Organism: Candidatus Nitrosopumilus sp.; assembly: GCA_965214775.1. GTDB lineage: Archaea > Thermoproteota > Nitrososphaeria > Nitrososphaerales > Nitrosopumilaceae > Nitrosopumilus. The sequence goes on along the minus strand of OZ243974.1, from coordinate 971,504 downwards.
AATCACCCACGGAATCTCCGGGCATGTCGGCTCCCTTGAGCCTGGAAGGCTGGCAGACATCATAGTCTGGACGCCGCAGTTTTTTGGAATAAAGCCCAAGCTTATAATCAAGGGGGGGCTCGTGGCATATTCGCTGATGGGGGATCCAAACGCATCGATTCCCACCACGGAGCCGGTCTACTACCGGCCCATGTTTGGCGCCCTAGGGGAGGCAAGGCACTCCACATCGCTTACGTTTACGTCAGGGCTGGCGCTGGAGAAGGGGCTGGAATCCAAGATCAGCGTCAAAAAGAGGCTTGTCCCCGTAAAAGACTGCCGCGATATCGGAAAAAAGGACATGGTTCACAACAGCCTTACCCCGAAGATCGAGGTTAATCCTGAGACATACGAGGTAAGGGTGGACGGAAAGGTTGCGACCGTCAATCCGTCAGACCGGCTGTCGCTGTCCCGGCTGTACAGCCTGTACTGATTTTTTGCCGACATCGACTGAAACCCGGTACCCGATCAGGCGTTTCATATTTAAAGAAACCAACCTCTTGAACTGCTAAGTAAATCCCGCCTCATTGGGTTTCATGAGGCATGGAAATCTCGTGGGAGTTCTTCCGTTTTTTGCCATAGCTGCCGTAATTGCCGCGTGCTCCCCACATGCAGCCTTTGGGGCAGGCGAGATCTCAGAGGGGTTTGCAATCGGCGAGGCCCTGCCTGAATGGATAGGCTGGGCAGTCGTCGTCGGCCTTGGTGCGGTGTTTGCCGTCATCATTACAGTCGAGGTGAAGATCGAGGAGAGATACCTCGGCGTCAACCAGACCTCCGAGATGTTCAATACTGCGGGCCGTACTATAAAGACCGGGCTGACTGCGGCCGCAATCGTTTCGGCCTGGACCTGGGCGGCAACCCTGCTCCAGTCATCCACGGTGGCGTACCAGTACGGGATCAGCGGCCCGTTCTGGTATGCGGCAGGCGCGTCAATCCAGGTCCTCCTGTTTGGAATCCTGGCCATTGAGCTAAAGCGCAAGGCGCCAAACGCGCACACGTTCCTAGAAATCATTCGTGCGCGGTATGGCAACGGCTCGCACAAGGTGTTCCTCGTCTTTGCGCTGACTACCAATATGATCGTGACTGCAATGCTTCTTCTTGGCGGCTCCGCAGTGGTCAACGGCCTGACTGGGATGGACATATCCCTTGCCGCCTTTTTGATCCCCGTTGGCGTGATGATTTACACCCTGGTCGGCGGCCTCAAGGCAACCTTTGTTGCCGACTATATGCATACAATAATCATATTCGTCGTAATCCTGACATTCGTTGCGGCCGTATACGTCAACAGCGACATCACCGGCGGCGTCGAGGGAATGTACCACAAGCTTGTCGAGGCCGCCGAGCTGAGGCCCATTGAAGGAAACGCGGCAGGCGCGTTCCTGACGATGGCCTCAATCGGAGGCCTGATGTTTGGCATCATCAACATAGTGGGAAACTTTGGAACCGTCTTCGTTGATCAGGCATACTGGCAGAGGGCGATTGCCGCAAAACCGTCCTCCACCGTAAAGGGCTTTTTGCTTGGCGGCGCATGCTGGTTTGCAATTCCGTTTACCCTGGCCACTACGATGGGGCTCACGGCAGTCGCGCTGGACGTTGACCTGACGCCCGCACAGGTCCAGCTGGGACTGGTGGTTCCTGCGGCCGCAACTGCGCTCATGGGCGAGGTCGGCGCAATCATGGTGCTTACGATGCTGTTCATGGCAGTGACGTCCGCGGGATCCGCGGAGCTGATTGCCGTCTCCTCGCTGATTACATATGACATATACCGGACGTACAAGAACCCAAATGCCTCCGGCAGAAAGCTCGTCAAGGTTTCCAGGGCGACGATTGTTGGGTTCGGCCTAGGGATGGGGGGCCTTGCAGTAATGTTGCTATACATGGGACTGAGCTTGGGCTTTGTGTACCTTGCAATGGGCATCATAATCGGCGCGGCGGTAATCCCGATCGCACTGACGATTCTCTGGAGGCGGACAAACAGGGTCGCTGCCACCTCGGGCGCGATAATCGGCCTGGGCGTTGCGCTGACCACCTGGCTGGCGGTCGCAGCATCACTGCCCGAGTACGGAGGCCAGATCAACCTTGACAGCCTAGGCCACAACTACTCGATGCTGTTTGGAAATATTGCCGGAATTCTGACAGGCGGTGCGATAACTGTAATCGGAAGCCTTGCAACAAAGTCGACCTTTGACTGGAAGGATCTCAAGGAGAAGATCACCCTTGTCGAGCTGACCGAGGCCGAGTCTGCCCAGGTAACCGAGAACGAGGAGACCCTCAAAAAGGCGTTCAAGTTCAGCCTCAAGGGCGGGGGCATCATGACCCTGGTACTGATCATTGCGTGGCCGATGCCGCTTATTGCATCCGGCATGGTATTTGACATACTGGCATACAGCGCCTGGGTCGGAATATCAGTCGTCTGGGTCAGCGTAGCGTCCTTCTTCATAATCTTCCTGCCAATAATCGAAGCAAGAAAGGGAATTGCGCAGGTGCTTGGCAAGAACCAGGCACCCGAATCCTCGGGAGGAGGGGGCGCATGACCTCGTGCACCGGCTGCAATGTCACGCTTGGCTGGAAGAAGTACAACTTTCAAAAGCAGTGGAGGGTTCCCGGATACTTTTGCAGGGAATGCATGAAAAAGGTCGGCCAGGACTTTGATGACAACGGACACATCACACTGCCCAAAAGAAAATGTGACTCGTGCCACCAAGAGTTCTTCTTTTTAACGACCAGCTGGCAAAACAAAAAGCGGCACCGCTGCTGCCATGTCTGCAAGGATCTTGACTTCTCAGAGATCTCATCTGACGAAAAGGCACTGCCGCCTGTTCCTGCGCGGGTACCTACCATGATGGCCCTGTTTGCGGCATTCGGCGTGGTACTGATGATTGCGGGATTTGCGTATGTCATGCTTGTCGCGCCACAGCAGGATTCTAACATACTGCACATCATACTTGGAAGCTCAATGTCCGGCGCGGGGTTTATGCTTGCCAGAAAAATGGTCAGGGTTCGCAACCTTGTACTTGGAAGGGAGCCGAGGCTGCAGGCTAGGTGACAGGGCAAATGACAGGCTATAAAAAAATCCTGGTGCCGGTAGACGCCTCCAACAAATCAAAAAACGCAGTCAATGAGGCAATGGGAATTGCAAAGCAGTACGGGGCCTCCCTGGTCGCGCTTTATGTACTGCCCTTCTCGCCGCTGTCGTACCGCAACGTAAGGGCCGCACAGGAGGTAATGTATTCGGATGCCAAAGACGCCTTGGAAAAAATCAAGGACGGCGCAGCAAGGCGTGACATACGAGTTCAGACGAAAATTCTCAAGGGGCACCCGGGCTCGCTCATCTCAAACTATGCCAACCAGAAGAAAAACGGGATTGATCTGGTGGTCATCGGCTCCCGGGATCTTGGGGGCATAAGGGAGATGCTTTTGGGCAGCGTCTCGAACTTTGTAATGCACAAATGCAGGGTTTCCGTATTGGTGGCAAAGTAGCTTGCTGAGAACACTCCATCCAAGGTATAGAAAGTTCATGTACGCTCTGATGGGGGTTTGCTCTGCTGTAATCCTTCTGGTGAACCTGTAAACATTTTCTGATAGTCATAACCGGGACGTAGTATGCCAGACCTTATGCGTAATCGCCTGGATCAAAATATCGCGGTTGTAAGCTGGTCATACATGCCAAGCCGGCAGGCGGCATCTTGCGGCACCGCGCAATGTCCAACATATTTGATCAAACCCGCAAATATTTTCAGACGATTGATCTAGATCCGGGATCCATCCTTACACAAAAATGACGTCGACGCGCAAGGACGAACTGATGATACGACGACTGCTGGGGAAGAAGAGCAGGCAGGACGACACAAGAGATACGAACAGGATCAGGAGGAGATGAGGCACGCGCTGTCAGAACGCCTGAGTTGACTCGAAATTAGCAGATTCGGATAACGCACAAACTAATTTGCATCAAGCCAATCGATTAAGATGCTTGCAAATGGCAAATTATCTGTCTAAAATTACCAGAGTAAAACGTACAACACCGGGCACTCAACTTTCTAGGCGTAAAACATTCATCTACACTTCCCGTTCACGCCTGATTTTACGGAGAACCTTGTGTTGTACGGTCGGTCTGGTATGGCATTGTGTCCACCTGATCAGAGTCTGCTAACTTCGAACCACTTTTGTCTGCGCATTAGCCTAGACTCGGGCACGGAATAATGGAAGAACAGGCAGGAAGGGTTGCTTGGCCTAATGCAGCGTAAATTCGTTTATGTATGATCAGAGTCTGCTAACCACACATCGCTTCTCAGGCCGACCTAATCTGAATTGTTCGAATTTGGAGGCATTGGTTTATATCCGCAATAAGTGCTTTTTCTGAATACATGAACGCACAAGTGATCAGTTCCGAACCCAAAGAAATCAGCCTTTCAGTGACAGAAACCGATATTGGAATTTTGTATATTATTCAACATGAGCTCCTACAGGATTCAAACATTGATTTTGCAGGCGTTATAGTCAAGCATCCGCTCACAAACGAGTGCTGGATGAGAATCAATTCAAAATCAAAACCGCTTGGAGGGATTCAAAAAGCAGCTGATTCGGCAATCAAAAAGGCCGATGAGTTCAAGAAATTATTTAACTCAAAAATTCAGGTAAGCTAGAATTGAGGTTTTGCCCCAAATGTGAGGCCAAATTAAAAAAGGGCGATTCTGGCCTTCAATGCCCCAAGTGTGACTATTCTGAAGGACAGGAAGAAAAACAAACCAAAAAGGCAGACGAACCCGTAGAGGAATCCATTCTGGCCTTTGAATCAAACGAGGGGGAAGAGTCTCATCCTACAATCAAAATTGAATGCGAAAAATGCGGAAATGATGAGGCAGTCTGGTGGATGCTTCAAACAAGAAGTGCCGATGAACCTACAACCCAATTTTACCGCTGTACAAAATGCAAGCATACCTGGCGCAACTACGCATAACTTTTAACTGGAACATTCGTCAGGAAAGTTGATTTGACTTTTGGCGCAAAAACCAGCGGATCTGATGATCTCAAGGCAATCATATCTGCAATCTCCACTCTGGTTGAGGAAGCCACTTTTACTGCCACTGCAGAAGGAATCTCCTTTAGGGGAATGGATCCTTCTCATGTCGCACTAATAGACATCTCGTGGCCTAATTCCGCATTTGAAAAATACGAATGCGACAACGAAATAAAATTCGGCGTCAGAATCGACGAATTTTCAAAACTAATCAAACGGGCTGACAAGAAAGACAGCATAGAAATAAGCATTTCAGACCAAAACATGTTGCTTGTAACTGTCGGAAAAAATAAAAAATACAAAATGCGACTAATTGAAAGCTCGGCAACTGATACCCCGCTACCAAAAATTCCGTACGATTCGAAGATCATCCTGTCTTCTTCCAAGTTTGATAAAATTTTAGGAGACGTCCAGGTGGTCTCTGACTATCTTACTATACAGACCTCGGACTCCCAGGCAGACTTTTCTGGAAAGGGCGATTCTGGCGAAGTGACAATAGACATTGACAAATCAGAGGAGGATATTGAAGAAATTTCATCCAAGGAAGACGGTGTAGGAACATACAGCCTCGAATACCTTAACCCGGTTGTCAAGGCGGTGGGAACCAATGCGGGATTTATCACATGTGAATTCTCAAGCGCAAAACCCCTCAGAATTGAATTCAAGGTTGCCAATATAGGAAGAATCCACTTTTACCTGGCCCCACGCGTGGAAAGTTAAAGCATTTAAAGATTAACTAGTTCAGGTAATCTTGAAATGAGACTTGTAATAAAATACGGAGGAACATCCATTTCATCTGCAAAAGACATCCAGAACGTGGCAAAGCATGTCAGTACACTGTCAAGGAAAAACGAACTCGTACTTGTCTGCTCTGCCACTAGCGGGACCACGGACGACCTAATCGAAATCTCTGAATCAATTAAAAGAGAAAACAAGCCCAAGGCAGAAAAGCTTGCATCAAAAATTACGAGTCGCCACAAACATCTTGCAACACAGACAATCAAAAAAAATGACGTTAGAAAAAAGCTGGCCTCGCAGCTTGATGAGGATTTTGCAGAACTGCTGGCCCTGATTGACGGAATGGTTTTGTTGGGCGAAGTAACTGCCCGTTCGATGGACTATCTGATTTCATTTGGAGAAAGGCTGTCCGTAAAGCTGGTATCTGCCGCCATTCGTGATACGGGAAAAAAGTCAGTCCCGCTTACCGGAAAAGAGGTAGGGATTGTGACTGATTCAAACTTTGGCGAGTCAAAACCGTTAATGGATACTACCAGACTCCGCGTCTCAAAGACCGTTGACGGACTGTTCTCAAAGAGAACGATTCCGGTTGTAGGCGGCTTTGCAGGTGCCGATCAGCACGGACATGTGACAACCTTTGGAAGGGGCGGCTCTGACTATTCTGCAACGACCATCGGTTCTTGTTTGAAGGCAGACGAGATATGGCTGATGAGCGATGTGGACGGGTTAATGACGGCTGATCCCAAGATTGTCAAAAACGCAAAACTTCTCAAGGAAGTTTCCTATGTTGAAGCAATTGAAATGGCGCTGTTTGGAGCAAAACAAATCCATCCACGTACCTTTGAGCCGCTGATCTCAAAGAAAATTCCAATGAAGATAAGAAGTTCCTTTAATGTAAAAAACGAGGGAACCCTTGTAACTGCATCGCCTTCTGCATCGGCAAGAAATACTGTAAAGTGTGTCAGCAACGTGAAGAATAACGGCCTAATTGACATTAGAGGGGGCAGCATGGTCGGGAATCCGGGAACAGCTGCCAAGATCTTTGCAACGCTGGCCAAGGCCGGCATTAATGTCATGATGATCTCTCAGAATCCTTCCGAATCAAGCATTACTATTGTGGTAAAAAATACAGATCTTGACAGGGCAGTCAGCGCACTTGAGATGGAACTGTTGGGAAAAATAATCAAAAAGCTTGAAGTGACAACTGACGTTGCAATAATTGCCTTGATAGGCTCCGGAATGCGTGGCACTGTGGGCGTAGCCTCCAAAGTCTTTGGCTCAATACAGAAAAACAAGGTAAACGTCTCAATGATTACACAAGGCTCATCAGAGATGAATCTTGCATTTGTTGTAAAAAATTCTGATACCGGCGCAGCTGTCCGCGCACTGCACAATGAGTTTGAACTTGACAGAATCAACTAAGACAAAGTCATTTAAGGGAAAACAGGGCTTGACGTTATAGTGAAAAAAGCAATAGCAATTGCCGCAGTTGGGGTTTTGGTTTTGGGAATAGTTTCAATATCTACATTCTCTGATCAATTTGTAGATGCCGGCTCTAGAAAAAAGATTCATTTTACTCAGACGATCCAGTCATCCCAAGATCCGGGCCAGGGAAACGAGAATCACCAGCTGGCACTAGTCTTGTCGCCTAACCGGGGAACCCTTTATGACGGCTCTATCACATACACCTCAAGCGAGCCTGTACAGCTGGCAGTTCTTCATGAGATAAGTTCTCAAGAGGCCAAAGGCCAGCCTGTGTGGAGCGTTGATGGAAAGACAGTGTATGGCTTGTCGTTGATTGACTCAGAAAAAGAGTCCGGGAGTTTTGAATTTACAGGAGCTGCAGTCGGATTGCGCTCTTTGAATTCAAAACAGTTTACCTCTACAGTAAGTGTGGACGGCTGGATTCGCGGGCAATCGACTGAAGTAATAATGCAAAAAATTGAGTTTGAAAAAGAAAAGCCGTCGCTGCTTCTTGCAAAAGCAAACGTTCCTGTCACGATTCCGATGCACAAGGGAATTTTTGAAGGAAGCGATGTCCTGTATGTCATTACTGATGGAAGCGATGAAGAGTACTCTGACTTCCTTACTGAAAAGCAAGGCTGGAAAGTCCGGACTGCGCCTCCTCTTGCTGAGGCTCCTCAAAACGCGCTACAGAAAATATACCTCTTCAAGAACGGCGTCAAGGGGGAAGGAATTCTTGGATACCAGCACGAGGTATTTTCATCCACTCCTGCACAAGAGTCAAAATACAGCGCACTTGGCTCCCTAGTCGAAGTTACATGGAAGCCCGGTCAAAAAGAAACGGTTTTTGAAAACGAGGAAGAAATTCTAGAGGCCAAAGAAAGCGAAAGAATACAATATCATGAGACCGGGATTGTTTTGAACACTCCTCAAATAGTTTGGCCTGAAGGACAGATGCCAGTCCGTTCTAACAGCACCATTTCTGATGACATGCCGTACGGAGGCAGTCAAATTACTGAAATTGACTCCGAAGAGATGACCGTAACCTTTGTTGCTCATAGGGGGTGGGGACCTGATGGAAGAACCGTTTACTGTATCGCCACTGATGCGACTCCCTCCGGCCCAGCCCAAACAATGGGCGTTGTCTCATCACCATCATCAGCCAATTTAATTGCCAGTCCTGCAGCAGCCGATCTGTTCCAATTCAGAAACGGAATTGCAGGAACCGGCCCATTGGGTTTCCAGCCCGGAATCGCCTCGGCCGGGCCAGACGATGAAGACTACAGCCCGATGTGGAGAATTTATCTTGTGGAATGGAACGACGACGACTCTGCAAAATTACTTGAAACAAAGTCGGACATTGATTCTTTTATGGATGATAATCTGATCTCAGTAAGCATGGCAAGACCAACAAACAGCGATCATGTTGTTAACTGTCCGTTTGTTGATCCCTTCCAATAGAAAACACACCTCTAAACGGATAAATTATTCAAAAAGGAATTTCATTTGTTGCTGACTGGGAAACTAAACATTGTAGGCGTTGGTCCGGGACACCATGATCACATGACATTTAGAGCAAAAGAGGCAATCTCCGAGAGCGATACTATTGTCGGGTATGAGACATACGTAAATTTGGTTCAGGACCTCATTGAAGGCAAAACCGTCTATCGCTATGCGATGACACAGGAGGTTGAGCGTGCACGCCAGTGCATTGATCTTGCAAAATCCGGCAAAGTCGTCTCCCTGGTTTCCAGCGGGGATCCCGGAATTTACGGAATGGCCGGTTTGATTTATGAAACCCTTGCAGAAGCCGGATGGAATCCAAAAGACGGATTGCAGGTGGAAGTCGTTCCGGGCGTCTCGGCCCTGAACTCTTGCGCTTCAATAGTCGGCTCTCCGCTGATGACTGATTTTGCCGTAGTCAGCATGAGTGACCTGCTTGTCCCGTGGGAGGTTATTGAAAGCAGAGTGGAGGCAGCAGCTAAAGGCGACTTTGTAATTGTAGTTTACAACCCTGCAAGCAAAAAAAGGGTCCGTCAACTTCAGGATACGAGAAAAATTCTTCTAAAGTATAGAAAACCGGCGACACCTGTGGCAATCATCAAGGGCGCGTTCAGGGAGTCTGAAACCGTGGTGCTGACTGATTTGGAAAACCTGCCAAATCACTCAGGCGAGCTTGGAATGCTCAGCACCGTAATTGTTGGAAATTCCTCAACTTATACCTACAAAGACCTGCTGATCAACCCCCGAGGATACAAATCAAAATACAACCTAGAAGAACAGGCAGGCAAGCCCTGATCTTAAGGTTAGTAGCTCCTCTTGATTGCCTCAAAAATTTCGTCGCTAGGATTCAGCTTGTCCCTGATTGGCGATACGATCCTTACAAGATAGCTGCCCGCTGCCTGCTTCAAATCACTGGGATGCAGTTTTTTGTTTGCAAAATCAGACTCTAGCTCCTCATAGGTTGCATATGAGACATTTCCGCCAAATTTTTCTGGCCTTTCCACATTCATCTCAGAAAACTCATGGAAAATCACCGTCCTTGCAATTTCTAGGAGGGGATTGTTCCCAACGTTTGCTTCCTCACACCATGCCATGCTGATCTTCTTCTTGATTTCCTCGTCAGAATTGTGGACAAACAAGCCTGAATTTGGATCCGACTTGCTCATCTTGCCTACGGTTTCAGCCGGGTCAGCCGGCTTTGATAGCCCCGGAAGCAGTCTGTGGTGAACGGCTACCGGAACCTTCCATCTCATTTTTGGAAAAACCTCGCGAACCAGCATGTGGATTTTTCTCTGATCCATTCCTGCATGAGCGATATCCACATCCAACGAGTGGATGTCCACTGCTTGCATTGCCGGATACAGTAATTTCGCAACATCAATCTTGTCATCGTCTTCTGAGCGCCCCATAACTGTAAGGGTCCTCATTGTTCTTGCTATTGACATATGCTTTGCAAACCGTACAAGCTCAGACCAATACCCCGTTTTTTCCTCATACAGCCCTGATCCTAGAACTATCTCTGCATCAGGACAGACCAGTTTGAAGGCATCCTGGTAATACCTTGAAACCCTGGAAATTGTTTCCCAATCCCCGCCGAGTTTGTCATTAATCATAGTGTGCCAATCTGCAAGAAAGATCTTACATCTGACGCCGGCTTTTGCAAAATCGTTAATTTTGAACCCGGTACTGATTAAACTTCCTAGATGTAAAAATCCCGATATCTCTAATCCGATGTAATGGTTTGGTGACGAATTTGTCTTGAATAGTTCGGTGAGTTCATCTCTGGTAACCACTTCTTCGGTTGGAGGCTTTTCAATCAAGTCAACTTTTTCTAATACATCCAAACCAAAACAGCTCTTACAAAGTATGCCTATAAAGCTATTCAAAACAATTTTGAGATTTTGCATGGTGGAAATTCAATGGGGCGTATACCGTTGGGGGAGGGGGTCGGGGCTGCCGATTGAAAATTACAAGAAAGGGCCGGAGAGAATTTTCTGGAAGCCCTGTCCGGGCAGTCAGTCCTGCTAGGCCCAGAAACGTCCCAAACATCAACCTTGAACTCAATTGGACTGCCAATCTTGAGGCCATTGGAAGGGCGCCAAAACCACTGCAAAACAAGACATCTTTCTTCCCTCTTGCCTTTTTTGGTTTATTTGCAATCTTTCTTGTGCCTTCTTCCTAATTCGTCAGTCGCGTCAAATCCGGTTCCGCAAACCCCGCATCTCTCCCTTCCTGTTATGAGCCTGTCCCGGCGTGTCCTCTTTTCAGGCGATCATAATCTGAAAGAGCGGTCCTGCATCTTTTGTATTTTAGATCATTTGCGTTTGAGCCAAAGTCCCATGTTTAATTACACCAAGCCAGAAAAAAATAGTTTTTACGTGTCTTTATTCTTTATAGTCGTCCAAACTTTTTCTTGGCTTTATGCTAAGATAGAATGCATGGGTGCTGATAATGAATGCGGCAAGGAATACCTTGGTTGCAAAAACCAAATTCCACGGACGATCAGGATCAGGATACGCTACTGATAACCTGTCAATGTCGGGGACCATTCCATCAACTATCTTGGCTGCAATTTGTGCGTTTAGAACAGTGAAATTGTACAACACTTCGTATAACGCAATTATTGAAAAACCCAGCAGCATTACTTGCAATAGAGCCATTTTGACTCCGACAATTTTGTTTCCTGCAGTCCTTTTCCACCCAATTCTTGAAACACAATACCACCCAATGATTGTCGAAAAGAAGATCCACGTTGAAACCCTGGCAAAATTCTCAAAGGGGATTGCCGTATTGTGTATTGCCTCTCCCATGACATAAGTCCCATTTGCCAGCCACTCTTGCATTGTAACATAGACCCCAAAGACAAGGGATGATCCCATGATGAAGCCACAAACATAGAAAACGTACAGGTAGACCCTGTATCCGGGATCTGTTCTTTCTAGATTACGCGATTTCACAATGCCGTTTGCCAAATTTTGAAATATAAAAATTCATGTGTTCCTGAGGAGATTTATAGACTAGTTATAAACAGAACTACTGTTGAAAATCGCAATCAATATTCCTATTGTGGGCAAGGAGGAAGTTTCAGCCGTGAGATCAATTTTACAAAACGGAGCACTACTGACGTCTGCTGCCAGCCATGGCGGAAAGCACGTCCAACAGTTTGAAAAGCAGGCCTCGTCATTTACCAAATCTAAATTTGCCGTTGCTGTAAATTCCGGAACTGCGGCCCTTCAGGCTGCTCTTTTGGCATTGGATATCAAAAAAGGCGACGAGGTGCTGTTGCCTTCCTTTACGTTTGTTGCAACTGCCAACGCTGTTTTGTCTGTCGGCGCAAAGCCGGTTTTTGTAGATATCAAAAAAGAAGATTATACGATTGATCCTCTGGACTGCAAGCGTAAAATTTCAAAGAAAACTAGAGCCGTAATTCCCGTCCATCTCTATGGAAACGTTGCAGACATATCACAATTATCGGAAATCTCAAGAAAACACGGCATTCCAATTGTTGAAGACGCCGCTCAATCCTTGGGTTCTGTATACAAAGGAAGGCACGCCGGAACATTCTTTGAAGTGGGCTGCTATAGCATGTATCCTGCAAAAGTCATGACTGCAGGCGAGGGGGGATTTGTTGTAACAGACGACAAAAAACTGCATGATAAGTTGTTGATGATAAGAAATCACGGCATGGCAAAAGGATGCGATACCCGGATCTTTGGACTAAACCTTAGGCTGCCAGAGATAAGCGCAGCTATTGCAACCATACAAATGAAAAAACTGCCTGGGTTCCTGAAGGCAAGAAAAAGCAATGCGAATTACCTGTCAAAACTGATCTCTGATCTGCAAGTCGATCTGCCAAAGTCAAAAAAACATGAAAACGTAAACTGGTATCTGTACACAATTGCCTCAAACAAGCGGGACAGACTGCTCAAAGCATTAAACAAAAAAGGTGTTGGCGCGGCAGCCTACTATGCGACACCGGTCCATAAAACCCCGTTTTACAGGCTAAAAACAAGATTGCCCGTAACTGATTGGGCAGCATCAAGCGTTCTCTCAATCCCGATTCATCCAGGAGTGACAAAAAGGAATCTTGACGAAATTGCAAAAATAATGCGTAAAGCCTTATGAGTAATGCGCTAGGCCAAGCAATTGGTGAACTTTGCAAGGTAATTCTGCCCATTCCTGAGGAAAGATTTCTGGGCAATCCCGACTCGTCTATAGCCGTATGTACACTTTCAAGCATCGATCTGTTAAAAAAACTCCAGAATTCTGAAATTTTGAACCAGATTTGCGTTGCCGGCAGACTGTTGTCTGAGAACAAGGGGATTGATTCAATCATTGATTACGTCTTTATGAACAGTAATGTAAAGACCATAATTGTCTGTGGAAAGGAAGTCTGGGGACACAAAGCTGGCCATTCGCTTTTTGAATTGCATAAAAATGGGATTGATTCAAACTTTAGAATAATAAATTCATCAAGCCCGGATCCGTTTCTCACATCGTCTGAAAACAAGATAAAACACTTTCAAGACAACATTCGTTTAGAAGACATGATCAATGAAACTGATCTTTGTGTCATTGAAAAAAAGATAAAGTCGCTTCAATAGCCGTTTCTCTGTCTCTCTCTGTTGATTTCATTTTTTCTTCTGTACTCCCTGAGAATATCGTCCGGCGACAGGTTAAGTTCCAGTGATGCCTGGACCACGAAATGCCAGATATCTACAAGCTCTTCTCTGGCCTCTGCCTCGTTAAATTTTGTAGGGGTTTTCCACCACTTCCAATTTGTTGTTCTTTGTAGTTCAACTGCCTCGTGCACAATCGCAGTAGCCAATGCTGAAACCCTCCCCTCGGAGTCCTTTGGATACCTGTCCAGTTTCATCATTTCTGATAATCCCTTTTGAAGCTTGAAAATAGCTTCCAAACGATCTACATCTTCAGAAATTTCCTGCGTCAATTAAAGCAACTTGGATGATGATTGGACTTAAGTCTTTTTAGAAACGGTTCTAAAATTGGGGATATGGAACTTCACCGGATTCGGATTTTCCTTGGTTTGGTGGCCAGATCTCTAGGTCGGAGATGTCTGGAAATATACATAATCTTGGACGTCTGAGGCATGGATCTTCTACGGATTGAAACGGTGGCGTTCAGGACACGGATGTATTTTCCTATCTTCCAGATTTTTCAAGATTGTCCTCCTTGGTTCTGTGCAATCTTCTACAGCTGAAATGGGGCTGTCGCCTAATTCCACCTACCTGGCTCAACCTGCACGTTTTTCTGAATTTCCGCCATTTTTGCACGCCTGATCCACTGACATCTCAGCGGTTTTCAGGAATTCTGGCGAATTAGGCGACAACCCCCTCTGGAGTATATCAGAAGGAACGTGTTCGGACACGAGGGATTCAGGATCATGGAACGGAGCAAGGATTCTGTATAGGCATAAATCCCAATATGGAGAAGACCGTGATTCCATGTCTATATCACCAAGATTGCACAGAACCTTAGAAACGAATCATCCTTTCATACATTTTGACTCGTTTTCCGATGTCTCCCTTCTTGATTCTTAGCAAGCCATCAAGCCCGTACCGTTCTACTGCAAACGATCCCATTACGTTTCCATATACTACTGCCTTTTTAATTTCCGAAAGGCTGGTGGATTTTTTACTAGCCAGATAGCCAATCATTGCGCCTGCAAATGAATCGCCTGCGCCTGTGGGATCGACGACATCCTCTAGTGAGAAACCTGCAGTTGGGAAAATTACGTCGTCATAGAACATGAGAGAACCGTGTTCCCCCTTTTTGATTATTACATATTTTGCGCCCCACTGCATCATTTTTTTAGCACACTTTATCAGGTTGAATTCCTTTGTGAGCAACTTTGCCTCCTCATCATTGATTACTACTGCATCTACGGATTTTATCATCTTGATTACTTTCTGACGTTTTGTTGAAATCCAAAAATCTATCGTGTCACACATTGAAAATTTTACGTTGTCAAACTCGCTAATCAGTCTGGTATTTTGTCCTGGATCATTGTTTGCAAGATATACGAACTGGGATTTCTTATATTCCTCTGGAACCGTCGGCTTAAAATCCCCCAGTACGTTTAGTTCCGTTTTTAAGGTAGTTCTTGTGCTCAGGGTATCGTCATATCTTCCGTCATATCGAAACGTCCTTCCGTTTTTTATCGTAAGGCCTTTCAGATCAAGACGTTTTGCTAGCAGGTCATGGTGCCTTTTAGGAAAATCTTTTCCTACAACTGCAATCAATCCGGTGTCTACGAAATTGCTAGCAGAAACTGCTGCAAACGTTGCAGCTCCGCCCAATACGTTTTTGAGAGTTTTTTTTGGGGTTCGGATTGTGTCTAATGCTACAGAACCAAAAACCGTTAGCATTTGAGATGAATCTATTCTTGATGTATAAATTCTCTTGCCTGCTCTTCTGTTGGATGATAGACAAATGGCACATCGATAGATGTCAGTACCATGTCATACTTTGTAACCCCGGTAATCTTCACCGATCTGACCTGATCACTTGCATGGGAACTGGTATGAAATTCCCCTGAAACATAGCTGTTAGATAATGGCTGGAGAGTGAACGGCTCTAGTTTGCCTTTTCCGGCCATCTCGTCATTTGATAATACAAAGAATTCCGTCTCACCTGCCGTTAAAACTAAAAGTGACGGATTCTGAAACTCTAATTCAACATTATAGGTTGAGCCCGAGTCTGTCTGGGCTAGTAACTGGCTTTGAGTGATATTTACCTCGATCTGCGATGCTGAGGCGTATTGGGAATATCCAAAAATGCCCATGGCAAGAGCAAGCAATACGATCAAACCGCCCTTTTTGGATGATTTCATGCCTAATTATTACAAAATTGCATTTTAACTCAAATGGAAAAAAAACCAAATTACTTGTGTAAAAGTTTTGATCTAATCTTAAATCTACTTAGAGCTAGCAAAATAAATCAAAACTAACCGAATATTTTTCATTGGCTAGGATAAAACTAAGGCGTGGGGAGAACGAGATTGAGGTCGATTCCAGAGATTTCTATGTTGACAACCAAACAGTTGGTAAGGTGATTGAAAGTCTTTCCAGCCACTTGCCTGAAAACAAGGCCCAAATTGTTTATGAAACTGCCGCACAAGAAACCCGGGAATCCGAACCTGCACAGTTTGGCTTGGAACATCTTGATGATGCCGAAGCGTTCGAGCCTGAGTTCAACAAGCCTAGATTCATCAATCAGAGAGAAATCAAGTCCAAGCTGAGAATTTTGGAAACAGGCAGGTTCTTTGACTCTCCAAGGACAGTGACTGAAACTGTAGAACAATTAAGGGAATACGGGTGGTCTGCAAGCCCGTTAGATGTTTCAAAGGCCCTGGCAAAAATGGCCTCAAACAAAGAAATAATGAAAAATTCTAGCGGCAATAGAACGCATTATTTTGTTGAAGAACAAATTATTGCATAGAACAACAACAATAACAATCACGCTTTTCACATTTTTCAAAGACCTGGCAGTCCAGGCGGTCAAAACGTGCATTGTGTTGATTACACGTGTGATGCACGTCAAAATATCCGACTTTCCCATGTTTCCTGTTAGCCGGGACTCGACTGGCACTCTTGCACTGCAATGATGACGGACACATTCTGTTGCCTGCCACTTTAACCCCTCTCTGAGAACTTATATCTATGCTTGGCATACTTGTACAGTTTATTGGAAAAAAAGCGAGAGATTCCCGTAGAAATTGACGATCACTTTAGATTGTTTGGAAAAGAGCCGTGGGAAGTAGATTATGGGGAAAAGTGCCCGGTTTGTGATACTAGGATAGACGAATATGGATTTTGTTCTTGTGGTTCTGGTGGTGGAGACTGAGCTTTTTTACAAGTGGCAATGCTAGAATCAGCAAAAACCCTGCTACAAGAAGAGGGGCAATTATTGGAAATTCAGGAACAACGGTGGTCCCGATTATGCTGATTTCTCCAGAAGTGTCCGGTCTCATGTTCAGCCAAACATGAGTCCCGTTATTGTTTACCGTTCTTACAACAATCTTCTCATTGTCAGAAATTACGGTGTACGGCTCCCACAACAGTTCCAACGGAATAACAACCGTCAAAAATTTATCCTCCCCGTCAACATCTATAGTCATGCTTTTTGAAGGCTGATCAAAAACCAGCTCGTTAATTTTTGTAAATGAAATAATTTCCACGTCAAACTCCCTGTCCTCCCATTTTACATTCTTGATAATGCTTGGCTCATCATACGAGTATTCTAGTACCATTTGGCATCCATGACAGACAAACCCCCTTTTTTCTCCAAGGTTTATTATCCTGTCGTTTACATAGATTGATTCCAAATTTTCTGGCATTATGAATGTCGTTGATTCCAGATACAGGAAATCCAATGTCCAGTAGTCATTTTTAAATTCTAAAGCACCTTCCAGCTGATATTTGATAACTGAATCTCTGTTTGAGGGCAGAATTAATACTGTATTGGTGTCGCCAATTGTTGCAAGCGTTCTCTCATTTCCGTCTTCATCTGAAATTGATAAATTTTTGATGGTGCCATCCAGCAAGCCTAACTGTTTGGCAGAACTTGAAGATCTTACAACATGCTTTACCTGAATTTCCCCGTCTTCATTAATTTCTACCTGGACTGATCTCTGATCTGCCTTTTCACTGATTGTGAATTCTTGGGCTGAAATGGGCGGAATTATGAGAATCAAAGATACGATGAATAAAAGCGAAAAAATTTTCCTTTCCATTTATTTCACAGTTACATGAACTATCTGTGCCTTCTCTAGAGGGCAGTCACTGCCATCCCTGTCAAGACTGACGATTTTGTCTGCAACATCCATTCCTTCTGTGACTCTGCCAAACACGGTGTATTGCCTGTCTAGAAAGGTACTGTCTGATGTCACAATGAAAAATTGCGAGCCTGCACTGTCCGGATCTTGCGCTCTGGCCATAGAAACTATGCCTCTCAGATGTGAACGTGAGCTGAATTCTGCTTTAATAGTATATCCCGGCCCTCCCGTGCCCCATGAGCCCTTGTTGTCTGTCTTTGTATTGGGATCTCCTCCCTGAATCATGAATCCGGGAATGACTCTGTGAAAGAGGGTTCCGTCATAGAATCCCTCCCTTGCTAGTTTCTCAAAGTTTCTCACAGTTTCAGGCGCTAATTCGGGTAATAGGTCAAATGAAATCTTTCCAAAACTTGTTTCAATATTAGCTGTTGCCATTAGGAACGATCCGGTCTCTTATCATAAGAGTCTTGTGAAATCACACTTGGAATTTTTCATAGATACACAGAGTACGGTGAAAAATTCATAGTTCCCAGTACGTTTTTCGCTGATCGATTTTTAGAGTTGGGACTTTGACAATTATTTATTTTTTTAAAATAGAAATCTGCAATTTTCAGAAATGACATTCTGATATTTTCAAAAGTTATAGTCTTATATAGAACAACTAGAATTTAGAATTCGTTGAATCGTACAAACCAAAGTACAATCATTAAAGAAGCAATTAATTCTCATCTTGACAAAGGGGTGACCGACAAGCAAGATATCTACAGCAGGGTTGTTGACGAACTCGGCGTTCCAAGGCCGACAGTCAGACGAGTTGCAAGGGATCTGAGAACCGAACTACTAGAGAAAATCCAAATTCTACAATCAGATCTGCCCAAGGCAGCTGCTGAGGAAGACCAATAAACGGTTTCCTTTTTCTTTTTACTTATATTCTCGGCGCAGGCGGACGATGCCGGCATTACTGTTATAAACAATGATTTTTCCAACTATTTTGTGGGGTATCTGGGAAATCATCTGGCAACAATTACCACGGGAGTTTTTGCCGCAGTTCTTACCGGATTGTGGCCATACTTTGTGGACTTTGCGCCCATATTGAACTTTGTTTTCATTATGGCAGTTCCCATCACGTGGTTTCTGGTCTTCACATGTTGGATTTCACAAAAAAGCGCCGATTACATGCACAGTCATGCTCCGTCTCATACTGACGGCGAAAAAAAAAGCTCGAGTAGCACAGAGACTGTTCAAACCGCAACTTCTGGCTCACAAGTCAGCCTGACGGAAATCAGACAATCCCAAAACGAGCTGTCTGCGGAACTAAACGATCTTAAAGAATCTGTCAAGATTAAAGACAGTGAGATCGAAAGACTAAACCAAGAGATATCTAATTTGCAGACGCTTGTGCAAATTGAATCATTGAAAACGGAACTTGCAAATCTCAAAACGCTTGCTGCATCCGAACGAAAAGCCAGAGGAAAATAGAACTATTTGTTACAGTGGGAGCATGTAGTCACTGTTCTGTGATTGCTTTTACAGCCAGGACAACTGACGGCCCCGCCAAAATGGCATTTACATGAGCAGGCTTGCGTTGGCTCCTCCTCCTCCTCCACCAGATCCATTGAAACCTTTTAACGATTCATTATATTTGGCTTTTTCATTTTGATTTTCATCATATCAGAAACACCGAGTTTGTCCAAATCCGTTGTCTTGCAGATGATCTTCTTTTTGGAATACGGGCTCTCGTCCCAATGAAAATCAAGACCTCATTAAAAATCTGTCAAAAGAATTTTCCTGGCTTCAAGACGTCTTTCTGACTGGCAATCTGTCAAAAATCACCTTCCTAATTTAGATGCAATTTCCAACGTTTCATCGACCATCTGCTCTAGTCTGTTTTGGGCATCGGCATCAGAAACAGAATTTTCAGAAATTGATTCTGTCGTTAGGAAGACAGCTTTGGGATTTGTAATGACTCTGAAATATGAAAGCAACTGGGTAAGCAAGGTTTGGACGTCGGTAAACCCTATCTGTCCTGATGCAAGAATTGTCATTCCTGCAACCTTGCCCTCTGTTTTTTTGTAATTCACA
Source organism: Candidatus Nitrosopumilus sp. (assembly GCA_965214775.1). Lineage (GTDB taxonomy): Archaea > Thermoproteota > Nitrososphaeria > Nitrososphaerales > Nitrosopumilaceae > Nitrosopumilus. Next base: position 951,864 of record OZ243974.1, on the reverse strand, counting down.
TACTCGAAGAGATTTTTCAGGGCCGAGCTAAAAAATGAATTATAGATCGGGGTGCCAATTAGCCAGACATCTGCGTTCATCAGATCATCTGCAGCCTCGACTGTTGCCTGGTTGTAGTCTTCATCAGGTCCTTTATAGCATTCAACCTGACCGTCAGACAGATTGATCAGCTTTGTATCCTGATTTTTTGTCCTTGCATACTCGTAAACATATTTCATGACAGATTGGGTATTGGCTGTTTTTCTTGGACTTCCTGAAATCACGACTACTTTCATACAATGAACAACCTGTCTTTGTATTTAAATTTCCAAATTTTTTAACGGGCTTGGAGGGCTTCGATCCCTCGATCTGTAACTTAGGAGGCTACTGCGCTATCCATGTTTCGCGTCAAATCGACTCTGCGCCACAAGCCCAGCACAAAAAGACATTCTTAATTATTTAAGCGTAATCAAGATTTTCTTTAATTAACTCTGAAATGCCTTCCCAACCGGAATCTTCCTGCTTGTTCCATTTTTCAAAATATACGACATCCTTTAGTTCCAATCTTGGCAGCCATCCTGAGGTTTCAAGATCCGGCTTGTCTGCAAACTCGTTAACATATCCCAGACACAAGTATGCTACAGGAACAACATGCTCAGGCAAGTCCAAAACCTCCTTCAATGTATCATTTGACAAAATGCTTACCCATCCCAGTCCTATTCCTTCTGTTCTGGATGCCAGCCATAAATTCTGAATTGCACAGCAGACGCTGTATAGGCCCGCCTCTGGAATGCTTGAGCGCCCTATGACAAAAGGACCAAATTTTGATGGATCATAAGTAACACAGAGATTTACCGGGGATTCCAGTATTCCCTCTAGTTTGAATGAAAGATATCTTGATCTTTTTGGCTCTTCAACCAATTGGGACGAACGGTCCTTTTCTCTTTCAAACGACTCTTTGATTCTCTTTTTAGTTTCGGAATTTTTAATTAAAATAAAATTCCATGGTTGAGAAAATCCTACAGACGGGGCATGATGAGCTGCATGCAGGATTTTTGACAGCTTTTCATCTTCAATCGTTTTAGAGATAAAATGAGATCTGACGTCTCTTCTGGAATAGATTGCCTTGTAGAATCCGTTTTTCTCGCTTTCGGTAAAATCTCCAGTCAACTGTTTCACGCCTTTTTCTCTTTTTATTCGACCTTTCTTTCTTTTGTTAAACGTTAATAATGCCTGTATCTGGTCTTGTACTTCAATGGGCCGGTAGTCTAGCTGGTTAGGATACCGCCTCGACACGGCGGTGATCGTGAGTTCGAATCTCTCTCGGCCCACTCCCTACCTTAGTCTGGTCTCAAATTCCTTCTCAACTATGCTCCAAGAACTTTCAGTAGTAAGACTGCCGTCTGCTGAGAAATCAGTGACCTGATCATTTATCATGGAATTGTAGATCTCAGAGTTTTCCTCTGACAAGCTGAGAACAAACGTGCTCTTCAATGGGACTTGGGCTCCTGGATAAAACACTGCCCGTCCTGGCAACGCAATGTCTGCAGTCGAGTATTGTCCTGATCCTAGCAAAACACCGTCACCATACAACTGATATCCTATCTGTGAGACCGTGAATGTCTTTTCACTTGGATTGGTTATCAGAAAAGTGACGTCAAACTTTGCTTGATTTTTGAGCATATTGACATCCCTTAATTCAACGTCGTCTAATTCAATGGCTGCCTGTTCAAGATCGGCATTATCTAAACTGGCATAGTAGACAATTCCCCCCATTAATGCTAAAACTCCTGCTATTGCAGCATAAACTGTCATTTTACTTTGTAATGCCATTTCAATGGTATCAGACTGCGTACAACTAAAAAAGGTTGTCAAGATCCAAATACATAATATTTGATTTGAAGCATCTCATTTCATGGCTGTCATGGAACAGGCAATTATCACGTGGATTCATCTGGTATCGGCAGCTATTTGGGTTGGGGGTTCATTGTTTATTGGAATCGTATTTTCTCCGATTCTCAAAACCATGTCAAATTCCATTGAAGAAAGAATGCAAATCATGATTCGTGTTGGAAGACGATTTAACAAAATAGCTGTTCCCTCACTGATAATTCTGATGGCCACGGGACTTTACACGTCTCATCAGCTGTTGGGCAAGCCTGACATTCTTGTTCAGACAAGCTACGGACACTTTCTGATTGTAAAAATTATCCTTGTTGTCTTGCTAATCATTACTTATGCAGTGCATGTCAGGGTCATTCGAAAAGACGTGGAAGACAGGATCATGTCAAATAAGATGCCTGAGGAACAGATTCAAAGACTAAGAAAAAAAATTATCATTCTTGGTGAAGTAACCGTTGTCTTGTCTGTGGCAATTTTGTTCTTTGCAGCATTACTTGATGCCGGAGTATGATGACGATGACGACGTCCCTTCGACAATTACCCGGTATCCTGTGGGCAATCTGCCAATCCCGTACCTGCAACCTGTGATTTTTGATGTAACAAACAGGTTTGTTTCCAGATGCGGGGTGATCTCTTTTACCTCAAAAGTCGTCTTCCCCGAGGCCAAACTAGCAGGCAATACCAGCATGTCTGCCAGGTTTTCGTCTATTGCATATGGATTTCCCAAGAATTCCTCCACATCAAAATCAAAACTATTATCTCTTTTATCAAACAGGCAATCCATGCCAAAAACCGTTTTTTCATCGATGCTGTACACCAGTATTGAAGAACCCGAGTCAGCTGCTTTTTCTTCCTTGATCTTTACGTTTACTGAAAAATTTTCACGGATTTTCCTCTCGATTTTTTTTACCTCCCTTGAGATTTGCTCGGCTGCAATCTTTGAAAATGTACACAAAATTGTAACCTCGCCTGATGTCCGTCCAGAAAACAAGACGGGGCCTACCTTGGAAGGAAAAACCTCCAACCTTGTCTCCCCGCCGCCCCTGGGAAAATACCCTCTTTTGACTGTCTCTAGTGAGAATTTCAATCCCATTCTTCCAAAGGCTTCTCTTAAAATTATCTCCGAATAGCTTGACGTTGGGCTCCACAAGACGTCTGTTCCGCCTCTGATCCTGACTTTTAATTTTTCTTTTAGAACTATTGCAAGAGGAATAATTGTCTGCATGACTAATGAAACGCTGCCGGCAGTCCCAACGTCCTCGTTTAGAGTCCGGATATTGATCTCTTTTGGAATGAATCTCAGCTCAGTTGATCCTGTTTTGTTCCCTGTGACTTTTGCGCTTGAAATTTTTTGCAAAATTCTGATGGCGGCAACGTGCTGCGGTCTGAGCCCTGCAACCTTTCTGTTTTTTCTAATATTTACAACATGCACGGGCTTTTTTGTAATACAGGACAGCGTAATTGCTGAACGGACTATCTGTCCTCCGCCATCCCCGTGCCCGCCATTAATCTCCACAAAGCCCATAATTTTTTTGTGAGACTGCCGTTTATGATAGTTTTTTAAAAACAGTTTTCTAAAGATGGCTATGGATGGCTTGCTGATTGGAAGATTCCAGCCGTTTCACCTTGGGCATCTGGATGCACTAAGATTCGCACTGACAAAAGTTGAGAATCTGTGGCTGGGACTGGGAAGCTCAAACAAACCCCTGGAGAAAAACGATCCATTTTCAGCCGAAGAAAGAAAACAGATGATTTTATCTTCAATTGGCGATTTCATGAAAGAAAAAATTTCAATCTACATGATTCCTGATCTGGACGATCATGTAAAATGGATTGAGATGATAGACGGCATCGTTCCTCAATTCCAGATCGTCTTCTCAAATGATCCGCTGACAGATCACCTTTATTCAAAAAGATCTGTTCAGGTTGTTTCCATTCCATTTTTGGACCGATACGTTCTGTCTGGAACCAATATCCGGAATTTGATTGTCAGTGATCAAAAATGGGAGCATTTGGTTCCCGAAGGAACAAAAAATTTTTTGATTCAAACTAGTGCCAAAGATCGTTTGAAAAATCTCTAATTATAAATAAACCCCGCATGCTAGCTACTCTAGACAATCATGGAATATCTTTCAATGCTTCCAGGCCCAACAAACGTGCCTAATAGAGTAATGAGGGCGATGCTTGCACCGATCATTAACCACCGTAGTGATGATTTTGTAGAACTGTACACCGACGTGGTTGACAAAACCCGGCAAGTCTTTGAAACCAAAAATGATATTGTTGCGCTATCGGCATCGGGAACCGGAGCAGTTGAGGCCGGCGTTGTAAATCTTGTCAAGAAAGGCGACAAAGTCATCATTCCTGTAAACGGCGAATTTAGTAACAGGCTGTCCCAGTTAATCCAGGGACAAGGCGCAAACGTCGTAAAACTTGAAACTCCGCCGGGTGAAAACGCAACATTTGATCAAGTTAAGGAAGCATTTGACAATAACAAGGACGTCAAGGCGTTCTACGTTGTTCACAACGAGACATCGACTGGCACTATGGTAAACTATCTTGATAAGGTGTCTGATTTGACATCAAGAAATGACGCATTTTATGTGGTTGATTCTGTATCCCTTTTGGGCGGCGCGCCACTTCCGGTTGACAAGTGGAATGTTGACGTATGCATGACCGGCGCTCAGAAAGCCATTGCAGCACCCCCGGGAATTTCGCCGATTTCTGTCAGCGCCAAAGCCAAGAAATACATGATTGAAAATCCCCCAAATACGATGTACTTTAACCTGGCAAGATACTTCAAGTATTATGACGAAGAAAGGCATACCCCTTTCACACCGGCACTGCCGTTGCTTTATGCATACAGGGAAGCGCTGTCCATCCTGTTAGAGGAGGGACTGCCAAATGTCTTTAACAGACACAAGGTATGTTCTGACGCTTTGTATTCGGGCCTAAGCGCAATGGGCCTTTCCCCGTTTGCAAAAGAGGAAGATCGCTCAATTTCAATCGTTGCGTTAAACTACCTGGACGGTCTTGAAGACAAGACATTTAGAAATACTCTTGCAGACAAATTCAAAGTTTTGGTTGCAGGCGGGTTTGGGAACCTTAAGGGCAAGGTTTTCCGGGTTGGCTGTATGGGTGAAGTCAGTCCGTACCATGTAATGAGGACCGTCTCTGCAATCTCGTCAACCTTGGCAATGATGGGATATGATATAGATGCCCAAGCGGGACTCAAAACTGCCGAAGAAAAACTCAAAGCCCTCTAGATCCTGCTGATTTTATACCCAAGTGATTCCTTCCTGTTAGGATCTGCAAGTCACAGCCAGTCCGGCAATTCCTATGTGGTTACTGGTTGTTTTGCAGTGTGACATATTTGACAGACTGCAGTCTATCCAAACGTTTCAGCATTTTGGAACTACAGATATTCATACTCTGTCTTTGCAGATGGTAAGAGTTTACCCCTCAGGCGGCACTGCTGGCCGGAGCCTTCATGGTCACGCCTGCCACGCCGTATCTTGGGGGAGGGGTAAACTCTTACTTGCAGATGTATAGCAACGAGCAGAAATAATTGATGTTTTTTACGTGTAGTTATAGCAACGAGCAGAAATAATTGATGTTTTTTACGTGTAGTTATGACCTACTTTGACTCAAAGACTTATACCCGTTGCTATACTTGACTTATGATGGCAGTGCAGACGGGAACGTGCGAATCTGCAACAGGAGAATGCAAAGCATGCATTTTTTACACGAAAATTTTGTTCCAGAATCAACCTTCCCAGAAATGCCGCATAAAACGGTTCTTAATTTGAAACAGCTCAAATTAGACTCAATTCAAAACAGCAAATCCCTCTTGTTGATATGGGCAGATGCCATCATATGGTGGCACTACTACTAGTCCATCCCGTGGTTTTTCTCGTAAATTATATATCTTCAATTCGGCATTCGATTCACATCAAGTAAGCAAGGTAATTTGAATGGCAGAACGTAAAAAAATTGTAGTAGGCGCATGGAAGGCATACCTGAATGCTGCAAGTGCCCAAAAGCTTGCAAAACAAATTGCCGATTGGCGTAATCTACAAAGTACAAAAAAAGATGATTGTGAACTAGTACTGTCTCCATCATTTCTTCACTTAATACCTGTAATCAATGCAGTCAACGGAACTAATATTGAATTAAGCGGGCAAGACGTTGATCTTGGTAGTTATGGCGCATATACGGGTCACATCACACCTGAAATGTTAGATGATGTTGGTTGTACATATGTAATTCTTGGTCACTCTGAGTTGCGCAAATACAAAGGTGAATCCGACAAATTAATTCATGAAAAAGCAAAAGCTGCATTAACTCAGTCTAAATTGAAGATAATTCTGTGTATTGGAGAAAGTCTTGAAGAAAAGAATCAAAACAAGACAATCAAGATTCTAGAAAGTCAATTGGCAGAAACCTTGGAAGACCTGCCTTCTGATTTGGTAAAAGACAGACTAGGCATTGCTTATGAACCCGTCTGGGCTATAAGCTCAGAGAATCCGGTATCTCCTCCGGATGCCAGTTCTGTTAATGAAATACATGGATCTATAAGACATGTTTTGAATAACATTCTTGGCGAACCTACAACTGATACCGTCCGTATACTATACGGGGGCAGTGTAAATGAAGACAATGTCCGTGGTTATCTCAGACAAGATAATGTTGATGGCATTCTTGTTGGCAGTGCAAGTACAAAACACCCGCAGTTTGTTAACCTGCTAAAGGCTGTTGAAGAAGGGTTGAACTAGTGTCAGCTTAATTCTCAATATTTTATGACTGATCGGGTTCTGAAAACCGTTTCTGATTTCAGGCACGAATTCTATTTTGATCGAAATTCCAGTAGAAAAACTCATGCCTGAACTTCCAGAGCCCGAGCTGTTATGAATTAGGCGACAACCTCTAGTCATTATGACAAATCCCAATTTTTCCCTAGGAAATTATTTCTCACTTTTTGGTAGCTTGGTTCACACAAGCCAGACCATATGATATTTTGCCTACGATAATTAATGATGTTCATAAAAACCTCATGTGCTTTAAATCTGGAAAATTGCCCTTTGTTATAAAGTCTAGAAACATCATGAAAGAATATAGAAAATCTTTGTCATCTGAAAGCACCATCGTCTTTTTAGTCATGCCTTTCCTACGAAAAAGTAATAAATTGATTCAGATGATGATGAGGAGGAGGTTATTAATCTGAAATGAACGTGTCAGTAAGCTTTGATGTTGAGTCCAATGTCCAAACTGGAAATGATGTTAAACCATGTGATTGGGGCAGGCTTATGAAAATGAGATTGGCACAACAATATCCAGATCTTAATATAACATCTGAAAGTAAATCCGGTCAAACACTAACTTTCACAATGGAATTTGGTAACAGACCGACATCTGAATCTGATATTAGATCTAGACTATTTAATTTCATGCAATATTATCCCGCAATGAAAATAAGTAATTTACAAACAAAACTACTCGCATAATTATTTTATCTTAATTATCTTTTTCTCAACCGGGTTCTGTGCAATCTTCGACACCTGAAATATGGATCTTCTCCTGATTGAAAATTTAGCCTAGACAGAGTACTTGCCCAGGCCGGCGTTCTGGATTATCGTCTTCCACTTGTTCGTACCGTCCACGCTTATCAGGGCCGATTCTGCCTGCAGCTGTGGTTTTCATGCCTGTCCGGCAGGCGGTCGTGGCTTCAACTCTGCCTAGGGGCCCAGTTCCTTCTGTTATACAAACTCAATACTGAGAAGAGTTTCATCTCTAAAATACACTCTGCATTTTGCATATTCGGAATAAGATCTATCTTCGCCTGGACAATTTACAATTCGTACATTTCCACTCTCTAACTCATCAATACACCTGACGATTAATGGACGTTGGTTGTACCAAGCTAGCTGATACTGTCGTGCAAAATCTACCGAGAATTTGATGAAACGTCTAGAACTCAAACGGTATTGAGTTTATCTTGTCTTTTAAAAACACATCTATTGTAGTGTTTTCTCGTACCTTGTCATATGATGAGGCCAGCACCCCTAGTTCCTGTAATGTTAAGGGTTCATTTGTTTTTGCATTAAGGGCCATGCCACTGTTTTCTGCCCTAACACAAATTTCAGTGTCTTGTTCTGTCCAATCACAATCGACTTGCTTCATGTTGTATATGTAACAATTGATTATTTAGGTATTGCTTACGTCGGTTCTGTCCAATCTTCGACACCTGAAATATGGATCTTCTCCTGATTGAAACGATGGCATTCTGGACACGATAGACCTCATGCGTAATCGGTTCAGATCTGGGATTATTACGAACAAATTCATCTCACTCAGGTCGATTACGCATAAAGTCTACTGCCATTTTCTTCATCTCCGATGCAAGATTTTGATAAAACAGTCCCTTCTAATTTTACGGGTTTTACGGGCTCAATTGTAGAGCTTCTAGGTTTAACTTAATATAAGGAAATTCGAGACCGATCACATTGACTTTCGATAAAGGTTCACTTGTCCTTGTAGATTACACTGCAAAAGTGAAAGATAGTGAGAAAGTGTTTGACACAACAATTGAGGAGGATGCAATAAAAAATTTAATTTATGAAGAAAATGTAAAGTATCAACCAAAACTAGTTTCAATTGGCGAAATCTCTTACCCTGTCCTACAAGGTCTTGATGAGGCATTAGCAAAAACTGCAGTAGGCGATAAACTTACAGTTGAAGTAACTCCTGACAAAGGATTTGGCACACGTGATTCTCGTAAAATTAGAATGATTTCTATAAGAAAATTAGGCGAAGATGCAGAGAAAGTTTCAGTTGGAGATACAATCGAAGTAGATAACAAAAAGGGAATTATCCGATTTATTGGTTCAGGCAGAGTTCAAGTAGATTACAATCACAAACATGCAGGAAAAACCATCCTCTTTGATGTAAATGTCATTAAATCACTTGATTCGCCCAATGACAAAGTTGATGGAATTCTAAAAAACAGATTCCCAGTGGAAGATTCTAAAATTTCATTTGATTTGAAAGACAAAGAGGTAAGCATTTTAGTGCATGAAGAGATTTTGCGTGCTCCTAATTTACAAACCATGAAACACTTTATCCAACTTGATATTTTCAAATTTGTTCCAACAATTGAAAAAGTAAGTTTTGTTGAGACATATATCAGCAAGCAAGCTCAAGAAACGAAATACAAGACCGCTGAAAACCCAACAGCAGAAGAAGAAAAGACCGCTGAAAACCCAACAGCAGAAGAAGAAAAGACCGCTGAAAACCCAACAGCAGAAGAAGAAAAGACCGCTGAAAACCCAACAGCAGAAGAAGAAAAGACCGCTGAAAACCCAACAGCAGAAGAAGAAAAGACCGCTGAAAACCCAACAGCAGAAGAAGAAAAGACCGCTGAAAACCCAACAGCAGAAGAAGAAAAGACCGCTGAAAACCCAACAGCAGAAGAAGAAAAGACCGCTGAAAACCCAACAGCAGAAGAAGAAAAGACCGCTGAAAACCCAACAGCAGAAGAAGAAAAGACCGCTGAAAACCCAACAGCAGAAGAAGAAAAGACCGCTGAAAACCCAACAGCAGAAGAAGAAAAGACCGCTGAAAACCCAACAGCAGAAGAAGAAAAGACCGCTTAAACTCAGATTACTCTGGTACTCTTTGCAAGATCTCGTGCCTTCCTGTCAGTCATTTTGATCTCTTTTAAAACCGTATATCTCTCAGGCCTGAGGTCTTGTGCGATAGTTAGTGCCTTTATTACCATTTCTTCAGTCAATCCGATCTCCTTTGCGTTTGTCGGTGCTCCGACATTTTTTAACGTCTTGACAATTTTTTTCCAATCCTGCCCCTGTAGTTTTCCAATCAAAATGGAACCAACCCCGCACTTTTCACCATGTAATCCAATTCCTGGCGCGATTTTATCAAGTGCGTGTGAGAACAGGTGTTCTGCACCAGAACATGGCCTGCTACTTCCTGCAATACACGAGGCAACGCCTGCACTGATTAATCCCTCGACGATTACTCTGGCATCCGGACAACAGCCTTTTTTTGCAAATTCTGGCGAGTTTTCCATTACTATCTTGGCACTCATCAAAGCCAAGTCTGCTGCATATCTTCCATAGTACTCTTTTTTCTTTTCGTGGCCAAGTTGCCAATCTTTAACTGCAATAATGTTTGCAATCAAATCCCCGCATCCGCTTGCAAGCAATTTTTTTGGTGCTTTTTTGATGATGTCTATATCTACAAAAACCCCCATCGGGGCCGTTGCTACGATTGAATGAGGCTTGTCACTCTTGACAGAAACAAACGGGCTTGCCATCCCATCATGGGATGCTGCAGTCGGCAAACTAACAAACGATGTTTCCAAATTATGGGCAATTAACTTTGCAGCGTCAACAGATCTCCCGCCACCAATCCCTGCTATCAGGCATGCCCTGTCTTTTTTCACGTTTTTTTGAATCCGATTTAGCGATTCTATCTGATTGTCAGCTGAGGTATGCCAAATAAATTTAATCCTATTTGAATTGAGAGATTTTTCTATTTTTTTCCTTAAAACTTTCTGAACATTTGTTCCGGAAATCAACGAAACTTTTTTTGGCCTGTCTAGCCTTTTTAAGAACTTTCCAAAATCCGCAATGTTTTTTTCGCCTATTTCTATGAGCCTAGGCAGTTCCATCGTATGTGATGATTGCATGCGATCTTGATTTTTTGTCATTATTTATGATTTCAACGGATCAAAAAGTTATTTAAAAGGGTGGAATGCCACCTACTTTATCTTAATAGGTGTATTTTTTGTCAAATAATGTCGAAGAAAAAATTCTGCACGGGACTACAACAGTAGGCATCAAGGCCAAAGATGGCGTTGTACTATGTGCAGATATGCGAGCCAGTGCGGGTTATTTTATTGCAAATAACAATACCATGAAAATCCAAAAAATTGATCATCATGCCGGTCTGACCTTGGCCGGCGGAGTGGCTGATGCACAAAACATCGTCGATATCCTGCGCTATCATTCTAACTTGCACAGAGTGGAAAAACAAGGACCCATCTCAATCCATTCTTTGGCAAGGCTTTGTTCATTGATATTTCATCAAAACAGGGGCTATCCATTCATGGCCGATATCTTGGTTGGCGGTTATGACGCACAAGGGCCTGCATTGTTTAACATTGACATGTTTGGCTCAGTCGAAGGCAAATCATACGTTACTACGGGAAGTGGCTCTCCTGTTGCTTATGGCCTGCTTGAAGACGAATACAGAGAAGACCTCACCGTAGAAGAGGCAAAGAAAATTGCTTTACGTGCAGTAAAAGCTGCCATCGTTAGAAATATTGGCACGGGCGACGGAATCAACGTCGCCATCATGGATAAAGACGGCTTCCGTCTTCTGACCGATGAGCAAAAGAAAGCTGTCATCGAACTTTAGTGATTTAATGCAAAGAAAACAACCATCCAAAGAATTACCTTCAAGCCAAAACATAATGGCCACCATACTGCAAAGTATTCCCAAGGAAGCAAGCGTTACAAAAATTGAATATGAAGGGCCAAGAATTGCACTGTATACAAGTTCCCCGCGATACCTGATGGAAAACAATGAAACAATCTCCAATCTTGTAAATGTAATTAAAAAAAGAATTGTAGTTAGAACAGACGAATCAATTCGTAAACCAGAAGACCAGGCCAGAAAAATTCTAGCAGAATGCGTTCCAAAAAATGCAAATCTGCAGGGAACGATATTTGATACTGCCACAGGCGAGGTCTCAATTGAAGCCAAGCGGCCTTGGCTGTTGCAGCGGAATGCAAAAGAATTCAATCATACAGAGGTGACTGCAAAAATAGGATGGAGGCTACGAGTCAGAAAGGCTACCACGGTCCCTTCCCGTACAATTCAAACAATAAATGCCACTCTCAAGCAGGCCTCATCTGAGCGTAGTAAGCAACTCAAGCAAGTCGGGGATGAAATCTTCCGACCTAGACTGTCCCAAAGGACTGAAGTTTCATTGTACACCCTGGGAGGATTTGGCCAGGTTGGACGCTCTTCGCTGCTTCTCTCGACCCCGGAAAGCAAAATTTTGATAGACTGCGGAATCAATCCCGGCGCCCGCTCTCCCATGGACGCATTTCCCAGACTGGATTCCCTGAATATGACTCTGGATGAAATTGACGCAGTTGTAATTGGGCATGCCCACTTGGATCATACCGGCTTTTTACCAACACTTTGCAAATACGGATACAAGGGACCAATCTATTGCACCGAGCCCACCCTGCCAATGATGAACTTGATTCAGTTAGACGCAATCAAAGTCGCAGCCGCACAAGGAAGAACCCCGATTTACTCTGAGCGCGACGTAAAACAAATCATGAGACAGACCATTACGTTGCCTTATGGAACTGTAACGGACATCTCACCTGACATCAAGCTGGTTCTTGCAAATGCCGGACACATCTTAGGTTCTGCTTTATGTCACTTCCATATTGGAAATGGCGATCATAATTTTGTTTATTCTGGCGATATCAAGTTTGGAAAAAGCATTTTGTTTGAGGCAGCCAGTTGGAACTTCCCAAGGGCCGAAACGCTGCTTATTGAAAGCACTTATGGCCTAAAGGAAGACATCCAACCCAGTCGGCAGGAAGTCGAATCTGCCTTCATCAATGCTGTAAACAACACACTGGCAGATGGGGGCAAAGTCCTGATTCCAATTCCTGCAGTGGGACGTGCCCAAGAACTGATGATGGTAATTGACCATTATATGAAATCTGGCCAAATGATTGAAGCGCCCGTATTTACAGAAGGAATGATCTCCGAGGCATCTGCAATCCATGAATCATATCCTGAATATCTGGCAAGGGAATTAAAACAAAAGATTCTTGAAACTGACGACAATCCGTTTGATTCTGAATATTTCACAAACATTGAGCATGCAGATGCAAGGGAAGAACCGATGAGGGAGGATTCGCCATGTATTATTTTGGCTACATCCGGAATGCTGGAAGGCGGCCCCGTCTTGGAATATTTCAAAAATATTGCGCCTGACAAAAAGAACAAGGCCCTGTTTGTATCCTACCAGGTAAACGGGACTCTTGGAAGACGGGTTTTAGATGGCTCAAAACAAGTCTCAATGCTTGGAAAAGAGGGAAAGGTGGAAGTTGTCACAATAAACTGCGGAGTTGAAAAACTAGACGGATTCAGCGGCCACAGCGACTACAACCAGCTGATGTCCTTTGTACAGCGTCTCAGACCAAAACTTAGAAGGGTGCTAGTCAATCACGGCGAACGTAAGAAATCCGAAAACCTTGCAATGAACATTAGACGCATGCACAGAGTTCCTGCACATTATCCCCAGATTCAAGAGGCAATAAAATTATTTTAGATCGTATTCTGGCTTCCATATCTTTATGCCGGACGGGGCTACGATGATTCTTTCCTCCCCCAATCTAGCTATGTCTGCACCAGCAGTTTTTGCAATAGAATACAGTTCTTCAACCACCTTTCTGAGCTGCTCAACATCCTTTTGTGCCAGCGGCGTAACCCTGAGAATCAAAATCATGTCTTTTTTGATATCCTCCTTGATTGAATAGACATCACTGACCTCCCTAATTGTAACTGCTTTGAGATATGTCGGATTTTCTTGCTTTTGCATTCTATTTCAAAATGCGGTTACTTCTTCAAAAACTCTTCCTTAGTTTTAACTAATTTTTTAAAAATTTCACGCCTAGATTCTAAACTTCAGATAGTCTTCCTCCAAAGCTCCTCTGGTTGTAATTTCTTCGAAATTATTTTCTGATTTGATTAAAACCGTACATGATTCGTTTTTTGGCGCATCAGAGTATCTCAGAGTTACCGACGACGCAAAACCAAGGTGCTCCTTTGCGTTTTTGCCACGGATAATTGAAATTGGCCCGACATGATCCTTTGCCTCAAGCAAAACGTCTCCTGGCATTGCAATTGCTTTAATCATTTCGTTTTCATCCTTGTTTCTTCCAACGACAAGTTTCGTTTGCTCATCCAATCTGAAATGCCTTCCAATTTTTAGCAAATCGACATCATTTATTGTGGGGGTATCAGTATGCTCAAACAGATCCCTGGCCTTGACTCCAAAGACGGGATCTGTTAGCAGGCATCCGCCACCGGCATTTGGCGGATTTTCTATTCCATACTCCTTTGCCATTTGTAGCTGCGTTCTTCTTGTTCTGCCTTTGATCATTCCCATGTTCTCCCTTTTGATCAAGCCGTCTTTTTCCGGATCTGTTGGAGGAAGCAATCCTGCAGATAGCGGTCTTACAATTTTTCCAACCAGGTTTGACTCTTTTTCAATCGTTCTAAGCGAGGGCGCATGCTGACTCATGGGCCTCTGTCCCAAAACCTCTCCGGAAATTATAAACTCCGCACCGATTTCCTCCATGTGTTTTTTTGCCGCCTCAAACATCATTGAACGGCAATCCACACATGGGTTAAACCCTGCGCCAATTCCGTGTTTGGGATTTTTTAGCATCTCAATGTACTCGTCACCAAGATACACTGTTTTCAGATCAACATTGAGATCATCTGCGCGTTCCCTGATCTCAAAACCACACCCCCTTCCGCAATCAAAGTCACAAAAGGGCGTCTTTATTGCAACTGCTGACACGTCAAATCCCTGCTCTTGCATCATTCTGACTGCTAGCTGGCTGTCTAATCCGCCTGACAGCAACGCAACAACCTTCTTCTTTTTCTTCTCTTTATTTTCCTTGTCTTCTGTCACAAGAAACCCCACTGAATTTCCATATACAAACTTTGCATCATACATAAATTGAGAAAAGCCAGATGGTTTGTTGTGAGCCGGCGTCGAAAAAACCTTCTAAAACATGCACAAAAGATCGGCTGTGACACGCTGGTCGCATTTGAGCCTGAAAACCTGTTTTACATGACAGGGTTCTGGGGAGAGGCGATAGGACTGTTGGAAAAAAACGGCAGAACAACCATCATTGCGCCTGAACTTGAGGCAGGCAGGGCAAAAGGCGAATCTGAGGACTGTGACGTGGTTGCTGCCGAGCGCGGAACAGGACTAGTCACGTCTCTAAGAAAAAAAATCAGGAAAAACAGAGCCTGTACTGACTGCCAGAACTACCAAACAATGGCCAATCTAAAAGAGTCAGTTCCAAAAATCAAGCCTTCCGCCGAGCCATTTTACAACGCAAGAATGATCAAGGATGAAAGCGAGATCAAAATCCTCAAAAAGGCATCAAAAATCATCGACGAAATGTTCGAGCTGTGCACAAAAAAGATGAAGGAAGGGCAAAAGGAATCCGAGCTTCAGACAATTCTGATGAAATTTGCAATGGAACAAGGAATGTTTGACACCGGATACAAGTCCACTCTGAATCCGTTAATTATTGCCGGAGGCCCAAACGGGGCACTTCCTCACGCACAAGTCACCCAAAGAAAATTCAAAAAGGGCGATCTTGTCGTTACTGATCTTACACTAAGATACAGGGGATATGTTTCAGACGCAACACGAACCTTTGCCTTTGGCAAAATTTCTAATGAGGCAAGTGAAGCCTATGAAACTGTCAAAGAATCGCAGAAATTGGGGCTGCAATCTGTAAGGCCAAATGCAGGCTGTAAAGACGTTGATGCTGCCTGTCGGAGATTCATAGATGGCAAAAATCTTGGCAAATACTTTGTCCATTCAACAGGCCATGGAATTGGATTGGAAGTTCATGAGCTGCCAACCGTATCCTACAAAAGTGAAACAAAATTAGAAAAAAACATGGCAATAACTGTCGAACCCGGAATTTACATCGAAAACAAATTCGGAGTAAGAATTGAGGATTCCTTGATTGTAAGGGATCGCGCTCTTGTAATGCACAAATTTACAAAAGACTTGGTTACAATTTGAGACTAGTCGTAATAATCCACCACGTCTAGAATGTGTTTTGAATCTGGATTGTTTGCATCTATTTCATTCGAATCTGCATTGACATTCCAGTCGTAATTCATTTCTCCCTTGTGTGACTTGAAATCAAGCATTACCTGGTATTCCTCTGAATTAATTTTTAAAACAGACAGATCCACACTCGTTTTCTTGTTGTTGTAAATTTTTTCATCGGGATACTCCTCTGCTATCCTGCTTGATAATGCCTCCATTACAGTCAGACCGGCTTCATCTGGCCCGTTGTATCCCATCAAAACATCCACTATCTGCTGATCTTCAGTTGAAAGTTCTGGAAATGAACTCTCCAAGTCCCCCTTGGTTAGTTCGGGCACTGCAAAAACTAGGAACAGTCCCATTAATCCGAGATAAATTGGCGCTCTTTTTTTGAGAAATGCCTTAAAATCTCTGTTTTTTGGCTTTTCTTCTCTGTCTTCTCTGCCTCCGGCCTTTCTCCTCTTTCTGTCTTTTCCCATTTCTTTTCTACCTCTCCCATCTAGTTTTTTGCAGTTAGAATTAAAACTTCCCAAGGGAAATGAATCGTTCCGTTTCTATCTGTAAACGGTTTGGTGTTTTCCTTTACCATCTCTCCGAGTTTTTCTCTCTCCAATCTGCCCAAGGCTGACAATTTTTCTTTGAGGGGCCTTGCAACATATCTGATGTAATCTGTCCAATAGTCGTCAAATTTTCTTGGGCTATATCTGAAAACATAGTCGTAAACTGAAATGTTTGAAAATCCGGATTTTGCTATCTCGTTTCTGAGGGCCTTTTTTGTTCCGTATCTTTCCAGGTCTGGGGTTCCTGGCTGCTGCATATAGTCGGGAATGAACTGTGTTACGGCATCACGTATTGCTCCAAAAAACGGTACCTTGTCTCTGTGGCCGTGCACGGATATGCCTATCTTTCCGGATTTTTTGAGATTCCTCCTCATGTTTTTCAGCGCCCTGCCTGCATCTGGAAAGAAAAACAAGGCATACTGGCAGGTAACGATGTCGAATTTTTGATTGAATGAAAAGTTCTCTGCATCGGAATTTACGAATGATACGTTTGTGTTCTCCCAGTTCCATTTTTGCGCAATCTTTATTGCCGCAACCGATGTGTCTGCGGCAACAACACTGCCTGACTTGCCGACTTTCTGACTCAGCCTCTTGGTTACTGCCCCCGTACCACATGCAACATCCAATACGCTGTTGCCCTTCTTTACACCAAGATGCCCTACTAGTTTTTCCGTACTCTGAAAGGGTCCGTGTGTCGCAGTAGCCCATCTCTTGTGATATCTTGGCGCAATTTCGTTCCAAATTTCCATATTTCTTTTTTTGTATTCAAACGAATCGACTTTCAATTTTCTTTCAGATCTCTTGGTTCTGATTTTAATGTTCTTCGTAACAGGTCGGGCTCTGGAAGTTCAGGCGTGAGTTTTGTCACCTTGGAGCGGCGGCCTCCCGGGCAAATTCGTGCCTGAAGTCAGTGTGCACAGTTGAAATCTGGACATTTTTTATTAAAATAGGCACGATATGTCAAAATTATGATCCATTTTTTGATGTGCGCACTACAGGAACAGCTTCCAGAGCCCGTAAGAGTTTACCCCCGGCGTGGCAGACGTGATCATAAGAGCTCCGGCCGACAGACAGGAACAGCTTCCAGAGCCCGTAAGAGTTTACCCCTCAGGCTGTACTGCTGGCCGGAGCCTTCATGGTCACGCCTGCCACGTCGTATCTTGGGGGAGGGGTAAACTCTTACCAATAAATCAAACTCGGGGACCAGTCTTCACAGAAGTACATGATTCATGACTGTGCAGATGGCAGCGGGCGAATCTGCAGGCATCACAATTTGATTTGTTTCAAATCCGGGGCCGTTTTTTGGGCTACTGGGAAGACTAGGGACGGTCATGCCGGCACACATCCTGAATGCGCGGGGACTCTGACAATCTAGCAAGTAATTTCATGGATTACGTACGCCTTGCCTGCATTTGGATCGGGTTGGCGTACATTATGTGCCCATTTGATCAAAATTTGCTAATTTCGAATCAACTCTCAGGGATCGTCGCGTGTCGGTTAGGTGTTGAGAAACCTCAGACAGAGTCGCCGGAGCCCCAGGGAAACATGGACAGGGATCGTCGCGTGTTGGCTAGACTGAGGCGCGAGGGCTGGTCCGTGCTGCGCTTTTGGGAGCATGACATCATGGGCAATCCTGACAAGTGTGTCAAAAGGTTCAGGAGAAAGATGCGTGCCAAAGCATCAAACCAAATAAATCCACGATATAGGCCTCGCTAATCCTGCCGTGTTTTTATACTCTGGGACAGCTCACAGATACCAACTTATATCCAGGTATGTCCAACATATGATCAAGTTGCTGCCGAGCAGGCTATGGGCTCGCCAGAGGCGGGATCATCTGTGTTATAAGGGCAGTGGCTATCAAAATCTCCAGTAGTGATACTTTGCTGTCTTTTCATCTTTCTTACTCCTCAACCGATTATGAAATTCCCACGGAGTCAAGATGTCGGTCTTTTTGTCCATGATTTGTCGTGCCAGCGCCCCACACAAGACGTCTGCAAGCTGGATCGGCTCTGACTCGTGGGACTCCTTGGTGGCATACAGCGGTTCATATGGCCTACCCGCAGACAGTATCCTGACTAGTTGCCGTGTCACCTTGCTCGGGCTGAGCGGACTAAAGTCTGAATCGCTGTGAACCGGCGTGGAATCTGCCAGTGCAAACAGCCTGTCCCTCAGCGCGGTTCTTTTCTGGCCAATGTAATCATAGTTCGTAAACCAGCCCTCGACAAGCTTGACAAATATGTCTACCGTTGTTTCGGCCGGTTTTATCAGCGCGTTGGTCTTGATCATCAGAACCACATCGCACGATATCTTTAACAGCTCCTCCAGATTCTCCGTCACGCGTTTTCTGTACATTGCGTTCGTCTTGTTCCATTTGAATTCAGAAGGCTGTTCGTAACAGGTCGGGCTCTGGAAGTTCAGGCGCGAGTTTTGTTATCTCGGGGAGGCCTCCCGTGTAGATTTGTGCCTAAAATCAGGAGCAGCTTCCAGAGCCCGACCTGTTACGGCTGTTCCCTTGATCTGGGAATCTCGAGGAACCTCTCAACATAGTGATAGCCTGCATGGGGGTTGTCAAAGAACCCCATGCACACGTACGTGTCACCGTCGTAGCTGCTGGTGTCTATGCCGACGGTTCTCTTATCCATGATGGGGATCAGAAAGGCTTCGCCGTTCATGTCGTATTGCTTTACCTTCAGTTCGTCGTAGCCCATGCGAATCCATCCACCGTCCTTCCGGTACATCTCACTCCTGGCCGTGTTCCTGAAGCAATCCGGCATGTCAGAAAACATCCGGTTCATCTCCGACTTTTGACCGAAGCTCGGATCCTGTTGTATAAAGTCATACCTTCTGAGTATCGTCGGTTCCAACACGTATTCCTTGCCGTTTACGGTGTGCCTGCCACCCAAAAAAGAACAGCGTAATACTTCTACAAAGAGTTCATACGACGTAGTCATAGATGTAACACTATGCAGCATGGCTTGTGGGTGTTTGTTTTATAGATTCTGATTGCTGAAACTTCACCAAAGCTGGCACGTCAATGCAGAATCCGCTTGGTCATTGTACGATGGGGGGGGGGTTGTCGCCTAATTCATCAGAATTCCTGAAAACCATTGAGATGCCACGTGGATCAGGCGTACAAAAGGCGGAAATCCAGAAAGATATGCAGATTGAGTCAAGTAGACGGAATTAGGCGACAACCCCCATCATACCAAATGTGACGAATGCAGAGATGGTTTGTATCTGTTTGGAATATTAGATGATGGGGTAGGCAACAAAAAGTTAGAATTACAAGTTTTTCTTGACAAAGATAAAAACATTTTACATCTCATTGCAGTCCGCAAGATACAGATACGAGTTTACCCCTCACCTGAGATACGGCGTGGCAGGCGTGGAGTGGATCCCATAAAATAGGAACGCTTTTGGCGATCTTTTACGCACACTTTGATCGCTCATTTTTACCATACCCCCTTATTTTCCGGGTTTTTCGGACAAGCTTGTCTGGCGTCAGGTATCCCAGTGTAGAGTGGATCCTGTTGGAATTGTAATCCTCAAACGCCTCTGCCATGACGGCTTTTGCATCCTGGAACCTAGCAAAGTCATGCGGCCAGACGCACTCCCTTTTGATAACTGATCGGGTTCTGGAAGCCGTTTATGATTTTATGCACAAATTCTATTTTGATCGGCATTCATTAGTAATGATTTTCATGCCTAAACTTAGAGCCCGAACTATTACCATAATTTTGTTCCAGTTTGATGTGTAGATCCATTGTATCTGGTTTGACTGAGAACTTTTTGTTACTGGATATGGATGATGCTCAAAGGAGAAGTGTCGCATACGTTTGAGTGTATCGAAATTTTTCTTTTTCATTTTTTGTCTTGCTTTAACATCCGTTGAAACCATTTTTTGTCTCCGATTTCTTCATTTCAGCCTGTTTTCGATCTCTTTTCTGATAAGCTTGGCAATGCTTTCTTTTTTTCTCCATCCTGAGGATTTCACATTGTTTCTGTCAACTATCAAAACATTGTTCATCTGTGGATTCTTCTGATATTTTTTTCCAATGTCGTTTGCAATTATCATGTCGGCATCCGAATCAACCATCTTTTTTTGGGCTGATTTTATCAGGCTGCCCTGAGAAACATCTGTCTCGGCTTTGAATCCGACGAGAAACGCCTCTTTTTGAGACTTTCTGACCAAATCGATGATTTTTGGGGCTTTTTTGAGGCTGATACTAAGGGATCTTTTCGTGCTTTTGATCTTTGATTTTGAGAACCTTGAAGGCGTATAATCAGATGCAGCAGCTGCCATGATGACGACATCGAATTTTTTCTCCAGCTCCTTTTTTGCCGCATCGTACATCTCCTTGCCTGTTTTAACGTTGGTAACTTTTGCGCCCTTTGGAGGCATTTCGTTTCCCGGCCCATATATCATGGAAACTTTTGCGCCGGCAGAAACCAGTTCTGATGCAAGCAGTACCCCTGTTTTTCCCGAACTGACATTTGTAATTACTCTTACGGGATCAATGTATTCAATCGTAGGACCCGCCGTCATGAGAACTCTCTTATCCTTCAGAACAGGCGAAAAACCAAACCTGCCCAACACCTCTTCTAGGACACGTTCCGGCTCCGGGGCTTTTGCCTTTCCCTCGATCACCTGCGGATTCACAAACTGGATCTTGCTTTTCAAAAAATCAACGTTCCTTTTTACTGCAGAATTTTCATACATTGACTCATGCATTGCCAGACACATCAAAATTGGAATTTTTGAGCCAAATCCGACTGTCAACACTGTGGAAATAGGCGTATCGTCAATACCATTAGCTAATTTTCCAAGCGTATTTGCCGTTCCGGGATAGACGACCAACAAGTCTGATTGCCTGTAATCGGCCAATCTTATGTGTTCCAGTTTCCCGGTAAGCTTTGTAATCACATCATTTCCCGTAGCCCATTTGAAATAATCGGGCTGGATCAGCTTGGTCACGGCACTGCTTGCTACGCAAGTCACATCCGCACCGTGTCTCATGAGCAACCTGGACAGTTCTATTGCCTTGTATGCTGCAACACTGCCTGCCACACACAGAACAATCTTCCTTCCTGACAGCTCTGTTCCGTGGGATGAGACAATGTCTAGTGACGGATGATGACGACGATGATTTTTCTTAGGTTTTTTCTTAGCTGCCGGCAACATGATCACGTAATTTTTTCAACTCTGCTTCGTCCATCGAAAACCAATTTTCTTCGGCAGGAAACGCTCCTGAGACGACGTCATTTCTGTAATTTTCAAGCGATTTTACAATGTCTTCGGACAGATTCATGTATCTCTTGGCAAATTTGGGCCT
The DNA here is from genome assembly GCA_965214775.1 of Candidatus Nitrosopumilus sp. GTDB lineage: Archaea > Thermoproteota > Nitrososphaeria > Nitrososphaerales > Nitrosopumilaceae > Nitrosopumilus. Next base: position 930,169 of record OZ243974.1, on the reverse strand, counting down.
GATCTTATCATACATGCCCAGCAAGTCCTGAACAACCAGCACCTGTCCGTCGCAGCCTGCTCCCGAGCCGATTCCGATAATCGGAACGTCTACTGTTTCTGAGATAATCCGTGCAACCTCGTGACTGACCATCTCTATTGCAATGCTGAACACCCCGGCTTCTTGAAGATCTTTTGCATCCTGGATTAGCTTCATTGCGGCGTCTTTTGTCTTTCCTTGCACCCTGTATCCCTGCGATAGCGTTGTAGTCTGGGGCTGCAATCCGATATGTCCCATGACTGGAATTCCAACGCCGACTATTGCGCCAACTGTCTTGGCCATTGTCGAGCCCCCCTCCAGTTTTACCGCGTCTGCCCCTGACCTGATCAGTCTCCCTGAATTGCTTATCGCATCCTCTGCACTTGCCTGATATGACATAAACGGCAGGTCGGCTACTAGCAACGAGGACCTTCTTGCATTGCTTACGGATTCGGTAAACATGCACATCTGATCCATTGTGACTGCGATTGTATCTTCATACCCTAGCATTACCATGCCTGCACTGTCGCCAACCAGCAAAATGTCAATTCCGGCTTTGTCGCACAACGATGCTAGCGTGTAATCATAACTGGTAATTACAGAAATCTTCCTTCCCTCCCTTTTCATGTCCAGGATGTCTTGAACAGATTTATGCAATCTTGGCCCTCCTTGTCAGGTTGTTCCTTATCTGGATCACATTCTCTGAAAGATTGTCCCTGTTATTGAAATCAGAAATGATTCTTTCTATTCTGTCTGGACTTGATCTGGACAGTTTCCTGCATTCAGCTGTCAGCAAATCAACTGCCCTTGTGACATTGTCTACAATTGTAATGTCCGCAGTCTGAGAGGTTCTGGAAAGTGGATTAAGATCAAACGTGATGACGGTCTTTCCTGCATTTTGCAGTGCCATCGTTCTGTCTCCGTCTTCTAACGGAACCACCACGATGTCTGCAGCAAAAATCCCGTTCCTGTCCACGATCCTTCTCTCCGAATCAGTCCCGTCTAGTCTTGCCGACGATCTTGGATTGATGCCAAGAACCTCCCCTGCACCGTTCTTCTTCAGGGTCCTGACTATGGCCTTTTTCCTGTTTTCATCTGCATAAAAGAGGTTTACCTCAAGCTTTGCACCGGTCTGGTCTGCCAGCCTGACTATCTGTTTTGGGCACAGGGCTGCAATGTTTCCATTTACCGAAATTACCGGGTTTTGTGCCTGAATCAGCTGAGCCGCTGCTGCCCTGATGGCCTTTTTGGCCGCCTTTCCGGTCTTCTCTCCAAGCAGGTAGTCAAACGCCTCGCCTCTGCCCTGAGCTAAAAGCCCCTCCTTTGCCACCAATCCTCCATCAAAGCCGTCTACCAGTCTTTTTCTTATTGATAGTGATTTTGCTCTTGGGTGGGATTTTGGAATTAGCGGCGGCATGGTTTTCAATCAATTGCTCAGAACTCTTGCTCCAACGTCGTCTAGTTCTGACTTTATGACTATTCCGCCAGAATGTTTTTTCAAAACCCCAAAGACGGCGTCTTCCTTGTCTTTTGGAATCATCGTGAAAACCGTCTCGCCAAACAGGGCAATCCCGCACTTGATGCCGATTTCAGACAACTCACTGACAAGTTTCTGCATTTCTGGCGTTATGACGTCAACATATTCTGCAAATTCCAACGACATATCCTGAAAATGCTCATAATTCCTTGATTCTAACAACCTGTTGACCATTACGCCGCCAAGCCCGTTGATTTGTGATAGCCGGTCTTTGATGAACCTGTTTGTAGAAATCGGGGAAAAGCAAACCATTATGATCGAAATTTTCTCAGTTGAAATTTTTTCAACGTTTCCTACTCCCGGAGCTCCCGGCTTGACCCTGATCTCAAACCCGCCGTGGTATGAGGCCAATACGTCTCCAAGGCCCGTTTTGCAACTAACTTCGGCATTATGAGCAATCCTTCCAATCTCTGTCCTGTCTAATTTTGTCTGCAAGGCCTCGTCTAAGGCAAATGAAAGTGACAAGGCAACAGCACCGCTTGATCCCAAGCCATAGCCGACCGGAATTGTAATTTCATGCCTGATATCAAAAAACCTGTTTGAGAAATCTCCCAGTTTTAGAAATTCATTCAGAACGAATTCCGATATGTCGGTCTTGTCTGACTCGTAACCAACTGCTGAAATCTTAAAATTTGATTCCTGCCCCTGCCTTTCACTAACCATCACGCTGGTTGTTACTCCTTGCTTGATTGAGAACCCTGCCCCCGTCGAACCAAGACTCTCGGAATTTTTTTGCGAGTCACCTAAATGGGCTGTGAAAAAGCCTGTGATGTGTGCAGGACAAAACGCCTTGGCCTCCATTCATTTGAGTTTAAATTTAACACAAAATATAAGAATATGGCTTAAATTAATTAAATTAGTATAAATTGACTAAATTCATTAGACGCCTGCAAAGAATCGGAAGCAGCATTCTAGTCTCCCTTCCAAAAGAATGGGTTGATGCAAACAACTTGGATAAAAGCAGTCAGGTAGAACTTGAAACCGGCCAGGACAGCATTTCCATTTCTGCAAACAAAGAAACCCGCAGAACCAAGGAATTGGTTATTTCATATCCCCTGCCAAAAGAGGAGAATATCGTTGCAGACATTACCGGTGCATATCTTTTGGGATATGACATCATTCAAATCAACTCAAAGTCCATAATTCCTGGCCAAGATCGAGAGCAGATACGCAATTCCATGAGGCGACTTGTTGGAATGGAAATAATTGAAGAGGACGCCCGTCACATTAACATGCAGTTTCTTTTGGATGCAACGACGCTAAATCCGCAAAAAATTCTCAAAAGAATGAGCTCGATTGCTCTGGGAATGTATGACGATGCGACAAACGGCCTGACATCAAATGACAAATCCAACCTGCAAACCATTCCAAATCGCGATGTGGAAGTTAACCGGCAGTACTTTTTGCTGGTCAGATTAATCCGAAGTACCCTTGTAGACAGAAGGCTGGCAACTGCCTTTAATCTGGAAAACATTGACATTCTGGATTACAGGGTTGCTGCAAACCTGTTGGAAAATGCAGGCGATTCCATAGTTGAGCTGTCCGACCTGATTTACAGTTCATCACTTTCAAAGGAGCACACAAAGAAAATTTTTGACGTTGTGAGGAATTTTGACATCTTGGCTGAAAAATCCATCGATGCCTTTACAGGGCCTGACAGGTTACTGGCAATCGAAGCAATTTCGTCCCATAAGGAACTGGAAGGCAAACTCAGTTCGCTGCGTGCAAGCCTGGACAAGAAAAAGGAAATTCCGATGGATTTCCTTGATTTGGTCTATTTGTTTGAAAAAGTAATCCAGTCATGGGCCGATGTGGCAGATCTTGTAAAGCCCATCTACAACGAATAATCGTACAACATCAGGTCCTTTTTATACTGACAAGCCAACTTTTTTCCAAGAACTTTTTGATCATTTCGCATCATCTGTTGTGACAGACTAGATACACTGTTACTGACACATCCTTTGTACATGCAAGACTGACTGACTGACGCCGTGCATACAACAGATTGGCATACGGCACTTGCCATGCAGTCAGAAATTGTTACACTTGCAAGGCGCTGTCAATTGGCAGACTTGTCTACACAGTCGGATTCTTTGACATGAAGCTACGGGTTACGCCGTCCCGTAGGCGCCAGACGGATCATGTTGTTATGGGAGCTGCTACTGGTACGACGGCCGTCCGGTCCCGCCGTACCGCTCCTCCTCTGCTGCCTGCGTCCTCATCGGCGACTACAGGCCGCCACACCGACGGCGGCCCGGGACACTCAAAGACGCCGTATCTTGTACCGTCCGTATTGACAAGCGAGGACAGCAGGCGCATATCATCATCATCGCCTGCTTCTGCAAAGACATCCCAGTCAGGATTCCGCAGGTATTCCAAGAGTCCACCTGCAGGATGTATATTCTGCTTGCGACATGTCATCGAGAACGTCAGCAGTGCAGAAGCCGTCTTTCTTCCACCGTCAGTTACGATCTTGTGGCGCGCATTGCGTTGTGGTATGATCCCGTTGCGTATGCACCGCTCCGTATCGTTGTTGTGCGGCGGCATTCCTAGATACGCTAGACACGTAAACATGTCAGATATGGCGTTTAGCAGGTGTGTACGCACGTGATCGTCCTCATATGTAATGATTATTTTGTATGCCTCCCTTGAAAGCTCCATGTCAGTACTTCCTAGGTGTATTTTTACAGGCACGGTAATCACGTAATTTGTAGAAGACCTTACGCGTAAACAAAATTAGCGGCTATGCCGTGCCGGGTCTGCAAAAGCACACCTAGGAAGTACTGATGTATGTAAGCGGCGCAAGCGTCTTGATTTTATCTATCTTCCTGTAGAATTCCAGCAGCAAGTCATACCTTTTCTCGTTATCGCCTTCGGGCATCTTTACTGCAAGCTTTTCTGCATATGCCAGAAGGTGCCTCCAGCACCTCTGGATTGTCACAAAGAACAGCTTGTACTGGGCCAGCCCGTCTACGACTATGGGAGTCTTGGGATCCAGCCATCCAAAGTGCGTGCGCAGTACCTCGGAGGACCGGGAATCTGCAAAGACCACAAAGCACGCCCCCTCACAGTTGAGCACCCAGACGTATCCCATGTGTCCGTCGCCGCGCTTAAATCCGGTCTCGTCCACCTGTATCCACGGCCTGCCCGCAATGAATGATTGTATGCGTTGTATCATGTTTTGTTGAATCGCCTCTGCCACTGCGTGCCGGGCGGCAGTCACGGCATTTGGGACCATCTTGAATCCAAACATATACTGAAAGTACTCTGCAATGTCCTCGTTTGTGTTTCCCTTCTCAAAGAACATCATGATTAGAGAAAGCGAGACGGGCCCAAGTGACGTGCCGCTTAGAAACGGGGTCGCTGCGACATGCACGGTATTGCACTGTGGACACATCGCGTTTTGGATGATGGTATTGGCAGTGAGCATGCGCATGGAGTCATCCAGGTCGTTTACAAGCTTGTGGATCGGTTTGAGCATCCGTAGCTGGATGTTGCACTTTGGGCATATTTTGGAGCCAAGATCGTACCTTAATGTCATGGATGGCCGGTTGCCGTGCGATGTACCATGGTGTCCGCACGGAGGGCCGCGTTTCTTGCCCCGAGCAGCATCGCCGGGACTGCTGCCGGGATCCTCGCCCCTTTTCTCCCTGAACTTTCTTCTGGCATTGTTGTATAATGACGGCGTGGACATGGGCATGTTGGGACTCTCGTACATGGCAAGCCTTGCCTGAAGCTTGTCCTTCTCCTTTTTCAGCAGGGTGATCTCCTTGTCCTTCTCCTTAATCATGGCAATGGCTTTTGCAAGTATGTGGTCACCTATCCCCACCAATCAGGCACGAATTAGTATACACAATTATGATTTCCACGCCTAGCCAGTAAGGGGACGTGACCACATACTTTTGCAAGATCCATATTGTGTGCAGGCGTAGATTTGGAGTCCATGTGTTACATCAGACAGGCAAGATCAAAAAAGATTTCCATCGAAATTCTTTGACCAAGATGCCGATAATGGATCACCCCAGCAAATTCCAATCCTGCAATGACTGGTCACAAATGTCTGATGCTCAGTCATGTCTGCAAGGGCATCTGATCATAAGATGCTGCCCAGAAAAGTTGGCTTGTCAGTATAAAAAGGACCTGATGTTGTATCTATGTGTGTATTATATGAAAATTATGTCGCACCATCACCAATGTCCTCCTCCATCCATCTTGGGTTGCTTTTCCTGATCGCTTCTGTGGCCTCCCTGTCGGAGAATGCCCGCAGCGGCGTCTCGTAGTTGTCGATGTCAAGCGACCAGTGCAGCCTGTCCTCGTTATAGTAGTCGATGTATGCAGACAGACTCTTGTGGTTCCATATCTCCTCCTCGATGCTCCTGTGGAATCTCTCCAGTTTGCCATTGGTCTGCGGGTGATACGGCCTGGAGTTTATCAGCCCGATTTCGCAGTTGAGCAGCTCCTCCTCAAAGGCAGTGGGCCTCCATCCGCCCTTGGGCGGACTCTTCTTCTTCTTCGGATCCGAGCGCGCCCCGACAAAGCACTTGCCGTTGTCTGAGAGTATGGTGGCAGGCGCGCCGAACTGGGCCACGGCCTGCCGCAGGACCGCCACGACGTTTTCTGAGGTGGCCTCCCTGAACAGGCCCGCACCAGTCACGCACCTGGACGAGTCGTCTAGGAACGTGACCAAATTGAGCCCTGCAAAGCGCGGATCCTTCATGGTATGCCAGTCCACGTGCCACATGGCATTGGAGTATTTGCGCTCAAAGCGGACGTATTTTCTGGGCATTGATTTTGCAGCCGATGGCGTCACCAGCCCGTTTTCTTTCATTATCCTGTATACCTCGTAGTAGCTTATATCGAGTTGCCTTCGCAGCCTCTTGGCCGTATGAACCACCCCTGCTGCACTGTGTTTGTACTCCTCCAGGACTGCGCGCACGTCCCCGTCGGGAACCGGGGCGCTCTTTTTCCTTCCCGGCTTGAGCGGCACGTGGTGCGTGTCGCCTGTCTTCCTGAACCGGGCATACATCCGCTGGACGTGCCTTGTCGTGACGCCTATCTCCGGGGCCACCTCCGAGGGCTTTCGTCCCCCTGCACATTGCGTCACTGCGTATCTGATCTGCTTTGCCTCGAGCCTTACAACCATCGGTTTTCTTGATCGGTAAAGCCTAAAGTAATCCTTTGCAATCCTCCTCAAATTAGTGCGACCTAATTTTCGTACAATAGAATGTTGTATCTATGTGTCGTGTTTATAAGGATTCCACGCGTAACAGTGTTGTGAGGCATGGCTTTGGCTGGGGGTCTTTCCTGGCAATTCCAAAATGAAGGTCGGACACTTATCTATACGAGGATCTCCCTCAGTAGCATTCTTCATCCATTTGTAAGAACCGTTCTGCAGTTACTATACGAGGATCTCCCTCAACTACATCAACGCAGATTAAAGTTCTAACTGTAATAATGATGACGTTCATTTCACATACATATCTCCTATGCACTGCTTGAAGGTCATCTCCTTCTTTAGCATCCAGTATGATATACGCAGCAGCTTGGATGCTGCGGCCACTGCGGTCTTGGACCTTCCCCTCTTCTTTGCAAACATCTTCTTTATCTCGCTTTCCTTGTTGCTTATCTTTGTGTTCCTCAGGATCCTCCGGTTCTTGTTCATCACTGCAACCTGGATGGACTTCTTGTGCACATTCAGGCCGACATACTGTTGTTGCTGCTGTTGCACCGCCTTTGATTTCACACGTATCCTCTTTTTTGCGCTGATCTGTTTGTTTGCATTGCAATTTATCTTGGTACCATCTGAATTTTGTTTTTGAGACACATATGGTTACCAATTATCCTCTACAATACCCCGGGGATGGCTTGGAAGGCCGCAGATGCGATCAGGAAAAGCAACCCAAAATGGATGGAGAAGGATACTAATGAGGGGCGGAACTAATTTTCATATGAAACAATCGTTAATCCGGATCGTAAGTATTAAATGAATTAAAGATCCCACAAGAATATTGTGATTATCAGAACGGTGATTCTTCTCTTGGCATTATTCTCAGCGGTTCTCCTTGTTCCTCCGGCAGTATCAATGTCTCAGACCGCGCAAGACGATGCGGACTCGGCGCATTCCGGCAGCATACCTGGCGACATCCTGCCCGGAAATGCCACGGCGCCTGGGCCGGTTGCAAACGTCGATGGCCACCAATACAAGTTCGATGAAGGTTTTTACTCAAGGATTCAGGATCTGATCCTAGAGGATCCGCAGGAAGGCGACTTTGGCGTGTATGACGGGGAGCGCTACTATAACGTCGTAATGGTGGTTAGCAGGGACGACGGGGACGGCCGTGATGGCGATGAGACCGCCAGCGAAAACAAAGAGGCAGTAGTAAAGAGGCTCAAGGCTGTTGGCGCACGAGACATCGTTGCGGCAGAGTCACTCTCGTTTGTCACCGCGTCGATCCCCGTAGCCGACATACCGGGCTTTGCGCTAGATGATGACGTGTATAAGATTGGCGATGGTGAGCAAAAAGTCACGCTTGCCGTAGATACCGCAAGGGAGACCATCAATGCAACGCCACTTGACTTGAGACTTGCAGCAGGCAGAGTGTTTGACGGAACCGGAGTCACCGTGGCAGTAGTCGATACCGGACTGAATCATACGTCGCTAAATAGCAAGATAGTAGACAGGGCGTATTGTGGTGTTTCTGATGCTTGTAGGGGGCAACAGCCATCTGACATAACTCATGAGAGTGTAAGTTCCACACATGGAACACAGGTAGCAGGCGTGCTTGCTGCCTCCGGGATGCCGGCACATAATGGCATAGCACCGGGTGTAAGCCTGCTTGATGCCCAGTATTCATTTGGTAATCAGACTCAACACATCGCAAATTCCTTTCATTCATACGTGGCTCATGCACTTGACTGGTCACTTACCCGTGGTGCAGATGTTGCAAATATTAGCGCAGGGCTGCCATGTTCCAATGACCGCCACAACACATTTGCCTTGATCACCAACGAGGCAGTAGACAAGGGCATGGTTGTAGTATCTGGAGCAGGAAACGAAGGAACTATTAGAGTTATCAACGCATCAGAAGCTAACTATCATTCTCTTAGAGCTCCAGGATGCACTCATAACACGATCACCGTAGGAGGAATAGACGATCGTACTCCTAACACCATAACAATGTATAACCACTCAAGCAGAGGGCCTGCACCAGACAACAGGCTAAAGCCAGAGATCGTAGCTCCGGCAACAGACATAAACGTTATAGCAAGATATCACACAGGCAATCAGACTGTTATGGCAAGCGGGACAAGCTATGCCGCACCGCAAGTGAGTGCCGCATCTGCAATCCTGCTGGAGGCAAGACCAGAGCTGACCCCTGCAGAGGTCAAGGCCGCCCTCCTTTTGGGGGCAAACTGGCAGGGGCCAATTCCCTGCAACTCGTCGCAGTACGAGCAGAGCAACGGAACTGGCAACTGCTCACACTTAATGCAGCCAAGAGATCATAACGAGGCAAACAGTGCCGCATCGCTTGGAATCCTCAACAATGTGGGATTTGGCATACTGGACGTATCCAAGTCACTCGGCTACGTCCACACCTCCTCAAACTATGTGATATCCGATTATCTTGACACCGGCACAACATCCAGGCAGTACAGGTTCGTCGTCTCCGATACCTCGGATCCCGTAAAGGTGATACTTACATGGCTGGTGCAGCCACACGGCGGCATAGCAGAGCAAGTAGACCGCGGAAGCCTCGCAGCCCAGACAGCTGGAATATTTCCAGCCAACATTGCAAACCTTGACTTTACGATAGCCGCACCCGACGGAAGCACGATACGCGCAGAATCATCGCACCAGACAAACGAGTTTGCGGTGTTCACGCCAGGCAGGACGGGAACATATACAATAACCGTCACGGGCTCCGGGCTGGACAGTCTGAACAAGCCCGTCCAGAACTTTGCACTTGCAAGCACGCGTCAGCTCAGCTTCCTGCCTTCCTCCTCAAACACCCAGCCGGTCGCCAGCCCCTCAGAGCACATAGTCAGCCCCGGCATGGAGAAGGTGGTGAGGCTGTCTGCGTCTGATGCGGACGGCGATGCGGTGTCGTTTCACGTATCAAGGGATCCTACAAAGGGAGTAATCACGACGGACGAGTTCATAACAAAGACCACGTCGCGCGCGGTGTACACGCCGAACAGCAACTTTACCGGCACGGACACGTTTCAGATAACGCCGCACGACGGCCAGCAAACCGGCACGCCTGCCACCGTGACGCTCCGGGCCGAGTCGCTTCCTCCGGGCTCTGCCAACGTCTCTCCAAGCTCTGATAACATAAGGGACTGGGACACGCTTGAGGTCACCTCGGGCTTTGCCCACGCAGACTATTCTCAGACGTTCTCAGGCCCGGGATATACGGTATCTGCCATATACGTAGGCTCCGTCAACATGGAGGGAGTCGACCTGAAGCTCGTCACCACATCCGGCACCACGTACACGGTAGCAATACCTCCAAGCGGCAGCCGGATGATGGAGCTTGCCACGCCGATCTCCATCCGATCTGCCACACTTTCTGCTGACGGCGTTGACGAGGAAGCCGCGCACGAGGCAAGCCGCCAGAGAAACCAGGCGGAGTCGCTGATTTATGACTTTAGGCAATTTCTTTTCAATTACAACGACGTGCGCATGTTTGTGGGGTACGTTCCAAGCTCGTGCTCCGGCGGGGCGTCTGGCGCAAGCGGTACCGCCTCGTGTCCGGCAAGCGCCACGTACCGCTCCACGGCAGAGTCGGGCCTCACCATACCAGACAACACGGGCAGCCAGGATGCGGCAAGCACCATATACGTTCCGGTAAACGGAACCTCGAGTTCCCTGACGGTGTCAGTCAGCATAACCCACACGTACATCGGGGACCTCAGGGTGGAGCTCAACTCGCCTGACGGAACGCAGGCCACACTGCACGGCAGGACAGGCGGCAGCACAGACAACATATCCAGCACCTACTACTCGTCCTCGCACACAGGACTCCGATCCATGACGGGCTCTGCCATTGCAGGCAACTGGACTCTCTCGGTGGGTGACTATGCAGGCGGAGACATCGGGATCCTCAACGACTGGAGCCTCGAGATGGAGTATGCCGCCCCAGCGGATACGGCGACGCCGGAGCCTCCCGCAGCAACAGAGACCGTCCTGTTCTTGGACGACTTTGAATCCTCTGATCTTACCACGCACTGGACCGAGACGGGCGACGGCGACTGGACCATCTCCACGTCCCAATCGCACAGCGCGCCGACGCTGCCCGGCCGTGACAGTGAGAACAAGGTTCTGCACTCTGACAACTGCGACAACATGTGCACGCTTACGCTTACCACCTCCCTTGATCTTACCGACTATGACTCTGCCACCCTCGGGTTCTGGCGGTTCATAGACTATGGGCTTGACCGTGACGAGTACCTCAAGGTGGAGGCATACGACGGCTCGACATGGAGCACCATATACCACTGGTCGCACAACCTCGGGGGCGACGACAACATGTGGCACCAGGAATCGTACGACCTTGCGTCATATCTTGAGGCAGACGACTTTAAGATCAGGCTGGTCACGCAGCAGAGCTCCTCAAGCGAGGACGTGCAGCTTGACGACATAACAATAAGTGCCGCATCCGACGGCTCGACTGTCCAGCCTCCGTCGCGACCCGCCACGATATCAGAGGATTTTGAGTCAGGACTGGACGGCTGGACCCAGGGCGGCGACTCGGACTGGATCACGCGCTCGCCCACCACGCCGCTGCCGGGCAGCCAGACGGGCAACACCGTCGCATACTCGAGCAACTGCGACACGCTTTGTACCATCACGCTGTCGCCGGTAGACCTGTCGTCGCGGCAGACAGGACACCTGACGCTTGACAGGTTCGTATCATCGTCACTTGACGGCGGCGAGTACCTCAGGGTGGAGCTGCACGACGGCTCTGCATGGACCACCGCGTTTGACTGGCAGGCCTCCTCCGGCGACGACGACAGCACGTGGCATACAGAGTCATACGACCTGTCCTCCGGACACCTGGTCTCCGAGATGCAGGTGCGCATAACTGCGCGCAGCTCCAGCTCATCTGAGATAACAATGATAGACAACATATCCATAAGCGACTCGGGTTCATCACCCACATCAGGCCATTCGATATACGTCGCAGATACTGATGACCGCGAGGTATTGGTCTTCTCGGAGAGCGGGACGTATCTCGGCGACTTTGTGGAGGGCAGGGCGGGAGGCCTTGGCAAGGCGTGGGACGTGGCCTTTGGCCCTGACGGCCACCTGTATATATCAGACAACACATACAGCAAGATACGCAAGTACAATGGCGCCACAGGCGCCCCGATCAGCGGATCAAGCGCCGGGTGGGCATCCACTACGGGATACCCGTACGGCCTCACGTGGAACGGCAACACGCTGTACGTGGCCACAAGCATGGGAGTGGAGAGGTTCTCGTCGTCCGGCTCGTCGCTGGGATACTTTGGCGACGCATCGCGCAACCCGGCAAGCTCGGGCGCCACCGCGCTACTGTCCCCGTACGACGTGGTCTTTTGCACAGACGGCCGGATGTATGCAGCAGACAGGTCGCTTGACAAGATACTCTACTACCGGGCCTCTGACGGCACGTACCAGGGCGCGATATCTGGAACCGGCTCGTCCCCGCCCAACACGTACAGGGCCGCGGGACTGGAGTGCGGCGCAGCCATGGGCGGCACCGGATCCAGCCTGTACCAGGGCGGCGATGATGCCGGGCGCGTAAACGAGATCAACCCGACAAGCGGATCGCTGATCACTACCATCACATCGCTGATAGACGAGCCGTACGGCATGGACATGGACGATGCCGTCGTGCTGTACGTGGCAAACAAGGACGACGACAACATCATAAGCATATCCTCCGGCACCGCCTCGGTCTTTGTGTCCGGCAACAGGATGGACGACCCACGCGGAGTGGTGGTCGGTCCGCAATACTCCGCGTCGAGCACGACCACAAGCGGCAGCCAGAGCACAGGTGACACAGCAGCACAGGAGAACGACGGCCCGGAGTTTGAGCTTGCCTTCTCGCAGAACGGTACTGCTGTATCCAGCCCGATGACCGTCACATCACAGCAACTATCGCTTGTAGTACGTGCCTCTGATGCAGAAGGAGACCCAATCACAATAGGAATGATACCGGACAGCATGCCGGAAGGCTCCGTTTCGGTGACGGATCACGGCAACGGCACGGCAGCCATATCGCTTGACACGACGGGCACGGCAGTAGGCACGTATGTGTTCTGGGTGACCGCATCGGACTTGCAGAACCATGATCGCGAGCCATACGCGGTGATCGTTCCGTGAACAGTCGCCTCTATGCCATAGCGGCAGTCTCCGCCGTTGTGGTTGCGGCATCCGTCCTTTTGTACGCCGAAACGACGGTACCGCATTCCATAGTTGCATCTCTACAGCCAGGATCCGCTACGATTCCAGAGGATATCGCGTCTGCAAACAACGGCTTTGCAGTCGACTTTTATAAGCTGGTCTCAGCAGACAGTGACGAGAACATCTTCTTCTCCCCTACCAGCATATACGTGGTCTTTTCCATGCTGTACGAGGGGGCAAGAGGCGACAGTGCAGGGCAGATAGAGGCGGCATTTGGCTTTGAACCCGACGAGCAGGCGCGCCACAACGCCACTGCACACACGATGTCCTCTATTGCCAGACACGATCCATATGCCACGCTGGAGCTGGCAAACTCGATGTGGCTTGCCGACTGGCTTGCACCGCATGACTCGTATGTGAATACCATACGCGGCACATACCTTGCCGACATCGAGCGCGTTGACTTTAAAGACTCGCAGGGCAGCACGGACAGGATAAACAGCTGGGCGTCTGAGAAGACGCGCGAAAAGATAAAGAAGATACTTACGCCCGAGGATGTAAATAGTTTGACCGCGCTTGTCCTGACAAACGCTATATACTTCAAGGGAACGTGGGTGACGCAGTTTCCGGAGGAAAACACGCGCGAGTCCGAGTTCTGGAAGGACGGCACGCAGAGCGTCAGGACAGACTTTATGAACGTGGTGGGCATGTTCGATTATACGCAGCAGGACGACGTGCAGATGCTCAGGCTTCCATACAAGGGTGATCGACTCTCCATGCTGGTAATACTGCCGGCAGACAGGGACGGGATGGATCCGCTGCAGGAGACGCTTTCTGCTGGGCTCATACAGAAGTGGAATAAAGACATGCTGCAGACGGACGTGGAGGTGTCGATGCCAAAGTTCAGGATGGAGACATACTATGATCTTACAGATCCTTTGGCGAGGCTCGGAGTGGCGGACGTGTTTGATCCCGAGAAAGCCGATCTTTCGGGCATCGCAGACGTATCGGATGAAAACCTGTACGTAAGCAAGTCGGCACAGAAGGCGTTTGTAGATATAAATGAGGAGGGGACGGAGGCAGCGGCCGTGACTGCCGTTGTTGTCACAACAACTTCAGCACCGCCGCCGCCGGTGCCCTTTATCGCAGACCGCCCGTTCGTCTTCATCATACAGGATGACGAGAGCGGCGCCATCCTGTTCATGGGAAGGGTTACGGATCCCAGCCCCCAGACCTGATCTGTGCTGGGCATGTTGGGACTCTCGTACATGGCAAGCCTTGCCTGAAGCTTGTCCTTCTCCTTTTTCAGCAGGGTGATCTCCTTGTCCTTCTCCTTAATCATGGCAATGGCTTTTGCAAGATCCATATTGTGTGCAGGCGTAGATTTGGAGTCCATGTGTTACATCAAGCAGGCAAGATCAAAAAAGATTTCCATCGAAATTCTTTGACCAAGATGCCGATAATGGATCACCCCAGCAAATTCCAATCCTGCAATGACTGATCACAAATGTCTGATGCTCAGTCATGTCTGCAAGGGCATCTGATCATAAGATGCTGCCCAGAAAAGTTGGCTTGTCAGTATAAAAAGGACTGATGTTGTATCTATGTGTCGTGCTTATAAGGATTCCACGCGTAACGGTGTTGTGAAGTATGGCTTTGGCTGGGGGTCTCTTCCTGACAATCACAAAATGAAGGTCGGACACTTATCTATACGAGGATCTCCCTCAGTACCATTCTTCATCCATTTGTCAGAACCGTTCTGCAGTTACTAAACGAGGATCTCCCTCAACTACATCAACGCAGATTAAAGTTCTAACTGTAATGACAATAATAATAATGATGATGACGTTCATTTCACACGCATGTCCACTATGCACTGACTGAAGGCCATCTATTTCTTTAGCATACGAGGACTCCATGACGCACCTGGTGTTATCCGGAATCTTTGCAAACATCTCTCTTATCTCGCTGTTCCTGTTGCTTATTTTTGTATTCCCCAGGACCTTGCCGTCCTTGTCCATCACCGCGACCTGGATGGACTCCTTGTGCACGTCCAGGCCGACATACTGCTGCTCCGCCTTTGATTTCACACATATCCTTTTTTTTGCGCTAATCTGTCTGTTTGCATTGCCTTTTATCTTGGTACCATCTGAATTTTGTTTTTGAGACACATATGGTTACGAATAATCAGTAGAGTCTCTTCTTTGATGCATATGCCAAAACAGCACAAACCGTTTTTGAATCCTGGATTTTTCCTGTTTTGATCATTCCCAGCACTTTTTTGAAATCCATCTTTTCTACCGATAAAATTTCATCCTCGTCAAGCCTCAAACCGGCACCTTTCTTCACCCCTGAGGCTAAAAAGCAGTGAATGATCTCTGAATTGTAGCCAATTGAAGGGTAAAACGTGATCAGCGGCGTCATTTTTTTTGCCCTGTATCCGGTCTCTTCCTCTAGTTCCCTGAATGCGCATTTTACGGGCTCCTCGTTTTTCTCCAGCGTGCCTGCCGGAATCTCTAAAACGCACCCGTGAGGAAATCTGTCCTGTCTGACCAGAATCAGTTTTTTATCTTCGTCAAATGCAAGCATTGCCGATGCGCCTCTGTGCTCTATTATCTCTCGCCTGACCTTTCTTCCCTTGATTTTTCCGTCATACACGCTTAATCCCAAAATTTTTCCGTCATAGATCTTTGTTTTTTTCACTGATCCCGTGCAAAATTCTTGTTATTTAATTTGTTTGATATGCCAGGTGCAGCGTTGGCGATTTCTTAAAATCACCCACTGCCCTGTCCAGCCATTTGTCATAAAATGAAATTTTTTTAGGTATGAACAAGTCTGTCGATTTTACATTTTTGATGTTTCTGACCCTTTGAGTGACCTCGTCCATCCTGAAGATACTGTCACTGTACATAAACAAGACAATCTGATTTTTTGCAATAAACGGAATTTGTAGATACGAGTCAGAAAACACTTTGTTCATGTTTTCCAGCGTGCCCTTGAGATCGTCTTGTACCCATGCAAGGATCACATGCGGAATAAAACCTTTGATTTTTTGGGGATCATAAACCAATGTAAATTGAATGCCGTCGTTTTCCCGAAGCTTGCCAATGCATCTTGCAACTGTCTTTGTTGACAAACCGGTTTTTTTTGCAATCTTTTCGATTTTTTGCCTGGGATCTGAAATCAGTTCTCCCAAAATCTCAAGGTCTGTCTTTGTAAGGTTTGAATCAAACCCGGCATTATTGCTGTCGGCCTCAAAAATTGTCAATACCCTGAGATCCTTCATAAGTTTTGATGCAAGCTCTACTTTTTGCTCCAGATCCTCCCTGATCACAATGCCGCAAACCGTAATTCCGCCAACACATGGGACCACAACAAACGGTTCGCCGACAAGGCTTACCTGCTCTAAAATTTCTTTGATATCTTCTCCAGACACAACAAAGTACAAAATTCCATATCCCAAAACCGGAGGCTCGACTTTGATGAAAAAGTCTTCAATAATGCCGCTTTGCTGCATTTTTTTGATTCTGGCGCGGACTGCCCCCCCTGAGACACCCAGTTCCAGGCCTATCTGCCTGTCAGACTCCCTGCAGTTGTTTAGCAACCTGCTCAAAATTTTCATATCTAAAATGTCCATTTTGTCACTCAAAGTATCTCCATAAAGCATACAAAAAACTAATTTTATATAAAATTGTCCATTATGTTAGCACTATGTATCATATATATTAAATACTGGACTATTTTATTCTGATCGTGGAATACAGGCTGACCCTGGCAAAGAGAATGCTGTTTAACAAAAAAGGGAGTTTGATAGGGGCAGTCCTGGCTGTAACGATTGGAATTTTAGTAATTCATGTAAATTTTGTAATCTTTCAGGGGCTCTTTGATGCTATTGTTCGGGACATCAGTGATTACAGAAACGGGGACATTCTTGTAACTGACGATGCTGATTTCATCGACAAGTCTGATCTGTCTCTTGTAAGCTGGTTTGAAAGAATCCCGTATGTTGAAGCCGCGACGCCGCGGCTCTCGTCGACTGCAGAAGTGAACATGACAAAGCATGGCAAGCTTGTCGAAGAAACGCGTGTTCCAATCGTAGGGGTTGATCCCTTTACGGATATCCGTGCCTCGACAGTCCACGAAACCGTTTCAGACGGATCCTATGTATTTTCAAGAAATTCAATCGTTCTGGGTTCTAATGTCGCAAGAGACCTGGGCGGGGCAGAGGTTGGAGACAGCGTCAAGGTTCTTGTAGTAGACAGATACGGCGAGGATCAAATAAGACGGTTCACCGTATCTGGAATTGCAAAATCCCCGGGGGGCCAGGGCTTTGACTATACTGCCGTGATCCATATTGACACGCTACGGGACATGATGAACCGTCAGGGTGACACCGGCTCACTTATGGTAAAATTAAACGATCCATCAAAGGCTTTTGAAGTCAAGGAATTCTTTTTACGTTCGTTTCCTAACGATGACTTTTTAGCTGAAACCATAGAGGAGTCTGCCGAAGAACAGCTGGCTGGATTTAGATCTGGAATTGCAATGATCAACATGATTGGTTACTTTGGCATGATGTCCTCGGCGTTTGCAATCGTCACCATCCAGATGATGCTGGTAAACGGGAAAACCAGGGAAATCGGCCTCATGAGGTCAATTGGCGCAAAAAGAAGGGACATCCTGATCATCTTCATTTTCCAGGGAATGATCATTGGGGCAATCGGGGCAGGCGTGGGGACGGCAGCAGGACTGGGTTATACATTTTATGCCAAGGAAACGAAAATGTCCTTTAACAACAGCCTGCCTCTAGAGGTGAGCTATGATTGGGGAAAGATTGCCCAAACCGCACTAATGTCATTTATTCTGGCAATAATTGCCTCGTTGTATCCGTCGTATAGGGCAACGAAATTACTGCCTGTGGAGGCGATGAGAACTGTCTAGGGCACTACTGGAAATCGACAATGTCAGCAAGATATACGGAGAAGGGGAAAACAAGGTAAGGGCACTTGACAACGCTTCGTTTTCAATCAAGCGGGGGGAATTTGTTTTGATTGTCGGAAGCTCCGGCTCGGGAAAGTCCACACTGCTTAACATGATAGGACTGCTTGACAGACCGACAAAAGGCAAAATTTTCATTGACGGTACTGATACCACATCGCTAAACGACAGCAGCATATCATCGTTTAGAAACAAGAAACTAGGGTTTATCTTCCAATTTTCCAACCTTCTTTCTGATCTAACCGTCCTGGAAAACGTTCTGCTGCCCAGACAGATCGGCAAAAGCACTCAAACGGCAAAATCCGACGCAATTGATCTGTTGACTTCTGTGGGACTTGAATCCCAAATTAACAAGCGTGCAAACAAGATCTCCGGCGGGCAGGCCCAGAGAGCCGCAATTGCACGCGGACTGGTAAACAAGCCGTCAATAGTTCTGGCCGACGAGCCGACTGGAAATCTTGACTCGGTTACTTCCCAGGTTATAGTTGACCTGATGAAATCAATGGCAAAAAAGCTCAATCAGACCTTCATTATCGTGACCCACGACAGACAGCATTTTGGGGATGCTGACAGAATAATCACAATTAACGACGGCAAGACATCTGAAGGAGATCATCTGCATGGAATGGAGAAGGCCCTGACAGCATGACTGCTCAAAAGCTAGTGCTGCCAGTTGTGGTGGCAATAATAATTGGATTTTTGCCGCTGGTCACAAACGGTTCATCTGCCCAAATCACGTCCGGCGGTTTTGGCAATTCGCCGTTTGAGCGTGATTTTGGGGATGTAAAATTCCTTGATGCGTACTTTGGAACCCTGAATGAAAAGATCGAAGTCGAGGCCGGTGACAGAAACGTCCCATTCACCGTGATTTTTGCAAACGTTGGAAGCCAGGACATTACCGGAATCCGAGGACAGCTGTCACTGCCGTTTGGGTTTGGTCCGTCAGATGGACCGGGCACCGTTATTAGGGCTGACAGTGATTCCAATTCCCTTGCCGGAGACAGTTTCCATCTGACATTTTTTGTCAATATTGCCGACACTACCCCGGTCCAGCAGTATCCGGCAACAGTCAAAGTCGACTATTCGAGACTGCGGGAATCCGGAGTCAGAACGGCATTTGCCGACTTTCAATTCAAAGTTACTGGAGACAGCGTTATCAACGTTCGGGCACTGGAACCATTTTTGACCTCGTTGACAACAAACAACGTTACGATTGAAATTGCAAATGATGGAACCGCGCCAATATCGGGCGTTGATATTGTCTCAACGAACACCCAAACAGAACGTGCATCAACAGCATCTTCAACGACCAATGTTGAGAACGTGGTAATCTTGGAATCAAACTGGGATATAGGGACAATTGAGCCCCAATCCGCAAAGTTCCTGACTGCAACCGTATACGTTCCAGAATCGCTTAAAGGAGACACGTTACGAATCCCATTATCGATTTCATACTATAATGCGCACGGAGATCAAGAAGTAATTTCAAAAATTGCCGATTTCTACATCAAGGGACTGATTGATCTGACGGTGTTCAACGTAAAGGTAATAGAGCTCTCTGGAATCCAGATGGTTGTCGGGGAAATTCTCAATGAGGGAAACGAAGACGGACTGTTCGGGTTTGCATCCATTGAACCGCGAGGCGACTCTAACATCAAACCGCAATCCCAATTTATTGATGAAATAGAAGTTGATGCTCCCGTTCCATTCAACCTCCCAATCGAATTTGACGGCCAGCCACAGTATGGGGAGCATGAGGTAACAATTACCGTAAGATACAAGGACGGAGTTCGCGATGAAATTTTTGTAAGCCACGATACTTTAATTTTCGTTGGAGAACTTTCAAACGAGGAAGAAGGCGGTCCGGACGCATCATTGGCGGTAATTCCTATAGCAGTTGCCATTGGAATGGGGATTTTCTTGATGCGCAGGCGCAAAAGACAGCCAATTACGCCTTCGTGACTGGATTTTTAGTCTAAAACCTGGAAATATCCATTAGACATTATGCGTAATTGACTGTAGTGCGTGCAGTTGAAAATCGAATATTTTTTTGGCAAAACAGGCACGATGTATCAAAATCATATTCCATTTTTTGATGTTGATATTGTGATTAAAAATTCCGCAAGATCATCCAGACGTAAACGTGTTGATCAGATCAGACTGCTGCATGCGGATCCTGCCATGGCACACAAAAACCGGTTCATGTCAAAAAGACATGCGCAACCATGCAGCACGGCCATGTGCCCCGCTGACGAGTCAGAAGAAAGGCTGTCCGTACCATGTACGTCATATGGGGGTTGTCACCTAATTCGCTAGAATTCCTGAAAACCGCTGAAACGTCACATGGATCAGGCGTGTAAAAGGGCAGAAATTCAGAAAAACGTACAGATTAAGTAAAACAAGTGGGATTAGGCGACAACCTCCGTATATGTCAAGCAGCTGGTTGTAGCATCCCTTCTTTTTGAGTATGGTCTTGAGGTTCTCAAGACCCGTAATAGACTTTATGCGTAATCGACCTAAATGAGATGAATTTGTTCGTAATAATTCTAGATCTGCACCGATTACGCATAAAGTCTAATACCCCATCTGAAATTTTTTTGTATGTGACCACCCGTGTTTTGGCAACCTACTTAACGTCACACTGCGATCATGCTGATCAAATACGATGCCTGCACAACATCGGCATTATGAAGGGCCGCTGACCCACACGCAGCGAGCTTGAGGCCACAATTGCAACATCTCTGGCTCTGGATGTTCAGGCGTGAGTTTTGCCACCAAAAAGGGCCACTCAGACATAACTCGTGCCTAAAATCGGGAACGGCATGCAGAGCCCGAGCTGTTGGAAGATCTGGAATTTTCGTACCCCAACTCTTGACAGGCAGAATCACATCCCTGCAACTTAACAGTCCCTCTTAAATTCAAACTGTGGGTTTTTTTCCTGTTGAATATCTAAAATGAATGCGTCGTTTTCTTTGTCATCTTTTTCATTGTTGACATATGTAAAACCATATGCCTCATAGAATTTTCTTACTATGTCACCATCTCTTGGATTTAGTATCAGATACCGACATCCGATATATTCTGAATATTTAGTTGCAATTCTAAGCGATTCATCTATTAGTCTAGTACCGATTCCTTCTCTTGGATGCTCTTTATGCGCAGAAAGATGACTGATTAATAATGCAGGTATATTTCCGTCAGACTCTTTTGCATATGTTTGCTCTGTGGACTCTTCGTAAATGAGCCATAGCTAATGACACATAACCAACTACTCTGCCATCTACTTTTAGCAGATAAGTTCCTGCAAGGCCTTCTTGTAGATCATACTGAGACTGTATTTGATAATATTCTGTAAATTCAGGATCTGAGGATTCAAACGTCTTGTCTATTGGATCAGTAGATCCAAGTCGTTCAAACTTAACGTCAACTGCATCAAGACTCATCTTTGCAGCCAAGAAAAATTAATAATCCCTCTTAATTTTTGAGGCACGTTCCAGAGCTTTCTTTACAATAGCAATGGATTCATCAGTTGGCCCAGTTTTCAACATGTCTTGAACTTGAGCCCATTGTTTTTTATCCAGCGGTTTGACTTCTCTTAACGCCATGTTGTGATTATAATGGAGTCAATATTTAAAACTAACACCGGATCTTATGGTACGAGTTTACCCCTCACCTGAGATACGATGTGACAGGCGTGATCATGAAGGCTCCAGACACTAGGACGTCCAAGGGGTAAACTCGTACGATCTTATGCGTAATATGGCAACGAGCGTAACAGGTCGGGCTCTGGAAGTTCAGGCGCGAGTTTTGTCATCTTGGGGAGGCCTCCCGTGTAGATTGTGCCTAAAATCAGGAGCAGCTTCCAGAGCCCGACCTGTTACCAACGAGCAGAAATAATTGAGGTTTTTACGTGTAATTATGACCTACTTTGACTCAAAGACTTCTGCCCGTTGCTATATGTATGCTCATACATGTACATACGGCCTGCCTGATCTTAATCTTTGGATCAAAAACAGTTGTCAAGACTGTCCGCTTTTTTATGTACTGACTACGGGTGGTGGCAAAGGGCGCATCTCTCTTCCTTTTATGGCAACCCGCAAGGGTTTGAGCCGGCAAAACACAGCTAGACTGCCCCGCAAAAGGCCCCCGATTATTTGTGAGCACTTCATGGCAGGCAGCATCAGTTGGATCTGTCACAGCTCCTCTTCCTCCTCTTCCTTCTTGAGGGTTTCTGATGTTTCTAAATTCATATAGCTTCTAGTGGTGAAAATTTTATGGAATTACACAGAAAATTAACGTACATTGGCGCAGTTTTGTTGGTTGCAACATTTTTGATAAACTACTATCACGAAACAGATCACCTTGGAATTGGTTTCAATTACGCATATGCAACCGGAATTGCAATGGTGCTTTGTTTTGGAGCTAGTTTTGTGTTGTTTACAAAAGACAAGATCAACGGCTAAATTTTCAATAGGCGGCATAAGATCCTTTTTGGGCAAGGTTTCCCCTACTTTCTGTTCGAACCTGGTTCTAAAATACTCGATAAAGGGAACACAGGACTAGTTGGGATTTCTAGATGCCGCGTCTTTGCTTGTCCAACTCTAGCCTCAAAGCACTTTCGGGCATACCGTAAGATTATAAGCAATCACTTGCTCTTGCGATCATGCCAAGGGATGAAATTGAGGTCCCAAAGGAATTGCGCGAATTCATGCTTGACGGGGCTGAAGAAACATTCCTTGGACAAAAAAACGGAGCCAGGAAGCAGTATCGGTATGGAAATCTACACATCAGGGAGTATGATGATAAATTCCTAGTTCATACGGACAAAATCGATCCTAGGGTGGATCCTGTGGGCCATCTTGTAAAGGACGCACCTGAATTCCTGGTTGGCCTGGCCTGTGGCATCTTTGGCGGAACACAAGTCGCAAAAATATTAAAGAAAAAATCAGGCAAATCCTCGATTCCTGCAATTCTGCTTGCCTCGTTAATCGCAGGCTGTGCTGGATACGCAGTTACAAAGAAATTAAAAAATTATCTGGAGTGATTGTCTTGTCCAAGGTCAGAGCCATCAAAGTGCTGGTAAAACTCCTTCCTTCAATCCTGTCTCTGAGAAAAGACAGAAAGGCATGGATCAAACAGTCAAAAAACGAAATTGACTCTGAGCGATTTAGAAAAAACGCCAGAAAGGTTCTTGCAACCTTCATTTCACTGGGCCCGGTCTACATCAAGTTGGGCCAGTGGCTGTCCTCAAGAGCAGACATTCTGCCACAGCCTTACCTGCAAGAACTATCCAAACTTCAAGACAGCGTTCCTCCGGCCCCTTTTGAACAAGTCAGGCCCATTATTGAAGAAGAGATTGGCCCCATCAGTGAGAAGTTTGACAATATAGATCCAAACTCGATTTCCGGCGCGTCTCTGGGCCAGGTTTACAGGGGATCCATCTCCGGACGACAGATTGTCGTTAAGGTAAAGAGACCTGGAATTGAAAAGATAGTCGCCGAAGACTTGGACGTATTGAAAAAAATTCTTCCACTGGCACTGCGTTTTGTAGATCCCAACCTGCGCTATTCTGCAAAAGCCATGCTCTCACAGTTTATCGAAACAATTCATGAAGAAATGGACTATGCAAACGAATCATCAAACCTTAGGCAAATAAAATCCGACATGGAAAGCTCCGACAAGGTCGTGGTTCCGTCAGTCTATGGAGATTTTTCGTCAAAAAACGTCCTTACCATGGAATACCTGCCTGGAATCAAGGTCACAAACGTAAAGGAGCTCGATCAGGCAGGAATTGATCGAGAACAGCTAGTCATTGACGTGCACAAGGTCTTTTTTACGATGCTTCTAAAACACTCCATATTTCATGCCGATCCGCATCCCGGAAACATCTCAGTTACCGGTGATGGAAAGCTAATCCTGTATGACTATGGAATGGTTGGACGAATCAACAACGAGACCAGGTTCAAGCTTGTTAGACTTTACCTTGCATTAGTTGAGCGAAATCCTCCCAGGGTTGTCAATGCAATGAACGAGCTTGGAATGCTTACTCCGGGATACAACCGCGAAGTTATTGAGAAAGGGATAGAACTTTCCATCCGTGCCATGCATGGAAGCAAGCCTGACGAAATGGAGATTCAGAGCCTGATGGAGCTGGCAAACCAAACGATGAGCAAGTTTCCCTTTGTCCTGCCAAAAAACCTGGCACTGTACATGAGAATGGCGTCAATCATTGAAGGAATTTACAAGACACACGACGTGGACTTCAAATTTGTCAAAGTTCTGAGAAACATCCTGCAAGAGGAAAATTTGATAGCAAGGGCATATGTCCAGGAATTAAAAATATCGTTTGATAATTTTTCAAAATCAGTCGATCTTGCGTTAAGAGCGGGACCTGAAATGAAGAAACTGATGGATGAGGCCCGATTTTTTATGAAAAAAAGAAGGCCGGTGGTTCTGATAAGCGGAAGCATCTTTGCATCTTCCCTCTTTGTCGGATCCGCGTTCTTGTTCCAGTCAAACGAAGTTCTTGGACTAGCTGGAATGACACTCTCGGGAATTGTCATGGCAGTCTCGGGACTTTTCAGAAAACACTGACTATTCTATGGAAATATCTCTTCCTGGATTTTTTACGGGAATAACCAATGTCAAAGTACCGTCTTCGTATTTTGCAGAACCGGTCTGCTCTTCTTCTCCCTGTTTGATTTTGATGGGAAGCCTGATCTTTTTATCGATGATGTATGGACGCTGGCTTAAAATCAACGTTTGGTCTTCTTTGGTTTCCTTCTGTGCCTTGATTGACAGGATGTCTCCGCACAATACCAGCTTGATATCTTTTTTTGAGAATCCGGGAATGTCAATTACTATTTTGAGACTGTCTCTGTTTAGATGCATGTCAACTGGCGGCAGAACAAATTCGTAGAACTCTCTTGACCTGTTTCCGATCTCCTTGATGACATCGTTTGCCAATCCCATTTTGAGACAACTGCCTAATTTTTGGTTATAAACCTTGATGGGATCTGGCTAACGGAAGTTAGCCGTCTATTTTAAGCAGACCTGGCACCATGCTGATGCCGGTGCTCGGCAAATTCCGTAAAATCTCCTGATCATGTTGAATCCCTTGTATTAAAAAAATATCTATGGTGCCGTAGTATTCACGGCTACCAATTGATTACAAAAAGGAGAATTTTTTTCAACCAAGGGATAAGATCTGCCAATCCCATATATACACATGAAAAGAAAAAAGGAATTACCGGTGGGAACAGCGTTCCTGCACGGGATAGCAAGCAAGGACGAGCTTGGTGTGGAACAGATAGCAAAGAACCTCGACCGGGCACATTCCACCATATCCAAGTGGCTCATCCGCGCACAGGACGAGGGAATACGTGCAAGGCACGAGCGGCCAGGCAGGGGACGCAAGCACAAGCTGAGTGAGTCGCAGCTGAAACAGCTTGCGGCGGATCTCAAGTCAGGATCCGAGGAGTGCGGTTTTGAGAGCAGCCTGTGGGACTCGGGCCTGATGAGACGGCACATCAAAAAGAAGTTCGGCATAGAATACAGCAAGAGCGGCACGCGGCTGCTGGCACGCGAGCTTGGGTTCTCATGGAGGAAGCCGAGGCCAAAGAACCCAAAGGCCGTCTCAAAACAAAAGCAGAACGAGTTCAAGGAGGCATCCCAGGAGCTGATACGGGAAAAGGAGGCGCAAGGGTATACGGTACTGGCAGAAGACGAGTCATCCATACAAAAGACCTCAAACAGCCCCAAACACGGGTGGCTCAGGCGCGGCATGAGCGTCACGGCGCCCGTATCGCTGTCACGGCAGCGCCGGTACATGTTCGGCGTGCTGGCAGTTAACATATTCTACTATATGTTCTATGACAAGACCAACACCGACAGCTTTTGCGACTTTTTGGAAAAGGTGCACGAAAAGTACGGAAAGGTGTTGATATTCCTGGATAATGCGTCATACCACAAGTCTGTCGGCGTAAGGGAGATGCTGGAAAAGTACAAGGGCGAGATAATACTGGAGTACCTGCCGCCGTACGCGCCGGAGCTCAATCCTGTAGAGATACAGTGGAGGGAGATAAAGCGGAGGCTGTCTGCCAAGATGTTTGATACGCTTGATGAGATGGAGCAGTCCGTGCGGAAGATGTTTGCCAGTGGAGAGATCCTACCGGTAAAGATGTTCCGATATTTGATGGGCTGACTACTGCAGCAGTAGCAACAACAACTGTCGTATTCCATACTGTCGGGTCTTGTGTGGCAGTATGTCAAACCCCCCATGCACGAATTAACTACTGCAGCAACAACAACTGTCGTATTCCATACTGTCGGGTCTAGTACGCCTTGCAAAGGCGTGAGTGCTTTGCTTGCCCAGGAATTTGTCCCTTGATGCCACAAATTCTGCCTGTTTTCCCATGCATGTGCGATGGTTTGCCTGATCTTAATGTTTGGATCAAAAGCAGTTGTCAAAATTGTTCGTTTTTTT
This sequence comes from Candidatus Nitrosopumilus sp., assembly GCA_965214775.1. Taxonomy (GTDB): domain Archaea; phylum Thermoproteota; class Nitrososphaeria; order Nitrososphaerales; family Nitrosopumilaceae; genus Nitrosopumilus. The sequence continues at coordinate 903,742 of OZ243974.1, read as the reverse complement.
ATGAATTAACTACAGCTGGTTGTATCTTTGATAAATCGCCGCATATTTAGTAGAGTCAATTTTCTCTTTGACACCACTGATTATTTCCTTCCTGTCCAATCGTATGCAGAATCCAATATTTTCTCTGCGGTTAAATCGAATTTTAGATACAAGATCACTGCGAATTTGGTTTTGTTTAACTGTTGGGGAGGGGATCTTATTCAACTGTAAATTATTAATCATGGCATCAAGATTTTCTTTTGTGCCAAGTACAATTCCCATAAACACATAGTTTCCTTTCTCTGGATTTCCAGAAACATCCATCGCCCCGACCAACATGGCTCTACACCCGGGATTTGGAGCTCAACACGGCTATTAGTCCATTAAGATCCTTATCTGTCAGTCCAGCCTTCTTCATATCACGTAATATTTTGGCCGCAATTTTTTCCACCTTCTTTTTTTGCTCAGGTCTTAACGATACTACATTGTAATGTTCATGTCCGTCTGCATATGTTACAGTAACCTGATATGATGGTTTTACAAAATTATCGGAGATGTCACCAAAATGTATTTCCGCAAGCCTATTAAACTTGGCAGATATTGCACTTAGGCTGTTCTCAAACATGTCGCGCTGCTCGTCCTTCCAGTCCGCGGGCGGCATGTTGGTAAGGCTCATTGCGACATAGTTGATCCAGTCCTCCTTGCGTTCTAGTGTGTCTGCAGATACGGCTGCCAGAAACATCTTCATCTTTTGGTCTGTAACGCTAGACTCCATCACCTTTGCGGCTTTTGACAGATTGATCCTGTCGTCTATCCCCGTGGAGTCAAAGAGCAGATTACACATGTCATCGACGGTCTTTGCAAAGCCGTTTTGTAATGTCTTAACAGATTTTGCAAGTGTCTTTGAAAACTTTTTGATCTGAGCCTGTGATATATCCGAGCTGTATCCTAGCATCTCTGGAAGCGCCTCAAACAGCAGCGTGTCTGGCTCTACTGCACGGAGTATGGCATCACGTACGGCGGTTGTGTGCCTGTCGAGTCTTTTGGTGTGCTTTATGTGCGGCGGCAGTGCAGATACGGTACGTACCAAGTATCCGACCACGCCAAGTATGCTTCCATCCGGTGTTATGCCTAGATCTTTGCAAACCTGCTCGAGAAGCATTTTCTTTGTCCTGGTCCTTGTGAAGTATTTTACCTCAAAATGCTCGGGATTTTTGGTCATGCGTTCGGCAACCTCTGGCTGCAGTTTTGGAACAAACGTGCCGTGCTCGTACAGCGCAATGCTGTCTATGTGTGCGAGGATCATCGCAACTACGAGCAACTGCACCGGTCCGTCTTTGACTCCATACGGCGGCATCTTGGCGATTCGGTAAATCTCAGTCAGCATTATGCGGCCCCCTGCTTTTCGTATCCTGCTTAACATGGCGTGCCAAACGGGATGCATCTTTTCATTTTTGGCATCCTGCAGCTTCCACTGAAGGGATGTCTTTGGTGCATGAATGCCGTTCTCATAAATGACTGCCTCGTATATTGCGCGCTCCGGCCCGTGCCCCTCTATTCCGAACTTGGGATCCTTTGGACGGGTTATCATGGATTCCAAAAGTCTCTTCTTTGCCATAGAGCCTTGTGGAGAAAGTAGCGTCCGGTTTATCATCTCGTTGCGTATTATCGGAGTATGTGGGTATTTGGCACTGCATATGTCCGACACCATCGTACTAGGCTTTCCCCTCAATGTGATTTCTTTACCACCCATTTCATACGACCATCTAGCCGTTTCTCCATACGTCTCTGCAAACTTCCTGTCTAATACGACCTCGGCATCTGCCAACCGTTCCTCAATCTCCTTTCTTGCCACCCAATCGGCTGTCACCTCGTCGTCGGACTTGAGGATATCTCGTATGGCAGAGACCTCAATGGCGGCAAACTTGAGGTCGGTAGTGTCTCCTGCCATTACGGTAATTACGGGTTTTTCCATCTTGGGCAACTCAGAGCCGTCAACCCTGTACATGATCATGCCGTCATAATTCTCACCGGACATGCAGTCTGTAGATTTTAAGGCAAACCGCCTCTCAAAGAGACGCATCGTACCGGTTTCTATGCTGTGCTTTGCTGCCACTATTGGCTCCAAGTCTATTGCATCAACCAGCAGCTCCGACAGCGATGTCCTCTGATATCTTCTGCGGTACATGTCCAACTTGGTTGCAATGTCGATGTCGGTGCCGTGCCATATCCTGTACTCGTCTGCATGTTTTCTGTATGTTATTACAGATTTTTTCTCAAGCGCGTCAAGCGCCTGGCGTGAGCCACGTCCTACCGCATAGCCTATCAGTCTTTTGGAAGCCCTCAGATATCCAGATCTTCCGATAAGGTTGAGTACGCCTATGGTCTTGAGCGTCTTTTTCTCAATCTCGTTTAGGCTGTGGGTATCACGTATTATGGTCTCGATCTCCATCAGTCTGCTCACATTGGCCGAGCTAGAGTGTATCATGCTGGTGCCTGCTATGAAATAATCATAGAGTACATCAAGTCCAACGGATGGCGGGAATTGTGGATTCCAGTAGTGCTCGTCAATAAACGTGGCAACGGTGTGTTTTTTCGAGTCTGAGATAAATGACAGCAAGGTTCTCTCGTGCTGGCCGTATCGGGAGCACATCTCGGGAAGAGCCTCCAGAGTGAGTGGATTGATGGGATAGCATGATGCTATGAGATCAGGATCCGAACCCATGCCAATTCCAAGATCCTGCATGATCTTGGATTCTTTTACGGCCCACGACCTTACGTGCCTTGCATGTGCTGTGTTTGGGGTGCGTTTTATGGTGCCTGATACTAGCAACCTAGTCTGCTCTGGTGAGTTGGCAAACGGGATGTCCTCAAAGCGTCCCTGGATCTTTGCCCACTCGCGCTTTTGCGTGACAGATGCACCTACGGCGTACTCCTCAAATGCCATGTGCTGCAGCGTTACTATGGACAGCGGGATCCTGCGGCTCTTGCCTGATCTTTCTGCGAGCTCCTGAAGCAGAAACAGGTCGCTCTGCTGTGACTCGTCCGTCGTAAAGTACTCTATATTCTTGCCAAACTCGTCTATTATGATGGCGGTAGGGGATATTCGTGCGACATCTTCGATCAACTCGATCAGCTTGGCCGCATCTGGAATCTTGTTGCTGTATTTTAGATCCTTCAAGTACTGACGCAGCAGGATTGCCGATGGGAAGTGTTTCTTTGTGTAATGTGTAAAACGCCTTGTGAGTCCACCATCTATACCCCGCAACAAGGTGGCAGATATCGGCTCGCGTCGAGCAGTTATGGTGCAGACTATCATCCCATCCTTGTGTATGCCTGCCTTTCTTCTCGCATATAGCATGGATTGCCTGTAGCTGTCTGGCTCTTTTTTGAGAATGTTGTGGGCCGCCTTCCACTCTTTACTGTTTTTTGGGGCAAGAAGACCCTTTAGGAATGCGGCCATGGTGGATTTACCTGATCCGTACGGGCCGGTCACCGAGATCATCCTACCGCTTTTGGCCCCACGCAGTCCGGCAGAAAACCGGTCTATTATCTCTAGGGTGCTTGCACTTGGAAGGTAGTTTTGAAGCAGCGTAACGTCGTCCTGCTCTATGTTTGTGGACGGATACGTCTTTGGGGGAACCCCAACTATGTGGGAAAGCAGGATTCTGGACGCTTCCTTACCTATTGTCTTCAATCCGTTATCAACGCCTCCATTGTTTGTATCTTGGATAGCCTGAATCTGTCTTTATTGTATGCCTCCCCGAGCACCCTCTCTGCCGCGATTCTAGCATCATCAAACACTAGATGTTGCGCTCCATTGACGTTCTCCATGCGTATCTGATCAGTGGTCAAACATGCGTCGTTTAGAAGATCGGCAAGGTCGTTTTCACCTATCTTAAAGGCGTTTCCAACACATCCTGCTTCGGTTGCAAGCCTAGTGACAGACACGCTTTTTGACGTAATACCCAATCTGTCAATAAAGTCAAGACACGCAAACGCTGTTATTTTCGGAGTCATTCCGTATTTTCTGCCAAATACAAAGCGCATCGTGTCCTGTGAACCCTCCTGCTGCCTGATCATGTGCATTTGCCTGAACGGACAATCTAGATAATCCTCCGTGGCTAGCTTTCCCTGCTTTGTTGTATATGTATGGATGAACACATCGATGTCCTTTTTTACCGAATTTGCGCTGGGAGTGTTCCACTCTGATATGTTCGTAACTCGGTGCTGGATTGATTCTGCAAGATCGTCAGTCTTGATATTTGTGGCCGTAAATTCGTTTAATATTATCCACCATATTGGGATCCTACACGGGGGTGCAAACAAGAGCCAGTGCAAAAGCCATAGCGTCTGGGGATCTTCTAGGTATGGATCAAGGCCGTCTCCGTCCCTGAATATGGCATGCCCTAGACGGGTGGGCTCGACCTCTGGATTTTTGGTTCCCTTCCTATCTCCACGTGGCTCAATCATCTTGCTAGATAGTGCCCAGAACCGGATGGCACGAACCATGTTTTTTCCTACGCCTAGCCTGATCGGCGCGTCATCGAATACAAAGATACGCGGGTTTTCCATCACTGCGTCATATGCCTTTTTGAGCCATCCGTATCTCAGGTGAAAAGATTCGTGGTTTGCAAAAGTCGGAGTCTCGATGGCCTCTGTGATCAGCAGGTCAGACCATCCTCCTGGGAATCTCGGCTTCCTTTGCTCGTACATACTTGGTTGCCTTTGCAATCTCGTCGACGGCAAGCTTGATCTCCTCCATCGTAGTTGGTCTGCCTAGCGATACTCGCAGTGACTCATCTGCTGCGGTTCTGTCAAGTCCCATCGCCATTAGAACATGGGATGGCTCCATCGTAGACGATGAGCAAGCGCTTCCTGTGGATATCTCTACCCTACTAGCATTTGTCATAACAGCATCAGCTAGTGCGCCAGTTATACGTATGTTTGATGTGTTTGGAAGCCTCTCTGCATTAATGCCGTTTATCGTAACGTCTGCTATCTTTCCAGTCAGCTCTTTCTCGAAATAATCTCTCAACTCCCTTTGTCTTGGGGCATCCCTGATCCAATTGATTGCTGCCATGTGGCATGCCAAGCCGAATCCCACTATGGCAGGCACGTTGAGGGTGCCGCTCCGCATGTCGTTTTCCTGGCCGCCGCCGTACATCATGGGTCTTAGTTTCCTGCGCACATCTCTTGTAGCTATTATCGCGCCGCATCCCTTGGGGCCATAAATCTTGTGGCTACTCATCGTAGCCACGTCTATTCCCAGATCTTGTACGTTGAGGGGGATCTTGCCGATGGCCTGCGTGGCGTCACAATGGAACAGAGCACCGTGCCTGTGCACGATCTCTGTAATTGTCTTTACCGGCTGTATGACCCCTGTCTCGCTGTTGGCTGCCATGATGGATACCAGATCTACCATGTCGGATTCAAGCATCTTGTCTAGCTTTGCCAGATCCGTGACACCATCTGGATCCACCGGAACATATCCTACGGCAACATTGTCCTTCTCTAATCTTTTACACATCTCCAAGACTGACTTGTGCTCGGTTGTCCCTGCAAGTATCATACGATCCGACTTTGCATCTGCTAGCCCGAATAGTACGGTGTTGTTGGCCTCGGTAGCACCTGACGTGAATATTATGTCAGATTTGCCGCACCCGACGGCATCGGCAATCTGATCGCGGGCCTCCTCTACCGCATCGGCTGCCAGTCTGCCCGTCTCATGTGTGGCGCTTGCCGGATTTCCAAAACGCGATTGGAACAGTGGCAGCATCTTATCTAGCACGATCGGATCTACTGGCGTCGTAGCGTTGTAGTCAAGATACGGCATTAGTGTATTGCCACAGCTCTTGTTTAAAATGGTTGTCAACTCAATCAAGTATTAGATAACGTCACTAAACTAGCTTCATGACTTCGTCTACTATGGGTTTGTCCCTTGCCCTCCACGCCAGAGATATAACCCGAAATTAGAAACTGCAAATGCTAGGATTTTTCTGTACATTTGTCAAGTAACTTACATACAGACAACCTGTCATTTGCAGGCATTTTAATCGATTTAACGTGTGTAGTCACCCATCCTTTGACCGTCATTCATATATAGCAACGAGCAGAAATAATTGAGGTTTTTTACGTGTAGTTGTGACCTATTTTGATTCAAAGACTTCTGCCCGTTGCTATAAGTCACGAAAAATTCGCAATCAAACAATACCGTGAATCTGCACGTCAAACCGGGGTTGTCGCCTAATTTATCAGAATTCCTGAAAACCATATGACGTCATCAGGATCTAGGCGTGCAGGGTATACGGAAGTTCAGAAAAACGTGTAGATTGAGCCAGATAGATAAATTAAGCGACAACCCCCGTCAAACCACTAAAACAAAATGAGGCGTTGTTGTTTTGTAACTAGAATGGAAATGCCGGCAAGGCATGCGTGGCCCTGCACCTCAATCAAGCAGGGTGAAAATGAGAGCTGGCTACCAGTCCACATCTTCTGCTTTAGATAGCGATATCTCAGGGTATTCTGCAGTGTTCGTGTATCCCATCATTTTTGCCAGATCCAATGCATGCAGCCATGCCAGATTTTTTGTGGTTTCATCGTCTAACTTGTCCAATCCCGCAATGTTTAGCAGCTTGAGGGTTTGTTTTGGGTTTTTTACAGATCTTTCCAAGAGTCTTGCAGTTACTTGCAGTTTCTTGTCCTCATTCCAGTACTGGCCAAGCTTGTACTTTCCAGTCATGGTTTTTGGAATGATCTTCAATAGCTTTACTCCGCGAATCGAAGGCATGTCAGAGGATAGTTTTTCATATCCCCCCTCTGTCTGGCTCTTCTCCATCAGTGCGTTCAATGCATTTGCTTTTTCGTCAAAATCCTCAACGGATTCGGCCATTCCCTTGATCACCACACTGACATACAGGGTATCAGTCTTTGATGCATCAGTCGGCGGCTCGAAAAAATACGATGGCAAAAATGCCAGCTCCTTGTCAACCTCAAAACCACACTTGGGATTTCTTTCAATATTGGAATATTTTTCCCCCCTGGGAAACCCGTGAATGTAGATTGCGCCATCATAGAATACGAAATTCATCGGAGCAATAAAAGAAAAGCCGTCCTCATCAATGGTAGAAATCCTGCCAATACGCTCCGAATTCATAAATTCTATCATTTTTTCCTTTGATTTTATTTTCGATTTTTCCCCAAAGTTCATTTTGTCATCTCTTTTTACAGCGGAATTTTTTTGCGTTGCATTCCCCAACGGCAATCAGAAAGGCTTTCATCTTTGCTGATTGCATGATGACTCGGCATGGCCGGTGATAAAATGTTTGTGGAAGCCACCATGTCTTCTTTTGGCAGGCGATGATGCAGTGTTACCGGTGTCATTTTATGCTTCGCCTTCAAAAAAAATGGAAAGATCCTGCCAAAGGACAAAGGGATCAAAATTCTCGGGTGTTTTGACGCCGCCTATGACTGCGGTCTTCCCAAAAGTTATGGTAACAGGTCGGGCTCTGGAAGCTGCTCCTGGTTTTAGGCACAAATCTACATGGAAGACCTCCCCAAGATGGCAAAGTTCACGCCTGAACTTTCAGAGCCCGACCTGTTACAATTCTGATGAATTACAATTCTGATGAATTACAATTCTGATGAATTAGGCGATAATCTCCAACCCCTATTACCGGCAGACTAGCGGATCAGTCACCCTTAAAAGCAGAGAAATCACAACACAAGACATGTCTAAGACAGAACAGGTCGATGATTTGACCTCGGAGGAAATCAACGCCATCGACGAATTCTATGCAAGCGACGATGGCAAGGTGACATTCAAAACTGCCGCGGAATTCATAAAGTGGCTCAATGAATGAAACTGAAACCCGGTGGCAGATCACGTCACAGGCAATATTCAGAAAACAGTACAAAAACCCTGATGCACAGATCAAGCAAAGGGTAGATCATGCGATTGAAGAGCTAAAAAATTCTGACAACTCAATAGTGTTGGGAAGATGGAAGAAACACAAGCGGGTATTTGCATACAATGTAGGAAAATACAGGATAACATACAGTATTGACTGGGACTGGAACGTGCAGGGAACCGAGTTTGGACCAAACATTACGGGAATGATAACTTCAATGCACATGACACCTGCCTCCATCTGTTCTGAATGATCGACTTTCCCGATTCGGATGCATGATGATAACTTCAATGCACATGACACCTGCCTCCATCTGTTCTGAATGATCGACTTTCCCGATTCGGATGCATGATGATAACTTCAATGCACATGACACCTGCCTCCATCTGTTCTGAATGATCGACTTTCCCGATTCGGATGCATGATGATAACTTCAATGCACATGACACCTGCCTCCATACAGGCCACGGCCACAATGTGCTCAGAAATCCTGAACATGGATGTCTCAGAGGCAGGTGTGCTGCAGTGCCTGAGGGCCTGCACCAAGGCAATAAAGCCCAGCGTAGATGGCATCAAGCAGGCCATCCGAGATTCTGATTATCTGTATATTGACGAGACTGCCATGCCATACAACGGCAGGACGGCCCGCATATGGGTGGTAGTAGGCAAGGACAAGGACGGCAGCATATAGCAACGAGCAGAAATAATTGAGGTTTTTTACGTGTAGTTGTGACCTATTTTGACTCAAAGACTTCTGCCCGTTGCTATAACCGGCGTCCACACGGTGGTCGCACCTAGCAGGGGCAGGATCATAGTTGACACGAACTTTCCGTATTATGACAAACCAGTTACAGTCGACGGGTACGGTGTATACGTCGTATTCAAGACTAGGCAGTGGTGCTGGGCACACATACTCCGGGAGGCCAAGGATGCCGGCAAGACTTCCCGGCAGGCCCACGCGCTGTATGATACACTCAAGAAAAAGTTCCTCTTTGCCAACCCCCTTGCAGACGGGGGGATTGGTGTAACATTACCGTATGATACACTCAAGAAAAAGTTCCTCTTTGCCAAGGGGCTGGGCCACCACCACCGGAGGAGAAGGAGAAGGAGGACGATACCAGGCAGCAGCAGCACGACATGTTGGTAGTCGAGACACGCGCGCTGGCCGTGGCATTCAGGGAGGCAGGTTGCGCGAGATTTGCCACAAAGCTTGGGAACGCTTCAGAATACCTGTACACGTTCGTGCTGTATCCGGGCATGGAGCCCACCAACAACCTGGCCGAGCGCATGCTGAGGCCGTCTGTAATTGCGCGCAAGATATTCCAGGGACTCCGTACCATGGAGGGCATGGAGATGTTCACCGTGCTGATGACATGCACGATGAACTGGCGCGCCCAAGGGTGTAACGTGAGTGAAATGGTCGCCAAGACCCTGACTGGAAACGTCGCCTGAGGGGTAAACTCATACACCCCAGATAGTATGAGTTTACCCCTCAGGCGGCACTGCCGGTCGGAGCCTTCATGATCACGCCTAGCACGCCGTATCTCAGGGGAGGGGCAAGATCTTACCCCCAGATAGACCGATAGGTTTTTAATTAAATTTTCATGTACATTATACATGCAAAAAATTAGCGTAAGTAGATCAAATGATCAGACGTATGATGTAAAAACGCACATAATAGACAAAACTCAAAAACAAACTTCTGAAGAAACTACGCAAATAGAATCCTCAACAGTATCGATAGTTACAGAATCAGATACATCTGCGTCTACAAGCGACGGAAACATTTTAAAGCTAAACTTGATTAATACTACTTAGGTTATTTTTAATGTCGCAGTCTAATCCTGACAACCCTTCCCCATTGCCAAGTGATTATGAAGAAATGGAGTTCAAAGTTGAAGAGGAGGACTGGAATGAGTATGAGCTAGATGATGGTGTGCGAGTCAAAGGTAGAATTTTTCTGGCAAAAATAATGCGAGATCCTAACAATCCTAAAAAAGTGAGTTTTGACATAACTTTGCCGAAATGGTCTGTTTATGCTCCACCTCATTTACGAGGAACCCCTAGCCTAGAATTACTTAATGATGTAGAAAAACAAAAATCTCACAATAAATACAAGGTACACATAGATAAGAATCACGAACCTTGGAACATCTATAGAATTTTACGAACAGGGCAAGAAGTAAAAGTTAAACTAACCATCGATGAAATAATTAGATTTGATAATGCCTATGATCAAAACGGTAGTCCGTTCTATAGTGTTCCAAACGGTCTGGCCATATCAATAAAAGACAATAAACCACAGCAAGGTACATGATCTGCCTAAATTGGCAGATCCGGTTTCAACAGTCAGTAGACGCTGTACGAAATCTTATCCGTATCCTCAGTCTTCCCAAAAGTAACCGACTCACGGCAGTGCAGTAGGTGACATGCGGATCTGCAGGCATCCTCATCTGAATTGTTTTAAGCCTGGGATGATTTGATGCGGTACTTTTGGGAAGACTGAACCTAGGCAGGGGCCATCCCATCACAAGTCAGACAGGCAGGATCTGATCGATTGCAGTCCGATGTCATGTCTTGCGTCAGGCATCGGGCTGTGAGGCCAATGCCAGATGCCAATGCGTCATCTCCGGACAACTTCCCAACTCCGCGGTCACTCCGTGCGACAACTGCCTGCTGGTCTAATTCCACCAGGGTTCCCTGTAGGGATTAAGATAGCATTGCAGGCGCTCGCTCCATTCCAATGTTGAGATGTCTATCCCGCCGATGCCGACTGCATCGGAGAGCGGCCATATGCACGGCCCTCCAAGATGGTCATAAATTAAGAGATTGAGTATCATCATGCCAAAAGATGCTCCAAAAAGAAAGCCCAGCGTAGCCCCCAGAATTAGAAAAAAGTGGGGCCAAGTGACATGCCACCGATATGCGCAAACTCCCCGGTGAGAGTACGGCCATACATACGACAATGTCTCTGGATTTGGCTCTTCGTTTTATACGGTGTGTGAAAAATCGTTGTTTATTCCGGCATGATCACGGAATGCCCCGGCATCGCACAGCCCCCCACAGTTGCTGCTTGGAACGATTTTTGTGGAATCATACGGTTGCGATGCTGCGCCAATCCAGGATGCATATTCGGCAGTCATATGATATCCGTCATTTCTCAGGATCTGCCGGGTGCCGCTTGGTGTGATTCCCGCATCACAGGTAGTCGGCGTCGGGTCTGGCATGTGCGGGTCCAAGAAACTGCCACCGCACCGGACAGGCCATGGGCCATGATGTACAGGTGTGATTTTGCCACGTAATGTGTCTGGCATCACACTTGGCGTCGTTCCAACACTGCCTCCATCGCTGTCAGAAAATAGCTTTCTGAACTCTCCTGATTCAAAACCATCTGGGATATCGTGAATTTGCTCATCGGTGTCGGTTTCTAGTTCGTTTACCGTGATTTTTTGCGTGTCGTCTTCAATGCCTCCCGGGGCTTCTTGTGCCGCCGCATCTGTCATTCCCACAGGAGCCAGCAGCGCCGGTACCGAGGGAGGCATTACGAATGTTGTTTTGCCGTTCATATTCTCCCCCGTCACTGCACGCCTTCGTCATATAACAATTGATATCGGCTTGCGGCATGCCTCTTTTTTTCCGGAACCGGGGCGCCAAAAGCCGCCTGGCCCGACAGCTACCGGGCATGCGCCATAAGTCCGTGACCGGCAAGGCAAGGATGATCCGGCGGCGAATGTCCTCACATCATGCGCGGATATATGGGAAAGAATACAGGCCATGCCATGCCTCCCTTGACGGAGGACTGGCATAGCTACGGCAACCTCATGCCGTACAGGATCCATGCAAGGCCCATGGGGCATGCGCGATGCGGCCATTTTACAAGGCAGGATCCAGCCATGGGCTTGATCATTGCGGATCACGCCTGGAAGAGTGTTCCAAAAGAAAAATAAAAAGAAAAAGATGTTAGTGATCAAGAAGTAAGGATTTCTGCCACTACGGGAATTACTTCCCATAATGCGATATAATCGCCACTTGCTTGCATTTCAGAAGCTACTTCATCAGTCATCAGACCATGAATGTTGATTGCAGGATGAGCAATGCTGTTCATTCCCATTGGCGGGACAGCGCTGCTTGGGTTGCCTAATGCGTATGCATATGATGCCACCGGTGCCGGAATGACTCCTTTCTCGACTAGAACCGGGTTCAGGCCGAATGGATCACCTGCTACAAAGACCGTAGCTGCACCACTGTAAATTGCCGCATAATCATGGTTTATTGCTGCATACGTACCTGGTTCATCAAATACCACGTCTACAATCATGTTTTGTGAGCCGCCGAGTAACCATGTCTCAGTTGCTGCAGATTGTACTCTGTTGCCTTGAACAACTCTATCCAGGATTTCTCCTACAATGTGGAAGAATACTGGTTCGTTGCCCTGGTTTTCAATAAAGAGTCTTACGTGCTGATCAGTTTCAACAAATAAGAGTTGTGACTGGTACTGCTTGTGTTCGATTCCATTCCATGGTTGTGCAACAAAGATGTTCTTGTTTACATCGCCCTTGACGAGTAAGTTATGAGCCATGTTTGGCACGTAACCGAATTGCATTCCGTTGACAACTGTTGCAGTGTTTTGATGCTTGTGCATTGCTACTGCATCATAGTTGCCCTCAGGTGTCAGATACAATTGGCTGTATTGGAGTTGGAACTCTAATGCATCTGCATCATAGAATTTTCTGTCAAGTTCACCGCTACCGCTGGTCTTCTCTACCATGAGTTTCTTGTATCCATTTGCAGGATCAACGATTGCAATTCCGTACATGCCGGAAAGTACGTGTTGGTCCATGCCAATTAGTTTGACACCAGAACAATGGTATTTGAACACACCAGCTGATTCGGCGATGTAACAGTACTGACTTGTTTCACCAGGATTAACTGATTCAAAGCTTGCTGATGACGTTTGTGATGCGTGCATGTCGTTACCGTGTCCAGTAACTTCCCAGTCTGGAATTGTGAGGGTCATTTTTACAACGTCACCTTGTGTGACTCTTAGTGTCGGTCCTGGGACCTGTCCATCAAAAGTCATGGCGTTGAATGTCTTACCGCCCATGATTGGGAGCTCAACACTGTAACCATCCAAATTGAACTCAACTACGTTGCGTCCAGAATTTTCCAGTACACCACAGTCAGTTTCTGCGAATGCTTGAGGCATTACAAGTTGTAAACCGCCCATTTGATGGATTTTCTCAATTACATCGACATCCATTTCGTTGATATCAAGTGATTGTCCAGCAATCTGGGTTTGTGTGTATGTGCTTCCGAATAAGGTTGCGCCCATTACAGCTACTGCTGCAATTGTAAAGAGAACGCTAACACGCCTATTCATAAGGCAGTTGAATGGCATAGCATATATAAAATTAGCATTATCGAGTACCAAGTTCTGTATTATACCGAAATTATTTTGCCTAGTCATCGATGTCTCCCTCTCCACCCATTTCGGGTCGCTTTTCCTGATCGCATCTGTGGCCTTTTTATCGCCGAATGCAATCAGCGGGGTCTGGCCGTTCTTTATGGCCGCCTCGCGTATCACATATCCTACAAAAATTCCTGCGGCAGCATACCATTGCAGGCACCATGATTTCTTTTAAAAATTACAGTCTCCCTTGCAGCCTTTCAAAAACAGAAAACAACGGAAATGCATCCCATTGATGGAGTTTTACGTTTAATGCTTTTCCACAAACTGCTGCATATTGCTCAAAGAGATTGTTTGCTTTTTCTTCTGTTGCCTCAAAAACTGCAATACTTGTCTTTTGATCGTCTAGCCTTCCGATCCAGACCATATTCCCCTTTTCATACCATTGTTCATTCAGCTTTTCTATCATTGGCCTTATGATTTCAAGCTCGTTTTCCTCACAGTCTTCTTCTCTTGTGGAGACTATCATCCAAACTTTTCTTTCATTGATTACTTCTAAAATTATTTTTTGCACAGTTTCCATACGTCAGATATTAAAAAATGCCTTGCGCACCATGGTACTCTCCATGGTGAGTTTTGCTTAAAATCAAAGATGACAGTGATGTTTTTAATCAGAATTGTCTAAAGACCGGCAAAACCATCCAATTTCCTATGTAATAGGCACGTGTATCTATGGAAAAATCCTGGTTGCAAAAAGCAGATCCGGAATATGCTCCATTTTACTTGGAGACAGCAAAGAAATTCTGGTTGAAGAACTCAAAAATTCATTTCCCAAACGAGATCTGACTGAATCGAAAAATATGAATTCTGAATTAAAGGCAACTAATCAGTTTGTTGAAAATCCTGCCTCCAAATTTAGTCTTCCCTTGGACATTCAGGGAACTGAGTTTCAAGAAAAGGTTTGGAAAACCATCCAAGCAATTCCTAGGGGCTCTACCTCAAGCTACACAGACATTGCAAAAGGAATTGGATCTCCCAATTCTATCAGGGCAGTAGCTAATGCGTGCGGTTCCAACATACTGGCTGTTGCAATACCATGCCATCGCGTTGTAAAAAAAGACGGGGGTATCGCAGGATACCGCTGGGGAATAAGACGGAAACGGCAGTTGCTAAGGCAGGAGTCAAAAAATGATTCTTGGAAAAAACAGCAAAAATGATTTTTGCGGGTGTTTCTCATGGCACCACCAGTCTGTTGCTATGGAAAAAGCCCTCATCTCGTTAATCAAGAGCGCATCGCAGGCACAAGCAGTAAATTGACCGGGTCTGTTTTTGCTCTTTAATGTTTTCAGCAATTCATCACTGTGTGGGATCCAGAAAGTAGTTCGCCCCCCCTTATTTGACATCATACTCCTCTCCTGTCTGCCCGTCAATAACGGTTTCCCCCTCCTTGGGCATCTTTCTGAGAAATGCCTGTGCGGGCGTCTCCTGATTGTCCCAGTCCAGCGACCTGTGGGGCCTGTCATGATTGTACCACTGCATGAACAGGTCTATCGGGTCGCTTTTTCTCATCATGATCTCCTCGAACTCGTGCAGCTTGCGCTGGATCTCCCCGTGGAGGCGCTCGACCTTTCCGTTGGTCTGGGGTCGTCCCACGCCTGCCAGGATCTGCCGTATTCCCAGTTCTGTCAGTTTCTTTTCAAACTCGCCTTCGCCCCTCTTTTTTGCCGTCTCTTTCTCGTTGGCATAGAACTGGCTGCCGTGGTCTGTCATGATCGAGGCCGGCTTGCCGTGCTTTTCTATTGCCGTCTCAAGCACTGCCAGGGCGTTTTTGGTCGTGGCATTATCAAAGATGCCATATCCGGTCACAAACCTGGAGGCATCGTCCTCGTAGCACAGGAACCATCTGCCGTCGTGCATTCCGCCGTGGATCTGCTTCCAGTCCGTATGCCACAGTGAGTTTGAGTGATCGCGCTCGTAGCGGACCCACCTGTACCTTGTACCCTTGCTGGGCTGCGCCTCTGCCATCTCCTCGTCCCTCAGTATCTTGTGTATGATGCCGTGCGGGATATGGATTCCGGTCTGATTCGCTATGCGCTGCTGCAGTCCGGCAGCCCCCATGTGCTCTGCATGTCTGGCAGACATGACTGCAGAGTGCTCCCTGCGTCCGGGCAGACCGTTCTGGAGCCTCCCCATTGGCGCAGGATGCGATATTTCGCTTGCCGCAGGGCAGCCTTTGTGCCTGGCCCACAGCTTCTGGACCCACCGTACCGTCACGTCCATGGTTCCGGCTATCTGGGCGTTGGTAAGCTCGCCCTTTTTCTTTTCCTGCACTATCCATTGTACTTGGCTTTTCTCTAGCTTCATGCCGTTTGGGTGCTCAAGACTCACGTATTTACGGAGCTTTCGTCGCCAGACCCACACACCTGTACTTCCAGTGTGGGTCAGGCTTGCACATCTGCTCCTGACCGACTTTACACACTCGGAGAAGGGGTGAACTACTTTTTGGACTATACAAGCAATTCATCACTGCTTGTTTTCTATATTTAGAAACAAATTTGCAAGAAATTTTTGATGTTACTTGCATAAGATTTTTTGTAACAGGATAGCCCCTGCCTAGAGTTGGAGTCACGTCCATTACCGGGCAGGCATGAAAATCGCAACTGCAGGCAGATTCATGCCTGATTGCTGCCTAGGCAGGGGCTATCCTGTTACGTCATTGGCATCGGTTTCACAGCATTGATGGCTTCGAAATCCCCCAAGCAGTGAAATCCGCCTACTTGACCGCAGAGTCACCCGTCTTTGACCTCAAGCAGAAACTCACATGTGACTGTGATCTTCACGTCCGGATAGCGAGGACACTGCCTGACTGGCGCCGTCCCCGGGATCGATCCTCCTGAACACTATTGTCGCGTCCCTGTCATTGAACGTGATCTCGTATGTCTTGACAGTTGGCTGCGTCCCAGGAGGATACTCTCCCTCCATTCCACGCCATCCGGATCCCTCTCAGGAACGTATGAGGTCACGTCCCCCTGCTAGCTAGGCACGAAAATCATAATTGTACCTGCCCATTCATGCCTGATTGATAGGGGTAGGTGACCACATGCCACATTTTCGTTAAAAAAACAATCGATTTTCAGCTGTATGCACTACATCTCGATCATCGGCAGGCACCGCCTCACGGTTCCGGTCAGTCGGGATGATCTGGGGGGGGGGGGTTCGGTGCGGGAGGTGTGCTGCGCACGGGCACCGCTTTCCGGGCAGTCTGGATTCCATCCACTACCGCATATGTCCGATATGTACCGGCCCAGCTGCCTGCCCGACCGATCAATCGATAGCCTTTCAAGATAATGCTGCCGTCCTTGCATGGCCACGCGCCTCCGGAGATTGTCGTCGTCCCTCAGCTGCAGGATGCACTGGGCCAGCTCCTCGGACGAGTCGGACTGTACCAGCATGCAGTTTTCCTTGTCGATCAGGCCTGCCTCGCGCGTTGTGGGCGTGCTTATCGTAATCAACGGCTTGGCCGATGACAGGATCTGGTTGATCTTGTTTGGCATGGATCCCTTGCACTTGTCGCTTGTGCCAAACAGCCCCAGACACACGTCGCTGTCCTTTATCTGCTGTATAAATGACAGAACCGGAAGCATTCCCAGAAATCTTACGTTGGACAGGCGATTTTCCTCGACGTACCGCCTTACTTTGGGCTCGTCTTGGCCGCCGCCGCAGAAGACAAACACCATGTCCTTTTTGTCACGCAGGCGGTCGGCTGCCTCAACTATGACCCTGGTGCCGTACGTGGGAATGAACGTTCCAAAATACAGCACGACGAACTCGTCTGTCCTCTCCTTGAACGGAATCGGCGCAAAGAGCGGCTCGTATGCGGCAGGCCACATCTGGCGGAACTTCCCCCTCGGCAGGCCGTACTCCCTGACAAAGTATTCTATCTGAAACGTGCTTTCTGTCACCACCAGATCCGCCCACCTGCAGGAGATTCTTTCTACAAATCGGACGAATTTTGCCCTCAGCGAGTTTTTGGGAATATTATTGCGGACGGTCACCAGCGTCTCGTAGATCGGCAGCGTAGGGAAATACACGATCGGCTTTTTGTGAATCAGCTTGGCAAGCGGGAGCGTGACTATTCCCCTCCACGGGATCACCATCACGTCATAGTCGATCCTTCGGTGCTTTAGGAACAGCCGGATGTACGCTCCGATGAGCTGGCCGTAGGAACTGCAGTGCTCGTGGCATTCCACCGTTTCAAACCCCTGCGACCTGCAGATCTCTTTTATCAGATCGCCGGTGATGCCAGACGGAATGCCGTTAGTTGATCTGGTATAGGAGCCAAAAAGACACACCCTCAATGACATTCAGAGTGGATCTTGACATAATAGACTTTATGGCAGCAGGGGGGGTTGTCGCCTAATTCCACCTAGGCTTCCTTAGACTGTTGGTATGAGGCCATAGTTAATTCATAAAAAAACGAACAATTTTGACAACTGCTTTTGATCCAAACATTAAGATCAGGCAAACCATCGCACATGCATGGGAAAACAGGCAGAATTCGCAACATCAAGGGACAAATTCCTAGGCAAGCAAAGCACTCACGCCTTTGCAAGGCGTACTAGACCCGACAGTATGGAACACGACAGTTGTTGCTGCTGCAGTAGTTAATTCGTGCATGGGGGGTTTGACATACTGCCACACAAGACCCGACAGTATGGAACACGACAGTTGTTGCTGCTGCTGCTGCTGCAGTAGTCAGCCCATCAAATATCGGAACATCTTTACCGGTAGGATCTCTCCACTGGCAAACATCTTCCGCACGGACTGCTCCATCTCATCAAGCGTATCAAACATCTTGGCAGACAGCCTCCGCTTTATCTCCCTCCACTGTATCTCTACAGGATTGAGCTCCGGCGTGTGCGGCGGCAGGTACTTCAGTATTATCTCGCCCTTGTACTTTTCCAGCATCTCTCTTACGCCGACAGACTTGTGGTATGACGCATTATCCAGGAATATCAACACCTTTCCGTACTTTTCGTGCACCTTTTCCAAAAAGTCGCAAAAGCTGTCGGTGTTGGTCTTGTCATAGAACATATAGTAGAATATGTTAACTGCCAGCACGCCGAACATGTACCGGCGCTGCCGTGACAGCGTCAAGGGCGCCGTGACGCTCATGCCGCGCCTGAGCCACCCGTGTTTGGGGCTGTTTGAGGTCTTTTGTATGGATGACTCGTCTTCTGCCAGTACCGTATACCCTTGCGCCTCCTTTTCCCGTATCAGCTCTTGGGATGCCTCCTTGAACTCGTTCTGCTTTTGTTTTGAGACGGCCTTTGGGTTCTTTGGCCTCGGCTTCCTCCATGAGAACCCAAGCTCGCGTGCCAGCAGCCGCGTGCCGCTCTTGCTGTATTCTATGCCGAACTTCTTTTTGATGTGCCGTCTCATCAGGCCCGAGTCCCACAGGCTGCTCTCAAAACCGCACTCCTCGGATCCTGACTTGAGATCCGCCGCAAGCTGTTTCAGCTGCGACTCACTCAGCTTGTGCTTGCGTCCCCTGCCTGGCCGCTCGTGCCTTGCACGTATTCCCTCGTCCTGTGCGCGGATGAGCCACTTGGATATGGTGGAATGTGCCCGGTCGAGGTTCTTTGCTATCTGTTCCACACCGAGGTCGTCCTTGCGCTGCATGTATGCAAGCAGCCTGTCGCGCTTTCTCTTGTCTGTCTCCTTTTTGTATGCCTTGTGCAGGTAGGAGCGTGACGTATTTGGCAGGAATTTGCTTCCTGATGCTACGAATTCCTTTCTCTGTCTGTCCATGCATATGCGTATTCCTTGCCTGATCTTAATGTTTGGATCAAAAATAGTTGTCAAAATTGTTCTTTTTTTTATATGTTGACTATGGGAATGCAGATAGACAGGTCGATCGGAGGGAAGTATCTGAACTAGGCAGATGGTCTTTCCCACAACCGTCCTGAACTTTATCTTCAGATTGTCTATTATGAATGCCTTGTCACGTATCATGTCGCCCAGGGCATTCCTAATGTTGTTTGCAAACGAGTCCTCATAGTCAGAAAACCCTCCTAGTTTAAGATCACGCTCAAGACCCACAACCCGGCCGTCCGAGTTTATTCCCAAGTATACGAATCCGCCTTCACGCGAGTTTCCAAAGGAGCACACGGCGATGGCAAACCTCTCACGGGTCTTTTTCTTTGCACCCTCTCGCGCTTGCCTGTCCTCCACATCTACAAGATTTGAATCAAACTGGTAAAACTCCTTGAACTCGTTTTGCGCATCCTCGACTGCAGGAATCTCCATTTTGTCCAGATCAGCAAATCCGTTCTGGATCATGGTCTTCCCGGATGCCGTCTTTTTTCCCGGATCCGCCGAGTCCGTCGGGACACGAGCTAGGATGGCCTTTTTGACCCGCCCGATCTGACCGTCGTGCAGCCTGACCTTTATCCCATGCGGATGGGACTCGGAAGAGGTCAGTATTTCGTCAACCGTCCCCTCTGTGAACCTGCCGGTTCCCTGATCTGCCTTGGTCTCAATGGAGACACGGCTGCCCCGTTTGATGTTGGATTTTCGTGGAAGCGATGCCATAAGCAAGATATCTTGGGCTAGCTTGTTTTTATCTGATGATGTGGGCAGGATCAGGACAGAGGCGCCTTTGTGCCGACTCGGCCAAGGCGCAGTGATGGGTCATCGGGCTAGTACCAGGTCTTTACTGCCAACATCAGTAGACGGAAATGTAACCCCCCAAAGGCCACCTCGACCCTACGGCGGCAGTGGCGGGCCGGCAAACCCGTATTCTGCAAGATTCCTTCTAGCAGCCATGAGAAGCGCGCATGAAACCCGCAATAACGTAAGATCCCTTCTCGCACACCATATGTCGTCCCTGTTGCGCTCGATGGCCCACATGTTGTACACAAAGACAGACACAAAAAATACAAGCAGCCTGATGTCCTGGTTCCTGCTTATGGTCTTGGCCCGTATCTGCTCTATCTGCCTGTATCCTGTCTCTATGCCCCACCTCTTCCGGTAGTCCGGTGAGGCAGTATCGATCTCATGCAGCGCGTTGGAGAACGGGAGGTTGGTGGCAAATGCCACGTACTGTTCCACTACTGTCTTGCCCTCCTGCCCGTGCATGGCAGACGGCACGATGACCAGGTTAAATGATGCGGTCTTGCCTTTGCGGTTTGTAATGGTAAAATCAGACACGCAGCTCCCCTTTGTCTTGCCTGCTGCGTGTGCCGCCTCTATTGCATTCTTTACTGTGGCATTCTTGATTGCAGGCATCAGGAACTTTTTTCCTGCACGATACATCTCTGTCATTATGTCAACTGAGTAGAACTCCCGGTCCAGCAGAAAGAGCCGGTACATTATGTTTGATTTCCTGAGAATATTCACAAATTTACGCACGAAATCGGCGTCAAAGTCCTCCCTTGTGAGCGGAATGCATCCGAGCGTGGCATTGACAGGGGAGTCGACTGCCTGCATGGTCGCATACGCCTCGAACTTGCTTGTTCCCTTTTTGGGCTTTGATCTTATCAGATACTTCATGTTGTCCTTGTCATACCGCGGTATCTCGTGCTTGTCTATTGCAATCATGACGGGGCCGTTACTGTGAATGCCGCCCTTTTTGGCGACCTTGATTGCAATATCCATCAGGTCATCGCAAATCTGTCTTATTCCGTCAAGGCCTGCGGTTCGGACCATTCCGTGAAACCACCTGGCAGTGGGCAGGTTCTCGTTGTCTTCAAACTCTATCACGCTCTCTGTTGCAGTCTGGCCTGATTTGCACATGGATGCCAGGATCATCACAAACTGTGACAGTCCGTATAGCGCGTTATGCTGCTTGGAGAACTTGATCTCGCCCCCGCCGCCTATGATGTTTGCCAAGGTATTAAGCACCCTGTTGCCCATGTTGATGCGGTGCTTTTGCCCGCTATTTTGTCCAATCACTATAGCGGGTAGGGGCGCCTTACAGTTGATCTGTGTGATCTAGATTTGTTTACATTTTTGGTAGATTTTTTTACGCTGTCGTCTGTCAGACGTATTTAAAGGGGGTACATTTCCGTCTACTGAACATGGCTACTGAAAGTACAGAGGACGTCCTAGAGCAAATATCAGAGGAGTACCGAAAGCGGTGGGGAATTGAGACTGGACTCAGGTGATCAAGGGAATAATGGGCAAGGCATGCAGCAACTATCCGGCAGTCAGATTGTTGCTGTTCTACCTGTCTGTCATACTGTATAACCTGTGGAGGACTGCTGTGTTCATGGATATAGAATCCAAGTGGGACAGATTTGCCGGAGGGAAGGGATTTACTATGCTGCTGTTTGTCACATGCATTGTAGATGCGGTCGACTCGTTTGTAAACGATCGCGGAAAGTAGCGGCGCCGTCGTGCCGGATCTGCAAAAATACATCTAGGAAGTACTGAAGCAGATACGTTCCCCCATTTTGAAGAAACTGAATCTAAATCTGATAAAATTGAATATCATTTACGGGCAAGAGACAATGCCTCAATTTCAGGACGAAGACCAAAACAACCTCATTTTGCAGGAGTTGCTCTTCAAAAAAAAAATTACGGGACATTGCCATTCCCAATCGACATTGATTCTAATTCAGGTTCAAAAACTGATGATGATGACGACGTAATAGACTTTATGCGTAATCGGCCCATCTGATCTAAAAATACGACACAATAGATCATTATTTGCACACCAACAACCCTAAAGATCTGTATGATTCCCTAACTGTATGGGCTCAAATGACAAGACTCTCCAAGCATTTCAAGCGTTACAAGCGCAACACGAGATGCTAGTCGAGCAACACGAGCAGGTATCCAAGCAAAACAAACAGATGTCCAAGCAAAACGAGCGTATGAGGAAGCAGCTTGCGTTTGAGGACTCACTGTGGCAGTCCGAAGAAAACAAGACAAAAAGAGTCGTGCGCGGCGGGACGCCTCTGCGGATGCACGCAATCGAGGTTGCAGACGGCATAATCGGCGATCCGGTGCGCCTTCGCAACGTCACGGGATGCACAAAGGAGTCATTTACGATCATACTGGAGCGCTTTACGGAAGAAGTCATGGACGACGAGGACAGGCCCCTGTTCTGGGAGGACGACGTAAGAGGCGGCGATGCCGGAAACCGGTGCAAGCTGTACATCAGGCACGCGCTGCTTGCAGTACTCATGAGCATAAGGACCAAGGCAACGCAGCATCATCTGGCCGCAACGTTTGACGTCGACCAGTCCACAATGTCCAGGTACCTCCGGTACGGTGCCGTGTTACTGCGCCGGCTCCTGCCTGCCTCCGAAAAGCTAGCAAGCATCATCTGCAAGACCCCGGCAGGCAAGCTGGAGGAGGTGCTGATCCCAAAAAAGACGCTCCTGATTGACGGCACCCTGACTCCGGTAGACAGGCCCGGGGACAGGACCGCAAGAAAGACCAGATACTCGGGAAGAAAAAAGCGGCACATGTTCAACACGATAATTACCTCGAACCTGGACGGCCTCATACTGCACTGCGGCAAGACTGTGGACGGAAGCGTCAACGACAAGGGCGTGATGAACGCAGGGGGCGGCCCGGACTTTGGAAGGCACACCGGATCAATGAGGAATGCAAAAAACGCAGACGATCCGGAAGAGGCGTTTGTGATTTACAGCGACCTGGGATTTGAGGGCATTCAAAAGATGCTTCCGGGCGCCATACACAGGCAGCCCCCAAAGAAGCCCAGGGACGGGGATCTTACTGCAACGCAAAAGAGGCGCCGCAAGCAGATAAGCAGGGTTCGCGTCAGGGTGGAGCACCACATAGGGCGGCTCAAAAGATATGGCATTCTTACCATGCCGTTTGGCGGAACTGCCAAGGATCTCAATTATTTCATGCAGATAATCACGGGTCTTGAGAACCTCAAGACGATGTTGAAAAGGAAAAAATACTATGGCCAGCTGCTGCAGCAGCTGCATCTGCTGCCAGACACATGACATACGGCGGTACGGACCGCCATTCTTTCTGACTTGTCAACGGGGCACACTGCCGTGCTGCATGGTTGCGCACGTTCTTTTGGCGCAACTGGCTTTTACGTGCGTCATGACACGAGATGCATGCGGTAATTTGATCCGATCAGCGCATTTGCGTTTGGAAAAGCCTACGGAATTTTTAATCACGGTCGATTACGCATAAAGTCTAATGGAACTGCCTGCCGGCAAAGACTGCTTTGATATTTTCGAATCGGCTCTGGATTTGGAGAAAAAACCTGTTTCTGCTTTGGAAATCGGTTTAAAATATCACAAAAAAGAAAGGCGGATTCAACTAATCCACACGTCAGCCGCAATTCGTACTCTCAAACATCCCGGCCTGTAAAAAAAAGTCCGGATTCAACATGCCATTGCCAGACCGTTCATTTAGCCACAAAACTTGCTACCCTGAAGTCAAAAGCAAGATAGCTCTGGCAAGATCGCCCTTTGTCTCTTCTAGCGCGCTTTTGGCCTTTTCTTCATCCACTCCTGCCCCCTGGCAAACCAGCTGAATGTCTTCCTCAGAGAAGGTCGGAACCTCAAGCTCCCTTTCCTCATATCCGTCAGCAGTAACTGTAAAAATGGAATTGTCCTTGGCCTTCATTTCAGTAACAGAAGGCTTTGAAACAATGATCTCTTTCTTGTCGGTCTTGATAATCACCTCTTGGACGTTTGGGATCTCGTTCATGTCAAGGCCCATCTTGTCCATCATTCTTCGCATTTCGCGATTTCCGCCACGCATCATAGTCCTATGTTCTCCTTTGGACTTTTTAAACTATCTCTGACTCTGACGGCCACGCCCCTGTCAAAATCATCGATCATCTCCTTTGACAGGACCGCCCTGCCGACTGCAATCACCTTGTTTTTGAATAAAACGGGAGTATCAGCTGAAATCCTTACATTTTTTCCGCACCAGACCACATGCTTGCAAAAAACTGAGCGGCCTTCCTGAACAAAGGGGGCCGCCTCTTCATTTATCTCAACGCAGTTTTCTCTGAATTTTCTATTTTTTAGCAGGATTTGAGCAAAATAGGGGCTTATGGCCAGGCCCCCGTCAATCCTAAGAGTACAAAGCAATCTGCCGTCATGGGATACTGTCCGAATCCTTCCCGTCTTTCTTGAAAATGTCAAATCAAGATCCTCTGGCAGCTGCCTTGAGACGCCTGTTCCAAACAATGCATCAATCGTATGCCTTATCTTGATGGTCGGATCCACGATCCTCCAAAAATTTTCTCTAAATATTAGTTGAATGATAAACCATACGAAGGGGATCAAACTATATAGACAGTTAAATTTTCATTAGTTTGTGGAACAAAGAGAAGAAACTAGAAAAATCCAGTTTACCGGCAAGTCATCCTATATCGTTTCATTGCCAAAACAATGGATTATGGATTTAGGGCTAAAAAAAGGAGATCAGATCAGAATGGTAAGAAACGGCTCTTCGACTTTGGAGATATACCCGCCAAAATTTGAATCAAGAATTCAAAAAAAGGAGGATGCAGTAATCGAGATTGACATTGAGGAGAAGCCGTCCTCGATTGTCAGAAAATTAATCTCGCTGTATTTTCTTGGGTTCAAGACGATCCATGTCAAACCAAAAAATGGAAGACTAAACCCCGGCCAAAGAAACACGGTAAAGGAAGCCGTAAAACGGATGCTGATGGGCTCAGAAATCATCTCTGATTCGAGTGGCGGGATTACCGTACAGGTCCTGGTTAACCTGCTGGAACTCTCCGTAGACGGTGCCTTCAAGAGAATGATTCACCTGGCAAAATCCATGTCAAGTGATGCGCTGCTGTCTGTAAAGGAAAACAATCTGGATCTTGCACAGGAAGTCATGAACACGGATGACGAAGTGGACAGATTTGGATTCTATATAATCCGTCAGTTAAAGATAGCGATACAAAACGAGCACATGCTAAAAGAGATGGGTTTCAGAAACGCACGAAACTGTCTGGGGTACAGGCTTGTAGTCAAAAACATCGAGAGGACCGGAGATCATGCGGCATTTATTGCAAAAGATCTTTTAGAGTTTAAAAAGTCAATCAAAAGGGAGATTCTCCAAAGACTACAAGACATGAATGACTTTGGCCTGTCCGTACTGGATGATGCCTGCCTTGCGTTATTCAAAGAAGATTATTCCCAGGCAGAAAGTACCATTGAAAAAACCAACCAAATAGCAAGGTTTGAGAAGAAAGTAAGGGATGCCTCAAAATCGCTAAAAGACGATGAGGAGCTTTACAGGGTCAGGAGAATGACTGAGAATATTCGCAGAATTTCAGAGTATGCCAGCGACATATCTGAGATCGTACTAAACATGAACGTTGAAAAGACACTCAAAAAGACCGCCTAATCCCGGGAAACGATAAAGACGGCAGCAACACTGTGGAAATAGTCATGAAATCAGCCATCCTGATCACATACGAAAAAGAGGATGCAATCAGCGAAGCAAGGGGACTGTGTGATGCGGCAGGCTATGAGATTGTCCATACCATCAGGCAAAAATTCTTGAACCGGCCGAAATATGGAATCAGCGGAGGGATTTTGGAGCGGCTGCAGGAAATTTCTGAAAAACTGAGACCAGACGTGGTTGTCTTTGATGAGATTCTAAGACCTAGCCAGAACTACAATCTTGCAGCGGTTCTTCACAGAGAGATTCTGGATCGAGAGGCGCTGATCCTGGAAATCTTTGAAAGCAGGGCTTCCAGTGCGGAATCAAAAATGCAAGTAAAACTTGCCCAGCTAAGATACGAGATGGCAAGGGCAAAAGAAAAGGTCCGACTATCCAGCATGGGAGAGCAGCCGGGATTCATGGGAATTGGAAAGTTCGAGGTTGACGTTTACTATAACGACATCAAACATAGAATGCAGACGATCAGATCAAAACTGGAAAAATCCGGCAAGCAAAGGGAGCTTCACAGGCAGGGGCGAAAAAGGATGGGCTTCAAAACCATCTCGCTTGCAGGATACACCTCTGCAGGCAAGACAACCCTCTTTAACAAGATGACGGGGGAGACAAGAACCCAGGGCGAGGAATTGTTCACCACCCTCTCAACAACCACCAGAAGAGTAAACATTAACCGCGAATCGTTTTTAATCTCAGACACTGTCGGGTTTATCAGCAAGCTGCCTGCATACATGATTGATGCCTTCAAGTCCACGCTCGAAGAGCTGGGATACGCCGATGCGGTAATCGTGGTGATTGATGTCAAGGACACCGTTTTTGACCTGAAAAAGAAATTTGCAAGCTGCATGAAAACACTGGGTGAACTGGGAATTGAGAGGGGGAGGATGGTCTATGCGCTAAACAAATCAGATCTGGTTGAAAATGACGAGTTGAATGAAAAAATCAAAGTTCTGAACCTGGCTGAAAACAAGAGACGGATTGAGGTATCTGCAAAGAACGGAAAAAATGTAAAGGAATTAAAAGAATTAATCCAAAACATCCTTCAAAGCCATGATTCTTCAAATTTTGGAAAGGCAAGCCGGGGCATACAAGGAAAATGATTGTCCAAGTCCTTAGAATTGGAGAGAGGGTAGTCAGAGACGACAGGGTTACCACGCACGTGGCTTTGGTTTCAAGATCCTTTGGTGCTGAGAAAATATACATGACCGAAGTCAATCCGGAGATCAAGGACACGCTAGAAAAGATCAACAGGACTTGGGGGGGAAGTTTTGAGGTTGAGTTTATTGAAAAGTGGAGGCCGGTCATAAAAAAGAAGAGGGAAGAGGAAAACTTCAAAATCGTGCATCTTACAATGTATGGCCAAAAAATCAACGATGCCCAAAAGGAACTTCGGAACGAGGACAGACTGTTGGTGGTTGTAGGGGCTCAAAAGGTACCCAGGGAGGCATACGACTTGGCCGATTATAACATCGGGATTGGCAGTCAGCCTCATTCTGAAATCAGTGCGTTGGCGGTGCTTTTGGACAGGATTCAGGGCGGAAGGCAGTTTGAAAAGGCGTTTCCCAACGCGCAAAGGAGGATTGTGCCCACAAAAAACGGGAAAAACGTAGTGGTGTCCGAAACAAGGGATTAATAGTAGAAAATTGGGAGTGATTAAAGTAGGTTGGTTGACAAATACGAGGATCCGTTTGTAAGAATTGCCTCTATGATTGGAGGCGACGAATACCTCAAGGTTGCCCGTTCACTCCTAAAGGCAGAGGATGCAACAGACGAGGAGATTGCCAGTTCAACGGGACTGAGAATCAACATGGTAAGAAAGGTCCTGTATGATCTGTTTGGAAAGTCGCTGATTACGGGAATCAGGATCAAAGACGAAAGAAAGGGATGGTTTGTCTACAGGTGGCGCACCAGAAGGGAGGAAGTGGAAAATTTCATTGAGAACCAGAAAAAGAAAATTTCAGAGAGATTACAGCAAAGGTTAGACTATGAAAACGCGTCTGACTTTTATCATTGTGGCAACGAGGACTGTCCGAGAGTCACATTTGAGGAATCGCTTGAAGGAATGTTCAAGTGCCCGTCTTGCGGAAGCGTTCTAAACCTCAAAAAGAATGACAAGTCAAAAAAGGCATATTCCAAAAAGATTGACGAGATCAAAAATGACATGCAACAAATTTTCTAGAACCTTTGAAAGACAGCTTGCTAAATTAAATAGGAGACGAGTTTGGATAAAGCCCTGAACAAGCTAGTCACCGTAAATCCGGCAACCGGGGAAGAGATCCGGTCATACCTGCCAATGAATAAATCCCAAGTATTTGGGCTGGTCGGCAAGGCAAAAGGGGCCTTTCCAGAATGGAAAAAAGATTATGAAAAACGCAAAAACTGCATCTACAACCTGGTTGAACATCTAAAAAAGAACAAGCTGGATCTTGCCAAAGTCGCCACTGCAGAAATGGGCAAGGTTCTCAAGGAGTCCATAGGCGAGGTGGAAAAGTGTGCTTGGGCATTAGAATTCTATGCAGATCATGGGGATAGCTTTCTTTCAGACGAAGTGCTAAATACGGATGCCCGAAAGAGCTTTCTGACTTTTGAGCCGCTTGGGGCAATTGGCTCTATAATGCCGTGGAATTTTCCCTATTGGCAGGCACTCCGATTTGCCGCGCCATGTCTGATGGCAGGAAACGTCATTGTCATGAAGCCGTCCAGGGTTACAGTGCAATCGGGCATAGAGATAGAAAAGGCGTTTGCCGAGTCGGGAGTCCCCGATGGGGTCTTTCAGACGGTGGTTGGAAGTGTCGACTCTGCAAACAGCCTGATTGATTCGGATGTAGATGCCGTTACATTCACCGGAAGCACCAGCGCAGGCGCCAATGTAGGCAAAAGGGCGGCAATGAATCTGAAAAAATGTGTCTTGGAACTTGGCGGAAGTGATCCCTTCATAGTCTTGGATGACGCAATTGTTGAAAAGGCAGCCGAAGGCGCAGTTAAAGGCAGGTTCATAAACTGTGGCCAGAGTTGTGTTGCATCAAAAAGATTCCTTGTTGGAAAGGACATTGCCAAGGATTTCACCGAACTGTTTGTCAAAAAAGCCTCTCAGTTAAAAATCGGAGATCCGGCATCAATTCAGACGGATATTGGCCCCTTGTCAAGCAGAGAAGGATTTGAGACAGTTTCAGAAATAGTCGAGGATGCAAGAGAAAAGGGCTCTGAAATTCTTCTAGGGGGGAAAAAGAAAGGCGGCAAGGGATTTTTTTACGAGCCTACAATCCTTACAAATGTAAAACCAGACATGAGAATTGCCAGAGAGGAAACATTTGGGCCGGTTGCGCCAATTACCGTTGTAGAAAACGAAGGCGAGGCCATAAAGATGGCAAATGACACTGAATTCGGACTGGGTGCAAGTATTTGGACTCAAGATCTGGCAAAAGCTGAAAAAATCTCAAGACGAATTGAATCGGGAATTGTAAGCGTAAACAACGTGGTTGTTTCTGATCCAAGGATTCCTTTTGGAGGGATTAAACACAGTGGCTTTGGAAGGGAGCTGTCACGTTATGGGATGCTTGAATTTGTAAACATAAAATCAGTCAGGTTCTATGACAACCTGGTTCATCACCATTACGTCGAATAGTCGTGAAAATTGGCGCATCCCTTAAGTATGATTCTGACGTATTATGAATAGACGAGGACACTTGATGATGACATCGTTGTTGAGTGAAGATCAGTGAGATCTTTGGAACGCCTTGATCTCCAAGATACATTTGGAGTTCATGATTCCTCCAAAACAGAGTCCTCGTCAAACTCATCCTCATAGCATTCTTCCATTTCAACGTGTGATGGATTTCCCGAGCCATCAAAGAATATCTCAACACAAATGCCTGTGGCCAATGTCAAACACAGCGGCTCGATCAGGCTATTTGGGAAACTTCCTGACCTGCCGGGGTCTGGGTAGGAGGCAGAGGCGGAGAAGTGTCGACAGGCCAAAATCCCATCCTCGTGGCAAAAGTCAACCTTAACGTCATTGTTGGAAAACCTCCCTACTCCTGCTACCGGGGCTGTTTCCTAATTCCACCTGCCTGATTCAACCTGCACGTTTTTCTGAATTTTCGCCCTTTTGCACGCATTCCATGTGGCATCCCAGCGGTTTTCAGGAATTCCGGCAAATTATGAAACAACCCCCCTATACCACCTGCTTGCCAAATACGCTATTTGTCAAAGGGTTCAGTCCTGGCCTGCTACATCCCTTGCAAGGTTTTCAGCCAGCTGCTCGTAATGTTCCCTGGATCTTCCCAGGCCATCCAGCCGCGAATCCTCGATTTCATTGAGTTCCTTGTCCACTTTTTCAGAGACATGTTGCAGTCGGGCCTCTGCCATCATGAACAGCCGATTGTTTTCTTTCCACAAGTGTTCTGTGATGTGTTCCACATATTGCCTCATGTGGCTGATGAGATTCGCAGGGTCCCCTGATGAAAGATATTCCTTGGCTGACTCCTCCATGCTGTGTCCTATTTGACGAGAGCGCTCATGATCCATCAACATCATTGCAATAGGCCCCATGTCTTTGGGCATCCCGGCTTGTTCTAATGCTGGGAAAAGAGAGTCTTCCTCTTTGCTGTGATGGCATGCATCAGTAAAGTTTTTTGTAAAATCAATTACGGGAAGCAGGATTGATTCCGGAATCTGCTTTCCCTGGGACAGTAACTGAATTGTAGATTCCATGGCTCTTGTTACTTTTTCAATTAAATCATGATCTCTTCTTAAAGACGCAGTTGACATAACAACAACTCCAAATCAACTCCAATATCTATCTATATCTTGTTCATTGTCCAGCTTGATCTAAATGCGTTGAAAAATCTGGCAAAGACGGAAAAAACCAATCCGAGAGGCACGCCTTGAAAACGCCAAACGGCAGCAACGATTCCTCTCACATCCGGCCTGGCTGCTGCTATCAGAACTAAAATATAGAAATTAGTTAACCAGTGATCATTAAACGGTTTGATTAACGGTTTGATTAACGGTTTGAAAGGTCCTTTTCTTTAACAAATGCCCATATTTTTTTGGTCATCTCATTTGGTGCAATTGGTTTTTTACCAAAGATTTGTTCGGCGGTTTCTTTACGCCCTGCAAAACTTATTGAATATCCTCCAAATGCCGGTTTCTTTGTTTTTGATTTAGTAGCCTTCTTTTGGGTTGCGGTTTTCTTTTTTGGTGCAACCTTTCTTTTTGTATCTTGATTTTTTGCTGCCAATCTCTTGTAGCTTTATTCCAAAATAAGTATAAGAACTTAGAGCTTGACATAATGCAACACAAGGTGATTTTTGAGCCTCCGCATGGATTTTAGGGATAATTTCGGGGAATCCAAAACCTTGGAAAAGCCCCTTCCCTCCACCAACGAGACTGACTCAGAACCCCCGATAATGTACGGGCAAACCGTAACGAAGAGCTCGTCAACCAGACCGCTCTTGACAAATTCCCAGTTTGTAGTACCTCCACCCTCGACAAGAATTTTTGAAATCTTTTTCTTGCAGAGAATTTCCAGCAGGGACTTCAAATTCACATTTGACGCTCCTGAAATGACTATGTCGACTGGAAACCTTCTTAGCCTTTCCAGACTTGGCTTGGAAATGGATTTTGAAACTGCAACAATTGTCGGAATGGTCTTACTGGTTTGCAGAATCTTGGATCTGGATGGAATTGATCCCTTTGAATCTATGATTACTCGAATCGGGTTTTTTCCCTTTACGGCCCTGACTGTCAGCATCGGATTGTCCTCCAAAACGGTATTTTTTCCGACTAGAACTGCGTCAACCCGTGATCTCAGTCTGTGAACACGTTTCAGATCCTCGGCAGATGACAGCTTCGAATCACCGTGTCTTGTTGCGATTTTTCCATCAATTGACGTTGCCGCATTTAAGATTACAAACGGCTTAGATGCTGCCATGTACGAACCTTCCTCCGATCATTACGGCCTTGATTGCAGATTCGGATGCACGGTGAACGATGGATGCGTGTGGATTGTGCATCGGTTCCAAGTCCAGCGAGTGCTTGTCGATAAAGACGCAATCGGCAAGTCTTCGTGCACCGATAACGCCGATGTTCTTTTCCAAAATCCTTCCGCCATTGGCCGTTGCCATCTTTAGAATTTCTTTTGGACTGATCCTTTTCCTGTGAATTCCCATCGTCACCTTCCAAAGAAAATCCATCTCCCTGAACATGTCAGGGGAATTTACCATCACGTTATCTGTTCCCAATCCCAGGGTACAGCCCGCCTTTTTCATCAACTCGACATCCGGAATGCCCTCGGCCAGTGAGGAGTTGGCCCTGGGGCAGACAACAATTCCTCGGGTTTCCTGGGCGGCCTGGCGCAGATCGCTTTTTGAGGCATGTGTCATATGGACCAAAAAGTGGGGCCTCATCGACAGGGCTCTGGCAGTCTCTGACCTTCCTGTAATTTCTTCGGATTTGGCGGTGCTTTGCTCTGTCTCTGCACAATGAATCGCTCTGATTTTGGCAGTTCCTGAATAGCGGCCTAGAACCGAATCGCTATTCTCATTGGCCCCGCTAATCCCAAGCCCGTCACATCCCTCAATTATGGAAAGCAGCTCGCCATTTTTTTCTTCTGGAAAGGGGACATTGCCCTTGATTTCTGAAACCGAGCTGTAATTTTCCACCCTTCCCAGAATCACAAAGCGGATTGGCACGTCTTTTAACGCATTTTTTAACATCATGACTCCGTTCAGCCCGCCCTCTCTGAAATCAACAAACGTGGTAATTCCTTTCCGAATCATCGAATGGCAGGAGTTTTTCATGAAATTTTCCAGGGTTTCATCGCTGGTATGTTTGAGAATTTTTGATTTTGCCCCAAAAACCGGATGAATTTTTTTATCTGCTGATGAATCCAGCGTGACATCCTTTCCAATGGAATCTCCGATATGCGTGTGGGCATTGATGAATCCCGGAATGGCCAGCAAGCCCTGACCGTCAACAACGTCTTCCTTTGAATCGGGATCAATGTCGGCCTGAATTCTTTTGAAAGAGCCGTTTTGAATTTGCAGACTGGTTTTTTGAGTAAAATCCAGTTCCTGGCCTAGCAGTGCACTGACATTTTTGATTAGCATGACAATTCATACACCTCGGGCTTTTTTTTCCCCGAGTCCCTGATTTGCCTGATTGTGTCCAGGGATTTTGTGGCCAAGCTTGCCGCCTGGCGTGCATTTGGGGCGTTTCCTATTCCGCAGTTAAGGGAAATTCTGTCCTCCCTGGTCTGATCAATGAACTGCCGGACAGACTTTTTGGCTTCCTTGCTGGCAACGACCATAAAGTTGTCTCCTCCCATAAAGAACGTCAGGGAATCTTTTTGAAGAAAATATTTTGACATTTTAGAGTACAGTTCAAAGATCAGCGATGATATCTCATAAGGCGAACTGGTGTCTCGCTGCGATGCAAGATCATCAACGTCCAAATGCATTATTGACACGTCAAACGAGGTTTCGTCTGGCATGAACCCGAAAATATTGTGTTCCTGATTCAGAATGACATTGTTCTTTTTTCCATCATGCGCTTTTAGGTTGGCCTCAAAGGGGGATTCTCCGTATCCGATTGAAATGGTCAGGCCCACATCAAACAAGCTTTCAAGAGTTTTTTGAACGTTGATATGATCATCCAAAGAGAGACCGTTTGACACCACAAAAAATTCGTCTGCCCTGTTGGGAAATACGAGGCAGTTTTTTTCAGAAAACAGCCTTTGAAGTTCCTTGTACAAGGATGCCTGAAGCATCTGTAATTCGTGCTCCCTGTTGCTGCCAAGAGTGAGCGTCCAAGGACCGTATCCGGCAATCTTGAGAATGCTTAGCTGAATCATTTGTCAATCCTCTTTAGTTCGTCGGAGATTTTTAGGACTGCTTCAACGGCTCTTTCTGCAACGGGCCTGATTCTTGCAAAGGCATGCCTTTCTTGCATTCCGGGCCCTGAGATGCCCAGGGAGACGGGCTTTTGGTACTTTAGTGACAAATCAGTCAGCGATCTTGCAGCTGCGTGGGAAATCACTTCGTCATGCTTTGTCTGGCCTTTGATTATGGCACCTAGCGTAACTACGCCGTGCACGGACTCTTTTTGCAGCAAAGAGTCCACAATTATAGGCATGTCATAGGCGCCAGGCACATGGGAGACATGTGTGATTTTGAGTTTCAGCTCTTCGGCTTTTTCCCTAGCTACGGACAGCATCCTGGACGTCACTTCTTCATTGAATTCCGAAACCACTACAGCTATATTCAAGACTAGTGCACCCTGGCGTATTCCAAGAGTTCTTTTCCGTCAATTAACGGAATGCCGTTTTCCTTTGCATACTTTTGTGCCTTGTCGACTGACAATGCAGCATATGTCTCTGCATCCATCATTTCACATATTGCAGTAATGGGAGTCAGTCCTGCAATCTGGGCAAGATAGACAGACATTTCTGTATGTCCTTGGCGTGCAGCCAGCAATCCTTTTGAGGCGATTAACAGCGGTACGTGGCCTGGGGTTTTAAAGGATGAGGCAAATTTCTTTTGCCTGGTTTCAAGACTGTAGATGTTTGCCATTTCCTTTATTGTAAGGGCCCTGTCCCTGTCTGTAATGCCAGTATACGTCTGATAATGATTTATGGATAAGGAAAATGTCGGATGATCCCCATATGGGGCCAAACCCGCAATCATCTCCTTGTTTGAGATTGATGACTCGGACAAAATCTCGTGCATGTATTTCAGCTCTAGGGAAGAAGCAAGGTTATGATCTATTGCCATACAAAGCAGTCCGCCGGCATGCCGCCTCATTCTAGCAACGTGCTCAGGAGTGACAAATTCTGCTGCAACTGCCATGTCAACCTCGTTTTCACGTCCTGCAGAATCAAACAGCAACACAAATTCGCCGCGCCTGAGGGATTCTAAAGCAGACTCGAGAGACACAAAGAAAAGGCTACAACTTCTAATTATAAAGCTTACTCAAAAAGTGGTAATTACCAATAAAGTGGTAAAAAATCAATCCCGTTTTAAAATGTATTTTCCAAGAATGTCAGTTTCAATATTAACCTTGTCGCCTGCCTTTTTTGTGTGAAAATTTGTCACTTTGACTGTGTGCGGGATTAATGACACGGAGACAAGCGTTTTTTTGAGATCGACTACAGTCAGACTGATTCCATCTACGGCAATTGAGCCTTTCTTGACTATGTATTTTGACAAATTTTTGGGAACTTCAAACCAAACCCGGACCTCTCTGGGTTTTTTGAGGATTCTTTTGATTGTGCCTACTCCGTCCACGTGACCCAAAACAAAATGGCCTTCCAGCCTGTCGCCGGCCTTTAGGCTTCTTTCAATGTTTACCGTGCCTCCTGCCCTGAGGTTCCCCAAATCGGTTTTTTTTGCGGTTTCCTCAATCATTTCAAAAACACAGCTGGATCCTGATAGTTTTGTTGCAGTAAGACACACTCCGTTTAATGCAACACTCTGGCCGGCCTTCAGTCCCTTGGAGTTCCTGCCAAGATTGACTGTCATTTGAATCGCACTACGGCTGCCGGTCTTTTCAGAGACTTTTTCTATTTTCCCGATGCCCTGGACAATTCCAGTAAACATTGGAGAATTCATTGCAATCTCGTATAAAATTATTTAGAATCATATTGTGCAAATTCATCATCACAAAACTGGTGGAAAACCGAGCATTTGTTTTCTTTTGCATCGTCCTTGATTTTTTGCATGTTTTTATTCAGCACTCCCTGGGCTGCAAGAAACGCCTCGTCTTCCATGCCCAACTTTTCAAACAGTCTTGATTTTGCAACGGCAGCCTCCTTTATTGTTGAATCAGCTGCCTGGGTTTTGTCATAATATTCGATGGCCTGCTCAAATTTTTTAAGATGGGTCAAAGAAATGGCCTTGTTCATCAGTGCAGTAGGATCATCAGGCTTGATTCCTAGTGATTTTTCGTAAAAGTCAATTGCCTCGGAGTGCCGATCCAGCTCGTTTAGTGACAGACCCATGCTGTTTAGTGCCCAAACATCCCTGGAGTCTGTCAAAAGAATTTCCTGACACAGTTCGATGACGTCGCCATATTTTTTTAGATTCTCCAGTGCGTAGATCTTGTTTTTGAGGGCATACGTGTCGGCGTTTTTGATTTCCAAGACCCTGTCGCAATACTTTACTGCCTCCTCATACCTTTTCAGATATATCAATGACAGCGAGATGTTTTGCAGGGCCACCATGTCATTGGGAATCTTTTCAAGCAGTCCCTTGCAATATTCATACATGTCCTGATATTTTCCCGCATTAAACATCCTGGTAATGACGTTGGCCGGATCCAGAAGATTTACCATGATCATTATTGCCATCTAGAATATTTCAGGCTTTGGCACGTTCTGAAATACGGAAAAATGATGGCATATTGTGAGGACTCCTTAAAGCCTCATTCAAAACTCTAGGGCAGCCATACGATGAGCGCTCTTGCTGAATCAACCTTGTTGGCCAGTTGATTCCAAGATAAGAACGCGCACTCTGCCCTGACGTAAAGTGTCTTGCTGAATCAACCTTGTTGGCCAGTTGATTTCAAGAGTGCCTTGGCCTGTTTGTAGTGTACCTCGTCAACCATCTTTCCGTGAACGGTTGTAGCCCCCCTGCCTTTTTTGGCTGATTTTTCATACTCTGTGCAAACCTTTTGGGCCCAAGAAATCTGACTTTTACTTGGATGGAACAGCTTGTGTGCAATGGGAATTTGGTCTGGATGAATAATGCTTTTTCCGCCATATCCCAGACTTTTTCCTAACCTGCAATCTCTTTCAAACCCCTTTGTATCTTTAAGATCCTGCCATATCGCATCAATGGCTACAACTCCGGCAGCACGAGCATCAACCGGAATCTTTGAACGGGAATGTTTCTCTCCCTCGGAATTCTTGGTGTACTCAACACCGATATCATTTAAGAGATCAAACACTCCAAAGACCACGGCGCTTACCCGTCTGCTGTGTGATGCAATGCTGTATGTGTTGACCACTCCCTTGGCCGATTCGATTGAGGGAATGAGTTGAATCGGTTTTATTTTTCTGGATTTTTCGAGAGGCGATAGTATCTTTTCAATTTCTTCGAGTTCGTTTGTGCCGTTCACCTTTGGAATTACAATCCCGTCAATTCCTTTCTGGACAATCTCCTTCAAATCGGATGGAATTTTTCCCGAAAGCGGGGAGTTTGTTCTCACAAATATTGAGGACTCAAACGATCCCCTTTCCTTTAGTGCGTCTCTGATCAGCCTTCTGGCAGCAGCTTTTTCATTGTCTGGAACAGAGTCCTCCAAATCAAGGCATACTATATCTGCCTGGAGACTCTTTGCCTTTTCAAGAAATCTTGGGTTGTTTCCGGGAACGAAAATGAGGCTTCTGAAGAGCTGCTGGGCCATTAAACGACTAGGCGCCTTCAGGCTTCATTAAGATTTTGCCAAAAAAGCTTCCCTTTAGCATTTTTGTATGGGCCTCGGCTGCCTGCTCAAACGTATAAACAGAGTCGACGATTGATTTTAGCTTTCCTTGGCCCATCCAATACAGGCCCTGATCCAATTCGGCCTTGGTTCCCTGTGTTGAGCCTAGGACGTTGATTCCTTTGAAGAATATGTGCCTGAGATCAATCTGTGCGTCATATCCCGTTGTTGCCCCACATGAAACCAGGGATGCGCCATATTTGAGCAATGTAAGCTGCTTGTTGAAGTGGGTTTGACCAATGTGATCAAATGCGATATCAATTCCAGGCGCCTCGCCTTTTGTCTTTGCAATCTCTTTTGATATCTTAAATACTTCCTTGCTCCAGTCGTCTTTTCTGTGATCTACTGCATGATCTGCACCAAGTTCCAGGCACTTTTCTAATTTGTCTGGACTTGCAGTTGCAATCACGTCGCAGCTATAAAGCTTGGCAATCTGAATTGCAAAACTTCCGACACCAGAACCGCCGCCCATGACCAGTACTGTCTGGCCCGGGGTGATGTTTGCCCTGCCAACAAGCATGTGCCAGGATGTAAGAAGGGTCATTGAGGCTGCCGCCGCATCCTGATATGAAACACTGTCGGGAATTTTTGAAACGTTGACTTCGGGCAAGTGAATCTGTTCAGAGTATGCCCCCCAGAGCGGTCCTGTTTGGAAGCCCCAAACCTGTCTTCTGGTACAGTCGAATTCTCTTCCGTCCGTGCATGCTTTGCAAACTCTGCATGCCAGATTAGAGTGGGAGACAACCCGGTCACCCACCTTGAAATTTTTAACCTCCTCGCCAACGGCAATGACATCCCCGGCCACGTCAGAACCAGAGACATGTGGAAGGGGGACTGCTACGGGAACCCCTCTCATTCCCCAAATGTCATTATAATTTAGGGCAGATGCCTTGTTGGTAAAAATTACCTCGTCTGCCTTTGGTTTTGGCTCATCTATATCCTGGACTTTGAGAATCTTGGCATAATCATCATCTGGTGCATATTCGTTATATACTACTGCCTTCATGACTAAACCGAAGCCTTACCCATAATTATATTTTGTTGGAATCGGTTCTGTTAACTTATAGCGTGATAATTCCCCGTGTTAACCGTCGAGTGATGCGTTCTGGATGATTGTCTTCCATTTGTTGTCCCCTTGAATCTCAATCCCGGCCCTTGAGGCAGGAGTGTCCCCGTCCAGTCCCATGTGGGGTCTTACGTAGTTGTGGTACAGCTTGATTCCTGCAATGGCAGGAGAGTCGGGCTTTTTCAGGCCCCTGAATACCTTCTCCCTGTCCCTGAACTCCCCGTTCAATCTCTCCTGGATGTTGTTGTTGGCAACCTGGTTCCTGATGTGAACCTCCTTGACGTGCCTGGTTCTCGGCTTCTTTTGTGTCCAGAACTCCTTCTTGAAGGCATCATGATACGAGGGCAGACCGTCTGTGACAAATACGGCCGGTGTCTTTTTGGCCACATCCTTTCCAATTTTCAGCAGGCTCCGGGCATCGTGCTTGAACTTGGAATCGGCCACCTCCTGGGCAATCCAGAACCGCGTTTCACTGTCCATCATGGCAAAGAGATACTTTCTGTCGCCGCTCACCTTCAGCCAGACTTCATCGGCGTGCCATTTCTCACCGACCTGCGGGGTTATCATAGTCAGATAGTCATCCATGAGTTTCGTGTATTTCTTGATCCAGTTGTATACTGATACATGGCTCATGTTGATGCCTTGAAGTTTCAGGAACTTTTTCACGTCTCTGAGCAATTCTCCGGTAAAGTACAGCTGCATGGCAGATGTTATGACCTGCGGCGATGCGTGCATCCTCTCAAAGCCCAGGTTGACGGAGAACCTCTTCTTGCAGTCATTACACTTGTACGTCTGGATGTCGTGGTTTTTGTTGTGTCTTATGCCACACTTTACGATATTCTCCGAATCACAAGAGCGGCAGTGATTTGTACTGACTTCATTGATGATGGTTTTTCTTTCCACCTCGCCTCTGATGTGCAGTGAGATTTCGACTGCATGGATGTGCTTGCAGGATACCCTTCTAAACTGGTGATCCTCACAGGAGCAGCTCCAGCAGGACTCGGTGGAAATGACATCATGTAGTTTGTCTCTGCTTTGTGATTTTACTGCATAATGTAAACCGTCAATTCTTGTAATCTGATCAGGCCTTTCTGCGATTTGTTTGCCTCAACTCTCTTTGATTCATGCGTGACGCGCCTCAAAAACTAAAATAGAGTAATAAGAATCAGAAGATGAGGGCTCAGATGTCACGGCTTGATATCTCATCATTCCGTAACGGTCAGTCGATAGTATAGCGACCGGCCCTTGTTTTTTCATCATCACTCTCAATTCCCCTTGATTCATATCATCATATAGTCATTTCCTACATATATACTATACTTTTTGCCTATATGTAGTAAATGATTATATAATCACAGAATTATTGGTTGGTATGAGCATGAAGGCAGATGGTGATTA
Source organism: Candidatus Nitrosopumilus sp. (assembly GCA_965214775.1). Taxonomy (GTDB): domain Archaea; phylum Thermoproteota; class Nitrososphaeria; order Nitrososphaerales; family Nitrosopumilaceae; genus Nitrosopumilus. The sequence continues at coordinate 864,072 of OZ243974.1, read as the reverse complement.
CTGGCGACATGAATGTAATAGATGTCATTACATCTGGTACAGCAGAAACGAGTCACCAAAGAACTGCAACAACAAGAAATGCAATTCACCTTACTGGAACAAGGAGAGGGTACGCTAGGATGATGATCTCCACAGTCTTCCCAGAAGCAACCCAAAATGGTACATTTTGACCGAAACAGATCAATTAGGAGCGTCCCAGAAGGCACTCATGCCTTACCAAAAGAACCAACTGAGACGTGATGCTCTTAACAACCCGCGCATATATCAAGATATACTGGAGACCGTCAGCGACGGCATGGCCCCGTGCATCAGGGTCTCGGACAAGCACAACTCCATCTACACTGCAGACGACTTTACCGGGTGCCTGACGCGCGCGGCCGTATCCAACGGGCAGGTGGCCGGCTGCACGATGTCCGCGCGCGAGGTGCCGACGGCCCCGGGACTGTTTCGCAGTCCCACCGACGAGTGGATCCGCAGCGTCGCCATAAAATCCGAGCCCGGCCAGATCCAAGACTGCCTTGCAGAAACCGTGGGCCGGCAGCTGGATCAGCTGAGGGAAACTGGGATGATCACAAGGGGCCAAAAGCTGGATGCGGCAATAGACATGCACCTGATACCGCGCTACGACAAAAAGTACGGCGGGGAGCTTGTCCGCTCCAGGAAGAAGGGCGGAACGCATGTCTTTGAGCGTTACATCACCATACAGTACATTGCGGAGCACTGCCGCCTCGTGCTGGGCGTACTGCAGATGCCGGCCCTTGAGGATACGGCCGGTTTCGTGCGCAAGATCATCCATTCTGCACGCCGCATAGGCGCCGATCTCGGAGTCGTTATGCCGGGCCGCGAGTTCTTCTCGGCAGCAGCCATCTCCGAGCTGGATGCGGCCGGTGTCAGATGTATCATACCGTGCAAGAACACGGATGTAGTCGTTGCCACCATCAGCGAGCACGATGAAAGAAAGGGAAAAAGAAAGGAGGCCGGGTCGGTCATATCCGGAGCTGCCCTGTCCGCACAATACACGATGGTCATCACAAAGAGAAGGAAGAAGAGGTCAGGCAGGACCGGGGCGGAGAAGCTGCCGGCACACGAGTGACTCATCGGATTTGCAACCAACGTTCCCGGAATAAATCCGGACGAGTACAGCTGCAGGTGGGGGATCGAGGCCGGATACAGGATGATAGAGAACGCAAGGGTCAGGACCCACAGCAAGAGCCCGGTCGTAAGGATGCTGTACTTTGTGTACTCGGCTGCGGTCTTCAACGCGCGGGTCATGGCAAACGCGATGATGAGGATCATGACGGGGATCACCACCGAGGATCCCCTGATCACCCGGCAGTGCCTTAAGGACGTGATCAAGCGCGGCATATCGGACTATAGGATGCTGCCCCAACCCCTCCACCGGTGCCTCCCTGAGTTAGTTCTGAAGACTGAATCATCACAGCTGGGCAAAACATGCTGAAAAATCTGGTAAAAATGGGGACGGCGGGAAACACGGTGCTTTGAACATGTCCTCCTGTAACGATGCAAAAACGATCCCTCTGATTCACGTTTTGCTTGGATGCATCAGACCCGGTTTATCTTAAAATCTCGCTTTGGCTGCTGAATGGACAACAGAATCTGTTTTAGCTGCTCATCGGACAGCTGACCTGGGAGTTTTCCCTGAGTTGCCATTCCAATCAGGTATTGTTCCACCAAATCAGACAGTTCGGGCTTTACCATTTTGATGTTGTTCAAACGCATTCTTGCCTCCGAACTGAGAATCTGCCTCAGAATTCGCTCTTTTTGAGCTGCCAACTCGTTTTCCTGATCATTGCCGTGAGGCGGTTGGTCAGATTCTGGAAAGCTCATTTTGAATCTATCTGTAAACCTTGAGCTGGGGATTTTCCACAACCAGTTCTTTGAGAATCTCGGTTGCCAGCTTGTCTAGTTTTTGCATTCCTTGTTTTGAAACCGCCCTTCCCTTTTTCTCAACCTTTTCAACGTATCCAAGACTTTCCAAGCCGTGGACGGCGTTTCGTATGATTGCACCACCTGCATCCCTGTGATGGGCTGCGCCATATCCGGACGGTCTTCCGCCGCCATATTCTTTTCTTAACCCATTAATTCCAATTGGCCCGTGAAGGTAAATTTTTCTCATCAATGACGCACATCTAGTATGCCACCATTCCCTGTCTTGGGGAGGTTTGTCAGCATGAGCGCCGGTCTTTACAAACGGAATCCATGATGGTGCAGGAATATCTTCATCTTTGAGAATCCCTGCGAGTCTTCCAATCAGCACATCTGCCGGTACGTCGTATACCTTTGCCATGAAGCAAAAAATCGAGAATCGTCTTATAAATCATTGAGATATTATTTTGCGATAGGTATGCCCGCACAGGTTGCAAGATATCCTGATCGACTTGACAGGGGTCCTGCCAACACGGATTCGCGAGTTCAGTCCTGGTGCGATAAAGGATTTACATTTTTTGCAGAAAACAATTCTCAGATTATAAGGCATCCGAATCTTGTGCCTCGTGCTAATCCTTCTTGCAAGTAACGCCTGTCGTTGTGAAAGTTCCGGGTTTGACTTTGAATTACTAATTGCATTGTCGATTAAAATCCCCATTCGCTTAATGGCCAGTTGCCGCAGTGCGGGTTTCATAATCTAGCACAGGGCAACAGGTACTAATTCGTTGTTGTGATAAAGGGTGCAGTCAGCGGGATTCGAACCCGCGTCGCAGGGTTGGAAACCCCGAATACTAACCAGGCTATACGATGGCTGCAACAGAGTGCAAAATTTGCCGCCTACATAAAAATGGTTTTTTCGCATTCGTACAGCAGTCTGGCAACAACAACATGTCCCTCAAAGGATTCGTCTCCGACGGAGTAAATCTCGTCAACTTTATCTGAGACGGAGTTGGAAAAATGCCCCTTCTGAAAGCCGCCAATGACAATGCATCCGCCTTCGGGAATTTTCGAGGCCGACTGTTCGTATGTTTGTGCAGTCCCCCGGGTGGAAAATCCTATGGTTTTCGAGGGATTGATCTCTTGAAGCAGTCCGGAAAAGGTTTGATCCTTAACTGTCAGTAAGGTTTCTTCCTCTGAGGAGATCTCCTTTTCTTTGTACAGCTTTTCAATCAAGCCTGCAAATCTGTGATATGACCTTGGGATGCGGATGTTTTGACTAAAGGAGATCACCCTGTCATCAATCGTATGAACATAAAGCCTGAGTCTGTTTTTTAGGTATAGCGGAATTGTCGTTGCCTCTAGTATGGAAAAGTGTACAAGATCAGGCCTGCCGCGTTTAAGTTCGTTTTCCATTCCCTTCATTGCTGCAAAATGCCAAGAGTTGTCAAGCAAAATTTCCGAGGGAAGCTTGCCCAATTTTCTTGCATGAGAAATTACCGAGGGATGGCGTCTTAACTTGACTGGAACAAGTTCTAATGAGGATTCTGAAAGAATTAGGGAGATCATGCTTATTTTATCGATTCAATCTGATTTTTGAACTCACTCCATGCGGGCTTTGGGCTTCCGTCTGTCCTGACTAGTCCTGCGTTGCAGACATAATGATTCAGCCGTTCAATAACATGATCACTGCTGCCCAGGCCGGAGCCGCCCCCGATTGATATGCTTTCATCGCCCACGTCTTGACGCTCAGACGCACAGGTTCCTTCCGGCTTGTCATATTGGCGATACCATGTCATAAATTCGATCTGAGACTCGTTTTCTGAATAAAATTCAAACGCCTCCTTCAAAAATTCCCGCTGGGAAGTCTCAGTGCCGCCTACAAAACCCGAAGAACTCCAGCTGGTTTCAAAAAACGCCACCTTTCTGTCTGGTACCATTTCAAATACCTTGAGCAAATCATCTTTTGCCTGTTCTGGAGACTTGACGATGTCATTTAGGCTGTCTACAGGAAAATAGGAAAAGGCGACAAAATCGCCCATTGCAAGATCAGTGACTATGTGATCTAAACCCTTGTTCAAGACATGATGAAGCCCAAACGAATTGCCAAATTTTACGTCCGGATGCTTTTGTTTTAGCCTGTCATAAACTCCTGAAAACAATTCCTGATATACGGGAATGTCTTCTGGCGAATTTCTAAACTGTGATTCGGTTTCTCCGGCAATGATTACTGTATCTACGATGTGGTATCTTGACAAAACCTCATCTAGAACGCTAACCAGCCTGTCCTGGCCAATTGAGCCGAGTGGGGGCCTTCCAATCCAGTCTGGAAACGGTCCTAGCGTAGGCCCGTTAATTACTGAAAAGTATAGAGTTACCCTGAGATCATTTTTTTCATTGAGGCCCATCAGGATATCAGACTGCCTCCAATCAAAGTTTCCACGCTGGGGCTCTATGATGTTCCAAAACAAGTAGACATTGCTTCTTCCGATTCCTGTAGCCGACGCATCAGTAAAAATCCCGTCAATCTGCTGCGGTGATACGGATTGGAACGGGGCATTGACTGCAAGACCTATTTTTTCATTCGGTTCTTGGGATATCACTTCGGAATCCGAAAGGGTCAAAAATACTCCGGAGATGATTGCGGCAACAACTGCCCCTGCAATCAAGCCTGGAATTTTCTTGTCCATGAAGAACGAGAAAGAAGGGAAAGTAAAAAAAAGTTGTGATTCTGTTGATATCTATCCGGAATTGCAGCCGCTGTATCCACACTCGATGCAGATGCTACAACCTTCAACAAAGACAAGGTTGTTTTTGCAAGTCGGGCACAGGCGATCCTCTGGAACCTCCTCTTGTTTCTGAGGCTCGGCCACTATCTCTTCGTCGTGAACCCTGAGCGCGAGCGCCGCATTGACTTGGGATTTGATGTACGGGTTGGTAATGTGTTCGGTTACAAACCCGGTGACGTGTTTGCTCGGGGAAACATCAAACGTCTTTTGTGCGTTTTCGCTTGTCATGTGAAGAACCTGCTTGTGTCTGGAGCCGTCACGATAAACCGTGATTCCCTTTAGGCCCAGTTCGTGTGCCAGAAGGTATGCGGATTTTACGTCCTCGGCAGTTACGTCATATGGCATGTTGATTGTCTTTGCAATTGCGTTTCCAATCCAGTCCTGCCACACGCCCTGGGCCATCAAATGATCGGCCCAGTGGATGTCCATGGCTGTAACAAACACGTCTTGCATCCATTGCGGGATTTTATCAATTCCCTTCAGGGAGCCATAGTTGTCTGCAATCTTTGCAAGGATCTCATCGTTGTAAAGGCCATACTCCTTGAGTGCCTCCTCGATAATCTTGTTCGTATAAAAGAACCTGCCGACAGTGACTCTCTTCTCAAAGACCAGGGCAAATGCAGGCTCCATTCCGTTTGAACAGTCTGCAATCATGGATAACGTGCCGGTTGGAGCAACAGTCGTTGTCAGCACGTTTCTGATTCCGTATTGTTTGATCTTCTCAATCAGCGCATCCCATTCATAGGAGTGGGACTCTTTTGGCTTCTCATAGTATCCGGCCACGGGAATCTTTCCCTCCGGATATTCGGTCTTTGAACAGAGCGGGAATTCGCCCCTGGTTTTTGCCAGAGCGACGCTTTCTTCCATGGAGTAGTAAGTCAGCGCCTCGGACAGCTTTGACTGGAGCTCGTATCCCTCTTTGGAGTTGTACGGGATTCGAAGCCTGTATAGCAGATCGGCCACACCCATAACGCCCAATCCTATTCTTCTTGATTCCTTTGAAGCCACGTTGATCTCATTTACAGGATAGTGGTTTACGTCAATGATGTTATCCAGGAAACGGGTTGTTTTTCTGATCGTCTCTTCGTATCTCTGCCAATCAAACTCATAGGTTCCGTCAGCCTGCCTTTTGACAAGGTTGGCCAAGTTGATTGAGCCAAGATTGCATGATTCGTACGGGTAGAGGCTCTGTTCGCCACAATTATGGGCTACAACGCCGTTTGCGTCAAAGGCGTTTGCGCCTGGAACCATTACGTCATAGACCGGTTCTGTTCCCTCTGGAACCAATTCCAGAACGGTTGCAGTGAACCTCTCTTTTTTGAGGCTGTTCTGGCGGCATGATGATAACGCATAATCCAGTCTGTGCATCTTGTCAGTGTCTGCAAAACCTATCACTTGTGAGAATCTGAGAACGTTCTGGCCTGAGATGGCCAGTTCATGTCGTGCCTTTGTGTGGCGTGGTCCGATTTTGCCCTTGCCGTCAGGAAGCATTATCGTGTCATGTTCTGGCCTTTTATTTTGATGGATTTTGGAAATGATGCCCAGCCTTTGCAGCATTCTCTGGGTTGCTTGGAGTATCCTGAGATCGCTTTGTGCCAGTCTGACTGACACGCCTTTGGCCTGATTTCCAACTATTGTTCCGTCTGCATCAAAGAGTCCCTGCAAAAATCCCCTGTAGAATTCAGATGATGCCTTTTCGATTTGCGGTGTTATGGTTTTGTGGGAACGACACAGGCCCAATGATTCTGCAAGTCTGTTTATTGATGGGAGCTGCAACGCGTATTCTTTACGTCCTGCCACCTTGATCCATCCTGCAAAGTCAGAGCTGTATGACATGTCATTATTTACACGCTGCATCACCTGCTCGCTGACATTGACGTTGCCACTACTCTCACCACCCAGTGAAGACGACAGGGCAACTTTGCTCCTTTTGATGTGACTGCCGTCCCCGACCAAAAGACCGATCACATAGCCTTCTGGTTTGTCATGCTTGCCATCCCACTCGTAGAATCTACAATCATCAAGGATTATCCTGTCATCTTTTGACAGCTGGCTTGCCTTTTTCCACTGCGTGGCCTGTCCGTACCTTGCCTGCTCTTTTACTGTAAGCACCTTGTGGTCTGCAGTCAGTCTTAGCTCAAATCCCTCCCTTGTTTTCAGGGAGTAAACCTGCTTTGTTCCTGTACAAAAGAATCCCTCCGTACCCCATGTCCTGCCGCCAAGAAACATTGTAGCCGGCTTGTCAATGATATCTTGCACCATCCTTGGACCGTGAACCGTTGCAACCCAGGTGTCTGCAGTAACGCAGGGGTTTGTAGCCCTTAATGGCGCCTGTCTTGCCTTTGCAAAGACGTTGTATTTGTTGATCTGATCAAAGAAGATCAGGCCAGGTTCTGCGCTCTTCCATGCTGATAGTGCAATCAAATCAATTAATTGGTGTGAATTGATTTCCTTGACAGGCTTTTTGTCGCGCGGGCTTCGTAGAATGTAATTCCCATCAGACGTATTAACAAGCGAATGCCAAAAGTCCTCCCAGATTCCAACGCTTACATTAAAGTTCTCCAGGACTCCCGGTTCGGTCTTGTTTGTGATGAACTTCTCAACATCAGGATGCCATGCTTCGATGATTCCCATGTTTGCACCACGCCGTTTTCCTCCCTGCTTGACTACCTCGGTGACCGTATTGATGATGTTCATGAATGATACGGGACCGGATGCCACGCCTGAAGTTGACGCAACAATGTCGCCTTCTTCGCGAAGATCAGAATAGTTGATTCCGACGCCGCCGCCGGACTTGAAGATTAATGCGGCGTCTGACGTGGATTTCATGATCTGTTCCATTCCGTCTTCCATTCCGAGAACGAAACATGCTGACAGTTGTCCTAATCTTCCGCCCGCATTCATCATCGTTGGAGAGTTTGGCAGGAAGTCCTGTGAAACCATCAGCTCAAAGTATTCTGAGATTTTATCTGCACAATCATCCAGTTTCTTTTCTGCAATCAGTGTTAGAAGATCTTTGAAGCTGACTTTCATTTGATCTTTGTCTGCTAGAGTGACATAGTGGTTGATCAGGGATCTGAAATGCCACTTGTTGAGGTAGTGCTTCCCAATTTTGAACTTGTAGTCAAAGGCATCCAGTTTTTCAAGATAGGACTTTGCTTCATCTGCATCCTGTTTTGAGCTTGCCGACTTGTCAAAGATTCGCGAATCATGCAACAGATCACCTATGCCTACCAGGATTGCGACCCTTTCAAACATCTGAGTTGGCGATTCAACAATCTCGTTTTTGCCGTTTCTGAACAGGTATCTTGATGCAAGTACCCTGAGGCAGTTCAAATCAAATTTCTTAGATACGGGATCCAACGACTTTAGATTCAAGACCTTCATCTTCTCTTCTCTTAGTTTTCTTCTCTCATGCCTGTAGACGATGTATGCCTTGGCAATATCGCTATTTCCGCTGTCGATCAGCGTTGATTCCACAATGTCCTGAATGTCCTCGACTGTGGGTGTTCTAGAACTGGTAAATCCCTGTTCTACGAGCTTGTCAACTACCTTGCCTGCCAGTTGATCGGCTAGGCCACGATCGGCTTTAGAGGTGGCTGCCAGTGCCCTATAAATGGCATTTGAAATCTTATCTTGGTTGAAAACCGTGACTGCGCCGCTGCGCTTACGGATCTCACTGATCGTATTTTCTATTTGTGAATTATCCAATTATAACCTCCCCGCAGGGGTTATGATCAATGTAGTTATAACTCATTCTGAAATTTTTTCTTCAAACTCGGTTCAAAAATATTGACACCGTTACTATGGACTTCATACCGGCCAACTGCGCGCAATACTGCGATCATCGTCGATCTGAAATGGAACAAAAAATTTTGAAAAATGATCGTAGTTAGTTTCTGATTAACGCTTTTCAGACAATGTATGGCGACTTGCACTTTGGACATTTGTCCTTAAACGGCCTGTCTTTGAAGCCACATTCGCCACAAATTGCGATCTCTTTGACCGGCCTAAAGGAGGCAGTAAGTTTGGCAGTCTTTTCAATAGACTTTTTAATATCTGCAACTTTGGCATTTTTGTCAATGTCCAGATTTACAAGCAAGCCCCCGTTGAGCAATTTGGCGAGTTTGTTGCATTCGGAGATAGGCGCACTTTTTGCAGTGTAATCGCCTACTTTTGAGGCGCTAATTACGATGCCCTGTGAATAGGAATCCCCTTCCTCTGAAATTAGAACGGAATTTTTGCCATATTTTTCCCCGTCTAGCGTCGTAAACCTCTCAGAACCCTCAGTCTCAGACACGCAAATAGCCACAGAATCGCCTAATTCCTTGCCTTTTTTGGCCGCAACATCGACTGCAGTCTCTATCACCTTGTGCAGGATTCCCTTGCCTGCTCTGTTTTCTTGGAATCCAAGTATGTTAAACACTGCCTCCTTTAGTCCGACTAGATTGATCACAAGGGATATTGAGCTTTTTTGCATGTATTGGGTATTTTTTGCAAGAATTGGATTTAGACCTCTTCTTGTAAGATCAGAAATGTCTTTCTTTCTTAATGCCATGGAAGACAATGCCGGTTTCATCAACAAAGCAAGCCTTGCTCTAAAGTAGGTTTCATCCTTGTTTGACTCAAACGCAAGTCGTGGCAAATTAATCGAGACAGACTGCAGTATGATCGTCAATGGACCGGAACTTTTAGCTGAACCATTGGTAATGCCATAGCTGGATGTCTGTCCTTTTGCAAACATTATTTTTCCACCAATGGAAATAATTTCTGCAGCATCTGCTGAAACATCGGTAATCTTTCCTTTTCCAACATCGATTATCAAACCAATTTTTGGTTGCGGTGTGAACTTTGTGTAGTTTTTGTATGCGTTGATTATTGAAGTGATGATTTTTGCGTCAGTCCCTAGCTGTAATCTGATTGAAACGTTCGTGCTTGTCTTGTTATACTTTGAAGTAGTGGATGCAATTGCAAATGCATTGGTAAGCTTTTGTTCAAGTTCTCCTAGTGATTTTGAATGTTTGCTAAAGAGTTGTGGCATTCCATCTAGAACGATTTCCTGAGAGGCTTCTTTTGATAATAGCGAAATTATCATTGATAATGAATTTGCGATTTCATCCAGTCGTTTTGATGCAGGAAGTCTCGAAACATCAAGATATTTTCCTCCAAGATCAACTCCGTTATCCAAGAGTTCTTTGATATTGACAAAAACCGTATCAGGTATCATGGACCAGATTCCGGGATTCGTTATGTGCAGGTCGCCAGAAAGGTGGAAATCTGCAACATCCTTTGGAAGAATGTTGGTCAGTAAACGTTCTGCAAAGACTCTTTGTCCCGTATGGAATAAAAGGCCTTCAGTACCGTTATCTACGTCATCTAGGTTCGAAAGCATTTCCTGGACATCAAATGCAGGCATGCCCAGGCGTGCAAGTTTGTTCCTGTATTCCTCATGACCGTGCTCAAGAAGAACAGAGTTGACCATTTCGCGGATTAACGAGCCCGTAAGATAGGTTGTTTGGTATTTGTAGATTCTATTTTCAACCTCTTCAGTGATTTTCTGTGCTAGTTCAAGCGGAAGACTTCCTTCACGAACCAACGATTGAATAATTTTATGGGAATTGAATTCCTCGATGGATTCATGTGATGTTCTGACATACATCTTTCCACTTTCAATGATGGAGCGTTCCTCAATTTGTCTTGCCAAACTTATGACAAGTTTTCCAAGATTTGTAATTGTGTAACGCCTTTCGGACTTGTTTAATGCAACAAGCGACTGTCTCAGTAATTTTCTCAAGTGGTATGCAAATTTTCCACTCTCTTTTTTAGATTTGAAACCGGCCAGTGATTTTAGCTCAGAATAAGTCAAAGGGCCTTTGGAATTTAGAATTCTTAGGATGTCAATTCTATTGGGGCTTGCCATGACCGAGAAGATCATTCTTACACGTTTTGATGTGGATTGTAATACTCCGCTTCTTTTTGGCGAGTCCTCGTCATCATCATCCTCCTCCTCGTCAAAATCATCATCTAGATCATCCTCCAGATTCAGTTCTAACTCATCGTTGCTCATTTTCATAACTGATTCTAAAAAAAGGAGGTAAATAAGACTTGTGACCAGATCATTTTTTTAGTTTTTGATCATTGGAATGTTGATTGAACAAAGTTTTCTCCTGACAGGATCAAAAATATTCAAAAAATTTTCAAGGATTGAAAATCGATCACGCTGTGATCATTTTGGGACGTCATCTTTCCTGAACGTCAAGAGAAAACTCGGACGTAGAAAGTTTTTGTCCACACGACGGGCATTTTCCGCTGTAAGGTTTCATCGCATCTTTGAGCGACTTTAACATTTTCATGCTGGTGATCTTTTCACCGCATTTGCCACATGTAACTTCAACAGACATGATTGATACAGCAAACACAAAATAATTAAGAATCGATCTTAATTTTTTTAATAATTCGGACAAAAATTTTTATTGTTTTTGAATCAAAATGCCGCGTTCGTCAAAACCAGTGATTTTGGCGGGGGTTCCAACCGGCAGGTCATCGGGAGTGGTGATTCCCTCCATAAACCCAGATATTCTCAAGTCAGCACCGTCTAATTTCAGGACCACAAAGGCATATGGGGTGTATTTCTCAAACCCAGCAGGGGCCACAGTAATGATGGTATAGGTAGCCACGGTGCCTTTTCCGTCAACCAAAACATCCTCAAATCCCTTGCTTCCGCATTCCCTACAATAGTATGCAGTCGAGAGATGAAGATGTCCACAATCAGTACATCTGTGGGTTAGAAGCCTTCCTTGCTTTGCATTTTCAATGACTTGCTCTTCGATGGACATTTTAGACGCTCTGGAAAATATGAACGGCACAACTTGCGCCGGTTGCGCCAAAGTTATGGGTTAAGCCAAGTTCCGCACCCTTGACCGATCTTTGGCCGGCACTGCCGGTTAGCTGATCATACATTTCAACTACCTGGCCAATCCCGGTTGCGCCAATTGGATGTCCCTTTGATTTAAGGCCGCCTGAAGGATTAATTGAAATATCCGAGTTTAACTTTGTTCTTTCTTCTCTGACGGCTTGAACGCCCTGCCCCTTTTCAAAGAATCCTAGATCTTCAGTGTCAACAACCTCTGCAATTGTAAAGCAGTCGTGAACTTCTGCAAAGTCAATATCTTTTGGCTCTACTCCGGCCATCTTGTATGCGGCTTTTGATGCAATCTTTGTGCTTGGAATGGTTGTCATGTGATCACGTCCCTGTAATGCGGCAGGTGAACCGCCTCTGCCCGAACCAATTACTTCAACATAATCGCCTCCGTGTTCTTTTGCAAATTTTTCTGAACATAAAACAACAGAGCTTGCTCCATCAGAGAACGGACAGCAGTCGTAAAGCTTCAACGGACTTGCAACAACTGCAGAACTCATTACATCATCAACCGTGATTTTCTTTTGCATGTGGGCCTTTGGATTAAGTGCCCCATTGTCATGGTTCTTTACTGCGACTTTGGCAAAGTCTTCTTCTGTCGCATCAAATTCTGTGAGATACGCCCTTGCCATTGATGCAAACAATCCTGGAAAAGACGCACCTGCTTGGGCCTCGTAGAAAAAGTCCGAGCAATATGCAAAGTATGTCGTAGTCCATTCTGTTCCAGTATGAGTCACTTTTTCAACACCGGTTGCAATAAGGCAATCATAAAACCCTGCTGCAATGTTTGCATAGGCTTCCCTGAACGAAACTGAGCCGCTTCCGCATGCAGATTCGATTGTCAATGACGGCTTGTCGGGAATTCCCAGCCTGCTCATTAGGACAGGACCAATGTGGACTTGTTTGTCTGCTACTCCAAATACGTTTGAGATGTATGATGCCCCAATCTCCTTGGGCTCAATTCCTGCGCTTTCTATGGCTGCAACTGAGGCCTGTGTGGTGATATCGGCAATACTGTCGGCTAATTTGCCATATTTGGTGCTTCCGGCACCAAGAACGCAAACCTTTTCCATGAAAGTCGTTGACCCAAGTCCATATAAAAATCGTTTTAGCAAAGTCGTCATAGAAAATGTCAGTGAGAAAATCCAGATCGCAAGCAACAATTCAGGTAAAAAGATCAGCCAAAAGACGACATGTTGTCAGAACAACCAAGGCCGGAACTGCCAGTTTCAAAAAAGAGATTGTGCAGTATCTTGACAGCAACGGCTTCTTGTCCTGGTCCCCAAAAGAAAAAAAATACATTATCTTGGGAACAAATTCTCCCAAGAAAGGCCTGGTTCCGTGTCCTGTTTGCAAGCTGGGGGAACTAATGGTTATACGATCAAGAACTACAAGAAAAAGATTCATTGGATGCTCAAATTATTATGGGGGATGTAAGGCATCATCACCCTTGCTGCAAAAGGCAAAGCTTCGCGCAACAAAAAGTCCGTGCAAAGTATGCAAATGGCCAATGATAATTTTCAGATACTCAAGAAAGCAAAAATGGACAAGGCAGTGCTCAAACTTTAACTGTGATAGTAGAAAGTCCAAGCCTTCAAAGCAGCAGTAGGATAAACGTCAGTTCTTCTGTTCTTTAAGAGAGGCAAGACTTTTCTGACGTCTTTGAGTTTTTTCAAATCGATGACAGCATAGCCAATTCCCTGCTTTTTTTTCATATCAAGTAAAATTTTTCCATAAGGATCAACTACTACGCTTCTTCCGCAGTAGATGTTTCCCACCTGATCAGGCGCAACGACATAACACCCATTTTCAATTGCACGTGTCTTGTTAATTGTTAGCCAGTGCTCTTCTTTCATTCTTCCTTTTACCCATGCTGATGGGGCAACCAGAACTTCAGATCCTGCTACTGCAAGCAGGCGGGACATTTCAGGAAATCGCAAATCATAGCAAATCATCATTCCTATTTTTCCTACAGAAGTTTTCACGGGTTTTGCAATCCTTGAGCCTGGCGCCATCTTATCTGACTCTTTAAACCCCAAGGCATCGTAAAGATGGATTTTCCTATACGTGGAAACCACCTTTCCGTCTTTGTCAATTACAAAGGAGGTATCATAGACCCTGTCTTTCTTTCTGCTTTTTTCATAAAAGGAACCGACTACCTGAATCCTGCTTTCTTTTGCTGCTTGTGCTATGCCTGAGACGAAATTTCCGTTGATTTTTTCGGACAAATCCGCAAGTTGCCTTGGTGTTTGTTTTGAACTTGTATAAAACATCATAAATTCCGGAAACGTACACAGTGTTGCGTTATTTGCTGCAGCCTTTGAAATGTATGATGTGATTTTTTCTAAGTTGACTTCCTTTTTGGTTGATGCCTTGAACTGAACAACTGCGACTTTCATGAGATTAAATAAACTGATGGGAATAAAAGGATAAAGGGATGGTACAATTACAGGATGTACCATTTTATTATTATGCAAAGGCAGGATGAACAAATCATACAGTACATGTGTGTATGTGCATATACAGTCTTCCCAGAAGTACGCTATTCATGACTGTGCAGATGGTGGCAAGTGAATCGGCAGGCGTCATAACTTGGTCTGCTTCAAATCCGGAGCCGTTTTCCGGATTACTTCTGGGAAGACTGCACAACATTCTGATATTGCCACGATTCTTTGCACGCCCAGGTATTCAATGTCCGGATTACTTCTGGGAAGACTGCACAACATTCTGATATTGCCACCCCTTCGTCCAGGTGATCCTAGGCGGCAGTGGTGGTGGATGAGCCCCATACTTTACTGTTTGACATCATCAGGATTCGTCGACCAAGGATCTATCGAATATGTTTCAGCTTGCCCATCAATTTTTAATTTCCACAAATTAATTAAATCCCTGCCTAAAAGAACATAGTCTTTTGGCATTGCAACCACCTCAAAGCGATCAAACTTTATCCCCCCAATTTGTATGGCTACAAAGTAGTTGAAATGCTCTGATTCCATCCCGCTTACAGATTTTACAATCGCCTCCCTCGTCTTTTTCAATTTTAGTGTGCTGACCAGATAATCTGGTATTACAGTATGGCTTGCGCCCGTGTCAATTTTTCCTTTTTCTTGAAAAGAATCTCCAAATTTATTCCATACAATTAGATCTAGAATTAAGGAGCTAGGATTATCCCTCTTGTCATGTCTAAATTGCAACGTCAATTAAATTCAGGAGTGTCTATTAGAATAACCTGCTTGTGATCCGTAACCTTGTCTACGTACATGTCTACATTGCCAAACTTGTCATACATTTCATCAATTAACGCATTTCTTTTGTCCCCGACAGCCTGAAATTTTCCATTAACAAATGCAATAAATTTATTTTTATACGCCGGATCATCCAAATGGGCTCTGAGAAAGTCTTCAAACGCATTTTTGTTTTCTACGTTTTCATTATTTGGTGGGTCATTTGGCGTTGTAAAAACACTAGTCCGCAATCCTGAGAACTCTTTAAAGCGTTCATAATCACATAAAGGCGGTGTTTTGTCAAACCATATTTTTTGATCATGTAGTGCGTGCAGTTGAAAATGGCATATTTTTTTGGTGGAATAGGCACGATGTGTCAAAATCGTATTCCGTTTTTTTATGTATTGACTAGGCAAATGAACGTCATGCTCATCTAAATAATCCCACAGTTTAATGTCACTGTTTTTTCTTTTATGAGGCTTATCATTCAACTCGTTCCAAATACATCTAATCAATTATATCCTCACCAAACTTATCTCGAAGATCCTGCATTTCAATTTTTAATGAGCGGGCCCCTTTATTTAATTCCTCGACAAATTCTTCGACCTCCTTTAACCCAAGCTGAAAGTTGACTGTTTTATCAGTGTCCAAATCATGAATATTTACGCTTACAATCAAAGAGGGAACAATTTTTGTAATGCCTTTGTCTCTGGAGATGGGTCTGAACTCGGTCACAGTGCCAATCCGATGGACGTGTGGATACCCGAATACTCTCAAAAATTCAGAGGTGATACTGGTGGATACTTTGTCTAAATCAGTTTCAGCATGGATTTTTTTCACAGCTTCCTTTAGCACGTAGTATCCTCGGCTACCAATTGATCACAAAAAGGACAATTTTTTTCAACCAAAGGATCTAAGAGCTATTAGTCCCATATATACACATGAAAGGAAAGAAGGAATTACCGACGGGAACAGCGTTCCTGTACGGGATAGCAAGCAAGGACGAGCTTTTTAGGATGCACAAGTCCGAGAAGGACGCCAAGGCGGCAATCCGGCTCCTTGCATACCACATGAGAAAGTGCGGCGCGAGCATATATGATATTGCCGAGAAGCTGAGCAGGCCGTATGGAACCGTACGATACTGGCTGGTGCGTGCGCACAAGCATGGCCTGGAGGGCAGGTTTGACATAAAGCATGGCGCCCCGTGCAGGCTCGACAAGAAACAGCTTGAACGGCTGCGCGCAGACCTGATCAAGGGCCCGGACAACTGCGGCTTTAAGGCCACAACATGGACAGGGCCGCTGGTCATTGCCCACGTCAAAAAGAAGTTCGGCATCACGTATGCAGAAACGAGCATGTACGACCTGCTGCACAGAATCGGCTTCTCATGCAGAAAGCCCAGGCCAAAACACCCAAAATCAGCCTCAGAATCCGAGAAAAAGGAGTTCAAAAAAAAAGCTAGGCAGAGCGCAAAGTACTATTCAAAAAAGGGGTACACGGTAATGATAGGCGACGAGTCCATGTTCATACTGGGATGGAACGTCAAGAACAGCTGGTACCCCGTAGGAGAGCCGGTCTATACGCCCGTCAGCCTGTCTAGGAAGCGGTTCTATGTCATAGGGGCCCTCTCAAGAAACAGGTTTGACTATCGCTTTTACGAAAAGGCCAACACGGGAACGTTCTACAAGTTTCTCAGGACACTGCGCCGCAAGTACGGCAAGGTGTTGTTGTTTGTCGACAACGCATCGTACCACAAGTCAGCAGAACTCAATAGAAAGATGGCCAAGTGGAACGGGGACGTGGTGCTAAAGTACCTGCCGCCGTACGCGCCGGATCTTAACAACTCGGAGGGGCAGTGGCGCGGGTTCAAAAAGGCGACTTCAAACTGCCTTTACAAGACCGTCAAGGAGATGCAGAGATCACTGCGCAGTATGACGCGCAGGGGCGAGATAAAGGTGGTAAAGATGAACAAATGGCTGACGTAGATACTACGCTCTTTTTGTCTGCATCTAATTTTGACATATCGATGATTTCAAAGATTTTTTCTGGGTTACGTTTTCCTATGACGAAGTTATAAAATGCGGCTCCTAATTCCGCAATATCATCCATCACAAATCCATTTCCTAAAATCCTTTTTAATTTAGACAAGTCTGGTGGCACGTATGGTATTTCATTGCTAAAAAAATCACAAAGTTCAATAATTTTCTCTTTGGAAATCCTGCCAAAAACAGCTAGTTCAGATTGTGATCTAGACACATTTGTAAAAGGCACATAGCCCTTTAATACTTTTCTTATTTCTCAGTCTTCCCAGATGTACACGACCCGTGTCGGCGGAGACGGCAATGTGTGGATCTGCAGGAAGCCTAGTTTGAGATGTTTCAAGATTGGAGCCGTTTTCCTGGTTACTTCTGGGAAGACTGATATAATACTTGGACTGGGTTTTCCAGTCTGATCATTTGCTTTGTATAACAAATGACAGGCTGATCGATATTGTCTCATAAGAACAGCTTTGGATCTCACGTTCTTGCCATCGTTCTCGTGGCCTGGTGGAGTCAATACGACGAAAGCCAGTCCGAGGAGATGACAGGTCATTGTCATGGGGTGTTATTGGTGACCTGCATGCAACTAGAGGCCATGGGTCACAGCAGAATGGCAGTAGAACGCCTGACTGTCATGGATGGTTTATCGAGTTGCCGGGTTATGCAAGGGAGTTGATTCGAAATTGGCAATCGGATCATGCATGAATGGACCTCCATCAAACAGATCAAAATGCCTACAAATGACTTTATGCGTAATCGGTTCACATCTGGGACTATTACGAACAAATTCGTCTCATTCGGGTCGATTACGAACAAAGTCCAACAGTCAAGGAACAGGTGGCCGCATGCTTTGACGGAGCATGATCATTTTAAAAAGAATTAAAGCTGGTTTCCCGCCAAAAACCAATTTTCTTTTGGATTGTCTTCAAAGACAACAATAACGTGGTTTTCCTTTGTTTTAAGAATGTCGACTGCGGCCTTTGTGATTGCTTTTGCGTACTCGTTTTTTTGTTCCTGAGTTCTTCCAGGATACATTGAAACTGTAATCAATGGCATAACTTACCAAAAGTTTACGGCGATTTATTCTTTCAATAGTCTGGCCTGTATCCATAGCGTGTTCCATATGTAAACTCGGCACTATGGGCTTTCTTGTACAGATATCCCGTGGCAAATCCTATTGCAAATCCTCCAATGTGTGCCATGTAAGCTACGCCGCCACCTGCTACACCAAAGCCCCCTATGAAAAAAGGCAGCAGGTTTTGAAAGACCAGCCAGAAAGGCAGGAACCATCGTGCTTGGATGTGCATCATTCTCCAGAAAAATCCCAGCATGAGAAAGGTCGTGATCCTAACTTTGGGATAGATTGCCAAGTATGCACCCAGCACCCCGGAGATTGCTCCCGAAGCACCGACTGCGGGAATAGAACTTGCTGGGTCTAACACAATATGTGCAAGTCCTGCACCTACCCCCCATCCGAGATAAATTAAAAGGAATTTTGCCTTGCCGAATTTCAGTTCGATGTTATCTCCAAATATCCACAAAAACAGCATATTGCCACCCAAGTGCATCAATCCTCCGTGCATAAACATGGAACTAAGCAAGGAAATGTATGGCATGTCCGGACACGCGATTCCTGGCTGTATCATGGATGAAAATCCCGTTACACAGGAAGGAACTGCACCCCAATCAAAAAACATGTATGCCGCCCTTTGATTTGAAAACTCCCAGAATTGACCGGTTATTGCTATCTCCATAATGAAGACTGCGACATTAATGATGATTAACGAAATTGTTACTTTGGGTTTGAATCCTGGGGGATGAGGATTTTCATCTCGTAGTGGAAGCATCAGATGATTGAACTGATAAAAATTTGTATAATAACATTATTCAAGAATTGTTACAAATTTATCAAAAAAATGAGAAACGGGCAAGCAAGATGACTCTGCCACGTTTCTCATCAAACTATGGCCTGCATACTGGCAATTCGACAAAGTTGATAAAAACAAAATTGGTTCATTTCTAAAATGTACTAGAATTTTACACCGTAATGATTCCATTTTTTATCATCCACTCGACTCCTCGAAGGAATTCAGAGTCGGACAGCAAGTCATCGGCCCACCATTTTGCGGTATTTCTAAGCCAGGCAGGAATCGAGTCCTCAGACGATTCAGCCTTGGTACTTTTTGAAACATTGATTACATTTTCTTTAACTAAAAATTCTAGTCCCGCTGCAAAATCTGAGTCATTGATTTGTCCTTCTCCCCACCATTTGGCGTTGTTTTTTATCCATTCAGGCACGCCGGGCTCAGAATCGCCTCTTACAATTACAGTGCCTGTCATCCAAGGATGAAGGGAGCAAAAGTAATCAAAAGTGCCTTTACCTTCAAATTCGAACGAGAAGGTTTTGCCTCCGGCAACAACACTGCTGTCAAAAATACCGGATGGCCCCCCACTGGGGCTTCCCGAAGTAACCGTATGTGCGACATCATCCAGATTGTACCACCAAACAACCTCGTTTGTTTGAATTGTTATTGATGATGGCAAATAACACGAATCGTCTTTTTCACATCCGGGAAGGGAAGTTCCCTTGGCAATATCAACATGTTGATCATCTGGAACCGCCACCACCATCGGCTCACTTTTTGGCTCGGTGACCTTGAATGAAAACTGGCCCGAGGTATCAAAATTATTTACATTGGAAATTCTAACAATTACGGCCCCTACTTTGTCAAACGTGACCTTGATTGCATCAACTCCGTCAGGAGTCTCTTGTCCGACTCTAGACTCGATAATTTTTCCATTTAGAAAAACATCAATGTCATAGGTAATCTGAGGAATTATGGAATTTGTAACAGGATCATGAAATTCTAAATTTAACGTGATTTGTTCTTTGGGATTTATCTTTCCGGCAGGAGATAGCGATAGATGAAACTTCCAATCTTCTTCGGTGGATAATAAAATCATCTTATCGCCATCCTCAAGAGACGCGTCGGATTTTTGAACTTCCCTAGCTTTTCCGGGTTCAATCCCAAAAGTCATCACACCTCGTTGTTCAGCAGGAATATCACCAATCATTTTCAATAGTTTTGAAGAAGAAAGCAAAAAATGAATCACCGTTTCTTCATCACCAGAACGATCAATTGTTCCAAAATACGGAATATCATTTACAGTCAAAACGATTTCATGATTTTCAAACATGTCTATGGTTTTTGGAATGTAATATTCGGCATGAACAAACGGAATGGATTCGATAAATTCTTTGTTCCAATCAAACGGCATGAATGCAGTCAGCTTTTTTTCGTTCTCATCAAAATGGAACTGCTCAATATCTTCAAAATATGTGGCAAACATCAGACTCGCTTGGGTGCCATCAATCTCTACAGAAAACGGGATGAATTCGCCCATCGTAAATCGAATTTGAAATGTGGTGTTTGCTCCCGAGACAGGTTCAGAATCAATTGATAAAATTGTGACAAAAACATCGACCAGGCCTCCTTGTTGAAATAACGGGGCATCAACTACTAGTGGGGAATCACCTGATGCTAGCCAGGAACCATCCCCAATAGATTCTCCTGTAAAGCGAATCTCGGAATTAGGAACAATTCTTGAATGCAGCTTGTCATCAGGCGAAAAAGCAGTGTAATTGACAATCAGATTATTATTATTACTGGTATCAAAAATCTCAACTTTGTATTTGACATTGGAGATTATTTCTTGGGTGTCATCGTTAATTGTTGAAATATTGAACACGACAAATTCTTCATTTCCCTCCAAGACAGATGGCTCTGTCTCTAATCCGACTTTGTAGTAACTGTCATTGATGAATAAAACGTCACTCTGCTCACTTCCTGACCCGCCGGCAGAGGCGGTTTGTATTGTACTGATTGCAAATAAAACAAACAAAGAAAAAATCAGAGACTTTGTTTTCATTTGATTCATTTGACAAAATGACTTGAACTCAATAAATGTTTTAAACTTTGATTGATTGGACCTGCTGAAATCAAGCATTTGGTTCCGTTTGCAAAGTCGACACCAGTCAATTGACTCTCAGACCTCCATCATGCCGCATTATTTCCAACCCGTATTGGAACAGATGTAATGTTTGCATCACCAACTTCTTTTGTTAGTTCACCAGTTTTCTTAACACCAATAATTCTTTCTTGAACCAAACATCCGATTCCCTTTGCAAACTCTGGTTCATTGATTTGCCCATTGAACCACCGTCGCATGCATTCTTCTTTGCCTGCGTTGGAATTGAAATTTAAGATGTAATCGAGACAATGTTGGGTTTTGTTTCTTGAATACATTTCGTTCCCTCATCTGTTGGACTCGGCGGGTGCCTTGATTATTTATGAGGAGGTATTTTCTGCAGAAACCTTGGCAAATGGGTTCTTTACATCATAAACCGTTGTCGTTGCCTGAATATCAACCGAATCTGCAGAAGTGTACGGCTCTGGCAAGGTCAAGTCGACATACTCTACTGTGATCGTGTCGCCATTATTGACTCTGAGCCTGTCTTGCTCTGACGAAGCGTCTTCAAGGGTTACATAGAATTCACCCTCAAGTACGTTAATGTAGTGAGCACCATATCGTCCTTCATATTCGTCAACGGGGGTATCAAATGCATGATGTCTTGGAACAAGTTCTTCAATTATTGCTTCAGGGGCAACTTGGAAGGAGAAATCTTGTTCAACGTCATTTCCAAAGATGTTCTTGATGATAACTTTTGCAGAGCCTCTTTCGGCAAAGTTTACCGTTTCGATTCCTTGGCCGTCACCGGAGAACCTATCTTCTCTAACATCTATCAGTTGGCCATTAAGATAAATTTCCATATCATAGCTAAGATGTGTTTGATGAATGTCTGTCATTCCGTCATGAACCATGATGTTTAGGTCATAATCTTGGTCGACACCTATTACGCCGCCTGGTTGCCACCAAAAGTAGATCTTGTATTCGCCATCAGGGGTATACTTTGTAAGTGATGAGGCGGCCGGTTCAGTCAGTTTCTGAGTCACGCCTTCGTATGCAGGTTCAGTTCCATGATCATGATTTGGTTGGAATTGCACTGGAACGAAAATTCCTGCCTGATCGCTGTCAGAATACACACGCATCCAATAAGTAAAGAAATCTGCGTGATGAATCCATAAATCTGCATCATGTAATGTGAATTTTATCGATTCGTCAACTGTGTACATATCTTTCTGAAAGTAAATCTCTCCGGTTCTCCATTCCCAAGTTGCTGTCTTGGTAATTATAGTGTCCTCATTTGGCTCCCATGAAACAGTTACTGCGCCATTTTGTAAATCCGTTGGAACTCTAACTGCAACATCTAATGCGCTTCCAATAACTCCCTTGTTCGAACAGGTAGGAATATCTGTCATGTCATCACCGCCATGCATGTCATCACCGCCATGCATGTCATCACCGCCATGCATGTCATCACCGCCATGCATGTCATCACCGCCATGCATGTCATCACCGCCATGCATGTCATCACCGCCATGCATGTCATCACCGCCATGCATGTCATCACCGCCATGCATCTGACCATGTGCATTTGGAATGAAATCATACATGACTGCTGAGAATAGTAAATGTTGTAACTTGATTAATGGAATTAAAAACCCGTGACTATGCCCTCCTGATGATTCATTTGGATCCCTACAGTCTGAACTGACAATGGTTCCATAATTGCTTGACAAATGTCCGTGTCCCTTGACCTCAGAGCCATTTTCATCATGAACAGTGAAATGCTGACCAGATAACTTTACAACGCCAAAGAAAACTCCCGTGTCTGGGCCGGTTTCGGTAAAGACTGCAGTATCGACTGATTCGGCTCTAGTAGAAACAGTAATTGGTGTGCCTTCGGATTCGCCAATTTTATCTATACTATCAGAATCATTATTCCAGCCCGGAGCCCAAATCAATACATTAACTCTGTCAGTCCAAGTATAGCCGTCATATTTTTCTATGCAATCATTTAGAACAATCGCGTGATTTTCACAGAACTTCATAATTATGCCTGTTGCCTTCTTTACGTTGGAAAATCCAGTATCTGAAAATCCGGATTGCATGGGAACTGAAGTAACCAAAACTCCTGCAAAAACCATGACTGCAAATAATTGTAAGTTCTTGTGCATGTTGGTGCTCTTCAAGACTCAGTTTTGAATAAAAAAGGAATGGTCCATTCGAGAAATGTACCAATTATTTATTTATTTTAAAAGACAAACCACGGATCGTGAAAACTTGTTCTGATCTTCTAATTGGACTAGTGCTGACTCTGGTTTTAATTTCATTTCAAACAGAAGCCTTTGCCCAGAACGATTCAATTTTTCCCCAGTGGGTTAGGCAATCAACTGAAATCTGGGTAAATGGAGGCATTACAGATGCCGAATACTTGGCATTGATTGAAAATGTGCTAAACAACGGCATTCTTCCAATTGAGATTGCAGATGAGAAAAATCTCAAACATGCTTCCAAAATAGTGGTTAAAGACATTCCAGAACTCACTCAAAATGTAGATTCGGAATTAATTCCCATTTGGACAAAAGATCGCGCACAATGGTGGACCGAGGGAAAAATTACCGATGAGCAATTCCTAGGAACAGTTCATTATCTGAGGGAATCCGGATACCTGGAATATGCACCAGAGACAGGATACCTTGATGAAGAGCAGGCATTTGAATCAAGTCTTGAAAAATACTTGTTGACAGAAAAAGAGATTCTCGGCATAACTAAAGAAACCAAATGGAGGGTTCTTTCCACTGAATATGGATTTGAAGAAAAGCAGGGGGTAACGGACTCTGTGAGAATCATGTTTACTGATATTACAAGGGTATATGATCCAACATTTTACAAATTCAAAGTCCCCTCGTTGATTTTACAAATTGCCGAATTCAATGATCAAAATGATCTTGACAGTTACTGGAATTCGTTTGAAAGAAATGACAATTCAACAATTTTTGAATCGTCATACTTATCAACGGTTCTAAATGAAAATTCTCAGTGCTTTTTTGATTACAAAATCAACGGTGCAATGACCTCATGCAGCTATGAGAACATGGCTTTTCATGTAGTGATTTTTGATGAATACGCCGAACACTATGACTACAATAAAAATGAAATCAAACTAGACAAAACAGAGCCGACAACCAGATTCGCAGGAAAAATACTGGACAAAATAAACTTTTATCACAATGACAGCGTAAATACGCAACTCTACAAAACCTTGCAAAGGGAAGCCCCATCTGAGCCGGTAGGAGAAACAGAACCAATACAAAGAATCGTTCCCAAGTCCATCGAGCCTGAAACCTCGTCTGTTCAGGGGGTCGAAGACTTTTCATGTACAAAAGACGATTTTGGACTAGTGACAGTGTCTGGGAAATACAACAATGACAATATCAGTCGAGAACAGGTGGATTTGATTGTTTCATTTTATGACAAAAATGGAGGCATTTTGGGCAAAACAGGCACAACATTTTATGACTTGGAAGAGTTTGAAGTAAAGAGGTTCTTGGGCCACACCAAGTGGAATGGTGTTTTTCACAACTGTCAGATAGAAATCAGGTAGGAATCATGATATGATCTTTGAGAATTGGGACAACGCATCTCTGAAGGCAGCCTCATCTGTTGGATGCCTTGCAAATTCTACACTGCCGCACAGCAACAGCCAATTCCTGATCTTGGAATAGTCTGAAGGCTTTTGTTTCCTCATCAAGTCAGCCAATTCAAAGCTTGTAATATCTCTGAAAATTTTCAGGTCTTGCGAATAATAGTATCTAATTGCCTGACTTAGAACTTTGTATGCCTGCTTTTGTTTGTTGGAATTGTAAAGACTCAACGAATTATTCAGCATGTCTTGTGTTATGTCTTTGTATTTTACACGGGGTTCTGTTGCAGACAACAATGGCGGTTCTTCCGTGGTTCCTTGAGATAATTTTCTCTTCATCATGTATCCAAAGATTGCCAGGCCGGCAGCTGCCGGAATTAGAATGAACCATGGATTGTCCTCCATGTCCGTGGCCGGCTGGAGAGTCTCAACTGGCCCGCCTTGTAATGAATCACGTACGTATCGCGTGCTTTCAAATTTAGGCTGCTCGAATTTGAAATTATCAAAGATGCTTTGAGATTCTCTCAAAGGCACAGATACGGGAACCCCTGCCTTGGACTCTAACTCGGACTGTAATGTGTTTCCTGCCATGATGTCTGCAAACATTTCAGAACTTTGTTTTGAGAATGACTCTATCATTTTCTCTCGGATCTGCTCCTTGTTCATATGTAGGTGGTTAACTGCATACTGTCTGAGATCAACCCCCCCTTCTCCAGCTGCCTCGAACTCTTGCATTAGTTGCCGTCCAAGCGTGAATTCTTTGGGAGAGAAGATATCATTTGGAATTGCCTCAAGATCATCTAAGGAATAGCCTCTTTCGATCACAAACAACTCAAGATTTGAGTTCGGATTATGATCAAGCGAACGCCCCTCGATGAGATACTTGTTTTCTCCAATCGGGTCTAAAAGCGCCTCTGCAACCTCTACATAACCGTCTGAAAACCTGTCATAATACCTGATTTTGTGCTTGAAACTGTCTTTTTGAAGTTCTTGCTGCTCAATAATCACCCCGTTTAGCATTTGTCCTTCTTCGGACTCGATTGTAATCTTGCGATCGCCAACAGAATACTGATTGTTTGTCACAAACCTGTCATAGATCGGTTTTTTTGGTTCTTCTTCTTCTTTGATTAGCTTTTCATAAGATGAGACAATTTCAGCTTCTTCAGGGGAAATTTCCTGCTCATTAATCTGTCCTTCAACAATCCAATCCATTTCAAGATTCGCTTCTTGAGCAAAAACGGGATTGAAAAGCAAAAAAGACATTGCAGAAAACAAACCAAAGATAAAAACCGATTTCAAAATCTCTTACCAAAAACTCTATGCAACTATCCTGTATCTCCCATAAATAACGTAGGCATTAATCAGCATCAGCCCAATGGCTGCTGCATAAAACCAGTCTCTTATGGTGGAATATTCCGTTTCAAATTCTAAATTACTGCCAAGTGTGGCAAAAATATCGCCGAGTGTTTTTTCATCAAGTGATTTGAAATAACTTCCTCCGGTTTCGCTTGAAATTTTCATCAGAGTCTCTTCATCCAATTTTGCATACTGTGGTTCGCCATAGATGTCATCCCTGAGATAGACCGGCTCGGCCGAACCTAGTCCAACAGCATGAATCTGGACATTGTTGGCCTTGGCATACTCAATTGCCTCATCGGGAGTGACAAAGCCTGAATTGTGTACGCCATCACTTAGTAAAATTACTACGCTTTTTCTGTCAGGAATTGAAGACGACATGTCAATTCCCAATGACAGGCCATCACCGATCGCAGTTGCGCCCTGGCCCTGTTGAATTGACGAAACGGCACTGATAGCCCTTTGTTTGTCAGGGGACAGGTAGGTGATTGTTGTAGCTCCTGATTCAAAGAGAACTACCCCTACATTGTTCTGAGGGCCAATCTTTGCAATCAGTTTGACAATTGCGTCTTTTGCAGCATCCAGGCGTGTTGGGTTGTAATCAGATGCTGCCATGCTCCCAGAACCGTCTAAAACTACGCTCAAATTGATGCCTCTCTCAAATGCCAAAGAAGGAATCTGGGGGTTTGCAAATCCTATGATGACTAGCCCCAGCACTCCCATCATTAGCACAAATGGCAGGTGCTTTCTTGCAAAATTTCTTCCGGTGATTGATTTTTTTATGATTTTAAGGGAGCTAAATTTTAGTGCCGATTCTTTTTTTTCCGAGCTGTATTTTGCATACAAGAAATACAATCCGGGTATCATCAGCAGCAAAAGCAAGGCATGGAGATATTCAAAGTGCAAATCCATTACGGTCTTCTCCTGATTTTGTTTCTGATATGCCGATTAAACGTAACATCAAACGGCTCCTCTGCGCTTAGACTAAGATGGCCGATTCCCAATTTTTTCATCCGACGTTCGTTTTCAATTCTTGCTTGCTTGATTCGTTTCGAATATTCCTCCCGGAATTTTTCATCCGAGGTGTTTACAAGAATTTGTTCGCCGGATTCTGCGTCCTCTAAATATGCGTACCCGATATCAGGAATTTCGGCTTCTCTAATGTCTGAAATATTAATTAGAACCACTTGATGTTGCAGTTTCAAATATTTCAGAGGCTTTTCAAACGAATCAGAGATAAAATCAGAAATGACAAAAATTATGCTTCTTTGTTTGAGATGTTTTTGCAATTCGGATAGCGATTTTAGAATGTCCGTATTCTTGTCTTTTGGGGTATGATCAAGCAATTGTTTTAAGATTTCCATCATGTGTTTTTTTCCTTTTTTTGCTGGAACGAATTTTTCCATGCAGGTTGTAAACAGCCCCATTCCAACTCTGTCATTGTTTTTTAATGCCGAAAACATCAGCGAAGCTGATATCTCAAAGCCCAGCTCCTTTTTGCTCTTCTTAAAACCAAAATCATTACTTGATGATAGATCCACAATCACATAGACATTCAGCTCTTTGTCCTCTACAAACTCTTTGACAAACAAATCGTTGTAACGTGCCGAAACGTTCCAGTCAACCCTTCTTGCATCATCTCCGGCCGTGTATTCCCGCACCCCTGAAAACTCTATCCCGCCGCCACCGCGAAATCGGGATCTGTAGGCGCCAGATTCCATGCCTTCGGAGATATTTTTGGTCTTTATTTCAAGATTCTTTACTTTCTGTAGAATCTCAGATATCTCAGTCATTTCTATGGGGAATTAATTTTTTCTAAAACAAAGTCAATGACTTTATCGGCAGTCAACCCGTTTGCTTCTGCTGCAAAAGTCAGGATAATTCTATGACGCAAGACTTCGTGAGCAACTGCCTTTACGTCCTCAGGAATGATAAATCCCCTTCCATCAAGCAGCGCGTTTGCCTTTGCTGTTCTCATTAGCCATATTGATGCTCTTGGCGATGCGCCAAATTCAACTATGTCTTCTAAATCCAGCTCATATTCCTTTGGGTTTCTTGTTGCGTTGACAATATCTGCAATATATTCAGTGATCACTTTATCGGCGTAAATTTTCTCATTAAACTTTTGAATCTCTAGAATTTCTTCGGGGCTAACCATTGCTTTGATTTCGGGGTTGTAGTTTGAAGAATTTCTCTCGATGATATCCATCTCTTCTTGCTTTGATGGATAATCAAGTAGGATTTTCAGGGCAAATCTGTCAACCTGGGCTTCTGGAAGCCTGTATGTTCCTTCGTTTTCAATCGGGTTTTGGGTGGCCAGAACCAAAAACGGCCGTTTTAGTTCATAGGTATCGCCATGAATGCTCACATTCCTTTCTTGCATTGCCTCAAGCAATGCAGACTGGACTTTGGGCGGTGCGCGATTAATTTCGTCAGCTAAAACAAAATTGTGAAAGATTGGGCCCTTTTGGGTGACAAAGGAACCCGAAGAATTTTTGTAAATTTTTGTTCCTAAAATATCTGCAGGCAAGAGATCTGGCGTAAATTGAATTCTAACGTGATCTACATTGAAAATTTGTGCCATGGTTTTTACCATCAAAGTTTTAGCAAGACCGGGAACGCTTTCCAAAAGCACATGTCCGTCTGCAATAATTGAGATGAGGATTTTTTGCAGTGCGTTCTCTTGTCCGATAATGACCTTGTGAGTTTCATCAAATATTCCCAATAGTTTTTCAGAGTATTTTTGGGCATCATCACTTAGATTTTGTATCTCTTGATTGGATACGGAATATTTTGTACTAGTCTCTCCAAGTGCCATGATCCGCAATACTCGTTTTGAATAATTAGCAAAGTGGTTCATTCGAAAAATGTACCAATAATATGGCAACAGTAAAAGTCTTTGAGTCAAAACACGGTCAGATTGCCCGTCAAAGGCCTCGACTGTTTGTATAGCAACGAGCAGAAATAATTGAGGTTTTTTACGTGTAGTTATGACCTACTTTGACTCAAAGACTTCGTACAACTTCAGGTCCTATTTAAACCGCCTAGGAATCTAGGAAGTATTTGCTTGCCAGTATAAATAGGACCTGAAGTTGTACCTGGTCTTTGATGGTTACTATACATGTCTTCGTAAGAGCTCACCCCCTCCAGAAAATACGACGTGGTAGGCACGGTGATCAAGGCTCCGACCAGCAGAGTCGCCTGAGGGGTAAACTCTTACCATGTCTTCTTATGAACGTCTATTCCTATGTTGATCATTTTATCACCTCCTTTTTGATCAAAGTGTGTGTGCCCAACTGAACGGAAAACTCCCATTCGCCCTCGATTATGTGGCATTTCGTCGTCCGTCTACTCTGAGCCAGTCTCTTACGCGCCCTCATGTGTGGCAAGTTTACTTCGGCTCTTGGGCCCAACACGGATAATATGGCGTCCGCTACAGATAAGATTTGATATAACGTCTCATACTGCAAGGAATCAGCATAATTTGATATTGGAGTTTATCCCACCACTCCCTAGGCTGCACTGCCGGACAAGATCCTGATCATCATGTACCTCACGCCGCATCCTAGGGCGCGTCAGTTCATTGTTCAGGCCTATGGCCTTACCGCACCCCGGCAGATGCGGGTCATATCTGCAGTTTTGATTTTATCTTGGTTATGTCGTTTTCTATCCTCTCGAACCGAGAGTCAAGCATCTCGTGGATGTTGGATGAAAGATCTCGGATCTCCGTTATGGTCTGATCCTGCTTGTCCAGCATCTGATCCTGCTTGTCCAGCATCTGATCCTGCTTGTCCAGCATCTGTCTCTGCCCTGCGGCAATGTCATTCAGGTACATGGCACCGGTAGCAAAGCCCTCGACAATCTCGCTTTCCATGTTTCCTGCCACTATCCTGAATGTCTTGAACCTTCCGGTACCCTCTGAGTACTGCACGTCGATGTCGTCTACCTGCACCGGCTCTTTGCTGTCCCTTATTGAGGCGACAAGCCCCTCAATGTCCTCCCTTTTGCCCTCGCACTCTATCATGACCGTGCCGTCCTCAAGGTTCTCGACGTGTCCGGTGATTCTCCGGCGGCCTGCCTCGCTCCTTACCCGGTAGCGAAAACCGACGCCTTGGACGATTCCGCTTACGTGTATCCGTGCAGCATGTTGCATGTTCTCATGTATGGTACGTCGTTATTATATTTTACACGCAGGGTAGTTTGTTGCATAACTTCTTTTTTCGTCAAAAAACTCCTGATTTCGATCACAGATAGATCCGAAATCAACTGTGGTTTTTATCTGGATTTGTCGTTTAGGACGAATTCGAGTAAAAAAATCGAGTTATGCAACAAACTAACGCAGGGCGGGGGCAAACTCTTGCCCGGCCAGCAGTGCAGTAGTGCGTGCAGTTGAAAATCGAATATTTTTTTGGCAAAACAGGCACGATGTGACAAAATTATATTCCATTTTTTGATGTTGG
This sequence comes from Candidatus Nitrosopumilus sp., assembly GCA_965214775.1. GTDB lineage: Archaea > Thermoproteota > Nitrososphaeria > Nitrososphaerales > Nitrosopumilaceae > Nitrosopumilus. Next base: position 833,792 of record OZ243974.1, on the reverse strand, counting down.
TACTACGCCTGAGGAGTAAACTCTTTCCTATCACTTGCCTTTGGCGGCCTTGATCTTCTCCAGTTTCGGGCGGAGGCTTTTCTCGGCCTTTTCCTGTGACATGCCGAACTTTATGGAACTTCTCACCATCCGGTCAATGTCATATCTGTATTTCTCCAATTCCATTTCCAGTCTCTTTTGCTCTTCTGTTTGTTCTGATTCCATGTCTTTTCCATAATGCTGTGTGTCGGGGTTTTCATACTGTTTGAAGAAATTTTTCAATGCGTCTCTGGCAGCAACGGATATCTTCTCACGCAACAGAGTGTCGCCATCCAGAAACTCCTTTGGATTTACCTCCCAACATTCAGAATTGGCACGATCTTGCGTGCGATCTTTTTTGGGGTTCATGGTTATTCCACGTTTGTCCAATGTTACGCAATATGGACCCCGACGATTAGGCATGTTTACGGCATCTTCAAACGCACTTTCCAGCCTTGTGATGTACCCGTCTCGGTTGGCTCGATCCACATCGTAACGTTTCCTCCCGTATGCTAGTTTGTTGCATAACCCTGCCTAAAATTTGAAACTTTACTGAAAATCACCGGAATGATCAACTAATTCTGACCGAAAAAGTAATGGATCATGAGGATGCCTCGTATTGTATACATTGACACGCACGGATAATGCAAAGTACGTAGAGAGAGGGGCAGGCCTGGTCGTCAAGTACAACCCGGACTGGGAGAAGGATCTCAAGGTTGCCAACCGCCACAAGGAGGGCGCCCCGTTCCTGTATGCAGAAGGCATGATAATGGCCGCAGCCGCCCTCAGGACCGCATTCATGCTAAAGTACAGGCAGCTGTCAGGTATGCTCGGGGAGATGCTAAAGGGTGCGGACTCGCCGTGTTACACCACGATATTCAGAAGGATACAGAAGCTTGACGTCGACATTGCAGAGAACATAATCACGGTGCGCGACAAGTCCCGCAACCTGGTCATGATAGCCGATGCCACTGGCCTCAAGCAGCACAACCGGGGCGAGTGGATATGCAAGAAATGGAAGGTAAGGCGCGGATTTGTCAAGATGCACCTGATGGTCGATGCAGACACCAAGCAGGTGCTGGCAGTATCTGTCACAAGTGATGCAATCGGCGACAGCACGGAACTGCCGGCACTGCTTGAGGATGCAGTCAAGAACATCAAGAAGGAAGAGGAGGAAGAGGAGCAGAGCCGCACCGACAGCGCGGATGCAGTCAAGAACATCAAGAAGGAAGAGGAGCAGAGCCGCACCGACAGCGCGGATGCAGTCAAGAACATCAAGAAGGAAGAGGAGCAGAGCCGCACCGACAGCGCGGATGCAGTCAAGAACATCAAGAAGGAAGAGGAGCAGAGCCGCACCGACAGCGCGGATACAGTCAAGAACATCAAGAAGGAAGAGGAGCAGAGCCGCACCGACAGCGCGGATACAGTCAAGATCCCCAACATGCTTGCAGACGGGACATCGCCGCTGGCTGTACTCGGCACCGGCGCGAATCCAGATATACCGGGAAAGATCCTGCTTGCAGACGGCGGATACGGCTCGAGGAAAAACGTAGCCGAGTGTCACAAACGCGGCATAAAACCACTCATACGGCTTTTGACAAGTTGCAATGCAAAGGGCAAGGGCACCGGCGACAAGTGGGGCCGGCTGGTGCGATGGCAGCTCGGGGGCGGCCCCGAGGTGCCGGTGGGTGATCTCTCAAAGGAGGAAAGACAGGAGAACCTGCGGTACTGGAAGAGCACGGTCGGCTTTGGCAGCAGATGGATCGTCGAGATCGTAATATCGGCCATAAAGCGCATGTTCGGCGAATGCGTAATGGCCCTCAAGTGGTCCAATATAGTGCAGGAAGTAAAGCTGAGGATATGGCTGTACAACAAGTGGATAGCAGAGGCGGTGGCTGCCGTGTAGGAACCTGGTGCCAGTAGTGATCCGGGCGGACTGACTTGGCTCTAGTCGGAGTTATGCAACAAACTACCGTATGCAATACCCTCATACAGCGACTCTGGTGGATTTGATTGATCAGAGTGCATGTCTGAGACACTCCAAAAACCTGACTTTGTGATCACATACGACAAGGGAGCAAGAAATTTCGATTTTTCAGACATTGGAGATATCATTATCCCGTGTTCCTTGCTCAGGCCCATGATGAAAGGCTTGTTATGTTTTTTTACCATCTTTGTGGCATCTCCTAACACTTTACGCAGCTGGAAACGTCCTTCTGAAAGAAATCTCAAACCTCCGTACTTGACTATTCCATTTACAAGGCAATCATACGCCCTTGGAGTCATCTCGTCAATTGTGTAATTATGGTATGCTACATTGTCCCAGAACTCTCTTTCTGACTCCTCTTTGGTTTCAGAGTCACCATCAGTCTTTTTTGTTGTTATTCCACACACAAATATGTGGATGCCACTTTCCTCTTGATTGGGAAGGATGACTACGTTTCCATCGGCGTCTTCGCCTATGCGAAATGACATGCTGTGTTCTCTAGCCATCTCCGAAGCATCCTCAAGTATACTCCTGGTTTTTGCCTTGTCCCATGAAGAATCTATACGCCCGTAGGATTTCATAGAAAAATGTTCTTTGTATGTTATTTAACCTCTTCAAAAAACCATGGTATGAATCCACCTATCAATGAAGATGCCAAAAATTACGCACGGATTCCATCTCTTTGATTGGACTCGGGCAGGACATGCAAGTTCATGCAAAGCATACGGCATGCTGACAACCATGAATTCTCGAGGACCAGACACCGTCTGTAGGGGCGTCTTACAATGAAATGCTGCCCAAGAACTTTTGCTCGCCGGCATAACTTTTGCTCGCCGGGTTTTTTCAATGTTAGAAGTTCCAGTCTCTTGCGTTTGGGAAGCGATCATATCTTTTTACGTAACGAGACATGTCTTGCGTTTATGCCAGCTGTATATGTAAAATATGTGGAAATTATACGGTCAGAATGCCCCGCTTTACTAGATTTTGAATCATGTTTAGAAATTCATTATCGGTAATTTTGTCTTCAGACCACCAACCGGCCGAACTTTTTACCCAGGACGGAATCGTCCATTGAGACTCGGCTACAACCCCCCTCTGAGGGACAGAAAGAATTTGTTTTTCAAGGAGAAAATCGACGCCTTCTAGAAATTCCGAGTCAGTAATCTGCTGGGCTGACCACCAACCAGCGTTTTGTTTAACCCATGCAGGGACTGTCGGCATCTGGGGAGGCAGCCCTTTTTCAAAACCACTAATTTCAACAACGCCCTGAGATCTTGGTTCGACAGTATATGCGACATGCCAAAATCCCATCTCATCCATGCTCTGAATAAATTCAATGGGCTTGCCATCCATTGTTACTGAAAACCTTTCATTTCCCGAAATCGGCGGAAATTCAAAATTTGCATACGTCTCTAACGGATAACTGTTGTATCCCCTCATAGTCATGCTTGTTCCAGGTTCGTCAAACTTTGCTGCATAATACCATGCGCCAGAGTCGTATCTGAAATCAAACTCACCGCCATTCTTTTTGGCCGTTACGGGAACCACAGTAGTGTCAACCGGTGCAAAGCAGCTATAGTAAAAGACATCATCGGTAATGGAGGGATCCGGATACATTGAAAATCCGATAATCTCTCCGGGTTCTATCCTATCAATCTGCTCTACGTTTTGGCCAATATCCAGCACCCTTTCATATCCGTGAATCACTGCAAAGATTTTTGGATTGTAGATTGTTTGATCACCCGTATTCTGAATTCTTCCAGTCAGATGTCCGTCATCATGTTTGATCAAAGTGTCGTCATACAAGACCTCTACTGGAACAGGATTTTTTGTTGTTATTTCATAGGTAAATTCTGCAGGAAGCAGCCCTGGAAACCCGTTTTTGACTTCATAAAATTTCATCTTGAAGGGAACTTCACTGCCTGCTGCCAGTGGAACATGTCGGATTGTTTTTGAAACGATATTTCCGTCATCGCTAACTGAGACTGTAATTGTTGGAAGGACTGCATACACAAGTTCATTTTTGATATTTCCTACAACGGTATAGATTCCGTTTGAATCAAAATAGCCCACATACTCATGTGCAGGAATAAGGACTTTGGCAAAAGCTGCCGTGGGAAATAACAACACAAACGAAAAGAGGATTACGGCAACAATTCCAGCCAGAAGCAGACTGTGCAGGTTAAAGCGAGCTGACGATGTCTTCGAATCCGGAAGTCGGTCTTTCAAGCAGGCTTGGTCTATAGTCCTCAATCAACTTATCGATAAGATCTCTTACTTTAATATAATATCGCTTTTTTAGATCCGCAATTCTGATTTCAACAAGCTCGTCCTCTACGATTTGTGAGAGATAAAGTGAAACTGTTGACGGTGATTTCCTTGCCTCTTTGACCAGCTGATTGAACTCTAATCCGTCATTTTCAATTAATGCAAGTAATAATGCACGAGGAGTATCTTTTCTAAGCGCCTTTATCACTATTGATTCTTCATCGGTAATTTGTGGTGGAAAGAACCTTGCTTGTCTGGGCCCGCGAACGACTTTGATAACTCCATTTTTTTCCAATTTTCCAATATAGTGGCTCAGAACCCCGTTTTTCAATCCGGATGATCTCATTAATTCACGGAACTGAATTCCCGGATTTTGTTCAATTATATGCTGCAATTGAGAATCTCTATCAGTCATTTCTAAACACTCCTAACGCCAGTAATCCCAGTGTTGCAAAGGTCAATAAGTGTCCTACCTCCGCTAGTGGCATGAATTCAAAGTCAAATACCGAAGGCCAAGTCGCATCTATGAGCAAGGTAAATTCTGCGGCAATAAAATTTCCAAATGCAATTGCACTAAGAAGCAGCCGTTTTGTTCTTAATCGATAATATGCAAAACCTGCAAGAACTGAGATGAATACCGCAAGTGAGATTCCTCCAACATGCAAGAATATGTGTGCAATATGATACCCGTGTAACAGGTGAGGGATGATGATTGGCAGTGCTAGAATTGCAACAACTCCTGTAACAACTATGGAGAACAATGCGGACTTTCTTTCCACAATTCTTTCGGGCCGAAACAACGTGATCAAACTAGCGGATCTTCCAATTTAAAACGACTGGTTCATTCATCGAAAGGCATGCGATCAGATGCGAATGATTCCTTTTTGAATCAAAAATTCCAGTCCCCGGACAAATGTTTCATCACCTATCAACCCATTTGCCCACCATTCTGCGTTGCTACGAATCCAGTCCGGAATACCTTCAGGCTCTGAATCCTGCTGTTGTGCTGGGGAAACTTGAATAATTCCATTTTTTATCAAGTATTCTATTCCTTGAACGAATGTTGCATCCTCAATCTGCTTATCGGACCACCATTCTGCATTGTTTCGAATCCAGTCAGGAACTGAAATTAAAGTTTCACTGGTTCCTCTATTGACTGGAACAGGAATGGACGTTCTTGCAAGATCATTTCCATCCAAATTATAAAAGTTCAGATTTATTATTCCGCTTACGTCCTCTGAGACAAGGAACTCGGCTACGTTGTGTTCGTCCTTTGAATCAGTGCTAACGCCGCTTTGTTGATGAAGAATGTTGTTTCCCTGCGAAACTGAAAAATCGTAATTTGTAGATACCGGCCTGTTCCTTAGAAAGATGTCAGTTACGTCAAAAATTACCTTTGCACTGGAGTTTGACTGCAAATTTTCTGGCTCCCATGACACCAGAATTCTAAACTGGCCGTTCTCAGTTACGGAACTTAGATGAGGGTAATCCAGGCTGGGCCTGATCTTGAAATTCATTTTGCTGTCATTTGAACCGCTTTCTAAAACGTTCAAAAGTTCTTTTTGATATATGGTGAAATGAACAACTCTGTCCTCGGCAAAAAAGTCATCAATATTTACAATGTCCCCTGATAGATCCGCGCCATTGACATTCATGACAAACCCTGAGGCAAGCAAGTCCCCAAAGGATTTGGGAATGGATATCTCCTGATGAACCACTGACGTTTGGTTAATGTTGGTCTCGGTCCACTCAAACGGCATCGTGTAGCTAATTTCTCTAGACTCTGAGTCGTATTCAAAATTTGAAATTTCGTCATAGTATGTAATGACATCGACTGTTTGAAGTCCAAAATACTCGTCATTGATTGCATGGCTGGTAGTCTGGGCTATTGATATGCCGGCATTGAATTCAAGCGGTTCTGCAAGGACGTTTGAATATCCGTCTGCGGCAAGCACATAAACATCGAATTTGTACAGCCCGCCGTTGCCAAGACTGGGTCCTTTGACGTGAATCATTCTGCTTTCCAAGCCCAACAGTGATCCGAAGAAGCTTCCGACAGTTTCTTCTTGTTCCTCTAAAATTATTTTATCCGTATCCCAGGACACAAAATTGAAAACTAGAAATCCGCTATCGGCATTAAATTCCTGCTTGAAAAGAAATTTTTCGCCACGTTCGGCTGAAATCAAAAACTTCACATCCCTTAGGGTGATTTTAGAGTCAAAATCAACAAGGGATATTGAAATTTGTTGGTCATCATCATTTGTTTCCGGATCGTTTTGAGACGAGGATACTTCAAGCGTCACTTGCCTTCCGTTAAGATCAACCGGAGGAAACGTCTCACTTCCTATGCCATGGCCGAATACATCTTCGTATGTCGATGCCAATCCAAGCGGCAAGGTAAGAATTGCAATTAAAAGAAATTTTTTCAAGCTAGGTCCACTTGTCGGGATTTTTTTTCCAAATCTGCCTTCCGTCTATTGTGACAGAATCTTTTTCTTCAAAAACCGTATGCCATTTTCCGTTGCTTGGAAAGATTTTGTTCATCTCCTCGAATTTTTCATTTGTTGGCGCTTTGTTCATCAAGGCCCCCCATTTCATGTTGGGCACTTTTGGCATTATGTCATTGATGTCTTTCATGTAATCATCACTTGTCAAAATTTATTTAAAAACCTATGACTGGATTCTCATCATTCCTTCCTTGATAAGGAATTGAATCCCTTGCACAAAGGAATCATCATCAATCGTTCCGTCTGCCCACCATCTTGCGTTGTTTTTAATCCACTCTGGAATTTCATTGTGACCATCTCCCGGGCCTTGCGTGGTGGTTGGAGGTATTCTTAGAACGTCTTCTTTAATCAGATATTGAATCCCTTGCACAAAGGAATCATCATCAATCGTTCCGTCTGCCCACCATCTTGCGTTGTTTTTAATCCACTCTGGAATGGGTTTCTCCTCGATTGCCGGAGTTACTGTAGAGTTTGGAACGCTAGGACCAATTTCGATGATGGCAGAACCAATTCCGGAATAAGTTGGGTCATAATCAAGGCCGGTTCCATAAACCAGGATGTCAATTCTCATTTGGCCCTCGGAGGGAACGAAAATTCTCTGAATGTCAATTCCTTCAGTTGACATGATTCCGGGGTTGTCTGGATCATCTCCGTCATGACGTGCAATTTCATTATTGTTTTCGTCCAATGCAATGTATGAGTATCTGACGTCCTTTAGCAACTGTTTGTCCTCTTTGAAGAAGGTAAACTCGAATGGAATTTCTCCATCTGCCCCGTATTTTCCGTCCCAAGAAATGTTTACAGTCGTTGGAACCCGCTCTAAATTATCAGTGTCAACCAGGTAAAACTCGGTTGAACTTTTTGAAACTTCATCTAATGGCACCAGTCTCAAATTCATGTTTTTGGAACCATAATTGTCAGGACCAAGTTCCTCGTTAATTCTAGTCAATTCGGCATTTGTAATCAAAAAGTGGATTATGTTTGTGTCGTTATACGTATACGGATCATTTAGTAGCGCACGTTGATCAACTTCAATTCCATTTACATATCCCTTGAACTGTGTGCCTTCTGCATATGGGACAAATGATTTTGGAACTCTAACTTCTTCGTGGACTACTTCGACAAGATCAACATAGTCCGGACTCCAGTCAAATGCCATGTCAAAACTAATTGAATTATCAAAGGTGTCAAATTGGAAATTTTCAACATCGTCATAGTACGTTTTTACAACAATTGGAAGTTCCTGGGCAGACGCTGTTTGAACTAGGAAGTCCTGTTCCTGGGCTACGCTGACAAAGGTATCATAACTTAGCAGGATTGGCAATAGTGTTTTTGGACTTGTGGCGCCTTCGATGTCTACTCGAATATTGTACAGACCGCCTTTTTCAAAGATGGGTCCGGTGATCGTTGGCCTAGCACAGGTCTCCAGGTTTTCATCAGTACAATCTTCCCCAAATACGTAGAGTGCTCCCGGAGCAGTTACGTGCTCAGAGCCGCCATAAACGCTGCATTTCCAAAGTTCTGCTTCATCACAGCTGGCTTCAGGCCTGATCTCGACATCTAGCCGTCCATCAAGATCATAAAACAAATTTCGCGCAAGCAAGTCTCCGCTTCTCCAGACTTCAATTCTATACGTTACCTTCTCCAAAGTGGTATCTGTCAACGTATCAAAGAATCTAACTTTCATGTTTACGTCATCAATGTCCTCGACTGTGATGTCTGATGGAGTAAGATCTGTTCTTACCGTGACTTCCATTCCCTCAAAGCTAATCGGAGGCGCTTGATCCCCGCCAAGTCCATGACCAAACGCATCAGGAACTAAAGCTGGAATCGTAAAGATTCCAATTATTGTAATGAACAACCCGAACTTGTGGTGGTACAACACTCAAATTATGCAAAGTCCATATTTAAAGCTGGCACAGCATTTCTACGCATGAGAAACTTTCTATTTTGGAAATTGGAGTAGAATTTTTATTTGCCAAAAGAAAAACCTGTGTATGAAACTTTTTCTTGTACTGCTTTTAGCTCCGTTATTGCTAGTTCCCGCATATGCAGAAACTCAAACATTGCCTACAGACAAAGAAACCTTGGATGTAAGACTGACTTACGATCCAATAGAGCCCGACACCCAAACTAGGATCAACATAGATTTCATCAACCCACAAACGCAAAAAGTCCAAGAGCATATTGATTATGCTGTTGCTGTGTCAAAGGATGGCGAAGCTGTTTTTGGTCCAATCCAGTTGACACATACGTCGTTAGGAACCGTAAAAATCCCGATTGATTTTAGTTTAGGCAAAGGAGTCTACACAATGGATTTGGAAGTGGAAGGAATTTTGTTCCAACCGATTCCTAAAGAAGTGGTATCGTTTGATATCCAAGTAGGAGAGGCAAACGCACAGCCGGTTTCTCCTCCAAAGGAAAAACCGGGTAACAATGGCCAAAATGGAGGATGTCTAATTGCCACTGCGACATTTGGTTCTGAATTAGCGCCTCAAGTTCAACAGTTAAGAGAACTTAGGGACAACACTGTGTTGCAGACCAGCTCTGGAACTGCATTTATGACAGCATTCAATCAATTCTATTACTCGTTTTCACCAGCAGTAGCCGATTATCAAAGGGAAAACCCAATGTTCAAAGAGGTTATGAAGGTGGCACTAACGCCAATGCTTTTGTCTCTGTCACTGCTAAACGACGTAGAAATTGATTCTGAAGGCAAAATGCTCGGATATGGAATCCCCATAGTCCTGCTGAACATCGCAATGTATGCCGGAATTCCCATGTTTGGAGTTCTGAAACTGTATAATTTTATAGAAAAAGCCAGAATCCAGCAGCTGGAAATCCCCGAAAAGTGATCCGAAATTAAAAGCCGTGCAAATCATTGCCCGGATTTTTCTGTACCTTTGTCAAGTAATTTGACAGGTAACTTGTCATTTACATGCATTTTAATCGATTTAGTGCAAATTTGCTTATACATGATTTCCGAATATGCTAATTTCGAATCAACTTTCAGTGAGGTTTTTATGTATCTGAACAAGTAATCTGTCTAATGAAGACAATAGCAATTAGCTCTTTCTTCGTACTGTTTGCATTGGCAGCAGGTGTTGGATCACCGGCAGTTTTTGCAGATCATTCAGAAGTAACTATTGACTCAGCAGCCGGTTCAGCTGTTCCGGGATGTGAAGAGACCTCAGAAGGCTGTTACATTCCAAGCACTGCAACAGTTGATGTTGGCGGGGTTGTTATCATGACAAATACCGATACGGCAGCACACACATACACTTCAGGAACTCCAGAGGACGGACCGGACGGCATCTTTGACACTGGTTTGTTTTCGCCTGGAAATTCATTTGAATGGAATCCGACTGAAGTGGGAGAATATGATTACTTTTGTATGGTTCATCCTTGGATGCAAGGTGTAATCATTGTACAAGAGGCAGGAGCTGTTAAAGACGATCATGGCCATGATGACCACATGGATGACGAAGGTCACTTGATCATAGATGCATCTGCTACAGGAATGATGTCAGACGGAACACAAGTTTCAGTTTGGACTTCTGAACCAATGGCAGGTGAGAGAATGCAAGTTCACGTAGAATTTGTAGATGCAGAACATGTCAACCACGACATTACTGTTACACAGAATGGCGAAACAGTTCTAGATGATATGGGCGCACACCATCATGAGGGCTCAGGAATGCACGAAACTGCACCACTAGGCTCTGCTGATCCAGTCGACATCACCATTACCTTCCAAGGCTATGGTATTGATGAAAAAACAGGACCAATCGGTGAAGAAGTAGCATTCACAAACGTTGTTCCGGAATTTGGAACAATTGCAATGATGATACTTGCTGTTGCAATCATAAGCATTGTAGCAGTTACTGCAAAATCTAGAGTCGTTCCAAGATTTTAGGAATTCCTCTTTTCTTATTTTCTTTTTACTAGAGCAATTATCGCCAAGATAATGGCCGCTGCTGCAATAAACAACCCAAATATCGCAAAGTCATAAGCAGCTCCGTCATCAGTAGATGTAACTTCAGTTTCACCGGATTTTAACTTCAAGACATCCTGCTGGAGTGATGAAATCGCATTTTTCAATGCGGCAATATCGGCGTCACCGGCACTGCTTGATGGAGGAAAATCCAAAATTGCAGTCGGCTCTACATCCTCAATTGGAATTTTAACGTCAACTGGAACCCCTCGAATTTCACCCTTTAATTCAACCATGTAGGTTCCAGTCTTGGTTGGAATAATCGGAGAAAAGTAGTATCCGGGTCTTGGATCAGAGTTGATGTCAATGCCTTTTGAGGCGCCGCCAAACATGACAGTTGCATCAACGCCTTTGAAAACACTGGTTACTCCGGCGTACGTACCCTCGTTTTCTCCACGCTCAATAATTTTGAAAACAATGTTGTTTCTGATTCCCACAACAGGAGGCTCGGTTCCCCATCCTGCCTCAATTTCATACGGATCAACATGAACAGTAGTGTGGGCAAATGATGGAGCAATCATGCCTATGGAAAACAATAGTCCAACAAGGCCCCAGAATGCTATCTTCACGACCATCATACCAGAATAGCACATTATTATCTTTATGCGAATTGGTACAAACTTGAAAACATGTAAACTGTTAAAACATCAGCTGCGGAACTTGCAGTGAATGAAAAAAACTCTCTTTATATTACTTGCATTATCATTGATTTCAATCCCGTTTGCGGCAGCACATCCGTTTACCGAACAGACGATCCCAAACATATCATCAAACGGACCTGTTGGAACAACCGAGGTAATCGTGTATTTTTCAGAACCGGTAGACATTGGTTTTAGTGAAATGAGAGTTTTTGATCCAAACGGAAACCAGATTGATAACAGGGATACCAGTTACTATGAAGGCGAACTATCGATCATTGTGACTACTCTGCCACTTGAAGAGGGAGTGTACACAGCTACGACGAAGGTTCTGTCCAAGGTAGACGGACATTTGGTACCGGGAGCTTTTATTTTTGGAATAGGCGATGTAATTATTGACGTCAAAGATATCCCCGATGGGCCTGCAGAGCTAGTATTCTTGCCTGAAGCAGGCGCAAGATTTCCCGGAATTGTCGGACAGACCATCGTACTGGGATCAGTTATTGCCTCTCTGATTATCTGGGGAACCCAAAACAAAAATCTGATCAGAGAGGAGCTTGAAAAAGTCCAGAGTTTCCACCATGGAAAGTTTATGTCAGTGACAGGAACCGGACTCGTGCTTGTTTTTGTATCTGACATTCTCATGATTGCGGTCCAAACAATCAGACTGGAAACTTCGCCAATTGATGTAATTCAAACATACTTTGGAACAATTTGGCTTGCAAGAATGATCATCACTCTTGTCTTGCTGGGTATTTGGTTTGGAATGGACAGGAAAAAATCACTATCAACTAAGAATCAGATTCCAATGCTTGCAGTCTCGCTTGTATTAATTTCAACGACCACAATGATAGGGCATGGCGCTGCAAGTGAGCAGCTTGGCGCAGTAGTGCTAGACTATATCCACAATCTGGTTGCCGCAGTTTGGATTGGAGGAATCATATACTTTGTATTTGCACTGCTTCCGACATTTTCACAATTACAGGAAGAAAACCAAGAGAAAATGAGCCTGGTAATGATTCCCAGATTTTCAATCGCGTTTATCATTTCGGTGGGAATTGTAATTGTTACGGGCCCAACCCTGATGTGGTTCCTTGAAAGCGACGTAGGCCTAATCACAGAATCAGTGTTTGGGAAGCTAATCATGCTAAAAATTGCGATAGCTGCTGTCATGGTGGCATTGGGCGGATTCTTTCAGTTTAGGCTGCAAAAAAATGCAGAAAAGAACTTATCATCAGGAAAAATTACCGTGCATAAGAAATTAAAAAAATCGCTCAAAGTTGATGCCGCTTTAGGAATAGCCTTGCTGGGTGTCGTTGCACTGCTGACCAATGGAACGCTGCCTGCAGGAGAAATTCAAAGAGTTGATGCACAAGAAGCAGCTTATGGTTTTAACACAATTGAATTTACAGAGAATGCAAGATTTGATGTTGGAATATCGCCATTTACAAGCGGTTCAAACGCAATAACTGTCAAAGTTACAGACTTTGATGGCAATCAGCTTTATGATTCAGAGCAAGTGAAGGTCAAAATTTCAAACCCGTCAAAGAATATTTCTCCCATTGAAGTTCCCATGGAGATAACTAGACAGACAGAAGGCAGGCCAATCGAATTTCAAGGGGAGATCACCTTTGGATTTTCCGGCAAGTGGCTAGTTGAGGTTGAAGCTCAGAGAACAGATAATGCAAACGAATCAAAAACGCTCAACTTGCTTGTCAAGCCACGGCTTGCAGATATCCAGATGCAGGTTGTAGAATATGAATTGCCAGAAGAGGATGCAAAGCCGCTTTATGCATTGTATGGCGGAAAAAATTCTTTATGGATTAGTGATGCATCATCTCCAAGGCTCTGGGAGTTCTCACTGGATTCCCAAGAGTTTACGCCATATTCCTTTGATGGGCTGGGAACAACGTTTCTAACACAGGACAGCAAGGAAAACATTTGGTTTGTTGACAGACAAAGAAACCAAATAGGATATCTTGATGCTAATACAAAGGAAGTAACGACCAGGACAATTCCGAAAGTGGATCCTGTAATTTCAGATAATACGCCACTGTTTATTCAGGCAGATCTGGATGGAAACATTTGGATTACAATTGTAAACAAGGACAGGATTCTAAAGTATTCTCCCGAAGACGATACCTTTGACGAGATTGTTTTGCCTGAAAAAGGGTCACTGCCATTTGCCCTGGCCATTGACAGCGAAGGAAAGATATGGTATACTGCCACCGGTTCTGGAAAAATTGGTCATATTGAGCCTGAAAGCAATCAACTGACTCAAATTTCATCAGATACCGTCCTTCAGGGTCCAGAAGCCCTGCTGTTTGATGATGAGGATGGCAGTTTGTGGGTTGCAGAGCATGCAGGCTTGGCAATATCCAGATTTGATCCTGTCTTGGAAACTTTTGATAAAGTAACTGTTCCAGATAGCGAGTCACTTCCATTCGGAATGACGTTTGACAGATATGGCAATGTGTGGTTTGCCCAGCATGTGATTGACTCTATCGCAGTTTATGATCCTGACAACAATGATCTATTGGAAGTTCCAGTTCCAACCGAATCCTCATTTGTCCAGTTCATGACATCAGATGGGAACGACAACGTTTGGTTTGTCGAACAGCAGGGAAACAAGATTGGAACGATAAAAATGACTGAAATTCCTGCTTCATCACCATCTCAAACCCAGCCAGCAGATAAAAAAACTGAATTAAAATATACGGAGATCGCATCGCCGTTAATTGCCGCAGGAATAATTGCAACTTCGTTGTTCTACGTAAAGAGCATACATGACAAACGAAGGCTAAATGATCTGATCAACTCCCAGAAGTCTGTTTGAACGATTTTGTCCAAGAAATGTCATGCTACAGCTGTTCTCTTGATTAGCGCTTTTTCAGGCTCCACATCAGTACTTCCTAGGTGTACTTTTACAGGCACGGTAATTACGTAATTTGCAAAAGATCTTATGCATAAACGAAGTTAGCGGCTATGCCGTGCCTGGTCTGCAAAAGCACACCTAGGAAGTACTGATTTGCCTGCAGTTGTGATTTTCATGCCTGTCCAGTAGGGAATCATGACTTCAATTCTGCCTAGGGGCTATCTTATTACCACTAGGATTACCATCTAGGATTATATTTGCAACAACCTCTTGGTACGAGGTCACCTACCCCCATCAGTCAGGCACGAATTAGCATGAATGATTGTAATCTTCGTGCCTAGCTAGCAAGGGGACGTGACCACATACATCATATTTCAAGCGTGGGCTTGTTTAGACGCTGTGCGTGGTTTCGGATTTTTTCCTTGTACTTATTTTCGAAATCAAGCCAGCAGATCTGGCTAGGACAATTCCTACCAAAATTGCAACTGCAACCATGACAATGATTCCGGATGGCGCAAGATTGTAATAATATGACAAAAGTATTCCGGCTACTACTGAGATGACTGAAATTGACATCGATATTCCGACTGTCTGCTTGAATCCTTTGCCAAACATCATTGCACTGATGTTGGGAATTACAACTAATGCTGATATCAACAAGATTCCAACCAGTCTCATAGATGTTACTACCGTTACGGCTGCCAGTACTACGAATGCGTAGTTTAGCAATGTAACATGCAATCCTGAGATTCTTGCCTGTTCTTCATTAAACGTAATTTGCAGGAATTGTTTTCGTAATGCAACAAGCGTTGCGATGATTCCCGTGCTGATCGTTAGAATTATGACTGTATCCTCGTTGCTGATCAACAGGATACTTCCAAACAAGAAACTGAACAAATCCACTGAAAAGCCTCCTGACGAGCTTACCAGGATGACGCCCAAAGACAATCCGGTAACCAGTACGACAGCTACGGCAGCATCTCCCGAAATCTTTGTACTTTGTCGGAGTTTTTGCAGTCCTATTCCTCCCAATATTGAAACCATGTATGCAGTCCAAATTGGAAACACCCCCAGGAACAATCCCACTGACACGCCGCCAAAGGCCACATGGGCAATTCCGTCCCCAAATAAAGCGTAGCGCCTCAATACAAGAAACGTTCCCATAAAAGAGCAGATTAGCGCAACAGCAATGCCCGAAATTAGTGCCTTCTGAACAAATCCATAAGACAGGGCTTCAAGGACCATCTTTTCTGCCTGATTTGCTAATGGTAACCATGATGACGCATGTGCATTTGCATTGATGACTCGGTATATGTTTTTAGAAGATCCTTGTTTGAAAAGAATTCCTCTTTCTCCCCATGGAAAAACAGTTTTTTATTCATGCATGCGACTCTGCTTGCATACTTTGATATCGCATCCAAGTCATGTGATGACCAAACGACTGTGATTTGGTTTTCTTGGTTGATTTTCTTTATTAGATCATAGAATTTACTTTGTGATTCAACGTCCACGCTTGCTACGGGCTCGTCTAGAATTAGCAACAACGGATCCTTGACAAGGCACTTTGCAATAAAGACGCGTTGTAATTCGCCGCCTGAGAGTTCCCCAATTCTTCTGTTTTTTAGAGATTCAAGACCTACGGTTTTTAGCGCTGTCATGACCTTGTTGTTGTCTCCAAGATTGCTGTAAATTTGATTCCAACAGCAGCCACACTGCTGGACAAACTTTGCCCCCCTGACAAGTTTTTTCTTAGATATGATGCCCATTGACACAACATCATAAACCGTTGCAGGAAAGTTTGGCTCAAAAATTACCTTTTGTGGCACATATCCGATCATATGTAGCAGTGAATGATACTTTGAATCTTCCAACCCAAACATCTTGATCTTTCCAGAATATTTCTGCAATCCCAAAATTGCTCGAAACAGTGTTGTTTTGCCTGCGCCGTTAGGACCCACAATGCCAAGTATGTCCCCTTCTTGGACATCAAAGCTGACTTTGTCTACTGCTATGTGATCATCGTAGCCTATGACAAGATCGTCAACTTCTAGCACACTTGTCATTGACACTCAAGGGCCACCTTCAGGGAATCCATATTTTGTTCCATCTTGTCGATGTATGATATGTTTTTCCCTAATTCTTCAGGTGCTAGCACCTCTAATGGGCTAAACAGCATTACTGTTGCGCCCGATTCTTCTGCAATGACCTCTGCTAGTCTTTGATCAATTAGTTCTTCATTAAAAATTACCTTTACGTCATTTTCCCTTACAAAGTCGATAAATTCTGAAATCTCTGCAGCAGTTGCCTCTGAATCCGGAGCTAATCCGCCAAGAGCCATAACTTTGAGGTCATATCTTTCGGCAAGATATGTGAATGCATTATGATATGGAACAAAGGTGTCTTTCTTGCATGATGCCAAGGACGACTTTATGTTCATGTCTAATTGGTCTAGTTCTTCATTGTATGCCATGGCATTTTGTTTGTACTGTTCTGTGTTTTGTGGATCTGCCTCAATTAGTGCATCTCGAATATTGTTTACTTGTTGCTTTACCAAAACTGGATCCAACCAGATGTGCGGGTCAAACTCAAAGTCGTGATGATGATGTCCGTGTTCATCTTCTTCTGCGTGCTCATCATGTCCGTCCTCCTTGATTTCTAAAACAACATGGTGGATTTTCTCTAGTCCTTCTTCTGCACTCATATGTCCGTCCTCAATTTCATGCATTACTGACTCAATTCTCTCAATAGTTTCATTTCCATGATCATGCCCGTCTCCTTCATGCTCGTGCAGAATCTCTTCTATCTCGCCAAGTGCCTGGACTGCATCAATGTGACCGTGTTCAAATTCTTCTATTACGTGCTCTATCTCTCTTGCAAAGTTTTCTGCGTGCTCATCATGTGCCTCTTCTTCTGCGTGCTCATCATGTCCGTCCTCAGGTTTTATCAGTTCAACTCCTTCAGAGGCTTTAACAAACAAAACATTGTCAAACTCGCCTGAATCAATCATGTTATCGATATAAGGCTCCATTCCTAATCCATTATACACAAAAACATCCGCATCTTTCAACGCCTGAATCTCTTGGGGTCTTGGTTCCCAATCATGTGCTCCTACTCCGGATGGCATGTACTGAACAACTGTTGCAGAATCACCTGCTACATTTTTTGTAAATTCATAATATGGATAAAAAGAGGCCAGAACCCGTATCTTGCTTTCCTGCAAAGACATGTCAGCTTCATTTGTCTTGCCCATGTAGTTTTCAGAAAGTTCTGGACTGTCAGAAACTCCTGACATTGTCACTGCAATTGCAACAGCTATAGCTGCGGCGATTCCAACACCTATGGCAGCAATTGACAAGCTTTTCATTTTATCACGTTGTGGGATGGTTATTAATAATATAATATAAACTTAATAAAAAACTGAAAGAGCGAATTTTTATGTTAATAATCCAATAGGCTTGGTTTTTGTTAAAATTATTAAGAAATGATATTAGGTTTAAATAACAATTAATAACATTCCAGCCATTGGCAATCGTTTCAATCTCTCTTAATGATGGGATTTTAAAGGAACTTGACAAACTGCAGGGTTCCATGGGATTCACCGGGAGATCTGAAATTATTCGCGCCGGAATCAGAACTTTTGTACAAGAGGAGAAACAAAAAAGAGAATTGAAAGGAAAGCAGAATGCAGTGTTGATTGTGGTCCATGCAGATGAGCACGATGATCAAGTTGCAGGAATAAAGCATGATTATGAGGATCTGATTAAAACACATCTTCACAACAAAATTGATGGAGAAAGATGCATGGAGATGTTTTTCTTGGATGGAGATTCAAAAAAGATCCAAGCAATTACACAAGGATTTCTTACTGATAAAAAAATGGATACGGTAAAACTAGTTGCTTTGTAAACCGGTGCTGTCAATTTGAATTAGATCATCGTCTATCATCTCGGTTCTAAACTTTGAGAACAAGTATCGTATCTTGTTTTTGTGATCTGTAAACACTATTTTTTGAATTGATTGCATGTCTACCTGGAAAGTTTCGTCATCAGCCAAAATCTCAAAATCTCCTTTATGATCAAAGTATATTGTTTTCCTGTCTGGGGACATGACTTTCACTCCTATTCTGTCAAGGCCAACTGTCTAATTCCGTACTTTCTTTCATATTCTTCCTCAAGCTTGTAAATTTCCTTAATCTCTTTAGATGATGAAGAGATGATTCTAAGAACAAACAGCCAGCAATAGATGTCTTTTAGTTCGCCCTGATGAGAATTCCATTCTCCGGTACCCGGTTCAAATTTTATAACATTGCCTTTACGAGTAATCGTGTCTTGTAATATCTTGCTTCTGACATAATAGAGATTAATATCAGTAAGATGGCCATCAGAAAAGTAATATGCCGAATAGAAATAATCAGAATCTTCAATTTGATAAATATTTGCGCTGCCTGTCCCACTGACGTTTAGAACACTGCAAAAGAGATCCTTTTCTCGTTCTAGTTTATATACGTGATATCTTGATTTTTCATCCATTTTGTTACATCCAAATTGTTAGATAATGCCATGCGAAAAATGAGCATCTGTATGTCAGGGCTGCATGTGGTTGAAGCATGGCATTATGTTCTTTTACGGTACACGGAGTATTTATATTTTATTAAGAACTATTTTAATTTTAATAATTGTTAATATTAATTATGCATTGTTTTAATATACACATACACGAATGAAAAGTATGACTAAAGAATGGGTTGCTTATGATGTAAAAGCAAGAAAGAAAGTCAAGATGGTAGATCCTAGACTTGTGACCCTGAAGAATGGCAAAATGGCTCTCAAGGGTACAAGTGCAGAGACTGGAATTTCGCTCTTTAGGATCATCGGTCCTGAAGATGCAAAAATTTTCAAGTCTCAATAAGATCAATCTCTTACAAAAGAGAAGAAACCATCAATCATTCTTTTTTACATTCAAAAATCATTGTACATGCAGTTTTTTAACCCGGTTTGAATTTTTTTGGCGTTTATCCTTGGACTTGAAAGGCAGGATAACTGAGAGATTATTTTTCAAGCCAGGTTTTCTGTTTGTGTTCCATTACCCATTCTTTTGCCATGGGGAGTAACTTGTCTACATCCACTTTTTTTGATCTTAGAGTAATGGCAAAATTGTTGTTATGGGTTGAAGATGAATCGTTTATCTCAATTCTGATCTCATTGACATTTTTCTCGTCTTGATCTTCTTGCTTGGTTAATTTCATTGTTTCACCGGCATGTTAAAAACTGAAATTCTTGTCGTGTAAAATGCATGTGGTTGGCAATGCGTAGGAATGGCAGTCATTTCGGTTTCTACCTGAAATATTACTCACTAGTTATTAAAAATTATGCTGATTTTATCAATATTTAATACAATAAGAAAAATAATTAATATACTCAAAACCCAGTATTGGCATGAAAGAAATATGGATTGCATATGATCATAGTGTCAAAAAAATATTCAACATGATCAAATCCGAGCCTGTTACATTGGCAGATGCGCAAAAAACAGTCGCAAGAGTGAGTTCTAACAAAGCAAAAACAATGTCAAAAACTGACGGAGGAAAAAATTGCCAGCAGCATTTGTATTGTTAAACTGCACCGAAAACAATGAAAAAGATGTAATCTCACATCTCAAAGAAATTTCCCAGGTCACGGAGACACAATGCATTACCGGGCCATATGACGTTCTTGTTAAAGTAGAGGCATCAACGCTAGAGGAGCTTAATGAGACAATTACGTGGAAGATTCGAAAGATTAAAAATGTCAGGTCTACCTATATTCTAAAGATTAACGAGGAGGCAACGGACTGCAAAGATGACAACTGAGGAAAAACTCTATGTGGGAACCGCCCCAAAAGAGCACGTTGAAATGTATCTAAAGGCAATGTGGCTGACAAATGAAAACAACAAACCGATCAGAATAAGCACAATTGCCAACATGCTAAGAATCAGGCAGCCAAGCGTGGTGCAGATGATGAAAAAACTTGAGGAAATGGGATTTGCAAAGTACACCAAACTGGATATTCAGCTGACAGACCAAGGAAAAGAAATTGGGGCAGGCATTGTAAGAAAAAGCAGATTGCTAGAAGTATTGATGGTAAATCATCTAAAGATCAAACCGGATGACAAAATTGTCTGTGGCATGGAACATCATATGAGTGACGAATTTACAAATTCGCTTTCTTCAATTCTTGGAGATCCGAAAATATCCCCAAATGGAAAACGCATTCCGTCTAGCCCAAACCAAATTTCAACTAATGAAGATTCTGTATAAGGGATGAATAGCTTTCTTCTTTTTTCACCTTTGCAAAATGGGCATCCTTGAGAATTTTTTCTTTTAGAGACAAACGTTCATGCTCATGATTATGGTGATCATGGGTTTTTTCTTTTTTTGCAGCAATCTTGCAAAGCAGGGAAACTGCTTGAGCATGCCTGCCAATCTCTGCTAGGCATTGTGCCTTATGATACATGGCATCTGTATTCTGCTTGTCAATTGCAAGTGCTTTCTCAAAAGACTGAACAGAATGTTTGTACTTTTCTAATGCAATGTAGGCAATTCCCTTGTTTATCAACGCATCAGTATGGGAAGGATCTTTTTTTAGAACCCTGTTAAAGCAGAGAATTGCCTCTTTTGGCCGATTGGTATTTGCATAGGCAACTCCCAACCTGAAATATACGTCATAATCCGTAGGGTTGATCTCCAAGGCTGACTCAAAACATATTGCAGCTTCGCCAAAATCCTCCAGTTCTGCCAAAGAATTTCCTTTGTTGCACAAGGAATACATGTCATCCGGATTTATTTTCAGCGCCGCATCAAAGCATTTTATTGCCTCTTCGTGCTTTGACTTTCCAGCAAAAACAATTCCCTTGTTGTTAAGAATTACAATGTCATCCGGGGATATTTTCAAGGCCTTATCATAGTTTGACATTGCCTGTTTATGTTTTCCAAGAGCCACAAACGTATTTGCCTTGTTGCATATCGCATCAACGTTTTTTGGTTGAATTTTTATCACTTTGTCAAACATGCGTATAGCTTCATCATACCTGTCCAAATCATACAAAGTTGTACCAAGGTTGAACAAGGCTAAAGGTTCATCCGGGATTATCTTTAACGCTTTGTTGTAATACGATAATGATTTTTTGTGGAACCCAATCTCTGCCAAAAGATTCGCCTTGTTAAAATTTGCTTGAAAATTTTTTTTGTTTGTCTTTAAGATGTGATCACAAGCCGTGATTGCCTGTCTGAATTTGTTATCTGTAATGAGAACTTGAATTTTTTCAAGAAGGTTTTCTGTTTTACTCATCAATGCATCATGCCGGGCTGAGAATAAAAAGTTGAAGGAATTTCAAGAGTTTTCTGGCGATGGGAAAGGTTCTGTGTAATCTTGGGCACTCTATCATACGAAAATTAGTTCGGCCCAAGATCAGGCGTGCTTTGAAGGATTATTTCAGGCTGCACCGATCAAAAAACGTGAAGAAAAGACTGGAGGAAAAATCGCTCCGGTACATAGAAAGGCAGAAGACCTTATGCGTAATCGACCGGATCGAAACATTCCGATTGAAAGTCTACCGTGCATGCAAAGTATAGCAACGGGCAGAAGTCTTTGAGTCAAAGTAGGCCATAACTACACGTAAAAAACCTCAATTATTTCTGCTCGTTGCTATAAATAGCATCAGATGACGCGTATGAATGTGGCAGAGTCCGCGTACCGTGCAGCTACAGGCCCGTCTGGCTGGTGTGTTATATGGAAATAATGTCCGCTATTCATTGATGTCCCTCTCCATCCATTTTGGGTCGGATTTCCTGATCGCTTCTGTGGCAGTTTTGTCCGAGAACGCCATGATGGGTGTCTGGCGGTGGGCTATGTCCAGCCCAAAGTGTAGCCTGCGCTCGTTGTAATACTTGATGTATGCATCCAAGCTCTCATAGTGGCGGATCTCAGCCTCTATGCTGCCGTGGAACCGTTCCAACTTGCCGTTGGTCTCCGGATGGTACGGCCTGGAGTTTATCAGCCCGATGCCCCGGTCCAGCAGCTCGGCCTCAAATGCAGTCGGCTTCCACGTTTCGCGTGGCATGTTCTTCTTGCTACGGCCGCCGTTGAAACACCTGCCGTTGTCAGACAGTATGGTAGCCGGCGTGCCAAATCTGTCTATGGCATCCCTGAGGGTTATCACCACGTTTTCTGATGTGGCCTCGGCAAACGTCCGTGCCGCCATGATACACCGGGATGAATCGTCCAAAAACGTGACTAATTTGAGCCCTCTCAGGCGCGGATCCTTCATATCGTGCCAGTCCACGTGCCACATTGCGTTGGAGTACTTGCGTTCATAGCGCAGCCACTTGCGCTGTCCGGATCTTGTAGCAGACTTTGATACCAGCTTGTTCTCACTCATTATCCTGTATACAGAGTCGTAGCTTATATTCAGTTGCTCCCTTGCACGCTTAGCCGTGCGAACCACACCGATGTCCTGCTCGGCGTACAGGCGAAGCACAGTCTGGACCTCGTCGCTTGAGGGCGGCGGCGATGCTGGCCTGCCGGGACTCTTTTGCACGTGTATTACGCCGGTTCTTTCGAACTCGGCACAAAGCCTGCCCACGTACTGTGGCGTCACCTCCAGCTCTGATGCTATTACCTTGAGCGTCCTGCCCTTCTTACGCTGTCTTGTGGCGTATCTTATCTGTCGTTCTGTAAGTACTGTCTTTTCATCTTTTTTCTTGATCGGTAAAGGGTAAAGTATTCCTTGGCTTTTCTCAAAATCTTAGGCGAACCTAATTTCCATATAAGACAACGACTATCTTGGTTATGTGGTTTTTATATGACGATATCCAAGTACAGGTAGGTGTTATCTAATGCCAATCCGTGAGTCCGACATTACCTTTGTTGGCTGTTCTCCGTCAGATCCGCTTACCAAAAGGACGGCCGAATTGCTTGTCAGAGACTATGACAAGATGATGTCAGGCCTTCACAAATTCACTGCCAATGCAAACTGGATTGCAGATAACCGGGAGGCGCTAAGAAAGGACCATGGCGGCATGTACGTAGCTGTCTGTGACGAGAAGATCTGCGCCAGCAACAAGGATCACTCGACGCTGTTAGACGAGGTCGAGAAAAAATACAGTGAGATGGACGGGGTTCGCATAGAATACATCTCAAAGCAAAGGACGAATCTGTTGTTCTGACGGCATGTGATGACGTGTGGGCATGAGGACAATCGTGAAGGACGGATTGGTCTGGATTGACGGCTTTGTATCTCATCCGCTGTTGCGTAGTATCTACGTCAGCCATTTGTTCATCTTTACCACCTTTATCTCGCCCCTGCGCGTCATACTGCGCAGTGATCTCTGCATCTCCTTGACGGTCTTGTAAAGGCAGTTTGAAGTCGCCTTTTTGAACCCGCGCCACTGCCCCTCCGAGTTGTTAAGCTCCGGCGCGTACGGCGGCAGGTACTTTAGCACCACGTCCCCGTTCCACTTGGCCATCTTTCTATTGAGTTCTGCTGACTTGTGGTACGATGCGTTGTCGACAAACAACAACACCTTGCCGTACTTGCGGCGCAGTGTCCTGAGAAACTTGTAGAACGTTCCCGTGTTGGCCTTTTCGTAAAAGCGATAGTCAAACCTGTTTCTTGAGAGGGCCCCTATGACATAGAACCGCTTCCTAGACAGGCTGACGGGCGTATAGACCGGCTCTCCTACGGGGTACCAGCTGTTCTTGACGTTCCATCCCAGTATGAACATGGACTCGTCGCCTATCATTACCGTGTACCCCTTTTTTGAATAGTACTTTGCGCTCTGCCTAGCTTTTTTTTTGAACTCCTTTTTCTCGGATTCTGAGGCTGATTTTGGGTGTTTTGGCCTGGGCTTTCTGCATGAGAAGCCGATTCTGTGCAGCAGGTCGTACATGCTCGTTTCTGCATACGTGATGCCGAACTTCTTTTTGACGTGGGCAATGACCAGCGGCCCTGTCCATGTTGTGGCCTTAAAGCCGCAGTTGTCCGGGCCCTTGATCAGGTCTGCGCGCAGCCGTTCAAGCTGTTTCTTGTCGAGCCTGCACGGGGCGCCATGCTTTATGTCAAACCTGCCCTCCAGGCCATGCTTGTGCGCACGCACCAGCCAGTATCGTACGGTTCCATACGGCCTGCTCAGCTTCTCGGCAATATCATATATGCTCGCGCCGCACTTTCTCATGTGGTATGCAAGGAGCCGGATTGCCGCCTTGGCGTCCTTCTCGGACTTGTGCATCCTAAAAAGCTCGTCCTTGCTTGCTATCCCGTACAGGAACGCTGTTCCCGTCGGTAATTCCTTCTTTCCTTTCATGTGTATATATGGGACTAATAGCTCTTAGATCCTTTGGTTGAAAAAAATTGTCCTTTTTGTGATCAATTGGTAGTCGAGGATACTACGTGACGGTAATTTTATCAAGACCAGATTCTTGGTAGATACGGGGGCAAATAGTACAACCATGCTGCAGGGTGCAGCCAAAGACCACAAAATTGACTTTGCGTTGCTGGAAAAACACCCCACCGGTACCACGGGGATAGGCGGCAGGCAGGACACATACGTGATGGATGACACGAAATTCATATTCGAAGACGATCAGGCTTCAGAACCCATCGTGCTACACGCCGACATGCAAGTCTTGAGACCGGATCCGGAGATCAAAGACCCATTCTCCTTTGCACTGTTTGGCACCGATCTCCTCAGCCGTTTTCGCTTCGAGTATGACATGCCACGGGCCTCCCTGGATCTGGTGCGGCCCGAAGGCTAGGGGTACAGGCATCCTGAGAGACTATCCGAAAGTACAACATCAGATCCTCCATAAAATCAGGTGTGAACAGGAAATTTGGACGGTACGAGTTTACCCCTTGGGCGTCACTGCTGTCCAGAGTCCTCATGTTCACGCCTGCCACGCCGTATCTCAGGTGAGGGGCAAACTCGTACTCCACCGTCTTGTTGTCGTCCCCGGACTTTTTCCTGTCCGTTATTATCATCGTATACGTGTAACCATATGTGTCTCAAAAACAAAATTCAGATGGTGCCAAAATAAATTGCGATGCAAACAAACAGACGCTATATGAAATCTTATCTGTATCCTGTGATATACAATTACTGCTGGGCCTGAGAGTCGATTTAATCTTACCATGTACAAGGGTGTCAAACAGACTGACTTGCAACAACAGCAGGCGGAAAGCAATATACCGCGCAGACGGTGAATGGGAGATTCCGCCCGGATCAGGCATTTTGATCAAAAAGGAGGTGATAACATGATCAACTCGGCCACAGTAGCAGTACGAAACGACTCAAGACTTGGTTCTATATATGAAAGGATAAGAAAGAGACGAGGATGGCAGAAGGCAAAGATTGCAGTTGCAAGGCATATGCTGGAGATAATCTGGCACATGCTGACCACCGGAGAAGAGTACCGCATTCAGAACAAGACTCTCACGCAGAGAAAGTATATGGGGATGCATCGCATAGTAACATTGTCCTGATTTGGAACATCAAGCTGGCAAGAGTCCACGGTAGGATTAGGTACGATTTCATATGGGAGATTGAGTCAAACAAGTGGAATTAGGAAACAACCCCCATACCATCATACCAGTTGTCTGTCTAGCTTGAATTCATGTCTGTTTGATCTTTTGCAGTAGATGCCAGGAAAAAATTATAATTTTTTAGTTTGACGTTTGAATTTATTTTAAAATGTAATTTGTATGACGGCGGGGCACGCTTTTTTATTTTTGTTGGAATTTGAATTTGTGTGAATGTAGCGATGAAATTGAATTTGTTGGTGGAATAATGTTTTAATTTTTGCTTGAAGTTTAATTTGTGCTTGGAATTTTATGGTGGGGGGCGTATGGCGCGTTTCGTGTGCCTGTGTGGGTTGTCTCCTAATTTACCAGAATTCCTGAAAACCGTTGAGATGCCACATGGAATGCGTGCAAAAGGGAGGAAATTCAAAAAAGAAACATGGCAGATTGAGTCAATTAAATGGAATTAGGCGACAACTGCTTGGTGACAAGACGGGCAACGCAGCCGTGGATTTCATTGCAAAAATACTTGTCAGTTGACCCAAAATTAGCGAATTCTGAACCATCTGTGAACGAATCTGCGTAAAATATCTCAAAATATCGACAAAATACGTAAAAATTGTCCGTGAAATCGCTTGAAAAACTCGCATAGCTTCTAATTTCGGATCATATCTATGGGCAGCATTTGGCATCCTCATATCCTGCAAATACCAATGGGAATGTAATCTGATGCCCCCGCCAAGAACAACATGAACAAAGTTCACGCATCGGCATTCCTACTTGACGGGGGCCAGAATGTCGATGCTATAAGCAGGCAGATATGGCATAATAAGAAAATGGACAAATGATCCATTTAGCTTATAAACCAAGATTTTGACTAATAATTAATAACTATGCATGAAGAAATACAAAGAAAAACAACTAGTTTAATATTGATGGCAATCATGGTTGCCGGCGGTATGACATTTGCAGTCCCTGGCATGATGCCGGCTGCATATGCTGCCAACGAGAACCTGGTTGTCTCCGCAGAAAACTCACAGTTTGAGAACTATATGGCAGGTCCTCAGGTAATCGAGGTAGTCATTAGTGATTCTGACCTACGTGATACCGATGAAAGCGAAGGTGAGCCCGACGTTACCGTTAACGGCCAGGACTTGAGAATGGTTCAGGCCACTGACGGCCAATGGTACGGCTACTTTGCCGAAAAAACAATGGCAGAAAACGCAGATGATACCGTAGAATATCCTGGTAAAGGACTTGACTTTGGTACAATCTGTTATGAGGATACAATTGGTGGCGTCTCATTTTCCGATGCTGATGGTGTTGCAATTCCCAGTAATGCTACTGCAGACTGTACGACTACAGGCGCACTCGCTGGTAGTGACATCATGAACGTACTAAGAGGAGAAAAAGAAATCAATCCAGAAAGAATGGACAATAATAACAACATTACTGTTGAGCGGGGTCAAATTGGCCTTAAAAACAAATTTTGGCCCATAATCCAACTTTATGATCTCAACCCAACAGGCAGTGTTGTCGTACAGTACAACGCCGGTGGCGGAGTCCAGTCGACTTCGCTCACCTTTGACACAGTCGACGGCTTTGCCGGTATCATGATGGACGGTAGCAAATACACACCGGGCTCACAAGTCCACGCAACCGTTACCGACACCTGGCTGAACATCGATCCTACAGACGAGGACTCTTGGAGTTGGGACGCCATAAACGGTGGAACATACTACCAGGTCTTTGACCAAAGCGGCAACTCGCCGGGCATCGATGGTGGCGCTCTTGTCACTACCGACGTTTCCGGTGCATCCCTGATGCAGGAAGATGCGGTCTTTACGCTGGATCCTGATGCACAGGGCACTGATGTTGATGTTGTGGAGCTTCAATCTAACAGTGATGCTGCTCACATATCCATTGGTGATATCACACACCTTGTAACGCTCACAGAACAGGGACCAAACAGCGGTGTATTTGGTACGTATGACGAATCCGACACATCGATTCTCACAATAAGCAATGATGCCAAAAGACAAACATCGGCGACAGTAGGCTATAACGATTCACCAGTAACCGTTCTGGCAGGATTTTACACTGCTGATGTTGTCATCCAACCAGTCGACGATACATGGAACTCTGGTGAGACCATTCCAGTAGTCATTGTCGATGGTGATCAAAACAAGAACAGCAGGGCAGACGAGGATCTTATTCTATCTGATCCAAACGTATCACTGATTCCAGCACTTAGTACTGGTGATCCGTTTACGTTAGGTGAAGGTGGAGTCGAGGGCGATACTAATGCTACTGTAGAGGTACGTGATAGTGCGAATAACTTAGCCACTCCAGACGTCAACATTGAAACATTCAGTGACAGAGCAGTCATCACGTATTCTGGTAGTACTTTAATCGATTCTACCGATATTACAACGATACTCGTTGATACAAAAGCCACAATAGGCGATCTGCAAGGCACAGTCATGGAATCAAACACCGTGGACTGGAGCACTGACTTCAAAGGATACAACCTACTCAACTACGACATCAGATCGCTTAACACTACAGGCGACATTACGATCAGTCTGCTGGGTGTTGCGGATACCAATCGTCCAATAGCCAGCTTCCAAGTATCTGATCCACAGGGTCTGGTAGTCCTAACAGACGCCCAGTCTAGCGCTGTGGCCAATGATGTAGGAAGTGGTACAGTAGGCATACAGTATTCCTGGAGCGAAGGTACTACGTTTGAAATCGACGGTAAATATCCGATAGTCACCGACTTCTTCTCATTTGGTTTTACTGATGACGGTGAGCAAGCCGGAGAAAGGGTTGCAAACCAAATAATCAGAATCGAGGCCGAAGAGTCAGGTGACAATACCAGCACCTTTGAGGGCGAACTTGAATACGCCATGGTCAACCAGCTTAACATCTTAGACGAGGGTACTTACTCTGGTCTTGCAACCATCGCCAGTGATCCCTCCTTCATCGTAATTGAGGATCTTACTGACGAGGATTCACCTAGAGTCTCATACAATGACTTGGGTGAAGATGGCGTTATTACTGTACGATCTGACCAGGAACCAGCTCCGAGCCACTCTGGCGTCGTGTCACTGAATCAGGATTCCTACAAGGTTGCTGATACCGTGGTGATTACGCTTGAGGACGCGGATCTCAACGTGGACTCTGACCTGCTCGAAATCTATACCGTCGTTGACATTGACGCATCACTTGATGCAGACAATGACCAAGTCGGTAACGATGTACACAGTAATTTGGAGAAGAGATCAAACGATAATCCAGACGGCCTTGCATTTGGTTCTCTGGGAAGACTGCTTGATGTCACATTTGATGATGCCAAGTGGACTGATGGAAATGACTGTTCTACAGGCGCAGACTTTGACGGTCTTGGCGCTACCGGATTCACATTAGCGGAAACTGGTTCAGATACAGGCATTTTCACTGGTGACTTCCAGATTCCATCCCAATGGTGTAGGCCAGATGCAACACAGCCAGAGACTACGACAGGACTTGACATTGAGGTCAACTATGTTGACTTCCGTGACGCATCCGGCGAAATCATCGAGGTAGGCGATTCGGCAGGCGTTAGGGCCAACACCGGCTCTGTCAGCCTGGACAGAACCGTCTATCCAGTACCATTTGGTACCGCAGATGACTTTGCTGACAGCAATTCACAAAACCCAGATGGCAGATCAGTATTCCCAATCCATCAAACTGGTATGGGAGGTACACGTGGTCTAGACACTGGCGAATACCTTGCTAACGGTGATCTCACAATACACATCCGAGTCAACGATCCAGACTTTGACGTAAACGCATCCGGTGAAGATTCAATCGCTACCACTACAGACGAGGGAGTAGGACCTGTTAAAGTCTCTGTTACCAGAGGTTCTTCAACAGTAGTACTCGGTTATGCAGGCGGTCCGGATCCAAAAGATGGCCTGATTGATGTCGGTGATGATAACCCTAATCCGGCAGACAACATCAGGGAATTTGGTCCGATTTCCGAAATTGCACCAGACGCAGGCATTTACGAGTTAGACTTGACTCTTAGATACACTGATGGTCCTGCAGATAACCAATGTCCAAACGACTCTGTTTACGAAATCCTTGTCGACAGCGAGAATAACGCCCTTGGTAACACAGAAGACAGGTTTGATGTCGATGATACCTACTCACAGGGTGAGGACTTCTGTATCCTGCAGGGAGACATTCTCCAGGTAGAATACACAGACCCGACTGATGCATCAGGCGATGAGAACTCTGTAACTGACTCTGCAACCTTTGACCTGAGAAACGGCGTATTGCAATCCGACAAATCCGTCTACATCATCGGTTCAGACATGATCCTGACACTCATTGAGCCAGACTTGGATCTGGACAATGACGGTGCCGAGACCTATGACCTGGACCTGATCGAATGGGACTCTGATGCGGCAACAACTTCCATGGGCGACCGTGGCGTTGAGCCAGACAAATTCGACCCAGAACCAACAGACTTTAGAGAAACAGGTGACAGCACTGGTATCTTCCAGGTTGTCATCGAGGTTCCTGATGAACTTGCTGGTGACAGGTTAGAAAGGGGCGAAGAGATTGCCCTCGAGTATACTGACTGGGGCCCATCCGGATCTGACTATGTAGGTGACGAAGACGAAGACGTCAACCTGACTGTCTACACTTCGAACTTCGGTGCAACCATAGAGCTTGATCAAAAAGTCTACACATGGACTGACAAGGTATACATCACAATCGTAGCCCCAGACCACAACTTCGACGGCGACCTGGTTGACGAAATCGGTGACACTGACTTGGACCCGATAAAGGTCTCAACCAGAGACGCCGATCTTGACCAGTACAAGCTAGTCGAGACCGGAACCGACACAGGTATCTTTACCGGTGAGGTTATCCTTACTGGTTTCAGATATGATGCTGATGGCGATTCCGAGACTGGCGATGATGCCGGCTATGATGTAAATCCACGTGACGCCGAGGGCAACGGTCCAACTGATGGACTGTTGCCAGCCAGGGACGATGACGGACTTTCCATCTCCTTTGAATTCTCAGAGAAGGAGACTGTAGTTGCGTCAGCACTCGTCAGATGGAACATCGGTGAAGTCCAGTGGTTAGAGGCAAGCTATCCAGCTAGCGGAACAGGTGTTGTAAGAATAATTGATCCAGACATGAACCTAGATCCAGAAGCAGTCGACAACTTTGAGGTAGATGTATGGTCTGACTCCGATTCAGGAGGTATTGGTCTTACCGTAACTGAGACAAACGAGGCAACCGGAATCTTCGAAGGCACCGTATTCTTTACGGTTACCGACGTATCAACCGGCCACAGACTCAGAGTCGCAGAAGGTGACACAGTCACCGCAAGTTACGATGATTATACGCTACCTGAACCATACGACACTGGAGACAGTATTGATGTCAAGGCCACTTCGCTAATCGGCACTGTCGTACCGCCCCTCGAGAGAGCACCAGTTGCTAACTTGAAGACAGTTGACTCATTTGGAAACACGTTAGACTCTGTTTCCGTTGATCAACAGGTACAGGTCAGCGCCGACTTGGCAAATGGCCAGGACAAGGAGCAGCTATTTGCATACCTGGTACAGATTCAGGATGCAAACGGCGTCACAGTCTCACTGTCATGGATTGATGGTGAACTGACTCCAGGTCAGTCATTCAGCCCGGCCGTGTCATGGATTCCAGCCGATTCAGGAGCATACACTGCTACTGCATTTGTCTGGGAGTCCGTTACCAATCCTACGGCACTATCACCACCGCTAAGTACGACCATCAACGTAAGCTAAAACAAACAAACTAGTTCAAACTACCCCTTTTTTCTTTTTTTTTGAATCATACTCAACTGATGTTATAGATCATTTCTCCAGAAGCAGCGTACGGGCATTGAGCTTGGCTTTGGACCATGTCTCTTCTGGCCAACTCGTGGTTTATATGACAAAATGATTTTCATATACTAGACCATGAAGAGAGTGTTTGCAACCGTCCTGCTGATCGTGGCAATTATTATTGTAGGCAGTGTCAGTTTTGATACTGCATACTCTCAAGGCAACGAAATCCCAGAATGGATCAAGAGCATAGCTGGATTTTGGGCAGAGGATAGAATTACAGACTCGGAATTTATTGACGCATTGGAGTTGCTGATTGAGCAAGGCATTATTCACATTGATGATTCACAAAAAATTCAAGAACTGGAAAAGGAAAATGCCGATTTGAGGCAAAGAATAGAGGCAATCAACGACATCGAGGATGACATTGATAACCCCGCCGTGGATGCCACACGAGCGGACTCTACTACGAGTACCAAGATAGAAGTCGTCGCAAAAGACTCGCCCGTTGACTTTGTTAGAATATTTCTAGCAGATTCAGACAAATTACCTGCCAAAGGACTGATTGATTATGTAACAATGACGGACTGGCTGTCGGAATCCAAAGAGGACAAAACGCTACTGGGAATGGAAGAAAAGATACTGCACGCAATGACGGTGGGCCGGTTATCGGGCTCGGAGAAGGCAGAAGTTACCAAGATGCTAAACGACGCAAGAGCCATGGAAAAAGCAGTGCTAGAAGGGACGGTTTCCTTGAATGTGGCAGTTACCAAGATGCTAGACAACGCAAGAGTGAATCCCATGTATGATACATCCTACGATCAGCTTGTCAGACGCAACCTTGATCACGTTGGAGACGACCTCTTTATTGATGGCATCGTGCTTGATGCCGTAGACAGGTCCGGTGATGCGAATCTGTATGACTTGCTTGTAAGCGCAGACAAAATCAATTTAATGCCACAAGACGGTGATGCCTTTGTCATAATCAATTATGCCGGTCCTAGGATGCTGGCAGGTGACTATGTACGGGCTGTGGGCACCATTACGGGCCTGGAAATTAGAGACAAGGATTACTTGTCCAGCAAAACACGAATCGAGTCAGGGAATAAAACAGTTAGTGTTAAACAGGAAGGATCACTGGCAGGTGAAGGAACACAGTTGCAAATACCTGTCATAAGTACATCATCCATGCAGGTCCTAAGGAATCCTGCCCAAATGGATTCCGTCATGTTGAAGGACGCAGCTCTGGAAATACCTTATGATCTGCTCAAGGAAAACTCAAAGAGCCTGGAAGGCTCCGTCGTATACTATGAGGGTTTGGTATCCTCCATCAAAAAGGATTCTGACGACAACCTGCAAGAATTCAGGCTGGATGTCAACCAACTGCCGCATGAATTTGACGCAGTCAAGTTCCTCAACCACTATGGAAGCATCGCCATGTCAAAACAGGACAAGGTTGGCGTCTACGGCGTGGTCACGTCAGATACATCATCAGGCGATCCGGTGGTTCGCGCATTGGATGTAATCCTAAAATGAGAATAGGGCGGCAAATGGTATTGGTGCCGTGGTTGTTTCCTAATTTGCCAGAATTCCTAAAAACCGTTGAGATACCAGTGGATCAGGCGTGCAAAAGGGCGGAAATTCAGAAAAAATGTGCAGATTGAGTCAAGTAAATGGAATTAGGCGACAACCCCGACTTTAGGCACAAATTCTATTTGATCTGCATTCATTATAGCAACGGTCACAAGTAATTGAGGGCTTTGACCGGCGATCTGTAAATGTACTTGTACATGCTAAGGTGGGCAAACGACACCGTCCTGTAGTACTCGGATATGGCATGTCGTAGCTCGCTGATCCTTCTGTACACTATCCCCCTGAAAACAAAATGCTTGCCCAGGTTCCAGCATTCTTCCACGATATTGAGGTACGGCGATCCTTTCGGGAGCATTATCAGCCTGACGTCGGGATGGTCGGCCAGATATTCTGCGACATCAGTAGATCTGTGCACACTCCACCTGTCGCAAAAGACGGCAACCTTGCCAAACTTGGCGCGCAACGCCTCCAGACATTCTATGAACTGCACCGACGTAAAGGATCCCGTAAACGTCCTGAACAGCCTTCTGCCGTCTTCTGCGATGCTTCCAAACATGGCCACCTTTGTGTGGTCCCCCGAATACGATGCCACGCTTCTGGTGCCTATCGGATCCCACACGTATCTGTCATATGCGCCCTGCACGAAGAACGCCTCATCAGATGACACCAGCGTAAGTACGAGTTTACCCCTTAGGCGTCCTGCTGTCTGGAACCTTCATGATCACGCCTGACCCGCCGTATCTCAGGTGAGGGGTAAACTCCTACCCAGCGTAAAACCGTCGTTTTTCAGGCACGGAATACGCACGTTTTCAAGATACCGTTGCCACGAGTATACGGAGCTTGGGGTGGCATGGTTGACATGTATGTTTTGCACCTTGCGGCGCGACAGGCCGTGCCGGCGCATCATTCTCCGGACATACTCTATGCTGTATTGTATCCCGGTGGCATCCCTTATGTCATCGCGTACCGTCATGGAGTCGGTACTTTTGCATGCAGTGGACAGGTCCATTATGGCGGCAATACTTTTCCTGTCCACCTTTGGCCTGCATCCGGAACGGGGAAGATCCCGGAGACCGTCTATGCCGTCCTCCGAAAACCTCGCCAGCCAGTTGCGCACGGAATTCTCACTGCACCGGACCCTTCTTGCAGTCTCAGGCACGCCCACGTCGTCTTCTAGCACAAACATCAGCGCCATGATCTTCTTGTAGACTTTGGCATCCTTTTCTTTGCGCATGGCCTCTGACAGGCTTTTGTCTGTTTCTTTTGCCATGCCATTGCGCCAGTTATGTGATCATTATACTTTTCGAATGATCCCGTTTTGGCTCAAAGACTTCTGATCATTGCTATAATAATCCTAGATCTGAATAGATTACGCATAAGGTCTAATGCTGTTATTGGATTTTCCGTTATGCCATAGAAAACTTATTGCAAAAAAAAAATTAAAGAAAAATTAGAAAAAATCCACCGTGATAATCTTCCTGACGGATTTTTTATTGATGTGCCTGTGCTTGATATCGGTTTTTCGTATTTTACAGCCACCACACGACAAATCTTCATAAACTTGCAAAGAAACGAGCCATCTTACAAAAATACACTTGCAAATTAATTCGCCATGCTATGATCATTCGTAATATTAAAGACATAAAAAATTTTGCGACTTCTTTTTACCATGCTAACAAACCGTGGAAATATGATTCCGCATTAGAAGATAAAAAATCCATGATTAATGTAAATTATTTTAATGATGTTCAGTAAAGAACAAATCTTGAGACGTACGAGGCCACCTCCCATCAAACAGCTACATGCAAGTTTGTCCGCAGCTGTGATTTTTCATGCCTAGACGGCAGGAGAAGGTGACCATATGCATGCATTGCTGCGCAGTACCTAAATCATGCGCGAACAGGAAGTTTGGACGAGTGTTTTCCGCCTGGAAAGTTGAGGATCTCATATTGTACTTGGGCGACAACCCCGGCAAGACCCGTCTCAGTCGCCATGTTCTGCATAGTGCGCGTCGACTTTTGCGTCCCATTCCTTGATGGCCTGCCTTACGGGTTCAACAGCTTCGGGCTCAAGCTCGTCAAGCTCGAAGAGACCGCGATCATAGTATATGGCCAGTTTTCCTGCAGTGGCGTATTCGTTGCTCCAGCCCCTCTTATGTGCAGGATTCTTGAACAGTTTAGATAAAGTCTGGTTCTCCATTTTCGTACACCACTAAGATTATTAATTGGTCATGCTTCTTTTTAAGTCTTAACAATTCGTCCTTGTCTGCACTCACTATCATGCTTACGTCGTTGAACACCCTCTTGCGCCTGTTTGTCCATGTTCCGATTGACGGCGTGTATCCCTCACTGACGACCTTTCTAAACGCATGCCTTGATGACTGATCGAATGGCCCGTGATGGTTGGTACGGCCAATTATCGCCGCCGGCTTGCCGTCAATTCCATGCGTATCGTAGAACTTTCTACAATGCTCTGGGTTCTTGACATCAAAGACCGACCCTGTCACATAGTCATAGCTGCCATCGAGGCCTTTCCTGACGAGATCATCCACCAACGGCAGTCCCTTGGAAAATTCCGAGGCCGGGATCTCACCTCCATGTCTGCTGTCAGGATGCGACTTTGCCGTCATGCCCTTCTTTTTATCACCACTCTTATTGTCCTTTTTGTCATCGTCGGTGTAAAAGTTTACTCCAAGAGCAGCAGTCGAACAGGTGCCGGGGAGGATACGGTGTGTGGACATGATCATGAGGATCCTGGGCCGGCAGTGCAGTCCAAGGACAGACTCGTGGGGGTAGTCAAAAGCTAGGTCTTATTGGCACACCTTGTGATGAGAACCCCGCTAGAATAGGAGCGTCTTTGTTCGCACACTTTGATCACTCATTTTTGCCGTACCCCCGTAATTTCCTAGTTTTTCGGATCAAACTCCGTGTAATCCAAAACAATTTTAAGCCGACGCATCCAACCACACAACGAATATCTTGATGAAACCCAAATTTGAGGGGGTCTCATCGCCTGAGAACCGTGGAACGTTCCAGCTTGCCGTTGGTCTCCGGATGGTACGATCCTGAGTTTATCAGCCCGATGCCCCGATCCAGCAGCTCGGCCTCAAATGCAGTCGGCCTCCATGCCCCCTTGGGTATGTTCTTCTTGCTGCGGCCGCCGTTGAAGCGCCTGCCGTTGTCAGACAGTATGGTAGCCGGCGTGCCAAACCTGCCTATGGCCTCCCTGAGTGTTATCACCACGTTCTCGGATGTGGCCTCGGCAAACGTCCGTGCTGCCGTGATACACCGGGAGGAATCGTCCAAAAACGTGACTAATTTGAGCCCTCTCAGGCGTGGATCCTTTATATCGTGCCAGTCCACGTGCCACATTGCGTTATAGTACTTGCGCTCATAGCGCAGCCACTTGCGCTGCGCGGATCTTGCAGCAGACTTTGATACCAGATTGTTCTCCCTCATTATCCTGTATACAGAGTCGTATAGCAACGGGCAGAAGTCTTTGAGTCAAAGTAGGTCATAACTACACGTAAAAAACCTCAATTATTTCTGCTCGTTGCTATAGCTTATATCCAGTTCCTCCCTTGCACGCCTGGCCGTGCGCACCACGCCGATGTCCTGCTCGGCGTACAGGCGAAGCACAGTCTGGATCTCGTCGTTGGAGGGCGGCGGCGATGCGGGTCTCCCGGAGCTCTTTTGCACGGTAAGAGTTTACCACTCCTCCGCATAATTTAGATTGAACACCAGGACAATTTTTGATTACCATCTGGATCAATATGCGTCTAGACCACACCTGTATTCATGCCTGATTCAGAGACCAAGATACTGCGCGACGAGCTGGCCCGCACCATAGCCGAATTAGGCAGGAAGGACAGAACCATCGCAGACAAGGACAGAACCATCGCAGGCAAGGATCTGACAATAGTCGGGCTTATCGAACAGCTGGCCGAGGTCACGGCAGAAAAGACGATGCTGACAGCAGAAAACCAGCAGCTCAAACAGCACATCAAATACTACGAAAACCCGCACACCCCGTCTCGCAGAACTCGATTCCGACCAGGCAGAAAAAGACTGCTGCTGCAAAGGCATCAGGCAACGTACCGGCATCTGCAAAGGCAAAGCCGGGCCGCAGGCC
The DNA here is from genome assembly GCA_965214775.1 of Candidatus Nitrosopumilus sp. Lineage (GTDB taxonomy): Archaea > Thermoproteota > Nitrososphaeria > Nitrososphaerales > Nitrosopumilaceae > Nitrosopumilus. The sequence continues at coordinate 796,360 of OZ243974.1, read as the reverse complement.
CGGACACAAGGGAGTATCATAGTGCGCACATCAAAAAAAAAAACGGACCGTAATTTTGGCATATCGTGCCTATTTTGATAGAAAGTGTTCGGATTTCAACTGTGCGCATTACGGTTGTATGATCATTATGCCTTTGGAATGAATCCTGTTTTGACTCAAAGACTTGTGCTTGTTGCCATACAATGCGGGCCGGAGTGCGGATTCGTCTCTGTGTTTGCAGTCATTGCGCCATGATTTTGCACAAATCTCCTAGGAAATCACGCCCTAGAATCATGATTCTGGGCAACGCCGGTATGCAAACCATGATCTGTTATGTGATATTTTTAGATCAGATGGGCCAATTACGCAAAGTCTACTATGTGGGTGGGATTCAAGGTGGTATCTGCTATGACCTAGCATCGTTGGCAATTCTTTTGAATTGGGGCCTTGATTTTGCCCGAGTCATTGCATTGACGTACACTTCTGCCAGATCTACCCCTTTGGCAATGATCCTGTCCCCTTCAAGCGCAATCCATTGGCTGGCGGGCTTGAATTTTTTCACGGACTGTGTAGATCTACCAGTCATTGTACTCCGATCGCCCAATCGGTATAATTAGTTTGAGGTTTTGCGTGATTCAATCTGAGCGTGGGTTGAAGGCACCATGTATGGAGGTTGTTACCTAATTCACCCGAATTTTTGAAAACCATTGAGATGCCATATGGATCAGGCGTGCAAAAGGACGGAAACTCAGAAAACGTGCAGATTGAGTCAGACGTAACAGGTTAGCCCCTGCCTAGAGTTGGAGTTGCATCCCTTGCCGGCCAGGCATGAAAATCACAACTGCAGGCAGATTCATGCCTGATTGCTGCCTAGGCAGGGGCTATCCTGTTACAGTCAGACAAGTGGAATTAGGCGACAACCTCCCATGTGTGACCGGACTCCAAAGTAGTTTGCCTGCAGGCATCCCAAAGGAAAAGGCACTAGTGCCAAAAAACATGTGACCCTGACCGTGGACAATCCCTGTTTGGTGATTCTCCATAGACTTTATACGTAATCGGCGCAGATCAAAAAATCAGGCATCTTTTACACCACTTTTGACAAATACAAAGTCTTGCGTTTATTTTCTGTGACGTTTCTGTGAACTGATGTAGCTGCTCAAAGAGCATCCGCACCTGCCAAGAATTATGCGATGGTTTTTTCCGTTGATTGGGATTTTGGATCTTTGGAGTTTGTCATGTGCAAAGTAGTTGGCATATTTTTTTGCCAGTAAAATAAGATATGGCGTAAAATCATCTTTTTTGGATGCGCAGAAGGCATTGACTGCTATGTCGATTGATTTTCTTGCGCTGTTGGAAAACTTCTCGATGATTTTCTTGGCATCAAGCGATGCGCTCTTTAACTCAACAATTGCAATCTTTTTATCATTTTGAAAGATTATACAATCGCATGTTTTTTCCGGCAGGTGCCGCACCAGCAGCTCCCCCTTTAACATGACAAAATTAGACTTTATGCGTAATCGCCCGGATCGAAATATCCTGTTTGCAAGCTGATCATGCATCAGGCTGGCAGGCAGCGCCTCGCATTGTCCAAAATATTTGATCAAAACTGCGACTATTTTCAGTCGGTTGATTTAGATCCGGGATCCATCCTCGAACAGGAGTGATGGCAAAATCCGAGACCGTGCTTATACGGCAACTGAGCAAAGAGAATGAGCAGTACAGGCAAATGTACGAGCAGGAGAAGATGCAGTACAAGAGGGAGGCCAAGCAGCAAGGGAGGGAGAATGCACAGTACAGGCAAATGTACGAGCAGGCCCAGGACAAGATAGGGCAGTTAAACCAGAGGCTGGACTTTGAGCGCGGGTTCTGGCCTGTAACATGGAATGACAAAAGGCGTACCACAGAGAACGTCGCGTTCATGCACAGGCTCGAGGTGCTCGAGGACATAATCGGCGGCCGATCCCTGCAGGCCACCACGTCCCTGAACCTGCGTCAGTTTGAATATATATTAAACCTGTATATGGAGAAGGCCAAAAAGCATACAGAATGCCCCCTGTTTTCTGAGGACGAGGACGACGGGCCCGGAAACCGGTGCAAGCTGTCCTACAGACACGCCTTCCTGCTGGCCCTGATGCGCAAGCGCGGAAACCTCATCCAGGAGCAGCTGGCGGCATTCTTTGGCATAGACCAGAGCACCGTATGCAGGTACATCAAGTTTTCTGACATCATATTCCTTGAGATACTGCCCACGCCGTATAAAATATCGCAGAAGATACGAAACACATGCACCATAGAGGATCTGATGAAGATCGTCCCCGACCTGACCGTAGCCGTCGACGGCACGCACATAGACATACAGCGCCCCACAGACAGGGAGCCAAGAAAGGAGGCGTACTCTGGCAAGAAGAAGAGCTTTACGCGCAACGTCCAGGTAATGACCAACAAGGACAGGCTGATAATATACGCAAGCAAGTCGGCTCCGGGAAGCGCGCACGACCTCACCATGATAAGGGACAACCCCCCGGAGCTGGGAATCCTGACTGCCAGGATGCGCAGCAACAGGAAGCATCCCGATGACGAGAAGGTAAAACTGTTATCGGATCTTGGGTACCTTGGAATCAAAAAAATGTACCCAGGGGTCATATCCATGCAGCCCCACAAGAAACCAAAGGGGGACAATCTTACAAAGAAACAGCGCGCACAGAACAGGAGGACAAGTAGCGAGAGGGTGACAGTCGAGCATGCCATATGGCTGGTAAAACAGTACAAGCGGATGCGCGACCCGTACGACGGGACGGCCGAGGAGTTTGACCGGGAGTTCCAGGTGACAGCCGGGCTTGCCAACTTTAGGACGCTGTGGGACAAGCGGGACAAGAAGCTCAGGCTTGGGTTCTGATATTACGACGCGGAGCGCATTGCGGCGCCACACGATGCCGCACGATACTACAGTTTTTGTCAGCTAGACGGGCTCATGACATGCGGTGCGGTGTCCTCTGCCGCCTTTGCACATGCCGTATGACGCTGCCGGTTCTGCATGCATGGTCAGCTTGCAAACGTAATATTTCGATCCAGTCGATTACGCATAAGGTCTATTCCTCCCCGTATCTATGCGGATGTTGCAGCGCTCATTACAGCGGGAAATTTCTGCCCAAGAGTACATGTTTTTGATTTTTTGCAGGGACATCCTAGTTCTCCGACAGATTCTGTGAAAGTTTGACTGATTTCGAGTAGAGGTACTCGTTTATCTCTACGAATTCTTCCTGGGATATGCCCTCCTCGTCGTCTGTCTCAATGGGAACAATGCGGTGGCCGTCGCCGTCGTCCTTAAAGACGTATGGAGCTATTTCCTCTGGCAGCAGATAGCCATCATCCCCGCCAAATCCTTGTTTTTTTCTTAGCTCGGGTGGAAGTCTGCTGGCAAGCATTGACTGGTTCAGTTGTTCTAGCAAGAATACGCTGTGGGTGGTAACTAGCACGTTAAGTCCCTGTCGGATCATCTTTACGATATATTCTGCAAAGATTAGCTGGTTTTTGGGGTGCAGATGTGCTTCGGGCTCTTCAATAACCAACATGTCGCCGGTGTACACTATGTGTTTTAAATACAAAGTAAACGGGGCAATCTCGGAGATCGTTGACGATGTTCTGTGTAATGGGATGTCGCCCTGTTCTGAACTGTAAACGATTTCGGGAAAGGTCTCCTTTTTAAATGAAGACAGTTTGATGTGTCCGTGAAGAAGATCCTCCTCTAGCTGTCTGGCAAGCTTGAATAAAGGTCCCTGTTTGCGAGGAATAAGGATAATCTCGGATATAAAATCCGACACCACCCCCGTCAGCTTGGGAATGTGCAACGGCTCAATGCCGCCAAACGGGGCACTTTTGATGATGCTTGCAGAAAGCGCCTTGTGGCCTTGTAGTATTCCGGATCTTGCTGCCGGAAAATAAAACGAGTCGCTAGGAATGTTGTCGTGTGTGATGTCACGAGAGATTGAAGAGACTAGCCAAGAGGCCAAATTATACTTGAAAAAATCAACTCCCGCAGACTTGCTCAGAAAGACTATAGAAGAATTAGCATCTGACTTCTCTTGCACTTGATATTTGGGTCCCTTTGGGGAGATGCTGACCTCGTATTCTTTTTGGGCAGCGTTAACGCGTTCCATTACGCTTAACTTCTTGCCAATCTTTATATCGAGATTGATGGAGTCATGCACGGTAACCTTTGCACTCCTTTGTCCGGACCTGACAAGATCGCGTGTCGTGGAGCCAAAATTACGACTGATTGAGGACTCTAGCACATTGCTAAAAACACTTTGGATGATGTGAGAGCGGACTTCTTTGACAAGTTCTGCTGGAATGGCAAACCTCTGTTTGTCTTTGTTTTTATCCACAATGTCTTTCAGCTTTTCATCACTCATACTGTATATGTCCATCAGGTCTTGGTTTGGAAGCCCGTACGATCCGAATTCGTTGATTTTGTTCGCAGATGACAGAATCGAGTGTATTAGCATCGCGACATACGACTTGCCTGAATTGTTGGGACCGATAAAGATGGTTAGGGGCCTTATGTTCAGGGTGCCCCTTGTGACTGGACCAAAATTTTTAATATCCATTCCCAAGTCGATTTTTACGGGATGTGGGGATCGTCTTTCTTTCCAGTATCGAGGCCTCACAGTACAAGTGCACTCGTTCACGTAAAAAAACATTTCTTGCAACATAGTTTGTTGGATAACTCCGACTAGAGCCAAGTCAGTCCGCCCGGATCACTACCGGCGCCCGGTTCCTACACGGCAGCCGCCACCGCCTCTGCGATCCACTTGTTGTACAGCCATATCCTCAGCTTTACCTCCTGCACCACATTGGACCACTTGAGGGCCATTACACCCTCGCCGAACATGCGCTTTATGGACGATATCACGATCTCGACTATCCATCTGCTGCCAAAGCCGACCGTGCTCTTCGAGTACCGCAGGTTCTCCTGTCTTTCCTCCTTTGAGAGATCACCCACCGGCACCTCGGGCCGCCCCCAAGCTGCCATCGCACCAGCCGGCCCCACTTGTCGCCGGTGCCCTTGCCCTTTGCAGTACAGCTTGTCAAAAGCCGTATGAGTGGTTTTATGCCGCGCTTGTGGCACTCGGCTACGTTCTTCCTTGAGCCGTATGCGCCGTCTGCAAGCAGGATCTTTCCCGGCGTATCAGGATTCACGCAGAGAGTTGATTCGAAATTAGCAAACTCTGATTATTTGTGAACGAATTTGCATAAAACAGTTCAAAACACCAACAAAATACAAGTTATCTGTGAAATTACTTGAAAAATTCGTACGGTCTCTAATTTCGGATCATCTCTCTGAGTTCCCTTGAATCCAGTAGTTCCCAGATGTACTTTTGAAGGCACGATAATTACGTAATTTGCCGAGATTTTTTGACCATTACGATCTTAGATCAGAAGGTGTGTCAAACATCATCATGATGATACCAACACAAAACGATGTGTTTGCACACCAGTATGACATAGCATCACGACAGTTTAAAACATTGCGACGGCGGTTCCACAAGCTCGAAATGGCAGTCTCAAAGAGTCACAACGCGGTGTACGGCCATGCCGACGTACTGCGCGTGCTAAGCCTCATGTCTGATAGGAAGATGTTTTTCAGGTCTGCCGTGACGCATCTTCGCAGGAAGGCCTCAAAATACCGCAGGCAGCAGCAGCATGACGGCGGGACTGCTACTACTACTACTGCTGCTGCTGCTACCTTCTCCAAGAAGGGCGGCGCATACAGCTCCCGTACGCCCCACCCGGAGTGGATCTTAAAGACCATCCGGAGCGTCAGCCCGGATCGGATGCAAAGGTGGTGCAACTCCATGCTACAGCACACGGTAAGAAACGGCCGCAGGTCCGGCATGTTACACAACACGGACGTAGTGGCAGTGGATGTCACCGACGTCGAATACTATGGCAAGGGCCTAAAGGACGTCGCCAGAAAGTCAAAGCCCAAGAACGGCACGTCTACTTTTCTCTCGCACATTACCGTGCACGGAGTAGGATCAGATGACGGCTCAGACCTCGTGCTTTCCTCGCTGCAGCTTCCAAAAGATGCAAAACTGGCCGATTTCGTGCCTAAAATGATCCGCAAAGCGTCCAGATCAGGGACGAAGATCAGGATGTTCCTGTATGACCGGGGATTCTTTAATGTCAACTGCATGGTGGCTGCAGGCAAAAGCCAGGGCTTCTACGTCATGCCTGCCGCCAAGAACAAGAGGATAAAGGCGGCAATAGAGGAGCACCACCATAAAAAGCGCGACGCGATATCTGACTATACCATGACTAACAAGGAGGGCAAAAACGTCACGTTCAGGCTGGTCATTGTAAAAAAGGAGGAGGAAGACGAAAATGAAAATGAAAACAATGACACAGCAAAAGAGGAATGCACAGAAAAAAAGAAGGAAAAGAAAAAAGAAACGGCAGACGAATACCTGGTCTTTGCCACCAACATGCCTGCCAAAAGCGTAGAGGACGTCATAGCTCAGATACCAGAAGAGTACCGCATGCGGTGGGGAATCGAGACCGGGTTCAGGGTGATCAAGGGAGTAATGGGCAAGACATGCAGTAATTCGCCGGTCGTCAGGATGTTGTTATTCTACATGCCCCTCATACTGTACAATCTCTGGAGGACTGCCATATTCATTGATGTGGAATCCAAGTGGGACGGATTTGCGGGAGGCAAGGATTTTACCATGATGTTGTTTGCCGCGTGCATTACAGATGCAGCTGACTCGTTTGTAAACGATCGCGGAAAGTAGTAGTAGTAGCGGCGGCAGTGGTGCCGTGTCAGGAGGCAGTCTGCAAAAGTACACCTAGGAACTACTGAATCCTTTCTTTGTTTTCTGGTCGTTGCGTCTTCCGGTAATGCAGCCCACGGTTCTTGGGTGCAGTTCGGAAGAGCGACAGCAGCAAGACTGCGACCGCCCGTCGGTCTGAGGTTTTTAGAAAGGCAGTCATACAGCCCAAACGTTCCGGCATGTCTTTTCCAAAATTAAAAAAAAGGCTAGCATAGTATGGCTAGCGCACTTGGCTGTCACCTAACAATTATAGGATATCTCATCAATTAAACCTTGTGGGCGGGTATAGCAACGTGTATAGTCCAAAAAGTAGTTCACCCCTTCTCCGAGTGTGTAAAGTCGGTCAGGAGCAGATGTGCAAGCCTGACCCACACTGGAAGTACAGGTGTGTGGGTCTGGCGACGAAAGCTCCGTAAATACGTGAGTCTTGAGCACCCAAACGGCATGAAGCTAGAGAAAAGCCAAGTACAATGGATAGTGAAAGAAAAGAAAAAGGGCGAGCTTACCTGCGCCCAGATAGCCGGAACCATGGACGTGACAGTACGGTGGGTCCAGAAGCTGTGGGCCAGGCACAAAGGCTGCCCTGCGGCAAGCGAGATATCGCATCCTGCGCCAATGGGAAGGCCCCAGAACGGTCTGCCCGGACGCAGGGAGCACTCTGCAGTCATGTCTGCCAGACATGCAGAGCACATGGGGGCTGCCGGACTGCAGCAGCGCATAGCGAATCAGACCGGAATCCATATCCCGCACGGCATCATACACAAGATACTGAGGGACGAGGAGATGGCAGAGGCGCAGCCCAGCAAGGGTACAAGGTACAGGTGGGTCCGATACGAGCGCGATCACTCAAACTCGCTGTGGCATACAGACTGGAAGCAGATCCACGGCGGAATGCACGACGGCAGATGGTTCCTGTGCTACGAGGACGATGCCTCCAGGTTTGTGACCGGATATGGCATCTTTGATAATGCCACGACCAAAAACGCCCTGGCAGTGCTTGAGACGGCAATAGAAAAGCACGGCAAGCCGGCCTCGATCATGACAGACCACGGCAGCCAGTTCTATGCCAACGAGAAAGAGACGGCAAAAAAGAGGGGCGAAGGCGAGTTTGAAAAGAAACTGACAGAACTGGGAATACGGCAGATCCTGGCAGGCGTGGGACGACCCCAGACCAACGGAAAGGTCGAGCGCCTCCACGGGGAGATCCAGCGCAAGCTGCACGAGTTCGAGGAGATCATGATGAGAAAAAGCGACCCGATAGACCTGTTCATGCAGTGGTACAATCATGACAGGCCCCACAGGTCGCTGGACTGGGACAACCAGGAGACGCCCGCACAGGCATTTCTCAGAAAGATGCCCAAGGAGGGGGAAACCGTTATTGACGGGCAGACAGGAGAGGAGTATGATGTCAAATAAGGGGGGGGGGCGAACTACTTTCTGGATCCCACAAGGAGAAAATAAGAAAGTTCTTCTTTAATTATTATAACCGTCCTAATCTCACACCTATTCCTACCTCAGTAATTCAGAGAAAATGGGAAGACAAGTATCCTCCATGGAAAGTAACTGATACACTCAAAAAATTAGAGAGAGAAGGTATTCTAAGTTCAATGGAAATAAAAACAAAATATGGGACAAAAATTTTATTTTATTTTCCAAAAAAAATTATTTCAAATTATAATGATGAAGAAAAAATTATGGCAAAGATAAAGAGAACTGCCAAGCATATTGACAAATATTCTAATCAGAAATTAACAAACATTTTAGGAAAACATCTACATGCTTTAGTAAAATATGAGCTTAGAGTACAAGGTTTTGAAATAACAGATGAATACAATGTAAATTCGTACAAGGGGCGAAAATTAGAAGGAATCAACAATACCATTGATTTACTTGCAGAACACAAAGAAAAAGATCTTGTAATTGGTGTTGAAGTAAAGAATGAGTTAGACATAATGGACAACACAGAATTGGGCATCAAACTGAATTTATGTAAAGAATTGAAAATAACTCCAATATTTGCATGTAGATGGTTAAATCCGTATAAACAAAAAATAGAAGATAGCGGGGGATTTCTATGGCAGTTTAAAATTCAGATGTATCCGTTGGGATTTGAAACATTTACTAAATTTATGAAACAAAAATTTGGATTTCCAGTAAAAGTTGCAACTGAAATCCCAAAAAAATCAGTTAGAGAATTTGAAGAATGGCTAAGAACAAAATAAGAAATTAGAGAATATTAAGAAAAATCAGTTTTTGGTATTCCTAATTTTTCTTGTAAACGACTAATTTTGTTTGCGAACTGTTCAATTTTCTCAGTATTTTGATCCTCAACTGCTTTGTTGTATTTATCCCAGGTTTTTTTCAATTCTGACCAATCGCCACCAACGATATAATCAGTCTTTTCATTTTTTTTCTGTATGAATTTGAACATGGTTTTGATCACAATTTGGTTTTTTCATTCGAGAGTGAAGAATAATGAAGAATATGGTCAACAGAATTGTAGTACGAGGTCACCTACCCCCATCAGTCAGGCACAAATTAGCATGAATGATTGTAATCTTCGTGCCTAGCTAGCAAGGGGACGTGACCACATACGGTACATCGAACAGGTACATCGAACAGGTACATCGAACAGGTACCCCACCTGAACGGACTTGTGATCTGCCGGATCCACATGCGGGGTTCTGATGAATTGGCGAGCGCCTGTCAGTTCGCAGTTGATTTGAGCCAGGTCGCCTTGAAAAACCGGGAATGCACTACTGAACTTCCAGGGTATCGGATGCAGCCAATCGTCACGTCTGCCTTTTCCAAGCCACGTCCTTACTTTTAACAAAGCAGTCCCTTGTAGGCAAATGGAAGACAAAGCAGCCTTACTCAGGGAATCGCTCAGAGAGGAGCTTGACAGGCTGAAGAAGGAAAGCGGCGCAAACGCAGACCTTGAGGTCCTGTGGATCCCAAGGGCCGACTCTGCAAAGGAGGGCGAGGTCATAGGAAGCAGGATCTACATCTACTCTACGAGCTTTGCATAGTGCGTGCAGTTGAAAATGGAATATTTCTTTGGCAAAATAGGCACGATGTGTCAAAATCATATTCCATTTTTTGATGTTGGCACTGCTAGTATTTTTTTCATGGTTTTTCGTGATCGGTACAGCCTAAAATAGTCCGCTATTGTCCTCCTGATCCTAGGCGGACCGACTTTTCATACAATAGAAGATTGCACAGAACCATGGGAAAAATATTTCTGCAAGAAACTCTTCTTGCGTGATTCCCTCTTCGGGGCGTACATCTTGAGAACAGTGCTTGTTTCTAAAACAGTTTTTTTATTTGCCAGAAAGCGACTGCTGGTGCTGCAACATACATTCCAAGATTCAATGCAATAACAGAGATTCCCAATCCAAATATTTCGGCTTCTGAACCACTGCCCGCTAGCGTCATAATTGACAGAGTGGACACCATTGGAGTGATAAACGCTCTTACTGCGTCCTGAAACACTGGGTTTTCTCTTTGCCAGTCGGCAATTGTTGGTGAGAATGAATAGTACAATTGGTTAAAGCCGGTCATGAATGCCATTCCTGAAGTTGTACCCATCACTGCGTTGTCTCTGATTTCTCTCAAGAACTGTACCTGAAAAGCTAGCTCAGTACCGTATGCAGCAGTTGCAATAAGACAGCCTCCTCCTCCCTTATCGTCAGTTGTATTGTTCTCCCCTCTGGCAGCAGCAACAGCAACGGTTTCTGAAGCGTGACTGACTGTATCTGTAGAATTATTTGACAAGGCAGTTGCTGCAATCACAATTCCAAATTCGGTTTCTTGTCCCGTGCCTCTAATATTTTCAAACTTGATGATTGTAGGGCCTGTTTGGGTTGGATCAAAAGTGAATTTTTCAAACTCTCCGCCTACTTGCGCAATACCTGACACCCTGTGAATTTCCTGACCATGCTGAAGAATGACAAACGTGTATTCGGAGTTTCGAAGCGGCTCTCCGGTTGATCCGTCACGAACGGTAAATACAAAATTGGTATTTTCTCCTGGGACGACCCCAACTGGATCCCATGCGAGATTTATCTGGAAATCTTCACTTTTGGTATATGCAATCAGCGGAAAGGACGCTTTTTCATTTGTAGCTAATGTGAAAACAATGTTTTCTGGCAGCGGCTCTCCTGACTTTTTCATCTCGTTTTTGATGATTCTCAAATGATCTTGCAACAAGACAAAATGAACAATTCTTTCATCATCTTCCGTATAATCATCGATAGTTACCGAGTCTCTGAACAGCTCGATTCCGTTTGCATGTCCGGTATAGCTTGGAGACAGGAATTCGACAAAATCCTTTGGAAAATGCACTTCTTCGTGAACAACTGGAATGTGTGACATCTTACTTTCACTCCAATCAAACGGCATCTCAAAGGTTGCTAACTTTGTTTCAGGGTTATAATCAAAAGTTGAAATTTTATCAAAATAGGATTTCATTCTAAATTCAACGTCGTTATCCTCAGAATCCTTCTCAACGTAAGATGAAGTGCTTGCTACGCTCAAGTCAGCAACATGAATGCCGGAATCTTCGATGATGTTTGTGGGCTCATCAATGCCTCTTACTTCAATCTCAAACGTGTATAGCCCACCCTCCTCAAAAACTGGTCCTGCGACCTCAATTGGAGAAGATTCGGTTCCGTGATAGGCTCCAAGGAGCGAATCTTGTCTGCCGTTTATTGTAAAACCATCGTGCTCTGTTTGAGATGAAATCTGGAGCGGCAAGACGCCATTTTCTGCAAAAAAGTAATTTCTGAAAACCATTGTATTGTCATGAAACAAGCCAATTAGAAATGTCACGTTTTTGGCGTTTTGTCCGGTTTGATCTTCTGTTGCAGTTATGGTAATCTGATCCCCCCCGTTTTTAAAACTTAATGGCATTTCAACAGAAATAGAAATTTCTTTTCCTTGAATATCAATTGATGAGATTTTATCTAAACCAAGCCCGTGGCCATACGCACTATTTGCAGGTAAAAGCACTGCTGCAACAGCAACAAGCAACAGAATTGCCAGTTGTTGTTTGTAAGACATCCTCCTCATCATCATCATCATAACAATTCCATGATCCCGCTATTTTATTGTCAGCAATTCCTCTACTCTTTGAAGCAATTCCTCCATGTTGGCTGCTTCTAGCAGTGGCTGTAAATCGTTGGGATCCTTTGCGCCTAATGCAGAAAGGGAGTAGATGTAATCAATTGTAGGAGTCTCTGTGGCAAGATAGTACTGCTGTAAGACATGATCCAACGTACGAGGCTCAACAACTTTAGGCAGGGCCTGTTGGACGATTTTCTTCTTCCACAGCCCAACAAGGCTTTGCCATTTCCCAAGCGAAACGCTTTGATCAATCTCACGAATCATTTGAACCTCAGCCCGAATGTACATTTTTTCGTCGATTCCAACCTTTTCATGCAGTTCCGAAACTTGAGAGTGGCCTTCTGCAGATAAAGGATCATAATTAGCGGGCTGCGAAATTGCAGGCTCGATAATTCTTTTAATTTTAAACGAGTTCCTTCCAACAGTCTCGATGTGTAGCTGAAGACCGTCCAACCCAACATCCCTGCATTTGGTAATTTTTGCAATCGTCCCGATCATCTTTGGTGCATTCCAGCCCTTTACGGAACTGGTCTTGTCAATAAGACAAACGCCAAACAGCCCATCACCGAGCATGCAATCATCGACTAGTTGCTTGTATCTGGGCTCAAAGATTCTCAGAGGCAGCTCTTGTCTTGGAAACAAAACTAGGTCAAGTGGAAAGATTGGAATTACTCTGCCTTGGGTCATCAGATTCAGTGAAATGTCTCTAGATATATGGAATACGGATTAGAACCCGTTCTCATTTAGTGTAAGGCCCAACAAGGCTGCCCTTGTGTGCTTCCCATGCTCGGCCTGCTGGAAATATTTTGCGTTTTGAGTCGAATCAATATCGGCTGAAATCTCATCTATTCTTGGAAGAGGGTGCATGATGATTGAATCGTCTTTCATTTGTTTGAGCAAATCTAATCCGACAACATAGCTTCCTTTTACCTTGAGATATTCCTCCTCGTCAGGGAACCTCTCCTTTTGAATTCTTGTCACATACAAAACGTCCAGGTCATCAATATGGTCTTCGATGTCCGTGGCTTCTGTAAAATCTAGCTTCCTCTTTATTTCATAAACTGAATCAGACCTTATTCTAAGCGATTCAGGAGAAATCAGTCTGACATCAACGTCATAGTTTCCCAGTCCGTACAGCAAAGAGTAAACAGTGCGGCCGTATTTCAGATCACCGACAATTCCGACCTTCAATCCGTCAATCTTCCTCTTTTCTTTCTTTATGGTAAACAAATCCTGAATTGCCTGAGTGGGATGCTCTTCAGTTCCGCTACCTGCATTGATTACGGGTTTTTCAGAAACTTCAGCCGCAAACCGACTAGACCCGTCAAGGGTATGGCGTAAAACAAGAACGTCTGAATAAATTGACATAATTTTTACGGTATCGGCAAGACTCTCCCCTTTTTGAGTTGATGATGAAGAGACATCTGCTATTCCCAGCGAATTTCCGCCTACTGATGCCATTGCAGAATCAAAGCTAAGACGGGTCCTGGTGCTTGGTTCATAGAACAAGTAGCCCAAGGTATTCCCTTTGCAAATTTCCCTTCGTTGAGCAGGACTCATCTGTATGATTTTGTCCGTAGAGGCAAAGATCTTCTCAAGCTGATCCCTGCCAAGATCCTTGATTGATATGATGTCTTTCTTGTAGAACTCGTTCATCTTTCAATAATATATACAGGTCACTATACAAAGTATTCTGATGGAACAGTCTGAACTTACGGTTCGACGAATCAAAGAGGGCACCGTGATTGACCATATTGACGAGGGCAGAGGCCTCAAAGTCCTTGGAGCCTTGAGAATTGACGGGGGGGATGGAAGCCTGATTACAATTGCCCTGAACGTTCCAAGCGGAAAATTCAAGAAAAAGGACATTATCAAAGTTGAAAACAAGTTTCTCAAAGACGATGACACAAACAAGCTTGCATTGATCGCCCCAAAGGCCACAATCAACATGATAAGAGACTACAAGTTAGTCGAAAAAAGAAGAGTCTCACTTCCAAACGAGATCGACAGAATTTTCCAGTGCTCCAATCCCGATTGCATTACAAACAGCACAGAACACATAGAACCGGTAATGGACGTGGTTGACAAAGAAGGAAGGGTTCTCAAGTGCAGATACTGCGGGCGAATATTGGATGTTAACAAGCTAAAATACAACTAGATCTTTTAAAAAACTGAAAAAGTGGCATATTACTGCTATGCTGGGCCTATTGTCCCAGGATGATGAACATCATTACTATGCCGTAGATGGCGATTGATTCGACCATTCCTACGAAGATGAATACTTTTGACTGTAAGGCTGGATTCTCGCTAATTACGGCAAGACCGGCTGCACCTACTTGGCCTAAACCTATGCCGGCACCAAAAGCTGCAAGACCGAAGGCCAAACCTGCACCGAGAATTTTCAGCGAGTCAGAGCTTCCTGCCGCACCATCTTCTTCTGCTGCGTACGCAAGTCCGGTGGATCCTAAAACGGATATTACCGAGGCTGCCAAAAGTAGCAAGACGATAGGTTTCATTTTATGATCTCGTCCCCTTTAGTTCCATATTTAAATCATGATGATGACAAACCGTCAGATTCGATCCAGGGTTTTGTTTTTGAAAGATGACAAATCATCTTTGATTGATTTGGAAAAGTTGTCGTGATCCTGCAGGATTACTTTTTTAGAATTTTCAACCAATTTTTTTATTTCCTCTTTTCCTCCCATCAGTTTTCACTTTCCATCTTTTCTTTCACTTTTTTTAACTTTGCGAACTCCTCCCTTTCACGCTCTTCAAGAGTGGCAAGAATGAATCGAATGTTGTCCTTGTACTGGGGAATAATGACGTTTTCTAACGCATTTAGCAGCTTTTGGGTCTTTTCTAATGCTTTTGCAAGGCTGAAAATAGAATTTTCATACTCTGCGGCCTTGCAAATTTTTGGCAGCAGTTCTTTGATTTGTTTTGACGCCCTGTCAATCGAGGAGTTTGTATCGGCAAATCCGTAAGGCATTGATTTTGCATCCTTTTCAGTCACAGTCAGTGCCTGAATTTTTACATCCACTACTCTCCGTACGTTGACATCTACTTCCATGACCGGGGGAGTGGATTCTGCAACAGAATCAACAGTGCTTGTTCCTAATGCAAGGTATGCCTCGTTGACTGATTTGTAGATGTCTTGCAAGGGATCCCATATTCCTCCTCTTGCCTTGGAGGCTTCCTGAATCATTTCTTCGATGTTTTTTAAGAGGATCTTGCGCTTGTCATCTAAGATTTGTTGTACCATTACGGCGATCTGGCTGGATTTTTTGTACTTGAAGAGTTCGATCTTTGTTGCTGCAACATTTTGCCCAAACGACATTGAGTCACTCTTCCTTGTAATGTTGTTCTACGTACTTGTCTTTGATTTTTGTAATCTCGCTCTTTGGCAGTTTTGAGACAATCTTCCACATCAAGGCTAGCGT
Organism: Candidatus Nitrosopumilus sp.; assembly: GCA_965214775.1. Lineage (GTDB taxonomy): Archaea > Thermoproteota > Nitrososphaeria > Nitrososphaerales > Nitrosopumilaceae > Nitrosopumilus. The sequence continues at coordinate 780,984 of OZ243974.1, read as the reverse complement.
CTCTTCGATAGTTCTGTTTTCATCAGTTGCCTGTGCAAGGAATTCCTTCTCAAACGTATCGCCAAGATCCAGGTATTTTAGATCAATTTCGGTAAGACCTGCCTTGCCAACGATGCCGGCCAGTGCCCTGACCTCCTGTGCTCTGGAATACGCGTCATAGACCTGGTTGGAGATCTCACCGTGATCCTCTCTGGTACTCCCCTTGCCAATTCCGTCTTTCATCAGCCTGCTGAGACTCATCAAAATGTTGATTGGCGGATAAACCCCCTGTCTGAACAAGTCCCTGCCAACTACAATTTGGCCCTCGGTAATATAGCCTGTAAGGTCTGGAATTGGGTGGGTGATATCGTCAGAGGGCATCGAGAGAATCGGTACTTGTGTAACACTTCCTTTCTTGCCATTTAACTTTCCTGCTCTTTCATAAAGTGTCGATAGGTCAGTGTAAAGATAACCGGGATATCCTTTTCTTCCTGGAACTTCTTCCCTTGCCGCACTGATTTCTCTTAGCGCCTCTGCATAGTTTGTCATATCGGTAATTACTACAAGAACGTGCATCCCTAGCTCAAATGCCAAATATTCTGCTACTGTCAATGCTACGCGAGGAGTAATGATTCTTTCAATTGCAGGATCATCTGCCGTGTTTAGGAATAGGACGCTTCTCTTGAGTGCACCGGACTCTTCAAGACTTCTTCTGAAATATTCTGCCTCGCTGTATTGAACCCCAATTGCCGCAAAGACTACGGCAAAGTCATCATCATCAGTTCCAACAACACTTGCCTGTCTTGCAATTTGTGCTGCCAGCAAGTTGTGAGACATGCCAGAGCCTGAAAAGATTGGCAGTTTTTGCCCTCTGACTAGGGTCATCAGTCCGTCAATCACAGATACGCCGGTTTGGATGAAATCCTTTGGGTATTCGCGCTGTTCTGGGTTCATCGGCTCGCCGTTGATGTCGATAAACTTGTCGGCAATCGGATCTGGCAGCCCGTCTTTTGGCCTTCCCAATCCGTCAAAAACCCTGCCAAGCACCTCTTTTGATACTGGCATTTCCATGACTTTTCCGACAAACTTTGCATTTGTCCCAGAAATTGACAGTCCGGTAGTTCCTTCAAAGACCTGGACGATTGCCTTGCCGTTTCCTACCTCGAGAACTTTGCCAAGCCTTCTTTCGCCATCACTGGTTTCAATCTCGACTAGTTCGTCAAATGCCGCATTTGACACATCATCTACTATTACCAGAGGGCCTTTGATTTCGGCAATCTTGCTGTATTGAACCCCCCCGCCCTCAGCGCTCAATTTGGCACCTTGACTCCTGAGATTGATTTGAATTGTTCTTGCATGTCTTTGTCTAGCTGATCCAGTTTTGGCATTTCATCGTCTTTTACATCCATTCTTGCTTTGAGCAAGCTGCTTACAACTCCCAGCTCACGAATGTCAGATAATGCCGCGCCCTCTTTGAGCGCCTGCTGTCCTTTCTTGTAAAAGTCAACACACAGTTTCATTAGCCTGAACTGCTTTTCTGGGCTGCAATAAGTATCAACATCGTCAAACGAGTTTTGTTGTAACAGAGCAATCTTTACCATTCTTGCAACTTCGAGAATCAACTTTTCTTCGTCTGGCAATGCTTCAGGACCCAAGAGCCTGACAATCTCTTTTAGCGTGTCTTCCCTTTGCAAGACACCATATGTCTCACTTCTAATGTTAAACCACTCCTCGCTGATATTCTCACTCCACCATTTTGCAATGTCTGCAAGATATCCGGAGTAACTGTTCATCCAGTTTATTGATGGATAGTGTCTAGAGTACGCCAGTTTTGCATCCAAAGCCCAGAAAGTTTTGATAAATCTCATGGTATGAGTAGTGACAGGTTCTGTAAAATCACCACCGGATGGAGATACGGCGCCAATCAGGGTGACTGAACCGTCGCGATCCGGACTTCCAGCTGCCCTGACACGTCCTGCCCTTTCATAAAATTCTGCCAGTCTTGATGCAAGATATGACGGATAGCCTTCCTCTGCAGGCATCTCTTCAAGCCTGCCGCTCATTTCTCTTAGCGCTTCGGCCCATCTGCTAGTAGAGTCAGCTACAAGAACGACGTCCTTGCCCATATCCCTGTAATATTCTGCAATTGTGACACCCGTGTAGATGCTTGCCTCCCTTGCTGCTACCGGCATGTTGCTGGTGTTAGCTACAAGGACGGTTCTGTCCATGAGTGGCTTTCCGCTTCTTGGATCCTTGAGATGTGGGAATTCGACTAGTACTTCTGTCATTTCGTTGCCTCTTTCGCCGCAACCGATGTAAACTACAACCTGGGAGTCTGCCCATTTTGCAATCTGGTGCAGCGTTACGGTCTTCCCCGTACCAAACGCCCCTGGAATGGAGCCGGTTCCCCCTTTTGCAATTGGGAAGAAGGTATCGATAATTCTTTGACCGGTAAGAAGCGGCACGGTTGGATCGTATCTGTTCTTGTACGGTCTTGGTTTTCTGACTGGCCATTTGTGATACATCTTAAGGGAGACAGTCTGCCCATCATCCTTCTCAGTTGTAGCTAGCTCAGTCTCCAAGTCATAGTCTCCTTCTGAAACAACGTTTGTGATTTTTCCACCCTGGTGATCCGGCGGAACCATTATTGGATGCTCAATCAAATCAGTTTCTTGAACGGTGCCAATTACGTTTCCCGCAGCAACTTTGTCACCGTTACTCACGGTGGGAACAAAGTGGTATTTTTTGGTCATGTCAATAGGGGTGGTCGTAATTCCTCTGCCAATAAAGGAACCTGATGCCTTTGACAGTTCTCTTAGCGGTCTCTGAATTCCGTCATAAAGCTGTCCGATAATCCCGGGACCCAGCATGACACTAAGCGGGTTGCCTGTGCCGATTACGGGCTCGCCTGGCTTTAATCCGCTTGTTGACTCGTATACCTGAATAAATGCGACATCGCCGGTCAGTCTGATTACTTCGCCGACTAGTTTAGAATCCCCGACAACGACTGTCTCGTACATTTTTGCTTCAGCCATTCCGTCTGCTCTAACTGCAGGGCCACTGACCCAAACAATTCTGCCTTGCGCTGCCATTCTAGTTACTTACTCCAAATTTTGCTGCAATTTCTTTCCTTATTAAAGGCTTCAGACGCTCAATTCTTGCATCGATCGTATTGTCAAAAGTCATAGTTCCATCTTTGGACTGGATCCTTACGCCGCCAAGGCAATCAATTGCTTCAGACGACAGTTCTGAACCGGGATAGTTTGGCAATGCAGATTGGACAGCATCCCTGTCTTTTGCATTTGTAAAGACAGCAACTTCGGTCGTTCCCAAGATTTTGGTTGCCTCGTCAAGCAAAGACCTGATTAGATTGGAATAATCGCCACTGCGATCAGCATCTGCGATCTGATCTAATGCCCGAGCAAAGACCTTGTCAACTGCCTCCTCCAAGGCCATCAGGTGCTTATTTCGGGCCTGAATGTCAGAACTTCCCACAATTTGTTTTTCAATTTTGTCGGCCTCCTTTTTGCCGTCAGCCAGGATTTTGTCATATTCTTGCTCTAGTTTGGGAGCAGCATCGTCGAGTGTCTGGCAGGAATCGGCCAAGGCAGACTCGATATTTGACGAGATCTCTTTTTCTGTTTGGTTGAGAATCTTGTCGATAGTCTGTTCTAGAGCAGAATTTGCCAATGGGTGCCGTTTATCCATAATGGATTTTAATGTTTGGGAACTGTCTGTCTGCGATGATCTGTCTGGAATGATTCAGAAAGATATTAAAAACTGAGAATTCTCCGAAGGATTATCTTGGGATTGGCCGATCTGAAGCTTGGAAGTGTAATTTTACCGAGGAGCGAATCTCCACAAGCAGTTTCTAGACTTGCTGAATTTGAATGGTTTCACAAGATTGACACCGAAAATGACATTGTCACCCCGGAAATCGATGATTTGCTACTAGAGGCACAAAAAACTTACCAATCCATAGATGATGTGGTCAAAGGGCTAGGCGTTCCTCCGGTTGTTGGAATTTTGGAGATTCTTTTCAAAGGAACCGTAATCAAGAAAAAAGACTATGAAATCGACGAAATTGCAGATATGGTAGGCGATCTCCAAAGGAGAACTCCGGGCATCATTGATGGGCCAGCTAAATTACTTGAAGAGAGGGCAGATACAAAACGCTCTCTGGATGAATACACATCACTTAAAGAAACCCTTGAGGTTGCCAAGAAACTAGACATTGATCTTTCCGGATTCGGATTAATGAGATATTTTTACACAAACCTGTTTGTCATCAACTCTTCAGACTATGAAGAAATAAGCCGAGCGCTTGAAGGGGTTACGTTTTACAAATATGATCTTGCTAGCAAAGAAAAGGCGGCAATTCTGGTCATTGCAGGTACCGGCGATTCGGAAAAAACACTAAAGGTTCTAAGGGGCCTCAACGCAAATCCGTTTTCCATTCCTGAGGGATTCCCCCAGGTTCCATCCGAGGCACATGCTCTGGCAGACTCGAAAATAAAAGAACTTGCAGAAAAACAAAAGGCAAACGCAAAAGAAATTGCCAAAGTTGCAAAAAGCGCAAGAAGGGACATTCTGGCACTATATGAAGAAGCCCAAGTTGCAAAAGACGTTCTTGAGACCCTGAGAAAGCCTGGGGGCACTAGGCACTTTGCAGTCATCCAAGGATTCATCCCAAGCAAAATGGAGGAGAAGTTCAAGAGTTCGACCAAGCAGTGGATGTCAGTAACAGAAGAGATTGCAGATCCGAAATTACAGGCTCAGGCACCCACATTATTTGATAACAAAAGGTTCGTTAGAACTTTTGAAGTAATTACAAAAAGCCAGGGAGTTCCTAGAAAGGGCGAATCTGACCCGACTCCCATGATTGCCCTCATGTGGCCAATTTTCTACGGACTGATGTTTGCAGACATGGGCCACGGGCTGCTCTTGATGGGGATGGGGCTTTTGTTCAAAGTCAAAGGACAGGGCAACCTCTCAAGATGGGGAATGCTCATTGCAATTTCAGGTGCCGCATCTGCCATAGCAGGAGTTGGTGCAGGGGAAGCGTTTGGCTACCACCTGGATCACATGTGGCCAATTCAAGGGCTGCTTGAAGAAGGGGGGGCGCTGCATTCTGTTAGCTGGATCGTGGGAATTCTTAGCGTTGCAGAACTAACGTTTGAGCAGGTAATCAACATCCTAAAGGTTTCATTGTTCATTGGAATCATTCACCTAGTATGGGCCATGATTCTCAGAATTCAGAGATTAGCACGTGAAGGCCACAAGCTGGCAATGTACATGGAAGCAATTCCAAACATCACACTTTACGGAGGGATTGTTGTAATTATGATGTGTGCCATTGGTTCACAGTACGACGTAATGAACATGTACTCCAAAGTGCATACAGAAGCCGTTCCCTGGGTAACAATCTTCCTAGGCGAATGGGCCCAAGTTTGGATTGTAACGAGGATTGCAGTCGTAGTTGTAATTGCGTCGATGGCTTTGATGATGGTGGGAGGAATTCTGCATGCAAAGAGGCATCCGGAGGACGGGGGCTCTGCGGCAAATGTCGTAATGGAGGTATTCTTGGGCAAAACGGTTGAAAGTTTGGCCCATACAATCAGTTATGCCCGGTTGGGAATCATGTTGCTGGTCCACGCAGCGCTTTTGCTTACAGTCAATAACGCATTCAACTCGCTTGGCGGTGTAGAATCAGGCGGAGCATGGGCCATGATTATCGGTGGCAACTTGGGAATTATGATGATTGAGGGACTGATTGTCTATATCCAGTCTCTCAGATTGCATTTGTATGAATACTTTACAAAGTGGTACGATGGCGGTGCCCAAACATTCAGACAAATCAGGCCAGAAATGATCTACAACCAATTCGTCTGGAAGAGAAAGTAATGTCTTAGAGCCAGTCAGTTTTCAACAGGAAGATCTAATCTGTTTCCCCATTCGCCCCAAGAACCCAGATAGACCTTGACATTTTCAAAGCCGAGTTTTTTGAGAATCAAAAAAGAGTTTGCCGCCCTGTATGCCCCTTGACAATAAGTGACAACCGGCGCATCCTTGGAAAAGACATACATTTTTGACAATTCCTCGTCACTTTTGAAGGTCCCATCCTCTTTGAGGTTTTGGCTCCAATCGATGTTAAAAGAATTCGGGATGTGGCCCGGCCGGGCGGCCCTTGCCGTGCTGCCGTCATATTCGCCTGGAGAACGAGCATCCAGGATTTTTAGTGAATCCAGGTTGTCTCGAATGTGCTCAAATCCCGCTATGATTTCTGGATTTGCAGTTCCGGTAAAATCTGACGGTTTGAATCGATTTGGTTTTCTCTCGGTTGGCAGATTTTCACTTTGCCATCTTGAAATCCCGCCATCCAGCATTGCGACATCTTGGTGTGAAAAATACATCAACATCCAAACTCCTCTGGCAGCCAGCATTCCGGAAACCGAGTCATAAAAGACTACCTTTTTTTCCAAGGTGACTCCTAAAATTGAAAGAAGGTTTTGCGTTTGCCTGTTGAAACCCTCAATTCCCTCTCTGGATGTATCAATCCAATGAAATGCAAAGAGATCAAGGTGGACAGCTCCTGGAATATGCCCCTCAGAATACTCCTTGAATGAGCGGGTATCTGCAACGATCAGATTCGGATCACCTAGAATCGAATTTAGTTCATCTGCAGAGACTAGCATGATTTGGATGAAACGATCAACTCTAAATTGATTTGCATTGGATAATAAAAAGAGGAAAAAGAAAAGGAATTTCCTATTCGTTTACGTATGCTCTTTCGCCGTGTTGGGCCAAATCAAGACCAATCTCCTCTTCTTTTGGAGTGACTCTGATTCCGCCAGGCCATACTGCGTCCATCACTTTGAGGATTACAATTGTAATGCTGAAAGCATATGCAATTGAGATTACTGCCCCAATGATACTGATTGCTTGTTGTTCGTATCCTTGTGGTGTGCCAGTCCATGCTCCCCAGCCATCACCTGTATCCCAGATGTGAGGACTTGCTAAAGTACCAGTCAAAACTGCACCGGTGAAACCGCCCATTCCGTGTACTCCCCATACATCGAGTGCGTCATCCCACTTTCTTGCATTCTTGAATGCTACTGAACCATAGCAGACTGTTCCTGCCGCAATGCCGATGATAATAGCTGCCATTGGACCAACCCAACCAGAAGCTGGTGTGATTGCGACCAATCCGGCTACTGCACCTGTTGCAGCACCAACAATGCTTGGTTTGCCAGTATGTGCCCAGGACATTAGTACCCAAGTAATTACGGCCATGCCTGTAGCTGTATTTGTAACAACCCAGGCGCTGACAGTAATACCGTCAACCATTACCTCACTTCCTGCGTTGAAACCAAACCAACCAAACCATAGAATAGCTGCTCCGAGAACAACCATTGGAACGTTGTGTGGCTCCATTGGAACTTTGCCATATCCGAGTCTTCTGCCAAGAATCATGGCTGCTGCCAATGCAGAGAATCCTGAAGTAATGTGTACTACAGTACCGCCAGCAAAGTCTAGTGCAAACGAGGCTTCTTCGATTTCTGGATCGAGATCGATTCCACCGCCACCGATGAATCCGCCTCCCCATACCCAGTGGGCAACGGGGTCATAAACGAATGTACCCCATAGGAGAACAAAGATTACCAGTGCACTGAACTTGATTCTGTCAATCAGACCGCCAATAATTAGAATCGGGGTAATGATTGCAAAAGTACCTTGGAATGCTGCGAACATAGAGTGTGGAACTGTACTGGGCCAACTATCACCACATGCTTCCTCGGCCTTGAACTGCTGCATTTGATACGCATTTGACCAAATGTCGCCGTCACAAGCTGTTGGAGCACCAAGAGGTGCATAATTGGAGACCATGTTAAATCCTGCATAATCAAGGCTTCCCATGAACATGTTAGCTCCTTCGTCAGCGTTTGGAGCAAATGCTAGAGAGTATCCCCATAGCACCCACTGAACTGCCATCAAACCCATAACAATCAGGGTCATTCCGAGAACGTTTGTGACGTTCTTTGAACGTGCCAGTCCGCCGTAGAAGAATCCTACACCAGGGCTCATGAAAAGTACCAATGAAGTTGCAGTTAACATCCAGGCAGTATCGCCAGTATCGATGTAACATGGTAAGAACCCATCTGCATCGTTACCAACCCAACATTCGTTGGGGTTGCCCGTGTAAATTCCGTGTTCATTGTATCCGTCCATTCCGTCAGTAACTTGTTGTGCATATGCCTGAGACATAGCACCAGTTGCTGTAATGGCTACTGCGGCCACAAGTAATAGAGCATACTTGTGGTTCCTAGAATTCATTAAATTTATCGAAATTGAAAATTATTTAAGGTTTCGAGGCTGAAAAACTACTAAAAATGTAAATTGTTATATTTTAGTATAATCTGATAGTAACATAGAAATGAGAAATTATGATATGGTGATCGCATGAAAGTCAAATCCAGTTCGAGACTGGCAGTTTTTGATACCTTCAAGACAAAATACGGGTACCTTACAGGAGAAGCCAACAGGCAAAGGGCAATTATTACGATCCTTGCAAATAGTGCCAACCCCGCCGAAAGAACCAGAACGGGGATCTCCCAAAAGATTGCCAAAAAACACGGAATAACTTGGAAGAATATCTACTCGGGAATTTTCAGAGATCTAGACGAAATTCTTCTTCCCATGGAGATAGCAGAGGAGGATGGAAGGCTGCCATTGAAACGAGGACCAAAGGCACTTCAAGAAAAGGGAATCCCATTTTATCATTTAACAAAGAAGGGAATTCTGATCGCTTTGTCAATCAGGGACGTAAAAAACAAAGAAGAGTTGTTGAAGATGTTTTTCTCACAGTCCGAATCATCAGAAAAAGAATTCGAGAAAATCCTGTCAAATCTGATGAAGACCAGCCCAAATTTCACACATTTGATCTTTCAAAAATACGTAAAGGCGTTTTGTGACAACAAATTCGAGGAACTACTCCCGTTTGACCTGTCAAAATTAAAAGAAATTTCTGACGAGTCACTAATCATTCAAAAAGAGATCCTAGAAGCGTTTACAAAACTATCAAAACAGGACAAAGATGATGCCCTGAGATTCCTAAATGAGATAACTTCTGAGAGATAGCGGCTGTCGCCAAACATTAAAATCCGTTGCTCATTGGAGATTTTTTAAATGGGCAAAAACGTCTATGCATCTGTAAAGTCGTACAGTCAGAGAGGAAAACTGCTAAAAAAGGCTGATTTTCAGACTTTGGCAGAATCAAGGGATCTTGAGGAATTGATGACTAGAATCAAAAATACCGTCTATGGCCACGCTGTTGCAGATGTCCAAAAACCATACACCTCCCAAGGCATAGAATCTGCACTTAGAGGCCACTTGGCAGGCGTTCACTATTCAATTGCAAAGACTGCGGGGGACTCTGACATACTGGATGCATATTACATGAAGTTTATCATCTCAAATCTTAAGCAAATTCTCAAGGGCAAGGTACTTGGAAAATCCCAGAAAGAGATTGAAACCCATATCAATTTACGCGCCGAGGAACTGGTTAAACAACGAGACGTTATCATCAAGGCCCTGGTCTCAAAAGATCTTGAAGAGACTGTTGCAAGCCTAAACTCTGTACAATTTGGAGAAGAGATTTCCAAAGCAGCTGCGTTATACGGCGAAAAGAAGAACATTCAAGTTTTTGACATATATTTTGACAAAATACTATACCAGCAGCTAGGCCGTGCCCTGAAAAATACCAGGGACAGGGATGTAATGAAACTAGTCGGGGCCGATGTAGACTTTTACAACCTTCTAAGCGTAATCAGAGGCAAGTTTTGGGGACTGGACGATTCGCAGATTGAGGACTTGATTGTTACGCAAACGCCATCTGTGCCAAGGGAGCTTCTTGGAAGAATGATGTCAGCCGCATCAGTCAGAGATGCTTTTGCTGAACTGTCTAACACGAAATACAAATCTCTGATTCCGGAGGTGGAAAATGAATTAGACGCAGTCGCCGAGTTTGAGAGGGCGTTTGAAATGTCATTGTATCATTCTTCAGCAAGAGCGTTTACAAGGATGTTCAGCTTTGCAACAATCATCGGCATCACAAAACTAACGGCGTTTGAAGTCAGAAACATGGCGGCAATTGCCTATGCAGTTGAACAAAAGATTCCGACTGAAACTACGATGTCAAAAATAATTTTGGAAGAATAATCTCAAAATGATAAGATTTCCCAGGAAAAAGAACGGCATTCCGACTGAAGTTCTAGTCAATACAATTTGGGTTAGCGCCTTTATGGCCATGATCTTCTCCCTGCCTCCGCTTGGAATCTTCCTGGGCATCTATCTTGGGACGGGAAATCTGGTTGCAGGGGCAGTTCTTGGATTTGGGGTGCATTTTTTCACATTGGCCTTTGCAGGCAAAATTTCGAAATTTTTGACCCAAATAATGAGTTAAACATAAGAGGAGGGGGAGGAGTAGACCAAGAAGGAAGGTAAAATATCATGATGGGAGACAGGGATTTTCGAGCAGTTATTCAGAGTTCGCTTGATTCAATTGGCAAAGAACTTGACATAGAAATTGACTCGGAGAACATTCAAAAAATCCACCTGCAGGAAGTTGTTCGATGTCTAAGGCGTTCCTATTATGACAGAATTGATCCAAAAAAAATAGAGAGAAGGGGGTTTAATGAACTGCTTTCAGGACTGCTAAGAAAGCTGCAGTATGGCAGCGAGCCAAAAGAATTTGCCCTTGAAGACATCCAAGTGAAAGCCCAGGCAGACATGATCGTTGATGATTCAATCCTCTTGTTTAGATCAGCAAATGACGAGCTGGAGAACCCAATGGCAAACGACATCTTATATCTTAATGCGTGCCTCTGGATTTATGACAAGTCAGATGGCATGATTATCTACATTACCGGAGACAGAAAAGAGACAACATTCTCACTTGTCAGAAACAAAAAGATGTTTGAGGAGATTATCCGAAGAGTCAGGGTATTGAACAATCTTCTAAAAGAGCAGAAGGCCCCGATCATTGAACCGTCTTCAGAGTGCTCAGAGTGCCAATACTATGAGAGATGCTACACAAAAAAGACAAACACCAAACAGGTCTCCCTGGCAGAAATGCTGGGTTTGGGCAAGAAAGACTAGCCGCTTAGCAAAATGAAAAATATTATTGTAAAGGAAAATTCCTTTTTAGTCTAGTGGTTCCGGATGTCCCTTACCACGTAATGCAAAGGTTACTACTGCCAATGCAATTGCAACTCCAGCTGCTGCGCCATATGCGGCCATGCTTGCTTCTGCCATTTGATAAAATCCCACGAAACGTGCTTTTATAACTTTGCCAATAATTCTTCCCTAAAAACAAAATATCACAATATTCAAATTTTATGATACAATCTGTCTATCTTGTGAATTCAAAGTGTAATTCGTTTTCTTGCCCGCTTGTCATAGAACTCAAGTTGTAAAAGACGTTCCCGGAAACTTTCCACAAGGCAGTATTGCTTTCCAAGGCAGACCACAGCTCAGGAGTGTTCCCGGAGTTTTTCAGAGAGATTTTGTCTCTCAGGATAATTGAATTTTCGCCAAGCAGGGTATAGTAATTTGATCCAAATTCAACCATTCCTTCAGGGCGATTTCCGATCTGTCCGCCAGAAATCTGCTCGGTCTCCGAATAGCCGGTCTCAAACAACTGGTAATCCATTACTTGGACTATCATGGAACGCTGGTTTGGATTTGAAATTTTAAACGCTATTTCTATGGTAGCTGTCCGTTCTGAGATTTTTGTCACGGAAATATCGTCTAATTCTATCTGAAGGGGATCTGCCACTTGGGGAATGGCGCTCTGAACGTCCGCAGATCCGGCCTGATCTTCGATGATGGTTATCGACGGTCCGGCCACCAGAATTCCCCCAAGAATTACCGCTAGTGCTGCAACTGCGGCTCCGACAAAAATCCTGGGATTCAATACTCTAGCCCCGTCCCTAGATGTCTTAAATGTTGAGATGGTTATTATACCGTGTCAGATTCAAAAAAACATGCAATATTTTCAAGCTGTTCAGAAAGGAAAACAGCGCGCTGCAAAATCACAAATGAAAATGTTTGATCTGGCAGGATTTGCAATGCTGACCCTGACTACAAAAAAGATTGATGGAGGCTTTCAGCCGGTTGGAGAAGAAGAGCTGGCAGCAGTGATAAACTCTCCTGATGGATATGTTGCAATCATAGTAGATAATGACGGTTTCACCAAAGCGCAATCAAAGGCCGTAGAAAAAGAAGAGGCGCTGTCAATCTTCAAAAAATTGCGGGATTCGGGCATGGATGAATATCCTGGAAAGGAAATCCAGATTTGGTCTGAATCAAGGCCTGCAATTCAAAACGAGGGTTCATGAATGCTATTATTTTGAAGGCAGGATGATTTCTGTTCCTACGCCGCCTCCCTTGATTGCTTTTTCAATAATGCCTGGACTTGCCTTTAGAATTCTAGTCTTGATTTTTGAGCGTTCAATAATTTTTAGGGCGACAATATCCATTAGATCATAACTGCCTGCAACTGAGTCCTTCTGGACTAGCATATTCCTGAGATTTTTCAGATCAATCCGTTTGAATTTTTTGGCACTCTTGAATTTTCTGGGATCCATGTCATAAACACCATCAACGTCAGTCGCGTTAAGAAACTGCTCGGCTTTTACTTTTTCAGCAATCAGGGCAGCAGTGCCGTTGGTACTCTGTCCCGGATGCAATCCGCCTGCCACCACAATCAATCCGTCATCAACTGCATGTCTGGCTTCTTGCAGAGTGGTTGGAGGATGTGCATATGCCTTGTTTTTTAGAGCATAGATTAGCAATTTTGCATTAAGCCTGGAGATCTCAATTCCCAGTTCGTCCAAAGTGGATTCGTCTGCGCCTGACGAGCGGGCATGTGAAATATAGTGCCGTGCAATGCTTCCTCCGCCGGCAATCACGATTGGCTGACAAACCTTGCTGATTTTTACCAAAAATTGCGCATAGTCCTTTAGAACCTTGACGTTATCAATTCCAAAAACCCTTCCAGACAGCTTGATCACGATTCGTTTTTTCACTTTAACTCATCAAGTATCGATTTTGCGGCAATTTCAACTTTTTTTCTATTTTTCTGACGGGTATAGACCCGAAGTATGTTCATAAACCCGGAAATTGCCGAAACCACGGGAATTTCGGAGATTGGCATTTCCTGAACCTCGGGCCTGCCATTTTTATTGGTTACAAGAAGAATGGATTTTGACTCGTTTTTTGAAGGTGCCAACGGGATTGAAGGGGTAACTGAACCGTCTACAAAGATTTCACTTTCACTGACTTTGGATTTTTTTGATATTTGGCCCCGAATTTCATCTATGCGATTATTTTTCAAATTGCTGGGACTGCCAGACAAAATTCTCTCATATACGCATTTGAGCAGCCTGCGATTTTGATAATCTGTCGCAAATTCCCTGGCACGTTTTAATTTTGATGATTTGGAAGAAATCAGAGACGACAGCACGTATTCATCAGTAAGTTTCACAAGTTCATCTAAATTAAAATCAGAAAAACCAAACTCATCATCAGACGACCTTAGGGCTTCAAGCAGCATTACTTCGGCGGCTCTCACAGTTTTATGCAAATACACTGCCCTGAACATTTGATACCTTGAATGCATCATGGATTCAAACGAGTAAATTGCTGAGCGCTCTAGCGCCAATTTTTTCTTATGAACATCAAATGACTGTGTGATTCTTTTATGATCTATTCTGGCATGTTCTGCCCCGGTAAAGTATCCGTCTCTGAGAAGGTAATCCATCATGTCTGCGCTTAACACGCCTGAAACAATTTCGTTGACGTATTGGACTTTGGATTCGCCAGATGAAATTTTTGCTACAATCTTTTTGTCAAATCCCGTCCTGGATAGGATGTCTCCGATATCGGACTGCAGAATAATCTTTTTGCCATAATCTTCGTGAGAAACTTTTTTTCCTTGGATGATTTCTTCAAAAATATGGGAAAAAGGCCCATGGCCAATGTCGTGTAGCAGGGCTGATAGCCGCAGAACTTGAACATCATCCGAATTCAGATATCCTTTTTCATTTAGGGCAAGGCCTGCCTGGCTTGCGATGTGCATTACTCCCAGCGAATGTTCAAATCTTGTGTGCTGTGCCGATGGATATGTCAGATGCGCTACTGAAAGCTGTCTGATTCTTCTTAATCGCTGAAAAATTGGACTTTCAATTACGGGAAGTTCACAGTCACGTACCCTGATGAAATCATGTATGGGATCAATTATGTCAAGATAGCTTCTTTTCATAATCCTGTTTTCCTGTAGAATATTCTTAGAATTTCCTCATGAACCTTGTCTTTTGTCTTTGCAGCATCGATAACATTCCATCGTTTTTTCTTTGCAACCTTGCGATAAATATTTGAAATTTTTCTCAAAAATTCCCCATTCTTTTCAAACCTGTCTCGGTTGGTTTTCTGTCTTCGAAACGATTCTTTTTGGGAAACATCAAGCAAAATAACCAAATCTGCCTTTGGAAGTCCCTCGTCCAAACTTTCAAGCCATTTTGGTTTCATTCCGTTTGCAATTCCATAGACAAGATTGGAATGATAGTATCTGTTCATGATTAAAACAGAGTTTTTTTCTTGAGCAGAGACAATCTCATGCAATTTTTCCCACCTATTGGCTGCCAAAAGACAGTGAATTACCTGTGGTGGAAATTTTCGTTTGCCATCAAGATATCTTCTGATCTCTTTTCCAATTGGGGTTTCGTAATCAGGAAAATGAAATAGTTTTGTCTTGATTTTTCTTTTTTTCAAGGCTTTTTCAAGCATTGTGGACTGGGTTAGCTTTCCTGCCTGGTCTCCGCCTTCGATTACGACTATCATAGGTTACAAAATGAGGGAAGTTGATTGATTAAAAATCTATCAAGGCACAGGCTGGCCACCGCAACATATCGCCAAAATCTGCCCCATCTTTTGCAAATTGTGGTTTTTTTGAAATATTTCGTACCCCGGCACTCCTGATTCAATCAAGAGTGTCAGATCCGTTGCAAACTCCTTGCCGTACATTTCATGGGGGACTGCCATGTATCATTGCTTCTTATCCAATCGGGAATCGCCTGGGTTATTCCAGAATCATGCCTGTTGTAATCGGCCACCCTCCTCTGAACGGTGCCACAAAACTGAGAAAAAAGGACAATTCCAAAAAAGACAATAAAGGGAATCTTCGTATTGCCGTTCTAAAAATAAACCAAATAAGAAAATCGGGCCAGGCAACAACCTTGTTTCTTGGCTGGTTTAAAATCGGTGCTTGAAGGTTAGAAAAAGGGTGACTTCTTAAACCTCGGACAAAAACATTTGCTGCAGTTAGTTTTAGGCTTGGAATCAGAATTCTGCTTACTTTGATTTCTTGATTCATTGTTGGAACCATCATCATCATTGTTGTTGCTATGGTCTTTC
Organism: Candidatus Nitrosopumilus sp.; assembly: GCA_965214775.1. Lineage (GTDB taxonomy): Archaea > Thermoproteota > Nitrososphaeria > Nitrososphaerales > Nitrosopumilaceae > Nitrosopumilus. The sequence continues at coordinate 765,531 of OZ243974.1, read as the reverse complement.
TCATGATGTCCACAAACGCATTTTGCCATTTCTAAAACACTATTTTTTCTCCGTCATAATATTTGATATGAGAATCTTATTTAAAATAAGATAAGCGGATCTAGCCGGATAAGGCCTGAGAAGAGGCGGTTCTAAATTAAAAACCAAGCAGATGCCCGGATTTTTTTATACATTTGTTAAATAATGTCACAGATAATCCGTCGTTTGCAAGCATTTTAATTGATTTGATGTAAATTTGTTCATCCATGATGAATCTGCTAATTTCGAATCAACTCTCGGGCTGATGGGCACGAGGGCGTCAAGCCCACCAACAATAATGCAGTAGTGCGCACATCAAAAAACAGATCATGATTTTGCCACATCGTGCATGTTTTGACACAAAAGCGTTCGATTTTCAACTGTGCGCACCAAGGGCGGGCGCTGTGCCACATCGTACTGGGGTTGTTTCCTAATCCCACCTGCCTGACTCAGCCTGTATGTTTTTCTGAATTTTCGCCCCTTTACACGCCTGATCAATGTGGCATCCCAGCGGTTTGCAGGAATTCTGGCGAATTAGGAAACAACCCCCATCATACTGCAAGACAAGATAAGCGGCCAGATCAAAGGCGGCTTGGTCTGGATGAACAGGCATGGATGGTCAACAATGCACGTCGACGTGGAAGCTGCAGGGCAAGTCCATCGTAGTTGAGGTAGCCAAAACAATCTGGGGGCAGGTGATCCCATACGGATGGAGTGTGCCACAAAGATTGGCATACAGGTGGAGGCGGCCTGGGATGAATTGGGCTACAACCAATCCCTGTTTGACAACATGCTTGGAGTGTAAATTCTGAAAAATCTTCAGGAAGAACTACCCATGGAATTATGAGTCAGAATACTCAGAAAGCTCGTCAAATTCTGATTCTTCCAGGCCTAATTTTTTCTGTAAATTTTTTATTTTTTTAGAATACTGCTTCATCAGCATGACGTTCATGTCTTCTTTTGCTTGATCATATTTCTTCCAAGTCTTTGTTAGTGAGGATCACGTACTACCCACAATATAGTCAGTTTTTTCAGCGGGGTTTTGCTGGAATTCGAACATATCTTTCATCACAAAGTTTGATTTTTAATCCAAAATCAATTAAAATCCGGAATTTAGTCAAAATGACTATTCTAATGAGGGAATCTTGTCAGTTACAGTCATGAGCGTGGTTTCTGCCTGCTCCAAAGTGTCAGACCTAGGTATGTAGCCATCTAAGAATCGAGTGACCAAATCCCGTGTAAAGCCAATCCTACTCATATGCCCTAATAGCTGCTCTCGGTTGAAATCGACATGTTTTGCCAAAATTGCTACATCATAGTAGTCCTTCCAAATTTTTGATCGTTTTCTTTCTAGATTATCGGTTCTTTGTAATTCTTCAATTCTTGATAATGCTGCTACCATTTTAACAGGTAAAAGTAATTCTGGATCTGGCACCTGAACAAAGGCATCATTTCCAATTGGCTGTTCTTTTGAAAACTCAGACATCCATTTCCAATCGACTGTGACTCCCAATCCATCGTGGTCTGATCGTGGTTTTTCTGGATAAAACAAATCAAAAATAATTTCATCATTTCTTTTTGGAGTAGTGATGTCTTTTCCATAGTGATATTCTGCTTGAAAAGGATCTCCGAATTTTTTTTCTATTTTATGTGCTGGAAAATAAGTGTCAGTTATCTCAACCTGTTTTACAGCATCCTGGGGAAGTACTATGTCGATGTCTCTTGAACCAAAACCTTCTTGATAATAGGTCCATACTGCCCATCCGCCTATGATCGTAGTCCATTCCCCCTGATGTTTTTTTTGCCATTTTGCTAACTCCTGAAGTTCAACTATGCTCTGAGATGCTATCTCTGTACTATAATCATCAGCTATTAGGTCCATAACTCTTTGATTAACGGTTCTGCAGCATAAGCTTTGTCATCACAGTACAGATCAATCAATGTTCGTAAGCGATTAGTTAATCTCATTCCATCGATTTCAGTGATGTTATCTTCTCTATACGGTTTAAATGCATACAAATTTACTCGTACACTTCCCTCTGTATTTGTATTTGCCATTTCATTCCAGTATTTTTCATCAACGTAAACGTGAATTGCGGGATCTCTTACATATTCCGTATAGTGTTCCAGTGCAGATGTTAAACAAAAAATACCGTTATTTTTTTTGAAAAATTCAACTACTGCGTCTCTATTGTCACCCACGTCTCTAGTTATTCGCAAGTCACTCATTTTTCGAAAATTACTGTAAAATCTTATCAAACTCGGCGGTGATGGAACTTTGTAGGTGAGGGTTCTATGCAGGGTATCTTTGGTTTTCTCAATCATTTTCAATTCTTCTAACCAGTTTACAAAACCACTAATGCTTCCCCCGTGCCTATACTCCAAATCGCGCGCCATCTGGCGTTGTTTGAATTGCTTGTGGGACAGCATGTAGTACATCAAAGGATACGCATACTGTGATTTGAAACTTGGCATATTCTGGTATGTATTTGATCATATTTTATACTTTTAATCATGTATTTCTGACCAGATCTGGTCAGTTTTTCATGATCAAATAGAAATTCCTTGATCACTCCTGTAATAGATCCTGCGTATGTGGTCACGTCCCCTTACTGGCTAGGCGTGGAAATCATAATTGTGTATACTAATTCGTGTCTGATTGGTGGGGATAGGTGACCACATACGATCCTGCCTGCTATGAAACAGGTAAAGCGTTAGCCTCAAATGGGAATTGTCGCATAATTCATCAGGTTCCTGAAAACCATGAGATATTGTCTGGACTAGACACGCAAGAGGGGTGGAAATTCAGAAAAACGGGCAGGTTGAGTCAAGCAGGTGTAATTATGCGACAGTTCCGGTGTGACGGTACCAAGCCCGCGTACGCTGCAAGCTTTTTTGCGGTGGAAACCTCCTCATACGCTGGTAAAATTGAATGATTTAAGTAATGGATCGGCCGGGTTTTTGGTATAATGAGTAACGTTGCAGAATCTAAAGTAAACGGAATTGTAAAATCATTGAGTGCCCTAGAGGACGATCTTGATTCCCTAAATTCCAAAGTCGACGGTATGAAAAAGCAATTGGCAGTCAAAGCCCAAACTGAAATAGACTCCTTACTTGAAAAGACACGTCAAATGGCCACTCAGGAGGCAGAAGCCATCATCAATTCATCTAAAGACAAGGCGACGGCAGAATCCTCCAAAATCTCTCAGGAAGGCGAGGCTAAACTAGCAGAAATCCAGTCAAAAATTGACGCAAATTTTGACGATGCAGTAAGACACGTTGTGTCAACAATTTTGAAGGCATAAACCTAAATCTAATATCTCCCTTTGCCAAATATCGATCCCCTACTTGATGCACGTATTGGAGTTGCTACCACATATGGCAGGCCCTACTATAGATTCTCCACATATCTAAAAGCCCTGGATCTGTCCTTTGATTCCATTCTTCCCGAAGAAATAACCGATTATTCCGGAAATCTGGTCTTTACCACAAGAGAGGAATCCCCAAAGGAATGTTCAAAGCCGCTATTGCTGCATGAGGATATTTTTGGACATCCGCCAACCGTAGTCAAAGGAAAAATCATGCAAAAACTATCATTTAATCTTGAAGAGGCGGATCTTGTTTTGGGAGTTGACCCCGGGCAAAGAATTGGCCTTTCTGTATGCTATTTTGGCAAAGAGATTGAGGGCTCATTTTTTTCTTCAGTTGAAGATCTGGTTTTTCATGTTATTCGAGTAATGGGAGGGCTATGGGCTAGAAGAAAAATTGTAAAAATTGGCAATGGCAACATGCAGGTTGCAAAAGAAATAGCATCAATGCTAAATCTCAAATTTTGCTCTTCATTCGAATTGGAATTTGTTGATGAAAAAAAGACCAGCCCAAAAATCAAAAACTTCAATCAAAGGGGAAAACGGGACATGCTGTCTGCAAAATTTATCTCTCAACGTGACGGGCATCGATTTTCAGTTCAACCGCTGTCAATTACCGGATAAAATTCCCTAAAAATATGAATCTGTTTCCAAAAAATCCCAGTTCAATGATGACAAAGGCACGAGGAAATGACATAATTTGCAACTGATCGGGTTCCGGAAGCCGTTTCTGATGATTTTAGGAGCAGATTTCATTTGATCGACATTCATTAGTGACAAAATTCATGCCCGAACTTCCAGTATCCCACATGTTACGTCATATCACAAGTCAAAGAGTCTGTGGTAATCTATCCATGTCAATCAGGTACGAATCGGTATGTACAATTATGATCTTCGGTGCATTCTAGAGGGGGGTGTGACATTATACACTACTGTTTCAGTCATCCTTTTAAGCACTAAAAACTTATATTTTCTTAATGATTTTCGAGTGGTGGTTCGAATATACATAAAAAAATATAGACATACATTGTCAGAAAGGGAGGCAGAAGTTCTGACAAAACTCAGTTACAAAAACAAGACAATATTCACTCCCGATGACGTCAAGACTCTGGCAAGCAATTCAAAAAATGTCCTAGACTGGCTGGTCAGAAAAAGATGGGTTCTAAAAATAAGAAAAGGAGTTTACACTATAGCCCCATTTGAGGCAGGCGAGGGGGGGGGGCTGATAGTTATACCGTTCACAGCTTTGTAATGGGATCACTATTGACAAAACCATATTACATCGGGTACTGGAGCGCCCTCAACCATTACGGATTCACAGAACAGACACCGCCCTGTGTGTACATTGCCACACCAAAACCAAGAAATTCTAGAAAAATACTGAATGTTGAATTCAAGTTTGTTACAATAGTTCCACGTAAAATGTTTGGTGTTGCCACCATTACCACGGTTGAGAACACGCCTGTAAAAATCTCAACACCTGCAAAGACATTCGTAGACTGCCTAGATCATCCGGAACATGCAGGAGGCATTGACGAGGTTGCAAGGGCACTTTATTTTTCCGCCAGCAAGTTGAATCTTGAAACGCTGTCCAAGATGGCAATAAAGATTGGAAACGGCGCGGTAATCAAAAGGCTTGGACACATCTCCGAAGTTCTGGGCCTTGATAAATGTGTCAATGTTTTAGAAAACGCAGAAATTAAAAAGGGATGTTCCGTGCTTGATCCGCTCTCTCCAAAAAGGGGCAAAATAAAGGCAAAATGGTCTCTGGTCGTCAATACGACAATTGATCCAGACAGGTGGAGGCAATAATGATCTCACATCAAGAACTCAGGAAGAAAGCAGTGGATCTAAAAGTCGGAGTCGACATGGTGGAAAAAGACTATGTTCTAGGATGGATGCTCTATGGTATTGCAAGCAGTTCAATTTCTGACAAGCTTGTTTTCAAGGGAGGTACGGCTCTGTCAAAGGTTTATTTTCCTGGCCAATGGAGGTTGTCAGAAGATCTCGATTTCACACCCGCAGACAACACAGGATAGGAAAAGTTTGTCAAGCCACTTGACAAAGAAATGTCAAATATTGTGATGCAAAAAAACCAAATTTCAATAAATCCTGAGGAACCACCGCACACAAACCCGGGATATTTTCAAGGCAGGTTCAAGTACACGGGGCCTATTAGCAAGGCTAGATTAAAAATTGAAATCAGTCGCGAAGAAGAGATTGACAAAATTGTAACAATGCCGGTACCACAGTATTACGACTATCCAAAATTTTCGGTAAGAGTCTACTCGCTTGAAACAATACTGGCAGAAAAACTGAGGGCAATTCTCCAGCGTGGAAAGATTAGGGATTACTATGATGTATGGCGACTGCTCAAAGAAAATAAAATCCGGAACGGCGTCAGAGTTCTTTTTTTGAAAAAATGCGAAACAAAAAATGTCAACTTTATCGACATTGAGCAATTCTTTCCTGAAAATATTGAAGAAATTTTGAAGGGGTATTTGCACAGTTTAACACGTTTGATCAATGAGCCAATCAACATTCCAAAAATGTTGTCTGAGATTAGAGAAGAAATACCCCGTGTGATTGGGTAGTTTCTCTAGTCGTAGGATAACTACTAGCCGGAATTAAAGCCATCCCCGGAGTTTTCCTAATTCCACCTGCCTGACTCTGTCTATGCTTTTCTGAATTTTCGCCCCCTTTGCACGCCTGATCCATGTGGCATCTTGACGGTTTTCGGGAATTCTGGCGAATTAGGAAACAACTCCCCCTGTTGGCCATGCATGAGAATTACAACTGCAGGCGTAACATCTCTGGCTCTGGACGTTCAGGTGTGAGCATTGTTACCCCGGAGGGGGGGGGAGTTCTCTGGCATATTCGTGCCTGAAACTAGGAACGGTTTTCAGAGCCCGAGATGCTACTGCTGCCATAATTTCCATATTTTTTGAAAAAACATGTAAATTTTTGTTAAACGACTATATTGCCACTTGCCATTTTTACAAAAAACAGGATTTTGAAACAAGATATACATATTTATTGAAGATTTGGGCATTTTTTTTGAAACTAATATTTTTGATCGGCTAAAAAATTGAAATTATTTCATATTTTTTGAATTATTTACCAAAATATTATCGATCCATGCTTATATAGTTATGAATTCTATATTACAACACCAAGATGACTTGTAAAGGAATTTGTGTTAGATATAAGGCCCAAAAGCCAGTTGGAACCGGAAGATATGCTTCAGGACAACGTCGATGCCAAATTTGTGAAATATTCATCAAATGGGAAGGACTTTGGTGTCCGTGTTGTGGATACAGACTAAGAACAAAACCACGCAATCTGAAATATAAGGCAAAATTGCGTGCAAGAGTTGAAGCTGATTCTATTGAAGCAAAGACTGCTTCTGTAGCTCAACCGGAAATTGGGCTTGAAGAAATTGCAGCAAAGGCAAAATCTAAAGCAAAGACTGCCAAAGCAAAAACATCAAAAGGAAAAGAAAAGACCAAGTGTGAATTCTGTGAAAAATCGTTTGTCTATCTGGACAAACATCAAAGGAACTGCAAAAAGAACCCAAACAGAATTACTACTGAATCCTCCCAGGAGAACGAATCAATAGCAATAAAAGCATAAGACTTGTTCATAGCTTGTTGAACTCTCCAAATGGCTTTTCTCAGAAAACAGTAAGTTTGGAGAGCCGCAGCTTTTCTTTACGTATTCAAAGATTTGATAACGGGTTTTTTGTTTCTGTGACGGAGGGAGCCAACAAAATCGGCTCCATGGTCGCATCAATGGCGACCGGGCCTGCCGCCCCCATTACGATAACGATCATTCCCTCAAAATCTGAATCCTTGTTTCTAAGACTGACTGCAGAACGAATCAGTACCAGAATGCGCGGAGTTGCACTGGTTTCGGCATTCATCCAGAAGGAGTTAGGACCGCCCACTGCAAAAGCCTTAATCTCTGAGATAATGGAGATGATTGACAATGAGTGATTTGCGCACATACATCAACCAGGTTAAAAAAATCAAGGAACTTCAAGTCGTAAAATCCAAGGTTTCCACAAAATATGAGATTGCTGGAATTACTGCAAAAACTGATGGCTCGGATGCCGTACTGTTTGAAAATATCAAAGAAAGCAAATTTCGACTAGTGTCGAACCTAGTCGGTACCAGAAAGCGGTTTGCACTAGCTGTCGGTTGCAGGGAAGACGAGATTCATTCTAGAGTCATTTCGGCCATCAAAAAGGCAAGGAAGCCCAAGGTCGTTTCCTCTGGAAAATTCATGGAAAACCAATCCAAAAACCTTCTTTCCTTGCCTGTTGTTACCCATTTTGAAAAGGAATCTGGACCCTTTATCACATCCTCAATTGCATATGCCGTTAATCCCGAAACAGAAAAACAAAACTCCTCGTTTCACCGACTAATGCCGATTGACAAGACGCATCTTTCGATTAGAATGGTTGAGGGCAGACATCTTCACAGATGCTTTATGGATGCAAAGGATCACGGGGAAGATCTGAGGGTTGCAATTACCGTAGGCGTTCATCCCGCAGTCTCAATCGCAGGTGCCTATCAGGCTGAATGGGGAAAAGATGAGATGGATATTGCCAATTCCCTCTTGGCGGGAAAACTCAGTTTGGCAAACCTGCCACACAGTGGACTAAACGTCCCTTCCGGCGCCGAAATTGTTTTGGAGGGAAAAATCCTTCAGGACAAGACTCATCCTGAATGGATGGTAGAGATGCTTCAGACATATGATCATAAAAGAGACCAACCGGTTTTTGAACTGGAAAATCTGTTCCACAGAAACAGTCCGATATTTCACGACGTGCTGTCTGGATTCTCCGAACACAGACTGCTGATGGGAATGCCGATCGAATCCAAACTAAACGGGGATCTCAAAAAGGCATTTTCTCAAACAAGGCAGGTCTCAATGACAAACGGCGGATGTAACTGGCTTCATGCCGTTGTGCAGATCAAAAAGAAGGCAGAATCTGATCCAAAGAAAGTTATTAAAAAAACATTCGAATCGCACAGATCCCTAAAGCAGGTAACCGTGGTTGACGAAGACATTGATCCTAGCAACGCCGAGGCAGTCGAATATGCGATGGCAACAAGGTTTCAGGCTGACAGGGACTTGGTGATTCTCACAAAAATTCGCGGTTCCAGTCTTGATCCTTCAAGCGATCAAAGGAGGCTGCAAACTGCAAAAATGGGAATTGACGCAACCTGCTCCCTTTCTAAGAGACCTGAGGGATTTGAGCTTGCAAAAATTCCAAAAATCGGCAAAATTGACTTGAAAAAATACTTCAGATAGCAGCAAAGACGACTGTTTAGATTAAATTGGATAAGAATGCTGATGCTCCTGAGTGCGCAATGACTCTGACTCGCTTGGAAAAAAGCCCATCTGAATCCCATGCCGAAGTAATAGTGAGAATGTTCCCCTCGGACGCAAACCCGGCAGGCAATGTCTTTGGCGGGGAGATTCTAAAGCGTATTGACATGGTCGCAGGGATTGTTGCCCAACGGCACTCGCAATCAAACGCCGTAACGGTATGCATGGACAGCGTGAGTTTTCTAAAACCCGTATTTGTTGGAAACGTCCTGAAATTGGACGCCAGAATAAACTATGTTCACAACTCCTCGATGGAAATCGAGGTCAAGGCGGAGGCAGAAGACATTGTGACTGGAATCAAAACCACTACGGGAACCGCCTTTGTCACATTTGTCGCATTGGATGAGAACGGAAAGCCGTTGCATGTGCCCAAACTATCTCTGAAAACCGACGAGGACAGAGCCAAGTTTGAAGAGGGAAAGGCCAGAATGGAAAAGCGATTACAAAATCGCTCAAGGTAGATTCTCTCCGATTATTTTCAGGGATCACTTTAAGAACCATTAACTCCATATTTTGTCATGTCTGAAGAACAAAAAAATGGCAACGAGTGGGATTCCTTGTGGCAGGAATACTCCAAGTCCCTAGAAATGTGGAAAACCCTTTTTGAGCAAATCCAGGAAGCTAGCAGTGACATGCAGTCAAAATTCAACGCCGTGTGGGAAAAAGCTGCAGCGGAATCTAGTGCCGAAACCATGAAGCTATTTGGCGAAAACTGGCAAAAAGCTATGAACGAGGCTGGAATGAAGTCTTTGAAGGATTTTGGCGAAAACTGGCAAAAATCCCTAAACGATGCCAACATTGCAGCCTTCAAGCAGTTTGCTGAAAACTGGCAAAAGACGCTCAGTTCCTCTGGATTGGAACAAATGCAAGTGTATGGCGAAATGATGAAACAGTTTGCCGAAACCTGGAAGACCATGTGGCCAAAATCTCAATGATTCCATCTGGTTTTTCTTTTTTATTTGTTCAACTTTCGGAGATGCACTCGGGGCTGCACAAAAAGTTGATTCGAAGTCAGCAGACTCGGATCATGCATAGGTGAACTTCCGTCGAATAGACCAAAATGCCACGTACCGCGTTTGAAATTGTCTGCATTTGTGGCACAACATGCCAACTAGAAAACAAGTTTGGGCAACTCCTTTATTTCCAGAAAGTATAAAAAATTCAACTGAATTTGTGCATTATTGACTGCACAAAATGAATGCTTTGTAGAACTGTCCAGCTTTAGTGATTTGGCAAGATTTGCCTGTGCCTTTAGGGAGCATCCCAGACGTGTCTATTCGCAACGGTATGGTGGAAAAAGAATCTTGTCTAGCAGCATTACATTGGCAAACACTCTGGCAGTGTTTTATTCCTCTATGCCAAAAGACGGAAGGTATGTTTCATATCAGACTTCTTCAGGAAATGAAATCTGCGATGTTGTTGATTCCACAAAAGACATTTCACACTATGCACCAATAGTTCACGCCGAGTCAGAAATCTCCTCGTTGCCTGAGGCTACAAAAGACATGCCTGATCAATTTCATCCTATTCAGCTAAGGGATCTTGGAAGCTTGGCACGCTTAACCTATGATCCGGAATTTCCAGACGAGTTAGATCTGACATTGTATGCGGTTCCACACAATAATTCCTGGATGTTGGGACACGTGACGTCGCTTGAAATGGATGAGGTGTATTACAATTTCAACTATGTAAAACTTGATTCAGAACCTGTGCATAATTTTATGAAATACCAAGGAGGCCACGGGCAGGATCCTGTTTTTGTAAGCAGCTTTGATCATGGATTCTCATATCTTCCCATAGTCAAAATTAAAAAAGATCATCCGATATTTGGATTCTAGTTCATTTCCAAGTGGTCAGTTCGCGAATCTTCTTTCTTGACTCATCAACCAATCTGTGAATTACCGGCATGTAGATTTCTAATGCATATGGGATTTCAACGTCCCTGCCTTCATCCAGCAGCAAAAAGGCTGACGGAACGATCTGCTCCTTTCTGACCTTGGGCTCGTTTTTTTGCCTTCGTTTATGGTTTATTACCTCGTAATAAACCGGCAGCTGTCTTGATGCCTCAATTTTCAATTCGTCTTTTGAGCCTAATCTTCCATTATATGAAAATCTTGGATTAATTTCTTGAAAGACATCGTCTTTGAATCTCTCTTTAGGCCTTAGCATGATTTTTAATTTTGGTAGCTGCTTGTCCTGTTTTTTCAGCATGCAGATCTGTTTCATGAAATTTGGAAATGATCTCTCGTGCTCTCTCTGATTTATTTCCTTAAACCATTTAGAAAACTCTAATGCATTCTTGTCATTTTTTATTATTGACATTTCCTCAAACTTTTCTTCAGAATTGTCCCCCTTGTCATATAGTCCAAAGTTTCTATTTGCCTCTTGAAAAATTTCATCATAGATAAGGTTGACAGTTTTGATGAATTCATCTAGAAAATATCCCACATAATACGGGTCAGGATCGTACTTTTTGATTTGATTCAGAATGCTACTGCAATCTTCAATTCTTCTTTCGATACTCGTCAAGCCTAATTTTCGCTATTTGCATATTTTGACTGGGATTTCAACGTAATGGACAGTTCTTTAAAAATTTCATTTACGCTTACATCAACTAAATTAATCGTTGCGTTTTCCTTGACAATCTGTTTTTCAAATTTTTCTTTAATTGCAAATGATACTGAAGACCAGTGAAGCGTTCCCTTGAGCTGTTCTTCAATGGTTGCATTTGTTGTCGGAAAGTTTGCCGGTGAAAAAACTATGCCGTTTGTCCATTGCATCGTAGGTATGGCGCCTCCTGAAGAGCGAGTGCTAAACGCAATCTGTTTTACCCAATCGTCAAATTTGTATTCAATGACTTCATGAATCACTAACTTCTTCCAAGGCTCTACGGAGATTTCCAACATGGAAGGTTATCCGTATCCAATTATAATCTTATTTGAGCCTAAAAGGATCCCCTAAAATATTTCGCTTATTTATTAGGAGACTGTCATTATTTTTTGTAATGGAAAAATGGGCTGACTATATGATCTCCAAGGTCATCTATGACAAAAATCATCTGATCAGTACTGCAATAAGGCACCAAGACACTGAAAAAGGAATCACCAGAGGAACTCCAATTGATCGTCTTACAATGGCATCTGACATAAAAAACGGCCTTACATACGCCACTCTTTACAGTTCCAGAAATTCTTGGAAGAAAGGTTACAAAATTGAAGCATTTTCAATTGGCGGTGACCCGTATTTGCGGATTGACAGAAATAGGGTTAACCTTGATTTTCTTGGAGATTTGCCTGAATCATCTATCGTTGTTGAAGAACCAGCACCAGCACCAGCACCAGCACCAGCACCAGCACCGCAAAGTCCAAGAGGCTCACTGCCGCAAAAATCATCAGAAGAACTTCCTCAAGAATTAGATTTAGCTCCAGAGCCTGTTATTGAAGAAACCAAAGAAGAAGAAGGCGCTTCTACAGAGCAACTTTCTCAGTTAGAACTATTGCAAGATCAAATTGATGAACTTGAGAAAGCAATTTCTGATAATGCAAAAAATCAGACATCCAAAAATGATCCAGCTTTGCTAGCCGATGTAAAAGAATTAGAAAAGGGAATTGAAAAACTAAAGGCACCAGGTGTTGAACATGAAATTATACCAAAACCTCAAAAACAAAACAAAAAATTAGAAACAATAAAGAAAGAAAAACCCCGTTTGTCTCCGGAAACGCCTGACAAGTCTGTTCGGCCCAAAGATGCCGGCCCTGAGGCCTATTGCGTCAAGTGCAAAACTAAAAGGCAAATCAATGAGCCTGAAGAGACAGTAATGAAAAATGGAAGGCCTGCAATTAAGGGTCGGTGTTCGGTATGTAATTGTAAAGTTTTTCGAATTGTAAAAATGAAATAATTTTTTAGTGCTTACATTTGCCCAGATTGCCATGCTTGATTGAATCTTTTTATGGCCTCTTGGTATGCCTTTACAGAATCAGCTCCTGATGTTTTGAGGAATTTTTCCCATTGTTCGTTAAATTTTTTGACTGATTCAATGTTTGTTTCTTTGAAAATGTTTTCCATCGTCTTTGTCTGCTGTTTGATGTATTCGGGTCCTATCTCCTCCCAGGTACTTTCCCAGCTTGAGCTAACTTTTTTCAGCAGCTCTGCATCTGATTCCAGGGCTTTTTGACAGGCATTATGATATGTCACCAAGGCTTCACTGGTGGCTTTTTGCCATTGTGCAAGGGACTCTTTCCATCCATTTAACGCAGCATTATACTCTCTCCACGCTTTGTCAAATTCTGGTTTCTTTGAGGCTGCTTTTGTTTGCTTTTTTGGTTTGGCAGCTGTTTTCTTTGCAGGAGTCTTTTTCTTTGCAGCTGTTTTCTTTGCAGGAGTCTTTTTCTTTGCAGCCATGAATTAATTGAAAAAAGGTAGATGTTAAATCTTTCAGCAATTCCATCATTGTTTGAAAAGCAGAAACTAGATTTGAGATGCTCTAATAAATTTTGTGGGATGAGTCATATTTTTTGAGATGAACAGCTCGTAATGCCTTTTACAAAGATTTCTCGTTTCCTTGAAACTTATTTTCACTGTTTTTACTGATTTTAGTTTGCATTCTGAAATACTGCACTGCATGAACGGTCTTTGATATCTGCTTTAATAAAACTTTGAAATAATGACATTACCTGGCTAGCTTTTTATCAACGGCACCCCACAGGAATCCTGTGAATGATGATGATAACAACGACGAGAAGGGAAAACGGTTCTTGGAATTAATTGATGAACAAAGCAACATTCAATGGAGCATTGTCTCCAAAGTCTCGGCCCTGATCAGGTCTGAATGGCAATCAGCAAACCTGCAAAACGAGCTGAAGAAAATGGTTCAAAAGCACGAGTCAATTACAAAAAAATTGAACAGTCTGGATGAAAATAACATCTTGTTATAATGCCGAATCCACCATTAATGCAATAAACAGTACTGCAAGATACGGACTAGAGAATTTGAACAAGGTCCACGAAGCTTTTTCCATCGGTCTTGCAATGACCCATGCCGATAACGCAACCATCAACGTTCCTGACGCAACAGCAGTCCAAAGATATGTACCTCCAACCATCGGCTCGCCGTTTTCTGCAGTGATAAAGAATGGCGCAATTGAGAATAACACCATGACTACTGTCGACAGTGCGATTGCTCTTGCCGATGTCTTCTCGGACTGCACGGCAGTCAGCATTGGCACGTTTACCTTGTTGTAGTCTTCTCTGAAATGCAGGGTTAATGCCCAAATGTGCATTGGGATCCAAATAAACACCAGTCCGGCCATCGCAAGTCCCATCGTCCACAAATCCGACATTGTTACGGCAACCCAACCAATCATCGGCGGCGAGCCCCCGCACAAGCCTCCAAGAATAATGTTTGTCCTTGAATTTCGTTTCAATGCATAAGAGTAGACAAGCACGTTGTTTAGCAATCCAAACGCGATAAATGCAGTAGCCCACGCTCCCTGCTCCAAAGTTGTTGTAAACGAAATCCCAAATGCTAAAACTAGTGAAATTCCTGCCAAAACCAGTCCAAAGTTCCTTGCTTTGACGGCCGGATGAATCCTTTTTGATGGAAGCGGCCTTCCCTTTGTTCTCTCCATAACGGCATCAATGTCCCTGTCATGATAATTTGTCAAGGTGTTTGCTGCAGCAGAGCCTGCTGCAATTGAAAATATCATCAATGCCCAAGTCGGAAGGGAAATATCAATTCCGTAAATGTTGGAGGCAGTCAAGGCCGCTCCAAACCCCGTAAATACCAGCAAATACCAAATTTTTGGTTTTGTTAGTTCATAATACACTGCAACCCGGGATTCTGACTTTTGTTTTTGCAATGCTATTCCCCGTTCTTTGATGGCATATATGGCATTGCTTTTGTTCGTGACTTCATCTCGATAAACGACTCTGAGGATTGAACTCCCTCGATTCTTCCTATTTTTTCAGAGACCATTTTGTGCATTTGATCCAAGGATCTTGAATACATTGTTACGAGAATATCGAATCTTCCGGTGACTTCTGCTACTTCCCTTACTCCGTCAATCTTGAACAACTCGTCAATAATGTGATCCCGCTTTTTGGTATCCATGTTGATTCCTGTGAGGGCCTTGACACTATACCCCAGTTCGGGATCATTTACTACAACTGTAAACCGTTCAATCAGCTTTCTCTTTACCAGTCTCTTGATTCTAGAATAAACAACTGACGAGTTCACATTGATTTTCTTTGATAATCGTGGCACAGAAATTGAGGCGTCATTAGATAATTCTGATAGAATCTGTAAATCTAGATCATCTACTTTTGCCGTTTAAGACACCCGAGCCAATCTAGATTTCTGGATCTTATAAAGCTATTATTGAAAAAATTGCAAAAAAATGTCTAAATTTTGCCTTTTTTGCAAAGCATCTCTGCCAACAAGACTGCACCCTTTGCAGATCCCATCTTCTTGTTGTGGGAGAACAGCATGTACTTTAGGCCCTTGTCAAACAGCTCTTCCTTCTCAACTCTGCCAATCGTTGTAGTCATTCCGTCCCCTACTGTTCTCTCCATTCTCGGCTGGGGTCTTGTAGGATCTTCATGAAATGCATAGTATTTTTTTGGGGCTGATGGCAGTCCTTGTACAGAAATGCTTTGATTGTAGCTGTTGTAGAGCTCCTTTGCCTTTGAAGGATCAATGTCCTCTGATGTTTCAACAAAGACAGATTCCGTATGTCCGTCAATTACGGGAACCCTGGTGCATGTACAGCTAACCCTGATATCTGCATCCTCAATCTTTCCGTCCCTTAGTTTTCCTAGGATCTTTCTTGTTTCTAGCCTGACTTTGCCTTCCTCTTTGGGAATGTACGGCAAAATGTTGTCTGTGATTCCCATGGCAGAAACGCCGGATTTTCCGCCACCGGAAATTGCCTGCATGGACGTCATCATGACTTTCTTTGCGCCATATTTTTCAAGTAACGGCTTTAGCGTAATTGCCAATCCTGTAGTGGTGCAGTTTGGCAGCGGGGCAACAAATCCTTTCCAGTTTCGGTTTTTCTTCTGCGTCTCAATCAAGTCGGCTTGCTCATCATTTACCCCTGGAATGAGAATAGGGACGTCTTCTTCGTATCTGTATGCAGAACTGGTTGAAATAACTGGCAATTCTGCAGCCATTCTAGTCTCAATGTCTCTTGCAGCCTGTGACTCGACTGCTGAAAATACCAAGTCTAGTTGTGACGTATCAAGCTCGTCTATTCTTTTGACAGTCATCGATTTGACGTATTCTGGGATCTCCCCGCCAACATCCCACATAATAATTCCACCTTCATTTCTAATGGCATCAAGATAGGTCTTGCCTGCAGAGCGCTCAGATGCTGCAATTTGGGTTACTTCAAACCATGGATGGCTGTCTAAGGATTGGACAAACTCTTGTCCCACAGATCCGGTAACACCGATGATTGCAACCCTTTTTTTATCCATGATACCGGTATGTGATCGCCTTTAACTAATAATCGTTTTCTGAATTATATTTTGTTGCATGACCGTGCCTAAAATTTGAAACCTGACCAAAAATCACCAACATGATTGGCGGACTGACCAAAAAAGCAAGGGATTATGAGGATATCACGCATGATATCAGTTGACACACACGGACAATGCACGGTACGTGGGGAGGGGCGCATGACTGTAGTGCGCACAGTTGAAATCTGGACATTTTTTATCGAAATAGACACGATATGTCAAAATTACGGTCCGTTTTTTTGATGTACGCACTGACCATCAAATACGACCCCGGCTCTGCCTGAAGGGTACGACATCATGTTCTCAACTTTCTAGGCGTAAAACATCCATCCAAATTTCCTGTTCATGCCTGATTTTACTGAAAAACTGATGTACCCGGAAGGAATCTTGCAGAGTACGGATTTGCCGGCCCACCGCCGTAGGATCGTGGTGGCTTTTGCTGGGTTGCATTTCCGTCTACCGATTGACGCAAATTCGTCTATACATGATCAGAATCTGCCAATTTCGAATCAACTCTCAGGGTGAGAACAAGTGGAAGACGCTAATCCAGAATGCCAGCACCCTACACTTTCCAGAGAGAAGAAACACCCGTTAACCTACCAGTCCCCTTGATCGGTAAAGCCTAAAGCAGTCCTTTGCTTTCTTCCAAGTCTTAGGCGAACCTAATTTCCGTATAAGACAGTGTCTGCCAAACTACCAAAACATACTAAATCGCCTAAACCAATTCTGAACTGTGAAGATAACTGCAAAATCCTCCGTCTTGAGACATTCTCCGGTATCTCATGGCGGAAAAAACTCCAAAAATCTTGACTCAGACGTGCTGGATTTCAGCTCAAATGTGAACCCGTTGGGATGTCCAAAGTCCGTAAGAGACCGGCTAAAGGCAAATATCAAAAAAATTGAGGACTATCCGGATCCTGCTTCTGATCTGCTTCTTTCAAGCCTCAAAAAACACACGAAATTCGAAAAATCCAACATTGTTGTAGGTAATGGTGCCGTTGAACTGATCTATGATTTCTGCTCGGCGTTTATGTCCAAGAATTCCAAAGCCCTGATTGCGGTTCCAACTTTTCAAGAATACGAATCGGCCTGCCTGCTGAACAATGCATCGCTGACTTTCTTCAATTCCATGGATTTGTCCGAAGACATTGACTCATTTGTTTCACAAATTCCGAGAAAGGGATTCGTGTTTGTCTGCAACCCGAACAATCCTACTGGAACGATACTCTC
Organism: Candidatus Nitrosopumilus sp.; assembly: GCA_965214775.1. Lineage (GTDB taxonomy): Archaea > Thermoproteota > Nitrososphaeria > Nitrososphaerales > Nitrosopumilaceae > Nitrosopumilus. The sequence goes on along the minus strand of OZ243974.1, from coordinate 748,000 downwards.
ACGCAAACAAATGCGCAGAATAATCAGCGCTGCAAAAAAACTCTCATCAATGGTATTTGCAGATGAGTGTTTTATTGAGATGGTCCCACATTCAAACGAGTCAATTTTAAACGATGTCAAAAGATTTGACAATCTGCTTGTCTTACGATCACTTACAAAATCCTTTTGCATTCCTGGAATCAGAATCGGCTATGCAGTAGGCTCTAAAGACACAATTTCAATCTTGAAAAAGATCAAAATTCCTTGGAGTGTGAACTCCCTGGCTCAAGATGCCGGAATCGCCGCACTGTCAGACAAGGAATACCTTTCTGCGTCAAAAAAACTGATCCAAAAGGAGAGCGCCTTTCTTCAAGACAGGATTAACGGAATTGATGGCTTTCATTGTTATGGTTCGGCCACAGCTTTTCTTTTGATTAAAACGAAAAAAAATTCCACGCTTTTGCAGAACAGGCTGCTAAAAAAGAAAATCTTGATCCGTGACTGCAAAAACTTTCGTGGATTAGACGGCAATTTCATTCGGGTCGCAATAAAGTCTCACAAGGAGAACCAAAAGCTGGTTTTGGCAATGGAGGGTTTGGCATGAAATCGCTGATGATTCAGGGGACGTCCTCTGGTTCGGGCAAAACGACCATGGTGGCAGCCCTGTGTCGGATCTTTTCTGACATGGGATACCGGGTGGCCCCGTACAAATCCCAGAACATGTCAAACTACGCCTATTTTACGCCCGAGTTTGAGATTTCACGGGCGCAAGCCGTTCAGGCAATAGGGGCCAGGTGCAAAATCACGCCCAAGCTGAATCCCATTCTGCTAAAGCCCCTTGGAAATTACTATAGCATGGTGTATCTTGATGGGAAACGTTGCAAGAAAATGCACGCAAAGGACTACTATGAAAAATTTGCAAATTCCAAGGGGATAAAGATTGCAACAGACTCTTTGAAAGCCCTGCAGAAAAATTTTGACTTTGTAATCTTAGAGGGTGCAGGTTCCCCTGCCGAAATTAATCTGCAGAAATACGACATTGCAAACATGAAGATCGCATCTAGGGCAAACGCATCCGTACTCTTGGTTTCTGATGTTGACAGGGGGGGATCTTTTGCAAGCATTGTCGGAACAATGTCGCTGCTGGAAAAAAGATACCGAAAATTAGTCAGGGGATTTATCTTTAACAAGTTCCGCGGAGATCCTGACGTCCTAAAGCCGGGATTCTCAAAACTCAAAAAAATTACAAGGCTTCCCGTGCTGGGAACCGTTCCTGCCATTGACATTGGACTGCCTGAAGAAGACTCACTGCACGCAAAACCAAAAGACATTGTTTGGAACAAAAAAAATCTCTCAAAAATTGATAGCGAATTGGACAAACTGGCAAAAACTGTCAAATCCAACCTTGACATCAAAGCAATAGAGAGGATGATAAACTGATTCTGGAATCCATTTTGGCAGCCGGGCTTGCGATATTACTGGATCTCAAGTTTGGGGATCCCAAAAACCGGTATCACCCCACTGCATGGATGGGAAATTGCATTGCAAAGCTGGCTCCAATTGCAAAAAATCAAAGCCGCACCGTTGAAAAGATTGGAGGAGTAGTGATAGTAAGCGTTACGGCAGGAATTGTCCTGATAATGACTCTTGGGATAGTCTATGGCTTTTCGCTTATACCAGACCATGTGATTTCGGCAGCCGTATCTGTGGTTGTTGGCGGGGTCTTGGCAAAAACAACTTTTGCAATTCGCGGAATGGAAATCCATGCTAGGGCGGTCTTGGATTCCCTTGATGCAGGCAGACTGGATGGCGCCAGGGACAGCCTATCGATGATTGTCAAGCGCGATACCTCAAAACTAGACCGGGATCACGTGATTTCAGGCGTGCTTGAGAGCATTGGCGAGAACACCGTGGATGGAATCACCGGTCCGCTGTTCTATTATGGGCTATTCGGGCTCCCGGGGGCATTTGTCTATCGAGTTATCAACACTGCAGACTCTATGATAGGATACAAGACTGATTTGTTCCAAAACATTGGATGGTTTGCCGCAAAGTGCGATACTGTTATCAATTACATCCCTTCCCGGCTTACGGGACTTGTGATGATAATTGCCGCTGCACTTTTACAAAACAACTGGAAAGAATCCTATAATACGATGGTGCGTGATTGCAGGAAAACAGAAAGTCCCAATGCCGGATATACAATGGCTGCATTGGCCGGCGCCCTTGGCACGAAATTTGAAAAAATTGATCATTACCAGCTGGGAGACAGGGAAGCTCCGCTGTCCAAGCAGCATGTTCATTCTGCAATTTCGTTAATGAAGGTTACCTCGTTGCTGTTTTTTGGAATAATTGTAATTCCGATGATGGCAATCTTGTATTTGCTGGGATGGTGGATTTATGCTTAGGGAAATTGGCTATGTTTTTTCATTTCTGACAATATTTCCATCACCATCACCATCACCATCACCATCACCATCACCATCACCATCACCATCATCAAATGCAACAATAGAAAACATTGCAAAGTACATGCACGTATTTCCAATTGCCGGCATTGCAATAGGAATGCTAGTCGGTTCGTTTGGACTTGGTTTGTCATTTGTCTTTGATCCGTTGATTGTCAGTCTGCTTGTCGTTACATCTCTGGCTATAGTGACTGGGGTTCACCATGCAGATGGGCTGGCCGATTTTGCAGATGGCCTGATGGCAAAAGGAGGCAAGGACAAGAAAATTTCTGCAATGAGGGATCTAAACACGGGATCTGCCGGCATTGTAGCAACGGTGCTGTACCTGGCTGGATTAGTTATGACGGTTTCACTGACCTCCGGACTTGATCTCTTCAGGGCGATTCTCATCAGCGAAATTCTGGCAAAATTTTCAATGGTCTTAATGGCAGGCCTGGGAAATTCCGCCTCCTTGGGATCCGGTTCTCCATTTGTCTCTGCTATGAAGGATAAGCGAAGGCTTGGCGCAGCCTTTTTGATAATGATTGTCCCAGTACTGCTAGTTGGCCAAACGGCAGGCCTGGTCATGCTTGGCATAACGGTGACTTTTACTCTGTTCCTGCTTGCGATTTCAACTCGTAGTTTTGGCGGCATTACAGGCGATGTTCTTGGGGCAACCAACGAACTTACGCGACTAGCGTCATTGATGGTGTTCGTTTCCATATGATTGGAATTATCATGGCCGGAGGCAGGGGCTCTAGAATGGATTTGGATGGCGAGAAACTGCTCCTCAAATACAGAAAACCAGTCATTCTTCATGTTGTAGACTCACTAAAACAGTCAAACTGTTTTTCAAAAATTTTTGCAATTACCAGTCCGAACTCCCCTGACACAAGGAAGTTTTTAGAACACGACAGCAGCATTGCCACTCTTGATTCCCCGGGGGATGGGTATGTCGAGGATCTTAATCTGGTATTGCAAAAATTTGACGAGGACATTTTTGTCACGTCTGGAGACCTGCCCCTTCTGGATTCCCCCATAATCCGAAAAATCCATAATCTTTATGATCCCCAAGACATTTGGACAAGCATACTTGTCTCAAAGCAGCTTTTGGATGACTTGGGCACAAAGTCTGACTTTACAGTAAAACACGGCAATAAAGAGTGCGCCTACTCTGGAATCTCCATGATTAATTCTAGAAAAGTCGCTTCTTCATTGGACAGCATTGAAGAGAAAACCGTAGTTGTAGACGATAAAAGAATAGCACTCAACCTAAACACTAGAGAAGACTATTTTTTGCTAGGCACTGCCTAATATTTTGCCATTGATTCTTGCCTTGGAACCCGTGGCTTCTGCAATCGTATTTCCGCATGAATTACATGCAACAGGAGTCGAGGCATGCGAATACACCACTTGTATTTCGCCGCATTCATTACAATTGACTTTTTCGAACCTGCTTGACGGCTCTGGAATTTCAATGTGATCTTTTTTCATGCTGCCACCAACTCAAATTTCTTAATTCTTATACCGGGCTTGTTGAATTTCTTTTTACAAACGGTACATGTCAAAATAGGGGTGACTTTTTTTGTAACTTTGGCCGGTTTTGCAAGTTTTGGGAATTTCTGTCCGCCATATCCTCTTTTTCTCTCGGCGTGCCTGCGCTCGCCCCTTGCCGAGCCCCTTCTTTTTCCAGCCTTGTAGATGGAGATCTTGTGATCCTTGTGCGTCTTGCATTTTGCACAGTACCTTCTGATCACCTTTGGAATGTTCATACCAACAAAACCTTCTGACCCGTAATTTAAGCATTGAATCTATAATAGGCGCAAATTTCAATTAAAAGCGTGAATTCAAGACTAGCTGATTCCATTTATTCGTTGAATTCTGTTGCACTGGGTGACAAAAAAGCCGATCTGGTTTTAAAAAACTGTAGCTTGCTTTCTGTCTATACCCGAGAAACCATTCCTAAAACTCAGATTGCCATAGCCGGTGACAGGATTGCGTATGTTGGCCCGGACGCATCGCACGCAATAGGCCCCAAAACAAAGGTCACTGACGTCAAAGACAGGCTTGTCAGTCCCGGATTTGCAGATCCGCACCTGCACCTTGATCAATTCGTCTTGCCTTCGGAATTTGCAAAACAGGCCTTGTTGTGCGGGGTCACCTCCCTCTTTTCAGATCCCATTGATGTGGTAAGCGTTGGTGGCAGCAGAGGATTCCAAGAGTTTCTAAGGCTTGGCGAGGATTTGCCAATTAGAATCTTCCAAGTCGTCCCTGGAGGGCTGCCTGTTGATGCAAAATTTAGCAATAGCAAGACAATGTCTCTGTCTGAAGAAAAATCTGCAATCAAACATCCTCGTGTTCTTGGGTTGGGCGAAGTGTTTTCCTGGACTAGGGTTACTTTGCGCGACCCAAAAACAATGAAATCCCTCTCTTCGATGCTAGAACACGGCTGCATAATTAACGGCCATACGGCAGGCACCAGTGACAAAAAACTCAACTCTTATGTTTCCTCCGGTATTTTATCCTGTCATGAGCCAATTGACTTTGATCAAGTCATAGAGAGACTACGTCTTGGAATGTGGGTCATGATTAGAGAGGGCTCAATCAGACGTGATCTCAAGGAAATCATCCCAAGAGTGCTGTCTCATGGGACATATCTTGACCGCCTGATGTTCTGCTCAGACGGTATTGATCCGTTGGATATTTCGAAATTTGGCCATATTGATCACTGCATTAGAGAATCAGTCAAGCTCGGGCTAGAGCCAGTTGACGCAATTTCTATGGCTTCGAAAAATAATTTTGACTACTATAACATGGGCAGGGATCTTGGCGGAATTGCTCCTGGAAAACTAGCTGACATCCTGATCTTCGAAGACTTGAAGTCGTTTAGGCCCGCACAGGTGTTTGTTGGAGGAAAATTAACAGTCTCAGATGGAAAGCTTGCCGTTCCAATAAAGAAGAAGAAGAAGACAATTCCTTCCTGGATAAAAAATACTGTAAAACTAGGCAAATTCTCAAAAAAAGACTTTGAAATAAAATCAAGGAAAAACCAAGTCACTGCAAACACGATTTCGATGCTGACTGAGATTATCACAAAAATTGGTTCTGCTGAACTTCCGGTCAAGGACGGCTTGGTATCGGCATCCTTGGATTCTGATGTCTGGAAGGTAGCTGCCTTTGATCGTATTCATGGAACAAGACGCCATTCGATAGGATTCTTGGAAAATTTTGGCGCCGAGATTGGCGCCTTTGCATCCTCATGGAGTTTTCATGAAAATGACATGATCGTGATTGGCTCAAACGACTCTGACATGGCTGCTGCTGCAAACCACATTGTCAAGAACCAGGGCGGCCTGGTCGTAGTAAAGTCTGGAAAGACGCTTTCATCATTGCCGCTACAATTTGCCGGAATCGTCTCTACTGATTCGTTTGAAAAAGTCTCGAACAATTTTGAGAAAATCAGTACCTTTATTGTCGATTCTGGATGCAAGTTCCCAAGGCCTCATCTTGTGCCGCTGTTCTTGCCGTTTTTGGCATTGCCTTCTGCCCGAATTCTGTCCGGCGGAATAGTCGACGTCAAAAGACGCCGATACGTCGAGCCGATCTGCTAAGTAATATTAAAAAGGGGGATTCGGGGCATGGTTTTTGAATCTAATGGCGTCAATTCAACAAGGACCTAATGGGCCGGTACTGGTTCTCAAAGAAAGTGCCTTGCAGCAAAAAGGCAAGGATGCCCAACAAAACAATATTGCTGCAGCAAAACTGGTCGCAGAACTAGTAAAGAGCAGTCTTGGACCAAGAGGACTGGACAAGATGCTAGTTGATTCATTAGGAGATGTCACAATTACAAATGACGGTGCGACAATTCTAAAGGAGATTGACGTCCAGCATCCTGCAGCCAAAATGATGGTTGAAATCTCAAAAACCGTCGACAGCGAGGTAGGGGACGGAACCACATCGTCTGTCGTTTTTGGAGGATCCCTGTTGGCAAAGGCAGAAGACCTGCTCAAAAAAGACGTTCATTCCTCAGTAATAGTCGAAGGCTTTCAAACAGCAGCAGAAAAAACACTTGAAATCTATGCTGAATTATCAAAGAAAATCAAGCCCGATGACAGGGAATCGTTGTTAAAAATTGCAACTACCAGCATGCAATCAAAGCTAATTTCAGAAGACAGTGACATTTTGGCAAAGATCGTTGTCGATTCCATTTTAAGCATTGCAACCAAAAGAGGCGATGATCATACTGTTGACCTGGAAAATATCAAAGTAGAAAAGAAATCCGGCGGCTCAATCCAAGACACTCAAATCATACAAGGCATTGTTCTTGACAAAGAGATCGTTCACAGCGGAATGCCAACCAAAATTGAAAAAGCAAAGATTGCGTTGCTAAACTCTGCATTAGAAATTGAAAAAACCGAGATGAGCTCGGAAATCAGAATCACTGATCCGACCCAAATGCAGATGTTCTTGGAAGAGGAAAACAGAATGCTCAAGGCAATGGTGGACAAACTCCATGACGTTGGCGCCAATGTGCTAATTTGCCAGAAGGGAATCGATGATATCGCACAACACTACCTTGCAAAGCACGGCATTATGGCAGTCCGTCGCGTAAAAGAAAGTGACATGATTAAACTCTCAAAGGCAACCGGCGGCCGCGTGATAAGCAATCTTGATGACCTTTCAGAAAAGGATCTTGGAACTGCAGATCTGGCTCATCAAAAGAAGGTCGAATCTGACAAATGGGTCTTCATCGAAGGCTGCAAGCATCCACAATCTGTTACATTGCTAATTAGAGGCGGCTCTCAAAGAGTGGTTGACGAAGTAGACCGTTCAATCCATGATTCCTTGATGGTAGTCAAAGACGTTATTGAGAAACCCGAAATCGTTGCCGGCGGAGGCGCCCCCGAATCGTTTGCAGCATCCCAACTCAAAGACTGGGCTGACAGTTTTGATGGAAGGGAGCAACTTGCAATTAAAAAGTATGCCGAAGCGCTGGAGACAATTCCGCTGACAATTGCCGAGAACGCGGGCATGGATCCGATTGATACAATGGCAAACCTGCGTGCAAAACAAAACCAGGGCAGAAAATGGACTGGAATCGACGCCCGAAACACAAAGATTGCAGACATGCTGGGAATTGACGTCATTGAACCTATTGTAGTCAAGGAGCAAATCATCAAGTCTGCCACTGAGGCAGCATGCATGATTCTTAGAATCGACGATGTAATTGCCGTCTCTGGCGCACCAGGTGGTGGCGGCGGCGCAATGCCTCCGATGGGTTAGAATTTCTTAAAACTTGGGGGAGTCTGTTACCTCAATTGAGTCTGTTGAGCAGGGTGGGCGTTGATCTAGGCGGAACAAAAACCGAAGCCGTCTTGCTTGATGAAAATCTGAGAACCGTGGCACGAAAACGCATTCCTACCCCCAGAAACGACTATGAACAAATCATTTCCTCAATTGCCAGCCTGGTTTCAGACATTACTTCGGGCGTCTCTGACTTTACTCTTGGAATTTGCACGCCTGGCGCAGTCTCAAAACAGACAGGTACGATAAAAAACAGCAATACGCAGTGTCTTGTTGGAAGATCAATCCAAAATGATCTAGAAGACAGGTTGGAAGTTAATGTTTCCCTGGAAAACGACGCAAACTGCTTTGCAATGGCAGAGGCAACAATGGGCTCGGCGGTAAACTACAATGTTGTTTTTGGCGTAATCATGGGAACGGGCATTGGAGGAGGAATCGTAATTGGCAAAAAACTGCACGCAGGCAGGAACCTGATTGCAGGCGAGTGGGGCCATCACATTTTACATCCAAGCGGAAACCCGTGCTATTGCGGCAGATCAGGCTGTGTGGAGGCTTACCTGAGTGGACCCGCACTAGAATCAAGGTGGACCGCCCTGTCCAACGAATCAGTCAGACTTCCTGAAATTCTAACAGAGTTGGGTTCTGATGTTGGGGTGCAATGGAAGACAGAATTTTTGGAAAACTTTGGCGCTGCGCTGGCCAACGTAATTGACATTCTGGATCCTGATGCCATAGTTCTTGGGGGAGGATTGTCCAACATTGACTTTCTTTATTCACTGGGCAAAGAAAGCGTATATGAAAAAGTATTCTCAGACAGCATTGACACTCCTATAATCCGAAATTCTCTTGGCGATTCGGCAGGCGTATTTGGCGCTGCGCTGTTGCCTTGATTTCCAAGCTGGAGTCATTTAGTCAAAAAAAATTGCAGGCCATAGGCTACACATATCCTCTTTTTTGCACTAATCTGTTTGTTTGCATTGCCATTTATCTTGGCACCATCTGAATTTTGTTTTTGAGACACATATGATTATAGCAACGGGCAGGAGTCTTTGAGTCAAAGCAGGTCATAACTACACGTAAAAAACCTCAATTATTTCTGCTCGTTGCTATACGATTTTTCCATACCCCGTTATTGTCCCTATTGGGGCTCGATTGTTGCCGGGGGCTTGCTGGAAACTGTGTATGTGACCCAAGTAACCTCCTCAATCTCATTTGTAATTCTGTTGCTGATTTTTTCCAGTAATTCGTGCGGCAGCCTAGTCCAGTCAGCTGTCATCGCGTCAATAGAATCCACCACCCTGATCATTACAATGTTGCCATATCGCCTTTCATCCCCCACGACTCCCACTGCCATGTCGTCGCCTACTGCAGCATATGCCTGCCACACTTTGTTGTACAAACCAGCTTCAAGCAGCTCGTCCTCAACAATCCTGCTGGCAACCTTGCAAATCTGAAGTTTGGAAGGGGTCACTTGTCCAATAATTCTTACAGACAAGCCCGGTCCGGGAAACGGGTGTCTCATGAATAGTTTTTCTGGAACATCGAGAATCTTTGCAATTTGTCTGACCTCGTCCTTGTACAGCTCTCTTAGCGGCTCCAAAATTTCCAAGTTCAGCCATTCTGGCAACCCGCCTACGTTGTGGTGTGATTTGATTACGGCTGCAGGCCCTTTGGAAACTCCGCTCTCAATTACGTCTGGATAAAGAGTTCCTTGTGCCAACCATTTGAAAGGACCGTTTTTTTCAGCAAAATCGGCAAAAACGCGCACAAATTCTTCCCCGACTATCTTTCTTTTCTGCTCGGGATCACCTATCCCTTTTAATTTTCCTAGAAACTCTTGAGACGCATCAATTGACAAAAAGTTTACCTTGAAACTGTCTCTGAACATCTCCTCGATCTCCTTTTCTTCATCGAGCCTTAGCAGTCCGTTGTTGACAAAAACACATTTGAGCCGATCTCCTACTGCCTTGTGAATTAACAGTGCTGCAACCGTGGAATCTATTCCTCCGCTGACTCCGCACAAAATATTTCCTTCCGTCCTTGAAATTTTTTGAACTGATGATTCTATGAAACCCTCCATGGTCCACTCTTGTTTTGCGTTACAAACTTTCAGCACAAAATTTTTGAGAATTTCGGTTCCCTGCTCCGTATGTACGACTTCCGGATGAAACTGTATTCCATATACTGGTTTTTCATCAGAAGCAATTGCCGCAGCTTTTGCACTCTCCGTATGCCCGATTACCTGAAAACCCGGCGGAATCTCTTCGGCCTCATCACCATGACTCATCCATGCACGAACCGATCCCCCCACGCCATTAAGAAGATCCCTGTCGTCATCAACTGTCAATAGCGAGGAACCGTATTCCTTGTTTGCCCTTTTTACTTTTCCTCCATACTTGCTGACGATTAGCTGATGGCCATAGCAAATTCCCAACAGGGGCAAATTCATTTCAAAAACCTTGTTCTCAGGCATTGGGGCATCTGGACTGTACACGCTTGAAGGACCCCCTGAAAAAATTATTCCTTTGGGATTGTGCCCTTGCAACTCTTCATAACTTATGTCAAATGGAACCAGCTCCGCATAAACGGAAAATTCTCTGATTCTTCTGCATATTAGGTGGCTGTACTGAGAACCAAAGTCTAAAACGGCAATCTTGTCCATGCAATCACTTGCCCATGTTTTCAAGCATTCTTGTCAATGACCATCCTGCAGTGCTGATCAATTCGTTAACCCTTTCTTTTTGACGGTAATTTTTGACAATGATCTCTCTGATGTCCGTACCGTTCTTGTTGATGGTGCAACCTATGGCTGATTCGCTCTGTATGGTGCCGTTCCCGGCCTCAACTGCATCTTTTTTCTTCATCTCCCCTATGATTCGGCCTAAAAAGAACGATTTGAAGGGAGGAGTCTCGGCATCAATCTTGACGTCGTCATCTAGAACAATTGAAATCTGTTCAGGCGTAACGTAAGCCTTTGCAATAATTCTCCCATTGTTGCCTTGCTTGATTGGAATCGGATTCTCAGCAGCTTTTTGAGGGCTTTCTTTAGTGGCAGTGGCCGCCACTGCTTCCTTCTCCTTCTCCTTCTTTGCCGTACCAAGATGTGAGGCTCTGGTGAAGCTGGATTCTTTTAATGCAAGATCAAGAATTGCCAAATTTTTCTCAAGCATGTCGATCTCTTTTTGATGTTTTTCAACCTGCCCCGTCAAGTTTTCTTTCAGGGCAACAATGTCTTTCATTTGTTCCTCTGAGAGCTTCATATCCTGATAGATGCCTGATGGGTATTAAATGCATTCTAGGTAAACATGGCATCTGCTTGATTCAAAGAGATTTTCTTGAATCCCTTAATTGGCCGTGATACAGTATACAACTCTGATTTGGCAAAGGATGAAAGCCAGCCAAGCAACTCCTCGCCTTTCTTCAATTTTTCAAGCTTGGTTTTTCTGTCTGATTTTCTTGTTAAGGAATGCCTGCCTATCCTGTCCCCAAAGTCCATTCCTAGCAGGATGATTCTCCTAGCACAAAAATGATTTGCCAAAAAAACACATCTGTCTCCGTCTGTGAACCCCCCGAAATTTCTTATTTTCTTGCGTTGCCTTGACTGGGTTGTTCCAACGCAGTTTTTGAACTTTTTTGCCATGTCTAGTCTCTCCATGTTGTCCCCGTGTGCATGCACGACCATAATACATCCTGCCCTTCCAATCCTCTCCAAGCTTTTCCTGTCCCCATCCAAATCCGTGACGGCTATGTCTGGGATGATCTTATTCTCCAAAAGCGGCTTTGATGCGCCATCTGCGGCAATTTTGATAGCTTTTTTCATTTTTTTTAGTTTGGGAATGCACCTGGACAACGACGGCCCGGCACCTATCACAACCACGTCCTGCCCCCTGATCTTTTTTGAAATTCTTTCGTAGTTGTCTGATTCCTTCAGAATTGAATCCAAGTAATCTGCAGACTCTTTATCTTTTTTCTCATCATACCTGAATTCTTTGAGGATTGCAGCATACTTTGCATTCCAGCCTGAAATCACCATCACACCACTCAAATTGGCTTAGCTTGTGATAAATCATGTGTCTAGAATCGCAAATGTGAGCGTTGGAAAGTCAAGCCCGGTAAGAATTATGGGCATTTTGAATGCCAGCCCAGAATCATTTTACAAAAAATCGATCAAGATATCCAGAACAATGATCAGAGACGCTGTAAAAAAAATCGAGGATGACGGGGCGGATTTTATTGATGTGGGCGGAATGTCCACGGCACCCTACCTGTCCACGGCAGTATCCGAAAAGACAGAGTCTGCAAGGGTTCTGGGCGCCATCAAAATAATTCAGGATCATTCCAATCTGCCAATCTCAGTTGATACGTGTCGTTCCAGCGTTGCAAAAGCAGCATTGGAAAACAACGCTGAGATAATCAACGATATTTCCGGGCTAAAATTTGACAGTCAAATGAAAGACATAATCTCCAAATATGAACCGGATCTAGTCTTGTGCGCATTCAGCAGTACAATCGTCAGAGGAGACCATGTGCTGAAAACCATGCAGCTGCTTGAGCAGAGTGTCAAAATTGCAAAAGAATCGGGAATTTCGCCCAAAAAACTTGTAGTGGATCCTTCCATTGGATTTTTCCGAAGGACAGGCAGGGGACCCTTTTTTACAAAAATCTCGTCTGACTGGGTCTCCCGTGATCTTTTAATCATTCAAAATCTCAAAAAAATCAAGGACAAATTCCCAATCTTGGTTTCGGTTTCCAACAAGTCTTTTATCGGCAGCATCCTGAAAAAAGACGACCCGTCTGATCGGCTAGCAGGAACCATTGCGGCAGAAACAGTATCTGTTTTAAACGGGGCAGACATCATTCGAACCCATAGCGTCAACTCTGCAAAGGATGCAATTTCCATTGCCAAGTATTTTCCAAAACGACGCAAAGGCTTATAATTAATCTTAAACTCTCTTAACAGGGTTTCATTGGAATTCAAAGAGGGATTGACTTTTGACGACGTGCTTCTTGTACCCAAATATTCAGATATTACAAGCAGAAGCCAAACCGATCTAAGCACAAAACTATCAAGAAACATCTCGATTAACATCCCGTTTGTCAGCGCTAACATGGATACGGTTACCGAATCCTCCATGGCAGTGGCCATGGCCAGAGTAGGGGGAATCGGGGTCGTTCACAGGTTTTTGACAATTGAAGAGCAGGCAAGCGAAGTCCTGAAGGTAAAGCGCTCTGGCAGCGTGATGATTGAAAATCCGTATTCAATAAGTTCTGATAAATCCATTGGGGACGCTCTTGAGATTTCTGATGAAAAAGAGATCTCTGGGCTCTTGGTGGTTGACTCTGACTCGAAACTAATTGGAATTGTAACTGAGAGGGATTTACTATTTGCAGATCACAGTGAGAGAATTTCGGATGTGATGACTAGGGATGTCGTTACGGCAAACATTGGGGTTTCATTAGACGAGGCAAAACAGATCCTGCACAAGCACAGAATAGAGAAACTGCCCTTAATTGATGAATCCGGTTCCATTAAAGGTCTGATTACCAGCAAGGACATTACAAATAACACTGACTATCCGAATGCGTCAAAAGACAAGAAGGGCAGGCCTCTAGTTGGTGCAGCAGTCGGCGTAAAGGGAGACTTTTTGGAGCGAAGCGAGTCCCTGCTGGAGGCGGGAACTGACGTTTTGGTTGTTGATATTGCCCATGGCCATAGCGAAAACGCAATCAGCACGGTAAAAAACATCAAGAAGGCATTCCCTAACTGCGAGTTAATTGCGGGAAATACCGCAACTGCACAAGGTGCCGAAGACTTGATCAGGGCAGGCGTGGATGCCGTCAAAGTCGGAGTGGGCTCCGGCTCAATCTGCATTACAAGAGTAATCACCGGTTCGGGGGTTCCGCAACTTACGGCAGTAATGGATTGCGCAAAGATCGGCCGCGATCACGGAATTCCAATCATCTCTGATGGCGGAACCAGGACTTCAGGCGATGCGACAAAGGCTTTGGCTGCCGGCGCATCCTCTGTAATGGTTGGCAGCATGCTTGGAGGAACCGACGAGTCTCCCGGGACCGTATTGACCAAAAACGGCAAGCGCTTCAAAGTTTACCGTGGAATGGCATCGTTGGCCGCCTCTATAGGAAGAAAATCAAAGGAAACAGGCTCCATCTCGCTTGAAGACGACCTTAATGACTATGTTGCAGAGGGAGTCGAGGCAATGGTTCCATACAAGGGAACTGTCACTGATATTCTGAAACAACTTAGCGGAGGCGTCCGTTCCGGCCTTAGTTATTGCGGTGCCCGTACAATTTCCCGAATGCAGGAAAACGCGGAATTTATCAAGATCTCAAGGGCAGGGTTTGCCGAAAGCCAGCCCCATGACGTTTCTCTGATGTAGTTGATTTTTTAGCAGCGCCGATTTCATAGTATGTGGCCACCTGTATTTTTACCGTTATTCCTCTGCTGAGTTGATTCGAAATTAGCAGATTCAGATTATTTGTAGACGAATGTACAAAACAACTCAAAACACCAACAAAATACAAGTTATCTGTGAAATCACCTGAAAAATCCGTACGGCTTATGATTCCGGATCATCTCTCAGCAGGCAAAGCGCGTCCTGGCGGTCTCTGAGTATAATCCCGAGTTTTCAGAGATATGCACGGCAGTTTCGTCATGCTTTGGGACGGTGTGATGATCTTGACGTTGACAGGCATATCAGCAGAAAAGCTGCGTTTGTACTCAAGAACTTGCACTCTTAACTATGGTTCCGCTAATTTTTTAAACGGCGTTTAGGACAAAACAGTTATGCTGTCAAAACGAACCGTCATCGGCCTAGTTGTTGGCTCTGTAATTATGGGAATCGGCTTTGTTTCCCTGGTTCAGCATATTGGAACTGTTACCATTGACGAAGAACATTATGTCAAAACCGGAGAATCAACTTTTTACACAATTCCTGCACCTGCAAGCACGCATCAGCGGATGACAATAGCAGGAGACAGCTTTAATGTGACCTTGAATAGCCCCGGACACGGATTGCAAATGCCTGAATCTGCTCATAAAAATGAGTTAAAGTTAGACTGGATCCACCTAACTGACGGAGAGACAAGCATCAAAATTGAAAATACCGGCAATGAGGAACTACAAATTACCGGAACTCTGGTCAGGAGTTCGGATCCAATCTGGCTTACATACGACTTGATGGTGGTCATCTCTGGAATGGTAATCATCGGGTTTAGCATGGGGTTTACTTTACGAAAGCCAAAAGGCTTTTAGCTTTATTTTGCTGAAGGGTAGGAGCCCAAAATTTTCATAAAGATCGTCTCTTGACTGATACTGCCCAGCATTGGCGAGATTTCAGAGTCATCCTGGTGCCCCTCAAAATCCACATAGAAGTTATACTCCCACGCGCTTTGTTGCGTCGGCCTGGATTCTATCTTTGTCAAGTTCACATTGTTTTTGTTAAAATTTTCAATTATTCTAAACAATGAGCCGGGCTCGTGCTTGATTGAGAAAATTATCGAGGTCTTGTCTCTGCCCGCCGATACGGGTGACTTGTTCTTGGATAATACCAGAAATCGGGTGTAGTTGTTGGGATTGTTTGCAATTTTTTCGGCAATAACTGGCATTTGATATAGGGATGAGGCTGCCTTGCTAGCAATACAGGCGCAGTTGTTCCTGTTTATTTCCTTGACAATCCTTACGCTCCCCGCAGTATCGTAAGTTGGAATTGTCTTGAGGTTTTTTCCCTCAATGAACTTCCTGCATTGTCCTAAAGCCTGCGGATGTGAATATACCGTATCTACTTCCTCGATCCTTCCGTTTCCAATCAGGCAATGCTCAATTCTGTGATAAATCTCGCCTGTTACATTTAGCGATGTCGAATATAGCAAGTCGTAACTCTCCCCTACGCTCCCCTCAATCGAGTTCTCAACAGGCAATACCGAATAATCTGATTCCCCCTTTGCTGTGGCATCTAGCGCTTCGGCAAACGTGCTGTGCGGAATGGCAGTAATGGTCTCTTCTTTGAAAAATGAGCCTGCAGCTGCCTCGCTATATGCACCTCGTTCTCCTTGGAACGACACCTTGTTCATTTTTAATCTCTCAAATTAACAAAATCACCGTTTCCAAAGTTTGTTGAAAGCTTCCTTTCATCAATCCATGAGCATTCAATACATTTGACCGCGTCCCGCATTTGCACCACTTTCTTTCCACACTTTCTACATTTTGTAAATAACACTCCTAGTTGCGGTTCGCTGATCGTGGCATGAATCGTTCCGTTCAGGTGATTTACAATCTTTAATGTGACAATATCATTTACCAGCGCAACATTCTTTTTTCTGATGTTTCTAGTCGAACAGACGCATTCTACCTTTGATGTTGTCGGACTTCCGTTGATGAACTCGATTGCTACTGCAATCATTGACGACATTACTGCTGCAACTGAGCCAATCACCACGTCTCCGACCCTGGGAATTGACAGCACTTTGGGATGCCTGACATTTGCAATCCTGGCGGATTTGTCAATGTCCTTCTCGCCTATTGTTGCTGCCCTTACCATGTCTCCGTCATCAAACGTGTTGTATCCGGCCTCATACTCCTCAATAGACGCTATTTTGTCCCCTGGAAAAATTGCATTTTCAGACATGTAGTGGTTTTTGACTCTGTGATTATAATTGTTTATGGCATTCCAGCTAGCTGAGTGAAATGTGCCAAAAAAACCAAGCACAAACAGAAACCGGGCATGGTGCACGACGCCCCAACAGCAATGCAAAAGCAACGATCCCATTTGCGTTTCACTTGACTGTATCTGATCCGTACGAGGCCACATCCCCTTTATGGCCGAGCATGAAAACCACATCTGCATGCCAGTTTGCCCCTAGCTGTTTGAGGAGGGATGACCCCGTACTTTGATCCTGGGAGTTGGTTCGAAATCGGCAGTTCTGATCATTTGCAAGCGAATTTGCATAAAGCAGATCAAAAAAAAACAAAACACAAATCACCTGTGAAATCACCTGAGAAATCCGCACGGCTTCTAATTTCAGTTCACCTCTCTGGCAAATCATATATCCCTAAAAAATTGTGGACAAACGATGAAGGCCCTGGTATATGATGAATATGCAACAGATGACGATTATTCAAAAATTTTACAAATCAAGGATCTTCCTGAACCTGTTCCAAAGCCTAACGAGGTTGTTTTTAGGGTCGAGGCAGCAGCCCTAAACTATGATGATATTTGGGCAATGAGGGGAAAGCCCCTGGCGGTTCCCCTGCCGCACATCTCTGGCACCGATGCTGCAGGCAAAGTCACTGCTGTAGGGGGCGACGTTAAAAATTTCAAGGTCGGCGACAGGGTTGTCTCTCACGGAAACATGTCTTGCAGGGTTTGTAGGCGTTGCACAAGCGGAAGGGAATACGACTGCAAACAAAGAAAGGTCTGGGGATTTGAAACCGGTCCGCTCTGGGGAGGGTATTGTGAAAAAACACATCTGCCAGAAGTCAACGTAGTAAGGATTCCAGAAAACATCTCATATGAGCAGGCAGCTGCAGCGTCAATGACGCTTCTTACGTCTTGGCACATGCTAGTTGGACGCGCAAAGATCCGGCCCGGACAGGCAGTGCTCATTATGGGGGGAGGCTCCGGCGTTGGGAATTATGGAATTCAAATTGCAAAACTGTTTGGCTGCACGGTAATTGCAACTGCAAGTCCGGACAAGCTTGGCAGATTGCTTGAACTTGGTGCAGATTATGCCGTTGATCACAGAAAAGAGGACTGGCACAAAGAGGTCGATTTCATTGCCAAGAAACTTCCAAAACCATATGGAGACGTTGCCGGAGTCGACGTAATTTTTGAACATATTGGCGGTTCTCATTGGAACAAGGAGTTGGCCATGCTCAACTACGGTGGAACAATTGTTACAACCGGGGCTACGACTGGCTATATGGCAAAAACCGACCTGCGCCATATCTTCTTTAAGGGAATCAGCATTTTAGGTTCAACCCAAGGGACAAGAGCAGAATTGGAACAAGGGTTGTTCTGGATGTCCCAAGGAAGGATAAAGTCTGTTATTGATTCTGAATATCCGCTGGAGAGGGCAGCAGAGGCACACACCCGGATGCTCAAAGGGAAGGGCATGTTTGGAAAAATCATCATGAAACCGAATCTGTGACCTTGATGATGGTAAGTGATCCAAAAGTTAGCTTCCTTTTGGATGATGAAGCAAATGGGCTAGGCCCGGGCACGGGATGATGGCAGAACAACAGGCAGAGGGTCGTGGACAGTGGCCTGATGCACATCATTGTACTGTATCAGGGCGATCACTTTTTTCAATGGAAAGATATGCGAAATCCGTCCAACGCTGCGATAAAATCCTGAAATGCTATCCGAAAACTAGGACGTGCTTTGAGAAATCCTGCAGTCTGGCAATGAATCCTGAAACCAACGAATCTCTCCGAACCCTTGAATTTGTCATAATTCAAAACCCGAGACTTGGGAGCATACTGCCAGATCAAAACGCTTTGGACATCTGCTGATTGGAAATTCAAGACTTCAGGAATCAATCTCTGGTTAAAGCCAGTGAGGAATTTCCAGGTATCCGTCAATGCTTTCGTTTCTTAGGACTTTCAGCAATGCATTGGCTTGTGGGGTGGATAAGACGGGTTTGTCAAAGTGGTTATCCGTTGAAATTCTTGGACATGCCACTTGCACAAACGCATCAATTCCCTTCAAGTTCTGCAATCTCTCGTTGGTGATGTCTGTTAGGGCAAACAACTGGACCTCTTTTCCCTCTCTTTCCAACTCCCTCTTGATTTTTAGCGCAAACACCTTGGATAGCTGCCCTTCTTTTAGTCCTACGATTACTCCAAAGGTTTTTGCTTCTGCAGCCTTGTAGATTGCCAGCGTTGCTTTCTTTTTCAGTTTCTGGGCAAAGTCAGTTATTTCCCTTACCTCGTTAAAGTACGGATCTAAAACATAAGTGGGCAGGTTGGTTGATAACGCAATTCCGGATGCGTGGAAGTTGCTCTGTCCCAAGAAGACATAAGCGTCAACCTCTTTTTTTAATTCTGCTGCCGGATAAAATTCACAACCAAAGACCTGCCCGTCACTTAGCTGCCCCTTTCCCTTTCCAATCTTTACTCTGATTCCAGAATCCGTCAAAATTTTTTCAACCCTGTCAACTTGGTGCAAATGTTGGCTGTCAGTTACCAACGAAATTGTTTTTCCATGGAGAATTTCCCTGCATCTCTTTGCCACACTGTCAAACTCCACGTCATCAAATGCGTCAACTAGCACCAAATTTTTTCCTAGCGACTCTGTATTGACGGTATGGCCTATGTTGAACTGTATTTCAGCTCCTAATACTTTAGAACCGTTTGAATTCAGATCACATGTTCCCCATGTTGTATCAGCTAGAACATAGGCTGGAATTCCATATCTCTTGGAGATCCTTGTGGCTGTTGCCTGAACCTGGGGCAAAATCCCGTCAGGACCGTTCAGCGAGACAGAGGCGGGCTTTTTTTCTTCAATTTCCCTGAATATTCTCTTCTCATCAACTATGATCAACTCAGCTTGGAATCTGGCCTTATTAATTTAAATCAACGGAACCTGACAACAAGTAAAAATGCCTGATATCTCGGTGATGAATCATGCCAAACCAAACCGTTCTAAACATTGGATTTGATGATACTGATTCCCCAAAGGGAATGTGTACGACGTTTCTTGCATTCAAGATTGTGGATTTGCTTCGTAAGCAAAAGACAGAATTTGTTGACTATCCGCGTCTAATCCGGCTTAATCCGAACATCCCGTGGAAGACCCGTGGCAACGGCGCAGTCTCACTTCGAGTCAAAACAAGGAATCCAAAAAAAATCAAGCGCGAGATCAAAAAACTGGTCTCCAAGTATTCTGATGTCAAAAACGGCGCAAACCCGGGCCTGGTGTTTTTTCAAAGTGATCAAATCCCAAAGGATTTTTCTGAGTTTAGCAACTTGGCCCTGTGGCAACTAGTCAGCCGGAACAATGCAAAAAAATTTGCCAAAAAAAACAATCTGGAGTTTTTTTATCATGGCAACGGGCAGGGACTGGTTGGTGCAATTGGTGCAATTGGATATGAATTTGATGACAGCACTTTGGAGTTGCTAAGCTATAGAAAGCAATCAAAGTTTGGCACTCCGAGAAACATCTCTGCCCAAAGCGTAAAATCAATGCATGAGAAAACTTTGCCAAAAACATTCAACAGTTTTGATGCGAAAAAGAACCGTGTTCTTATTGCGCCTCACGGGCCTGATCCTGTATTTTATGGAATTCGCGGCGAGGATGTTGATTCCTTGCTATTGGCTTCCAAGATGATAAAGACAGATGAAAAGTTAGGCGGATACATGATCTTTAAATCAAACCAAGGAACGGGAGATCACTTAAAAAATGATCTAAATCCCGGAAACTTGAAACCGTATTCGTCTGGAAAATTGCTTGGAACCGTGTCTAGCTCGCCAAAGATTGCCAAAGGCGGACACGTATTTTTTAAAATAAACTCAAAAAACTTTGAAATTAACTGCATGGTGTACAGGCCGACGGGAATGACACCTGTGGCATCAAAACTAATCAAGGGAGACAAGCTGCTTGTAGGAGGGGGAGTCAGAAAGTCCTCGAAACTTTATCCCAGAACACTGAATTTGGAGTTCATCAAAATTCTGCATCTGGAAAGGGAGCTGATTCTCAGGAATCCCTTTTGCAAGGACTGTCAAAAAAACATGAAGTCCAAGGGAAAAAACCAGGGGTTTCAATGTGTCATGTGCGGCAGAAAATCAAAAAACAAAGTCGTTTTGGAGCAAACAAGGGATTTGAAAAAAAAATCATACCTGCCTGTCATTTCTGCCCACAGACATCTGACTAGGCCCGCCCAGCGGGCCGGGATTAAAAACAATACGGAGTTTGAGAATTCGTCATGGTTTTCAATTAGTTAGCAAGTCAGAATAGCGGGGAGTAGATTTGAACTACTGAACTGCGGGTTATGAGCCCGCCGGGATGACCTGGCTTCCCCACCCCGCTGAATCAGGATTGGATCCTGGCCGTATATACGTAATGAATAACAACTTTAGCATCATGCCCATTTTGTAACAAGAATGATTGATTTGTAACTGAAGATGCTGGGCACTATTGGGGTGAGGGAGGGTTTTATCTTTCAGGCGCGAGATTGACTGTTGGTAGATTTTATTAGGTATTTTTGTAATGAAAGTCGCAAACCCGTAGTGGCGGGGGAGGAGAGAGGATCGAATCCGCAAATCCGAAGGTATCGGGTTTGAGCTTATCGAACCCGTACTCTAACTGCTGAGCCATACCGGCGAGTTTTATTTCTAAAGTTTCTGTTTGACGTTTGGCCCTTCTGATACTTATGGCTTGTTTGAAAAATCCCATAATGGTAAAACTAGTGACAATTGAAAGTCTTTGATCATCAAAAAATATCCTCCTGCGTAGTCCGTCCCATGTGTTCAAGACCTTTTAATTGTCACCATACTCCTGCTGTCATCCATGGAAAAACAAAATCACCGGAATATGCAGTTTGTCAGGTCTTATCAACCATATTGTGGCAAACTTGACAATGAACTTGTCTTCCAGTGTGAGATTGTCTGCAATATCATATCCTGATTTTCAAAAAAAGTTTCATTGGCAAATTGCCAATTATGCAGGGCACACATTACCGACATCTGATACACATACGCCATCGGTGACACTGTGTGCATCCAAAGATATGAATCCTCCAGCTGGTTGGTATGATCGACATATCGTTATGATTTTGACAGGATTGTCCTGTGTCTTAAGATGATTGGAGGATCTCCCCCTTGTATGATGATGACAAACTTACTCCAAGGCTCAAAAGGCTGCACTTGCATGTGCCCTGTTAATTCTTTCTAGTCATGTCCTATATGCGGTTCGTAAATACAAAAAGCATCTGTGTAATGACGCAATGATTTTTCATTTCTCCCATGTTATCTGACATTCATTTTTCTCCATCCCGATTTTCTTCCATCTTTCAGTGCCATCTTAATCTGGCTTGATGGCAAATGCCACCATTCATTCTGTCCGCAAAATGATTGTCACAAATCCATTCACAATCTTTCCGGGGATCTGCCATGTTGTATTCCGGAATTATTTTTACCATGTTTTTCTATGCCTTTTTAATTCCCTGGTATTTTTCAGCAACCCCGCCGATACTCTGCTTCAAGCAAGAATCAAAATTGGAGCAGGCGCTCGTTTTCATGCCTTTATTTAATTCTCATATGTGGAAAATTTGATGAATCCCATTATTGACACCGTTCTAACAAATCGCGTGAACCTCTTTCATTGTTTGTTTGTTCCAACAGTAGTAGTATGGCATTCATGCGTGCAAAATGCCGCTTTGCAAATACGAATGCTACGTGCATATCTGTGCTGCCGCTTGCGCGATTTCAGCCTTCTGAACTGCCAAATGCCCAAAAATGTCTAGTGTTGCGCCTGAAACTGACTGCATTTGGGCAAAGATGGATCAACCAACTATGGAACCAATTCGGACAGCCTCAAGCTCCAGCTAAGAAGTGTGCCAAAAAAACTAGGCAAAAACAAAGTCTGGGCAAGAAACACGACGCCTCAAACTACGCCCACCGCCAAGATAAAAACGACAATCCACTCACATCTCATTTGGCTGAACTCCTGAAAGCAAATTAATATGATTTGAAAAATCGTTTTCCTGTGGACAAACGAATACAGGTTGGAGCAATAGCAATGGCCGCAATATTTTCAATATTTGTTTTGACATCCCCCTCAGATCCCATCCCGTTGCCCGAGCCTGACTCAAATCCGGATGGTGGTTCTGTGGCCATTTTGGCAACCAACTTGGACAAGCCCCGAGCCATTGCCGTACACGAAAACAGAGTATTTGTAACTGAGAAGGACGGCTTGATTAGGGTGATAGAAGACAGAGTCTTGCTGGAATCCCCCCTTGCAACTTTTAGGACTGTGGATGCGTTTGATGCAGGGCTGCTTGGCATGGCATTGCATCCCGACTTTTCTAATAACAGTCTCATCTATGTCTATACTACATATCAAGAAGACGGACAACTATGGAACAAGATCGTCAGAATTACTGAATCAAACAACAAATTGCAGGATGCAAAAACAATTATTGACAGGATTCCTGGATCACAGTTTACAAATGGGGGATTTTTAAAGTTCGGACCAGACAACAAACTGTATGCTGGAACCGGGACTGTTTCTGACGCATCGCATCTTCCACAAGAACTTGGTTCACTGGCAGGGAAAATTTTGCGGCTAAACGATGACGGAACAGTACCTGATGACAATCCTTGGAAAGGTTCCCCCGTCTACTCTCTGGGCCACAGAAATCCTCAGGGAATGACCTGGGATTCAAACGGAAACATGCTGGTGGCAGAACTTGGGCCTGAAAAAAATGACGAGATCAACCTGGTTCAGCCTGGAAGGAACTATGGCTGGCCTGAACAAGAATGTTCGGGAAACGAAAAGTTTGAAAACGCAGTTCTCTGCTATGATCCAAGCATTGAGCCTGGAGGAATTCTGTTCTATTCTGGAGACCGACTTGACTTTGAGTCTCCGTTTATCATGGCATCAATGAGGGCCTCCAATCTTTATCAACTGGACTTTCAAGAGGGTCTAAGCTCCCAAAAGTCGGTTCTTAGTGGAATTGGCCGCGTTCGTGACGTAGTTCAGGGCCAGGACGGCAGCCTGTATGTGATTACTTCAAATACCGATGGAAAAGGTTTTCCGGACAGCATGGATGACAAATTGTTGAGGATATTAAAGTAAAATGCCTGACTCGTCGATTTCAAAATTTTTTGAAAAAACCAGGAAAGAAAGACTAGACGCAATCAAAAACTTTGCCAGTCTTTCTGATGGGGACATCAGGTTACTGGAGCTTCCAGACGGCGGAATCACATTTGAGAAAGCCGATAAAATGGCAGAAAATGTATTTGGAACGTTTTCCTTGCCACTGGGGGTGGCCACAAACTTCAAAATCAACAACAAGGACTATCTTGTTCCCATGGTTACCGAAGAGCCGTCTGTAATTGCAGCAGCATCCAAGGCAGCAAAGATTGCTCGTCCCAAAGGCGGATTTGATGTAACAGTCAGCGAGTCTTACAGCATTGGGCAGATTCAAGTTTTGGACGCAGATATTCAAAACGCCATATCTAAAATTAAAGAAAGTGCCCAGGAAATCTTAGAACTTGCAAATTCAAAGAGCAACACGCTATCAAAAATGGGAAAAGGGGCAAAGGAAATCACCTGCAAAAGGCTTGATACTGATTTTGAACCCATGCTTATAGCTGAATTGCTCATTGATGTGGGCGATGCGATGGGCGCCAATGTCACAAACACCATGTGTGAAGGAGTGGCTCCGCTAATCGAAAAGATTACAGGAGGCAAGGCGCTTCTCAGAATTTTATCAAACTATTCTACAAGGCGCATGGTCAGGGCATCTGCCGTCTTTGAAAAAGAATCTGTCGGAGGCAGCAAGGTGGTAGATGACATGATTCATGCATATCAATTTGCAAAGCATGATGTGTACAGGGCCGTCACCCACAACAAGGGCATAATGAACGGAATTATCGCAGTTGCAAATGCTACAGGCCAGGACAGCCGTGCAATCGAGGCTGCCGCAAATGCTTATGCAGCAAGAACAGGAAAATACAGGTCACTGTCAGAATGGACAAAAGACTCGGAGGGAAACCTGGTTGGGATTTTGGAAATCCCGTTGTCTGTGGGAATTGTCGGTGGAATTATCAACGTTCATCCTGTTGCAAAAATCTGCTCCAAAATCCTGGGCGTGGGATCTGCCAAAGAAATGGCCTGTGTCATTGCCGCTGCAGGTCTCGCCCAGAACTTTGGCGCAATGAGGGCGCTGGCAACTGACGGCATTCAGAAAGGCCACATGAGGCTCCATGCCAGAAATCTGGCATCTGCAGGAGGCGCATCAGCTGAGCAGATTGACAGGATAGCTTTGCAGATGATTCAAGAAGGCAACATTTCGGTAAACAGGGCAAAAGAACTGCTTGGACAAAGCAACTAAAGCAAGATGCATTGGGTCACCTTCCTTTCATGCGTCATGTTTTACTGCTGCTGCTATTACTACTGCCGTCATCCGTGCATGCTGAGCATGGCTTGGTTGTCTTTATCTCATAGACCGGGTGGTCTGCATATTACTACTGCCGTCATCCGTGCATGCTGAGCATGGCCTGATGCGCTCATAATGATCCTAGATCTGGATCGATTACAACACACAAAGTCTGTTATGCAAAACCAGCCCTCACACCTGCCACCTGCCAAATCCGTATTCCTTGCATATTGCATAATGACTGTGAATCTCTTTTTCCCACGGTCCCTTGAAGGATAACCGCAGTAGGGACTTTCGCATCATCTCCATCGTCTTCTCATACTGTGAGTCGCGCTTGATCAGCTCGTCTACGAATGTCTTTGGCGGCAGGGAATCGCTTTTTTGAAGATTGCAGGAAGGACACGCCAAAACCAGATTCCACGCGTCGTTATCAAACAGATACGACCACGGAATAAAATGATCCACATGGATACAGTCCCGTTCAAGACGCCCGTTGCAGTAAAAACAGTCCTTGGAATACTCAAAAAATGCGTTTCTGTACTGTTTAAGGGAGCCCCGTTCTGCCTCCTCGTTGTCGATCTTGGCTGCAAGCATGGGAAGGCCATGGTTTACCCGCTCAAGATATTTGATCCATTCGGCCAAGAGTGCGCGCGTAAGCAACCCATAGTTTTGTCTGAAAAAGTAGTGTGCCTTCGGCTTGAGGGTTATCTCCCTTTTTTCGTCATCGTAATCGTAGAACGTCGTATTGTCGCGGATCGTGTTTCCCTCCATTGTCCGCTGGAATCTTTGAATTACCATCCCCTTTTTCTGTCTGGCCAGGCCAAAGACGCTGTCGAGTATTCCCTCTCTTGCCTTCCTTAGGTCGTTTTGATCAAGATCCTCAAACTTGTGCGGGGGGTTTTCTCCAAACGTCTGTTCCAATATGGTTATTATTCTGGGGGTCTTTTTGGTGTGAAAATCCTGCTTCAGCCTGAACTTGTATCTCTGATACCAGTAATGCTTGAGAAACTCCCCTGCAAGATAGTCGTATGTTATTACTTGTGTCTGGCCCGTGGGAGGATTGCCTTTGCAATAGTCAAGCAGGGTTTTTCCCAAGGCAAATTTGTACGTGTTGTCTTTTCTTGATTTTGATATTATGGACAAAAACGTGGTTTTCATGTCTTGTTCAGTCTGCGCGGGCGCGTCTGGCGCCGTCTCTGATCCGGTCATTGTTGGGCGCATAACGGCGATGTCGGGATTGACAAGCCGGAACAGCGCCGTTCGTTTCGTACTGCTCCAGTCTGCTATGGCCCCTTTTTTGCGCAGCTTTGCAAGTTCTGAGTGTGTGATTTTCATCAGATCATTTGAAAGCCGTTTTGGCCCCCACAGCGAGGAGGGCAGGCGTAACTGTCCGGCTATCCAGTCATCCAGATCACTTTTTTTGTGCCAAACCTGCAGAGTACCGTATTGTTGCTGTGGCCTGTCCCCCGCGGTGATGTCGCCTTTCAGATTAGCTACTGTGCTGCCTGCTTGTTTCAGGCGATACAAAAGCAAATCAGGAACAGCTTTGCGCTGCCTGACATTTAGGATCTTCTCCATTACAAATGGTGATGATTACACATGATAATAATGTGTACTTTTTGGCATATCCTTAGGTAGAGGTGATCCGAGATTAGAAACCGAGTGTCCGCCTGCATCTGTAGTAGATATGTAAAAAACCGAACTTGTTTGACAATAATCTTTGGCAAAATGATCAAAGATCAGCCGTATCGCCATACTTGGATGCAAAATTAACAGTCTTCCCAGTTCCCAGAAAAACGGCTCCACATTTGACACAATTCAGATTATGATACCTGCAGATCCGCATGCAGCCGTCTGCATTGCCATGAGTCAGTTACATCTGTGAAGACTGATTAATGACGTTATTATATATGGACGACAGATTGAGAGGAGGTATACCATGTCTGAAGTAAGATTTGCAATTCCAAAGGGAAGCTTGGAGGAGGCTACATTCAAGCTGTTAGAAAGATCATGGACCAAGGTAAATCGAAAGAGCAGGACCTATAGAGTATACCTTGATGATCCAAAAATCATGGTAAAGATGCTAAGACCCCAGGAGATTCCGATGTTGGTAGATGAGGGACTGTATGACGTGGGAATTACCGGCAAAGACTGGGTTGGAGAGACCAAGTCTGATGTAGAGCCGATTTTAGATTTGGAGTATGGAAAAATCAGACTGGTAATTGCGTTTCCAGACAGTTACAGATACAAAAATCTGGATGACATGATAGCAGATTATGCAAAAAAGAAAAGAACTCTGAGAATCTCTTCTGAATATCTTACAACTGCATCCCGTTTTATCAAGAGCTGCAAATCCTACAAAAAATATTTTGGAAGCAAGGATCCTCAAATTGTCACCCCGTGGCTTCGCATCGGCAGCAACAAGTCTGTCCAAATTCATCTGTCGTTTGGCGCAACTGAGGCAAAGCCTCCGGAGGACGTGGATGCAATAATGGACGTAACTGAGACAGGAACTACGCTCAAACAGAACAAGCTAAAGATTGTAGACGAGGTTATGACCTCAACTGCCCACCTGATCGTAAACAAAGGGTCACTCAAAGACAAGGCAAAGAGAGAAAAGATTTTTGACATTGTCACACTGATGCGGGGCGCAGTCCACGGCAGAAAGTACCTGCACATCTACCTAAATGTCAAAGAGAAGAATCTGCCAAGGCTGCTAAAACAGGTACCGTCACTTAAAAAACCAACAGTCAGCCCGCTAAGCGAGGCTGGCTGGTTTGGAGTCAATACCGTAATCAGCAAGTCAGATTTTCACAAAATAATTCCGGGATTGCGAAAGATTGCGCAGGGACTAGTGGTGCATGAGCCACGACAAATCTTGGAGCTTGAGGAGATCAAGCGTGATGAAGAGAATTGATGAAAATCATCTCAATCAAAGACACTGGGCAGTTTCTAAAGAGGAAGAAAAAGTTGACAAGGAAGACGATGACAGCCGCAAAAAACTCTTCAAAAAGCCAGAAAATTGTAGAATCCATTCTCAAGGATGTAAAAAAGAACGGGGATTCTGCTATCAAAAAGTATGAAAAAAAGTTCGGTGCGGGAGATATTTCCTCGCTAAGAGTCTCAAAACGTGACATAGCTAGCGCATACTCCAAAGTTTCAGCATCGGAGATCTCTGCCATCAATCTTGCAAAATCCAGACTATCAAAAGCTGAATCATCTCTAAGGCGCCAATTCAAGGATATCACAGTAAGGTCAGGCAAAACAAAGCTTTGCAAATCATTTGTCCCAATTGACAGTGTCGGATGCTACGTACCGGGTGGTGCAGCCAGATATCCTAGTTCTGCCATCATGTCAGTCACTCCTGCAAGAGTTGCCGGGGTAAAACGAATCGTTGTTGTCTGTCCTCCGAATTCCTCCGGAAACATAGATCCGCTAACCGTTGTGGCAGCTGACATTTGTGGCGCAACTGAAATTTACAGGACTGGCGGCGTACAGTCAATTGGCGCCTTGTCTTATGGTACGCGTTCTATCAGAAAAGTGGACAAGATTGTAGGTCCGGGAGGCACGTTTGTAACTCTGGCCAAATATCTGGTCAGTAGCACCACGCCCATTGACATGATGGCAGGGCCAACGGAGCTGGGCATCATAATTGATTCGCAAAACGACGCTGATTTGGCAGCACTGGATCTCATCTCTCAGGCCGAGCATTCTCCGGACACTTTCTGTTTTGTATTGACCACGTCTAGCCGTACGGCAAAGAAAATACAGTCTGGTGTAAGCTCTAGACTCAAATACATAGAGCGCTCCAACATTGTAAAGTCTAGCTTGGAGTCAAACGGGTTTATTGCAGTATGCAGGGCATCAGACATCCCTGAAATTGCAAATGAACTTGCGCCAGAACACCTGGAGATAATCAGCAGAAATTCCAAAAAATGGGGCAAAATCAAGAGCCCAGGCACGATTCTGCTGGGGAAAAACAGCCCTTCGTCGGCAAGTGACTATCTGCTAGGCTCAAACCATGTCTTGCCTACAAGCGGATTTGGCAAGGTCAGGGGATCCCTTTCCGTGCTGGACTTTGTCAAGCTTTTAACAAGGATTGAATCTAGCAAGGAGGACTTGCAGAAAATATCAGAGTCCATGAAGAGCATTGCCTTGGCAGAAGGGCTGCCAAATCACTACGAGGCAGTCAGGGGCAGATTGACATGAAGAGGAGTACGTGGTATGCAAAAAAATTAGACGAATATGCAAAGCTTGGAGGGTACAAAAAACCAGAAAAATTCGACGACGTGCTAAGGCTTGATTCCAATGAGAATTTCGTAATTAACAAAAGATTCCAGCAGGATGTCATCGCTTATGCCAGGGCAAACTCAGACGTCAGAGAGTACCCGCTGGGCAGAGCAGAAAAGCTGGTATCAAAGCTATCAGAGTACCTCAAAGTTTCTGAAAACATGATTGGAGTCGGAAACGGCTCTGATCAGATCCTGGATCTGTTCCTGGCAAATCTGGCATCAAAAAACACGAGAATACTGACACCTGACCCTACGTTTGGATTCTTTGAGGAGCGATGCAAGCTATACGCAATCCCACGCACAAAAATCCCGTTTTCGTCTGCCATGAAACTTGACATTGAAAAGTTTGATGCAAATCTTAAAAAATGCGAAATTCTGTATCTGGACTCGCCAAACAATCCTACTGGCTTTCAATTTTCAAAGAGCCAGATTGAATCCCTGATCAAAAAGTTTGACGGGTTGGTAATTGTGGATGAGGCATATGGCGAGTTTGCAGACTCGTCTGCAACTTTACTGGCAAAAAAATATGACAACCTGATTGTAGTCAAAACGTTTTCCAAGGCGTTTGGCCTTGCAGGCCTTCGCATTGGCTACTTTGTAGCAAGCAAGAAGATTGTCCGGGTGTTCAACGAGATACTGCAGTATCCCTACCCTCTCAACTCCCTTGCAATTGAGGCTGGAATTGCATCCTTGGACAGGGCAGACCAAATGAAAGATGCCGCAGAAACAATCAGGACCGAAAGAAAGAGGATTGTTGGAAACCTTCGAAAGTATGACGCCTTTACCGTCTTTGACTCAAGGGCCAACTTTGTACTGTTTGACGCCAAAGGCGCAGACAAGCGTGTCTTCTCTGCACTAGTCGAGCAAGGAATTTCAATTCGAAGACTGGGCAGGATTGGCCCTCATTTGGGATGCTTGCGCGTTACGGTGGGGACAAGAGAAATGAATTCCAAGTTCCTGCTGGCAATCCGTGATCTGCTGGGATGAAAAATTGAGCAACCAGACATCTTTTGATTCTATCGTATTTGACTGTGACGGGGTTCTAGTGGACATTACACAGTCATATGACAAGACAATTGATAAGACATGCAAGTACTTTCTCAAGGAGCTTGCAGGAATCAATTCAATAACAATTGATCATAAGATAATTGACGGGTTCAAGGCATCCGGGGGATTCAATGACGAGGTTGATCTGACATACGCTGCAATTCTGTCTGTTTACACGGCTTACAAACTCGGGGAAGATCCCCTGGAGTTTGTTTACAAGGTCGTTTCAAACACTGACAAAACCGGAATCCGCTCTGTTCAATCATACCTTGAATCAGCCTATGACATATCTGAAATTCTATCAAGACTGGGCTCCTTGGGTGACAGACACGGCAATCCGGTATATTCCGTATTTGATCAGCTGTTCTTTGGGCCCCGACTGTACGAAAAACTCTTTGGCAGGAAGTCAAAATTTTCTGAAGAGGAGGGGGAGGAGGGAATGATCTCAAATGACAAAGTTATCCTCTCAAAGCCGCTATTACAAACATTGCAAAAGGAGTTTGGGCAAAAAATGGCCATTGTTACGGGAAGAGGAATGGCATCAATCAGCCATTCGCTAAAAGACATGATGGACTACTTTGATATGAAAAGCTCTGCGTTTCTAGAAGACGAATCACGGGATCTGGCAAAGCCAAATCCCGCAAGCCTGATTCGCGCCATTCAGTCCATGAAGTCGGAAAACTGCCTTTACGTGGGCGACTCTATGGAGGATTACATGATGGCAAAAGATGCGGCCCTTGCAGGAGTAAACACCACGTTTTGCGCCGTTGTGGGCACGAGTACAAACCCCGGTGACAGGCGCAAACTGTTCTCAGAATCAGGCGTCAGCATGATTCTTGAATCAATTAATGACATTCCGAAGGTATTAAATTTAGTCTGATCAAATACCAGTATTCTCAGGTGATCTGATGAAAGAAAAGCGTTCAAGCAAAATCAAGCGTGAAACCAAGGAGACTAGCGTCTTTGTATCTGCCAACATGGATGGCACCGGAAAGACCGGTGTTCTGACCGGCGTAAATTTTGTTGATCATCTGATTACGGCCCTTGGAAAGCACGCAATGCTGGATCTTACTGTCAAAGCAGAATCCAAAGACAACATCGTACACCACTTGATTGAGGATACTGCAATTACGATTGGAAGCGCAATAGACGAGGCCCTGGGAGACAGGGCAGGCGTTGCCAGATTCGGCTATGCATCTGTTCCAATGGACGAATCATTAGCTGAGGCATCTGTTGATTTGGTAAAAAGGCCCTTTTACAAACTGACTCTGCCAATTAAGAGAGCAAAGATTGAGGATGTCTCAAAAGAAGACCTTGAACACTTTTTCCAGTCTTTGCTTCAGAATCTAAACGCCTGCATCCACCTTGCCGTAAAGTATGGCGACAATGATCACCACAAGGCAGAGGCCGCAATGAAATCTTTGGCAGTTGCCCTGAGAACTGCATGCTCCAAAGACCCAAAACAAAAAGGCATTCCAAGTACAAAGGGCGCAATGCAATGACAAGGGTCGCTATATTTGATTATGGGGCTGGAAACATCTTCAGCCTCAAAAACGCATTAGAAAAACAAAATGCGACTGTGGAGGTTAAAACCGAGGCCGAAAGCTTGAAAGGATATGACGGGATCTTTCTGCCCGGCGTTGGCAACTTTGATCCTGCAATACAAAGCATAAGGCACAGCTCGGCAGACTTTCTGCAAGTCGCAGGCAGCACGCCCGTATTTGGCATCTGCCTGGGAATGGAGATGTTTTTTGAGAAAAGCCAGGAGGGAAATGAAAGAGGCCTGGGCATTATCGATGGCGATGTGGTGGTTTTACCAGACACTCTGAAGGTGCCTCACATGGGATGGAATGCCCTGGAAATCAAGCAGGAAAGCAGGATTCTTGATGGGATTGAGAACGGCTCATGGGTATACTTTGTCCATTCGTATCGTGCAGACCCGGCAACACAGGAAGACGTGATAGTTGCCGAATCTGACTATGGCATAAAAGTTCCCGCAATTGTTCAAAAAGACAATTATTTTGGAACCCAGTTCCATCCGGAAAAATCCGGCGTTACCGGGGCACTGATGCTGAAGAATTTTTTGCAAGAGTGTGTCAAATGAAGATAGTTCCGGCAATTGACTTGATGGATGGGCAGGTAGTCCGGCTATACAGGGGGGATCCCATGCAAAAAACAGTTTACAGCGATGATCCGATGTCAACTGCAAAAAAATGGGAGGAAGACGGCGCTGACATGCTGCACATTGTTGACCTGGATGCGGCAATTGGAACAGGAAGAAGAAGCAACCTGGATCTGATCGAAAAAATCGCCGGGAACCTAGACATTCCTGTCGAGGTTGCAGGCGGTCTGCGCAATGAGGCAGTTATTGACAGGGCGATCTCTTTTGCCAATAGGGCCGTAATTGGCACCCTTGCATTTGAAGACAGGCAGCTGCTTTGCAGCATGGCAAAAAAACATGGATTTTCAAAAATCGTGATCTCAGCGGATCATGCCGACGGGCTTATAGTCACCCACGGCTGGCAGGAAAGTTCTACGACGTCCGTGCTTGATGCAGTCAAGGAATTTGTAGGGATGGGGTTTACAGAATTCCTGCTTACGAATGTCCGCAGGGACGGCACAATGCAGGGACCCGACTTGGAATTCCTGGAAAAAGCATGTGCCATTCAAAAGGCAAACGTAATTGCCAGCGGCGGCATATCAAACGTTGGCGATGTATCGCGCGTGCGACTGAAAAATCCCTTTGCGGTGATTTTGGGAAAGGCGCTTTACGAAAACAGGATCTCGATTAGGGAGGCAAAGCAGCTTGCTAACTAAGCGGATCATTCCGTGCTTGGATGTAGATAACGGGCGAGTTGTCAAGGGATTGAACTTTGAATCAATAAAGGATGCAGGGGACCCTGTGGAGCTTGCATCAAAATACAGCAGGGACGGGGCAGACGAACTGGTCTTTTTGGACATTACTGCATCACAACAAAAAAGAAAGACAATCAAGGAACTTGTCTCCAGCGTCGCCAGAGTGATTGACATCCCGTTTACTGTTGGCGGCGGCGTGAACAGCATGGATGACGCCAGGAACATCTTGCTTAGCGGAGCAGACAAAGTAGGGATAAACACCGGCGCCGTAAAAAACCCGACGCTGCTTGCAGATCTCATGGATGTTTTTGGAAGGCAATGCATAGTCATCGCAATTGACGCAAAAAGAAACTATTCTGTGGATGGTGGTGATCCTGCAAAAACAATTTTTGAGGAAGAAGATGAAAAAGAAGGTGGTGGTGGTGGTGGTGAAGATGACGGTGATGGCAGAAAGTTCTGGTTTGAAGTCTTCATCTATGGGGGCAAGAAAGGAACGGGGCTTGATGCAATTCAGTGGGCAAAAAAAGCAACGGAGCTTGGCGCAGGGGAGGTTCTCTTGACTAGCATTGACAGAGACGGAACCAAGGACGGGTATGACGTCCTGCTGACAAAAAAGATTGTGGAGGCCGTATCCGTGCCTGTAATTGCTTCTGGGGGATGCGGCAAGCCCGAAGACATGTATGAGATATTTGACAAATCAGACGCCGATGCGGCACTGGCAGCCTCAATTTTTCACTATGAAGACAAGTCAGTCGACAGGGTCAAAAAAGTCCTGCAAGGCAAGAATATCCCTGTACGAATATAAGGAAATTTTGTGATGAGATGCTATGGACAAGTCCGTTGACGAAATCGATTTTGAAAAAGGCGGCGGACTGGTGCCAGTAATTGTTCAGGATGTAAACACCAAGGCAGTTCTGACGCTGGCTTATTCAAACAAGGAATCTCTTGAGCTGGCCAAAAAGACTGGCAACTCTTGGTTTTGGAGCCGCTCTAGAAACAAACTGTGGATGAAGGGGGAAGAGTCGGGAAACACGCAAAAAATCAAAGAGATACTAGTTGACTGTGACTCTGATGCAGTCATTTACCTTGTTGAGCCGTCTGGACCTGCATGCCATTTGGGCGAGAAGGTTTGCTTTCATAACACCATGAGAGTTGATTCGAAATCGGCAGACTCTGATCATGCATAAGGAACTTGCATCAAACAGACCTGCCCTGAAGTTGCGGTGATCTAGTTTTCACTGAGAGCAGTTGGTGCGGATGACGGCGGCCCTGAGTGGTGATCCGAAAGTAATATGATGGCCCTAGGCAGGATTGAAGTCACGTCCCCCTGAGAGTTGATTCGAAATTAGCAAACTCTGATTATTTGTGAACGAATTTGCATAAAACGGCTCAAAACACCTACAAAATACAAGTTATCTGTGAAATTACTTGAAAAATTCGTACGGCTTCTAATTTCGGATCATCTCAGAAAAAGGAACCAATATTGACTTTCCATATCTTGGAATATTTGCTTCATACGGAAATTAGTTCTGCCCCATCATTAGTATTCTTCTCCATCCATCTCGGGTCGCTTTTCATTAAATTTTTATTTGACAAAATTAAGTATTACTTAACTTGATATTAGGATTTTTTATCTATGTTGTCAAAACAAGGACTGATCTTGGCTAGAATTTTGCTGCAATGCAGGGAATGCAAAAAAAGCTACGAGCCTGCCTTCAAGTATGTCTGCGATGACTGCTTTGGGCCGCTTGACGTAAGATACGATATTCCTGCTGCCGTCTCCAAAGACACGTTTGCAGGCAGGGAAAAGACTTACTGGAGATATTTTGAACTGCTCCCAATCGAGGACAGGTCAAGCATTGTAAGCATCGATGCCGGAATGACTCCCCTTGTTAAAGCGGAAAAACTAGGGGATCATCTGGGACTGAAGAACCTCTACATCAAAAACGACTCTGTCAACCCTACATTCTCCTTTAAGGACAGGCCGGCCGGCGTTGCAGTCTCCAAGGCAAGGGAGTTCGGAATGACTGCAGTAGGCTGTGCCTCTACGGGCAATCTTGCATCTGCAACTGCCGCCCATGCAGCTAAAGGCGGACTTGCCTGTCATATCTTTGCCCCCAGTGACATTGAGATGGCAAAGATAGCTCAGGCACTGTCTTATGGCGCAAACTACATTGCAGTCGATGGCACTTATGATGATGCAAACAGGATTGCCGCCCAGATTGGCGACAGCAAGGGAATCGGGATTGTTAATATTAACATGCGTTCGTACTATGTGGAAGGCTCTAAAACCTTGGCATATGAGGTTGCCGAGCAGCTGGACTGGCAGGTGCCAGATCAGCTGGTTGTTCCGGTGGGAAGTGGCGCAATGCTTAATGCAATATGCAAGGGATTTGAGGAGCTGCAGTCCGTCTCACTGCTTGACGATGTCTCTGGCATGCATGTTAATGCAGCGCAGCCCCATGGATGCGCCCCGGTAGTCGACGCATTTAAGAAAAACAGCAGGGATGTCGTCATCCCGGTCGAGAACCCTGATACTGTTGCAAAGAGCTTGGCCATTGGGGATCCGGGAGATGGCAGGTATGTCCTCAAGCGGCTCGAACAATACAACGGGTTTGCCGAGGAGTCAAATAACAGAGAAATCCTTGATGCAATACTGCTTTTGGCAAAAACCGAGGGAATATTCACAGAGCCTGCAGGAGGCGTCTCTGTGGCCGTATTGCAAAAGATGGCAGAGCAGGGCAAGATTGATGCAGATGAAAAGGTGGTCTGCTATGTCACTGGAAACGGCCTAAAGGCAACTGAATCAATCATGGAAGTGCTCGAAAAGCCAACAGTGATGAAGGCAGATGTGGGCAAAATATCGGCGGCAGTTGACCAGTGATAGACATGGCAAGCAACATTACATTTACCATACCTTCTGTCTTGAACCAGGGCAAAGGAGAGAAGAAAACCGCGATGTCTGCTGACTCTTTAAGTGATGCGTTTGCAAAAATTTCCAAGG
Organism: Candidatus Nitrosopumilus sp.; assembly: GCA_965214775.1. Lineage (GTDB taxonomy): Archaea > Thermoproteota > Nitrososphaeria > Nitrososphaerales > Nitrosopumilaceae > Nitrosopumilus. Next base: position 711,950 of record OZ243974.1, on the reverse strand, counting down.
CAATGGGAGATGATTTTAAGCGGCGCGTATTAGAGGCAGACGGCATTACCCCGCGCTCGTTAATTAACATATACGTCAATGGAAAAAACGCCAAGTTTTCTGACGGCATGAAAACCGCTCTAAAAGACGGCGACGAGGTATACATTTTGCCTGCCGTTGCAGGAGGAGAAGAAGGAGACAGCAGAGACAGCGGGGATGGATCTGAGGCAGCAGAGACAGAGGAGGAAAGTCTCTCGCCAAAGGAACTGGACAAGTTCTCCCGCCAGGTGATGCTAGAGGAAATCGGCTATGCCGGACAGCTAAAACTGAAAAACGCCAGGATATGCGTCGTTGGAACCGGCGGTCTGGGACATCCGATAATCTCCAGACTGGCTGCAATGGGGGTTGGAAATCTGCGAATCATTGACAGGGACGTAATCGAACTGTCAAACCTGCACAGGCAGACAATGTTTGATGAGGCCGATGTCGGCCAGGTCAAGGTGGAGGTGGCTGCAAGAAAGCTGCAAAAACGAAATCCCGAATGCAGGATTGAGGCACTTGCTATTTCCATAAACGATTACACTGCACTGGAAGCCGTTCAAGGATGCGATGTAGTCGTTGATGCCCTTGACAGTGTCAATGCAAGGTACGCGCTAAACAAGGCATGCGTAATGCATGGCATCCCGTTTGTCACCGGCGCTGCAGTCGGAACGTCCGGACAGGCCTTTACGATCCTGCCAAAAAAATCCGCGTGCTATTTTTGCATGTTTCCCGGACTAGACGAGGACGCAATGCCGACATGCAGCATTGAAGGCGTCCATCCACCGATACTTTCAATCATTGGCGCAATTGAAGTTGCAGAAGCCGTAAAGATAATTCTTGGAAAAAAACCAAACCTGTCTGAAAGGATTCTGCATGTCGATTTAGACAGTCTTGACTTTAGCAATGCTAGGACTTTCAGGGCCGCCGAGTGCCCAATATGTGGCACGGGAGGAGGAAGAGAAGAAGAAGAAGTAGGAGAGGGACTTGAGGTTGCTGAAGAAAAAGAAAAAGAAAAAGAGGAACTGATTTTAGAGGAGTTATGCGGGCGCAATCGCGGCAAGCGGACTTTCTCCATAACCCCCACAGAGACGTTTGATCTTGACGTTGACTGTGTTACGTCCATTGCCAAGGAAAAGGGATTCATAGTCGAGAACCAGGGTGATCTGGGGTTGTCATTGAGGACAGATGATCTGTCTGTAAGCTTTATGAGAAAGGGCTCTGCTGTAGTGGTTGGGCCCAAGGACGAGTCAGAGGCAGTCTTGCTATACAAAAACCTCTTGGGAAAGAAGAGGATCAAGGCACAGATTTAGCCTGAAAAAATCTCATAAAATGGTAACATATGTTAAAAAATACGCTAGTCCGCACATAAAAAAACGTATGACTTTGAGAACTGGTAGGGATATAAAGCGATGAAATATCTAGTGAATGCGTCTGACTGAGCAACGCACACTCGCAGCGGCCCGTGTAGGGAATCAGCATAATTTGATATGGGAGTTTACCTCTCACCTGAGATACGGCGTGGAAGGCATGATCATAAGGGATCCAATCAGCAGCAGTGTCGCCGGAGGGGTAAACTCTTGCTGACAACTGTTTTTGATCCAAAGATTAGAATCATAGAGATGATCCGAAATTAGAAGCCGTACGAATTTTTCAGGTGATTTCACAGATAACTTGTATTTTGTTGGTGTTTTGAGTTGTTTTGTACGTTTATCCACAAATAATCTGAATCTGCTAATTTCGAATCAACTCTCTGCTCAGGAAGACCACGTCGGAGAGCATGGTGACTGTCATGCGGCAGGCCGTGACTCGATTCGGTACGTCTGCCACAATCCTCTCAGACAACGACAAGTACTTTGTCAGGGCGTACTCAAATCCGAAGAGGAAGAGGAAGAAGAAGGGCCCGCCCAAGGCAGGTGGACGTCTACTGCCTTTGAGGAGGAGCTGCTCAACTGCGGAATAGATCTGATAAACTCTAGGCCGTATCACCTGCAGACCAACGGGAAGCCGGAGAGGTTCCACAGGAGCATCAAGGAGGAGATGTGGAACCACGAGAGCCTGCCTGCATACATAGGTTATAGCAGCGCTCACAAATAGTTGAGGTCTTTCACGGGCAATCTGCCATGTCTTGACTCAAAGACTTCTGCTCGTTGTTATACTACAACGAGGACAGGCTGCACTGGCCGCCGGATATCGACAACTACCAGACGCCGTTGCGGGCATTCTGTGACAGGAAGGCCACAGATGCGATCAGGAAAAGCAACCCAAAATGGATGGAGGAGAACGCTGGTGATGGTGCGGGGGTTGTCGCCTAATTTACCTGCTTGGCTCAGCCTACACGTTTTCCTGAGCCTCCACTCCTCCAGCACTCCTAGGTTCGGATGACATCGTATGGTTTTCAGAAATTCTGATGAATTAGGCGACAACCCCGATGGTGCAACATAATTTTCATATGATGCACCCGATGGTAGCAGGACAAACAGGCATACAGGCAGGGCAAGCCTAATGCATATCTAGGAGGAAATTTGAGATAAATCAAAATGAAAGTCAAAACCCCGGCTCTGCTTGCCACCGCTGTCCTTGTTGTTGTTGTTGCTATTGCTATTGCCACCACTGCATTTGTCCTTCCCGGCGCTCCAAGCTCGTTTGGTCAATCAGGCGATGGGCAGCACTCCCTTGAGTTGTTTACAAACAGCAAGGTGTACTCCCCTGCTCACAACCTCCAGGTGTACGGAAGCGCACTGCCAGAAGAGAGCCTGATCATCCGGGTTTTTGCACCAGACGAGTCAATTGCAAAGTTTGATCAACTCACAACAGAATCGGACGGAACGTTCAACTACTCCCTGTTGACCTGGCCCCAACCATCGGCAAACTTTCCATACGGCACATACGCCGTTGAAGTGATCAGCACCGAGCAAAACGGAATCTCCAAAAAAATTGACGTAAAGTTCTCTTCGACGACAGAACTGCTTGACGTTCCCGTGGAACGGCATGTAAACACCCTTGTATTTGCCCCCGAGACTGCGGCAATAAGCCAGCCAATCAGGGTGTTTGTCCAGACTACGAGCGACGGACTGCTAATCGGAAACGATCCGGAAGATCTGCTGGGGACAACACACGTCCATCTGCCCTCCGGAGTCTCCGTCCCGCTAACACACTCGTTTAAAACGCTGCACCAGGGACTGTACTATGTGGATTACACGCCAATTGAGGAAGGCACCCACGTCTTCCACGTTGTGGCCTTTAGCCAAGGGACAACATCGCACGGCTCGGCTGCAACCAACGTGCTAAGCCAGGACTTGGGTGGAATCTCTGATCAGATAATACGACTAAACGAGATTTTGGGCCAAACATCCAAAGAGGTAGACATCCTAAAGTCCGAGATTGCAGGCTTTGACAGAACCCTGGAGGATGCAAGCGACAAAATAGACGAAAGCACTGGAACCATAACAAATTCGGTACCCCTCATCTTTGAGGCCTCGTCCCAACTAAACTCGCTATTGTTTCCGATAATTGGCGCAATCGGACTCATCGTAGCCTTACAGATTGCAATTCTTGCGCGCAGAAGATAGTTATAATAATACAACATGGAGACATGAAGTCATGCCCAACAACAGGGTGGCAATTTTCTTCCTTCTCTTCTTCCTCTTCCCGGCAATTCTTCTCTTGCCAGCAGGAGTGGCAAATTCTTTTGCAATGGAAAACGAAATTCTGCATGACGGCATCAACAGCAGCACGAACCCCGTTGTTTTTGATTCGGAAATAGTCAGAGTTGATCCAAACTTTTTTACCGCTGAAAATGATGTGCGACGGTACCTTGTCTTTGGAACAACAACAACATCAGCAGCAGCAGGCATCAGCAGCAGCAGCCAAGAAAAGGCAAATCCCTTGGAAGGTGACATCAGCAACAACGGCAATCCTATATATCGAATCAGCTCAGATAGCGGATTTTTCCATGTCGCGCTGATGTCCAAGCAAAGCGCATCCAGCATGATCTCAAAAGGCCATGTCGTCATTGAGGACTTTGCGCTGGACTTTCATTTACCCGCAGAAAAACAGCAGCACCAGCAGAAGCAGCACCAGCAACAACCTCCACCTGATGCCTCCAGAATACCCCAAATCTCAAAGTCCGGCATGGCAGAAGAAAAGTACGGCTATACCGGAAACGGAACGACAATAGCAATAGTCGACACCGGAGTCGACTTTTCCAACATGGACATGCGGCATTCCCTTGCAAGAGACGGGGCCAACCATCCAGTAATGTTTGATCCTGACGGCCAGGGAATCATACTGACAAATGCGACATTTTTCGCATACATTGACGAAAACGAGATAATCCGAAACTACAGCAAACCCCTCCCGCCACACATGACATCGTCTGCATATGTCACAAGGGACGGCGTATTCCTGGACGTCTCGCAGGGGGGAAAGGGAAGCAAGATCCCAATTTACAACTCGTTTTTCCCACAGCTGGGCTCATCAGTCGTCTTTAACGGCACGCTGGCAAACGACATGAAAATCGGCAGCAGCAACAGGGACTACATCCAGTCAAAGAGCGGCGTCTACCATCTGGGAGTCATATATCAGGGCGCACTGTCCGGACCCCTTGCAGCAACAACAGTCCAGGTCGTACCGGTTCTGGTAGTCGACTCGTTTGAGCCGGGAGTCTATGACACGATAATCCCCGATCTCTCGACATCATGGGAGGACTATACACGATCTGACCTAGAGCCTGAAGAAGAGCCGGACTATGACTTTGACTTTACCGATGAGCAGCCAATCGTACTGGGAAGCGGAAAAGAGTTTCTCGTATATGACTCTGATGATGACGGCAAGCCTGACTATAGCGCCGGAACGGTAGGGGCACAGGTTCTGGACGTCTATGGTGTCATTGGGGGCAGCAACTCTACGGCAGACATACATGACTCCCTGAACGCAATAAATGGGACAGTCCTTCCGCCATTGGATCCTGACGGCGAATTTTTCGGACTGATGACTGACTTTCAGGGTCATGGAACATCCAGTGCCGCATCCATTGTCTCTCGGGGCCATCTGACTTATGACATTTACAATGACTCCAAGGGATACACCATCACAGGCGCCGCCCCAAACGCAAAGATAATCCCGGTCAAGGCACTGTGGTTTGGCGATACGGTCTACGGGTGGCTGTGGGCGGCGGGATTTGAGAACAACGGAACCGACTGGGAATTCTCGGGGCATCCTAGGGCAGACGTCATTTCAAACAGCTGGGGGGTTTCTACCTTCCCGACCCTTGATGCGGCCCCGGGAATGGATGTCCTCTCGTTGATACTGGGAGTCTTGACGATCCCTAACTCGCTGGATGAGGACTATCCCGGGGTGGCAATCGTCTCAAGTGCGGGAAATTCCGGACACGGCTACGGGACGATCGGACTGCCGACCGCGTCCCCGTTTGGAATCTCTGTCGGCGCAACGACAAACAACGTATTTGTGGGATATGGCCAGTTCAAGGACCAGCCAAGGTTCGGAAACACCACTGAGCACTACAACCATGTGGTGGATTTCTCAAGCCGGGGCCCCGGCATAATCGGGGATCCCAAGCCTGACGTGATGAGCATTGGGGCGCACGGGTTTACGCCATCAAACGTCCTGACGCCAAAAAAGGACTCCGGCAGAGACGAGCCAATCTCGCTGTTTGGGGGCACAAGCATGGCTGCCCCCATCGTCTCTGGCAGTGCGGCAATTATAATCGAGGCAATGAAAGACAAATCCAAAGACTATGATCCGTTTCTGATAAAGAACATCTTGATGTCTTCGGCATCTGATCTGAAAAACGACCCGTTCACCCAGGGTGCCGGATTGGCAGACGTTTCAAAGGCACTGGACTTTGTAAACGGAACAAACGGCATCTTTATTGTACATAACGACAGATCATACCAAAACCTGCGGGAGATCCTGGAATCCTCCATGGATAACGTAAACTCTACTGAGATCGGATTTGAACAGTTTGGGCTGCCTGCAAAGCCTATCCCCATGACAGGCTGGTTTGCAGGCCACCTGCTGCCAGAAGGGCGCAGTACGACAACATATACCATTGAAAATCCGACTGACGAGGACATCGTTGTAAGGGTCGAACCCCAGAGACTGTCATTGATCCAAAGAACCGAATATGACGGGCAAACAGCCGTTCTCCAGCAGGACCCGATCCTAAACAAGACCGGGGTGTATGCCCCAAACTATGTCCGGCTTTCAGATGTAAGGCACCACTCAAGTACGGGTGACTTTTTTGACGAGTCAAACCCGATCCCTGCAGACACGGAATTGATGATCCTAAACGTGAATTTTCCGTTTGACAGCTTCATGAACAATACGGTCGACACCATCGTCTATGCAGATGATCTGCAGATATCCTCGCTGTACATCTATGACTGGATAGACTCTGACAACGATACAAAAATCACAAGCAGCGAACTCTCGATGATAAACAGGGCCGGCTCCTGGGGGACAGTCCAAGAACTGCGTCTAACAGAGCCCGGCGAGAAATTCGAGGGGGTTCCGCTAGTCGGGGTTTACCCAGTTCCGACAAAATACTCCTACTGGCTGGGCGACACGAAGACAAACTCGACGTCAATGGGATATACGCTTTCTGCAAGCTATTACCAAAAGGAAAGGTGGCCTGTGATCTGGACTGAATCAGAGTCAATCACAGTTCCTGCAAACGGCAAATCCGAATTTGACGCGACTCTGGTCCCCCCAAAAGATCTCCCTAGCGGAGTTTACCAGGGGTTTCTCAACTTTGCAGGCGACATGCACACGGTTAATGCCCCCGTGTCCTTTGTTTTAAAGACTCCCGTTGATCAGAGCGGCTCGACTGTGGTTCTGGAAGGCAAGCACAGCGAGGACATAATGTATGGAACCGGGTATGCCAAGGGGGCCTTTGACATGGCAAACCGCTACATGGCAGGGGACTGGAGGCAGTTTTATTTTGATGTCCGGAATGACTCTATTAACTATGCCGCAATAGAGATCTCGTGGGAGAATGAAGATACGAATCTGTCCGTTTTTGCAGTGGATCCCTCCGGGAAGATCATCCAGACAAACGTCCCTTCGGGGGTCTTTGGGCACTTTCTTGGGTGGGCATCACTTGATTGGCTGGGCAACTCCGTTTTTAGCCAGGGCGGCGGATTCTACCCCGTAAAAAACAAGGATGACACCTCAACTGTTCTTTATGTTCCGATTAACCAAACCGGAACATATTCGGTGATGGCGCACTCGACGCTGTTTGGGGGCAACTCTACAACTGAGCCTATCACTGTTGTTGGCAAATTCTCAAGCATCTCAGAAGATCCGGTTCCGGGCAGCGCAACCGGATCTGTCCAATCTGCCAACACAAGTATTGAGCCGCATCAGCAGTCAAGCGAAAACAAAGGGCCTGTCGAGATCACTGAGGGGAAAAACAAAATATCGCATAGTGGCAGGCAAGAACAAAACACGTATCAAGACGACGGCTCTTCTTTCACACTTGGGATAATTGTCGGAATTGCCTCCGGAGCTGTGATCGGGTCTGTTACAGTACTCCTTCTGAGGCAGAAACCCTCATGACAGTTGAATGCGCTGAAAAGCTGAAAGTGCGCCTCTGACAAGTTCTGAATTTTCAGTAACAGGCTCAGCCATAGAGTGCCAAAAAATCGAATAAAAACATAGTGCACGCAGTTGAAATCCGGACATTTTTTATCAAAATAAGCACACGATATGTCAAAATTACGGTCCGTTTTTTTGATGTGCGCACTACAGAAGATGGCACAGGAGGCACGACGCCTCAACAGCAAGGCAAAGACGGCAACCCCCAGATTTCACCTGGTTGAACAGTGCGAGGCCACCTACCCTCTGCAAATCAGGTACGAATTGGCGTGCACATCTATGATTTTTGTGCCCGGCCTGCAAAAAGCGCCTCCTGACTTAAAGTGTGCGGACAAAAGCATTCCTATTCTAGCAGGATCCTCACCACCACCACCACCTCATCACGGTTCATGCATCCTTTTGGGCTTGTGACTGCCTGCCCATTGCTCATGGATCAGACGATCACCAAGACGCGTCATTTACTGTGTTTTTGGGTACAACTTCAGATCCCATTTATACTGGCAAGCAAATACTTCCTAGATTCCTAGGCGGTTTAAATAGGACCTGAAGTTGTACGTTTTTGGGCACAATCAGAACTGCCGGGATTATCGACAGACTTATTTTCGTGCAGTATCCAGGAATCTTGTTTTCGATTGAGAGCAAGCAGATCATATCATTCTATTGAACTGAAAGGATTACTAGGCGGCGGCAACAACGGCGATGCAGACAGCATACTCGGCATTCTGGCATCAAAGCACGAGTTTAAGAATCTGGACTCAAACCAGATAGATGCGTGGAGATCCGAGATCGACATCCTAAAGCAGCAGCTGCGGGGCATGGATTCTGGAAGCATCATCTTTGAGTATCCCATTCCAAGGATGGGAAGGCGGGCAGATGTCATACTGATCTGCTCAGACATTGTGTTTGTCCTGGAATTCAAGGTAGGCGAAAAGCAATACCTGCAAAGCGACATAGACCAATGTGTGGATTATGCGCTGGATCTAAAGTACTTTCACGAGGGCAGCCACAGCGTACAGATAGTGCCTGTGCTGGTGGCCACCGACGCTCCAAAATCGGATAGCGTTCAGTATCCAAAGTGGGATGACGGAGTCTTTAAGCCGGTAAGGGCAAACAGGCATACCGTGGGGGGCGTAATAGGCGACATTATACGCATACATGCAGGACATACGGACAAAATCGATCCCGGCGCATGGCAGAATTCCGGATACCGGCCCACGCCGACAATCATAGAAGCATCCCAGGCGCTGTACGCAAACCACGATGTAGAAGAGATATCAAGATCAGATGCAGGGGCTGCCAACCTCACCAAGACCACGGATGCGATAAACAGGATCATAGACAAGTCCAAAACCAGCGGAAAAAAGTCGATCTGCTTTGTGACGGGAGTTCCGGGGGCAGGCAAGACCTTGGCAGGAATAAACATTGCAAACAAAAGACGTGACATAGCAAAGGAAGAGCACGCCGTGTTCCTGTCCGGAAACGGCCCGCTTGTATGTGTCCTGCAGGAGGCGCTAGCGCGTGATCGGGTCAGGCGCGATGACCACAAACCCAAACCTGAGCGCATAAAAAAAGGCAAGGCAAGGCAGCAAACAAAGGCGTTCATCCAAAACATCCACTTTTTCAGGGATGATGCAATACAGAGACAGTCTGCCCCCGTAGAGCGAGTAGTCATATTTGACGAGGCACAGCGGGCATGGAACAAGGAGCAAACGACCCGTTTTATGGCAAGCAAGAAGGGAATAAAGAACTTTGACATGTCCGAGCCCCAGTTTCTGATCAGTGTATTGGACAGGCACGAGGGATGGGCGGTGATCGTATGCCTGATAGGGGGAGGACAGGAGATTAACACCGGCGAGGCGGGGCTGACAGAGTGGTTTGATAGCATTCGCAACCACTATCCGGATTGGAATGTCTACATATCCACAAAGATAACAGACGCCGAATACACCGATAATAATCAGGACATGACCGATCTCGTAGGTGGCACAATGTGTACGTCTGTTCCCGATCTGCATCTGAGCACGTCGATCAGGTCGTTTCGCAGCGAGCGTGTGTCCGAATTTGTAAAGATGCTTTTGGACTGTAACATAGAGGACGCACGAGATGTTTTGGGAGGGCTGGACATGTATCCGATAGTAATGACGCGAGACTTTGAGCGCGCAAAGCAGTGGCTGCGCGACAAGGCACGTGGAAGCGAGAGGTTTGGAATAGTGGCAAGCGCAAAATCGTACCGGCTGCAGCCACACGGAATATACGTCGAGCTTACAGTCGATGCCACAAAGTGGTTTCTCAACGAATCTACGGATCCACGCTCATCGTACAGCCTTGAATACGCTGCCACGGAGTTTCACGTACAGGGCCTTGAGCTTGATTGGGCGTGTGTTGCATGGGATGCCAACCTCAGATATGATGATGCCGGGGACTGGATATACCGCGAGTTTAGGGGGGCAAAATGGACCCATGTCAGAAAAGATACCAAGATGTCATACTTGAAAAATGCATACCGTGTTCTGCTGACGCGAGCCAGGCAGGGACTGGTGATCTTTCTGCCACATGGAAACGCAGATGATCGTACCCGGCTTCCAGAGTTCTACGACAAAACATATGCATATCTTCGCGGCATAGGCATACCGGAACTGCCGTGACAGCATCTGGAATATAGGGACATGACATCTTGATAACGTCTCGGGCTCCAAGTTCAGGCGTGAGTTTTGCCACCTCTCTCGGAGAGATGGAGAAGATCTGATTCGAAATTGGCAGATTCGGATCATGTATAAGCAGTTACATCAAACCAATCGATTAAAGCAATGTCTGCAATTGGCAGGTTTTATCTGTGTGTGAAATTACCTTGCAAATGCACAGAAAAATCCGGGCAGTGATTTACAGTTTCCAATTTCGGATCACCTCTCTGGGTTGTGCAGCAGACTGCAAATTGAACAAGGTTTATAAGCAATTTGGCGAGTACGTGAGCTTGAATGTCAGAGGAGGTGGGGACAAGGAGGTCATCTGCCGGCTTATCCCGGAGGGACTTTCTAAAGTTAATTGGGGCTGCAGGCACGGGATTAGCGTTTGCACCATTCGTTCCGTTTGGAAATTTCATGCCAAACCCCAACCAAGCATCATTAGAAAAGGTCCCGGTAATTTTACCTGATGGAACCCAGGCAAACATCAACTCCTTTCCAGTAAACCATGCCGAAGTAATTACATATCCTGCCACAGGTGATGCCGCCCTTGATGCTGAGGCATTTCGCAAGTGGCAGTTAATTCGACTGCCTGAAGAGCTTGGTGGCGCAAAAGATAACGAGTCTGCCTTTAGGGCATTTAGCATGATCTGTCTGCACCTGTGGTGTCTTTGGAAGTACTGGCCCGATGATGGAAGAAAGAGGGGCGAATGCCCGTGTCACGGAAGCATGTATGATCCTGATACTGGAACGGCTTTTGTCGGACCTGCATCTGTACAGGCAGCGCCGTCTAACACATTGCCAAAACTAAGCCTGGAAGTCGATTCTTCGGGATTTTTGTTCATCCTGCCGCCTAAATTCAATGCAAATGACAATGGAGTAGTTGGATATGGCCGCTTCGCTTGAACGAAGGACTGGAACAGTTGCCTTTTTCTACTGGCTGTGGGACGGAATAGACAGAACAATCTTTACTGCAATCAAGTTTTCGTTCCCTGCAAGATTTGTAAGCCCGTTTGGCTTTCTTGGAATGCTCACGTTTATCGTATTTGTGATTCTCGGAATCTCGGGGGCATTGCTCATGTTCTACTACCAGCCTATTCTTGACAGGGCGTGGGACAGCGTGCAGTTTATCAACGATGAAGTCCCGTTTGGTTTTCACATCAGGAACATCCACTACCATGGCTCAAATGCGATGGTACTTCTTGCAGTCTTGCACATGTACTATCAGTACTTTAGCGGAAGGTACAAAATCAGAAATGAGGTCTTATGGATGACTGGCGTCATTCTTGGCGTTGTGACAATTCTTGAGGCATTTACGGGATATGATGTTATTTTCAGCGAAAGAGCCGAACTTGCAATTAGCATTGCCGCGTCGCTGACCACCTCCATTCCCGTGGTGGGGCCGACGATTCGCGATGCGGCGCTGGGCAGCGGATTTTCAGACTTTGTGTTAAGGTTTTATGCCCAGCACGTGTTCTTGTTGCCCATTGTCATGCTGGGATTGATGGCAGTGCACTTCCCAAGGTTCCTGGTGTTTGACGTTCCAATGGTGATGGCAATCTCTGGTGCCATTCTGATTACGGGCGGCGTCTTCCCAATTGACCTGGGGTTCAAGTTTGAACCATCGGTTCCTCCCGGAGTTACAGTGCCTGAATGGTATCTGACTGGAATCTACGCTTTCATGAGAACACAGTATGACAAGTTTGTTACCGGTCTGCTGTGGCCGTTGATATTCATTATATCCCTGGTGTTAATCCCCTTCATTGACAGATACAAGAAATTCTCTTGGAGAGACAGGCCTATCATCACTGCATTTGGAATTACCAGCCTTGCACAAATCATGGTTACAACCTACTGGGGATTCTACATCTCCCCTGACATCTCAGTTCCGTTAGTGGAGCGCTTGGTAATCGATCCGGTGTTCTTTTATTCCGTAATGATCCTGCTGGTTCCACTAGGATTTGGATTTACCTACATGATGATCAAGCTTGCAAATGAGGCAGAAAGAAAATCCAAGCTTGCAAAGGACAGCGGCCCAAGAAAGGTGGCCTCGATCAACCTGTCTGAAAAATGGATCAACATGCTTTTAATTGCATTGCTGGCATTCCAAGTGTTCCTCAACATTGCAGCATATAATGCGGCACTAACCGGAATGAAGAATGTCTCATTGCTGTTTGTTGGAATCATACTCTTGGTTTTTGCAGCGTTCTTCCACATCTACAGGTATGGAATGAGCGAGCAAAAGAATGCTCCTCCGCCGCCACCTCTGGTCGCCGCTGAAGAAGAGAAACCAAAACTTGCAGAACCCGAAGCTGCAGAAGAACCGGGCAAACTTCCAGAAGGGGACTCTTCGTCTGGCCGCAGTGATGGTGGCGATGATGATGGTGGCGATGATGGTGATCCTAGACCAAAAGAAATTCCGGCCCAAGTTCCGACTCCAAAAACAACTCAGGCAGATCTTGGAGTAGCAGGCGCAGACCCGAACACTAACATCGGCTCAGCGGATTTGAAGAATAAACCATGATCTCAAAAATTTCAGCCAAGCTTTATAAGAACTTGAGGGGGATGATCAGCTAAACATGGCTGCCCCTACATCTAGTCACGCTTATGGGATTGGAGCCATTGCATTCATCGTAGCCCTGTCTGCCGTTACTGTCTTTTACACATCATTTTATCTTCCAGAGTCATTGGCAAAGCCATCAGTGGATGATCATATCTTACATCCCGAAGAAGAGTTCTTCCTAATTGAGATTGTTCCAGGTGCAGTAACCGAAGGCAACGAAAACTATGTTCCAAACGACCCGACAGTATTGCTCAAGTTTACAAACAATGTCAGATGGATAAACAATGATGACACTGCCCACACCGTTACTCCTGACCACAGATATGCAGATGGATATAGCGGCAGCTTTGGCTCTCCGGGAGTCATAAAACCTGGCGATACCTATGAATTCTTGTTTACAGAGCCAAGAGAAGATCTTCATTATTTCTGCCAGCCTCATCCTTGGATGAAAGGTGAAATCTCAATAGAGAAGAGCCGATTCTAGCTGGAATATCCTGCAAAAATTACTTTACTCTCAATTTCTTTATGCTGCTCAATAATTGAGGCCCTGAACTTTACCTCGTGTCGTCGCAGCCGTCCATCCACCTGTTCTGGGACAAATTCGATTAATGCCGTAAAAACTGCTCTGTCTTGAGGCATGGCATCCCTGCTGATGAATAACCTGGAAACGTTTTTTGAGATTTTTCTTTCGTTATAGGATTTGTAAACAATGTGTTCATTTGAGTCTGATATTGTCGTATTGATTACAACTCCGTCATATCTTCCCGGATAAGAGACGGAAATCTCTCCAATGATGTTTGATCTTGGCTTGATCTCAGTGGAATTTAGTTTGAATTCTAGATCTCCCATAAGAGATGAAGATGCGATTTGGAATAATAATGGTTTTGTTAGGCCATCAGTCTTTGTTGCATGACTGATTTCAGGTGCAATCAGAACTGCACTCGATTTTTTCATGAGTAAAAATTGATCAGGCGTGGGTAAAAACGCTAAACTGAGATCTGGGGAGCCACTAAATAGTGGGTTTTTTTGATAGTTGTGAGGGCTTGCGTTTGCTGTATGACAGGAGATGCGTCTGACTGAAAAACACAGACTTGCAGCGGCCCGTGCAGGGAACCGGAATCATTTGATATGGGAGTTCTTACCCCCACCGGAGGATACGGCGTGGCAGGCATGATCATAAAGGCCCTGATCGGCAATGCCGCATTAGGGGTAAACCCTCAGCCAAGTGAAAAGTAAACTAGGTTGTTGTTTTTGTCCTGATATTGAGACGCAGTACCCCTTGCCTGCCCTGTCTGTTTTTACTCGATTTTTTAACACTTTTCACCCAGCTGTAAAAAAATGCCGTCTCAAATGTCCGGGAAGCACGTACGGGCCCAAAGGGCTTCGATCCCTTGACCATTGGATTAGAAGTCCAACACTCTATCCATGCTGAGCTATGGGCCCAAAAACCTACCGATCAACTGCCATTTTAAGGGTTTACAGCCATTTTTTGCCGGCGTCTTCCCGTTCCATCTTGAACAGAAACTGCTGGGCATATCCTGCATACATGCCAAAATATCCTACGATTTTTTCATGCAGCAGCTCATACCGTCTTTTAGAAATCGCCTTGTCTGCTTCCAGACGAAAATCCGGATAGTACTTGGCCAGAGTTCTGACCATCCACCTGTCCAGAGGAAATGCCTCGAGTTTGTTCAGTGAAAACAGCATGACGCAGTCGGCAACCTTGCTCCCGATTCCGGGAACCCTGCAGATTTCTTCTCTTGCTTGGAGGTAGGGCATTTTTCTCAGTACGTCAAAATCAATCTTCCCCCCAGCTGCCATCTCTGCCGCATGCCGGATGAACTCCGAGCGGTATCCCGTCCCGCATCCCATGATTTCTTTGACGGATGACCCTGCAAGCTTTTCTGGCTCTGGAAAGAGAAAAAACTCTTTTCTGTCAAACTCTACCTTCTCACCTAACTTCTCACATAGTCTTTCCAAGCATATTTTGATTTTTTGAATGTTGGAATTTGACGAAGCGATAAAAGAGATGGCGCACTGGAATGGATCCTGATTCATTATTCGCAGGCCAAGATACTTTTTGACTGCCTCTTTTATTGCAGAATCCTTTGAGATTGCCTTGATTATTTTCTCCAAATCGTCGCTTTGCCTAAAAAAGTCCGAGCCGCCCTTTTTCAACGACCTGATTTTGCCAAGACTGTCCACCCTTAGAATATTCCGGCCATTGACACCGTACCAGTAACCGCCTGTCTTTTGCCAAAGAAATACCTGGCCGCTTTGAACCGTATCCTCGACATTGATTATGTTAAAATCCTGCATTTCAGACGGTTACTGTCTCATTTACGTTTGGGGCATGTGCCTCAAAACCGAATTTTTCATGAATCTCTTGAGCGAAGTTTGAGCACGAGTCAGCATCGCCATGCACTGTCAAAACCTTGGGATTTCCCTTGATTTTTGAAACCATGTCAAACAGTTCGTTTCTGTCAGCATGACCTGAAAACTCGAACTTCCTGACCTCTGCTGTGACCTTTAGATCCCTTCCCCTAGTTGACACCTTGCCTGTTTCAAGCAACTTTCTTCCCGGCGTGCCGTCCCCCTGGTAGGAAACCAGCGCAATCCCATTTCTGTCATCAAATGCCAGCTGCTGCAAATAGTAAACTGCATTGCCTCCGACCAGCATCCCGGCAGGGGAGATCACAACGCACGGCTCTTCCATCGCGCGCTTTCTTTGAGAATGTTCCCTGATTGATAACGAACTGTTGATTGCATTGGCAAAAACCTTGGGATCCCTGAGATATCTGGGATGCTTGAACATTATCTCGTTTACCTTTAATGCCATCCCGTCCATGATTATCCGATGCCTGAAATTCGCATTTTTTAGAATGCACGCCATCTCTTGAGAACGTTCTACAGAAAATGACGGAATGAACAGGGTTCCCTTTCTGTCCATGACTTCATTTGCAAACTCGACTAGTTCCCTCTCTGATTCTTTTCTTGGCTTTTGCTCTGTTTGAGAGTAGGTGCTTTCGGTGATTAACAGATCAATCTCACCAAGATCCAAATCCGTTTCCCGCAGCATTCTAGAGCCGTTTGTTTTGATGTCGCCCGTGTAAAGCAGCCGCCTTCCCTCTGACTCTACAAGTACGGTACTTCCCCCGATCACATGTCCTGACTCTCTTAGCTCAAATGTTGCGTTGCCTTTGGCGACTTTTTGCCTGTATCCGACAGGTTTGGCGTTTCTCATCATGTTGTTTAGTTCAGGCAAATCAAACGGATGGGAATTTTTTTCGATTTTGAGCATGTCTTCGATGAGCAGTTTTGACAAGTCAAATGTTGGAGGTGTAGCATAGACGTCCGTATCCCCACTCACAAACAAGGATGGAACGTTTCCTGAATGGTCTAGGTGGGCATGAGTTATGATGATTCCGTCCACATCCTTGGGTTTGACATGCAGGGGATATTCCGGAGGGGTGCCTCTTTTTCCAAACATTACCCCGTAATCGAGCAGCAGATTGGTACCTCCTTTGCAATGGACCAAAAACCCAGATCTGCCCACCTCGTTGGCAGCGCCTAAAACCTTGACATCCAAGAACTATCCTGATTTTACATCTACGTTAAAACCTTCCTAGTGCCGATTCAATCATTATGCCTAGTATAGAATCTTCAAAAGCTTTAATTAGTGCAAGCTAAGATCCGATCCTCATGGGAAGAAGCTTCCAAGAATGGTTAGGGCAACAAGATCAAGCCGTCGTCGCTAAAACACGTGCTGGTGACGAAGCAAACAAACCTCTCCTTAACCAGATTAACTGGATTTGGGTTAACAATCTGATGAACCAGAAGGCAGACCTTAATCCTTCTTCTGCAGAATTACTTGACTGGGTTACCTCTGGTCAAATAGACGCAATGAGAAAATAAACGTGAAAATCACGTTATCTTTTTGTTTTTTCAATTTTTGAGTTTGATGTTTTTTGCGCATGATCTCCTGCCTATCAACTTCTTCCTTCATAACAGGGTTATACATTTCAATCATGGTTTAAATAGTCTCCAAGCAACTCTTACTTTGTAATGCCAATAGCAATACTTCCAGACATCGATGAGCAAAGATGTATCGGATGTGCACTGTGTGTAGAAATCTGTACGTCTCTGGGTCCAGATGTCCTTAGAGTAAAACCTGTTGAAGGCTGGAAGAGAGGTAAAGCATTTGTATTTTATCCAGAAAGATGTATTTCTGACGGCGCATGCATCGGCGTGTGCCCGACAAAGTCAATCTTTTGGATGAGACCTATGAATTACACTGCTGGACAACCAGTACCTCTTCACAAAAACGGTGTCTTCATCAACGGTTGGGCAGAAGACGCGGCTTTGTAGGCCGAGTCTTTGCACATTCTTTTTTCTTATTTTTTATTTCAATTTTCATGTGATGCATCTGCGTATTGATTTCCTACAAGGATCTTCTCCCAATCTCTTTTGGCAGCATTTTGACAAAATGTTTCAAAAAATTGTCTTCCTTATCATATGTGATTTCTGAAAACCTGTTGCCCTCAAAAAATGCCCTCCACGTCTTTTCAAATTCAGGAAATTCTCTGGGATCAAAATCTAAACGCGATGTTTCATGGTGCGCAGCCGGAAAGACATCTGAAATCTCTATTGGAATTATTCCTATCTGGGGGTTGTACTGGCAGATCTGAACTCCGTCAAAATCTCTGGTTTTTTTCTGCAGGCTCACGTACTGACCAGAAAGATATCCTGGCTTTGCAGACGACTCTTTTGTTATGAGGACTCTGCTTTTCTTTGATCTGAATCTCCTTGTCATCTCATGAAACGATTGAACCTCTGGCCTGTACTGATCCTCTGTGCCAAACAGAAAAACCGCCTTTTCTTTAAACTTTGGAGTTGAAATTTTCAGAAATTCCGCATTTTCAGTCATTACTTGAGCCATCTCAAAGAGCTTTGGATGTGCCCTAGCCTTCTTAATCACGTATTCCCACAACCTGCCTTCGTAGATTGCCTGTTTTACCTTGTCCATTTCTAATTTTATTGCATACAGATTATGGATGGCCAACTGGTTAATTCTGTCGGCAGATTCTAGCTCCCTTAATTCGTCTGGGGTAAATTTTGAGCAGACTTTGCAATGACATGGAAAAACAGCAATCTCTGATAAATTCCGTGTCCCATCTTCGGCAATGTACCTATTCTGCCTTGCATACAGCATGTAGGATGCCGAATCAAACGTATCGCAACCCAGAGCCACTGCAAATGGAATGGTTAGGGGATGGCCTGCCCCAAACAGATGCAGTGGAATGTTGTGCGGGATTTGTTTTTTTGCCGCAGCAATCATTTGGGCTAGCAGTCTGTACTCGTATGACTCCATGAATTCGACTGGACTTCCCAATGCCAACATCTTGTATCCCATTTTGACGAGGCCTTTGGCCGATTTTGCAACAAGATCAAAATGCTCTCCTCCCTGAATCGGGCCAATCCAGATCTGTCCGTTATCATCGCTACCATCTATGGTTTGCCTGCAAACTTTAAGCGTGTGCCTTACATAGGCTTCTGCCTTTTTTATTGGCAATCCAAAGCCTGTTGGCTTGTCTAACGGTATTGCAAAGTCCGCCATTATCCCTTTTTCAAATTCTGCCATCTCTGCTGGCGCAACCCGGACATCTCCATATTCTAGAACCTGATATCCCCCAGAGTCCGTCATTACTGCCCTGTCATAATCGATAATCCCGTGAATTCCTTTTTTGATTGCTTCTTGCCCATAGCTGTTTTTCGTAATGTATGCATTTGTAATTACCAAGTCAAATCCAATCTCTCTGATTTTTTTTGACGGAATTGTCTGCTTTACGGGATGGATTACAGGAACATAGGCAGGAGTATCAATCCTCCCGTGATTTGTCTCAATCCTTCCTATCCTGCCGGCCAGGTCCGTCTTTGAAATCTCAAACAACTGTTCTTCTATTTTTTGAGTGTTATTTATTTAATCAATTAATTAATCAACAAAGAATTTTTTCAGGTCGTCGTTTTTTGCCACCATCTCAAGCCAGTCAACCTCCCCCACGGATTCTTTTTTTCTAGGGTTCACCGTCATCACCATCGAATCGATAATTTCCACTATCTCCCGAATTTTTTTACCAGTCACGTTAATTTCAACCACCTTTTCTTCTCCGAATTGTCCCATTGCATCAAACGCAGTCACTCCTAAAATCTCACTGCCTGCGTTTTCTCTGCTTTTCTCATCTGTGTACCCCCTTTTTTCGTACACATTCAAAAGATCATACGGGTTTCTTCTCAAAACGATCACACCTTCAACCTGGCTTTTATCTAGAACATACGGAGCCAGATGTCCGACAACAACTGATTTTAAAGAGATCTTCTGCTTCAAAGCCTCTTTTAGCTTTTCGGCATCCACGTCGTTTGCCTTGTCGCCTCCTGTCTCGCACAAATTTTCACTTTTGGCAATCTCGTTGATGTCTATCACCTTTAGGTGCCTTTTTCGGGATATCTCCCTTGCAACGGTATGCTTTCCGACTCCCGGATTGCCAGTTATCACAATTGCCATACGATCATCATCTTACAAGTTGATGATTAAACGATTTCTGCAATACTAATAAGTAGAATCGAGTTTTTGAGATTGTTGCAAATAGGATTACTAGGAAAA
Source organism: Candidatus Nitrosopumilus sp. (assembly GCA_965214775.1). Lineage (GTDB taxonomy): Archaea > Thermoproteota > Nitrososphaeria > Nitrososphaerales > Nitrosopumilaceae > Nitrosopumilus. Next base: position 692,407 of record OZ243974.1, on the reverse strand, counting down.
GCAAACGTTGGAAAATCTACCTTCTTTTCTGCGGCAACTCAGACTCCCGCAGCGTCTGGAAATTTCCCATTTACAACCATCAAGCCAAATGTTGGCGTCGCATATGTAAAAGCTGACTGTGCTTGCAGGCATTTCAAAATTGAACATCAAAATGACCTGTGCGTTAATGGGGGCAGATTCGTGCCAGTCAAGCTGATTGACATTGCTGGATTGGTTCCGGGGGCCCACGAGGGCAAGGGACTGGGAAACCAGTTTCTTGATGATGCAAGACAAGCTGAAGTTTTGATTCATGTAGTTGACATTGCCGGAACCACTGACATACAGGGACAGCCCGTATCGCCTGGAACCCATAACCCGCTTGAAGATGTTGAATTTGTCCAAGATGAGTTTGATCTTTGGTTTGCCGATATTTTAAAGCGGGAATGGGATAAAATCACCAGGGAGATTCATCAGAAACGGGCAAAGATTACAGACGGCATTGCAAAACGTTTCACAGGCTTGGGCATCAAAGACTTTCAAGTTCAAAGTGTGTTGCAAAAGCTTGGATTCATTTCGCGGGATCCAAAAGAATGGAACGATGAGGATCTTGCAACCTTTGCACGAGAGCTCAGAAAAGACACAAAGCCCATGATAACTGCTGCAAACAAGGCAGATTTGTGTCTGGATTTGAAAGTAATCAAAGAAATTGACGGCAATGTAATTCCGTGCAGTGCTGAGACTGAACTCCTGCTGCGCAAGGCCTCAAAGGCCGGACTGGTGAGATATTCCCTGGGCGATGACGGATTTTCAGTTGTTGAGGGAAAGGAGATTTCGCCCCCGCAGCAAAAGGCATTGGATTTAGCAAGGTCGGTTTTTGACAAAATTCCCAACACGGGAGTCCAAAAAATCTTAAACGCCGCGGTTTTTGACTTGCTAAGGCTCATCGTGGTTTATCCTGTTGAAGATGAGACAAAACTTACCAACAAAGACGGGGCCATCCTGCCTGATACAAAACTACTTCCTGAAGATTCAACTGCCAGGGATCTGGCTGGCTTGATCCATGCCGATATTGCCAAGGGATTTTTACACGCAATTGACTGCAAAACCAAGCAAAGAATCAGCGGTGATCAAAAATTGAAGAACGGGGACGTCATCAAAATAGTGTCGACTTTGAGCAGGGGCTAGGAGGACGATGCTGGGTCTGGGAATCGAAAGCACTGCTCACACGTTCTCATGTGCAGTAATCGAAAAGAAGGGAAAAAAAGGCAGAATTCTGTCTGATGTGAGAAGAGTCTTTCGTCCAGAGGAGGGCAAAGGAATTCATCCAAGAGAGGCATCGCGCCATCACGTTGATAGCAGCCCCGCGGTTCTGTCTCGGTGCATGGATGAGGCCAACGTTTCCATTGGGGATTTAGACCTTGTCTCCTATGCTGCCGGACCTGGACTGGGGCCATGCCTGCGGGTAGGCGCCGTAGTGGCAAGATCACTGGCATCCTTTTACAGGATTCCGATTTATCCTGTCAACCATGCAATCGGCCACATTGAACTAGGAAAGCTACTTACCGGAGCTGCAAACCCCTTGGTTCTTTTAGTGTCTGGGGGCCATACCATGCTGCTTGCATTTCTAAACAAGCAATGGAGGGTTTTTGGCGAAACACTGGACATTACACTGGGACAATTGCTTGACCAGTTCGGGCGCTCAATCGGTCTTGCATCCCCGTGTGGAAGAAACATCGAAGAGCTTGCTTTGTCTTCGTCAAATTATGTCCCATTGCCATATTCGGTAAAGGGCAACGACGTGTCTTTTTCAGGACTGCTTTCGGCCACAAAATCTGCTGCCAAAGAAAGCAAATCCGATGCGTGCTACTCATTACAAGAAACTGCTTTTGCCATGATCAGCGAAGCAGTAGAGAGAGCCCTGTCATTTACAAGAAAAAAAGAGTTGATGGTTGTAGGCGGGGTTGCAGCAAACAAAAGGCTGTCTGAAATGCTAAAAGACGTTTGCAAACGGCATGGCTGCAATTTTTTTGTTGTTCCCATCCAATATGCAGGCGATTGCGGCAGCCAGATTTGTTGGACTGGACTGCTAGAATCCCAAGTTAAGCCTGGCGTTCCAATCAAAGATGCCTTTGTTACTCAATCTTGGCGGCTAGATTCTGTAAGGGTGGACTATTGATCCTCTTGTGAACCGTCCATGGCATCTTGGATGCTGTTTACCCAACTACCGGTGTTAAAAACTCCAAACTTGTAGGTCTGCTCTCCTTCGGAAGTCTTTGCAGAAAAACAAGCTTTTTTCATCAACAGTCCCTCCTTCCAGGTTTTTGTGACGTCGTTTAATGGAACGTCAAGAATTGTATCTTCGATCCTTTTAGAAAAATCCATCATTCTTGATCTTGTCTTATCAAATGCCAGCCTCCTGTTTGTCAAAATAAGAATTCCTGCACCAAGACTGTCTTCATGACAATCCTCGTCCTTGATTTTCTTCTCTCCCTCATACATGTTGACTTTTATTGAATCCCTCTGGATATAACGTTAATGAAGCTGCTCAAAAAAGGCGCAGAGGCCGACATCTATCAGACGGCATGGAATGGCTCTAAAGCGATTCTAAAGATACGCAGGCCAAAGTCTTACAGGAGTCCTGCCTTGGATTATAAAATTCGAAAACACAGGACTATCAAGGAAGCACAAACCATTTCCCATGTCAAATCCTTTGGCGTTTCTTCGCCACTGGTATATTTTGTAAATGTTAAGGATTCGGCAATTTTCATGCAAGAGATACCGGGCACTCCTGTACACGATCTGCCAAACTCCAAAATTGCCAGACTCTCCAAAGAAATGGGAAGATTGGCAGGCATTCTTCACAAAAACGGAATAATGCACGGAGATTTAACAACGTCCAACTTTATTTTTTACAAAAATCGAATTTACATCATTGATTTTGGACTGTCTCAAAACTCAACCAAACCCGAGGATCATGCAGTCGATCTGCGATTAATCAAAGAAATTTTGAATAGTGCCCATGCCCAAATCATGCAGCCAAGCTGGAAAAACTTTCTTGCCGGGTACAAATCAATTGTAGGGGCCTCCAGGCGTGCCCAAATCTTGCATCTGGTTTCAGAAATTGAGAGTCGTGGAAGGTATGCAACAGTCGTCTGATCTTTTCTTTGCCTCCTCAAACAAGCACAAGTATCTGGAGGCACAAGCCATTCTTGGTTCATCTGGAATCAGACTGGGTTTCTTAAAACTAAGTTTGGAGGAAGTTCAGTCCGATTCGATTGAAAAGATTGCAACTAAAAAGGCAAAAGATGCATTCTCAAGATGCAACAAGCCACTAATTGTTGAAGACGACGGACTGTTCATAAGCTCGCTTGCCGGGTTTCCCGGACCATACTCGTCTTTTGCCTTTCAAACAATTGGTAACAGAGGAATTCTGAACTTGCTTCGTGCAAAAAGAAGGGATGCAAAATTTGTCTCTCTGATTACTTACTGCGACAAAAAAATCACAAAATCTTTCAAGGGAAAGATTGAAGGAATGATCTCTAAAAAACCAAAAGGGAAGGGCTGGGGGTATGACCCGGTTTTCATTCCAAAAAATTCGTCTAAAACATTTGCAGAAACCAGGAACAAAAACGAACTGTCCCACAGATGCAAAGCCTTGACAAAATTTGCTAGCTGGTATTGTCTGCGTAGGCAGGAATCCACCGATCAATGAACCGTTCGTTATTTTGCAGCACCGATATTCTTGAGACAAAGCTTTCGTCCATTACTGAAAATATCCTGCTTTGTTTTGCTACCTGACTGCTAAACTCTCTGACTTCTTGCATTTCTAACATGTTTGAACGCTCTAATCGATTTGTTGAGCGTCCAATGTGCATGTATGATTTAATTTCAACAAAATGGGGGCTATCTTTTCCGAGCATTTCTGCAAATGCAGGAATCATTTCCTTTTTATCGTTATAGCCTCTTATCAAAGTTATTCGTAAAACGGTTCTGGTATCTAATCCCTTTAGCATGTTTAAAGTGCGGTTCCATCTTTCCCAAGAATCATCATATCTCGGCTTGTTAATATTTATAAACGACTCATAATCTGACGCGTTTGTTGACAGGTACAACTGCGTAGGCAGTGCATCCTCGTCTTGCAATCGTTGAATCATGTCTGGTTCTTGTCCGTTTGTTACAAGAAAAACTGATTTTGTATCTTCAAGTGAATTAAGGTATCTGATGAGTTCTGGAAGTTTGGGATACATTGTCGGTTCCCCAGAAAGTGAAATTGCATAATGACTTGGCAACAATGACTCGTCTAATCTCTGCTTATCGTTTCGAGAGTCTCCGTAGTACCCGTTGATCAGCCTCTTTCTTTCGGCCATCAGCTTTTCCAATATCCCTTCTGGTTCTGCAACGTGTTCGGGCCTCATTTCCAGCGAGTCATAAAACTCCATCGGTCTCCAACAATACACGCATCTATTTTCACAATGCATTCCAGCTGGAGAAAACTCCATACATCTGTGAGTTGAGATTCCATAAAACTTGTGCTTATAGCAGCTGCCTTCGTGCCTGAACGATTTTTTTGTCCAATGGCAAAGCTCGACTGTCGAATGATCTGCCACTCCGTACTTGGCCCTTTTTAGCTGTTCTGAGACGGCTGGCTTGATCCGAATCAGCTGATCGTCTTGTTCAATTACTTCTCCAGAACAACTCATGAGTTGAAAACCTGTTTTCGTTTACTTAAATTGATCGGGTTTTCTGTCTGACTTTGAAACTTTTCTCAAATCTATTGGGCTTTTTGGACGATTCTAGAGTGAGGTTTAATAACTGGATCACCACGGTAATCTTAGGCATTGAAGAAAATACACGTTTTACCGTTCCTATTGTTGCTTGTTACTACCTTGACTAGTATGCCTTTGGCAACAGTTTATGCCGCTGATGACTTGGATAATGACGGCATAGATGACTCAATGGATGCATGCCCAAATCTTCAAGAAGACTATGAAGGAACAATAGACGGATGTCCTTCAAACTTTGTTCCATGGTATGACGAGGACTATGATGGAATTGAAGATCATATTGACCAATGCCCAAGCCTAAAAGAACATTACAATTTATTCCAGGACGAGGACGGCTGTCCTGATATTTCCCCGGCTGGAGGCAAGGGCGGTCTGCCTGATTCTGACGGTGACGGTTTTGCCGATACGGCTGACAATTGTCCGAACCAACCGGAAACCTTCAACGGAATTTTGGACAGAGACGGCTGTCCTGACACGTTTGGTTCTGGTGACAGAGACTTGGATGGAGTTTCGGACTATCTCGATCAATGCCCGCTGAGTAGCGAAACCTACAACAGATTCCAGGACGAGGACGGCTGTCCTGACTCAATTAATGACTTGCAATTTATTGATACTGACAATGACGGCATACAAGACAAAATTGATCTGTGTCCTGCAGAACCTGAAGTGTTTAATGGCTATATGGACGAGGACGGCTGTCCCGACGCTGTATTAGATACTTCGTTTGATGATGCAGACGGTGATGGAATTGCAGACCAGTTTGATATTTGTCCTAGTGATCCTGAAACTTACAATCGTTTTGCAGATTACGACGGCTGTCCGGACTCAATTCCCTCGTTTGCAGGATCCATTGATGATGCTGATGGTGACAGAATAGCGGATGCAGACGACGCATGTCCGTTAGAGCCAGAAAGATACAACGGATTCCAGGACGACGACGGCTGTCCGGACATTCCGCCTTATTCTAGGGATGCTGATTCTGATTTAGACGGAATTCCAAATAGTGTTGATCAGTGTCCGGACGTAAAAGAAACTTACAACATGTTTGAAGATTACGACGGCTGTCCTGACTTTGTCGGAGACAGCAGTGGAGTTCCAGACTCTGACGGGGATGGAATCAATGACTTTAATGACCTGTGTCCGAACCAACCGGAAACCTTCAACGGTTTATTTGACAGGGACGGCTGTCCTGATGACAATGACATACCAGACAGGGATCTTGACGGAATCCCTGACAATTTAGACGCATGTCCTACTGCTAAAGAAAACTATAACGGGGCAAATGATTCTGACGGCTGTCCAGACAGTGTTGCCGGATTGTCAGGATTAGACTTTGATGGTGATGGAATTTTTGATTTGAATGACAACTGTCCGTTGGAACCTGAAACAGTCAACGGATACCTGGATCATGACGGCTGCCCGGATGCCACAATCGTTGATTCTGACAGTGACGGAATTAGGGATTCCCTAGACCAATGTCCGTCATCTACTGAAACATGGAACAGATACCTGGATCATGACGGCTGCCCGGATAATCCTTCTGAAGCAGATTCTGACTTTGATGGCGTTCTAGATTCTGTTGACCAATGCCCGCTTGAAAGAGAAAGATACAACGGATTCCAGGACGACGACGGCTGCCCTGACTATCCTGACTTTGTTACTGAAGCAGATTCTGACTTTGACGGATTAGCTGATGAGACTGACCAATGCCCGCTAGTTCCAGAAACTTACAACATGTTTGAAGACGACGACGGCTGCCCTGACACTGTAGGTGATAACAAAGGAACTCCGGACTCTGACGGTGATGAAATTAACGATTACAGGGATCACTGTCCGAACCAGCCAGAAACCTATAATGGAATTCTAGATATGGACGGCTGCCCTGACGATTACATTTTGGGCCAAGACAGAGATATGGATGGGATTCCAGACGATGTTGATGCATGTCCGATTTCCAAAGAGACCTACAATAAATTCCAGGACGACGACGGCTGCCCTGATTCCATCCTAGAATCAATGGATGTTGATTCAGACAGTGACGGCATCCTGGATGTTTATGACGACTGTCCCCTAGCCGCTGAAAATTATAACGCGTTCCAGGACGACGACGGCTGCCCGGACATTGATGATGCAAGACCTGACTCTGACGGTGATGGAGTTCCAGATGTAATGGACATATGTCCAGAACAAGGCGAAGTGTGGAACAGATATGTCGACTATGACGGTTGCCCAGATGTGCTGCCTACTGGAAATACAGTAACGGATTCTGATCAAGATGGAATTCGTGACGAAGTTGACGCATGCAGTGACTTGAAAGAGACTTGGAACAAATACAATGATCACGACGGCTGCCCGGACATTGCTCCAGAGCAATCAAGATACAAACACGATGCTGACTTGGATGGTATTATCAACGAGCATGACATGTGCCCTCTGGAAGCAGAGGATTATGACGGGGATAGGGATTCAGACGGATGTCCTGATAATTAGGAGTATTTCTTGGAATGAAAAAACAGCTTCTTTTAGGATTTTTGCTTCTAGCTGCGGTAGTATCAACTGGCACGATGATGATGATGACTATGACAGCGATGCCAAGCGGCGTTTATGCAGCTGCAGCTACTGCTGCCAACGGGGAGATTGACACTGATGGAGACGGCGTCCCAAACGAACTTGATCTCTGCCCCCATCTTTTGGAGGACTATGATCCGGAATACGGCAACAACATTGACGGCTGTCCCGCTGATTTTGTTCCATGGTATGACGCAGACTATGACGGAATTCAAGATCATATAGACCAGTGTCCGACCGTAAAAGAAACCTACAACATGGTTGATGACGGCGACGGCTGTCCGGATCTATCTGGAGACGCAGGCTCCGGAACGGCAGACACCGACGGTGACGGCTATCCTGACTATATGGACTTGTGTCCTACCCAAGCCGAAGTCTTTAACGGAATTGATGACGGCGACGGCTGCCCTGACGACGAGCTGGCCCTCAGAGATGCTGATCAAGACGGAATTTCAGACAGGAAGGATACATGCCCGCTGGAACCGGAAACTTACAATAGATATCAAGACGGCGACGGCTGTCCGGATTCCGTTGACGGAATTGATGCTCCGTACTCTTTCCCAGACACCGACGGCGACGGCATTGAAGACAGGTGGGACTCGTGCATTGACGAGCAGGAGAACTACAACGGCTACCTTGACTGGGACGGCTGCCCGGATGTTCCAGGTGCAGAATCGTTGGAAATTCCTGATGCTGATTATGACGGCATTCCAGACGGCATGGATCAATGTCCCTTGGATCGTGAAAATTATAATAAATTTGAGGACGGCGACGGCTGCCCTGACGTTTTACGATTATTTACTACCGGTGATGCAGACGGAGACACAATAATGGATTTTGATGACGCATGTCCTTTTAGCCCTGAAACATTTAACATGTTTGAGGACGAAGATGGCTGCCCTGATCTGGTTGCTGATAACAAGTTGATTGCAGACACCGACGGCGATGGATATGCAGATGCCTTGGATCTGTGCCCGACACAGCCAGAAACTTTCAACGGTTTATTTGATGATGACGGCTGCCCTGATCAACACATGGAAAAACATGACTCTGATTTTGATGGCATTCCAAATACAATGGATGCATGCCCGCTGGAACCGGAAACTTACAACAGACTCAATGACGGCGACGGCTGCCCTGACACTGCCGATGCAGTGGGCCCTTCATACTCTTTCTCAGACACTGACGGTGATGGCATTGAAGACAGGTGGGATTCGTGCATTGACGAGCAGGAGAACTACAACGGCTACCTTGACTGGGACGGCTGCCCGGATGTTCCAGGGACTACTGTCGGTGATATGATTGATACTGACTATGACGGCCTTGCAGATCATCTGGACAATTGTCCTACTTTAGCTGAGCGTTACAACAAGTTCCAGGACGGCGACGGCTGCCCGGACAGTATTGATTACATGAAAATAGGAGACACTGACGGTGACGGAATATTTGATGATGTAGACATGTGTCCTGAAATCAAAGAAACCTACAACAGATTCCAGGACACCGACGGCTGCCCGGACTTTGTTGCAGATAACAAGTTGGTTGCAGACACCGACGGCGATGGATTTGCAGACATGTCTGATTTGTGCCCGACACAGCCAGAAACATTCAACGGTATTGAAGATGCTGACGGATGTCCTGATTATCAACTATCACAAGTTGATACAGATATGGATGGAATAATGGATGTCTCTGATGCATGCCCGCTAGAACCGGAAACTTACAACAGACTCAATGACGGCGACGGCTGCCCTGACACTGCCGATGCAGTGGGCCCTACATACTCTTTCCCAGACACTGACGGTGACGGCATTGAAGACAGGTGGGATTCGTGCATTGACGAGCAGGAGAACTACAACGGCTACCTTGATTGGGACGGCTGCCCGGATGTTCCAGGTGCCGAATCAACTACTCCAACCTATGCAGATTCTGACCATGACGGCTATCCGGATGCAACAGACTCGTGTCCGACAAGCCCTGAAACCTGGAACAAATATATGGACGGCGACGGCTGCCCGGATACTGCCCCAGAACAGCAAAGGTTTGTCCATGATGATGACCTGGATGACATCATCAACGACGAGGACATGTGCCCATATGATCCGGAAGATTATGACGGCGACAACGATCTGGATGGCTGCCCGGATCCATGATCCAGCGTCAAATCCTTAGGAAACTCATTTAACGTGAGACTTAATAAATACTTGATAATAGCGAAGTCAGGGATAATGAAAAAACAGCTTCTTTTAGGATTTTTGCTTTTAGTTACGGCGTCAATTGGCATGATGCCCAGTGGCGTTTATGCTGCTGGCACTGATATTGACACAGATGGAGACGGCGTTCCAAATAATGCTGATCTCTGCCCCCATCTTTTGGAGGACTATGATCCGGAATACGGCAACAACATTGACGGCTGTCCCGCTGATTTTGTTCCATGGTATGACGCAGACTATGACGGAATTCAAGATCATATAGACCAGTGTCCGACCGTAAAAGAAACCTACAACATGGTTGATGACGGCGACGGCTGTCCGGATCTATCTGGAGACGCAGGCTCCGGAACGGCAGACACCGACGGCGACGGCTATCCTGACTATGTGGACTTGTGTCCTACCCAAGCCGAAGTCTTTAACGGAATTGATGACGGCGACGGCTGCCCTGACGACGAGCTGGCCCTCAGAGATGCTGATCAAGACGGAATTTCAGACAGGAAGGATACATGCCCGCTGGAACCGGAGACTTACAACAAACTCAACGACCTGGACGGCTGCCCGGATTCCGTTGACGGAATTGATGCTCCGTACTCTTTCCCAGACACCGACGGCGACGGCATTGATGATAGATGGGACCAGTGCTTGAATGAACGTGAGAATTTCAATGAATATCTTGACTTGGACGGATGTCCGGAAGTGCCTGGAATAGATTCAGCTGGACTAGCTGATACGGACTATGACAGTATTCCCGATGATCTTGATGCCTGTCCGACAGAACGTGAGAATTTCAACAACTTTCAGGATGAGGACGGATGTCCTGACAGTGTTAGGCTGACAAACACTGGTGATTCTGATTATGATGGAATACCAGACGAATTTGACATGTGTCCTTACAATAAAGAAACCTACAATCTTTTACAGGACACCGACGGATGTCCTGACTTGGTTGCCGATAACAACTTTGCATTTGACACTGACGGTGACAGTATAATTGACAACTTGGATCTGTGCCCAAACCAGCCAGAAACTTTCAACGGATACGAAGATGCTGACGGCTGTCCTGACAGCTTTGTCTCTGTCTTGGATTCTGATTTCGATGGCATTCCAAACACAACGGACGCATGCCCGTCAGAACCTGAAACCTACAATCTCTTTGAGGATGCTGACGGCTGTCCTGACTCTGCAGACTCTGTGGTTTCATTCTATGCCTTTCCGGATGCTGACGGTGACGGAATTGACGACAGATGGGATGCATGTGATGACGAACCTGAAAACTTTAACGGTTATTTGGATGCTGACGGCTGTCCTGACGTTCCTGGCATCTTAAAGCCGGCATTGCCTGATTCTGATTATGATAGAATACCAGACGAGCTTGATTCCTGTCCAACTGTTGGCGAACGTTACAATGGATTCCAGGACGAGGATGGCTGCCCTGACACAATTGCATATGATTCATTTGGCGATGCTGACTTTGACGGCATTACTGATGACGTAGATCAATGTCCGACAGCTAGGGAAACCTACAACAGATTCCAGGATCTTGACGGCTGCCCTGACTTGGTTGCTGATAACAAACTTGTTGCAGACACTGACGGTGACAGAATTGGTGATCATATTGATCAGTGCCCGACCAGAGCTGAGGTATACAATGACTTCCAGGACACTGACGGCTGTCCTGATAAATTCTCGATTACTACTGATGCTGACCAAGACGGGGTTGTAGATATATCCGATGTTTGCCCACTAGAACCTGAAACCTACAACTTCTTCCAGGATCTTGACGGCTGTCCTGATACAACATTAGGCTCTGCTGTTACGTCCTATACATTCCCGGACACTGACGGTGACGGAATTGAAGACCGAAAAGACTCTTGTATTGATGAACAAGAAAATTTCAATGGCTACCTTGACTGGGACGGCTGCCCGGACGTTCCGGGAGCAGAATCCACCGAGCCGACAAGATATGATTCTGACAGTGATGGCTATTATGACGGAGCAGACTCGTGCCCGACAAGCCCTGAAACCTGGAACAAATATCTGGACGAGGACGGCTGCCCGGATACTGCCCCAGAACAGCAGAGGTTTGTCCATGATGATGACCTAGATGACATCATCAACGACGAGGATATGTGCCCATATGATCCGGAAGATTATGACGGTGACAACGATCTGGACGGCTGCCCGGATCCATGATGACATAATTGCTGTTCCTGGATAGCAATGATAAGAAAACATGCCTTATGGCATAGCCAATATCTGCATTGTTCTGTTGGCTGTTCCAGTATCTCTAGAAGGGCAGACGACTTTGGAGTATAATCTGCTCCATTGTGACAGTTCGAGTTATGTAAGTTCAGGTACGAATTTTTGCTACTAATGACTGCCGATCAAAATAGAATTTGTACCTGAAATCAGAAAGTGCTTCCAGAACCCGAACTGTTATGAAAAAATCTCCGAATTTATCTTTTCTGACACCTCTTCGTGATTGATTGTTGATGGAAATTTGGCTGAAAATCGGAAATGCCTTGGAGCATCTGCATTCCGTTCTGCTTTCACAGTCTGATTCTTGGAGATAGCCCTGTAACCATAATGACCGTCACAACACTCGCAGCCATTATCATTATGGCAATTGGGCCAAATTCTGGAATCACATAAGTTCCGATTATCGTAACCGTCCCTTTCTTCACCTCTTCATCCAACGCCAGTCTGTATTCGTAGTAGCCGCTTTCTGTAATGCCTACCATGTATCCGGGATCGTACTTTATGGTGTATTCATCCGTTTGAATTATGACTGTGTACGGAGGTGAAATTAGAGGCCTCTGAATCTGCAATCCTAGGTCACCGTCAAACTGCAAATATCCATCTCCTGCGAATTTGCCTTCCAGCCTTTCAAAATCAAAGCTAATGCTTTTTTGTTCCTTGTCGAATCTAATGGGTGACAACTCATATTCGATGTACTGTACTTTTACATTAAGAGGCCGTCCTCCACCCTCCTCATCCAAATACGTAAAGTTCTGCTCTTTTCCCACATAGAATATTCCTTGATAATCTCCAATCCTTGCTAATTCATTTACGGTATAGATTGGACGCAAAACATACTTTCCATGATCAAAGTCATCTGTGATTGGAATCTTGAATTTTACATAGTTATCCGTAATTGGAATGTCATTTGCTATGATCTCTGTTTCGCCAGATGGCTTGGTCATTCTGATATCCACCGTCCCGACATTCACTTTTTCAGGCACGATTGTTCCATCAAAAAAATATGCCTCGCCAAAGACCGTCTCGTCATGCTCAAAGTAATTCTGCCAGTATCCGTCTCTGGCCTGAATCTGAACGCCTGTGCTCTCGATGTTGGTCCCTTGCTCCAACATAAACGAGACCGTCTCAGTCGAATCTCCTGATTCTATGATCACCGAATATTTCCCCTGTCTGTTTAACTGATCTTCAAAAAACACTGTAAATGAGCCGCTTGATTCCGGAGTCACGCCTCTGCTGCGAACACCGTCTCCTGAAGGATCAACCATCGTTACGTTTACTCCCTCTGACAAGTCTGGATTGCCCACACATCCCTCGATTCTAACCAGCGCGCTAGAATCCCAATTCTCTATTCTAGCTTTTGCATTAATCGGATTGAAAAACGAAATCCCCTCACATGTGTCAACTTCTTCTACAAAGCTTATTCCGTCAGAGTCACTGCACTGCCTAGGGTACGATTCCGTTATTGGATTACCGGCTTTCACACAATCATCAAAACTGCTAACTGTTGGACTCGTTGGAACAATTCTTAGAATTTTGTCATCACCGGAATTCGGAAATCCTCTTCCGTCTTGATTGCTGGTAAGAATGTAGAGGTATCCATCGGGACCTGTCTGCACATCTCGTAACCTTCCAAAATCATCCTGAAACAACCTCTCATTTGAAATCACTTTGTTGTTTTGCAGATCAAAATCTACCATGTGCAAGTGACTTCCTCTTAACGTTGCAACAAAATATTTTCCTGTCCATTGCGAAATCCTGCTCCCCTCATAAAATTCTCCGCCTGATGGTGCCCAGGTATCATCTCCTGTATGCAAGATTGGACTTTGCAATCCCTGTCCGGTCCCGTCCCCAATCACATATGGCCACCCATGGTTTGAGCCCGGAGTTATGAGATTTATCTCGTCATGAGCGCTTCCTCTCCACCCCGACGGTCCATGATCAGTTGCAATCAAGTTGCCGTCATTGTCCCAATCAATCCCCTGGGAATTTCTATGGCCTATTGAATAAACTGGTGAATTTTCCCATGGGTTGTCCTCTGGAACCGTTCCATCAGAGTTAATTCTCAAAATCTTTCCTGCCAGAGAATTAAGATCCTGTGATAAGTTTGGTTCACCTGCGTCTCCTGTTGTGACGTATAATTTTCCATCAGGGCCAAACTGGATTCTTCCCCCGTCATGAACCGGACCGCCTGGAATTCCATCCAACAGAATCTTGCTTTCAGTCAGAATCCCCTCACTGTAATGATATCTTACAAGCCTGTTTTGTGTTGCTGACAAGAATTCGTTGTATGTGTAATAGAGATAGATGAAATTATTTTCAGAATAGTCTGGATCAACTGCGACCCCTAACATTCCTCCTTCCACTCCTGCCACACTCAGAGATAGCAATGGAATGTTCTGCAATTTCCCATTTTCAATGACTCTGAGATTTCCGTTTCTTTCGGTGAAAATGATGTCTCCATTTGGAAACCAGTCAATACTCCATGGGATTGCTAGATTATCTGCCACCGTTTCAACCCTGACTCCCAAGTCCGGATATTCTTGGGCAAATGCAAACGGAATAACTGCAATAATGAAGAAAAAAACCAGAAACTCTTTCATAAATTAATTTAGGCTGGTTTTACAATAAAGGTTTGCTACATTGCCAATCTTTTTGCCTTTGCAAAAACAGATGACCATTGAGACCAAGTCAGCCTTCCTGTCTGAGTATTCTGTTTTGAAGGATGATAGGACGTAAGAATCTGTATGTGTCCATACTTGAATGATTTATTGTGCCCAAATTTCTCCGGCTTTACTTCAAATAACTTACAGGCAGCTTCATATCCAATTTTTCCCAAACAAAGAACCGTGGTTACCTTGGTCAGGATTTCTTTTTCTTTTTCTAAATATTAGACTTTATGCGTAATCGACCTGAATGAGATGAATTTGTTCGTAATAATCCTAGATTTAAACCGATTACGCATAAGGTCTATTGGAAGCAGGCACCCATTTCATCTCTTGTTGGCTTGTTTTGCGGTGGTGCACATCTGACTGCAGCAGTAACGTATGCATTTTTTAGAGTCAGCCCGTCGTCTCTTGACTGGCTGGTTGGAATTGACGCAAAGCCGTGTTTATGCATTACTTTGGCAAGCCAATCCCCAGACGAGTCTCCTGTAAACATCCTGCCTGTCCTGTTTCCTCCGTGGGCAGCAGGTGCCAATCCTATAATCAACAAGTTTGCATTAATGTCTCCGAATCCTGACAATGGCTTTCCGTGGTATTTCTCATCTTTGAATCGCCGAATCTTGTTTTTTGCCACATCCCTGATGTAAGCAGACAATCTGGGACATTTTTTGCAATCGGCAATTTTTTTGTTTAGAGACGTGACGGAATTCAATTGAAATCATTCCATCCTGTCTAGATAAAAATACTGCTGATTTATATCAACCGAACGGGGTTGTCGCCTAATTCACCTGTCTGGCCCAATCTGCGCGTTTTTCTGAACTTCCGTCCCTCCTGCACGCCTAGTCCGGATAACATCGTATAATTTTCAGAAATTCTGATGAATTAGGCGACAACCCCGATGCGACGTCAAAAACTATTGGAAATGATTCTGTCAAACTGTGTCTGTATAAAGTACCAGATATGTCTCCAAAAGGGGACGGCACACTCACTTTGGATCTAGTATGGAAAACTCATGAAATTTTGCAAAAATGCAAAGAATCTGACGTTCAAGTATTGCCGATGACCCAATTGATTGGTAAAAACCCAGCTTAATCTAACTGCTGATCCCAGAGGGTATGAATTGGAACCCTGCCATATCCCTAGTAGAGGCTTGCAAAAGCAGAAACAATTTAGAACAACCATGTGATCTGAACCCTATTGGACGCTCCAGATATTGTAGATGATGTAAATGCTCTGTTGAAATTGGGAGTAGGTGATGCTTATCGACTAGAACATATCAAGCAATCCTACATTGACAACAAAACCATCTGGATTACCGATGCGAATTATCTGGATAAATTACGGGAGAAATACCTTACAAAACCAAACACTGCAATCTTGGCTACCGATGATGAGCCTGAGGACGATGGCAAGGCAATTCATTGTTGGAAATGTGGAAGACCAACTCCACTACGCGCCAATTTCTGTATGGCATGTGGCGCTTCAATTTTCGAGGTTGGAACCGAAAGCAAGCCAGTAAAAAATGATCTGCACCCTGAACCAGAAACTCCGCACAAACCTCCAAATCTTAAAATTCCAATCATGATTGGAATTCCTGTTCTGGTTTTGGTTATTCTAGTCGGCGCATATGGAATGGGGACTTTTGACGGTTTTATGAAAAAATCCACGACAGTCGCAGTTTCTGAACCAGCACCAGAGTCCGAAGCTTCCCAACAAGCATTTGATCCTAATGATCCAAACTCTAGATGTGGATCTGGAACTATTTATGATGAAGATCTGAATTCATGCATATTGGAGAGTTCTAAATGTGGATCCGGAACAAAATATGACAAAGAAACAAACTCTTGCGTGTTATTGTAAGATGAATCTGTCGACATTTTTATTAGAAACGCAGTAAACAAGCCATCGTTATGAGACATGCGATCCCCCTCCTTGCCATGATTGCCGTCTTCTCGTCCGGACTTGTGTTGCTGCCAGCGTCCGGCACGGTTCCGGAAATCCCGCAGCCACTTGACCCCCCGTCACAGCAGCTGGCCAAAGGAGTTTTTCCATTAGCGGTGCAGTGCAACGGGTGGCGCCAGCTCTATGTGATGGACACGCTGGATCCGCTCTGCCTGTACGAGTCAACATACAAGGCACTACTGCAGCGCGGCGCGGATCTTACCGTGGCCGCAGATTCAGACATGCCCCATAATGTAACCATAGGGATGCTGGCGCCGCTTACCGGTGGGGCTGCACAGTACGGCCGCGACATAAACACGGCATTCATGCTGGCTCTAGACGACTTTAACGCTATCCTAGCAGAGAAAGGCCATTCGTGGAGACTCGAATCGTCCACGCATGATACACAAACCAGTCGCGAGGTAACGGCCAAGAAGATAAGGGAGCTCAATAACGCTGGAATTAAGATCGTTGCCGGTCCATCGATTGACATCTTTGGGACTGACGTGACCGAGTACGCCGATGCCAACGGCATGCTGCTGTTCAGCTGCTGCTCGGAGATCAGCTCGTTGAGCATCGAAGGCGACTCCCTAATGCGCATGATTCAGAGCCAGTATATCAGATCCCTCATGTTTTCGTCGTACATGGAGGGTGAGGTCGGGATAAGGACGGTCGTGCCGATAAGTCGCGATACGGAATGGGCATCAGGCACGGTTTCGCTTGCCATAGAGGACTTTACGGATGCAGGAGGCAGCGCCACAGATCACATAAAATACGGCAAGGATGGCGCGTTTAGTGATTCCCACATACAGGCACTCGCCGACACCGTGCATGACTTGCTACAGTCGGGCAACGCCTCAGAGGTGGCAGTCCTGTACGTGGGATTGGAGGAGACATACGACTTTATGGAGGCAGCGTCGGCCCACGACGTGTTGGGCCAAGTGAGGTGGTTTGGCACCAACGCCAGCAAGATACAGCACAACAACACGGCAGGGCTGGCGTTTGCAGAACAAGTGAAGTTCACGGTGATCGAACCGGCGTTCTACGACAGCAACGCGGCCGACAGGGTGACTGAGTACATATTGGAGGTCAATGGCAGACAGCCCAGCATACACGCCATGCTTGCGTACGACGTAGTGCATCTCATAGGTCGCGCCATGCAGGACGCTCAGACATCCAACCCGGCAGATGTGGCAGGTGCAATAAAGCGTGTCGCGTGGAATTACGAGGGTGCAACTGGTGAGCACATCATGTTTGACCCGGCAGGAGACAGGTGTCATATGCACTATGCCTTCCTCAAACTTGAAGGCGGGGAATGGATCGAGATCTCAAGGGTTGATGATTGCTGACTGCAGAGAGCTGATTCGAAACTGGCAGATTCTGATTGTTTGTAGACGATTGTATAAAGCAGCTCAAAACATCAGCAAACGCAAACTATCTGCAAAACCACTTGGAAGATTCGTGCGGTTTCTGATTTCGGATCACCTATGTGGGAGTATCTGATCATATATGCTATCCCAGAACCTTTGTCTGCCGGCAGCACTTGCACAAACACAAAGCGTACCTATCTTCTTTTGCGTTTTAGGTAATCTGCAATAATTTTTCCTGCAAACTCATCAGGCGACACATCGTTCTTGTTTGATGCCGCTGCAAGCTTTTTTGCATTTGTTTTTGAGATCTTGAACGATAAATTCTGTTTTATGCGCATGGATCTTGCACGCTTTAACAGTTTCTGATGTGATGACTTTGGTGATTGAGACAGTGCCTGGAGATATTTCTTTTTCAATACCGGGTCTAACCTTGAGATTCTTTGTGCTATTTTTTCTGCTTTTGTGACATTTGGCATGATCTGATATAATTTTGTCACTTCATCACGTGAAAGAATTTTTGGCACTAACATCTTTAGTCTGTCTGGAACTCCCGAAAATCCCAGATACTTGTTTAGAGTTGACCGTGACATGCCCATAGATTTTGCAGCAGCTGACTTGCCCATCTGCTCAGTCAGAAATTTACACGAGTCTGCAACATCCCTGTGATTCATGTCGTTTCTGTGTATGTTTTCTACAACCGATGCTGCTTTTGCATTCTCTAGGTTATATGCCGTCTGTCTTGTGAGAACATGCACTGGAATTTTCTTAGCCCCAAGCCGTTTCATTGCGGCCAGCCTTCTTTGTCCTGACATTAGCAAGAATGTGTCTTTGCCCTCTTTTTGGACTAGAGGGGGATTCAACAACCCCTCGTTTTTAATTGACTTTGCAAGTTCTGAAATGTTTTCTCTGTCCAGCTTTCGAGCTTGGGCTTCCTTCCATACTTTGATTTGCCTGATTGGTATCTCTCTTAGCCTGTAAGAGATTGTGGGTTTGTATTTTCTCACTGTTGATTTGTTGAATTTATCTTTAATGTAATGATCGGTTAACTGAAAACAATTCTTACTCTAATTCTTTCAACAAATTTGCCTGAAACAAGGTTAATATCTCGTGTTCTGGAAGCGATTTACGGTTTTAGGCGTGAATTCTGTTTGAGCTCCCCCTTTTGGTGGCAAAATCCATGTCTGAACTTCCAGAGCCCGATCTGCTACGAAACAAGACTCAATATGACCCCAGACATATTGGCCGGTACCCGATAAGCCGTATTTGGCGTGCAAGTCCCCGGGGGAGGCGCGCATGTGTGGGGATATTTTCTCTTCCCGCATAGCGGCAAGGAGCATTATGGGCATTTTGACAACTTTGAAAACACCATCAAGCAAAGATGCGTTGAGGACACGTGCGGCTTTTGCCACTACGGCGGCATGGACAGTACGTTTCAATGCCCCGAGATGGCGCAGGGCGGCGGCATGGACGATCACGACCCCCTGTCATCATTTGAGCATTACTCTCTGGAAGTCAGCTACCAGACGGACAGCTACGAATGCGTTGCTGACCGCTATGATCTTGACCTGTGGAGGGGTTATGTGAAGGCCGAGGCAACAGACAACGCCACTGGAAGTTAGCGTACGAAATCCCGCGAAAACATGAGACTGTGTGTCGAATTTGTATTACCTGCATCCCGCAAGAGGGACAAGACCATCGCAGACATGATGTGCCGTTCAGTGGGCGGGCTTGCCGAACAACTGGCAGGGGCCACGGTGCAAATCTGAATGCAGGCAGCAGCAGAAACCAGCCGACTCAAACAAAATGGAACTGTCGCAGACAACTGACGCTTTTTGCCATAAATGAAACTACAAATTTCTTTATTGCTGTTTGCTCAGACGAATATCTCTTTTTCTTGATTTACTTTATCACGTTTGGGAATTTCATGAATTTCAAGTGAGTCAAGGTATGCTAGCTGTACATCTAGCAATCTGTCATCCCCATAAAATATCAGGATTCTGTCTCCGTGCATTATTTCGTATTCCGAAATTCCGCCGGCCTCGTCACCGTTGATAAAAAACCTCAATGAATTCTCTGTGTCTTGGCAAAACTGATTTTTGCCCAACACCATGCATCCAGAATCTATCTGCATTCCAAGCGACACAAAGAGCATCTCTAGAGGAACTCTGTTTGCATGTTTGTGAATCTGATAGTGGTTGTGATTCTCAAAATGAATGTACTTGCTTTGCAGCTGGAATTCTGACAAGCCAAAATTCAATCTTTCTGATTTTACAAACATCACCATTGCAGCGTGTGCATGATCGCTTCCAAATTGCCCCACATTGTATTTTTCAACCATTCTCTCCTCGACTGTAACTATGGTATTGTCCAGAATCTCTGAATCGATTCTTTCTTGGTTTGCAAAATAATACGAAAAAAACCCCGCAGCAACTACTGCAAAAACTATTCCGGCAACCATAATGCCTTTGCTTTTTGGCCTTTCTTCAATTTGAGATTCGGGTTTGAAAAATCCAACATCGCTATCTTGCTCTCTGCCTGGCAAGCTATGATCTGAATCATCTAAAGGCAACGCTCTGTCTGACAAACACATCTGAGACATTCCCATTCTATAAAAGTCTCCGCTGTCAAAATAATTGTGGCACTAATGCTTAAATCTGCAGATCCTAACCAAACATTGAATTGGAATTGCCAAGGGGAATGAGGGATTTTGGGGCAAGGGAGAACGCAAACATTGAGCACATCAGACATCATTTCAAACAATTATCGAATTTGTACGGTTTTTCCTTCATGGAGCCCTCTGTCTTGGAATCCTTGACAACACTTGAAACAAAATCCGGTCCTGCAATCAGGGATGAAATCTATTACTTTAGAGATAAAGGCGATAGGGAAGTTGCCTTGCGTTTTGATTTTACAATGGGTCTGACAAGATACGCCACTGCCCAAAAGTCCATGAAACTGCCTGCAAAAATTTCTGCTTTTGGCGGTGTCTTTCGCTATGATGAGCCGCAAAAAGGACGGTACAGATACTTTCACCAGTGGGATGTTGAAGTTTACGGAAAACCGAATCTGGAATCCGAGGCAGAAATTATTGAATTGACATCCAGACTTTTTGATTCGCTACTGCTCAAAAACATTACAATTGATATCAGTCATCGGAATTTAGTCGAATCCTTTATTAACAAAATATTTGATTCCAAGGAACCTCAACTAGTTGCAGATATTCTTAGGGCAGTTGACAAGGTCTCAAAAAAATCAAGGGAGCAAGTTTTCAAGGAATTTGAACAAAAAGGATATGACAAATCCAAACTAGAAAAAATACTGGATTTCTCTCAAATTAAAGGAACAATCCAAGAAGTTGAAAATTCTTTTGACGACACATCACAGCTAGAATCATGGGATGATCTAAAATCTCTGTTTTCATCACTTGAAAACCGGGGAGTGTCCAACATTAGAATCAATTTTGGAATTGTGCGAGGTTTGGACTATTATTCTGGAATGGTCTTTGAAGTATTTGATAAAAACTCAAAACTCGGTGCACTAGCTGGCGGGGGACGATATGACGCACTGACTAGGGTATTTGGCAGAGATGACATTGGCGCAACCGGCGTTGCAGGCGGTGTTGAGAGAATCATTCTGACGATGGAAGAACAAAAAATTATTCCAACACCGGAAGGACAAAACAGGGTTGCAGTAGTTTATGTCGATGACGAAATGCAAAAAATTGCCTTTTCAATTGCGTCCATGCTGAGGCTCGACAACATTCCAACTGACATTGATTTGGCAGGACGAAATGTCAAAAAACAGATGGAGGCAGCTTCAAACTCTCGATTCTCAATAATTGTTGGCCCCAATGAGATTGAGCAAGGCAATGTAGTCTTGCATGACATGAAGGATGGCAAGGAGGGAACAATATCGCTTGAAAAGCTGACCGAAGATCCTAGCTCTGTTCTTAATTTAGAAAGGCCCTAGTTAACATCATTATTTCAGGTCCGGTTGTAAGTGAACCGACCACCAGACTGCTGTTATTTGCTAAAATTCCTGATGATACGTATGGAATTCCATTGTTGATGGAACTGTGCTCCACTTTTACACCCAAAACATTTGCAAACGTCTTCATGTCTTCCTCGTCTGCCTCAGGATGTATGACTGCACCTGAATTGTTTGCAACCATTACGGCACCTGTTTGATTAAAACCTGCAATTTTCTTCTGGAAAACCTCGACTCCCAGCACATCTGAAATTATCTGGCAATCTAAATCTGATAACCAAGGCGAGACTATGGCACCCTTATCGTTGACACAAATCACATTTCCCAAAGCTGTGAATTTAGAGTCCAATACCCCGATCTCCAACCTGGTTTCTTTTTTCAAAAGTTCGTATTCATTGTCAAATGCTGTTTTGGGAATAAGCATTCCCTTGTTGTTCATTACAGACAGCGAACCGATCAGTCTGGTATTTGCAATTGCAGTATAATGATAGTCAACATCCAAATACCCTGCTAATTTTTCAGCCTTTGATTCGGCAAATCCCATTGGAAGCAAAACCACGCTGTCATTTGTACTGATGTACACTCCGAGATTCGGCCCTCGATACACATCATATTTGATAATGTCCATGTCAACAGAATTTATCGTACAACGTTATGAACGTAGGGATCATCAGATTCCTGCCTAAATAATCCATGATATATTCGCTTCATCCAGCCTATCTAGATTTAAATAACATCTGCAAGAAACTCAAGTTATGCCAATAGCAGAAAACTTTCCAGAGGGCCTAAAACCAATTGGAAAAATCAATAATGCCGACGGACAATTCCATTTCATGTGGGGTCCAGGTAAAAAAACAAACACTGATGGCTCTCAAGCTGAAGTATTTGCAGACTCGGATGTTGTTGCAGCATACAATGCAAGAGGAGAGGAACAAGTTCCTCTTGGCGTAAGCGGCACAACGGTAGCAGTTGACTGGGATTCTTGTGTGGCAGACGGTGCCTGCATCGAAGCCTGTCCCGTTCAAGTCTTTCAATGGTACCGAACCGAAAAAGACATTCCTGCAAAAGATGTTGTGGGCCAAACCTTTGAAGGAACTGGCAGCTCTGTCAAAGATGAGAGAAAAGATCTTACTGACAAGGCAGACCCAATCAGAGAACATGACTGTATATGGTGTATGGCATGTGTATCTGTCTGTCCTCCTCAAGCTATCAAAGTTGATCAGTCAAACCTGGAGGCACATGAAAAGGCAGCAGGAACTTTTGTAAAGATGGAAGCAGGATCTGTAAACCCTCATGCTCACGATTAGAAGAGCTATTTTCTTTCTTTCTTTCTTTCTTAAAATCCAAACGTAAAACTTACGATCTGTGGGATTTAGTCGCAACTAATTTTGTCTAGCTTTAAATAATATTTTAAAACTAATCTCAATATGCCAATAGATGAGAAATTTGTCGAAAATCTAGAAGTTGTCGGAAAAACAAACCACAGTGACGGTGAAAATAAGCACTTTATCTGGGGCAAAGGCAGGACTGACGGTGCAGCATTTTCAAACGATGATGTAAAAGCAGCATATGAGGCACGCGGTGAAGAACAAGTCCCACTTGGAATTCACGGTACTACTGTCGCAGTTGACTGGGACGATTGTACGGCACAAGGTTCGTGCATGAGTGTCTGTCCGGTACAAACTTTTCAATGGTACCGAACCGAAAAAGATATTCCGGCATCATCTTGCTTGGACGAAACCTTTGACGGTACTGGTTTAACCGAACAAGATGAACGCCTAGATTACTCAGATAAATCGCAACCAATCAGAGAACACGATTGTACGCAATGTATGGCCTGCCAGGAGGCATGTCCGGAAAAAGCAATCTTGATTGAACCGTCATACATAGAATTTCATGAAAAAGCAAACGGCACCTATGTTGTAATGAAATCCGGTTCTGAAAACCCACACGCACACGATTAAAGAAATCTTTTCTTTTTTCTTATTTTTAAAATTCCTTCTGATGACGTTCCTCAACAAATTTTAATCAGTTGTCTGCAACATTTTTTGCAGAGGTCGCCTAGCTCGGTAGGGCGCGGGCCTTGAGAGCCTGTGTGCGCAAGCATACGGGGGTTCAAATCCCTCTCTCTGCGCTTCTGTAACCGTTGATAACCCGCAATGAACAAGATTTGAAGCTTGAATCAAATTCAGTGCTGTATCGTCATGATTAAAGTCGATATCCACAGCTTGCAAAAGAGAACAGAGCGTGCCAAGACAGCTCTTCAAAAAAGCTTCTCAGATACCGGTGCACGGACTGCCTGCAAGTTTATGCACAGGTTAGGACTAAATAACAAGTCATACGGCAGGATTGCAAACCATGCTCCCTGTGTCAGAAGAATCCTGGAAATCAAGGGAGGCAAAAATGTTCTAGTGGACCATGGGAAAATTAAAAATGCATATTCTAAAGCTTTACCGTTGATGAAAAATTAATCTAATTTTTGGAATGTCCGCTTTTATCGTTGGCATGATGTTCAAATGTTACTTGTATGGTGAAGAGCACGAGTCCTTCAGATCAACAATGTCCAACCATAGTCAATACATAAAAAAATGGAATACGATTTTGACACATCGTGCCTATTTTGCCAAAAAAACATTCCATTTTTAATTGCACGCACAACACAACACATTTTGATCGCTATAGCATACGTAACCCATGACTCCAAAAAAGGACGGTTTCAAGGAGGCGTACTAGAAGGAAAAGGCCGAGCCGATCTTCGTCAATAATCCGGCGGTCAGACGCACGTACTGGTTCGCAGTCGGGGAGACCATCACGATCCCGTGCAATGGAAGCCGCCACAGGATTGCGGCTTGTAGTGACGATTAAAAGTTTTTGAGCACGCATGGGAACCAACTATGCAGGAATGCACTTTTTAATGATCAAAGGCTTTCAACCGTCATCATACGGCGCAATTGCCACAGACGGACGCCGCCGTTTCTTCCGGATGTACGACAAGTTTGACGGCCCGACATTCCTCAAATATCTAGAGGCTGCACAGTCACTTGAAAGGTCCTGGTAATAATGGATGGCGCCTCTGCGTACACCACCCGGGACGTAAAGAGGTTCGTTGTAGACAACATGGATGCCCTAAGGGTCAGGCATCTGCCGGTGGCCACCCAGAAGTTCAGCGGCATAGAGGAGTACTGGCACTAGGCAAAGCGCGACGTGATGGCCTCACAGTACTATAATGACGAGCAAAAATTCTTCAACATATGTGGGCATAAACTATGCAGGGAGGTGCTTTCCGTTGTTGAAGAACTTGTGCTTTTCACCATATGCCATCTTTGAGGAGATGAGGCAGACGCTGTCCGAATACATGAGGGACTACAAGCTTCACGTATGACATTATGGGGCATATCGGGGCAAACCCAAACTGATCAAAGACTTTTAATCGTCACTATAGGCAATACTGCCACATCTTATCATTAACACTAGTGTTGTTCATTTAGCCTTCAGCCAAGTGAAAAGTACCCAGGATCTGGCCTCGGGGAAGGGAGGAGAGAGGAAGGAAGGAAGGCGAAAGGCGAGAGGATCTTGGGCTCCCTGATATAGATCGACATGCCCTCCCTGAATACCATCATCGTCATGGCGTTCTGCACCCCAAACCCATCGCAGAGTAGCGCCCTGGCAACTGCCCACTCGTTGAACAGTATCGGTCAGTATCCGCTGATCATGCTGGTGATTTTTGACCAAGTTTCAAGTTTTAGGCAAGGGGCTATGCAACAAGCTATTGCCGTCAGGCCTCATGGTCACTCCCTGCGTTTTTACTTTTCCAAGTTTGCCAGTTCGGCCAGCATTGCTGACAATTGAATCTCTGAATTTGCTCCAGATAAAATTCTATAATCATATTTTGCAATTATTTCCAAAATGCCAGATAACTTGTCATGTTTTGTTTTAAAGACGGCAGCGTTGATGTATTTTAGAAAATCTGATTCGGACATTCCGTAAACTTTGATTAACTCAATCATCTTTTCTCTTGCATCTGCGACTTTGCCTGACAGGGCAATTTTCAAAACTTCGTCAACATCACTTGTTTTAGTTAGCCCGGCAGATGACTTTACATTTGCCTCTGAAATTGTCCCCAAACTGGCAGTTGCCTGCATCAAATTAATTGCATGCCGTAAATCCCCCTCTGAATAATCATAAATTGCCTCGAGTCCTTTTTTGTCAGCCTTTACTTTTTCTTTTTTCGCTATTTCCTCTAGCCTTGAAATTACATCCTCTCTAGGAACAGACGTAAACTTGAATGTTGCACATCTGCTCTGGATTGGCTCGATAATCTTTGAGACATTATTTGCAATTAGGATAAACCTGCAGTTCTCTGCTGCGTCCTCTATTATTCTACGTAGTGCAGTCTGCGCATCCCCGGTCATCTCGTCTGCCTCATCTAGGATGATAATCTTGAAGGGAATGTCTGCGAATCCTGCAATCTTTGTGAATCTTTTGACCTTTTCTCTAACCATCCCGATTCCCCTTTCGTCTGAAGCATTCAGCTCAAGCGTGTAGTCTTTGGAAAATTCTCCTAGAATCTGTCTTGTGATACAAAGGGCAGTAGTAGTCTTTCCGACGCCGGCCGAGCCTGAAAACAGTAAATGTGGCATGTCAGTCGGATCTTTGATCAGTGCCTCCAAGCTTCCAATGATCTCAGTCTGGTTTACGACATCAGACAGTTTTTGAGGGCGATACTTTTCAACCCACATTCCTGATTCGGCCATGGGTAAGGTTGAATCCCCACCAATAAAACCGAATTGGTTATTATGACATCCCTCATCTTAAAATCAAAACTTCGCCAAAACTTGCTGCGATCAGCCTGAGATCGACTAGGATCAATTGATCTGACTAAATTGTTAAGAGAATTGATTGATCCTATACTTGAGGATCTTATGGTGGATAAGTGATCTATAATGGAAATTGATACCATAGAAAAAGTGCACTCGATTGGATACCGCCTAAAGGATGCCAAGACCACGGTCAATCAGGATGTCAAGATTGACGTGGCCGACGTGAAGATTTCAGGCCAACAGGGTGAGGTATTGAATATTCCTCAATGGGTGGGCAAGGTTTTGGCTGACAACAATTTAGCAGGCATTGACGCCCCAGACATGATTACTGAACTGAAGCAAGCCCTGTCAAAAGAAAAGATGGTAGGCGAATACCAGCTATCGACTTTGGATTCTCACTTTTACATCAAGCTAAAAGAGGTAATGAAAGATCTAAACAAGGACGACTATGATCGTGTTGAAAGCATCATGCTTGAATTGTTTAGGATGAGACGAGGAAAGCTTGTCAAACATGCAGATTCTATAAAACTAAACTCTGATCTGTACAGCAAACTAACCGTAGAAGAGGTGGTTTTTTACAAATCCATCTATGACAACAGTGCAGAATTTGAAAAACAAATCAAAGGTGAAAGAAATGAGTAGTAGCACTCAAACCAGTAGTGCCTTTACTGATTCTGCATTGTCTGATAAGGTAAAAGAGTTCCTGACTCGTTTCAAGGACAAGGATGGTAGCTACAAGTATGTGGAGGCAGTTGACGAGATGATGTCAAAGAATGTAAAACATATCATCGTCGACTACAATGATCTGGTTCTGGTTCCGGACATAGAGGTGATGTTTACTGATAATCCGGACAGAATCTTTGATGCGTTTTCCAGAGCAATCAAAGAGGCATTGCAAACAAGATTCCCTGACTATGCCGAAAAAATCAAAGACGAAGTCAGAGTAAGACTTGTTAACTATCCTTCTGAGAGAAGTCTGAGACAGATTAACGCAGAGACAATTGGAACAATTACAAGCGTTTCAGGAATGGTTGTAAGAGCCTCTGAAGTGAAGCCTCTTGCAAAAGAACTGATCTTCGTATGTCCTGACGAACACAAGACAAAAGTCATTCAGATCAAAGGAATGGATGTCAAGGTTCCAGTAGTCTGCGATAATCCAAACTGCAAACACCGGGACTTTGATCTCAAACCAGAAGACAGCAAGTTCATCGATTTTCAAATTATGAGGCTGCAGGAACTTCCCGAAGACCTTCCGCCAGGACAACTTCCCCACTATATTGATGTGACAGTTAGGCAGGATTTGGTGGATAATGCCCGTCCAGGCGACAGAGTCGTGCTTACTGGCCTAGTCAGAGTCGAGCAGGAATCAGTGACCGGCGTCACACGCGGGCACAGCGGGTTATATCGGCTAAGAATTGAAGGCAACAACATTGAATTTCTGGGAGGACGGGGCTCCAAGACGTCAAGAAAAATCGAAAGAGAGGAGATTTCGCCTGAAGAAGAAAAAATGATCAGGGCTTTGGCCCAAAGCCCTGATGTCTATCAAAGACTGATTGACTCATTTGCCCCCCACATTCAGGGCCAGTCACTGATCAAAGAGGCAATTCTGCTGCTGATAGTCGGTTCCAACCAGAGACCGCTAGGTGACGGAAGCAAGATTAGAGGAGACATCAACGTATTTCTTGTAGGTGATCCCGGTACGGCAAAAAGCGAGATGTTAAAGTTTTGCTCTAGAATTGCACCCCGTGGACTATACACTTCTGGCAGGGGCTCTACAGCAGCAGGTCTTACAGCAGCAGTAGTCCGAGACAAGACAGGAATTATGATGCTAGAAGCTGGTGCAGTAGTATTGGGCGATCAGGGTCTGGTAAGCATTGACGAGTTCGATAAAATGAAGCCAGAGGACAGAAGTGCGTTGCACGAGGTAATGGAGCAGCAATCTGCAAGCATTGCCAAAGGCGGCATTGTTGCAACTCTCAACGCTAGAACGTCCATTTTAGCTGCTGCAAACCCAGTGTATGGCAAATACGATCCCTTCAAAAACATCACAGAAAACGTCAACCTGCCAATTCCACTATTGACCAGATTTGACCTGATTTTTGTTGTAAGAGACATTCCAACCAAAGAGCGCGACGAACAAATTGCAAAACACATCATTGAATTGCACACTCCGCAAGGAATCAACAAGCGTTCTGTAATTGACGTTGACCTGCTTACAAAATATCTTGCACATGCCAAACGCGGTTCTCCTGATTTGACAAAAGAGGCAGAAGAAAAGATTCTTGACTATTATCTTAAAATGAGAAATGTCGAATCAGAAGCGATGATTACAGTCACGCCCAGGCAGCTTGAAGGCATCATCAGACTCTCAACTGCCAGGGCCAGATTGCTCATGAAAGACAAGGTAGAGGAAGAAGACGCAGATCGCGCCATCTTCCTTTTCCAGAGCATGCTTGAGGATGCAGGAGTAGACGTCAATACTGGCCAAGTCGACCTAGGGGTTCTTCAGGGAAAACCGAGAAGCGAGGTTTCAAGGATGCAACTATTCATGGACATTCTCAAGAAATTGGAAGGTGACAACAAAGTAGCAGTTGAAGAAAAGGCATTTGTCAAAGAGCTTGAAAAGACTGAAAAATTCACCGAAGAAGAGGCAAGAAATTACATTCAAAAAATGCTTGTAGAAGCATCTATTTATGAATCAAAACCCGGTCACTATAACCGGGTATGAAAATAGAGAAATTGGATCTTCCAGGATCTGCAATTGGATTCTTGCAATCACAAGGATATGGGGAACTCTATCCCCCGCAAACTGCCAGTGTAGAGTCTGGGTTGCTTGAAGGACAAAGCGTTATGGTTTCTGCACCTACTGCAAGCGGAAAAACCCTGATTGCGATGCTTTCGATGATGGGATACCTTTCAAGGAACAAGGGAAAGGCGGTCTATCTAAGCCCGTTACGGGCACTGGCATCTGAAAAATTTTCAGAATTCAAAAAGCTAGAAAGACTCTCAATAGGAAATAAAATTAAAACCGCAATATCGACCGGCGATTTTGAAAATGTTGAAAAAAACCTGGACAAAAGCAACATCCTGGTCCTGACAAACGAAAAAATGGATTCAATAATCCGTCATGGCGCCGAGTGGATTGAAGACATTGGACTGGTGGTCGCCGACGAAGTCCACCTGATTGGCGACGAAAGCAGGGGTCCCACACTTGAAATGATTCTAACACAACTAAGGCTCTTGGAGTCAAAACCCCAAATTGTTGGCCTTAGTGCAACAATAACAAATTCTGACGAGCTTGCTTCTTGGCTTGGTTGCAAGCTAGTAAAAAACGACTGGAGGCCGGTTCCACTGTCTGAAGGAGTCTGTGATGCCGGCAAAGTCACCATGAGTGATGGAAAAACCTTCGAGGTTGAGCGCAGCATACGCGGAACCCCCGTCGACCTGGGCGTTCAATCCGTTCATGACGGAGGCCAATCCCTGGTTTTTGCCGAGACCAGGACTCGTTCAAAATCACTTGCAACCAAGGCAGCCGATGCCATCTCTCAGACTCTAAAAACAAAGGAAATCAGGGAACTGGAAAGGACATCAAAGAAAATCTTATCTGAAAACGAGCACACAGAGACCGTAAAAACCCTGGCATCGTTGGTGAAAAAGGGGGTTGCATTTCACCATGCCGGTTTGAATCAAAATTGCAGAACTGCAATTGAAACAGAGTTTCGCAACGGAACCATCAAACTGCTTTCTTCTACGCCAACACTGGCAGCAGGTGTTAACCTTCCTGCAAGACGGGTTGTAATTTCCAATGTAAACAGATACGATGCCAAGGCAGGCGCAAACAGGCCTATCAGCATTTTGGAATACAAGCAACTCTGCGGCAGGGCCGGAAGGCCACAATATGACAAGTATGGGGAATCAATCATTGTTGGAAATGGAAATCCGGAGGATCTTGTTGATTATTACGTTAATGGGGAACCAGAGCCGATTGCATCAAAAATCACTGATGACAAATCACTTCGAACCCATGTACTGAGCGTGGTAGTCACAAACCCAGGAATAAAAAAGGAGGAGATCCTGGAATTTTTCTTGCAAACATTGGGGGGCCGGCAATCAAGAAGGCCTACAATAAAGTTTGCAATAGACATCTCGCTGAGATTTTTGTCAAGCCAGCGTCTTTTGGTAAAAAAAGGGGAAAGATACGCAGCTACTGAATTTGGGAAAAAGACCTCTGTGCTTTACATTGATCCACTTGCTGCAACCCGTTTTAGGGATGCAGTTGAAAATGTCTCCTCGGAAGGAGAAGAAGAAGGAGAAGGAGGACTAAAACACACCTTCGGATTTTTGCATCTGATCACAAATTCCGAGGATTTTTTCCCAAAGTTTTCTTTGCGAAGCAAGGACTATGAAACTGCAAGTTTGCTAATTGAGAACAATTCCTATGAGATGCTAGAGCCAATCTCTGAATATGACTGCTCACGCAGTCTGCTGGCCTTGAACTCCTGGATAACAGAGTCATCAGAACTCTCCCTTTCAGACAATCTAGGCATAGAATCAGGCGACATGCACAGGATGGTCGAAACCGGAGACTGGCTGCTTTACTGCATTAGGGAGATTGCCAAAGAGTCTGGGCGCGCTGATTTGCTAGAAGAACTTGACACGTTGCGCACGCGTCTGGCATACGGGATTCGCCCGGAACTCGTTGATCTTGTCAAAGTCAAGGGAATCGGCCGAGTCAGGGCACGTGTATTGTTCAGACACGGAATCAAAAATGTCGCCGAACTGCAAAGGATTCCGGTAAATAAATTGGCAGAAATTGATAAAATCGGCCCAACCCTTGCAAATAACATCAAGTCTCAGGTACGTAAGGTAATATAGTTGACTGAATACGTTCTTGGCGCTATTGCCACGTGTATTACCGCGTTTGTCATAGTATACGCTTTAACCCCCGGCCTGATCAAGTATCTGAGAAATCATAATTCTACGGTTCCTGACGTTCATAAAAAAGACAGACCACAGGTGGCCCGTCCCGGCGGAATCACCATTATTGTTGGGATTCTGGTCTCAGAGGCAGTCCTTTTTGGTTTTATTCAAAATATCTCCATTCTGGCCGTTATGGTTACAAGCCTTTTGGCATTTGTAGTCGGTTATGTTGATGACAAAAAAGTAATGGGGGGCTGGTTCAAGCCTTTAGCCCTTGCAGCTTCTGCAATGCCCATAATTTTTCTGGGAGCATATGACACCAATCTTACGTTTCCCATGTTTGGAGACGTTAAGATCCCACTGCTTTATCTGGGAATCATCGTTCTGACTATTTCCATAACTGGGAACACCATAAACTCAATTGACATTCTTAATGGCGTAGCAAGCGGATTCATGATTATTGCCAGCATGTCATTGTCGATATCCCTGCTCATAATTGGAAACTATGAAATTGCAATAGCCAGCCTTCCCTTGGTTTTTGTTTCATTGGCATTTTACAAGTATCATAAAAATCCGAGCCGCATATTTCCGGGTGACTCGGGAACTTTAACCCTGGGGGCCATGTACGGCACATTGGCTATCGTAGGTGGCGTTGAGATTGTCGCAGCAGTGGCCCTTTTGCCTGCAGTGGTCAACTCTTTCCTGTTTTTGTCAAGCGTCAAGCGTTTTGCCGAGCATCGTACTATTGCCTTGCAACCGGTGGTTGTCACCGATGATTTGAAACTAAAAGCCGAAAAAGACCCGCGTGCTCCAGTTACGCTGCTTAGGATAATCGTGTCTAAAACCCCTCTTACTGACAGACAGGTTTCGCATGTCATCTTTAGACTGGCTGTCTTCTCTGGGACTCTTGCCATAATATCTGCATGTTTGATGGGAGTACAAATTTGAAACCGCTGTACGTCTTTATTTTTTGCATGTGGGTTTTGATGCTTCTGGGAGGAGGAATTGTGGTTACAATTTTAGGGCCTGTTTCCATTTCCGGATTCGGTGATTTTGATCAGCTTGCTTCTTCAATCGTCAAAGGGGCAATTGCCATTGGCCTAGTGGCTCTTTGGATAGCCATCCTGTCTAAAATGAAAAAATGGATGTTCAACAAAATGATACAAAACTAACTTGAATTTTCTTCCTTTTCTTTCTCTTCGTACTTTTCAGAGATCACTTGGAAAACATTGTAAGAATCTGACCGTCTTAGATGCCCTGTTGTGGCGAACTTCCTAAGGGTGGCACGGTTTTTGATAGTAATCCAAATGAGAATCACGCAAGCCCCCCCACTTGTCGACATTTTTGCAGGAATCATGATTGTGAAATTCGTACTCATGGACATGAAGATCAAACTGGCTCTGGTAGTAGACTATGCGTATTTGTCAAAAATGACGTAAAAACTGCTTGGTTTTTTTGATCTGCGCCGATTATGCACAAGGTCTAGTATGACTGCCTGAAAAATCCTCTGATTTTCTATAGATATTCTGCCCATCTGTTTCTCTTTTTATCATATTTGTCTTTGGCATACTTTATTTTTGCAGGAACCCCTGCAACTAGAACGTTTTCAGGCACATCCTTTGTTACTACTGCACCCATTGCAACTATGCTGTTTTTTCCAATTTTGACTCCTGCTTTTATCACTGCTTTTGCACCTATTATTGCGCCTTCTTCAACTGTAACGCCTGTCATTTTACCAGACATCGGATATGGATCATTCGTCAAAGTTGCATTTGGTCCAATAAAGACATTATCTCCAATTCTTGTCAATGGTGGCAAATACGCCATGCCCTCAATTTTACAATCGTTTCCAATCTTTACGTCATAGTCTATGTGCACTAGAGAGCCGATCTTGACATTGCTGCCTATCTCCGTTCTGTCTCCCACGTAGCTAAAATGCCATATCCGTGTATTGTCTCCTATTTTTGCGCTGTCTGATATGTAATTTGCTGCCACGATCTTACAAATGCCATGGCGATGCCTGCCTTATTATCTTATCCGGCAGTTTTTTCTTGTTGTTCTTAAGAAAGCCCATCTCGTGGTTTTTATCTCTTAAATCATCAGGCATCATAATTGGAATCTCATCGATTATTGCAAAAAATCTAGAGCATTTTGAACAATAAAGCGCTCCCTCTACTATTGTGTCCTCTTTTGTTTTACACTCATGCAACTCCAGTGGGTGATGTTTGTCTATCGGACATGCAAGAATTCCAACAAGCTTTCTGTTCATTTTAGTTCCAGATAGATTGGGGTTCCCTTTTGGCTAGATAAAAGTGCCGCTTCTGCAATTTTTGTTACGTTGACTGCCTGCTGGGCAGTTACTATGTGTTCTCCGCCCATGCCTTTAATCGCATTCATGAAATTCTTGATTTCCAACAAGAGGGGCTCTTGTTTTTCATTATCCATTTTTTTTGATACCTCGTTATTTTCCACTACTATTTCCTGTGTGATAAAATCCGAAGAAATTATCGCACCAGTACATACG
The DNA here is from genome assembly GCA_965214775.1 of Candidatus Nitrosopumilus sp. Lineage (GTDB taxonomy): Archaea > Thermoproteota > Nitrososphaeria > Nitrososphaerales > Nitrosopumilaceae > Nitrosopumilus. Next base: position 658,379 of record OZ243974.1, on the reverse strand, counting down.
GCGTTGAATTTTCTTACTTTTTTTGGCGTAATCCAGTTAGATGTAATTATTGCAACCTTGTCATTTTTGTAACCTAGCATTATGCTGGTAAAATCTTCACGTTCGTGCTTTATTCTTCCCGCCTTGGCAAAAACAAGATTTGGCATTTCATCAAACAGCCAGTTTGCAGTATCTATGTCATGAACTGACGTATCATAGATAATTCCGACATCCTTGATATGCAATGGCATCTTGTTCTCCCTGTGAAATTCCAGCATTACTAATTCGCCATAGTTTTTTTCCTTGACCAGTTTTTTTACGGTTCCTACTGCGGGATTGAATCTTTCAATGTATCCGCATGTCAGAATTACCTTGTTTTTTTCTGCAAGTCTTGCCAGTTCTTCTCCATCCCGTGATTGATATGTTAATGGTTTTTCAACAAAAACATGTTTTTTTGCCTCTAGTAGCCTTTTTGCAATCTGTGAATGTGTGGACGTCGGCGTAGCCACAAGTGCCGCATCAAATTCTTCTGATTCCAATAATTTTTCTAGTGAGGAGTAATGATTTACAGAGTACTTTTCTCCATACTCCCTGCTTTTTTCTTCATCAGCATCACAGATTGCTGAAAGTACGCCTAATTCTGATAAGATTCGTGTGTGGTTTTTACCCCATCCGCCTGTCCCAATCTGAATGACTTTCATCTAGTACACAGCCGTTAACCAATGAGAATAGTCGTCATTTTTGTTCATTACTATGTCTGCATACTTGCACATCATCTTTTTTGTGATGTCGCCTGGTTTTCCATTTCCAATCTTTTTTGAATCCATAGAAACTATCGGCGTGATCTCTGCTGCTGTTCCCGTAAGAAATATTTCATCAGAAACGACCAGTTCGCTTCTTGCAATGTCTCTTTTGGCAACATCCATGCCTAAATCACCTGCAATTTTTATGACCGTGTCTCTTGTAATTCCGTCTAGTGCTGATGAAGATAAATCAGGTGTTGCCAGTTGACCGTCTTGCACCATGAAAATATTCTCTCCTGGGGCCTCGCTTACATTTCCATTATGGTCTAGTAGTATTGCCTCATCGACTCCATTCCTTTTTGCCTCTTGTGTGGCAATAATCGAATTAAGATAATTTCCGCCCATTTTTGCCTGGGGGGGAGTAGACATGTCAGAGAATTTTCTCCAGGATACTACTCCTGCAGTAATTCCGTTTTTGTTAAACAGATCTCCGAAAGGAAATGTGAAAATAGCAACGTTTGTTGGCGCTTTTTCAGTTACATGGAGATTTATTCCATAGTCTCCAACAAAATAAAACGGTCTGATGTAGCATGATTTATTCAGTTTATTCTTTTTACAAATTCCCGTAATGGCATTAGAAACCTCTTCATCTGAAAAATTTAATGAAATGTTATAAAACTGGCCTGATCTTCTGAACCTTTTAACATGTTCGTCTAGCCTAAAGACATGAAGATTCTCCCCATTCCAATATGCCCGAATTCCTTCAAAAACTGACGTTCCATAATGAATTGCATGTGTTGTTATTGGAACGCTTGCATTTTCTGTCAAAACATATTTTCCATCAAACCAGACATATTTTGATAATGCAAGTTTCATAGGTGGATTTTACGATATGCGTATTAATCTATTTTCAATCTGATTTTTTTCTGCCATTTTTGGGGGCTCAATTACGAGTTTTACCCCTCCATTTCCAAATTTGGCGCGTAAATTTTTCTCTTCGTGATTTAACTCCGTTTTTACACGTGGTAAGCAACACTCACAAATAATTGAGGTCTTTCACGGGCAATCTGACCATGTTTTGACTCAAAGACTTCTGCTCGTTGCTACAACTATAGTGAAGTGCGTAAATTCTTCAACACATGTGGACACGAATTATGCAAGGAGACGCTTCCCGTTGTTGAACGATTTCTGCTCTTCACCATAGTCCTAGTCCTGTGCCCACTGCCTTGTCGTATGAGGCGGTTCAAAAACCTGCCCATCTTCTATTGTTCATAAGCCATATGATCCTAGTACAATTCTTGACGTACTGGAAAATAAACCGGGTCTGAAAATCCCAGATATCAATTAGTTCGTTTTTTATTTTTTTATTCATTTTTTTGACCACCCTTCTTTTGGAAACTTCATTCCTGCCACTCTGGTTGTAAGATCTTCGGTGCCTGCAAATTTCTTAACAGTATCCCATTCTTCATCAATGACTTTTGCAATGCTCTCAGGCACATCATCCCTCCAAGAAGTCTTATTTCCTTGTGCGGCACTATACAGTTTTTCTTTGACTGATGCAGCAGATAATGCTCTTCTTTCTCTCACCCTGGGTTTTAATCTGTACATCTTTAGCATGGCTCCTTCGACTTTGTCCCCGGTGTAAGAGAAAAATTCTCCTTTTACACCTAGTAAAACCTGCTTTCTTAATTCCCATGATTTGGGAGCTAGTAATGGGGGGACGTATTTTTTGAATGGAGCAAAAAATGCATAATCATCTGTAATTTTGATAGAGTCCCCAAACACTGATTCTAGCATTTTCTTTCTAGCATCAAAACTGAATGGAAAACTCTTGCTGTTGATCTCTTTTTCACCGTCTTTGAAAACTACGGGCATTACTTTTACGGCATCAGCCTCTTTAACTAAATCTGAAATAATTTCCACATGTGCATTTGTTACAGGATTAAGATGCGCAAGATATAGTGCCGTTATCAATTACTATAGCTAAAAAAATCTCATATTTCAATGATTGATCTTTGAATTTCATCCGTATGACTCGTATTTGACTTCGAAACTGCCGTCTTCACGTTTGCCGTGTTCTGTAACAAATCCTTTTGGTTTCAAAAAGTCCATTACACCGTCAATGGTTCCCTGCCAGCCGCAAACATAGAATATCGTATTTTCTTTAGTGATCTTTTCTCCTACAAGTTCTTCCAATGGAGACATTCCGCTTTCTCTTGGTCTGAGGAATGTTTCAACTCTGCCTACTTGTCCTGCCCATGATCTGTTAAACCATTCTTGAGGTCTGCTAATTGCCGCTCTGTATCTGAAATTCCACTCGTCTTTGCCCCTTGCCATGCTCTCATTTTCAAGATTTGTTAATAGATCCTTGTAACTTAATTCGTCAACATAGCTTGCGCCATGCAAGACCACGATCTCTCTTTTATCTCCGATATCATGAAGATGTTGTGCAAAGCTTACGAATGGTGCTAAACCGGTACCTCCACCAATGCATACAATTCTTCTGTTGTCTTTTTCACCATTTGGCAATTCGTCATTAATCAGCAATGCTCTGCCTGTTGGCTTTAACCATAAAATTTCATCACCTTCTTTTGTATTGAACAGTTGTGTTGTTAGTCTTCCGGGAAGCGGTTTTCTAACCCATCTGATAACCAGCTCGATATAGTCCCGATTTTCAGGATGTGAAGCAATCGAATATGCTCTTCTGACAATTTTTCCTCCTTCGTTTGGGTTTGGCAATCCTAATGTGATAAATTGTCCAGCTTTGTATTCTGGAACCTCTCCTTCTTTTGGAACTATTCTAATAATTACAAGATCTTCTTTTAACAATTGAACATATGTGACAGTTGCCTTGTTGTCTACTACCATAACGACACAACAACTGTTCTGAGGGTTAAATATATTGTGTTAATTTTAAAAGTAGATTTTCAACATCACCGCTAAACGTTAATAACCAATTTGAAAAGTCTTAATCAATCAGTATTCTGATTATGGGCCGGTCGTCTAGTCTGGTAGGATAGGTGCATGGCATGCATCGGATCAAGGGTTCAAATCCCTTCCGGTCCATCCATCTCAAGCGATGAAAACCCCCCTTAAACCGAAAAAATCCGTTGTGAAATGGAGAGAATTATGAGTGATACCGTAAAAAAGGCGTGGGGCCGGCACAAAAAATTACTTGAGGATCCCGACGTCAAGAGATGGTGCGACAACACCGCAAGGGGAAGCGTGGCCACAGCCGAGGTAAGGCTGCGAAGGCTCGGCGTGTACTGCGAGAGAACCGGCACAACCCCGAAGGACTTTGCGCAGGCCGGAGCCGAGGACGTAAGGAGAGTGGAGGATCTGCTGATGGACTATGTGTCGTTTCTTGAGGGCAAGGGGTACGCGCCCTCGTACATCGAGGACATCCTCAAGGCGCTGCGCTCCTGGCTGTCGTTCAACTATGTCAAACTTGTCCGGAGGATAAGGATCAAGAACGCCGACATTCCCGTCACGCTGGAAGACGAGGAGATTCCGACCCGGGAGAGGATACGGGAGGTCCTTGACTCGGCGCCGGCAAGGGAGCGCGTGTCGATATCGATGATGGCCTTTGCCGGCGTGCGCCCGCAGGTGCTTGGCAACCATCACGGCGAGGACGGCCTCAGGGTGCGGGACATCCCGGACCTGCAGATCGACGGCAACAACGTCTCCCTTGCCCGGATGCCTGCCAGGATAACGGTAAGGCCGGCGCTGAGCAAGGCCGGACACCAGTACTTTACGTTTTTGCCAGACATGGGGTGCAGGTACCTGCAGGGATACCTCAGGGAGAGGATCGCAGGCGGCGAGAAGATTGGACAGGACTCGCCCGTAATCACGTTCGTGAAGGGATACCGCACAAAGTCGTGCAGCGACACGTGCCACCTGAGGACCATAACCATCACGGCCGGGATCAAGGGCGCCTTTGGCATAATCATAAGGGAGCGGCCCTACGTCCTGCGGGCGTACTTTGACACGCAACTCCTGCTTGCAGAGAGCAGGGGCAAGATGACGCACGCCTACCGCCAGTTCTTCATGGGCCACAAGGGCGACATCGAGGCAAAGTATACGACCAACAAGCACAGGCTTGCAGACGAGCTCGTATCAGACATGAGGATGGCATACGAGCGCAGCCTGGGGTTCCTCGTGCCCGGCGTGGAAGAGGAGGCCGAGTCCAAGGACAAGAGGGAGATGCTGCTTGAGATGTGGAGGGAGCAGGCCCAGCTGTACGGGATCGACCCAGTAAAGATAAGGATAGAAAAGCAGAGGGATCAGCATGACCGGGGGGCCGACACTGCAGACGGCGAGATCGGCGCCATCAAGGCCGCCATTCAAGGGATGATCAGGGGGGACGGCCGGATGCTGCCGCAGGCAGGCGGCAAAAAGACATGGGAGAGCAGGCTGGTCGACGGCGAGGAGGATCTGGTGGAATGCATACGGGAGGGGTGGGAGGTCATAAGGGAGCTAAACAGCGGCAAGATCCTTCTCAGGCGCGGCACTGGCGCGGATCCTGCGGGGGCTCCCGGCCATTCCGGCTAGCGACTCTACTACATCCTCCTTTTTCCGGTACGCCCTTTCGGATATCACGGAGAGCAGCGCGTTGACCAGCTCGACATACGGGGCCGTGGCACCGCACACTATGGCATCAAGGAACTCATGCCGCAGGGTCTCCAGGGCGTCTGCAAAGCTCGTAGAGTAGATGTAGATCCTGCTTCCTACGACCTCGCCCTCCTTTGCAGAGTCGGCCCTTGGAACCCATAGGACCTCAAGGTCTGCGTTTGCGCCGCTTACCCTCTTGAGCCTGTCAAGCTCCTCCCTGAGCGATTCCCTGAGCATGGCTGCCTCGTCTTTCATCTGCCTACAAGGGACTGTTTTGTTAAAAGCAAAGACGGGATTTGAAAAAATACAGCCATGATGATTGACTGCGTCTGGCGTCTTGGAAATCCAACGCGACGTTTGCATGTGGCCACCTGCCCCCCAACCAGCTGGATGCGATACTGCATGTGATTGCGGCCTTTATGTCAGCCCGTAGTGCATGCAGTTGAAAATCGAATATTTTTTTGGCGAAGTAGGCACGACGTGTCAAAATTATATTCCATTTTTTGATGTTGGTGCTACGGTAAGCGACGCGTCCCCACATATGCCACATCTGTAAATCCTTAATACTGCCACAGTCTTACTCCGGTGCATGAGATTTCTGGTGGACGAAAACCTGTCAAAGGATAAAAAATTCCTGGATGATCACAAGAACCTGGAAAACGTCACAGACAAAATCGGCGTAGGGGCTTCTGACAAAGACATCATCGAATATGCAGAAAATAATGACTGCGGAATCTGCACCCAAGACAAGGGATGTACCCTGCTTGGACTGGTTGCAGGGGTTACCGTATGGTACAGGGATCAAGAAACAAAGGAGAGCGTAAAGCTAAAGGCCAGGAAGCTGCGACTTACAAAAGAAGAAAGCGAAATAGATCATAGCTGGCCCATCAAATAGCTGAACATTTTAGCCGGAGGCGATTCCCTTTCATCAGACGGGGATCGTACCGGATGCCCAGGATCGTCAAGCGTACTGAAGGCCTTCTTTGTGCAGAGGGCGCGCCTTGCCTGTCCTTGCTGGGAGGCGATCCGAAGTCAGAAGCCGTCCGAATCGTTGCCCTGACTTTTCCGTACGCCTGCCGAGTAATTTTACATACGGATGACTTTTCGCTTGCAGGCGTTCTAATCGATTCAATGCAAATCTGTCTACACACGTTGATCCGAACCTGCCAACTCCGAACCAGCCCTCTGCTGCTGCACCGCCTTTGATTTCACGCGTGTCGTCCTTTTTGCGGCAGTCTGTTTGCTTGCGCTGCCCTTTTCTGGCATCATCCGAATTTTGTCTCTGAGACACATGCGGTTGCGAACAGCCATCTAAAAGTGTTAAATTGGGGGGGGGGTCTGGTTGACATGATCACGGATTCGTTCGGAGAGGGGAGTTTTGACTATGCGCTTCACAGAAAGGAATCGCTACAACTGGCCTTTGATTTTTTCGACGTCTGGGATACCAAGTTTACAGTAAACGGCCTGTCCACAACGGGCAAGCTGACCCACCAGCATACTGATCATATCATTGAGAAGTTAAAAGGCGTGTTTCCCTTGAAGAACAAGCGAGTGCTTGAGCTTGGCTCTCACGAAGGCGGCCATTCCTTTCTCCTTTCCAGGCTGGGGGCCACGGTAGTAGGCCTTGAGGGAAGAGTTGCCAATTACGTGAAATCATGCATGCTGAAAAACATCTTGGATGCCAAGGGCGTAAGATTTTACCTGGAGGATCTACGGAAACCCGACTTGGAAAAATTCGGAATGTTTGACTTTTGTCTGTGCAGCGGCTTGCTGTACCATCTACTTAACCCGCAAGACGTTTTGCAACAAATTCCCTCCGTCACGTCTCATGCGCTGATAAACACGCACTACCTTCTTCCGGAACATGTACAGTAAGTCTCTCACGTTGATTTTAATGGAATAAAATACCGAGGCGGCCTTTACGGCGAGGGATCTTTGGAGCATCCGGGATCCGGCTTCGACACGCATTCCTTTTGGCCGTTCCGAGACGAGCTGTTTCGGCTGATCCACGATGTGGGGTTTTCTGATGTCGAGATCATGTCGGAGACTCTGACGAACAACCTACCTTCGATTAGCCTGTTTTGTAAAAAATAGGCGCGTTTTACAAAAAAAGAAAAGGAAGAAGGACTATAGGCTTGTACTGCAAGCCCGTGTGATATCTCTGACCTGCACATATCCATGCATCCTTGGAAGATGCATGAGTCAGATTACGTCCTTCAGTCGCTTAAATTTTAGTGTTCAGTCCTGCAGTATCCTGCCTGTCTGAAAAAACGGGGGAGCGCAGTCGAGGCCCTCGGGGAACCTGCAGTATCCGGGGAACCGCGGCCTCTTGCGGGCGCCGTGCAGCCTGATCTCCCGTATCATCTCGACTGCCAGCTCCTGCAACAGTCCCTTTGCCTCTGACATGACGTAAAAAAAATGCGCTACTTTAAAGCCCAAAAAAAACCCTGGCATCTGCGCGGCCCTTGATTGTGAACCACGTCTCTGACGTGCCCCTGCCCGCCATCCGGATCTGCCCAAAAAACTTTTTATTGTCCGTACCGTACTTTACGGTACGATGAATAAAAGGAAATGTCAAGGACATGATTGAGCGGTGCCCATCGTGCGAGACGGGCTCTATCAGCACCCCGGTCATTCTTGCCAGGGGATCCAAGAGACGTAGAATCCGGCTCCCATGCCGGGCATGCAGGCACTGCAAGATCATAATCATTGATGACACAAAAAAGATGGGCGACTGGACCATCTGGATCGGAGATGAAAAATCGGATCTTTAAATCATTTCTTTTTTCTTGTGTTCGTGAACGTCATGCTGGCCGCCGCCCTGGTTTACATTGCATACGCCGGCGGCATAGACTCGTTTCTTGAAGAACATGACAGGCAGACATGGCATGTGGGCGAGGACCTGGTGCCCGGAGACTATTTCGTGTATGACGTGTGCGACGCGGTACACTTCAGGGACGGCGGCTCGTGCTATGCGATACGCCTTGACTTTTACGCGGAGCTCCTGTCCCCTGCGGGCGATACATGGGTGGTGCAGGCCGAGATAACGGACGGCAGCAGCAGCCACGACACGACACACCACATATTCCTTATTGACTCGGACACGATGAGGATCAGTACGGATCATGCGGGCTCGGCACATGCGCGCTCCGTGGAGAACACCGTCTTTTATCTTTCACAGTTTGCCCCGTCGTACGGCGAGAAGAATATCGGGGTGGGCAGTGTCTGGGGCGAGGTTCCCTCGTCGCTGGGGTCCTCCGAACTCCATGTCGCGTCCCACGATACGGCTCACGTGGGCGACGACATCCTGGACGTATCAATCTTGGAATACTGGGTGTTCAGGTCAAGCTCCTTTGCGGTGTCCGAATCCCTGGGGCTCCCCGTGTCCGCATCCGTGTATGACCCGCGCGCAACGCTTGACGATCCATCCCTGGCATTTGCATTTACGCTGTCCGAGTTCTCCTCGGGCAGGGGGCAGTGAGGATTTTCCTAAAACACCAAGGGCCGAATCCGGACGGCCACAATACAATTCCAAAAGCGTCCCGGACGTCGGCAACTGTAGCCCACCTGCGGGAACATTTTGTCCCGGACGTCGGCGACTGTAGCCCACCTGCGGGAACATTTTGTCCCGGACGTCGGCGACTGTAGTCCACCTGCGGGACAAGATCATCCCTTCTGCACCGGATCTGACGCGATCCTGGTACGGGCATGCCCGGAATCCGGGACGGGGGGAACCTCCTTGCGGCCCCTAAATAGAACCCACATTATGTATGCAATGAACCCACTGGTGATAGTCGGCGTGGTGACCGTATCGCTGCTTGCCGCAGGCATGATCGTGTCGTTTTCTGGGGATCAGCTGCGGTACTCGCAGACGGCCGAGAGGATCGCAGAGATGCAGTCAGAGCGGACGCGCGAGGAGCTGGATGCCGCGTACGGGGGCGGCCGGATCACGCTGGAGAATCCGGGCTCCGTGCCGGTGCGCATAATGGAGATCCGCATACTGGACGATGACGGCCATATGACACACCGGGAAAAGACCGACAGCACGATTGCGCCTGCACGGGGCCTGGAGGTGCCGCTTGATGCGGAACTGCTAAACCCGGAGGATGCGCAATGATCCACATCCTGTGCATGGCCGCAGTCCTGGCGTCGGTCTGCTGCCTTGCGGCGGCAGCAGCAACAGCAACAACAGCATACGGGGAGACCATAGAGATAGTGACATCCAGGGGAAACGTCTTTGTTGCAGACATGGATCCGCCACGGGGGCCGGATGCGGCAGACGACGACGGGGGCAGCAACCCCATGATAGGCGGGCTCGGAATAAACTCGCGGCTTGTGCACCACGGCGTGGCCGGCACCATGATCCACGGCCCGGGTGCGACGGGCACCGAGGAGTCGCTGAGGCCGTATACTGCGGTTCCGTCCAACACCCGGTTTGTCGCGATACTTGAGGAGGACGGCGCCGACTCGTATCCGATCCCCGACGCGTACTCGAGGTACGAGCTTGCAGGCGGCGTACTTGAGCGCAGAACCGCAGAGCCTGCAAACATACTCGGATACGCAGACTCCCGCACCGTTCATGGCAGCGTCAGCGTGGTGGCAGACGATGACGGCATAACGCTGTCAGGGGAGGGACGGATCATACTTCGGCTGCACAATACGACCGAGCAGATCCACATGCGGGGCCAGGCAGGCGGCGATACGGTGATGAGGGTTGTTCATTCCCCGTACGATCTGATGGCAATCCCGCATACGGGCGAGGGGTTCCTGATACATAGCATGGCAGCAGATCCCGGAACAAGCGGGCTCGAGGTGCTGGTGGGATCCGTGGACGACTCGGTAAAGTCCGCAGTCTTTGAGTTCGTTCAGGAGGCCTCCCTGACCGTATATCATGGCAAGTGCTGCAAGGGAAGATACGTGCAGACGGGCTCCCACGAGATAAGCACGCCTGCCCACCTGATCGTGCAGGCCCACCCGAGCGGCTATCACGCAGTCACGGGAGACACAACGGATCCGTGGACCATGGATACGAACTCGATAAAGAGGCCCGGCGCCAAGACGCTCATCACGCACTACAACAGGGTGACGGGCTTTGAGCATACCATACATGACACGCTCCCTGTCCGGCAGGCCGGGCCCCCACTTGCCGGCGCCTTTGATGCGGAGTTTGGCGGCCTGCGCGACGCGTACCTGGTAGTCGACAGCACCGGCGGCGAAGAGTCCTCCAGGATATGGGCGCATACGATATCTGATGCCGACTTTGTCAGTGTCGGGGGAGTCCCCGACGGCACCGCATACAGGATTACCAGCGGCGCAGACACCGTATCTGCCGGCATATCAGACGGAGCAATAACAGTCGGGTCGTTCTCGACGCCCGTCCAGAGCGAGGAGCTGGCACTGCACCTGTACCGGGGCGCCCTAGTACATACGGACGCAGGCGATGATACAGGGATGATCGTCATGGATCACGCAAACTCCGAGTCCTTTGTCGTGGCGGCAGGAGGAGGAGGCGCCGAGGACACCGTGTACACGGTCCACGCATACGTCAAGATGCCGGTGACAGGCACCGTAACGATAAACGGCACGTCGCTTGACGCCCTTGCGCTGCCGTATCTTGACGGCAGCTACTCGGGCGGCGACTCGCTGCTGATCCCGGTGATTCCCACATACGGGGGCATATCCATGTCGATAAACGGGGCGGACGCGTACCTTGGAATAGCAGACGTGCTGGGCGGGACCGGCCTGAGGATCACCGATCCGGTATCGAGCACGATCTCGGTATCGCAGGACAGGTTTGTCGACGGCATCCGGTCCACTGCGGGAATAGTCGCGTATGCGGTGGCCCCGACGGACGGCAGCATGAAGGCGCACGTGAGGGCCGAGATCTCCGGCGTCTCGGAGATTACCAACACGAGGACGTACTTTGAGAACACCCCGCCGCCCCCGCCCCCGCCGCGGCCAAGGGATCCGCTGACGCTGTGGATAGAGGTGTACGTCAACGGCCAGCTGCGCGAGATCGACGGCAGGGGGCAGACGCAGATATTCTTCAGCGATACACCTGATGAGTCCCACCGGTCCGGCGCCGGCGGGAGCCACTCCACGTTTCACACGGCGCGATTCTCGTATCCGGACATACTGGTCTTTGACTCCATGTCTGTTCCAGTCGAGGCTGCTGACTTTGTAGAGTTTTACTTTTACAACCAGATAGAGGCGCACGGAAGCGTGCCGCCGCTGCCCCCCGGGTTTCACGAGCATGCGCAGCACGGGCGCGCCTCGGCCACTGCATCCATACGGCATGCCAGCATAAACACCAGCATGTGAGGCTTGAATCCATGGTATCTTTTTGCAGGCAGATGACTGTGCAGGGAACGGTACTTGCGGCAATACCGCTGCTGCTGCTGTGTGGTGCGGCCCCCATGGCCGTCGTATACGGGGAGGTACTGTGGGTCCCGCACCACATGATTGCGGGGCAGACCTATCATGGAATAGTGATCCTGCCCGAGGCCTCTCCCGGCGGATCCCTGGTACTGCTCTCCTCAAGCGGGGATCTGGGAATGCCGCAGAGCCTGTACATACCTTCGCTGCACAACCACGGCATATTTGAGATGACGCCTGCAGGCGACGGCGGCGGCCCCGTCGAGGTCTTTGCTACAGTACACGGGGCTCTCCATTCCGCAGACAGCACGGTATACCCTGAGACTGCCTCCCCCGCAAGGCTGCAGCTGGTCCTGCCTGCCAACGCCACCCGCGCCGATTCCATGATCGGATACATAGCAGTCGTAGACGAGCACGGCCTCCCGGCCATACTGGACGAGGCAATCTGGGTCACGCTTGCCGCATCGGGATCAGTTCAGGTGCCTTCCGGCGTGCACATTGCCAACGGCACGTTCTATGACTCGTTTTACATGGATACTGAGGGGTCAGGCAAGATAGTTGCAAGCGCCGCCGGGCTGCAGCCGGATCACGCCGAGATGCAGAGGATCCGGGAGGGGGTGACGGTGAGAGTCGGGATCGCGCCGGACATCGCGATGCCGGACTCTTTTGCGTACTATTACGTCTGGCTTGAAAAGGACGGCGCCCCCCTCAAGCCGCCGGGCACGGCAAGGGCGTTTCTGCACTCGGACAACCACGGCGTCGCAAGGACGCACGCCGGCCCGGCCTTTGACTCTGACGGGCTTGCCGTAACCCTGGTCGACGGAGTCGCACGCGGGATGATATACACGGGCTCTGCCGGCCATGCCGTCATATCTGCAACTATACCGGAGCTCGGCATGGGGCAGGACATGATGTTTGTCGGGGCCGCCAGGCTTGACGGCATGCACGACGACATCGACGGGAGACACGCATACATGATATCGGAAGGGCAGGAGAAGGAGGAGGAGGGGGATCCGGAGGCCAACCTCATACGGTCGTGGATATATCCCGAGGTCACCGACGGGGCCGCGTGGGGGGTTGCAGCCACATACAGCGTAGACAGGGACAGGTATCTTGACGCAAGGCTGGACGAGTCGGGTGGTCTGGAGACGGTCATCTCCGAGGACATGATACTTGCGCCAGTCGAGACCGACGGCAGGACGGTCTATGTCTCCTCGCCATACGGGCTGGAGCACGCGGACGCCCTTGTAATGGCACACGGTATAATGCCCACAAACGCCGCCGAGTTTGAGATCACGGGGACCGGCACCGGAAGCTACGAGATGTCGCTTTCCGGACAGGGACTCGAGTCTGCATCGTCGCAGGTAAACGTCACCGAGCCGCACGGCAGCAGGTTCCAGCTCGGCATATCGGCGCTCCCGGTGCTTGGCGACACGTGGCAGGACCTTGCCATGATATCTGTAGTCGACGGGGACGGCGCGCTGATAGACGCAGCAGAGATCCTTGGAAGGGACGCAGAGATCTACGTCGTGGCGCCCGGGAGCATAAGCTCGGGCCCGATCCCGCCTGTCCACTCGGGCTCTGCCATACTGGACGGAATGTTGGACGGGCCGGCGCAGATCACGGCGATACTTGACGGCGTGGGATCGGCAAGCTCCGAGATCATTCCTGCGGGGGTGGCGACCTCCCTTGAGCTGCTGCTGCCAGAATCCGTGCATATCGGCGAGGAGTTTCCGTTTGTGGTACACGAGACAGACAAGGCGGGCATCCCCATACGAAAGGCAGACTCTGTAAGGATATCTACACCGCTTGAGCTGTCCGCAGGCGCGCACATGGTGCTGCGCGAGTCCGGCGCTGGAAACGTGTCTGCGATATCGGGCGCCGGGGCCGACGCTTCACGGATATCGGGGTTTGCCAATATAATGCGCGCGGAGCTTGACGTGGATCGCGACAGGCTCAGGGTGGGGGAGACGGCGCGCATCGAGGTACTGAACGACATTGACGCGCAGTACTCGATAGACACGAGGCAGCCCTTTGAGCGCGTCTCTGACTCGGTATTCGTGATAACCGCAGACAGCGAGGGCGAGTCCACCGTAAGCATACTTGCGACCAGGCCCGGGTACGAGCCGGTCATGCTGTCTGCAGAGCTGCAGATACTCCACATATACCTCATGGACGTCGACGTCACGGACTCGGGCGGCATGCGGATACATCCGATGTTCACGGTTACCGCGGGCCCGGACTCGGCAGTCGTCGGGCCCCCGTACCATACGGAGTTCCGGCCGGGAACCGTGAAAGTCAAGTTCCCCGAGCACCACTCCTCTGATACCGGGGGATACTCCTTTGATCATGCAGTGGTAAACGGCGAGACGACATACCGCAACAACGTGCTGTCACTGGAGCCGGACGGGGACATTGCGATAACTGCCGTGTACCGCCAGGAGGTGCTGATAACCGTATTTGACGGGGAGGGCTCCGGAGTGTACGGTGTGGGCCAGGCAGTGACAGTCAGCGCGCCCGAAAGGCACGTTGCCTCGTTTCTGGTGCGCGAGGTCTTTGAGAGGTGGGACGGGCTGGAGCACGGCTCTGCCACAGCAACGTTTGCAGCAGAAGAGAACATGGAGATAACTGCCATATACAGGACCGATTACACGTACCTGATGGTTATGGTTGCCGCACCGCTGCTTGCAGGAAGCGCCATCGTGCTGTACAGGATGTCGGGGCCGGGATGGGCAATGAAGAATGTGATAGACCGGGTGGCGTGCCTCATTCCCGGGATATCTGCAAAAAGGGACGGCGGCAGGAGCCCGGATCCTCAGAAGAAGGACTGACTGCCTCCGGCCTTTTAACCTGCCGTCCGTTGATGGTCGTTGAAGGAGATCCTCATCTGCCTGCTTGCACTCGTTGCGGTATTTCTTGCAGCCGAGGCGGCACACGCGTACCACGGCACGTCGTTTCCGTGCAGCCTGCGCGTGCAGGGAACGATGCTGCCCGTACACTACGACAACAGTCCCAGGAACAATCCCGACGGGACGTTTTATCCGGGCGACTCGTTTTACTATCTGGTAAGCTATTCGGCAGGCCCCCAGTGCAGGAATCTATACACGCACGAAATCAGGCATACGGACGGGCTGGAAATAGGCCTCCACGTATCGGGGCCCCCGCGTCCGGGACGCGTGGGGGATGACGGGTACACTGATCCCGACTCTGTGGACAGGATAAGAGATGTCATAGAATCCGGGTGCGAAAGGAGCGGCCAGTACTCCGGATGCTTCTTTGGCAGGGCCACCGTCTCCGGGGATGCGGGGTTCTCCTGCACCGGACCGGGGCCCTGCGTGGACAGGACCGAGCACATGGAGCAGTCGGTGACTGCGATCAAGAGGGTCTGCACAAGCAGCGGCGAGGGGGGCATAAGGTGCAGAAACGTGCCAGTCACCAGGACCGCCGTCATGACGCCTTCAATCCTCAAGCCCGCCCTGGACGTAATCCTGACAAGGGAGATCCTGCATGACGCGGACGGGTACGAGGCCCGCAACCTTGACGGGACATACTATCTCTGGGATCCGGTCACCGTACTGCATGTGCCGCAGCTCCTGTGGAAGGACCATCGCGCCAACACGATACACTTTGAGACCGACAGGAGCACGGACCTGCACACGGAGGCATCACGGGAGTGCGGCCAAAACTCCTGCGACATAACCCTGGAACACCCCGGGCTTGCCTCATCCCTCTGGCGCCTCGGCAACGGCGACGATATCACGATATACAACGCAACCGGCGAGCCACACCTGGGACGGGCCGAGATAGGCTACGACGTCAGGGTGTACAACAACGGCGAGCTTCTCCTGGACCGTGACGACGAGGAGATAGACGCGCTGATCGTACGGTACCTGCCGCAGTACACGGAATATCCGTACTCGCTGCTGTCTGACGACATGCGGACCTCGTATCAGAACCGCGCCTCGGTGGCGCTGCATTATTTCGGCTCGCTTGGCGGGGGGCCTGACGACGCGAGACTGCTGCACGAGGACAGGCGCAGCAAGATAAACGACTTTGCATACGCGGGCTTCGGCCTTGACCCGTGGCATCCGGTAGCCTTCAACGAGACGCTGTCGTGGTCGGAGGCCGTAAACGTGGGGATAATCCCGCACTCGGGGGGACACGGGCACATGCTGTCGCCGTCGTCATACCCGGATGTCATACCGTGCGTGACAGGGGAGCCAGGCACTGCCATGATGAAAAGGTCAGGATACTGCAAGATACACTTTGACTATCCCGTGCTCGATACGGTCGCGGGGCCGTCGGGCCCCAGGTACGAGAACGTCACGCTGTTCAACACCCTGATATCGCGTGACTTTGCGGGAAGACACGACACGTATCTCTCACACTACGAGTACAGGTTTGCCGAGCCGTTCCTGCACACCATGCTCCATATAGAGTCCGTCGGCGCAGGCGGATCTGCGGACAACATGCCGGTAGCCGTCAGCATAGGGCCTGCAGATGGTGTCCAGACGATCCCTGAGTATCTCCACGAGAAGGTGACACACGACACCGGCGATGCCGGCCTGGGGATCATAGTCGCAAACGATACGCATCCGATCCAGTACTCGGCATCCGGCCTGGGCGCAGTTGATGTAAAGCTGCGCCGGGTCAGCTCCGAGTTTGGCAGGTATCCAATCGAGGGGAACCAGGACGTGGCAGGAAGGGACATCGCAGACCTGGCACCGCTCTACCTTGCAAACTCTGAGGATGCCAGACTCGAGGTGCCGCTTGACGTGGGACTGGGCTCGCCCTCGCCGCTGTCGGTAAGCGTTACTGCCGGCGGTATGACAAGGCAGTACGGGTATGACTATGCGAACTTTGGAAGTGACATGGTCATATCGGCAAACCTTGCACAGGATAACACACTTGCGGCATCGCGGGAGCGCGGCCACGTGACCGTCACGGCGCCACCAGAGTTTGGCAGGATAGATGTGTTGTACTTTAACGGCGAGGAGACAAGCGTGGACTGCGGTGTATTCTGCACCATAAACGTGCAGGATAATTCCGCAATCCAGGTTACGGCAGAAAACGAGTGGGGCGGAACCGCGCATGTAATAATCCCGGAGTTTGTTCCCGAAGAGCCGCGCCGGCTGGTGCCAGAACACATGGTCCCGCTTGCGCTGTTTGCGCTTGCGATGATTCCCGCGTACCTGGTATACGACAGGATAAAGAACAGGCGCTGAACACAGCTGCTGCATGACCGCGCCTGAACGCGTAAAAACAGCCAGTCTTTTGTTCCTAAAACCAGGGATGTGCAAGACTGCGCAAGAGTTTACCCCTCAGGCGACACTACTGACTGGAGTCTTCATGATCACGCCTGCCACGCCGTATCTCAGGTGAGGGGTAAACTCGTACCAAGACTGCCCGTGTTATACTTTTAATATGAGACATGAGAATACCAAGCAGGTGGGTAAAGTCTATTGAGCAATCAGTAGGATCTTGACCGAAACAATGACGCCTGTTTGGACAGGTAGGGAGGAGTAGGTCGAGAGTCACCATTTTATCCTGTCATTGCAGTCCCATTTTTCACGATATTTCAACTTGCTACTGTACGCGTTGTAAAACGTCACATCATTATGAACAATGAATCTCTGGGTCGCACTTGCAATATAGTCTGCAACCTGAAGCATGGGCACGCTTTTTGAATCCTTGTGGTAAATGATTGGAGCAAGATCTGCCTTCAAATTTTTTTGTCTCATTTTATCATGAATTTTGTTCCTGCAGTATTCGTTGAACGAGTCCCTCGCATTCTTTGTCAGACTTTTGTCTATGGTAAAGCTAATTGAATTACCCTGATCATGTGCCCGGATATAATCCTCAACCAAATGGGTAGCTATTGTGTCTACTGTAGCATGTATGTAAAATCCATAAGGATCTTCTTTGATGTCTGATTTCACCGAGTCCTTGCTGACGCAAAAAACCCCCAGCTCGACATCCAGCCTGCTGATGGTCTTTAGGAACTTCCTTCTAACCACATCAGTGTTTGCTGAAAATTTGAATTCGGAAATTTTCATTTTGTTCCCGGCGTTGATGTTTTTCAAGGCACGCTTTACTGCATTGTTCTCTTTTGCCGGTGATCCATCCACCGCAAATGCGTAGCCTACAGTGAAAAATTCCGAGGCCTTGTCAACAAATCCGGCATCCCCTGACTCATCAACATAAACCGAAACATGTGGCATTGCTAGACAACATCTAACAAAAAAAGGGACATAAAAAACCGGCTGTTGTTGCAGCTTTTGCATAATCCTGCCTGAAATTCGGAACCTGGCAAAAAATCACCAATATTGCAGACGGAATCTCCCCTGCTCTGCCAGATGCATTGCAGACATGTGAAACCGTGCCGGACGCCTTTTGCGGCAGGCCAAGTACGGCACTCCTAGAACCCAAAGTCCGGAAGGTACGGCACCGCGTACATCATCGCCATAGTCGCCCCCGTGATCGCCCCGGTAAACAGCGAGTGCCGTATCGTAAAGTAGTTGATCTTGGACAGTATGACCCCCATGCATGCGACCGCCGTGACTATGAGCAGCTCGGAGAGCCCGGAGGGGTCTGCGGACACTGCCATATCCACGGGAAGCCGGCCCGCATCAGACAGCAGGCCATCCCCCAGCGTGGCTGCCAGCCTGTCTGATACCGTCATCATCATGACCATCAGCACGGGGCCCACGAGCGCCGTGACCAGCGATGAGCGCAGCGACGAGATCATCTCCCTGCGCGCCTCGTGGTACTGCGCTATCCAGTACGCAAGGTCGCTTGTAGTCTTGGCCGTGCCGCCGCCTGACTCGTTGATCCTGCCCAGGATGAAGAAGACCAGCCGCGCGTTCCATGATGCGATGTCCGCCCTGCCCACCGCGTCCCCGAGGGAGCCCCCCGCCGAGACCCTCCTGCATATGCCGTCTAGTACAGCGTAAAACGCCCCGTTCCCCCTTTCGCGCGCGGCGGCCTCGGCGCGGATGGTCCTGATTGCACGTATGATATCAAAGCCCACGTTTCTGAGCCTGGTGAGGCGCCGCATGAATTCGGGCAGCGTCCCGTCCATACCCCAGATCTCCGCAAACCGCCTCCTTGTCAGTATGTAATTGAGCAGCGAGGATGCCACGACGCCCGCGCCTGCCGCCTCCCAGGCCTGCATCCCTGCAAGATACACCATGACCGCGCAGCAGGCACCTGCCGGAAATATTACCCACGAGACCCTGATGCGATCCCTGCTTCTGGGCTGCTTGGCGTGCACGAACGCCACCATCACCGCGGCGGCAAACGGAAAGACTGCTATCATCAGAAGCGTCATCGTACCTGCCAGGTGTCCGGACGAGAAGAACGTCATGGACAGCCCCATCATGGGGAGCAGCATCATCACGGTAAGGACGACCTGGGAGATGATGTCTGCCTGCCTTGCGTACGATGTCATGCGGAACTGAACCTGGCGGAAGAACCTGTTTGCCTGCTCGTGCAGGTATCCTGCCGTATCCGATCCCCCCGTGTTGAACGCCGAGACGTACCCCGTCACAAAGTCGCGAAACTCCGTGTTCGGATGCGAGTCCGACAGTTCCAGCAGCGCCTCTGTCGGGCTTCTTCCCAGTACCATGAGGTTCCTTATCCTGCGCCCCTCCCTCCTCATCACGGCAAAGACGGCGGAGGGGGATTCTGCAAGCATGAGCATAGTCGAGAACATCGGAACGTTTACCGACTCCATGATTCCGGCAAGAACAGCAAAGCTTGCAAGCTCCTCGGTGGTATCGGAGCTCCGCTCTGCGGCCCTTATGCGGAGCGTCACAAAGTACACGCCTGCAAAGAGGGGCGACGCAAGGGATACGGCAAGAAACGCCACATCAACGTATACGGCAAGCACGATCCCCGCAGGTACGGTCACGACTGCGGCCGCAAGCGGGTACAGGACGCTCCTGCCTCCCAGTATGCGCGGATTCCGGGCGGAGCCGGATCTCAGGATGTGGGGCCTGAGATTCCGCTCCATCCTGTCCCGCGCCCTCTGCACGGGCGCCCAGTCAAGGACGGGCCCGAACACCGATGCCAGCGCGTCGGGCCTCAGATCCCTGGCGCGTATGCGGAACCTGATGGGCTCTGCCGGCATCCGCACGAGCCTTGTCCTGCATATCACATCCCACAGCAGCACCGGTAGCAGGACTCCGGCAAGCGCGGCAAAGACATACGGCCTGTTGAGAATCAGCGATGCCAGGATCATGGCGGAGACCGGGATGATGATTGCGCCCCTGTGTCCCAGCATGTAACACAATGGTGCCGGCGCATAAAACGCACATGGGGGAGCAACCGGCCTTTTATGCGGCCGGGCCTTGTACTGCAATGATCACATCATCAAAGAAGAGGCGCGGAATAAGCGGCCTGATGCAGGTGGCAATGATAATCGGCATCGTAATCATATTTGCCGGGATACTGTTTGCCTTTGCAAGCGACATATTCGAGATACAGACGACTGCGGACTCCATATCGCTGCGCAAGGTATTCGTGCAGAAGGTCGGCGAGGAGTCGTACATATCTGCCAGCATACGAAACGTGGGAACCAGCGCAATCATCTCCGTTGCAGTCGACGTGCTGGTCGATACGGACGCCAACACGGCGGGACTTCAGCCGTTCGTGATGGACATAGACCCCTCCCCGCTGGAGCCCGGCGTCACTGCATCCGGATACGAGAAGATTGTGGATTCGGACGGCAACGACATTGCGCTGACCTACGGGCAGGACCTGTCCATCGTAGTGCGCGGCAACACGACGGGCGGCAGCATGCTGAGCGAGCTGTCGACGGTACGCGTCCAGTGACCACTCCCTTTTATCCATTTTTTTTATTTCCGGTGAGTTGTCCAGCTATACTGTACTTACGGTCTTTGAGGGCGAAGATACGATAAACGAGCCCGTCATCTCGCTTCCGATGGCAGGCAGGGTGTCGTTCCGGCAGATAGGGTTCCTCATGGGACTGTCGGTAATTGTACCCATGGCAATATACTCGGGGGCCTCACCGTCCGTACTCCAGGCTATGCCGGATCCCCTCTTCTCAATCAATGCCGTAAGCACCGGGATGGACGTCACGTGGGATGTGGTGCTGTCGCTGCTGCCGGTCCCCGCCGGCCTCGTATTGGGGCTTGGCAGGCCCAAGCTCGTGCCGATGGACGTGCTGGTGGTAATGATCATACGGTTCATGATATATCGTACGTCGCTCAAATCTGCCCGGCCGGCCCGACAGAATCAGGCAGGAGGCAGGAAGGGCAAAACCGCAGGCGGCACGAAGAGCAGGCTGGCAGGATTTGCATCCCCCTACGAGGCAGGATCCCTGCCCCGCCGGGAGGGCACGCATGCCGTATCGGTGACCGAGCTCGGGGTCCCAAAGAGCATCACGGTGACCCTGTATGATATACACGGCGTCCCCATACGCAACAGGCTTGCGCGCGCGTACGTTGACGACATGCTCCAGGCCTCGGTTACCACCGACGCAGACGGCACCATGGGGATGACGTTCGTGCCGCGCTCGGAGGGACAGAAGCGACTCAGGATCGAGGTCGATGGCCAGGATCGGCCAGCGGTGGACGCGGTACTTGAGGTGAGGAGATCCAGATAGCCAGAGTAGAGGTGAACAGTCATGCCAGAGGGTCGGTTTGGATGATCCAAGAGCCTGTAATTTGCGCCCAAAATTATGAAATTTGTTCAAATCACGTAACCAGAGACGATCATATTGTCGCTTCCTATCTGATCAATTTGTTGGGGATGATTCCCAACTGGAAGGAAAACTCCCATTTGCCTAGACTTAGTTTGATAAGCAAAACCAACAATCCCAAAGAATTCATTATTGACTCGATTGATGTAAATCAAGTTGCTTTTTTATAATATCTGATAGTTGCCTATTGACTGAATCAGGAATTTTTATTGGAACTTGACGTTCTTTCAAAAAACTCTCAACATGTTTTGAAAACTCAATCAGACCTGTTAAGTATTTCAGAGCATCTTGCTCCATATTGGGTTGTTTCTTGTGTGGAGGCCCATACCTTACACTTGTTCGTATAGATCCAATTTGTTTATACTCGTCATAGAAAGGAAGGTTATGAGTATTACAAAATTCTTTAAGGATCTTGGAGATTTTTTCATGGCTATCTTTTAGCTTCAGTTGGCCATGCAAGAGTAATATTGATTCTGCAAGTAGTTCATATGCAGTCCAAAGATCATTGTAAAACGGTTTAAATTTTGAATTTTTAAAATTAGATATCGCCGTTTCGATATATTCTTGAGCTGTTTCATGTTTATCTGCGGCATTTGCACGATTATAAATGAGATCAATAATTCCATACCATTCACCATTAAATGACACAAACAACATAAGTGCAGAGTTTGGGTCTCTGTCTTCAACATAAATTGAATTAATACCTTTGATATCTTCTTGAAAAACAGGATCTCCCTTCTTGAGTGTTTTTGGTTTTGCCAAGATGAAACTGCCAAGAATTTTTGTGTATTTGTTAAAGGTGAAAGTATTTTTTGAATCATCCGCAAATAATTCTATTCTAACAGAGCTGATATAAAATTTCTCTGGCAAATCTTTTGAAGAAAAATGATCTAAGAATAACGGAAAAACATGAGATGCCATTATGTTAGCAATTTGATTTTTAATTGAAAGTACATGCGGATCGTTTAGATCACTATTAGAAAAATAAGAACCCTGTGTTATGATGTTTGCAACTTCTCCCTTTTTTGCACTAGTTTCCGCAAACCCGATTATGGAGTCTATGCCACCATCAATTTTTAATTCTATCATTATACAACATACATGAAAGATCTATTAATTTATGGTTGTATATGGCGACGATTAAAAGTTCTTGAACCTACAGTCTTCCCAGAAGTAACCCAAAAAGCGGCTCCAATCTTGAAACAGCTCAAATCAAGCTGCCTGCAAATCCGCATGTCGCCGTCTCAACTGCCACAAGTCGTGTACTTCTGGGAAGACTGACCTATAGGGGATAAACTGTGCAAGAGAATGCTTTTTGATGATCAAAGATCTTCAATCGTCACTGTGGATAAGTGAAATGTGTACTGATTGGATCAAAATCTGAGAGTCTAGCTCAGGGTGGCTTCAAAAGTAACCATATGTGTCTCAAAAACAAAATTCAGATGGTGCCAAGATAAATGGCAATGCAAACAAACAGATTACCGCAAAAAAGAGGATACGTGTGAAATCAAAGACTGTACAAATACAACAACAACAGCAGCAGTATGTCGGCCTGGACGTGCACAAGAATTTCATCCAGGTTGCAGTGATGAACAAGGGCGGCAAGGTGCTGAGTAACACAAGAGTCGACAACAAGGACGACGAGATAAGGAAGATATTTGCAGGGATTCCAAAGAATGCAAAGTGCGTCATGGAGTCCTCTTCAGTATGGTACGGGCTGTTCAGGTTCATTTCAGACAGTCTCAAAAGGGACGTGATCCTCTCAAACCCGTTTGAGACCAAGGTCATTGCCACATCAAAGAAAAAGACAGACAAGGTCGACGCGCAGATTCTGGCAGATCTTCTCAGGGGAGGATACATATCTGCATGCTACGTTCCCTCCGGCAAGACGGTACAGAACAGGCAGCTGACCAGGCACCGCGCAAAGACGATACAGTCAAGGACCGTACTAAAGAACCAGATACACGCAATACTGCTGCAAAACAGGATACAGGTAAATGGGGATCCGTTCTCCAGACCGTGGATCTCAAGGGTGAGAGATCTGGACAACTTTAGGATAAATGACAAATTAAGCATAATTGACTCCATAAACGACAGGATAGTAGGCATTGACATGCGCATCAAGAGCGCAGTTGCCGACAGTCCGGATGCAGTCTTACTGCAGACGATTCCCGGGTTTGGCAGCTACACCGCGCTGACCATGGCATCAGAGATAGACGGCGTTGACAGGTTTGCCGACTCACACAAGCTGTGCGCGTATGCCGGAATGGTGCCGTCTGTGAGAAACTCGGCAGACACCGTCCACCATGGAAGGATAACAAAGAGGGGCAGCCCCATGATGAGGTGGCTCCTGGTGGAGTCAGTACACAGCCACGTAAGACATGCGCCGTCAGACTCGCCGATATCTGTCTTTTACAAGAGGGTTGCAAAGAAGAGGGGAACGTCCAAGGCCGCAGTGGCTGCCGCATCCAAGATGCTGCGCATATCATACTGGATGCTAAAGAAGAGGATGACCTTCAAGCAGTGCATAGGAGATGCGTGTGTGAAATGAATGTTAGTATTACCATTACAGTTAGAACTTTAATCTGCGTTAACCTAGTTGAGGGCGATCCTCGTTTTGTAACTGCAGAATGGTTCTGATAAATGGATGAAGAATGGTGCTGAGGGAGATCCTCGTATAGATAAATGTCCGACCTTCATTTTGGAATTGTCAGGAAAGACCCCCAGCCAAAGCCATGCCTCACAACACCGTTGCGCGTGGAATCCTTATAAACATGACACATAGATATAGATAAATGTCCGACCTTCATTTTGGAATTGTCAGGAAAGACCCCCAGCCAAAGCCATGCCTCACAACACCGTTGCGCGTGGAATCCTTATAAACATGACACATAGATAATAGGATAGCCCCTGCCTAGAGTTGAAGTCATACCCACCGTCTGTTCAGGCATGAAAATCACAACTGCAGGCAGATTCGTGCCTGATTGCTGCCTAGGCAGGGGCTATCCTATTACCTTCAAAACTGTTTTTTGCGATCATGCGATCAAAAATTGCAATTTTTTCAACATCGGTTTTTTTTAAATACCACTAGTGGAATTGATCAGTTGTGGGATTAGAATGGCAAACAATACAGATTGCATCAATTGCCCTGAAAAAGTATGGTGCAAGAATAAAGCCAGGGGGCCGCATGAAAAACAACAGTTTTTGCAAGGTCGTAGGATTAGCGTTACAAAAGATGGTGATAGGAATCATGCCCTGAAAGCACCTGACACAAAACCGTATCCGGCTGTAGGCTAACTCTTGAGGTGTTAACAGGATTTGGATACCGTCAGCATGATGCATTTTAAGGATTGGTTAGACAATCCAGACCGTGATAAAAATTGGATCACCGTAGCTAAAAGCCATGCAGACAAACAACCAACGCTAGAGTCTGAGTTCTTTACCACCAGCATACTGGCAGAAACCGATTCTTCTGCAGGCATAATAGAAAATTGCACATGGGTGACAACAAACAGGTTTGGAATTCCAGAAGTATGGGAGAGTGACGGCAAGGTATGCTATGATGAGAATTCATCAGAAGATATAGACGGAATCAAACTAGAGCCGTTTGTTCTATACAGAACATGGGATAACAAACCTGCAAAATTTGAACTGATTCAGGATTTTATCCTGTTTTACAACCTGTATTTTGATGACAAAGAAAATGCCTTCAAGGCAGTATCTAACACAGGTCAAGACGTTTGTGTAATTAAGATCAAAAACGAACAAAACGACAAGAGAATCGAAATCAAGACAAAATTTTTGAGAAATTACCTTGCGTTAAAACACAAAATACTGATCAGGCAGCACCATCATAACGTTAACAGCAAGCAGTCTCTTGACAACTTGGGAATTGCCGAAGACAAAAAATCCATACAAGACGAAACACGCAACTTCTCTATATGCGTTTGTCAGTGCAGTTTCGACTCTGACTTTAAATCCATTGCAGTTGCAATGGGAAAAGATATTGTGCTACCGCTTGACAAACCAAAGGATCTACTGGGATGGCCCAAGCAATACTGTGACTTCATAATTGGCGTAGATGACCAGGGAGAAGAAATAGAGTCAACATGTGAAGAGAGAAAACTGAGTAATTCTTCCGGAGAGGAAAGAAGTACGTTTCTAATACCAGTTTTTTTCAGACGCGATGTTCTGAAAAAATACTCTGACAGCCCATCCAAGTATACGGTAGAGCCAACCCGTTTACTATGTAACGAGTTTTGGTGTATTGATATAGACACAAACCGTAAAGATCTGGTACATGTGCATCTTGGAGATTTATCCCACATCCCATATGAAGAACAGAAACACTGGAGACAGTTCAACGTGCCCCCGGAGGGAGGCATCTCGCCACAGAGAATTGCACAAGATTTTAAAGCCGAATTTGAGGATCCAAAAGATGTAATATCTAGATTTAACAAGTCTCTTGAAACACTACAAAATAATTTTGAACAGAGTTACGGCTTTAAACTATTCACTCCTTTGAGCGCGCATGATTCCCATAAAGGTAGCATACACATTCCATTAAACGACGAGGTTACCGAGTTTGAAGCTCAGATCAATCATCTTGAAATATTGCTTCCAGAGTCGATAGACATCGGAAAGTTAGAAAAAAAACTCAAACTAGAAAACTTTGATTCTGGAAGACTTGAGGAGTTAAAAGGCAAGAAGATACGAATGCTTGCGGCGTTTCTAGATCATCAACACCTTAACCAGGAGATACTATCACAGCTGGATGAGATTCAGGATATTCGCTCATCGTCTGTTGCACACAGAAAGGGAAAAGAATACACAAAAATGCGACAAAAATACGGTCTTGACAAAGCAACTCACATAGAATTCTACAAAAACCTTGTCAAGTGTCTTATCCGTTCCATTGATAAGCTAAACGCAAGTGTTACAAGCAACCGGTCAAGCTGAACACACGATTCGTGGACTGCAGGAGCGGAACCTGACATACTACGCTAGTTTTTGCCCCTTAAATCAAACGGCATCATACACACCATGTTCGGAGACGATGACGAGGGAAAGAGCAAGGGAGACCTTGTCAGGTTCGGAAAGAAGGCCTTTGTCGCGATGATATTCATCATTGCCGCACCCACGATAGTCGCGCCCCTCATGGGGGTCGACATCAACACGTTCTGTGCGGTAGGCGAGGACGAGCAGTGTCAGGAGAACGCGATATTCTCAGAGGACGTCACGGGCCTGATAAGCATAGCCCTCAACGCGATACGGATAGGTGGGGCCGTGGTGATCATAGTTGCCTTTGGGATAAAGGGCATCCAGTACAGGTTTGTTCCGCGCCCCTGACCGTGCCGGGATCATATCCTCGGCCTCCATACTCTTTTTGTATTTTTTTACAAGGCCCGATGTGGATTGGTTGTCGGGACTGGCTGTAGCTGGCATGTGGGCATCAGCCATGTGCCTGGATCTGTACGTTACCTTTGATAACAGCTCCCGCATACCAGGACACGAGCAGAGCGTCATACTGTCCGCTGTATACAGGAGATTCTCAGCCAGGGCCTCTTGGCTGATAACTGTAACAATCGAGACGGCATGCGTTGCATCGCTGCCCGTCATAGTCATGCACGGACTCGACCCGGCGGCAAGCACGGCAGTGGCATACCTGTTTGCCACGCTTCACGGTACCGCGATACTCTCAAACGAGAAGTTCCTAGAATCAGACGGTACCTGACATACTCAGGAGCCGGGCGATGTCACGCCGTAATACCTGGAGGTTATGCCAAACACGTCGCGCACGCTGTGCGCCCTGCTCCTTACACACTCATCAAGAAGCGAGATGCGCCTCTCCATGTCCTCCCCGATATCGTCTATCCCGAGAAACCTTGTGGCATCCTTCAGCTTTACGCTGTTAGATATCACGTCATCTGTATCGCCCGGCAGAAACGACTCCGCTGCCGGATCATACGAGAACAGCTCGTGCAGCTCCGGGACGGCTCCTCCGGCCACCTCCGTAATACCCGTGACCCTCCTTGCCACGGTTCCCCCGCCCGTCTTCACCTTCTGTATCTGGATAAGATAGTCGATGCTTGCCTGCTGGGTCCGCGTGATCCCCATCTCGTCTCCGCCCAGCCTGACCATAAGGTCGCCTGCGCCGGGCGCGTGTATGCTGGAGACGCACCCGTGCCCGGTGAGCGCCACCTGGAAGAGCTGCTGTGCCTCCCTTCCGCGCACCTCGCCGACTATGACATAGTGCGGCTTCTTTCTCAGCGCTGCCATGCCGAGGCCCATTATGTCGATGTCGTAGTCCGACCTGGCAAGGTGCGGGCTGGTCCGCGTCACCATGTACTCGTTCCAGTAGTGCGGTATGCTCAGCTCCCGCGTCTCCTCTATGGTCAGCACGTGCCACCGGGGGTGCATCATGCAGGCAAGGGCGTTTATCATGGTCGTCTTGCCCGAGCCGGTCTCGCCCACTATAAAGGAGAACGACCTGGCATCGTTCATCACCCAGACGTATGCTGCCATCAGCGGGCTGAGTACGCCGGACTCCAGCAGGTGCGTTATCGTATACGGCTCCCTTGGAAACTTTCTGATCGCAAGCGTGGATCCGGGCCGTGAGACCTCGTCCTTCCACGTTATGGTTATCCTGTCGTTGTCCGGGGTGGAACAATACGATATGGGCTTGGATATCGTGGGGGCCGTGCCGTTGCGCTGGGCCATTATCTGCAGCAGGCCGTCAAAGGATTCCTGCGTTGCAAACCTGATGTTGGTCTTAAGCATCTCGGCCTCCAGGTGATCGCGGTGGATGACTGCCACCTCCCTGTCAAACCTGGTGCATATGATGTCCTCTATCCCCGGATCCCTCATCAGCACGTCAAGTTCCCTGTATCCGGCAATGTCGCGTATCAGATAGTACTCGATTGCCTCCTTTTCTGCCCCGTATATATCGAGCACCGCCGTCTGCCTTGCCTCCTCCTCCAGCCTGTCCTTTACCGCCTGCACGGCATCCCCCACGTGCGTGTCCGCAAACGAATAGTACAGGTTCTCCATGAGGCCCTGCCACACCTTCTCCGCCCTGTCGCTCAGCCCGGGCTCGGACACCAGGTACCTGCCGTCGCGCGTTATGTGAACCGTGGCGCCGTTTACCTTGTATGACTCTGCTATTTCATCGGGGCCGCCGGTCTCAAACCGCACGATACTGAACTCCCCGGCATGGTGCTCCATACGCGTCAAGCGGTGCCGCCCTTTTAAGGCCGGGCCCGCTTGACTGATGTGAGATTCTCGTACCACTATACCGTAACGCCGACAAACTTTGTCACGCTTCCCGAGCAAAAGCAGCGCAAGAAGCTGGGCGAGTTCTTTGACCTGCTGCGCGTGATATCCAAGCCGATTCGGATAAGGCTGGCAAGAAAGATGCTGACAATCCCGGTGGACGGGCAGATGGTGGGGATGCCCATACTGCAGCTGTACGTCTCAAGCGGCGAGCCGCTCAACCGGATATTTGACGCGCTGCGCTACGAGTACACCGCCGATATCGGCGGGCACCGGCAGATAAGGATACTGCGCGAGGGATGGCGCCACATGGACGTCGACATCGGCGACGGGGTGACGGCTGTGGCCAAGTGCTTTACGCTGCGCCGCCTCCCCTACGAGATTGCGTGGGGGTGGATTGCGACGGGGATATTTCCCGCATGCCACGAGGTGGACATCTGGATAGAGCCCGTACGGCACCGGGACGCGCTTGAGGGCATACGCAGGAGAAAGGAGCTGGTCTACGAGTCGTCGCTGCGCTCAAAGTCTGCGGCAGCCGAGTACGAAAAATTAGAGCGCGCAGAGACGTCGATGAGGCAGAACCACTCTGGCCTGTTCCGGTGCAGGGTGGTATGCATACTGGTGGCGCCGGACCTCAGGGGACTGCGGACGGCAGTCCGGGAGCTGCGCGATGCCGCCAGCATCCAGGGCGAGGAGTTCTGCACGCAGATGGCAAGGCAGGGGGCCATGCTCGCGGAGGGGTGGGGAAGGACGCTCACATTCGACCTGGGAAGCATGTCGTGCCTCTACTCGATGGTGTCAGGCGACATGCTGGAGGTCCCAAACGGCCTGGTGCTGGGCATAAACACCGACAGCGGGGCGCCCGTGATATTTGACTTTCAGAAGAGGACAAACTACAACATGGCCATAATCGGGACGTCGGGCTCGGGCAAGTCCTTTACGGCAAAGATGATCCTTCGCAGGCTGCTTGAGAAATACCCGGAGAGCCTGTGCTTTGTCATAGACCCGATGGGCGAGTACCACGACATCGCCCCCGAGCTTGGCCTTGACCGGATGCAGATAACCGGCGGGGACGCCGAGCTGGGCCTCGACCCCTTCAAGCTGCTGGAGCCAGCGGATGCGGCCGACATACTGGGCGGCGTGACCCGGGCGCCCGAGGACGTGATAAAGCAGTTCCGCAGGTTCTCTGACAGGGTGGGCAGCGTCGACGAGCTGTACGATACCCTTGCGGACAATCCGGGCTCGCAAAAGTGGCTTGACGACCTGGTGGACGGGCCGCTTGCCAGGATGATGCGCGGAACCCCGAAGATATCGGACCGGCTCGTGATATCGATGAGAAAGGCAGACGGCAAGCCGCACGAGATAATGCTGCTGGTCCTCGCCCTGAGCAGGGTATGGAAGAGGATAGAGGCCATGCCGCAGAACGTACAGAAGATAATTTTATTGGACGAGGCGTGGATGATCTTCAAGATGGAGGGCGCCCAAAAGTACATAGAGCAGATAGTCCGCATGGGAAGAAAGCGCAACGTAAAGTTCCTGTTCGTATCGCAGAACATAGACGACATTGCGCAGGACAGGGGCGGGACGAGCCGCATCGTGGACAACATGGAGACCAAGATCTTGCTGAACATGGAGGAGGAGGCCACCGACAGCGCCGCCAAGATACTCAATCTGTCGCCGCACGAGGTCTCCCGGATAAAGTCATTTGATCCCGGAAACGCCATACTGCTCACAAAGAGGTACCGCCTGCACGTGAGGTTCGAGCCATCCGGGGAGGAAAGAACGCTGTTTGACACGTCCCCGCCCGGGGAGGGGCCTTGATTACCAAGACACGCCGGGGCATCCACAGCCTAGTCGCGGTGTCGCTCCTGATAGGACTGGCCTCTGTCATGGCGGCGGCGGTGGCATCTGTACTGCTGGGACAGGTGGGCAACCTTACGGGATCCATAGGATGCGAGATATCCGATATCGCGCTGCACGAAACCGGGGCGGGACGGGCGTACTTTGCCGCGTCCATATACAACACGGGAACCGTGACAGTCGACTCTGCAGCGGTGTGGTTCCTCGATGACGACGGTACCGTACACGGACTCAACGGGACGGCTCTTGACCCGGGGGACTCGTGGAAGCCGTCGGGTACGTTTGCCGCATCGGTTGCAGACCCTGCCCACATGGTAAGGGCGACGATAACCTCCGAGGACGGCTCCGTGGAGGAATGCAGCGTGGTGTATGGGAAGAACCATCCGTGACATGTGAAAGGCCGGCAGCTGCCGTCCACCAAGCATGCCACCCGACATTCGGTACAGCCATGTCATGCATGGAACACGGCGATCAAAACGCGTCACCGTCGGTTTTTTGACCTCAAAGACTTTTAATCATCACTATGGGTGGCAGGCCCGCATCATGCGGCCTATCGCTAGGCATAAAAAGGCGGCATTGCCAAATTGAATGGAATCGGATATGAAAAACGAAGCTGTGGATACGCCGGAGGGCATCAGAAAATTCATTGATTCTGAGGAAGAGAAGGACGAGGAACTACAAAAATTATCTGATGAAAAAAATGTTATTTTGTTGGCATTCGTCGGCTCTTACAACCCCAAAAAATACAATCCACGAAGATCGGGCAGTGCAACGATAACCATCGTCGATGAATTTGGAATCGAGGATGCACTTGCAGACATTGACCAGAAAACAAAACCCACAGAAAAGAAAAACGCGTATCTGCTCATCAACTCTGTCGGCGGCGGGGTTGCGTCGTCATTTAAGATCGCACAGGCAATCAGAGACGCATTCGAAGAGATTACCGTGTTTGTTCCGCATATAGCTGCAAGCGGCGGCACGATGCTGGCTTTGACCGGAAACAAGATCCGAATGGGTGTGATGAGTCAACTAAGCCCCGTAGATCCGCAGAGGCAGTACAAAAACGAGGGGCCTGTTTCGGTTAATTCCATATCACGGGCTAAAAAACGACTGGATAAGAAATTTGAAAAACAGCAGGAGGGGGAAATAGGATATCCAGACAGACACATGGCCGAATTGATAGATCCTGTCATGTATGAGGAATTTTTTGGGTTAAGGGAAGCCAACATAAAATACCTCAGAACAATTTTGGGAAAATCAGGCTATGATGAGGAAAGCATTGGACAAATAACGGACGAGTTGATTTTTAATCTGCCCACGCATGGATTTGTAATTGACAAAAACCTCGCAAGCAAGATCGGACTGCGTATTGAATCCGATGATACGGATGTAGAAGAG
Source organism: Candidatus Nitrosopumilus sp. (assembly GCA_965214775.1). GTDB lineage: Archaea > Thermoproteota > Nitrososphaeria > Nitrososphaerales > Nitrosopumilaceae > Nitrosopumilus. Next base: position 626,417 of record OZ243974.1, on the reverse strand, counting down.
TGGAATTTAATGAGGCATTGGTTTGCCAAATATGTCGGCAGGGAGGCCGACAGGCACTTTATCCGCTATTGTGTTCCCAAATCAAACAAAACAGAATAATTTTCTAGTCTTCGCCTAACTCCTTCCACTCTTCATGGGCTCTTTTGGCCAAGCTCTCCTTGACGTCTTCTAGTTCCATCGTTATTTTTTTGGAATCAGGCATGCATGATCTATGCAAAGTTTGTATTTAAGAATGTTGGGTATGACCTACGCTTTTTGGGAAGACTGGACATCAAAATCAAAGTCATGGGGGAGACACAATGCGATAAAGCGTCTGACAATGCCGGAGTCACCGGCTAAAACCCCCTGACTTTCAAACACGTCACCCGGCATCAAAATCAAAGAGCTTGCCTGCAGTCGTGATTATCTGGACTTTGCCTCCGGTACCCGCAACATCCAGCGAGCCCAGGCCGCCTGCTGCAAGCACGTCCGTCTTGTCACCGTCCTGGTCATTCAATGTATATGACGACTCGTATCCGTCGACCAGGACGGTGCGTATGCGGATATCCTCGACCCCTATGTTGGATACGAATATGGTAATGGTCCCGTTGACCTGCTGTGCATGGGTGGCCACCGCGGACTGGCCCGACTGCATGCGCGCATCCTCCATGGAATCACGTATGGTCGAGGATCTTGAGAATATCTGCGAGCCCGAGTCGGCTATAAGCGGCACAAAGACGGCAGTTATGACGCCAAACAGCATGACTGCCGCGATTATCTCGTTCATACAGTCAAAACACGTCCGTCATAAAAGCCGGACATGCGTCTTAAATGACGCCGGGATTATGGGTATGTGTCCTTCCACACCCTGATGCACCGCAGGCGGCGCGGCTTTCTCTTTACGATGCCGCTCATGCTAGGCATGGGAATCCTGATATTCTCGTCGATGATTGCCATATCGCAGTTGTTCGTGGGCGTGGGGGGCCCGATGGTCCCGGACCTGCTTGCCGACATGCCCACGATATTCCACTATACGGATGACGGCACCAGGGTTCCGCAGTACGTTCCAATACTTGACTCCGGGGAGCTTGCCATCAGCGACTCTACAGTCCTGTCGGAGCAAGAGTTTGCGGAGCTGTTCCCCTCCATTGCGATGTACGGCCTCATGGTAAAGATAGCCATGGGGATATTCGTGGTACTGATCATGCTTGCAGGCGTATCGTACTTTTTTGAGGAGTTCAACCTGGTCCGGCCCGGCACGGCATACGGGATGCTTGCAAAGCTTGTCATTTTAATTCCGATATACCTGGTGCTGCCGTACCTGTGGGATACGGTCGCGCTGGTCATAGAGTCCTCCTCGCTGTACCTGATGGATCCGTTCGGCGGCGACCCGCATTCCAGGACCGCCAGACTGTGGTGTTTAATGGGGTCGGTGGCATGCAGCATAGACGGCACGACATCCGTGGATCCCGTGGGGATATTTGATGACGTCGGCGGGTACGACCGCGACGGCACGCTGGACCTAGAGTCGTGGAACGAGTCTCTCCAGAATCCGCTGTTTGGCGAGGATCTGCTTGTAAACGTCATACTGTCGCTCTTCAAGGGGTTTGCCGTGATGTTCATGACTGCCATGATGTTCGTGCTCTCCGCGGTGCGGGTGATGCTCACCGAGATAATCATAGTCGCTTTCCCCCTGGTCACCGCAATAGGCCTGATCCCGTGGATAAACACGGGCAGGATCTCTGCAATGTTCCAGCAGAACCTGGTAGGGCTTGCCATGGCCCCGATAATGTCCGCACTGGTTCTCTCAGTCGGCATCTCCACCATAGACTCGCAGGAGCTGCCGCCGCTGCGCATGTGGTTTCAGCTGCTGAGCGTGGGATTTCTGGCAGTATTCTTCCCCGTCATGCTCTCCCCGATGCTTGGAAACCTTTCAACAAAGGTGGGCAGCATGGTATCCTCATCGATGACGTCTGCAAGCGTGGCAGGATCGGGGGCGCTGCGCGGGATAACGCACGGGGCGGGGCAGGCCTCTGCTGCCATGCAGGGGGTGTCGGGTATCGTGGGCGGGGCGGCCTCGGGGGCGGTGGCAGGCTCTGCCGGAAGCGGGTTCAGCTCCGCCTCTGTCGGGACTGCCACATCCGGCGCCAGTCTGGGCAGGATGTCCGTGCTGGACAGGATCAAGGTGTACGGCATGGCGGGAGCCGCCGGGCTCGTCGGCGGGCTTGGCTCCGGAATGGTCCAGTCGGCGACACAGCAGATGGGCATGGGATCTGCGGCATCAGGCGTATCGGGCCAGATGATCCACGGCGGCGACGCGCGCATACAGAATGCCGCATATGACGCGCTTGCGGGCAGCGCGGCAAGGGAAGTCACCAGAAAGATGGAGTCAGCAGAGCGCGCGGTGGCCCCGCACGTATTCGAAGACAATACGCTGGTGAACCCGGGAGAATCGCTCAACGCCATGATACACAACGCCCGACCCCTTGATGCCGGACGGTCCATGACGGACGACCCCGACGCAAGGGAGAGGTTTCTTGACTCTGCCCGCAGGGACGCCGGACTTGACGGCGCGCCGCCGGAAGCAAGAAAAAAATTTGACGACGAGGTAACCCGCCAGATAGGGAGGCACCCGGTCGGGGCAGGACGGATGACCATGGACGGGGACGAATCCTGATAGTGCCGCGCAGAGACATGGGAGAGAGGGTCCTTCTCCGCATACCTGCAAGCTCCGAGTTTGGCGCAGGCACACTATGTGTGACCAACATGGCAGTGGCATACGAGGTGCACCGGCGCGGAATCTATCTTGACTTTGTGCCACTATATACCCTGAAGAAGACCGCGTCGTTGGGGGGAGTCTTCGAGGAGCGGTGCAGGATGCACTGGGAGGAGGACGGGTCAGAACATACATTCGAGTTCCGGACCAGACACTACAAGAGGCTTCGCGGTACGCTTGACTCACTCGGCATCAAGCCTTGACCGAATCGTGTCGTACATCTTTTTTGCGCCGGTAAGCCTGAACACGTACAGGACGGGCCTTTTGTCAAATGCATTGATCAGCAGCCTGTCATCCCATGTCTGGACGCACCGCATGCTCCCGTACGGGATCTCAAGCGACTTTTGAAGCCTTGCAAACTCGACGGATATGGCGCTGCTCCCCGCACACAGTATGCAGGCGTTTCTTCCCAGCCTTGCCTTGATCGGAGCCCCTTCCGGCATGTCCCTTCATGCCCGCATACGTTAAAAACCGCCGCGGCAGCTGCCTGCCGCCGGACGGCCGGGCATGACGGTTGATCCAAACGGTTGATCCATTCGGCATACTTTCCAGCCAAGATAAATAGATCCGTACCGTAAATTACGGTACGATATGCAGCGATACGGCCTCATAATCACATGCCGCCACGACGATCCCTCCAGGATCGTGACTACGTACGACGGCGAGTCCGTCTGCAGGTGCGGCGTCGTGCTGGAGGAGAGGATTCCGGACAGGTCGTGCGTGACATCGGAGAGCAGGCCCATGCTGTACCACCAGGTGGAGAGCGGCGGGGATCCCGGGGACATGAAGGTGATCAACCGGAACATCCACATCGGCAACCCGCGGAACTCGTCTGACTTTTCAAACATATGCAGCAAGCTGGGGCTCGTGGAGCACATACGCCACAGGGCGTGGAATATATACGACACGCTGCACGCAAGAACGCACCATACCAGGGCAAAGTGCGCGGCCTTTGCCATATACGTCGCATGCAGGGAGTCCTGCCAGTTCGTACCAGAAAAGGACATACGGGAGGCCATATCCGTCGTCCTGTGCGTCAAAAAGACGCCAAAGATGCTCGGCGTCATATCCGAGATGCACGAGGACGCCGTGAGGCTTGGAGTCGACACGAACGACGGACAATCCGTGGAGTACCGGCTGAACCAGGAGATGTCATCAAAGCGCAAGCACTTCGAGGATGATCCCGACGGGTATGACAGGTTCAAGAACCGGGTACTGAGGAACTTTGCCATACTCGGGGGCAGCACAAGCAGGGAAGTCAAGGCCGTACGGCTCACGGTGAGCGAGATGGGGGTCCGCTAGATGCCGCGCATGCAAAGCGTCCAGAGCCCGGATCAGGTCATGGCAGAGGAGGAGGAGGTCAGCCTGTCCCGGATCAAGGACATGCCCGTACACATACGCAACACATCCAGGAAGCTGACAGACATCCTGACGGGCGTTGCCAGGAACAGTCCCGGGAAGATTCCCCCCGTACTGCTTGGCAGGGTGGACGGGGAGCTGTACGTGATGAACGACTTTGAGTCAGTCGCCGCAATGAAGAGGGCCGGGATCCGCGCCATCCGGGCGGTGATAACCGACCACCCCTCCATCGTCGAGATGATAACCGATAACGTCCACAGGAGCTTTACCCCCCAGGCCGTGGATCCGCTGAGGCTTCACTATGTGGCCGACTTTATGGAAAAGTCCGGAGTCAAGAGGGCCGCAATAGACGGGATCCTGTGGCTAGACAAGCGGCCGGAACTCCTTGACGCGCTCCATGCAGACATCGGCGAGGGGGCAAAAGGCGTACTCCTGAACATGGCAGACCAGGTATCGGGCAGCCTTTCCAGCGTCGTGATTCCCACGTATTACATCACAAAGATCGCAAGGATAGATCCAGGGGAGCAGGAGGCAGCCGCCGCCGAGATTGCCTCGTATACGGTACCCAAGATAAGGTCCGCCGCAAAGTCCGCATGGCCCGCGCCGGATGCAGTAGAGACCCTCCTGATCGACTTTGAAAGGAAGAAGGACACGGTTGCCGCCGAGGAGCGCATAGCGTCCAAGGAGGGGGAGGACAAGAAAAAGCCGGACAGGGAGACCGTAAGGAACGCAGAAAGGTTCATCGCCGATGATCCGAACCTGATATTCATCTCCAGAAAGGACGTCACCTCCGACATGGTCATACACAAAAAGACCGGGCGGCTCTTTGACGCGACTGAGATGCACTCGACGTACTCGCTTGTGGGCGATGTGTTATATGGAAATAATGTCCGCTATTCATTGATGTCCCTCTCCATCCATTTTGGGTCGGATTTCCTGATCGCTTCTGTGGCAGTTTTGTCCGAGAACGCCATGATGGGTGTCTGGCGGTGGGCTATGTCCAGCCCAAAGTGTAGCCTGCGCTCGTTGTAATACTTGATGTATGCATCCAAGCTCTCATAGTGGCGGATCTCAGCCTCTATGCTGCCGTGGAACCGTTCCAACTTGCCGTTGGTCTCCGGATGGTACGGCCTGGAGTTTATCAGCCCGATGCCCCGATCCAGCAGCTCGGCCTCAAAGGCAGTCGGCGTCCACGTCCCGCGTGGCATGTTCTTCTTGCTGCGGCCGCCGTTGAAACACCTGCCGTTGTCAGACAGTATGGTGGCCGGCTTGCCAAACCTGCCTATGGCCTCCCTGAGTGTTATCACCACGTTTTCTGATGTGGCATCTGCAAACGTCCGTGCCGCCGTGACACACCGGGAGGAATCGTCCAAAAACGTGACTAATTTGAGCCCTCTCAGGCGTGGATCCTTCATTTCGTGCCAGTCCACGTGCCACATTGCGTTGGAGTACTTGCGCTCATAGCGCAGCCATTTCTTTTGGCCCGACTTGGTATCTGATGCGGCAACGAGTCCCTGCTCCTTCATTATCCGATATACGCTGTTGTAGCTTATAATGTGACCTGCATCCTGCAGGCGCATGGCAGTGCGCATCACGCCCACGTGCTCTATACAGTGCATGTCCAAGACTGCCTGCACCTGGCCTGCCGCGGGCTGCGGTGCGGCCTTTCTTCCAGCCTTTTGTTGCACATGCATCTTTCCGGTCCGGCGGTACCTGGCGTAAATCCTCCTCACGTGCCGTGGCGTCACCTTCATGTCACGGGCCAGCGACGTGGCGCTCTTTCCGGCATTACGTCCCTTGACGATATACCTGATCTCTTTGTCCGACATCTTTCTTGTCATGTCTTTATCTGATCGGTACAGCCTGAAATAGTCAGCGATCGTACGCCTTATCTTAGGCGGACCTAATTTCTGTATAAGACACTCGCTTGTGGGCGACAAGGGGGCCCCGGTATCGGCGCTCCCCCGCGGCGTCTCAAAGTTTCTGGGCGCCGAAAACGGGAAACTCTCGGTCTACAAGTACTCCTCCGTAGAAAAACTCAGGGCCGCCCTCAAGAGGCCAGAGATGAGGGAGGCCAGGTTCGCGATAGTGACGTCTGCCAAGCTGCCCAGAAGGTAGGGCTGTTGCCATGACCGATGCGCGCAGCAGGCTGATGCACCTGGCAAAAAACAGGCAAAAGACAGGTAGCAGGAGGACGGATCTACTGGCCAGGTTCTATCCGCACAAAAAGCTCAGCACGCGCGACATGCCAGGAGACGACGGCAGCAACATGTATGACTTTGTATCAAAGCAGGTCAAAAAGGGCCTTTTGGAAAAGGCAGACGGTACGCCCGGCAGACGGTACCAGCTTACCCGCACAGGCAGGATATGCGTCCTGCGCGGCATCCTAGGCGTCTCGTTTCTGTGCATGTGCATACTGACTGAGGCATACGTGGTGAATGCGTACCAGGCCAAGAACAGGACGAGGCTGCTCTACCCCTCATACGAGCTGGTAGAGCAGCTTGCCAGGATATACTCCAGAAAGTCAATACGGAACACGACGAGCAGGATGTGCCGCAGCGGGTTTGCGACACACGTCGGCAGGCAGATAATCGCGCTCAGGGGGCCCACCATGAAGCGGCTTGAAAGGCATGATGTCGTGATACGCGAGCTACACGATATCATATCCGGGCTTTAGACCGGCGGGCCGGAGCCGATCCACATGGACTGAAACCGTCTGCCTGCAACGGATCGCTTTTATGCCGCCTGCAGCTTGCGTGTATGCTGGAGATGCTGCGCCTTGCCATGCTGCTTGCGATGCTCGGGGCCGCCTCGTATCACGATGTCCGGACGCGGGAGATCCCGGACCATATCTGGATAGTGGGAGGGGCCGCCGGAGCCGCATTATACGTGCTTGACTGGAGTGCGGTGGACTCCTTTGTGCTGTTCTCGATGGGGGTGGGAGGGGCGCTGGCCCTCCTGGCATGGAGGCTCTTCCCGATGGGCGAGGCCGACGTGCTTGCCATACTGTCCAGCTGCGTGGTGTGTCCCGTGTCGTTCGGGGTGATGAATCCCGCCGCAATGTTCCTCGGGGGCCTGGTACTGGAGCACGTGGCCGCGCTGTTTTACAACCTGCGGTACAACCTGGAGGACCTGTATCATCGCAGGCTCTATGCGGGCGTCGATGCGCCATGGCACGTCAAGGCCGCGGCGTTTTATTCGGTGCACAGGAGGCGGCAGCATGAGCGGTTCACGTTCTGTGCGGAGAAATCAGAGTCGGGGCAGAGGATGATCGACCTTGGAACGCCTGACCCGGATTCGGAGTACGAGACGCGCCGCGACGTGTTTGTGACATGGGCAATGCCCGCATTCCCGTTCATGACGGCAGCAGTGGTCTTGGGCGTTGTAGTGTCGTCGCTGCTGCTGCCATGATGGCTTTTTCCTGACTTTTATCGTATGTCCCGTTTGAAACCGTGATAGTCAGAATTCCAATGAAATGCCCCAGATGCGGCGGCGCAATGCATTCTGTAAGCTATGACGCCCCGCTGAGGCTGCTCAGGCACCGCTCCTGGCAGTGCTGCAGGGACTGCGGGATGATACGTGATACGGAGGAGTTCAAGCGGGGCCTGTTTACAGTCTGAATTCCCTTAAATCCTTTCTTTGTTTTTCTGGCCGTTGCGTCTTCCGGCAACGCGGCCCACGATTCCCGGGTGCAGTCCGGAAGAGCGACAACAACAAGACCACGGTACGAAGCCACCCCCTACATCTAAGTGAAATGTGCCAAAAAATCGAGTAAAAACAGAAACTGGGCAGGAGACACGACGTCTCAATAACAAGGGAAAAACAACAATTCTCATTTGCATTTCACTTAGCCGGACATACAAAAAATGATATATGCACATGCTGATTTGCACCATGAATGTATAGCATAACTTCCTGTGCTTGCGTGACCCTGCTCATCATTGGTATTTGGCAGCCGGGGGTATTTGCCGTTGTAGTCGAAACCAGAAACGGCGGGATCGAAGTTGATCCTCACCTGTACTTTGTAGAGAAATACAAGGAAACAGTTGTAAAAATATCTGGCTGGACTAATCTTGATTACAGGCAGGAGGTCGAGATCATCATTACGGCGCCGAATGACTCGGTGGAAAGGCATAAAATATCAACAAGCTCTGATGGGATGTTTGAGATCCCCTTGCCACTTGACTACAATTCCCAATTGGGAACTTACATTGTATCTGGTCGGAATCAGGACGGTGGCAGCATGGGTCAGCTTACCTTTGAGGTCAGACAAGATCCCTCCGCATACTCAAGCATCAACAGGCAGTCACCTACACCCGCCCAGGCAATATCACTGGCGGTCGAGACTGACAGTTCTAAATACAATCTAGGAGACCAGATAACCATATCGGGAAAAGTAATCACCGCCCATACCGATTCATATGACAACAATGTGACCGTCATCATCAGGACGCCGAACGACAGCATGCTTCGTGTAGAACAGCTGATTGTCGACAACGGTGAATTTCTCATTGATGTACTGACAGACAAGCCGTTGTGGAAGACGGATGGCACCTATACGGTGGAGGCACACTACATGAGCACTGTAGCCAAAGCCGATTTTGAGTTTCTCATACCCACGCAGTCACCTTCCACTAACAACTCACCGTCACCAAGCCTAATTGCAGACCAAACAATAACCACGCAGGATGCATTTGAGCATACTGTCAAGGCAACGGATGGTGATGGTGACAAACTTACATACGCTTTGGACAACGCGCCACGCAGAGCCACCATAAACCAATCCACCGGAGTGATAAAATGGACTCCCGAAGCAAACGACGTGGGCAGGCATGACTTTACGGTATCTGTGTCTGATGGTATACAAACCTCTTCAGTAAAGTTTACAGTTACGGTAAAAACTGCACCAGTACAACAGCCTGCACAGGCGCAGCCGGCACCTGGTTTGCCTGCAAGATCCGTATCATCTGGCAGTGTACCAGTACAACAGCCTGCACAGGCGCAGCCGGCACAGCCGCCTCCTCAGACCGGATCGGAGATTCTCATCATTGTGGTTTTATTTCTGTTGCTTGTCGTCATAGCTGCGTTCATCAAACGCTACAAAAGGATCCAGAAGGAGTGGAGAAGGATGCTAATGAGGGGCGGAACCAATTTCCATATGAAACAAGTGAACGGACGCCGTGGGACAGCAATATGTGCCGCCTCATTTGTTGTTTGGGTATTATCTGTTGTGGTTTTTTTCTCTAATGATACACTTGGATTTGTTATCTGGGGCATTGCCTGCGCCGTACTTGTGATTGGAATAGGAATTTACATGCACGACAAAAAGGAGGGTGAACGTATAGCGCACGAGGCACAAATTCGATTTGGCGCAGAGAGAATGGATGTGATGGAAGGTCATGAATTCGAAGTATTGTTAAAAGAAATATTTGAAGAGTTAGGTTACAAAGTAACAATGACACGTGCAACAGGTGATTTTGGATGTGATCTTCTTATGAAAAAAGACGGTAAAACGATATCAGTACAAGCCAAAAGACATTTCAACAATGTAGGCAACAAGGCAATACAAGAGGTACATGCAAGTCTTAATCATTATGGCGCAGATGAAGGATGGGTGATCACGAATTCGGGATTTACAAAAGCAGCACGCACGCTGGCTGATAGCACAGGTGTGAGATTAGTAGACAGAGACGGGCTATTGGGATACATTACCATGGCACATAAACACATGGAATCAAGCGGTTGAGTTAACAGAGCCTTGTATCGGCCAAGTATCTCAGATCTGACGTCATGGAGGGGGTTTGAAGGAGCAGCAGACGCAGGATGCCTTTGACCTCGCGTATGATTCCTTTACGTACCGTTAATGGCTTACAAAAGACCCAAAGATGCCCGGATTCAAATCCCGGCCGCGTCCACATCTATGGATCCCAAACGCAGGTCATCTGCCCCTTAAATTGCCCTGACGCCTTGCATTGTATGCTAAAGATAGGACTTGACATCGGAACGGGATTCGTAAAGTGCGTCTCAAACCATGGCTCTTTCAGATTTCCGTCCGTCTATGTAAAGCGAATCCACGGGAACTGGACAAGCAAGACATCGGAGCTGGTCGGAACACAGGCACAGTCAATACTGTCTACGATGGGGGCCAGCGCAATAAGCCCAATCCGGAAAGGCAGGCCTGATCCAAAATACCAAAAACAGGCAGAGATGATCATAAAAGAATCAATGTCTCAGGTCTATGGACTTGCAAAGATTCCCATGGGCACGGACACGCCCACGAGAATAGCAGTGGGCCTGCCATATCACGCGTTTGACTATAGGGATTCGATGTCAAGAACGGTAAAAAGGATACTTGGCGCCGAGAAATGCATCGTGGTCGCCCAGGCATCCGGAACCCTGGTTGATCTCAAACGGGAAAGCGGCATCGTGGTGTCGATCGGACAGGGCACAACAGAGATCATCGTGATAGACGCACTCGAGGTAATCGATGGCGAGAGTTCACAATGGGCGTCCAGCTTTGTCACAAAAAAGATTGGCAAGTTCGCGCATCTGGACGTTCAAAGGATCTACGAAAATTCAGATACCTGCAAGATCTATACAAAGATCATGGCAGAAAACCTGATCAACGAGATCTGCGAGATGTCCGAAAACTATGGCAACAGGTACCCCATAGCACTGTCCGGAGGAGGGCTGCTGCTGCCCGGGATGAACAGTGCCCTGCTGGAAGGGCTGAAGAAATTCAAGATTGTGATTCCGGATGATCCCGTAATGAGCAACGCAAGGGGGCTTTACAGCATGGCCGCCAAATCATAATTTTTTTCCATATTTCTTAATATCTTCTGGGCCCTTGCAGTGACATCTGAAAGGGATCATTGTTTTTGTTCCGTTATCGGGCATGGTTTGAAGCGTGCTTTTCTGCCTTGGTTTGCAACAGCCCGGACTCGAAGTGATTTACGGTTTTTGACACGGCCAGTTTTTCTAATTTTCGTAGACGGCTAACCGTCCCATCCCAACTTTTTTATGGCCACCCGCCGGCCAGAAGCCAAATGAATAAAAAAAGAGGTCTTGGACTTGCAATAGCCGGCATAGTTGTTGCAGTGGGCATTGTTGCAGTCATTACGAGCGTATCTGACCAGCAGTCCGTAGAAAGACAGTCAGCAGAGGACTGGATAGGCATCATGGAATCAAATCTAAGGCTGTGCCAGTTGGTCGGCAGTCCGGATGACTTGCAGGATCTCAATGAGTCGTTGAATATGGAGCTGCCGGTACTGCATCAGGAGACGCCCAGGTTTACCGATCAGCAGGTATTGCAGTTGAATTCTATCGCCGACCAGATCGATGCGTGCCTGGAACAAAAGACTGAATTGTACGTACCATGACCATTGAAACCAAACCCTGGTGTTTGAAAGGGCAAGTCTTGGAGTGAAGATTCGCCAGGTATCGACACGCGCCTGATCAATGACTTCATACAGTCAGACCCAAAGGCAAGGATGATCTCTGTTTTTCATTCTGGCGCTAGGCACTTGTTTATTGTATATGAAGTTGATACGGATCAGGCCTGAGATCTGACTCGAAATTAGCAGATTCTGGCGAGCGGGATAATTCGTTCAAGGCAGGCGGTGAAATGAAACGCCTGCATCTGGACCTCCTTATATGGCAAACCGGGATTTTCTCATGGTTTGGGCTCGCGGCGATGGCATCTTGCAAATACGAAAAAGCAGAAGGGCCAGCTGGACGGCATAACGAAATTTCTTGCAGCGCCTAACAGGCTGGCCGCATGCTCCGTAATGATCCCGATCACCATGGACAAAAAGGAGGCGGTGCTGTCCGCGGGCGGCCTTGTAAGCGCAGGCATCAGAAGCTTTGAGATGTGGTGGGACAGCACGGAAAAGCGGCTCCAGTTCGTCCTGGTCGGGGAGTCCAAGGACCTCCCAAGCTTCAAGCAGGCGTTTGCAAACATGTACCCAAACGCCGCGTTCGAGGATCTCAGGAGGATCACGCCGGAATGGTTTGACGCAAAGTCAGAGTACCAGGTGTTTGACGTGGGGACCTATCACGGCCACTATACCGCAGTATTTGACCAGACAAAGTCACACCAGATAATAACCCAGATCGCAAACACGATCCAGCTGTCCAAATACGCATGGATACAGTTTGCATTCAGGCACTACAGCTTTAACGCGTTCTTGCGCAGGCACGTGACCCGCCTGGATGAGAAGAACATCGAGATAAGGCGCGGCAGGTACCTGTCCAACACGGAGATACTGATGCATCCCGACAGGCAGCCGCACGACCACCCTGAGATGGGATACGACTTTACCAACAACTATACCGGACTGCAAAAGCACGCCACGCTGAAGATGCAGAGCGCGCACATGCTGATGAGCATCAGGGGCGTGATACAGAGCGACTCGGACATCGACCTGCACTTTGACGAGATAGAGGCGCTTCCGCTTGAGAACATCCGCTCCGGACACGAGCATCTCACAAAGTTCCGGTACAAGTACGGCGAGTTCTATTCCGAGGGCAGGAAGAAGAAGGCACCCCTGATCAGAATCCGCGGTGATTCCCAGAAACATCAGAGAATCAGGATGTTCGAGTCCAGGCTTTTGCCCGACCCGGGACCGTTTCTGGACGGGGCGTTTGCGCGATACTTTGAGAGGGGCTGGATTGGCGGGTACAGGGAGCGGACGCCGCTGCCGTTTCTGATACTGAACCTGTCGGAGATACCGCTGTTCATACACCTGCCAAACCCGTTTACCCCGAACATAAGCACCACGCGGGGAGTCGCGATTCCCGCCAAGCCTTCCGAGAAGATCGGCTCGAGCTTGGGATTCTTCAAGCCAAGGACGTCCGAGACGTTTGACTGGAGTGCGCTATGGGGGGCGATCAGCAAATCCAAAGACATTGATGCTGCAGTGATATCCACCGGCGACTTTGCAAACCACGTGTACGCCGTGGGCGCATCAGGCTCCGGCAAGACATCGCTCATCAGGATTCTTGCAAAGCATCTGGAGATGTGGAACAATTCCGGGGAGTTTCCCAACGCGTTCGTGTATGTAGATCCCAAGGGCGATGATTCGCACAAGTTCATCAAGCAGTGTGAGCCCGACACCCTGGACGACAACAGGATTCACTTTCTGGATCCGCAGCAGACCCGATTCTCAATCAATCCGCTGGAGCTGCCCGCGCACCGGCCGCGCGAGCGCGAGGAGGTGGTGTCCAGGTACGTGGGCTATTTCATGAAGACCATCGAGGAGTGGTACCAGCAGTCTGCCAGCTTTGTCCAGATGGAGAGGATATTCCGCGCGCTGCTGTTTTACATATACATGAGGCATGACGCGCCCACGTTTCTTGACATCCATGACATCATACTGCGGCTGCAGCGCGACAAGAACGACGCGCTGCCAAAGATAATGGACACATTCGGGACCCCGGACACGGAGATGGAGCAGGCCCTTGAGAGTATCGCAACCCTGAAGGTGGATGCGTTTACCCCGCTGCTAAACAGGATAGAGCAGTTTGCCACGGATCCCGTCCTGAAAAGAATGTTCTCCGTAAGGCACGGAACGGTCGATTTCAACGAGATAATAAGGTCCGGCAGGTACACGGTCGTCAGGATATCCCCGCTCAACATGCCCCACCACGTGCAGCCCCTGGCCATGCAGGCATTCATCCTGAAGCTGTGGTTTACCGTCCAGGAGCGCGCAAACAGGATCCCCGACGAGAAGAACAGGACCCAGGTGATCCTTGCCCTGGACGAGTTCCAGATAGTCAAGGATCTCCAGGTGCTGCAGCTGATGCTGGAGCAGGCGCGATCCCTGGGACTGGGGCTGATCCTGTCACACCAGACCACAGAGCAGATCAGCGACAAGCAGCTGGGACTGATTACGGGAAACTCCGGAACCCAGCTGATCGGCAAGGTCAACGGCAAGGACGCCTCCAGAATATCACAGATATGGGATCCCCAGTTCCAAAAGGAGCTCATGCAGCAGTTTGCAAGCCAGGAATACTTTCACTGGACCATACGGGAAAAATCGCCTCCGGGCGAGGAACAGCCGCCCCCGATACAGTTCTGGCTCAACATGCCCCCCGAGCCCCTGACAGGCGAGACGCGTATGGGCAGTTTCTCGCCGAGCAGCTTGCCCTGTACGGCAGGGGAACGGTGGAGGACACGATTGTCAGGCAGACTGCCGCAAACAGGAACAAGTGGCTTGAGAGCATATCCGTCAGATTTCCGACGCACATGGAGTGGAGGATAATGCTGATGCTGCTGGGAGGAGGAGGAGGGGGAGGAAAGCCCATGCAGCAGGTGGACATGGCCTCCCGGCTCCGGGTCTCAAACAGGTCCGAGGTCCTCAAGGTCCTCAAGGATCTGGTGGCCCGCAAACTGGTGGCAAAGACGGAGCCCGAAAACAGGCTGTCCCCGTACGAGCTCACCGAAAGCTCCAAAAGGACATACTTTGACCTGGATTTTGCAGAGATCGGGTCTGCACAGGAGATAGAGGCAGTCACCAGGAAGATATTTGACACGTATCTGAAGAAGGGGATGTTTGTAACCCTGGCCTCCCAGAGGATCAGGAAGGGGCAGGACAGGACGGACCTTGTCGCCTATGACTACTATAACGAGACGCCGATAAGCGTGGAGATAGAGTCTGCCGCAGAAGTCCAGAGCCACCCCGAGCATGTCAGGTACAACATGACAAAGTGGCCAAGACTGGGGTTTGAGCAGTGTCACGTGTGGTCAAGGAGCCCGAAGATCCACAAGATCTTCGAGACCCTGGAAGAAAGGGAGAGGCAGGGAGTGACGGCCCTGGTCATTTGAGGTGCAGCCTTTCCAGTTTTTTATCATAGGAGGCATCCGGCTCCTCCCTGTGCTTTTTGGAGTTCTCCATTGCCCTGTCAAGCGCAAGATCGTACCTGTCCTTGCCGCCTTCGCTTGATGAGGTGTGCTGGGTCCGCATGGGGACTAATTCCATCCGATCCTCAAAACTCACAAACTCGACGATCTGATCCTCGTCAATGTCGAGATTCTCCACCAGCGCATTTGGAATCGTGATGACGAGGCTATGGCCCTGCCTGCGCACCTTTCTATAGTATTTTTTTTCAGGCATGTACTGTATCTGTAATTTCACGTTTAAGGGCCAACTTTTTGCAAAATGTACAAAATGTACATAGTGTAACTTTTGGCCGCCCCAAAATGTACATAGTGTAACTTTTGGCCGCCCCAAAATGTACATAGTGTAACTTTTGGCCGCCCCAAAATGTACATAGTGTAACTTTTGGCCGCCCAAAAATGTACATAGTGTAACTTTTGGCCGCCCAAAAATGTACATAGTGTAACTTTTGACTATCGCAAAAAGCTACATTTTCACTATTTTTCCTACCTGACGTTGCCGGCACTTGACCCGAACCTCTCGCATTACTTCACTAGACACAAAAACGACCAGCTGAATCTCCCACGAATACCCTTCCGGGCCTCCTATCCACCATACACATCAGGCCCCATCCGGGTCCTGAAAACCAAAAACTCCCGGACCCCCGACGTGGGCCCTGTACACCACAACCTTCTGGGACGTCAGAGTCGCCCCAGTCCCTCATCTTTACCTGAGTGAAAAATTTCCTCAGACTCCATACTAACATTTTCTGACCGACGAGATAAAATCATCATTCGTGGACTGAAATTATTACGATCAATCACAGATAACCAATTTTGAAATTATAATATTATACACGGAGGAATATCAAGAACGTGACAGGAGTCAAATGAGCATGAAAACACGGAGTTTACAAAATCTGAGGGTATTGGCTATTTCCCTTTCTATCCTGTCACATTATACTATACACCTTGTAATCTTTTGAGTCTTTTGCCCGTCAAAAGTCTAGAGTTTTTAGCTATTCATCGACCCCCGTCTGCCCGTCTGAGAAGATTATCTTCTCAAATTTACACAATCATGATTTTTTCTGACATAACTTGTGGATACTATATCATGTAGGTTTGCTTTGGATTATGAGGACAGCTCATCGATTTTTGATGTCTCTTTCCCCCACTCCTGAATTCAAAATGAGCCAAAACTTTTGGTTCTGATTGTCCTTTTGGTTTGATTATCCGCCTTCGTATACGAAAAGTCGTTTCCGGAGTCAAATTTTCTGATTTAGAGTCATGAAAAGATAATCCAACTTGAGTAATCTCATCATATTTTTTGATGATGTCCTTTGGGTTCTAACGAGAGTGGCCTTTGAATTTTTGGATTTTCAGTGTTTTTCCGTACTGGAATGCCTTTCCGAGTTGTGCAAAAAGTGCAAGAGACTCAGTATAGAGATTGCATCATGGGTTCATCCACAGAGACTCGTTATTTTTCAATGATTTATGATCGGCAGTAAACCACGGGCCAATTCTTCACAAACTCGATCCTGTTGTAAAAAAATGCCAATCGGTAAATAAATAAATTAACAATACCAAAAATAAACATGTCTGACAAAGTGGGAGTAAGGATAAATGACGAATTATTTGATCCAACAGGAGATTTTGTAAAAAACTACCTATTCTCATTACAAAAAGAAACCCCGTTTCTGGATTACAAACGAATTATCAGCACAGAGAAAAATTCTGATTTTCCAAAATTTGTCAAGGATGCTCTAGCATTTGCAAATTATGGTGGGGGTTTTGTTTTACTTGGAATGGCTGAAAACCAACATTTGGATCCAGAGGTAAAGGGCAAATTTCTTCCCACTGGACTGCCTACGCATTTTCATTTAGAGCCAGCTACTCTGCAACAGAAACTTGATTCTTACTCTAACACGATTCTTGAAATCTGCTATGATGAATTTTATAAAACCGTGGATGGTGAGCGACGACGATTTGGATTAATCTATGTAAAACCTTCACGTGAACTGGCCATACCAAAAAAAGATGGGTTTTTCAAGTATGACGATAACCCCAAGCAATTGTCTGCATTTAAGAAAGGAACAGTCTTCATCAGACGTGGAACTCAAAGCATTCCTGCCTCACAATTTGAAATTGACTGGATAAATCAGAGGGTTAAAGATGAAAACTATAACATATCAATAATCTCAGGAGAGCCTGATAAAATAGACGAAACATTATACAGTAATTTATTTGAAATAAAAAAATTTCCTGAAAAAATATTCCTTGGAACTTCAAAATTTTTTAATAGAGAAGACATTGCTAATGAGTTAAAAAAACACATGACATATCCCGTTGATTTGATCATCCTTCGCGAAAACAAATTGATTTCACTACAAAACTTGACAGATTCCACGAATCCCTATTCACGTCTTGTAGACACATCAACTATCGCTATTGAAAAAACATCACAATGGTTAGATGACAAAGACAAAAGAAACATAGTTGTATCTTTAATGAACAAAGAGATTGCTGGTTGTGGAATAAAACAAGGGATGAGGTTTAACGGTAAAACTAAAAAATTATTTTTCTCCTCTGACAATCAAAAACGATTTATGTCCTGGCCTTCAAAATTTAGAGCAGCTCGTAGAATTGTAGCTAATCCAATGCATGCTTCACAAATAAAATCTGACATTATATTACATCCGGCAATCAAAGCATCTTTTGAAGAAATAAATAAAAAATTCTATCTTAAAATTAGTCCTACGTTTGTTATTACATCTGATGGCCGTCGAGTGATATCTGGTTTACGAGAAGGTACCATAATCACAAAATTATCCTACAACAAGTACAATGATGCACATCTAAACAACATTTTATTTTGGAGTAACAAACTCAGTAATGGGAATGACATACATGTCTTGGAAGATTTTGTGATATCATCCGAACCCATTCAAACAAAGTCAAAATATGGCATTTCTTGGGACAGACCTACAACAGATCTAAAAAATATGATAGAAAATTATGAACCAGAAGTGGAAGCGAATGTATTGGAAGTGAGACATAACGATGAGGCCGATGTTTAGCACTGAGTTTGTAAGAGAACCGCAGCTAGTGTTTGGTGGTAGAAATGAAGAGCAGGATCCCAAAATTGGACTATCCAGATATGGGCCATTTAGATATGAAGATGAAGATTTTCCATTAGAAAGCATACGTATAGGCATTATTGGAAACAGAAGTGGGATATCATTAACGTTAGATATACTAGATTTAATCAAAAACAAAATCCCTACATACCATGATGGCAATAAATGGCTCTTTCCAGATTATGCAGGTCTAACAAAAGATTCTAGTTTTCGATGCAATATCCACACGTCAAAAATCTGGCAAGAACAGATTTCTGACGATTTTGAACTCAATAAGATCACCAGCACTGAGTTAGCAAATCCTAATGAAAGAATTGCATACGGTGCAAATCTTTTTGCCGAAAAAATGAAAAAAATTAGCCAAAACGATGACAAGCCAAACGTTGTAATTTGCACACTTCCTAAAATTGTCGAAACTTATTGCGGCATATCAGAAAAAACAAGAGGGGCAAAAACGGCGAGAGCTACTGAAGCAGAAATAAAATTACAAAAAATGAAAGATGCTGGACAAAGATTTCTCTCAGAATGGGGAGTTAATCTATCTAATGAGGAGGAGGATCAAGACAAATCATTTGATTTTCGGCATGCATTGAAAGGGAAAATTATGCAATTTGACATTCCAATTCAAATTTTGCACGAAACTACATGTGATCACATGCTAAAGTATGACTCTATTTCAAAGCATGTGATGCAAGATCCATGTGCTTTTGCATGGAATCTGAGTACTGCATTATTTTACAAAGCTAACGGTAAACCTTGGAGATTGGCCAAACTTCCTCAAGATACTTGCTATGTGGGAGTTTCATTTTTCCGAGACAAATTACACCCTACAAAAGACATTCAAATTTCAATGGCTCAAATTTTTACTCATACGGGTGAAGGCTTGGTTCTAAGAGGGAAAGAGGTTGATGTTGATGAACATACTAAGCAGGCATATCTAAAAAAAGTGCAAGCTAAAGATCTCTTATCTCGTGCAATAAACAAATACCGAGAAAAAGTAGGTCAAAATCCAGGTCGAGTTGTAGTGCACAAAACTACAGAGTTTCTGCCAGATGAAAAACTCGGATTTAACGAAGCTATTTTGGGAAATGAAACTTATCGTAAAGATTTTGTGACAGTCAAGAGTGATCACAGTGAAGTTAACTTCATGAGGGTGGGAAAATTTCCACCACTAAGAGGCACAATAATTCATCTAGATGATGACAAATTTTTGTTATATTCTTCTGGCTACACACCGCGCATACGAACCTATCCTGGCCATAGCATTCCCAACCCTCTCAGAATTCATCATGAGGGTGATTCCACCTCCCAAGAGATTGCAAGAGAGATTTTAGGTCTGACAAAACTAAATTGGAACACCACCTCTTTTTCTACGTCTTTGCCGATTACTATAAAATTTGCAAGCGAGGTTGGCAAAATTCTTTCAGAATTGCCCGACAATAAAACTAAAAAAGATCATTACAGGTTTTTTATGTAGCCATCATCTTATTTATTTCAAAAATTTGCCGTGTACTTAAGTATCGTTTCATAAGCCATTCAAAAGCCATACTTGATTACTACTGGTTTGTGATTTTTCTAACGTGTTGTATGTTGCCGATCATAAATCCATGAAGAGTAGTGAACCTTTGCGAATGAATCTCATGATGTCAAACTGTGTATTGGATGCACTCATGCACTCAGACAGCGTCACTTTATCATCTCAAATGTAACATAATATTCGGAGATTGCGAGATCATACTTTGACTGGTGACAGTGCCCCTTAATGGCGCCCAGCTTTGGTATTGCAGTCTGAGAAGATTAAGCACTAGACCTTATGCGTAATCGACGAAGATCAAAAAAACCAGGCAGCTTTTGCGTCATTTTTGGCAAATACGCATAAGGTCTACAGAATTGTTTTTCAGTTTATTTTATTAGCTTGATTTAACATGCAATTATAACCAGGGGTTATCCTGCTACGTAAACATTCCTGTCCAAACTGCTACAGCATATAAATACTACAACGATGTAGATAAAGACATGAGCAAAACGCCAAACTCGGTAGAAAAACCTACTCTGGCATTTTGCAATTTCTGCATTGACTGCGGCAAAATAGAACAGGTCAGAATCGTACGAAAATGCAATTTGGTAAATCTGTCGTATAGACTGGAATGCCTTGCATGTGGCAGGAAAATGAATTATGTCGAAAGATACGGAGAAACAATCCTCGACCTCGTAAAACCTGTATCTGTGGTGATACCGCCGCCGACACATGAAGAACAAGAGAAAAGGAGTCTTGCACAGCTCGTAAAACTTGAGGAGGCTGCAAAAGTAAAATGAAAACAACAAAGACAAAAAGCGGAAGAATGGAAAAGATCGCCGTAGTAACGGAGAATATGAAAACCGGCTACATGAAGGTCTGTGTATATCTGAAAAGCGTGGATGCGGACATGACGGGCGCAAGAGAGTGGATGCGCGATATATACACCCGTGCAATGAAGGGACAGTACCGGATAGAACACGCCGGTGTAACGATAACACCGGTCAGCACAAAAGAGGACGCAGAAGAATATGATGAGGAAACGTACTCGCGATACGTCAAGACGCAGGGCATACGCAAAGTAATACACAGAAAGACAATACGGAGCAATAAAAAATGGTCCGGACACAGGGAGTGCAGGTTGTGTAAAGAACAGAACGGCAAAACAACAACAATACACAATCACGCAGTAAACGAGGACTGGGACGTATGCAGTACTTGCGTACCGAAGATAAAAATAACAAACAAAGTCGTGAAGGAGTGGAGAAAAAAATAACGCCTGAGGAATGCCACGTCGACTACATAATGTCGGAACTGATAGCGGCTAACGGATGGGAGATGGCATGGGACATGGTAGACACCGTCTTTGCGTCCCGCAAAAGTTTCAGCGATTATTGCGCGCTGCGAAAAGATGATGAGCCGTGCAAGATCGCACTTGACATAGTCTCGAAACGCTACGCCCGTGAGAAATTCGACATGCGCAAAGTCCTTGCAGAATACAAAACAATGGAAGGGAAAGGAGGAATGATCGCACAATGATGACCCGATACGAGAATTGTGCGCGCTACGTAACGTATAATCTGATGAAAAGTGTCGCAGATATGCCAGTCTGTGTGATAGAGACATGCGGCCGCACAAACCGCGACGTCCGTTCGACGCGATTTCCGTCGTGTAAGAAGGGGATGTAAGGGCATGACAGGAACAGGCACCACGCGGCACTTTGTCTCATGTCACAGGTGCGGGCACGAAATCGTAACGGCAAAGACGGGCACAATACAGTGTCGCAAGTGCTACGCTGTAATACATCAAGAGCCGCCATATGGGGACCGTCGCAGGAAGGAGAACAAGCCAGCACCGCAGAAAGCAGTGAAAAGGAAGGCGAATAGGCGCACGGTATGACTGTCACGACATAAGGTTCTGTTAGCTTATCTTTTCCTAGCTGACACCATATTGTTGAAACCAACCTGATGAAATAACGGCAAGGATGACTGCAAGCTTCGCCGTGTTTTTTGGAAAAATCATGGCGATATTTCGTAGAACCGCTATGCTCAAAGCTTGAGAAGCTCGGCCCTGACGTTGTCGCCTACCTGCTTTATCTGGTGGTCCCTTGCGCGCAGCAGGTCCAGTATGATCTTCGGGCCGTTGTGCCTGAGCATGTACATTATGTCGTACGGGGTTGGCACGTCGCGCTCGTCTGCCTCGTACCTGTCGCTGCCTATCTTCTCAAGGAGTGCAGGGGGCCACGTCTCCCTCCTTTCGGTGTCAAAGCACAGCATGAAGATGTCATAGGCCAACTTGGCGATGCTCTGAAACGCGTCCGGATCCCCGTCCCTTCTGCCCAGACTGCGGAATGTCCCTATCAGCCTGCCCTTGATCCGCTGCCTCTCGGACTCGTCTATGCTCAGCATCGACTTGTAGATAAAGTGCAGCAGGTAGTACTTTACGATGTCCTTGCTGATGATTCCCTTGCTTCTTGATAACTCGCCGGACTGCCTGCCCTTCAGCTCGGCGCACCACCTCCTGTGCAGGCCCTCAAGCATGCTCATGAAGATATGCGGTATTATCAGGTCTGCGATGTCCCGGTTCCTGAATATCCTGTCATAGTGGCCGCTGCCCCCGCCGCCGCCGTTGCCCGCAACCGAAAACAGGATCTTGTCCGGCAGCATCGCCTCGTTGGGGTCTATCTCGTACGCGTAGTACGCCCGCGCGGCCGCGCTCTTCTCCAGCACGCGCCGCCACGTGACGCGGTTCTGCGTGGATTTTTTCGCGGACTTGAAGCCCTTTGTCTGCCTCTCAAAGTAAAAGTCGCAAAAGCTGTTCCTGCACTGCAGGACCAGATCCGTCATCTCCGGGTAGTTGGTCACCAGATCCACGGGCTTGATCGGGTTCTGCGTGTTCGTGGCCTCGCTGATCTCGTTGCGCTCGGTGTCATCTACGGCCTCGTGCACTATCATCAGCAGGTACACGCCGTCGCGGGAGCCCGTATGGTTCTCCAGCGTGTACGTCGTCTGCCTCCCGTTTACGACCTTGAAGTTCTCTATCCGGCACGTGCCGTCATCTGCGGCCTCAAAGCCCGTGCAGATGGCAGTTATGCCGTTGTTGAGCTTCCAGAACTTTCTTCGCCCGTCGGCATCCTCAAGGGTATTGAGAATTGCTTTGTGGGTGGGGACGCCCTTTCCGAGCGTCTGCTGGGGATTCTCAAGGAATATCGTCTCCCTGTGCTCTGCTGCCATCCTGACGAGGTCGTCGGCTGCCACGTACCCGATTACCGACTTTTTGCCGGTGGTCGGATCGGTCCGCGTTATGACGTCCCCGTCAAACTTGACCGACAGCGTCGGCGTGTGCCTGATCGTCATGCGCGAGAGGATCTCGTCCAGATCCAGCACCTCAAAGTCGACGTTGGCGTCGCGTCCTCCCCCCGCACCGAACTTCTCTTCCAGCCACCGCGGATTGCTGACCATCTCCCTTGACTGCTCGTTGAGCCTGCCCGTCACCGCAAAGATCATCCTCTTTTTGATGTGCGGGTACTGCGCCTCCATCCTGATGAACTCTGCCGACTTTTGCTTGAAGGTCTGGTTGGCAGAGTCGGGGCAGTCCCTCAGGTGGCCCAGCGTGCTTGCAAAGGACTCCAGATCCTCCCGCTTGGCGGTCCGATCCAGATCCTCGCCGAACTTTGCCTGGATCCAGCACACGTACTGCTCTGTGATGTCGCCCGTCTCGTCTGCGTAGAATATGTCTACGCCGTAGTCGTTTTTGCCCCCGATTGACACTGCCTCGTCTATGTTTGCCTCGCCGGTGATTCCCAGAATGTTCTGGCATATCCACCTTGGAAAGGCGTCGGACTTTTCCACCCCCATCTGATCGCAGATGTCCTTGATCTGCTCGCCGAACAGGGTTCTGCTTGCCTCAGTCGTCATGTCACATACGGCTGGTCCTCAATTTTTATAATCTTTTGTAATAGATCTTATGTGTAATCGGCGCAGATCAAAAAAATCAGGCAGCTCTTGCGTCATTTTTGGCAAATGCGCATAAGGTCTATTATTGGTAAGTTGTAAAAGATTTAAGATTTTTTTAAAGGTTGCATTTGATCGTATTTTTTGAAGTTGAATAATTCAAGAATCACATATCCTATAAGAGATGCAACTATAACATAGTAATGCCAATTGTAGTTTAGATGATATTCTATACCAAGAGGAATTACAGGTATGACTAAAATTAGAATAACTCCAGATTTTATTTGTCCCACGAATAGATTTTTTCCTGTTTTAGGCATCGATTTTCCATGATCGAAATTTTCTATGTCTTGTTTTATCTCATCCGATGTTGGTTTATTATTCATCCAATGTTGGTTTATTATTCATCCAGTATTGTTCTATTCTAGTTCGAAAATATCTACCTCGTAGAAAATAACCATAAGCAACCATAGACGTAAAAAAGAATTTGATTAGAACGAACAAAACTCCCGACACTAAACCAAAACGTCCTAAAGGAGTTACAAAATTTCCGTCAGCAAAAAAACCTACATAGGCAGCTATTACGGTAGCAATTAATGCATAAGACCAATTAGTTACTCGGCCACGTATATCTAGCGATATTTTACAGTCGGTTTGAATTCGATGGTAGTAATCAGAGAGCCAATTTGTTTCATTTGGGTTTGACATGGATTACAAGTAACGATTGAAGGTTTTAACTCCTACTTCATGGTCATATTTGTCGTTAACTTCAATTCTTATTCTGCCATCATTCCTTGTGGTAAGTACTTTTCTTCCTTTTTCTTTTTTATTTGAGTTTTCGTTGTTAATATCCCAACCCTGACAATATTTAGAATAACGATCCGTCACACTAGTATCCTGTTCTTTCTTATCAGAAATTAATACCAAATATGGATTCATATCTTCAAAAATAATTGAATTGAATCCCTCTTTTCTCCCATGATGGGACGCTTCGAAAAAATTCACTTTAGCAAGTTTCTTTTTGAATGCAGCTCCTTCTTGTTCTATCAGTTTTTCCCAACCAGTTGAAGTTATGTCGCCTCCATTAGCATAATGAAATGAACCGTAGGAAAGAAAAGTGACGTAGCTATAATCGTTTAGATCATCGTGTTCCCCCTTCCATCTAAATGTCTCAATATTCACATTTTTTCCACCCCACTCAGCAGCTTCAAGTTTGTCGTCAGATGCTACAGGTTCTGTGAAATTGCTATCTAGTTCAATGTATTTGTTTATGATATCTAATTTTGTACCAGTTAATTTCTCACCTTTATCATTATAGAGTAACTTTTTTTTCGGAACGGGAGGACGCCTAAATTTATCAGGATATACTTCATCAATTCTTAAAAAATCACTAATATGATCCATATGTGGATGACTAATTATGAGATAATCTAAACTTTCACAGCTCCACATGTTCTTAGTTAACATTATGGGAGAAAAACCAGTATCGGGATTTCTTGCGCAATCAATCATTATTACCTTTCCATTAGGCAATTTTATAGAAGCAGAATTTCCATGATTGACATCCCAAATCCGAATATCTAATGACATGATATGATCGGATCTTCTAGCCAGTAATAAGGATCTAGGTTATTGTGTTATTGTAATAATGCATTGTATGTGATCAGATATCCCTTACCAACATTTCCACTCTGGTCATAAAACAGTGCATTTTGTTTCCAGTAGCCTTATGCGTAATCGGTGTAGACCAAAAAAATCATGCAGCTTTTGCGTCATTTTTGGCAAATTCACATAAGGTCTTATGAATTACTTAGTTGGGGGATCGCGTTTTTCATTATAGGCAGTATCAAAATCAAGCCGCTTGAAGGCAAGGTCTCTTTCCCCCACTCGCTTGTAGGCAGACTTTCCGTTTAGCAAATACGGCTTGTTTTTCCCCTCCCCTATCCTGACTATCACCACCTGACTATTTTCCATGCCGACCTCTTCCATGCTGATGTTTATGTCTGGCTCACAGCGTCCGCTGACCAGCCCCCGTATTTTCCTTTCAGTCTTCTCAATGTCTTCAAAATGCCCGACTGTTCTGCCCCTGTCATCTATGCCAAGCAGGATGATGCCGCCGTCAGTATTTGCAAAAGAGACCACCGATTCGAGAAACTCGTCTGTCTTGCCGTCCAGATCTCTTTTGAACTCAACATTTTGGCCCTCCCCGGCCGCAATCATGGACTCAAGGCTCTCGACGGTGGTCCTTACTATCACGCCGTCATTTTTGGTGTATGGATGCCCGAATTCCTTCCAATCCAGCACGTTGCCTTTCAGATCAATCAGCCAGGCGTAGACCTGATCAGGGACAAATGCCAGATGGATCTTTGCGCACCCCGAGGAGTCCAAATTCAGGTCTTCAGAATGGTGGAATCTGCCTGCTCCCCCGGCACTGTAAATCTTGACTCTGAGGCCTTCCATTGGCTGTTCGCGCCGTTCGGCAATGACGGATATCTGCCTTCCCCCGATTTCCAAAGTTTTTATTCTTGCCCTAAAGTCAGGAATCATAAAGTTGATGCACACTGGACCGTACTGGGCCGGATTGTACTCGTGACCAAAAAACACACGGCATGCCTCAAGCAGGCTGGGATAGGAGGGCTGTCCAAGCCTTACTAAATGGCTGGCAACGTTATTGAGAGCTACTTTTTGGTCTAATGAGTACCTGAGACACCGCGAGGGCCATTCCTCGTAAAAACCCGCGTATCTTGTCCTGCTAGGGACCACGTGGATATCGTTTTCAAAACCTCCCTTTGCCTTGATGTCTTTCAGGGATCCGACGACGATCTGTCCTGACTCCAGCTCATCGATTAGTCCTTGCAGGTCGTGTAGCTTGACAGGTATGGTGGCCAGAACCGCGTCCTGATAGTCATAAATTGCTTCTTTTATTTGTGGTTCTTTTCCGTGCTGGATCCTTATGTCTGCCAGGTACAGATAGTTTACCCTGTCCTGCTTTACAATGGCAAGCTTGACATAGCAGCTGCCATAGCTGTCCGCGTTTTCCCTGATCGTCTTTTTGAGAAACTCCTTCGAGTTGTCTGGTCGGATTACTCTGCTCAATGCGCCTTCTATATCCTGCATGCTATTCAGTGTTGCCGTCGTGCCGTTTCATATTGCGGGAGATCAGATTCTCCAATAGCTCTAAAAGATGCCACATCTCATTACCCTTATGGGAGACACGATAGGAGGCCGCAGTGGGCATCGTTGCAGGGGGGCCTGACCCCTAGGGGAAACGGGATGGCGTCCAGGCTTGTAGATGACAGCGCCCAGTATGCCGATCTGATAATGAGCGTCGGCGTGCAGGGAAGCCCAATCAAGGGAGACCGGCCCCTGGCCCCGATAGAGGTCGCGCGGCAGATTGAAAGAATGATCAGGGAGAACAACGAGCCCCTGCACGAGACGGCGCGGCGGCTCGGCCTGGGCAGGGGCAAGACCGGCGATGCCTACCGGAGGGAGGACACGACACAGCTCAGGTGCTTTCTGAACCTCCTGAGGCTTTCCCCGCGCAGCAGCATGGCGCTGGGATTTGGCAGGTCGGATCCGGGACGAATCGCCTTTTCCACTGCAGCAGAGATAGCAAAGCTGGAAAGCCACCACGAGCAGGACATGGTAATCCAGTCCGCACTGGAACGCGGAATAACAAAGGAGGAGGCACAAAAGATAGTCCGGCTGAGAAGGGAGCGCAGGGACATACCCATGGAGCAGTGCATCGAGCGGATCCTCAAGATAAGGCCGGCAAGGACGGTGGTCAACGTGGCATGCTGCACGCTGGATCAGGGGCTCTGCGATCCCGTGGCCTCCGATACGGGCGGGATTGCAGGGGGGCTGTCAGGCCTGCTCGGCGGGGAGATCCACGGGATAAGGGTCAGGGGCCGGATAATCGTTATACGCATGGACGACGACTCGTTTGCAGCACTGAACCGCGAGACGAAGAGGCGCCAGATGACGCTCTCCCAATACGTGAACTCCCTCATAGCGGAGCTGGTATGAGACGAGTGGCTGGGGCAGATATGTCGGCATACCGAGCAGGTGCAACCGTAACTGCCCCATCCTGCTTGACGGCGTGGTCTGTGACGGGTATAACGTAATAGGATAGCCCCTGCCTATGGTACGCTCACCAAATAACGGATTATGATACTGTCATATCATGCCTATTTTGACGCGAGAACATTCGGTTTCTAACTGTACATACTACAGCAGCGCGCAGGCACGAATTTTGCTGCAGGGAGTTTTGATTGTGGCTGAAAACCGGGGCGACCTAGACGGTTACCTGCAGAGCAACCCTAGTTTGTTGCATAACTCAATTTTTTTTACTTGAATTCACCCTAAATGATAAATCCAGATAAAAACCACAGTTGATTTCGGCTCTATTTGTGATCGAAATCAGGAGTTTTTTGACGAAAAAGGAAGTTATGCAACAAACTAAGCAACCCAGGTTCTGTGCAATCTTGGGGATATGGATCTTCTCAAAAATCATTCCGTTGCACTGCTTAAACTGGCATTCTGGACGATAGTCTTCCACTTGTTTGTGCCATCCACGCTTATCAGGGCCGATTCTGCCGGGGTCTGGCCGTCCAGTGCACCGTGCTTTTTCGTATAGTTGTAATAGACCCTCATTCCGTCAAGTATGGCCGTATCCGTCTTTTTCAATCCTCTGAACACCTTCTCACGGTCCCTGATCTCGCCGTTGAGCCTCTCCATCTTGTTGTTGTTATCGCGGTCTCTTTTTCCGGCCAGGTGGATGTGCTTCACGTGGTTCGTACCCTTTCCGAATATCCTCCTTGAGGACTTGGCATAGGCTGGCAGGCCGTCCGTGATGAAGTTTCTTGGTGTCTTTCCGGCCTGTTTCTTGGTCATGTCCAGCAGCGAATCCGCATTGTGCTGGAACTTGGTTGTTGCCAGGTCGGAGGCCAGCCAGTAGCGGGTATCATCATCCATTGAGGCAAAAAGATAGCACTGCATGCCGTTGATTTTCATCCATACCTCGTCTGCCCTGAACCAGTTCCCGACCCTTGGAACTATGCCGTTGAGGTATTTGGACGTGAGCCGGGAGTACTCGTCAACCCAGTTGTATATGGTTCTAAACGATACGTCGGTTCCCATCATCTCGTAATGATCCGCTATATCACGGACTGACATTCCAGTATAGTACATCTGTAGGGCCCCGGTGATAATCCTGTTGTCATACTGCTTCTTCTCAAAACCAAAGTTTGTAGTAAACCTCCTCTTGCAGTCTGCACATTTGAACCTCTGTACCGTGGACTTTTTGTTCCTTTTCAGTCCGGCCTTTACGATATTGCCCGAGTCGCAGAACTTGCACAGGTTCAGCTTGCTCCGTTCCATGATCCTGAATCCCTCGTGTCCGAACACGTTCCTTCTCATATACTCCAGTATGACCTTGATGTGCTTGCAGTCTGCCCTTCTGTTCCGGTGGTCCGGACACTCGCAGACCAGCCCGCTGCCCGTCCTGGATACCGTATAGAACTTGGATGGGTCGGACTGGGATCTGACCCTGAAATCATTCGTACCGATGATCTGTGTAGCGTGTCCGGGAGTCTCCATGATCTGTCTTGCACGTAGGGATCTTGCGTTCACTCACACCCCTCCTCGAAAATTAATATAGAACAAAAAGGATACGGTGGGTGTGGGATTCGAACCCACGAAGGCTGTCAAACCCTGCAGGTCATAAGCCTGCCACTCTAACCGACTGAGTGAACCCACCATGCACTATATTATACGTACGTTTATTTATACCTAACGGTTATACGTACGTATGATTTTTATACATCTTCATGGTGCACAACATATTGACACGATGGAAGAAGAATGAAACCGAGTTTTCCGTAAAACTCTCGTTTGATGGAAGAAACAGTACATCATGCAGGATACCGAAACCCATTCTGGAAATGCTAGGTGAACCAGAGTCCATCACGTTCCGAATCAAAAACAACAGGATTGTGGTGGATTGATATGAACGCCGAAGCCACGAGTCCCTCCCCCGAATAATGGAAGGCTATGCTTTGGTGACAATCTGGATGTTCTAGACGATATCGGCGAGGGATCCGTAGATTTGATCTATAGACCTTATGCGTAAACGAAATTAGTGGCTATGCCGTGGCGGGTCTGCAAAAGCACACCTAGGAAGTACTGAATTGCACCTTTTGCGCTCCCTCACCCTTCGGTATTGCCATGACTCAGTCTTCCCAGAAGTAACCGACTCGTGGTGGTGCAGAAGGTGGCAAGCGGATCTGCAGGCACCCTCATTTGAATTGTTCCTATCCCGGGATAACTTGCCGTGGTACTTCTGGGAAGACTGTGACTGTACCAAAATTTAATATGGTAAAAAGGGTTGGGATTTGGCAGTAAACCGTTTACGGATACGTTGCGCCACTGCCACTTTGGGCCAAGTTTTTACAGATCATGCAAGAATAATGAAACTTGTGGTTATTTGTATGGGTATGACTGTAATTAATCACATATCTATTGGCCTGCATGAAATGCTTCTGTAAAAAATCATTAACCAATTCTTGCAACTTTTGGGCACTGTCGGCTTCAAACATGTATACCATGATATTAGGATCTCCCATTGTTAGTAAAGATCAGAAAATCAGTATAATAAAAAAGCATTGGTCACGTCAGCCAAGTGAAATGTGAGTGGATTGCTGTTTTTGTCTTGCCTGTGGGCATAATTTGAGGCGTCGTGTTTCTTGCCCAGCTTCTGTTTTTACTTGGTTTTTTGGCACGTTTCACTTAGATGAATATTATCGAATAGACTAATGCGGCAGTAGTTATGAGTAGTGCGACAATTGGAGCAAAAATCTGAACTGCATCCTTAAACTTCTCAAGTCGAACATTGCTCAGAATTGTTTTTCCAAAATCCGTAAGTATCAATTCATCATTCTCTCCTGATGTTATCATTCCTTTATCTCTGTACTTAGATTCATAATCTTCTCGTCCCAATTCAAAACCATAATACGTCTCATCAGCATACTTTTGAAATTCATCGGGAGTGGGCTTGTGTTTTTTCACATATTTTAAAACCATAGAAACATACAATTCATTCCACATATTCATGATTAGTGAAATTGTCGATGTTCAATAAAAAGTAATAAAATCAGTCAGCAGCAACAGATTTCTCACATGCCGCTTTTGCAACAACATCTGAAGTTTGCTCAATTGGATGTTTAATTAGACATGCATTTGCAGGTTTGTTTGGCCCGCCGATGTCAAAAAAAACAAGTACCGGTTTTATCGTAGTCGATCATGTGTGCGACAGACCGGAGCATCGACGAACGGAGGCCGCGCAGGATATCGGAGTCAATGCAATTGCCAAGCCTGCGAGCATCAATAGGCTGCAGTGCACACATCATCAACAAACCCAAACGCAGATAGGCGAGATGTGAACAGAAGTAACTGATCGGGTTCTGGAAGTCGTTTCTGGCTTCAGGCACAAATTCTATTTGATTGGCATTCATTAGTAACAAAATTCATATCTGAACTTCCAGAGTCCGATCAGTTACACAATTTTCATATAGTGCATACAGCCCTGATGTACTAGTTGAGGATTGAGATTCTAATTCTAGTCGTAATCTGCCTAATTCCGTTCCTCACCGTTCCCGTGTTTGCTCAAGAATCGATTGAATTGGACGGCGGCATACCTAGTGAAATTGTCATTAATGAAAAAACAAACAAAATTTATGTTTCACTTTATAGTCACCCTAATGACCATAAAATTGCAGTAATTGATGGCGATTCAAACAAATTAGAGGCTGTAATTAATGTGGGATTTGAAATTTCCCAAATGGACATAAACCCAAACACAAACAAAATCTATCTGTTGCTTCATGGTGCTCCTCATGCCTTGTACGAGTTAGACGGTGCGACAAACATCATTCAAGAAATTCCAAACACCAATCTACTTAAAGCAAGCACTAAGCATATTCTAAGTATCACAAGTACGGCGGACTATCTTCCAGGTGGGATAGCGGTAAACTCGCAAAAGAATTTGATAATTTTTCCCGCAAGTTATGATTCTGATACGTGGGTAGGATTCATGGATGGAAGAACCTTTGAATTAAAGGCTATTCTCAAAGGAACTGGTTCAACTGATATTGATGTTAATGACAAAACGAATCAGGTGTACACCATTTCATATTATACAGGATCTATGGGAGTGATAGATGGAAATTCTCAACTAACCGGCAAGGAAATCCCCCCCAAGTCCACAATCAAACTACTGCCGGCCTATCATCTGGCCATAAACGAGAATACAGATACCATATACGTTTCACATGGATCCCACAATTACATTTCAATAATCGACGGCAAAACGAATCAGGTAAGCGATGCGATCGAGGTTCGCGGAGGTGCCTACGAACTGGACATTGATGAAGACACCAACCGTCTTTATGTTTTGAGTGAACAATCAGAATCCGTCAAGATCATTGATACGAATTCAAAGCAGGTTCTAGATGAGTTTTCACTCCCCTCAGAACCAAGGGGAATGAGTTTTAACTCGGTTACAAAGACTTTGTATGTCAGAAATGAAGACGGCATGTTGTATGTAATCAACACAGACGACAGCGTTCCACCGAAACTGACAGTCCCGTCACCAATTTCTGTTGAAACCCGAAACCCCAATGGCAAGCCGGTTAGTTTCAAAGTCACTGCAACAGACGATACCGACTCAAACGTTCAGATAAATTGCAATCCCCCCTCAGGTTCGGTTTTTGAGCCTGGAACAACCACGGTTTCATGCGCTGCAACGGATTCATCCGGGCGTTCAAGCGTAGAAAGATTCACGGTAACAGTCAATCTGGATGAAGCTCAGACTCCAATCACTTCCGGTCAGCCTCAAAGCAGCACCAGTACAAAAAGCTCTGGGGGGTGTCTAATAGCTACTGCAGCATTTGGCTCCGAATTAGCACCACAGGTACAACTTCTTAGAGAAACAAGAGACAATACCATATTGAACACTGCATCCGGCGCATCTTTTATGACCGCATTTAACCATGTTTACTATTCATTCTCGCCGGCAATAGCTGATCTTGAAAGAGAAAATCCCGCATTTCGTGAAGCAGTGAAACTGACTATCACTCCAATGCTGTCGACTCTCACAATAATGACACTAGCTGATGAAGGGTCCGAGTCGCAGGTAATGGGCTTGGGTATCTCAGTCATTGCGTTGAACTTGGGAATTTATATTGTGGCCCCCACGGCAGCGGCATTTGCCATCAAAAAACGTCTCAAGAAATAACCCGTACAGGATGCAAGTGTTTACGCTCCATCAGCAGCTGAACACATGATAAAAACGCCCCCGCCGTAGTCAGGGTGATGGATCAGGGGTATTTGACACATACTCTGTAATCTTTTCTTCGAAACATGCGGTGAGATCTTCTGCATTCATCTCAAGAGATGCCATCTGCTCCTCGGTAAAACCCGGCGCCTCTGCATACATTACAGGCAGCTGCAGATCCAAATCATCACGGAGGAACTGCAAATCCAGCAGATTGCCGGCCGACTTGCACAGCTGCAGGTTTGCATCCATCTTCTCTATCCAATCCTCGCCATTCAATTCCCCTTCGGATTCTTCACCATCTTTCCAATATTCCACAGGCTGTTCGTCTCTAACCTGGCCAAATTTGGCAGTTTTATCATCCATACAAGCCTTGATCCAACCAAACATGACCTTTAGGTTGTTATAGTCATGTGCAGGCATCTCAAACCTATGCTCCAAATCCAGTACAGACTCTAACGTCCTCCTGTCAAACCCCTCGACCCTATCCAGCCAATTATCAGCTTTTCCTACAATCTCTCTATAACTCTGTTTACTGTCAATCATGACACAGGCCTCAATGTCACCCTTCCACCCCGCTATGATGCCTATCTCGCCAGACTCCCAAGAGAGCTTTCTAAGATCATCATCCAACATCTCAAGAGTGTTCGGATACAGTGTTTTTTCTACACGTTCCTGTTCGACTTCCCCGTCCAACCATGAACTGACACCCCACCAGATACCGGCGCCTACCAGCACAATGATCACAAGAAAGATGAGTGCCTTGCCTGCAGCCATTAGTTTTCAATCACAACATGTGGTAAAAAACGTGGTGATAAAAGAGCTGGTTTGGACGGTTAACTGTTTACATGCTGTACTTCTGGAGGGCATGGCGGTTTATCTCAGAGCCTAAGCTCCCCACCATGATGTCAGATCTGGGGTACTTTTCACTTAGCTGACGGCAGGAATACATCCATATTGGATCAGATTCCAAGGGTTATCCCAAATATGGGAAAGTGAGTCCCCGTGAAGGGAGGACATCAGATAGGTTCTGCAATGGTCCGTGACCTCAATGGAATGGTGGAGCGCAAAGGTGCGAGGTTTGGCATATTTGTATGTATGAGGGAGCCAACACCCAAAATGAAAAAGGAGGCCGCATCCAGCGGCATGACCGAGATGCCGCTAGGTACAAAACATCCAAAGATTCAGATTTACACAATCAAGGATTATTTTGACGGGAGGCTTCCAAACCTGCCCCAGATCAACAACGTAGTATCTATAATTAGACTTTATGCGTAATCGGTTCAGATCTAGGATTATTACGAACAAATTCACCTCATTCAGGTAGATTACGCATAAAGTCTATTGAAAACCAATCAGTTTTGTGTCAAAATAGGCACGATGTGTCAAAGTTATGATCGATTATTTGACGTAGACACTACGTCATGCAGGCCCCTGTTCCAGAGAAAAAGCATGTGGGAAAGCAGACTACGTTCTAATTTACAAGATGCAGTCCGATCTACCGATGTGTCCCAGCTGAAATCGCCCACCGATAACTTCCTAGTTCCCAGAGAAGATCCATATCCCCAAGATTGCACAGAACCGCAACCCACAACCGTAAAATACACCTGAATCAAATTATAGGACACATGAGACTTTTGTGGGCCGTCCCGGCAGTAGCAGTACTAATACTCGGGCTGACTGCAGTAACCACCACGGGGGGGGGGGTAGCATTGAACAGTATGAAGCAACACAGCACAAAGCCGTAGAAGGAAATGGCACAGCCACTACTTCCACAAGGGTCGTAGTTCCAGAGACCTACGAGGTGCTGTCGTTTACTGCTACCGTAAAATCAGATGCCGTGCATGCCGGGCCAGGTGACGCCTCTGCCTCGCCGCTGGACCTTCCCTCTTGGGAGGCAGATGCGCAGATTCTAGACGAGATCGAGGTAAATGAATGGAGGTTCCAGAATCATGGTGGCGTTAATTTTGGAGCCGTAGTGCCAAACTCTCCTGACGACGACCTGTTTGGACTCGGTGAATACAAGATAGCGCGCATTGACCGGGACGACGGGACGCAGACCGTCTGGACGGCGCCGGAGGGTTGGCGGTTGCATGATAGACATTATGCAGGATCCGGCTTTGTAGACGGATCCAGGGTTTTCTTCAGTCAAGATAAACGTATGGCATCTTTTGATCCTGCAACCGGAACCTTCACCAGCTGGCCCGATGTGGGATATGATATGGCTAGCCAGAGGTATGTACCGTATGACGACGCAATTTATGGAGGTGTGCGGAGTGAGCTTGGTTATCCATATGTGGCGAACCCACTTGGCAATCTCACCATTGAGGAGATTTCTTATCACGATCCGGGTTATAGTGTTCATGTAGGTGGCGCATCTGGGTATGTTACCACCCAACTCACGACTCCATCAGGCCATACAGTCACCGGTACCGGAATTGCCCGCTCTGATGGGAGCTTTACAAGTTATACCACATTTGTTAAAGATACCTCTGGCCTGGATGTGGGAACTTATGAGGTGCGGGTGAAGGACTGGGCTCAGGATGCTGTGCTACGGTTTGAGGTTGTATCGCAAGGACAAACGACCTACAAAATAACAGATTATGAGCAACCAAACAGATCAAATGTGGTCTTTATGCAGAAATTTGATCCAGATGACAGCACGGTAACGTATTACTACACGAATGCATCCCGTGTCTCATTTTCCATCAGTCATGTAGGCCCTTCAGGAGTGTTTGCCACCGAACCAACAGCCGCAGGAGATATCCTGAGATTCGTTCCTAACGACGACGGTGGCGGCACACTCACCCGCTGGGATTTGGATGGTGTCTTGGGTAATAACTTTGCCAATGGCTTTGCTGTTCACGACGAAAAAATTTATTTTGGAAATCATGTTGGGCGCCATACGACCAATATTATCGAGCTTGATACCTCTACGGGCCAAGTGACTGAGATTACCTTGCCATACACTTGTGAGTATAACATACATCCCACAATAGCTGATAGCGCGGGAAACATATTTTTTAGCGGGTGTGATACTAGGTCTTTTTACAAGTTCGTGCCGTCCACTGACACATTTACCAAATTTTCTGGAGCTCCACATCCTTATCGGATTGATTCAGACGATACTATGTACTATGCCAATGGTCATAAGACGGGAACATTAAAACTACTGCCTGCCGTTCCGGTCAAGGCATCCATAACGACGAATTTCAACCACTATCCAGGTCACGGCACGTTTGCATCGACAGACCGATCAAACGAATTACACTATGACGTCGAATATGACCGTAATGTTAGAGGTTTTGACTCTAACGACATTCTGGTATCGGGGCTGGGAGGTTATGTCAATTCATGGGGCAGGTCTCACGGTGCTCTCTATGACTTTACTGTACCCATCACAAACAACGGCACGATAACGGTGGGAGTCAGGGAGGGCGCCGCAACGGACCGGCGCGGCCTGACCACGGAGTCCGCAACGCATGCAGCAGACATAACAACGGATCGGATCCGCCCGAGCGTACTTGACGTGACTCTATCCAGTGCCACGGGCACCATGGTCACAGTCAGGGTGTCAGAGCAGGTTATGGACCACGACTTGTTCGAGTATGACTATGGAAAAGGATGGAAGGCGTGGCCTGGTGGCGTAGACCTCTTAAATCACACGTCCCCGTATCCGGATCATACGTATGTATCTTTGGAAGATGAGGCCGGCCCAGACTCTGCCACAGTCCAGTTCGGACTCGGCTCGTCGGCTCCGGGCTGTGAGGAGACCAGTGAGTGCTACATCCCGCACGAGGTGACGATCAGTGTAGGCGGAGAGATAACCTGGATCAACGGCGATGGTGCGGCTCATACCGTGACGGCAGGCGACCCGGGCGCTGACGCAAGCGCAGTCGGCGAGAGCTACCCAAACGGCTTTGACAGTGGTCTCATAATGTCCGGAGGGCAATACAGAAACGAGTTCGATTATCCAGGAACATACCCGTACTTTTGCGTGGTTCATCCGTGGAGGACGGGCATTGTGACCGTGCATGCTGAAGTAATAGAGGCCAGCAAAGTGTCGATAAGCAATGACACCATAACCATTACGCTTAGCGAACCGATACCCGCATGGGCAAAGTCGCCGGCGCTGCATGTGAGTAATGCCATTGAGGATCTGGCCGGACACTCTCTGGTTGATTACTTGTTTGACATCGCGATAAACTGACGGTGATGCAAATTTTGCGTATGCGGAGTATTACGATGGCTGTCGCCCTGATTGGGGCGCTTGCCGCCGTTTCCCTTGCAGCGGCGCAAACCGGGGAGTCTGCAGGTTCCATAGACGTCCGTGTCGAGCACCACGACTCACAGGCCGCACCCAAGCCGGTCATGTCAGTGTCGGAGGCGAACAGCATGTCACACGACCCGCCGTCGTCCCTTGTGGTGCGAATAGCGCCGCACCTCAACGACACGGCCCAGATCCGGGATGTTCGATCCCAGTCGGAGGCGGCAGCCGGCACGGGTACAGCGTCGGCCATGAGCATCTCTGTCGAGCCAGAGCAGGTGACGCCGCCGGAGCTGTATGTAAAGTTTACACACGCTTCCCACAGCACCAAGCGCTATCTGGGCGTCGACTCGGAGCTGCGGCCCGTGCCCATAGTCGATACCGTCCACGCTTCCCACAGCACCAAGCGCTATCTGGGCGTCGACTCGGAGCTGCGGCCCGTGCCCATAGTCGATACCGTCCACGCTTCCCACAGCACCAGAAACATCCTCAGCTACGAGCCCGTCATACTGGAGCAAAACAGGATCCCTGACAACACTCTGGAGATCGTCTATGACCATACGCTGGAGCACAACGAGCTGGTAATCAACAGTGACCGGACGTTGCTGAGGAAGATCATAGTGACGGAGCAGACCGACGAGCCTAGACTCAACCTTGAGAACCTGCTGTTGGATGCAGGCGAGGCAGGAGGCAACAGCACGGCTACGTTTCCCAACGACCTTGAGATGGATGTCGTCTTTGAGGGCATAAGCGCCGACCTTCTCCTCAGAAACGACACCGAGATAACCGGGCCACCGGACTGGGACGGAGTAGTAAACCTGCCCACATTCACCGAGGTTCACGTACCGGTAGTGTCGGGCCCTGACGGAGGCACTGGAAACGTAAGATCTACGCTGCACATGGGCCTGTATGACGACATGCTGACATTTGACAAACCCATACGCGTAACGTTTGAGGAAAAGGCAGGACAGAACGTCCTCTTCCACCGGGGCGGAGGGGATGACGAGCCGGTATCAATAGACGAGACCTGCAGCCACAACGACCACGAGTCCGTATCAGTCCAGCTCAACGGCACCGGCGAATGCAAGATAGACGTGGATGCGGATCTGACCGTATGGACATTCCACTTTACAGATTTCATCACGGTCGGCCCACCGCCCCGGGATCTGGTGCCTCCTGACACGCCTGTGGATCCCAGCGGCCCGCCTGGACCTCCTAGCATTCCACCAATTCCGATTGACCCGCACGAGACCTTGCCGCCAACGCCCGAACTGCCACGCGACCGCCAGACGTCAAGGTCATCCTCCGGTGGCGGTGGTGGTGGCGGTGGTGGCGGCCATCCGGCCTCTGGATCACTTGATGACATATACGTCGACCTGTACTCCGTATCATGGGACTGCAACGCCGGCACGGTCCGAATCATTGCAGGACCCGACGAGCCGGAGCTGGTCTCCGCACAGGTCAGAACAACGGCATACGGCATGCAGCAGGCTGCCATATCCGACGAGATGCTGGAGGGACGCATCGTGTTTACATCCGGCATTGCAGCTGACGAGTCGTATCTCGGCGTGCAGGTACACGCCATGTCGGGCCGGAGCATCCTCAGCGCATCTGAGGGGATAACCGTACAGGAATGCGTGGGCGAGGAGACATTTTCCACGTACCGCGAGCCTGCCGGCCTGATCCCCCAGGATGACGGCATTCTTCAGGTTCCTTCAAACAGTGGCGCAAGGGATGCGGATCCTGTCATGCCGCCGGCGTTCGTGCCGGAACCCGTGGAGCCGGTGCCCGTGGAGCCCACAGTGCCCGTAGAGCCAATAAAACCCATGATATCGGCAGAGCCGGCAGGGTCTCCAGAACCAACAATGCCGGCAGAGCCCGCAGTGCCCAAGCCCACAAGGCAGGCAGAGGATCGCGGGCTCTTCGAGATGTTCATGGACTTTGTCTGGAAGCTATTTGGCTGGTGATCGCAATATGGGTAACGCAGCCACGGATTGCATTGCATGACAAAAAAGATATCACCTGTCAGAGACTTGATTCGAAATTAGCAAATTCTGATTATGTGCGAACGAGTTTGCATGAAACAGCTCAAAATATCAACAGAACACAAATTATCTGTGAAACCACTTGAAAAATTCGTACGGCTTCTGATTTCGGATCATCTATCTGGTCTTGATGGACCAGAAGCTGCATTCATCCATCAGTGCGCAAGGCACAGGAACACGGCAGCTCGGATATTCCCATTCAACAAATAGTGCGCGAAGCACATGCATAACGAGGGGTTGATCCGCCGCCATGACTGCGGTGGGGGTGTTTTTATCATGTGTCCAACAAACTAAGGAGGTGTCAAAGTATAAGCGTGAGTATGGCCAAGCATGCACAGTGGTGATGGAAAAGAATGACTCTCCAAGACTCATCTGACAAAAAGACATTCAAGAACACGTTTGCGCCCCACATCAAAAACGAGACCCTTTCGGTTCACGATGTAATCGCGGGACTCAGGACAACGTTGCTTGATGCCCAGAACCTTCCGTCCGAGGTGCAAGACGCCGTCACGGCAGAGCTCAGGAGACAGGAGGCACGAAAGGACGACACAAACGATGCTGCTATCCGGACATAATGCGGTTCATGCGCGACGTGGATCCGCAGTTTGTCCTGGTAGACTCCTCAAGGAGCAGGTGTGTTGCAACCCTAGCCAAGCGTATACGGGAGGAGCTGGGTATAGATGCGGAGGCATCATGAGGCTGCTGTCATGGTACTTGACAATCACTCATCTTGGTGGCCTCGTACTTCTCATGCTACATGAAATTTATCTATTCAAGAGATCTATGCATGATATTGGGAAAAAGTGTGCATTGCAGATCGTTCCTACTTTTTTGGGGTCCTCACCAAATTGGCATGTACGATTATGATTTTCGTGCATAGCCAGCAGATGGACGTGACCCCATACCTGCAGGATCCGCATGCATGTCGGCCCACAGTGAGAACGGGCTGTAATAATGCTTCAGAACATCACTTGCCTTAACGGCCCTGTACCAATTGCCCGTAGTGTGCCTTGCATACATTTTGGCTAGATCCGCAGGTTGAGACGCATTCCTGACCATGTCAAAAATGTCATCTGCCATCTTGATTTATGTCTTCCAAAGACGCAAACATGATCTCACGACAACCCTTTTTAGGAACAGGATGGAGGAAACCACATGTCAGAGACAAGGAACGTTGATGATCTAACCCCCGATGAGGTCAGGGACATCGACGAGTTTTATGCAGATGACAAAGGCAAGAAGACATTGCCTTTTGATGAGTTCATGAAAGAGCTCAAGGAAGAGTCTTGAGAGACATTTGGGACGCTACAAGAAAGACAAAGTTTCTCAGACAGTACAAAAATCTTGACCCTCAAATCAGGAAAAGGGTAAATCATGCCATACAGGAACTAAGAGTGTCTGAAAACCCGGCGCGTCTGGGCAGATATAAACAGAGCAAAAGGGTGTTTGCATATGATGTGGGAAACAAGTACAGGATAATATACAATGTTGACTGGAACAGTGACACGATAGAGTTTCTAAGGGTGTGCGATCACAAGTCGGCCTACGGCAGGGACTGACATTGTATTGCGCCCCACATAAGAAACGAGACGCTGGACGTTCAGGTCATAGTGTCAGGGCTGCGGACAACCCTCATCCACTCCGAGGATCTGCCCGAAGAGGTACAGGACGCAATAGAGGACGAGCTTGGCAGGCTTGCAAGGATCAAGCAGTCTCAGTAGCATACATCCTTTGATTCGGCAAGTTGAAATCAACCCCAGGCCCAACAGTAATGTTGGATCACAGGATCAGTCTTCCCAGATGACTCCAAAAATGGCTCAAAACCAAAACAGATCAATCAGGGTAGATTCCGAACAAGAACAACTTCCAAGTAAACGAGATACCAAGACCTCAAACATAAACAGTTATTCATCGCGTTTACCATATCATCTTATACCGACAGAATTGCAATAATCATTTATGCTGGTAGACTGCAGAGTAAAACGGCCGTATTGAACCCGGAAAAAGCCACGCTGAGGCATGATGCAAAGGAAACCATTGCCAGAAACTGGTGCAGCAGGGAAAACTCCATTGAACTGATCAAGGATTGTGTGATGCTGCAACGCCTAGACGGGGAATATTCCGGCCCTTTTGAGTTTGACATTGCGTCCCGTCACAACAGACGCGAATATGAAAAAGACCAATTGGAAGCCAGGAAGTTGAAAAACGGCTTTGCATGCGACGATAAACTACAAGCCGTGTTGGAATCAGCCAAACATGTGGGGTTGGACGCAAGAAAACCAGACAAGAGGGAAATTCTGGGAATGGTAAAATCCGGCACACATGATAAGAATCTTGGTACATT
This sequence comes from Candidatus Nitrosopumilus sp., assembly GCA_965214775.1. Taxonomy (GTDB): domain Archaea; phylum Thermoproteota; class Nitrososphaeria; order Nitrososphaerales; family Nitrosopumilaceae; genus Nitrosopumilus. Next base: position 584,834 of record OZ243974.1, on the reverse strand, counting down.
TCACGAAGTTCTAAGCGATTGCTATCTGCTAAGCAAGGCAGAGGCCGACAAAAAATACATGATACTGACTGACAAAACGATGCACGAGTATTTTTGCAAAAGATGCCATGGTATTTTGGATGGAATAATACTAAAGTATCTTGACGTTGAAAGCCACATGGACCTGCTGTCATGGGGCATGCAGACAAAACCTTGAGGCCCTGTCCAGTCCCTACCGAGATTGTCGCGTAATTCCACTTGCTTAACTCAACCTGCACGTTCTTCTGGATTTCCGCCCCTCTGCACGCCTGAGCCATATGGCATCCAGATGGTTCTCACGAATTCTGACGAATTAGGCGACAACCCCGGCAAGACCCGTCTCAGTCGCCATGTTCTGCATAGTGCGCGTCGACTCTTGCGTCCCATTCCTTGATGGCCTGCCTTACGGGTTCAACAGCTTCGGGCTCAAGCTCGTCAAGCTCGAAGAGACCGCGATCATAGTATGTGGCCAGTTTTTCTGCAGTAGTGTATTCGTTGCTCCAGCCCCTCTTATGCGCAGGATTCTTGAACAGTTTAGACAAGGTCTGGCTCTCCATTTTTGCACACCACTAAGATCATTAGTTGGCCATGCTTCTTTTTAACTATTAGCGATTCGTCTTTGTCCAGTCTTCCCAAACGTATCCGACCCATGATGGTGCCGACGGCTACATGTGGATTTGCAGGCAGCTTGGCTTGAACCGTTTCGAATGTGGAACCGTCTTGTGGGGAACTTCTGGAAAGACTGCAATCCAAAACAATTTTAAACAGACGCATCCATACACAGAGCGAGCATCTTGATGAGACCCGAATTTGGCGGGGTTTCATCGTTTGAGAACCGCGAAAACCTTCCGGTCCACCACTATATTGTACCTTTTATGCGTTCCAGGAATATGGAAATGGGATGAAGCTTGCGATGGAGGAATTCGAGAGGGTGGGGCAGGCCGCCCCGCTTGCCCTGTTCAACCAGGGGATCAAGGCAGAGGAGACGCGCGAGAAATACACCCGCACGCTGCGCCAGGTGCTCTGCGGCATGCTCGAGGACATACTGGAAGGCGACTTTGAGGGAAGGGTGGAGCAGCTGGTACAATACGGCCGGGAGGATCCGACGTGGGTGCGCGACCTGCTGCTGAGCCTCTCGCGCAAGCTGCTTGAGCGGACCAGGCTTGCGCCTGACAGCCCGGAGTACCTCAACCCCGTCTCGTTTGGCGGATACTTCAAGCCGGTCAAGAAGCTGCTGGAGATGAACGATGTCGTGATCCCGTGGAAGCGCATATACGCCACGTTTCCGGAGGACGCAGGCCCCTCGTATGCCTCCCGCGGATGGACGCGCGCCGAGGTGCAGAAGATGCTCAGGTTCTGCCGGGGGCCGCTTGAGCGTGCAATCATACTGGTGGCCGCAAGCTCCGGGATCAGGATAGGGGGCTTTGAAGGGCTCGAATGGAGGGATCTTGTTCCAGTATACAGGACGCAGGACGGTACACTTGAGATGGGGGATGCAGCAGACGGCAGGGAACGGGACGGTGCAGGGAACCCTGTCTGCGCAAAGCTGCAGATATACCGCGGATCCGGCGAGAGCTATCCTGCCTTCATCACGCCGGAGGCGTATGCGGCGCTAGGCGACTATCGTGCAGAGTGTGCCGACAGGATTGGGCGAAGGCCGCTCCCCGGCGATCCCCTGTTTGTCGGATCCGGCTGCCTCCCGAGAAGGCTGTCGATGGTCATGATAAAAAAGCACATACTCGGCGTGCTGACAAGGTCGGGGCTACGCGACAGATCCGGCTCCAGAAGCAACAAAACGCGCAGGCACGACGTCCCGATGACCAACGGATTCAGGCGGTTCTGGAACAAGACGTGCAAGGAGGCCTCCTCCCGGGAGTCCCCGCTGTCCAGCCTGATCAAAAAGGAGTACATGATGGGCCACTCCGGGCTGGTAAAGCTTGACCGCAACTACTTCAAGACCCACACGCTGGAGCTTGCCGAGGAGTACCTGCAGGTGGTGCCGGCCCTCACACTGGATGACGCGGCTAGGCTGCGCATGGAAAACGACGCGCAGGCCCGGAGGATAGCGAGTCTGGAGGACGAAAAGGGCGCGGAGATTGCCGACCTGCGCCTCATGGTGGAGCAGCTTGCAAAAAGGATAGAGCCAGACGCCAAATAGGGCCCTTTTATGGTGCCCGCGTCTTGTGTGCATGAACGGCAACAAAAGGTGTCCTGTCTGCAAGGATGACCTGGACAGGCACACGGACAGGGACCTGGCATCGTGCGCGTACCGCATGATCTCGGACTGACTGGCATCCATACAGGCTGATGATCAGTATGTTTTGAGTCTGAGCTTTTTACGTATGCGGCCACCTCCTGCCCCTTCAACTATGCACGAATTTGTATATGACCAATTTGTACGTCTGGAAGGCAAGTGGATATACATCAAAGACGAGCCAAGCGACCCGGAATCAGTCATGAAACAGGGCAGGCTCATCAGTTACTCGCAATTATTATATACGTCAAACTAAGTATTGGGGATTTTTTCCAAAGGCAGGCTCTTCAGGATCATGTATCCGTGTGACTTTGCATTCTCATAATGGTTTTTGACTACCCTCTCAAAGTCCTGGTCAAGCCGGGTAAGGGATTTTTTCAACTGTGGTATACGCTCCTTGTGATCTTGGTTTCGCCTAACCAGATCGTCTATGTACTTTTTGGGCGGTAGCGCCCCAAGCTTTTGCAAGTTGCATCGCCGGCAGACCAGTGTGAGATTCCAGATGTCGTCTTCTGCAATATAGTCAAACGGAATGACATGTTCCACATGCGTCTTCCTTCCATCTGACAGCTGCTTTCCACAATAAAAGCATTCAGTGAAGAACGGATTGAGTATCCTTCGAAATCTTGTCAGGCTGCCCCTTTTCATGTTTTTTCCTTCGGTTTTTACGATTAACTTTGGGAGACCGACGTTGAGTTTTTCTAGGAACTTTGCCCATTCAAGAATCACCGCCTTGAGAAGAACCGCGTTATGTCGTCTGAAGAATTCAATGGCGTCGGGATTCAGGTTTATGCCATAGTCAAGATCAACGTACCGTTTGTTGTCATGTATCTTCCTGGAGATCCTATAGTCAAAGAACATCCTGACCTCTGTTGCCCTGCCGACCTTGATTCTCTGGAACCTCCAAATAACGTTGTGAAAGCACGATTTTTCAATACGTTTTACGCACTTTTGGATGTTTTCTTCATATTCCTCCTTCCTACATATCTCTCTAAATGTATCGGGATAGTATTTTTTTGGAAACTCTTTTTCTATGATCCTTACAATCTGCGGCTTTTTTGTTGCCTGAGGGGCATGTTTCATCTTCATCTTACATATCTGATTCCAGTAATACTCTAGAAAGTATTTTGCAATATCGGCAAAATCCACATGTGCATCGGTTTTATCTCTGCTGTAATCAAGCAGGAATCGTGCCAAGGCAAACTTGTATGTATTGTCTTTTGAGCCATGGCTTATTATGTTCAGGAATCCCTGCTCAAACTCCCTATCTGCAAAGGTATCAAAACTGACCGTCTCACTCATCGTCATCACATAGTTGGAATAATTGTGCAGGTATAGGAAAACATACCATTGATTGCTTGTGCGTGGTATTGCATATAAAATGTGAATGTGCGTGATAACTCACGATTGCGAGGGTTAGGTGCAATTTTGATGTCAGAGAGGTGTTTTGGGATTTTTGTGGCAACAGCGGGGCTGTCGCCTAACAGACATTGGCGTAATCAGTGCAGATCAAAAAAATCATGCAGTTTTTACGTCATTTTTGGCAAATATGCATAAGTCTAACGGATCCCCTGCCAAGAGGACCAAGGATCACTGATAGTGGGAGATTGCCCCCGGGCGGCACTGCCTGCCGGGGTCTTGATGATCATGTCCCCACATCGCATCCCGGGGAGGGGGCAAGCTCTTACCTTGACTATCTCCCAATGATATCTGCGTTTATCCTGTGAGTTCTCCTCGGGCAGACAGCGGTGGGGATTTTCCTAAAGCGTCATAGGCCGAGCCGGATGACCGCAACGCAACACCGCAATCTTCCCTGTAGTGGACTACAGTAGCCCACTAGCGGGAACTTTTCTTCCCTGTAGTGGACTACAGTAGCCCACTAGCGGGAACTTTTCTTCCCTGCTACTGGCAATCGTTGCATGTGTAATCATCATTTGATCTCCGGCCTTGAGAGCGGATCAAAGCCGGGATCATCAAAGGAATTGTCGTGTCTGGGCCTGTCCCGCGCCTTTGAGGGCGCGCCGTCCACACCGCCCGTCTTGAGATCCTTTTTTGCAAGCCTTGCCTTCATCGGCTTTGCCATTGTCGTGCCGTCCACACCGCCCGCCAGGAGAAACCCCTCCCCCCTCTATGCTCCAAGCCACAGCTTGTATGCAAGTCTCTTTGGGACGCTGGACACGACTGCCCCACTGCTGTGCCCGCAGATGACTCTGGGCCATGTTTTTTGTACAAGTTACATGCATTCAGAGCTTGAAACAAACTCAGGGCACGTTTTTGCAAGCTTTGCAAAAAAACCTTGCAAGCTTTGCAAAGACATTCGTGGCAGGCTGACTCGCATTACCACGTGATTTTCCAAAAAACAAGACCAGGATGCCCGGGGCCCTCAACGAGGCCCCTGACCCCCCACAGCCTTCTGGGACGTGAGTCGTCCCGTCCCTTATATTTACATGTGTGAAGAACTTCCTCAGACCCCACACTGTCATTCCGGATCGAGGGCCGAGATATCCTCGCTGGCTGAAATCATTACGATTAATCAGAGGACTAATCTCAAGATTTCATAATTATGTCATGTCTGGGGAAGGGGCCGAAACTGTCAGAAAACATGGCAGGAACCAAAACATGAGAAACAGAGTTGTAAACAGCCATTGGGAGCACGTAAGGTACAACATGACAAAGTGGGAAAAGACGGGGTCTGGCAGGCGTCACATATGGTTCAAAAGTCCCAATATACACCAGGTTCACGTCTCCCTTGAGGATGAGGAGAAAAGAGACGTAAGGCTGATGTCTATTTGATCCTGAACTTTTCCAAGGCGCTCGTCCTAGGGGCGGCCTCTCCGGCGGGGGAGCCTTCGTTCTTTTGTCTGCCTTCCCTCATTGCCTCATCAAAGGCCCGCTCATATCGGTCAATGTCTGTGAGGTCCTTTTTTGACAGGCTCTTTCCACCGGGTGTTAGCACAACTTTGCCGCCAAGGTCGTGGAACCGTATGTGCTCGCCTGGTCTCAAACCCAGGCTTTGTACCATCACGGACGGAACGACCACAAAAAATGAAGAGTTGTCCTTGATGCGGAGCCTTCGCTCATGTATTTTTTCCATGCCGTCAGCAAATGTTGGATATTCATTTAAGACTCGGTGCCAAAGGCGCCAAAAAATGGTGCCAAAGGTGCGTTTGGTACCTATCTTACAGGGGCCAAAGGCGCCAAAAAATGGTGCCAAAGGTGCGTTTGGTACCTATCTTACAGGGGCCAAAGGCGCCAAAAAATGGTGCCAAAGGCCCCAATCTCCGAGGGCCAGTAACGGACTTTCGACTCGCATTACCTCACAAAACACGAAAAACAAAACCAGAACACAAGGGCCCCTGAAGGGCCCCCTGATCCCCCACAACCTTCTGGGACGCCGAACCGTCCCAGTCCCTTATCTTTACCTGAGTGAAAAATTCCCTCATATCCCATTGAATCAGACAATCGTCTTTGGATAGACAGGATGAAATCATGCCCGCCAACCTGGAATCATTACAGTTAACCCCGGATGATTGATTTCAAAATTAGTGTCATGTCCGGAGGAATATCAAGAACCATGATAGGAATCAAGAACATGAAAAACAGAGTTTATCAATTCTGAGGGTATTGGCTATTTCCCTTTCTATCCTGTCATGATACATCATGTGTCTCGGAATCTTTTGAATCTTTTGCACGCCAAAAATCTGTAATTTTTAATCACTTATTGACTGTCACAGGAATCATCCGGGGAGATCATCTTCCCAAGGACAGGACGGGGGCCTTGTCGCCTGTGGTTGCAGGATGCCCTAAAAGCAGAGTCCGCAGCTCCGGATAAAGCCGTCCCGGGCATGTCAGATACAACATGGCAAAGCGGAAAAACTTGGCTTTGAGCAGTGTCACGTGTGGTCAAGGAACCCAAAGGTTCACGAGATCCTCTCCGGCCTTGATGAAAAAGAGGGACGGATGTCAGGACTGGTGTCATTTGATGTGGAGTTTTTTGAGCTTGTCTGCAGGCAGATCCGCCTTTTCCATCATGTCGTCCAGGACCCTGTCGTACTTGGTCTTGCTGCCTTCTTTTGAAGAAGTGTGTTGGGTCCGTACGGGGATCAGTTCCATCCGATCCTCAAAATTCACAAATTCGACGAGCTGGCCGCTTTCGATACCGTGGGCATCCACCATGCTCTTTGGGATGACAATGACGGTGCTGCTCCCGTATCTGTACGCCCTTCTGTACTGCTTTTTTTCTGTCATGCCCTTCAATCTGTTTTTCATTTAAAACCAGTCTAATTTCATGATTCTTGCCATTTTCATAATTTTTTGTATCTTTGTTTTCACTATTTTCACTACTTTTCAGATCCATACTTTCACTATTTTCACTACTTTTCAGATCCATACTTTCACTATTTTCACTACTTTTCAGATCCATACTTTCACTATTTTCACTACTTTTCAGATCCATACTTTCACTATTTTCACTACTTTTCAGATCCATACTTTCACTATTTTCACTACTTTTCAGATCCATACTTTCACTATTTTCACTACTTTTCAGATCCATACTTTCACTATTTTTTGCCCTATGGTTTCCACTCCCACACACCGAACCTCTCGCATTACACCACACAGTCACGAAAAACGAAACCGGAAACGCCCGGGCCCCCTGACGGGAGTCCCTGATCCCCACGACCTTCCGGGACGTCAGAGTCGTCCCAGTCCCTCGATTCTACCTGAGTGAAAAATTTCCTCAGACTCCATACTATCATTCCAGATCGAGGGCCGAAACATTCCGACGGAATGGGCTCCCCACGGGGGCCCCTGGCACCTCCTCCCCTTGATCTGGGACATGTTTATAGTCCCAGAAACCCCGCACCACAACTGAGGGAGTCCTCCCCTCAGACTCCTCAACACACCGGTGACTCAAATTATCAAAAACATGACAGGAGTCAAATGACCATGAAAACACGGAGTTTACAAAATCTGAGGGTATTGGCTATTTCCCTATCTATCCTGTCACGCTATACCATACATCCCGGAATCTTTTGAATCTTTTGGCAATCAAAAATCTGTAATTTCTAGTCACTCATTGGATGTCATAATATCATCTGGGGGGAATATTCTCTAGGGCCCTGTGATGTGACGTTAATTGATATGATCATGATTTCTTCTGATGATAATCTGACTACATTATGTCATGTCGGTTTGTTTTAGATTCGAGGATAAATCATACGCCCCCAGTGTTTCTCCCCGTCATTGAATTTAGAACGCGTCAAAACTTTCTTGCTGTTATAATTGCACTTTTGATCCTGATTATCCATCTTCGTATTTGAAAAGCCATTTCCAGTGTCGCGTCCAAGCTGACCGGCAAGCCGCACGGCGCGATTATCCATCTTCGTATTTGAAAAGCCATTTCCAGAGTCAGATTTTGAGGGATTTAGAGTCATGAAAATAATTTTGTAGAATCGCCGCGGCCCTGAATAATCATGTCATATTTTTTGACGATATTTTTGGATTATATCGAGAGTGGCTTTTGGGATTTTGGGAAAGAAGTGCAAGATGCCCGCAGGATTCAGGGTACCTGAAAAGTAAGGGAAACTGTTGGGAGTAATGACGTGTGGCCGGTGATGCCAATTCTGCATGTTTAGTTTGTGGGCAAGCCTGATACCGAGGATGTCGCCTAAATCAGAACTCCTGAAAATCATACAGATGCCAGCAGGATTACGTGTAAGGGAAGCGAAAATTCAGAAAAATGTACAAATGACAAACAAGTGGGATTACATGACAATCCAGATTTTATTAACCCATGCGTAGCATGTCCCCTATTTCATCAAGTACATACTCTGATGAAGCATTCTTAGTTCTGATCTTGTCAATCGCATCAAGCATATTTGAGAATTTTTCTTCTAATGCATGTCTTATACTGTCTCTAATTTCGGATCACCATTCTGGCCGAGCGGATACGGAAGGAACTGGGCATGGATGCGGCGCCGTCATGATTGGCGTTGTACATTATGAAAGGTAGCATGGCCAGAACCAATGTCGGAGACAATAAGGGATGACACTGCGGGAACCTCTACCTGACCAAAAGGTGTTTGAGAACACGTTTGCGCCAGACACAAAAAACAAGACGCTTTCGGTTCACGATGTAATCCTTGGGCTCAAAACCATGCTGCTATTTACGTTGTTCTGACTGCAGTCTTCCCAGAAGTAACCCAGAAAACGGCCCCGGATTTGAAACAAATCAAGTTATGACGCCTGAGAGTTGATTCGAAATTAGCAAACTCTGATTATTTGTGAATGAATTTGCATAAAACGACTCAAAACATCAACAAAATGCAGATTATCTGTTAAATTACTTGAAAAATTCGCCCGGTTTCTAATTTCGGATCACCTCTCTGCAGGTTCACCCGCCGCCACCTGCACAGTCATGAATCACGTACTTCTGGGAAGACTGGACTGTTGGGGATCTGCGGAATGCCCAAAAATGTTTCCGTATTGCGTTTGAAACTTCATGTATTTGGGGAAAAAGATGGATCGATTGCGGAACAAATTTGGACAACTTCAACTGGTTCACATTTATAAGGTACTATTACCGTATAATACAGTATGGAAATACATGATAACAAACAATTCAAGATAATCGTCAACGCCAAACCAAAATCTTGGAATGAGGAAATAATCAGCTATTCACAAGTGGTTGATCTGGCATTTCCTCCACCCCACAAAGAAACCGAAGTATTCACTGTTCAATACGGTCATGGCCCTAAAGAGAATCCCCAAGGAACTCTTGTTGACGGACAAAAAGTAGAAGTAAAGGACGGCATGGTTTTTAGTGTCACAAGAACTGATAAATCGTAGCGCCGATTTAAAACGGCTTCGGAATGAAGGCTATGAGGTGGAAATATCTGGGGGTTACCTGATAGTTCATCACATTCCATATGTAAATGACAGCAAACAAGTAGCATGTGGAAAACTCGTTTCGACACTGAATCTGTCGGGGGTCTCTACTGCAAAACCAGATACGCATGTTGCACTTTGGGTTGGCGAATTCCCGTGCGATTCTAATGGTGTTCAGTTGACTGATCTAGTCAATGGGTCTGAAAAGAAACCAATTAGTAACGGACTGGTTACTGATTACTCTTTTTCTCAAAAACCAAGGGATGGATATGCTGACTATTATCAAAAGATGGCAAGTTATATTGCAATATTGACAAACCAAGCTAAGGCCATAAAACCAGAAGTCACTGCCACTACGTTTCCCAGTATTCCTTTAACTACAGAGGAATCTGTTTTCTGTTATCTGGATACGGCATCAAGCCGTTCTGAAATATCGCATATCAGTGAAAAGCTGAAAGACAAAATTGCTGTTGTCGGGTTAGGAGGAACCGGTGCATATGTGCTAGATCTTGTTGCCAAGACCCCCGTAAGGGAGATTCACCTGTTTGATGGTGATGCGTTTCTGCAACATAACGCATTTCGTTCGCCTGGGGCGCCATCATTAAATGATTTGTCGAAAAAACAGGCAAAAGTGAACTGGTTTACAGAAATTTATTCTAGGATGAGAAGAAAAATAATTCCACACCCATATAGTGTCAACGACTCAAACATGTCAGAGTTAGATTCCATGGATTTTGTATTCATTTGCATCGACAATGGCAAATCGCGACAAGACATGGTGGATCATCTCGTAGAGAACAAGATCCCGTTTATTGATACTGGGATTGGTATTTGTAGCGAAAGTGGATCCCTTATAGGTTCAGCCCGGATAACTACGTGCATTCCTGTCTCTCATGTTGATGTAGTAAAAAGAATTCCTTTTGATGATGTGAAAGACGATGAATACTCTACAAATATCCAAATCGCAGATCTAAACGCACTAACTGCCACCCTTGCGGTCATCAAGTGGAAAAAAATACGAGGGTTTTATCATGATTTTGAATGCGAACACAATGCTGTCTATGGCATAGAGATAAACATCATTACCAACGATGAGGGTGTAAATGAAGCTGGACAAAATCAGGCACGAGTTTACTGACTTTGTTCCAGAAGAGGTAAAAGAGGGCGTACTGTATATTTCCATTCCATACGCAACGGCAACCCATATGTGTGCATGCGGATGCCGTGAGATCGTTGTAACTCCGATCGGACCGACTGATTGGACCTTGACCTGGGACGGCTACACAGTAACAATACAGCCGTCAATAGGAAACTGGAGCCTTCCATGCAAGTCACATTATGTTATAAAAAAGAACAGAATTATTTGGGGCAAAAAATGGAGTGAGCTTGAGATAAAAAGAGGCCGTGTGGCGGATCGGATGGCGAAAGACAAGTATTATGGGGAATCGCAGAGGCAAAAGACTACAGACAAGGATGTGAAACAATCGGGAGGTCTGATACACAGGATTCTGATGTGGTTTAGACGTCCAACATCAGATCCTCCGTAAAATCAGGCATGAACGGGAAATTTTGATTCATGGGTAGGATTCATGGACTGAAGAACCTTTGAATTAAAAGATATTCTCAAAGGAATTGGAAATCCATCCTACATTTAACACGATTCATATATTGACCAGATCGAAAAACAGAATATGAATGACGAATTAAGGAAAACTGTTCTTGAAGCATATTTGAAACATACTGAATCATCTTCTACAGCTGGTCTTTGGGGAGATGTGATTGCTGAGGAATTAGGGTTAGATAAAACTTTAGTATCTTCTGAAGTGCAATATCTTATCGATGATGAATATCTAGAAAAAATTAAAATAGATTTTGGGGATAAAGAACATGCTGTTGGGATCAGAATTACTTCGAAAGGAAAGAAAGCACTTCGAACTCTTTTTAATCCCAAATGGGTAACGGAACAGGAAAAACAAAAAGAAAATGCGAGAAAGTTAAAACAACGTGAACTTGATCAGGCTGAAAGTAGTTCAAAATGGACAAAAATTGGTGTTGTGGCAGCTATTCTGATTGGATTAGCATCTTTAGTTTATTCAATATTATTAAAATGATGAGTTAGTAAAAATAAGATCTATGCGTAATCAACCTGGATTGAAGTATTATCTTTGAAAACCGACCATGCATGCAGGACTGACAGCATCAGATAACGCGTATAAAGTAGTACCAACACCAAAAAATGGAATATGATTTTGACACATCGTGCCTATTTCGCCAAAAAAATATTCCATTTTCAACTGCACGCACTAAGGCAACAAGGGACACATACCGTGTGGCTACGAGCCCAATTGTCGACCACAAATCCGTAGAGGCCTACCGGGCCATGTCCGTCGACGTCACATGTATCCTGTTTACGTCAAGCTTTGTCGAGACCATGATCCGGGTGGCAGAGGTGGGAGACAAGGTGATCCGCCTTTGCCGAAGACCTTCCAATTGCTAGCCTTATTAGTTGTGATTAATTAGGCCATATGAGGGGTATGACTACGGAGAGAAAGTTTGATCCAAAGCTTACCTGGAACTCTACAAAGGATGATTTGATCAATGACTTTTACAAGCCGGCGTTTGTAGACTGCAAATTATACCAGCGATTGTCCGGATATTTCTCATCGTCCACGTTTGCAAACATCGCTGAAGAAATTTTAGATTTTATATCATCTGGAGGCAAAATACAGCTAATCACAAGCAAGGAGCTTTCGGCAACAGATAAGGAAATATTTGAGCAGAGTGTCAACGAGCGAGAGAAAATCCTATCCACCATATTCCTAGAGGATCTCAAAAGTGACCCGGACTGCACAAGGGCAGAATTTTACAAGATCATGGCGTATATGCTTGCCAACAAAATTGACGATGCCCTCCAACTAGAGATCAAGATCGCAGTTCCGACCCAGCATCGTGCGCTATACCACCAAAAGATCGGCATCATGAGATACAGTGATGAGGAGAGAATAGCGTTTGTAGGGTCCGTCAACGAGACAGGAATGGGATGGCATAACAACATTGAAAGCTTTTCGGTCTTTAAGAGCTGGGGAGGGGACAACACAGTCAAGCAGGGAATTATCGACAATCAGAGAATATTCAATGACTTGTGGAATGACAACGAGGAAGGGATATGCATAGTGGATCTTCCAAAGGCCGTAAAAGAGCACCTGCTTGAGATACGTCCAAAATCCGATCAGGAGCTAAGGGAAACAGTTGAGCGCGTGAAGAGGATCCTCAAAGAGAGAAGGCAGGACACGGTACAGGACATACAGCCACAAGCTGCAATCAAGTTACGAGCACACCAGGAGGATGCCATTACAAAATGGGTGGAAAACAATCACAGGGGACTGCTAGAGATGGCCACCGGTACCGGCAAGACGTTTACAGCATTTGGATGCGTAAACATAATTCAGAAGACACATGAAAGGACAATAACTGTAATTGCCGCCCCGCAAAAGCACCTAGTGCAACAGTGGAATGACGAGGTAAAAAAATGGAATGACGGTGTGTCCGATACCCAGAGAATAGTCCTAAAATCCCCGGTTACGTGTCATAGCGACTATGCCTGGAAGCCAGAGTTCAACAGAGTGATGGATTATCTCACAACCAAGCCGCTAGGACATCAGAAATACAGAACGAATCATGTGGTCATATTCACAACTCATGATACGCTCCAAAAACCATCCCTGATGAATATGATTCTTGATGCCAAGGACGTAAAAAAATTTTTGATAATAGACGAGGTTCACAATGTTACCAAAAAATCCTCAGAGAGAATGTTGCCAGAGGAGTTTGATTTTAGGCTTGGCCTTAGCGCAACGCCTGTCAGACATATGGATGAGGAGGGAACAAACATCCTAGATGATTATTTTCATGGAATTGTATACTCGCTAGATCTCAATGACGCAATCCACACTTTGAAGGTGTTATCAACATATGACTACATTCCATATTATGTACAACTGTCCCAGGACGAAATGGAAGAATACCGGAGACTAAGTGCCAAAATAGCGCAAATTGAAAGCAGAAAGCAGCAGGCTACATATGTTCCAAGGCCTGGTGAATCTGATCCATACATTGCACGCTCAAACTTGATTGCAAATGCCGAAAACAAAGATAAAAAATTCGAGGAGATTCTCGACGAGCTAAGTAACAGGCTAAGCAAAACCCTTGTTTACTGCACCAACAATCCGTCAACTGCGAGTCCAGAAAATGCCCCAAAACAGCTTGAGAGGGTGAAAAAAATCCTGACTAGGCGAGGCATAGAAAGTGATTCTATAACCTGGGAGGACAAGACTAGGGACAGAAAGCACATACTGGAACTGATGAACATAGGCCATTTTGCCTGTGTCACCGCTGTAAAGTGTCTAGACGAGGGTGTGGATATCCCATCTGCAACCGTAGGCATATTCATGGCAAGCTCCGGCAATCCCAAACAATTCATACAACGAAGGGGGCGGTTGTTGCGTAAGGATGAGAGGGAGGGAAAAACACACGCGCGCATCTATGATATACTAGTCACGCCACCCATCGCCGGAGCAGATTCAGAATTTAGCTTGTCACAGAGAAAGCTGTTTGCAAAGGAGCTTCTCAGGCATAAAGAGTTCGCATTGATATCTAAAAACAAGGAGCAGGCAATAGATAGAATCAGGGATGTTACAACGTTATTCGAGATAGATTTTGATCAGTTAGACTATGAATACATACAAGATATGACCTAGCAAGACTTTGTTTATCTTATGGGTACTGAGTGCAGTTTTTACGTCATTTTTTGGCAAATACGCGAAAAGATATATCGCTTAAAACGCGGGACAAGACGAAAACCTAGCCTGGCGGCAGGCTTCATGTCGGCGACGAGAATCACACAGTCTTAATTTGGAGGTGTTTCATCGAACATGTCTGCAATCTCTTTGAGCATTTGTTCTAGGATCTGCTCTGGTGTAACGTCGCTCTTTCTGTTTTTTATCCTGTCATACACCTCCTTAAAACCTGCAAACGCATAATCTTCCCCGATCTCTACTACGCGTTTAGGATCTGCCACTACGTCTAATTTATTATCATGCGCTACAGCCAGCACCTTCATGAAATCTCTCATGTCGCGTTTGAATGCAGATGCAGGCATGGAGCCGCTGCCGGAGTGTGGTGGTTTTTCTGGGACTCTGTTCTTTGCAAATGCATGTGCCATGCAGTAGACCTTATGCGTAATCGGTTCAGATCTAGGATTATTACGAACAAGTTCATCTCATTCAGGTCGATTACGCATAAGGTCTATTATCTAACACTTGAATTTTGGGTTCGATTTTAACAGAAACTTTAAACATTTAGCTATAAGACCTTATGCGTAATCGGTCCAGATCTATAGTGACGATTAAAAGTCTTTGAGGTCAAAAAAATCGACAGCAACATATTTTGATCGCCATGTATCATATATTGCATGGCTACTACACTAGCAGAGGATCTCAGAGCGGCATCCAAGAAGGAAAAGGATCCCGAGGCAGTACTCAGGATAGCGGCAGTCAACGCAGTCTGCGTGCTTGGCGAGGACATAAGCAGCACGGCAAAGCGTCTCATGCGTACCCCCAACTGCATACGGCAGTGGGTCAGCCGCTTTGAGGAGGTGGGCATTGATGCCCTCCGGGATCACTCCCGCAGCGGAAGGCCGCCCAAGGTAAAGCCTGAACTCATCTCCGAGATCATCGGTGATGCTCACGACGGCGTGATCACACCCAGGATTCTGGCCGTCGAAATACGCGACAGGATCGGCGTGCAGTACCACCCGTCCTCTGCTAGGAGGCTGATGAGGGAGCAGGACATGTCGCCCAAGACGCCGGAGCTTGTGCACAGGAGCAAGGCAGACGAGGAGACCATACGCAGGTGGCAGCGCAACGCAAAAAGGCAGATTTCACGCCTGGAAAGGGAGGGTTTTACCACCGTAATCCAGGACGAGTCGATCTTCGTAGACGCCCCGATCGTCGGGCGCAAGTACTGGTCTGCAGTAGGAACGCCGATCACGGTTACATACAGGGGGAACCGCCGCAGGACCGTGGCCTACGGCGCAATCGCCACGGACGGACGCCGCTTCTTCCGGACGTACGACAAGTTTGACGGCCCGACATTCCTCAGGTATCTCAAGGAGCTCCGCAGTCACTTTGGAAAGGTCCTGGTAATAATGGACGGCGCGTCTGCGCACAAGACCCGGGATGTAAAAAAGTTCGTGGCAGACAACAGAGACACCTTGATGGTCAGGTATCTGCCGGTTGCCACCCCGAGGCTCAGCGGCATTGAGGAGTTCTGGCACCAGGCAAAGCGGGACGTCCTCGTCTCCGAGTACTATGCGACATTCGAGGAGATGAGAAAGACGCTGTCTGAATACCTGAGGACTGCCAGCTTCAAGCATGACATCATGGAGTACCTCGGAACCAAGTCCCCGGTTTGAAGGACTTATGCTCTTCACTATAGTTTGTCACTTACTCGTAACACGTAACCATATAGCTGACCATGATTTTCCTGAAATTCATCTTTAAAATTAAAATCTAAAAGAATATCTTTAAAGTCATCAATTTCTGTAATGAAGAAACATCTACAATGATGAGGATCATTCATGAATTAATTCAAAATAAAATTTAATAAAAATATTTAGTATTTTCATGAAAGTAATTTCATCCAACAACTAACCTTTTCGTTGGGCAATCAGCTAACTCATGAAGCCTTAGAAGATCATTAATCTCTCTACATGTGTGTTTTTGAATCCACCTAGTGTGAGTCACCTTGATGGAATCACCCTCATTTTCAATCGTGACCATTTCAATTCGCTTTCTAAGATTAGACTTTATGTGTAATTGGCCTGAATGAGATGAATTTGTTTGTAATAGACTTTATGTGTAATTGGCCTGAATGAGATGAATTTGTTCG
The DNA here is from genome assembly GCA_965214775.1 of Candidatus Nitrosopumilus sp. GTDB lineage: Archaea > Thermoproteota > Nitrososphaeria > Nitrososphaerales > Nitrosopumilaceae > Nitrosopumilus. The sequence continues at coordinate 568,723 of OZ243974.1, read as the reverse complement.
TAATAATCCTGGATCTGAACCGATTACGCATAAAGTCTAATACAAATCGCCAACCCGGATCGTAAGTATTAAATGAATTAAAGTTCCCACTAGGATATTGTGATTATTAGAACGGCGATTCTTCTCTTGGCATTATTCTCGGCGGCTCTCCTTGTTCCTCCGGCAGTCTCCATGTCGCAGACCGCGCAAGACAATGCGGGCTCGGAGCATTCCGGCAGCATACCCGGCGACATCCTGCCCGGAAATGCCGCGGCGCCTGGGCCGGTTGCAAACGTCGATGTCCACCAACACAAGTTCGATGACGGCTTTTATGACAAGATCCGGAACCTAATAACGGAGGAACCGCAGCCCGGCGATCCCGGCGTATACGACGGCACGAGATACTACAACGTGATAATCGTAGTCAGCAGGGATGACGGGGATGCAAGGGATCCAGACGAGACTGCAAAGGAGAACAAGGACGCGATTGTAAAGAGGCTCACGACTGCAGGCGCGCGCGACATCACGCCTGCCGGTTCGCTCTCCTTTGTAACCGCGTCTATTCCTGTAGCGGACATTCCTGGATTCTCGCTACATGACGAGGCGTACCGACTCGGAGACGGGGAGCTTCCGGTGGTTTCGGAGGTGGATACTGCGCGTCAGACCATACGGGCGACTCCCGACGACGTGCGCACCGCCGTTGGGAGGAGTATCAACGGCTCTGGCATAGTGGTGGGGGTACTCGATACCGGCATCAATCACGGTACCGCTTTTGGCGAAAGAATACTTGAGCATGCTGCGTGTGACAATACGGGATGCCGTCAGAGTACTGCTGGACATGCGGTTGGCACTGAATCGCCATATCACAGCACTACGTCCCACGGAACACGAGTGGCGCAGGTTCTTGCCGCGTCCGGACTGCCAGAGCACAACGGAATCGCCCCCGGCGTGGAACTTTTGGACATTAAAATTGGAAGAAGTGCGGCAGGTTTGGCTCATGGATTGGATCATGCCCTCCGAAACGGCGCGGATGTAATAAACATAAGTGGTGGACTTCCGTCTTCAAATCATAATGCTGTTTGTGATGTACTTGACAATCGTACGACATACGATCTAATAACAGACGAGGCAGTAGACAAGGGAATGGTTGCAGTAAAGTCGGCAGGAAATGAAGGATCATCATCGAACCGTACTGCCTATGAATCAATAACCAACCCCGGCTGCGGAAGCAACATAATTACAGTAGGCGGCATAGATGATCGTGATCCCAACACAACCACAATGTACAGAGATTCAAGTCGCGGGCCTGCGGGCGGAACCGTCATCCTAAAGCCGGAGATAGCGGCACCGGCAACAAATATAAATTTGCTTAGCTTCATATCCAATTCCACTTATTATCATGATAACGGTACAAGCTATGCCGCCCCGCAGGTAAGCGCCACGGCCGCCATGATGCTGCAGCTAAAGCCAGACCTCACTCCAGTGGAGATAAAGGCGGCCCTTCTTCTGGGGGCGGACTGGCAGGGGCCCGTTCCATGCACCTCGTCCCAGTACGAGCGGAGCAGCCCATCTGACAACTGTTCCCACGCAAGGCAGCCAACCGGTACCGATGAGGCCACCGAAGCCGCATCGGTCGCACTCTTAAACAACGTGGGTTTTGGCATACTGGACACAAGCCAGTCGTTGAAGTATGTTTCACAGAGAACCCCCTCCCACAACCACGTGATGGGCGGCCATCTTGACGGGCAGACGACCAGCAGGCAGTACTCCTTTGAGGTCACCGACGCCTCAGACCCGGCCAAGGTCATACTTACGTGGATGGCACACCCGCACGGCTCCATAACCGACCAGGCAAGCCGCAGCCAGGCAGTCGGCGCGGCGAATCTGGACTTTGTGGTGACTGCCCCTGACGAAAGCACGATACGGGCAGAATCCGCACACCAGACAAACGAGTTTGCGGTGTTTTCCACCTCCGTGGGCAACTACACGATAACGGTCACAGGCTCCGGCCTTGACTCCATAAACAAGCCTGTTCAAAACTATGCCATTGCAAGCACCCATTCACTCTCTCCGCTGCCTGCGCCGTTTACGAATGCGGCCCCGACGGCCCAGCCCAGAACGGTCATAATAGACCCGGACATGACGGATCCTGCAATAATACGCCTGCACGGGGCGGATCGGGACGGCGACCCCCTGTCGTTTAGCGTCTCTGATGATCCGGATCACGGTACCGTTACTACTGATGAGTTTATCACAAACACGATATCGCGGATGCTTTATACGCCCGATTCCACGTTCCGTACGACAGACACGTTTGCCGTGACGCCTCAGGACGGTCTTGCGACTGGCACTCCTGCGACCATAACGATTAACGCCGAGTCGCCCCCGCCGGGCTCTACTGACGTCTCACCCAGTTCGTCTGACATACGGGACTGGGACACCCTGCTTGTAGACTCTGGCTTTGCCCATACCGGCCATTCCAAGGCGTTTCCCGGCCCGAGCTATTCGGTATCTGCACTGCACGTGGGATCCGTGAACATGGAGGGGGCGGATCTGACGATCACTGCCTCGGATGGAGGCACATACACCGTAGCAGTACCTGCAAGCGGCACTAGAATGATGGAACTGTCCTCGCCGATCACGATTCGATCGGCCACGCTGTCTGCCGACGGCATAGACGAGGCGGTGGTACACCAGGCAACCAGCGCATCCCCTGTCATTGAAGATGTCCGCATGTTCGTCGGATACGTTCCAAACTCCTGCTCCGCATCCGGCGCCCAAGGCGCCTCGTCAGGTACATGTCCGGCACAGCTGACATCAGATGTCACCATACTGTCAGGTGCCGCAATACCTGATGATACGGACAGCCAGGACACGTCTAGCACCCACACCGTTTCTGCAAGCGGAACACTGTCGTCCCTGTCCGTATATGTAGACATAGAGCACACCTACATAGGCGACCTGAAGGTCGTCCTCACGCCTCCTGGAGGTACCGCAATCACGCTTCACGACCGCAGCGGGGGCAGCACGCACGACCTGGCCGAGACATATACGTCAGCATCAAACACCGATCTGGGCGGACTGGCAGGATCTCAGATCACAGGCAGGTGGACCCTGTCTGTGGGCGACTATAGCGGGGCCGACGTGGGAACCCTCAACGAGTGGACGCTCAGCATGACATACCGTCCCGACAGCACGACTACCCCCCAACCGCCGCCCACGACGCAGACGCCCGTCATCGTGTTTTCGGACAGCTTCGAGTCATCCTCGCTTACAGCCAACTGGATCGAGACCGGCGATGGCGACTGGAGGACGTCGACATCCCAGTCGCAGTCGGTTCCGACACGCCCCGGACAGTCCGCATCCAACCTCGTCCTCCATTCCGATAACTGCGACATCATGTGCACGCTCACCCTCAGGGACTCGATAGACCTCACGGGATACTCCTCTGCGACGCTCTCGTTCTGGCGGTTCGTAGACAGCGGGCTTGACCGTGACGAGTACCTCAAGGTGGAGGCATACGACGGCTCGGCGTGGAACACCATATACCACTGGTCGCACAACCTCGGGGGCGACGACAGCACGTGGCACCAGGAATCATACGACCTTGCGTCATACCTTGATGCAGACGACTTTAAGATCAGGCTGGTCACGCAGCAGAGCTCCTCAAGCGAGGACGTGCAGCTTGACGACATAGCCATAAGCGCATCATCGGGCGGCTCGACGGTCCAGCCCCCGCCGCGCCCCGTCACGATATCAGAGGACTTTGAGTCAGGACTGGACGGCTGGACCCAGGGTGGCGACTCGGACTGGATCACACGCTCGCCGACCACCCCGCTGCCCGGCAGCCAGACGGGCAACACCGTGGCATATTCCAGCAACTGCGACACGCTCTGCACCATCACGCTATCTCCGGCAGACCTGTCGTCGCGGCAAACAGGACACCTGACGCTTGACAGGTTCGTATCCTCGGCGCTTGACGGCGGCGAATACCTCCGGGTGGAGCTGCACGACGGCTCCGCATGGACCACCGCGTTTGACTGGCAGGCATCCTCCGGGGATGATGACAGCACGTGGCACACCGAATCCTATGATCTGTCCTCCGGACATCTGGTCTCCGAGATGCAGGTGCGCATAACTGCGCGCAGCTCCAGCTCCTCTGAGATAGCAATGATAGACAACATATCCATAAGCGACTCGGGCTCGTCGTCCCCCCCCACATCGGGCCATTCAATATACGTCGCAGACACGGACGACCGCGAGGTCCTGGTCTTCTCGGAGAGCGGGACGTATCTCGGCGACTTTGTGGAGGACAGGGCTGGGGGCCTGGGCAAGGCGTGGGACGTGGCCTTTGGCCCGGACGGCCACCTGTATATATCGGACAACACCTACAGCAAGATACGCAAGTACAATGGCGCCACGGGCGCCCCGATCAGCGGATCAAGCGCGGGATGGGCATCCACTACCGGATACCCGTACGGCCTCACGTGGAACGGCAACACGCTGTACGTGGCCACGAGCATGGGAGTGGAGAGGTTCTCGTCGTCCGGTTCGTCGCTGGGCTACTTTGGCGACGCGTCGCGCAATCCGGCAAGCTCGGGCGCCACTGCGCTGCTGTCCCCGTACGATATAGTCTTTTGCGCAGACGGCCGGATGTATGCAGCAGACAGGTCGCTTGGCAAGATACTCTACTACAGGGCCTCTGACGGCACGTACCAGGGCGCGATATCCGGCACCTCCTCGTCCCCGCCCAACACGTACAGGGCCGCAGGACTGGAGTGCGGCGGCGCCATGAGCGGCAACGGATCCAGCCTGTACCAGGGCGGCGATGACGCCGGGCGCGTAAACGAGATCAACCCGACAGACGGATCATCACTCGCCACCATCACATCGCTGATAGACGAGCCGTACGGCATGGACATGGACGATGCCGGCGTGCTGTACGTGGCAAACAAGGACGACGACAACGTCATAAGCATATCCTCCGGCACCGCCTCGGTCTTTGTATCCGGCAACCGCATGGACGACCCTCGAGGAGTTACCGTGGGCCCGGTCTACTCTGCAGCAGCCTCTGGGGATGAGGATGGGACATCCGGCCGGGATCAGCCAGAAGACGCAGGGGCGCAAGACAACGACGAGCCGGAATTCGTCCTGACATACAACGGCACGGTCACGGGCGGGCCGATACGTCTTGCACAACAGCAGATCTCACTGGGTATCAGCGCCACCGATCCGGAGGGCGACACCATCACGATCAGAGCCATTCCGGACACCCTGCTGCCGCAAGGCGCCGTATCTATAACGGATCGCCTCAATGGCACGGCCACCATGACCGTCAACACGGCCGGCGTCACGGCCGGAACGTACGCCGTCTGGGTCGAGGTCTCCGATGTACATGGCAACTATGGCAGGGAGCCGTACGCGGTGATCGTGCCGTGAAAACGGCGCTGATTGCCGCAGTCGCGGCGGCATCTGTCGTGGTAGCCGCCGCAATAGCTGGCATGGCTCTGTACGGCCTGGACACGAACGACGGCACGAAGGTGCATGCGCCCTTGCAGGACGGCGGTGCCGCAGTAGCCGTACCGACAGTCGGGTTGCCGATAATCCAGGAGGACATGGCCGCATCAAACAACGCCTTTGCCGTAGACTTTTACAAGCAGATATCATCAGACGGTGACGAGAACATCTTCTTCTCGCCTGCCAGCATGTACGTGGCCTTTTCCATCCTGTACGAGGGGGCAAGGGGGGACACCGCGGCGCAGATGCAGGACGTCTTTGGCTTTGAGCCGGATGCGGCGGCGCGCCACAACGCCACGGCGCACGCTATTGCATCGCTCAACCGCGACGACCCGCATGCCACGCTTGTCACGGCAAACGCGCTGTGGATAGCGGACTGGTTCAAGCCGCACGAGTCCTACCTGGGCATAGCGCGCGGCATCTATCTTGCAGGGGCCGAGGTCGTCGACTTTAGAGGGGACGCCGAGGACGCCGTAGACAGGATAAACGAATGGGCCTCCGATAACACCAACGGCAAGATCGACGAGGTGATAACAAAGAAAGATGTCAATGCAGCCACGGCCATGGTGATCAACAACGCGATATACTTCAAGGGCGCGTGGGTCACGCAGTTTCCCGTGGAGAATACGATGCAGGGCAAGTTCTGGAAGGACGGCACAGGTAGCGTCGATGCCGACTTTATGGGCGTTACGGGCATGTTCGGCTATCACGCCGTCCCCGACGACGACGGCACCGGCGGGGCGCAGGTGCTGAGGATGCCCTACAAGGGAGACCGGCTCTCGATGATGATCATACTGCCCTACGAGAGGGACGGCATAGATCAACTGCAGAAGACGCTTTCGGTAGAGCTGATACAGGAATGGCAGCAGGCCATGGCAGAGACGGATGTGATCGTGTCGATGCCAAAGTTTGAGGTGAAAACCAAGTATGAACTAAATCCTTATCTGATCGACCTTGGCATGATTGATGCTTTTCATGAAAAAGCAGCAGATCTGCTGGGAATCCTGGGGGTGCCGCCGGGCGGTTTGCATCCTGGCGCAAACCTGTATGTGCACAAGGCACTTCATGACGCGTACGTCAGTGTAAACGAGGAGGGGACAGAGGCTGCCGCCGTGACTACCATAGAGTTGTTCGCCGAGAGTGGCTCGGGACCGCCACAATTCCTAGCACACCATCCGTTTGTATTCATAATACAGGACGATGAGAGCGGCGCCATCCTGTTCATGGGAAGAGTCACGGATCCCAACCCACAGACCTGATCGGTGCCGGGCCTGATTCAGAATCGCAGAAAGCCATGCAATGCTATCCTGACGAGGCGCATGCAAAAAGCGTCAGGAGTTCAGAAAAACGTTCGGATTGTATCAGGCAGGCGGAATTAGGCGACAGCCCCGCTCTGATCGGTTGATGGGCACAGTTTACAGCTAAATCGTGCGAGGCCGCGTCCCCTTGCCGGCCAGGCATGAAAACCACAACTGCACGTAATTTGGGCCTTGTGCGTATTTGCCAAAAACGACGTGAAAGCTGCCTGCTTTTTTTTGATCTGCACAGATTACGCACAAGGTCTGTTACTGTGCTCCAGCGCTGCAAGCCTGTCTATTCCTGTCATGCCTGATCTACATTATGCCTTTTAGGTGATAGTTTGGATACGTTTTATGGACAAAGTCCAACAGTTTGATGTATGGCATAGTTCCGTATTTGTCATAAACACGTTTGATGATTTTTTCCATTGTTTTGAAATCTGCTTGTTTTTTTCCATTATGCAAAACTTCTCTGCCAGTGCCAGTCAAGCGGTAACAAAACACGCTGTTTCCAGATTCTGTACTCTCTACCGTTTCTTCAACCAAATCAAGTTCTTTGAGCTTCATGATCTGATAGTTAACATCCTCAGAGAGAGGTCCTAGCGGAGCAGGCTCAAAATCATAGTTAATCGCTGCGCCATTATCTTCCTGTGTCAAAAAAACTAATTTTTGCAAGCGCGTCTTGCCTCTGAGATGATTATCAGAATGAGATATGATCTCAAGAATGACTAGCACTTTACTTGGAACTGGCGCCATTATTTTTCTTCCCCGCTGTCTCGTAATGTGATTGTCTCTTCAATAGCTTCTAAAGGAGACATAATGTGTAAAATATTTTTCCTGTATTCATCTAATATGTTATCAATATTTTTCTTTACCGTTGCAATAGTATCTGATTCATACAATGCTGTTGCGGGTCGGCCCTCTGATTTAATTTTTTGATCATTTATACAGCGAGATACAAAACCCATCGTGACAAGCTTCTTAAGAGATACGGATACAGATTTCTCAGAATATGTTATTCCAAGTTTAGGTGGAAAAAAATTTGTTATTGAAACAAGATCTTTGTAAATTTTAGAGGACGAAAGAGGCGCTTGCTTCTCAATCCATTTTTTAACAAACAGGAATATGTATACGCTGATGTCTTTATTGTTTAGTCCCATAAGAGACAAGCTGCCACCGTATTTAGAGTAGATCTGTAAATAGGTTTTAACCCAAGTAGGCTGTGTTTCCAACAATAACAAAAAAGCACCATAAATATTAATACATGCGTTTGCATTTTAACAAAGTTTTCTTCCAATGGAGGAAAAATACTCGTATTTGTGTCTAACTAGAAATTATATTCCTCCATTGGAGGCTAAATTCCTTTTTTAATACAAGAAGGGGAAAAGGATCATGGATAAGGAAATCAAAATACATGTCAATGGGGAGTCCTTTGAGCTTCAATCTGACAAGATCACGGTAGGCGATCTTATCAAACTAGGTGAGGGCAAGCCAGGGGAATACGAACTACAGAAAAGAGATGGAGAAAAAGGAGCAGTAGTTGCAACATATGACAATCCAAAAGAATCCATAGTGGTAAAAGATGATGATTATTTTACGACAAGGTATACTGGTTCTATAAACGTCGCATGATATGGCCGCAAACATATTTTCTGATTTTTTGGCAAAAATGGGACTGCCTTTTGAGCAGATAGAAGTCGATAATAAAATAATTTTTGTGATAGAGCACTATAAGATCCCACATGGCAGGCATTCTGGCAAAACAGTTCAAATCGGCTTGCCAATTCCCAAAGATTTTCCCAATACTGCACCGTATGGATTGCATATCAGGAAGAGCCATGGGTTTCAGAGAAACACTTCTGCGGCTAAATCAAGCCCACTAGGTGATGATTGGGAGTTTTGGAGCAGAAAGCTAGGTTGGGATGACCCATCATACAGAACACCCAGGTATTATTTTGATCAAGTAAACAGATGGCTGGAGGTGACATAGGTTTGGACTATAGCATTGCCATGACTGAATCACTTGACAATGATTTGCAGAATTTTTTATTAAATGATAAAACTGAAGAGGAGATATGTTTTGCTTCTTGGAAACCCTCTGTAGGCGCTTCGCGATATAGCATTCTGCTACATGGTGCAATGTATCCCAAGGAAGATGATAGAGAAAGTCACGGTACCGTGTCAGCCTTTCCATCATATGTGGACAGATGCAAGGAACTTGCAAGAGAGAATGACTCTGGCCTTGCCATGATTCACACACACCCGTCTGGCTTGAGTCATCAGGACGTATCACATGATGACCAGTACTATGAACAGGATGTTCTTGCACGGGAAGTTTTTGGGATTACAGGACTACCTTTTGTAGGGATCACTCTGGCCGGAGACGGAACATGGAGCGGCAGGACATATCCTAAACCATTCAAAATAAGATGGTGCTCAGAAATAAGAGTTGTAGGCAAGAATCTTAAAATCAATTTCCATCCCGAATTTTATCCACGCTGTGCACCAACTAAAAAGCAGATCAGGACAACTAGCGTGTGGGGCGATAGTAAACAGAACGACATCATGCGCTTGAGAGTTGGTATAATCGGGGTTGGAAGCATAGGATCTGCCGTGGGGGAGATCTTAGCTAGAATGGGCTCTAAAAAAATACTCCTCATGGATTACGACAGAATAAAAATCCACAATTTGGACAGAATGGTTGGAATCGACGAAAATCACATCGGGAAATTCAAAAAAGATGTCGTGCAAAAAAATCTGTGCAGATCCGCCACATCAGAGGGATTCGACTGTACTACTTCTGACAACTCCATAGTGGAAGAGGCCGGATATGAAGAGGCATTGGACTGCGATGTGATCTTTTGCTGTGTTGACAGGCCTTGGCCGAGGCAAGTCCTAAACCATATTGCGTATTCCAACCTGATTCCCGTGATTGATGGGGGAGTTGGCTTTGATGTCCGAAAAGGAAAACTAGTACATGGCATGTATCGTGCACAAACCATAGGCCCTGAACGCGCCTGCCTGGATTGCTTGGGCGCTCTGAATATCGGCGAGGTGCAGATGGATCGTGATGGCATGTTTGACGATCCAGCATACATCGAAAAACACGAACAGGAAACTGGGAAAAATACACGGCAGAATATCATGCCGTTTTCTTTTGGCCTTGCAGGCCTTGAATCAATTCAGTTTGTAGAGCTTATAACCAATCTGGCAAATACAGGGAATCTTGGACAGCAGGCATATGATTATCGTACTGGTGAGATTCTACCCAAGCTTGGTACATGTAGGGAAAATTGCATGTATCAGCAACTAGTTGCCAAAGGAGACACTGAAAAACCGGTTCTGGGAATAGATAAATCCAAAAGTAGAGAGGCAGGCAAGAGAAACAGTCCGTTGCGCCAAACAATTCAGTCTCTGATCAAGTTTTTCATGCGAAAAAACCACCATGGTCAGCATAACGGCAAGCCTTGCATGTGACATGATCACAGGATCGCAGTAGTTGAAAATGTACTGCTGTTTCTTGTGGCCGCCGTTTTATGGAGCTGTGGCATGCAGAATTCCATGCGTGCAGAGCCATGGATGGATGGGAGTCCACCACACAGGCGGCACACAAAGTGTACATTTTCAACTACTGGATCGTAGTGTCTATCTTAGATAGTGTGAGGTAGCGTCCCCTTGCTGGCCAGATGTAAAAACCACAGCTGAACACATGATAAAAACACCCCCGCCGTAGTCAGGGTGACGAATCAACCCCTTACATGACATGTGCTTTGCACACTATCTACTGGAGGCAATACGAGCTGTGTGTTCCTGTGTTTAGCGCACTGATGGATGACTGCAGCTTTTTGTCCATCAAACAGCAGTCCACAAGGAGGTGATGAAAGGATTGGAAAGCATATGCATGTACATTGGAAAGAGGAGATGCGTTGCATGTATCATGGATACAGCTTGCAAACACGTTCCAGATGAAGATAGCATCGGAGATGGGCACAAAGTCAGGTCCGACAAGACCTCAAACCAAGAATTGAAATCTAGGATCTGGAATAGAGAAGAGGTTCGTCAGCCGGGATCGCCTCGTTAATAATCTCGATTAATTTTTTTATCTCGTCGTTTTGCTCTAGCGTGCATCTGATCGCATCTGCCTGCAGCTCCGCCTGTCCTTTCATTTCTCTGTCCATGTGCTCAAAGATTATCTTGAATCCGTTTCTGGCCATTTTATTCGACCACCTTTTTTCCAGTCTGCGATTCGATCTGTTGCCTGAACGGCAACAGGTTTATTTTTTCGCCGCATTCGGGACAGTCAATGGAATCCGTCGAGACCGGATATGCTGTTGCACCTTCTTCCAATGGCATATTCTTTTCTAGGTTGACCTGAACTTTAAGCTTGTGCTTGCACTTTGTGCACGAACCGTCTATGGTGAGGCTCTTTTGGTTTTGCGGGGCAGGCCGCACAGGAGCCACAGAGCGGTAGATCTGCGAGTCCGCAGTCTCGAAGATCTTGTATATCACAGAGCTCTCAAAGCTCATTCTCAGCAGGATGTAGTAGCGAGTTATGGCCTCGTTCAGCTCTGCGTTCTTGCTGTAATCTGTGATTTTTACCTTGAGCTTTTCTAGGTCGTCTATCTTGATAGAGCGTCCGTGTGTGAGCCACCTTGACTGCGAGCAAAGATCCTTCGCAATTTCGTTGGCTCTGCTGCATCTCTCTTCTTCTGTAACGCCGCGCCCGTCAGAGTGTCTGTCCCAGTACTTGAACTTGTACTTGGCAAGCCACTCCGTAACCAAGTGCTTGGAAAAACCCTGAATGTTCTCGCAGTTTTGAATCTCTCCCGGCGATATGTTTTGCAGAATCGGGATGTATGCGGGGTTTAGCTTCTTTGTCTCCTCCACCTCTCCTTTTATTTTCTCGAGTCCCTCCAGGAACGCGTCAGCAGAGAAGCGCCTGCCGTCTGCCAGCTGCAGCTGTCCGTCTATCGGGCCAAGTGCAGATCCCTTGCCCATTAGAATCTCGTCTCCTGCCATCGCAAAGATCGTTCCCGCACTCTTTGCGTATCCCGGAACTATCATTCCGACTTTTTCGTACTTTCCGCGAACCAGACTTACAATGTCCTCCACCACTTCGCCTAGGCCGCCCGGAGTCTCTAGCACTATGTCGATTGCCTGCCCTGACAGGTTCTCCAGTTGGTCCTGAACTGCAAGGAGATCCGTGTACTCGATTCCTATCGGCGCCCTGCCTTTGGAAAGGTCCGAGGCGAACACCAAGACGTCCCTGCCGCCCCTGATCTTGGAGATCTTCGAGAGCATCTTCTTTCGTTCCTCGGTAACCTCCTCAAAATTTTTGAGTCCTGTAAGATATTCTGCGTAGATGGGAAGACTGCCCGGCCACTTTAATTTATATGTGATTCGGAAACCTCTTTTTTACTAGAGAGGCTATGATGTGACATGAGCAATCCGGGTCAATTACTAATCACATATTCAGATACCAGAAAGCAGTCAATGCATGATTATGACAAAGACAATTGTGCAGCTTTGAACCACCTGATTAAATTAATCATGATAAAAAACAACATTGCTTTGGAAAAAATATCCAAGCCAGAAGACAACATTGCTGATCTTGTAATTAGTTTTTCTTCCAAAGATCAAGAAAGTTTGGATGCCCTGCATCAGGCAACCAAAGAACTGGTAAAAAAGAAGGTTGGCGCAAAGACAATTGAGATTGCATCCTGAACCCCTCTTCTAATTAATGCTAACTGGGGAATCAGATTGGAAAGGTGGTTGTACAGAATTAAAAATTACGAGAAAAAAGACAATGAAATAATAATTGATAATCTAAAAGACAGCAAATACATAATTGAAAAAGTACGTTATCGCGACATAGAAGAGGATCTTAGAAAAATTAATTCTGTAGAGTTTAATATCGAATTTGAGGATGACGAACATAAGAACACTGCTTATGAACTGATGTCTTTTTTTTCACCAAAAGAAATCGAACGTGTGCACAAAAAAACCCTGAGATTTAGATCCAAGCTACGACGCTATGCTAAGCGACGAATCCTCGAGGTTCTTGCAATATATCTTGGCACTGTTGGAGCATTACAATCACAGGCTGCAGCCTTGGTTCAAACTGAGGATAATCTGGAATTTTCATTACAAGACGGATTTTGGTTGAATTTTGTATGGGCCGGACTACCAGCTGTGGCGTATTTTGCTGTGGGCTTGCGAAATCTTGAGAAACGTTATCTTGCAGATGATTGATTCGTTGGAGTTTATAGCATCATTCAGAACACAAAAATTTACGGATTCCCTCTCAAAAGAGCCTGTTACTTTGAACAGCATGTAAGCGGCCATCATTCCCATGAAACATCAGCAATCCTGATTTCACAATATCTCTATTCTGTAATCCCAACCAATATCAAAACAATACGCTATTTGCACATCAATTTGTTCGTATTAAAAAAGAAAAAAGTAAGAATACTGTAAGCGTTCCAATCGCTTTCTACCGTTTGCGTGATCGGGGGTCTGAACCCACTGCGGGCTCCGCTCCCTTCCGGTCCATTACAATATTGTACCTTTGTATGAGGTCACGCCCCTTGCTGGCTAGGCATGGAAATCATAATTGTACATGCCAATTCGTGCCTGATTGGTGGGGGTAGGTGACCACGTACCTATTTTTTCTGCATGCCGGTGCCTTTCCGAGCTGTACAAAAAGTGCAAAAAGCTCGACAGACTCAGGATGCATAAAGTGGGAGGAGGATCTGCTGGAGCAATGATGCGTGGCCGGCAATACGCCAGAGATGATCTGATGGGGGCACCTTGCGCAGCTTGCCGTGGTTAAAGGAACAACCTCTTGGAGCAGATTTTGTAAATCAAAACTGTCAGTAATGCCATGCTGACTACAAGCAGAGCCAGCGCGGCTGGATTCTGTAAAACGTATGACGGGCCAAAGGACAAGGAGTCTAGATGGATTTGATGCGCCAGAGACAGCAAGCCTGCTCCGGCCAACACCAGCCCGCAAAAACCAAGTATCAGCCGGGGATAAAAAAAAGAATGTGCCAGCATGTGTTACCACACACCGTACTCGAAATCCACCTTGACACTATACCAGATTGTGCCCCCGTGAGGATTGTCAAACGTATGACTGCCTCTTCTGTCTCCATGGCCATTCAAAAACACGGTTTCGGTCATGTGTCTAACTTCGCCCTGTTGGAACTCATGAGGGATAAAGCACCAATGCATGTAAAACGGGCTTGCTTCCCATGTAACATCAACGGTGTCTGGTCTGACAGGCGCCTGAAATACAGCTTGGTTAAGCGTCGCACATCCAGAATAGCTGTCATATAGTATCAAAGTGTGTGGTGTGCCGTGCTCTCTATCATACAGAACAATTCTTGCATTATTAGGTGTTGAGGATCCAGAACCTGCACCTGCCGCTTCACTGGGAATGTCGGTGAAAACCTGGCGTATGCCAAGACTGTTGTTTACCAGTTTGTAGGTTGAGTTATCAATTGCCGTTATCCTGAATTTCTCAGATGATATTTTTTCACCGTCAATCCGGGTTGTGGACTTTACTGCATATTTATCATCGGTGATTTCACGCACTATTGTTGTGACAGAATATGTTTGGTTTGTAATAGGACGTTCGGCTACCGTTTTTCCCGGATCAGCGGTTAGCTCCTTCATGTATTGAATCATGACTGGATCATAGATGGGTTCTGTTTGACTTGGTTCATGAACGGGATCGTCTTGTCCTGGTGCCTGTGCGAATGCGCTATTCATCCCCACAGAAGCCAACAAGGTTAGTGCCAAGAGAGATATTGTGTATTTTGTCTTGCTGTTCATGCTCTCACCAGTCACTATACGCCTTTGTTATATATAGCAACGGTCATAAGTAATTGAGGGCTTTGACCGGCGATCTGTAAATGTACTTGTACATGCTAAGGTGGGCAAACGACACCGTCCTGTAGTACTCGGATATGGCATGCCGTAGCTCGCTGATTTTCCTGTACACTATCCCCCTGAAAACAAAATGCTTGCCCAAGTTCCAGCATTCTTCCACGATATTGAGGTACGGCGATCCTTTCGGGATCATTATCAGTTTGACATAGGGATGGTCGACCAGATATTCTGCGACATCAGTAGATCTGTGCACACTCCACCTGTCGCAAAAGACGGCAACCTTACCAAACTTGGCGCGCAGCGCCTCCAGACATTCTATGAACTGCACCGACGTAAAGGATCCCGTAAACGTCCTGAACAGCCTTCTGCCGTCTTCTGCGATGCTTCCAAACACGGCCACCTTTGTGTGGTCTCCAGAGTACGATGCCACGCTTCTGGTGCCGACCGGACCCCACACGTATCTGTCATATGCGCCCTGCACGAAGAACGCCTCATCAGATGACACCAGCGTAAAACCGTCGTTTTTCAGGCACGGAATACGCACGTTTTCAAGATACCACTGCCACGAGTATACCGAGCTTGGGGTGGCATGGTTGACATGTATGTTTTGCACCTTGCGGCGCGACAGGCCATGCTGGCGCATCATTCTCCGGACATGTTCTATGCTGTATTCTGTCCCGGTGGCATCCCTTATGTCATCGCGTACCGTCATGACATCGGTACTTTTGCATGCAGTAGACAGATCCATTATGGCTGCAATACTTTTCCTGTCCACCTTTGGCCTGCATCCGGAACGGGGAAGATCCCGGAGACCGTCTATGCCGCCCTCCGAAAACCTCGCCAGCCAGTTACGCACGGAATTCTCACTGCACCGGATCTTTCTTGCAGTCTCGGGTACGCCCATGTCGTCTTCTAGCACAAACATCAGCGCCATGATCTTCTTGTAGACTTTGGCATCCTTTTCTTTGCGCATGGCCTCTGACAGGATGTCTGTTTCTTTTGCCATACATACTGCGCCAGTTACGTGATCATTATACTTTTCGAATGACCTTGTTTTGGCTCAAAGACTTATGCTCGTTGCTATAGCAATTGATATCGGCTTGCGGTATGCCTTTTGCGCACGAAACGCGCAAGGATCCGGGATCTACCCACGCAGGACAAAGCAAAGAAGCCTTATTTCCCAGAACATGTTACGAAACGGGATGGAGCTGGTACGCAAGATTGCAGCCGTGGTCTTTCTCCAGGTCACCCTGATCATAGCGAGCTTCCTGGTAATAATGTACTTTGAGTCGCAGACGGTTCTGACCGGAAACACCGTAAACGTTGCGGGAAAAAACAGGCTTCTTACAAGCGAGGTGCAAAACAAGCTGAACCACGTGCTGTTTCACGGCACGGCAGAGGATGCGGCAGTATTCGAGGTCCTCAGTCATCTTGAGGAAAACATCCACTTCTTAAAGCGTGGGGGAAGCATGTCAGACATCGAGATATCGCCGCTGTCGCCCAGGTTCGATGACAGCTGGGGGGACGTGGCAGGCATGTTTGAACAGTACAGGGACACCGCATCGGCACTGCTGGCATCCGGGGAGAACGTATCGGCTGCAGACGTGGGGCACTTTGAGCAGACAGGTGCCCGGCTGATTGCCCTCTCTGACATACTCACCGAAAGGCTGGGCCACGACGTAGAGGATCTCTCCGCACAGCTGATGGCTCTGCAGGCGATTCTGGGGGCAGTCAACGTGGCAATACACGTGCTTTTGGTGGTGTTCATCTGGACTACGTTTAGGATGCACATGGAGGAAAGGGTGAGGATGGAAAAGTTCTCGACCATAGGCGAGTTTGCGGCCATGATGGCCCACGACATGAGAAACCCGCTTGGCACCATACGCAACTCCCTGGGAATGATTCAGAAAGGAGACATGCCGCAGAATTCGGTGGACGCGGAGATGCACAGGATAAACCGATCCATACGGCGCATGTCGCACCAGATAGAGGGCGTCCTGAACTACGTGCGCGCCGTCCCGCTGGTTCTGGAGCCGGTGCCGGTATTGGATGTCTTGGACAGATCCCTTGATGCTGTAACGGTGCCGCCAAACATCGAACTGAGATTGCCTGAAGGCCGTGACGGTCACGGCGGCGGCATGACGGTGGTGATGTGTGATGCCGAGAAGCTAGAGTTTGTCTTTGTCAACCTGCTGCTAAACGCGGTACAGGCCATCGGCGACAGTCCGGGACACATAGAGATCAGGCTGCATGACGCCGGCCCTGGCAAAGAGGGCGCCGTAACACTGGAGTTTGAGAACTCCGGATCCCGCATCACACAGGACGACATGGCCCGCGTGTTTGATCCACTGTTTACCACAAAGATGCAGGGAACAGGACTCGGACTCACCAGCTGCAGGAACATCATAGAGCGGCACAACGGCTCCATCACAGCAAGCAGCGACAATGACCGGGTAACGTTTACAATACGCCTTCCAAAAGATAGGGGTGCTGACGATGGCAGGCACGGTGAACAGGAAGCGGATACTGGTCGTAGATGACGACACTGACTTTCTGGAGTCCTTGCAGCTGATCCTGATACGCGGAGGCCATAACGTGCTTCCGGCCACGAACGGCCATGATGCCCTGTCGCGGTACCGCGAGTTCGGCCCGGACATCGTCTTTCTGGACGTGAAGATGCCCGGTATTGACGGATACGAGACCTTTCTGCTGCTGAGAAAGCACGATCAGGATGCCCGGATAGTCTTTACCTCAAGATACATGGTGGACGACGCAAAATACGGAGGGGCAAAGGCAGCCTCCCTCAGGGGCATGATAAACAAGCCCATCGAGCCAGACACCATGTGGAAGATGATCAGAAAACATGCAAAATAGCGCAAAACAGATCCGCCGGCAGGGACAGCCGTTTCAGGGGCGATCCTTCCTGCACCCATTTGACGAGTACGGGATCCGGTTCCTGCTCGTTTCGTGCGCAAAAGGCATACCGCAGACGGCTAGCAGTTGTTATATAACAAGTGGTCGTGATACAGGTGGCGACATGAATTACAAAACAAAGACAGTATTGCCTACTATGCTGGCCGTTGCGGTGGTTTTGTTGACCCCCGTAGGAATGGCAAACGCATTTGCACAACAAGCACCTGGTGGCATTGATGATGGTCATGATTCTACCGTGTATGAAAAATCTGATATTCTTCGGATGTTTAACGTAATGGAAAGGCACATCTTGATAGATTCAGATTATCATTTTGACATTGACATGGCATCCTCTCAAAACGATCCCTATGTTGGCGAGTTGGACATCCAGATAGCACAAAGATACGCATCGTATAATGACAGGGTTATGGATGTGGTGGGGCCCACAGGACAGGTAAACGAGTCACAAACCGGTACCGATCAAAGAATTCATGATATCATATCAGACTTTGAATCAGGCGAGTTCAGAAAACTGTTTGCTGATGGTAATGGCGGTTCTGTTGGCACTACGCTGAGCGTAACGCCCAACATATTGAATGACAAAATAGTGCCTATGCATCATGGGGCATGGCCTACTTGGTGTGGAGGCAACTTTCTGGATCCACACCTATCGGATCCGAATCCGTCCACTCACTACGGTGGAGACTCTCTAAGCAGCACACAGCAAATTCTAGAAGATCAGGGATTTCACATGGTGCCCGAATATGCAGCTTGGAACGGTGCTGCATCACAACCGTACGAGTTCACCAAAGTTGTAGCAAGCAGCAATTATGGCGGACTTTGTGATACGGGCGCGTTTCGCGATCATGCCGGAATTAACAGCGATTTTTCATACACCGTCCAAGATGAAGAACCGAATCCAGAATTACTGTCATATGTATGGCCATCTCCTTATTGGGGATTGTATGTTCCGTGGTGGCATGAGTACTACTAGACCCTATTTTTTGTTAGTTTTAGGAACCGTACTGGGTTTTTTCATGGGGCTGACATACGGCAGGATGATGCTTGCCTTTTTGGTATACGGGCATCTTGGAGGGCCGTGCATATGGCCGTCTGATGCGGTGACCTTTGGGGGCATTGATCTGTCTACGCTGGAATGGAGTGAGCGCCTCCAGTGCTATCTCCATCCAGAAAGAAAGCCATGGGAGCATTTTGGCAGCTGACCGGGATTGCCACCTAATTCGCCAGAACTCCTGAAAACCGTTGAAATGCCACGTGGATCAGTCATGCAAGAGGGCGAAAATTCAGAAAAACATGCGGATGGAGTCAGGCAGGTGGAATTAGGAAACAACCCCCATAAAACACTGCCAAAATCGTTCCCACTTACAGGGATCCACTCCGAGATCATAGTCATGCTTTGCAAGTATGGCGCGTATCTTGTTCTTGCACCTAGTGGCCTCTGACGTCTTGCCGGTTCTGGTCCTGCCCAGCATTCTGAGATCCCTGTAGTGCTTGTCAGGCACAAACGACTCTGGCAGCATGTCTGCTCTGAGCAGGTCGGCAAGTATATTTGCATCCACGCGGTCGTCCTTTATCTTGGCGTGCGCTATCACCTTGACCTTTGCCGGATGTACCAGCACGGTGTCTATCCCGCAGTCCTCAAGCGTGTCATGTACGATAATCCAATAGTTGGCAGTGGACTCGCATACTGCCTTTATTGGCAGCTGTCCGCGGTATTGTTCCTTGAGATATGTTGCAAAATTCGTTGTTGCCAAAACGCTGTTCTCAAACGTGGACTGCTCAAGCAGCTTGCCCGAGTCGTCCTTTACTGCTGCAACGCATCTCTTTTTGTGTACGTCTATTCCTACGTTGATCATGTTATCACCTCCTTTTTGATCAAAATGCCTGATCCGGGCGGAATCTCCCATTCACCGTCTGCGCGATATATTGCTTTCCGCCTGCTGTTGTTGCAAGTCAGTCTGTTTGACACCTTTGTGCATGGTAAGCTCATATCGACTCAGGCCCAACAGTAATGTTAGATCACAGGATACAGATAAGATTTCATATAGCGTCTGTTTGTTTGCATTGCAATTTATCTTGGTACCATCTGAATTTTGTTTTTGAGACACATATGGTTACGTCAAAACGGTTCCTTTTTTTACGAGTTTACTAAATGAAACAAAGATCAACTTGATTATATCGAAATTATGCCATTTTTGACTAGAAATTCAAGCCCGTCCAGATACTCTTTATCAGATACCAGGCCGTCGATCCAGTACCTGGCATGGTTTTTTAGCCATGCGGGAATTGGCCCGTCGTCATTTGCGGCATTTTCGTGTCGGTGATATTTGGAATCTAACAAAGATCTGACCACGTCACGATATGCCTGATCCGGACTGCCGCCATCCAGCCATCCAAGTAGGGCGCCTGCCTCCTTGGAAGACGCTGATGCTGACGCTGATGATTCCGTGACAATCTTGGCGCTCAGAGAAAAGCGGTTCTCGCCAATCTTTACATCCTGATAGTAGACATCGACGGTATAGTCGCCGGGAAGGGAATTCGAGTCAAGCGTAAAAAGCCCGCGATAGCTGCCGGTGCCGGAGGGAAGCATGGCAAAGCCCTGCTGCTGCCCGTTTGGCAGTGTCAGTACTACCTCCACGGGGACACCGCGCTTGTGTCCGGCGATGCTTCCACTCAAGACGACATCAGTAGAGTCCGGAAATACCGGCAGGTCAAATGTGTGAGAGTTGAGCATGGGCAACTGCCGGTGGTAATGGCGCTCATCATCAGACATTGCAGGCTGTCTGGACAAAGAGACAATGTCCGGCTTGCCTGACGAGTCCCTAAAGTCAAAGTACCTCACATCGATGGTGCCGCCGGAGGTGTAGACCAGTCCTGTGCCGCCCTCGTTACATATTTGCGATGGCATCTTAAAGACGCCCTTAAAGACGCCAGAGTCGGCACCTGTCTCCGCCAGAGAAAAGCCGGAGGATGCCAGTCCTCCATGCTCGACACCATCAATGGTGCACCGTCCGTACTTTATTCCCTTGATTCTTACCTCCAGCAGCAGCTCGTCGCCCGAACCGCCGACGGCATCGACGTTCTCCGAGTCAGGACTATTAATTACAGAGTAGATGTCAATCCGATCGTGTCTCAGGTTAAGATCAGGATCAGTGAGGGTTATCGTGACAGGTCTCCCAAATCCATATGACTGCTTGTCAACAGATACCGTGCCAGAGTGGGTGGATATCGACGATTTTACCGCAGCAGGTGTGAGGATTCCCACGCCAGATATGTCAGAGTATGAAATTGTTATTCCGTCCTCGTCTGACATCCTGCCTGTTACAACAAACTTTACGTCATCGCCTATCGGGCGCAGTGTATTGACCAGGTCAGGTGTGATGATGTTCAGCTGGTTTGATACCGCATATTCCACGGTTCCTGCAAATGCCCCGGAGTCTCTTGCAGTCTCCCTTAGCTCAAATCTGTAGATGGAGTTGTTGATGTCCTGATTTCCCTCCCTTGGCAGGCCAAATGAAAAGATGTCAAAGACGATGGGCTGGACGTCGCCTTTGCCTGCTGAAATCGAGGCCACAGACACACTGTCGTTTGAGTCATCAAAGTTTATGACCAGATATGCTGCTCCTGACTGGGCCAGAATCGAGTCCACGTCGGCGTCCTTTATTTGGACAAGTCCCTGAAACTGACTCAGATCCCCGGAATCGGCAATCACTACGCGGGAGGTGTCGTCAGAGAGCCCTCCGAAATAAAGCGAGATGCTGGCATCAGATATGTCGTCCAGATCCAGATCTCGGTTAAGCGAGCGAAGATCATAGTTGAACCAGTTTGTGCCCATCTCCCCGGTACCGTCAATCAAGATATCCCCGAGCGAGGAGGCAGTCATTCCCAGGCTTATCGACAGCTTTTCAAAGGTGGTCAGCACGGCGGCCCTTCTTGTGTCCAAAAACATCCGTGCAGAGCCGTCATCTGGGGTTGATGATGGGATGCCTGTTCCTGCAGACAGCGTGTCAGTGGAGGACTCGTAAATCCTCACATCAGAGGCAGACTCCAGGGTGGCAGGACTCCCAATAACAATTGTCGGGATAATCGAGGTGCTGCTGAACAGATCAAGGCTGTCACGAAGTCCGGAGTTTACGTTCTGATCATCATCAAATACGGTTATCGGAATCTCCGTTCCCGGGGCCCAGGATTCGGGAACAGAGATGGATGCGTCCGCACCAGTAGCAGCATCACCGCCATCAGGGCCGGTTGCCACAGATGCAGTCGAATAGCCGGACAAGACCGGGAGCGACCGGCCGTTGTACTGTATGTAGTCGGCCCTGCCCCTAGGGGCATCAGGGATGATCTCAACTACAGAGTCATTGCCACTGTCAGAGGTATCAAAAATTCCCGTGTTGGGTCGTGTCTCGGCAAAGGTGACGATTTCAGAATAGGTTGTAATGCCGTCAGAGACAAAGGTTGACGGCTGGTTGTGATTTGTCCCCAGCGATACAATGGAGCTTGCAGACATTGAAAACAGCCCGTTGTCATGGAATCCCAGGCCGTCCAGATATGGCAGGAGATTCACCAGTCTGGGATCGCTACCGCCGCCACCACCACCGCCACTACCTGACATAGAACCGGTGCCGGCAAACGCGCTGTAGAACACAGCAGAAGTGTCGCCTACTGCAAACGTCCAGGAATCCTCATCGGTAGGATCCTGGTTCAGCTGCACGTCAGATATGGTAACAAAGACCTCGGAGCTTGGAGGATAGACGTCCCTGTCCATGTCAAGGGAGACGTTTGGAATCTCGTCATAGTGGAGATCCACCGTCTTTGATCCGCCGCCAAAGTCGTACCGGACTGCAACGTCATCTTTGTCACCAAACGAATAAAGCTGGATGACCGGCCAGGCGCTGGGATCTAGGCCTATCTGGCCAGGAGCAACTGCAGGGTTTGTATTGACCGGCTTTGCCTTTCGGACGACGTTGTTAAGGTTATCTCCTGCTGCAGTCAGACTGCCGGTACAGGAAGAAAGACCTGCTTTACCGTTTGTAAATCCGGCCAGTCCGGTACTGCTTGGGACAGATATCCCATCGGTCTCAGAAAAGCTGACGCCAAAAACATACGCGCCGGTATCCTCCCCGCAGAACGCACCAAAGTCCAGTCCCCTGCCTGCAACGCCACCATCAAGGGACGTCTGATCGGCGGCCTTTGCAGAGTCTGTACTTGCAAAATAGGCGTACCAGTTTCCGTCAGTGGCCTGGACCATCCTGAGTGCATCCCCGTTAACCGTGACATCAGGCTCCCCCCTGTCCTCTCCAACCTCATTGATCGAGTCATCAAACACTGCAACCTCGACTACCATGGAGCCGGCAAAGTGATTTTCAAAGCGGGGGTTTTCTGCTGAGACAAAGAGGGCAGAGTCGGCATACGCGGTGGCAGTCCCTTCTGCTGCGCAAAGAAGCAACGCCATCACGCCAAGCAGGAGGGTGAAATGATACAGTAAAGCAGCCAATACATGTTATCACGAGCCTGTCAGCAATAACATTGTCGTAGAATTCGTCAGCAAATTCATACAATAACAACATCAAACCTTTCTAGTCGCTCATTTCTACAGAATAACTCCGAAAAAATCAGAGATGCCATATGGGTCGGCCAGAGCGCGTGCACACCATCACCACGCGTCGGGGATGAGCATCATCATCATCATCATCCTGATGGTAATGAGCATCATCATCATCATCATCATCATTATGGCTCCTGCACGACGGGTGGAAATCAGAGCGTAGTACCAACATCAAAAAACGGAATATAATTTTGACACGTCGTGCCTATTTCGCCAAAAAAATATTCGATTTTCAACTGCACGCACTATGCATAAATGCCCAAGTTGAGTAACTGCCGATTGAAACTGTATTAGACTTTATGCGTAATCGACCTGGATGAGGCGAATTTGTTCGTAACAATCCTGGATCTGAACCGATTACGCATAAAGTCTATTAAACCAACCAGTTAAAAAACAGTTTATTTTTATCTTCTGTGATTTTTAAAAACAAAAAATAGTGCACGAACATTGTAAGCGTTCCAATCACCTTCTATAGCAACGCTCATAAATAATTGAGGTCTTTCACGGGCAATCTGACCATGTTTTGACTCAAAAACTTCTGCTCGTTGCTATATCTTTTGCGTGATCGGGGGTCTGAATCCGTGTGGATTCCACCCTCTTTTGATCCACTAACTTTTTAATCGCAAAATTAACTTTTCAATCTCTTTGTCATTTTCTGTGACAATTTCACTGATTTGATCTTCTCTTATCGGAATTCTGAGATCTATGATTGCTTGAACCGCGCTTTTTCTGACTTCTAGGTTTTTGTCCTTGATTGATTTCAAAAATATTTCTCTTGCATCTTTTGCCTTTAGAAAATTTAACGCCCCTATCGCGCACGTTCTGACCATTGAGCGCTCATCTCCAACCATCTTGATGATCTCTGGAATCGCATCTGTCTCATTCCTGTTTGCCAAAACAAGCAAGGAAAAACCCCGGATGTTCTTGCTTGCAGACTTTAAATTGCTTATCAAAAAGTCTGAAATTTTATTCTTATTTAGCAAAAGTGAACTAAACGCCTGGCCCCTGACTTTGATGTCATCATCATCCAATTTTGAAATAATTTTCTCTAGAATTTCTGGCTCGCTTGCCGATTCCAATTTTTCCAAGACCTGGATTTTTTCTTCACTGCTTCCATTTTCCAATATCTTGGCGATCTTTTCCAATTATGAATAAAATCATATCTTCTAGTTAATATCGGTTCGAATTTTCCATTTTTTTAACTGACTCACAGACATCCTTTTTTAGCTTTAAATTATCCTTAAATACCAAGTCTTACATGTCAACCGAAGCAAGAGACACCATATTCATCGGTAAGAAGCCATTGATGGCATATGTTACATCAACATTGATTCAATTGGCAAACTTGCCTGCCGTCAACATCAAAGCTAGAGGACTCAGCATTGGACGTGCTGTAGACGTAGCTCAAATCATTGCACGCAAAACAGAAAATGCCGGTTACTCTATCGGAAGTATTAGCATTGGCTCAGAATCTTTAGAGTCACAAGACGGCAGAACCAGAAATGTTTCAACAATAGAAATTGAAGTAAAGAGAAACGCAGCATAACTGCACTTTACTTGAAATTTTTTATTTACTCATTCACTATATTTTCGAGGATCCGTACTTTTCTTCCATTTTTCTAAACCTTGGCAACTCTACAAGATCATTGAACTGATCAAAATTTACAACCTTTTGCCTGGATTTCGTTGTCGTTCCGGATTTTTTTAACTCTGCAAGTATGCTCATTGTTGCAAATGTATTTGCATATAGCACTGACAACGGATAGAGAATTATCTTGAAACCCATCTTGTTTAGAGTTTCTGCGGAACTCAACGGTGTTGCCCCTCCCTCGATCATGTTTGCAACAAGCGGCGCGTTGATCTCCCTTCCGATTTTTTTCATCTCCTCGATTGACCTTGGCGCTTCGACAAAGACTGCATCTGCACCTGTCTTTTTATTTTGCCTTCCCCTTTCAATTGCTGCATCCAATCCCTCAGTAGCTCTTGCATCGGTTCTTGCAACAACAATGAAGTCCTTGCTTTCTCGCGCATCAATTGCGGCGGATAATTTTTCCGTATATTCTTCTTGAGATACTACCTCTTTTCCTTGCATGTGTCCGCATCTTTTTGGCCACCTTTGATCTTCTAAAAACATTCCTGATGCGCCTGCAGACTCCAATTCCTTGACTAGCTTCCAAACACCAAGGGCATTTCCGTATCCTGTATCTGAATCTACAATTACTGGAACTGAGACTGCCCTGCAAATTCGTCTTGCATTATCCACAGTTTCTGCTGCCCCGACAAACCCATAGTCTGGCATTCCAAATAATGCAGCCGAAGTCCCGTATCCTGTCTGAAACATTGCCTCAAAGCCTACTTTTTGAGCAATTTTTGCCCCCAAGGCATCATAGACTCCGGGTATGACTAGGGGCTTTCCTGTTCTCAGCATTTTTTTTAAATTTCTCATTCTGCTTTTCCATGACTGGATTAGTTATTTATGATTTTAAGACTTGGGGGGGGAGAGAGGGAGAGATATGTGGTAACAGGTCGGGCTCTGGAAGTTCAAGTGCGAGTTTTGTTATCTCGGGGAGGTCTCCCGTGTAGATTCGTGCCTAAAATCAGGAACAGCTTTCAGAGCCCGACCTGTTACGATATGTGTTGTTTTTTCCAAACTGCTGTTAGTCGATCTTTATTTGCCTGCCTTTTGCTTTGACTTTCTTTCCCTGAATCTTCTTTAATTCGGACTCTAGGAAGTCTTTGTATTTTTTTGTCTCATGTCCAGTCATGTTGCTTATGTTTGAACTTAGGATTGCACCCATCGAGGAGATCTTTTCAATTAGATCCATTGCGACAAACCTTCCCACATTGCCTAGTCTGAAGAGAACATCTAGTTGATTTTTTACAATATCATTTACTTTGCCGACATCTTCTGCAGTCTTCCTTCCTTTCTTGGTTAGTTGATATTTTCTGTCCGAGTCCTCCTCAATCAATCCTTCATCAAGCAGCCTTCCCAATAGCGGATAGATCAATCCCGGTGACGGCTTCCAGATTCCGTTACTTTGTTCTGCGGCATAGTCTATGATCTCTTTTCCTGAATGTGATTTCTTTTTCAATAGTTCCAAAATGAAATATCTGGAAAATCCTCTTGGAACTGAACTTCCGACTCTTTGGAACCATTCAGAAATCATCACTAGCGATATCACTAGTGACATATTTTAAGATTATGGATCAAAGCTCTGCTACTTATTCGGGTGGTCGTAGGCGGTGCTACGGATCGGGTGGTCGTAGGCATATGTGATCGCTTCCCCTTACCAACTAGGCATGAATTTGCTTGATTGCCAACGTTAGTTATAAAGTACGGTCAGTCTGATTCGGCACGGATTAGAAGCAAGGATCATCACCGTGTTGTGGACGGATGTTTTAACTAGATGTCTAGCCAGTAAGTGACGTGACTTCATACTTTCAGATCTGCATGATCTGTCAAGATTACTGGGCCTATTGGATGGACATTTTCACCAAGATCTTGAAGTGCTAACTTTTGCAGTTCAATTATCCGGGATGTCGATGCATATTGCTGGCCAAAGCTGTGTGGTGTGACATCTGAGTATTAACCATGTCAATTAAGACGGAGTTGAACTCTCTATCATTCTGATTTCATCATCTGTCAAGCCAAATATGTGATAAAACAAACGGTTTAGTTCATCTTCTTCGGTCAATATGTCTTTGTCTCTTTGAAGTGTTGAAGGCTTTGTATGTAGCCGAATTAGATTTTTTACCCTTTTAATTACCTGTTCTTTCTTGTCTATAATAATTGGAATTCTATCTGTTACTGTACTATCAAAGTGCATGGTTCTAATTGCCTTGGCAAAGATAAATCTGTATACATACCAGTTTAATATTTTTGAATTTAAAAACCCCAAGATATAATATGGGTCGATCATGTTTACCGTGATTTGGTTTATTGTGTCTAATACAATAAATCTGGCATTGTGTGGTATTGTTGCAGTAATCTTTAGATGATCTACTGGATTTTCAACATGTGCAACAATATTTTGTGCGAGAATCGAGTTTTTTTGGATATATGCTTTGTTATCGTTAATGTCTCTGGCATTTAGATATCCTTTCAATTCCTTTGTGATGTAATATCGTTGGATCTGTGCACCGCCAATTACTTTCACTTCGCCGTTTTCTCTGATCTTATTTTGTAGCATACATCCTCTATTGTTGGTAATATATTTTCCTAATTTCTCAGATTTTGCATGTATTTTCTGTCCCACTGTGATCTCGTTTCGTTCAAGCCCACTAATCAAAAATTCAAACATCGTACATTCGTTCTTGTCGATTTTTGTGATTGCAATAAGATCATGCTTTATTCGTGATCCAGTAAGATAGGATTCTCTTGTATGACTGTTTTGATATATGTAAATAACCTGCTCAAGTTTTACGTCCTTCCACACTTTTTTACAATCTATCAGTGTTGATAAATTTGTCATCAGATGCATTCTAATTTTTTTCCAATTTGATGCAAATGTAAGTGCCTTGGGAACGATAAATCCATTGATTCCAAATTTGGATAGCAGGTCAAAGGATGCACGCATCATTAATTGTGCCGTGTCAGTACTTCCTACCTTTGAGAATCTCTCTTTATAGTATTTCTGTTCATGTTTTGATATCTTCGCTCCATATGGAGGATTCCCAACAACAGCATCAAAACCTGGATTCTTTTTCCTTTTCCCATCATCATTATGGAATATGTCCGGAAACTCCAGATCCCAGTGGAAGAACGAGTGCTTCTCTGCCACACGCTTGACCTCGGGCCACGTGCTGCCCTCGGCAAAAAAGTCAAGGCTGTTCTCGCCGATTTTTGCGACATAATCGCCTAACGGTGGAACTTCCACGCCGAAGTTTTTTGCCACCTTGGCATCCAGTAAAAATTTCAGCTGATAGTATATGGTTCCCTTTGATTGAATTTTTTTGTACTTTGCCATCTTTGTCTTTACTGCAGCTGCAGTATCGTCCTCAAGCTGTTCAAGCATGATAAAGTCCCTGACAGTTTTCTTGAACTGCGTTCTGCCCTTTGCCGACTCCATCAGTGTTGTCTGTTTTGCAAATATGTCGTCTATGTTGGCACCAACTAACGAATTACCTGTTTTTAGGTGTGCACTCAGAAAAGATAGTGGCTTTTCAGATGAAAGCGTCTCAAGCCACAGGGAAACATGGGCCAGATCCACCGCTAATGGGTTTAGATCTACGCCATAGATACACCGCCTGGCCACGTCTCTTTTGCGCTCCACAAACACCTGCTCGGGTATCTCCCCAGTAAACTCTATTTCACATATCCTCCGTGCAATGTAGTCTGTAACTCCCACCAGGAAATGGCCAGAACCCATTGCAGGATCCAAAACATTCAAGTCCAATATCTTTTCAACCTGCTCGTCAGGTTCGGCGGTCGTCTTTATGATGTGGTCTATTAGCGGACCTACTGTGTTTTCCACGATGTAATCCACGATGTACTGGGGGGTATAGTAACTGCCTGATGCCTTCCGGTCTTTTGGATTTGGAAGCTCCGCGATCTTTTTGTCTTTGACCGTAAGATGGTATTCCAGAAGGCGCTCATATATGGAACCAAGGTGTCTTGTTTCCAGTGCCGAATAATCGAGGAAAAAATAGTTCCCCTTTTTGTCACGTGTGCGCGTAAGCAGGCCGATGGCTTCCAGCAAATACTGGTTTTTTATTTTGTATTTTTCCAGTCTTGAATGGATCTGCCTGTCAAACAGCCTTCCATAGTAGGGCTTCATGAAAAGCTTGTCGGGGTTGTATCCTAGATCCTCACTGCCGTACTCGATCAGTCTGAACAGTCGCCACAAGCGTTCCTGGACACCGTATTCGTCTATCTTTTTTGGATCCTGCCCCTTTAGCAACCACTCGTGCTTGATCCATTTCAGGCTAAACTCGTCATGATAGGTGCTGTTGTCGATTGGAAAAATTCCCCTGTCATCTGCGTACAATACGAAGATGATCCTGTATAACAAAATGAATACCGGTTCTCGGATTTCCTCGAGTAGCTGTTCATCCAACTGCATTTCGTTGGACTCGTCCAGAATTATCCCTTCAGAGAGGATCTTCAACGCCTCGAACACGTTTACGGTAAGCTCGTCGTGAATCTGTACTGCGAACGAGTCAAATGCGTTGGATATCTGGGTGGTGATGGATGTGGTGGTGGACTTTCCCTTGATTTTTAGCGCCTCCAAAAAATCGATGAAGGTTTTGGGCACACCGGAATCCCCGGTGATGTCTATTGGAACGTGTCTGGTCTCTGAAAAGGACTGTGAAAAGTTTTTTGACAGGCTTGAAAAGACCCACTTAAACCCGTCAGGATTGTGCGAGCACACCATACATAGTCCAGAATTGTCCTTGATTATTCGGGATGATATGCCCTTCCAATCCTTTAATGAGTTTGTGTTTGTTCTGATATAGCATATCTGATAGTTGTTTTTGCTCGCTATGACCCTGGCTTCTGTGACCTTATCTTTCTGATCTTGCTTCCAGCTGTCTTTATTCACTGGCTTGTCCTCAAAATCAAAGTTCAGTTCTGAAAAAAGATCTCTTAACGAGGTCAGATCCCTGAGTCGATATGCCAAACTTTCTAGTTTTTTGTCAGTCATGTTTCCCAACGTACATGCTGTATAGGATTCTGGGGGATGTTGCCTCCTCCTCATCCTGTCTTACCTGGTTTTGCAGGTTGTAATGCAGGTACAGCTGACTAAGGCTGCCCAATATCTCCATGTCTTCCATGCCTGCTTTTGTAATCTTTGTCAATTCTCTGTTTAGTTTTCCCTTGAGGATTGGGATAGAGTATGCCTTTAGCAGAGTTTCAATCTCTTGCCTTTTATCCGTAAACGTATCGTTTTTGTCCATCTTCATTAGTTTTTCACGTATCCATTTTTGTGGCCTGGTTAGTTTTGTGCTTGAGGCTCTTGCCCTGATCTGCTCTGATTCCTCCACGAATTGGCGCCATCCTGCAGCGACCAGGCTGTCGTGACTTGAAGGGGTGGCATGTGTTGATTTGTCCTCCGATTCTAGAATTTCCAGTGCTTTCTGTGAGGATATCTCGTTTACTTTTTCGTTTGGTGTGACAAGATAGTATTTTCTCACCTTGCCGCTTCTTTCTGTCCCGCTCTCACATGCCAAGAGCAGCACACCTCCAGTTTCTGTCCCGTCAGAACCTCTGATTCCGTCTGGAATCGATGTGAAATCTTCCCATAACTGCGGGCTGTTCATTTGTACATCCGTTAACATTTTTTCAAACCTTGAGGGCTCTAGTGGATTTTCCTCTTCGTGATCAAGAATGGACACATCGCCTTT
Source organism: Candidatus Nitrosopumilus sp. (assembly GCA_965214775.1). Taxonomy (GTDB): domain Archaea; phylum Thermoproteota; class Nitrososphaeria; order Nitrososphaerales; family Nitrosopumilaceae; genus Nitrosopumilus. Next base: position 538,150 of record OZ243974.1, on the reverse strand, counting down.
GTAGATTGCGTAAGTGTCTTTTGTGTTTACCGGTTCACCCGGCTTTAATATTGGATAGTCCTCGCCGATTTTTTGCTGTATGCTGTCTATTTTCCGGTCTACATGCTCTTCCAACCTAAAGTCCTTCTCCATATCTGGATCCAAAAGAAAGTTGTGTACAGTGACAAATTCGTTCTTGCTTCCTATTCTGTCCACTCGTCCTGCCCTTTGAATGAGTCTGGTAGGGTTCCAGTGAAAGTCATAGTTGATGATTACCTGTCCTGCCTGGAGGTTTACCCCCTCTGACAGGACATCTGTTGATATAAGCAGTGAGATCTCCTCTGACTTGTCGGGCCTTTTTTCACTGCTTGGGTTGTTGTCGGGGTCGAACCTTCTTGCACATTGAATCATGTTGCCTGTGGTAGAATCAACCTGTTCCTTGTGGCCTTTCCATTTCAGGTGCTTGTCCAGATATCGTGCCGTGGTTGTAAACTCGGAAAAAATCAGAACCTTCTTACCGACATATTCTTTATCCAGCAATTCCTGTAATTTCTTTAGTTTGTCATCCGTCTTGTATGACAGCCTGTGAATCAGGCCATCAATCGTGTTAAAGATCTTGATGTCGTTTTCGATGTCCCGAGTCAGTTCCTCTATTTTGAATGCTTCAAACTTGTATTTTGTTTCTCCAGCCTTTTCGATCTTTTTGCGAAACTCATCTATTGTCTCAGGATCATATATGGTACTGTAATCTGAGTCTGATTCTATGAGATCGTGTATTGATTTGTAGGAGACATCACCTATGGGGATGATTTTTTCCTCTAGCAGTTTAAGAAAGATCTCGTGGGTTTTTATATAGTGGGCAATGCTTTCCTGAAACGCCTCAAGACTGCTTTCCATTCTTTTCAGCAGAATCGTCCTGATCAGTCCTATGAGTTTTGTTCCAGCTGCTCCAAGCTCCTTGTACAACTCAACGTCCGTGTATTCGTCTTTTACGTACAGTCCAATGCTGTATCTGGCAAATGTAAGCTCGCCTCGCTGAAGACATTCTAGGATTGTTTCATACTTGTTCTGGTAAACTTTGTTTATGTCGTATCTTTGTGTTTTCATCTTACGGCTGGGAAAATACTTGTCCTGATCTCCGACTTTTAGGAAATCCCTCCCGTTTTCATCCGTGTCTCCCCATTGTTTGAGTACATATCGCCGTGTTCGCCTGATCATGATGTGTCGAAGCAGATCCACCAGATCGGCCTCTCCCTTTTTTACCGTGACGAAATATCTGTTGAGATCAGTTTCGTTCGCAGGCGGTATCTGTGTCTTTTCGGACTGGTGGAACAGCATTATCTGATTCTTGATGTCCTTGGCTTCGTTGGAAAACGGCGTTGCAGTAAGTAGTATGACTTTGGCATCGCGGGCCTGTGTGAATTGCTGTAGATTCTCATATTGTCGTGAGTCGTTGTTTCGAAAATGGTGGCTTTCATCTAGTAGTACCAAGTCACGATCTTTGTATCTGTAGTCCTGATATAGTTCAAAGCTGTCCTGGGACAGTTTTCCTCGTGAGAGTATCTTTGCATCAACCTCATAATCTACGCAGAACTTTTCCCACATTGGCTCAAGTGGCGGTGGGCAGATTATCAGCGGGCGGTAATCTTGCAGCTGCAGGTATTTTAGCAGTGCGGTTCCAACATATGTCTTTCCTAGGCCCACCACATCTCCGATTATCACCCCTCCATAGGACTCGATCATCGTAAGACACTGATCCACGGCGTTTCTCTGGAACGGGAATAGTTGCGGAAACGTTGTACCCCAGATCGGATCGATCTCATGCTGGTCTTCCAATCTGTCCTTGTACTCCAAGTATGCGGCCTTGAGAAACACATCCCGAGGAGAATATGTTGTTCCTGCCCACGATTCTGACAACAGTATGTTAAAGTCTTCAGTAAAATCCAATCCCTCTTCCCATAACTCATCAAACCAACTCAAAAGTTGGTTGACATCTGGAGCATTGAATGTCTTGAGGTTCAGCTCGCTGTTATGGGATATTCCCGCAAGGGACAGGTTGCTGGATCCCACTATACCTAGCCCTTGTGCAAAGTCGGTGTCTCTTGGCTGAAATATGTAGGCCTTTGCGTGCAGCTTTTCTTTTGGATAGACACGCACCTCCATCTGGCTTGTCTTCATCATCTCTATGAGAAGCATGACTGTCTTTTTGTCGCCGCTTGTCTGACTCATGTATTCCAGTGATTTTTTGATGTTGTTTTTTGAATCGTCCCGAATTCTGTCCCTTCTGTCGTCGTTCACGTGACTTTGCCTTCCGAGCTCCCTGTTTACCTGGTTAATACTGTGAAATCCCTCAATGAGTGATTCTGCAGTCGCCTTATCTGTGGTGTTTGATATGAGCAGGCGAACTTTGTCAACACCCTGTAATGACTCCACCACAGCTGATAGTCCAGATATAAAAAAATACCCTACAGCAATGCTTGCATTTTTGGTCTTTGGCAAGATCTTTAACAGTTCTTCTTTTAGAACTACGTTTTTGTTGTCAATCACGTTGTCTTCTCGTAGCATCCTGTTGTGTGGTGATGATCAAGGCCTCAAGATAAAGGTGACGATTGGACTGTGTTTAATTTTCCACGATCAAGATAAAATACAACATGACTATGGTTTGAAATGCATGAATTGCGTTTTGTTCACATCTTCTGTAATATAGCAGTTTTAAAAATCTTACATGATGGTTTTGTATACGCCGCGTGGTACCAAACACAAGACACTGTCAAGTTATATGTCTACATTGAAAATGAGATCAGAACAAACACAGAAACTATTTCAATGTACAGTGAACAACGTTCGCGCATTCGGGATAGACGCCCAGGATCTGTCTCACTACAATGAAGAGGATATCTACCCATTTCTTCAGGAGTGGATAGAATGGAATGTGGGACGTGGGATTGCTTCCTCAAGCATAAGGTGTTACTTTAACTCATTAAGATCATATTTGTGGTACAACGGGATAAAGCTTGATCCAGTAGGCATAAAACAAAATTTGAAGTTTCCAAAACTGCTACGTGAGAGCCAGCTGCCCATCACGCCTGAGATCATGGAAAACATTCTTGAAGCATCCCGACCGGAGCTCAGATTTCATCTTCTGGCGCTTGTATCTAGCGGAATGCGAGTGGGGGAGCTTGGACAAATAAGGATTTCCAATCTTGATCTTGCACATGAAAACATAGCGGTAAGAATACCTGCATCCATAACAAAGACCGGAAGATCACGTGTCACATTCTTCTCAAAACAAGTATCGAGTATGATCCGGTACAGGATAGACATAGGAAAAGCATCGGATTATGTCTTTGCAGGACGTAGAAGATCAGATCAGTTCAGTAACCTTGTGACCAAGCGTTTTGCGGCTGCAAGGAAAAAAACCGGCATGCTGAAAAAATATGATCATTGCAAGCAGAATAGGTACACGATACACGTGCACAGCCTGCGTGCATATTTCATAACAAAGGCCAACCGAATACAGTTCGGATTAGGGCATATCCTTGCAGGGCATGAGTTTTACATGGGGCAGTACAACAGATACACCGTGGAAGAGCTGCTTGACATGTACCGGCATCTTGATGCCAGTGTAACATTTCATAAAACATATTATTCCAAACCGGACAGCTAACACAGTTGACTGAACAGCTTAAGATCAAAATACTTGAAACGTTAAACAACTTGCTTGACATGTATGAATACCCAAAAGAGGAAGTTCTTGTTTTAGAAGCCATCGCAAATGGCATTGATGCCAAGGCAAAAAAAATCAAAATCAATCTTGTCCGTAATGACTCCAACTGTTACATCGTATTTCTAAACGATGGGCCACCCATGAAGCCAGTTGACTTTGAGAGATATCACACAATCTCATCATCTACAAAAACAAAAGGCGAGGGCATTGGATTTGCAGGCGTTGGCGCAAAAATATTTCTAGCCGCATGGGATCAGGCAGAAATTATTACAATTACTGGCAAAAACAGCGACATTTTAGCTTCTAGAATGTTCAGAGCAGGGGATGATGTCCAATATGATTCCAGCTTGAATGGTGGCTCAATCACTCAGATAACCGGAAATAGAAAGCTAGATCACAAATACGGAACATCGTACAGGGTCAAAGTAAGCCCAGAGGGATACATCTGGCTGCAGGAGAACATATCTGAAAAGTTGCGATTCTGGTTCAATGACGCATTGCTTTCAAAGAAATTAGAGTTATCCGTAGATGACAGACCTATCATGCCTTGGCAACCTTCAGGGGAAAGTATACACGTAAAAATAAAGGTTGCAAACAGCTACATACCATGCCACATATGGATATGTAAAGACGAAATTCCCGAAGACCGGCGCCATATCGTATACTCAGTATTTGGAAAAAGAATAAAAAATGAACTGGTAGAATGGGCTAATCTGATAAAAGAGGACAACAGTAAAAAAATTCTTTGCATGGCAGACGTATCGATTCTTGCCGCACATCTGGTTGCCAACAAGGAGAACTTTAAGAAGAATTTTCAAACCAACAAAATCAGAGGCCAAGTAAGTAAAAGATTGTATAGTGAATTAGAAAAAAGAAAACTGATCTTCAAACATGAAGACATCACCTCGAAAACAAACATAGTTGTAAACGAGCTTACCAAAAGACTAGACAAGATACTACAGAATCCGGAGCTAAAGTTCCTAAACCCATTTTCAAATCCGCGCGAGCATGACATATCTGTTGCAAGAGAAGAGGGGGATATTACCATCAACGAGGGCCCGGGGAAACAAGCTCCCAAGACAGGCGAGACTGAGGGTGAAAGGACAGATAACGACTCCCAGTCTACAAAATCTCCTAGCGGCGATGATCATGGAACGGGAACATACCAAGACGACAAAGCCGACAAAAAGGGAGTAAATAAAACCAGAAAAACAAGAGGAATCTACATAATCCCGGAGGACTTCCCAGATGATCCACGTGAGGGGTGGGTTGATGTCCAAAACAGGGCGGTAGTGTACAACATAGGACATCCATTCTCACAATCCGTATCCAAAAACCCCTCACTACGTGACTATAATCTGACTAGGGTGGTCATCTCATCCCTGATCAAAGCAAAAAATGATCAGATAGAAATGGATGCCATAGAGACCCTCGAAAAGTTTGAAAAAATACTGCATGCGGTGTGGATTTGACAGATAGAATACCCATCCGCATAGTACAAACACAGGACATGCACAACACCAAGAAGACAAGCGTTCTGGTTGACTTTACATATTACGTAGGCAGCAGCAACACACTGGAGAAAAAGATCGAAAAGTTCAAAAAACTATATCTTTATACGGTGCAGTCTGCAAAAAAGTTATTCTACGGACCATCGCTAAAAGAGGAAAAATATCAGGATCTGCCAAGCTCCCTGTACTGGGAGCTGGGAAATCTGATTAATGCGTTCAATGAATCGGTAGAAGACGAGTTTGAAATTATAAACTACAATGAGGCTATGTCCAGGGATTTTGGATTAAGCAAGGACTACATTCACGATCTAATGGCCGTGGTCAAGATTTTCAAGAAAAGCGAGATTATTGATTCTGTGTACTTTTCATACTACAGAGCACTAAAAAGAAAGCACAAGATGCTCAAGAAGTTAGATCTCTTTGAGAAGGAAAAAAAATATCTTAACAAACTAGGAAGAACAAACTCGCTTCCAGGCAGAGAACAGTACAAGAAACGTTTGGTCGAAATAATTCATGATGCAACATCGGATTCGAAAAAAACGGGCAAGAGTAAAGCAAGACAGTCGGATCTGTCGCAATACTTTTCCTAGATTCTGGCGATTATGTCGCAAAAATCGGCGAGAACAGCCTTGACTTTTTTGCCGAGGGCAGCACGTGGCCCGAGGTCAAGCGTGTGGCAGAGAAGCACTCGTTCTTCCACTGGGATCTGGAGTTTCCGGACATATTCCATAATGATGATGGGAAAAGGAAAAAGAATCCAGGTTTTGATGCTGTTGTTGGGAATCCTCCTTACATAGAAGTGAAGAAAATTGACGCATGTTTGAAACCTCTCTTAAAAGAACAATTCTCATACAAAAATAAAAGCATCATGAAAGGAAGGTTTGATCTGTTCTGGGCATTTATGAAACGTGGAATATCATTGCTTGCAAAGAAGGGTTTTTTTGGATTTCTAACAGAAGATAGCATTCTAGATTCAGCATCTGCAAGCACATTAAGAGAATTTTTATTTAATGAAACTACAATTTTGGGTATAGCATACACGGGAAAATTCCCTAATGCTGGTGTACATACCGTGATCACTCTTCTTATGAATAATCCATCTGATTATGAATTCATTTTTGAGAATTGGGACACTAGTAAAAAAATCACAGTAAATAAGCAATTTATTCTAAAACAGCATAATCACATAGTAAACCTTAATCTAACATATAATGATAAAAGATCTTTAGAAAGTGACAAGATCATTAATATGATTGAAAAAAAATCTGTTGATCTAGAAAGCATAATTTATTGTCAACAAGGAATGATTCTGCAACATGGCTCAGGAAAAAATGTTAAAAAGAAAAAAGAAGATTATGTGTTTAATAATAAAAAACAAAATTTTTTGCCATATATTGAAGGAAAAGACATTGATAGATACTTTTTACCCTCAAAACATAGATGGTTAGATTATCAACCAAAAGAACACCATCGTCCAAGAATAAAAGAAGTTTTTGAACATACCAAGCTATTAGTTAGGAGAATTACAAATAAGTCATTAGTAGGTTTAATAGATTATGGGTATTTTTTTACAGATAACACACTGTTTACAGGTACCAAATGGAAAGATCTACAAAAAATAAGACACAAGTATGGAATACAGATTACTAAAGCAGAAACAAGACTATCAAATACATTTCAACAATTATGCGTTACGTCTAGCAAATTTGAGTATGAATATCTTTTAGCAATAATCAATTCACGATTAATGACATTCTATTATGAAAAAAAATTTCATACTAAATCAATTGGAGTATTAGCAAAATGTAAAATAAAAGAAACTGCAAAAGAGAATCAAGAGATAGTTGGAAAAATTACTGTCATAATACAAACATTATACTCTAATGATCAAGAAAAAACATATTTGGACTATCAAGTATTGGATGCTCTAATTTATGAGATATATTTGATGGAATTTTTAAATACGGATTTATTTAAAAAGATAAAACCATATGTGAAAGACTTTAGCATTACTAGAACAAAAACACCAGAGTTGACAAAATGTAAAGAAATTTGCAAAAAAATTAAAGACGACATTGACATTTATGGTGAAATTAAAAAAATTAAAAACAATAATGAAATAAAAACCATTGAAAATGATACGGCGAATTTTGTTAAACCATAGTACGCGGTCGCGTTCTTTACTGACTGGCATGAAAATCACAACGGTATGCAATTCGCGCCTAATTATTAGGGAGAGGTGACCTCGTATACTGGCGAGCAAAAGTTCTTGAAGTATTTCATGATCAAACATTCCTACAGGCAGTAGATGGCATTCAAGAATTTATGATTGTCAGCATACACAGTCTTCCCAGATGTACTAGACTAGGGGTGATGCAAACAGCTATATGCGGATCTGCATGCAGGGATGATTTGGATTGCTTCGAGTTTGGAGCCACCATTTGGGGTACTTTTGGGAAGACTTGTACAATAATTTCATAAAACTATGACTTGCAGGTCACTATTCTGAGCGCATGATGATCAGCTGTTTGCCCTTTATCCTGATTATCAGATTCTCGTTTGGCTCAAACGGGAACAAGCTGTCCGTAACTAGCGCGCTGGGCAGGTTGATGCTGTGCCTAGATCCAACCTTGTAGATTTTTACGTTAGACTCGCTTACCATACACATTGGTATACACCAAGGTATATTAAAATTTATATACACTGAAGTATATACAATAGTATGTACCAAACAAAACAGGAGTTGCAAAGACAAGTACGCGGAATGGAGATTGCGTCGGCAGATCATCCAATAAGGAAAATCAACAAGCTGCGTTATGCAGTCAAGTCACAATCTAGCAGCGATATGTGGTACGACGTAAGAAAGGAGTATGGACGAAACCTAGGTGGGCGGAAGGATGGCAGATGGGCCTGCAGCTGCCCAGACTTTAAGAGTCGGCAGATCCAGTGCAAGCACATCTGTGCAGTGCTGTTCTCAAAAAAGCTTGGAAAAAAGGTAGCTGAACAAGACGATGTTGTGTTGGCAATTCCCGAAGAAAGGATAGAGTGCGAGAACTGCAAACAGGGAGACATAATTAAGAATGGCAAGCGTCACGCAAAAAAAGGTACGATCCAGAGATACCTGTGTAAAAACTGCGGTTACCGATTTGTGGTGAATGCTGGGTTTGTAAATTCTAAGAAGGACTCAAAGATTATCTGTGCCTCGATCGACTTGTACTTCAAAGGGGTCTCATTACGCAAGATAGCTGATCATGTGAAGCAGTTTTACTGCATAAAAATATCAGACGTTTCCGTGCTGAGGTGGGTCCAGAGGTTTGCAGAAGTCGTAGCTCCGTTCGTTGACTCACTGACCCTTCCGAATTTAGGAGGAGTGTACCAGGTAGACGAAATGGTGGTCCACGTAAGGCGCGAGTCAATGGACAAGGGGCATTACCAGTGGTTGTGGAACTTTATGGATGATTCTACGAGGTTCTGGATAAGTGGCGTGGTGAGTCAAAGGAGGGAAATAAGAGATGCAAGAGCCGTGTTTGCAGACGCAAAATCAAAAACAAAAGTGACACATGCGGTAATACATGATGGCCTGGCGTCATATGATGAGGCGTTTCAAAAGGAATACTTTACAAGAAGAAACCCGCGAGTAAAAAACATCCGAAGTGTTTCCGTAAGGCATGAGGGACTGAACTCTCGCGTGGAGCGCCTCAATGGAACCATGAGGGACAGGGTGAAGGTGATGCGCGGGATGAATACCCGTGTCATCACAGAAGATCATAGATGCCATGAGGGTCCACCATGACTTTGTAAGGGTGCACTCGTCTCCTGAGAGAACCCCGGCCGAGCAGGCAGGCATAAGGATGGAGCCGGTCATCAGCAGGATCGAGGGCCTGATGAAGATGGCATCCAAACCATCACGCGGCCACCCGATCCGTAGCACCGCCCAGGATCACCCGAATAAGTGGCAGAACTTGGGCCATATCTTGGATCATGCCTGGCTATTACTACATATTTAACCCGCTCCAAGCAAGTCTGTCTGAAAAATGGTAGATTCGCTGGATTTTGATCTGATTATCTGTGGCTCTGGCTTGGCTGGACTTCGTGCAGCAATTGCTGCAGCAAAGAAAGGGCCGAATCTCAAAATTGGAATCGTCTCAAAATTACAGGTTATGCGTTCCCATTCGGTCTCAGCAGAGGGCGGCACAGCTGCTGTTCTTTTTGAAGATGAGGGCGACACAATAGAATCCCATGTCTATGACACTGTAAAAGGCAGTGATTTCCTTGCAGACCAGGACGTAGCCAAAAGACTCTGTGTCGAAATGCCAAAGGAGGTTCATCAGCTAGAGCATTGGGGAATGCCCTGGTCCAGAAGAGATGACGGGAGGATTGATCAAAGAAACTTTGGCGGTTATAGTTTCCCAAGGGCAACCTATGCATCAGACAAGGTCGGATTCTTTGAAATGCAGACATTGTATGACACCTGTCAAAAGTTTGAAAACATCGAGTACCTCAACGAATGGTTTGCAACATCCATCGTTCATGATGGAAAAAGGTTCATGGGACTTACTGCAATCGAGCTGGGCTCTGGCACATTTTACATCATCAAAGGAAGGGCACTGATCATTGCAACAGGCGGTGCAGGAAGACTGTATAGTTTTTCAACATATGCGCTGTCTTCAACTCCTGACGGACTGGATATGGGATTAAGAGCTGGAATGGCCCTCAAGGATATGGAGTTTGTCCAGTTTCATCCAACTGGAATCCTGCCATCTGGAATTCTGATTACGGAAGGTGCCAGGGGTGAAGGCGGCTATCTGCTAAACAACAAGGGAGAACGATTCATGAAAAACTATGCGGCAGGAAAAATGGAGCTTGCACCACGTGACATTGTTTCAAGATCAATTATGACAGAAATTCAGGAAGGCAGGGGTTTCAGACACGAAACCGGGGTTGACTGCATGAAGTTAGACTTGCGCCACGTCGGAGATGAAAAAATCAAAGAAAAGCTCGGCGGCATTAGGGAAATCTCTATCAAATTTTCCGGAATTGATCCTGCACAGGAATTGCTTGACATTAGGCCTGTCTGCCACTATATGATGGGCGGATTGCACACTGACATTGATGGTGCCACTGAAATTCAAGGGGTCTGGGCTGCCGGTGAGGCTGCATGTAACAGCGTCCATGGCTCAAATCGCCTGGGTGCAAATTCGACCTCCGAGTGCATTGTATGGGGAAAGATTACCGGGGAGCTGGCAGTAGAGTACATTCAAAAAGGAATCCCGTCTGCCCAATGGCCACACCATCTTGTAATGGCCGAAGAAAAGAGAATCTATGATGGAATCTTTCGTGGAAATGGCCATGCCAATCCGTATGAAATCAGGCAGGCATTGACAGATACCATGAACGAAAAGGCATACGTCTATAGGAACGAAAGAGACCTTGTCGAAGGTCTGAGGAAGATTCGTGAATTGAAAGCCCAAACCTGGAGACACGTTGATGACAAAGCCAAAGAGTACAACACAAACTTTTCAAACGTAATGGAGCTAGACTCGATGTTCAGGGTCGCAGAAATCATTCTTTTGGGTGCAATTAACAGAAAGGAGTCGCGCGGCGCACACGCCAGAACCGATTATGCCAAGCGGGATGACGCAAACTTCTTACACCACACGCTTGCATACTATGATCCTGACGAACCAATCATGAAGACATTCCCCGTTACGATTACAAAGTATCAGCCAGTGGAGAGGAAATACTAATGACTGCCGACGACGAACACAAGGAAGGCATCGGCGGAATGATCAATCCTACGCGTTATGGAATCGAGCGTGTGGCCTATTGGATGATGCGTCTGAGCGGACTTGGCTTGCTGGCATATTTCATTGGCCACATTTATGAAACAAGCAACATTCTGCGAGGACGGGCTGGATGGGACGAGTTCCTTGAACTGACACAGACAACTGAGGGACACATCTTGCTGGCAGCCGTAATCGGAATGTGTGTTTTTCATACTGTAAACGGAATCAGGGTCATGCTGGGCCATGGCGGTGTGGGTGTTGGAAAACCAGCAAGACCTGACTATCCATACGATCCCGCTTCACAGAATTACAGGCACAAGATTGGCATCTATTCTGCCATAGTCTTGGCTGCCGTTGCAATGATGTACGGATTGGCCGTAATGTTTGGTGAGTGAGTGGCAAGATGAGAGAAAGCACCATAATGAAAATCCACTACGGTACTGCTCTTGCAGCAGTTGCACTGGTTGCCGTTCACGTCCTGATGCGCCTGACCTCCGGAGGATTTGCAGCATCCTTGGAATATGAGACAGTTTTAGCTAATTACAGGTTCGTTCCGTATGCAATAATGTTGGAATTGATCCTGATCTTGCTTTCTGTTCACGGATTCAATGGATTAAGAGTGATTCTGCTGGAACTAAAGCAGGGAAAGACATACGAAAAGGCCGTCTCTTACGGGTGCCTTGCAGCAATGCTTGGCTTGATAGCATATGGATCGCGAACAATTATTATGACTAACATGGGGATGGTATAGAGAGGAGATGACCCTGAAAACAGCCATTGCAAACGAACAAGCATCGTCGCCGATATCCTCTGCAAACTCGATTACTCTGAGAATTGCACGATACAACCCTCAACAGGATGATGCCTCAAAATTCATGGAGTTCACAGTACCCTGTGAAAAATGGACTACCGTCTTGGAGGCAATCCTCGAGGTCAAAAAGCATTTTGATCATTCCGTTGCCGTTAGATATTCATGCAGGCAAGCAACGTGCGGCTCCTGCGGAATGATGATTAATGGCAAGCCCAGACTTGCATGCTTTACAAAAATCAGCGAACTGAATTCCAATGTCATAACAGTTGCGCCAATGAATAATTTCCCAATTATCCGTGACCTGGCAGTAAAGTTTGAAAGACTGTTTGACACCCATCACAAAATCAAGCCATATCTTGTGAGAGACGATACCGAGCTTGAGTCTGACGAAAAGGAGTTTCCACAGTCCCCCGAGGAGTTGGAACGATACATCCAGTTTGCAAACTGCATCAAATGCGGACTGTGTAATTCGGCATGTCCTACCATGGCAACTGACTCTTCTTTTGTCGGCCCTCAGGCACTTGCCCAGGCATACCGCTATGTTGCCGATAGCAGAGACAAGGGAAAGGATTCCAGGCTAAAGATCATTGATGATTCTCACGGAATCTGGAGATGCCATTTTGCCGGCTCTTGCAGCCAAGTCTGTCCCAAGGGGGTTGATCCTGCAATGGGAATCCAGCTGCTTAGAGGACACATGCTGGGTTTTAAAAGCTAGCCTGATTTTTTTGGATTTGGGCTGTTGTTGACCTGGTTGTTGATCTGTTCTGCCATAAAGTGGTTTGACACGTTAACCTTGACGTCTTTGACCCCGTCGACTTGCAGCAGGTTGTCGTGAATGTCTTGGCATATCTTAAAGCCAAATACCGCCGGACAGAAAGGGCTTGTAAGGTGCAGATCAACTTTGACATTGCTGTCATTGATGTCGACTTCGTCAATCAGTTCTAGTTCTACAATTGATGTGTTGATTTCGGGATCGACAATCTTTGATAACTCGTCAAAAAGTTTTACACGGAGCTGTTTGATATCCTGGCTCATGTGGGCAAAAGCGTCGATGCTATATATAACCATTCTAGAACCTTAGGTAATGTATCGTTCTCGCCTTGGCAACGATTTGAGTGATGTTACTTTGGATTATGTCTCATCTGTAAACGACGACTCACAGATTGCAGCCTATGACATCGTGGGAAGCCAGGCACATGTACTGATGCTGTACCGGCAAAAAATCATTTCAAAAAACGATGCAAAAAAGATACTGGCTGCCCTGGAATCCTTGAAAAAAGAAAAAAAATCTGGTTCCTTGTCTGGTGCCGAAGACATTCATGAGCTAATTGAGTCACTCGTAATCAAAAAGGCTGGAATGGCCAGCGGCGGCAAGATGCATACGGCCAGATCAAGAAATGATCAGGTTGCTTTGGATATCAGAATGAAGATTCGAGATGACATTCTTCTGGTCTGCAACTGTCTTCTGGATGCCATCGAGTCCCTGATCTCCGTGGCCAAAAACCACCAAAAAACAATCATGCCGTTGTACACCCATCTCCAGCAAGCGCAATCTGGCTTGTTTTCCCATTATCTGTTGGCACATGCAGACGTATTGTTTCGTGATTTTGAAAGAATCTTTGGAATGTTTTCAAGGATTAACCAAAGTCCGCTTGGTGCCGGCCCGGTTGGGGGAACTAGCATTCCTATTGACAGGCAAAGCACGGCTGAAATGCTTGGCTTTGATGGAATTGTTGAAAACTCGATTGATGCGACAAGTACGCGTGATTTTGTTGCCGAATACGTTGCAATGATTTCCATTTTGATGACTAATCTTAGCAAGCTTTCTGAGGATTTCATTATCTGGTCTACGTCCGAATTTTCGTTTCTTGAACTCTCTGATGAGTTTACATCGCCTTCTAGCGTGATGCCACAAAAGAAAAACCCCGATATTTTGGAACTGACAAGAGGAAAAACCGCTGAGATTATTGGAAACTTGACTTGGATTCTTGCAACCGTAAAAGGCCTTGCAACCGGTTACGGCCGTGATCTACAGCAAATAAAGCCTTCAATATGGTCTACCTCAAAAATTTCTACAAGTGCCTTGTTGATTTTCAAATCAATGCTTCTGACATTAAAAGTAAATGAAAAACAGATGAGGAAAACCGCCGAGTCAAGCAATCTTGTCGCCCTTGATATTGCAGAAAAACTGGTTCAAGAAGGAATCCCGTTTAGGATAACCCACAAGATTGCAGGGGTCCTGACTCAGCTGGCACATGAATCTAAAAGACCAATATCAAAACTGACTCCGTCTGACATCAAAAAATCTGTAGAATCGACAAAGGTAGATCCAAAACTTGTGGAATCTGTTATCTCCTCTACAACGGTAGTGTCTTCCCTAAAGGAAAGAAGATCCACCGGATCTGCAGGCTATGACGAGCAAAAGCGAATGATTTCAGAAAGAACCGCCAAAATCAACAGTCTCAGGACAAAGGTAACCCGACAGGAAAATAAAATCAGTTCCTCAATCGAAAGCCTGACAAGACAGATCCAGGAATTGATCTAGGAAGAAAAAGAATTTGCGGGCATATCTGACGGACTTGAGTGGCTGTGACAGTTGCAGACAGATTCTGCCAACAGATACAGCAGGAAGGCCATTGGAAGCGACCACCAGAAATCCTCAAAACTTTGAACCAAGTATCCAAACATACCCTCTAGCACAATGCCTTCCATGTAGTTACGCTGACATGCTGCTATCTGCTATTTTTAACTATCTGATCACAGCATGATGCATTGCTGCAGAAAAACAGGAACTTGCCGTTGGTTAGTTTCATGCTTCCTACGTTTTTTGGTGTTACCTCATTGGAACATATCTGGCACCTTATCTCGCCGTTATGGAAATCCTGCAACTGATCGTATTTTTTTAACAGGCTGTCCAAGTCTGCAATGTGAACTGCCTTGATTTCCTTGTTCTGGACGGACATCATGGTGTGTTTATGCGTGTGTGCCATAAATAACTTGTTGTCTTCAGCATTCCCAAAAGCAACCCAAAAAGCGGCTCCAATCTTGAAGCAGCTCAAGCTGCCTGCAGATCCGCATGTCGCCGTCTCTACCTCCACGAGTCGGGTACCTTTGGGAAGACAGACAGCTGATGAATCTGCAAGAGTCCAGACACATGCATGGGTTCTGGCCTTGGATCATCTCCTAGGCACTGCCAAGGGAGGGCAGCAGCTGACAGCAAGTCCCCCTCACTCGCACGGGGATTCCTTGCAGTCGACAGCAAGCCAGATCTCTTGTGCTGGCCCTGCCCTCCGCCCGATTTTTTCAGGCTTGAGCAGCGCGGTTTTTTTACGTCATGTCCGATGCAAGGGGACTGCTGCAGGATCTTGCAATCGAGATGATACGGGAGATCAGGCTGCACGGCTCCCGCAGGAGGCCGCGGTTCCCCGGATACATAGCGCACACATAAAAAAATGGATCATGATTTCGACACATCGTGTCTATTTCACCAAAAAAATATTCCATTTTCAACTGCACGCACTATGGACAACAGGATGTGGCGCAGTCATCATGTGGATTTCCTACAAAACTTCTGTTTCAATTATTGTGTTATAGGGATGATGGGACTTGAACCCACGAACTCCAGCACCCGAAGCTGGCAGTATACCAAGCTAACCTACATCCCTTATGAACGATATTTCCTGCCGTATTTTTTCTTTTAACTTCCTAGCCGTGGCACGACATCCGCCAAATAACAGGTATGATGCTGAGAGTTGATTCAAAACTAGCAGATTCCGATTATTTGTGAAGGAATCTGCATAAAACGTACAACTTCAGGTCCTATTTAAACCGCCTAGGAATCTAGGAAGTATTTGCTTGCCAGTATAAATAGGACCTGAAGTTGTACCATAAAACATCTCAGTACACCAACAAAATACAAGTTATCTGTGAAATTACTCGAAAAACTCGCACGATTTCTAGTTTTGGATCACCCCTCTAGAGCTTGTGCGTGTTTGCCAAAAATGACGTAAAAACTGCCTGATTTTTTGATCTGTACAGATTACTCATAAGGCCTAATGCCATTAGTTGAATCTCAAAGAAGGTTGGAATGCCTGTTTCACGGATTTTGCCTTGACGGCTTTGGTGGGGGATCATCGTCGGGACACAGTTCGACGCATTCGTGTTCTTGCCCATGCATGATGCGTGGCGGAAATGGCCAATTAATCTGGGCAATGTCAATGCGGCACGGTTCTGTTACGCCATTTTCATTGGTAAAGTGACAATCGTCCCTGGTTCCCCATTCGGCGGGGAGATAAAGACCGCCGGGGCCAACCCCCGTGATTCTAGAGGTGCAGTGTTCTGCAAGATAGTCGCAGTACAGGTTGCTTGCAACCACCGGAACAAACAATATTCCCAGCAGGATAGAAAATGCGATTACTGTGATTTTGTATCGAGTCTTCATCTTCTGATTCCCAGTCTTGCTTTTTTTAACGCAACGACTCCTGGAGTTATAAATACTGCTCCTATGCCAAATTGTACCAAGGCGCCAACCAGCAATATCCGGTAATTTTCATGCTCAAGCTGCTCGATAACCAATAGGGATTCAATCCCGCTTAGCATCCAAGGGCCGCCTAAAAATATCAAAACTCCCGCAGCTATGACGAGCATGTATTTTCTAGTTGGGATCTTTTTTATCTGTAAAATTATGTTTGACACGATAAAAACCAGAGAAACGATTCCCAAAAAGATTGGGCCAGCAACAAATATTGAGTTAAAACTGAGCAAACTTCCTGCAAAATCAGCGCCGTAACCGGGAGACGGATCCGGATCAGGATCGACTGCATCCCCACCCATGTCTGCATGTGATTCCGGCTCCAAGTTTGTTGAATGTATGAAAATAGCAAAGGCAGCCAAAGATAAAAAAATACAGAGTGCGATTATTGTCAAAAACCTGACTCTCATTTTCAAGCCCAATCCGAGTCGACAAGCATCACGCCTTGCGTTCTTTTGCGCCGTACGCGTGCAAGTCCGACTTTCCTACGCCGGCCAACCACGCCCTTGTCTGGACCAAGAACGATGACTCTGCAGCCTTCGTCGTTCTGATGGTTTTTTGCTTCTGCAATGGCCCGGCCGATCACTGTTTTTCCAGCACCCAAACCCTTGAAATCTTTTGCGTTGCAATCTGCCCTGTCGACAGCAATCCTGGCACGCTGGAACGAGGAGAGGATCCCATCTTGCAATGCCCGGTTCTGTTCAGGTCCGTCATTGCAATCGTAGCGTGGCCGATCACCCCCTTTTTCTCGTATGCGAAAATCCGGGTTTGGCCAATTTCCGTGGCTTGGTGTCATCAAGCACCTCTTTTTTCAGGCAATCCGCATACAGCTGCTTGCGGCATCTGAAGCATCTTGGATCAAGACTGATCCTTTCCAGCATCTGAGCGTGTATACGTCCTTCTGAAAGTTAATCGAAGAGGCGGGCAGCTATCCGTTGCG
This sequence comes from Candidatus Nitrosopumilus sp., assembly GCA_965214775.1. Lineage (GTDB taxonomy): Archaea > Thermoproteota > Nitrososphaeria > Nitrososphaerales > Nitrosopumilaceae > Nitrosopumilus. The sequence goes on along the minus strand of OZ243974.1, from coordinate 520,865 downwards.
TGGCGGCCGGATTGCCCTGAGCTCCCTTCCGCCCTACGTGGCTTTTTTCACAAGCTGCCTTTTGTCTGGACGTCGGATTTTTGTTTAAAACGTCAGCCGGCATCCACAATATCGTGCTGCCGCTGTACCGCGAAAACTTTGCGCTAGACGGTTGCACCATACTTTCAGTACCAAGCAGCATCTTGACTCCAGAATGTAATGCTGGATCAAGAACAGTTTTTAGTCCTGATGTTCATTGCACAATAATGCGTCCGAAAATTACCAAGACGCTGAAAGGGGCACTTGGCGAGACATACTACAAGGAACTGTGTTCGCAGAAGGGGTGGGCATACTGCTCGCTTGAAACTATACACAGCTGCAAGAATCTGGATAACGTCGTATTCAAGATGGGGTTTGACAGGATACGTGTAAGTATTCCGGGATCCATCAGGCCGGAAGTCATCCGTACATCAAAACCATCCAATCACGATGCTCAGAACCCGAGCTTTGTATTTGATTACCTTGCATGCAAGGCGGAATACGCAGATACTCGCCGTACATTGCATCCTGCAAAAGACGATTTTTGCTGGGCGGAGGTAAAGACCGGCTTGGGTATTTTCTCGGACAATCAATGCAACATGCTGTCGGAGATACGTCTGCCAATTGCCGTCTTCCAAATAGAGGACATCATGGCCAAGCCGCAGCATATAGACATGGATTGGAACATCATGCCAGGAAAGAAGTTTGCGCGCATGTTGGGGGATGGTGGCAAGGACGAGCATGATCCGCACCGTTTCCAAGATGACGATCATCGCAGTGACGCAAGACGCAATACTGGCCGCATTGGCTACAGCGGAGGATACGGAAGCAGTCACAGTCCACAGCGCGGTGGAATAACGGCCAAGTTCGGCAGCACCTGCAGAGTATGTGGCAGAAAGATAACTGCTGGAAAGGACAAGGTGAGGCAGAACAATTACGGCAGCTGGGTTCATGCGCGGTGCGCATCACAAAAATTTTGACACAGGATTGATTTGTATGGGCAAGTTGTAATTCTGCCGCAGGACAGATCATTTTTTGAAATGAGATCTGGCCAAATCAGCTCTATTTCAAGTGTTATTTTTTGTGCAGCTAAAATCCTTGGAAAGTCATTTGATGAAATGAGCCCTATTCTGGAAATGAATTTCAGATCATTTTTGGGAATATGGGCATAAGAGATGCCACAGACCGGCGTGATACATCTATAAGTATTGTATAACGTATTGTATAACATGAACCAAGCAGAGTACAAATGGGAAGAACGTCACTATCGTATGGCAGAAAAGTCTGACAAAATGTTCAGAGATAATACTCAGGGCAAAGAGATAGATATTTAGTTTGATACTCTTTTATTTGCTTCATGGATATTTTTTGGAATTGTAAGACCGCCTCTAACTCTGAGTATTATGAAAAAATCAGTTGTATCTGAGCCTTCAATAAATCTTATAGAGCATTTCAAACAGGAAATTGTGACATATGACGATATATCAAAGCATGAGGATTATGTGCCATGCAGCCATGCTGAAAAAAGCAAAAACTACATGTTGTTTATGCTGGGTAACAGAATAGAAATTTTAATCAGGCCTTATCGCGATGGCAAAAAATTGTACTTTATGGATTGCAATGATATTGGTGCGCTGTGACTAATTCTCAGAAATTATGTGATGTAGCGTATCGAGTAAAAGGAATGATTTGGTTGAATTTACTTCGATCCGTAAACAGTGAACCGTCGTTATTTCAGGGTAGTTAGACGTTGTGTGGCGGTAGAATTGCCCTGAGCTCCCTTCCGCCCTACGTGGCTTTTTCACAAGCTGCCTTTGTCTGGACGTGGGCTTTTTGTTTAAAACGTCACCCGGCGCCTTCCACCGGCCCTCACTTGTGGTTTTATCTCTCTTAGGGCCATGTCGGACAGAAAATGCATTATGCGTAAAGTTTCCGAGAAGTGCCTTCTTTGTCAAGCGCCGGTATAAGGCTCAAGAAAGAAAGTCGACCTTGCATGATGCCCGATTTATTGTTAAATCGGTGATTATAGGTTCGTCAAAGTTGCCGTGAGCCGATGCCTTTGCAATAACTTCTGCCAAGTTAACGGGCCTGCTAGACCCTGATTTTGTGCATCACTTTTCTAAACTCTGCAAGCAGCTCCCCAAGCGTAGGTGTGAAATATACCCCATCAAGGCCGTTTTTGTGACCCATCAGTTTTTCTGCAATGTTGTAGTTTATCGTATTGTCCAGCTTTAGTATGGTGTTGAACCGCTTTCTAAAACCGTGATCAGCCTGCACATCATAACGTCCTCCCTGCTTGAGTCTGGATATGCTGCTCTTTGAGATTGCCCTGTAGATTACGGATCTGGCACCGCTCCATCCCAGCTGCCCTTGGACTGCTTTGTCAGTTCCAAATACCGGTGTATCGTCACCGAAGACCTCGCCTTTTTGCCTGCGGTAATCGTGGTACGCCCTTGTGTTCTCGTTGCCTGTGGCGTAAGAAATGACCAGTATTCCTCTACATCCCCGGCATAAAGTAGCACCGCGCTGCAGCGGCAGGGCATCGTTTGCATGTGCTTGATCAGCAGGGGATGATCAAAAACTCCCTGTTCTTGCACCCGTTGATGCAAGGAAGTGGATCAGTGCCTTGTTTCTCGCATTTTTTTCAACAGACAGCATCCGGCGGATTTCACTTGCAGTGTATGATCTCATGCTCTGGGTTTTCTGTTTTGGGGGAAACATCTTGTATATTTTGTTCCAGTTGAGGCTGATCTCATTCATGATGCAAAAGTGCCTTATTCCCCTAAACATGGACGGGACTGAGTTTGGATTGGACGTGGACTTTAACGTCATCAGGTAATCCTCTACCCCGCGTTGTAGCTCAGAGGGCGATAGCATCAACACATCGTCAGCAGAGCCTGCTTTCATAAATTTCATAAAGTGGTTGAGGTGAGAATAATAGTTCCTTTTTGTGTATTTTGATCTGATTGACTCCTCAAACAGCTTCATGCCTCTTTGGTTTGGCATTGTGTTTGATGTTCAAATTCGCGTTTTTGTGCAGCTGTTCCACAAAATAGTTATTTTGCTCTATATTTTGATCGTGATGCCTGGGACAGTTTTACATTCAATTATTTGGCAATTCCGCTGCTGTGATCCTCTACAAACTCCTCCCTGCCAATTCCCGCCTTGTCTAGCACTCCCAAAAGCAATCCAATCTTTAGCTTGTTGTTTCCTGCAGGAACCGTTACCGGGACATGATCACGTCTTAATGTAACGTGACTGCCTTTTCTGCTTGTTATTGTGAATTCTTTCCTGATCAGGTATTTTATCATTGCATTGCCGGAAATTCTCGGAATCCTAGTCATTACGCTTCTGAACGATCAGCATGTTAAAATCATCAGTGTTGCCGCTTTCTTCTGCCGCAAGCTCTACTGCCTCCTTCATGTTCTCCATTACCTCTCCATACGTCTCGCCCTGAGAAAAGGCGTTCAGCTCATCGCAGACCCCGACAAAACCCCCATCTATTTCATCAGAAGTTATGACGATTGTGTAGGTCCTTTTCTGTATTGTGGAACTCATGATTTAACACCGCTGCAAACAGTATTAAGAGTATTGCTAGTCTCATGCGTAATCTATTGTACGAAAAGTCGGTCCGCCTAGGATCAGGAGGACAATAGCGGACTATTTTAGGCTGTACCGATCACGAAAAACCATGAAAAAAATACTGACAGAAGAGTCACGGCAGTACCTAGTAAGACAGTGCAAGAAAGGCGTCGCGTCCTCCAAGATAGCAAAGGATCTGAACATCACGGCAAGGCACGTAAGGAGGCTGTGGGCCCGGTTCCAGGCAACAGGTACGACGCGCGTGAAAATGGGCAGGCCGCATGTCCCGGTCACAGCCGCCCAGATACGTCTGGTGACCGGGACGCACGAGGGCGAACCGACAGGCGTACTGCGCACCGCAGGCAGGCTGAGGCACAATCACAATATAAGCTACCGTGCAGTATACCGCATAATGAAGAAGAACGGCCTGGTGATTCCGTCTGCGGCAAAATCAAAAAAGAGGGGATACGTCCGCTTTGAGCGCAAATACTCCAACGCGATGTGGCATGTGGACTGGCATGAAATGAAGGATCCGCGCCTAAAGGGACTCAACCTAGTCACGTATCTTGACGATGCCTCAAGGTGCATTACGGGGGCCGCACTATTTGAGCATGCCACCTCTGAGAACGCCGTAATGACACTCAGGCTGGCGATCGAGAGGTTTGGCACGCCTGCATCCATACTGTCTGACAATGGCTCGTGCTTTGTAGGACAGAACGGCAGAAAAAAGGCGGCCTCCAAAGGCGGCACCGGCATGGGGACGTGGCAGCCCACGCTCTTTGAGGAGGAGCTGCTTACACGGGACATCATCCTGATAAACACCAGGCCATATCACCCGCAGACCAACGGCAAGCTGGAGAGGTTCCACGGCTCTCAAACGACGAAACCCCGCCAAATTCGGGTCTCATCAAGATGTTCAGTGTATCATCGGATGCGTCGGCTTAAAATTGTTTTGGATTGCAGTCTTTTCAGTTCCCCACAAGACGGTTCCGCATTCGAAGCAGCTCAAGCCAAGCTGCCTGCAAATCCGCGTGTAGCCGTCTGCACCATCATGGGTCGGATACGTTTGGGAAGACCGGTTTAAAACGAACGTTTAATTCCTTTATGGTCTATTTCTTAGGTTTGCTATGATGTAAAACATTTAGTAAATAACGAAATTTTTCCAGATCACCTTGTAGATTCTCATTACATGCTATAAACAAGGATTAGAAATCTCTTTCCTCATGCTCTTTGGATCGCTGAATGGCGGAATCCAGCGATTCAATGTAATCCTTCAACCATAATAGCACGTTCATATCTGTTTCCTTTTCTACCAGCTTTTCAATCTGTTTTTTCTTTTTTTCATAGTGTGCTACTGCAGAACCCATCCATACCTCGTTGCCAAAGTTTATGACCATGTGTCTTCGCACCTCCTCCTGATCACCATACCTTGCCAAAAAATCCCTGACTTTCTCAAATGATGGCGGCAAAAAACCAGCGATGTGACTGGCCCTTGTTTTTTTGTCCTCGTCTATCCACCTATAAATTTCGGACATTGGGATTGCATCTAGCATTCCGCGCTTGGAATCAAACCAGTTCCCGCGCACCCACTGCTGTATGCTAAACGCTCTTGAGTCTATCGGTGGCCCCAGATACTGCGAAACTGTCTTCCAAACTTCCTTGGGCATGATTCTGGCAACTTCACTAAGAACCTCGCTCATTTCAGAGCCGTGTCGTCCAAAGAAATTATCGGCTCCAAAACCCTCGATGATCTTTTCGACTATTTTGATGCCGTCCTCCGGATACTGTTTTACAAACGCCATACCTGTCTCTTTCCAGTAGTATTCATCCACCATACTGTGTGCCGTCTTTGGATCATTGTGAATTATGTCCTCATGCAACAGCAGATTCAGTGTGAGATCTCTTGGCAGTGCCTTCTGTGTCCTGTGAACAAAGTAGTGATAGAAAATTTCAATCGCAATAAAGACGGCTTTCTTTTCACCCAGCAGGATTTCAATCCATTCTGTGAGCCGCTCCTCTGAAAGTTTGCCTAGAATGTAATGTCGGAAACGTCCAAGGGTGGCATGGTCAAATCTTTTCTCACGTATGCCGTTTGCCAGTCTTTTTGCAGATCTGTCAGTCAATCCCGATCTCCATGTGATTTCAGGCAAGAGTATACACAATACAGGGTCGTCGTATATCGCATCCAATTCATCCTCCCATCTTTTGACATTGTTTTCAAAAATATGCCGAAAGTATCCTCCTGCAAAAAATCCACTTCCCCGGCCTTTGGAATTCCTTAGGGCATCCAGTATCAGATCCAGTAATGAGTATGAGTGATCCTTTTTTGCCAGCTCGTAGCCAAACACAAGACCGTATTTTGCCTTGTCTGTCACCAGCCATTCAAGTTCTGGCTCTATGTTTTTAGGATCCAGTGACTTGGTGGTCAGCTCGTCAATTTCCTTCTTGCGGACATCATCCGGGCCTTTTTTGGATCCCCAGTCCACAGATGCGTGCATTCCCACATACCGCCGCATCATCGAATGAAAGTCGGTTCCGGTTATGCTATCTTGTAACCTTTCTAGCTTTTTGACAACAGCAGGATCTAGCTTTTCTTTGTCAAAGTCTATGATTTTGATTATTGTGTCTACCAGCTTCTCGTCATCCACATGGGATGTCTCGTGCAATTTTTGAATGATTTTTATCATTCTACTGGAGAGCTCTGGAATGCGGATCATGCCTCTTACGTGATCCAGTACCACTTTTACAACCTCATTGATTTCCTCCCCATGTTTTTCCAAGTGCCCCATTAGCATATGCAGTATTTCCTGATAGTACTCTATTGTCTCAGATCTTGATTTTGGCTCCCAGAGATTGGGTTGTTCACCGATATCGTAATAATTAGAAACAAACCGTGAAAAATTTCCCGTTTGCAGCGCCGCATCACAAGCTTTTATCCCTACTACCCTTCTGTATTTGGAATCCGAATCCATCGCAGACTTTAGTATTGGAATCCTGTCTACAGGTGCAACCTCGGTCGCAGCTACTCTGCCGGGTGCAGGTGAAAAAAGCGATGTAAAAACACCTGTTGCATTGTTCGAGCATGTTTCGTTTTCTGCACCTGCCAGCAAAAGTAGGAGGCCTGCCGCCCTAGCAAAATGCCCTTTGAACATAGACATGTACTCCAAAGACCAGACAATTTCACGCCTGCCGGTTGTAACATTTAGCAGATCCTCCCTTGATTTGCTCCTCATGATTTGTTCTAGATGGCTGAGTGCTGACGAGGGATCGGTTTTGCTAAGGGTCAAAAAAAAACTTGCTACAGGTTGGGCTTTCAAAACTGCGTCGTTATCAAAGGATTTTCCACGCAATAACTCTGTTACAACCTTGCTTGCCTCAGGAGATTGTTTTGCATATTTGAACATCTCGCGATACCACTTGAACAAACTCAGAGGATCTCGTGCACCTTCCTCTGAGATGACTAATTCATCAAAACTTGGAGCTATGCTTCGCCCATAATTTTTCCACCATTGCGTCCAAAAATACACATGTAGTATTTTAGGTGTTATGTATAGGGTCGAGTGGCCCTGAAGAATCTTCATGTCTTTTAGCTTTCGTACTGTTTTCATAAACGTCCCAATCGGGATGTCGTGGTTTTTTTCAACAAGCGATGCGATTTTCTTTGCTTCAGTTTCAAATGGGGACTCGGATCCAAATTTCTTAAAAAGGCTTATCCAACACAAAATAATACGTCTTTCTTCAAAGTCTACACTGCCAAGTGTTAACCTGTCTGCGACATATCTATCCCATACCGGAACCGTGTCTGGTGACTTTAGAATGTCCTCCGGATTTTCTTGCAAATTCCTGCCTATGATATGAGCTGCTCGTGGGGACGGTTTGCACATATCGATCCACTTTTCTAGTTCGTATCGATCTACCTTGTATTCATAATGGAGTATTTCACCAATCGCTTCATCATCCAATTCTGGAACATCTCTCCTGAGGGTGGTGCCAGAAGAATCATCGAATTCATTGAAAATCGTAACTAGTTTGATTTTTGGGCTCTTATGCTCCAACCGGTTCCAAATCCTCGCCTGGGATTTAAAATCACATTCATCTACAACCAAAATAATATTTGACTCACTATCTATGCCCGAGATACGATTTAGGAAATCCATTCCATCAATCTTTTCAGGATCTTCTAGGTAAATTGTGATTGGTTTTAGATCATCTGTGTTTGTGGCCTCTAGGACAAGCTTTGTTTTTCCAATTCCGGGTTCTCCGAGTGTTCGTATGTGGGTTGGTCTGTTGTCTGCACGCAGGTCTTCTCTGAAATCCCGGATGAACCTTTCTTGGGGCTCTCCCAGATGCAGGGTAGGTTTCATATCTGAAAAGTTTGCCCATTCCTCATGCAAGCAAAATGAGCGATCTCTTATACCTAGAACATAAAGTCTCAGTGAAGGAAAGTTTTCCAAAAACCCAATGATGGTGTTCTGACGCCAGATCTCGATTTTGGAGGTTTTGTATTTGTCCGAAATTGACTGCAGTATTTCTCTGAATTTGTTTAAAACATAGTCATCGGTGACATCTGAATCGTCCCAACCCGTGAAGACTATCACAAGGGTTCCGTCTTTGTCCAAGCAGGATTTCATCCTATTGTTTAGCTCATTTGTTCCTTTTTTGCATAGAATTGATTTTATGTCAGACTCTTTACAGCTGAACTTTCCAGATTTTATTTGATACCTTGTGATTCCTTTTTTTATTATGCCGTATTTTCCGTCCTTATCTGCTCCGTTTACCTCCCCATCTATCCCCCCGTCCTTTACTGTGATTGCAGTGGGAATGTTGATCAGATTTTTCCCAATTCCGGACGCAGTTGCATCTGACCACACCATATATCTGATTAGATCGACCGATCTTTCCGGTCCTAGATTTTGTAGATGTTCTTGTTTTACTTCAAAAGGTAACGGCATGGCATCTATCGGTCATTTGTGTTTATGAACATGTCGCAGTAGGGGGGGTTGTCCAAAAAATTTCCAAGAGGCTGCCATAATCTGCCAGTCTGCCCCCGTATGTATGTGAATTCAGATGCAGAACGGGACATTTTCGGCCGGACATGCGCAAAAGGCAACGTAAATATCCATGCGGGCCATACCTTACGGTAGTGCTGCTGCAGTCCAACAACAGTACGGAATTATGATAAAAATTATACCGTAAGGTTGTAGCACAACACGCGAGCGAACAGCTCGACTGTAATGGTTCCGTCCAGCTTTGAGCGCAGGACGGATCCAGTCCTTTCCTTCATTGCCGAGAACAGGGCCTCTACCTGGCTCCTCATGTGATAGGCGCGCCAGAACTCGTCTGGCCTGTCACGCAGCCACTGCAGCATCTTGGCCCGGGCACTGAACCCGCCAAGGCTTTTCGTTTCCCTTTGCCGGCTTTATGGCAGGTCCGCGGCCGCTTTTTGCAATCAGCTCGCAGTTTTTGTACGAGTCGTATGCCGAATCCAGCGCCACTATGTCGTATCCTCCCTTTGGAATGCGGGAAAACATGCGGGCAAACTCCGGCGAGTCGGCCGATGTGCCAGGCGTGGCCTCAAATGACAGTATCCTGCCTCCTACTGCGCCTACTATGTGCAGCTTTGCAAAGTCGTGTCCTGTCATCTCCCCGTACTTGGCATGATGCCAGCTCTTGTACTTGCGGAGGCCAAACCCCGTCGAGTCGCCGTGCAGGTCCGCTATGCGCTCGCCGTCTGACATGGCCAGCACGACCTCATCCATAAAGTCCTTGCCCATTTCCCAGAGCATCTTCACCCTGTTGTGCAGGGTGGACTTGGAGAGTGTGTGGTCCAGGCCGCACCTCCTGAGATCGTCCGGATTTGTCTCCAGATGCGTGGCCATGATCCTGTAGGACAGGTGGTTCTCGATCCTGAGGATCGCAATGCGTATGGCAGACCATGCAAGTTTGGCATCGATTCCCGTTTTGTCCGCCATCTTCTTGGCCACCCTGCGCACGATCTTTCCCAGGTTCTTCCTTGCCCTCTTCTTGCGGGGGCTCTCCTGCCTGCGCTTTTGCTCGTAGAGTCGGTAGTATTCTGTGTTCTTTCTGTTGTTACTCATTGAAATAGCCAGGATCGGCTGATCAAAATTGTTTTCGGTGTATTACGCCCATGATCTATAAGCTTAGCGGTCATTTTGAGGAAATTTTTTGGACAACCCCGCAGTAGGGCTGTGTAAAATTGGTGACCATATACGGATTTTCTCCGGGGATCTGAAACGTTCGTGATAGACAACTCTGTACGGAACGGGTCGCTAGATGGGTTCTTGTGGCACACTTTCAACTATTGAACTACTTTAGACCTCATATGCATCCTAGCGGTGAAACCTCTACATATATAGCAACGGTCACAAGTAATTGAGGGCCTTGGCCGGCGATCTGTAAATGTACCTGTACATGCAAAGGCGGGCAAACGACACCGTCCTGTAATACTCAGATATGGTGTGCCGCAGCTCGCTGATCCTTCTGTACACTATCCCCATGAAAACTGCGTGCTTGCCCAGGTTCCAGCATTCTTCCACGACATTGAGGTACGGCGATCCCCTAGGGATCATTATCAGCCCGACGTCGGGATGGCCCGCCGGACATTCTGCGACGGAAGCAGCCCTGCGCGCGCCCCGCCTGTCGCAAAAGACGGCAACCCTGCCAAACCTGGTGCACAGCGCCTCCAGACATTCTATGAACTGCACCGACGTAAACGATCCCGCAAGCGTCCTGAACAGCTTCCTGCCGTCTTCTGCGATGCTTCCAAACACGGCCACCTTTGTGTGATCCCCCGAATACGATGCCACGCTTCTGGTACCGACCGGACCCCACACGTATCTGTCATATGCGCCCTGCACGAAGAACGCCTCATCAGATGACACCAGCGTAAAACCGTCGTTTTTCAGGCACGGAATCCGCACGTTTTCAAGATACCACTGCCATGAGTATACCGAGCTTGGGGTGGCATGGTTAACATGTATGTTTTGCACCTTGCGGCGCGACAGGCCGTGCTGGCGCATCATTCTCCGGACATGCTCTATACTGTATTCTGTCCCGGTGGCATCCCTTATGTCATCGCGTACCGTCATGACATCGGTACTTTTGCATGCAGTGGACAGATCCATTATGGCGACAATACTTTCTCTGCCCACCTTTGGCCTGCATCCGGAACGGGGAAGATCCCGGAGACCGTCTATGCCGTCCTCCGAAAACCTCGCCAGCCAGTTGCGCACGGAATTCTCACTGCACCGGACCCTTCTTGCGGTCTCGGGTACGCCCATGTCGTCTTCTAGCACAAACATCAGCACCATGATCTTCTTGTAGACTTTGACATCCTTTTCTTTGCGCATGGCCTCTGACAGAATATCTGTTTCTTTTGCCATACATACTGCGCCAGTTACGTGATCATTATACTTTTCGAATTACCTTGTTTTGGCTCAAAGACTTATGCTCGTTGCTATAGAACAAGTCTTAGATGGAGAGCTTGGTCTGGTTATTGTGGTTGATAAAAAAACGCCAGAAATAGAGGAAGTGTCTGATTCCATATCTGAAATGAAGAAAATAGAAAACCGATTACTTGAATTCAATACATTTGAAGCAAAAAATGGCACACACATTCACCCCTGTGATACTTTATCCAAAACCGTCTCCAAGCAGGAAAACAAGGAAGTTCAAGACTGGAATACAAGATTTGATCAAGCATCTCCAGAAGTCCAATCTCTGCTAAAACAACTAGATTTGCACATTACTGACAAATTCAGGTGCGTTGGAAAGCCGTTGCACGGATGGTATGGATTCTATCTCGATGAGCCTACAGAGCGAAAAAAACTATTTGCTGTTTTGTTGGCAGGCAAAAAAACGGCAACGCTACGATTTAGAATAGATCCCAAAACCTTCAAAGAAAAAATTTCTGAAATACGGCCCATAAAGGGATTCTTTTTTCCGTTGCGTACAGAACGTGCCATTACAATCAATGGGAGCAACATGGGGCTAATCAAAAAATTACTCGGCCACTCTTACAAAACAACAAAACACAGACACCAATCTAAATTAAGAGTTACGTCAAAATGATAAAAATTTGTAAAGATTGTGGACATCCACCATTTACACACAGTTGTGGAAAAAAATGCGTTCATAAAACCATTAGAACCCTGCCTTGTCCTTGTGAAACATATGTCGAACAAACATTTGATAATTTAGACGCCATATCAAAGGAAAAGGATTCTATTGAAACATATGAGGAACAATATGAGAAAGAACGAACAGCCGCACAACAGCCTGAAATATCACGACTTGATGCTACAGCTGAATATGTTTCTAAATACAATACTCATGAAAAACTAATGAAAAGATCCAAAAAAGCATTTTTAGAAAATCTTTGTAATTTTGCGGAACGCGTTGAAAATCATGAAGGTGTATTATTTGGGATTTCTACAGATGTTGACAAGAAACCCACCTATCTCTTCTTTGAATAGCCGTTCCTGATCAGCTAAGTGAAACGTATCAAAAAGATCGAGCAAAAACGGAAACTGGACAAGAACACACATTAGACCTTATGCGTAATTGGTTCAAATCAAAAAAATCAGGCAGCTTTTACGTCATTTTTGGAAAATACGCATAAGGTCTAATAGCGATGCATTCTGAATATCATGCATTGTATGAGTCAACAAGAATCTATCGAACAAAAATTAACAAGAATGATAGACACATTCAGAACTGAGTTTGAGAATCTTACTGCTGAAGAAAAGAAAAAAGAGCAGATGATTTCGTCATTAAGAGAACCGTGTCAAATCCACATCCTGAGCTCTCCTAACAACAGTTATCACCTGCTGATCAAAACTCATCTTGATTCTTTAGATGACAAAAGTATTTTCTTATGTCCGCTACAACATGACTCGTTCTTGGACAAATTAGAACAATTCGCTTCTAACTCTTTGTGGGAGCATGTGAATCTTCCAGAAATTAAAGAATTTACCACCTCTAGCTTTAAAGAGTCAGTCGAAAATGCTGTTGTCACATTTGGAAAGCATGTTAATAATATGCCAAAAATGGTCTCCGATGATGCGCGTATTGGCAGTCAATCTTTGCATAATCAAAAATTGGCTACCTGGGATCTTTATGGCAATTTATCGGATATTGATTTTGACAAATATGCCATTGATCGTGTTCTGGGATACAGAGCGGATTTTAAACGAGACAAAACTGAAAAAACTGCTCAAATACGCGAATTTATTCCTGATCAGAATGCTGGTTTGGGCACTTATTTTTATCCTCCGGTTCTTTTTGGCGATTTTAAACCTACTATTAAACAACGAATACAACAACAGGAATATGCTGTACTAGAAGAATATGTGGTTGCAAAAAATTTCCAAAACCATGCATTGGTTATCACAAAAGGGGGATTGATAGGAATTGAAAGCACCGATAAAGAATCTGTTGAGAAAATTTTTAGTGCAATTATGTCTGTGGCAGTAGTATCTGGCATTCCTTTACAATCTTTGTCTTCTTCGGATTTAGCTGAGGTAACATTCGATAACAAAACACACAAAATTACAGGTTCTTCATGGCATGGTACTTCACAAAGATTAGATCTTTTTCATTTTCGTTTGAAGCAACCACCTGCGCACCTGAATGCCAGAACTCAGATTTCTATAGGTGATTTAGAAAATGTTCTTAGAACAGCTGAAAATATTTTAGCAAACGACGAACATGTTAACCTTTTAAAATTACTTCTTAGCTCTTATACCCAATTGTCAAACGGCGATAATTCCCAATCCTTCATAACCTCATGGATAATTGTTGAAAGACATATCTATGGTTTGTGGATGCAAAAATTACTTTCAGCAAGAGTAAGTAAAAGAATCCGTGATGATCTTGACAGATGGGATCTGTATCGAGTGTTAGAAATTCTTCATTTGGATAAAGTTATTCCAGATGACGAATACGTGGAATTACGTTCACTGCAAGGCCTTCGAAATGACGTAATTCATGAAGGACATGAGATTACAGAAAAACTTGCCGCCAAATGTTTTGGCCTAGCTATGAACATTGTCAAAAAACGAACGAATTTGACCACTCAAGTTCAAACTAAAAATGTCTACATCTGATTGCTTGGTCCAAGTGTCTTGTTTGATTACAAGTTTCATTAGACTTTATGCGTGATCGGCCTGAGTGCGATGAATTTGTTCGTAATAATCCTAGATCTGGACCGATTACGCAAAGCCTGATAGGTAACAGGTCGTGCTCTGGAAGTTCAGGTTGGACTCAACCAGACGGCAAGGCGCAGGGTATCGGCCTAGTTTCGTATATAGCCGTCGACTATCCGTATCGCATTCATGCCGTCGTTGTGTATGACCAGCTTTGAGCCGAGCTCGACTTTGCAGGTGTTCGACTTGGAATGCCAAGACACATCGTACTCCTCGCAGGTGTAGTAGCTGCCGGCACCATAGCTTATGAAGTCGTCGATGTCGGTTTCGGGCGGAAGCAGGTACAGCAAGAATCCGTCCTCGGGATCGTCCGTCGTGAACGAGTAGTAAATGGGAGTCGTACTGCATATGTCATACCAGATAGACCATCCCGGCTCGATTGTTTCACCGTCCACCCACACGTCGTAGGTGTATCCCTCCAGCGGACAGCCGTGGGACATCCCCCGCGCAACCCCCGGTACCTGATCCACGCCGTCGTCTCCGGCCGGCGGGCTGCTGCCAGTAAACACTTCACGGTACTGCACGAGATTGTTGGGCATGGTGAACCCATCCGTTCCGTAAATATGCGCTACGGCCTCAAGGTTTAGATCGGATGGAGTCTTAGAATTGGGATACGGCGACTGCGGACACGTGTTTATACCATCCTCTACACTGCACAAAAGATCGCCGGGCTTGTTGAACGTGTGGCCGAGTCCGACGGCATGGATGAACTCATGGGCGGCAGTAGCTGAGACTTCGTAGTCTGGCCGCTTTTTGCCCTCAGATGTGGAGCAGACCCATGTATAGACGGGTACTTTTGGGTTGGAAAAGATTTTTGCTACGCCGTAATAATCACTGTAGCAACTCCTATGGACATCATGGGTGACAAGGTTGACTATTACATCGGGCCGGGACGGGAACGAGTCACCAGGTATTATGACATCAAACGTGACGTCCCAGCTGCCGCCGTGCTCCTGCTTCATCATGCCTGTCCACATCAGTATGCCCTCCTTCACTGGCACGATATGGCTCCTGACATCGTCATACGAGTAGGGGGACGGCACTATGGCAACGCGTGGGGAATGCTGAAACGGGAGCGAGTAATACAACTCCATGTACGGGCCCGTGATGTCCACGTTGGGCGGCTCCCGGGAGGCGTATCCCGATATCGAGATCTTTTTCGTGTCCGTGCACATGCCTCCAAACGCCCTGGTTGGTCCGGGGTCGCACGTTGTCAGCCTGGACAGGATGTCGTTTCCCTCAAAGACCGCGTAGATGTCTGCGACCCCGTCAGGGTCGACGTCGGTTACGAGCCAGTTGGCAGAGAACCTGCCGCTCCCGTCGACGTAGGCGGCCACAAGGAGGTCGTCACGTGTTAGCGTGTCCTCGTCCATGATGTATACGACGGCGCCCTCGGTGCTGTGACCGTCAAGGCTCAGCGTCCCGGAGAACGTGACAGTCTCGCCCACCTTTGCGGATCTAGGTATGGGATCAAGGTCTATCGAGCCGCCATACTTCATGACGGCCATCTCCTGGTTGTATGATCTGGCCCCCTGGTAGGTGCCATCGCCGTCAAAGGCCGCATATATGTCAAAGTCGTCCTCGACTAGTCCCGCACCGACCCGCCACGTTATCGCAAACTCTCCGTTCCTGTCGGTCCTCTGGTATCCGAGCCGCTGATCGGGCAGGAGCGGATCGTCCTCGTTGATCTTCACGAGCCTGTCGGCAAGCGGGTATCCGTTTGACGTAAGCCGGCCTGTAAACGTGACTGATTCCCCTGCGTAAACCGCGGACGGGATCTTGTCCAAGACTATGGAGGCACGACGGGATGACGACGAGTCGGAAGGCACTGGCGTGTGGCCTGATGAGACTGCAACGGCCTCGGTACTGCTGCGTGCACTGCGCACGTTGCCGCTGCCCTCAAAGACCGCATAAAAGTCCCAGTTGCCGCTGCTGCGCTGCTGTGCTACCCAAGTCCAGTGAAACCTGCCTGCGTCATCGGTCAATAGGGTCGCCATGATCCTGTCGCGCCCAAATGTGACGTCGTCCTTGATATAGATCACGGCGTCTGGCACGGCAAACCCGGATGTCGTGGTCAGGTATCCCGAGAAGGTCACGGGGCTGCCCGCCTGTACGACTGACGGGATCCCGTCCAGCTCCAGAACTCCGGTATACAACTGGCCTTCTGCCGGGCCGGGAGAGAATACGATCAGGACTGCCGTGACAGCAAGGACGAGCGGGGCTGATCTGAAATACAAGTTCATGGCCAGATTCCTGCAGCTGCCTTCCGCATGGATGTCCAATGTGGGCATGTGATTTTAGAGTTGTGATCGTGTCCCGGTACGAGATCGCCTTGGATCATACTTGAAGGATTGCGAATTATTGGTTCTGTTAATTTGGCCAGAGTTGTTGCGAATGCGCCATCTGCTGCCCACAAAATACAAGTTTGATTTCCAAGTTTCTACAAAACCAGATTTACGCGCCCTCCTCCCTCCCTCCCCCCTCAAGCCAGGAGGCATGCGATTAAAATGAAGGCGCTCTTCAAACGTTAAATCTTAATTTTGAGCCCGTATGTCGAATTTTGCGGGGATTGAGATTGTGCGGGCCTGCCGGCGGGCTTGTGCCGCCTGGGACGGATTCCTGGAAATGCGGCGCTTTTTTTCCATCTAGAATATGGCGCGGACAGACTCAAAGCCCTCCTCGATTTTGGGCGGCTCAAACTCGCTGCGCTTGGCCGCGACTGCAGCATCGGGAATGCGTTCCCCTCCACTCCGCTGTCGGTTCCTGTCTGCAGCAGCATCAAAGTTGTAAAAGGAGACGGCGTGTATGTCGTAGCCGTACTTTGAGGCGTGTGCTATGTGGACTGAGCGTATCTCCGCCGTCGTGTTGGTGTCATCTACTACGATGTCCCTGCCTTTCTCCAGTGCCCGCTCTATCAGGACATGCTCCATGCGCCGCTCCCTGCTCGTGTAGGGCGCAATGTCGGCATGGGAGCGCGATGCCTCCAGCAGCCTGCGCCTCTCCCCTGCTGGCATCAGCCGTATGTCGTCAAGGGAGACCCTCTCGAATCCGGGGTATTGCGTCTTTGCAAGCGTGGTCTTGCCCGAGCCCGGGATGCCTGCCATTATGATCATCGTCGCCACCGCATAATGTGAGGACGAAACCGGCTTTATGTTGTACCGCATGGTGTTCTCATCGGAAAATTTGAAATGCGGTTGCATTGTGAGACTCGATTTGCCGAGCGGTAAGCTCAGAAAAATCGAAGGCATCGGAAAATTTGAAATGCGGTTGCATTGTGAGACAGCATGCTGGCAGAGCCAAAGTCGTTACCGGTTCCACAAACATCCAGGTACTGCAGACTGTGGATCATGCCCCGCCCTGCCTGGTCTTTGCAAGCCTTTCAAGCTCGTCCACCACTGCGTCCTGCACCTCTTTCGGCAGATCCTCGGAGTGGATCAGGGTTGTCCGCAACCCCGCCACTATGGCCTGGACATCCAGCGTCTCGTTTCTTATGTGGGGCGCAAACGTGTTCTTGAACGTCTTTTGGTTGGAGGAATTACGCAGTGTCATCTTTTCTTATCTCCAGTATTGACATTTGGGATAAAAGCTTACCCTTCCCCTGATAGATGATCCGAAATCAGAAGCCGTACGAGTTTTTCAAGCGACTTCGCAGATAATTCGTATTTTGCTGATGTTTTGGACCGTCATGCAAATTCGCTCACAGACAATCAGAATCTGTTAATTTCGAATCAGCGCTCTTGTCTGGCAAGCTCGGATGCGACGGCCTCTTGTACCTCTGGCGGCAGATCCTCGTGGTGGAACAACGACACCCGCAGTCCCATTATCACCGCCTGCACATCCAGCTCCTTGTTGCCCACATGCGGGGCAAACGTATTCTTGAACGTCTTTTTGCTAGATGAGTCTTGGAGGGCCATATCTTTCCATCACCACTATGTATGCTTGGCCGTACTCATGTTTATACTTTAACGCCTCCTCACGCCCGATTCCAGAGATTGCCACAGTGACATCCCTGTACGTGAAGCCGTTGATGTCGATCCACTGCCCCAGCATCACGTCTGCCCCCTGCTTGCGAAACCTGATATACTCGTTTCTGGACTCCTCGTCAAAGTCCTTTCTGTTGTTGGTGACGGAGATCAGGTAGACCGGCTGTCCGCCATCCGTAAGCCTCTCAAAGAGTGCGTCCTTTTCGTCTGGATTTGCAAGATCTATGCAGGATCCCATGCCAGGATGATACGTCACGGATCCCGAGCCATGCCGTCGTATCGACTCCACTCCTGCATCATACTCCTCGCCGTATTTGTGAGGATCGTGCCGTCCGCCATTCAAACCCGTCCCAACTCACGCTGCAATCTTTGCCAGCTTTTTGATCTCGTCCTTGGTCAGCGTCAGCCGAAACAGGACGGCATCCGGGTTCTTTGCGTTCTTTGCTTGCGGATAGAAACTGATGACATACTTGGATCCGTCCTTTCTTACCTCGTAGGGACGGCCTCCTATGGTATCTCTCATGGTCTTTACTAAGACCCGTGACTTATAGATTTATTGAATGCGTGTCCCATGATCAGGTGTTGGAACAGAAGAGAACCTGCAAGGGGATATGCAGGAAGTTCAGGGTGACAAAGCCCACGGGCACAGGAAGGTACGAGCCGGATATTGTTGAGGAATACCTGGCATGGAGAAATCACAAAAATCCGCAGCCCTATAGGAACATGGTAACCAGATATGCAAAATTCGTCAATGAAGGCCGAGCACCTGGAAATCCCATAGAGGGATTTTGTGAGGCATACCTCACGGCAAGAAGCGCAGACTATGCAAAGTGGGCATTAAGACAGATTGAGGCATTTGACCACTATGCTAAGACGAGGGAGCCAGTGACAAAGCCCACGGGCACAGGAAGGTACGAATCGGGGCAGGGCAGGTGCCAGATATGCGACATATGGCTAGACTACAGAGGATGCCACGTTAAGGACGGGTCTCCTGCAAGGATGGGCTCGGCGGGATGGTACTGCAACTGTTGTAATTACATGGTGCGAAGAAACCCAAGAAACGTAGAACACAAGGCAAAGCTTCGCGCGTCATACGACGAGGAAGGGCATGATGATCCAGATCTGTCGTACTTTAACAAGCGTCGTGCGCACATGCTGAGGGACCTTGGACGGGCCCTAGCAAGAAAAGAGCCAAAACACTCCTCAGACAATTACGAATATTTTCCGCCGACAGGCACCACAAGGATTGACATCGAGGAGGAGTTCGGGGCCGGCATCGACGTACTAGTCAGGATTGCAAAGACAATTGATCCGCCAAACAAGGCATCCATGATAGCGGAGTTTGAGCGCGTAAGACACATCGTCGGACGCACCCCCACAAAGGAGGAAATTGAGGAGCACTCTGAACTAACCGCATCGCAGTATGAGGGGGAATTCCAGTCATGGGAACACATGTTGGAAAGGCTCGGATATGACCCATGGTATCGAGACGATGGTGCCACAAAATACGCGCAGGAGCCAGGACACGAACACGCGGCATCCGACATTGAACCTGGCAACCATTCTGCTAAAAGTTTGGATGAATTAAAGGATGTTATTCAAGGCGACCTAAAAGATGAACCCGACATGTTAAGGGTATTTCATGTGTTGGATAAGGAGATTGCAAGGTGTGACAAAAAAATGTTAGAAAAAATAATCACCGGCATGGATTAGCGCTAGCCATCGTCCACATGTTTCAAGAGATATTCCTTGAACGCCTGTTTTGATTCTGGCCTGATCACACATGATAGGGCATCAATCATTCTTTTGACATTACTTGCTTGGATTATGACGAGTTTTTCCGTTAATGTCTCTATGTTGTGCTTGATCACATCCCATTCAAGTCCATCCCTACAGGCATGATCAATCGTGGCTACAAGGTGCTTGCATAATGTATGGTGGTATTCCTCATTCAGGCTATGCCCGCAATCACAACCAATAAAATCATCTGGCCGGTATTTTCTCAAATTAATCCTTGCATAGGTGTTGTCAAATTCTACAAACATGCTGCCCTTGTATTTGTCTTCTTCAACATGGTAGGGAGGATGCGGCCCATCATACAATTCAGGGTTTGTGCTTTTCTTAAGATCGATGTATCTGTCATGAATGGCAACTATCCTTGTTTGCATTCCTTCGTCAAAAGTGTTCGGTGCTAAATCTGATAACAGGCAGGCAAAGTCAAAATAACTGTTTGATGCAGCTTCAAGCTCATCTGCACTGTGTACCTGTAAATTGATCTCACTTAGGCACCCTATTGGGAACGTGGTTTCAATGCGATCTGGGGCAGTCTCTACAATTGCCAGTCCGGATTCATAGTTCAGCGACCTGACCAAAACGATCTTGCCTACGCCATCCCCGTACATGACCCTGGCAACGGAGTGCCGCCTGCACGGGATGGTGGGGGTTATTGAGCACCAGTCACGGATTCCCTCCTCGTCTATTATCTGGATCTTCCTGTCATCCCTGGTCTGCTGCAGTATCTCCGGGCTGACTTTTGTACACGTAAATATGACGCCCTGCTCGCCTGGCGGAACTGCATCCTTGAGCGATGTCAGTACACTTGGGGTAATCTTTTCTTTGATCATAACCTTGCAGTGAAATATGTCAGACGTTGCCTGAAAGTCAAGCTTTTTCATCATTTCAACATGCTCTGGTCTGAAGTTATAGTCTGTAAGGTTTACAATGAAATCAAACTCTTTCATGCTGTCCCGGGGACTCTGCAGCATGGCTGCATCACTTAGAACCAGGCCTGCTATACGTGTAACCTGATCATCAAGATCATCAAGATCTCCGGTCTCCATGACGTTTATCTCTGAAATGAACTGATCAGGGGTTATGTTTCGGCCAAAGAATTTGGTTCGCCCGGCAGACAGGATGCCCTTTTTGGTTTGCTCTTTCTTGTAGCCATAGTTTTCAGAGGTGAACAGCTGATCAGAGTCCGGCGAATACTTCCAGTAAGCCCGGCTTCTGACAACCACGTGTTTTTGCTCCAGCTCGTCTAGCATGCCATCAATCATCTGTATCCGGGACGTGATTCTGATTAATGGAAACTCGTTCATTATTTTTGTCATCAGGCTGCTATAGGAGAGGCCGTCACGCATCTCGCTGATTATGCTGTAAACGCTGTCATGGAGTTTTGAGTATTTTGCCGGAAGAGAGACATCTCCATCCATGCTTGTTATGTATGACTTGCTTGCCAGATGGCTGACGGAATTATCCAGCTTGTGATCAAGATCGTCACTCAGATACTTGTCAAAAGAGTCGCGCAGTACGTCGTTGTATAATGCAGGTATGCTGTTCTTGTGTTTTTCATATAGATCGAGAATAGTTTTTTTCAAGTCAAGATTCCCTACAAACTCCAAGTCCAGGATGGCATTGCTGACAAGGGCATCAAGTACGTTGGCGTTATGTATAGTCCAAAAAGTAGTTCACCCCTTCTCCGAGTGTGTAAAGTCGGTCAGGAGCAGATGTGCAAGCCTGACCCACACTGGAAGTACAGGTGTGTGGGTCTGGCGACGAAAGCTCCGTAAATACGTGAGTCTTGAGCACCCAAACGGCATGAAGCTAGAGAAAAGCCAAGTACAATGGATAGTGAAAGAAAAGAAAAAGGGCGAGCTTACCAACGCCCAGATAGCCGGAACCATGGACGTGACAGTACGGTGGGTCCAGAAGCTGTGGGCCAGGCACAAAGGCTGCCCTGCGGCAAGCGAGATATCGCATCCTGCGCCAATGGGAAGGCCCCAGAACGGTCTGCCCGGACGCAGGGAGCACTCTGCAGTCATGTCTGCCAGACATGCAGAGCACATGGGGGCTGCCGGACTGCAGCAGCGCATAGCGAATCAGACCGGAATCCATATCCCGCACGGCATCATACACAAGATACTGAGGGACGAGGAGATGGCAGAGGCGCAGCCCAGCAAGGGTACAAGGTACAGGTGGGTCCGCTACGAGCGCGATCACTCAAACTCGCTGTGGCATACAGACTGGAAGCAGATCCACGGCGGAATGCACGACGGCAGATGGTTCCTGTGCTACGAGGACGATGCCTCCAGGTTTGTGACCGGATATGGCATCTTTGATAATGCCACGACCAAAAACGCCCTGGCAGTGCTTGAGACGGCAATAGAAAAGCACGGCAAGCCGGCCTCGATCATGACAGACCACGGCAGCCAGTTCTATGCCAACGAGAAAGAGACGGCAAAAAAGAGGGGCGAAGGCGAGTTTGAAAAGAAACTGACAGAACTGGGAATACGGCAGATCCTGGCAGGCGTGGGACGACCCCAGACCAACGGAAAGGTCGAGCGCCTCCACGGGGAGATCCAGCGCAAGCTGCACGAGTTCGAGGAGATCATGATGAGAAAAAGCGACCCGATAGACCTGTTCATGCAGTGGTACAATCATGACAGGCCCCACAGGTCGCTGGACTGGGACAACCAGGAGACGCCCGCACAGGCATTTCTCAGAAAGATGCCCAAGGAGGGGGAAACCGTTATTGACGGGCAGACAGGAGAGGAGTATGATGTCAAATAAGGGGGGGCGAACTACTTTCTGGATCCCACATTTGAAAAATTTTTCAATCTTCCGTTCCTCATTCTCGGATATGGTTCCTGTTTTGCCTTCAATTTTCCACCTTATAGCAAGTTCAGAACTAACCTTGAATTTTCGACCTTGGCAATTCATACACTTTAACCCACCAAATTTTGTCTCCCTAAGAATTCTTCCTTTTAGTAACATTGAATCTTCAAACCTAACAAAAATTGATTTTGCAATATCTCCAATCTCATTCATGCTGTCCGTGTTTGAATCCACATTGAATTTCAAATATCCTGCAACTTTGTCGTCGTCAATATTTCTAAGGCATATTACCGAGTTTTGGCCTTTGATTGTTATTGCTGAACCAAGACTATATCTGTATAATTCATCTCGTGAATAAATAATTGCTTCAAATGGATAAATCCATTCCAACGGTTCTGACATCTGAATCCCGGATTAATCTAGCTACTGTGGCGGCGATTAAAAGTCTTTGATTATCTGCAATCTTCCCAAATGTAGCCATGCTCATGGCGGTGCAGACTACGATGTGCGGATCTGCAGGCCGGTCTGAACTGCTTCGAGTTGAAACCATTTTATGTTGCTTGGAAGACTGCCGTATGGTCTTGTCAGAGGCATGCTAACGAGCAAAAGTTCCAAGTGTTTCATGATCAGATACCTCTGCAGGTAGCAGGCGGCCTTCAAGAACCTGTGATTGCCAGTATGCCCACAACACGGCCCAAAATCCGAAACCGATCCACGGAATAGCCTCAGAAATCAAAAAACCATGCCGAGTGCAAAGAGCACTGGAAAGCTAATTAACCCAAACAAGAATATTCTTATTGCATTACCCAGCTTCTCTGATTTTTCTTCAATTACGCATTCAGCCTGATACAAGCACTTGACATATTCGTCGATTAATGCCTCATGGTAGTCATCTCTTGCTGAATTTGTCCAGCTTTTGATGATTTTAGAGCTTGTCATAGAATGCTCAAGAAAGTTTTTGCCCAAGAATATCGTGCGTTGAAATTCCACTCTGTTTGACACAACACAGTAAAATACGGTAACGATCATCATCACCATGCTAACTAAAATCAAGCTCTGGGGCTCAAAGATTTGGAACCCTTCCGCATCATACGAAGAGCCATAAAGCCCCATAATCAAGGTGGCGATTATTCCAGATACGGTCATCAGATTGTTTGCTTTTTTTATCAAACTTTCAGATGCCTGATTACGCCTGTCATACTCCAATCTCATTTCTTCTAGAAATTCTTCCTGCAACGAACACATGATGGACAACTCTATTATAAAACATCCGCATTGTAATGGTATGAGTAACGATGAGGCCGAATCTACTGTCAAGCCAATAAGGGTAGGCGGAGATTTGAAAAAAGCATTGTTTCCAAAAAAAGAGCATACGTCAAACTCTTCGGACAGCGAGGAGTAATTTTTTTCATTTTTACAGCATGGTTGATTGGACAGGCAATACTGTTCAGCGCCTGCTCTTCATCCTGTCGTATACCAGGTACGCGGGAATCATTGCAAGCGCAAACAGCGCAAGCGGAACCACGTGCTCGGGCAGCAGCCGGCGCGGCTCTTCTGGCACAAACTCCGGGACTGTCGCATGTGCGGTTCCTCCCCACCCGTTTTCTGCCGTAACCCGGATTGAGGAATCGTCCTGCACGCTTATGATACAGGATACGCCGCAGTCGGCACCCGTATCCTGGCCGTCCAGATACAGCCTTTCTATCCTCCCGAATTCGGGGGGCGCCGTTACAGTCACGTAGCCGTGCTCCCGCGATGCTGCAAGCATGTTGTCCTGTGCAAGGTTTGCCGATATGGTGATGTTGCTTCCAAAGTCCGCATAGTCGTACTCGTATTGCCTTGTCATGCCGCCTGCAGTAACGTTTACCGACAGCGGAGAGGGCGAGCCCAGTCCCACGTCAAGTGGCACCTCAAGCCGGGCATTCTTGGAGTTTGCAAGGTAGAGCGGCGCAAGGTCCGCGATGTCCCTTCCTGCAACGTCCTGGTTCCCCTCTATGGAGTACCTGCCAAACTCGGAGCTGACCCGGCGCAGCTTTACATCGATGGCCCCCTGGCCGGATGCCGAATACTGGATCGGATGCGTGTCATTTGAGACTATGATTCCTAGGCCGGCGTCACCGGTATCGTGTGTGGCCTTCTCGTGGAGATACTCCGGGATCGTCTGGACGTCGCCTGCAGGACCTATGTCTACTGTGACCGGCGTGTCGGCCGCAGAGCCGCCTGCCCCGACGGATTCCACGCGGAGCATGGTGTGCAGGAATGGCTCGGCAAACCTGTACTCGTAGTGTGAGAGATACGTGTCGTGTCTTCCCGCAAAGTCGTGCGATATCAGGGTGTTGAACAGCGTGGCGTTCTCGTATCTGGGGCCCGACGGCCCCGTGACCGTATCCAGAATTGGATAGTCAAAGTGGATCTTGCAGTATCCTGATTTTTTCATCATGGCAGTGCCGTGTTCCTTTGTCGTGCACGGTATTATACCCGGATGTGACGACGGCGATAGTATATGCTCGTGTCCCCCCGGGTACGGGATTATTCCCACGTCCACTGCCTCCGACCATGACAGTGTCTCGTTGAACATGACGGGATGCCACGGATCAAGGCCGAATCCCGCGTATGCAAAGTCGTTTATCTTGCTGCGCCTGTCCTCGTGTAGCAGCTCCGCATCGTCAGGCCCCCCGCCAAGCGAGCCAAAGTAGTGCAGCGCCACCGAGGCGCGGTTCTGATACGAGGTACGCATGTCGTCAGACAGCAGCGAGTACGGATATTCCGTGTACTGCGGCAGATATAGGACGATCAGCGCGTCTGTCACCTCCTCGTTATAGTCCAGCAGAAGCTCACCGTTGTTGTACACCCTGACGTCATAATCTATCTCGGCCCGTCCCAGGTGCGGCTCGCCGGTGGCGTTGTATATCGTAATGCCGTCGCCGTTGCCAAGGCGCCATCCGGACGGGGTAAGCCCGGAATGCTCCAGTATCACATCGCACGAGTTCTCGCCGCACTCTCGTACCGCCTCCGTATGCAGGTCCGTGCTCCTGCCTGTCTCAAAGTGTATCGTATTGGCGCGATGGTCCTTCCACCGGAACTGCTGCACGTGCAGTACGGTGACCGGATCCCAGAGATAGTATGTCCCGTCAAGGTTGCGGGCCTCGTACCCGTCTGCGTCATGCAGGATCTCCCTTGTCAGGATCACGTCCAGGGAGGGCTTGAGGACGGGGGGCGTCATGACGGCGGTCCTTGTGACTGGCACGTTTCTGCACCTTATGCCCCCGTCACCGCTTGTGCAGACTCTCTTGATCGCAGTCACCGACTGCTCTACGTGTTCGGTCCTGTCTACACAGGGATCCGATCCGGTGCAGGAGAACCCCGCGTCCCCGGAGACGGTGGCCTTGCCAAAGAAGCATCCAGAGTACTGGCCGCTTCTTTCGCACCTGGATTCTATTACATTTCTTATCCTGTCCACAGAGTCGGGATCCGTGTACCCGTCATCCCCTACGCGGCCCGGACGCGGGGGCCCCGACACATGGAACTCTATCTCTAGCCCGTCCGTGTGCCTTATTTCGTGCGTGTGCAGGCCCCTGCACTGGGGGCCTGCCGAATAGCTTACCAGATAGTAAAACGAGTCGCCCGGATAAAACGTCCCGTCAGGATTGTTCCGGGGACTGCCGTCGTAGTATACGGGCAGTATCGTACCCTGCACGCGCAGGCTGCACGGAAACGACGTGCCGTGGTACGCGTGTGCCGCCTCGGCTGCAAGGAATACCGCAATGAATGCAAGCAGACAGATGAGGACCTTCAACGACCATCAATGGACGGCAGGTTAAAAGGCAGGAAACGGTCAGTCCTTCTCCTGTAGATCCTGGCCCCCGGCGCCGTCCCTTTTTGCGGATGCTCCGGGAATGAGGCCTGCCATCCTGTCTATTACATTCTTCATTGCCCATCCCAGTCCCGACATCCTGTACAGCACGATGGCACTTCCCGCAAGCAGTGGTGCGGCAACGATTACCATCAGGTACGTGTAATCGGTCCGGTACACTGCAGTTATCTCCATGTTCTCCCCGGCTGCAAACGTGGCCGTGGCAGAGCCGTGTTCTAGCCCGTCCCATCTCTCAAAGACCTCGCGCACCAGAAATGACACGACGTGTCTTTCGGGAGCACTGACGGTCACAGTCTGGCCTATACCGTACACTCCGGAGCCCTCCCCGCCGATCACGCTTATCAGCACCTCCTGCCGGTACACCGCATTTATCACAACATCCCCGTCCGGCTCTAGCGACAGCACGCTGTGGTGTGATATTTCATCGTTTACCACGGCATGATCAAAGGAGTATCCCGCGGTATCCGAAGAGTGGTGCTCCGGGAACTCGACTTTCACGGTTCCCGGCCGAAACTCTGCATGGTACGGGGGCCCGACGACTGCCGAGTCCGGGCCCGCGGTAACCGTGAACCTTGGGTGTATCCGCAGGCCGCCCGAGTCCGTGACGTCTATATCCATGAGGTATATGTGGAGTATCTGCAGCTCGGCAGACAGCATGACCGGCTCGTACCCGGGCCTGGTCGCAAGTATGCTTACGGTCTATTGTACGAAAATTAGGTCGCACTAATTTGAGGAGGATTGCAAAGGATTACTTTAGGCTTTACCGATCAAGAAAACCGATGGTTGTAAGGCTCGAGGCAAAGCAGATCAGATACGCAGTGACGCAATGTGCAGGGGGACGAAAGCCCTCGGAGGTGGCCCCGGAGATAGGCGTCACGACAAGGCACGTCCAGCGGATGTATGCCCGGTTCAGGAAGACAGGCGACACGCACCACGTGCCGCTCAAGCCGGGAAGGAAAAAGAGCGCCCCGGTTCCCGACGGGGACGTGCGCGCAGTCCTGGAGGAGTACAAACACAGTGCAGCAGGGGTGGTTCATACGGCCAAGAGGCTGCGAAGGCAACTCGATATAAGCTACTACGAGGTATACAGGATAATGAAAGAAAACGGGCTGGTGACGCCATCGGCTGCAAAATCAATGCCCAGAAAATACGTCCGCTTTGAGCGCAAATACTCCAATGCCATGTGGCACGTGGACTGGCATACCATGAAGGATCCGCGCTTTGCAGGGCTCAATTTGGTCACGTTCCTAGACGACTCGTCCAGGTGCGTGACTGGTGCGGGCCTGTTCAGGGAGGCCACCTCAGAAAACGTCGTGGCGGTCCTGCGGCAGGCCGTGGCCCAGTTCGGCGCGCCTGCCACCATACTCTCAGACAACGGCAAGTGCTTTGTCGGGGCGCGCTCGGATCCGAAGAAGAAGAAGAGTCCGCCCAAGGGCGGATGGAGGCCCACTGCCTTTGAGGAGGAGCTGCTCAACTGCGAAATCGGGCTGATAAACTCCAGGCCGTATCACCCGCAGACCAATGGCAAACTGGAGAGATTCCACAGGAGCATCGAGGAGGAGATATGGAACCACAAGAGTCTGTCTGCATACATCGACTACTATAACGAGGACAGGCTGCACTGGTCGCTTGACATCGACAACTACGAGACGCCGCTGCGGGCATTCTCCGACAGGGAGGCCACAGAAGCGATCAGGAAAAGCAACCCAAGATGGATGGAGGAGGACATTGGTGATGGTGCGACATAATTTTCATATAATACAGCAAGTATGCTTACGGTGGACTCGCCCTCGCTGTCCGCGGTTATCACGAATACCGAGTCAGAGACGCGCTCAAAGGGCTGCCTCGTATCTATCGAATATTGCGCATCTATGTCGTTGATTACCTCGATGCGCGCCGTCTCCCCTATCCTGAGCCTGGACTGATCCACGTCAAGCTCCGCGCGCATTACATTGGCAAACCCCGATATCTGCGCGCCGTCGGCCCCGGCGCCCGATATTGCAGACACGTTTCCCGTACCGGACTCGCGCAATACCATGTGCTCGCCTGCGGACAGCTCAAGAGGCGTCGATATCCTTACCGAATCTGCCTTTCGTATCGGAATGCCGAGCTTGTCTGTCTCGTGTACCGCAAACGGAAACTCCTCGCCGATATGCACTGATCCGGGCAGCAGCAGCTCAAGGGAGGTCGCCACCCCCGCAGGAATGATATCGGAGCTGGCCGATCCCACGCCGTCAAGTATTGCCGTGATCTGCGCCGGCCCGTCCAGCGTTCCGTCCAGTATGGCGGAGCCCGAGTGGGCCGGCCGGATCGGGCCCGGGCTTATGCCCCCGGGCGCCACGACGGAGATCTCCGCGTCCCTTCCAAGGATCTCGGCGGCATCCACCATCGCGCCGTCCCCGTCCACGACTGATATCATGGCAAGATCCTGCCACGTGTCGCCAAGCACCGGAAGCGCCGATATGCTGAGCTGAAACCTGCTGCCGTGCGGCTCGGTGACGTTTACCCGGGACGATGAGGGCTCCAGCCCCTGGCCGGAGAGCGACATCTCGTAGCTTCCGGCACCGGTCCCCCTGATCTCAAACTCGGCGGCGTTTGTGGGCATCATGTCATATCTCATGACAAGGGCGTCTGCATGCTCCAGGCCGTATGGCGAGGAGACATAGACCGTCCTGCCGTCGGTCTCCACGGGTGCAAGTATCATGTCCTCGGATATGACAGTCTCAAGCCTGCCCGACTCATCCAGCCTTGCGTCAAGGTATCTGTCCTTGTCCACGTTGTACATGGCTGCAACCCCCCACGCCGTCCCGTCGGTTATATCAGGATATATCCACGACCGTATGAGGTTGGCCTCCGGATCCCCCCGCTGTTCAGATACCATGTATGCGTGCCTCTCGTCAATGTCGTCGTGCATGCCGTCAAACCTGGCGGCCCCGACAAACATCATGTCCTGCCCCATGCCGAGCTCCGGGATGCTTGCAGATATGACGGCATGGCCAGCTGAACCCGTGTATATCACCCCGCGTGCGACCCCGTCGACCAAGGTTACTGCAAACCCGTCAGAGTCAAAGGCAGGACTGACATGGGTCCTTGCGATGTCATGGTTGTTGGAGTGTATGAACGCCCTTGCCGTGCCCGGCGGCTTGAAGGGGGCGCCGTCCTTTTCAAGCCAGACGTAATAGTACGCAAAGGAGTCCGGCATTGCAATATCCGGCGCAATCCCGACTCTCACCGTTACCCCGTCCCGGACCCTCTGCATCTCGGCGTGATCCGGCTGCAGTCCGGCGGCGCTTGCAATTATCCCGCCCGGCCCCTCGGTATCCATGTAAAACGAGTCATAGAACGTGCCGTTGGCAATGTGCACGCCGGAAGGCACCTGGACTGATCCTGATGCGGCAAGCGTGACCCTGATGGTCTCATCTGATATGACCGGAAGGCCGTGCTCGTCCACGACTGCTACATATCCGATCATGGAATCAGCGAGGGTGGCGTTGGCAGGCAGGATCAGCTGCAACCTTGCAGGGGAGGAAGTCTCAGGGTATACGGTGCTCTCTGCGGAGTGGAGCGCCCCGTGTATGGTTGCAAGGATCTCGACGGGGCCGTCTCCCTCCGGCACCATCTCGAATATCCCGTGGTTGTGCAGCGACGGTATGTACAGGCTCTGTGGCATCCCGACGTCCCCGCCCGAGGAGAGCAGTACCAGGGATCCGTGCGGCGAGGCCTCTGGCAGGATTACTACTCCGTGATAGGTCTGGCCCGCAATCATGTGCCGGGGGACCCACAGCTCCTCCCCGTATATGGCCACGGGGGCCGCGCACAGCAGCAGCAGCGCCGCAAGTACCGTTCCCTGTACGATCATCTGCCTGCAAAACGACACTATAGATTTAAGCCTCACATGCCGGTGTTTATGCTGGCATACCGCATGGTCGCGGTGGCCGAGGCGCGGCCGTGCTGCGCATGCTCGTGAAACCCTGAGGGCAGCGGCGGCACGCTTCCGTGCGCCTCTATCTGGTTGTAAAAGTAAAACTCCACAAAGTCGGCGGCCTCCACGGGAACGGACATGGAGTCAAATACAAGGATGTCAGGATACGAGAATCGCGCCGTATGGAACGTGGAGTGGCTCCCGCTGGCGCCGGACTGGTGGGACTCGCCGGGCGTGTCGCTGAAGAAGATCTGCGTCTGGGTGCGGCCGTCGATCTCGCGCAGCTGGCCGTTCACGTACACCTCTATCCACAGCGTCAGCGGATCCCTTGGCCGCGGCGGCGGGGGAGGTGGCGGGGTGTTCTCAAAGTATGTCCTAGTATTGGTAATCTCCGAGACGCCGGAGATCTCGGCCCTCACGTGCGCTTTCATCCTGCCGTCCGTCGGGGCCACCGCGTACGCGACTATTCCCGCAGTTGACTGGATGCTGTCGACAAACCTGTCCTGTGATACCGAGATCGTACTCGATACGGGATCGGTGATCCTCAGGCCGGTCCCGCCCAGCACGTCCGCGATTCCAAGGTATGCGTCCATCCCGTTTATCGACATGGATATGCCCCTGTACGTCGGGATCACCGGGATCATCATGGAATCGCCGCCCGAGTAGCTGCCGTCAAGATACGGCAGCGCGAGACCGTCCATCGAGGTGCCGTTTATCGTTACGGCGCCGGTCACCGGAATCTTGACGTATGCGTGAACCGTATACACGGTGTCCTCGTCGGCACCTCCTCCTGCGACTGCAAGGGATTCCGAGTTTGCGTGATCCAGGACGATCATTCCCGCATCGCCCGTTCCCACATGCACCAGGGCGTCCGGATACAGGTGCAGTGCAAGCTCCTCGCTCCGGGCGGGCGTCGGGAACGACCCGACCGTTATGGTCCCGTCTGATATGCCGGCAGACACGGTATCCGCGCCGCTGGTAATCCTGTATGCGGTGCCGTCCGGGACGCCCCCTATGCTGACAAAGTCGGCATCCGATATCGTATGCGCCCATATCCTGGAGGGCGCTTGGCCGCTGCTGTCGACTACCAGGTACGCGTCGCGCAGGCCGCCAAACTCGGCATCAAAGGCGCCGACAAGGGAGGGCCCGGCCTGCCTGACCGGGAGCGTGTCATGTATGGTGTGCTCAAAGCCCGTCACCCTGTTGTAGTGCGTGCTGAGCGTCTTGGCCCCGGGCCTCTTTATCGAGTCCGTATCCATGGTCCACGGATCGGTAGTGTCGCCGGTGACTGCGTGATAGCCGCTCGGGTGGGCCTGTATGATCAGGTGTGCAGGCGTGCTTATCTCGTGGGAGCCCGTCTGCACGTATCTTCCCTTGCAGCACTTGCCATGGTATACGGTCAGGGAGGCCTCCTGCACGAACTCGAAATTGGCCGACTTTACCGAGTCGTCCACGGATCCCACCAGCACCTCGAGCCCGCTTGTTCCGGGATCTGATGTCATGTTATTTACCAAGAACCCCTTGCCCGTATGCGGGATTGCCATCAGATCGTACGGGGAATGAACAACCCTCATCACCGTATCGCCGCCTGCCTGGCCCCGCATGTGGATCTGCTCGGTCGTATCGTGCAGTCTCAGTATGATCCGTCCCTCCCCTGACAGCGTTATGCCGTCATCGTCTACCACGATGTCGACGCTGCCATGAACGGTGCGGGCGTCTGCGTATCCGAGTATGTTTGCAGGCTCTGCGGTTCTGCGCTCTAGTGCGCCACCCACAAACTCGTACCTTGAATACGCGTCGGGGACGGGATACGAGTCGGCCCCGTCATCCTCAAGTATCGCGACGAACCGCGTATCGGAGGGAACCGTGGTGTACGGCCTCAGCGACTCCTCGGTGCCCGTCGTACCCGGGCCGTGGATCATGGTGCCGGCCACGCCGTGGTGTACGAGCCGCGAGTTTATCCCGAGCCCGCCTATCATGGAGTTGCTGCCCCCGTCATCGTCGGCCGTATCCGGCCCACCGGACGGGCCCATGTCTACAACAAAGACGTTTCCCCGGGATGTCACTATCTCTATGGTCTCCCCGTATGCCGCTACTGCTGTTGCTGTTGCCGCAAGGCAGCAGACCGACGCCAGAACTGCGGTCATGCACAGGACGTAGCTCATTGCGCATCCTCCGGGTTTAGCAGTCCCGCATCAAGCGGCACCTCCAGGCCCCGTGCAGGCGCAATCGTGCTGTCGGCCTTTTCTCGGTGTATCATATGGCCGTCATCATCCAGTATGCGAATCTCCACGATGTGCACCGGCACGGAGCCCGGATTCTCCAGTGTGATCCGGCCGTCCCCGTACGTGGCATCCAGCTCCTCGCGCGTCCGCTCTGACTGCATCTCTGCAATCCTTTCGGCCGTCTGCGAGTACCTCAGCTGATCCCCCGAAAACGACACAATCATGCCTGCGGCAAGCAGCGATACGGTCACCACGCCGACTATCACCAGTGGGTTCATTGCATACATAATGCGGGTTCTATTTAGAGGCCGCAAGGAATCCTCCCGTTCCGGATTCCGGGCATGCCCGTACCAGGATCGCGTCAGATCCGGTGCAGAAGGGATGATCTTGTCCCGCAGGTGGGCGACAGTAGCCGACGTCCGGGACAAAATGTTCCCGCAGGTGGGCGACAGTAGCCGACGTCCGGGACAAAATGTTCCCGCAGGTGGGCGACAGTAGCCGACGTCCGGGACGCTTTTGGAATTGTATTGCGGCCGTCCGGATTCGGCCCTTGGCGTTTTAGGAAAATCCTCACTGCCCTCTGCCCGAGGAGAACTCGGACAGCGTGAACGCGAATGCCAGGGATGGATCGTCAAGCGTTGCGCGCGGGTCATACACGGATGCGGACACGGGGAACCCCAGTGACTCTGATACCGCAAATACGCTGGACCTGAACACCCAGTATTCCAGGATCGACACGTCCAGTATATCATCACCCACGTGAGCCGTATCATGGGACGCGACATGGAGCTCGGCTGCCCCCAGCGATGAGGGAACCTCGCCCCATACGCTTCCAACCCCGAGACTCTTCTGGCCGTATGGCGGGGCAAACTGTGAGAGATAGAATATGGTGTTCTCCACGGAGCGCGCATGTGCAGATCCCACATGATCCGTCCTGATCCTCATCGTGTCCGAGTCAATGAGGAATATGTGGTGTGCAGTATTGTGCCCGCCGTCCGTTATCTCGGCCTGCACCACCCATGTATCGCCCGCAGGAGACAGGAGCTCCGCGTAAAAGTCAAGGCGTATTGCATAGCACGAGCCGTCCCTGAAATGCACCGCGTCGCACACGTCATACACAAAATAGTCGCCGGGTACCAAATCCTCGCCTAGATACCACGTCTGTCTGTCGTATTCCTCAAGAAATGCATCTATGCCGCCGGCGTATGCGAGGTGGATCAGGGTAATAACCAGCAGCGGATTCACGAACACAAGAAAAAAGAAATGATTTAAAGATCCGATTTTTCATCTCCGATCCAGATGGCCCAGCCGCCCATCTTTTTTACGTCGTCGATGATTATGATCTTGCAGTGTCGGCATGCCCGGCACGGGAGCCGGATTCGGCGTCTCTTGGATCCCCTGGCAAGGATGACAGGGGTGCTGATCGAGCCCGTCTCGCACGAGGGACAGCGCTCAATCATGTCCTTGGCTCTTCCTTTTGTTCATGGTACCGTAAAGTACGGTACAGGCAATAAAAGGTTTTTTGGGCCGATTCGGAGGGGCTTGCCCTGTTCTCTGGCCGGGGCGGCGCGTCAGGGCATGCACCGGACTTCCCGCCCCGTCAGCCGGGCAGGGGCTCCCATACAGCTGCGACCCCATGGCCGGCCGGTAGCAAGGCCGGATCCTCCGTGGTGTATATTCCCGTCCGGCTTTTTGGGCTTTAAAGCAGCGTGGTTTTTTACGTCATGTCAGAGGTAAGGGGATTGCTGCAGGAGCTGGCAATCGAGATGATACGGGAGATCAGGCTGCACGGCTCCCGCAGGAGGCCGCGGTTTCCGGGATACAGCAGGTTCCCCGAAGGACTGGACAGTGCTCCCCCGTTTTTTCAGACAAGCAGAATACTGCAGGACTGAACGCTGCAGGCCTGCATGAAGCCGACGGTCTGCTGCAAACATCCCAAGACGCATGGATGCGTGCACAGGACAAGGATACCACATGAGCCGCAGTGCGCAGCTATGGTCCATCTTCCCTTTCTTTTTTTGTAAATCGCAGCTTCTGGGCATTTAGCTTTACGCCCTCCTTGTTTCTTGATCCCTGTACCATACGATAACCCCTGCAATCAGTCCAAGCAGGGCGCACCCCTTGTCCCGGGTGTAGATTCCGCGACCGTGGCCTTTTGCGCATTCGATGATCCTTTCGTCAGAAACCCCTCCGTCGATTTCATCCTTGACGTTTTTCAGGTTCCTGTGATCAACCAGGGATTTTTTGTTCTTTGAGAGGTTTTCGTCCACCAGAAATCTCATGCGCTGGAACAGGACTGTGGCAGTATTAAGGATTTAGAGATCTGATTCGTGCGAGGTCAATGAGGTACGCACCTGCAAAGTCGTGACTTGTCCCGCCTCATTGCTGGCCAAGCGGCCTCATATGTGAGGTCTGCGAGAAGATCCTCGGAGACGGTTCACTTGCCGCCGGGTAACTGGCATCCTGGCGAGCAAAAGTTTGTAAAGTGTTTTATGAACAAATACGCCTACCGGCAGCAGGCGGCTTTCACGAATTTATGGTTGCCGGCACAGGAGGTTCCTCCCGCCACGTGCAGGAAGGCTTGACGAGTCCGGGCACAAGATGGATAAGGAGGGAGGTTCCAGTAGCGGGTGGAGGCAGGCGGTCTGTGATAAATTACAAAAAGGGCGAACCGATAAAGCCCGACCCCCTGAGCAGGCACGGCGGAAGGATAAAGGCATCTGAATTCTCCAACGGCCTGCCTGCGATGAATAAACTCATGGCAGAGGGAGGGAGTGGAACGTATGACTATGCAACCAACTCCGTATTTGACGTCTTTAATCCGGCGCATCGTAGGAGGTTCTATGACGCACACGGCATAGGCGGCAAGCCCGTAGGGATCATAGGACGCACACATCACGCGAGGCCGTTTGATGAGACGTCTGAACGTGAGTTTGAGAGAACTGTAAGCGAGGGATATACGCCGTCGATTGGAACGTGGACAGACGTGGATAAGAACAGGGTAGACAATGACGTGGGCATGATAATAAGCGCAGACGTGAAAAAACTGCTAATGTTTAAGAACAAGTACAACCAAAAAGAGATAGTGGTGGTATACAGCAATGGCAAATACAAGTTTATCTGAACTGTTCAAGAATCCGACATACGAAAGGGGGCACATGTCGGAATATGTCACCGCAGAAGAGCTTGCCGTGCTTCATGGTCATGGCGGTTTCAAGCTCTCCGAGCTGGAGCCCGGTGCAGTTGAGCCCGTAAAACAGGCCATCAAGAAAAGGGTTGCAGAGTGGAAGGAACACTATGCCAAGTACGGCGACTAGTCACCCTGTACGCAGTCTCCGGGATCAAAATATTCCGATAGCAAGTCGGCCATGCATGCAAAACAGACAGCATTACGTGGCATGTGTGGAGGCAAAAGGCGCCGCGTACGATACAATCAGGCCCTGACGTATATTCTGACTCTGAAAAACACCAGAGCCGGCTGTAAAAAAGCGGTCAGCCATGTCAAGTCTGGCCACAACTGCACTACATGCCGAGGTTATTATGATCACGCATTCTGTGCCGCATCTCCCGGAGGGCAGACTCTTGTCCCACATGCCAGTCAAAAATTAAATATCTGCCATGCCTGAGCTGCGCGTGGGCTGGAAGAAGATCCTATCGGATGCCAAGAAGAAATACGACCAGGTTCAGGATCAAAGGAGGCAGAGGCAGCACGAACTCGATGAAATCCGTGGCAGGGTCGACGATCTCCTGGAACACTTTGAGATACCTGATCTTGAGGAGTTTTTGAAAAAATACCTGAATAAAAAACCCGAGCCGGAGGTCGATACTGATGACAACGGAAGGAGGCGTAAAATCCCGCCATCCAGAAAGGACTATCTTGACTTTATCTGGAGGCACGTCCCCGGCGGGGAGATAAGGTACGCCCATCTCAGCGAGTTTGCAAAAAAGAGACGCATTGTATCCCCGAGTTTTTTCAGGGACGCAGGCGGCCCGGAGCATGGGCGCGGCGACTTTGGGCCGATGATCGACCTGATACGTGCCGAGTTTGAGCCCGAAAAGATATCAAACGAGGAGCACCTTGAATCGCAGCTGGTGATCTTTCTCAAGGCCAAGTTTCCCGGCAGGAAGATCGACCGGCAGGTAACCATAATCGGAAACGACAGAATCGACATACTGGTAGACGGCAGGTACGTGCTGGAGCTCAAGGTGCCAAAGCAGCGCTCGGATCTGCGCAACCTCGGGGCCCAGCTTGAGGAGTACCAAGAAAGGTTTCCCAACATCTGCGCGATAATATTTGACGACATATCAAATGACTCGCTTAGCGGCGATATCGCAGACTATGTCAACAAGTACAGGAAGAACTATGGAATCCCAAGCGTAATCGTTGGGGGAAGAAGGAGATCCTGACGAACATTTACGGTTCGTCAAAAACCGCCGTGGTCTGTGCCTTCCACCGGTACTTGGACGTCCCACTTGGATCGTCCCTGATATGGACGGTGGCGGCCGAGTTCCCCAACACATGCCGGCATGATCTGCGCCGGAATGC
This sequence comes from Candidatus Nitrosopumilus sp., assembly GCA_965214775.1. Taxonomy (GTDB): domain Archaea; phylum Thermoproteota; class Nitrososphaeria; order Nitrososphaerales; family Nitrosopumilaceae; genus Nitrosopumilus. The sequence goes on along the minus strand of OZ243974.1, from coordinate 483,875 downwards.
GCCTTTTGATGATCAAGGATCTTCAACCGTCACCATGGCTTCCAAGGCATCCGACGCAGTCAGTTGCCGGAGATGCTTTTTCAAATCCTGAAAATCCGGACGCAGGGGCTTTCCCCGTGGGCGGCACCGCCGGCCGGGGTCTTGATCACCACGCCCCCCTCCACCCCCACGCCGCGCCTTCTGAAGGGGCAGACCCTCGCGTCCGGACCCTGTCTCTGCTTTTAAGAAAACAGCCCCATGCAGATGGATGGAAGGCAAGGCGGCCATGCTCAGGGAATCGCTCAGGGAGGAGCTTGACAGGCTCAAGAAGGCAAGCGGGACAAACGCGGACCTTGACGTCCTGTGGGTTCCAAAAGCCGACTCTGCAAAGGAGGGCGAGGTAATCGGAAGCAGGATCTACGTCTATTCCACGGACTTTGCAGGCGCCCTGGAGACCCTGCGGCACGAGTTCCTTGACGCCGTAGTATGCGGCGCCATAGCCCCGTACGTCGAGCTGATCAACGCGCTGCTCTCCGTAATATCTGAAAAGGCATACCGGAAAAAGGAGGATGCGATAGAGTCACTGGTCCGAATGGTCGGGAACCCCCGCCGGCTCCGCCCCGGTGCTGCGCCTGAGAAGGATCTTGCCGCTGCTTAGCTCCCTTATGACCTCCCACCCGTCCTCAATACATGCTACGAGATCCCCCTCACCGTCGACCAGCCTGCTCTCGTATGCCTTTTTCTCGCCTGCCTGCGGCCGCACCGTCCGGCCGTCTCCCCTGATTATCCTTTGAATGGCAGCCTTGATGGCGCCTATCTGATCATCTGCCGTATCTGCCTGCCCGGTCTTTTTGCCCTGCGATGCCCTCTGCTTTTCTATCCTTATCTTTACGGGGTCTATCCCGTACAGCCGCGCCTGCCCCCTCCACATCTCAAGCAGCAGATCCTTCCTGTCCCTTGATGCGGTCTCATCATCCGCGCCTGGCACGAGGAACCCCTGGCTGCGCTCGTATGCCCCCCTCATGTCCGATACGAGCTCGTCGGCAAGCCTGTGCTTGTTGGTCGTATACTTTGCCTCGATGTCGCCCTTGTGTCCCATGAAGAACTGGCGGTACGCGTGCGTCATCCTTCCATTGCTCTCCGCAAGCAGCAGCTGGGTGTCAAAGTACGCCCGCAGGACGTAGGGCCGCTCCTTGATTATAATGCCAAAGGCGTTCCTGATTCCTTCCGTGACGGTCACGGTCCTCAGGTGGGACGTGTCGCGGTCCGACTTTGTCCTGTATCCCTTGACGAACGTGATCACGGGCGAGTCCGGTTCAATCTTCTCGCCTCCTGCGATCCTCTCCATGAGGTATCCCTGCAGGTACCTGCACCCTGCCTCGGGCAGGAACGTAAAGTACTGGTGTCCGGCCTTGCTCAGGGCGGGCCTCACCGTTATCCTTGCAGGCGTCCTGGCAATGGATACGTTCTGGCCGTCCACCTGCAGATCCGGGATGTCCCTCATCCTGAGGCCGTCCTCGCCGTGGTGGCTGCCAAGCACCTGCGGCCGCACGCCGGCAAAGGCCATCATCGATATCGACACGCGCTCCCTTGCCGGTGCCGAGTCCAGCACGTCCTGGATTCTCTCCCGGGTGGGAATCTCCTCGTCCTCCAGCGTCACCGGAATGTCGGCGTTCTTGATCTTTATCTTCCGGACCAGCCGCACATAGTTGAACGAGAGCCAGGAGCGCAGCGTCTTGAGTATGTCCTCGATGTACGAGGGCGCATGCCCCCTGCCCTCGAGAAACGACACGTGGTCCATCAGCAGGTCCTCGACGCTTCTTACGTCGTCGACTCCGGCCTGCGCAAAGTCCCTCGGCGTGGTGCCTGTCCTCTCGCAGTACACGCCGAGCCTGCGCAGCCGGATCTCTGCGGTGGCCACGCTGCCCCTTGCTATATTGTCGCACCATCTCTTGACGTCGGGATCCTCAAGCAGCTTCTCGTGCCGCCCCCACGACCTTTTTACGGTATCACTCATTGTACAGCCACCTCACAATGGATTTTTTCGGTTTAAGGGGGGATTTCACCGCCTGAGACGGGTAAACCGGAGAGGCTCCATCGCACCATCGAGGAGGAGATATGGCATTATGACGGCCTGAAACAGTACGTGGACTATTACAACGAGAGAAGGCTTCACTTTTCGCTTGACATTGCCAACTGTGAGACGCCGCTTCTGGCGTTTAGAAGCAAGGAGGCAACGGAAGCGATCAGGAGGAAGGACCCAAAATGGATGGAGAGGGATGCAGATGACTAGCGGACCGACTTTTCATATACTACACTCGGATAATTCTGTCGGCATTGCTTATAATGCTCCATTTAAAGACGAAATACCCATATTTTCGACTTGTGTAACCTAATTTTGAGAATAAATTATCGGTTTTAGATGCAATATTTATAATAAAAAGATATATCTTTATTAGATATACTATTTAATATAAACCGATAGAATGAAAAAAGAGACACGGTCTAGCATCAAGGGTAGAGTGGCACGAGTTCTGTTAAATGAGCCTGCCGGAAAATTGACAAAGTATCGAATAGCAAAATTGGCCGATAGTGGATATTCGTGGATACATGAATTGCTGCAAAGACTGGAAAAGCAGGGAATAATCCACAAAACCAGAGTGAGAGATTTTAGATCGCTGTTTTTGTGGTGGCAGAAATGGCAGCCTGCCTTTCAATACAGGGAGTACATGGTACAAAAACCTCTGGAACTGCTACAAGAAACGGATCTGGAATATGCGCTCACCACATATAGGGCAGAAAACAAAATACAAAACTATCTGTTTCCGTCTAGAACCGACATTTACGTTCACCATTCGGACAGACTACAGTGGCACAAGCTCTTTGTTGCAAACGGACTGGTGGGAAAAGGAAATGTGCGCGTTATTTACGGAGACGAACACGTGTTTTACAAGTCATTTCAGGTCGATGGCCTGACCCTGGCATCTGTTCCGCAAGTCATACTTGATCTGTACAACGAGAGCGGTGCCTGTGGGGAGGCAGGCGACATGTTGCTGGAAAAGGTGGAAAAGGATGCTTTATGAAGAGCATGAGACGGAAATTTCAAGAGATAGCCTTGTCAGGGTGTTTTCCAAAGTAACCAAGCCGCTTTGTTTGCTTGGCGGGTGGGCGGTTTATCTTACGATAAACAAGAACTACAAAAAAGACAAAGGGCGTGATTATCATGGCTCAAAAGACATTGACCTGGGATTTCATTTTTCAAAGAATGAAACCAGAGAATCGATGGAGAATTCCGCATTTAACCAATCCGTTCGTGCACTGGAGGGCATTGGATTTTATTCGATTGGTTTTCGCCTAGTTCAACACTATCATAGAGAAACAAAAAGAGTGCTCACAGAACAAGAAGCCCGTAAAACACCGCAATACGATCTGTTTGATTTGTACGTAGATCCTCTGGTAGATAACATACCGAATAACATCCATGACGTTTTGGGAATCACGCCTGCTGATGAAAAATTACTTGGTTTGCTGTTTGAAAAGGGCGAGTTTGTAGAAACTAAGGAATTCGGGGTAACTGTTAGGCTTCCAAAACCAGAGATCCTGCTTGCTACCAAGCTCATTTCGCTACCAAACCGGAACAAAGATCACAAAAAAAGGAAGGATGTTGCCGATATCTATGCACTGATGTGGTATTCGGAGACAAAACTAGATGCGCTCAAATCAGGCGTGTTGAAACTTTTGTCACAAAATGACATTGAAAAAGCAGTTTCGCAAATTGGTGATTCTGATTACAAAGTAGCTTCGGATGCTATCGGAGTGAGTTCTGATGAGATGAAGGAGTTAATTAAGAGTTTTACAGCAAACACCAACGCTGTATAGTCCAAAAAGTAGTTCACCCCTTCTCCGAGTGTGTAAAGTCGGTCAGGAGCAGATGTGCAAGCCTGACCCACACTGGAAGTACAGGTGTGTGGGTCTGGCGACGAAAGCTCCGTAAATACGTGAGTCTTGAGCACCCAAACGGCATGAAGCTAGAGAAAAGCCAAGTACAATGGATAGTGAAAGAAAAGAAAAAGGGCGAGCTTACCAACGCCCAGATAGCCGGAACCATGGACGTGACAGTACGGTGGGTCCAGAAGCTGTGGGCCAGGCACAAAGGCTGCCCTGCGGCAAGCGAAATATCGCATCCTGCGCCAATGGGAAGGCCCCAGAACGGTCTGCCCGGACGCAGGGAGCACTCTGCAGTCATGTCTGCCAGACATGCAGAGCGCATGGGGGCTGCAGGACTGCAGCAGCGCATAGCGAATCAGACCGGAATCCATATCCCGCACGGCATCATACACAAGATACTGAGGGACGAGGAGATGGCAGAGGCGCAGCCCAGCAAGGGTACAAGGTACAGGTGGGTCCGATACGAGCGCGATCACTCAAACTCGCTGTGGCATACAGACTGGAAGCAGATCCACGGCGGAATGCACGACGGCAGATGGTTCCTGTGCTACGAGGACGATGCCTCCAGGTTTGTGACCGGATATGGCATCTTTGATAATGCCACGACCAAAAACGCCCTGGCAGTGCTTGAGACGGCAATAGAAAAGCACGGCAAGCCGGCCTCGATCATGACAGACCACGGCAGCCAGTTCTATGCCAACGAGAAAGAGACGGCAAAAAAGAGGGGCGAAGGCGAGTTTGAAAAGAAACTGACAGAACTGGGAATACGGCAGATCCTGGCAGGCGTGGGACGACCCCAGACCAACGGAAAGGTCGAGCGCCTCCACGGGGAGATCCAGCGCAAGCTGCACGAGTTCGAGGAGATCATGATGAGAAAAAGCGACCCGATAGACCTGTTCATGCAGTGGTACAATCATGACAGGCCCCACAGGTCGCTGGACTGGGACAATCAGGAGACGCCCGCACAGGCATTTCTCAGAAAGATGCCCAAGGAGGGGGAAACCGTTATTGACGGGCAGACAGGAGAGGAGTATGATGTCAAATAAGGGGGGGCGAACTACTTTCTGGATCCCACACAGCAAACACCAACGCAAAAACATGAGTGCAGAAAAAGATCAAGACACGGATGATGCCAAATGGAGAATTCCGCACAATCTGGGATGCGGCACATTTGTCCAAATTCTCAAGGCATTATATGTGCAGCGTGATGACGCTAACCACGCCACCTTGAAAAGACTGCTGTCTTTGACATCTTTGGGCAAAAGAACCTTGGTGTCAAATAGACTTTATGCGTAATCGATCTGAATGAGATGAATTTGTTCGTAATAATCCTAGTTTTGGATCGATTACGCATAAAGTCTAATAGGCGGCAACCCCCCGCATACGGCCAACGTCACAAAACAGTCACAGTCTTCCCAGAAGTAACCCGGAAAACGGTTCTGGATTTGAAGCAAACCAAGTTATGACGCCTGCAGATTCACTTGCCGGCATCTGGACAGTCATGAATCGCGTACTTCTGGGAAGACTGAGTCACCTGTTTGATTTTTATATCAAATGACTCGGCATATGATTGAAATGAGATTTAGAATACTCGTAAAGCAAGACGAAGACGGGGTGTTTGTCTCCGAGGTACCTGATCTTCCCGGGTGCATATCCTAGGGAAGAACCAGACAGGATGCCGTCGCAAACGCCAAGGATGCCATGTCGGGATACTTGTCCAGCCTAAAAAAACACGGCGAGCCTATTCCTTCCACGTTGGCAAAGAGACCGTAGGTACGAGGTCACCTACCCCCATCAGTCAGGCACGAATTAGCATGAATGATTGTAATCTTCGTGCCTAGCTAGCAAGGGGACGTGACCACATACGACCGTAGAGATACATGCCCAAGCTGCCTGCTGTTTCTGCAATAGAACCAATCAAGATTAGAGTCAAAAGAATTTCCGGAGATGTTGTAGGAAAGACTGGAAACTGTGTTTTTTGCCGGTTCTGGTTTTGAATGGCGCAAAGACAAGCTCCACTCCAAGCACAAAATTCCAAATCGCTATTTTTGTCCGGTCTTGCACATTCGTTGTCGCCGATCATTGCCTTTCCAAGATTTTTTCAAGGCTAGTCAACAGCAATACTGCGAGCCGGAAGGCCACAGTCTTCACACATCTTCAAACCCGCATCACGGGGCGGTATTAATCAGAAGATCCAGGCCAAACTCTGTACTTTTACGGCCTTTCGTCTAGGCTCAGCCTGTCATAGGCAGCAGGTTCCGCGGCTGCCCCTGTTCTGCAAAGTTTTTTGCCAAGTTCTCCGGGTCGTGGTGTCTGGACACACCTTCCAGAATTGGTCAAAAATTCACCCAAAACATCGGCATTAAGGTGTCAGTACCACGTCCTTATGTGGGGAGTATTTGCCTCAAATAGTATATTTTGTGCAACTGATCTCTCTTTAGAAGAGAGAAAAGATACATAAATTATATATATTTTGTGCAACTGATCTCTCTTTAGAAGAGAGAAAAGATACATAAATTATATATATTTTGTGCAACTGATCTCTCTTTAAAGGAGAGAAAGATGGCACAAAATATACGGTTGGGGCCGCAGGAAACAAAACTACTGTTTAGTCTGGAAATGAAGAAAATGAGTGTCTTTACCTTCGACGATGCTAGAAATATTCTTGAAGGAACAGATTCTGCTGCTTGGAATGTAATTGAAGGATTGAAAAAAAAGAAGAGATTACAAGAAATTGAAAACGGAAAATATCTCCTTATCCCTGCAAGAGCCGGTCCTGAGGGATATTGGTCTGAGGATCCCTGGCTAATTGTACCTCGACTAATTGGTGAATATTATGTCGGATTCTGGACTGCGATGAATTTTTGGGACATGACAGAACAGATACCCTACACGGTTTTTGTCGTTACACCGAAACGAAAGAAAAATCGCATCCTAAAGTTTGGAAATCAAAAATTCCAGTTTGTCACCATATCAAAAAAGAAGTTTTTTGGATACGTCGAACACAGAATAGGAAAAAATAACCATTTTAACATTTCTTCAAAAGAAAAAACGGTGGTTGACGGATTAACTCACCCGGAATATTGCGGTGGGATAGTAGAAGTAACAAAGGCGATGTGGAACATACGAAAAGAAGTCAATTGGGATGAAATTTATCAACTAACCAAAAAAATTGGAATCAATGTCGTGTTACGCAGACTGGGCTATCTGCTCACTATTCTCGATATAGAAAAAAACCTGTCTGAGAAAATAAAAAAAGAAACAGCTAGGTATCCCTATAGTTTTCTTGATCCTACTGCTGCAAAAACAAGAATTGCATATTCAAAGGAATACGGATTAATACTTAACAGAACAAGGGATGAATTGCTTAGCTGGATGGAGTACTAGAAATGGATGCAGACGAAATAAAGTCGCTAGGCGGCAGGCATGGGGTGTTTGCAGAGACCATCCAAAAAGATTATTCTGCAACTGTCTTGTTGCTTGTAATTTCAGAATTTTCAAAAATATCTGAAATGGTGTTTAAGGGAGGCACTGCACTCAAAAAAATATATTTTCCAGATGCGAGATTTTCAGAGGATCTTGATTTTACCTGTAATAGCGATATCTCAAATGAACTAGAATCTTTACTAAAAGAGAAAATCAAGCAACTTGATGTGAATTTCACCGAAGTCAAGAAGATGGAAACTGGTAAGCGCAGTCAAAAATACTCTGTAAAGTACCTGAATTATAACGGTCATCCTATGTCCGTCAAAATCGACCTTAGTTTGAGAGAGGAAGTGGTTAGGAACGTAGAAACCCTGCCAATTCAGCATTTTTACAGTATACTGGAAACTGGTAGTTTTTCCATTCCTAGCATGAGTGTTGAGGAAATTATGGCTGAAAAAATACGGGCATTGGCATATGCCCAAAAGCCACGTCATTTGTATGATATGTGGTATCTCTTTGAGCAAGGCATTGAACTCGACAAAAGTTTAGCAAATTCAAAACTGTCTTTCTATAAAGAAGAGTTTTCATCAGATAAGATAAAAGACGGCATTAAGAAAATGAAAAATGAGTGGGATGTAGATCTAAACCCCTTACTTCCAACAGTTCCGTCATTTGACGAAATATCAAAAAACGTTATTCAGAACATCGAAACTGCGATGAAATAGCACAATTGTACACAGGAGAATAGACTTTATGCGCAATCGGCCGTGACTAAAAACTACGCAAGATTTTCCAAACGTCAGCGTGTTGATCAGATCAAACTGCCGCATGCGGATCATCATGTCACGACGCACGCAAAAACCGGTTACATCAAAAAGATATGCACAGTCCTGCGGCATGGCGATGCGCCCCGTCGACGGGCTAGGAACAAGGCGGCCCGTGCCGCCGTACTCCATATGTCGGGCAGCGGCGGCAGAAGAAGCAGCAACATTGGTCGCAGCAGCTGGTCTTCCTCTGCCTGGCGGCGGCGGTGGTGTGCGCGCCGGTTCGAATGTAACAGCTCGGACTCTGGAAGTTCAGGTGTGAATTTTGTCGTCCCGAAAACCCTGATTGAACACATTCGTGCCTAAAATCTGGAACGACTTCCAGGATGCGAGATGTTACGTTCGAATCTGGCCCGGCTGGCTTTGGGCGTGTTTTGGTTTTAGGCATGGAGCTGGTCTTGGATGTACTGCCGACGGCGACTCCCAATATGGTGCAGTCTTCCCAGAAGTTCCCAGAAAAACGGTTCCACATTTGCCACAATTCAGATTATGATGCCTGCAGATCCGCATGCAGCCGTCTCCACCACCATGAGTCGTGTACATCTGGGAAGACTGTGGTGGCATATAGGTATAAAATACCCCGGTTGTTATCCGAAGCGTGGACAGGATAAAACGTCTCTCTTACGAGGTACTTGATGTACACAAATCAAAATTCGGTGAGGATTTTGCTGACAATAAGAAGGTATTAGATAAAATCTCAATTATTCGTTCCAAATGTCTGAAAAATGAGATTGCTGGGTACATTACTAAATTTATCAAAAAAGAAATTCGTGAAGAAAAAGTAAAACAATCACAAGAAGCACAACAACCCGAAACACCAAAGCCAGAAGGGTTGACCGAACAACCCGAAACACCAAAGCCAGAAGGGTTGACCGAACAACCCGAAACACCAAAGCCAGAAGGGTTGACCGAACAACCCGAAACACCAAAGCCAGAAGGGTTGACCGAACAACCCGAAACACCAAAGCCAGAAGGGTTGACCGAACAACCCGAAACACCAAAGCCAGAAGGGTTGACAGAAGAGACCGAACCACCAAAGCCAGAGGAAGCATCCTTGAACCCCAACATTGTTCTGCTGCCAGATACAAACGCTTGTAAAAGCTATCTGGACACAAAGGAAAAGTTTTACGATAAGATGGCCACGTTTTTTGACAGCGAACCGAGATTTTTCATAGTGGAAAATGTCATGAACGAATACAAGAGTGTTGCCAGAAAAAACGACTTGGAACCCGTGTTGAGTTCCAAGCACAAGCAGTGCACCGATAATGTATCTGACGTCGAGTCAAATCAACTCACGTTAACGTCAGAGATGCAGAATATGTGGGTGGAAAAAGTAGAAAAGATGTACAAATCCATAAACAACGATGACGGCCTAGCTCAACAAAGAAGAAGATGGAACATGGTAAAGAAGGGAAAAGATCCCGAGTATCCATATTCCATCAGCATATCAAATGATAGCGACCGGCGCGACATCCAAATACTGGCAAGGGCCGCCTTTCTTGCAGATCTTGCAGAGAAATACAAAGTCGTGTTCTTTACATTTGACTCGGATTTTATCGCTTTTCCAGGTTATATAAGGAAGGAGTTGGGCGTACACATACTCAGCGCATTCTGGTATTTTGACCATAAAAGAGAATACGATGATCCAGTCGATGCAATAGTCAACATGTCAGATCCAGATCTGCTAGAGGCATACGGTGTTTTGGATAAACACGGCAAAGCCAAAGTTCCAACTAATCTGAGGAGTCAAGACGTTTCCGTGTCTAAAGACGACCGAGCCGACACCAGTGCTTCGCAGACGTAGTTTTGCAGGCACGATAGCCACGTATCAGCCAGGCAGAATGTGCTGAAAAACCGTACGGGGAGGCCACGTGTCCAAACCAGCTTCATGGTCCTGCCTGCCGAACCTGCTGCCGAAGCGACTACTGAAAGTATCGCCGAAGACAGTTCAGAAGAGAAAACCGAATAACACTTTTTAGGTCTTTACAGCTTTTGGATTAAAATGATTACCGTCAAATTTGTCGGGGGGGCCAAAAAATCATTCCAGACAGATCAATTGCGTCTTGAGACATCTGAGATTTCAATCGAATCCCTGCTGCTGGAATTAGAAAACTTGCAACCTGGGAATGGTCCCAAACTAGACTTTGCAAACTCTCTGATTGCAATTAATGGCGTTGATTCGTCAGCCATCGACGGAAAAAAATCCATCATCAAAAATAATGACATCGTAAGCATCATTCCTGTGATTCATGGAGGCTCCTCCGCCAAAAGATTGGCTTTTGAATCTCAGAAAAAATCAGTCCAGGTAATGGAAATCAAAGGCAGCAAAAAAATCGGTGTCAAATTTATTGATGAATTACGGGAAAAATACCCAAAATTAAGGATACAGGCAATATCAAGCAGCTTTATTTTGAACAACTATCATCTCAGACAAATAGTCTCACTGTCAATGAACTCAGAAAAAAACGAAATATTGCTGTCAAAAAAATTGGAAACAGATCTGCTGATGAGGTTTGCTATTACCAAGCAAATTTCCGATGCGATAAAGACTGCCGGAATCAAACCAAACAAAAACTTCATTTTGATTTCAATTGGCAGCAAGGCAATGCAGAGTTCCCTGTGCGCTCATCTGTCTGAAAACCTGGCAGTACCTCTTTTTTCAAAGGATAACCAGAGTTTTATCAAAAATTTTTTCAAAATCAATCAGAAACATATCGACTCTGTAAATTCAAAAACGCCGCTTGAGGATATCCTGATAGAAAAAGCATCCGTGCTACTCTGACATACTTCGTCTGGTTTTTTCTATACTCAGAATGTCTGATTTTTTCAGTATCGAGACTCCCGCCTTGTTTCCAAGAATCTCAACCAGGATTGTCTTGTCTGGATATTCCAATGATACCTTGTTTTTGAACCTGCTTGCAATGCTTGCAATCAGTTCCTGGCTGGAAATATCCGAATTCCTTTTTTCTACTGAAATCCTATATGTCTCACCCTCGTCTATCTGGCTGCCTAATCCTGATACCTCTTTAACAATACTTCCGATTTTTGACTCTGTCTCCCTTTGAACGGGAATTATTCTCAGGCAATATCTGACACTCCAGGGCTCGTCAAGAAACTTTTCTTTGATCTTTCTTACTGTCTGAACTGGCTCTAGTTTGGTATCTGCAACTAAAATCCCGGACATGTCTGTAATTGCAACTTTTGGCTCAGAATCTCCAAATTCCTCAAGAAAGCCCCTCAGTTCATCCTCGGTATCTGATTCAAGATGTCTTGCACACGTAACTATCATATTCATATGCCAAGTATCTCCTCCCTGCTAATGGCACCCTCTCGAAGGATTTTGACTTGATCATCCCCTCCTCCTTCTGCCACTACTACTTCGATTATTGTTGACTCTCCCCTGCTCTTGATGGCTCCCGTATCTACAAAAATCTCGCAATCCTCTGCCAGCCCTGCCGCTGAGCAATCCTCTGGATTTGTAAATGGCTCTTCTCCTGAAACATTTGCACTGGTTCCAACAAGAAAATCAGTCTTTTGCAATAAATCCAAAGCGCATTTGCTGTTTGGAATTCTTATTGCAATCTTGTCCTTGATTCCCAATGATTCTTTTAGTTTTTGGTCAGTAATTTTCAAAAGTACCGTCAGCGCTCCGGGCCAAAACTTTTTAATAATTTTTCTTGTCTTTTCATCAAAAAAAACAATCTTTTCTGCCGTCTCAACTGAGTAAACTAGCAAGGGCAGCGGTTTTGATCTGTCCCTGCCTTTAATTTTGTAAATTCTGTCTACTGATTCTTTTAGATAGGGGTTGCAGCCTATCCCGTATACGGTATCAGTAGGATAAACTACAATTCCCCCGTTTTTAATAACTTTGGAGGCCTTTAGAATTCCTTTCTCGTCGCATTGCACCTTCATCAGTCACTCTGATTTTTTTTGATTAATTACAGTTGCTTTTTCTGATAGGTTTTTAAAAGCTGCAGCATGCCCTAAAAAAGAATGTCTGCCTTTGATTACGAAGACAATGATTTTGAAGACGACTTTGATGATGATGATAATGACGGTTCAGACGGCTTTGATGGCGTCAAAGAAGAATAAGAACAAGAAGAAGATTAAATATTTAATCCAAAATCGTCTGCAAACTTTCTAAACGTGTGATATGCCTGCAGGAACTCCCTTCCTGACTGGCTAATCTTGTATTTGTTTGAGCCTTGTGAACCAACTTGTTCCAGCAGCCCTTGTGATACCAGGGTTTTTAGAATTCTGGAAATTCTTGAATGAGAAACGTTTGCCTTTCTAATCAGATAAGTGACTGTTGCGCCATCCTCGTCCTGCAGATCATCTCTTGCCGTGTACAGGATATCCCCGATAATTTTCATGTGGGTTCTGTATCTGGTCATTGCTAGCACTATTTGTCCTGTTAGTTTCTATGATAGTGCAATGATTTTTTCCAATACACCAAGAAGATAAAAGAAATTAACCCAATCAAAACTTTTAAAAAATTGAGCCTATTTCAGACCGTCAAAACCGTCGTCAAATTTTATCTTGGTTAGCGGCACTTTGCTAACCGGAATAAACAGCAGTATCAGGCCCCCGATCTTGATTATTATGGAAGCATGATCCAAGATTGATTCTGGAAAAACAAAAGAATACCATCCTAAAAACTCTCCAAAGGTCAGCATTGCAAGACCCACTGCCACTGAGATTGCCCCCTTGTTCCTGTTTTCAAGATATGAGAGTATGGTTTCAATTGCGCCATAGGCAAGAAGAATAAACGAGACTGATCTAAAGATGTGCTCTAGCTGTACTGATGAAACAAGGAACAACGGAAAAACTCCCACTGATCTAAAGTATCTTGACTTGGGGAAAAATGATTTAATGCTGTGTGAGAAGGCGATGAAAAAGTATCCTACTGTCTGAATTCCTATTCCTAATGCCTGAACCCACCTTTCAATACTTCCTGATTTTATTATGAAATCCTCTATCATGTATCCTGACCAAATCACAAAAAATCCCACACTGATCGAAAAGAAGGCAATTGTCAGCCTAAACAATGTGGGACTGCCCGTATTCCGGAAACCAACAAGCGACATTGTCCCGATGACCAATCCTACCAAAAATCCAACTAGATTGAGAATGTTCTCAAGTAAGAATTCCAACTATGTTTAGAAATCTCTTAAACTAATTATTTTAATCTGGTGGATGATTTTACCATGCTGTTAATCCCATTCATCCAAAGAAGAAGAAGAACCTGCCTGCTGGCTCCTGACATCCCCTGAATAGTCCCCCAAAATATCTGAATATCTGGACTCGTTATGGGCGACAAACTTGACATATTCGCCATAGCTCATTTCCAGGTCACACGAGCCACATTTTACCAAGGAAAAATCCATCGCCAATTCTGCATCCTCCTTGCATTTGGGGCACTTGATCTTCATGCAGGATCAATGCCGTTGTTAATTATTACTGTTACCTTGCACAGTAGTTGAAAATGTACTTTTGTTTACCAGAACAGCTGTCTCACGTGGTTTTGGCATGCGGAATCCCATGCGTGCAGAGCCGTGGATGGATGGAGGTGCCATCACACAGGTGGCATACGGAGTGTACATTTTCAACTACTGTTGCATCGATAAAAGATAAAAGTAGTCTTTGGCAGGGACTTTTCATGGGCCGCATATGCACTAAATGCAAGGATGAGATTCCTGACTCCGAACAGCTTGACATGGTTGCAGAAAAATACCCCGTATGCAACAAATGCTGGGCTGAATGGAAGGAGTATCGGGTCATGGTTATGAATGAAATGAGGCTGGATATGTCGATGCCTGATCACAGAAAATTGTTGAAAAAACATGAGAAAATCTTTGCCGGAGTAATGTCTCCTGACGGTGAAATTGTGGATTACTCAAACGAAGATAACCGAAAGCCCGACGAGCCGGCTGGCACCTAAAATTTCAGGTGCTTTTTTGCATTATCTGGGATGACTATCATCAGCCTTCTTTTATGGTTCTCATCCAAACTGCCGATGATCTTTTTAATTGTATTTGACAGAATTTCCCTTTCATTTTCTTCCAGCGTCAGGAATATCTCCAAAATCCCGTCCAAATTAAAGGCAATCAACTTTTGAGGTGATCGAGACACCTCGATTATGTACTCGGAGAACAGCCCTTCTCTTTGTTCTTCGGCAAGGGCAGCCAAAACCTCAAGCCATGTTTTGAACAGTCTTGAAAAATTTGGAAACGGAATTGTCGGCCCGGCTTCTAGTGCGTTGTTGATGATTTCTTTTTTTTCAGGATCAGACAATGCAAAAAACTCTGTCATTCTTTTCTTCAGAATCGGGTTCCTGAGAAAGTCTGGCAGACTTGCTAGATTCACTATGATGTTTCCTGCAAAATTCTCTCCGGCCATCGATCAGACGTATCTTGCACCGAATATAAAATCACGTTTCGGCACTTTAGCTTAAATAAACGCGGGTCTGACTGGGAATCATGGCATCAACAGTTGTAGTCGGGGGCTTTTTTGGAGATGAAGGAAAAGGAAAAATCATTTCTTATCTGGCAATCAAAGACAATCCCAAGATAATTGTACGTGGTGGCGCAGGACCAAATGCCGGCCATACAATAAGGGATGGCCGCAAAGTCTACAAAGTCAGAATGCTGCCAAGCGGTTTCTTGAACAAAAATGCCAAAGTCATGATCGGACCCGGCGTCGTCATCAATCCTGAACTGTTAAAAAGGGAGATCAGGGACTTTGATGCTGCCGGCCGTTCTTTTATAGACAGGCACTGTGGAATCATCGAGGAATCTCATCTTGCTAGAGACTCCAAGGGCCAATTAAAAGAAAAAATCGGAAGCACAGGTTCTGGAACCGGTCCTGCAAATTCAGATCGGGCTATGAGGGTCTTGAAACTGGCCAAAGACTTTGATTCGATCTCTTCGCTGATTGTGGATGTTCCCAAAGAAATCAATTCTGCCTTGGAGGCCAATGAAAACGTCCTAGTTGAGGGCACGCAAGGCACCTTTCTATCCCTTTGGCACGGAACCTACCCCTTTGTCACATCCAAAGATGTGACTGCCTCTGGAATTTGCGCCGATATCGGATTGGGGCCTACAAAAGTCGATGAGGTAATGGTGGTCTTCAAATCGTACGTTACGCGTGTAGGCACGGGGCCACTGCAAAACGAACTGTCTCTTGAGGAGGCTGAGAGGAAGGGTTGGTCAGAATTTGGAACTGTTACGGGAAGGCAAAGGCGTGCAGCTGACTTTGATTTTGACCTGGCCAGGCGTGCCATCATGCTTAATGGAGCAACGCAAATCTCGATTACAAAACTTGACGTTCTTTTTACAGGCTGTGCAGGCAAGACATCTTATGATGAATTGCCTGATGAGGCAAAATCCTTTATCGAAAACATTGAAGAGAAACTTGGCACGCCTGTGACAATCATTGGTACCGGCCCGGCAGTCAACGATGTTATTGACAGACGAGGCTAGGCTCCTTTTTTTGGATAGGTTTAATTTGACAAGACATTGAGCACATACGTGGATAAAATTCAAGGTTCTTCTGACAAGCTGCCCCGCTACATCCAGGTCAATTCCACGCTGGAGTTTTCTAGGCTCGTTTGTGCCCTTGAGCGCGCACCGAGAGTCTCCTTTTTGCACGATCATGACGGGAGAAAAATTCTTTCGGTTCAGATGGATGTGCTAAAAGAAAAGCCGATTGTGTACTATACCACTTTGGAGAGCAATGGCCACTACTTGTGCTATGGACTAAAAGGCGGAAAGGAGGAGTCTGAAATAGTAAACTCGACTTCCGATTCCAGCAGACTGTACTCTCCGATTGTTAGGATAAAGTCGCTTCCAAAAACATTAAGGCCTGGAAACGGAACCATGGATCGATACCAGCCAATTGAGTTGGAAGATATGTTCAGCCTGGCAAAACTAACCTGGGGCTTTGACGAGGTTCCATTCCCCCTATTCCTGTTTCCTCATTCGGAAAAGTGGCTGCTGGGGGTTTTTATGAACTTTCATGAGGAGGGAACCTCCTATTTTTGCCATGTTGTTTTAGACAGCGATCCGGCAAAGCCCTTCCTGAAATTCTCCCTTTCTAATGATTCTGAGCCTGTTTTTGTTGAAAATCCCTCCGAACACGGCTATTCCTATGTAAAAATTATAAAATTAAAAGAGACCCACCCATTAGTCGATTATGCCCACCTTCAAAACTAGAATTTCAAGGATCTCCAGGACAAACGGCAAGGCAATTCTTGCAAACGATTATGGCCCGTCTGTCAAAAACCTGGAATCAAAAACCATCAAAAACATTGAGCAATTGCACCCCCACCTTTGTGCAATAAAGCTAAACCTTCATCTGCTTTTGCCGTTAAGCGGCAAACAAATTTCAAAGATCACAGAAACTGCCCACCGGTTTGGACTGCAAACAATCGCCGATATCAAGCTCAATGACATAGGAGACACAAATCAGGCGGCAATTGAGTATCTGTGGCGGCTGGGATTTGACGCCGTTATCGCAAATCCCATAATGGGATTGGACAGTCTGAAAAATCTTGTCAAATCTGCCCATAAAAACAGCAAGGGGGTCATCACGCTATGCCATATGAGCGCCCCTGAGGCCCGACTGTCTTATGGCATGGAGGTAAAAACGAGAGAGAAGAAGCAACAGCAGCTTTACCAGCTGTTTTTGGACTGGGCCTTGGAATCCAAGGCAGACGGAATTGTTGTCGGAGCCACATTCCCGGAAATCATTCAATATTGCTCAAAACTTGCGGGCAAAAAACTGGCCATCTACTCCCCGGGGGTTGGCACTCAGGGCGGAGATGCTTCAGAAGCGATCTCTTTGGGGACTGACTTTCTGATTGTCGGCAGAACCATTCTGAATGCAAAAAATCCAAAGGGGACGGCAAAAACCCTGCAATTACAAAGCCTGGGCAAGTAGCGTCTGTGCCTTGGCCAGCACGGTTTTTGCGTTGTCAAATGTCGTTTTTTCCATTGCCGCATTGTAATCCATCCAGGTATAGCCCAAGTGTTCGTGAGAAATTTCTATGTTTGCAGTGCCGGTTTCAGCTAGAAAGAATACCACCTTCTTGCGCACCAGCTCCCCTCGGAATTGAAAATCATACTCTATCCACTCTTCGAAATTATCCAAAAATGCAATGTCTGCAATCCCTGTCTCTTCCCTAGCTTCCCTTATCGCCGTTTCGCGGGCAGATTCGCCTGATTCCATTTTTCCTTTAACAAAATCCCAATGTCCAGACGGATAATGCAGTAACAAAAACTGATTCCTGTCACCCTCTCTTCTAAACAGCACGATTCCTGCCGACGTCTCTCTGATCATCTGCCCAGCCTTCTTTTTCTCTGCTGAAACGTCCTGATTGCCCGCATCAGATCTATCTTTCTGAACTCGGGCCAGAAGATATCCATGAAAACCAATTCGCTGTATGCACTTTGCCACATTAGAAACCCGCTCAGTCTTTTTTCGCCCGATGTGCGCAATATCATGTCTGGCGATGACTGCGGCAGATGTGACGTGTACAGGTTTGATTCAATCTCCTTCTTGCTAATTTCATCTATGTCCAAGGATCCTTTCTTGATTTTTTCCCCGATTTTTTTAACTGCGTCAACCAGTTCGTACTGCCCGCCATATGCCAGTGCGATATTTAGAAAACGATTGCTATAGTCCTTTGTTGCGTCATCCAACCTTTGTAAAACTGCTCTGATGGAATCTGGGAGCAGTTCAATTCTCCCAATTCCTTTTACCCTCATCTGGTCTCTGTGGATTCTAGGATCGTTGTATAATTTCTCTAATCTTAATCTGATCAGCTCATACAGGTAATCCATCTCATCGTCATTTCTGCCTAGATTTTCAGCTGATAATGCGTACAGGGTGACAATTTTGATGTCAAATTCCTCACACCAGTCCAGCAGGCTCTCTACTGCATCGGCGCCCTTCCAGTGCCCCTCTTTTGGCATTGTAAGGTGCCTTTTGGCCCATCTTCTGTTTCCGTCAAGAATTAACGCTACATGGTTGGGAATGTCCCCGCCCCTGATCTCGTTTTCAAGCCTTTTTCCGTAGATTTTGTACAGTCCTGACAAGTGAAAAAAAACGTCTTTTATCCTGTTCATCTCTACCCTTAGGTAGGTACGTGCCTAGAAATATCAGTGTTTTTCAATGATGATCTGGCAGATTTTAAAAATTTAATCTGAAACCATCTCTTGATCCCTGTTTCTTCTGTATTTTTTGAAGAGAATGGTCGCCGATACCAAGGTCGCTGCCAGTCCTCCCAGGAGTGGCGGAATCAGTGTAAATGAACTCTCTTCGTAAATCATGATGCTGGTAAACTGTGCAATTGTAGGATACAGCGAAGCTAACACGACAATTCTCAAGATGTCGCTGATCTGCCTTGGAATCCCTCCAATCCAGTTACTTAGAAGCGTTCCGGCAAAGATTGAACCCATTCCAATCCACAGGATTGGCAGAGCTCCTGCAACAAACTGTCCGATGATTACCTTGTCTGAAATCTTTCCAATCAATTCCGTGTCAGCTTCCAACAGTGCAGGATCCACCGTACTGACTCCGGCCGGAACAGATGACAGCATAAGCAACACTCCTGCAACCATTGTGAAAATTCTGATGAATCCCATCGGCGTTGGTTTTGACCAGCTTGACCAAGCCCTGTCTATGTCAAAGGCTCTTATCACAAATGCACCGCCCAAAATGCTGACAAGCACTGCAAAAATTTCTGCAGTATATCCAAACACTGTAGCTATCCCGCCTATCAACAAAAGAATTCCTGGAACTCCTAAAAAGAACTTGGAATATTTTGAGTCATATGCGACCATCTTCAGGTATTTGCCAAAAACTGCATAGGAATACTCGACGCTCCTGCTTACCTTCATGACTACGCGTTGAACTGAGACTACTGGCAGCACGTTTTGAATTACCGGAATAACGCTCTCGTCGTCCTCCCCGTCAGATACAATCACTGCGCCATTGGCAGAAAACTCCTCCAGCACCTTTTTTGTATCACTTAAAATCTTCTCGTCTGCCTGAACCCCCCTGTCCTTGACCCCTGCAACTGTAACTACCTCTACCTGGTAGCCCTTGCTGATAAGATCCTCGTATGTCTTTATTGCAGAAAAAATTGAATTTGAATCTGCGTCCTCCGGATCTTCCAGGGCCAATCTCTGTGCGGCCTCGATGCATGCGTCCCTGCCTATGACTGGTGTGACAATTCCGGCCTTCTCGCCTACGTCATTATCCCTGTCTATGCAAATTACCAGCAGTCTGTTGGCAGTCGAGACGTTGACGTCTTTTTCCACCTTGTCAGATCTTTGAGACATGTCCTGTTATCTTTATCACAAAATCACCTTTTAACGATTTCCAACTATTGTGGCTAGTAAAATTCGGATTTGAGGCTATCTTGGCCTGGACTCGTCTGATGACCTGATCAATTCCTGCGACTCTTTTTTCAACTCTTCAATTTTCTGAACCACTTGATTCATCTCATCTTCGGAATCGCCGTTTTCGATCATTGACGCTAGAACCCTGGTTTCTCCTACGTATTCGTTGAATTTTTTCATTGCTTCCATATAGCTGATGTAACTGCCCTGCCATTCTTCTGGCGGTTTGGATGTGACAAACTCGCTTATCTGTGCCGTAACCTGGGATGACGTTACATCGGCAAGAACGTTATAGTCTCTTGGAGAAATCTCCCCGTTTCTGAGGCTGTGATAATCCATCTCGACAGACTCTTCTAGAACTTCGTGAATATTCTTGACTCCGTCAAGATAACCCTCATAGTCTGAAACAACAAACGTTGTCTGGTTGTCTGCTGGAACAAGCCATACAAGAAAACTACCTCCTGTGATTGCCGCTAAAACTATTGCAGTGACTGCTATCCCCTTTTTTGAAGCCATTTCTGGCTTTTGGCATTTCTGGCTTATAACTTGTGGTCTCAAGAAATCGCTTCAGATGATCAAATCCCTGAAAATTACCGTATTTTCAATATTTTACATAAAAATTTTTCTTAAATTTTTGATTTTACGTATAATATTTACCATTTTTGATCTTTTGACGTCTGAAAAAATTCATCTGCATCTAGTTTATGGTGAAATAATTTTTACAGGCTCCTCCTAAATACCACAAAGTTTGAGAATTTTTAGAATGGTTGAAGCGTATTGCGTAAAATGCAGGGCTAAAAGGGAAGTAAAAGATCCCAAAGAAACTAAACTGAAAAACGGACGTCCGGCCGTAAAAGGCACATGTCCAGAATGTGGAACTAATGTTTTCCGAATAGGAAAAGTGGAATAGCCATTATTAACAGAAGTCCACACGATTTCTCTTTTTCAAAACCCATATAGGGTCTAGTGTATACTTGGTTGTATTGACAAAGGCAGAATATGAGAGTTTGCTTAAGCGAATCCAGGACAAGCTGGGAGAGACCAAAAAGGATCCCTCCGCCAGATTTGAACTTCCGGTAGTTGATGTCATGTGGGAAGGCCAAAAGACATTCCTGCGTAACTTTTCTGAATTTCCCAAAGTTCTAAGAAGGGATCCTGACAAAGTTCTTCAATACCTGTCAAAAGAATTCGCCGTTCCCGCCGAAAGATTGGGTGACAAGGCAATGTTTATCGGAAAACGCGCACCTGATGATTTTACAAGACTGTTTCAAATTTATGTTAAGGATTATCTAGAGTGCCCTACATGCAAAAGCCCCGACACCAAAATTGAAAAGGAAAACAGAATTTCGTTTTTAATCTGTGAGGCATGTGGTGCAAAATCCACCCTTAAAGGTAAATATGCATAATGCAATTCTCTGCAAGAATTACTGACTATCAAAAAAACCCGATGCTAAACATCTGTGACGCCGAATTGCTGGGACAAAACATCACCGAGGGGGAACTGAACATACATATCAGTGAAAGCTACTATGGCCAAAAACTTGTTGATCGAGAGGAGGCAAAGACACTGCTGCAAAATTCTTCTATCATCAACATGGTTGGAAAAGAAACTGTCTCATTATCGCTGGAACTTGGAATTGGTTCTGAGAACGGCGTAAAAACCATTTCAGACGTGCCATTTTTAATCGTCTTTAAAATGTGACATGGCATACAATGTTTTTTCCAAGAACAATTTTTTGCCGGTGGGGGCTTTGCAAAATGTCTGATGAACTAAGCCGCAACCTGGAATCAAAAATAGACAGGAAACTATACTCCAAATCAAAAAGAAGACAGCTTGATGACGGATTTAAAAAAGGCAAGGTTGTCAATGAGGTCCTAGACAAGCCGACCGTTATGACGCTATACAAGATGATTGCTGATCATGTGATCTCTTGTGTGAACGGGGCAGTCAGCGCCGGAAAGGAATCCGTACTGTTTTGGGGCGTAGATGACGACCAAAAAAACGTGGCTTTGAAAATTTACCTGGTCAGCACTTCTAATTTTAAGAAACGAGAGCCCTACATCCTGGGTGATCCTAGGTTCTCAAACGTAAAAAAAGGTACAAAAAACCTCGTTTATCTCTGGGCCAAAAAGGAGTTCCGCAACCTCTCTCAGTGCTATGATGCCGGCATTCCTGTTCCCAAGCCCATTCTGGTTGCAAACAATGTCCTGGCCATGGATTTCATTGGAAGCGACGGCGGGTCGCCGTCAAAAACACTGCTGGAATCCCAGGTAGACTATAATGATTATCTGCAGTCAATATCCATCATCGGAGATCTTTATCAAAAGGCAAGACTGGTCCATGGGGACTATTCTCAATACAATGTCTTCAAGACAGATGGCCGACTGGTCGTCTTTGATTTGGGCTCTGCAGTTGATTTGAGGCATCCAAACTCTCAGAATCTTCTTAAAAGGGATATTAGCAACATAACCCGGTTCTTCAATAAAAGGGGCATCTCCGTAAGGGATCCAGATGAAGTCTATGAGGAAATTGCAAAATGAGCTTTGAGAAGTTGATTAGAATCCCAAATGATCGAATAGCAGTCCTCATTGGGAAATCAGGCAATGTAAAATCAAAAATTCAATCTATGTGCCGTGTCTCTCTGGATATCGACGGGGAAACCGGGGAGGTACTGATAAGATCAGCCGGCTCTGTCGAAAAGACAGAACCTTTCAAGGCAATGGAAATTGTCACAGCTGTTGGCAGGGGTTTTTCGCCTGAAAATGCCATGACCCTGCTAAAGGGGGAAAATACATTGCATGTGATAGATCTTAGGGAGTTTGCCGGAAAATCAAATGCAAATGTCGAAAGGATAAAAGGGAGAATTATTGGAGAAGGGGGTAGGGCAAGAAGAAACATGGAAAATCTTAGCGGTACACACATTTCGGTTTATGGCAAAACAGTTTCAATTATTGGCGATGCAAGAAAATTGCGTCTTGCAGCTGATGCAATATCTTCAATTTCAAACGGAAGCATGCATGGCGCAGTCTACAACAAACTGGAGGCTGCAAACAGAAAAGAGAAAGAAGACAAGATGAAATTGTGGGAAAATCAGAAAGATGTCTTCTATTAAGGAAAAATTCAACCAAATTTCCCCAAGCGAGTTCTTTTACAGCAACCGTGATTTGGCAGGATTTAGCAATCCCACTCGTTCGTTATACACTGCAGTAAGGGAATTTGTTGAAAATGCCCTTGATGCATGTGATCAAAAGGGCATCCTGCCTGACGTTCATCTTACAATCAAGGCAGTTGATCCTGGCAAGCCGGACCCCAAACCATACATTCTGACTGTAAAGGACAACGGCCCCGGAGTGGATGCAAAGCACGTCCCCCTGGCTTTTGGGACGGTTCTTTACGGTTCGAAATTTGGCCTAAAACAAGCCCGGGGAATGTTTGGACTCGGTGCCACAATGGCGATACTTTATGGCCAAATCACCACAAACAAGCCTGTCGTTGTAAAGAGCTGCACTGATGGAAAAACACAGGATCAGTTTGAAATCCTGCTGGACATTGAAAAAAACAAGCCAGTCATTGTAAAACACACTACAAAAGAAGCGGCAAGAAAAGGACTGTCTGTAAGCGTTTGTCTGGAGGGAGACTACTCAAAGGCCGGAATCAAAATACGTGAATATGTATATGAAACTTCGTTGATTACCCCTTATGCATCCATGACCTTTGATGATCCAAAAGGGGAAAAATTCTCCCATCCGAGATTTGTAAAAGACATGCCTCCCCCTCCGACAATTATCCGGCCCCACCCACACGGAGTTGACGTCGAAAGGATTAGAAGGATGATTGCAGAGTCCCAATTTGAAATTCCTACAATTGATGATCCAATGATAGAAAAGGTCAGAAAAGACCTGGGACTGTCAAAACAAAACCTTGGCTTTACGGCAATTATGGCAAAGGCAAAGAAGAAATGGAGGAATCTTTCCAGACAAGTTCGCGTTGTTATTGCACTGATGTCCTTTCTTAGAATGGATTTTGACAAATTGAACAAAATTAGAATAGAGGATCTTGACGTTCCAAACAAAAAACTGTATTATTGGGATTTTGGTGACTCGCAATCAAAATCCGTAGACATGGATCCTGACAGTCAATACTACAAACAACTGACAAATACTGTCCAAGGAGAACAGCTAAACACGTTTCTTACAAAGCGATTCCAACGGGTAGGCGCGACAACAGCAGTAAAGTTTGCTGAATTTGCAGGATTCAAACCCGAAAAAAGAATGGGAGCCATGACAAACCAGGAACTGGTCAATCTCAGCGACTCTCTTCAGAGATACGATGATTTTCTTGCACCGGATCCAAGCTGCTTGGCCCCTCTGGGCGAGATCCCGCTAGAAAAGGGAATCAGAAAATTCTTCAATCCTGATTTTGCCGCTGTGGTTCAGCGCCCGGCCTCTGCATACTCTGGTTTTCCCTTTGTCATTGAAATGGGAATTGCATATGGCGGAGACATCAGGCCTGGAGGACCGCACGTGTATCGATACGCAAACAGAATCCCACTGCTGTACGATGAAGGCAGCGACGTAGTTCTCAAGGTGGTCCGCGATACGGATTGGGGCCGCTATAAAATCAAAGGCGAACCTCCGTTTGTCATTGTTTCGCACATCTGCTCTACCAGAATTCCGTACAAGACTGCCGGAAAAGAAAATGTCGCAGACAGGCAGGAGATTGAAAGAGAACTGCGCCTGGCTTTGCAATACCTGTCAAGAAAACTGGCCGCATACATGTCAAAAAGAGGCCAGGCTGAAATGGCAAGGAAGAGGGCCAATCTGTATGCAAAGTACGTCCCAATGATCGCAGAGTTCTGTACCGAGCTTGCAGGCAGGGAGAAGGAACCTAATTATAAGAAAATTTTAGAAGAGCAGCTTACGACTGAAAACAAGCCAAATGCAGAGGAGAGGCAGAAGAAAGAGGATGAAAAACCAATTGAAGGCAACTAAAAAGCCAAAGCCAAGGGCACCAGGCCAAACAGCTAAAGAAAAGCAAAAGAACGTCCTTGCAGCTCTGAAAAATCACGGTGCCAAGATCTACGAAGACCTGGATAACGGCAAATTCCCAAAATTTTCAATTCCAAGCCGCTCTGTCGGAAACATAGTTTATGACAAAAAACTCAGGCAATACATCCTGGGCAGTTCCTCTGCACTAAGAAGCGCAAAAAACTCCTCCCAACTCCGCTCGTTTACCCAATTAATGTGGCTGGCATTCTTTGCCAATCGGCTTACCCTGGAGAAGAAATCATCCACGCTGAGAGACGTTTACTATTCCTCGCAGGCATTTGCAATTGAATTTGACGACCAGTCCGAATCTGACAACATTATCGTGGATCTGGAGGCTGTTACTTCCAGACCCCGGGAGGATTTTCACATCTTCCCTGAAGAAAGAAGTTCTATCTTTGGAGATTTGGATATTGAATACACCATTCCCGGATACGAGGGAAAAACGATGAACTTGTCAAATCACCCTGATGGCTATTCCATTGGTCCGAGCTTGACCACTGCAGAGCTGACCGATACTAGTGCCGAAATTGTCATTGCAATTGAAAAAGGCGGTCTCTTTACACGGTTCGTCGAAGAGCAGGTTGATAAAAAATTCAAATCCATCATCATCAATACCGGCGGACAGGCCCCTCGTTCTACAAGGACCCTGCTTAAAAGACTGCATGACGAGATGGGACTGCCGGTAATAATCCTGACTGACGGGGACGTCTATGGAGAACACATTGCAATGGTAATCAAGTCAGGCTCTGCTAATGCAGCACATCTCAGGGAGTTGACCGTACCTGACGCAAAATGGGTGGGAGTGTGGGCCACGGATATTGAAAAATACAAACTGCCAACAATTCCCATGACCGAGTCTGATGTCAAGAGATGCTATGACTTGCAAAAAGATCCTAGATACGAATCCGGAATATGGAAAAAAGAGCTGGAGGTCTTCCTTAGACTAAAAAGAAAGGCAGAATTGGAGGCATTTGCAAAATACGGTCTTACAAACATCACTGACAAATACCTTCCACAAAAGTTAGAGCTGGCAAAAAGCCTGTAATTATCTTATTATGAGTGTCAGGACGCCATTTCTGTATTTGAAATCGACTATTTGCATGTCGTTTGCCACTTCAATGGGGACCTCTTTTGAAAAACCGGCAGTCCCCCTGATGTAAAGAATCCCGTCAATCAGCCTTACTGCAATTTTATCCTCGGGGCCGGGAACCTCTGCAACAAACACAAACTCCCCCTCGCCCTTGATGAGATCATAGACCCAGTTCTTTGTCTCCTGCTCTCTTACCTGTGAATACGCAGGTGCCTGTTCTCGTGTCATCTTCTTTAGAACCCTTACCCAGTAAAACATGGTAACTGCGGCTGCCCCAATCAGAATAAAACTGGCAAATCCTGAATCTGCCCTCTGGGTCATTACGTAAACAATTCCCAAAAACAGAATTATGATTATCGGAATTGCAAAATTCAATGATTGCTCGTTGGAATACGTTCCCTTGTAGCTTGCCAAACAGTAAAAATTCGAGTCTGCCAAATATAAAGTATCTTTGGTTTTTATTACGATTGTCACCAAAACTGGGAATTGGCAGACGATAAAAAATCCGACATCCTCCTGTCCGGACGCGAAATATTTCTTAAGGGCACGATAATTGCCGCGATTCTTACCGTTCCGTCATTGGCAGGGTTTGTGATCTCTTGGATGATTACTGATGACATGCTTACATCTGCAGTCATAGGAGGAATAATTCATTTTGTCGCCATGGGGTTTTCTCTTAAAATATCAAAAAAGTTGTTGGTAAAAAAATAGATCGGCGCATCGTCATTTTGTCGTAGCGGATCGTCTCTGCAAAGCGATTTGCGGCGGTTCTGCAAGGCGATTTGCATCCTGGATGTCCGTTGGAGTCAGAACCGTGCCTGATCCTCAGAGTCACAGCTGTTACATTTTATTATTCCAACCCTGTCTATATGCAAGTATGGAGATGTCCCAAATCGAGGATGCCTTGGTTTCTGAAATCAAACTGACTCCTTCTCAGGCCCGTGTATACGTGCTGGTGACTTGCAATGGAAGGATGAGCGCAGAGGCAATCTCAGAAAAACTGGCAATCCCTGTTGAGGATGCGGATCAAGCTGCAAATGATCTGATGAGGATTGGGGCCTTTATTGACATAACAGAGACGGAGTTTGAAGCAATGCACCCTAGATTCACAGCGGTAAACATGTACAAAAGAATGTGCCAGCGGGAGAACATTGACTTTAAGCGAAACAAAACAGTTGATGGAATTGGGGCGCTCCTGGAAAAACCGTTTGATGATGCAAGGACTAAATAGAACTGCCGCATCCTTACTTTGTTGGATAACGACATTACTTATTTTGGAGTAATAAACATAAACATTGATGAGAGAACTATCGGTTCTGTTGATGTTTGGCGCTCAGCTAGGACCAAACAGCTCTACTGTGAAGAAAAACAACTAGGAATAGAGGAACTATCTGATACTGTGGGAATGCCTGAAATTAAGCCAGATCAAAAGTGGGCCGTTGCAGTCAGCAGGTTGCAAAAAGGAAGGGACAGATGGAAGCTGGTCAGGCTGCCTGAAAATGGGACAATAAAGTTTGAAACTGTTGGTGAAAAAATACTGGATCTCCGAGTGGAAAATTATGCAATAAGTGATAACGATCACTGGAGTTTCCTAGTGGAAAACAACATAAACAAAGCCGTAGAGATCTAGACTGGGAATGAATCTCAAGGTTCACATAAATAACGTGCATGGCAGCCAGATGGCTGCCAAGATTGCCGGAAAATTCAACATAGACGAACACGAGTTCAGATTCACGGCAATAGCCTTTGGCCGAATCGGCGGACAGAACATTGGTGCAAAACTCTCAAAAGATACGGAATCAGAACTAAAAAAATTGGGATACGATGTTGAAAAAGTGATCATGCTGTTGCAGGAAAATCTTCTCAAGGGCGACATTACCATTCCTGAAGGTCTGAAAAAGGAATCCTTTGCAGATGACTAGAATTCTGCTTCCTTGAGCGCCTCTGCACAGGAGCAGCTTCTAGTCTCGGGAATCTTGTCTATTAATTCTCCGAGCAGCCTTTTTGTTTTTTCAACGTTTTTAGACAGTGTCTCTAGGACCTCTCTGGCTGTAACCGGTTTTTCAGCCCAAACGTCATAATCCGTAACAGTTGAAATTGACGCATAACAAATTTGAGCTTCTTTTGCCAATTGGCATTCTGGAACCAGCGTCATTCCGATAATGTCTGCCTTTGCCGTTCTGTAGAATCTTGATTCGGCTTTTGTGGAAAATCTAGGCCCCTCAATGCAGACATATGTGCGATCCCTGTGTACTGTTAGATCCTGCTGATTCTCTGCAGCCCTTAGAATTGATGATTGGAGCTCGGGACAAAACGGCTCTGCCACTGAAATGTGGATCACCCTCCCATCTTCGGAGAATGAGCCGTCTCTTGATTTTGTAAAGTCTAAAAACTGCGTTGGCAAAACAAAATGTCCCGGTTCTAACTCTTCTTTAAGACTTCCCACCGCAGACGGTGCGATAATTCTGGTAACCCCCAGCTCTTTGAATGCCCAAATGTTTGCCTTGAAATTTATCATGTGTGGCGGAATTGAATGCTTTTTTCCATGTCTTGGAAGAAAGGCAATCTTCCTTCCCTTGAAAACTCCGACTGTAATTGTGTCAGACGGCTTTCCATACGGCGTGTCAATGTCGATTTCTTTGGCATCCTCTAGCAGCCCCGAATCATAAATTCCCGTTCCGCCAAAAATTCCAATTTCTATGTCTTTTTCCACTAGTATTTCACCAATGACTTGCAGTCGTATTTGCTTATTCCCTTGATTCCGTTCAGCTCGGTCAACTCAATGATGAACGCAAATCCGGTAATTTCACCGCCGACCTTCTCAATCAATTTGGCAGATGCCTTTGCAGTTCCTCCCGTGGCAAGCAGATCATCGCAGATTAGGATTTTTTGGCCTTTTTTTATGATGTCGTTTTGAATTTCAATGGTATCTTTTCCATATTCGACAGTGTATGAGAGTTTTGTAGTGTTGCCGGGAAGCTTTCCTGCCTTTCTAACCATTATCATTCCTTTGTTGTATCGTGCAGCCAAGACACAGGCAAGGGTGAATCCCCTGGATTCTATTCCGGCAAAGGCGTCTATGTCTTTTGGATGGAAGTATTTGGCAAACTCGTCGGCAATATACGACATTGCTGAAGGATCTTTTAAAATCGGACTGAAGTCTCTGAATGTGACTCCTTTTTTTGGAAAGTCTGCATACTCTACAATCTTGTCTTTCAGATTCATGACTGTTGTAGCATTTATTCTAAAATAAAACTGTTTGAAATCATCCGTTTTGCAACATCTATTCTACAACAAATGTGGTTTGGGCAGAATTGAACGCATCTTGGGCCTTTACGGTATATGTTCCGGGTTCGATATCCTTGGGGATTATCCATGGCTGATGTATTTCTCCTTGAGCCGAAGCTGGGAATTCTAATTCCTCGATTACCTCTCCGTCTTCGGCAATAATCTGAATTTGGACTGTTTGAGACGCGCCTGCTATTTCGATGTTGATGGTCTCTCCAAATCCGGGCACGTCTGGGCCTTCTGAAGTGTTGATTACCATGCCTTCAGCTGATATGTCTAAAACTCCAATTTCGATGTTGGCAAAGTTGGCACCGCTTTTTACATTGATGTTCCACGTTCCCGGAGTGGCTTCGGACGGAACTCTGAATGAACTCTCTGAGATTTTTCCGTACTTGTCTGAAAATATCTCTTTAATTTTTACATCATGTCCGTCTGGATCTGTCAAAGTTACCATGAGCAGGACGTTTGGATTCACATTTCCTAAAATAAGAATGGAATCCCCTGGAAGATATTCTGATTTTGTCGTATTTACTTCGATTTCTCCTGACCCTACCGGAAGTCCAACAGCAAATCTCTCCTCGCTTTGTGCGCTTCCTTTGCTGATTACTGCAGTATAGGCCCCGGATGCGTATCCCTCCAAATCAAGAAAGTATGTGCCCCTGCCGTCAGGCTGAAGGGTGATTGATGTAGCATTGCCCACCGGATTGTCTGAATGATCGATTATCAGCAGAGAGATGATTTCTGATGCTTTTCCTGTAAGCGAAATCTCTGCAACGTCTCCTGCCTTGTAATTTACCTGGTCAAATTCTAGGTTGACTGGAATGTTTGGCAATTGTCCCAGTCCTGCAAAAATGAATTCTTTATCGCTGCCTTGTGATGCAATAACTGTGTAGGTTCCCTCTAATGTTGTCTGCGTTGTTGGGAAATCAAACTCTACAAACCCCGAATCGTCAATCTCGATTATGTCCGAGTAGATCTCTTTTCCCAGTGGATCTTCTACAATAAACTCAATTGGCGTGTTTTTTAATGCCGTTCCGCGAAAAGTCATGACCTCTCCGGCGTCATACTTTAATTTGCTTGGCTCAATCAAA
This sequence comes from Candidatus Nitrosopumilus sp., assembly GCA_965214775.1. Taxonomy (GTDB): domain Archaea; phylum Thermoproteota; class Nitrososphaeria; order Nitrososphaerales; family Nitrosopumilaceae; genus Nitrosopumilus. The sequence goes on along the minus strand of OZ243974.1, from coordinate 453,775 downwards.
ATTACCTTGTCTGATTCAACACTCCACTGCATTACCGTGTCTTCTCTGCCGTCTGTAATGGTGATGCTGTATTTGCCCAATGGCGTGATTAACGGAACGATGATCGGTTCTAGCTTCCAGTCCCCTTTGCTGTCAATTTCTGCAGTACGGGAGTTGATTATCTCCCCGTCGGAATTTGTAATTTCGCCAGTAATTGCCCCTCCGGGCTGTCCTGTTCCAAATATTTCCATAAAGTCTCCTCTGTGAACCACATTGGGAATTCCTTGGATTGTTAGTTTGATATTGTCTGATTCTACAATTCTGTGATTGGGCTCTCCTATTCTTAAACTGATCTTCCTTTCATCCCCTTCTTGGCTTTTGACCGTAAAGTCTACCCGGTCAGCTGTCTGATCATCTGGAATCTGCATAGTTGTCATGAAATGGCCATTTTCATCAGTCACAAAGCTTCCGATCTTCCTTGTGTCTATGTAGAAATCAAAATTCTGCGATGCCCCGAACTTGTCGCCAGTCACCCTGATTGAGGATCCCACATTTGGTTTTTCAGGGATGATTCTGAATGTCGATTCTGCCGTCACTGCTGCAGCTGTTTCTGTTTCTGTTGCTTCTTGGTTTTCGGGATTCTGAGTATCGTCTCCTGGATTTTGCTGCGTTGAGTCTCCTTGATTTTTGGCAACAACCGGCAATTCTTTTGGAAGTGCCAGGCCTATCTTCATTTGGTTGTCTTTGTCGTCTAATGCCTTCCAGTTTATTGCCGGTTCTACTTTGTCTGTTTTTACTCCAAACTTTACAGAGTCTCCGGGCCTGATTGCGTCATCTGACGTAAAAACAATGACTCCTAGAGGAGTTTTTTCACCTGCCCACCCATCTTCTGTTTTGAATGATTTGAAAGCATCGTCTGCTCCCAGCCAAATTCTAAATGTGTTGACGTCCTCATTTGAGTTGTTAGTCAATTCGATGATTGTTGTTTGGCCTAGTGCAATGCTGGAAACCTCCACTTCCTCGGCAAATACGTTTTCTGGAAACGTGACTAGCATCGCAACTGATGAAACTAACACAATTGAAAGGAAAATTCCTCTCATCGAGGACTCTGTCATGTTCGTCAATTTGTCCATCTCTCACTTAAACCTTAAAGAATTTCTTCCATTTTGTCATTTCTTAATTCCGTACTCTTTATGAGCAAACTTCATTAATCTCAGGCCTTGGCTTTCTGAAATTTATCAAGATCTGGCTTTGCAGCCATATTTTGATACTGCCTGATTCTTTCTGCAATCAATCTGTACAATGATCTAAATTGATCCTTGGTCTTGTCTGATAAGAAATCTGCCTCCTCTAATGTGATTTTTTCACAAATATATCTGGTAATCTCCTCGTTGCCAAATTCTCCCCAATCGTCTTCCCTATGCTCACTCCAAATCTTTCTGAGTTTGTTGACCGTGCCGTTGCTTTCTTTGCTAGAGACATGCTGAGGCGTCAAATTTGAAAATCCCTCGTGTCTTAACTTGATTTCATAAGTCTGGTTAACTGCGTGCAGATAGTCCTCTAGAACTATGTAATCCTCAATTGATTCTAACTTTTTCCCCTCTCTTTCGAAGAAAATCGTCTGTACGGGGGAGAATTCGTTTGATGCTAGCTGGGCGGAGATCTGCTTTGACTCCTCGGAATTATCTAGCAGGACAAATGTTTTGTATCCGTGATTCCTATAAAAAATTGCCAGGGGCAAGACTGAGTTTTTGTTATATGCCGCAACTACGTTTAACGGGTTCATGGAGATGTTTGGATCCTGTAGGAATTTGTCAAATGCATTAAGGTACATCGAATCTGACATTGTTTCAACAATTATGATTGGCCTAGAGTTGGTTCCAATCTCCCTGTCTACAATGGAGTCAACCTGCCCCCTACAGAGCCCATACAAAATTGGAGTTAGTGTCTTATCATCTGCATTCCAATAATCATAGAATATTCTGCTGAGATGTTTTCTTTTGTCTAACTCTACTACCAACAGGTTTCCTGGAGTATAATCAAATATCATAAATGGAGAGTGTGTTGCATATAAGACTTGGTTGGATCCTGCAAGATCACTTAGCAAATCTGAAATTCCCATTTGCTGTGTAGGATGCAAGTTCCTTGCAGGTTCGTCTAGAAGCAACACCGCCTCTTTAAGCTCAGCCCTTTGGGTCTCTGCTGCAAAATTAACAATAAAAGAAAACGTCCATTTGAAACCCTCGGCCCTTCTATTTAGCAATCCTGTATTTGTTATGGTTCCGTCTTTGTGAACATCTGAAATTACTACACTCATGATGTTGCCGGGATTGTATCTTAAATCAACATGGATTGGATCGCCCTTCCAGGCGGGGTTCAGCTTGCTGGTCAATCTATTACTAGCTGCATTGAGCAGTTTGATGCATTTTGATGGGCTTTCCTTAACTTCGTCTAGTTCATTCATGTCTAATTCTGCTAAATAGAAGAGATTTCGAACGGTTTCTGCCTTGTCAAACTCCTCAATGAATTCAATGGAGTCCTGGCGTTCGCCTTTTTCTTCTCTAAGATACTCATTTAGATTGATATTTCCATAGATTTTTTTGTAATCAGAAAAGTATACGAATCTTGGATGCAGCTCTGATGAAATGAAATTCTGTAATGCTGATTTTTCACTCTCGCCTGTCAGCAGGTTTGAAAACTGATTTTCGGGGTTTTCATAGATTTTTTCCCATTCCTCTACAACTTTTGGCTCTTGAATTGCTATTACGTGAAACTGATTGCTGAATTCTGCCATGCCGCTGTCAAATAATTCCTGGTTTTTGGGAGCAGGTCCATCAAAAAATTTTGTGTCAACTTGAATTCTTAAATGATTGGGAAGGATATCGAGAAATCCTAAAATTTGTTTTGAAAAGTTTTCCCAGGAATTTAATCCCTTGTCTTCATTCTCCCCTAATTCGATGTCGTCAAACTCATACTGGACTTTAGGTTTTTGGTTTGTTCTATAAAGTCTGATTTTTTTCATTTCCGGCAAACCTGGAAATTTCTCCTTTAGTAATTCCATTTCATGCTGATTTAGTTCAAACTCCCCTTCAGCAAGACGGATTTCTCCCTTCAATTCTTCATTCATTTCATCGCAAAGATCTAGTTCGGAGACTTGTTCATCTCGGTTTAGCAAAGTTAGTGCTTGAAGAATGGTGGTTTTTCCACTTTCGTTCCTTCCTACAAAGGCAGCTAAATCCCCAACATTAATTTCTCCAGAATCGTGAATGCAACGATATGCTCTAACTCTGAATTTTCTAAGTCGCATCTAGCGATATTTAGCCGGCTACGATTTAACTCATTCGTCATATTGATCTAAAAAATTGCTTTTTGCTAAATAGATATAAGGGAATTACGGATTTTAAATGAAAATGGCATCAAAGGTGGTTTTCATAGTATTTGTTTTACCTGCAATGTTTTCGATAATTTTTGGTTCAGCAGTTATGGCTGACATTCTTCAAAAACCAGATCGAGAATTGGACATGTGGCCAATTTCTCGTGAGGGCAAAGCCGCATCTCATGAGAACAAACCTGTCACTGCAGGCTCTCCTCTTCAAATCCTCGGACTTTCAAAACACTACTCTGTTTCTGCACCAGATGAAGTGGAAATCAAAGTAACTGACTCGTCTTTTGGCTGTGGAGATTCGTATGCGGTCCTGTATCCTGTTGGAGAAAGTCATGTAGTTAACCAAGGAGGATTTCTTAAACAATGCCTTGATGGGGGAGAAAGGGACATCCTTCCAACTGATGCTGAACTTTCTAAAATAACTGATTATCTCGGTTACTACAAGGTTGAGGCTGAAATGGTTTCAATACAACTCAAGACCGTTTCTATCTCGGAGACATTTACTGTTAAATAGGAATGGATTCTTGGTGAAGCATACTAAATTAGGTTTAAAAATTGGGTGGTTTGATGGCAAAGAAAAATGATTCTCAGATTGATAAAACAGCAAAAATCCAGGCTGAACTTGATGAATTAAAAAAGAAGACAGAGATTTTATCTTCAAAAAAACCGGCAAAAAAACCAACAGAGAAAGCAACAGAGAAAGCAAAAGCCAAGCCGGCAAAAAAACCAACAGAGAAAGCAACAGAGAAAGCAAAAGCCAAGCCGGCAAAAAAAGCAACAGAGAAACCAACAGAGAAACCAACAGAGAAACCAACAGAGAAACCAACAGAGAAACCAACAGAGAAAGCAAAAGCCAAGCCGGCAAAAAAAGCAACAGAGAAACCAACAGAGAAACCAACAGAGAAACCAACAGAGAAACCAACAGAGAAACCAACAGAGAAACCAACAGAGAAACCAAAAGCCAAGCCGGCAAAAAAAGCAACAGAGAAACCAACAGAGAAACCAACAGAGAAACCAACAGAGAAACCAACAGAGAAACCAACAGAGAAACCAACAGAGAAACCAACAGAGAAACCAACAGAGAAGCCGGCAAAGAAAGCAAAAGCCAAGCCGGCAAAGAAAGCAAAAGCCAAGCCGGCAAAAAAAGCAACAGAGAAACCAACAGAGAAACCAACAGAGAAGCCTGCAAAGAAAGCAAAAGCCAAGCCGGCAAAAAAAGCAACAGAGAAACCAACAGAGAAGCCGGCAAAGAAACGATCAAAAAAACTGGCAAAGAAAGCAAAAGCCAAGCCGGCAAAAAAAGCAACAGAGAAACCAACAGAGAAAGCAACAGAGAAAGCAACAGAGAAAGCAACAGAGAAGCCGGCAAAGAAAGCAAAAGCCAAGCCGGCAAAAAAACTGGCAAAGAAAGCAAAAGCCAAGCCGGCAAAAAAAGCAACAGAGAAACCAACAGAGAAGCCGGCAAAGAAACGATCAAAAAAACTGGCAAAGAAAGCAAAAGCCAAGCCGGCAAAAAAACTGGCAAAGAAAGCAAAAGCCAAGCCGGCAAAAAAACTGGCAAAGAAAGCAAAAGCCAAGCCGGCAAAGAAAGCAAAAGCCAAGCCGGCAAAAGAAAAGAAATTAACCAAAAAAGAGATTGAAAAAGCCAAAAAAGAAGAAGAAAAAACGTTAGAAGAAGAACTAGAAGAACAACTTTCTGATGAAGAAATTGAAAATTTCCAAATTAAAAAAGTCGACATGGAAAGATTGACTAACAAAGTCTGTGACATTTTAGCTGAACGTGAATCTGATGGAATGTTCCAAACCGAACTTTGGAAAAAATTGAAATTAACTGGCCGTGACGGTTCAAGACTTGCATTAAAACTTGAACGAATGGGAACCATTAACCGTGAAAAACTTCTTGAAAAAGGAAGATGGACTTACAAACTAATTTTAAAGAAAACCCCGATTAGCACCCAGTCAATAGAAAACGCACCATGCTTGGTTTGCCCTGTTGAACAAAAATGTTCATTAGAAGGCGAGATCAGCCCTCGCAATTGCCAATTCATAGAAGACTGGGTAATTGCTGAAATGAAAAAACCTGCGAAGTCCAAATGAAATTATTAGATGCGCGAAAAGATCACTATAGAAAACTTGCGCACGAACAGGGCTATCGCAGTCGTGCAGCATACAAGCTCAAAGAATTAAACCAGTCTTACCGGCTGATTGGTCCTGGATTTTACGTATTGGATTTGGGTTGCGCACCTGGCGGCTGGACACAAATGGCCGTAAAACTTGCAGGAAACCAAGGCAAGGTTATGGGAATTGATCTGTCTTATGTTGAGGAAATTCCCGGTGCACATATCATTCGTGAAAATATTGAAGATGCACACGTTGTAGATGAAATAATGGGTTATTTTGGACGTAAAGTAAATGCTGTCATATGTGATCTTTCTCCAAATGTTAGCGGAAATTGGTCTGTTGATCATGCCAAACAAATCTCGTTAAACTATGATTGTACAAAGATAATGGACAGGGTTTTGGCCCACAAAGGAAACGCTGTCTTCAAGGTGTTTGACGGTCAGTACTCTATGGAATTCAAGGATTACGTTAAAAAGAAATTTGCAAGAATTAATTTAACAAAACCAAAGGCAAGCAGGAAACAAAGCAGTGAGCTATACCATGTTTGCCTGGGATTTATCGGATAGACTGAAAAATTCTTGTAATTTCTAAAATGTTTGCATCAGTTCTAAATCCAGTTGGATTAAATGCTGTTGGACCTGCAACAAAACCGTTTTTTCTTAATTCATTTATGAAACTATCTAACTTTGGCGGCGAGGATTTTGTTTTAGAAGCAATCTCGTCAAGCGTATAATATGCAGCCGGCAGGTTTGCCTCATCAAGGTTTTTCTCTATGGTTTTAACACAAATTTTATCCACATTTAATTCTGAAATCTCATCAGACATATTTTGTACGAATTCTTTGTCAAAAATCTTTCCAATCCATAACGGACCTGCAACACTGATTTCTGACTTGCATAACTCGCATTCGGTTTGGTGTTGTTCTAATGAAATTTTTCGATGCCCGCAATTTTTGCAATGCAAGATGTATCCGATATTTTCTTCTTGATCAGGTTTGTTGTACACTTTGACATAGGTTCTATAGTAATGCATGTCACTTTCAACAAACACGGGTTCTACCTTTACTCCTAGTCTTGATGCCACCATTCTCAAACAACCCAGAACTAGCCTTATTGCAATCTCATTTCCGTACTCTGCTCTTACTGGAATTCCGCCGTATTTTCTCTTGCATGCAGCCTGAAAGAGTCCGTTCAGTACCTGCAAATCCGTTGCAGCAGCAGATAGCATTCCGCCATGTATGGTAGCCCTAATTCCACAGTCAAAAAATGCTGCCGGGGAACCAAATGGATCAATGTCTACTATCGTGCCTCTTTTGCCTTTTTCAGAATACCTGCTCAAAAATCTACAGACTTCTTTTTCTGAAAACTCTACGCTCTGAATCCCATTTGCGGTTGCAGAATGTCTGGCCATTTCCAGTGCCGTGGGATTCAGATCATTTATCACCAAATGCTCTATGTTCAATTCATTTGAAACCCTGAGGCCCCTGGCCCCAATTCCCGCAAGCCCTTCCAAGAAAATTTTAGGCCCTTGAAATTTTCTTAAAAACGCCGCATATGCTACTATTGAAAAATCCCTGTTGAGTTTGGCTCTGGGATTAAAGAATGCAGGTTTTTTTGGTGGAACCTTATCTGTGATTGATTTTTTTGGAACCAGTATCTTTGTTTTTCCTTCAACAATCTCCTCGAAAATTTCTTTTGAAAATTCCATCTGCCTTGTTTGGCTCTATACTGTTTAATACTTGTGCCTAAAGACAACATTCGTGCAAATTTGCGGTGTTGATGATGCTGGTCGCGGATCCATGCTGGGCCCTCTTGTCATTGCCGGAATTTCACTAGAACGAAAAAATCTACGGAAACTTTCAGGGCTAAAAGTCAAAGACTCCAAAAAACTTTCCCCAAAAAAACGCAAAGAGCTTTACAAATCAATCATTAAACTAGTCGATAATTACCATGTGGCAAAAATACCCCCAAGATCAATTGATGCAAGTGTTAAAAAACACTGTTTGAATGGATTGGAGGCAAGATACATGGCAAAAGTTGTTTCAAAGCTTGATCCTGATACGTCTTACGTTGATTCGTGCGATGTAAATCCTGCAAGATTTGGCAAAGAAATTTCAAAACTTTCAGATAACCACAAAATCAAATCCTACCATCACGCTGACAGCAGATTTGTTGTTGTTTCTGCTGCCTCCATTGTTGCAAAAGTAACTAGGGACAAAGCCATTGAGAGGTTGCAAAAGACTCATGATTTCTTGGGAAGCGGCTATCCCTCTGATCTAACTACGGTGAAATTCGTTACTAGATATTACCAAAAAAACAAATCTTTGCCCGCATTTGTGCGTAAAAGTTGGAGGCCTGTTCGGGCCATAGTCTCAAAAAACTAGCTCTTGAATTTTGCAATTACCATTTCATGATCCTTGTCATATGGATGCAAATCAATAGACTGAATGATTTCAAACCTGCCTTTCAATTTTTGAACTTCATCTTTGATGATTTTTTTTGGGGATTTTGTCACATCGATACTTCTTGTCTTGATTACCAGGAAAAAGTATCCTCCTTTTTTCAGAAACATTTCGCAATTTTCAATAGCAATTTTTGTTTGATCAGGCTGTGCGATATCTGCATAGACTATATCCACTTTTCCAAAAACTGAAAAATATTCGGAGGGTCTTCTGGCATCCTGCAGGATCGGAATGATGTTCTTTCTGTATGATGCAACTCTGTCTAGAAAATCTCTTGCAACCCTGCTTGCATGCTCCACGCCAAAGACAATTCCGCTTGGACCCACGATGTCAGATATGTGACTTACCGTCGTTCCGGTAGATGCCCCGAGATAAAGAACCCTTGATTTGTTTTCAAACGGAAAATCATCCAACCCGTTCATTATTGCTGCAGCCAATTTACTTCTGAAAGGATCCCATAATCTGAATTCGATTCCTTTCTTTGTTACCGTCTTTTCTTTGTAAACCTGATTTCCTGGAACCAAATTTTCAGTGGCCAGCTTTTGCTCACCATCTGACTTGATCCAGAAAAATGATCGGTTATCTTTTTCCAAGCCTCTTTCTCTTTTTGCTCTTGTTCTTTGATCCTGATCTGCCCCTGTTCTTTGGACTCTGGTATTTGGAGTCTCCTCTGTCTTCTCCTCTTCCTCTTCCTCTTCTGCTTGGATTGTCTCTAAAGTTGCCTCCTCTGTCTCTTCTAAATGATTGGGGCTTTCTCATGTCCTTTTCAGTTGGGTTCTCATACTTTTTGCCAATCTCCCCAACCCTGACGTTTAGCTTGTCAAGCAATGTTTCGTTTAATCCTTGGCCATACACGTCCACTCTTGCAGCAATCACTGCCTTGGCTGCAATTGCACGAGCAATTTTTCCCCTTTGCCAGCGCGGTGCAGCATGAACCATGGCATGCTGGAATAACAGCCCGTGTTTTGGCGGTTGGGAGCCTGTTTTCAGTGATCTAAACAGTGCCTTTTCTGCACCCAAGACTTGAATTGTGCTTGCAGGAAGCGATGCTAGTCTTTTCAAGCTGCCGGCTCTATCCAAAATTCTGGCTCCGACTGCCGTTCCAAGAATTGCCGAAAGATTTGGCGCAATTGCTGCCATCTCTGACTCAACATGTCCTTCAAGCCTCTTTCTTAAATCATGAAAGTCCAAAATCTGCCTTGCAATTGACTGGGCAATTGTTAAATTGGCATCTGAAATGTCTCCTCCCACACTCTTTGATGCAATCAATGTCAGCATCTCGACTTTGGATTCTGGAAAACCTGCGTCCTCAAAAACTTGCCTTGATAATGATTCCCTTTTTCCTGCCATCACAATTTGTGCATATCCGTTGATGCTGTCAATCATGTTATCTAGTTCTGGAAAATGTAATCCGTACCATTCCCTTAGCCTGGAACCAAGTGCATTTGCAATCTTGTCAATCTCGTCAAGCGAGTTAATTGCCTGAATGATGTGCAAATCCGGGCTTTCTGAAAATTCAGTAACCCTTGAGGACGAAATGCCCAAAGCAAAGCCCCTTAATTTCCCTAGTGCATCCTGTGGATTGCTTGCAAACTCAGATTCTACAATTATTTCTGGTTTTGAAGACTGTACTCTGTCTCGATCCTCTGAATCCATTAGCTGGGAATCGATGGAATTTCTTTTCAAAATAGACAGCAGCGACTCGTCACTTACAGAAACGCCTCTTTGAACCGAACCCAAGTAGTTTATCAGTTCATTGAGCTTTGCATCCTTGTTTTTAATTTCAAGATAGTCTTTTACTGGATTGTTAAATCTGAATGCCTTTTCCAGTTTCTCTTCCTTGAAAACTGAAATTCCCAACTCTGTCAAAATTACAGAATACATGACTAGTTCAGCCCAAATCACCTTTAAAAAAGGTACCAGAACCGCAAATCAACTATTATATTCGAACCTGATCCCATTAATCAAAGTGGAGCCCAGTATTGCAACTTCTATTGGCCCTATTCAAATAGACAGACCTGTAATGTTGGCCTCGGGAATTTTAGGCATATCACTAGACGTGTTTAACCGACTTTATAGATCCGGTGCAGGTGCAGTTGTTACGAAATCTCTTAGCATAGCTCCCTGGGAGGGATATCCAAACCCTACGATCATTAGCGTAAAGGGCGGAGGCTGGATTAATGCCGTCGGATTGTCAAATCCCGGCGCTGCAAACTTTGCCAAGATGATTCAGCCCAATCAAGACGTTCCTGTTGTTGTCAGCTTGGTAGGTTCGGTGCCAGATGATTTTAAGACAATGATCAAGGAATTTGAAAACTGTAAGATCAAGGCATACGAGCTTAACCTGTCATGTCCTCATGTTGCCCAAGTCGGTTTAGAGGTAGGCGATGATCATGGACTCGTTAAAGAAATTGTGTCTGCAGTAAAAAAATCTACAAGCGTTCCGGTAATTGCCAAGGTCGGACTGGGTACAAGCAATTATCTAGATGCCGTCGGCGCAGCTGTCGACTCTGGAGTTGACGCCATTACCGCAATCAATACGGTCCGTTCAATGGCAATAGATGTCGAAACCCGGCGACCAATTCTTAGCAACAAATTCGGCGGTCTGTCCGGAACTCCGATAAAGCCAATCGCACAAAGATGTGTGTATGAGATCTCTTCAAAATACGAGGTTCCGATTGTTGGGTGTGGGGGGATCTCCACCTGGGAGGATGCAGTGGAATTCTTCCTGGCAGGCGCATCTGCAGTCCAGCTCGGAAGTGCGATAGGCGATAACTGGGTTGGGGTTTTTGAGGATATCAACAACGGAATCATACAGTACATGAAACGTAAAAACTATTCAAGCATAAGGGAAATGGTGGGACTTGCAAAGAAATCCTGATCACCCGACAATTGTTACGATTGAAAAAGTAATTGACGAAACACCGACTGTCAGAACGCTTGTTTATTCTGACGATGTAATGCCAGACGTCCTGCCTGGCCAGTTTGCAATGGTCTGGATTCCCGGTGTAAATGAACTGCCCATGAGCGTGATGATTGCCCAAGAATCCGGAAAGGCAGCCTTTACTGTTAGAAAACACGGGCCTTCTTCTACGGGGCTGTTTAATGTGAAGGTTGGAGGGCAGATTGGAATCAGGGGCCCATACGGAAATGCCTTTGATGTCAAAGAAGGCAAATTGCTTTTGGTCGGTGGCGGAACCGGTCTTGTTCCGATGATGAGATTGCTGACATTTGTAAAGCCAACTGATGATGTTACCGTTCTAATCGGCGCCAAGTCCAAAGATGAGGTGTTTTTTGAGGATCTGGCAAACAAATTGCTGGAAAATAACGATTCCCACACGGTAATTGTTTCCACTGATGATGGAAGTTACGGTGAAAAAGGCAATGTTGCTGATTTGGCAGAAAAACTGGTCTCTGAAACCAAATTTGACGGGGTGTATGCCTGTGGCCCTGAAGTCATGATGTACAAAACAGTCCAATCTGCCCATTCTAGAGGAATCTTTGTTCAGGCAAGCCTTGAAAGAATGATGAAGTGCGGTGTTGGAATCTGTGGCAGCTGCTGTACCGGAGAAGACCTGGTCTGTCGTGACGGAACCGTTTTTGACGGTTCACATCTTGCAGAAAACAAGGAATTTGGGCATTTTCACAGAAACAAGGCTGGAATTTTAGAGAATTACTAGGTTAAACCAGCAAGGTTTAAAATAAATCAGAAAATTATTTCGATGAAGGGAATGGGTGCTACTACTCCAAAGATCGTTCTGACTGCCGATCGTACTTTGATGTCTCCGTATAGGGGATTGTCACTTGCCACGTTTTTTGGATGTGCCCCGGCCTTGGATCCTAACAGGGATCCGAAGAGCTTTTGGCACAAAATCCTTGGAAAACAGGTTACTCCGAAGATTCTGTTTGATTTCATCTGTAATTACATTCCGCACACCAACGGCGTTGCAAACTATGCCCCTTATGGACTCAGAAAATTAGAGGCAGGGCTTCTAAGAGACGGCTTTAGCAGGCAGGATGTTGTCGTGGCACATCCTGATCATATTGAAAGATTCATTGGCCCTCAAACACTAGTTGTCGGAACTTATGAGATGGATCCATTGGGAATGGGTCCAGTTACGATGACCTTCACATATGGCAGAAAGCAAATGTCATATGACGAATACTATAACACCGAACTTCATCACAGGATTAAAGCTGCAAAAGAAAAGACCGGAAGCAAAGCCAAGGTAATTTCTGGCGCGTCTGGAACCTGGCAATACAACTATGATCCTCAAAAGATTGAGGAGTTTGGAATCTATGCTATTTTGGAGGGTGAGCTTGGAGGCATTGCCCCTGAGATTGACGGACATGCAGGGCGATTCTTTAACTATCTGATTAACGGTGATTTTGAAAACATGGATCCCTTCAGAAAGAGAAGTGATTTCAAGGTTAACATCAAGGAGTTTGAGCGAAACGGCAGAAAGCTTCACGGCAGGTTTGTGAACTTTTGGGACAGACCAGAACTAGAGGAAATCCCTGACATTGTCGAACCAAGCATGCACGGAATGGTGGAGGTAATGCGCGGATGCGGAAGAGGCTGCAAGTTCTGTGATGTCACATTAAGATCATTGAGATACTATTCCCCTGAAAAAGTCAAAAAGGAGATTGAAGTCAACATAAGGAAAGGCGGCTCCAAATCTGCATGGATTCACAGTGATGATATCTTCGTTTATGGAATGGATCCAAGAACTGCAAAGGGCATGGAGCCAAACAGAGAGGCATTAGAGGAACTCTTTACTGCAATCATGTCAACTGGTGTCGAACACACAAATCCGACACATGGCACGCTGGCCGGAGCAATTGCCGATGAGAAGCTCATTCCAAACCTGTCTAAAATCATCAGGGCCGGCCCTGATAACATGATTGGCGTTCAGGCTGGATTTGAAACAGGCAGCTTGAGACTGATTGGAAAGTATGCTGATAGAAAACTTGCACCATATTCGCCTGACGAGTGGCACTGGGTTGTAAAGGAAGGTGTAAAGACCCTCAACAAGGACTATTGGATTCCGGCATTCACTCTCATTATGGGCCTTGACAACGACGAAACTCCAGAAGATTCTTGGGAGACAATCCGACTAATCAACGAGCTGGAAGAAGAGCAGCCCGAATCGATGTTTACTGCAACTGCGTTGACGTTTGTTCCGATCGGTCTGCTTGAAAAATCTGACTTTTTTAATATCGGAAATGAGATGACTCCTGCCCAACTGGGAGTCCTGTACAAGACCTGGCAGCATAACTTCAAGTACGGCATTCAAAAATTCATGACCAAAACCGGTTCTAAGGGTCCTCAGAGATACTTTTTCAACGCCATTGCACGTTCTCTTGGAGGCGTCCCTCTTGGCGCAATGGAGAGATACGCACGCAAGAAGGGAAGGGAGCACGAAAAAGTCATTGAGACTGTCAAGGCCAAGTACTGGTAGGCAAACGAATTGAATATCCAAATACATAAATTTCCTAGTCTGGTGCTTGATTCATGGCAACTCACGGTTCGCTGACCAAAGCTGGCAAGGTACGAGGGCAAACCCCCAAAGTCGAAGGAAGAAAGATCGTAGGTACAAACTCCAGCCTTAGAAACAAGAGTAATTTCAAGAAGAGGTTTGTTCTAGGAAGGGTTCCAGGTCAGAACAAACCAGGTCAAAAACGCAGAAAACGCTAGTCAACTATCTGTTTTTGCCAAAAAAATACAAGATCAGTTTCTAGAGCAGCTGCTGCTCAAAGACGCACGCAGTAACAGGATCTCCTGGCCAGTTCAAGTCACGTCCCTTGCCGGCGGTCAGCCATGAAAATCACAACTGCAGACAGATTCGTGCCTGATTGCCGGCCAGGCAGGGGCTATAGCGCGTGCAGTTGAAAATGGAATATTTTTTTGGCGAAATAGGCACGATGTGTCAAAATCACATTCCATTTTTTGATGTTGGTACCATATCCTGTTACGTCCGGTGGCTCCAGCAGTCTTCTCAGATGTGCCCGGCTCACGGCGGCGCAGGCGGCGATGTGTGGATCTGCGTGCCGCCTAGTCTAAATTGTTTCGAATTTGGAGCCGTTTTGCGGGGAACTGGGAAGACTGCTGGGTACGAGTTTGCCCCTTAGGCGTCACTGGTGTCTGGAGCCTTCATGATCACGCCTGCCACATCGTATCTCAGGTGAGGGGTAAACTCGTACCCATACTTGTATTGAGTATTGAGGAAAAAGACTGCATGCACGATGCCGGCAGTATCTGTTTTCCAATGTAACTCTCACGCCTTCAGGCAGGCAAGCTGACAAATAATTATATGTGACGACCACCCATAAAAGTCGAAGTCGTTCTTCCTTGTATCCTGTCGTTCTAGATTAGGATTTCAAGTCCCCCACCGGGTGACCCTGCAGGATCGCCCGCTTTCGAGGGTGGGGGAAAATTCAGTTTTATGGGGATGTGGTCTAGTCTGGATAAGGCACCTGGACTCGAAACCGGATATCGGAGGTTCGAATCCTTCCGTCCCCGCAATGAGCATTTCAACAGGCACATAGGATTCTGTTAGGTTGATGTTGCCTGCGCTTAAATCCCAAACACTGTATCCGGCATATGGCACAGCTTACAAAGGAGGTGATAACGCGTATGGGAATAACAGTGGCAGTAGCAGGAGCCGCTACCGCGCTTCTGTCAGGAGGCATACTGGATCGGGCACTTCTCAACGTTGGCGGTGACAGTGACACTGACGATAACTCCTGAGATATATGCGGGCGTAGTAGACACGCTTGCAGCATCAGTTACAATACGCAACGACGGCGGCAGACCGATCCAAATAATATTTGCGGCACTTGACGTGGGGGGGGGTTTGTCGCGTAATTCCACCTACTTGACTCAACCTGCACGTTTTTCTGAATTTTCACCCCACTTGCACGCCTAGTCGATATGGCACCTCAGCGGTTTTCAGGAATTCTGGTGAATTAGGCGATAACCCCCTTGACGGGATTCCGGGAGAGGAGGTCATACACGCGCGAAACCTGACTGCACAATATGTCTCCAAATACTATGACTCTGCTGATAACACGCACTCTGATACGCTGGGTGGCACGGGACATAAAATAGGAATAGTGCATGTGGATTCAGGAAATCATGCAGCATGGGACAGCTGGCATCAGAACGTGTTTCCCAGCAACATCAGGGATTACAGCGGCAACACGGATCATCCGCTGCCGATGCATCTGGATTCATCGCTATCAGAATATGTCAGGGCAGGCGGAACCGGCAGGGTCGGGACGGCAATTCTTGAAGACAACGGCGGCGTGTCACGTGGCGACTCTGTTATTGACAGTAGTGTACGGCGTGCAGGGCGAGTGCATCGGCGACACGTGCTTTTACGAGGAGGATCTAAGGCATGTCACGGAGCTTGCAAGGATACGGTAGTAATCGTGCAAGCGTACAAATTCGACCCCTCCAGTGAAGATAAATATAGCAACGGGCAGAAGTCTTTGAGTCAAAGTAGGTCCAGTCTTCCCAAAAGTAACCCAAAAAGCGGCTCCAATCTTGAAACAGTTGTACAACTTCAGGTCCTTTTTATACTGACTAGGGAACTTTTTGCCCGGAACTTTTTGATCCTTCCGCATCTGCTGTGACAGACCCGCTACATCATCACCACACGTCCCTTGTATATGCAAGACCGGCAGCGCGCAGACAGCAGATTATTGGCAGACGGCACCTGCAGGAAACCAGCATTGTCAGATTTGCCAGGCGTTGTTGACTGGCAGACTTGCCTACACGGCCGGATTCTTTGACATGAAGCTACGGGTTACGCCGTCCCGTAGGCGCCAGACGGATCATGTTGTTGTAGGAGCTGCTACTGGTACGACGGCCATCCGGTTCCGGCGTACCGCTCCTCCTTCACTGCCTGCGTCATCATCGACTACAGGCGGCCACACCGGCGGCGGCCCGGGACACTCAAAGACGCTGTATTTTGTACCGTCCGTATTGACAAGCGAGGACAGCAGGCGCGCATTATCATCATCATCTCTTGCTTCTGCAAAGACATCCCAGCCCGGATTCCGCAGGTATTTCAAGAGTCCGCCGGCAGGATGTATATTCTGCTTGCGACATGTCATCGAAAATGTCAGCAGCGCAGAAGCCGTCTTTCTTCCCCCGTCAGTTACAATCTTGTGACGTGCATTGCGTTGTGGTATGATCCCGTCGCGTATGCACCGCTCCGTATCGTTGTTGTGCAGCGGCATTCCCCGATGCGCCAGACACGTAAACATGTTATGTATGGCGTTTAGCAGGTGTGTACGCACGTGAACGTCCTCATACGGGTTGATTATTTTGTATACTTCCCTGGAAAGCTCCATGCATGTAAGCGGCGCAAGCGTCTTGATTTTATCTATCTTCCTGTAGAATTCCAGCAGCAAGTCATACCTTTTCTCGTTATCGCCTTCGGGCATCTTTACTGCAAGCTTTTCTGCATACGCCAGAAGGTGCCTCCAACACCTCTGGATTGTCACAAAGAACAGCTTGTACTGGGCCAGTCCGTCTACGACTATGGGAGTCTTGGGATCCAGCCATCCAAAGTGCGTGTGCAGTACCTCAGAGGACCGGGAATCTGCAAATACCACAAAGCACGCCCCCTCGCAGTTGAGCACCCAGACGTATCCCATGTGTCCGTCGCCGCGCTTAAATCCGGTCTCGTCCATCTGTATCCACGGCCTGCCCGCAATGAATGACTGTATGCGTTGTATCATGTTTTGTTGAATCGCCTCTGCCACTGCGTGCCGGGCGGCAGTCACGGTATTTGGGGCCATCTTGAATCCAAACATATACTGAAAGTACTCTGCAATGTCCTCGTCTGTGTTTCCCTTCTCAAAGAACATCATGATTAGAGAGAGTGAGACGGGCCCAAGTGACGTGCCGCTTAGAAACGGGGTAGCTGCGACATGCACGGTATTGCACTGTGGACACACCGCGTTTTGGATGATGGCATTGGCAGTGAGCATGCGCATGGAGTCATCTAGGTCGTTTACAAGCTTGTGGATCGGCTTGAGCATCCGTAACTGGATGTTGCACTTTGGGCATATTTTGGAGCCAAGATCGTACCTTAATGTCATTGATGGTCGGTTGCCGTGCGATGTACCATGGTGTCTGCACGGAGGGCCGCGTTTCTTGCCCCGAGCAGCATCGCCGGGACTGCCGCCGGGATCCTCGCCCCTTTTCTCCCTGAACTTTCTTCTGGCATCATTGTATAATGACGGCGTGGACGTGGGCATGTTGGGACTCTCGTACAGGGCAAGCCTTGCCTGAAGCTTAGAGTTCTCCTTCTTGACATCAGCATTCTCCTTCTTGACAATAGAGAGTTCTTTTTCCAGCCCGGAGATCTTCTCATCCTGCTCCATGATCATGACAAGTGCCTTTCCAGGATCCGTACAGTGTGCAAGCACGGCTTTGGAGTCCATATGTTACATCAGACAGGCAAGATCAAAAAAGATTTCCATCGAAATTCTTTGACCAAGATGCCGATATTATGTCACTCCCGTAAATTCCAAACCTGCAATATCTGATCACAAATGTCTGATGTTCAGCCATGTTCGCAGGGGCATCTGATCATAAGATGCTGCCCAAAAATGTTTGACTGTCAGTATAAAAAGGACCTGAAGTTGTACAAACAGTTCAAACTAGACTTCCTGCAGATCCGCACATCGTCGTCTCCACCGACACGAGTCGTGTACACCTAGGAAGACTGAGGTCATAACTACACGTAAAAAACCTCAATTATTTCTGCTCGTTGATATGGTAGACTTTATGCGTATTTGCCAAAAATGATGTAAAAACTGCCTGGTTTTTTTGATCTGTGCCGACTATGCAAAGCCTAATGCTAAAAGTCATGATTGTTGAACTGATAGTCCATCAGTGTCACATTGTTTTCAGCAGGGTGATGTTTGAAGTATAACTTACATACTGCGTTGTATGTAAAATAAATGTCATCATCCATCATTACGCATCTTGATATGTTTTTCATAGATTTAATATCCGAGAAATTACGAATATTATTCATACAAAGTAATACGATTGCACCACGAGTGTATGATTCCTTCTCAAACTTGGCAGTAAATACCGGCAGTTTGTATCTGATGTCCAACTGAAAACAAAACCCCTTACTTTAGTTTTGCTTCATTTTGTTGTTCTAGTTCTTCGTATGACGTTGGAGATCCATTGCTTAATTGGCCAAGAGCTTCTCGGATGAAATCAGTATCGTCTTGTGACCAGTTTGTTTCATCCGTTGTCCACAGTCCATAGGCAGGGTTGTTTGACATGTACTGATAATATTTTGATTGTTTATAATTGTTTAAAGATTGTCAGCGGTAAGAGTTTGCCCCTCAGGCGAAACTGCTGGCCGGAGCCTTCATGATCACGCCTGCTGTGCCGTATTTCGTGGTAGGGGCAAACTCCTACTTGTCAGCGTAATGCTTGTACAAAAATTAGGTTCGTCTAATGTTTTAAGAAAAGCCAAGGAGCGCTTTGCCTTGTACCGATCAAGAAAAACAATGAAAAAGACGGCACTAACAGTGAGCACAGTTGAAAATCGAATATTTTTTTATCGAAACAAACACATGCGCCAAAATTATGATCGATTATTTTATGGTCATACCAGAGGCAGATAAAGTAGACTTTATGCGTATTTGCCAAAAATGATGTAAAAACTGCCTGGTTTTTTTGATCTGTACCAATCACGCATAAAGTCTAATTGATTAATTAATTGTATTGTGGAATCTGATTAATGGTTAAACATTGCAACTAGCCATTTTTATGGCCGCCATTTTTGCAACCATTAAAACAACTTCAAGCAAGTTCGAGAGACTAGAAAGTTTCCAAAGGACTGCTGCATCATTGGTTATGCTAGAATCAGGTGAAGGCGATTCAATGCGACTCGCTTCTTTTTATAGTGAAAATCGACTAGCCAAAGCCGGCATATTGCCAAGAAATAGGAGGCACACTATCTCTCTTTTTTATTTGGATCTAAAATGAACCGATATTATAAAAAATAGCCAACTTGTTTATTTATTGACCAGTACATTGTTTTCAACGATCAAAAAATGATTATAACAATATCTGCAAGAGAGGAATAAGATTGTCATCAAATCCAACATCAAAACCCAAACTCTTCTTTGAAAAAGGCTCCATTCGCATTGATGATGGCAATCTAATTGGAATTCCAAATACAAAATATGATAACAGAGCTAAATCCTTAAGATCTTACGGGCTTTATTATTCGGAGATAGTTCAATATCTGAAAAACAGTGATCTGGACTTTGATGATTTTGTGCCTGATTTTGTCTATATGCCAACATTACAAATGACAAATTTAGAATTACGTGACTATCAGCAGCAAGCCATACAAAACTGGAAAAAATCCTCCATGAAAGGATGTGTTATCCTGCCTACCGGTGCTGGAAAGACCGCCATTGGAATCAGGGCAATTCAGGCAGTAAATGCCTCAACCTTGGTGGTGGTCCCAACAATTGACTTGATGGAACAATGGGAAAACAACATCTCCAAATATCTGACAAATAGCGACAACAACAATCCGAATCAAAACATTTCTGTTGGAAAACTGGGCGGGGGAGATGATAACATACAGGCAATTACCATAGCCACTTATGACTCTGCGTATATTCGGGCGCCTTCCATTGGAAACCGGTTCAAGTTGATTATTTTCGACGAAGTCCACCATCTTCCGGCCCCGGGATATCGCCTAATTGCAGAACAGTTCATTGCTCCATACAGGCTGGGCCTGACTGCCACAATAGAAAGAGAAGACAAACTGCATGAGTTGATCCCGTATC
The DNA here is from genome assembly GCA_965214775.1 of Candidatus Nitrosopumilus sp. Lineage (GTDB taxonomy): Archaea > Thermoproteota > Nitrososphaeria > Nitrososphaerales > Nitrosopumilaceae > Nitrosopumilus. The sequence continues at coordinate 433,982 of OZ243974.1, read as the reverse complement.
TTACGGGCGGAGTCGTGTTTCGTCTTGGCTCACAAGAGTTATCAAACCGAAAACATTTGGCAGAATATGTCATTGACAGAATACAGGTCAATCTCACTCAAGAAGAACAGGAACAGTATGAAATCAGCCATTCCAAATTTCTAACAAATTTTAGACAGTTGGGATTCAAAGTTCCAACCATGTACAACCTCAAGCGATTAATCATGATGTCAAACAAAAACAAGGTTGCAAGGGAAGCAATGCTTGCAAGAAACAAAGCAAACGAGATTGCGCTAAACAGCAAGTCAAAAGTAAATGAATTGCAAAAAATACTGCAACAAAACAAGGACACAAAGACAATAATTTTTACCCAAAACAACAAGATGGTTTATGATCTTTCAAACAGGTTTCTGATTCCACACATTACTTACAGGACTGCAAAAGATGAAAGACGAGACGTCCTAGAAGGCTTCAAATCCGGCAGATACAACGCAATAGTCACTTCCCGGGTCCTAGATGAGGGAGTAGACGTTCCTGATGCTGCATTGGGCATAATTATGAGCGGGACTGGCAGTGGAAGGGAACTAATTCAAAGACTGGGCAGGATTCTGAGGCCAAAAAAGGATGGCAGGAAGGCCAGGCTGGTTGAATTGGTATCAAAACATACTAGGGAAACCAGCACCAGTGCAAAAAGAATAACCTCCCTGAGAAAAAATTCTGCTGACAATTACACTGATTCATCATATGGAGCATGACTGGCAATGTATGATAAGATAAAAAAAATAATCGGAGTCATGCACTGATGCTTTCATCTGAACTGCTACGGATCAAGATTAACAGGGGCAGGATGACTCCTTTGTTTTGTACTGCTGATTTTGATAATGGCGGTGCTGATTATGAGCTTGCAGACAAACTAATTGTGTTTTTTACGAATGCGCAAAAAGACAAGCAATGCAAGGGGGATTTACTGCAAAAGATGGAATCTCTTGAATCTGAATATGATTACAAGCTGGTACGCGGATTTTTTACGTTGTTGGAGAGACGCTCTGTTTTTGTACAGCTGGACGCAAATTCATCTAACGCCACGCCGACGCTCATAAGGCAGAAATTATTTGAGGAATCCTCAAGGCAGGGTTGGGCCTTGTCTGGTTCCCAGAGACAGGGCATTATACAGGATGTTGCAAGGCAGATGCATGTTTCCTCAGAGGAGATCGAGACTATCATGTGGGGTGACAAAGATGAGAATCTTGTACTTGCCCAGTTTGATGTAATTACTGCCAAGAATCTGATCTTGTGGTACAATCTTTCGTTATTTCAGACACTTCTCTTCAAGTGTACAAAGCTAGAATTCCATGTCAAAGGCGGGTTGCATTGGAAGCAGGTTTTGCGTAATGTCAAGAAATATGGGCTGATGTACAGTCTGGAATATCACACAAAAAACAACCCAGAGGGCAGCAGAGGGGAAGAAAACTCCGTCAAATGTGTCTTGGAAGGACCGCTCAGCCTTTTCAAAATGACTGACAGATACGGCACATCAATTGCCAAGTTGCTGCCATCAATTGTAGGCACGCCTGCATGGAAAATCAGTGGCTCCATAGTGAGAAGAACAGAGGACGGCCAAAAGATATATTCGTTTGAACTATCAAGTGAAAGCACTCGGGAATTTCTTGGATCAATAACAGATTCGCCATTTCAAAATGATGACAGTTATGTTTATGATAGTTCCACAGAAGCTGCATTTGCAAGGAGATTCAATCAGCACTTTGATCAAAATGACAGGTTTGGCTGGAAAATTTCCAGGGAGCCTGATCCGTTGATTGCAGATGGCAAGGCCATGATTCCTGACTTTCTCTTTGAGCGGTTTGGGCATAAGGTATATTTTGAAATTGTGGGTTTTTGGACAAAGGACTATCTTGAGAGAAAGGCTGCCAAATTGGAAGCGCTGCTTGGCAATAACAACGAAAATGTGGATTTGTTGGTTGCAGTAAACTCCGAACTGTCATGTTCATCACAGATTGAAGCAATTTCCAAGGATAGGATTTTTACCTTCCAAAAGGATGTTTCAATCAAGCCTATCTTGGAACATCTAAAAAAAATCGATGCAAGGATTCTCAAAGAAAAAAGCCATGTCAAGATAAGACTCGATGAAAAGAATCCGGATTTGATTTCCGTAAGGCAGGTTGCCCTGGACAACTCTTTGCCCGAGGAGGCAGCGTTGAAGATTATTCTGAGGGATTATCCAGATGAGTATGTTGTTGCAGAAAGACATCTGATCTCCAAAAAGATGATCAATTCACTGGAACCTGGTCTTGAGGGAGTTTCTGCGTTTGCTGAGGCATGCAAGATACTGGCATCACAGGCAATCCCTGATTCGTGTCATGCTGACTTGTTATCAAGGATGGGCTATGATGTAGTCTGGAGGGATTTGGATCCTGATCATGCCAAAATATCAAAGCGGGCAGGATGACTGATTCTCCTTGTGATCAAGAGGGATTAAAGCGGCCTATCTTTACAGAAGAAAAAGGCAACTCAAGTTAACCGAACCCTAAAACTCAGTAGTTCCGATTGTGGCCTGAAAATAAGGCAAATTGACAGATTTTTATGATCACTTGGATCTATAGGGGGAACTTTTAGCAATTTCTCCATGACAAAAAGTGCCAGGGCCGCTCAAAAGCCGTACGGACACAGGGAGCGCAAGATGTTCCAGAACGCCGTCTCGGCAGTAGGCATGAAGTTCTCTGACAGACACAACGCAATATACGATGAAACGGATGCAGCTGCGCTTCTGGCAACGATGTCCAAGGAGCGCATGTGCGCAGAACAGGCCGCAGAGATACTCCGGGACTCTGCAGGCCGCAGCCCCGGCGCCGACTGGCTGCTTGGCAAGCTGGGCCAGGTGGACTATGAGACGATGCACAAGAGGGCCGACAAGATCCTGCGCAGGACCGTCACAGACTCCATCAAAGGTGGCCTGATTGGAAAATCCCCGATCATAGCCATCGACAAGACCAAGATCCCGCGGTACGACCGCAATCCGGACATGACCCACAAGATAAAGTACAGGGGGCCGGGCACCCGCACGGCTGAGGCATACATCACTGCAAGAACAGTAGGACAAAAGCACCAGACGCACCTTGCGTGCCTTCCGGTGACCAGGGACGCGTTTAACCCCGAATTCGTGCGTAAATTGCTGCAAACCATCAAGAGAATGCACATCAGGCCGCAGATGGTCCTGATGGACAAGGAGTTTTACTCAGTTGACGTACTCAACACGATAAATAATGCAGGATTGCGGTTCATGACTCCTGCAGTATGCACCAAGGGAGTTGAGAGGGCCATACAGGAGCACATAGACGGGCACAGGGATGCAGTCAGCAAGTATACCATATCCTCTGGCAGCAGCAAGATAAGATGCAACCTGATAATACTGGAAAGGGAGGATAAAAACAAGAAAAAGTTCCACATCGCCTTTGTCACCAACATGACCAACTGCATGCCGGAGGATTTGTTTGAGCTTCCCGAGGAGTACCGCAAGAGGTGGGGAATAGAGACCGGATACCGGGACGTCAAGAGGGCCATGCCGCGCACCTGCAGTCGGAACGATGCCATAAGACTCATACTGTTCTACCTGTCGCTTGGAATGTCTAACATCTGGATGATCGCAAGATCATGGTGCAAAAAAAAGAAGATCAAGCTCAAGGTGCTGCTTGCCCGGATTATAAGATGGTGTATGAGACCATGGAACAAAAAGCCCCCCGATCCGGGCTAGGGCAGGCCGGGGTCACAATCGGAACTACTGAAACTAGACTGTTTCATAAATAACCCTGATTTCAGGCACAAGATTGGCTGTTTTTACGCGCTTAGGTGTGGTCATGCAACAAGCTGGCATACAGGAACGGGACAACCCCCCCTCCTTGTGGCAGTTGGCATCCTTGAGATCCTTCTCCCAGGCCGGGTTGTGCCTGACGACCAGGCCTGCCCCCCTCTACGTACTTTGCATTGTCTGTTTGTGTCAATGTATACCATACGAGGCATCCTCATGATCCATCACTTTTTCGGTAAGGATTAGTTGATCATTTTGGTGATTTTCAGTCAGATTTCAAATTTTAGGAAGGGTTATGCAACAAACTATCCGGATGTAAGAGTTTACCCCTCAGGCTGTACTGCTGGCCGGAGCCTTCATGGTCACGCCTGCCACATCGTATCTCGGGGGAGGGGTAAACTCTTACATCCGGATCGTAGTATGTGGTCACCTATCCTTTTACCATTATTCCTCTCTAGGCACGAAAAGTTCTCAATTAACCCAAGCATGATGAATCTGCACATCAAACTGGAACAAAATTACACTGTTTTATGACCAGAGTGGAAATGGCGGCAAGGGATAGGTGACCACATACGGTACGGATGGCTCAACACATGCACCTCGACATGGAAGCTGCAGGGCAAGTCCATCATGGTTGAGGCAGCCAAAATAATTTAGGGGCAGGTGACCTCATACTGTTCTTTTATACTAATTTCATGTATTATAATTATGAAATACAACTCAAATCTGATCATTGGCATCTATATCTTAATAAATAGTAACTCGGAGGTTAAATCTGATGACAGCTAAAAAAATCGAATGGAAAGCAGACTTCGATAAATTTTTTGACGCCCACGAGAAACTCAAAACTGAGGGAGCACAACTGACAATCTCTAAACTAAACAGTTAAAACCGCTTCAGTAGTTCCCAGATGTACTTTTGAAGGCACGATAATTACGTAATTTGCCGAGATTTTTTGACCATTACGATCTTAGATCAGAAGGTGTGTCAAACATCATCATGATGATACCAACACAAAACGATGTGTTTGCACACCAGTATGACATAGCATCACGACAGTTTAAAACATTGCGACGGCGGTTCCACAAGCTCGAAATGGCAGTCTCAAAGAGTCACAACGCGGTGTACGGCCATGCCGACGTACTGCGCGTGCTAAGCCTCATGTCTGATAGGAAGATGTTTTTCAGGTCTGCCGTGACGCATCTTCGCAGGAAGGCCTCAAAATACCGCAGGCAGCAGCAGCATGACGGCGGGACTGCTACTACTACTGCTGCTGCTGCTGCTACCTTCTCCAAGAAGGGCGGCGCATACAGCTCCCGTACGCCCCACCCGGAGTGGATCTTAAAGACCATCCGGAGCGTCAGCCCGGATCGGATGCAAAGGTGGTGCAACTCCATGCTACAGCACACGGTAAGAAACGGCCGCAGGTCCGGCATGTTACACAACACGGACGTAGTGGCAGTGGATGTCACCGACGTCGAATACTATGGCAAGGGCCTAAAGGACGTCGCCAGAAAGTCAAAGCCCAAGAACGGCACGTCTACTTTTCTCTCGCACATTACCGTGCACGGAGTAGGATCAGATGACGGCTCAGACCTCGTGCTTTCCTCGCTGCAGCTTCCAAAAGATGCAAAACTGGCCGATTTCGTGCCTAAAATGATCCGCAAAGCGTCCAGATCAGGGACGAAGATCAGGATGTTCCTGTATGACCGGGGATTCTTTAATGTCAACTGCATGGTGGCTGCAGGCAAAAGCCAGGGCTTCTACGTCATGCCTGCCGCCAAGAACAAGAGGATAAAGGCGGCAATAGAGGAGCACCACCATAAAAAGCGCGACGCGATATCTGACTATACCATGACTAACAAGGAGGGCAAAAACGTCACGCTCAGGCTGGTCATTGTAAAAAAGGAGGAGGAAGACGAAAATGAAAATGAAAATGAAAACAATGACACAGCAAAAGAGGAATGCACAGAAAAAAAGAAGGAAAAGAAAAAAGAAACGGCAGACGAATACCTGGTCTTTGCCACCAACATGCCTGCCAAAAGCGTAGAGGACGTCATAGCTCAGATACCAGAAGAGTACCGCATGCGGTGGGGAATCGAGACCGGGTTCAGGGTGATCAAGGGAGTAATGGGCAAGACATGCAGTAATTCGCCGGTCGTCAGGATGTTGTTATTCTACATGCCCCTCATACTGTACAATCTCTGGAGGACTGCCATATTCATTGATGTGGAATCCAAGTGGGACGGATTTGCGGGAGGCAAGGATTTTACCATGATGTTGTTTGCCGCGTGCATTACAGATGCAGCTGACTCGTTTGTAAACGATCGCGGAAAGTAGTAGTAGTAGCGGCGGCAGTGGTGCCGTGTCAGGAGGCAGTCTGCAAAAGTACACCTAGGAACTACTGACGTGAGGAGGATTTACGCCAGGTACCGCCGGACCGGAAAGATGCATGTGCAACAAAAGGCTGGAAGAAAGGCCGCACCGCAGCCCGCGGCAGGCCAGGTGCAGGCAGTCTTGGACATGCACTGTATAGAGCACGTGGGCGTGATGCGCACTGCCATGCGCCTGCAGGATGCAGGTCACATTATAAGCTACAACAGCGTATATCGGATAATGAAGGAGCAGGGACTCGTTGCCGCATCAGATACCAAGTCGGGCCAAAAGAAATGGCTGCGCTATGAGCGCAAGTACTCCAACGCAATGTGGCACGTGGACTGGCACGAAATGAAGGATCCACGCCTGAGAGGGCTCAAATTAGTCACGTTTTTGGACGATTCCTCCCGGTGTGTCACGGCGGCACGGACGTTTGCAGATGCCACATCAGAAAACGTGGTGATAACACTCAGGGAGGCCATAGGCAGGTTTGGCAAGCCGGCCACCATACTGTCTGACAACGGCAGGTGTTTCAACGGCGGCCGCAGCAAGAAGAACATGCCACGCGGGACGTGGACGCCGACTGCCTTTGAGGCCGAGCTGCTGGATCGGGGCATCGGGCTGATAAACTCCAGGCCGTACCATCCGGAGACCAACGGCAAGTTGGAACGGTTCCACGGCAGCATAGAGGCTGAGATCCGCCACTATGAGAGCTTGGATGCATACATCAAGTATTACAACGAGCGCAGGCTACACTTTGGGCTGGACATAGCCCACCGCCAGACACCCATCATGGCGTTCTCGGACAAAACTGCCACAGAAGCGATCAGGAAATCCGACCCAAAATGGATGGAGAGGGACATCAATGAATAGCGGACATTATTTCCATATAACACACCGTAGTTCTGCCATGATTAGACGCTTTGCAGCAGCAGGACTCTTTCTAGTTCTGGCTACGGCCTTCACTGCAGCTACATACGCGGAGGTACCGTCCCCGCTAAAGCAGCTTGCAGCCGGCGTCTCTCCAGAGGACATCCGGTGCAGCCACGACAGGGTTCTTGTAATGCGCGACGGCGGCTCCCCTGCGTGCGTGTATACCAAGACAGCGCAGAGGATGGGCTGGCAGCCGGCGGTCACAAGCCATGTACAAGAACGGACTGATCCCACTGCAGACGACGCCACTTACGGGAGATCAGAAACAAAGACGGTGACGCTTTACGGCCCGCCTTTGCACGAGGGCCATGCAGACACAGTGGCACCCCGTATATTTACGCAGCCGTGGACCACCCTCAGTTATCCGGAGACATTCGAGCTGGGACAGCCGTTTACCATAAATTACACGTGGTCGTTCCTCAAGACATTCTCCGAGCTGCACGGCGATGAGTATCCGCCGGCAAACCTTGAGAGGTACCCGTGGGCGTATGGCTGGGGTCTGAATAACACGTGGGATGACGAGGACGGCAACGCATGGTGGCAGATAACAACCGGAAGTGATTATGATCAAGTTGTCATAGGGATCAGAACCGACAGGAGAGCGCACTTGTTGACCGAGGGATACACAGACGGTATTTTTGGCCAGGACAGGTATCGACCAGACCACGATCTGGCAAAAAGGTTCCTCGTCTACCCATATAACCAGATAGAAGATAACCATGGGAACTTTACGCTGAGAATCGACGAGCCCATCCATCCCAGACGCGATCTTCGTTACGCACACACGCTGGGAATAAGCATCGGACTTTACGGAGGCTATCCTCTGTACGTCCACTTTGACGGCAAGACAGGACACATCGGAACGGAGATGATACGGTTCTTTGACTCGGAACGGAATGTCAGGGCCGAGGTCGAGAAGCCAAGCGAGTGCATCTCCGACGAGCGATGGAACGGATACACCTACGACCAGAAGAGGCACATGGTAACATACAACACGTTCCAGTGCGACCAGAGGGAATACAGCGTGCAGAACGGTACGGTACAGACCCTGAAGGAATTGCTCGAAGTTTTCGGCATCACAGAGAACATCAGGGAGTACCTGGCGGGAACTCTGGATGTTCCACCGGATGTCCTGGAGGAGTTCTTTGAAAAGTACCCGGAATTGGCGGGGTTGTTTGTACTCCCCTCCTATTTTTTACCAGAGGCCCATGCCACACATGGAGATGATCATGATTTGTTTGTATATGGAAATTTCAGGATTACTGATGCAGGGGGAAGGCTTGTGTCACCTGTCGGCATGAAGGTGTGTTTGTTTGACTGGGATAATACAGGTTCACACGATGTTCTGAAGAGAGACAGCATGGACGCATGCAATATGGTGAATCATAATTCGGGGTATTATTCGGTTCGTGCGATAAACGACGATCCCGACGACGACACAGGGGTAGAATTGGTCGTCGGTTTGAGGATGGAAAACGACGTGGTAAAGGTGGTTGAATTTACAGATCCCGACTCTCCCGGCAGCGGAGACGTCATCGAGGTGTACCAGAACGGCCCTCCCACCAGCATCCCAAACACGGAGAACAGAATAGTTCGCGTTGACGTAACCCTTGGTTCAAAGTACAACTTCAGGTCCTTTTTATACTGACTAGGGAACTTTTTGCCCGGAACTTTTTGATCCTTCCGCATCTGCTGTGACAGACCCGCTACATCATCATCACACGTCCCTTGTATATGCAAGACCGGCAGCGCGCAGACAACAGATTATTGGCAGACAACAGATTATTGGCAGACGGCACCTGCAGGAAACCAGCATTGTCAGATTTGTCAGGCGTTGTTGACTGGCAGACTTGCCTACACGGCCGGATTCTTTGACATAAAGCTACGGGTTACGCCGTCCCGTAGGCGCCAGACGGATCATGTTGTTATGGGAGCTGCTGCTGCTGGTACGACGGCCGTCCGGTTCCGGCGTACCGCTCCTCCTTCACTGCCTGCGTCATCATCGACTACAGGCGGCCACGCCGGCGGCGGCCCGGGACACTCAAAGACGCTGTATCTTGTACCGTCCGTATTGGCAAGCGAGGACAGCAGGCGCGCATTATCATCATCATCTCCTGCTTCTGCAAAGACATCCCAGCCCGGATTCCGCAGGTATTTCAAGAGTCCGCCGGCAGGATGTATATTCTGCTTGCGACATGTCATCGAAAATGTCAGCAGCGCAGAAGCCGTCTTTCTTCCCCCGTCAGTTACAATCTTGTGACGTGCATTGCGTTGTGGTATGATCCCGTCGCGTATGCACCGCTCCGTATCGTTGTTGTGCAGCGGCATTCCCCGATGCGCCAGACACGTAAACATGTTATGTATGGCGTTTAGCAGGTGTGTACGCACGTGAACGTCCTCATACGGGTTGATTATTTTGTATACTTCCCTGGAAAGCTCCATGCATGTAAGCGGCGCAAGCGTCTTGATTTTATCTATCTTCCTGTAGAATTCCAGCAGCAAGTCATACCTTTTCTCGTTATCGCCTTCGGGCATCTTTACTGCAAGCTTTTCTGCATACGCCAGAAGGTGCCTCCAACACCTCTGGATTGTCACAAAGAACAGCTTGTACTGGGCCAGTCCGTCTACGACTATGGGAGTCTTGGGATCCAGCCATCCAAAGTGCGTGTGCAGTACCTCAGAGGACCGGGAATCTGCAAATACCACAAAGCACGCCCCCTCGCAGTTGAGCACCCAGACGTATCCCATGTGTCCGTCGCCGCGCTTAAATCCGGTCTCGTCCATCTGTATCCACGGCCTGCCCGCAATGAATGACTGTATGCGTTGTATCATGTTTTGTTGAATCGCCTCTGCCACTGCGTGCCGGGCGGCAGTCACGGTATTTGGGGCCATCTTGAATCCAAACATATACTGAAAGTACTCTGCAATGTCCTCGTCTGTGTTTCCCTTCTCAAAGAACATCATGATTAGAGAGAGTGAGACGGGCCCAAGTGACGTGCCGCTTAGAAACGGGGTAGCTGCGACATGCACGGTATTGCACTGTGGACACACCGCGTTTTGGATGATGGCATTGGCAGTGAGCATGCGCATAAAACCGTCCAGGTCGTTTACAAGCTTGTGGATCGGCTTGAGCATCCGTAACTGGATGTTGCACTTTGGGCATATTTTGGAGCCAAGATCGTACCTTAATGTCATTGATGGCCGGTTGCCGTGCGATGTACCATGGTGTCCGCACGGAGGGCCGCGTTTCTTGCCCCGAGCAGCATCGCCGGGACTGCCGCCGGGATCCTCGCCCCTTTTCTCCCTGAACTTTCTTCTGGCATCATTGTATAATGACGGCGTGGACGTGGGCATGTTGGGACTCTCGTACAGGGCAAGCCTTGCCTGAAGCTTAGAGTTCTCCTTCTTGACATCAGCATTCTCCTTCTTGACAATAGAGAGTTCTTTTTCCAGCCCGGAGATCTTCTCATCCTGCTCCATGATCATGACAAGTGCCTTTCCAGGATCCGTACAGTGTGCAAGCACGGCTTTGGAGTCCATATGTTACATCAGACAGGCAAGATCAAAAAAGATTTCCATCGAAATTCTTTGACCAAGATGCCGATATTATGTCACTCCCGTAAATTCCAAACCTGCAATGTCTGATCACAAATGTCTGATGTTCAGCCATGTTCGGAGGGGCATCTGATCATAAGATGCTGCCCAAAAATGTTTGACTGTCAGTATAAAAAGGACCTGAAGTTGTACAAACAAAACTCTTATAAAGTACTGGTACCGTACCATACGGTATGGTAGAAGATCTAAGATTAGATAGTTTGGAGGGCGTAGGTCCTGTAACTACAAGAAAACTATCCGATGCAGGTGTACACAACGTCATGGATCTCATCGTCAGAGGTCCGGTAGAGATTTCAGAGATAACTGGAATGGAAAAGGACACAGCTGAAAAAATTGTCAATAAAGCCAGACAGCATTTAGTTGATGGAGGTTTGATTGCCAAACACTTTACAAGTGCAAGTGAGATTTACAAACACCGTCAAAGTATTGGTAAAATTACTACCGGTACTAACTGTCTTGACACGCTATTTGATGGAGGGATTGAAACTCAAGCACTTACAGAAGTTTATGGCGAATTTGGCTGTGGCAAAACACAATTTGCACATACAATGTCTGTAATGGTTCAAAAAACCAAAGAAGAAGGTGGATTGGAAGGCAGTGTGTTGTACATTGATACTGAAAATACTTTCAGACCTGAAAGAATTGTATCAATTGCACAAGCTCACGAAATGGATCCTGAAAAAGTTCTAGACAACATCATTGTTGCACGTGCATACAACAGTGCACATCAGACATTGATTTTGGAAGAAGCAGGGCCTGTAATCGAGGAAAATAACGTAAAACTGATTGTAGCTGACTCTGCAGTTGGATTGTTCCGTTCTGAATATCTGGGACGTGGAACTCTCTCAAACAGACAACAAAAATTAAATCATTTTGTTCATCTGTTATCCAGAATTGCAGAGACATACAACTGTGCTGCAATTGCAACAAACCAAGTCATGGCATCGCCAGATGTATTCTTTGGTGACCCGACACGACCAATTGGCGGCAATGTGGTTGCACACACTAGTACCTACAGAATCTACTTTAAGAAATCTGGCAAGAAAAGGATTGCTAGAATGGTAGACAGTCCTCATCACCCTGAAGAGGAAGTAATCTTTGCCCTTGGCGAAGCAGGTGTCATGGATCCTGAGGAAGCCGAGAAAAAGACAAAGAAAGTTACCAAAAAGGCAACTGCCAAAAATGTCAAAGAGCCGGAACCAGAGACAGCAACTGAAACCCCGGAACCAGAGACAGCAACTGAAACCCCGGAACCAGAGACAGCAACTGAAACCCCGGAACCAGAGACAGCAACTGAAACCCCGGAACCAGAGACAGCAACTGAAACTCCTGCAGAACCAGTTAAAGCAGAACCAGTGGACACCACTGTCGATGCTGAAGTTGATAAAGCAGAACCTGTAGAAGAGTAATCTTCCCTTTTTCCCTTTTTGATTAAATTATCATATATGGCAACGGTCACAAGTAATTGAGGACTTTGACCGGCGATCTGTAAATGTACTTGTACATGCAAAGGTGGGCAAATGACACCGCCATGTAGATTCGGATATGGTGTGCCGCAGCTCGCTGATCTTTTTGTACACTATCCCGCTGATCAAATACAATTCCTGCAAAACATCAGCATTATGAAGGGCCGTCGACCCACACGCAGTGAATCTGAGGCTATAACTGCACCAGTTACATGCAGAACAGGCACTTTGTGCACATTTAATAACCACTTACAATTTAATCATGATATCAGAATGAACGTTTTACACGCTGCTGTGAGGCATAATGATGTGTTCCTCTGTCGATGCCCCGGTAATCCTTGTTGGGGGAGAAATTGGAGGGGAAGTTGATCTGCCTGACCTAGATTTGCATGCCATGACTTTTTCCTGCCCACACCCCAATAATCATTGGGGGGGGGGGCGGTGGCAGTGTTGGAGGGTGTGGTCAACCAAGCCCCGCTGTAGGGACAAGAGGACTTTTTCGTCCGGGCGGCTGTGATGGCGTATTGGCATCTAGTTCGTATCTTGGCGTCATGAGGGCCGGTACGCGACGGATCTCCACCAGCATGTCCTGTAGCAGACGGCTTGTATATGACGGCAAGCCCGGCTGTATGGGAGGAGGGAATAGCACCCAAAAGTCCCGAGGAGGTGGCATCCAATAACTGCTATACTGCAGCATCCGTCCACCCGTGCACCGGCACGGATCAACGTCCTGTATTTGGCGTTTGTTGCGGCCGCCGTCTTGGGCCTTGCTGCTGCCGGGGCCCTGCCGGAGGGTGCGTACGCGCAGCAGAGCGAGATCGAGATAGTTGCCGTCAGCAGCCTGGGAAATAACAACACCCTGCTGCTTGATGCCGCCCATGACGTGGATGTCTTTACAATAGGAAGCCGGACCTACGCTGCGGTGACCTCCGAAGGTGACGACGGCCTCCAGATTGTAAACGTCTCCAACCCTGCCAGTCTGCAGGCCGCCGGCAGTCTGGCAAACGGGGGATCCGCGCGGCTTTCCGACGCCCAGGGCGTGGACACCTTTACGATAGGCAGCAGCACTTACGCAGCGGTGGCCGCCTACAGCCAGGGCCTCCAGATTGTAAACGTCACCGATCCTGACAATCCCGCCGCCGTCGGGAATCTGTCTGATGGCGGCTCCAGTAAGCTTGGCGGCGCCCAGGGCGTGGATGTATTCACGATAGGCGGCGACACCTACGCCGCAGTGGCAGCCCACGTGGACAATGCCCTCCAGATTGTAAACGTCACCGATCCTGACAATCCCGCCGCCGTCGGGAATCTGGCCGATGGCGACGGCTCCCTGGAGCTTAGTGGCGCCCAGGGCGTGAATGTATTCACGATAGGCAGCAACACATACGCTGCAGTGGCCGCAGTTGATGACAACGGCCTCCAGATAGTCAACGTTACGGATCCGACCAACCCGGCAGCGGCCGGGAAACTGAGTGACACGGGCTCCATGGAGCTTCACGGCGCCCGCGGCGTGACCACCTTTGTGATAGGCGGCAACACATACGCCGCAGTCGCCTCCTGGACTGACGACGGCTTTCAGATTGTAAACGTCACCGATCCTGACAATCCCGCCCCAGCCGGGCGTCTGGAGGATAGCGGCTCACTGAGGCTTGACGGCGCCCAGGGCGTGGATGTATTCACGATAGGCAGCAGCACTTATGTGGTGGTATCCTCGGGATCCGACAACGGACTACAGATAGTCAACGTCACCGATCCTGACAATCCCGCCCCAGCCGGGAATTTGGGGGATAACGGCTCCAGGAAGCTTGCCAACGCCCGCAACCTAGACGTCTTTGTGATAGGTGAAAGCACCTACGCTGCAGTGACTGCCATCCGAGATGATGGCCTCCAGATAGTGAGGTTGGAGACAGAGACGCCCAACAGCCCGCCTGTGGCACCAGCCGAGACGGCAACTACTGCAGAGGACACGTCCGTTACCATAACGCCTACCGTATCGGATCCCGACACATCGGACACCCCGGTAATATCGGCAGTCGATAACCCGCCAAACGGGACTGCCACCCATGACGATGATACGATAACCTACACGCCCGATGCAGACTATGAAGGTACGGACACGTTCGGGTATACGGTATCTGATGGAACAGACACGGCACAGGGAACCGTAACGGTAACCGTAACGCGCGACAACAACGCCCCCGTAATGGGTACAATAGGCGACCAGAACGCGACGCCAGACACACAGCTGACCATAACGCCTACGGTAACTGATGCCGACACAACTGACACGCACACGTATTCCATATCGCGCGGCACGCTGCCGGCAGCTGCCGTATTCAACACATCTGATGGCAGCATCACCTGGACGCCTGTCCAGGCAGACGCAGGACAGACCCACACAGTCACCATAACCGTAAATGACGGCCGCGGCGGCACCGACTCGCAAACCTTTGACATAGCGGTGACAGAGACGCCAAACGCTCCGCCGGTGGCACCAGCCGAGACGGCAACCACCGCAGAGGATACACCCGTTACCATAACGCCTGCCATATCGGATCCAGACACATCGGACACACCGGTGATATCGGCAGTAGATAACCCGCCAAACGGGACTGCCACTCATGATGATGATACGATAACTTATACGCCTGATCAGGACTATGACGGTACGGACACGTTCGGATATACGGTATCTGATGGAACAGACACGGCGCAGGGAACCGTAACGGTAACCGTAACGCGCGACAACAACGCCCCCGTAATGGGTACAATAGGCGACCAGAACGCGACGCCGGGCATACAGCTGGTCATAACGCCTACGGTAACTGACGATGATCCGACTGACACGCACACGTATTCCATATCGCGCGGCACGCTGCCGGCAGCTGCCGTATTTTCCACCTCTGGTGGCCTCCTCATCTGGACGCCTGTCCAGGCAGACGCAGGACAGACCCACACAGTCACCATAACCGTAAACGACGACCGAGGTGGCACAAACTCGCAAACCTTTGACATAGTCGTGGCCGACATGGACACCTCTGAAATCACGCTTACCCCCGTCGGGAATCTGAATGATACCGGCTCCAGAGAACTTGACGGCGCCCAAGGCGTGGCCGTCTTTGCGATCGGGCAGAACACATACGCTGCAGTCGCCGCATCCCGCGACGCCGGCCTCCAGATTGTCAACATCACAGATCCATCCAATCCGACAGCTGCCGACAGCCTGGGGGATAACAACACCCTGCTGCTTGGTGGCGCCCGCAGCGTGGACATATTTGCTATAGGGGCTAACACCTACGCTGCAGTGGCCTCCCGCACAGATGACGGCCTCCAGATTATCGATGTCACAAACCCTTCCAGTCTTGTGGCAGTCGGGAATCTGGAAGACACCATAGATGAGGTGGGGGACATTCCGATAGAAGGATTTTTGCTTGACGGCGCCCGCAGCGTGGACATCTTTACAATAAACGGCAGCACCTACGCCGCAGTGGCCTCCAGCATTGACGACGGCCTCCAGATTATCGATGTCACAAACCCTGCCAGCCCTGCCGCTGCCGGCAGTCTGGATGATGATGGCTCCAGGGAGCTTGACGGCGCCAACGCAGTGGCCATCTTTGAGATAAATTCGAACACCTACGCCGCAGTGGCCTCCTTTGCCGACGACGGCCTCCAGATTGTCGATGTCACAAACCCTGCCAGCCCCGCCGCCGCCGGCAGCCTGGGGGATAACAACACCCTGCGGCTTGACGGCCCTCAAGGCGTGACCAGCTTTGTGATAGGCAGCAGCACCTACGTGGCGATATCCTCACAGACAGACAATGGCCTCCAGATTGTCGATGTCACAAACCCTGCCAGCCCCGCCGCCGCCGGCAGCCTTGCAGACACGAACTCACTATTGCTTGGCAACGTCAACGGTATAGATGCATTTACGATGGGCAGCAGCACCTACGTGGCAGCTGCCTCCTTTGCCGACGACGGCCTCCAGATTATCGACGTCACCGATCCTGCCGGCCCGGTAGGTGCCGGGAATCTTGCAGACACGACCTCCCTGCTGCTTGACGGCCCGCGCGACGTGGACATATTCACGATGGGCAGCAGCACCTACGCCGCAGTGGCCTCCGAATACGATGACGGTCTGCAGGTGGTGAGGCTAGATGAGGCCGCATCCAGCATCCCGCCTGTCATATCACTTGTGGGAGACAACCCGTTGATCCATGAGCTGGGCACCCCGTACGCAGATCCAGGTGCCACGACCGACGACGGTTCTGAAGTCACAACGGATACATCACAGGTCGACGTCAACGTGCTCGGGGATTATCTGGTCACATATACTGCCACCGACGATGACGGCAACACGGCAACGGCGATCAGGATAGTGTATGTGCACGATACCGCCCCCCCGACATTTGAGTCTGCAACCCTTGACGAGAACACGGGTGCCATGACCATAACCTTCAGCGAGACGATAGACGTATCGACAACCAACCTGTCCCTGCTGTACGTCAGCGACATAAACCAGGAAGATACCGTCCTGCTGGAAGGCGCCGGCTTTGACGATGCGACACTCGATACAGAGACCCTCTCACTCACGCTTGTAGAGTCCCAGCTGACGCAGATAATCCCGATGGACACGCCGCAGCTCGACATTTCCTCTGGTGCCGTATCTGATATACTCGGCAACCAGATAGGGGACTCGCCGGATAACCCGATCACGGTAACCGCAGACGACCCAGGGCTCTCCTTTGAATCTGCAACCCTCAACGAGGACACGGGTGCCATGACCATAACCTTCAGCGAGACCGTAGACGTCTCTGCTACCAGCCTGTCCCTGCTGTATGTCAGTGACATAAACCAGGCAGACACAGTCCCGCTGACAGGCGCCGGCTTTGACTTTGCATCCGCTGATGTTGAGACCCTTTCCCTCACGCTTGTAGAGTCCCAGATACGGCAGATAACCCCGATGGGCACGCCGCAGCTCGATATTGCAGCAGGCGCCGTATCGGATCTGCTGGGCAACCAGATAGACGACTCGCCGGACAACCCGATTGTACTCGCCGAGCGGGTCCAGACCCGTGACGATGACGGCGGTAGCAGCACTGGATCACAGCCTTCTGCCGGCCGCACCAACAGCGGAGGCGGCGGAGGCGGAGGCGGAGGCGGCCGCATCGGCATCATCTCAACCACAGCCGACGCGGATCTGGCATACATAACCTCCATATCGTGGGACTGCACCGCCGGACTCGTAACGGTTACCGCCGGACCCGTCTCCGATGATCTCTCGGTCTCGGTGCGCACCACCTTGACTGGTACAGACGCGACTACGGCGGCAGGCCAGACAGAAGAGGGACTGGTGTTTACGGCATCCATGCACCAGAACGAGACATACATCGGCGTTAGCGCAATCCTGCATTCTGGGGAGAGCCTGACCTCTGACTATGAGTCGGTAAACGTGGACGCATGTGTGGGCGAGCGCACGTACGACACTCCGATGTCCCTGTCTGCAGATATCGACCAAGGAGCAGCCGGCCAGCCGCGTGATGCAATAGTTGAGCCCGAAACCGAGCCGCCGGTACCAGACGAGCCCGAAACCGTGGTGCAGCCCGAGCCCGAAACCGAGCCGCCGGTACCAGACGAGCCCGAAACCGTGGTGCAGCCCGAGCCCGAACCGGAGATGCCAGAGGAGCCCCATACGCCGGCACAGCCCGAGCCCGAGCAGCAGGCAGGTTCGGAGTTAGGCGGCTCGTGTCTGATAGCGACTGCAGCATACGGAACAGAGATGGCGCCGCAGGTGCAGGCACTCAGGGAGATACGCGACGGTACGTTGCTCTCTACTGACTCGGGCTCCTCGTTTGTTGCCGGATTCAACTCTGTATACTACTCGTTCTCACCTGCGATAGCCGACCTGGAGCGCCAGAGCCCGGTATTTCGCGAGGCCGTAAGGATTGCCATATCCCCGATGATCTCGACGCTGTCGATAATGTCGCTTGCAGAGGAGGGCTCAGAGTCCTCGGTGCTGGCGCTGGGCGCCTCGGTTATTGCCCTGAATATCGGCATGTATGTAGCAGCTCCTGTGGCCGCCATCGTCGCCGCAAGACGGCTGCGGGGCTGAACTGCCGATCACCGCAGGGCAACTCCTGCAATGTAGCGCCCGGCACGGTCTGCCATAGGACGCCCGTAGCACGTATTACATCCTGCACGCGATCACGGCAGGCCGAACCTGCAGTAAGAATTTACCCACTTTGGAAGATACGGCGCGGGGGCATGGTCCTGAAGGCCATAGCTGGCAGTGCTGCCCAAGGGGCAAATTTGTACCACAGCCAGTAAGATCTCACCCCCTCCAGAAAATACGACGTGGTAGGCACGGTGATCAAGGCTCCGACCAGCAGTGTCGCCTGAGGGGTAAACTCCCATATCAAATTATGCTGATTCCCTGCACGGGCCGCTGCGAGTGTGCGTTGTTCAGTCAGACGTATCTACTAGACATTCCATCGCTTTATACTTTCTTTGCGTGAGGAACTGGGAAGTTTACGGTAGATGATTCTCCTTGGGAAATGTCGGTAGATCTAATAAATAAAAAATAGTTACAAGGTTCTGTGTAATCTGCGTTTGGTATTTTGCCGTGTTCACTGTCGTTTGGCGGGATTTTATGAATGGGACTGTTAAGTCAGTCTCCCGGATGTGCCAGACTCATGGCGGTGCAGGTGGCTACATGCGGGCCTGCAGGCAGTCTGATCTGTGTTATTTCAGGTTTGGAGCCGTCTTGTGGGTAACTTCTGGGAAGACTGATGTTGTAGAAATCAATCAAGTGGAATTACGCAACAACCAGATCTGATCCGTTGATGGGGCATAACTTACGACTAGATTGCAGGGATCACTTTTATAGAATCCCTTTTATGAAAAACCAGTGATCTACAAGACGCTACTGGGACTGTTCCTGGCAATCGGATTATCTGCAATGCCTGCATTTGCAGAAACTGACACTCCCTACAAACAATTTCAAAGCGGTATCGCGCTAGAGGAGATACAGTGCCGGGATTCAAAGACGCTGATGGAGACCACGCGCGGAACGCCTGCCTGCGTCAGTGAGGGCTCGGTGCAAAAACTGCTGCAAAAGGGATGGGTGCCGGTAGCACAGGCAGCAGAACGCCATGACCTGCAGCTGCCGGAGGCGGCAAAAGCCGGGCACGGCAGCAACATCGACGGCCCCGATGCCGGAGAAGTCGACGGATTTGTGGTGCTGAGTGCCTCGTCTCCCGTGGAGTTCGTCGATGACGGGCGGGAGATCAAAAGATCCACACTTGCAAGATACCCTCCCCCGTGGCCCTACTATGAAAATATCATGGACAGTGACATAACCCCCGACGATGTCGGCCCCGACAACCTGATAAGACTGTCTGCAACACAGCATGAAAAATACTCCATAACCCCCAGAGTAGGGTTCCATATTGAGGACTGGATGCCCACATACATTCCTGATGGGCAGCGGTTGCTGTATGCAGACAATACTTGCTACCCTTCAGGTGACTGCAAGCTGAGGATACAGTTTGTTCCAACTACCTTTGTATTAAACGAAAACGTGACCAACTATGAATTGAAGTTCTCCGAGGGATTTAGGGTTTGGGCCGAGTATAGCGTTGTTCCTCTTGACGAGATTGAAGATGAGATAGAATATATCAAAGAAGTTTTTGGTTCCCAGCCCGGCAACTACGGGGAGGGCTTCAGGGAGATGACGCATGACGGGAAAACGGTAAGTGCATTTGAGGGCGGAAATGCCCTGAATCATTATCGTGCAGGCATCAGCTTCCATCATGATGAACATACGTCGATGGGCGTAAATTCACGTTATCACACGCTTGATGAGCTGTTGCCCGTCTTTAACAGCTTGTCGGCGGTAAAATGATGACCAAGTTTCCCGTTTTGTTTTTTGCAGTCTTTGCACTGTGTATTGTTGCATATGGCCAGGACGCATTTGGAATCTTTGACTGTGCTGACCCTCGTTGCCATGTATGGCAGCAGACCAGCCGTCTTACCCCAATCGAAGGCATAGAGTACCAGCTGGATTCGCCGGATCTGTGGATAGACAGGACGGAATGCGACAATACCGCAGCAGCTGCCGGCTGGCTGGTTGCAAATACCGGGGAATGGGTGGAGGCAGGAGTTACAAAAGGACATTTCCTAAACGTTGGATGCGTCGCCGTCCTGAGCACCTATTATGGATTTAATTATGTGATAGGCGATCTTGATGTTTACCAAGAATACCTAGTATCAAACGGTCGCGTTGATCCCGGCGATGACATATCAGTAAAGATACAAAAGTACCTGACAAGCAACGTCCAGGTGTATGTCACGACCCCGGACGTGACAATCCCGTACCCACAGGCGCAGCTTTTCATGAATCCAAATAATGTCTACCATGGCAACTTTGGAATAGAGGGAACCGTCTCTGCCACAGACGACTATTCGTCAATTCCGATGAGCAAGTTCACCGGCATGAAGATAAGGCAGAACGGCTCTTGGACAAACCTTCCCGCCTCAGCCTCCCTGTCCCAGCCGTCCGTCTCGGAGGGGTACATCGGCAAGGAATGCCGGGGCAACTCGTTTATCGCAGGAACCGTGACATCGCTTGACTGCAACAACATCGCAACCAGAAACCAGGTTCCCACGGTCCAGAACAGGGACATAGACGTGGCCACAAACGACAGGGTCACAGTCGACATAAACGCAATAGACACCGACGGCGACTATCTGACGTTTTATCTCAAAGAGCACCCCACAAAGGGAAGCCTGAGCCACACCAGCACCACCGAAAAGATCCCGACCACAAACGGCACGGCCATCCGGCTCGAGTACACCCCGGCAAGCTCCACGCCGGAATCTGACACCATAAGGTACACCGTCACGGACAAGAGAATCGGCCACACAAGGGAGGGGGTGATCTCGATCGTCGGGCCGTCCACGCAGACCGTACCCGACCCGGTCGACGACCTTTCCTACACCCTGTCGGGAAACAACATCACGCTTGCCTGGAGCATCCCGGACGACGGGGGCTCTAACATCACCTCGTTTAGAATAGAAAGGTCGCCGGACACCCAGAGATGGAACCTTCACGACACCGTCTCTGAAACGACCACGAGCATCGAGCATACCGGATATCCCGGCTACGACATGTACTTTAGGATATTTGCCAAAAACGCGCACGGGCT
Source organism: Candidatus Nitrosopumilus sp. (assembly GCA_965214775.1). GTDB lineage: Archaea > Thermoproteota > Nitrososphaeria > Nitrososphaerales > Nitrosopumilaceae > Nitrosopumilus. Next base: position 412,590 of record OZ243974.1, on the reverse strand, counting down.
GTCGCCTGCCTCGAACCTGGTGAACGTAAACATCGAGGATCCCACGCCGCCAGTCATAACGATCACGGCCCCGGCAGCAGGATCCACCGTAACCGTGCCAGACATCGCAGTATCGGGGTGGGTCTACGAGCCTGAGGGCTCTGGGATAGAGTACGTGAAGGTCTACGTAGACGGCATTGTACCTGCCACGAATCCCGTCGAGGTGACCCACATATCCGACGTCACTGCAAGCTTTGAATCGGTCCTGACCGGACTGGACAACGGCAACCACACCATCGCAGTGGAATCGGCAAACGGGGACGGCGCAACCGCCACAAGCAGCGTCACCGTGACGCTTGATGCGCCGGTGCAGGCCACCGTCGACTCCTTTGCAGAGGACTTTGAGGGGATGGATCTCTCAAGGTGGCATCTGACCACGGGCGATGACGAGTACTGGTCGATCAGGCCAGACCCGACAGAGCCAGTTCCGGGATCCCAGCCCGGAAACAAGGTGGGGGGAGCCGAGGACTGCGACGACGTGTGCTCGATGACGATGATAGACGTGGTGGACCTGACGCAGATGTCCCAGCCCGTGCTCAGCTTTTACAGGTTCGTCGCGACGGGGGCCGACGTCTCAAACAACGAGGGGATATACGTCCACACCTCCAGTGACGGCGGCACCACGTGGATCCAACTTGCAAACTTTACCGCAAACAACGCAGGCGACGACGGCGCCTGGCATCACCACAGCTATGTCCTCTCAAACGCGTCGGACTCCTTCAAGGTGAGGTTCGAGGCGCGTTCCAGCTCAAACAACGAGGATGCGGAGCTTGACGACATTCGGATATACGACGGTGACGCAGGCGACACGACGCCGCCTTCAATCACGGCGCCAGAGGACGTGACGGCCGAGGCGACTGCCGTCCTCACCCCTGCCTCCGACGTGGGTCTGGGCGACGCCGTGGCCTCAGACGATGTTGATCCGGATCCGGCAATCACAAACGACGCACCGGAATCGTTCCCGCTTGGCGATACCATAGTGACATGGACTGCCACCGATTCTGCGGGCAACGCGGCTACTGCAACCCAGACTGTTACGATACAGGACACGACACTGCCGAGCATCACCACACCCCCAGATGTCACAATCGAGGCTTCCGGCGTGCTGACTGCCGTATCCATAGGGCAGGCCACTGCATCCGACATTGCGGATCCGGATCCGGCAATCACAAACGACGCACCGGAATCGTTCCCGCTTGGCGATACCATAGTGACATGGACTGCCACCGATTCTGCGGGCAACGCGGCTACTGCAACCCAGACTGTTACGATACAGGACACCACGCCGCCCCGGATCATGGCACCCGCCGATCATACGGCCGAGGCTGCCGGCATCATGACGGTCCTGAGTGCCGGCGACTATGGGACTTCCACTGTTACCGACGTTGCCGATCCCAGCCCCACAATTACAAACGACGCCCCAGAGTCGTTCCCGTTGGGCAACACGACAGTCACGTGGACTGCCACCGACTCTGCAGGCAACGCGGCGACGGCCACCCAGACTGTTACGATACGGGACACCACGCCGCCTGCCATCTCCGGCCTGCGCGACATAGACGTAGATGATCCGGCGGGCCGTGGAATGGCAGTCAGCTACGATGCGCCGACTGCCTCCGACCTCGTAGACGGGGTCGTGGCAGTATCGTGCACGCACGAGTCCGGATCGACGTTTGCTCCCGGATTCACCGAGGTAGTATGCACGGCGACAGACGGCTCTGCAAACTCGCAGAGGGACTGGTTTGTCATACACGTGGACGCCTCTGACGCCGTCCTGGACGTCTCCCAGACCGTGAGCACGGGCCGATCCACGTGGAGCGTCACGGGTCCGGACAGGGTGTTTGCGGGGCAGACCTTCGAGTATACCGTAACACTCGAGGACGGGGCAAGGCCGCGAGAGGAGGCCCTTGCCGTGTACAGAGCGGGACCTCGGATGGCACGATTCCGATACGGACTGCCAGACCGTGATATGCGCGGGGTTTCCAGAGCAAAAGCACGACACGTACAAGATAGCCAGTGACGAGGACTCGCCGTATACTGCCATGCACAACAAGATGAAAAAGTCCAGATCCAGCCATACCATACTGCTGCAGCCGGCAGCCGATGCGCCGGCGGGCACGCAGGCCACAGTCGGCATGATGGACAGCAACAACAACCAGGTGGGAGGCATACCGGTAACGGTGATGCCGCCGTCCACGAGGACGATAACGGACGGGGACACCACCTGGAGGATCACGGGCCCCGACAGGATATTTCCGGGACAGACCTTCGAGTATACGGTGACCGTTGATGGCGCAAGGCACCAGCACGACGCCCTTGCCATATACAGCAGCTCGCTTACCGTGGACGACTTTGGGGGATTCCCGGAGGGCTCCGGGTGCGACACTGCGGTGTGCACGGACTTTCCGGGGCAGCGGCGCCGCACGATGGAGCTTGACAACCACGCAGGCTCCGCGTACGACGTAAGGTACCACACGATCAACGCGCCCGGCTCCCAGTATACGATACTGCTGAGGACCGCCGACGACGCGGACGCAGCGGCGGGAGGCACGTTCAGGGTCGGGCTGGTGGACGGGGACGGAAGTCCGATGGGCGGCATACGGGTCACGATCGCCGATCCCGTGGCCGTAACGGCCCCCTACGAGGAGCTCGTGGCAGGCCTGTCCTTTGAGGGCAGCCTGACAGATGCAACGGGGGACAACAACGGCACGGCGGCTGCAGGGGATGTCACGTACGTGCCTGGCAGGATAGGCAGGGGGCTGCAGCTTGACGGCTCTACGAACGTCGCCCTTGCGGGCGAGGCCGACTTTGACTTTGGGCGCACCGACCCGTTCAGCATAGCGTTCTGGCTCAGGCAGGACGTGCCCGTCAACAACAGCACCATGATAATGTCCAAGGCAGAGTCGTTCGGCCATACCGGCTTGTACGTGTGGATATGGGGAGGGGCGCCCAACAGGATCCTGCTTTTGATACACGACAACTCCACGTTCATAAACGTGCACACCCCCAACCACCTGAACATGTCAGACGGGGCCTGGCACCATATCGCATTCACGTACGACGGCTCGGGCGCAAAGGAGGGCCTGAATGCGTATATCGACGGCGAGCACCGGGACTATGGCCAATACCGCAGGGGCCTGGGGCTGGCAGGCAGCACGACAAACGACCATGCGTTCACCGTGAGGACCACCACCTGGTGGGATCCCGACAGGATCGACTCGGTTCTTGACGAGCTGCGCGTGTACGGCGCCGAGCTGTCGGCCCGGCAGGTGCGGCTGCTGCATGCGGCAGGCCTCGGCTAGCCAGCGCGATCACGGCGGGCCCGACCTGCGGCAAGGGCTTGTACCGGCCGGTAAAAATTCTTGAAGTGCTTTATGATCAGACACCCCTGCAAACGGTCGATGGCATTCAAGGATTTGTGATTGCCGGCATGCCCCACAGGTGACACTGCCTGCCGGGGTCTTTACTACCGTGCCTTCCACGCGATATCTTCCGGAGGGGGCAAGACTCTTGTCGCGTATTGTTGCGTAATACCTAAATCAGGCGTGTAAAACTCAATTGTTGGAACGCAAAAAAGATCAAATATGGTTGCGGTACCCAACAAATCCATTAATCCAATTACTCCGCATTTTGGACATTTTCCGTTGGTGTGAGTGGTTGGTCTGCCATGATAAATCCGTCCCATTGGAGTGTCACGCTCCCTGATTTTGAACAATGTCATTCCAGCGTTGTCTATGTTCGAACTTTACTGACTCATCCTTTTCTATCAGACGCACATAATTATGCACAAAGTCGTCGGGTGTTTTTAATAGACGAAGATAGTATTTCAGGGTGTTCATGACCCCGTTTACAATAACCTGACATCCATGAATCTGACTGATTTTTACAACTTCGGCAGTTATCTCTTCACTGTTCTGATCCTGCTCATCCGTGGTCAATAGATAGTACCGTTTGATTGGCTCTGATTTGAATTTCATATGTGCTTCTCTTACCAAAGAAGGCGTTATTCTAATCCGATGTTTCACCTCTACGGCCTCAAAAATTTTGGATTGCTCGTCTGCAACCTCAATGTCTCCAGTTGCACCAGAACGCCTGTCTGGTGATGTGTGTGATTCGAGTTGTTTTAGGACATGTTTTCTATATCGCCCCACCTCGGAAATCATCTGTTGATATGCAGCGTATATCGCCAACACCGGTAGTCTGGAACCTCCTGCACTGCTATACTGAGACATGAAATGCTTATTTAGATATGACATGATTGTCCTGATTGGCAGGTCTACGGGTTTGGCTAGTCTGAGTTTGGTATTTTCATCTCGTTGTTTGATTAATCCACTCAACAAATATGTTAGCAGTTCTATGGGGGATTCATCGTGGTTTTGCACCCTGTCCAACGTGCACAAGAATGCCTGCTTTAGTTTATGTGGAGTGACACTGCCTTTGTAATCCAATGTGTATGGTTGATTCTGTTCCAAGGATCGTGTAAGCCATCCGGACTCCGACATGGCTGGAAACTGATTGGCCTTGAGAAACGGGGTGACTGTCTTGGTATCAAGGGTTCTTCCTGAATATCCACCATCAAGCCCACTCTGATGACGCCGGATGTCTTGTTGCGGGTCTACCGCCTTCTTTGTCAGCGATGTCACTGTTACTGCCAAAACCGCCTTCTTTTTTTCACTGTTTGAAATAATGACATCTAGGTGTTTTTTTACGTCATCACCACATACTGGCACATGCACACCGGCCTCCTTGAGGCACTTTTTTAATATTTTCAGACAGTGGTGATGTTCTACATTCATATTTCATCAACCAATTCAATACGTTTGGCGGCCATATCACAAAATTCGGGATTTATATCAATGCCTATAAACTGCCTGCCTGTCTTTTTGGCAACCACTCCCGTAGTGCCGCTTCCTATGTATGGATCAAGGATTATGGTCTTGTTGGGGGGGGGGTGTGAGGAGATGGATCATCTCCGATATTACGACCTCTGGATATATGGCAGGATGTTTGTTCCATCTGAGGCTTTCTACACTACTGGTTATCGTATCCCGCTTTAGAGGATTTCCAGACATCCGGATTATTGTAAATCCGTTCTTGTCAAGCTGAATCTTTCTGCCACCATTTTGTCCGCCGAATGCAGGTGCGTGTATGCCGCGTATCTTCATTCTAAATCCTGTTATTGTGCCGTCCTTCACTTCCTTGACGGCCTTGTTTAACTCTCTTACCGCCTTTCTTTTTTCGGATGCGGTAAGCTCCGAATCCCTGATCATTGTTCTGTATCTGTTACCAATCGTCGTGTTTTTGGTGGGTGGCAGGCTGTCGTCGTCTTTACGGACCTGAAATGCATCTATGTCATAGTAGTAATCGGATGATTTTACGAAGTGGAAGAATGGCTCAGTACTGCTTACAAGGCGCCTTTTGAACTGTCTAGGTGTGGGATTCTTTTTGATCCAAGTTATATCATTTACCAGTTTTACATTTTTTACATTCATGGCTTGGATTGCAAATTTGTAAGGGATCAGCATTAAAGAACCGTTTTCATATTTGTCACCCATGTTGAAGACAACGCTACCGCACCTCTTTGTAATTCTCACACATTCACGGAACACATCCATGACCGCATCGATATAGTCTTCCACGTGTTTTTCACCACCCACCTCACAGCCAGCGTATTCCCGTTGCCGAAAGTAGGGGGGTGACGTGATAACCAAATCTATCGAATCATCTGGAATCTGTTTTAGAATCCTAGCACTGTCGCCACACTGGATTGTGTTTATGAACGGGATCATTGTTTTCGGGGTGTTTTTTGTAGCAGACATCATGTTCCACGTTGGATTTTTTTTGTAATTACTTCAAGTTCTTTTGTAATGTTGGCTTTCTGTTTGGTAAGATCGTTTTTTTTGCATTGCAGGATTTTTTTGTCAGATTCCGGATCTGAAGACAGTCCGCAATAAACCTCTGTTCTTCGCTTTTCATCATAATAGACGTAGTAAACATATTCTTTGTCTCCACGCTGGCGGTATACGACAGTCCCCATACAATGAATCACACAACCTCCCATTATATGTTTTTATGTCAATTAATTATTGGTATAGATTTATATGATATATCAACTATTTATTGGTATGAATCAAGGAGCGAGAAAGACTATGAAGAAAAATCAAGAGTCAGAGGGAATGATCCTCCCAATGACGAAGAACGCGGTTGACACCGAGTCCTTGAATCTCTTTGATTCCAATCCAATATTAATTTTTGAGGTGCGATCCGCATGAACCAAAGAGAGATCAGAGGAAAGCAGATAGCAGAAAAACAAAACCAAATTGTACGAATAAATGAAAGCCATTACAAAGTAAACTCACAATCAAGAGACAAACAGCATGACGTTATTTCCACTGAATATGGCTGGGCCTGCTCCTGCGAGGATCACCAGTTCCGCAGGACTTGCTGCAAGCATGTCCACGCAGTTGAAATATCTGCCAAGATTCACCAAAAAGTCAAAGATGATGTTGTAATCCCTGAAGTCACCATTGACTCCTGCAAGTATTGCAATTCTGCAAACATAGTAAAAATGGGTGTACGACACAACAAGAACCATGATGTTCAGATGTTCAGATGTAATGACTGTAAACGCAAGTTTTCAATCAACCTAGGATTTGAAAACATGAGTGCCACCCCAGACCAAATCACAATGGCAATGAACCTCTACTTTAACGGGGAATCATCAAGAAAGACAGCACAATCATTGACACTGACTGGAATTACCGTCACATACAGGACGGTTCAGAACTGGGTCAAGAAATATGTAAACCTCATGGAGAAGTATCTAGACAGGATAACTCCACAAGTAGGTGAGCAATGGAGGACAGACGAGCTCTACCTGAAAATCAAGGGCGACAGAAAATACCTCTTTGCGATGCTGGACAGCGAGACCCGTTTCTGGCTATCCCAGATGGTGGCAGAACATAAGGGAAATGATGATGTCTCCCCGATGTTTACAGATGCCAAAAGAAAGGCCAAAAAAATCCCAAAGACCCTGATCTCTGACGGAGCTGCCAACTTTCACCATGCGTGGAATGAGCAGTACAGGCCAAAGAACTTTCTTCACAAGGACACCGAGCACCGCCGTCACATCCACATGGCGGGTGACATGAACAACAACCAGATGGAGTCCTTCAACGGAAATACACTGAGGGCAAGGGAAAAGGTAGTCAGGGGAATCAAGAAGGATGACTCTGCCATATTCACAGGAATGCAGATTCACCATAACTACATCAGGCCCCACCAAGGACTGGAAGGCGATACACCAGCAGACAGGGCAGGCATCAGGATTCAGGGCAAGGACAAGTGGAAGACCATCATTCAGAACGCCTCAAAATCCAGTCTACCGGCATTTCCCAGGGAGAATCATCTACCGTAAACTTCCCAGTTCCTTGCGTGAGTTCCTTGTCCTGCGTGCGGTATTCCGTTTCATCAGTCAGCATGTGCCAGATCACCTTTGCAAGCGTTCTGGCTACTGCCACCTTGGCCTTTTGCTTTCCCCTGCGTCTGGCTATTCTGTCGTATCTCTCACCCATCCTGGTATCGTATTGCACCCCTACCGTGGCTGCGTTTACGATGGCGTACCGAAGCCATGCAGAACCAGTCCGAGTTATGGATCCGCCCCGTATGGTCTCACCGCTGTTGTGATGTGACGGTATCAGGCCCGCGTATGCTGCAAGCTTTTCTGCTGTGGCAAATCTCTTTATGTCCACTATTTCGGATATTATGGCAAGTGCGGTCACGTAGCTTATTCCGGGAACCGTCATCAGGAGCTTGATTCTGGGATCGTTAATGCAGATGGCTGCAATCCTGCGCTCAAATTCCACTACCTGCTGTCGCATCATCTCAATCCTGTCCAGTCCTGTGCTTATCATCATTTTGTCCATCTCTGAGATGTTGTACTTCTTTTTGCCGTCGTCTCTGCAGAGCTCGTGCATCCACTGGATTCCCTGTACGGTGAATCTTCCCTTTGTAGGGGGCTTTGCGGCATACTTTGCAAGTATGTGGTCACGTCCCCTTACTGGCTAGGCATGGAAATCATAATTGTGTATACTAATTCGTGCCTGATTGGCGGGGATAGGTGACCACATACCTTTGCAAGTATGGCAGTTATCTTGTTCTTTTCGCCGGTTCCCAGGCGTACGGCGTCGATCCTGGCCCTTGAGAGGCCGCGCAGGTCCCTGTAGTATCTGTCAGGCACGAACGACTCGTACGCCATGTCCGTCCTGAGCAGGTCTGCCAGCACTTCAGAGTCCACCCTGTCGTCCTTTAGTTTTGCATGCGCTATGGCCTTGGTCTTGGCAGGATGCGCAAGCTTTGTGTCTATCTTGTTGTCTTCAAGCATATCATGCAGCAGTATCCAATAGTTTCCTGTTGCCTCGTAGACTGCCCGGATCTTGCGTCGTGCATATCTCTTTTTGATCTGTACGGCAAATTTTTTTATCCCGTATGACGTGTTGGAAAACTCCGTCTGCTCCAGTATCTTTGCAGTCTGGTCCTTGACGGTTACTATACATGTCTTCTTATGAACATCTATTCCTATGTTGATCATTTTATCACCTCCTTTTTGATCAAAGTGTGTGTGCCCAACTGAACGGAAAACTCCCATTTACCCTCGATTATGTGGCATTTCGTCGTCCGCCTACTCTGAGCCAGTCTCATACACGCCCTCATGTGTGGCAAGTTTACTTCGGCTCTTGGGCCCAACACGGATAATATGGCGTCCGCTACAGATAAGATTTGATATAACGTCTCGTACACGCCTCATACCAGATCCTACAATGGTCGGTTGGCAGTTACAGGCAGATGACTTGAACGCCCACTCTTGTCAATATGCCCCCAATTTGTGCGGTTCCTGATCGCTTCCGTCTCATGGGAGTATGATGCCGAATAACAAGAGTACGAATCGTTTTCTGGTTCTGTTCTGGCCTGCGGCTAAATCATGATGATCGGTTTATCAAAACTTACCACACTTGACACCGTTGATGTTTTTTATCTCTAGAATTAATTTTTTCATCGCCGCTACCTTTTCGCGTGCCCTGTTGTCGGGATACCGATCATGTATGTCATAGTCTGCAACGTTTCTATCATCCCTGAATGCGGTAAAATCGTTCCCTATCCTTTTTTCTCCCATCATTGTCAATGTTTTGGGTATTGTTTGGTGAAGGTTGGTGCCTATTCTCAATATGTAATTTTGGTCTAGCGATTCGATCCTTGATTTATCATACGGTCGGCCTTTTTTGTCCAGAATCTCGCAGATCACGTCAGACAGCACAGATTTGTATTTGAAGACCTTTGCGTACGCCTCGTGATACAGGGAATAATATGCCCTGCTCACGGCACATCTGAACTCCACCTCCTGTGGGCAGTTTTCATTTGTGATTATCCTCTCTGCATGATCTAGGAACTCCGTGGGCTTGATCATGGCCTGTCAAATTTTATGATTATGTTTTCAAGTATGTGATCGGTCAGTTTCGAGCTGACGATCTCATAGATCTGATCTTTGAGCTCGTCATGGGCGGCGTGTGATGATTCCGTGTCTATCTTGAAGGTGACTTTGATCATCTTCCAGTCTGGAAACTCCGGATCTGTGAACAGCTCGTGCAGTATGCTGTACTTGGCTCCCTTGTCAGATATGAACCGTGATGCGTCCTCCAAGGAGTCTCTAATTTTTGAGGCATATTCGCGCGGCAGTCCGCAGTCATCTGCCAGATTCTCCAAGACATGTGCAGTCGGTTCACTTGCGCCTTCTGACGTTTTCACATGTCTAGCAGACATAGGCATGGCAGTGGATGATTTGTTGTCTACCTCACTTGCATTAGTAAAAACTCGTACCATATATGGCAAATCATTGATAGCATTATGAAGATGTTCCATATGGCTCGTTTCGGGCAAAAGGATAAAACACGACTCATTTTCAAACATTTTCTGTGGCAGACGAATCCTAATTTTGTCCAGTACGGTCTCATAATACTCATCTCTCCAATAACGCCTACCGTGCATTAACTTCCTCTCGGATTCCTTTTCGTAGCAATCTGCGATATTTCTCTCATGGGATGATCTTAACCACTTTGCAGAGGAATCTTGTCCATAATCCATAATTTTTTCTGGATCGTGATATTCTATTTCATATTGCAATTGCATCATCTCCAAACTTTTCCCGAAACGTACGTATCTCCTTTTCCACGTTTGTGATACTGTTTTGTATATCCGTCATTAATCTTTTGGCGTGTTGCAGATCAAGATGAAAGTTCAGCGGCCTTATGTCCTCGCTGCCTAGGTTGTGAAGATGTCCCGAAAAAACCAGGGATGGGATTATTTTGATTATCCTGCCATCATCGTTTGAGATCGGCCTAAATTCGGAAGCAATTTGAAGGTGCCTTATATGCGAATGACCAAAGTCGTGCAAATGCATTATGTTGTACTCAGTTTCTAGTATCTCTTTTGACAGCCTGCTCTTCAGCGAGCTTAAGCATTGTTTAAGAACGTCTTGCTTATCTTTGTCAATATCAGAACGGTCTATCGTTTTGGTCATCTCATATGGCTGATCGGATATTGTAAAGTTAAAGCATATTCGGTTGATGCTAAGTACATCCATATCCGACAAATTGTCTCATGTTATCTCATCCAGCACCTGTTTTTTTAACGGTTTACGCACAATGGATTCATCAATCCTGTCGAAGACTTGCTTGATTTTTTCAGCATCAATCTTATTAAATATCATAAGATCTTTATCTAGAGATGCCACAAGTTATTTTTTGTTTATTTTCTTTTATACCTTCTGACGATCACTGTGTTATATGAAAATTAGGTTCGTTAGTCATTGATGTCCCTCTCCATCCATTTTGGGTCGCTTTTTCTGATCGTTTCTGTGGCCTCCCTTGCCGAGAAGGCCTGCAACGGAGTCTCACACTTGTCCATATCTAGTGCAAAGTGCAGCCTGCGCTCGTTATAGTACTCCACGTATACTGCCAGGCTCTCATAGTGGTGGATTTCCTTCTCGATGGTGCCATGGAACCGTTCCAGCTTGCCGTTGGTCTCTGGGTGGTACGGTCTTGAGTTTATCAGCCCGATGTCCCTGTCCAGCAGCTCGGCCTCAAATGCAGTCGGCTTCCATGCCCCCTTGGGTATGTTCTTCTTGCTACGGCCGCCGTTGAAGCACCTGCCGTTGTCAGACAGTATGGTAGCCGGTGTGCCAAATCTGCCTATGGCCTCCCTGAGTGTTATCACCACGTTCTCGGATGTGGCCTCGGCAAACGTCCGTGCTGCCGTGATACACCGGGAGGAATCGTCCAAAAACGTGACTAATTTGAACCCTCTCAGGCGTGGATCCTTCATATCGTGCCAGCCCACGTGCCACATTGCGTTAGAGTACTTGCGCTCATAACGCAGCCACTTGCGCTGCGCGGATCTTGCAGCAGACTTTGATACCAGATTGTTCTCCCTCATTATCCTGTATGCAGAGTCGTAGCTTATATCCAGTTCCTCCCTTGCACGCCTGGCCGTGCGCACCACGCCGATGTCCTGCTCGGCGTACAGGCGAAGCACAGTCTGGATCTCGTCGTTGGAGGGCGGCGGTGATGCGGGTCTCCCGGAGCTCTTTTGCACGTGTATCACGCCGGTCCTTTCAAACTCGGAGCACAACCTGCCCACGTACTGGGGTGTCACTTCCAGCTCCTTTGCTATTGCCTTTAGCGTCCTGCCCTTCTTGCGCTGTCTCGTGGCGTACTTTATCTGTCGTTCTGTAAGTGCTGTCTTTTTCATCTTTTTTCTTGATCGGTAAAGGGTAAAGTATTCCTTGGCTTTTCTCAAAAGCTTAGGCGAACCTAATTTCCATATAAGACACCTTCTGACGATCACAATACAGTAACAGGATAGTCCCTGCCTAGAGTTGGAGTCACGTCCATTGCAGGTCAGGCATGAAAATCACAGCTGCAGGCAGATTCGTGCCTGATTGCTGCCTGGGCAGGGGCTATCCTGTTACCTGACAATCAAAACTTTAGAGTCATGATGCTATTTCATTGTCTCTGATATTTTTTGTAAAACATTACCAGAGACTGCGTTAAACGGAGGCGGATCCTGAGGTAGCAACGGACTCAAATCTCCAACCCACTCCTTCTCCATTGCTTCTATGCTTCTGCGGAATCTCTCAATACTGAAATCTTCTCCATAAAGGCGGATTTTGATTCTGACTAGGCCGGGATTTAACGGTATTTGTTTAGCCAAAAGATAACTCAAATCATAAAGATGTCGAGGAGCACCAGAATAAATTACTGCCCTGACCTTTTCTGCCATCATTTCTTCTACGGCCATTGACGGGATGCTGAAAGATGGAATTGCATTGTAATTGTGCAAGACTTTGAGATTACGAGATTCGTTTTGTGCTTTTTCTCTTAAACTCAAGTCGACTCTCACGTTGTTTGGATAATTGTTAAATCCGCGGTATTTTACCGTAAGCTTTTTGCTGTTTCCTGCCGTGGTCTCTTTTTTAATATCAGTCAGAGTAAACCCGAGACTGTCCTTTTTGCGGTCTAACAATGAATGCAATTCTTCAGACACGTCTTCCAAGCATGTAAAGTCTATGTCCTCTGAAAATCGAAAATCGTCAAAATAGACTTTTTTTAGCGCAGTGCCGCCTTTGAACACCATTTTGCCAATATTCGGAAGTTCTGAGATTACGGAAAGAATACCTGTGACTGCGTAATCTTTTTCGATTGTTCCAATCGGGACTCTTTTTTTGTAGCTAATTTTCGCATCATTTTATCATCCATCAGTATTCCCTCCAACCCAATAGCCGATTCCTGTTCCTGTTGATGATCAGTCCATATTCTTTAGAATAATCCAGTATTTCCTTTGTCGCGTTCGGATCAAGAAAGTGATATCCTTTGAAGGCGTTTTTTAGATCATTTGCAATTCCTTGCTCGATATCTAAAATGCTTAGAAGGTATCCCAACCTCCTCAAGACTGCACTAACCCCGGATCTCTTTGACATCTCTAACACTGCTGGCCAGCTTACATCATCCCTTGCATTCCACATCGCCTTTGCGACCTCAGGCATGCCACCACAATATTCAGAGTGCGTTAAGCCGTCAACTATTGTTTTTTCTTTTGAAGAGATGTTGAAGGTTTCTGTTTTGCTTGCTTTTTGTTCAACAAACCCGAAGAACTTTTTCTTTGATAAAGTTACAAATTCAAATTTTTGATTTCCAAATTTTAAGATCCTTTTCTTTTTCCTTTTTGTTGTTGCCACAAAAACCGTGTAGGGGATTTGTTCTGTCATCCCCCAGTAATTCATAGCCGTCCAAAATCCAACATAGTAGACATCAATTAGGTGTGGGACTATGACCCATGGCGATTCGGCCCAGTAACCTTCCACCCCTGCTCTTGCAGGTATAAGCAGGTATTTTCCCCTCTCGATTTGCCTGACCCGGCCTTTTTTCTTAAGGCCGCTAACTACCGACCAAGTCGATGCTGATCCTGAAGCAAGTATTTTTTTGGCATCTTCTGTAGTAAAGACGCTTACTCCATTCTCTTCCAGACTGAACAAAAGCTTGGTCTCCTGTGGCCCGAGTCTTATATTATATGTAACCATCCTATCTTTCAAAGGCAGCATGTATACATAAAATATATATTTTATGTACAACGTCAGGTTCTATTTATACTGGCTGCAAACATTTTACATTTTCTGGGCGGCATCTTATGATCAGGCTCCATTGCAGACATAGTTGGGCATCAAACATCTGTGGCCAGTCATTGCAGGCTTGGAATTTACGTACAACTTCAGGTCCCATTTATACTGGCAAGCAAATACTTCCTAGATTCCTAGGCGGTTTAAATAGGACCTGAAGTTGTACGAATTTACTAGAGCAAGGGCACAGGCGACAAGTGGGGCATGCTTGTACGGTGGCAGCTCGGGGGCGGCCCCGAGGTGTCGGTGGGCAACCTCTCAAAGGAGGAAAGACAGGAGAACCTGCGGTACTCGAAGAGCACTGTCGGCTTTGGTAGCAGATGGATAGTCGAGATCGTAATATCGTCCATAAAGCGCATGTTCGGCGAGGGCGTAATGGCCCTCAAGTGGTCCAATGTGGTGCAGGAGGTAAAGCTGAGGATATGGCTGTACAACAAGATGGATACGCACATGAACAATTTGCTGAATATGAGGTAAAGCTGAGGATATGGCTGTACAACAAGTGGATCGCAGAGGCGGTGGTGGCTGCCATGTGGGAACCTGGTGCCGGTAGTGATCCGGGCGGACTGACTTGGCTCTAGTCGGAGTTATGCAACAGACTATTTTTGTCCTAAGTGTTAAAATAGGGCGTTGGAAGGCTCAACACTACATGGCAACTAAAAAGTCTCATGGCCGCTCACACGGATTTAGGCACAAATCCCGATCTGTAATGAAGAAAAAGGCTCCAAGAGGCGTCTCATTCCTGTTGCGTGAATACCAAAAAGGCCAGCAGGCACTTGTCATCCTTGATCCAAGACAGCACAAGGGGTTGCCACACAGGCGATATCACGGCAAAGTTGGCGTAATTACCGACATTGGAAGACGTGCCATCACTCTTGACGTGAAATTAGGCGATAAATCGAAAACCTTAATCACTAGGTTGGATCATATAAAACCATTCGGTGTATAGAGAGATGGAAGAAATAAAAAAGAAACAGGCAACTTCTCTTTCAGAGGTAAAAGAAATTCTGAGCAAGGTTGATCCTGAAGAGATGGACCAAATTCAACGTTGGACCCATGATTATGTTTCCAAGTTTGTATCAATTGAGCCAAAGGACGCAAAAAATATGAAAAAACGACTCATCAAAGAATGTGAATTGACAGAGGAGGAAGCCGTTGAAATTGTTAACATTAGACCAACCAGCCTGGCAGAGTTACGTTCCTTTACGTTTGGTTGGAAGAAACTGATTCTTGCAGAAACTCTAGAAAAAATGCTCAAAATCATCAAGGAGAATTCCTAGTCTTTCAGGGGCGAATTTTATCTTGTACAGGGCAAACAACCCGCCATCTAGGAAATATGAGGAACATGCATACGTTCTTGATTTTACCCCGCGTGGCAAATCCACTGCCGTTAGGGGAAGAGAGGGAGTCATTGTAACTGCTATTGGGGAGGACAGACTCACACTATTGGAAATTCTTGGAGTGGAAAACTCCACTTTTGAGGCGGGAGAGAAAATCTACATTGGAAAAGAAGGAAGAACAAAAGTAATGTCTGTTCTGGGAAAAATGGAATATGAAAAAATCTCTCCTACGGCTCAAACCGAACTTCCGGCTGTAGTTGAAAGCATTGTAACTGCAAACGAAGAAAAATTTGTTGAATATCTGAACAATGCCAGACCGTTAACGCCAAGGATACATGCACTTGAACTAATCCCGGGAATTGGCAAGACGTACATGAAAACAATGCTTGAGGAACGCGAAAAACAAAAATTTACAAGCTATGAAGACCTGCAACAAAGAGTTGGATTCAAAGAACCAATCAAACACATCTCAGATCGAATCATTGACGAAATCACCGGCCAAAGCAGGATGAATCTCTTCGTTAAGAGATGATAAAGCGAAAACGCCTGGGACAGCACTTTCTCAGCTCTGAAATCCTTGCACAAAAGATAGTTTCCGAGGCCAAAATCACCAAAAATGACGTCGTATTTGAGATTGGAACCGGAAAGGGCATCCTGACTCCGTTACTTTGCAAAAGGGCATCCAAAGTAATTTCCGTAGACGCAGACAAACAGCTGATAAGGGATGCAAAATCAAGATTCTCCCAAATTGAAAACCTCGTACTCAGGACGGGGGACGGCCTTGAAAAAAATAAAGACCCTTTTACGATTTTTGTCTCAAATTTGCCTTATTCTAAAAGCAGGGATGCAATAGAGTGGCTGGCCCAAACCAGCTTTTCTCATGGCGTGATAATGGTCCAAAAGGAGTTTGCAGAAAAACTTGTGAAAAAAGAGGCGTCTGGGCAAAGAAAAGCAATTTCTGTGATTGCAGGACACTGCTTTTCAATCGAACCCGTGCTCAAAGTAGGCAAAAATAATTTTTTACCGCCTCCAAAAATCGATTCTGTCGCACTGAAAATCAAGCAAAGGGCAAATCTCGACAAAAAGACAATCCAGACAATCAACAAAATCTTCTCGTACAGGAGAAAAACTGTAAAAAACGTCCTCAGTCAGTTTGGGGTGGATTCCAAAAGTGACAAGCGGGTAGACGATCTCTCGGGAGACGAGCTAATTGAACTTGCAAAACAAATACAAAAATGATGAATATCCTCCTTCCGAGGATACCTTTTTCATCGCAGATAACATTGGGAATGAAAAAGGGGACTGTGCCTTGGATGTTGGAAGCGGTTCTGGCTATCTGACAAAGCTGTTGACTGAAAATTTCAAGTTTGTTGTTGGAACCGATATTAATTTCAAAGTACTGAAAAATCAGACTGCCTACAAGACATCAAACTTGGTATGCTGTAACGGTTCTGATGCGCTAAACATTCAATTTGATTTTGTGGTGTGTAACCTGCCCTATCTGGCAACTGATGAAATATTGGATGTTGCCACTGATGGAGGCGCCGAAGGCTTTGAGATTCCAAAAATGATCCTTGATTCTGTCGTTCCTCTCATTAGATATGATGGGAAATTCGTGTTTGTTACATCCTCGCTTTCAAACCATCAAAAACTAGTCAGTTACGCACAAAAATTGGGCCTGAAAACCGGGATCATCGCCAAAAAAAGGATGTTCTTTGAAGAGCTGATTCTGGTAAAGGCAGAAAAACGATCATTATTTTCTTAGATTTTCTTTTGCGTGTCGTATGATTGCATCAGTCATCTGCGTAGTTGATGCACTGCCTCCGATGTCCCACGTGACTGCTCTTCCTTCGTTGATTACCTTGTCTGTTGCATCAAAAATTGCATCCCTGATCTCCCCTTCGCCAAGATAGTCTGCCATCCAAGCTCCAGACAGCACAGTGGCAGTCGGATTTACTTTGTTCTGTCCTGCAAATTGCGGTGCACTTCCATGTGCTGCTTCAAACATTGCATATCTGTCTCCGATATTTGCAGAGTAAATCAATCCGATCGATCCCACAAGCGCCGATGCCAGTTCGGAAATAATGTCCATAAACAGGTTTGTGCTTACCAGTACTGAGCCGTTGAATTGCTCAGTTGCAATGACCATCTGCTGGGCCATGTTGTCTATGTAAATTTCAGATAACTCGATTCCTGTTCCCCTGACAGCCTTTTGTGTTTCATCCCAAAAAATCCCGTCAGTCTGCTTTAGGATGTTTCTTTTTGTAACTGCAACCATCTTCCTCATGTTGAATTTGTTTGCCCAATCTACGGCCGAATCAACCAGCCTTCGACTTCCACGTCTTGTAATCTTTCTAATCGCGATTGCCGCATCATCTGTAATTTTTGCCTCTACTCCCGTATAGAGCCCTTCGGTGGCCTCTCTAAAACAGACGCAATCAAGCTTTCTGTCAGGCGTTAGCCTGTCATATGTCCTGGTGGGCCTGATGTTTGCATAAAGATCAAATTTCTGTCTTAGTGTTACTGCCACACTTCTGGGCGCACCTGGAACCGGAATCGTAGTTGTCGGGCCCTTAAAACAACAGTCAGACTCTTCTAGAATCTTCATCGTTGCATCGGGAATGTAGGACGCGTCTTTTCTGCCATTTTTGTCCCACTGCTCTGAGCCTGCCTCACACAAGACAAGTTCTGATTGAAGGCTGCATTCTCTTAGAACTTTAAGCATCGAGTCTACAACTTCGGGCCCGATTCCGTCCCCCCTTATTACGGCAGCTTTTTTGCTCAAAACCGGAGGTTTTTGAGCCGATTATTATTTAATTCTACCTTGATGGGCGACAAAAACTTCGTGACTTCCTCCTCCTCCATGGGGATGTTTTTAATACCCAGCTTCATAAAATTAATTCATTGCAGATAGTTCAAATCTCCGATCTACACATCGGCTCACAATTTTTACAAGAGAAATTTGATACGCTGGTCAGGGAAGTCAATGATCTGAATCCTGAGGTAATTGTCATTACGGGTGATCTTACAAACGAGGGATTGATGAAGGAATATGAGAGGTGCAAGGAACTTTTGACCCGGTTTAACACAAAAAAAATCATTGCAATTAGCGGAAATCATGATTATAGAAATACGGGATACCTGTTATTCAAAAGATACTTCCCGTTTGAAGCAATCAACGAACTTGGCGATGATGTGGCTTTGGTGACTGTTGGAACTGCAAGACCTGACAGGAATGAGGGAGAGGTCGGCTATCGACAAAATCTCTGGCTGGAAAGAACCATGAGAAAATACAAAGACAAGGTAAAGATTGTTGCAATGCATCATCATCTGATTGCAATTCCTGACACTGGCTCTGATCAACTGACAGTTGTTGATGCAGGTGACGTCTTGCGAACAGTATTGGGGACAAACGTGGATGTTGTCCTTTGCGGCCATAAACACAGGCCGTGGGTATGGAATTTTGGCAAGCTCCACGTAGTAAATGCCGGAACCGCGACCTCTGAACGTGCGAGGGGATTGTTTGAGAACACTTACAACATCCTGACAATTTCTGATGGCAAGGTTCACGTAGATCTTAAGATTGTAGGCGGCAAAAGGCTGCCCATGCGTGAGATTGTTGAGAATTATAGCCGGTTTCACGACGATTGAATTTATTTACAGACTAATTCTGACCCTCCTTGTGCGGGGATCGCCTAGCCTGGTAGGGCGTGGGATTGCTAATCCCATGTCCGCAAGGACACGGGGGTTCAAATCCCCCTCCCCGCGCCATTAAACCTTAATAGGCCAAAACGCAAAGTTCTGCCGATGGGACGAAGAAAAACTCAAAAAATCATACGCACCGGTCCTAAAAATGCAACCACGGGAAGGTGCCCTGTGTGTAACACGATTGGCAAGGTGTTTCTCTTGGGCCCTCCGGGAGAAGAGAGAGGCAAATGCGAGAAATGCCGCCAAGAATTTGAACTATAGGTCTTTTTTGCAGTTACACGGCAACAAGCAGTCAAAAAGCCACCTTGGCGTACTGCAGGCACAAATTTTGTCGCACAGGCGTTTTTTTGTGCCTGACAACTGCCGCCAAGACAGGCCGATCCATTACGCCAAACCGATTTGCAAATGAGCGCCGCATATGAATAAGAAGAAGAAGAAAAATACTTTGAAAGCAGTTCTAGATGCAGTTTCCTTTACAACCTCAATTGGCAAGAAAATTGAAATGGCAAAAGAAATTAGAACTGATTTGCCCAATTCTGTACGACAATTTTCTGAAATTCTAGCGTGGCATACCCCGGAAACCAACTTTGTGAAAGTGACAGCAAAAACAGACAAACAGACAGAAATACAGAAATACATACAGACAAACAGACATGTCTCAAATCAATTACTGATGGAACCAAAGATACCTGCACAAGACATCTACGCTGCTTTGAGAACTGGATGTTTGGAAAAAAATCAACGTGCCGCACAATACAATGTACAGCATTGTGAACAAGCGTGGAATGCCTTCAATTCATCCAAAGAAGAAACCAAATAGCACGTATTGATGAACAGGCCAAGGGAAAAACACATTGTCAAACGAAAGCAAAGACGTGTGGGCAGACGGGCAGACGACAGGCAAGCAGGCAGGCAGACAGAGGATGGACAGACAGAGGATGGACAGACAGAGGATGGACAGACAGAGGATGGACAGACAGAGGATGGACAGACAGAGGATGGACAGACAGAGGATGGACAGACAGAGGATGGACAGACAGAGGATGGACAGACAGAGGATGGACAGACTACAAGCAGACATACATACAGACAGATGGATCAAAAAGTTTGTTTTATGAATTACGCATTTGAAAAAGATCGATTTTGCAAATGTTTTGTCAGGAGGAATCAATTATGGGATTCTGCATCTTGAAAATTGGAGGCATACCTTTTTATACAAAAATCAGGGTCAAAAGCTAAATTGGTCGGGGAATTAGCAGGCAGTTACAGTACCGTGGTACTTATGTTTGGGTTTGCATGCGCAGCTATGGCACCTGCACTGATAATTTCTAGAATGGTTTCGCCCCGTAAACGAAGCAATCCTGTCAAATTTTTGCCGATGGAATGTGGCCAAGTTCCGAGTGGTGAGGGACGTACTCATTTTATGATGCAGTATTACCCGTACATTCTGATGTTTGTAGTATTTGACGTAATGGCAATCTTCCTTTATGCATGGGGAAGTGCAATATTGGAAATTCCCAAAGTCGCAACCTTGCCGATGATAGGATTCCTGGCAATAATGTTTGGAGCAATGGCATTTGCATTGTATCAATCAGGGAGACGAAAGATTTGGTAGTTATTTATACAAATTACATTTACGAGGAGGATAGGGGATAAGATTGCTAAAGGACTTGGTTACGCCAGAAAACGCAAATGTCTTTGTTGGAAAGTTGGGCGATATTTTAGAAAAAGCAATCGACAAACCGCTGGGCTACGCCATAAACTGGGGCAGAATTTGGTCACTCTGGCCTGTGCACATTGAAACGGCCTGCTGCAGTGTTGAATTTGGCGCAGCATCAAGTCCGAGATACGATGTTGAAAGATTCGGTATCATTGAAGCGTTTGGATCACTCAGACAGTGTGATCTGATTGTTGTTCAGGGAACGATCACTAGAAAAATGGCACCGCGTCTCAGATTAGTTTATGATCAAATGCCAGAACCAAAGTATGTAATTGCCATGGGAGCATGTGCAATTACTGGGGGATTGTATTTTGACTCTTACAACGTTCTTCCGGGAATTGACGGGGTAATTCCAGTCGATGTCTATGTTCCAGGTTGCCCGCCCAGACCTGAGACTCTCATCCAAGGATGCATGTTGTTACAAGAAAAAATCAAGAGAATGAAGGCCAGGAAGTTTGTATGATGAGTAGTAGTGATTCTGAAAAACCCGCACCAGATGCAAAACCGGCCCCGGCAAAACCCGCACCAGATGCAAAACCCGCACCAGATGCAAAACCCGCACCAGATGCAAAACCCGCACCAGATGCAAAACCCGCACCAGATGCAAAACCGGCCCCGGCAAAACCCGCACCAGATGCAAAACCGGCCCCGGCAAAACCCGCACCAAAGAAACCTGAAGAAAAACCCGTTGAATTGCCTGCATTTGAAAAAGGAATATCTGACAAACTAGTTGAAAAGTTTGGAGATAAGGTAAAAGTCGGTTTTGTTAAAGAAGACCGGGTCAGAATCAACACAAGTAAAGAAAACGTCCATAAAGTCGCTGAATTTGTCCGTGATGGCCTAAACTATGATCATGTCGAATCTGTCACGGGCGTAGATTTTCCTGCCGATAACGAAATCGAGGTTGTTTATCATATTGGCTCCTACACCGATTCCTCGTTGGCAAGACAGATTCTTGTCTTGGCAACAAGGGCCCCAAGAGAGGAAGATCCAATCCCGGGAAAGGATTCCACAAAACTACCGAGCCTTAGAGACGTCTTTTACAGTGTTGAGTTTGGCGAAAGGGAGGTCTTTGAAATGTTGGGAGTTTACTTTGAGGGCCATCCAGACAACAGACGCTTGCTCCTGCCTGAGGACTGGGCAGACCTGCCGCCGCTTAGAAAGGACTTTGCAATAAAGGGAAGATAAAATGACAGCAGAACTGCCTCCGGGATTAGCACTCCAAAAAGCAGATGAGAGGATAATGACTCTCAACGTCGGACCGCAGCATCCGGGCTCTGGCCACATGAGAATTGTTGTACAGATTGACGGCGACTATATTGTCGCATGTGACCCTGATCCCGGCTATGTACATCGCGGAGAAGAGAAAATGGCAGAATACAGAAACTATGTCACAAACATTCCGCACTTGGAAAGGCCGGTAATTCACGACTCTTGCAACGTCCTTTATCCGTATGTCTTGGGAGCTGAAGAAATTTTAGGAATTGAGGTTCCAGAGCGCGCAAAGTATGTCCGGGTTGTTGCCTCGGAGCTTAACCGTTGCATCTATACGATGTACTGGCTTGCAATTTACGGCATCTTCCTGGGACACTCTACGATGTTCATGTGGCCTGCCGGTGATCGCGAGCTCTTGATTGATCTTATGGAAAAAATGACCGGTGCAAGAGTCACACATGCGCATTTTGTTCCAGGCGGCGTAAGAAACGATCTTCCTCCCAACTTTGAGGATGTGTGTTTGCGTCAGGTAAACTACTTTGAAAAAAGAATCAAAGAATATGCCGCAATATTTTATGACAACCCGATTCTGATTTCCAGAACAAGGGATACCGGCGTTCTGTCAAGGCAGGATGCAATCAGACTGGGAACCACCGGCTCTGTCCTGAGGGCAAGCGGCGTTGATTACGATCTTCGCGTAAAGGAACCGTACGACGTCTATGACGAACTAGACGTTCATACCAGTGTGATGAAGGAAGGCGACTCTTATGCAAGATCCAGGGTTCCGTGGCTTGACATGATGGAAAGCTGCAACATCATCAGGCAGGCATTACAAAAGATGCCAAAGTCCGGCTCGGTCAGAAAAAAACTAAAACCAAATCCAAAAACCAAGGGCCCAGAGACTGTATACAAGCGCGTAGAATCAGGCAGGGGCTCCCTGGGTTGCTACATCGTATCTGATGGAAAGCCAGAACCCTACAGGGTAAAGATGAGCGTCGGTTCCTTTAGAAACCTGATTGCACTGCCATATCTGCTAAAAGGCGAAAAGCTTGGAAACATGCCCTCCGTCTACTGGAGTCTTAATTACTGGCCGGTGGAGGCAGATAGATAATGTCGGTAATTGCGCCAAAGTTCAAACTAAGCGAATTTGTCAAGTCCCTGCTTGACAATATCTTCTGGGTTCTGTTGCTGATGACAATTGTTGGAATTCCGGCAGTCCAGATCGCCCTGTTCTACATTGAAATGCCTGTAATCTATGGCGAACTGCTTACCCCGTTCCTTGCATTTACCTGGCTGGCAGACCCGACCAGGCTTCTTCCGGTCATTCATGCCCTGATGGCAACAGACCTTTTCAGAATTGCGGCCTTTCCCGGATTTGGCTTTGCCGCACTGCTTGCTGCAGGAACCATCTTTGTCGAAAGAAAGATGCTGGCAAAATTACAACTCAGGGTCGGCCCCTTTTACTGTGGAAAGATTGAGGGAATCTTACAGCTGATGGGCGACGGACTAAAGCTGATCTCCAAGGAGATAATCATTCCTGCAAAAGCCGACAAGCCGATCTTCTGGGCGGCACCTGTCCTGTTTGTGGGGGCCGCAGCTGCATTTGTCGCACTGATTCCGGTGGCGCCTGGCGGCTGGGTTGTCGCAGACGTGGACATGGGACTGCTTGGCGTCTTTGCAGTGATTGGATTCTTCCCAATCATCACCATTCTTTCTGCATGGTCTGCAAACAGCAAGTTCCCCTTCATTGGGGGAATCAGGGCCCTCTTCCAAATGGTCTCATTTGAAATTCCGTTGATTCTGTCGCTGCTGGGAGTCGTAATAGTCACGGGAACCCTCAACCTGTCAGAAATCTCGGCAAGCCAGTCATTCTTCCCGTGGATTGTATTCCTGCCTGTTGGGGCGATCGTGTTCTTCATTACGATGCTGGCCGAGCTTGAAAGAATTCCGTTTGATTTGCCTGAAGCCGAAAGCGAGATCGTGGCCGGATGGCTGACTGAATTCTCGGGAATGATGTACGGCCTGGTTCAGCTGGGAACCTATCTGAAACTTTATGCGTTTGCAGCCCTGTTTGTGGTGCTGTTCCTGGGCGGATGGAACGGCCCGATGATCGTACCTCCGTTCCCCGAGGAGCTTCTTGTAGGAGTCGAGATGGGGCCTGTCAAAGTCGGACCGTTCCCCGGACTGCCGTTGTTTGATCAGGCAATGCTGAATGGAACCCTCTGGTTTGTTATCAAGACTGTCGGGGTGATATTCTTCATACTGCTGCCAAGGGGCGTCTTTCCGAGAATCAGAATCGACATGTTGCTGAGTCTTGGATGGACCAAGCTCATCGGGCTTGCATTCGTCAACATCTTTGTTGCTCTGGCCCTGCTTTACGCCGGAGTGCTAGGACCGGGAGGCTTGCAATAATGGGAACTGCAACAGGCATCATCAAAGCGCTAAACTCCGGAATCAAGCACATTGCAGTCAAGCGATTCACCCTGCGCTATCCCGAAGAAAAGCTAAAGTTTGCCGGGGACGGCTATCAGTTTGATCCCTCCACCGGGGTGGGAATCGCGGGAATCAAGGGACGGCACATGCTGTTTCATGATCATTGTACCGGATGCCAGCTGTGCTCGATTGCATGCGAGGGCGTTGCAGAAGCCATTGCAATGGTCAAGGTTCCAGACAACCAGACACAGAACAAGAAATCCATCATGCCGCAGATTGACTACGGAAAATGCGTCTTTTGCGGGCTGTGTGTCGATGCATGTCCGTTTTATGCACTTTACATGACTAATGACTATGAACTGTCCTCCTTTAGCAAGGAGGGGCTGATTTACACTCCTGCACAGCTTGCAGTCAAGCCGTACGTTCGGCAAGACAGTGAAATCCAAATTACTGACAGAGGCGCAACACATGGCTGATGCGGCATTTTTGGCATTAACCGTAATTACAATCGGCTCTGCAATTGCCGCACTTGAGCTAAGATCCCTGGTTTATGGCTCCATTGCATTAATGGGAACCCTTGGGGGTATTGCGGGATTCTTCTTTTTGTTAGACGCGCCGTTTGTCGCGCTGTTCCAGCTGGCAGTATACGTCGGCTCTATTGCAGTACTGATTCTCTTTACCGTGATGCTCGTAAAGAGGGAACTCATCTTCAAGAAGATTGAGGATAGGAGAAGAAAGTTTGCAGGCATCGGGCTTATGCTGGTAGTCATGGTTGCACTGGGTGCAGTTTTCCTGGACTCGGGAATCAAGACAATCACGACTGACGAGCCGGCAGCCGAGTTTAGGGACATTGGCATGAGTTTTGTTACCTATTACTGGCCGGCATTAATTCTGATGGCCCTGATTTTGGCAGGCTCAGTTACGGGGGCCCTGGTTCTGGCCAGACGCGAAGAGGAGGAAGAAGAGGATGAGAAGAAGGAGAAGGAGAAGGAGGAGGATGTGGAGAATGACCAACGAACTAGTTGATTTCACGCTGGTCTCCGTGGCACTGCTGGGCATTGGAATCTACGGACTAGCAGTAAAACGCAACTTCATCAGGATGCTTTTTGCAGTCGAGATCATCATCAATGCTGCAAACCTCAACATCGTCGCGTTTGGAAGATACCTGTCTCATGCAGCCGGCGAGTCCCTGGCACTGTTCTCCATTGCAATTGCCGCCGCAGAAGTCGGCGTCGGACTGTCACTTATCATCGTGGCATATCGCATGTACCAGAACGTCGATATTGCCAACTTTAGGAGCTTGAAGGGATAATGGAATACGCGTTATTGCAGGCAGTCTTCTTGCCTTTACTGTTGTCTCCGATTGCCTATGTTCTGGGACGCAGGGCAGGACCTACCCTGGCAATGTGGTTTACGTTTGCAGTCCTGCTTTACGCCACAGTTATCATCATAAACGCGGCGCTGTCTGGAACAGTCGAGGAGCACTATCCGTGGACCGGGCAGTTTGGCGAGTTTGGATTCCTGCTGGACGGCCTTGCATCGCCATTTGCAATAATCATCTATGTATTGTCAACAATCCTGGTTCTGTACTCAAAACCATACATGATTCACAAGTTCCATGAGCAGTTTGAGGAGGAACAAAAAGAGAATACTGCTTCTGCCTCCTCTGCTTCCTCCTCTGCTACTATCTCTACTACTGCCACCCCTTCTGGAACAAGCCTGGTTGTTGAGTCACCTGCACTTTCTAATTACGTGAATGCAAAGTCCGGCCTGTACTTTGCACTTTATCTTGTCTTTGCAATGGGAATGCTTGGCACGGTACTTGCAACCAACCTGATTGAATTTTACATCTTCTTTGAGGTGATGCTGATTCCCGGTTTCTTCCTTGTTGCACTGTGGGGAGACGGCCCAAGAAGAAAGATTGGCCTGATGTTCCTGTTCTGGACCCATGCCGGCGCAGTCGTTTTGCTCCTGGGCTTTCTGATGATAGGCCTGACTATTGGCAGTTTTGACTTTGCAGACATCCGGGAATCTGAGATCCCGCCAGACGTCGTGCTGATCTCCGCGATTGCAATTGCAGTGGGATTGGGCGTCAAGCTTGCAGTCTTTATGTTCCACATCTGGCTGCCTTACGTTCACGGCTCGGCCCCCACCCCGATCAGTGCCTTGCTGTCACCGGCAATGATCGGAATCGGTGCCTATGGGATCTTTAGGCTGATTGTCGAGTTCCTGCCTGCAACATTTTCAGAACTCTCGATCTGGTTCCATGTCTGGGGGCTTGTCACCATGATTTATGGCGGCGCAATGGCCCTGATGCAAGACGACATCAAGCGGCTCTTGGCATATTCTAGCATCAGCCAGATGGGGTACCTGCTGTTTGGCATAGGCTCGATGTCTGTAATGGGCATGGCAGGAGCCGAGATGATGTATATCACCCACGGACTTGGAAAAGGCATACTCTTCATGATGGCAGGAATAATCATCGTCAAAGCCGGCACCAGAAGCATCTCAAAGCTTGGCGGCATTGCAGGAAAGATGCCGATCACCGCCGTATGTGCGGTAATTGGCGCACTTACAATAATGGGCATTCCGCCAACCAGCGGATTTATGGGCGAATGGATTCTGTTTTACGGGGCATTGGAAACCGCAGTTGCAGAGGGCTCGACACTTCGGGCAGTGACATTTGGCCTCGGACTGGTCGCAACGGCCCTGACAATGTCCTACATGCTATGGATGCTAAAGCGCGTATTCTTTGGCAAAACGCCGAGCATCTTGAGAATCTCAGGGAAGGCGGCAGCTGGTACATGACTGCACCGATGATGGTGTTGGCAGGATTCACGGTTGTCCTGGGGATTTATCCTGACATCTTCCTGAAGACCATCATGGGCTACATGAGCGGAGTGCTGGGAGTGTAGGTTATGGCAACTGAATCTGTCGGATTACCGTTTGAAGCAACGTCAGCTGCGGCATGGCTGGTCTGGATTCTGCCGTTTGCAGCCGCGATGATCATGCCGGGCGTTGGAAGACTGTCCAGGCAGGCAACGGGATACGTTGCAGTCGGATTTGCATTAATGAGCGCGTTATCTGCCGCATCGTTGCTGCCGATTGCAGTCGAGGGCTCTGAGATTCACAAACAGATTATGTGGATTGAGGCAATCGGGCTAAAGGGCGGCGTACTGGCCGACCCGCTGTCAGTAATCATGGCAAATGTAGTCGGCTGGATCTCGTTTCTCATCATGATTTACAGCACCGGCTACATGAAAGGCGACAGGGACATTATGAGATTCTGGTTCTGGATGATGTTCTTTATTGGTTCGATGCAGTTGATCGTACTGTCTGACAACCTGCTGCAGGTCTTCTTTGGCTGGGAGGGCGTCGGTCTTGCATCGTACATGCTGATCAGCTTTTGGTACCGTGACAAAAAGAGGGATCATGTAGGACAGGAGGGACGCACTGCGCTTGGCCTGCTGGACTACTATGCGCCGACACATGCAGGCATGAAGGCCTTCATCATGACCAAGGTCGGCGACGTGATGATGATTGCAGGCATGCTCTTGATATTCCTGTATGCCGGAACATTTGGCTTCAAGGAACTCATGGGAGGAACCGAATGGGCAATAGCAATGAATGCAGAAGGCATGCTTGTTCCTGCGTTTGTACTGCTGTTTGGCGGCGCTGTGGGCAAATCAGCGCAGTTCCCGCTCAACGAGTGGCTCCTGGAGGCCATGACCGGCCCGACTGCAGTCTCTGCCCTTATCCATGCTGCCACAATGGTCAAGGCAGGCGTATTCCTGGTTGCAAGAATCGGCCCCATCGTCTTTGCATTGGGGGCTGCCGGAATCATGGCAAACCAGTTCTTTGAGATTGTCGCATGGGTTGGCGCCATAACTGCCCTGTTGCTTGCAACGCAGGGGATGGTAAATCCGGAAATCAAGAAGGTCCTTGCCTATTCTACCGGCTCCCAGATTGGCTACATGATGATGGCACTAGGCGTTGCAGGACTGTCCCACCAGTACGTTGACGGCTATACTGCGGGATTCTTCCACCTGATCTCCCACGCAATGTTCAAGGCCTCGCTGTTCATGGCAGCAGGCTCGCTGCTGCATGTTGTCGGCTCTAGGTTTATGACCGACATGGGAGGCCTGAGAAAGCAGATGAGGAAGACCTACGCATTCATGTGGGCTGCAGGCCTTGGCCTGATGGGGGCGCCATTTATCACCACGGGCTTTTGGAGCAAGGATGCGATCTTCGCATCGGTGCATACGTCGGGAAGCGAATGGGCGCTGCCACTGTTTGCAGTCGCGGTGCTGACTGCGATAATTACTGCGTTTTATACTACGAGAATGATTGGGATGGTCTTCTTTGGAGACAAGAGCAGGCACATCCAAAAGATGGAGCAGGAAGGGCATCACATCCACGAGGCATCACTGTCAATGTGGGTCCCGTACGGAATCCTTGCAGTCCTTACTATTGGAATCGGGCTGATCGGACTATCAACGGAGCACGGACTGCATCACATGTTCGAGGTATACCTTGAAGATTCATTTGGCATTCACAGCAGTGAATACGCAAAGGCTGAATCCTCTATACTGCCGGACTTTTTGAGCGGTATCAACCCGACGGCACTTGGCGCCTCGCTTGTGGCGTTTGCCACGGGAATCGGACTGGGCTACATATTCTACATCGGCAGATGGGTTGATCCTGTCAGGTTTGTAAACTCAAACATCCTCTTTTACGCAGTTCACAAAGTCGTCCTAAACAGGTGGTATCTCAACGCGATTATCTACTGGTGCTTTGTCGTGGCGCCGCTGTGGCTGGCAAGGGGCGTGTTCAGATACTTTGAAAGGACCGCAATGGATTACGGCATGAACGACGGGTTCCAAAAGGCAGCTTCCTGGGGGGCCCGAGTCGTGCAGGGAACCCAGACCGGCGTCTCGCAGTCATACCTATTCGTATTTGGAGCAGGACTATTGTTCGTAGTCTTGATATTGTTGATGTAGGGGTGCTGATTTGAGATGCTAGAAATTACCTCCACCCCATTGATACTCATTGCAATACTGGGAACCGTAGGCGTTGCCCTTCCAATCATAAGCATTGCAAGAAAGGAGAGGGGCTCCAACTCGTTTTATGCGGTAATTGCGTTTGCAGCGCTTGCCGTCTCAATGGGCTATGTGGGATACCAGTTTGTAAGCGAGCACATAGTGCCGTCTGTCCTGTTCTCTGAGGACGTACTTGCAGATGATGCGTTTGGCGGGTTCTTTGCAATTGCACTGCTGATTGTGGCCGTCTTTACTACTGTTGGCTCCTTGAACTATATGAGAAAACAAGGCTCTTCTCCTGCCGTCTACTATTCGCTGATCCTTCTTTCGACAATCGGCATGGTTCTTGTTGCCTACTCGACGGACCTTGTAATGCTGTTTGTTGCCTGGGAACTCATGAGCATTCCGACATATGTCATGGTCGGATTTATGAAGAGAAATCCCAGTTCCAACGAGGCGGCCCTCAAGTACTTTTTGTTTGGCGCCCTGTCTTCTGCAATAATCGTCTATGGCATCTCGCTGTCCTATGGCCTGACCGGATCTACGAACATCGGCGAGGTAATCAGGGGATATGCGACGCTTGATCCCTCGCTGTATCCGCTGGCACTGCTGTCTGTCGGAATGTTTATCGCGGGATTCGGATTCAAGATGGGCCTTGTGCCCTTCCACCAGTGGCTGCCGGACACCTATGAGGGGGCACCCCCTACAATTGCCGCATTGCTGGCTGCCGCAACAAAAAAGGCGGGATTTGCAGCGACAATCAGGATTGTCGTCCTTGGAATGGCGGTCCTAAACGTTGACTGGACCCTGGCCCTTGGCATTCTTGCCGTCATGACGATGACTGTTGGAAACGTTGCGGCAATCATGCAAAAGAGCATATCCAGAATGCTGGCCTATTCCAGCATCGCGCATGCGGGATACATACTGATCGGACTTGCAGTTGCCCCCCACAGCTCCCTGGGCCTGCAGGGCTCGCTTTACCAGATTCTGAATCACGCAGTAATGAAGGGTGCGGCATTCATTGCAATTGCGGGAATCGTGACAACTCTGGCAGTAACCCACATTGACAAGCTCAAGGGCCTTGGAAGGCGAATGCCGATCACTTCTCTTGGAATGGTCATCTCGCTGTTTGCACTGGCAGGAGTTCCGCCTCTTGCGGGCTTTTGGAGCAAGATCATGCTGTTTGGAGGCGCACTTGACGCAGGCGCCACGCTGCAATGGGCCCCGTGGCTGGCAATTGCCGGCGTTCTTAACAGTGCACTATCGCTTGCATACTATGGCTGGATCACAAGAAAGATGTACTTTGAGGGGGAGAAAGAAAGGAGGGTCAGAGAACCAAAATCAGTAATTGGCGTAATGATATTCTCAATTGCGTTCCTGGTGGGATTTGGCGTCTATCCGGAGCCGGTTCTGCAGTTTGTAGAGTTTGCAACGCCTGCTCTCGGCTTGGGCCTCATGCCTTAAACGAGGTAAACTTGATTAGGTTATCCAGGTTGCCCTTGGCGTTGTTATCCGGAATCTTTCTCAGTCCGGCCCTTGCCTTTTCCGAGTATTCCTTTAGCAGCTCCTCCATTCTGTCAAAGACGTCCCTGGGATCTGCGCTCTTTTTAATCAGCAAATTGAACAGCTTGTCTTCGTTTTTCCAATCCAGCAGGTCGTCCCTGATCTGATACGCAATGCCGATGTTTTTCCCGTATTCTGTCAGTGCCTCCACCTGCTCTTCTGTGCCTTTTGCAATTACTGCCCCTGTCCTGGCAGCAACCTCAAACGCAGTTGCAGTCTTGTACTCGATAACCTTGAGATAATCATCAAAGGTGACGTCCTGGCTTGCCTCCAGCCTGCCCTCGATCATCTCGCCCTCGCTCATCAGCATTGCAGTTGTTGCCAGATCCTTTGTGATTCTGGCGTTGTCAAGCCTGGATGAAATTGCCAGGATCAGGCCCAAGACAAAATCCCCGGTAAGCACGCTGGTGTTGTACCCGTATTTGATGTGAAACGGATCCTTGTGCCTTCTCATGGTTTCATTGTCGATGATGTCGTCATGAATGATTGACTCCATGTGCAGGAACTCTACGGCACAGCAGGATGCTGCCAGCGTGTCATCGTCAACCTTGCCTACGCTTTCTGCTGCCAGTGCCAAAATTATCGGGCGAATGCGCTTGCCTCCCTCCAGGGAGTACTTTAGTGGCTCGATGAACTCTGATTCTGAGTACAGGTCCAGCTCTCTTTTGAGGGCCCGGTCTATCTTTGTGATGTACTGGCCATAGGTTTCAAGCAACGGATTGATCTCGATGTTTTTGTTGTTGTCCAAGACGGCGACCTGATCAAAAAACTCTGCCATTGGTAATTAAATCTTGGTGCTCCAGCCGGGACTTTCATCAACGGATTTTGAACCCGGGATCACTGCCTTGAAAGGGCAGTATGCTTGACCGGTCTACACCACTGGAACCCAACAAAATTCCGTATTTTGACCATAAAATCTTTTGTAAGAAGAGGAAGAAGAGGAGGAGCAGGAGGAGCAGGAGGAGCAAGAACGACGACGATAACAACAAGAAGAAAGAGTTTACCCCTCAGGCGTAGTACCAACATCAAAAAATGGAATATAATTTTGTCACATCGTGCCTGTTTTGCCAAAAAAATATTCGATTTTCAACTGCACGCACTATGGCACTGCCGGCCGGGCAAGAGTTTGCCCCCGCCCTGCGTCTAAAATATAATAACGACGTACCACACATGAGAACATGCGACATGCTGCACGGATACACGCAAGCGGAATCGTCCAAGGCGTCGGTTTTCGCTACCGGGTAAGGAGCGAGGCAGGCCGCCGGAGAATCACCGGACACGTCGAGAACCTTGATGACGGCACGGTCATGATAGAGTGCGAGGGCAAAAGGGAGGACATTGAGGGGCTTGTCGCCTCAATAAGGGACAGCAAAGAGCCGGTGCAGGTAGACGACATCGACGTGCAGTACTCAGAGGGTACCGGAAGGTTCAAGACATTCAGGATAGTGGCAGGAAACATGGAAAGCGAGATTGTCGAGGGCTTTGCTACCGAGGCCATGTACCTGAATGACATTGCCGCAGGGCAGAGACAGATGCTGGACAAGCAGGATCAGACCATAACGGAGATCCGAGATCTTTCATCCAACATCCACGAGATGCTTGACTCTCGGTTCGAGAGGATAGAAAACGACATAACCAAGATAAAGTCAAAACTGCAGATATGACCCGCATCTGCCGGGGTGCGGTAAGACCATAGGCCTGAGCAGTGAACTGGCGCGCCCTAGGATGCGGCGTGAGGTATATGTTGATCAGGATCTTGGCCGGCAGTGCAGCCTAGGGAGTGGTGGGGTAAACTCCGATATCAAATTATGCTGATTCCCTGCACGGGCCACTGCGAGTGTGCGCTTCTCAGTCAGACGTATTTGCTAGACATTCCGTTGCCTTATACTCTTACGAAGAAGCCGCAAAGATTTTTTTATCGGCTAAAGGCCAGTTCTGACATGAATCTGACAAAAAAAATCGACGAAATGATTGAAGAAAGAAGCCTGCTCAAGCACCCGTTCTATCAGATGTGGTCTGACGGAAATCTGACAAAAGAATCGCTGGCAGGATATTCAAGGGAATACTTTCAACTGGTAAGGGCGATTCCGTCTTTCATGACTCCTATAATCGAAAAGGCCCCGGGCTCTGCCGTTGGCCAACTAGAAGAAAACCGGCAGGAGGAGTCTGATCACATAAAACCCTGGATCTCGTTTGCCGGCCAGCTGGGAATCTCAGAGGAGGAACTGGTCTCATATTGGGGACTGGCAAAAACACAGAAGGCCGTCTCGGATCTTGGCAAACTGATGCATACCTTTGAGGGCGGGGCATGTGCCATGTATGCACTTGAGAAGGAGATTCCAAAAATCAGCCAGACCAAGCTTGATGGATTGGCAGAATTTTACGGAATGACAAACGAGGAATCCACGGAATACTTTAAACTGCACACGGAGGCCGACATCAGGCATGCTGCATCATGGAGAAGCATTCTTGAGGAATCCGCAGCAGCCGACTCGGAGGACAACTGCCACTACCTGGTAGGGATTGCAGACAAGTCGATCTCTGCGCAAAATCTGTTGCTTGACGGCTGTTATGACAGGTACTGCCGCTAGCCTCATAACATTTTATACCCGAGGGCAAGCTCATGTGCTTGGGGCCCGTAACTCAGCCTGGTAGAGTAACCGGCTCATAACCGGTGAGCCAAGGGATCGAAGCCCTTCGGGCCCACCTGATTTATTATCAAATCTGAGGATGAGACTAAAAAAACAAAGATAAAAAATAAGCAAACAAAAAATTTTTTTTTTGGCCCGGATGCCGGTGCTGTACTGCCCCGTAAACTCCAAACCTGCGATGATAATAATAATGATGATGATGTCATAATGTCTGCTGCCCAGCCATGTCTGCAAGGGCGCCTGATCATGGGATGGTCCAGAAATGTTTTGCCTGCCCGTATAAATAGAACCTGACGTTGTACCATACATGTCACTAAACGATCCGCCTCCCCCAAAACCAGAAGAGCTCGGTGAGAACGGTTCGGGGACTCGTCCCTTGGCTCTGTTTGGCAGATGTGATGCCATGTTTGCAGCACTGTTGGTCCAACGGTTGCACCGTGACGGGCCGGATCCGGAGTTGTATATTGACAGGATGACTCGCGCATACTTTAACCGTGGCACAATGGCGCTGCCTGCAGGGATTAACGACATCCATGGCCCTGAGCGCCTCATACTTTGGGAGGGAAGCAGTTGAAAATCAAGACAATCCGGAACATCTATGAAAAATACGAGATCAAGCTATCCACCAGTAAGACCAGAAATCTCAATTTTGTAATCTGCAATACCGATCTGGGACATGCGCTGTTTGAGAAGATGCAGTCGTATTTTCTACTTGGACGTGACGGAAGCATGGAGCTTGACCTGATCGAAGAGAGGGGCTATGACGCAAGATTCATGTTCGTAGAAGAGTATCTGGACTATTATGACCTTCTTGACTACTTTGCAGGAATGAAGTTTACAGGCGAGTTTTCAGAAATTTCCGGCAACGCAAATGACATATTCAACAGGATAACCCAGGAGCACAAGAATGGCGGCGGGCTTGACTTTCTGAAGATAGAAAAGAACCATATCATGGTCCCAAAGTCACTTTCTGCAGCAGAGGCGACCATCGCGTATTATGCACTGCTGGTGGCAATAATCAAGAGATACAGGATTGACCTGCCGTTGATAATAGAGGGCTTTGGGCGCTGGGGACTAAAGTACGGGCCGCTCATAGTGGATCTTCTTGCAAAGAACGTCTCGCAGGTGTTGATATTTACAAGCGACTATAACTTTAGCAACCCGATGCATAACTATCGGACAAAAAAGGACATACTGTCCGTGTATGATACCGTCAAAAATACGACGCTTGGAAGGGCGTATGTCTTAAATGACAAAGGGGTGAAAAAGTATGACCCATTCCAGTATGACGACGACGATATGCCTTGATCACAACGCGACTGCCATCTTAATGCCTGCGTTGGTGTAGCCTGTTGCCAACTCTATTTTTTTCTGCCTGAATTCGTCCCAAGTGATAAATCCAGATAAGAACCGCAGTCGATTTCGGATCTAACTGTGATCAAAACCGGGTGTCTTTTGACTGGACATGAAGTTATGCAACAGACTAGGCGGCGACGGGATCGTGTAATCTCGTCTCTGATGGCTGTTCTTGCCTCAGTTAGATGCCGTCGCGCGGCTCCCCCCGGAACAGCCTCATGCCGTCCTGGGACGCCTCGCGGTATATCTTCTCCATCATCGGGGCAAGGTCGTCGCTGCCCCGCCAGAGCGGGAGCTCCCCGAGCATCTTGGGTACCACGGCGTTTGTGGCAGGAATAAACGCGTCCTCGTGATCGTATGCGTCTGTATTCCGTCCCCAGAAGGCGTCCGGATCCGCGGGCAGGGGCTCGGATGCCGGCTCGTCTGGCTTGCCGCTGATCTCCGGCGCCTCCTCTGGTGCAGGTGCGAGACCTGCCGTCTCCAACAGATCCGATATGACGCATCCGCGCAGTACCGGCATCAGAAAGGGATTGCGTTCGCACTCCTGGGCAAGCACGAAAAAGACGGCCATGGCATGCATGCACAGTTTGCCCTCTTCATTGCACATGCACCTTACCTTGATCTCGTCCCTTGTAGGAAAGAGGTGCTGGCCGGCTGACTCGAATAAATGCTCTATGTTGTCAGGCATCCTTCTTGCAAGAATTTCTGAGGCTATGTCCGGCCGCGTGGACAGCAACTCTGCCAACCTCTTCCATGCAGGCATGCCAATTACGTCGATCCATATGTCCACCCTGCATGAGAATTCTCCGGGTTCCTGCACCCACGCACTGACCTGTCCGAGGTGCATCTCCATTGATGTCACTCGTCCGCTTTGCGCACGCATCCTGCCTAGATCCGTCGTGGCTGTGTGGGCCTCTACAGCGGATTTGACACTCGCAAAGATTTTCTCTGCAAGTTTCCTGCCAAAATCCGTGGTTATGTCAGTCTCTGCAGCCTCCAGAATCTCGAGACCTGGAAGTTTCCTGTCATCGTAGTGGCGCAGATCCCTGCCTTCAACGGCGCATGATGCGTCCAGCATCTGCATCCATTCGCGGATAGGCCTGCTTTGCGGCCAGTACGAGCCTGCCTTCATCTTGATGCCCCATTTGATCATGCCGATCGAGTCGTGCCGGTCGTATCGTGTCATATCTGGATGGCCTCCCTGCTCAGCGACAGCACCTTGCGGATGTCATCATCAGAAAGGCTCGTCAGCCAGCCCTCGCCGGTGCCGATCACCTCATCAGATATCTCCTTTTTGCGGCGTATCATCTCGTCTATCCTTTCTTCTAGCGTACCGGAGCATACCATCTTGTGCACCTGGACGTTGCGCTCCTGCCCTATGCGAAACGCCCTGTCGGTGGCCTGGTCCTCGACTGCCGGGTTCCACCAGCGGTCAAAGTGAAACACATGGTTTGCAGCCGTCAGGTTTAGGCCTGTACCTCCTGCCTTGAGCGAGACGACAAGCACCCCTGATCTGCCGTCCTGAAACCCCTCTACCATCGCCTCGCGCTGCCCTCTTGACGTCCCGCCGTGCAGGAACGGCACCTCGCGGCCGGTCGTCTTGCGTATGTGCTGCCTGAGTATCTCGCCCATCTCGACGAACTGGGTGAATATCAGCGCCTGGTCGCCGGACTCTGTTGCCTCCTCGAGCATTTCAGTCAGCCTTGACAGCTTGCCGGACCTGTCCGGTATGGCCGAGCCGTCCTTGAGAAAGTGCGCCGGATGGTTGCAGATCTGCTTGAGCTTGGTCAGTGCTGCCAGTATGAGCCCCTTTCGCTGTATGCCTTCGGCAGAACTGATCCTCTCCTCGAGATCCTTGAGCACGGCGGCATACAGGGATGCCTGCTCGCGGGTCAGCGAGCAGTAGGTGTTAGTCTCCATCTTTTCTGGCAGGTCGGAGATCACCGACCTGTCCGTCTTGAGCCTGCGCAGCATGAACGGGCTTACTATGCGCCTGAGCGTCTCAGTTGCCGTGGCATCCCGCCTCGTCTGTATGGGCGCAAAAAAGTTACGCTTGAACTCTGCACGGGTTCCGAGCAGCCCGGGGTTGAGAAATTCCATTATCGACCAGATGTCGCCGACGTTGTTCTCGACGGGCGTGCCCGTCAGCGCAAAGCGAAACCCGGCATCCAGCGTCCTGACTGCACGCGCCTGCCTAGTGTCGGCGTTCTTGATGTTCTGTGCCTCGTCAAGTACCACGCCTCCCCACATTACCTTGCCGATCGAATCGATGTCGCGCTGTACCAGGCCATAACTGGAGACCATCATGTCGTACCCTGCGGCCTCTTTTGCAAACGCGTCGCCACTCTTCCTGTCTGCTCCGTGGTGGATTGCCACCGAGATGCCTGGGGCAAACCTGGCTGCCTCCCTCTTCCAGTTGTCCATCACCGATGTCGGGCAGACGAGGAGTATTGGCTGCCTGCCGCCCTCCAGCATGTACTGCTGGATCAGAGCCAGTACCTGGACGGTCTTGCCCAACCCCATGTCGTCGGCCAGGCACCCGCCCATGCCGATCCCCTGCAGGAACGACAGCCACGAGTATCCATACAGCTGGTACGGGCGCAGCGTGCCTTTGAATCCTTCGGGCTGCGGCAGCTGATCCATTACCGCGTCGTCCCCCCTGAGCATTCCCATCATGCCGGCAATCCTGTTGTCGTCACTGCTGCCGGAGATCTCAAGATCCGCCCACTCAGGCGCGGTGCCTGCGCCGATCTTCATCATCACCGCGTCGCGGACAGTAGCAGTCTCGTTTTCTGTCACAAAGTCTACTGTGCGCCGGATCTCCTCTGACCCCGTCTCGATCCACCTGCCGTGCATGTTGACCAGCGGCGCCTTTTCATCGGCAAGTTCCCGCAACTCATCTAGCGTGATGTTCTGATCTCCGAGGGCGAGCTTCCAGTCGAAGCTGACCAGGGAGTTCATGTCCAGCATCCTGCCCGTCTTCATTCTGGATGTCACGCTGGCACGCGCCCTCAGTCCGGCTCCCGCGCGGCCGCCGGCCCACCACGAGGGCAGCATGACGCCGTATCCGAACTGCTCTAGGATCGGCGCCTCCTCGCGCAGGAACCTGTGGGCCTCGGCGGTACCGACGGCATATCCTGCCATCCCGTACTTTTCGATGCCTGCGGACATTCCGGCTACTATCCTGGCGGCGTTCCCAAGCATTGTCGCCATGAATCCCCTTGCATACGCGCCGTTGATCCCCGGAATGGCAGTCTTTTTACTCCATATCTCGTCGGCAGGAACCATGAGGCCGGGATCCCTGCGGGACTGTACGAAATACCTGATGGGCCAGTACAGGCCGGATTCATCTGCCGCGCCTTCCTGGGGATCCTCGAGCCGGAGACACATCTTTAGAAGCGGGTCGTCTAGGGCGTTGAGCGCGTACTGCCATCTGCGTACGCTTTTCTCATGCATGGCGACGTCCTGCCTGTTACCTGTGACGGGGTTCTCTGTCCTCAGGGAGTGAAGCCAGCCGTCATCCGTACTGTCAAAGCGCATCCGCCTAGAGTATCCTCGCGGCACATCTGTCATCGCCCTGGCGCGCACGATGCCGTCAACTAGGCTGGCCAGGGCACCGCTGAGCACCGTGACTGGCGGCTCCATGGGTTCTGTCTTCTTGGCGTGATCAAGCGCGCGGGCGGCCGGCGGCATGCAGGCTGCCAGGGCGTCAATCCGCTCCTGCTCCCTGCCCGTGGTCAGGGGGATCCAATATGCCTCACACGAGTTGCCATACGTCGACAGATCCGGCGTGAACTTTTGGCGTGCCACTATCGATGCGGCAAGGCGTAGGACGTCGGCCCAGTATGCAAGGTCAGGACCTACGGCCATTCCGGCTATCGTGCTTTTGTTGCGTACCACCTCTGCGAGCACCCGTATGGAGTCCATCCACGAGAGCGTCACTGCCTTGATCCTCCACCGAACGATGCTGATCTCCCCCCCGACGGATCCGTGCTGTATGCTGCCGCCCACGCCCAAAGAAGGGAGCGGACCGCCCACTGTACTTGGAAGCCATACGCTTGCAACGACGGAGCGTCCCCTGACCTTTATGCCCCTTTGCGCCGCAAAACTGTCGTTGATCTCCTGCGCGGTTGCAGAGTACGGATGCCTGATGACCTTGGCCTTCCTGCCCCTTGCGGGCCTGCGAGTCTTGCCGTCGTCGCCTGCTGTGATCTCGCCCCAGAACACCATTCCGTTGTCAGCCACGCCGGCATGCAGAACAATCATGAATGAATACCGTTCTGCAATACCATTCATAAGCGTGACGCTGATCGACGCATCGGCGGGGATCATGTGTGTTGGTTGGTGCGTGTGTTCCGGCCCTGCGTCGTATGTGTGCCGGCAGCCTAAACTGATCCGAAATTAGAAACCAGGCGCCCATCATCGCTCCCATTAGTTTTAAAACAGGCAAACCAAAAAACTACTGGCTGCAATGAAGAATCAGAGTTATATCTGAAACGATGATGGAAAGGCATTTGTCTGAGCCGCCAAAACCATTGTAGATAGATGCGACATCATGCCCCCAAACCTTCTAGCGTAAGACATCCGTTCAAACTTGCCGTTCGCGCCTGATTTTGCAAGGGATCCCGTACTGTACTGCAAAATGACTGCCGGTAATTCTGCATGCCCCGTACCGGGATTCGCCATTACGCTTGGTTTATCTTGGACTATTCCACGTATGAATCATGCCTGAAATCTGGCTGAATTACGGTATTGCAGACGTGGTCTTGGACATAAAGGCTGAAAACCTGGAACAAAAAATCGACTCTGAAGGAAAAACACTTGACGATTCGGCGATCAACGAAAAACTCAACCAGATCGATCTGTCAAAACAGACAGAACTTGTGGTGTTGCACAGCTCCAGATCAATCCAAAAAATCATCTCTTTGCTGTTTGCAATGTGCGAGCAAAAGTCGCGGCCATTCCCAAAAATACTGGCCGAGAAAAAGATCATCGGCCAGGTAAAGGCGGGCCTGCCTGAAGGAAGCTCGATCAACGAGTTTGACAGCTCAGAAATCCCAAACTCGAACCTAGTCTTCATGGCAGAAATGGAGTTTGACGGCCTCTTTGGATACGAGACGATTGCCACCAGGCTGACCAAGAAATTCGGCGAGGAGTACATGCTGGGCGCATACGCAAAGCGACAGGGAAACCTTCCGGCCCCCGGGCAGTATCCTGAAAGCCTGGAAGAAGCCAAAAAATTCTCAAACAATTTTGAAATTCGGGGAATCGAAATAGTCGCAAACTCGCATGGAATAGTTGACTTTTTCATCGGGCACCCGTCTGAGACGGTCTCTTCTTCTGCCAGGATCTTGGAAAACAACTCCATCAGGGACGCTGATCAGCGTCATAAAACAATGATAATCAGCACCGGCAAGGCAGCAAGCAGCGATACCCTGGGAAGATCCCTCTCCTCGCTCTGGAACTGCGCAAACGCCGTCAAAAAAGACGGTCTGGCAATACTGGTTGCAGAGTGCGGGGCCGGACTGGGCTCAGATGCCATGCAGCATTTTATCGAGGACAGGCTGGCCCTGAACCAGCTCAAAAACCCCTCAAGGTACGTCAGCGGAATGGAGGATCTATTGTTCTTATCTGAGATTCAAAAAGATCTCCAAGTCTGCCTGGTCTCGATATTGCCCGAGTTCTATGCAAAAAAGCTAGGCATGGTCTCCCTGCCTGGAATCAAGCATTCCATGGATTACATTTTGAAGACCCAGGGAACGAGGCAAAAAGTCGCAGTCGTCTCTGACGGCGCGCGGCTTTTGTTGCGATGAGAAAAGCGCAGACACTGCCTGGGACGGGGGTTGTCGCCTAATTCATCAGAATTCCTGAAAAACATTGAGATGCCACGCGGATCGTACGGGTTTACCCCTCACCTGAGATACGGCGTGGCAGGCGTGATCATGAAGACTCTAGTCAGTAGTGTAGCCTGAGGGATAAACTCTTGCGCCGCACCTACCAGGCCGACAGCTCGGCGCCATACACACATAGCTCGTCAAGTATCGCATCAGTTATGCCGTGTTCCCCTAGGCCGGAGACCCTTGTGGTAAACGCGTAATCGTTTGTCATGTTGCCTGTCAGCCCCAGGCCCCTGAGAGGTGATCCGAAATTAGAAACCGTACGAATTTCTCAAGTAATTTAACAGATAACCTGCATTTTGTTGGTGTTTTGAGCCGTTTCATGCAAATTCGTCCACAAATAATCCGAATCTGCTAATTTCGAATCAACTCTCAGGATGATTATGGCAGGCTGGATTTGAGCGCATCATAGTTATTTTTTGCAATGTTTAACCACGAGGGATTGATTTTCCCCCCCTTGAGATACCTTGATTTTATACTTGGATCATAGAGTTTTTTATAGGATTCATATCATGATGAAAGATTTTCTCTTACAAACTTGCTCCGCTCACGATGATTGGATAGTTGTTGTTCTGCCTGATTTTTGGCACAGTATGCATCCACTAGATGCAATGCAGAATAAAACAAACTTGTGATTTCCCAATCGACATAGGCAGGTGTTTTCGTATTAAGAAAATCCGACGCGTCTTTGTTGTGAATGCTTTGCACTGCGTGCCAGTTTGATGTCATATTCGGGGTTTTTGCAGTATGGTTTTTGCGCCGTGCAAATGTCTCTCTTCTAATTCTGAGTTGTGTAGGATCCAGGGCTCAAACTCGTATTCTGGCAGAACGTTTTCTAATCTAATCAGTTCATCCTCTATTTGATCAAACATGCTCTCATGATCCTGGTTATCATACACTATTACCAAAATCAGCTTGTTACCGCTTTGCCTGTATGAGATCGTTCTGACAGGCTCGATTTTATTGAACAGCTCACGGATTAGCCTCTTTATTATATCGATTTCTGGCAATGTGTTCTTTTTTGCAGGTTCAAGCCGGTCCTGAATATCATGTGATTGGGATGCTGCGTTCATAGAGTGTAATTTCCGATCAACTATATATTCTACAAATTTTTCAAGTATTGGAGTATTTTCTGCAAACTGCTTGTTGAATATTTTTTTAATTTCATACTCTTGATCTACTGTAATGTTGGTTTCATGATGTGCTTGTTCCAGCCACGATTTGGATATTCGTGGCGTGCCATTTGCCTCAGCATAGCCTACTGTGTCTGCCATGGCATCCGGAGAAAGGTCTGCCATGGCCATTCGATCAGTCATACGTGCATGCATTGGAATATAATGTCTTGTTTGCATCGTTGTTTTTGATTTGAATCCGTGCTCTATCTTGCCTTTGCTACTCGTTCTTATCACCTTGCAGTTTGTTGTACACATAAGACGAAACTGTAAATGCTATCAACACTTTCATGATTTTTATTCTTGATTCCAGGTGTACGTCCATCATTTCGGAGAATTCACTCTCCCATTTTTTAAATGTCGGACTGTCTGCTAGTTTAAGGTATGCAGATCCAGGATCATCCATTATTGCAAGAATTGATTCGCTTCTGCCCTCTCTGTTGGAATGATAGATCGCCATCGCTAAACGATATATCAAAGTTCCTCCATCCATTTTTCTCTCTCTGAGTACCTCTCTTGCAGCCGATACTATTGTTTGGTTTTTGTCAACTTCCTCTAGAATCCCTATGGCGCTTAGTAGTTCTCGGGAATTTTTTAGTG
This sequence comes from Candidatus Nitrosopumilus sp., assembly GCA_965214775.1. Lineage (GTDB taxonomy): Archaea > Thermoproteota > Nitrososphaeria > Nitrososphaerales > Nitrosopumilaceae > Nitrosopumilus. The sequence goes on along the minus strand of OZ243974.1, from coordinate 370,134 downwards.
CATCTTGTTGATCAAATGTCGCGTCAACTTTTTTGTTCGTTAGGAAAAGACTCAAACTCTTCCTTGCATCATTGATCCAAGATTCAAAGTCAACAAAAACATTCATCTTTGAGAGTACTTTCATCGCAACGATCATGTCGTAGCCCCACTGGGTTAAACAACCATTATAGTTGTTAAGAAAAAATACCAGATCGTCACTTTGTCCTGTACTTTTTATGAATTCATAAACCTGCTTGTTCACTTTAATTTCAACGACACTGTCTTCCTGTTTATCGTCTGGTATCATTTTGACATTCAAGAATGGAAATGTGGGAGTTGAGGTATTTTTTAAAAACAACTCGTTAGCTGATTCGCTTGCTGATGCTCCTGCACCAAGCTGCAAGGAAAGCATTCCGGGAAGCTCTTCAACTACCATTCAATTATAATCAACCCGGGGACTAATAAACATGGATTTTTAGGCAGTTTTCCCAAACGTGCCTATCTCGTGGTGGCGCAGACGGCCATATCAGCAGGCACTATGGCAACGGGCAGAAGTCTTTGGGTCAAAGTAGGTCATAACTACACGTAAAAAACCTCAATTATTTCTGCTCGTTGCTATACATGAAATCTTATTCGTATCTCGTAATATGACATTGCTATTTGGCCTGAGAGTCGATCGGAACTTGCCATGTACAAGGGTGCTCAGCAGCGGACTGACTAACAACAGCAGACAGACAGGCAACACATCATGCCGCGCAGAAGACGGTGAATGGGAGATTCGGCCCGGATCAGGCATTTTGATCAAAAAAGATGAGGTGACAACGTGATCAACGCAGGAGTAAACGTACACAAAAAGAGATGCGCTGCGGCAGTAAAGGGCGATCCGGGCAAGCTGCTGCCCGAGCATTCCACGTCTGGGAACGGCGTTTTTGCAGCAACGGATTTTGCGGCAAACCTCAAGGAAAGATATTCTGCGCGGCTCTTGCTGCTGCTACGATGACAAAAGCGCAGACACTGCCTGGGACGGCAGCGGCGCGCACAAGACAGCCAGGACTGCCACCCCGACATACGAGATTTTTCTGCTGGCAGAAACCGGCGATACGTCGTCTAGCGGCGTCGCGCTCATGTTCTTTGAGCTCATCACCATGATCAGCACTGCCATGGGCCAAAAGTTCAGCAGGACCAGAACTCCCAGGCTGCCATATGTTGCAAGTCTGTGAATTTTTGCCCCGAACAGGGTTCTTGCCATGTGCCCCCCGTCCAGCTGCCATGCGGGCATCAAATTCAGAAACGTGATCAGAAATCCTATCCAGGCTGCAAACATCAACGGAGTCTGGTAGACGGGGATGTCGTATATGGGGCCCTTTTCAAACACTCCCAAAGTAAATATCATAAACAGCGGCTGTCCGAACTCAAACTCCCTTAGCTGCAGATCCCCTATTGTCTCCCCTATCCTGTCGTGCTCCAAAACCGGGGCCTCGTATGCGCCATAAAACGAGACAACGACTGCGATGATCAGCCCCGCAACCGGTCCTGCAATTGCCACGTCAAACAGTATCTCCCTGTTTATTGTCAGTCCCCTGGACTGGATGAACGCCCCGAAGGTCGGAATTCCGTATACAGGGATTCCCGGCAGAAAATAGGGCCACGTGGTCTTTAGCCTGTGGATCTTGGATGCGACGATGTGGCCTGCCTCGTGGGTTCCCAGTATTCCCATCAAGGCAACCGCATAGATGACTGCCGTCTGGGCCGGATCCCCGAACTCTATGACCGTGTTTGCCCACTTTGTCCTGACGTATCCGTCAAGCAAAATGAATCCGACTACTATTCCAAACAGGATCCTTGGAGTCCATGGCGACCTCATTATCCTTCCCTGCCTTTTGATGGAAAACTTCTGAACGATGATGCGGCGCCTTTTGCCATCTGTACCTTCTTCCAGTCTGCATGCATACTGGTTGCCCTCCAGCCGTCTGGCAAGCTCCTCGAACCTTGACTTGAAATCAGCATTACCAATCTCAAACTCCAGGGAGAACTCTGATCTGGCAAAGTCCGTAACATCGAATATCGAGTTTACAAGGGAGATAATGTCATCCTGCGAGTATTCATCCATCTTCTGTTATGGGCTGATTTTATCCATTAATGGTCTTTTGGTTTAATAAAATTAAATATCGATGCCTGCAACAGATATCAGGCATGCAGGTGATTCTTCGAGAGCTGGGCGGTGACTGCAACATCAGAAGGGCACAGACAAGCGACATCATTCCCGTCATGGAGATAAACCTGAAGACCCTTCCGGAGCACTATTCTGACTATTTTTACGAGAGCCTGCTTGCAGAGCTTCCCGAGGCGTTCATCGTAGCCGAGATCGGCGGCAGTCATGTCGTCGGGTATATAATGTGCAAGACCGAGCACGGGTTCTCAAACTTTAAGAAGCTGGGCTTTGTAAAAAAGGGCCATGTCGTGTCGGTGGCAGTCCTAGACGAGTTCAGGAATAAGGGGATCGGAAGGGCGCTTGTAGAGGAGTCCGTAAAGGGTATAAGATCGCGGAAATGCGACGAGTTTTATCTAGAGGTGCGCTGCAGCAACAACGAGGCAGTCAGGCTGTACGAGAAGCTTGGATTTGTCATAAGACAGCAGCTTAACGCGTATTACCGTGACGGCGAGGACGCGTATCTCATGGCCATAGAGATATGACAGACAGACATGCAGACATGGCCAAGGAAGCCAATAAATAACTAGCAGAAAACTTTTTGCCATGGACAGGCGCAAGGGGGTGGGAGTTACCATCTTTGTCTTGTGCATAGGTGGCTTTTTCCTTTATGCGTACCTGCTGATGCTTTCTGAATGGAGTCCCATCGTTTTGCAGCTGTCTGTCCTGATGATTGCCGGGGGCATCCTGGGGGTGGTCGCGTGGATCGGATATGTCATGGCAACGACAAGACCGTCGTCAGCATCAGTGACCTCTGATGGCTGACTGCTTTGAGATTCTGACGTCCACGACTGTCTGGTAGTACCTTGGCCCGACTGCCCTGACGACCTTTGAGCCGAGAATCTCCGACCGGATGTCGGTAACAGCAGCAGTAGCAGAAGCAGCTGTTGCCTGCTGCAGATAGTGCTCCTCAGAGAGCCTTGCCGCGTCTGCTTTCTTGTCTGCATGGACGTGCAAATAGTAGTGGATTGTCCCCCCGTTTTTCGTGGCATTTATTGCCGACTCTAAAAACTCGTCTGATCTTTCCGGCAGCAGCATTAACGTCCTGTCTGATTTGTCCTGCAGTATCTCCCTGATGATCCGGGATGCATCTCCGTTGATTGATATGACGTCTCCCTTCAGCTTGTTTTGCCTGATGTTTTTTTCACACAGCCTTGATGCTGCGGGATTGATGTCCAGGCTGTACACGGTGCATCTCTTCTGCTTTGCGGCCATTATGGAGAACATGCCGACCCCGGCAAACATGTTGGTTACCACCTCCCCGTCCCGGACAAGGTTTGATATTCTCTCCCGCTCAGTTGACAGCCTGGGAGAAAAGAACGCGTTTTGTACGTCTACTGCGAATCTGCATCCGGACTCCCTGTACTCCGTCTCCGTGCTGTCCTCGCCTGCCAGAATCTCCAGGTTCCTGGTCCTGAAATCGCCTTTTACTTCAGAGGCCTGGTAAAAGACGCTGCGGGCAACCTTGACTTTCTCCAGGAGGGTCTCGCCGATAATTTTTTTCTTTGGCAGCAGCGAGTCCGGGATTCTGACGATGATGATGCCGCCGATCTGATCGAACGCCGATATCAGCTCCCTGCCTTCCTCCGGGGAGAGCACATTTTCCAGTGCCTTTTTCAGCATCCGCGTCAATTCCTGTAGTAAAAGTCACGCCGAATATATTTCAGGCAGTTCCCCTGGACCGTTCTTTCGTGCGAGGCGCCATGCGCAGTGCCGCAACTCTGGCATCCTCACAAGCAAGCGCGGCAGAAGCTGCCGAAAGCAAGCCGGGCTGGAAAGCCGCACGTAACCGGATTTGCCCAGCCCTTCGACGCCAGGTAGCCGGCGATACCTTGGGCACCTGGCTAGGCTTGCGCACGGGGTGGCGGTGGCAGCAGAACAGGCAGAGTCATGCAGCAAGACGTCGTGCCAAAACATCGGCAAAATGCAGACTGCCTGCAAGATCACTCGAGTTCGCACGGCTTCTGGTTTGGAATCGCCTCTCCTGGATCTTTCAAGCTCTCCCGGTGTCTGGCAGCCGAAATCCGTGCGGGCTCTCCCGCATGTCTCAAAACCGAGGAATCTGGCTTTTTTTGAAGATCCTTCTGAACGCAGCTTTCACATCCGGCGCCTTGCGCTCTTTTGCCAGTTCGAAGCCACTTTGCGACGCATCCCGTCAAATGAGACCTCTGCCTTGGCCTTACTGTAGCGCAAGCCCCCGACTCCTGTAATCTGACCCGAGCCCTTCTGCGGTTTGCCTGCCCTTAAGCCCCCTTGGATTTATGCGTGAATCCCATCAAGAATTAAAACAGGGCAAAAAAGAAGCGGTTGGTGCGGGGCATGAACCCACGACGTTCCTTCCGAGAAAAGCCTTCTCCTCAGAGAGGTGATCCGAAACCAGAAGCCGCGCGAGTTTTTCAAGTGATCCCACGGATGATTCGTATTTTGCTGACGTTTTGAGCTCTTTTATACAAATCAGTTCACAAATAATCAAAGTCTGCTAATCTCGAACCAGCTCTCTGGGAAGACTATGATCAAGCCACACTCTTAATAATACGCCATATTTTAGTATAAATATCAAAATGAACGTCTTGCATGCTTCCGTGCAACAGGGCATCCATGCCAAAGCCTTGGTGATCATCGGCGACGGGGGGGGGGGCGCGGCGACCCAAGCTTGCCCTGCTCTTTGGGAGTGATTAGCCAGATGATCCATCCGGCGATCGCTGGCGACGGGGGGGGGGTGGATGGATTCCGCCACGTCATCGGGGCACAGGACGGCCATCTCCGAGTAGCTGCTATGCATTAGCATGTGATCCGAATCCTTGCTGCACAAGGGTTGGTGCGCGGCGCGGACGACACCCGTACGGCCCGCGGCAGGCAGTCCTCTTTGCAGGACGGCGGGTCGAGCCGCGTGAGAAAGGGCCGCACATGGCGGTGTCTGGCGCCCACGTGTCCGGAGGTGGCCTGCCATAGCAGCGGTACGGCAGCACCCGCCCGGGCCGGCAGGAACTGCAGCCCTGTGCCTGGTGATAACCGCAGCTGCCGTCTCGGGCCTGGCAGGCATGGGCTACATGCACGAGGCATACTCGCAGCAGAGTCTGCTGATCAGGATGGTGCCCGCCGGCCAGCTGGATGAGAGCCCGTCAGTACTGCTTGGTGAAGCCCGTGGTGTGGACACATTTGAGATAGGCAGTAGAACATACGCGGCCGTGACATCCATTAGTGAAGGCGGCCTCCAACTGATCGATGTCACCAATCCGGGCAATCCGTCCCCCGTCAGCCAGCTAGCAATGCTTGATGACACCCGTGACGTGGACACATTTCAGATAGGCAGCAGCACATACGCGGCCGTGACCTCCTTTGGGGAGCACCGCCTCCAGATTATAAATATTACAAACCCGGCCAGTCCGTCAACGGCAGGACATCTGGTAGATACTGGTGACTCGGACGGATTGCTACTCGGCAAGGCCTTCGGCGTGGACACGTTTGCAATCGGACAGAACACCTATGCGGCCGTGGCCTCGAATCGCGCCAGCGGCGGCCTCCAGATCATAGACGTCACCGATCCTTATGATCCGGACGCCGCCGGAAAGATTGCAGATGACGACACACTGCTGCTTGGCGGCGCGCATGACGTGGACACGTTTCAGATAGGCAGCAGCACATATGCGGCCGTGACCTCCATCAATGAAAACGGTCTCCAGATTATAAATATCACAAACCCGGACAGTCCCGCCGCCGCAGGGAATCTTGCATACACCGAGACTACAAACGGGGGTGGGGAGGATCTGTTGCTTAACAAAACCCGGGGTGTGACCATCTTTGAGATCGGGGAGAAGCCATACGCGGCGGTAACGTCCCGCGCCAGCGGCGGCCTCCAGATCATAGACGTTACCGATCCTGACAACCCTACAGCGGCCGGGCAGATAAAAGACACAGACGAGCTGTTGCTTGCTAAAACGTACGGGGTGGGAATAGCCGTGGTGGACGCAAGAACCTACGCGGTGGTAGCGTTCCCCACGCGCAGCACTCTTCAGCTTGTCGACGTCACCGATCCGTACAGCCCTTTCACCGCAGGGAGCTTGTCCGACAGCAACTCCCTGCTGCTTAAACGTGTCCGTGACGTGGCCGTCTTTGAGGCCGACGGCGACACGCACGTTGCCGTGTCCTCCAACGAAGGATTTCAGGTCGTCAAGCTAGAGTCCCTCAGACCGGAATTCGAGTCAGCCGAATTCGACGAGAACACGGGCGTACTGACCGTGACGTTTGACGAGAAGGTCTACGTCAACGCGATCCACACGTCGCGGCTGCACATTGGCAGTCCGGGACAGGACAGCGTCAGCCTGGCAGGCGCCACGGTTTACGACCGTGGGGACGATTCGGAGACAGTCTCGATCAGGCTTACGCTTACGGTGTCCCAGTGGCGGGACGTCATCGCGCTGGATACGCCGCATCTCGATATCGGGGACGGCGCTGTGACGGATCTGGACGGGCAATACATCACGGCCTCCGAGGGCAACACGATAGACGTCGTGCCGGATGTCACAAAGCCTGCATTTGAGAGCGCCTACCTGGACGTGGAGACGGGGGATCTGACGATATACTTTGATGGGATCCTGGATGCCTCGGAGACGGACGCCGGCATGCTGTACATCAGCGAGGCGGAACAGGACAACCAGATACCTCTGGCCGGCATGGGCCATGATCCGAACGCCGCCGACTCGGCATCGTTCTCCGTCACGCTAGGCGAGCAGCAGCTGCGCGCCGTGATCGCCATGACCGAACCGCAGATCGATATAGCCACCGGTGCCGTCAGGGACCTTGCCGGAAACGCCATAGACGAGTCGGCAGACAACCCCGTGGCGTACGTCGGCCCGGATCATCCGGAGCCATCCGGAAGCCTGGCCGACGGCGGCGACCTGCTGCTACGCAAAACCGATCACGTGGACGTCTTCGAGGCCGACGGCAGGACGTACGCGGCGGTGACCTCGCGCGTGGAGGGCGGTCTCCAGCTGGTCGACATCACCGATCCCGCGCATCCGGTACCCGCGGGAGGCCTGCAGGACAACGAGCAGATCCTGCTTGGCGGCGCACTCGGTGTGGACATCTTCGAGGCCGACGGCAGGACGTACGCGGCGGTGACCTCGCGCGGCGAGGACGGTCTCCAGCTGGTCGACGTCACGGACCCGGCCAGTCCGGCCGCCGCCGGAAGCATAGAGGACGGCTCCCTGTATCTTGAACGCGCGTGGGACGTGGACACGTTTCGGATAGGCAGCAACACATACGCGGCCGTGATCTCCCTTGAGAGCCGCGGCCTCCAGATAATTGATGTCACCGATCCTGACAACCCGACAGCGGCCGGGCAGCTTGAAGACACAGAGCCTACAGACCCGCCGGGTGAGGACGAGCTGCTGCTTGGCGGCGCCTATGACGTGGACACGTTTCGGATAGGCAGCAACACATACGCGGCCGTGACATCCCTTACTGAAGGCGGCCTCCAGATAATTGATGTCACCGATCCTGACAACCCGACAGCGGCCGGACAGGTGCCGCCCTCCACTCCTGACCAGCTGCTGTCGGTTCTCAAGGGAATGGACATCTTTGAGGCGGATGGCAGGACGTACGCGGTAGCTGTATCAGCATCCGATGACAACCTTGTCATAATCGATGTCACGAACCCGGCCAGTCCGGCCGTCGTCGGAAGCCTAGCGGACGGTGACCCGCTGTCGCTTGACGACGCGCAGGACGTGGACACGTTTCGGATAGACGGATCCGTCTACGCTGTCGTGACCTCCCCCGCCGACGACGGTCTCCGGGTAGTCGACATCAGCAATCCGAGGAAGCCGGCCACAGCAGGAGTCCTGACTGACACGATAGACACGCTGCTTGGAGGCGCAAACCGCGTGGATATGTTCGAGCTGGACGGATCCGTCTACGCGGCAGTTACATCCGGAGTCGACGGCGGCCTCCAGATTGTCAAGCTGCACGCGCGGGATACGTTGGGTCCGGCGTTCGTGTCGGCCTTTTTTGACCAGAACGAGGGCGTGCTGTCGATCACGTTCAGCGAGCCACTGGACGGCTCCCGGACGGACCTGGCCCTGCTACACGTGAGCGAGACGGGACAGGACAGCGAGGTCTCGCTGGATGATGCCGTCCAGGTATCTGACGAGAGCCGCCCGGAGACGATATCGCTGGAGCTTGACGAGCTCCAGCGCCTGCTGGTGATCCGCATGGGCACCCCGCAGATCGACATAGGGGCCGGCGCGGTATACGACGTCGTTGGAAACGCCATAAGCGAGTCGGCTGACAACCCCGTCACGGTGGTACTCAACACGGTGACGACGGCGGACATCACGAACGACTCGTTCATGCTGCTCGAGTCTGCAAAGGATGTTGCCGTATTTGAGACAGGAGGGGGCAAGTACGCGGCGGTGACCTCCGACAAGAGCGGAGGCCTCCAGATTGTCAACGTTAACAACGCGAACAGGCCCATAATAGAAGGACAACTTGCAGAAGACGACAGCGTGTTGCTGGGCGAGGCGCACGGAGTCGACACATTCAGGATAGACAACAACATTTACGCAGCCGTGACATCCAATAAAGAAGATGGCCTCCAGATAGTCGACATCACCGATCCGGGTAGCCCTACAGCTGCCGGCAATCTTACAGACAGCGACGACCTGCTGCTTGATGATGTCGTCGACGTTGACACATTTGCCATAGGCGGCAGCACCTACGCGGCCGTGATCTCATTCGGAGCAGGCGGCCTCCAGATAGTCGACATCACCGATCCGGGTAGCCCTACAGCTGCCGGCAAGCTTGCAGACAGCGACGACCTGCAGCTTGGCGGTGCGTCGGACGTGGACACGTTTCAGATAGGCGGCAGCACCTACGCGGCCGTGACCTCCTTAGACGAAGGCGGCCTACAGCTGGTCGACATCACCGATCCTGATACTCCTGAAAATGCCGGACGCGTGCTGCACACCAGCGAGGTGCCTCTCCTGTACTCCACCGGCGTGAACGTCTTTGAGGCGGACGGCAGCACCTACGCGGCCGTGACATCCATATCCACTCCGGGCCGCCTTCAGATAATCAACGTCACCACTCCTGACAATCCTGCGGCTGTAGGGCAGCTTGCAGACACCGGCGAACTGCTGCTTGGCGGTGCGTCGGACGTTGACACGTTTCAGATAGGCGGCAGCACCTACGCGGCCGTGGCATCCTCAAGCGATCACGGCCTCCAGCTGGTCGACATCACCGATCCGAAGATGCCGCTCGCAGCAGGATTCCTGCCTGACACGGAATACACACTACTTAAAGACGCCAACGTAGTGCGTACGTTCGAGCTAGACGGCTCCGTCCACGCGATAGTGATCTCTAGGGAAGAGAACGGCATCCAGATCGTAGACATCGCGATCCCCGCCAGCCCAATTCCCAGGGGGAGTCTGAGCACCGATCCGGGCCTGCATCTTGGCTCCGCCTACGCGGTGGACACCTATGAGACGGGCGGGGGCACATACGCGGTAGCGACCTCCGACAGCGAGTCCTTCCTCCAGATAGTCGACGTCACGGACCCGGACGCCCCGATCCCGGCAGGCCGGATATCAGACAACGAAGATCTGCTGCTTGAGGGCGTGCGCGACATCGACATCTTCATGCTGAAAGACAGGATATATGCGGCCACCGTAGCATCCGAAATGGAGAATCACGGCCTCCAGCTGGTAGACATCACCGATCCCACCGACCCCCTGCCCGCGGGATCCTTCGAGGACAGAACCGAACCCAATCCCACGCTGCTCACCGACAGCAGGACCGTGGACATCTTCAGGATAGGCGACCTTACCTACGCGATAGTCACCGCATTCAAGGAGAACGGCCTGCAGGTACTGAACATCACGAACCCTGCCAACATCACGGCGGCAGGCCATCTGGGCGGGCCTGAGACCGACTGGCGTGGCATCAGCCCCATCGCGGTCGATACGTACAAGAAGGGACAGAACACGTACGGGATCGTTACCAGATCCTCCATACTCGTACAGCCTACAACATATGACATCGTGATCTTCGATGTCACCGACCCCATGAGCCCGACGGTCCTTGGAACTCTGACGGATACCGACGAACTGCTGCTTGAGGACACCCGTGACGTGGACATCTTCGAGTCCGGCGACAACACCTACGCGGCCATAACCTCGCTTCTCGGCGCGGGCCTCCAGATTGTCGACATTACCGACCCGCGGAATCTGCAGCCTGCCGGGCAGCTGAGGTACGAGGGCGGCATCGCCCCACTGATACGCGCAGACAACCGCGATCTGGACATATTCGAGATAGGCGGCACGACATACGGGGTCATAGCGTCGGGCTCTGACGACAGACTGAGACTAATCGACATATCGAATCCGGACATTCCTGTCTTTGCGGGAGATCTTTTGGCCGGCGAGGACGATCTACTTCGGGACACCCGCGGCGTGGACGCATTTGAGCTTCGCGGCAACGCGTACGCGGTGACGGTCTCCTCCGGCGAGGACGGGATCCAGGTGTGGAAGCTGGTCACCAACGTTCACGCAAGGCCGATAATCATGCTTGTCGGCGACGACCCGCTGACCCATGAGCTCGGGACTCCATATAAGGATCCGGGCGCGACGGTACTGTACAGCGATCCCGCGTACGACGCGCCGGTGATCATAGACCACTCGGACGTAGACGTCAGCAAGCGGGGCGATTATGCCGTGACGTATACGGCCACGGACGCGCACGGCAACACCAGGATCGTCGAAAGGACGGTCCTGGTGCGCGACACGACGCCGCCGGTGATCACGCCCAACGGTTCTGATCCGCTGGCCCACGAGCTGGGAGACGAGTATGAGGATCCGGGTGCCGTGGTGACTGACAACGACCCTGCGTATGACGGGACGGCAACCGCCACCGGAGCGGTGAACGCAGACGTCAAGGGGGACTATGCCGTAACCTATACGGCGCCGGCCGACGCGGCAGGCAACGTGCCGGTTCCCGTGACTAGGACGGTGACCGTCGAGGACACCACGAAGCCGGTCATTACGCTAAACGGGGCCGCGACCATGACGATCGAGCTGGGCACCGGCACCTACACCGAGCAGGGCGCCACGGTGTCTGACAACGATCCTGCGTACACGACCACCGAGGCGACAGTCGGCGGCGACACCGTCGACGTAAACTCGCTGGGAACCTATGTCGTGTCCTACACGGCCCCGGCAGACGCCGCAGGCCACATGCCCGATTCTGTTACCAGGACAGTCACAGTCAGCGACATGACTGCCCCTGTCATAAACCTCAACCCACCCAACCCGCTGCGCCACGAGCTGGGCGACTCCCCGTACGTGGATCCGGGCGCCACTGCAAGCGACAACTCGGACGTAACCATCGACGACTCCGACGTCGACGTCAACGTGAGCGGAGACTATACTGTCAGATTCAGCGCGACTGACGGGAGCAGCAACACCGGCACTGCCACCAGAACAGTCGAGGTGCGCGACACCACGAGCCCCGTCATTACACTAAAAGGAAACGCGACTATGACAGTCGAGCTGGGCACCGGTACGTATACAGAGCAGGGCGCCGCCGTCTCCGACAACGACCCGGCGTACGGAACCACCAAGGCGACCGTCGGGGGAGACACGGTCAACACAAACGCAGCGGGCACCTACACGGTAACCTACACGGCCCCGGCAGACGCCGCAAACAACGAGCCCGATGACGTGGACAGGACGGTGACCGTCGAGGACACCACGAAGCCGGTCATTACGCTAAACGGGGCCGCGACCATGACGATCGAGCTGGGCACCGGCACCTACACCGAGCAGGGCGCCACGGTGTCTGACAACGATCCTGCGTACACGACCACCGAGGCGACAGTCGGCGGCGACACCGTCGACGTAAACTCGCTGGGAACCTATGTCGTGTCCTACACGGCCCCGGCAGACGCCGCAGGCCACATGCCCGATTCTGTTACCAGGACAGTCACAGTCAGCGACATGACTGCCCCTGTCATAAACCTCAACCCACCCAACCCGCTGCGCCACGAGCTGGGCGACTCCCCGTACACGGATCCGGGCGCCACTACAGATGATGGCTCTGCCGTGACAATCAATTCCACGGCAGTCGACGTCTACGTGCACGGCGACTATGTCGTAACATTCAAGGCCACCGACGGGGAGGGCAACGAGGGCATGGCCTCCAGGACCGTGCAGGTGCGCGACACGACGCCGCCGACTATCTCCGTAGCCGGCGATGATCCGGCCACAGTCGAGCTGGGAGACGACTATACGGACGCCGGCGCCACTGCCACCGACAACGATCCGCTCTACGACGGGACTGTGACAAACGACTCTGTCAACGTGGACGCCGACCAGTCCGGCGACTATACCGTCACCTACACTGCCACCGATCCGTCAAGCAACACGGCGACGGCCACCCGGGCCGTGAAGGTGCAGGACACCACAAAGCCCGTCATCACTCTTACAGGCGACCAGAACATCACGATCGAAAAGGGCGGCACGTACACCGAGCAGGGCGCCACGGTATCTGACAACGACCCGGCGTACACGACCACCGAGGCGGCAGTCGGGGGCGCCACCGTCGACACCGGTTCCGTGGGAAGATACGCCGTAACCTATACCGCGCCGGCAGACGCTGCAGGCAACGTCCCCGATACGGTGACTAGAACCGTCATAGTCCAGGATACGAACGCCCCTATAATCACGCTTGACGGCGACAACCCTCTTGAGCACGAGATGGGCGACTCCCCGTACACGGATCCGGGCGCCACTACAGATGATGGCTCTGCAGTGATCATCAATTCCACGGCAGTCGACGTCTACGTGCACGGCGACTATGTCGTAAACTTCAGCGCCACCGACGGGGAGGGCAACGAGGGCATGGCCTCCAGGACCGTGCAGGTGCGCGACACGACGCCGCCGACTATCTCCGTAGCCGGCGATGATCCGGCCACAGTCGAGCTGGGAGACGACTATACGGACGCCGGCGCCACTGCCACCGACAACGATCCGCTCTACGACGGGACTGTGACAAACGACTCTGTCAACGTGGACGCCGACCAGTCCGGCGACTATACCGTCACCTACACTGCCACCGATCCGTCAAGCAACACGGCGACGGCCACCCGGGCCGTGAAGGTGCAGGACACCACAAAGCCCGTCATCACTCTTACAGGCGACCAGAACATCACGATCGAAAAGGGCGGCACGTACACCGAGCAGGGCGCCACGGTATCTGACAACGACCCGGCGTACACGACCACCGAGGCGGCAGTCGGGGGCGCCACCGTCGACACCGGTTCCGTGGGAAGATACGCCGTAACCTATACCGCGCCGGCAGACGCTGCAGGCAACGTCCCCGATACGGTGACTAGAACCGTCATAGTCCAGGATACGAACGCCCCTATAATCACGCTTGACGGCGACAACCCTCTTGAGCACGAGATGGGCGACTCCCCGTACACGGATCCGGGCGCCACTACAGATGATGGCTCTGCAGTGATCATCAATTCCACGGCAGTCGACGTCTACGTGCACGGCGACTATGTCGTAAACTTCAGCGCCACCGACGGGGAGGGCAACGAGGGCATGGCCTCCAGGACCGTGCAGGTGCGCGACACGACGCCGCCGACTATCTCCGTAGCCGGCGATGATCCGGCCACAGTCGAGCTGGGAGACGACTATACGGACGCCGGCGCCACTGCCACCGACAACGATCCGCTCTACGACGGGACTGTGACAAACGACTCTGTCAACGTGGACGCCGACCAGTCCGGCGACTATACCGTCACCTACACTGCCACCGATCCGTCAAGCAACACGGCGACGGCCACCCGGGCCGTGAAGGTGCAGGACACCACAAAGCCCGTCATCACTCTTACAGGCGACCAGAACATCACGATCGAAAAGGGCGGCACGTACACCGAGCAGGGCGCCACGGTATCTGACAACGACCCGGCGTACACGACCACCGAGGCGGCAGTCGGGGGCGCCACCGTCGACACCGGTTCCGTGGGAAGATACGCCGTAACCTATACCGCGCCGGCAGACGAGGCGGGCAACGTCCCCGATACTGTGACTAGAACCGTCATAGTCCAGGATACGAACGCCCCTATAATCACCCTTAATGGCGACAACCCTCTTGAGCACGAGATGGGCGACTCCCCGTACACGGATCCGGGCGCCACTACAGATGATGGCTCTGCAGTGATCATCAATTCCACGGCAGTCGACGTCTACGTGCACGGCGACTATGTCGTAAACTTCAGCGCCACCGACGGGGAGGGCAACGAGGGCATGGCCTCCAGGACCGTGCAGGTGCGCGACACGACGCCGCCGACTATCTCCGTAGCCGGCGATGATCCGGCCACAGTCGAGCTGGGAGACGACTATACGGACGCCGGCGCCACTGCCACCGACAACGATCCGCTCTACGACGGGACTGTGACAGACGACTCTGTCAACGTGGACGCCGACCAGTCCGGCGACTATACCGTCACCTACACTGCCACCGATCCGTCAAGCAACACGGCGACGGCCACCCGGGCCGTGAAGGTGCAGGACACCACAAAGCCCGTCATCACTCTTACAGGCGACCAGAACATCACGATCGAAAAGGGCGGCACGTACACCGAGCAGGGCGCCACGGTATCTGACAACGACCCGGCGTACACGACCACCGAGGCGGCAGTCGGGGGCGCCACCGTCGACACCGGTTCCGTGGGAAGATACGCCGTAACCTATACCGCGCCGGCAGACGAGGCGGGCAACGTCCCCGATACTGTGACTAGAACCGTCATAGTCCAGGATACGAACGCCCCTATAATCACGCTTGACGGCGACAACCCTCTTGAGCACGAGATGGGCGACTCCCCGTACACGGATCCGGGCGCCACTACAGATGATGGCTCTGCCGTGACAATCAATTCCACGGCAGTCGACGTCTACGTGCACGGCGACTATGTCGTAAACTTCAGCGCCACTGACGGGGAGGGCAACAAGGGCATGGCCTCCAGGACGGTTCAGGTGCGCGACACCACAAAGCCGGTCATCGAGATTACCGGGGACCAGAACATCACGATCGAAAAGGGCGACACATACACGGAGCAAGGCGCCACGGTGACTGACAACGATCGCCTGTACGCCGGGACCGCAACCCCGTCCGGCGCAGTCGACACCGGTTCGGTGGCCACCTACACGATAACATACTCGGCGCCTGCGGACGCTGCAGGCAACGTCCCCGATACGGTGACCCGCACCGTCATAGTCCAGGATACAAACGCCCCTATAATCACGCTTGACGGCGACAACCCGCTGGCCCACGAGATGGGCGACAGTCCCTACACGGATCCGGGCGCCACGGCAGACGACGGCTCTACAGTGATCATCAATTCCACGGCAGTCGACGTCTACGTGAAAGGCGACTATATCGTAAACTTCAGCGCCACTGACGGGGAGGGCAACAAGGGCATGGCCTCCAGGACCGTGCAGGTGCGCGACACCACGAAGCCGGTCATCTCCGTAGCCGGCGATGATCCGGCCACAGTCGAGCTGGGAGACGACTACACGGACGCCGGCGCCACTGCCACCGACAACGATCCGCTCTACGACGGGACTGTGACAAACGACTCTGCCGGCGTGGACGCCGGCCGGTCCGGCGACTATACCGTCACCTACACTGCCACCGATCCGTCAAGCAACACGGCGACGGCCACCCGGGCCGTGAAGGTGCAGGACACCACAAAGCCCGTCATTACTCTTACAGGCGACCAGAACATCACGATCGAAAAGGGCGGCACGTACACCGAGCAGGGCGCCACGGTATCTGACAACGACCCGGCGTACACGACCACCGAGGCGGCAGTCGGGGGCGCCACCGTCGACACCGGTTCCGTGGGAAGATACGCCGTAACCTATACGGCGCCTGCAGACGGCGCGGGCAACATACCCAATACGGTGACCCGCACCGTCATAGTCCAGGATACAAACGCCCCTATAATCACCCTTAATGGCGCCAACCCGCTTGAGCACGAGATGGGCGACTCCCCGTACGTGGATCCGGGCGCCACGGCAGACGACGGCTCTACAGTGATCATCAATTCCACGGCAGTCGACGTCTACGTGCACGGCGACTATGTCGTAAACTTCAGCGCCACTGACGGGGAGGGCAACAAGGGCATGGCCTCCAGGACGGTTCAGGTGCGCGACACCACAAAGCCGGTCATCGAGATTACCGGGGACCAGAACATCACGATCGAAAAGGGCGACACATACACGGAGCAAGGCGCCACGGTGACTGACAACGATCGCCTGTACGCCGGGACCGCAACCCCGTCCGGCGCAGTCGACACCGGTTCGGTGGCCACCTACACGATAACATACTCGGCGCCTGCGGACGCTGCAGGCAACGTCCCCGATACGGTGACCCGCACCGTCATAGTCCAGGATACAAACGCCCCTATAATCACGCTTGACGGCGACAACCCGCTGGCCCACGAGATGGGCGACAGTCCCTACACGGATCCGGGCGCCACGGCAGACGACGGCTCTACAGTGATCATCAATTCCACGGCAGTCGACGTCTACGTGAAAGGCGACTATATCGTAAACTTCAGCGCCACTGACGGGGAGGGCAACAAGGGCATGGCCTCCAGGACGGTTCAGGTGCGCGACACAACAAAACCCGTCATCACTCTTACAGGCGACCAGAACGTCACAGTCGAGCTTGGAGGCACCTACACCGAGCAGGGCGCCACCGTATCTGACAACGATCGCGCGTACTCCACCACCGAGGCCACCGTCGGAGGCGACACGGTAGACGTCGACTCGGTAAATACATACACCGTAACCTATACTGCGCCGGCAGATGCTGCAGGCAACGAGCCGGATCAGGTGACCAGGATCGTACATGTCAGCGACAGATTACCGCCTCTTACCTTTACATCGGCGACCCTTGATGAGAACACGGGCGCCATGACAGTCACCTTCAGCGAGACCGTTGACATATCGGCAACCGGTCTGTCGCTGCTGTACATTAGTGACGAGAACCAGACAAATACGATCCCACTTGATGGTGCCGAGATGGACTTTTCGTCAGCCGATGTCGAGACCCTCTCCCTTACCCTTGCCGGCTCCCAGCTGCGTCATGTGATCCCGATGGGCACGCCGCAGCTGGACATCTCCACCGGCGCAGTATCGGATCTGCTGGGCATCCCGATAGATGAGTCGCCGGACAACCCGATAGCGCTCATCGAGAACGACAGGCCCGCCTTTTCCTCGGCTACACTTGATGAGAACACGGGCGCCATGACTATCGCCTTCAGCGAGACGGTAGACGTTTCTGCCACCAACCTGTCGTTGCTGTATGTCAGCGACGAGGGCCAGACAAACACCGTGCTGCTTGATGGTGCCGAGATGGACTTTTCGTCAGCCGATGTCGAGACCCTTTCGCTCACGCTTGTCGAGTCACAACTAAATCGGGTGATCCCGATGGGCACGCCGCAGCTGGACATCTCCACCGCCGCAGTATCGGACATACTGGGCAACCCGATAGAGGAATCGCCGGACAACCCGATCATACTCACCGAGCTTATCCGAGCCGGCGATGATGATGACAACGACGACGACGGCAACGACAACAGGAGTCCCATAGGCGATCAAGGAGGTACCGGAGAAGGTAGCGTAGGCCAACACTTCAACCACACCGGCCGGGGAAAATTCGTGGATCCCGCATACATAGCCTCAATATCGTGGGACTGTTCTGCCGGACTCGTAACAATCGACGCCGGACCCGTCTCCGACAGCCTCTGGGTCTCGGTGCGCACCGCCGGGGACGGCGTAACCCGGGCTGCAGCCACGGGCGAGGCGACTGACTGGTACATGACGTTTACGGCACCGATGCGCCAGACCGGCACATCATACGTCGGCGTCAGCGCAATCATGCCATTTGAAGGGACCGTCACCTCTGATCATCAGTCGATAGTCATGGACGCATGCGCAGGCAAGCGCACGTACTATGAACTTCCGCCGTCCGCGCTTGTAGATAATGCCGGCAGGCAGGCAGTCATGCAGCAGCAGCGTGATGCGGCTCATGATGATGCGATGAGACCGCCGGCGCCGGCAGCAGATCCGCAGGTACCGCCGCCGGCGGAGGAGCCCGAACCCGAGTCTGAGCCAGAGCCCGAACCAGAGCCCGAACCAGAGCCAGAGCCTGAGCCAGTGCTCGAGTCTGAGCCGGGTGGCGCATGCCTGATAGCGACTGCCGCATACGGCACCGAGCTGGCACCACAAGTACAGGCACTCAGGGAGATACGCGACGGCGTGCTGTTCTCGACTGACTCGGGTGCCTCATTCGTTGCCGGATTCAATTCCGTATACTATTTGTTCTCGCCCGCGGTAGCCGACTTGGAGCGCCAGAGTCCAGAGTTTCGCGATGCCGTAAGGATTGCCATAACGCCGATGATCTTGACACTGTCGATAATGTCGTTTGCAGGGGAGGGCTCCGAGTCATCCGTACTGGCGCTAGGCGCCTCGGTCATCGCCCTGAACGTGGGCATGTACGTGGCAGCCCCTGCGGCCGCCATCGTCGCTGCAAGGCGGCTGCTACTGCCGCTGCTGCTGCCGAGAAGGACCGATTCGAAATCGGCAAAATGGTAGCAGGTCGGACTCTGGAAGCCTTCCTGACTCCGGGCACGAATCTGCCTGGGAGAGGCCTCCGAGGTGGCAAAACTCACGCCCGAACCTCCAGAGTCCGACCTGCTACTGATCGAAACAAAAATAAGTTTAATTAACACACTATAATTGGTGAGTTATAGATGACTACAATTTCGAAAGTCAAACATGGTTTAGGAAGAAAACAAAAAGGGGAAGACGTAATTGTATGCACCTATCAAAACGCTGATATGGCAGTAGCGGCAATTCTAAAACGACTACAATGACCTTCCAAGTCTCCCTTTCCAGACTTTTAATGAACACATGGAATACCTAAGAGAATCAAAAGATCCTGTTACTTACAAGCGTGTGGCACAAAACATCAAAACAACTGTCAAAAGTTTAGAAAAATTAGAAAAATCTGGAATTACCGTACACGAAATGAGTATGAGAAACGACGTTCCAATGACTAAATACATCGTTGTTTACAAAGTAAAGGTCAGTCCCAAGAAAAAAGTAATTGCTAAAAAAATACTAAAGCGCCGATAACCGGATCAGGCCTTGTGTGTAATCCCCCGGATTGAAATGTTATGGTGGTTGCACGCCGATCATGCATACAAGACCTGCCGCACGGACGATTAAAAGTTCCTGAACACACATGGGTGTGAACATGCAGGAAGACGGCTTTTGATGATCAAAGACCTTTCAATTGCCACTGTGTATGATGGGAGGGGAGGAGGGTTGTTTCCTAATTCGCTTCATGCCGCCTCCGCCGGCATACAGGGATTTGCGGCGCACTTGAGCATGCCTAGCACCTCGAGGCTCCATCTGTTGCCTTGCACAGACCCGAGAACCTCATGCGGGCAGATTATGCCTTTCTGAAACTGCGCATCAGTCTGCTGCGGTTCTCTGTCTCCTATGCGACAAGGATTCCATGTCATCCCGTATACGTTACAGGGGAGGATGCCGGGTCAAACATCTGAGATCTTCCTTTCTGTGCTTCATTTTGGCGTGGACGTCCTTATCTCCTAGCTTGCTGTCGGGCTTTATTCCTGGTTCTTGAGGAGACCTGCATTCTCGTCTGAATCCTTCTACTGATAGGAGGTGATCCGAAATCAACAGATTCTGATTGCCTGTGAGCGATTGCACAAGACAGCGGGGTTGTCGCCTAATTCCGTCTATTTGACTCAATCTGCACATTTTTCTGAATTTCTGCCCTTTTGCACACCTGATCCGCGTGGCACCTCAATGTGTACGAGTTTACCACTCACCTGAGATATGGCGTGGCAGGCGTGATCATGAAGGCTTCAGACAGCAGTGACGTCCAAGTGGTAAACTCGTACCCTCGATGTTTTTCAGGAATTCTGATGAATTAGGCGACAACCCCCAAGACAGCTCAAAACATCAGCAAAACACGAGTTATCTGCAAAACCGCTTGAAAAATCAGCGCGGTCTGATCGGATCACCCATCTTGCAGGCGGTGTTTAATTGGTGTTGCCTGGAATCATCATCATGCCTTGTAGTAAAAGTTCCCGGAGGATTTCTGGTCCTTGTCCAGCCTGCTTTCCGGCTTGTTTACGCGCGGACGCAGACTCTTCTCGTCCCTTCTAAACGACATGTCAAGTGATCTCAGGAACCTGTTCATCGCGCCTGCCTTTGGCAGGGGCGACGTTGCCCTGCCTGCCACGCCCGGCTCCCCCTCGAAGATCACCATCGAGTCTGAGATCAGATCCATCAGCTGCAGGTCGTGATCGATTACGATGGCCGATCTTCCAAAGGAGCGCACGAACTTTTGCAGGAACTTTGCAACGGCAATCCTGTCTTCCACGTCCAGGAATGCCGACGGCTCGTCTAGCGCATAAAGATCTGCCTTCTGCAGCAGGCAGGATGCGACGGCCACCTTCTGAAGCTCCCCCCCCGAGAGGTTTCTCACTGATCTGGTGTACAGCTTTTTTATCTTCAGTGGGTCTAGGATCTGCTCCTCCTCGAGGCTCCCCTCCACGGGGCTTCCGTTTGCCCTGTCCAGCAGTTCAACGACCTCCAGATCGACGTCGTTTTGAAGATACTGCGGCTTGTATGCAATCCTGATCTTCTTGTCCACCTTGCCCGAGTCCGGCTTTTCAAGGCCTGCGATCATCTTCATCATTGTTGTCTTTCCAAGGGCATTGGCACCCATCATGCCTAGGACCTCGCCCTTTCTTACCTGTCCGCAATCGATCTCGACTGAGAACGAGGGATATTCCTTGGCCAGTTTCGGGTATCTGATGATTTCGCTGCCCTCTTGAAACTCGCCGGCGGCAGTAGATGAGACGTCAAAGGAGAATGCCTTGTCCCTGAACCTGACGTTTTCGTTTGGCAGGTACCCGTCAAGAAAGACATTGATGCCGACCTTGGTCGAGAGGACGTTTGAGACGATTCCGTATGCCGACGGCTCCCCGTACAGCACCTCGATGTAGTCGCTAAGAAAGTCAAGCAGCGTCAGATCGTGCTCTACTACCATGACGCTCTTTCCAAGTTTTGCAAGGCCTTGGATTACTCTTGCAACGCCTGTCCGCTGAAACACGTCGTTGTAGGAGGACGGCTCGTCAAAAAAGTAAAACTCCGTATCCCTTGAGGCTGCTGCGGCAACGGCAATTCTCTGCAGCTCGCCGCCGCTCAGCTCCCTGAGGCCCTGCTCTACGGAATTTTGCAGTCCCAGTTCTCTGATTAGCTTGTCTGCCACGCCCCTCTCGTCATATTTTTCAATCAGCTCTCTTGCCGTTCCGTCAAATGCCTGTGCAATGTGATGAACCTGCTGGGGCTTTATCGAGGCGCGGATCTGATCCTGCCTGATTTTTTCAAAATGCTGCTTTAGCTCTGTTCCGCCGTAATACTTTAGGATCTCGTCCCATTCTGGCGGATCTTCATGCCTTCCCAGATTCGGCCTTAGGTTTCCCGAGAGAATGTTGACTATGGTGCTTTTTCCCATCCCGTTTCTTCCGAGAAGCCCTACGACTTCTCCTTTCTTTGGGGTCGGGAGCCTGTACAGTCTGAACGAGTTTGGGCCGTACTGGTGAACCTTGTCAGCTGCCAGCTCGCCTGCCAGGTTTACGATTGTAATGGCATCAAAGGGGCATACCTTGACGCATATTCCACATCCATTGCAGATGTCCTCGTCAATCTGGGCCTTTTTGGTTTCTTCGTTGAGTATGATGCAGTCGGCACCTGACTTGTTTACCGGGCAGTACTTTATGCATTCTAGGCCGCATTTTTTGGGCTGGCATACCTCGTGATCCAAGACCCCGACTCTGTGCGTCATGTGCTAGAGCTGTTGTCCCTTTGCTTTATACCTATTTTGAGGAGGCCATTTGGGTTTGTTATGATGCCGTATGACGGCTTGTGAAGTTCTTCTCTTCCGTGTCAGCCGCCGGGCTTGCAAAACAGCGCTTCCCGCAAAATCCCGGGACTTGACGCTTTCCAAGACTGCCTGCCTACCTGCCTGCATGCATGCCTGCATGCATGCCTGCCTGCCACCTTACATCTTCAAAAACAGCGGGTTGGCAAGAGTTATTTGTACAAGCGTGATGGTGTAGGTATGTCTGAAGAAAAACCAAAAATGGCGTTTGCTACAATAAAGATGCCTGATGGCAAGGAGTATGAGGTTCCGATGGCTCCAAAGACGTTTAGTTCCGGCAGAAGCGGGTTCTATGCACAGGTTCCGCCGATAGTGTATGATGACGGGATCTATGGCGGACAGATTCAGATCTGGAACAAGAGCCAATCCCCAGAAAAACAATGAGCAGTCATCATCAGAAGAACACAGAATTTGAGAAAGACAATCTTCCAAAAGGATGGATTAGGATAGAAATGGAAAACATTTGTGATCTTATAGGTGGAGGTACCCCGTCAAGAAAAATTTCAGAATATTTTGACGGAGACGTTATTTGGCTGACACCTACAGAAATTCCTAAAGAGAAAATCACAAAGATCAATACATCAAAGGAAAAGATTACTCAATTGGGATTGGCAAAGAGCTCTGCAAAATTGACACCTTCAAATGCGGTTCTTTTAACATCAAGAGCAAGCATAGGGTATGTCGCAATTTCTGGGACAGAAGTTACTACAAATCAAGGATTTGCATCTTTTGTGTGTTCGAAGATGGTTCATAATTATTTTCTGGCATATTGGTTATGGGCAAATAGAAAATTACTCGTTGAGAAAGCTACTGGCACCACCTTCAAAGAAATTCCCAAATCAGTCATTAAAAAATTAGAAATTAATATTCCACCACTCAATGAACAAAAGAGAATCGTCACAAAAGTAGAATCAATCTTCGCACAGATTGATGCGGCAAAAGAAAAGCTGGAGGCGCTGTCCGTGCATGCCAGATCCGCCTCCGGAAGCCTGGCGCAGCTGAGAAGCAGCGTGCTCAAGCAGGCCTTTGAGGGAAGGCTGGTTCCGCAGGATGCCAAGGACGAGCCGGCCGAAGTTTTGTTGAAGAGAATTCACGAGGGTTCTGGAAAAGAGTTGATCATTGAAAAAGACAATCTTCCAGAGGGATGGATTAGGACAGAATTAAAAAACTGTGTAGAAATCTTAGACAGCAGAAGAATACCCATAAACTCCAGTGAACGTAAACAAAGGCAGGGAAATATACCGTATTATGGCTCAACTGGGCAAGTTGGATGGATAGATGATTATCTGTTTGATGAAGAGCTGACATTATTGGGGGAGGATGCAGCACCGTTTTTAGACAGACTTAAAGACAAAGCATATTTAATTTCTGGAAAAAGCTGGGTAAACAACCATGCTCACGTGTTAAAGGGAATCAACGAGATACTACATAATCGATTTCTCTGTTTTTTCTTGAATCAATTTGACTATCATGAGTATGTTACCGGTACAACTAGACTAAAACTAAATCAAGCACGTATGAAAATGATTCCTGTTTTACTTCCGCCCCTCAACGAACAACACCGCATCGTCACAAAAATCGAATCAATCTTCTCTAGGATTGACGCAGGAAGTTGCCTCGTAATGGTCATGTCAAACTGGAGCTTGTCTGAAAGGTTACAGTGGTCAAAAACTGCAGACTCTGCCTGCCAATATCACGCAGGCGTCTTGGAATATCCAGAAATGTATGCCTGCCCGTTCTGGTTTTCTATTATTTTGACAGTAGGCGTGTTCATAATTGTCAGTGCTGAGGCGTGGTGTACCGAGAGAATGATGTCTTGCAGATCATGATCTTTTTCCATCTCTACTATCTTCAATCAGGTATTTTGGCATACCGGCATTGGTATGTGTCTTGAATGTGATTTGGTCATGTTTTGATCCGTCAAAAGGCGTATGATGCCATCAATTTTTTGCTGGACTGGACCATGATCGAGCTTTAAATCATCTCTGAACATGGAGCCGGACAGGTAGTCTGACGCAAGCTCCTTGGACCAGGATATCGCCTTCTTGCAGTTTTCAACAAGTGATGGCGGATAACTGGATATGATCGGTCCCCACACGTTGATCTTGCTTCTGTCATGTTTCATCTCCTTGCTTGCATGATAAAATTCTGACACGATCCCAGATGCGGCCAGCCCGTTTATCTGCGGATCGATGGGTCCCAGGCTGGATTGCTTTCCCATCACTATTTCCTTGCACGCACAAGCTATGATCGTCCCACCGGACATGGCAAGTTGTGGGATAATCGCCCTCATGTCTCCGTGAAATTTTTGGTTAAGATAGTCTATGAGGGATTCCGTAGCTGCTATGTCTCCCCCGGGGGTATGCAGTATTATGTCAAGACCTTTGGAGACATCCAGTCCTCGTATTACACTCATAAAGCCATTTTTGTCATTGTCGCTGATCGACGTCAACGCGGAAATGCTCCTGACCGGCTTTTGTAGCCATCCCGAGTAGTACAGTATTGTGTTTCTGCCTGTCTTTTCGGACATTTTCGCAAGATATCTTCTTCTCACCGTATCATGCTTGGTTTCCGGAGCCCTTTCCTCCTTCTTTTGCGATATTTGCATATTGGGCCGCAGATTCAGACCGTATCATGCTTGGTTTCCGGAGCCCTTTCCTCCAGTATCTCCTTTTGAATCTCGCTAAAGCTAGGCATCGTGTTTTCTAGGAATGAGAGCTTAGGCTCAGGCCATCCAAATCCAGCTCACCATCGTCATCATCATAATAATGCCTGGAACTCCTGTAGTATCTTTCAGGCTTGTACTGGATTTCAAAATCTACGTCCTCCATCATGTCAAGCTCCAACTGTTGTGGTTTTTAGAATTATTTACGGTATCTGCAACCATGCCCAGAACGAGACCGATGGTTCCTCCTACAAGGGCACCGTTTTTCCTGTTACGTTTCATTGCCGCGGCACCGATCATGGCGCCCACAGGAGCTGCCATTACGGCATACGGAACGCCCACGTCATATTTGAGATGCCCGATCGGGTCGTCGCGTGGGTCTGCCCTGTCTACGTGCGCTGTTCTGTCACTCTTGACATGAACATTGTCAGGACACCTTGTACCAAAGAACTCTTGGCATTCACTTGTGTCTATGCAATCAGGCAGAACGACATCCTGTCCGTAATCGGCACCAGTGCTGTCTATGAATCTTCGTGCATCATGTGGGGTAATCACAGTGATCATTCCTCGCTGAATTATATAAAGTTCTGCGGTTGCCTAGTTTGTTACATAACTCCGACTAGAGCCAAGTCAGTCCGCCCGGATCATGACCGGCGCCCGGTTCCTACACGGCAGCCACCGCCTCTGCAATCCACTTGTTGTACAGCCATATCCTCAGCTTTACTTCCTGCACTATATTGGACCACTTGAGGGCCATTACGCACTCGCCGAACATACGCTTTATGGCCGATATCACGATCTCGACGATCCATCTGCTGCCAAAGCCGACCGTGCTCTTCCAGTACCGCAGGTTCTCCTGTCTTTCCTCCTTTGAGAGATCACCCACAGGCACCTCGGGGCCGCCCCCGAGCTGCCACCGCACCAGCCGGCCCCACTTGTCGCCGGTGCCCTTGCCCCTTGCATTGCAACTTGTCAAAAGCCGTATGAGCGGTTTTATGCCGCGTTTGTGACACTCGGCTACGTTTTTCCTTGAGCCGTATGCGCCGTCTGCAAGCAGGATCTTTCCCGGTATATCTGGATTCGCGCCGGTACCGAGTACAGCCAGCGGCTATGTCCCGTCTGCAAGCATGTTGGGGATCTTGACTGCATCCGCGCTGTCGGTGCGGTTCTGCTCCTCTTCCTTCTTGATGTTCTTGACTGCATCCGCGCTGTCGGTGCGGTTCTGCTCCTCTTCCTTCTTGATGTTCTTGACTGCATCCGCGCTGTCGGTGCGGTTCTGCTCCTCTTCCTCCTCTTCCTTCTTGATGTTCTTGACTGCATCCTCAAGCAGTGCCGGCAGTTCCGTGCTGTCGCCGATTAGACTTTATGCGTAATCGACCGTGATTAAAAATTCCGTAGGCTTTTCCAAACGCAAATGCGCTGATCGGATCAAATTACCGCATGCATCTCGTGTCATGACGCACGTAAAAGTCAGTTGCGCCAAAAGAACGTGCGCAACCATGCAGCACGGCAATGTGCCCCGCTGACAAGTCAGAAAGAATGGCGGTCCGTACCGCCGTATGTCATGTGTCTGGCAGCAGATGCAGCTGCTGCAGCAGCCGGCCGTAGTGTTTTTTCCTTTTCAACATCGTCTTGAGGTTCTCAAGACCCGTGATTATCTGCATGAAATAATTGAGATCCTTGGCAGTTCCGCCAAACGGCATGGTAAGAATGCCATATCTTTTGAGCCGTCCTATGTGGTGCTCCACTCTGACGCGAACCCTGCTTATCTGCTTGCGGCGCCTCTTTTGCGTTGCAGTAA
This sequence comes from Candidatus Nitrosopumilus sp., assembly GCA_965214775.1. GTDB lineage: Archaea > Thermoproteota > Nitrososphaeria > Nitrososphaerales > Nitrosopumilaceae > Nitrosopumilus. The sequence goes on along the minus strand of OZ243974.1, from coordinate 343,425 downwards.
GATCCCCGTCCCTGGGCTTCTTTGGGGGCTGCCTGTGTATGGCGCCCGGAAGCATCTTTTGAATGCCCTCAAATCCCAGGTCGCTGTAAATCACAAACGCCTCTTCCGGATCGTCTGCGTTTTTTGCATTCCTCATTGATCCGGTGTGCCTTCCAAAGTCCGGGCCGCCCCCTGCGTTCATCACGCCCTTGTCGTTGACGCTTCCGTCCACAGTCTTGCCGCAGTGCAGTATGAGGCCGTCCAGGTTCGAGGTAATTATCGTGTTGAACATGTGCCGCTTTTTTCTTCCCGAGTATCTGGTCTTTCTTGCGGTCCTGTCCCCGGGCCTGTCTACCGGAGTCAGGGTGCCGTCAATCAGGAGCGTCTTTTTTGGGATCAGCACCTCCTCCAGCTTGCCTGCCGGGGTCTTGCAGATGATGCTTGTTAGCTTTTCGGAGGCAGGCAGGATCTGGCGCAGTAACACGGCACCGTACCGGAGGTACCTGGACATTGTGGACTGGTCGACGTCAAACGTTGCGGCCAGATGATGCTGCGTTGCCTTGGTCCTTATGCTCATGAGTACTGCAAGCAGCGCGTGCCTGATGTACAGCTTGCACCGGTTTCCGGCATCGCCGCCTCTTACGTCGTCCTCCCAGAACAGGGGTCTGTCCTCGTCGTCCATGACTTCTTCCGTAAAGCGCTCCAGTATGATCTCAAATGACTCCTTTGTGCATCCCGTGACGTTGCGAAGGCGCACCGGATCGCCGATTATGCCGTCTGCAACCTCGATTGCGTGCATCCGCAGAGGCGTCCCGCCGCGCACGACTCTTTTTGTCTTGTTTTCTTCGGACTGCCACAACGAGTCCTCAAACGCAAGCCTGCTCTTCAGATGCTCGTTTTGCTCTACCAAACTCTTGTTTTGCTCTTGCAGTGTTTGGACAAGCTCGACATCTGAACCCATACCGTTAGAGAACCATTACTGATCTTTATGGTTGTAGGTATGCAAACCATGATCTGTTGTGTTGTATTTTTAGATCAGATTTTCCAATTACGCATAAAGTCTATTGCATCACTTGTGACAGATACTGCCAGCACCTGCTTGGTGTCTGCATCAACCATCAGGTGCATCTTGACGAATCCTCGCCTTACCTTCCATTTCTTGCGTATCCACTCGCCCCGGTTGTGCTGCTTGAGGCCCGTGGCGTCAGCTATCATGACTAGGTTACAGGTCTTGTCGCGCACCGTGATTATGTTCTCTGCAATGTCGACGTCAAGCTTCTGTATCCTTCTGAATATCGTGGTGTAACACGGCGAGTCCGCACCCTTTAGCATCTCCCCGAGCATACCTGACAGCTGCCTGTATTTTAGCATGAATGCGGTCCTGAGGGCGGCTGCGGCCATTATAGCAACGAGCAAAAATAATTGAGGTTTTTTACGCGTAGTTATGGCCTACTTTGACTCAAAGATTTCTGCCCGTTGCTATATCATGCCTTCTGCGTACAGGAACGGGGCGCCCTCCTTGTGGCGGTTGGCAGCCTTGAGATCCTTCTCCCAGTCCGGGTTGTACTTGACGACCAGGCCTGCCCCTCTCTCTACGTACTTTGCATTGTCCGTGTGTGTCAATGTATACCATACGAGGCATCCTCATGATCCATTACTTTTTCGGTCAGAATTAGTTGATCATTCCGGTGATTTTCAGTAAAGTTTCAAATTTTAGGAAGGGTTATGCAACAAACTACCATCTGCAACATGTTCATATAGTGTGAAACAAAAGTTCGTGAAGATCAAGACATCATGGAATGCCTCGGAATCAAGTCTAGGATTTCACGAACTTGTGTTTTTCACTATATATGCGCGGGTTGTTCTCAAGATCGCGGCACTGTCTGGATTTTTGCTTCAACGAAAACCACGGGGCCGCACCCTAATTGATCTGTTTGCATCTGATAGTGTTGTCAAGACGGTCTAATTCCTTGATTTTCTGCCTGACTGGGGTACTTTTCACTTAGCTGTCACATACAAAAAGAAAATATATGGCAAGATGACATAATACGGTAAGAATCGCATCGGTGCGATTGTAGGGAAGTAGTACTCTGCATCTGTGTGGACCTGCTTCCTGCTATTGTTTATACCAGTCAGGAAATTCTTTGATGCCAAAACCATGCAATTTTCCGTTAGGCTGATACATTTTTGGTTTTAACATCTCAAACCAATCTGCGAATTTGGGATCGCCTTTGTAATGCTTGTGAATTACATATGCGATCATATCTGCAAGCTGAATCAAATTTCGCAAATGTGATTTGGTGAAAATCGGATCTTCGATAACATGCTCAACTCGTTGCCACAAACTGCCTGTTCTAACCAGCCTCCAAACTATGTCTTTGATTTCCGACTCTGGAATCTTTTGACTGGCGTCTACGAAAAGCAATCCGTTGTTGGTCTCTTTAGGTTTCTGTCTTAGAAAATACTCAAAACGTTCGACAATAAGAGTCCAGGAATATTCCAATGGCTTTGGAGTTACGTATTTGTCCTTCATCCTGTCTTTGAAAATAATTACGTTGACCAGCGTAATGTCGGATCTACAGACAAGATCTAAAACCTTCGTGAATATTTCGTGTTTTTTTGCAAGATTTACGTAACAGGTCGGGCTCTGGAAGCTGTTCCTGATTTTAGGCACGAATCTACATGGGAGGCCTCCCCGAGATAACAAAACTCGCGCCTGAACTTCCAGAGCCCGACCTGTTACCCAGCATGTCCTGCTTTCCGGTGGAATATCTTATGATGGATATCAGATCGGTCAGCTTCTTTACAGGATTCCTCCTTACCTTGGATCTGTCCAGTCTCCCGTATGCACTCCACAGCAACTCCGGCGTTAGCGAGTAGGGAGGCGTCTGTATTGCCTTTGACAGATTCTTTATGTCATCAAAGGTAATATCGCGCATTCTGTATGGCTTGGAGTATATGATTTCCAGTGTAGCCAGTTCATCTTTGTTCTCTTCAACGAACTTTTCAAAAGTATCCACGGATTTTTGTGATATAGCAACGGGCAGAAGTCTTTGAGTCAAAGCAGGTCATAGCTACACGTAAAAAACCTCAATTATTTCTGCTCTAGTGCATGCAGTTGAAAATGGAATATTTTTTTGGTGAAATAGGCACGATGTGTTAAAATCATATTCCATTTTTTATGTATTGACTACAGGCCTAGGACGTCCACAGACCAACGGAAAGGTCGAGCGCCTCCACGGGGAGATCCAGCGCAAACTGCACGAGTTCGAGGAGATCATGATGAGAAAGAGTGACCCGATAGACCTGTTCATGCAGTGGTACAATCACGACAGGCCCCACAGGTCGCCGGACTGGGACAACCAGGAGACGTCCTCCCAAGCATTTCTCAGAAAGATGCCCAAGGAGGAAACCGTTATTGACGGGCAGACAGGAGGGAGTATGATGTCAGATAAAAGGGGGGGGGGGACGAACTGCTTTTTGGATCCCACATGACTAAAAACAGAAAGATCGTCATAATTGCATCCGTTGTCGTGGGAATTTTAGTGATTTCTTATTTTGGCATGTATGAGGCCGGCTTGCATTTTGCAGGCATTGCAGATTTGAGTGGCAAGCAATGGAAAAACATGTTAGAGGAAACTGGGTTGGTTCAGAACTACAAGGAAAAATATCCCGACCATACTAGGGAGCCGGTAACAGTCACTGACGGTTTACTAAACAGTCATGTTATTGTTTGGTCAGCTGCCGTTGAAGAGCCTCCACACATTGCCCAGCTGGAGGTAACGATATTTGGAGGCCACGTGGGTCCAAAATTGGTATGTAAGGATCTTGCAACACTTGAAACCTTTGCTGAATATCCCGTAGGTTCTAACAACATGAAAGATACAGACTGCTTTGGATAGAATCCGGATCAATCATATCTGCGTTAGGCTAGGCTTCCGGCATAGTTCTTTAGCAGACTGCGCAGCTCAACCATCAAGCCAGTATTTCCTATGTGTGCTTTTGCAGACCCGGCACGGCATAGCCGCTAATTTCGTTTACGCATAAGGTCTTCTGCAAATTACATAGTTACCATGCCTGTAAAAGTACACCTGGGAAGTACTAAAGTCTACTCCTCCAGGTAAAGGATGTGGATTTACACGCGTTGCCATGGATTTTAAAAAAGAATTGTCTAGTGTTTGGAATTTTTTAATTTTTACAATCATTTGTCATCAAATATGCGTCTTAAATCGTAGCAGCTCGGGCTCTGGAAGATCAGGCACGAATTTTGCCACCAAAAAGGGCCGTTCAAACAGAATTTGTGCCTAAAATCAGGAATAGCTTCCAGAGCCCGATCAGTTACCAGTCCTCCTTTTGCATCCCACGCCAGAGTGCAGTATCCCGTCAAAGAAAATCACTAAATGTCTTGATGTATCTCTTCATGAACCACTGCAAAAACACAATGTCGCTATTTCTTGCACTTGATCTCTCAAGCGCCGTATAATACGACCTCCGGTCTGCATACTCTATGTCAAGCATCGGATAGTCAAATCGATTCAGGACATGGTTCATCATAAGCCTTGATATCCTGCCGTTTCCGTCACCAAACGGATGTATTGTTACGAACTTCAGGTGGACTAGGGCGGCCAGCTCAGCAGGATTTAGCTTCCCTTGGCTTTGCCTGTACCAGGCAAAGAAGCCCTTCAGTAGAATGGGGACTGCCTCTGATTTGGGTGGGATGAACCTGCTTCCGCCTATGCGCACATCAAAATCACGGACGCTGCCTGCAATGTCGGGCTTTGTTTCGCCAAAGAGCGACTTGTGCCACGACAGAACAGTTCTCAGCGACAGATCCTGCTTTTTGTGCATGATCTGCAAAAACAGCTTCTGGTGCATCCTAGTTTCAGTCATGTCGCTTGCAGGCTTGCTTGACGGGGTTATCCCGTCCAGTATGAGATCCGCAGTCTCTCGCAGGGTCAGGGTGGAGCCCTCTATCTTTTGAGTGTTATAGGTGAATCTGATGGAGAATTCCTCTGTCTCTTTTTTTCGTGCGGACTCTGGAGTCCTAGCCCTTGTTTTTTTGTAGTTTTTCTGGATTTGTTCCAGCTTGGAGATCCAGTCATACCTGTAGAACTCTAGCAGGAAATCATACTTTATTTGTTCAATGTCGTCTGGGATCTCCTTGCCCAGGTAGATCTCCCTCTGTCTTTTCTGACTTCGTATTTTGTGCTGAAGGTAGTAAAATGTTTTGTTGTTTCGCTTTCGCTTTACTATCGATACCACAGATGTATTGCCCAGTGCAAATTAATAAATTTATTGAATATATGTTAAACGTACTGGGCAATATCGCGGGGACATTTGGGAAGTTTTGACATTCTGCCGCAAGCCGGCCATCTGAACGTCTTTGCCTCAGGCACCGCGTCTGCCGTGGGCCGGTTCTAGACGTCGACCTCGATCCTGAGTCGCTTTTGTCCCTCCGAGCGCGGCACGAACGTCATTCCCATGGTATCGTCCTAGTCGTCGGTGGTAGTCTGGGCCTGAGAGTTGATTCGAAATTAGCAGACTGATTATTTGTGAACGAATTTGCACGAAACAGCTCAAAATACCAACAAAATGCAAACTATCTGCGAAATCACTTGAAAAATTCGCACGGTTTCTAATTTCGGATCACCTCTCAGTGTGGGTCAGACTCACACACCTGCTCCTGACTGTACACAATCGTAGAAGGGGTGAACTACTTTTTGGATTATGCAGAACGTTATGCCGACAATTAAAAAATAATCATTGCAAAATCATCTTTGATGGATTTGAATTCTAGAATTGTCTGTGAGATCTATGTTGTTCTAGACCTTTTGTGTTTAAAGATATGATGTATACTTTCTCTTCATCTTCTTTAATGAGATAATTTACTGGCATTTGCATTGTTTCTACTGAACCATCGTACTCGTCAATAATATCATACTCAAACTCCTTGGTAATATCTGCATTATTGAGTATGTAATCTATCCAATCTTCTACGAAATCCTTTGCACGTCTCTCTAACTTCAAAAATTGAAGCAGGAATTTTTTAGTGTAGATGAGTGTCCACAAGTTCTTTTAATCCATTCAAGTAAGCTTTTGCCTCTAAAACAGATCCCTCAAAAACAATATCTGCCGTTCCGTTTTTTAGTTGCTCTTCGAATTGTTGCTGCTCTGTCACCTGTTCTTTGGTAAATACTAGTTGCTGTATTGCGCACCGTAAATTATTCGATTCTAACATGTGCATTTTTTTCTAAAAAGTGTATTTAAACACTTCGAAAAATCCCATGATCTATTTTATCAACTATTTCTTTGCCGTAAGAGTTTACCCTATCTCGAGGAATACGGTGTGGTAGGCACGATCATGAATGTCCCGACCGGCCTTGTCGCTTGAGGGGTAAACTCGTACGCGTCACTACATGGACCGCGGATACCAGGGAGCACAGTCGGTGGGTACAGGCACGTACGTCATACTCCCAATCAAGAAAAAACCGGGCGGCAAGCTCACCGACACACAAAAAGAGTACAATATCACGCACTCAAAGATACGCGCATACGTGGAGAACACCATACGCAGGATCAAAACATACAGGATCATGGGCTGCAGGTACCGAAACCCACTCAAAAAGTACGACCTTGCCAACAGTATCGTGTGCGGACTGGTCAACGATAGGGCGCCGGCCAGAATCGTCACTGCGGCCTAATGAGTGGCGGCAGCAGAACAACTGCGGACGGGGCGCTATATTTCTAATTTCGGATCACCTCTCAGAATACCTGTACACGTTCGTGCTGTATCCGGGCATGGAGCCCACCAACAACATGGCCGAGCGCATACTGAGGCCGTCCGTAATTGCGTGCAAGATATTCCGGGGACTCCGTACCATGGAGGGCATGGAGATGTTCACCGTACTGATGACGTGTACGATGAACTGGCACACCCAAGGTTACAACGTGAGTGAGATGGTCGCCAAGACCCTGACTGGAAACGTCGCCTGAGGGGTAAACTCTTACGACTCTTGATTTGTACCAGCATGCCGGTAAAATCAAAAAAACGCATTGCAGTATTTTCATGCAGCAGTCATTTGCTTGTTACAAAAGCCTGCTGTGCGCTTTGAGGTATCTTCTCATAAACCATTTCAAAAACCACACTTCATTATTGGTGGTCTGTGATCTCTCCAATGCGTTATAGTATGAGCTCCTGTCCCTGTAGTCTATGTCCAGCATTGGAAATCCGAACTGCTTTAGTACATGGTTCATCATGATTCTCGATATCCTTCCATTCCCGTCGCCAAACGGATGTATAGTCACAAATTTCAGATGCACCAGTGCAGCCAGCTCCACTGGATGTAAGACTTTTTTGTTTTTCTTGTACCATGCAAAGAAATTCCCAATCTCTAGCGGAATCTGCGTGTAAGGCGGCGGGTGGAATCTGCTCCTAGTAATCTGCACGTCCCACGTCCTCAACTTACCGGCAAATCCAGGCTTGGTATCCTTGAGTAGTTTTTTGTTCCACTCTAGTACTATCTTTAGTGTTAATTCTCTTGCTGTCTTGACCATTTCAAAAAACAATTTTTCATGGTTCTCTGCCTCCCTGACATCCTCCTTGGGCCTGTGGGCCGGAGTCAGCCCGTCCTCTAGTAGGAGTGCCGTCTCCCTCAGCGTCAAGGTTGATCCCTCGATTCTCTGGGTATTGTATGTAAAGACCACTGCAAAGGCCTTGAGGTTTTTTTCCCTTGCCTCCCTTGGCATCCTTTCGTGTTTCTTTCTATGGTTTGCCCGGATTCTTTCCAGCCTTGGCCTCCATTGCTCTCTTTCTATCTCTAGTTGAAACTCTTTTTTTTGTTCCTCTATGTCCTCTGGGATTTTTCTCCCTAGGTACCTTTCAAACTGTCTCCTGTCGCCTCTTTTGTTGTCATGATACAGGTAGTAAAAGGACGTCTTTCCCCTCCTTCTTTTTACTATTGATACCATGATTAGATTTACCCAGGAATTTTATAAGAATTTCTAATTTTCATGGGTTTTTCCTGTGCAATTGGATGGAAGGGTGGCTGGCACGATTATGAAGGTCTCAGCCAGCCTTGTTGCCTGTAAGAGTTTATCCCTCACCTGAGATACGGCGGGTCAGGCGTGATCATGAAGGTTCCAGACAGCAGTGACGCCTAAGGGATAAACTCGTACTTGTTGCCTGAGGGGTAAACTCATACGTAACAGGTTAGCCCCTGACTAGAGTTGGAGCTGCATCCCTTGCCGGCCAGGAATGAAAATCACAACTGCAAGCAGATTCGTGCCTGATTGCTGCCTAGGCAGGGACTAACCTGTTATTTTGTCAAATAACTTCATGAATTATGTACATTTTGTCTGCATTTCAGTACTTCCCAAGTGTACTTTTACAGGCACGGTAATTACGTAATTTGGAGAAGACCTTATGCGTAAACGAAATTAGCGGCTATGCAGTGCCGGGTCTGCAAAAACACACCTAGGAAGTACTGATTTGGATCAGGTTGGTATACATTGTGCCATTTGATCAGAGTTTGCTAATCTCGAATCAACTCTCTGGAGGATTTGCCGGGTGCGCTTATGACTTCCTGGAATCCCCCTCGTGGATTTTGTTGTAATGCCTGATTGACTCTTGCAGCCTCTCCCTGGATACCAGGCCCCCGGACCGTATCTTTGCAAAGAGTTCGGGGTAGATGAACTCGCGCTCTGAGTACTCGATTATCCTGTCGTACTCCTTTGCAAAGTAGTGGGGTATCTCCCCGGAGCCCAGCGTAGACTTTACCGGAAAGCCGTAGGCGTGGGCCAGGACGTCGTGCTTGAGCCCCTTGATCTGGCAATCGTTGAGCGGCAGGTGCAGCTGGAGCAGATCCACGACCTCGGGCCTGTTTATGATCTTCTGGTACAGCCATCCTTCCTCTGCAATGCCGTGATGGAGCATCCTGTTGTACAGGAAGAACAGGTCAAACCCCAGGATGTTGTGCCCGATTATCCTGAGCCTGTCCTCGGGCGATCCTCTCAGAAGATCCCCTATCGTGTTGTAGAACTTTTGCAGTATCTCCTTTTCTCCGGACTCCCACTCCTTTAGCCTGAATGTATGCGCGTTGTTGATCCTGTACGTTATTAGGATGACCTTGCCATCAAACGGTGTCAGTCCGCCACGCACGAGCTTCCAGTACAGCTTCTTGTCATCTGAATCCCTGGACAGGCTTCCCGAGTCGACCCGTCGCTTTAGCTCAAAGTATTCCTCGGCAGTGAAGCTTGGCGCCGTCTCGATGTCCACAAACAGATCCACCATGATATCTCTGTATGGTACCATACCTGAATTTATGTGATCTAGGAGATGCGGCATATGTGGATCCGGTCACTGAGAGAGGATCCGAAATTAGAAACTGCAGATGACCGGATTCTTTTGCACATTTGCCAGGTAATTTTGCATACGGATGACTTTTCATTTGCAGGCATCTTGATCGATTATTCCATGTAAATTCGCTTATTGCACATGATCCAAATCTGCCAACTTTGAATCAACTTTCAGGACAGGACACGCTCATTGCCCTTGTGATCTCGCCTTTGTACTTTTCCAGCGTCTCCCTTGCCTCAGGACAGGACAGGACACGCTCATTGCCCTTATGTGGGAGCATTTGCCTCAAACCGTATATTTTATGTAACTTTTCTCTCTTTAGAGGAGAGAAAGGTGGCACAAAATATACGGTTGGGGCCACAGGAAACAAAACTGCTGTTCAGTCTGGAAACGAAGAAAATGAGTGTCTTTACATTTGATGATGCAAGAAATATTCTTGAAGGAACAGATTCTGCTGTTTGGAATGTAGTTGGAGGATTGAAAAAAAAGAAGAGACTGCAAGAAATTGAAAAGGGAAGATACCTCCTTATCCCTGCAAGAGCCGGTCCTGAGGGATACTGGTCTGAGGATCCCTGGCTAATTGTACCCCAGCTAATTGATGAGCATTACGTCGGATTCTGGACTGCGATGAATTTTTGGGACATGACAGAACAGATACCCTACACGGTTTGCCGCCACGCCAAAACGAAAGAAAAACCGCATCATAAAATTTGGAAATCAAAAATTCCAGTTTGTCGTCATATCAAAAAAGAAGTTTCTTGGATACATCGAACACAAAATAGGAAAAAACAGTCATTTTAGCATTTCTTCAAAAGAAAAGACAATTGTTGATGGACTAACTCATCCGGAATATTGTGGCGGGATAGTAGAAGTAACAAAAGCGATGTGGAACATACGGAAAGAAGCCGACTGGAATGAAGTTTACCAACTGACCAAAAAAATTAGAATTAATGTCGTGTTGCGTCGATTGGACTACCTGCTTACCATTCTTAATGTGGAAAAAAATCTGTCTGAGAAAATAAGAAAAGAGACAACTGGATATCCCTACAGTTTTCTTGATCCCACTACTGCAAAAACAAGAATTGCATATTCAAAAGAATACGGACTGATACTTGACAGAACAAGGGACGAATTGCTTGGCTGGATGGAGTATTAGAAATGGATGCAGACGAAATAAGGTCGTTAGGAGGAAGGTATGGGGTATCTGCAGAAACCATTCAAAAAGATTATCCTGCAAGCATCTTGCTGTTTGTGATTTCTGAATTTTCAAAAATATCCGAAATGGCGTTTAAGGGAGGCACCGCACTCAAAAAAAAATATTTTCCAGATACGAGATTTTCAGAAGATCTTGATTTTACTTGCAATAGCGATGTCTCAAATGAACTAGAATCTTTGCTAAAAGAGAAAATCAAAGAACTTGATGTCCATTTTGCCAAAGTCAAAAAAAATGGAAACTGACCCCCCGGTTAGAGCAGCCGCATTTGCTAATCGTGCAGTGTCATTAATGACAAGCAGGATGGCGGTTATTGCCTATGGGTGGAGAGGAGCAGGAAGTCCAAAGATTCATGGTTCCAGTAAGATGTGACGAGGAGGCAAAAGCACTTTGTCTTCATATGACAAAAGGCAGGGTTGCAAAGGCGATGTCTCTTGGAAAAGACCAGTTCATAGACGTTGACAAAAAGGGAAAGGCGGTTGGCCTTAAAGTCTTTCTGCCAAACAAAATTCCATCTGAGGCAAAAGTAATCCCGTATGCTTGGTTTTTTTTAAGCTGATTTTGTAAACTTCTTCATGCATGATCCGAATCTGCCAACTTGACTAACTCTGTCCCGTATCTGCGCCTGCGCTGAGGGCCGGAATCGGGGTCAAAGGCGACAGCAAGTGGAAGACCATCGTCGCGCAGAGTGCCTCAAAAGCCCCGGCCGCTGACATGCGGAGAAGAAGAGCCGCAGCCAGCCCCGTAAGTTGACAGAAGAACCTGGGGTTTCGCTACGTTAATAATTGGGATTCTGGCCTTGTCTTTCAAGCCGGCCATAGCGTTAGGGTGCGACCCAATCCCTTTCCGAACTTGGAAGTCAAACCTGACGTCGCTGTTGTGTTACTAAGATGCGAGAGCCCTTGGGAAGCAGCAGTGCTGGCATTTTCCAAGTTCCAATCTATTAATATTGAATCCCTCAAGCCGTTTCATGGTGGTAGACTGCTCTGTATGCGGGGAAACGTGTGATGATGACATTCGACTAATGAACCACATGATGGAAAAACACGGATGGAGAAACCCAAACGTCGGCAAGCCTGACAGGAACAGTCGCGGATACTAGGGCAGTTACAAGTTTTGCAAATAGTCTAAAATCAGCCGAACACCAAAACCGGTTGCGCCTTTGGGATTGTACGGTTTCTCTTTTGTTGCAGTCTGAGTCCATGCAACCCCGGCAATGTCAAGATGTGCCCATGGGGTCTTTTCAACTGCATTTCTTAAAAATGCCGCAGCAGTAATCGTGCCTGCCGCCCTGCCAATTCCCATGTTCTTCATGTCTGCAACGTCTGATTTTATCATGTCCATATAGTCCTGGTTTAATGGAAGCTGCCAGACTTCCTCGGCCGTCCTTTTTGACGAATCAAAAATCTTTCCTGCAAGCTTCTCATCACTGCAGACCATTCCTGCAACGTTGGTTCCCAACGCGACTATGCAGGCGCCTGTCAGCGTTGCAAAATCTATGATGGCCTGCGGAGAGTAGTGTTTTTCCCCGTATGCAAGCGCATCTGCAAGAATTAGCCTGCCTTCGGCATCTGTATTCAAAATTTCGGCAGTCTTGCCGCTGTACAATTTGATAATGTCCCCCGGCCTGTATGATTCTCCATCAGGCATGTTTTCGGCAGATGGAACGATTCCGACCAGGTTGACTGGCAGTCCCAATTCTGAGACAGCTTTCATAATTCCTAAAACCGTGCATCCGCCGCATTTGTCAAACTTCATCTCGTCCATGTTTGCCCCCGGCTTGAGCGAGATTCCTCCCGTGTCAAACGTTATTGCCTTTCCAACAAGGACTATCGGCTTTCTGTTTTTGGGACCGTGCTCATACTCCATGATGATCAATTTTGGCTCGTTTTTGCTGCCCTGGCCAACGGCTGCAATTCCGCCAAAACCCTTCTTTTTTAGCTCGGACTTTGAAATTATCTTGCATTTCATCTTGTTTTTCTTGCTTGATGATATTTTTTTTGCAAAACCTGCCAGGGTTGAGGGACTGCATTCATTTGGCGGAAGGTTTGCTATGCTTTTGGCAAAAACTGCGCCGTCTGCAATGATCTCCGATGACTTGACAGCCTCCTTGGAGGAGACTCCGGCTGATCGTGGACTGACAATTGTAAGGTTTGCAAGAGCGGCATCTTCTTTTTCTGCCTTGAATTTGTCAAACTTGTAAAGCGACATTTTTACTCCCTCAACAATCTGCGGGATGCTTGAGGAAACTTTGCTGACAAAACTGGGAGGCGCCACAACCGTGAGCTCATTTAGTTTTAGTTCCCTGGCTTTGAGGGCAATCTTTCCAGAAACACACCTGATCGTGTCATTGGTCATCTTTTCTTTCTTTCCAATCCCTGCAAGCAAAATCCGGCGAGCAGGATTTTTGCCTGAGATCGGAATTACTGTCAAATTCCCAAATTTTCCGCCATTGTCTTTTATTGACTGGCTAATTGATGATGACGATGATGATGATGACGTGGAGGCATCGGTTTTGGAGTCATATTTTGGCAATCCCAGTACTTTGTCATTCCCTTCGAGAACAAACCCGCAGAGCAGTTCTGTTCTCCTTTTGGGCAATGATGACTCTAGCCTGATTCTCATTCTGATACACCACACCACATCTGTCACACTATTTAGATTTAATAGATTCTTAAGATTCTGAAATTAAACCGTGACTGATCGGTTTTGATTCGATGCAGTCTTTCCAAAAAGTTCCAGGTAAAAACGAACGGCCCAAGCTCAAAACAGCTGCCCAAGCCGCCTGCAGATCCGCATGTTGCCGTTTGCACTGCCATGAACAGGGTGCATAAGGGAGGACACTGCATGTCACGGTACGTCAAATCAGAGGCCAATCAAAGTGCAGACATGCAAGCTTGTTACGGCTGTGCGCACTACAGTCGTCCGGGTCTGGAACTGGTCTTCTTCCTCTTCTTCTTGACGGGACATTGGTTGCCTGCGATCAAAGAAACCATTGGATAGGAGAAACCCTGGTTCACGGCTGTGGACAGCATGGTGATAGTTTCAGTACCAGTCGCGCCTCTTGCGGCCTGTCATTAGGGAACCTGCATCCGTCCTGATCAATACGCTGGAGAGTTTGGAAAATTAGACTGGACTGCCGAATTAGGAAACAGCCGACCTGGGCCTTTGTGCTCAACCTGGCTGATTACACTCCCCCGTCCGTGGTTTCCTGCCGGCCTTGTCTTTTCAGGGCATGCTGTGGGCGCAGGCAGTCTTCAGATCCACTGATCTGGCACTGTTCCGGCCACAGATTGTACCAATTTGCTTTGAGATTATTTTGCAGGAAGAAACCCAAGCAGCTCCTGCATGTCTTTGAAAACCCTGTCAGGTTCTGGCAGCTCCCCAACTGCCAGTCTGCCTGTACAACTTCAGGTCCTTTTTATACTGACTAGGGAACTTTTTGCCCGGAACTTTTTGATCCTTCCGCATCTGCTGTGACAGACCCGCTACATCATCACCACACGTCCCTTGTATATGCAAGACCGGCAGCGCGCAGACAGCAGATTATTGGCAGACGGCACCTGCAGGAAACCAGCATTGTCAGATTTGCCAGGCGTTGTTGACTGGCAGACTTGCCTACACGGCCGGATTCTTTGACATGAAGCTACGGGTTACGCCGTCCCGTAGGCGCCAGACGGATCATGTTGTTGTAGGAGCTGCTACTGGTACGACGGCCATCCGGTTCCGGCGTACCGCTCCTCCTTCACTGCCTGCGTCATCATCGACTACAGGCGGCCACACCGGCGGCGGCCCGGGACACTCAAAGACGCTGTATTTTGTACCGTCCGTATTGACAAGCGAGGACAGCAGGCGCGCATTATCATCATCATCTCTTGCTTCTGCAAAGACATCCCAGCCCGGATTCCGCAGGTATTTCAAGAGTCCGCCGGCAGGATGTATATTCTGCTTGCGACATGTCATCGAAAATGTCAGCAGCGCAGAAGCCGTCTTTCTTCCCCCGTCAGTTACAATCTTGTGACGTGCATTGCGTTGTGGTATGATCCCGTCGCGTATGCACCGCTCCGTATCGTTGTTGTGCAGCGGCATTCCCCGATGCGCCAGACACGTAAACATGTTATGTATGGCGTTTAGCAGGTGTGTACGCACGTGAACGTCCTCATACGGGTTGATTATTTTGTATACTTCCCTGGAAAGCTCCATGCATGTAAGCGGCGCAAGCGTCTTGATTTTATCTATCTTCCTGTAGAATTCCAGCAGCAAGTCATACCTTTTCTCGTTATCGCCTTCGGGCATCTTTACTGCAAGCTTTTCTGCATACGCCAGAAGGTGCCTCCAACACCTCTGGATTGTCACAAAGAACAGCTTGTACTGGGCCAGTCCGTCTACGACTATGGGAGTCTTGGGATCCAGCCATCCAAAGTGCGTGTGCAGTACCTCAGAGGACCGGGAATCTGCAAATACCACAAAGCACGCCCCCTCGCAGTTGAGCACCCAGACGTATCCCATGTGTCCGTCGCCGCGCTTAAATCCGGTCTCGTCCATCTGTATCCACGGCCTGCCCGCAATGAATGACTGTATGCGTTGTATCATGTTTTGTTGAATCGCCTCTGCCACTGCGTGCCGGGCGGCAGTCACGGTATTTGGGGCCATCTTGAATCCAAACATATACTGAAAGTACTCTGCAATGTCCTCGTCTGTGTTTCCCTTCTCAAAGAACATCATGATTAGAGAGAGTGAGACGGGCCCAAGTGACGTGCCGCTTAGAAACGGGGTAGCTGCGACATGCACGGTATTGCACTGTGGACACACCGCGTTTTGGATGATGGCATTGGCAGTGAGCATGCGCATGGAGTCATCTAGGTCGTTTACAAGCTTGTGGATCGGCTTGAGCATCCGTAACTGGATGTTGCACTTTGGGCATATTTTGGAGCCAAGATCGTACCTTAATGTCATTGATGGTCGGTTGCCGTGCGATGTACCATGGTGTCTGCACGGAGGGCCGCGTTTCTTGCCCCGAGCAGCATCGCCGGGACTGCCGCCGGGATCCTCGCCCCTTTTCTCCCTGAACTTTCTTCTGGCATCATTGTATAATGACGGCGTGGACGTGGGCATGTTGGGACTCTCGTACAGGGCAAGCCTTGCCTGAAGCTTAGAGTTCTCCTTCTTGACATCAGCATTCTCCTTCTTGACAATAGAGAGTTCTTTTTCCAGCCCGGAGATCTTCTCATCCTGCTCCATGATCATGACAAGTGCCTTTCCAGGATCCGTACAGTGTGCAAGCACGGCTTTGGAGTCCATATGTTACATCAGACAGGCAAGATCAAAAAAGATTTCCATCGAAATTCTTTGACCAAGATGCCGATATTATGTCACTCCCGTAAATTCCAAACCTGCAATATCTGATCACAAATGTCTGATGTTCAGCCATGTTCGCAGGGGCATCTGATCATAAGATGCTGCCCAAAAATGTTTGACTGTCAGTATAAAAAGGACCTGAAGTTGTACGTCTGCCTAGCTCCTTTTCCCAATGCTCTTTTAATCCATCAAGACGGCCAGCATCAAAGATTTTTGATGGATTGTACTCTATATCGTTGATTGCACACTTGCGCCTTACCATGTCTCCAACCAACTCAACATCAATGTCACGTGGGCTGTCTTTTCCAAACATCTTCCAGATGTCATAGTAATCCCTTGCCTTGCTTCGCTGCATGGTGCTACGAATCTTTTCGGATGCTGTCTCGTTGAGCGTGTAGCTGCTTACCGGGAAATCCTCGAGGTCTGCATAAGATGCAGTTACTGTTTGCATGGATACAGAATCTGCCATTTTTTCTATTCTTGACGCATCGATTTTTATCCTGTTCTTCATTCCAATTGGGCCTGTAAAATGAACGAATCCCAAGACTGCTCGCCCGCTGCCAGGAACGTTTAGCTCTCCCTCGTATTTGATGCCTCCCTCATTCTCCAAGATGTCATAAACCTCTTCAAAGCCGGATGTTATGGTCTTCGGATCCGTGCCTGGAAGTATTGTAAAGTCGAGGTCTTCGGAAAATCTCCACGTTTGGGCAAAGAATACCTTTCTTATCGCCGTACCTCCCTTGAGGATCACCGCGTCTCTGATCCCCGAGTCCTTGTGATAGATGCCATGCAGTAGCCATTCTAGCGCATAGTCCTTGTCAATCACTCCTGCTGGCTTTTTCTGCTGTCTTGCAAGCACTCGTATCTGCTCATCGGTAAGAACTTCTAATCACCTATGCCGTAGATTTTGCCTCCAGAATGGCATCTGTTGACGCGTTTACAAATAGTCTCCACCTTGGATTGGATTTCTTGCTTTTAGTTGAGTGGGGGTCTAGCAGGGAGAGTCCCGACCCGATCAGGCCGCGCATTTGATCGTATAAAGGGGAGGGCACATCCATTCCAAGCACATCAGTCAGGTAGCCGAGTCTTTTGATTGCCGTGCTGTTTTGTATCCTTTTTGAATAGTCGACAATTTTCTCAAACGACACGTCGTCTCTTGCATTCCACAGGCATTTTGCAACCTCCTCTATCCCGCCGCAGTATTCTGGATGATCCAGGGCATCTGCCATTGTCTTGTTCCTGTCGGAGATTGTGATTTTTTTGCCTCCGACAAGGAGGCTTCTTGTGCCAAAGAACTTTGCCTTGCCTATTGTGATAAACTTGTATCTTACGCCATGTACAACGGCATTTGATATTCTGGAGGTAGTTGCAACAGATACGACAAGTGGGGTTTGCTCCGTGTATCCGTAATGGTTCAACGCAGTCCAGTATGCGATATAGTACGGTCTGCCTGCGGCAAGACTAGACGCCATGACAAACTCGTGTTCCGTGTATTCGGATTCTATTCCTGCACTCAGCGGCGAAATAAGGTATCTTCCCCTTGCTATCTGTATCAGCCATCTTTTCTTGGTTAGCCTCTCTACGATCTTTCTTGCGTTCTGATAGGATGCGTGTACTGCATTTGAGACATCCTCGTATCCTATGACTGACCTGCCATCTCTGGCAAGCATACTCAGCAATGCCGCCTCTCTGTCTGATAGTCCTTTGCGTATATTTTGTGTATTCTTTGTGATATTCATATGTCACAAAACATACGTAAAATATGTGTAAAAACTTTGCCTTGGCCTCAGATGAGTTTGCCCCCTAGGCCAAGTTTGTTGCATAACCGTGCCTAAAAAATTGAAATTTGTCAAAAATCACCAAAGATGATCAACGAATCTTGGCTCTTGGTGTTTTTTTACCTGCGGGAAGAGGCTTGTCACATGCTTGATCAGTCCCTTTTTGCCTCGTAGGATCTGCTGCCGAGAGTATCCCGTGAAAAGTCTAGGATGCCTCGTATGCGATCAGGAAAAGCTACCCAAAACGGACAGACAGGTGGGTGGGCAGGTGGGCAGGTGGGCTGGAACGTCATGACCAACAAACATGATCCTCATACGGCACACCACAACGTCTGATCGTCAGTCTTTCCAAAAGTTCCAGGTAAAAACAAACGGCCCAAGCTCAAAACAGCTGCCCAAGCTCAAAACAGCTGCCCAAGCCTCCTGCAGATCCGCATACAGCCGTCTGCACTGCCATGAATAGGGTGCTTTTGGGAAGGCTGTTTAGAAGTAGATTTTTATTAAATTTGACACGATAACGATCGAGATGGCGGGGCTTGACTATTATCAGATCAAAAGGAAGGTTCTTCGAGCCCGCAAGCTGGTCATTAAAGGCACCAGCAGCGCCGGCTCCGGACATCCAGGAGGCTCCTTTTCCATGGCTGAGATTCTTGGATGCCTGTTTTACAAACACCTGAAATTTGATCCCGGCAACCCTGGATGGGAAGACCGGGATCGCCTGGTCCTATCCAAGGGTCATGCCGCGCCCGGCCTCTTCTCCAACATGGCAGTTGCCGGATATTTTCCAGAGGCAGAGATTGAAACCCTGAGAAAGTTTGGAAGCAGATTGCAGGGCCATCCTGATCTCAAATGTCCGGGAGTCGAGTTCTGCGGAGGCTCCCTTGGTACCGGCCTGTCTTATTCGATTGGAATCGCACTTGCCGGAAAACTGGATTCGAAAAGATACCGTGTTTACACAATTATCGGCGACGGTGAATCCGACGAGGGCCAGGTCTGGGAGGCCGCCATGACTGCGTCCAAATACAAGGTAGACAACCTGACTGTGTTTTTGGACAGGAACTTCATCCAGCAAGACTCTTACACCGAACTAGTCATGCCATTAGACCAAAGACTGGAAGGAGACGACGACCTCTCAGATATGTGGAAGGACGCATCAAGGTGGAAGACCGGCGACAAATGGAGGTCATTTGGATGGAACGTAATAGAGGTTGACGGCCACCGCATAGAACAGGTAGATGCTGCAATTAAAAAGGCAGACGCAACAAAAGGCGTTCCCACAATAATCGTCTGCAGAACCGTCAAAGGAAAATCAGTCGAGCACATGGAAGACAACCCCCAATGGCATGGAAAGGCTCCCGATTCGGATGTAGTCCCGATCATCGGACAGGAACTGGACTCGCAATTCATGATTGCGCCTTCCATTATTGCAGGCGACATGACAAACCTTGAAAACGAGGTTAAAAGATGCGTAAATGGCAGGGCTGACTGCATTCATCTTGACGTGATGGACGGCCAGTTTGTCCCAAACAAGACGTTTGATCATGCAAAAATCAAAGAACTAAGGCCGCTGACGGTAATCCCCTTTGATGCCCATCTGATGATAAACGATCCCGTAAAACACGTCCGGGACTATATTGATGCGGGAAGTGACGTCGTAACCGTGCATGCCGAGGCCACAGACGAGTCAAGCTTCGGCGAAATCCATGATCTGCTAAAACAAAACCAGGTCGGTGTCGGCTTTGCAGTAAACCCCGAGACGGAATTTCCAGAGTGGGCCTACAGGTTCATCCCCACGCTAGATCAAATCATTGTAATGTCTGTTGTTCCCGGAGAATCCGGTCAAAGATACATTGAAGCCACGCATGAGAAGATGGCCCGGCTAAACTCCCTGCTGTCTCAGCATGGTTTCTCCGGATGTATAGAGGCTGACGGAGGCGTAAATCTGGAGAATGTCGGCTCTGTATTTGCCGATGGCGCCAGATCTTTTGTTGGCGGCGGGGCGATCGTTGGTCAGCAAGACGTAAGGGCCGCAATCCGGGATTTCAGAGACGAGATCCTGAAATCCCGAAGAAGGCAGCTTCTTGAGAAAGCCAACCAGCTTGGGGGCTCTGAACTGGTGCACAAATGGATCGGCCTCCATGTGGCCGGAGAAAAGCAGGAGCAGATCAGAAAAATTGCGCAGGAGGCAGGTTTTGTATGAATGATGCCGTAATGACTGACATGCGTTCTGAGTATTCCAAGTCTCTGATCCTGCTGGGAAGGGAAAATCCTGACATCATAGTTCTGGGAGCAGACACCACCGATTCGTTAAAAACGTCAGGCTTTGGAAGGGAATTTCCCGACAGGTTCTTCAATGTAGGAATCGCCGAGGCAAACCTTGTTACAATTTCTGCCGGTCTTGCCGCCTCTGGAAAGACGTCTTTTGCAAGCACGTATGCAATCTTCCTTCCCGGACGCGCAGTCGACCAAATAAGAAACAACATTGCATATCCTTCTCCTTTCTATTCCTCCCCTTCCTCCCCTTCCTCCCCTTCCTCCCCTTCCTCCATTCCTCCTCCTCCCAACCCCCCTTCCTCCATTCCTCCTCCTCCCAACCCCCCTTCCTCCATTCCTCCTCCTCCCAACCCCCCTTCCTCCATTCCTCCTCCTCCCAACCCCCCTTCCTCCATTCCTCCTCCTCCCAACCCCCCTTCCTCCATTCCTCCTCCTCCCAACCCCCCTTCCTCCATTCCTCCTCCTCCTCCCAACCCCCCGCCCATGTCTCCTACTGGAAAAAAGATGCAGAGGGGTAGAGGACTCGATGTAAAACTGGTGGTCTCTCATGGCGGGCTATCTGTCGGGCCTGATGGCGGCTCCCATCAGCAGCTTGAGGACATTGCGATCATGCGTGCGATTCCCAACTTTAGGGTCTTTATTCCTGCCGATACAATTGCTGTCTCAAAATTAACCAGACTGATGGCAAACCAATACGGCCCGTTTTATATGAGAATGGCCCGTTCCAAAACCCCTCTGGTGCACTCTGAATCCCAGGAATTCAGTACTGGAAAAGGCATCACAATCAGAGACGGGGCCGATTGCACGATTGCCGCATGCGGAATTACGGTCCACATGGCATTAGAGGCCGCCGAATCCCTGCAACGGGACGGAATCTCATGCAGGGTGCTTGACATGTTCTCCATCAAGCCCATCGACAACGGGATTCTGGAAAAAGCCGCAAGGGAGACTGGCTGTATCGTAACTGCCGAAGAGCACAATATCTTTGGAGGTCTGGGCTCTGCAGTGGCAGAATCAGTCTCCGAATCCTATCCGGTGCATGTCAGGCGTATTGGCGCCCAGGACATGTTTGGCGAATCTGCCAGAGATGATGAAATTCCGCTCCTCTTGGAAAAACACGGCATAACATCAGTTAATATAGCAAAACAGGCAAAAGAGCTGAGGAGCAAAAAGCCATGAAAATTTTTCTTGATACAGCCAATCTGGAATCAATTAGGAGATTCAACGACATGGGACTGCTGGACGGAATCACCACCAATCCGTCTTTGATGTCCAAGGAAGGCCGAAATCCAAAAGATGTGATGGCTCAAATCACTTCAATCGTCAAGGGGGATGTCAGCCTGGAAGTTGTAAGTACCAATTTTGCAGGAATGGTCGAGGAGGGAAGACGTCTGAGAGAATATGGCAAGAACGTGGTGGTCAAAGTTCCCATGACCCCTGACGGACTAAAGGCATGCAGATCACTTTCTTCTCAAGGAATTCCCGTAAACGTTACACTGATCTTTTCTGCAAGCCAGGCATTGCTGGCTGCCAAGTCCGGAGCAAAATATGTCAGTCCGTTCATTGGAAGACTCGATGACATCAGCCAAGACGGAATGCATCTGATCAGGGAGATAAAGGAAATCTTTTCACACTATGATCTTGGAGCCGAGATTCTAGTCGCAAGCGTTCGCCACCCGCTGCATGTCGTTGATGCGGCAAAGATTGGCGCAGACATAGTCACGCTGCCTCCTGCGGTCCTAGACAAGATGTTTTTGCACCCGCTGACCAAGACCGGATTGGAAAACTTCCTTGCCGACTGGGACAAGCTCAGGGCAGAAAGCACTGATGATGTCAAGATCTAGCCCGCATTCTTCAAGAGAATACTCTAGGTGAATGATCATAAAAATGAAAAGTTAAGATTTTGCTCTTTTTTCTATTTTTTTCTAGAACCGGTACCTCGTCCAGAACTGATTCTTCCCTTGTATTCTGGCCTGTCTTTTGGCTCTGGCATGTCGCTTAACTTCCTTCTTCCGGTGCCCCTGCCTGAGGATACTGTCCTGCCGGCAGCAGCTTTCTTTCTTGCTTCCTGAATTTTCCTGAACTCGTCACCGGACCACTTTGTAGCGTCACTGTCCACTTCTATGGTGCCTGTGCCTCTGCCAGTTCTGATTTTGATTTTACCCATAATTTTTGTACGAATGTCTCGTATTTATCTAAGCTCATTATTTCCTGATCTGGCAGATGATCCTGATATTTTTGGAATTTAGCTGTTGATCCACCCTAATTTTTTGAAATAGGCAAACATGAGGATTGCCGGAACTGCAGATGCCAGTATGACTATGATAAACGTCGTAAACGGCCCTAGAATCACAGGGCTGTCCCCGATTCCGCCTGGCAGATCAACATTCATTCCATAAAACGTGCCGATCACAGTAGAAGGGATTGCCAGCGTAAAGATGATTGTCAGAACTGCCAAAACCTTGTTTGTTTTCTCGGTGCTTAGCACAAAGTCGGTATCCTTGTAGATCTCCATCGTCTCCCTTGACTCTTCTAGCGTCTCAATCACCTTGTCAATGTGGTCAATCACATCATCAAAGTACAGCGTAAGCTCCTCGTCCTCCCTTTCAGAAAACGATTTGATGCTTTTTGCAATTTCCAGCACAAATCTCTTCAAGGGATTCGCAATCCTTCTTAGCCTGTTGATCTCCCTTCGCAAAAGGGCAATGTTTCTTGCAACTGCCTTTGTCTCGTCAAAGACCCTGTCTTCCATCTCGTCAAGATTTACCATGATTTTTCTTGAAGTATGAAGCAGATCGTCTACTAGGACATCAATAATTTCATGAAGCAGGAATCCAGAGGACTTGCCCAAGAGCCTGTCCTTTCTTTGGCGGTCTGATGAGCCTGCCTTGCAGATGTCTACTAGTTCCACTAATGGCTGGAGGTCTCCCTGATGAACCGTTACAAGGAAATCCCTTCCCAGGAAAATTGACAGCTGGCTGTTCTTTGAAATCCCCACTTTTTGCGACAATGGCGGAAAATGCAAGATTACGAAAAAGTGATCGTCATAGCTGTCTAGTTTTGGAAGTTCAAATTTTGTCATACAGTCCTCGATGTTAAGCGCATTGAAGTTGTATTTTTCAGCTAGTTGCTCTACGTCTTTTCTGTCGGGATTCTGCAAGTCAGTCCATGCGAACTTCTCCCCCTGTATGGTCTTTGTCTGTCTTTTTACGGATGACGATGTCTCTATAGTCTTTCTTCCGGAGCGCAGTCTGTTGGTGATGAATCCTTTTCTCAAGCCGAAAGACAACCATGATTCAGCAAATTTAAAGCGATCGCTATGATTCCCATAAATCCTCCCGCACACATGAAAATATGTGATAATTTTGAGCCTGCTACTTGAACGGAAGCAGATAATTCATTCCAACCCATGTAATTCCGATTGCTATTGCCATTGCAACCCACCACATTCGCATGATTCAAGTCAGTTATGCTCAATAATAAATCTACATCCTGGCCCAGTCTGCAGTAGTTTTACACAAGATGGCTCCAAATTCGATACGATACAAATTAGGCCTCCTGCACGCACTACGTCACTGCCTGCAGGACGCTACTAAAGGATGTTTCTGGAAAGACTGGATATGGCCTCCTGGATTTTTTTTAATTGAAAAGGATACTATCAGCACTCACAAATAATTGAGGTCTTTCACGGGCAATCTGACCATGTTTTGACTCAAAGACTTCTGCCAGTTGCTATATGACAGTAGTAAAAAAAGCAAATGACAGTGCCAAGCTTGTAATTACAAAAAATATGGGAGAAAACCTCAACGCATGTTCAACCCTGGTTTTTCCTCCGTCCTTGTCAGACGTGGTGCACTGCTGCCAGATATCATATTGTGGTATTTTTCAAACTTGTCGACGAAATATCTTGATGATCGTTTTTTACCGATCTCCGGACGGTGCAGGCCGATGCAGATTCTTGCTGCGCCAACCACGTCAAGACGACGCTTTGAAAGCTGTTCATCCTCGTACCGTCTTAGCACCTCGACGGAGCTCCTGACCGCCTCATCGACCTCCCCGATCGTCTGAAATCCCATCTCTTTTAGCTCCCCTGCCATCTCCCGGATGTTCCGATCCGACTGTCTTTGCCTCAGGTAAAAACGCCAGTCAAGGTAGCTCCCAAGGCAGTGCATGTTCATTTTGAGTTCCTTCTTGACAAATTCATTGCCTTTTAGCAGCCTGACATGTGCCGTCCTCCCTATGAGATACTTTTCGACGATCCCAGCCTTTTTTAGCGAATCGATCCTGTTTCGAATCATTGACTCGCTGTCCTTACCAACTAGCAGCTCCACCATTTCTTTTATCGGCATGCTGCCGCCATGCAGTATTCTCTTGATCACGCCGTCTATGACATGCCTTCTCAGCCTGCCTAGAAATGGGGCAACGATGCCCGTTTGCTGCGCAAGGTACGATATCTGCTCAAAAACATCCGTCGTAAAGTCCCTGGTCTGATCCATACCCTCCTGCAGCAGGATTTCATCCCATACCAGATCCCAGTCAAAGGAGCCGTGCTGCAACTCCCGGGGACCGTCAGGTTCTCCCCTGACCAAGGCAGCCATGTCCTCTATATCGCCCTCCCTGCCTGCAATGGCCTTTAGCAAAAAGACATGCTCGTTTCGAAGTAGCCCGACCTTGAGCTTCCCATAGTTCCGAATGTCGGCCTTTTCCCTCATCGGGGACGACAGTATAAGGTCATGCATTATTCTAGTCGTGAACAGGTCTATCCTGCTTTTCTTTTCATGGACAAAAATATCGTCAGGATGTATTCTCTTGTCCTCATCAGAGTACTCTGATTTGATTACTGGCCTGTATCCCAGTTTTTTTGTAAGAATTTTCTCGGCAGCCTCAAAGATCTCCTTGTTTTCTACTACCATGTCGCAGTCCTTCGTGCTGTCCTTTAGTCTCTTGATCCTCATGTTTTCTCCGCCAAACAGGTAGACATTCATTGGCTTCCTCAGCTTCCTGCCCCAGTCCTCAAACAACGACTCGCTTGGCTCCGGCATGGAATACTTTTCAGCTGGCACCTCGTACATGTCGGCCTTGGAGACAAACTCATCCCACGGCAAAAACAGGCCTGGGTTTTTCAGCTGCCCTCCCCTGATGTATGCCTCCACATCCAGCCACACTTTTGAGACTCCCATCCCATCTGCCTTTCTTCTCATCTGAAGGGTGTCCATCCCGTCTTTGTGCTTTGCATAAAAAACAATGCTGATCAGCAACGCCATCCTGTTTTTTTCGTGACTGGCTGCATAAACTGCATGCATTAGAACATCTTGCATGTCCAAGTCTCCGTCCTGCTCGCAAAAGTAATCATAAACTGTCCTGTATTCCATACCGTATTCTGAGAACAGCGTAAAGGCAGTCGTCTCACCCCTTGCGGTTCTTCCTGCAGGAACCCTTCTTAATGTCCGGAGCCCGTCCCTGTATATGACCTCTGCGCCGTCGTCCTCGTATTTTTGTACGTACTCTGTCATCAGCATGGCAGCAAACTGCCCTAGCGACTCTTTGGACTCGTTTATTCTTATCTTGTCCCCCTCTTTTGTTATCGCACCTATGGATTGTAGATCTGAAACAGCCCTGTGTGTCGTTGCCCTGGACAATCCTGATTTTCTCACTATTTCATCAACTGATGATGCGCCTGCCAGCCATAAGAATACTGTCTCATTTGATCCACAGAGCAGCCTTTGAACGTCTACGGTCTTGGATACGTCTCTAAAAAGTACGGTCTTTGGATTTTCCAAGAGTCTGATGATGCCGTCCTCCTTTTCTGCATAGCCTAGCTCCTTGAGACCTCTGACTATATATGCAAGCTGCCTCTTTTTTACTCCAAGCAGGTCTGGCAGCAGAATTGCCTCTCTTGGGCCCTCGGCTAGGAATTTTAACAATTTTATTGTGGTAATATTCATCTAGTATCAATATGGTGCAGAAGTTTATATAATTTTGCATTTATTTGAGACTAAAATAATCTCTACGATACATGTCAGGTAAGAGTTTACCCCCTCCCGAAAATACGTCGTGGTAGGCACGGTGATCAAGGCTCCGGCCAGCAGTGTCGCCTGAGGGGTAAACTCTTACCATGCCAGGGGGGTTGATCCATCGCCTTGGCTACGACGTAGTTTGTTGCATAACTCGATTTTTTTGCTTGAATTCGTCCTAAATGATAAATCCAGATAAAAACCACAGTTGATTTCGGCTCATCGAAATCAGGAGTTTTTTGACGAAAAAGGAAGTTATGCAACAAACTGCTCCGGCGGGCGTGTTTTTTATCATGTGTTCAACCCCCATGTCCGAACCGGCCAATTTCTGAAAAATCCGCTTGGCAGTAACAGCTAGAACCGAGGTTGCCGCCTAATTCCACCTGTTTGGCTCAATCTACACGTTTTTCGGAATTTCCTCCCTTTTTGCACGCCTAATCCGGACAACATCGTATGGCTTTCAAAATTTCTGATGAATTAGGCGACAACCTTGGTATGATGCGTTATCTACGAATATCAGCACCTTGCCGAGCTTCTTGTGCACCTTTTCTGGAAAGTCGCAAAAACTGTCGATGTTGGTCTTGTCATACGGCCAAGTGAAATGTAAACGAGAATTGTTTTTTGTCTTGTTACTGAGGCATCATGCCTCGTCTTGTTTCTGTTTTTACTTGATTTTTTGGTACGTTCCACTTGGATGTGCCCAATAAAACCAATAAATTATACTAACAAAAGACGAATTCTATATGAAGATTGATCATGTTGCCATTGCAGTAAACGATGTTGAAGAGTCTGCCAAAGTCTATCAAGAAGCGCTTGGCGCTGATAGCGTGGAATTTGAAACAGTCGAAACCGAAGGTGTCAAAGTTGCAATTATCCGTTTGGAAAACGGCCGTGTTGAATTAATGCAGCCCACAAATGACAATAGTCCAATCAAGAAATTCCTGGAGAAAAAAGGACAAGGCCTGCATCACATAGCATTAGAGACCGACAATATTGAGGGCGAAGTTAAAAGAATGCAAGTCTGCGGGGTGCAATTCCTAGGCCAGATCCGTCCTGGTTCGGCAGGAACAAAGGTCACCTTCATTCATCCAAAATCCCTTCACGGAGTTTTGGCAGAACTGTGTGCTCATCCTAAAGAGTGACCCTGCCTGAAAAATTCATCCTGGCCCTTTTTCTTGCTTGATTCTTCTTATTGCTTTCTGAATTAGTCCCTCGTCCTTTTTTACCAGTTCCTCCTCCAGCAGCTTTGTCTTGTATTCTCTGTCTCCCCATTTGTTCAACCGGAACATCTTTGACCAGATTGACAATGTCTGATTTGTTTCTCTGATGATCAATCCTTGCTCCCTCTGATTCGTCTGTCATTCCATCATCTTTAGTGTGTCCGAAGCCGTAATGATTCCTACAATCTTTGATTTCTTTGAGACTAGAATGCACTTTGAATATCTTATTAATGGAACTAGCACATTTGCAGGCGTTTCAAAGTCCACAATTGGCGGCACGGGTTCCATGGTATCGGCAAGCCTTGCCTTCTTTAGTTCTGTCTCGCCCAGGTCTGCAAGATGCTTTACAATCCCGTCTTCGGATACAACCCCTGCAACATCTGCACCGCTAAAAACCGGGATCTGGCTGATTGATAACTGGTGCATTTTTTTGATGGCATCATGCAGCGTGTTTGACGGTTTTAACTTTACAATGCCCCTGCTACAGAAATCCCCTGCAGTATGTGATGATGACTCTCCTTCTAATTTTGCAAGGCTATCGAAGACCCTCCTTGCAGTATCATAGCTTGGATGACTTCTGCCTGACTCTATCTGATTGATCATCGAAGTGCTAACCCCCGTCATTGTTGCAAGCTTTTTCTGTGTGATTCCGATTTTTTGGCGCATTTGTTTTATGGAATCTATTCTTGGAAGCATGATTTTGAATTGGGGTGGCTGGCTTTAAAATGTATTATTTTCTTCAGCCAAGTGAAAAGTATCCTGAAACCGAGTAAAACCAAAACTGGGCAGGAGGCACGACGCCTCAATATCGGGACAAAACAGCAAACCTCATCTACATTTCACTTGGCCGTTCTTTTAGACTACGCCTGCTCCTGCTACTATGGTGACGATTAAAAGTTCTCGAGTACACATAGGCACGAATCATGCAGGGATGCATTTTTTCATGACCAAGAACTTTCAATGGCCGCCATACTGTCTATTGCTAGCGTCCCTGCCACTACATCAAAACAAAATATACGTAAGAATTGCTGTCTATGTCTTGTAGTTGGGGCCTCGTGTCTCCTCTGTCTGGTTTCTGTTTCTGCCCGATTTTCTGGCACATTTCATCTGGCTGTCCTGCCTGTTACTTGTGTTGCCGTCGCTGTTGCCGCTGCTCTATTGCAGCTTGCGCCGCAGCTACAATGGCAATCGGAATCCTGTGTGGTGATGCACTGACATAGCTCAGTTCTGCCTCGTGACAGAACTTTATCGAGTCTGGGTCTCCTCCATGTTCTCCGCAAATGCCAATTTCCATGTTCCTTCTTACTGTGCGGCCGTTGGCAATGCCGATTCTCATGAGGCTGCCCACACCGTTTACGTCAATTGACTGGAACGGGTTTTTTTCAAGCAGTTCTTTTTCCATGTATTCTGGAAGGAACTTCCCTTCCACGTCCTCCCTGCTGAAACTAAACGTTCCTTGAGTCAGATCATTTGTTCCGAAACTAAAGAATTCTGCAGTCGTGGCAAGTTCATTTGACGTCAAAGCAGCTCTTACCACCTCGATCATCGTTCCAAAGTTGATGTCTAGTTTCATCCTGTGTTTTTTCTCAGTCTCTCCCTTGACTGAATCATAAATTTTCTTAATGTGGTCTAGTTCTGCAATGCTGCTGATCTGCGGAACCATGATCTGCGGGCGTGCCTTTACCCTTCTCTTTGTTAGTTCAACTAGCGCATCAAAGACTGCTTGAATCTGCATCTCGTAGATTTCCGGGTATGTCACTCCGACTCTGACCCCTCTGTGGCCCATCATCGGATTGACTTCGGCAAGTTCTCTGGCCCTTTTTAGCACCGCTTTTGCCTTTTTGATCTCCTTGGATGCCTTTTTTGCTTTTAGCTTGTGAATTTTTTCTGACAGCTCCTCGGGATTCGGCAAAAATTCATGCAATGGCGGATCAAGCAATCTGATTGTGACCTCGTACCCCTCCATTGCCTTTAGAATCTGCTTAAAGTCCCTTTTTTGTAACTGTCCTAGTCTCTTTAGCACTCTGGCCCTTTGCTTGGAATCTTCGGTCATAATCATGTCTACAAACAGACCGATTCTGTCATTTGCATTGAACATTCTCTCGGTTCTGCACAATCCGATCCCCCTTCCGCCAAACTTTCTTGCAAGTCTTGCTGCCTCAGGCGTGTCTGCATTTGCCCTGATTCCAAGGACCTTGGCCTTTTGTGCCCAGTCTAGAATCTGCTCAAAGTCTTTGGTTACTTTTGGCTCTACTGTCGGAACTTCCCCGATGAATACGGTTCCGAGACTTCCGTTAATTGAAATCGTCTGTCCTTCTTTTACTGTCTTGCCGTTTGCAGAACAAACGCTCTTTTCATAATCGATTTTTAGTTCTGCACATCCTACGATACACGGCTTGCCCATTCCCCTTGAGACAATTGCAGCATGAGACGATTTGCCGCCCAAGCTAGTCAATACGCCTTCTGATGAAAAGAATGCGGGAACATCCTCTGGCTTTGTCTCCTTTCTGATCAGAATCACTTTCTTTCCTGCCTCTCCCAGCTTGATTGCTTTTTTCACATCAAACACTGCAACTCCGCTTGCAGCCCCCGGGGATGCAGCAATTCCCTTTGCAAACTGCTTGAAGTTTTTGAGCTTGGATTCGTCCATTGTTCTGTGCAGTAGTGCCTCTAATTGCTGTGCGGGAATTCTTGTAAGCGCCTTGTCTTTATCGATTAACTTCTCTCTTACCATGTCTACTGATGCCTTTACCAGCGCTCCTGCGCTCATCTTTGCGGTCCTTGTCTGCAACAGGTAGAACCTGCCTTGCTCGATTGTAAACTCAATGTCCTGCGGTTCCCTAAAGTGCCTCTCTAATTTGGCACATGCCGTGCTTAGCTCCTTGTGAGATTCAGGCATCTCTTTTTTTAGCAACGCAACGTTTTTTCCGGTTCTGACTCCTGCAACAACATCCTCGCCTTGCGCATTAATCAGATACTCCCCTTCGATCTCCTTTTTGCCGTTGTGCCCGTTTCTGGTAAAGACGACCCCCGTGGCACTGTCATCTCCCATGTTTCCAAACACCATTGCAACCACGTTGACGGCAGTCCCGTCTGCAATGTCTTTTGTAATGTTGTTTTTCTCGCGATAAATTACTGCCCTTTGCCCCATCCAGCTCTCAAAGACGGCCTCGATTGCCAATCCCAGCTGTTCATCTGGGGAATCCGGGAATTTTCTCCTTGTGTGCCTTTCACAAATTTTTCTGCATTCTGATGCAATCTTCTTTAACGATTCGACATTTAGCTGGCTGTCGTCTTTTACACCCTGTTTTTCCTTGGCAGCTTCCAGGACATGATCAAATTTTTCGTCATCAACCCCAAAGACGACTTTTCCAAACAACTGGATGAATCTCCTGTAGGAATCCCATGAAAAGCGCGGATTCTTTGTCTGCTCTGATAGCCCTTTTACCGTCTTTTCGTTTAATCCCAGGTTCAAAATCGTATCCATCATTCCCGGCATTGAGATTGCCGCACCGGAACGAACAGAGACAAGCAACGGGTTTTCAGTCGAATTCCACCTCTTGCCGGTCTTTTTTTCCATCTTTTTGATATTTTTCATGACTGATGGCATTACGCCTTTTGGAAGTCTTTTGCCGTTTTCATAATACATGGTGCAAACCTCCGTGGTAATTGTAAATCCTGGCGGCACAGGAAGCTTTAGCCTGGTCATTTCGCTTAGTCCTGCTCCCTTTCCACCTAGCAGCATTCTGTTTTTGCTATCTGCCTCTTCAAATGCGTATACCGGCTTCATTTTTACGATTAACCAGTCCAAAAAAGGGGGTATTAAACCATTGACTTGGCAAGCTCTGACATTGCCTTGTTCCGGTTTCCTTGCCTTGACGATTCTGCTGGCAACAAGTATTCCCTTGGATCCTAACTCGATTGCCTTGGCTACGTCTTCTCCTGATGCTATTCCTGCACCGCGAAGAAGCCTCGTTTTGTTTTTTGAATCCTTTGTTGCAGTTGCCGCCTTTGCGGTTAATTCCGGCATCTTTTGAGACTGCCCTGCCAGATCCAATCAACACCGGAGACTCAATTGCAATGTAATCCGGGTTCAGTCTTGAATATTTCCTAGCTTCTGCAGCGTCTTTTACGCACAATCCTGAAATCATTTTTAGATGTCTTAATTTTGGAATTGGCCTTGCAATTGTCCTGGGGCCAACCCTGTGTTTGCTGTGATTGATTAGTGATTCGCTTACCTTGGATTCTTTTAGCAGCCCTGGAATCATGAATCCCGTCGTACTTTCTGCCTTTGAATCATCCACATGCTGTGCAAGTATCGAAATTGATCTCTTTGATACGACTTTGGTGAGATGCTGTGGAGGCGCAATGGCAATTTCTACCATGTATTTTTTTTGAGATCTTTTCTGCGGTTTTTACAAATTTGATGATTTTTTCACCCGAGATTTCTTCATAGTTTTTACAGTTTATTATAAACAGCATGTTCTCTGGCCCATTTTGATTAGACTTTATGCATAATCGACCTGAATGAGATGAATTTGTTCGTAATAATCCTAGATCTGAACCGATTACGCATAAAGTCTATTGTAATTAACCTTTCACCGTTTTTTCAGTTTTCTGTCATACTTTCTTTTCATTCCCAGCACAATCATCATCAGGACTATGGCTGTAACGTTTGTGCCGATGATAAAGACGTCGTTTACAACCAGCCCATAAACCAGCCAGAGAATTGCCCCTGCCGAAATGAAAATCATCAGGAATTTTGATACGTCCTTTAGGCTCTTTGTTTTGAACCCCTTGTAGATCTGCTCTACCCATCCAGTCAGAATCAAAATTCCTGCGGCGATTCCCAGGATTGTTAGCAGCGTTGGTTCTGTCTCCATTTTTATGCTAATTCCAAAAGAACTCATCCAGGCCTGTCTGTTTTGGCTTTCCCAAAATCATATCAAAGTCCAAGTCCATCGAAGATGTTATCTGTTCTAGCGTTGACTCCATGAATTCCATGTATTTCTTTGAATCGATCTCTTCCTTCTTTGCCATCTCCACTGGCCTGACTCCTGGCTTGTTGAGGATCTTGATGAACGAAATTCTGTCCCCTTTTTTGACTTCTCTTATGGATTCAAGCTGCTTTGCAGCACGGATGTGCTGGGGTATTGTCTTTACATACTCTGAAGGCGACTTGCTGAGCATGACGTTAAACGTCAAATCTTCTAGCGGGATCTCTTTTGCCTCCACCTTCCTTCCACAATCTGCAATCTTTGCCGAAATCGCCTCCTTTGCATTTTTGAAATCCTCTATCGTCTCGACTTTGGATAACACATCTAGCAAATCATAGAATAACTTTCTGATAAATGGAGGGGTGTGCGACTTTTTCCCCGTCAATCCCTTGACATCGACTTTTCCTGACTTTGTGACTCCTAGATAGTTTTTCTTCCTGTTGCTTAATACGCAATACCTGTACGTCTTGTCAATTTCCAAATCAACGCCGTGATCTTTTTTTGCCTGATCAATGACTGCCTGGATTTGTTCTTCTGTTGGATTCTTGATGAACAATGAATCCGTGTCTCCGTACAGGACCTCGATTCCAGCCGTCTCGCATTTTTTGATGGTATCCAAGATGGTATGTCTTCCGATTGCCGTCGTGGCTTCTGCCACCGGAAGAAAATACAGGGGAAATATCTCTGCACCCATAACGCCATAGCTTGCATTTAGGATGACCTTGAGTGCCTGACTTACAACTGTGTACTGCTGCCTTTGCGCATCTGTCAGTGTCTCTTTTTTGGACAGGCTCTTGTAGTAGTTTACTCTCAAATCTCTCAGTGATCCGATGATCATTGAGGTCAGCCCGTTTCTTTTAGAGCACGCCCAGTGATTTGTTTGGGGTATGGCGTTCTTTTTGCATTCTTCATGCGGGCATCTTACGGTTTCATAAGACAGGTTTCTGATCTTGATGATGCTTGGGTACAGGCTTGCAAAGTCCATTACGACTACGTTGAAATGGATTCCCTCTTTTGGCTCGACAACCAGCCCTCCGCGATATTTTTTGTCCTTGATTACCGCATCAGACATCACTCCCTCTGATCTCTTTTGGAGCTCTTCCCGTTTTGGAATCAGGCAGTTTCTGTGCCTGTGCTCATAGTAGAGCAGGCTCCTGATCCATTGGGACACCCCCATTCTGGCAATATCGTCAATTGGCATTCTGGCAATTCTTGCAATGATTACAAGCAAATTCATCAACAGATCACCGTTGAAACTGGTCAGCTCGTAGGTTAGTAGTGCGTCATTATAGCAGTAGTTGGCAGTTTGGTACAGCGTGAGTTCGTCAAACTCCAGGCCGTAGTCTATCTTCTCTTTTCCTAGGAGGGCCTTTGAAACGCTGTTTAATGAAAAATCTGTGTATTTCTGGCTAAATGCGTAGATTTGAAACGATCTGTTTGATAAAGTCCTGTACAAATCCAAATGAACCCCTTGCTTGAGTGTCGCCGAATCCCTCATCATGTAAAACGGGTTTTCTGAGTTTGGAATGCCGAGCCTTTCGGCTCTGTTAAACAAGTATGGCAAATCAAACTCGTCTCCGTTGTACGTGACTATGAATGGAAAACCCTCGATGATTTCAAACGCATCTCTTATCATCTCTTTTTCCTTGCCCGCGTCATAAAACACGACTTTGATGCCCTTGTCCAATTCGTTTTCTCCTTCCTTGGTGTCTGTAGTTCTGAGGACGAAAACCTGATCAAACCCGTCAGTGCCCTTGAGACCTATTGCAGTAACTTTTTTTTCTGCCACTTTGGGGTCTGGTATTCTTCCAACCTCGGCTTCGACTTCGATGTCCACACTTAACCGCTTGATCTTTGGGATTGGCTGATTGAGCAAGTCTGCCCATTCTGAAATGAATTTTTTGAACCCCTCGGCATCTACCATCTTTTCGCTGTCGACCTTGTCCCATAGCAAACTCTTCAAAGCGATTTTTACTTCGTCAGAAATTTCTAAATCGTGCTGAATTATTCCCCCGTCTTCAACCTTGTAGTATTTTCCAACGATTAGTCCTCTGTCATAAAGGTAGTTCTCGTAATATTTGATGTCTGATTCCCATGTCTCCATCATGTTTCTGATGCTTTTGTCCCCTGCCGTCCCTCCGATTGCTAGGGGGTCTGCAGCTATTATCTGTGACATTTCTATTTTCCTGTCACTGATCAGGTCATAACGCTGAACCGCCTTTATCTCTAAAATGTCGTCTCTTTCTTGAAGAAAATCTATCTCATCGGGCGATAACCTGGAGTAGCAATACGGTTTGTGCCCGATCTCGTCCTTCCACAGGAACAGTTTTTGAGATTCAGGCTCGTAAAATTTCAAGACCGCCGATTTTGAGTTCTTGTCATATGTGGCAGAAACCAACATTGACGGCCGCATGCTTTCAATTTTCGGAGTTTCTGCCATGTCGACTTGCATTTTATCACACAGATTTTTCGTGCCTACTTGCGAGTTCTCTTACCCATCTTGCAATCTTCCCCTTGTCTAGCTGAACAACCTCCACTCCCGCATCCTGAAGCAAACCAAAGTCCGTCTCCGGATACAAGTCAAGGCAAACAAATTTTCTAATTCCGATTGTAATTGCCATTTTGGAGCATTCTAGGCACGGAACGAACGTTGTGTATAGGATCGCGCCGTCTATTCCGGCCTCGATTCCTAATATGGCACAATGCATAATCGCGTTTGCCTCGGCATGGTTGCACAGACACCTGTCCAACGATTCCCCGGATTCCACTTTTCCCTCCATTCTTAGCTTGCACCTGGCACATCCGCCATCAAAGCAGTTTGTAATTCCCGGAGGAGTTCCGTTGTACCCCGTTGCCAGCTGCCTGTTGTTTCTGACAATGACTGCGCCAACTTGCCTTGCCATGCAGTTTGATCTTAATTTTGCCAGTTCTGCCTGAAGCATGAAATATTCGTCCCAGTTGGGCCTCTCAAACGTACTCACACAGTTGTTCCAGCTTTGTTCAATATATGGATCACGCTATGAAAATTTGGATGCCGATCATCCTGTCTGTGTCCTGTTATGGCAGCGAGCAGAAATAATTGAGGTTTTTTACGCGTAGTTATGACCTACTTTGACTCAAAGACTTGTGCCCGTTGCCATAATGAATGAATAGCAGATGCACAAACTTCTTTAGTATCTTTTAGAAGATCCTTGTGATGGCAAGTTATTCATCTCAAGTAAACGCCATACACAAAAAGTTTCAAAATGCTGTAAAAAGGGCAAAGACCAAAAAATCTTTGAACAATGCCTACAGTGTTCACAAAAAAGCTCATGATCGTTTACTGAAAAAACATCTTCGTGAGGAGATGGCCCTGGTCAACAAATTAAAGAAGAAGCTGGACTAGCCTCCACACACCCCATTCCTATCTTTTTAGGCTCAATTTTGGCGTGTTTTCAACATTGAGCTCTGACTAGTCTTTTACAACACGAAAGCATAAAATCTACAAACACGGATTTTTCTGTAATTGACCCAGTACATTGAGAGGAAATATGTCCGGAGCGGCTCTGTTGAAAAAAGAGACTATCAGGTAAATCTGGCAAATCAGGCCATTGGCGAGAATTGTGTTGTGGTTTTGCCTACCGGTCTGGGAAAGACTGCAATTGCATTGCAGGTAATTGCCGAATACCTGTCAAGGGGGACAGGCGGCGTTTTGTTTCTGGCACCCACCCGTGTTCTTGTAAACCAGCACTATGAATTCCTAAAAGACAGCCTTACCCTGGATGATATCTCGCTGGTCACAGGTGAGGATACAGTTCAAAAAAGAACGAAGCTTTGGAACAACAGCGTAATCTGTGCCACTCCTGAAATCACAAAAAATGATCTGGATAGACAAATCATCTCTTCTGATCAATTCTCGCTTGTAATTTTTGACGAGGTACATAGGACCGTCGGAGATTATGCCTATTCTGGAATTGCTGAACGCCTTGAAAACAACGACGTCCGAATAGTTGGCATGACTGCCACACTGCCAAGTGAAAAAGAAAAAGCGATTGAAATTCTGAAAAAACTAAGAATTTCCAGTGTTGCAGAACGTACCGAAGACAGTCCTGATGTAAAACCGTACATCCAAGAGACGAACATCAAATGGATTAATGTTGAGCTTCCTTCAGAACTAAAATCAATTCAGACGTTATTGAAGACTGCATTGGATGAAAGATACGATACATTAAGAAAAAACGGCATCAGGTTTACAGAACGACAGTCCCTGTCTGGACTGTTGAAGAGTCGACAATACGTGCTGAGTCAAAGCAGGCGTTCTGCAAAGCCCTTGTTTACTGCAATCCGAATTCACTATGCCCTGAACATCTTGGAGGTGCATGGGATTACCCCCTTCCTGAAATTCTGTGAGCGCACACAGGCAAAAAAGGGAGCTGGTATAAGGGAGCTCTTTGAGGCTGATCCTAATTTTACAAGAGCAGTTCATTTGGCAAAAAAAGCACAATCTTGTGGCATCGAGCACTCTAAAATTCCAAAACTAAAGGAGATCGTCGAATCTGTTCCTGGAAAGGCATTGATCTTTACAAGTTATCGTGATTCGGTAGACTTGGTTTTTAACAAACTAACTGAGATGGGGGTTTCTGCTGGGATTCTTATTGGAAAAGCCGGACAAACTGGCTTGAAGCAGAAAAAGCAAATTGAAACCGTGCAGAAATTCCGTGACGGCCAGTTTGATGTCCTAGTTGCAACACGAGTGGGCGAGGAGGGCCTCGATATTGCAGAAGTAAACCAGGTGATTTTTTATGACAATGTGCCAAGCTCGATTCGATTCGTTCAAAGGCGCGGAAGAACCGGCCGAAAGGACACTGGAAGACTATCTGTCCTTATTGCTAAAAACACCATCGATGAGGCATACTATTGGATTGGGCAAAGAAAAATGACTGCGGCCAAATCCATGGGCAACAAAATGACCGAGGTTCTTGAAAAGAATCAAGGGCAATCCGGCCTTGATGCGTTTCTTTGATCCTGACATTTTTTTGCAGCATCTTTCATGATTTTTGATTTGCGCTGAATTATCTTGTTTTTCATTCCCGATTCCAAGTGATGCGTACTGCTATTTTTTGCAACAAGCAAATTTTCCAACCGGATGTCAAATTGGCCATCCAGGAAATTATGAACCCCTTGAAAACCTTGATCAAGCTCCATGTTTTCAAACGATTCTTTTGCAAGGTTGCCTATCGGTTTTTCTAATTGGTCTAGCAGTTCATCAAGCATCTTTTCTGTAATTACTGCCACCACACTCACACACTCTCTTTTTTTCTGGTTTTCCTTGAAAAAAGTGTTGTGTATTTTTTTGGCATATTGCGTACATGGAATTTAATATGATGATGGCAGTCATCATCAAAGCCTCTTTGATCAGTTTACTTGTATGATGATATCTAAAAACCAGAAAAAGTGAAAAATTTGCTGCAAAAGGAAAGGAAACTACACAAAGAAATTCATTCTGGCTGTGAAATGGCAGTCCAGAAAATCAGCGAGGGCCGCCTCTCAGTCGTATTGATTGCAAACATGGGCATCTGGCTGTGAAATGGCAGTCCAGAAAATCAGCGAGGGCCGCCCTGCTAAAGCAGAGAATGCAAAAAAATTTGTCAGCTTATGCAAATCTCTTGATGATGTGGTATCCGAATTCTGATTTTACTGGCTCTGAAATCTCTCCGACTTGCAGTTTGAACGCAGTCTCTTCAAACGGCTTTACCATCATTCCTTTGGTAAAATAGCCCAAATTGCCATCCTTTTTTGCACTTCCCGTGTCTGTTGACAACTTCTTTGCAAGCTTTCCAAATTTTTCTCCTGCCCTGATTCTCTCTAAAATTGCCAAAGCCTCGCTTTGTTTGGCAACTAGGATGTGGGAGCATTTGATTTTATTTGACAATGATTTTCAGAATCGTCAATTATGTTTATTTGTTGTTTTCTCAACAACCGTATGAGTTTATCCCTCAGGCGACGTTTCCAGTCAGGGTCTTGGCGACCATCTCACTTATGTTGCAACTTTGGGCGCGCCATCTCATCGTGCATGTCATCAGCACGGTGAACATCTCCATGCCCTCCATGGTACGGAGTCCCTAGAACATCTTGCGCGCAATTACGGACGGCCTCAGCATGCGCTCGGCTAGGTTGTTGGTGGGATCCATCCCATGACGCGTCATAAACGTGTAGAGAAACTCCGAGGGTACGAGGTCACCTACCCCTACCAATCAGGCACGAATTGTCACGTATGGTTATGATTTTCACGCCTAGCCAACGGGGGGGACGTGATCACATACCTCCGAGGCGTTGTCAACCTTTGTGGCATAGCTGTTGCATCCTTCCTTTTTGGTACAACTTCAGGTCCTATTTAAACCGCCTAGGAATCTAGGAAGTATTTGCTTGCCAGTATAAATAGGACCTGAAGTTGTACCCTTTTTGTATGTGGCGGCAATCTCGCGTGTTTCTGCCACCCGACTGTCGTACTGCCTGGCAGCCTCCTCCGGCGGCCCCAGCCCCTTGGCGCAATGCATCTGCCACTTGAGGCGCTGGCCTGCGGCGCGAACCTCCGGGGAATCCGTTTTTTCACTCTGTGCATCTGCCTCCCGGATTATGTGGGCCCAGCACCGCTGCCTGTTCTTGCCAAAGAACTTTTCGTAACAGGTTAAGCCCCTGCCTAGAATTAAAGTCACATCCCCCGTCTGTTCAGGCATGAAAATTACAACTGCAGGCAGATTAATGCAGGATTGCTAGAGGTAGATGACCACGTACCCGGGGTTTCTGGTCAGCGCCTTCCTGATCATGTCCGTAATTGCGCGCAAGATATTCCAGGGACTCCGTACCATGGAGGGCATGGAGATGTTTACCGTGCTGATGATGTGTACGATGAACCGGCGCGCCCAGGATTGCAACGTGAGTGAAATGGTCGCCAAGACCATTACTGGAAACGTCACCTGAGGGGTAAACTCATACGCCATTGACTACGCAAAGTCTAATATACATACTGCTGGAATTGTATTGAGGTATGAAAGAGCTAAACTCTGTATTCAGAGCGTCTGAAAGATATTCAAGCAAATCTTGAAGACGGAAATTATGCTGTTTGTTACAGGATTGCACATGATTTAGTTAATTTGTCTTGGAATTTGGAATTAAAAAATGAAGTCTTCATCAGTGAAGTTTTGGAATCTGTTTATTCTAATTTGTCTCATACAATAGAAAATTACTCTGTACCTAAAGACGTGTCTGACAAGCTAAAAAATGAAATGATCGAAGCTGCAAAACCTTTGCCTGATGTTTATGATTCTGGAGATTTATCTAAATTATATGAAGTGTTAAAAGCAGTACGATACACTGCCACTTTATATCAATTAACAGCATGGCAAAGATACGATAAACCTAAAAGGACAATGCGTACATACTATGATTGAGGAGAATGTATTATGACGCTACTAGTTGAATCTGAACGTGAACATGATAATGAAATAGCTGATAACAAACAATCACTTAGATATTTTCGTGATGGGATTTTAAATCAAAAACCAGATGATGCGCATGTTTCTTTAGTTGATGCCTACATACATTTGCGTTCTATCGTTGAAAAATTAATTGTAGATAATGCTAACATGTGGCAACTTCTTAAACAACATAAAATCACATCTATGGATGCAGTTCCTGAAGATACTGATCTCACTAACGAACAAATACGTGAACTTCTCTTGAAAGAAATTAACGTCGGTGACATTTTCTATCCGAGTGATTTTGCTAATGAGCATGGTCTTGATTTAATGTTGGTAATGGATGTTGTTGACTCTCTACGTAACGAAGGAAAATTAATCAATAGCCCTGAATAATCATGCCAATACATCTAGATGAAGGTGATGCCATATTTGGAGAAAGAGTTGCATGTCAATTTAGAAAAAAGGTACAACTTCAGGTCCTATTTATACTGGCAAGCAAATACTTCCTAGATTCCTAGGCGGTTTAAATAGGACCTGAAGTTGTACGAAAAAAGAACCATGAAAGGCTTATTCGCATGACTCAAGGACACAGAGGTACTAGAATGGTAATATCTGGAAATGTGTATTGTGTTATTGAAATTCCAATAAAGCGGATAGAATAGTATTATCTTGCACGATCTGCTCAAGTGTCTTGTATACGGAGTGTGGCTGCGATATCCTTGTCACATTCCACATATGGTTGTTCTTGAGGAAGGAGGTTCCTTCGTGTATGAGTTCTTGGTCGTGCGCAGGAGGTTGTCGCCTAATTCATCAGAATTCCTGAAAACCATTGAGATGCCATGTGGATCAGGCGTGCACAAGGGCGGAAGTTTAGAAAAACTGGCAGATTGAGCCAAATAAATGGAATTAGGCGACAACTCCCTTCTGATGCCCCGACAGAATCAATCCCCAATTCAGCCCTGAACAAAGACGGAGAAAACCGGATGGCCGGCATGACCGGGGTGATTGCAGCCAAAAACGTCATCGCTGATTGCAGGATGGCAATTCGCTTCCTATCTTCTAGGTTCCGTACAAATAATCGGTCAGGATCAATTGTTTGGAAGGCAGTCTGCGTCAAGAGGGGGATTCGAACCCCCGCCACGTTACATGACCTCCTCATAAGGGAGGCGTCCTACCTGAGAGATGATCCGAAATTAGAAACCATACGAATTTTTCAAGTAATTTCACAGATAATTTGTATTTTGTTGATATTTTGAGTTGTTTCATGCACATTCGTTCACAAATAATCAGAGTTTGCTAATTTCGAATCAACTCTCTGTATTCATGCCTGATTCAGAGACCAAGATACTGCGCGACGAGCTGGCCCGCACCATAGCCGAATTAGGCAGGAAGGATAGAACCATCGCAGACAAGGATCTGACAATAGTCGGGCTTACCGAACAGCTGGCCGAGGTCACGGCAGAAAAGACGATGCTGACAGCAGAAAACCAGCAGCTCAAACAGCACATCAAATATTACGAAAACCCGCACACCCCATCCTCGCAGAACTCGATTCCGACCAGGCAGAAAAAGACTGCTGCTGCAAAGGCATCAGGCAACGTACCGGCATCTGCAAAGGCAAAGCCGGGCCGCAGGCAGGGACACAAGGGAATATCACACAAGAGGATGCCGACCGAATTTGTAAAGCACTGCCCCAAAAAGTGCGACAAGTGCGGCAGCACCAACATGAAGAAGCCCAAAAGGATGTTCTCAAAGACCGTGACTGAGATCCCCAAGAGGCCCAAACCGGTCACGACACAGCAGCACACCGCATACAAACGCGAATGCGCCGACTGCGGCCACGTGTGTATGGAGGATGACAGGGACTGGAACGTGCCGGGAACCGAGTTTGGACCAAACATTACGGGGATGATAACTTCAATGCACATGGCACCTGCCTCCATACAGGCCACGGCCACAATGTGCTCAGAAATCCTGAACATGGACGTCTCAGAGGCAGGCGTGCTGCAGTGCCTGAGGGCCTAATAGCTGGATGTCAAAGTACGCCCGCAGGACGTAGGTCTCAGAGGCAGGCGTGCTGCAGTGCCTGAGGGCCTGCACCAAGGCAATAAAGCCCAGCGTAGAGGGCATAAAGCAGGCCATCCGAGATTCTGATTATCTGCATATTGACGAGACTGCCATGCCATACAACGGCAGGACGGCCCGTATATGGGTGGTAGTAGGCAAGGACAAGGACGGCAGCATAACCGGCGTCCACACGCTGGTTGCACCCAGCAAGGGCAGGATAGTAGTTGACACGAACTTTCCGTATTAGACTTTATGCGTAATTGGTTCAAATCTAGGATTATTACGAACAAATTCATCTCATTCAGGTCGATTACGCATAAAGTCTATTATGACAAACCAGCTACAGTCGACGGGTACGGTGTATATGTCGTATTCAAGACTAGGCAGTGGTGCTGGGCACACATACTCCGGGAGGCCAAGGATGCCGACAAGACTTCCCGGCAGGCCCACGCGCTGTATGATACACTCAAGAAAAAGTTCCTCTTTGCCAAGGGGCTGGAACCACCACCACCGGAGAAGGACGATACCAGGTAGCAGCAGCACGACATGCTGGTAGTCGAGACACGCGCACTGGCCGTAGCATTCAGGGAGGCAGGTTGCGCGAGATTTGCTACAAAGCTTGGGAACGCTTCAGAATACCTGTACACGTTCGTGCTGTATCCGGGCATGGAGCCCACCAACAACCTGGCCGAGCGCATGCTGAGGCCGTCCGTAATTGCGCGCAAGATATTCCAGGGACTCCGTACCATGGAGGGCATGGAGATGTTCACCGTACTGATGACATGCACGATGAACTGGCGCGCCCAGGGTTGCAACGTGAGTGAGATGGTCGCCAAGACCCTGACTGGAAACGTCGCCTGAGGGGTAAACTCATACAGAAGACTGATACCATAGATATATTAAATAACCAACATACAAATTGTTGCACACAATATGATCGAAGAATCTTCAAACTATGATTCAAAATT
Source organism: Candidatus Nitrosopumilus sp. (assembly GCA_965214775.1). Lineage (GTDB taxonomy): Archaea > Thermoproteota > Nitrososphaeria > Nitrososphaerales > Nitrosopumilaceae > Nitrosopumilus. The sequence continues at coordinate 300,742 of OZ243974.1, read as the reverse complement.
ATACAAGCAAGACTTGAAAATTTATTTGGAAGCAATAAAAAAGAAAGATTTCAAGACTGCCAATATTATTTCAAATAGAATTATGACAAATGCTTGGGTTTCAGACACCCAGCTTTATGGCATTACCGGATTCTTTTTACGACGACTAGCTCTTGATGCACATGGTGAGTTTAATGTAAATAACTCAGCAGGAGTAGAATCAATAATTAATCAAACTTCTAGTTTTGCAGATAATGTACTATCACAAGTATCATCAGACAAGAATGATCTTAATAAGCTGTGGATTAGTTTTCATCGTGCTATTGAAAAATCACGAAAAGTGACACTCCCAGATGATGAAAAAAGTAGTTATACAGATAATACTAAATACACTAGTAAGACTGTACAAAAAGTTACAAAGTTATTATTTTCATCAAAAGATTTTCTCACATATGGTTCTAACAATATTATAAAAGGCGTACTAAATGAAATCTCAAGAGTGTCTAGAACCCATGGTGTAAATCCACAAGATCTACAGCTTTCATCAATACTTGTCATGATTGATCGCATTGATGAGTATGTTGGCACTACTGCAACAGACAAAGAAGATTTTGAAAAAAGAATTTCAAATGAAGTAATTCCACATATAAAAAAACTTGAAGAGTTACATGGAAATGGTATGCACGAGGAACAAGTAAATGATTTGTTATGGAAACTTATCAAAGAATGGAGAGAGTATTATATCCGATTTTTGGAACCAAGCAAGCAACCCATTCAAAGTAAGATCCCAATTATTGAAGGAAGGATTAAAGATGAGTTAGTTAAGGAACTTGCTGAAGGCATAGAAAAAGAGGTAATTGGTGAATGAGACAATACACAGTTTTGCAATCCGTTGTCGAAAGAAATGTACCTGTATTAAATACACTCCCGCCAGAAGAGAGGAAAAAAGTTCTAAGACAATTACTTGATGAAAGTATAGTACATATTTTATTGAAAATTAAGCTCCCAGATCCTATCGAATTTAAAACGAAAATGATGAAAGAACACTTTCTAGACCAGAGACGAAGAAAAGAAGCTAAACGTGGAAATAAAAAATTTAATTATAATTTATGGAGAAATCTGTATGAAGCAAAAACCAAACTGAGATATAATCTACTTGAGAATTCTAGCATTGTCGTAGAAAAATCAAATGATTTTTCTTCCACAGTCATATATGAAGCAGGGGAATCCTCTAATTTTTCAGGGAACGTTCCAACTACTACAGCTAGCTCAATCCTAAAAGACATCAACCAAATAGCATCTAATATTCAGGTAAGCAAGGATCTGCAAGCAAAAATGGTAGTCAGTGAATCTCATCAAGAATTTGTTAATTGTATCAACGACATATGTAGATCATATGAAGTTGAAAAATTAGCATTTGCCGAGTATCTTATGTATGAGAAAAAAGACTTGGAAAATCCGGAATGGAAAAAAATAATCCTCGATACAAAATTCTATGAGAGGGACTTTGAAAGGAAACTTGAGCTCTGGGAAAAATTAAGGGATATTGTAGACAAATCTATAGACGAGTTAAAATATAAAACAAATAATCTAGAAGAAATCAAAGAATTGGAAAAGCGATTCTACATACATTTATGCCAATAAAATGTTTGATCCAAAAGAACTGTTAGGTTTTGTTGAGAAGATTCGAAGAAAATCAGAATTACAAAATGAAGCTGGTATTAGAACTGCAATAAATCGAAGCTATTATTCATCCCTATTGAAAGCAAAATTAAGACTGGAAGAAAAGGGAGAGAATTTTTCAAAAAATGATGAAATACATAAAGACATAATTGAGAAAATTAAAAATAAAGATTCATCTATGGGTGACAAATTAAACGATCTTCATGAGTTAAGAGTTCAAGCAGATTTCGATTTAAATTTTAAACCAGACAAAGATTTTATTTCACATGCATATGGAATTGCAAAATCATTTAATGGAAAAATTAATTCGAGAATTAATTAGATTTGTCTAAATCTTTTACATTTTCGTTAATTTCACTAGTTCTTAGATCTAGTGTTGCAAGAACATCAATCACATCTTGTTGAGTTCTTTTATCATAAAGAAAAATCCATATGGAAATTACCAATGCGATGGTGATTTGCACAACAAGAAGTTGTGAGACAGATAGAGAATCAATAAAGTTATCAGATGTGGAAAATGCTATGTAAGAGATTGCTGTCCAACCAATAAGCAATCCAATCATGAGCCAAGTAGAGTATTTTTTATGTATTCGAATGCGCATGTCAAATTCAGAATTTACAGAAACAACAGATAGGCCCGAGATTTCACTAAGATTTTTCACCGTAGTTTTGCTTGTATCATATGTTTTAATTTTGAACATATAACGCAACTCATCGCCAGTTTGAGAAAATTGTCGCCCTTCAGATTTTGGATATTTGTTTTTTATAGACTCCAAAATAGAGTCTTTTTCTGATGCAGGAACTTTTAAAATTACATTATATTTTGTCAACTCCAGTATTAAACAGATCCAATTAATAACATATTGGATACATGATCAGGCTGGCCAAATATGAAGATCGCAGTTGGACGCAATTCAGTACTTCCTATAGCAACGAGCAGAAATAATTGAGGTTTTTTACGTGTAGTTATGATCTCAGTCTTCCCAGAAGTAACCGACTCGTGGTGGCGCAGGAGGTGACATGCGGATCTGCAAGCATCCTCATTTGAATTGTTTCGAACCTAGGATAATTTGATGTGGTACTTCTGGGAAGACTGGACCTACTTTGACTCAAAGACTTCTGCCCGTTGCTATGGGTGTGCTTTTGCAGACCCGGCACGGCATAGCCGCTAATTTCGTTTACGCATAGGTTCTCTGCAAATTACGTAATTGCCGTGCCTGTAAAAGTACACTTGGGAAGTACTGATGTGCGGATCTGCAGGAAGCCTGGTTTGAGATATTTCAAGATTGGAGCCGCTTTTTGGGTTACTTTTGGAAAGACTGATTCTTGGGCTAGCTATTTAATTGGTATTTTTTTTAGCAATACTGTGTTTTCCTATTTTGCAACAAATGATGCCAATGAGGCGCTTCCTGATGTAATCAAAAAATATGAATACTCGCTTGCAAAACAAGATGAAGTAAAAAAACTAGAACAACAATTGCAAATGTGCGTATCTACAACGAATTCTTTTGAAGAGTACATCACATTAAAGCAGCAACTAAATTCTGCCATCACAAAATTCTATGAATCCGTTGAAATTCTTGAAAACACTGGCGTAGTTGTAAAAAGTATTGAGCAGGGCTTGCTTGACTTTCCTTCAAAGCGATTTGATGAAGAAATTTGGCTATGTTGGAAATATGGAGAAACTGAAATAAAATTCTGGCACGAAAAAGATTCTGGTTTCATGGGACGCAAACCCATTGAAGTTGATGATGAATCCCTAGTGTGAGTGTTGAACATACATTGTAAACGTGATAGACAATCGTTCACTTTTGCATCCTTGATCCCTCATTTACTTGGTTGCTGTTTGTCTTTGGGAACCCTGCTTTGTAGTGTCTACAGTAGATAACGGCTCATCTTTGCCACCTGCATTATACTGCGTTCCATGCCTGCCTGCCTGCCTGCCTGCCTGCCTGCCTGCCTGCCTGCCTGCCTGCCTGCCTGCCTGCCTGCCTGTTCTGTCATCCCGCACCTGAGCCTGGCCTATGCGATCCTCAAGTATGTCCGCATCTACGCGGCCATCCTTTGTCTTGGCGTGCACTATCCCTATGGCCTTTGCCTTTACAGGGCGCACCAACCCAGAGAAGCGATTCAAAATTAGAAACCTTGCAAATTTTTCAACTGATTTGACAGATGTCTTGTTGATGTTTTGAACTGTCTTTTGCATTCGTTTACACATAATTAGATTGCTGATTTTGAATCAACTCTCAGGGAGGCAGGGAGACGTGGATGAGGAGGATGAGGATGAGACAGGCAGGAGGAGGCAGGGAGGCAGAGAGATGATCCGAAATTAGAAACAATGTGAATTTTTCATGTAATTTCACAGATAGTTTGTATATTGTTGATGTTTTGAGCCGTTCTATACAAATTCGTTCACAAATAATCAGAGTTTGCTAATTTCGAATCAACTCTCAGGAGAAGGCAGGAGAAGGCAGGAGAAGGCAGGAGAAGGCAGGGAGAGTAGCAGCCTAATGTCGATAGGACCAACCGTAAACCATCTTTTTTTTCTCAAAGTTGGGTTTGCATTTTACTTCGTGCATGGCCTTTCGGGGATTATTCCTCTTGGTCTGAAAATTAACACAACAAGCATTATTCCGCCCAGCAACAAATAATCAAGCCAAATAATATCAAATGGCAGAAACCCGGCAAACGAGTCATTGTAAAATATTATCAGCTTTCTGATTGCAACAAAAAGCAGGGTGCCGACAAGTATGCCCTTGTTGTTTGCCATGCCGCCAACTATAACCATGACAAATGGAAGAAACGTCCAGTTTAGCCTGTTATATCCAAATGCTACGACTCCCTCAACATAAGAGGCATACAGCAGTCCTCCTATTGCGCCGATCAGTCCTGCAAACATCAGCGTCTTTATCTTTACTGATACGATGTCTCGACCAAGTGACTGCAACGCCGTCTCGTCGTCCCTTGTTGCTCGAAGCAGCCGTCCCACGGGAGATGACGTAAACCTGCTTATGACAAAATAGACAATCCCTGCAAATGCCAATAAAAGCAGGCTATACGCCAAGAACCTGTACTCATCAGGCACAAACGACGCAAAGTCAGGCACTGCAACTCCAAGCGTGCCGCCGACCAACCCTTCGTGGTTCATACCTACAATTCTAATTATCTCGCCAAATGCCAAAAGGGTGATTGCCAGATAGTCCCCACGCAGTCTTATGGCCGGATACGACGATACGAGACCCAACACAGCACCGACAATTACAGCCACAGTCAATGTAATGCCAAAGACAAAAAATGCTGTCTCTGGATGGCTGGCAATGTGCGCATTTATCTGATTTATGACGGCAAAATTGTCCTGTATTGGATCCGCATCAATATCTAAAATTAATCCGTACAGATGCACTGGAACTATTGCCATGACAAATGCCCCCGCTCCTACAGTCAGCACCTTTCCAAAATTAGGAATGCCTGCAAACCCAAACTCCAGGTTTAGACTGGAGTTGATTATCAGGTATATAGAAAATATTGCAATCAAGTCTGCAAAAAATATGATCTCTGAGCTTAGCATGGTCTTCTGCTCCTCAATCTCTCTATCGCACTAGACAGTCCCTTGGGGGATATCAACAGCGTCAAAATTATAAACAAAAATGGAATTATCGGCCTGTATGGCACAATCCAGTATCCAAGCACCGATGCCAGATAACTGGTGCCCAAAATCTCAGACACTCCTATGACTATTCCCCCAAGTATTGCACCATAAAGGCTGGAGAATCCGCCCACTATGCTTCCTGCAAAGACGCTGGGAAGCATTATAGCTGACAGACTGGGATCTCCTTGAAACCACACAGACATCAAGACTCCTGCAATGCCGCCCATGGCACCGCTCAAAAACCAAGACACGCAAAATATCCTGTTTGTGTTGATTCCAAAAGTCGATGCAAGTGTCGAGTTTTGTATTGTCGCCCTCATGGATATTCCAAATTTTGTGCGATACAGCAAATAATACAGCCCAAAGACTACGCATGCCAACACCACGCATGACACTACTAGAACCATCGGCAAATCAAAGAGGATACCGTCAAAGCTTCTCAACGTAAAGTCTCTTGCAGCTACCTGAAACGTGTTTGAAATGTAATCCGATATTATGTTTAGCACTCCAATCATAAAGATATCAAAGGACAACGTGGCGATGATCAGTGACAGAAAGGACGCTTTTTTGTTTTGAAGCGTGCGAATAATAAAATAGTACAAAAAAAGGGCAACACTGCCAGACAGGACAAATGCCAGCGGCATTGCCAAATAGGGACTTGAGCCAAATATCTTGGTTGTGATTAATGCCATGTACATTCCAAGTACGGCAAATGTAGTGTGGGCAAAGTTGGGAACATTTGTGATCTTGTACGTTAGTGTGAGGCCTATGCACAGCACAGACAGCACACATGCATAAACTATCGCATCGACCAGTATTATCATAATTTGTCGATTCCCAGATATTTTTTGCCAAGTTCCGAGTCCGATAGCAGCTTTTGCGGGCCGCCAGAATATACTACGCGTCCTCCTGCCAACAGATAGACCTTGTCACAACACTCTAATGCACTGTGGACGTTCTGCTCAACTAGGATAACGCAGTTGCCCAGCCTTTTTTGTATCTGCCTTATTTTGTCCAGTATCATCTTTGAATTTTTTGGAGATAGATTCGCAGTTGGCTCATCAAACAGTATGACCCCGGGGTTTTTTGTTATTATCATTGCCATTGCCAAGAGCTGTCGCAGTCCCCCGCTAAGATCATTTGCTTTTTTTTTCTTGTGCCTGTATAGTGCCGGAAACATGTCAAATATGTCGTCTAGATTCAAGGCATCTAGGCTGTTTGAGACAATTAGATTCTCATGAATGCTAAGATCAGAGAACACGTTGTCCCTTTGAGCCATGTATGACACTCCCAGATGTATGACTTTATGTGTCGCAAGTCCTGTAATGCTTTTTTTGCCTAGGTTGATTTCTCCGCCGTATATGTCGCACAATCCGCAAATTGATTTTAACAGCGTGCTTTTGCCCGAGCCGTTTGCCCCGATGATTGCAGTGATCTGGTTTTCTGCAACAAAGTCAACGTCGTGTATTACGTGGTTTTTCCCATATCCGCAGGAAAGCGACTTGATTGATATTGCCAAAATTATTATTACCTCAGATATGAGTCGATCACTGCCTTGTCCTGCAGTATTTTGTCAGGTGAATCGTTTGCTATTATCCTGCCTTCATTCATGACAAACACCCAGTCTGAATACTGTAATGCGATATCCAGCCTGTGCTCTACTATCAGAAACGTAATGCCATGATCCTTGCTCATGCTGCAGATTGTCTCAAATATGTCATGTGCAAGTTTTGGGGCTATTCCGGCTATTGGCTCGTCTAGCAGGACAAGCTTCGAGTCAGACATCAGCGTCTTTGCAAGCTCTACTAGTTTTATCTGCCCTCCGCTAAGGTCATAAGCCAAGCTGTTTTTCAGCTTTGTGAGATTTAACGAATCAAGTACAGATAACGCCTTTTGTTTAATTGAATTTTCTTGACTCTTCCATCTTTTAGGGATTAGGGAATTCTTAAAACGCTCTCCTGCACTGTGTTGGCAGATCATAAGATTTTCAAGTACAGACAAGCTTGAAAATAGTCTAGGCGTCTGAAAAGTTCTGATCATTCCCAAGTTGAATCTGTGATTTATGGCGTTTTGTGTAATGTCCTTATCTGCAAACACGATATTGCCATTATCAATTTGCGTATTGCCTGATATTGCATTAATCAGAGTCGTCTTGCCACAACCATTGGAGCCAATAAGCAGGTTTATCTTTTTTGGAATCAAATCAATGGATATGTCATCTAATGCCTTGTTTCCGCCAAAGGACTTAGAAACGGACCGAATAGATAATTCATTCAAGATATATGATGTCCTCTAAAGAGGAGTCATAATAATCTATTATCCTTTTTATCTGCCAAGTGAAAAGTACTCCAGATCCAGCGTCATAGGGTTGATTCGAAACTAGCAGACTCAGATAATGCATAACCGAACTTGCTTGCATCAAATCCATTAAAACAATGCCTGCAAATGACAAGTTGCCTGTGTGTAAAACTGCCTGACAATCAGTCTTTCCAGAAGTTCCCAGAAAAACGGCTCCAAATTTGACACAAATTAGATTATGATGCCTGCAGATCCGCATGCAACCGTCTGCACCGCCACGAGTCAGTTACATCTGTGAAGACTGTTGTTTGTTTGTCTTGCAGATGGTGACGGCTACGGCGACGGTTCTATGGCATAAAACATGCTGTCAAATAATTGCATGACAAACATTGATCCAATTTCTGTGTGCAAAATAAAGCGCAAAACCCAGTCTGTTTTTTTCCATTTCTGCCAGAGAATAGTTTTTAATTACAATGCCTTCAAGTTCTTCTAAATGTGATTTTATTTTGTCTGTGTCATATTTTGTGATTTTAATGTCATTTTGACTTTGAATTACGCCAAATATTTCATCAGGTATGTTCTTTAGTTTGTTGTTTCGCAGGTATTCTATGACAAGAACATTCTGAGAGTGTGACTTGAACTGTCTTATTACGCCAAATAAATTAGTCTGAGTCAAGTAGTAAGATATGCCCTCAAAGACCAAGACAGAGGCCTTCAAGTGGTTCCAGCCGTTATTTTTTAATTGCCCATAAACTTCTAGGGGGTTTTCAAGATCCGTTTGTATGCAATGAACAGACTCTGCCAATCTTTCATCCGTGTTTTTTAAAAGCAATCTTTTTTCATTCATGTTGGCAATGTCAAGCTCGTATACTTTGAGATTCTCTATACCAGATACCAGCTCGACTGATAATGCATCCCATCCTGCACCAAAAATAACTACCTGCGTTATGCGTTTTTGTTTAATCTCTGATGAGACGATGTCAAGTATGCATTTTTTTCGATTTTTTATCACCTGATCATAATTATTCATGATCTTCTTACATCTCTCCCATAATTTTGTACCTGATCTTAAGTCAAGTGATTCTAGGTACTTTACAGAATTTTTGCTTTTGTGAATGGCGCCTCCCGTCCACAAGCAAACCAACGCAGAAGTATCAGAAATCATAATTATGCACTATGCTGCAACAAGCATTTTTCATGATCCTAAAGAGCAATCTAAACCTAAAATATTTTGGTTGTTTATTATGTTATAGCAACAAGCAGAAATAATTGAGGTTTTTTACGTGTAGTTATGGCCTACTTTGACTCAAAGACTTATGCCCGTTGCTATATAAGACAACCGCTACATCACCAGTAACCGTTATTAACAGAATTCTGTTTATTGTGCTAGTATGGCATCAGGTGCACCATTGGAACAGGATTCATCCGTCAGAGAACATGGGAGTGAGATAGACACTTGTAAAGTGGGCCTTTTTTTTAAGGAAGAATACGTGCGTCTTCCTCATGATGCAATCACGGACATACCCAATAAAATGGAAGACAAGATGGGCAAGATAGATCCGTCCAAACTGACTAGGGAAGAAAAACAGAAAATGATAAGGATGTTATTTGACAGACACAGTACAGTATATAACCGCCTAGCAGAGTTATGATCAACTATCTCTCTATTGAGGATATTCATAATATAATCAGAGTCATGAATGAGCATCACGGTACAAATGTAACTATCATGAACAAGGGCCAACTCAGATCTATACTAGAGATGCCCAAACTAGAGGTGTTTGGTCACCAACAATATCCGGAACTCTACCAAAAGGCTGCCAAGATGATGGAGCTTCTGATAAAGAGACACGTGCTTTCCGACGAAAACAAACGGTGTGCCATGATGGCAGCAGAATCCATGATCAGATCAAACAACGCTACGCTCATAGTCCCACTCAAGGCAATCCGTCTCTGTAGATACTGCGATGGATACGGATGACAAAATGACCGATGAGATTCAACAATGGTTCAAAGTGCACATTGTAGAGAATGAGAATGTAGACCAACTATGCATACTGCTGTCCGAACGTGTAGAAGAAGAGTCAATCATTCTGAATCTGCTACGTAGCGAAAAGAGGATCGAGGCAGAACAACTGTTGGGCAGGTGGATCGCATTTGACAGTTACAAAGAGCATCAAAGTCGATGGGACAGGTTCATGAAAGAATTGGATCTGGTACATCCAGACGAATATCCAGAAAAGATTGGGACTCTATTTTCCAAAATGTTGATGGATCTAAACCTACCTCATCCAGACAGGTATCTGTCATTCTACAGTAGTTTGAATAAAGTTGGCGACCTGCATGTCGTAGGACATTCACTGATAGAATTGACAAAGTATGAAAAATGGGTAAGGCAACATGAAGAGGAGCTAAGAAATACAAACAATGTGCAGATGCTGTTTTTCAAAGCCATCGTTTTAGAGAGGTTTGGGTGGTTTGATGAGGCGCTCCATATACTAGACGATATCCTGACACTAGAACCAACCCGAGATGATGCCTATTTTAGGAGGGGCATAATACATTACCGTAAGGAGGAATATCCAAAATCAGTAAAAGATTTCCGAAGATGCCTAGAATTGAATCCTGCCAATAAAAAAGCACTCAGATGCGTCGCGTTAGGACTGTACGCTTCCGGTAAAGGACGTGAGGCAATAATCGAGATCGACCGGTTGATCGAGATCGATCCGGCAGATCACACCAGCCACTACCTCAAGGGTATAATGCATACAAATCTTGAAGAGTTTGACAATGCAAAACAATCGCTTGATCGAGCATTAACGCAGAACCACGACAATGCAAAATATGTACAAGTATTTTGTCGCGTTTTGCTGCTGATGGGTAACCACGATAAAGCAATCAAGGAGGCCCAGAACGCGGTGAATACATCACCGGAATCTGCGGAACTTGTTTACAACCTTGCAACCGTGTACGTAAATCTAAACAACATTGACAAAGCCGAAGAGCAGTACAAGAGAGTGCTGCAAATACGGTCGGATCATCCTGACGCACTGATCTATCTGGGCGGGATTTTTTCCAATAACGGGGAATATGAGAAGGGACTAGAATACCTGAAGAGAGGAATTGAGATAGATCCAGAACATGCAACTGGATTGCACTCTGCCGGGGTCACCTTGTGGAGAATGGAACGACGTGATGATGCCATAAAGTATCTGGATCGAAGTATAAGCCTACACCGGAATGCCCACTCTGCAGTACTCAAGACATACATACTCGTTGAGCAAGGAAAGACTGCAGAGTCGCTTGAATTCGCAAGATGCATGATCAAATCCATACCTGAGACAAAGAAAGTATTCCGCAATGATCTGAGGTTCGATATCAAGTGGCGCAACCAAGTCTGACGAGATGGTCAAGATATGTTGGTAGACGCCAGTGTGTTTCACATGATAATTAGTTCGTATGTGGTCATCTGCCCCCGCCAATCAGGCACGAATTGGCAGGTATAGTGCACACATCAAAAAATGGATCATAGTTTTGGCACATCGTGCCTATTTCGATAAAAAATGTTGTATGAGACGTTATATCAAATCTTATCTGTAGCTAGTTTGTTGCATAACTCTTCCTAAAATTTGAAATCTGACTGAAAATCACCAAAATGATCAACTAATCCTTACCGAAAAAGTAATGGATCATGAGGATGCCTCGTTTGGTATACATTGACACAAACAGACAATGCAAAGTACGTAAAGAGGGGGGCAGGCCTGATCGTTAAGTACAACCCGGAATGGGAGAAGGATCTCAAGGATGCCAACTGCCACAAGGAGAAGGGCGCCCCGTTCCTGTATGCAGAAGGCATGATAATGGCCGCAGCCGCCCTCAGAACCGCATTCATGATACAGTACAGGCAGCTGTCAGGCATGTTCGAGGAGATGCTAAAGGGTGCGGACTCGCCGTGTTATGCCACGATATTCAGGAGAATACAAAAGCTTGACGTCGACATTGCAGAGCACGTAATCACGGTGCGCGACAAGCCCCGCAACCTGGTCATGATAGCCGATGCCACGGGCCTCAAGCAGCACAATCGGGGCGAGTGGATATGCAAGAAATGGAAGGTAAGGCGCGGATTCGTCAAGATACACCTGATGGTCGACGCAGACACCAAGCAGATGCTGGCAGTATCTGTCACAAGTGATGCAGTCGGCGACAGCACGGAACTGCCGACACTGCTTGAGGAGGCGACCAAGAACATCAAGGAAGAGCAGCAGCAGGAACTCACCGACGGCGCAGATGCAGTCAAGAACATCAAGGAAGAGCAGCAGCAGCAGGAACTCACCGACGGCGCAGATGCAGTCAAGAACATCAAGGAAGAGCAGCAGCAGCAGGAACTCACCGACGGCGCAGATGCAGTCAAGATTCCCAACATGCTTGCAGACGGGATCTCACCGATGACCTTGCTTGACACCGGCGCGAATCCTGATACGCCGGGAAAGATCCTGCTTGCAGACGGCGCATACGGCTCAAGGAAGAACGTAGCCGAGTGTCACAAGCGCGGCATAAAACCGCTCATACGGCTTTTGACAAGCTGTACTGCAAAGGGCAAGGGCACCGGCGACAAGTGGGGCATGCTTGTACGATGGCAGCTCGGGGGCGGCCCCGAGGAGCCGGTGGGCAGCCTATCAAAGGAGGAAAGACAGGAGAACCTGCGGTACTGGAAGAGCACGGTCGGCTTTGGCAGCAGGTGGATAGTAGAGATCGTGATATCGTCCATAAAGCGCATGTTCGGCGAGTGCGTAATGGCCCTCAAGTGGTCCAATATAGTGCAGGAGGTAAAGCTGAGAATATGGCTGTACAACAAGTGGATTGCAGAGGCGGTGGCTGCCATGTAGGAACCGGGCGCCGGTCATGATCCGGGCGGACTGATTTGGTTCTAGTCGGAGTTATGCAACAAACTAAGCAGATGCATAACTTTTTAAGACAATTTCTTCCTGATAGATAATCATGAGTTCAGACGCTGAAACTATCTATGAGCGAGTTGCAAAGCTTGAAGATGAGATTGCCTTGCTCAGAAACGAGGTTGATATTCTCAAGGGGGCATTAAGAAACAAGATTGCCCGTCACGAAATATCCATGATCAAGAAAGGCAACGATGTCGATTCGATAATCGACTAGTCTTTTGTCTTTATGCCTCTGATAAATTCCAAAATAAAATCCACATCTTCTGCGTTGGGATTTATTTCCAAATATTTGTTGAGGTACTGCAATGCAACATCTGAGTTCAGCATCCTTTCTTCCAGTATTCCCTTGTCTCTGATGTCGTCTGGTGATTCTGGTTCAATTGCAAGAACCATGTTGACACAACGCAATGCCTTCTCATAAACAAACGACTGGACATATGAATTCTTCAGGTTTCTGGCCAGTCTTACTAGAATCTGTTCAGGCGGTATCTCGTCAAGAAATTCCGGTTGAAATTCCAACTCTCCGCCAAAATTGATGTCAAGAATTTCCTGCAAGTCATCAATGCCTAACGGCCTTCCATCATAAAACGGATCAAGAATCATTTCCTCGTTATGTTTTACCAAGATATGGCTGGGAAAACCGACCATCTTTAGATCCAGTCCGACAAATTTTGCAACTTCTGCATACAAAACAGATAACGTTATTGGCAGTCCTGCTCTGTTGTCAATCACCTCGTTAAGAAAATTATTTTTTGGATTGTAATAATCGTCGGCGTCTCCTGCAAATCCAAGATTTTCAAAAAGGTGCTCATTTAGCATAGAGATCAAATATGTGGGATTTTTCACATCGCCCACTGATTCCTTTAACGACGTGCCGATATTGTTGATCTTCTTGATGTATTTCTCCACATTCAGATCGGGGTACTCCAACAGTTGAGAAAATTTCAGGCATTTTTCTACCAGGTTGAAGTTTGGACTTTTTACAAACGAAAACCATTCGGCAACAAACGGATCAAATTTTTTGCTCAATTATTACTGGCCCAATCTGTCAATGTATGACTGCGGATCTTTTAATTCTCGTGTATTTGGCGGCGTCTCGATCATTTTTTTGAACGTATCCCTGCCTAGTTTTTCATAGACGGCCTTTGTGAAATCTTTGCCCAAATTTTTTCTTACCTGGTATGATGAAAAGTCGGTTCCCATGTATGCAGTCAGATAGTTTTGAAAGTCTTTGTCATCTTTGAGAATGCCCTCGATTGCAAATCCTGCCATTCCTTCCATGGCAGTAAACGCAGCGTGATGCCGTTGGATTGGAACCAGCCATCTTTTATAAATGCCTGACAATTCCGGCATGGACTCTTCAATTTTTGGGTCCATTTCAACGCAGGTAAACGTCATGACGTCTGGCCCAATCTGCTCGATCAGGAAATGATCAGGATTCAAAAAGAAAAACAGGTTTGCTTTTTTTGCAAAGGGAAAATCATCTGGAACTGCCTGCAATTGGCAGTGCTCGGACAGCCTGTTTGCCGTTTCCGTATCTAAAGACAAGACAATGTTTGCAAGTTCCTCGTTGATCTCATTTACCTCCATTGCCGCCTGCTTGTTGATTTGCTGCAGGTTTTCTTGTGCAGAATGAATCAGCTCCTCTAGCACTGTCATTTTTACAGCCCCCAGGTATCCTGAATTTACATTTTCAAATATTGCGTCATGAGGCCCCCCCTGTTTTTGCAAAATGATTTGCGGGTATCTTGATAAAACGAATCTGTTTAGGTAGATGACCCCGTCCAGATAATCCCCATAAGTCGTTGTAATCTTTGAAATGTATTGTATTGCGTATGTGGAATACACTAGATACTTTCCAGTATCCTGCCGCATCAGCTCTGCAATTTTTTTCAAATCCTCTTTTGCAACAGCTGCAAACAAATCTTTGACAAATTTTTTTGCATCCTTTTTGGCAAAAACTTTGTCTCCTTTGAGCTTCTTGAATGCCTCTAGTTCTGGAAACTCTAATCTGATTTCATCCGGACATTTTACTCCCAAAAAGTCCTCGACTTTGGACTTGAATTCCGGCAGTATCTCCTCGGCAATTTCCTCAATTTTTTTAAAACTTACATTGTCAGGAAGATCTTCTTTGGCCTTGACTGCCAGTTCTGTGATCTCTTTTTCTTCGTTAATTTCTACGGACAGCTGGCCAAATAATGCCTCTGCAAACTCTTCAAATTCCCCCATCTTGCATAAAATTCGTGATTACTACATTTAACATTATCTTGGTGCGGCAAAGAAATTATTAGTTCAGAAAAAATACCGTGTTTTTGTGTACGAGTCCAGCTTAGAATACCTAAAGTGTGCTAGATGCGGATCTGTCTTGGCTTTGGAAAAATTATCCGAGTCCTCAGAAATAGAGGAAGGCTTTCTTCATTGCAAAAAATGCAGTCTTGACTTTCCCATCATCTCTAGACTTGCAATTCTGTGGGATGATTTTTCAAATTATGTTTCGTCAAGAAAAAGTTTGGGCGGACGGCTGTACCGTCTTGCTAGAACAAAAATCATGAAGGAATTTCTAAAGTCTTCTTTTTCTGATATAAAATACAAGGAAGACAGAACCCATCTTGAGGATAGATGGACAAAAATCTATCAAAACAGCAGAAAATCAAAATTTTACTCTGTCATAAACCGGCACATTTGCTCTCTTCCCTCCTCCAAGCTTGGTCTTGAATATGGCTGCTCAATTGGGATAATTGCCGGAAAGATGTCTGAAAAATGCGATTATGTTTTTGGGGTAGACCGTTCTTTTAGTGCGTTGGTGGAGGCAAAAAAACCCGGTAAAAAAAACGTGGATTATGTCGTTGCTGACACCTTTTCTAACGTCTTTGGAAAAGCGCATTTCGGATTGATTGTCGCTCTAAACGTATTAGAAATTATGGAGCCATCGGCTCTTATCCAAAAAATCTCTGGCCAAATTTCGAATGGAACGGCAATAATTTCTGACCCGTATGATTTTGACAGGGGCGTAAATTCAATCAAAAATCCTCTAGACGGGAAAGGTTTGCGCAAATCCATGACTCAGCTAGGGTTTAAAATTACGCCTGAAACGGAAACCCCCTCTGAAATCCCATGGAACCTTCAATTGCATTCTAGGGCCGCCCTAAATTATAAGGCAGACTTGCTTGTTGGCAAAAAATCATCAGATTGATCCTTTCTAATCCCTTGAAATCCGTCACTTGGAACAACTCAGATAGCTTTGATTTTTCCCAGTGATTCCAAATCGTCTCTTGTCATAATAATAGTATGATGCAAGTTCTTCTGCTTCTTCTTTTTCTTCTTCTGGAAAAATTGCAATGATGTCCTGCTGACCTGTCTCTGGCAGCTCTGTCTGTACATTGAATCTGTCAACCACCCGCACCGCCACCCGCACCGCCACCCGCACCGCCACCCGCACCGCCGCCCGCACCGCCGCCGCACAGGGAATCCTTCTCTGAGTCCAGGTAGCATGACAACAATTGAAAGAATGGCTGAGGCAGATGACAGAACAATACGGCGTTCGTGATCAAAAACCGATCACAACTGTTGTGAGAACTTTTGATTAAAGAATCTGGATCACGTGACCTGTACAGCAATCCGTGAAACAAGACACTGTGATATCTCCGGGCAGCCTCCTGCTGTTGTCCGGCACGGGAAAAGGGCGCCTCTGAAATGATTCACAACTAGAACTCGTGCAACTACTGCCCGGATTTTTCTGCAAGTCTGTCAAGTAACTCACAGATAACTTGTCGTTTGCAGACAATTTAACCGATTTAATGTAAACTTGTTCATACACGATCAGAATCTGCTGATTTCGAATCAACTCTCAGGATGGCGTTCCGGAGACGGGAGGCCTCAGAAGCGATCAGGAAAAGCGGCCCAAAGCGGATCAGCCGAGAAATGTACCAAAAAATCGAGTAAAAAACAGAAAATGGGCAAGAGGATGGCACCTCAGCAACAAGGCAAAAAAAATAATTCCCGTTTACATCCCACTTGGCTGTGGATGGAGAGGGATACTGATGAGGGGCGGAACTAGTTTTCATATGAAACAACAATCTGATTATTCTGACAAATTTATAATTGTGATTTCTGGCAGATTGAAAAATCTCGGCCCAGGAGCCAACCCGCATGTCGTATAGACATCAGCGTCATTTACAACGTAGTGTTTGTGGTCATAATCCCCCTCAAACCCAATCATTTTTGGTACAGAGCCGACATATGGAAGCCTGACTTGTCCACAATGGGTGTGGCCAAACAAATACACGTCTGCAGTTTCCTTGCTTATTTCTAAATCGTTTTGATTGTGTGCAAGTAAAATCTTGAATTCATCCGAAGTGTTTTCAAAAGCTTTGTCTGTGTCTCTTAAGCCTGCCCAGTACGAGTCAAGACCAACCAATACGATGCCATTGATCACAATGTTCTCGTTTCTAAGGATTTGAACTGGGCCCCCGCTCTCAAGATGCCTTAACACTGATTCACCCATCTCAAAATTGGCGTTATTGGGATTAAGTGAATCTACGCCATAATCATGATTTCCTAAAACTCCATACACTCCGTATTTTGTATCTAGCTTTTGCAATGGATCAAGTGAGGGCAATTCACCCAAACTTTTGTCTACAAAGTCGCCCCCGATAACTACCGTGTCGAGTTCTTCTTCATTTAGGATGTCTACGACACGCTGAACAAATGCGGGATCAGAATTTTGCCTCTGAAAATCAGAAATAAAACCAATGCTCATTTTTGTTCCCGTATCTGAGATATCAACCCGATTGACTTCAATCACGTTGGGTTTGATTGCAAACGTATCCAATGCCAATACTGCAACGATTCCAACAAATGCGCTGATGGCAATTTTCTTTTTAGTCAAGAATTTCATCTAAATTTTGCATTTAAAATGAATTTCTATGCCTATCTCCACCCGTCTTTATTCCAACTTGGCCTAATCCAGAGTAGTCGGATCGTAAGAGTTTACCCCTCAGACGACACTGCTGGCCGGAGCCTTGATCATTGTGCCTACCACGTCGTATTTTCGGGAGGATGTAAACTCTTACAGTCGGATCTGTGGGCTCTTGCAGACCCATGCCGTCATCAAGATGAATCTGTGCCTTGGATGATGTGTGAGATGCCAACTCAACATTGTGTCGGGATCTGCCTTGTCTCTTCCTGGCTACCTTTATGCTCGATAAATAATATTTGAGGCGTTGGGCGTACTGACCAGATCTTGTAATGCCGGGGGCGAGTTTCGAACTCGCGACCTCCAGATTATGAGTATTGCCTTAGTTGGAGAACCTTTAGAGATTACCAAGTGAACTGGCACTCTAACCAGGCTGAGCTACCCCGGCACAGTATTATGCCCGAAAACTGGGAAATTAAATGTTCTACCAACCAGTCTTCCCAAAAGTAACCCAAAAAGCGGCTCCAATCTTGAAACAGTTCAAACTAGACTTCCTGCAGATCCGCACATCGTCGTCTCCACCGACACGAGTCGTGTACACCTGGGAAGACTGAATCACAGCCAAGTGAAAAGTACCCCTGATCTTGGCCTCGTGGAGGAAGGAAGGAAGGAAGGAAGGAAGGCTTGGGATCCCTGACATAGATCGTCATGGTCTCATCCGTGATTTTTCTGGAATCTTGGGGCAGAAACTTTGGGCCTTCTTCCTATTTTTTGATGGCCTTCCAACTAAGATTCTCTTTTTTGACCCATAGGAATTTTTTCTGCAATGCTGAGGTGTACAATTTTTCCCATTCGGCACCGACCTCGTCTGTCCAAGCTTTGAAGACTCTTGGATCGATATAATTTCTAAGAGACGTGCCTAGGTTGTAATCTCTTGTCTGCTCAGACAAGTCAATTTGCAGTTTTAATTTCTCAACCCTCTCTTTGTGTCTTGTCTTTTGTTTTTCGATTCGCTCATTTAGTCTCTTGATTTTCTTTGCCTTTTTTTCCTTTTGGGTTTCTGTTTTTGGCTCAGATGCCTTGGCCTTTTTCAGCGCTTCCCGGGTTTTGTTCCACGTCCTGATTTGTTCAACATTTTTCAGAGTATCACGTTTTTTCTGCAATGACTGCTCAAATGTTTTAGGAATGGTTCTTTTGTGGTTGCACATGATCGCAGCCTCCAGGTTGGCTAGTTTTGCATGGTAAATCTTTGCACTTGGGCTCTCCTTTCTTATGTTGTCGTGCTGGACAAGATAGTTCTTGACCTTGGTTGTTGCCAGGTACGTTCTGAACACTTTGGCACTCAGTCCCTTTACAATTCCAGAAAAGTACTTGTTAACATCTCTGGATGTGATTTCGTCAAAAATATCCTCGTCCGGCCTTTTCTTTCCGATTAGTTTTTGGAGATTTTCCTGAAACTGTGCATCATCGTCTCCTTCAATTTTTAGGGTTTCTTGCCATCTTACGCTGTCTTTTCCCAAAAAGTCAAACTCTATTTGATCAGCTGTAATCTTTATGTGTTTTGTCCTGAGCGTCGTTGCACCAACTGTGTCTGCCTCGTCCTCGTTCTTTTCATCTCCCACCCTCATTGCAGTCCTGTAAATCAGGTAGCATGCGGTGGCAACCTTGCTTTTCTTTTCATCCTTCATGTCTCTGGCCATTGCCTTTCTGATTTTCTCTATCTCTCTTTGAAGTTTTACCGCTTTTTCGTATTTTTCCTTGTCTCTGCCTTGTTTTAGATCAGAGCCATCAGAAAGCCAAACATATTTCGTCTTTTTGGTGAGAAAGTCCGTCCATCTTGCCAGCCACGTGGAATCCTGATCATGTCTGATCTCTTTCCAACTGCCTTTTGGTCTTGGTGCCTCTTTTCCAAGATTTAAAATCACATCCTTCTCCGTAACTCTGGGTTTCCACCTGCCTCTGAGCGGATGCTCTCCCCTGCCGATAAAAATTCCAGGCGGCTCGGCCATATAGTTTCCAACCTCTACCTCGACTATCTTTCCGCCTTTTTTTAACTGCATTTTGGCAATTCCGTATTTGGCTTTGAGCTCTTCCCGTATTTTTTTTCTATTTTTTGCCTGCTCTTTCTTTTCCTCCTTGCTCATCATCTCTTTGCGATCTTTTTGCATGTCCACCAGTTTGTAGGCTTGAGAAAAATCGATATCCTCATATGAGATTTTCTTAAATTTGGGGCCCAGCTTCTCTGCAAAATCTACTGTAAAGTTCTTTTGGAAGATCTTGTCCTGAACATAAGGCGTGTCCTTCTTTTTTGCCCACTGGTATGCCATCTCTTCTTGTTCTAGATTGAGCTCAACATCTTCTCCCTTGATCCTTATCCTGACCCCCTGAGATTCAAAGTCAGGTGGAAAAAGGATCCCATTGTGCTCTAGTTTCTCCCATTGTGCCATTCTTTTCACCATAAAATTGCAGACTTTGACAAAAACTGCATTTCATGCGTATATCAAGTTAACGTAGGCATGCGATGCTAGTGAGAGAAGAGCTCTTTGCTCATATATTTCTCAAACTCAATGTCTGTCTTTGTTTTTTTAGCCTCCAAAAACATTGCAGCATCTGAGCCTGCAAGGTATCTTGGCAACATTTCTTCATCGTGAAGGGATTTCACGACCACATTGGCAACATGAGATGGCGCTGTTCCCATCTCTACCATCATCTTGAGGCCTGACAAAATATTGTCAGCCATCTGCTTGTACTTTGGGTCTATCCTTGATTCTGGAATTCTCATAGAATCAAAAAAGTTTGTTTTGGTGACTCCTGGTTCTATGAGTGTCGTGTTGATCCCAAACTGGCCCAGTTCGTATCGCAGGCACTCTGCTAGTCCCTCCAACGCAAATTTTGAACTGATGTAGGCCGGAGAGCCAGGCAGTCCGATTCTTCCTACGACAGAACTAATGTTTATGATGCTACCTGAACCCTGCTTTCTCATAATTGGCGCAACCTCTTGAATAATTCTCACAACGCCAAAGAAATTAGTTTCAAACTGTTTCTTGAAATCTTCAACAGACACATCTTCAGTACATCCGAACTGCCCATACCCTGCATTGTTTACCAGTACGTCAAGCCTGCCCCTAGAATCCACAACTTTTTTGATTGCAGCAACAATTGACTCCTCCTTGTCCACATCCAATTCTGTAATCTCTATGTCGAGGCCTTCCTTTCTTGCGGCATCCTCTAATTTTTTTGACTTTCCTGTGTCCCTCATGCTGGCAAATGTATGATATCCGTCCCTGGCCAGCGCCAATGCTGTCTCCAATCCAATTCCTGACGAGCTTCCTGTAACTAGAGCAACCCCTTTCATGGTTGATCCAGCATTTTTGTCTTATTTATCCTATTTTGATTTTCAGACCAAAGGCCTGTCTTCTTTTGCCGGATCAATCAGCCTGGTCTTTTGACCGCCGTTGATCCTCTCAAGAACTTCTAGTGCAGAATGCTTGTGGAGATATTCGTTATTGTTTCCGCATCTGTATGAGAATGTGCATCTCGGGCATCCTGCCTCGCTTTTACATGGACATTCTCTTACAATATGCATGCTTCTCTCAAGGGCTCTTTCAAGTCTGTCATAGAGGGCTTTGCTTGCCCCGCTGCCTCCGATGGCCGCGTCATACACAAAAATCAGGCCTGAAGTGCCCAACGAAATGCCTCCCAAATCCTGGGAAACCCCTCCTGTGATCATGTTGCTTCCTTCAATTACGACATGTTCAGTTGCATGATATCCGCTGGCTTCGGCATATTCCTCATCTTCGGATTCTTTGATAGTCTTCGTTGGACGTGGAGCATGAAATACAATTCCCTTTGTAATAAAGCCGTATTCTAATGGCTCATCAAGCATCATCTTTTCACCCTGCGTAATTTCCTGACCTAGTTCCATGTTTACATAACCGTGAACTTTTTTCTCAATGCGTAATTTGCAAAACGCAACTTCCATTCCATTTGCAGTTCGCCGTTCATAGACTGTTTCTATTGTGGGCCATTCTTCTGTGAGTGCCTTTGTATAATATGGATAGTCTCTTGGAATCCTTTCCAGCTTTGCATAATTTTTTCTAGGATAGTCCAGTTCTTTGACACGGTATCTTGTCCCTGCCAAAAAATATATCGCAGATTCATGCAGTTCCTCAAGTGCGATTGGTAAAACTCTATCTCCGACTTTTTTCCCATTAAGAAAAATATCTATTGACTTTCCAATGCCCCTGATGCTGTAGTCGTCTAGCATTGGGGAAACTTTCTCAAAATTGGGGATTATTCTGTTTCCGTGTTCTTTTAGATTCCCGTTGGTCAGGTGATGCCCGATTATCTCCTGATGCTCTTTTAACTCGTGCTTGGATATTGGCCTATCACAAGCCATTGCCAAGACTTGGAATTCTTCGACAAATGGGTTTTTAGGATCTATGTATGTCTTCTCTATGTCCTCAAAATAATCATCCGGGTGATTTTTGTAATACTGGGAAATCGGATCATTTCCCAATGCCAAAAATGCGTATCCCCTTTGACCTTTTCTTGCCGCGCGGCCTATCCTTTGAGTAAGCCTGTTGACGGGAATTGTGGACGAGATTACCCCGTCAACATCTCCTACATCTATGCCTAGTTCAAGCGTGGGAGTGCAGGATATTGCATCCAGACTATCCTCTTTGAATTGCTTTTCGACTGACGTTCTGTATTTGGCCATTAGTCCTGCCCTGTGAACCTTGATGTTGACTTTTTGCTTTTTAGCTTGAATGGCTAAAAGTTCTGAATTTAGATGGGAGTTGTTGAAAACCATTGTTTTGTGTTTTTTTTGCGTTAGCCGTTTTGTCAAATCTACCATCAAGGCCCTTTGCGTTCGAAGTGACGGAAACATCATGACAAAGTCCGTTTGGCCTTTTTTTCCAGAACCGTGAATCAGTTGCATTTCCTCCTCGCCAAACAATTCCTGACAAAATTCTTTGGCGTCATCAAGTGTTGCAGACGCCGCAATAAACTGGATCTTTTTTGCGCAAATTCGCTTTAATCGCTTGATGATATAGTGAACGTTTGTTCCAAAAATGCCTGAATAGACATGTGCTTCATCTGCGACTAGCATCTGCGTTGATGTTAAAATTGACGAAAATTTTGTCTGATGCCACATGTGATAGTGCAAGACATCGAAATTTGTTACAAGTATGTGTGGAGGATTGTCAATAATGTCTCTTCTTTCTTCAAGTCGTGTGTCTCCGTCAAAAACCCCTACTCTGATTCCAACCTTGTCTGCAAGATTCTTTATCTTGGGATGCTGATCTCGTGCAAGGGCCTTTGTGGGATATACAAAAATCGCAAAAACATTGCCTTTGACTCCGTCTTTTTTTATTTTCTGGACTATGGGAATCAAGAACGCCTCGGTTTTTCCAGAAGCAGTCGGTGCCTCGATTACGATGTTCTGGCCATAAAGAATTTCAGAAATGGACTCCTCTTGAAACTTGTAAAGCTGCCTTATTCCTAAATCTGACAGGTGATCTGTGATTCCGTCTTCCAGTCCCAAATCCTCAATTTTGCTGCCCATTTCGGGCTCAGGATTCTTCAAAACCCTGTATTCTGAGATGTAGTCTTTTTTTGAATATAGTATTTCCTCAGTAATCCTGTCGGGGTTTTTCTCTCCGATCAAGCCCTTGATTTCGCCTTCTGATCTTATTATCTCTTCTGCATTGAGACTCTCTTCTAACCCTCCCTTCCTGCCAACTAATCCCTTGTCGTATCTTTCCAAAAATTCCAGAAACACTTCATCAGGATTCTTTGCAAATTCCAAAAGATCCCATATGCCACATTTGCTGCAAGAAACGTGCATTTTTTTGTTGAATGTCTTTTGAATCTCAATTTTTGACTTGCATTTGGGACATGGAAATTTCAAGATCTACTTGCCGTGGATTGATTAGTGATTTATTGTTTCAGAATGCCGTCTATAGTGCGCACATCAAAAAAAAAACGGACCGTAATTTTGACATATCGTGCCTATTTTGATAAAAAATTTTCAGATTTCAACTGTGCGCACTATGTCTTGCTCGTGGTGCAGATGCGGCATAGGAACGCCAAAAGCCCGGGCCATTATTGTTTCGGACAGGACTCGGCAGTCACTTGCATTTCTCAGAAAACGGCCCTGGTTTTTTTGCAAGGTTTGCAGTCAGATCATCGACAGCAGAGAGGAAGAGGAGGTGGGCCGTTTCCTAACTTCATTTGTTTGACTCAACCTGACGTTCTTTTGAATTTCCGCCCTCTTGCACACCTGATCCGAATAACATCGCATGGTTTTCAGGAATTCTGGCGAATTAGGCAACAACCTCCACGTCGACAGAGACAAGGGATTGTCGCCTAATTCCACCTGCCGGACTCAATCCGCACGCTTTTCTGAATCTCCGCCATTTTTGCACGCCTAGTCAGGATAACATCGCATGGTTTTCAGAAATTCTGATGAATCAGGCGACAACCCCAAAGACAAGAGCAGAGGCCGCTGCCTCTTGATGGCTTTGTATATCGTACGAGTTTACCCCTCAGGCGACACTGCTGCCTGGAGCCTTCATGATCACGCCTGCCACGCCGTATCTCAGGTGAGGGGTAAACTCCTTGTATATCTCCGCTGAGAGTTGGCTCAATTAGCAGAGCCAGATTACTTGTAAATGATTACATAAGACAACTCAAAACATCAACAAAACACAAATTATCTGTAAAACCACTTGAAAAATTCCCACGGCTTCTGATGTAACAGGTAGGGCTCTGGAAGTTCAGGTGCGAGTTTTGCCATCTCGGGGAGGCCTCCAGTGTAGATTCGTGCCTAAAATCAGGAGCAGCTTCCAGAGCCCGACCTGTTACCTTCTGATTTCAGATCACCTCTCTGCCTTGCTGCCTGCAGTCCGGCTGACATGCGGGGCCTTACCGCCATTTTTCTGTCTCATCGCGGCTTAACTCCCCCTTTCTATGACTTCTTCCACGGAAATAATCGTGTATGTCTGTCTGATTGCGCGTATACCACCATACAATCAGAATTATGCACGCGGGTATCCCGACAAGAGGTATCCACGAGGTGAACAGTATTGCCAGAACCGGCACTAGGAACAGCCTGCGGGCCCTAATCATCTCCAATCCTCCAACCGATTGGTATCTTTACGCACAGAAACCCTTCGATATGACCATCCAACCGGGCCAGAATAGGACATCTCAAACTCATATACCCAACTCCTATATGGCCTTTCTGATTGCGTCCGGATTGTCAGGACCAGAATAGGACATCTCAAACTCATATACCCAACGGGCAAACCGAAAATCGGCCATTCCATGCCAGTCATCTGCCACAAAGAGCGCCTCGATTATGTCCACAAGCCTTCTGGTGTTACAGTTGGTTATGTGCTTGAAGCGACAGCGATCGTCGTCACAAAACACGGGAGTGGAAAGGCTCCACAGATCCTCGCGCGTCCGGATAATGCCCAGAGAGTCAAAGTTTTTCTGGTTGTAAAACATGATCTGCGCATCATGCGGATCCTTGTAAGTCGGATCACCATTTACCAGATTCATGGTCTCATCCAGCGCCTTTGGCAGATCAATGGGTTTGAACCCGTTAGGATTGCTTGGCGCGGTGTCTGCAATACTGCCCTTCCAGTAAAAGATCTCCTGATACTGCGAATCCTCGTTCTCCTGCAAGGATTTCTGTTCGTCTCCAGCGTCTCGTATAGATACCTGCTGCTGCGGGCCCGGTCTTTGCCTGATATCTGGAACCAGATTCATGTCAGGATGCGCCCCCTATTTTTACAGAGTCGTTCTGATTCACCGATTCGACGTTTTGGTGCCACATCCTGTGATATACCTCGTTGCCAAGCTCGGTATGAATCGGAATGATTTTTTTGGCATTGGCGCCCTCTATGATTTTTTTGATCTGCTCTCCATCCCCGTGCCCCGAGACATGGATCTGATGCCACTTTTTTTCTGCAGAGATCAGCCCGAACCTTGCAAACCAGTTTTTGATCCTTTGCTGCTTAAGCTCCATCTCGGTATCAAACGGCTCGGTCAGAGACCTGACATAGCTTGACCCCTCCTTGGGCCTGATGTCAATCAGTTCCTGCAGCTTGAAGTCACTGAGCGATAACATCAGCTCCTTTTGTTTCAGGGACACGTCACGATAGTCAATCTTGTTGCCATAGTCCAGAAACTCCCGTACCCATATCCCATAGTCCTCATCGAGAAGCTTTCTGGTATGTACCTTAATGTCCTTGTCAATCAGTCCCCATTGACCCTTTGGCATGTAGATCTTGATGTGACTGTCCGTCGGGCTCGGGTAGAGACCCCTTAGGTTTTCAGACTCGTTGAAGAGCTTCAAGAGGTATGCCTGCTTTGGCTCGATGACCAGGTCCCTGCCGGTTTTTTTTTGCAGCCAGATAAAACGACTGGAGCCTGTCCAAATCCCTGATCGGGTATCCGCAGATTACGAGGTTTTCTGTGCTGTTGACTATATCTGTGATTCTCTTCTCTACGTCGTATTCGGTGGGCGACGACGTGCTGTTTATTCTCGTCCCCTCACACAACAACAGATCCAGGGATGCCTCTGAGCATCTCTCAACGAACCTTTCGGTGTCCCTTGCCCTGCGTCCGTGAAACCTCAGGTCGGCGGTGTTTGCAATGATCCCCTCGGGGGTATCCAACACAAACCCGTGAACACCTGATATCGAGTGGTCCACCGGCAGCGGCTCGACTCCTATCGAGTCGATGTTGAACTTTTTGTAGCTCTTAAAAACCTTGATCGTCCTCTGGATTTTCGTATCCTTTGTGTCTTTGACCATCTTTCCCTTCGTTGAGCCCTTTGTGCTCTTATGAAACCCAAAATTTTTCTTCAGTGTCAGATACTGCTCCCCGCTTCCCGTCTCATCGAAATTCTTCATTATCAGATACGACTCTTCGGAGCAGTAAATCGGAATATCGGGCCTTATGTACTTGATGTATGCGCAGTGATCGACGTGTGCATGGGTAAGCAGCAGGCCGTCGATTTCGGTCTCCTCGTCTCCCCTAAAACCCATGTGCTTGGCATAATCTGTTCTGTAGAGCCCTTTTACCTTGGGCAGGATTCCAAGCTCGATCATGTCAGTAAGGCTGTTTGCACCACGGGGCTTGAGATACTCTGAAAAATACTTGTTTTCGTCCCCAAAGCTCATCCCAAAATCCATGAAAATCTTCGTACCCTTGGACTCTACGAGGAACTTGTTTCCACCAATGTCCTTGACTCCTCCGTAAAACGTTATACTTGTCATATCTTTACACCCGTCACATGTCCATAAAAGGGGTATCGTCGACCTCCCAGACCGGACTTTATTTTGGCGCCCAACCTCATCCCCATTCTTATAAAGTTGTCATCAATTCCCAGCCGCTCAAAGATTCTCCTCAGAAAGTAACTCCTTGCAAAGGAGACCGAGGCATAGACGAAGGTTATCGCCAGGTTGGCCGTCAGCGGATCCTCCCGAATCCATCCCATGGACATGGGCAGGATCACAATCCCCAGGCCGTACCCTATCGGATATCCTCCAAACGAGTTGACAAGCGCCTCAGACAGGCTTTTTTTGTGGGAGTCAGTCTGTTTTGTGTAGTTGATGATGGCTGTTGCAGACCCGGTGCTCCCCACCGATGGCAGCCGCTGTTGCTGCTGCACCTCTGTCCTAGATCCCGTACTGCGGCAGTCCACCGTCTTTGCAAAAGATGCATGGGTGTCTCTGGCGGCCTCCAACTTAGCGGCCCCCGTACACCATCGGCTCGTCATCCTCGTCATCAAACTCCCTGACAATCCTGGGATACGCATGGCTCATCTTCAGATACCTCCTGCCTCTGACGGATGAAATGCCGCAACGCCGAGAAACTGGCATGTCTTGAGAAGCATCCTGTCAAATGTTACCAGTACAAAGTCCCTTGTCCGGCACAGGCTGAGAATCTCATTGTCCCCGTTGTGGCAGATCTGGAACCGGTCGGTAATTTCGTGTGCGGCGGCCCTGTTGTGCTCACCGGCCTTTGCCAGTTCGATCCGCCTACCGAGGATTTTGGAGATTCTCCCGATCACCGTTTTTGAGGACAACCCCCTGACCTTTTGAACCTCCCGCAGTACCACATCGCAGAGAACCACCTCCAGTGACTTGCCCCTGAGACGGGCCCTGAGCGCATGGGCTATGCCCGGCCTTTCGATCAGGTCGATCACCACGCACGAGTCAAGCGCTATCTTCTGGGTGTGTGCCTGTTTCATGAGGTAACACAGATTGGGAAATTATTATATAGCATGTCAATAGTATGCATACTTGGGATATTATTATGGTCAGGATTGCAAAGATGCGCGTACATGTGGCGCCCGTAGGATACGAGATAGACAGGATAGTTCTGCCTGCCGTGCAGGAAAAGGCCGACAGGGTCTGGCTGCTCGTACACGACAACAAGAGTGATGACAAGGCAGTGCCCTTTGTCTCAGAGATCACAAGACGGCTTGAAGAGTCAGGAGTCAAGGTTGTTACCGAATCCCATGACAGGCGGGATCTGTTTAAGATCATCCGCGCAGTCAAGACCATCCTGGGGCAAGAGGAGGGAAACGACGTCTATGTGAACCTAGCATCGGGAAGCAAGATCCAGGCAATCGGAACCATGATGGCATGCATGATGTTCAATGACGGTTCCAGCATCCATCCGTTTTATGCAGAGGCAGAACACTATCCGGGATTTGACCAAAAGCAGCCCGTCTCCACCGGAATCAGGGAGATCCACGACGTTCCCCCGTACTCTATCCGGACGCCGGAGCCAAAGCTGGTTGCCGCACTAGGGATCATAAGGGAGCGCGGGGGCAGGCTGACAAAAAAGGAGATGGCGCAGGTATCTGAGGACAAGGGCCTCATAACGGTCAACGCAAAAGAGGCCAACCACTCGATGGCAAGGTTTGCAAGCCTTGACAAGAACATCATCCAGCCTCTGGAGGAGACGTGGGGGTTCATCGAGACCGAGAAGATCGGCAGGAACAGGTGGATAAGGATTACAAAGGACGGCACAAACGCAGCGGAGTTTTTGCTCTAGGCACTGGACGGGACGGGAACGGGTTGTTCTGACATAACTGGTTGCCAAAAAATCAAAACGATTCATTTTGTTTCATGCTCATCGATCCTCTTTTGACCAATTTTATCGGCAATGATTTTCCGCAACTCGTCATTGGATCTTTCTTCAGTTTTTACTCCGATGGATTTTGCAATCATTTCCAATTTTTCCCTTTCAGATTCAACAGGTCCTGATATTTTGGGTGTTTTTTCCGCAACCTCTTTCATGTGGTCTTGTATGTCGCTTCTTGCTTTATTGTACTCGCTGACAGCTTTTCCAAGTTTTTTTGCAGCTCCTGGCAATCTTCCTGTTCCCAAAATCAGGACTAGTGCAACAAAAATTATGATTATCCATTCGCTGCCTGCCACGTTTAATGGATGCCCAATCATGTATCATCAATGATCCGGTTTGAAATTAAACGTAATGTTGCATGTCACGCCTGACCAGGCCCCGTTTTTGAAAAGTCACACGGGAATCTGCCTGTCGATTTAGACGTAACATGCCATGCTCTGGAAATTCAGGCACGGATTTTGCCCCCAATGAATGCCGATCAAAACGGAATCTGTGCCCAAAACCGTCGCCGGAAACGACTTTCATGACCCGATCAGCTACATTTAAACAAATTATGATTCATAATACTTTATGAAAAGAATCGATGCAATTGTCCCACCCTCAGCCAGGGATGCAGTTGTTGCTGCAATCAAGAAACATGGCGTTGGTGGCGTAACTGTTCATCATGTTCAGGGTCAAGGAGCCCAGGATCCTCCGCTTGTAGGTCAGTACTTTAGTGGAGAGATGATAACATGTGTTATAGATGATCCCAAACTTGATGACATATTGGATTCCATTGCAGATGTAGCCTGTACTGGAACAAAAGGTGATGGGAAGGTCTTTGTAATGCCTGTCGAGGATGCACTAGACATTTGTTCTAAAAAACGTGGAACCACATCCATCTAATTTTGTATTCTTTGCGGCTCTAATTTTTTTCTACAAACAATTGCCAAGACGGTAACTCCGGCCCCAATCATGCAAAATACGATGTATGGCGATTGGTCACCAAGCGACTGTGTTATGGGCCCTCCTATGGTGGGACCAATTGCCCATCCCATTCCAAAGACTGTCTCATATGCGCCAATAATCTTGCCTGAAATTCCTTTTCTGGTTTTGCTCAAAACAATCTCCAGGGTTAGTGGGAAAAATATGCTAAATCCAAACCCCATGAGTATCAACGCAGCTGCATAGACAAAAATGGAATCCCCGACCACCGACATTGCCAAACCGATTGAAACTGCAGCTGTTGCAGCAATCAATGTCTGGCTGGTTTTTCGTACAAACTTTCCAGCAAGCGCAAGCGAAATTACTCTTGAGATCCCAAATACAAAATACAGATACAAAATATCAGCATCTGTCATTTCATTGTCGTTGAGAAACGCAGGATAAATCGTTAGAATTATCCCAAATGATGAAGTACAAAAAATTAACAAAATCATGACTTCGGGAAACCTCCCCATTTCTTTTATTGAGGAAAACGAAAATTTTCCATGACGGTGGTCCTTTTTGCCTCTCTTTGAGGCCAAGACTGACGCGATTATTGCCGTAGCCAGAATGAAAGCTGTGATTTGGAATAGAATCCTATACGTGATGTCTAATTCTTCTAAAAATACAGTTCCAAGCAGCGGACCTGCCATGAATCCGATTACAAAAAACATTGCAAACCATGAGATATTCCTGACTCGGTTTTTCTCAGTGCTCTCATTTGATATTATGGCCTCGCATGGCGGCCAAAAGAATGCATGTGCAACCCCTGTCAAAATCCTGAACCCGATTATCTCTGGAACCGACTGTGCAATTGACAGAAGATAGACTGATGCTGAATTAACTGCCGTTCCAAATGCCAATAGGTGCCCACTGTTGAATCTGTCAAGCAAAATTCCTACAAACAATGGAATGAACATGTATGGAATAAAATTGGCCAATCCGATCAGTCCCAACTCCGAGTAGGACGCACCAATGACATTTTTTGCAAATACCGGCAGGATTGGCCCATGAAGTCCATATGAAACCCCAATGATTAACCCGGTGATGTTGACTAGAATCAGAATCCTGTTCATTTGTATGCTGCAACCATTACTGCTCCGCCCATAAGATCCTTCTCAAATTCCACCCTTGAGAATCTTTCAAGCAATAACTCCTCTAGTTTTTTGTTTTGTGGCCATCTTTTGAAGGTACCATACAAAGTTCCAAACTTTAAGCCCAACTTGCCTCCTGCCGAAAATGCCAGAATCGGCAAAATACATCTGAGATAAAATGCGACTCCTGCCCTGATGAATCTCTGATCAGGTTTTCCCAAATCAACGATTACAAGCCGTCCCCCGTCTTTTAGAACTCGGTGAATCTCTGAGATTGCAATTCGCAAGTTTATTGCGTCTCTTAAGGAGTATCCGCAAAGAACTGCATCAAACTCTCCGTCCCTAAACGGAATGTGTTCAAAAACCCCGTTTGCCATATCCGGCGTTTTTTTAAAATGTGTGCCTGTACTCTTTAGCATGGGTACAAGGGGATCATATAGCGCAATGAAGATCCTCCCATCTGTTAATTTTAGAGCCGCTTTTGACATGTTCCCAAATCCCGAGCCTGCATCAAGAACCTTGTTTCCGGGATGGACCCTGTTGGAGATTCCTCTGTTTCTGTGCTCTGCATCCCTTCCCAACGAGATAATTGAATTTACTTTGTCATAGACTGGGATGATGTCCCTCAGAACTTTGATCACTTCGTGCCAATAACTGCTTCCTAAACCCATGATCTGCCGTCTCGTATACTGGAATGAATGCCTTTCAAATCTAAAATTCTGTCATGTGGCAAACTTGGCTGCGTTTTGGGAGTACCTTTGCAAGTCTGCCTCTGATACTTTTTCAAAGATTTTTGACTCGGTTGAAATCTTTGCCATCTTGATGTCGCTGATTCCGTCTTTTCTCTCTGCTTTTAGATTAATTGCCGCAATTGCTAGAGATGCCGCATCCTCCAAGCTCAAATCGTCCCTGTAATTTTTCTCCAGGAAATCATTTACATCATCAGAACCTGCCCCGATTGCAATTGCCGTAAATTGGACATAGGTTCCACTTGGATCAGTAACATAGATTGATTCTCCCTTTTGGTCAATCCCTGCAATTATCATTGAAACCCCGTTTGGACGGACCCCTCCATACTGGGTAAATTGATGAGCTTGGTCTGCTAGATGTTTTGCAACAGTTGCAACTTCGACTGACTCGTCATATGTTATTCTGTTTCCCTGTGAGAAGAATCTTGCATTGTCAACCTGAACTCGCGCATCTGGAATGTATCCTGCCGCTGCGACCCCTATGTGGTAATCGACTTGGAAAATTTTCTGTGTGACATCCGTGCTTTGTAGCGTACGAGGCTTTTCCTCGACTGCCATGATGACTCCTTGCTTGCCAAGTATGCCAATTGCCAGAGTCCCTCTTTTTACGGTTTCAATGGCGTATTCTACCTGGTAGATTCTGCCGTCTGGAGAATACATGGTAGGTGTCATGTCGTAACCCTTTGATGCCATCATGATATGACGAGTTTGTTTCCAGTCAATTTAAGGGTAATTGTCTTTCTTAAAGAAGATCTGCCCAAACACGGGTCAAATATGGAAATAGTTTTTTAAGCAAAAACAACACTATTCCATTAAAGAGCATGACAAGCCAACTCTTAGAATTCCAGGAGATCCTAAAATCAAGACCGTCAAATAACGGGCGTAAAGTAGACAGACAAACGAGAAAACTACTGCTTTATCTATTCACAAGTACCCGTGGCGGGTTCACCCGACTACGAGTAATCATGCATCTGCTCGATCAGCCATACAACACACACCAACTGGCTCAGGAACTTGGCTTGGACTACAAGGCAGTCCAGCACCACATGAGGGTTCTTGAGAAAAACAACATGGTATCAAAGATTGGTGAAAAATACGGGGCGGTCTTTCATCTGTCAAACTTCCTAGAAATGAACATCTCTGCTTTATATGAGGCAACTGAGAAACTGGATAGAAAACTAAACCACAAAAAGGTCTACATCTGATACCGTCCGATCAGGACTTTCCAACCAAATTTATATATTCCAAGACCTCACATCACGATCACCTTGGTAAGATCAGACCCGTTTGCAAATGCAACAAAACAAGTCAATGATGCATGCGACGTTCTGGGCATCAAAGACAAAGAACTAAGAAATTACTTGGCATTGCCAAACAAAGTTTTGAGAGTAAAAATTCCAGTAAAAATGGACAATGGAAAAATCAGGGTCTTTACAGGATTTAGAAGCCAGCACAACAACGACAGGGGCCCGTACAAGGGAGGCATTCGCTACTTTGACCCAGAAGGGGGCGTCGAATACATGGAGCGCGAAGTCATGGCGCTTTCGTCATGGATGACATGGAAGTGTGCAATTGTTGATGTGCCACTTGGCGGCGGCAAGGGAGCCATCTATGTAAATCCAAAAACTGAAAAACTCAGTGAGGGTGAACTCGAAAGATTAACCAGGGGATTTGCCTATAAAATTTCTGAAATAATCGGCCCGGAAAAAGACATTCCTGCACCTGACGTTTACACTACGGGAAGAGAGATGACACAAATTATGGATACCTTTAGCAAATTAAACGGCAACAGACATTCTCCGGGCGTAATTACGGGCAAGCCAATCTCGATGGGAGGCTCACTGGCAAGAAATGTCGCAACCGGTCTTGGTACCGCTTACACAGTTAGGGAGGCGGCAAAAACCTTGAAACTAAAACTCAAAGGCGCAAAGGTCGTCTTACAGGGATTTGGAAACGCATCAACGTTTGCTGGCAAGTATCTGGAAAAGATGGGCGCCAAAGTAATTGCCGTAAGTGATTCAAAAGGCTCCATATCAATTCCAAAAGGCGCCCCGGTCAGTAAAATTCTGGAGCACAAGGAAAAGAAGGGATCTGTTGTTGGATTTCCCGGAAGCAAAAAAATCTCAACTGAAGAACTTCTTACAACCAAATGCGACGTTCTGATTCCAGGCGCACTTGAAAACCAAATTACTGCAAAGATTGCAAAGAACCTAAAATGTAAAATTATTGCCGAAGCTGCAAACGGTCCTACGTTGCCTGAAGCAGACCCTGTAATTTACCAAAAGAAGATTCTGGTCATTCCAGACATCCTGGCCAACTCCGGCGGAGTCTGCATCTCTTATTTGGAGTGGGTGCAAAACAACATGGGCTACTATTGGACATTTGACGAGGTTGCAAACAAGATGGAAAAGAACATCACCAAAGGATTCAAAGATGCGTATACATTATCAAGGGAGCACAAAATTGACATGAGGAAAGCCACCATGGTCTTGGCCGTAGAGAGGGTTCTTGAGGCCTTTAATCAGAAAGGAATCTGGCCTTAAGCCAGGCATGGCTCGTAACATGCCAGCTGCTCTATAAACCTGATCCTTCCTCTGGAAATCTCTGCGAGTTTTCTTTTGTAGGACAGATCGATTTTTGTCCTTCTTTCTAGCAACTTGGCTGCCCTGCATGTAAGGTGTCTTCCTTTTTTGTCCCTGTCAAAAAGAATGATGATCTTTTCGTACTTTGCAACAGAATCGGCAAACTTTGCCATCCCTCCAAACTTGTGAAACTCTAGAATTTTTCCGGAATATCCCACTTTTTTCAGGGCAGCCGAATCCTTTTTTCCTTCTACTATCACCACATTCTTTTGATCTGTATTTAGTTGGAGGATGAATCTCCTGATCTCGGAGATCTCCTGTTCTGTTATCGCAAGCATACCACTGGACAACTAACTTTAAGATATTAAGATCTTTTGCATATCATATATGGCAATGTCTGACATACTGCTGATTCAGAACACGCGCATCGAGGGATCCGGATATCTGGGTGACCTGCTAAAAGACGACGGGTTTAAAATCACATCTGTCAATGCCAGACACGAAAAAATCCCCGCAGGTGATGATTTTTCCATGGCAGTCATTCTTGGCGCGCCTGAAAGTGCAAATGATGATTTGTCGTATCTTAGAGAGGAACAAAAACTGATCAAAACTTTTGTTGATCACGACACTCCTGTACTTGGAATCTGTTTGGGCTCCCAATTGATTGCAAAGACTTTTGGCGCAAACGTATACCGTGGCCCCAAAAAGGAGATTGGCTTTTATGATGATCTGAAAATTGACGGCAACTCCCCGCTGTTTTCGGGCTTTCATGACCCCTTTACGGTTTTTCATTGGCATGGGGACACTTTTGATCTGCCTGAGGGGGCAGTCAGACTGGCCTCTTCTGAGCACTATGAAAACCAGGCATTTCGATACAAAAGCGCAGTTGGACTTCAATTCCATCTGGAAGTAAACGAGGAGATGGTAAATCTCTGGCTTGACAACACCGAGGAGAAACTCAAAAAAATTCCATATGTTGATCCTCAAAAAATCCGTTCAGATGCAGACGAGTATCTTCCAATCGTAAAATCAAACATGAAAATTTTTTACAATAACTTCAAGTCATCGTTTCATATTTTTTGACCGGTTCTGTGAAGTTATCGGAACATGAAACCATATCTTCTCCGGATTGGAATTCATGCCTAAACAAAACTCTTGCTTGGTGAAGCGTTTTGAATAATTGTCTTTCACTTGGTAGCAGCAGCTCAGACCCGAAGACGTTTCTGATTTCAGGCACAAATTCTGTCTGAACAGCCCCCACTTTGGTGGCAAAATTCATGCCTGGACTTTCAGAGTCCGAACTGTTACGGTTCTATACCATAGGGTCACTTTCCAAGAACGGATTTGACTGCAACTGCCTTTATGAAAAGGCCAACACGGGCACGTTCTTCAAGCCTCTCAAGGCACCGCACTGCAAGTACGGCAGGGTGCTGTTGTTTGTGGACGGCGCATCGTGCCACAAATCAGCATAACTCAAGAGAAGGATGGCCAAGTGGAACAGGGACACGATGGTGATGGTGATGGTCATACGGTACCTGCCGCCATACACGCCGGAGCTGAACAATACGGAGGGACAGTGGCACGGATGAAAAAAGACAACTGCAAACTGCCTTTACAAGACCGTCGATAACATGCAGAAATCCATACGCGTCATGCTGTGCAGGGACAGGATAAATGTAGTAGAGATGAACAAACGGTTGCAGTGAATACTTGTGACACCCAACCAACAAGACAAAAGTAACAACCCGTTTACATTTCACTTGGTTGCATTTGACCAAAGTTTAATATATTGAGTTTGGATCTCACCGATCAAAGGATGGCTTTTGTAAAGAAAATTTTTGATGAAACTATTCAAACCGATCACCAAGTCATCACCGAGGAATCCTCAAAATCAATTTTGAAAAGTTACGGGGTCAAAGTCCCGCCTCATGCCTTGGTCACTTCTGCCGATGAGGCTGCAAAAGCAGCAAAAAAGATCGGCTTTCCACTTGTAATGAAAGTGGTGTCTCCACAAATTTTGCACAAGACCGATGTTGGCGGGGTCAAAGTCGGATTGGACAATCTCAATGACGTAAAAAAGACGTTTACTGACATGTATGGCAGGCTTTCAAAAAAGAAGGGCATCAACGTTAAGGGAATACTCTTGGAAAAAATGGTTCCAAAGGGCGTCGAGCTGATTGTAGGCATCCAAAACGACTCCCAATTCGGCCCGATCATTATGGTCGGAATGGGAGGTATCATGACAGAAGTCATAAAGGATGTTGCATTTAGAATGCTTCCAATTACGACTTTTGATGCAAAATCAATGCTAGATGAATTGAAGGGCTCAAAACTTTTCAAAGGATTCAGGGGAAGCAAACCGATTGATACTGGTGCGGTAGCAAAAATGCTAGTTGATATTGGAAGACTGGGCGTAGAGAATGCAGATTACATTAACAGCATTGACTTTAACCCTGTAATAGTATATCCAAAATCTCATTTTGTCGTTGATGCAAAAATCATCTTAAACCAAGAGATTAAGAAGAACTCTATCTCAAAGGCAAGGCCGAACATTACAGACATGGAGTCATTTTTTACTCCAAAGTCCGTTGCACTTGTGGGTGCATCATCTAGCCCGGGCAAAATCGGAAACTCCATCTTGGACAGTTTGGTAAACTATGACTTCAAGGGAAAGGTATACCCGATTAATCCAAAGGCAGATAAAATATTCGGGCAGAAATGCTATCAATCGGTTGCCGATATTCCCGGCAAGGTCGACTTGGTTGTAGTCTCAGTTGATCTGTCAATGACTCCTCCGGTCTTGGAGGACTGTGCAAAGAAAGGGGTACACAGCGTTGTAATTGTCTCAGGTGGCGGGAAGGAACTGGGCGGAGAAAGGGCAGAATATGAGGCAGAAGTTGCAAGACTGTCCAAAAAACACAAAATCCGAATTATCGGTCCGAACTGTATTGGAATGTTCAATGCCGCAAACCGCCTTGATTGTGCCTTCCAGGGGCAAGAGAGAATGGTCCGCTCAAAACTGGGTCCTGTTGCATTCTTTTCACAGAGTGGAACAATGGGAATCAGCATGCTGGAGAGTGCCGACGTGTTTGGATTATCCAAGATGATCAGCTTTGGAAACCGTTCTGACGTTGATGAGGCAGATATGATTTGGTATGCCGCAAATGATCCCCAAACCAAGGTAATCGGACTGTATGTCGAGGGGTTTGGCGATGGCAGAAAATTCATCAATGCTGCCAGACGCGTAATGAAAGAGAAGAACAAACCGATCGTAATCTGGAAGAGCGGCAGAACTGCGGCAGGCGCAAAACAGGCAGCATCACACACAGGCTCGCTTGGAGGCTCAAATGCCATCATTATGGGCGCATTCAAACAGGCAGGAATCATCTCAGTTGACAGCTATCAGGAGCTGGCAGGCGTACTCAAGGCGCTAGCATGGCAGCCGGCTGCCAAGGGCAACAAGGTTGCAATGACAAGCAACGGTGCCGGCCCGATGATAGGCGGAATTGATCAGTTGGAAAGATTCGGGCTGCAAATCGGAAAGATGTCCCCGAGACTCTTAAAGAAGATGAAGTCTCGCTTCCCTCCTGCAGTGCCAATTCACAACGGCAATCCTGCCGATGTTGGCGGCGGTGCAACTGCAGATGACTATAGGTTTGTCATTCAGCAGTTCATGGATGAAGATAATATTGACATTGCAATGCCATGGTTTGTATTCCAGGATGATCCGCTAGAAGAAACAATCGTTGATCATCTGGCATCCTTCCAAAAGAAGAGAAAAAAACCCCTCCTGTGCGGGGGAAACGGCGGCCCGTATACGGAAAAAATGATCAGACTAGTTGAAAAGCACAACGTTCCGGTTTATCAGGATCTCAGAACCTGGGTTGCAGCAGCCTCTGCCCTTAGCCAGTGGGGAAAAATCTCTAGAAAATAGACAACATTTAAGTTTTGCATGGCTTGACTAGATTCATGTCACTAGTTACCACGTCTACTTCTGATGGCATCTGTACTGTCAAAATCAACAGGCCAGACAAGCTTAATGCCATGAATACCGACGTTGCAAAAGAGCTGATCAAGACTTTTGAGACGCTCAATCATGATGAGAACGTCAAAGTAATCATCCTGACTGGCGAGGGCGAAAAGGCATTCTCTGCAGGAGCCGACATTGAATACATGTCAAAGATCTCCGCTGACGAATCCGTCGAATATGCAAAAACCGGGCAATTGGTCACTGCAACTGTCGAGCTTGTAAGGCAGCCGACAATTGCCGCAATTAACGGATTTGCATTGGGCGGAGGCTGCGAGCTTGCAATGTCTTGTGATATTAGGATTGCAGCCGATACTGCAAAACTAGGCCAACCAGAAGTAACAATCGGAATTCCTCCCGGCTGGGGCGGAACCCAAAGACTGATGAGAATCGTGGGAATAGCAAAGGCAAAAGAACTTGTTTATACGGGAAAGATGATCAAGGCCGAAGAAGCAAGGGAGATCGGCCTTGTAAATCACGTGGTTCCGCTTGATTCACTGCAAGAAGAGGCTCTCAAAATGGCACAGCAGATTGCCGGATGCTCTACAATGGGCGTTCAAATGTCCAAAGTAACAATCAACAAGGGAAGAAACGCGGATCTGGATACCGGTCTGTCAATTGAGTTGCTTGCCTGGAGAAACTGCTTTACCCATCCGGACAGGGAAGAGAGAATGACTGCATTTGTCAACAAGTCAAAAAAGTAGATGCTATTTCCAATTTCCCTTATTTTATCAAAACAAAAGGCCTGGAGTTTTGCTACTGACACTTGCCATCATTTCGGCTCAATGGATGGATGCAGTGGGCAGAAATGCTTGCAGCTTTCTTTGCCTTCAAATGCTGATGCATGCTCAAGTCTGCCTTCTGAGAGATGATCCTATATTAGAAACTGCAAATGCACGGGTTTTTCTGTACACTTGCCAAGTGACTTACAGATGACTTGTTGCCGTTTGCAGGCATTTTAATCGGTTTGACGCAAGTTCGTTTATGCATGATCCGAGTCTGCTAATCCCAAATCGACCCTCTGGGGTACATTCCGCGGCAACTCGCCCCTGATGACGCTAAAATACGAACCTGGTATTGGAATGGAAAGTATCTGAATCAGGAGGACGACTATACGATCTTATTCCATTTATGTCCAGTTTCTTATGGACAAGGTAGAACACTATTTCGGGCAATTGCAACTGCCTTCCTGAAAATATTCTGAAAATCACCCTTTCTTTTTCACACAAAAGCGTTTCAACTATTTTTTCGTTTGAGGAAAAAACAAATCCGTCACCGCAGTTGCAATATAGCACAAGATAGCCATCAGTTTTGCTGTCTAGGATTAGTTTTTTTATTTGATCAGTGCGTTTTGATCCCTCTGCCAGCAGAGCTTCTTTGCACCTTGATCTGAGAAGGTCAATTTTTTCATGGGTGGTGACAGTTGCAGGCAAGCTTAGCAATGACTCACGCAGGGTTTGCGATATGAAAAAGAAAAAAGAGAAAACAATGTCATGCTCCTGATCATATTTTTTCCTTATTAGATTTTATGCGTAATCGACCTAAATGAGATGACTCTGTTTGTAACAATCCTAGATCTGAACCGATTAGGCATAAAGTCTATTGTTGTTGTTTTAGAGCAAAGTTTCTGTTGGAATAATCACTGATGGATCTTTTTGCAATCAAAATTACTGCCCGCTTGTACGATTGACACACACTTTCTCTGTCTTTTTCTCTCCTGTTGGAAGAAGAACAACACCTTCCCCGTTATTTTTAATTGATCCTGATTCTGATTTGCGGGTTGTCTCTGATCTTATCCTGTCGTCTGCAAGAATATTAGAAAACTCCCCGTAATTGATGATGACAACAGAATGGTTGGAATTATGTCTTTTAGTGACATTGTAAAACATGTTGCATACCGTCGAATCAAATCTGTCTAATACCGCACAAATTCCTGAATTACTAGCGGACAGGGCGGGGAAAGCTTATTATAATTTGAGTCATCTTTTTTATTCGTATGGCAACTGAACAAACTCAAAAGATGATCACAGTTACTGCAAAAGCAGCTGAGAAAATCAAAGAATTCATGAACGAGGAGGCTGAGAAGCCAGAATACCTTAGAGTATATGTCCAGGGTGGCGGTTGTTCCGGTCTGTCTTATGGAATGGGCTTTGAAAAAGCGCCGGAAGAGGACGATCTCGTCATGGAGGAAAACGGAGTAAAACTTTTAGTTGATAGTTACAGTGTTGACCACCTTCAAGGTGCAAACGTCGACTATATTGAAAGCCTAATGGGATCAGGATTCAAAATCAACAACCCAAATGTCACAAAATCCTGTTCATGTGGTCACTCTTTTAGCACTGAATAAGCAACAACCATCATAATTTTTCATTTTTAGGTTTCCCAGCCAGTATCATATGCGCATTTTTTTGAAAAAACTTGTTTTCAACGCAAATTGTTGCGATACCCTCATATATCGAAAGCAAAGACCCAAAATATGATAATTAAGGAGATGAATAGTTTATGCCTCAATCAGGAATCGTCAAGTATCATGTTAAACTTTCCTATGAAGTTGATGGGCTCGTTGAAAGAGCAGACATAATCGGAGCCATCTTTGGGCAGACAGAAGGACTGTTGGGCCCAGAGATGAATCTAAATGAGCTGCAACGGGTCTCCAAGGTAGGCAGAATTGAGGTTAATGCAAAGTCCACTGCAAACACTACGTCTGGTAATGCGTTAATTCCAATGAGCACTGATATTGACACATGTGCATTAATTGCAGCCAGTATTGAAAGCATAGACAAGGTAGGCCCGTTTGATTGCTCCTTTAAATTAGATGCCATTGATGATGTCAGGGCTGCAAAGAAAGATGATATTGTCAAGCGAGCAAAAGAGATCAAGCAAAAATGGGCAACTAAAACAGTAAGCGAAGGAGAAAGCATGCTAAATGACGTTCATCAAGGAGATTCAAAGAAACTGTCTAGTTATGGGCCATCAAAACTCGCATGCAGTTCCGGCGTTCATGATTCGAACTGGATAATCCTAGTTGAAGGACGCGCAGACGTAATCAACCTTCTTCGTGCCGGATACGATAACGCATTGGCAATTGAGGGTGCAAAAATTGACGAATCCATCAAGGAACTATGCAATTCAAAAGACATCATCGTGGCATTTCTAGATGGAGACAGAGCCGGCGGATTCATTCTAAAGGAGCTCAAATCTATCGTTCCGATTGATTATGAACTAAGAGCAGACAATGGCGTTGAAGTTGAGGAATTAACCCCGCAAAGAATTGACGAAATTCTCAAACCGGTATCTGATGAAATCAAAGACGGAAAACCGACCCTCTCTCTAAAAAACCAGGAGGACAAGCCTCTGGCAGACATGACATCAAAAATATTTCCAGATCTAAATGAGACGCTAGAAGCTGTTGCGCTAGACAATGATCAAAACGAGGTATTCAAAGTTCCAATCAGTGAGGTTGTAAGTAAACTGTCAACTCAGTCTGGAATCAAATACCTTCTTCTTGATGGGATTATCACTCAAAGACTGTTAGAGGGCGCAAAGAATGCCGGAATCGAGTGTGTCGTTGGCCACAGAATAGCAAAACTGTCAAACTCTGATGGCATGAACCTCAAAACATTTAGTGATTTGGGCATAGCATAAAAGAACTCAGATGACTGAACTAAAGATTCAGCACATTCCCACCTTTTCCTATCTTTTATCAAAAGGGGCAAAGCACAATTTTGTTACAATAACCACCTCGTCTCTGGGAAAAAACATCAAAAAGTCACAGCAGGCAGCCTCCAATCACCTGCTTGAATTGGAAGAAAATCAATTCATAGAGAGAATAATTAACGGAAGAAACATCTCTGTAAAAATCACCCCAAAGGGATACTCTGAAATAGTAAAACTTGCAGCCATTCTTCAAAAAAGCTTGGATTCGTCGCCGTCTTTTGTCGAGCTAAAAGGAACCCTGGTTTCTGGAATGGGCGAGGGCGCATACTATATGGGCCTGAAAGGATACACAAAGCAGTTCAAGTCAAAAATCGGCTATATGCCGTTTCCTGGAACTCTGAATGTCCGATTGGACAAAAAAATTCACCAAGAATCAATAAAGCAGTTTGAAGCTCTTGAAGGTACCAAAATCAAGAGTTTTTCTGATGGCAGGCGAACATACGGCTGGGTAAAATGCTTTCCAGCCGAGTTAAACAACTCGATTAAATGCGAATTGATAATTTTGGAGAGAACGCATCATGATGACTCCATCATTGAGCTAATATCCAAAGTCTGCATTAGAGAATCCGGAAAATTAAGGGACGGCTCCAAAGTGACAGTAAAAATTCCTATTTCTTCCTCTTCCTCTTAGATCCCGTGAATGGACTTGCCGTACTTTCTTTGAATTTTAGAGCTTGAACTATCCGGAATGGGAGATTGGAGTCTTGCAACTTTTGCATCCAGATCAATCTTTCTGCATCCTTCGTTGATGAATTTCTCCTGATGTACCTGGTCATATCCCAATGCAATTATCTGGGGCCTAACGCGGTTTACCGTCTTGAATATGTCGTCTTCCTGGCCAATTAGGCACAAGTCAACCATTCTCAGAGATTCTACTAGTTCCTTTCTTTGATCCTGTGAATGAAGGGGCTGTCTTTTTTTCATCTTAACAGCGGTATTGTCTGTTGCGACTACCACCACCAGAACATCCCCGAGTTGTTTTGCAGAGTTTAGCGTATGGATGTGTCCGGGATGAATAATGTCAAAGACTCCTCCTGCCAGGACCACCTTGAGACTGTCCCTGCCAGCTTTTGTCAGGGTTTTGGAATCACTTTCAAGCAGGTTTTCCCGGACTAGTTTCCCGATAATGGAGCCGTATTCTTCATTATCTTCTTCATATGGCGCACTCTTTTCCCTGATGATCTCCAATGCTGTTTTTCCGCTGATCTGGCTCAGATACAATGATGACAAAACAAGCTTTTCTTTTGTATTCACTGATCTCAGTTGTTTTAGACCCTTCTTTAATTAATTGCTAAAGGTCCTGCCAAGTGTCGTCGGTAAGAGTTTACCCCTTCCATGAGATACGGCACAGCAGGCATGATCACGAAGGCTCCGGCCAGCAGTGCCGCCTTGGGGGTAAACTCTTACTGCCGTCGCCTGAGAGGTGGGGGAGGGGTAGGTGACTCCATACCATCGATTACTAACGAACATGATTTTCATATAACCCAATGTCTGACCAGCAAGAGCGTAACCTCACACATTGTACGCGGCGGCAGCCTTTTTAACTACATGCCCGTAGATCTGCCATGATTAGACGCTTGTCCGTAGGACTCTTTCTTGTTCTGGCTGTAGTGGCCCTTACTGCCACCGCGTACGCAGAGGTGCCGCCCCCGCTAAAGCAGCTTGCAGCCGGCGTCTCTCCGGAGGATGTTCTGTGCAGGGAGGGACTCATACTGGTCGTGCGTGGCGCCGATGACGCCATATGTGTGAAGGAGGATACTGCCGAAAGGATGGGGTGGACTATAACCGTGCCAGATGCCGGCGCCGCCGAGTCCACGCGCCTGTTGCTGCAGGCCGGCGGCCTGATACCCGCCGAGATCTTGGACTATTCTGGGATCGTGACAGCAAACAATGGCTTTGCAATGGACTTTTACTCCCGCGCCGCCGGGCAGGAGGGCCAAAACATCGTCTTCTCGCCGTGGAGCATCTTCAGCGCCTTTGCGCTTGCACACGAGGGGGCGGGGGGAGACACGAGAGACGAGCTCACCGACGTGTTCGGGTTTCCGGAGGAAAAACGCACGCAGTTTGGCTCGGCAATGGCGGATCTGAACAGGCACGACGCAGAGTACAGGCTGTCGGTTGCAAACGCGCTGTGGCTGGCAGAGTGGCTCGAGCCGCTAGAGGAGTACGTGCAGACCGCA
Source organism: Candidatus Nitrosopumilus sp. (assembly GCA_965214775.1). GTDB lineage: Archaea > Thermoproteota > Nitrososphaeria > Nitrososphaerales > Nitrosopumilaceae > Nitrosopumilus. Next base: position 256,779 of record OZ243974.1, on the reverse strand, counting down.
AGGATGTACTACGACAGCGGCGTGGAGAAGGTAAACTTTGGATTCGGCGATGCGGTCAAGACGATTAACGGGTGGGTGTCAGATAACACCGGCGGCAAGATAAAAGAGATCCTGGCGTCCGGCTCCGTCGACGGCACAACGGCGCTGGTCATAACAAACGCGGTATATTTTAAGGGCGACTGGGTGAACACGTTTGACGAGTCTGCAACCATCGAGGACTACCCGTTCTGGGTGACCCCAGACAAAAAGGTGACAGTCCCGATGATGTATGGAGAGGAATATTACAGGCACGCAGACGTGGGCACACACCAGGTCCTCGAGATGCCGTACGTGGGCGACCGCATCTCCATGCTCGTGCTGTTGCCAAACGACAAGGGAGGGATAGGCGAGCTGGAGGGGCTGCTGAGCGCCGAGAACCTCGAGGAGTGGAGGGGGGATCTTGTAGGTAAAAAACTGGGAGTCTATTTCCCAAGATTCAACCTTGACGTCTCGTACGACCTAAAAAGGGATCTGTCGGCGATGGGCGTGACCTCGCTCTTTGAAGGGACAGCAAACCTCTCTGGCATCGCCGGCGAGGACGTGCAGATGTACGTGTCTAAAGCAATCCACAAGGCATTCATAAACGTAAACGAAAAGGGGACGGAGGCAGGCGCTACGACTGCAATAGTAGCTACAGCATCATGGTCTCAGCCGTTTATAGCAGACCACCCGTTTGTCTTTGTCATACAGGACACGGAGACGGGCAACATACTGTTTATCGGAAGGCTGTCTGACCCGTCCTAGGGCGGCAGGCGAACCGGCATACGCTGCTCAGCATGTTGCCCGAACACCCTCCTCCGGTAACTGATCGGGTTCTGAAATCTGTTTCTGATTTCAGGGGAGGGTCTATTGTACGAAAATTAGGTCGCACTAATTTGAAGAGGGTTGCAAGGGATTGCTTTGGGCTTTACCGATCAAGAAAACCGATGGTTGCAAGGCTCGAGGCAAAGCAGATCCGATACGCAGTGACGCAGTGTGCAGGGGGACGAAGGCCCTCGGAGGTGGCCCCGGAGTAGGCGTCACGACAAGGCACGTCCAGCGGATGTACGCCCGGTTCAGGAAGACAGGCGGCACGCACCACGTGCCGCCCAGGCCGGGAAGGAAAAGGAGCGCTCCGGTTCCCGACGGGGCCGTGCGCGCCGTCTTGCAGGAGCACAAGCACAGTGCAGCAGGGGTGGCTCATACGGCCAGGAGGCTGCGAAGGCAACTCGATATAAGCTACTATGAGGTATACAGGATAATGAAAGAAAACGGACTGGTGACGCCGTCGCCCGCAAAATCAATGCCAAGAAAATACGTCCGCTTTGAGCGCAAATACTCCAATGCCATGTGGCACGTGGACTGGCATACCATGAAGGATCCGCGCTTTGCAGGGCTCAATCTGGTCACGTTTCTGGACGACTCGTCCAGGTGCGTGACTGGTGCGGGCCTGTTCAGGGAGGCCACCTCGGAGAACGTCGTGGAGGTCCTGCGGCAGGCCGTGGCCCAGTTCGGCGCACCTGCTACTATTCTATCAGACAATGGCAAGTGCTTTGTCGGGGCACGCTCGGACTCGAAGAAGAGGAAGAACCCTCCCAAGAAAGGGTGGACGCCGACTGCCTTTGAGGAGGAGCTGCTCAACCTCGGAATCGAGCTGATAAACTCCAGGCCGTACCACCCGCAGACCAACGGCAAGCTGGAGCGCTTCCATCGGAGCATCGAGGAGGAGATATGGAACCACGAGAGCCTGTCTGCGTACATAGGCTACTACAACGAGGACAGGCTGCACTGGTCGCTTGACATCGACAATTACGAGACGCCTCTGCGGGCATTCTCCGACAGGGAGGCCACAGAAGCGATCAGGAAAAGCAACCCAAAATGGATGGAGGAGGACACCGGTGATGGTGCGACATAATTTTCATATAATACATCCCCCTGTACCCAGCGCAAGCTATAAAGCGGCCCATGTTAAACTAGGCATGGATTAGAGAGACATAGTCCGCCGCCGCTAAAGGGCCCGGGCGTTTTAACATAGATGGTTACAAACGTTTTTTATAAAGCGCCATGATAACCTCCAATCATGAATCAAGCAGCATGTCTTGCCATTCTGCTACCAGTCTTGCTCTCCATTCCGACTTTGTCATTTTCAGAGTCAGGCGAAGTACAAGACAACCTGTACAAATTCGATGACGGTTTTTATGAAAAGATCCAGCGTATGCAGAACATGACATCGCATGAAGGAACAGACCGTGCAGACAACGCCACACTGGCTATGCATTCTGTAATAATAATTACAGATGACGGATACGAAGACAGATTGGAGCAAACGCTAAAGGGGATGGGCTCACGGGACATATTCAAGTCAAGGAGTCTGGACTTTCTCATCGCGGACGTCCCGGTGAACAGGATAGCAGATCTGGCAGGTTATGATCACGTCTACAAGCTTGGAGACGGACATGGGGAACTGACATCGTCAGCATCACCGTCAGGATTACCGCCGGGGATTACACTGGAGCAAGCCAAGGCCGTAATTAACGCCACCAATGTAGGCTCCGACGCATATCCGTATACAGGCAAGGGGATCACTGTTGGACTAATTGATACGGGTACAGATTTTACACACCCTGACCTCCAAAATAAGAAGGCTGCTTCGATCATATGTAGCCAACTCCAATGCACTGAAACTACACTGACTGGTGACGACCACGCCACTTCAATTTCCGCAATTATAGTATCCAACAGCACCAACTCCACAATGGTGGGAATGGCACCCGACTCTATGATCCATGACATTCGCCTAGCTGGCCTATACTGACGATCATTGAAAATTTCGCCTGATTACACACGGCGCTCAAGATATTTGTAGATGTCAACCTTGATGGAACACGTCCTAAAGTATTCCGAGACATCCCTTTTGAGGTGATCTGCCGAATCGTAAAAGGCAGATGTGACCAGTATGTACTTGGCATCCTTCCAAATTGGCTCTATGGCGCTCAGCTCCGGCCTGGCTACCGGCAGGTACAGCAGGATAACGTCGGGATTTTTCTCCAGGTACATGCGGACCCTTCCGGTCCTATGCTGTGCTGCGTTGTCCATCACAATCAGAACCTTTCCCCACTTTTTGCGCGCCTGCTTGAGATAACGCACAAAGTTTATGCTGTTGAACTTGTCGTATGTACGCATCAGCCTGGTTCCGTCGTCTGCAACCGTTCCGTATACCACGACGCGCTCCCTTCTGCCGGATCGTTGCACCTCGATTCTGTCCCCCACTGGCGACCAGAACTTTTTGCCGTCCCTTCCCGTACTGACGAATATCGACTCGTCCTGTACGGTTATCCTGAATCCGCGCCTTTTTGCAAGCCTAATCGTGTCTTTTGCCTCCCTTTGCCATCGTCTTACCTCCTTTGCGTCGGCAGCATCTGCCAGCTTGGTAGTTGACGTCTTTAGCGAGAATCCCATCGTGCGCAGGATTCTTCTGATGCTTCCAACGCTGTATGTTACATGCAGTTTGCGGCGCACCCAGTTGCGCATCTTCTTTGGGGTGAGCTTTTCCATCCTGCGCAGCCTCATGGCGATCTTTTTTATCCTGTTGATTGGAACCTTTGGCTTTTTGCCCCTGTTGGGGGAGTCACGGAGACCGTCAACGCCGTCAAGCTCAAACCTCTCAACCCACATCTGTACGGTACGCTGTGTCACGTCGGCAATCTCTGCGGTCTGTGCAGTGGTGTTGCCAAGCAGTACGGAGCGCACCGCCAGGATTCTGGTATAAACCCTGTTATCCTTTTCTACATGCATGGCGTCCGTGAGGATTTTCGTCTTGTTCATGTCAGAAGGGCCATGGCGGAGATCTATAAACCTTCACAAGACGTGTAATCAGGCGAAATTTTCAATGATCGTCAGTATAGATGGCGTGGGTGAGAGTCCAGCTGCAAAAAATTCCTTTGCTAGGGCACTTGATGAGATAATGACTAACGATATTACTGTAGCGCTTTCATCACGGGCAGATCGTCAAAGTTTTGGATGTAATGACTACTCTGCCCTTACCATTGTCATCGACAGGGCAGTGCATGAAGGCTTGAGCTTTTCCATGGCCATTGGGAACGGCGTAGTTAACACGGAGGTGGTTCCCCCACCACATATACAGAAGCTAGCATGCGGCTTTAACTACATCAGCGTGGGTGCCGTGGACGAGGACAGCACCATATGGCGTTATAGTGTTCCGGGCCCTGCCCTGTTCAACACTCCAGGCGGCGACGCACCCAGAATAAAGCCCGAGATAACCGCAATTGGCGTAGATCTTGATCTTGCACAGGCAGCAGATCGCAGAGATATGGAAAACCGTGACTACCTAATAGACAGCGGTACGAGCTTTGCCAACGCCTTTGTGGCAGGCGCCCGTACCCTGATCCTAGAAAAACAGCCTGACTACCGGCAGCTGGAGATAAAGTCTGCACTGCTGCTTGGCGCAGACTGGCAGGCAGACACGCCGGCTACGGCAGCAGACTATGATGACCGTAGGGCCGGGATATATGATACCATGAACCGGTACGGCTTTGGCATACTCAACGTAACGAGATCCCTTGACTATGCCAACGACAATCAGCACCCAAACGTCCTGTACGACCAAAGCTTGAGGAACTTTGCGGCAAACTCGTACAGGATCCACGCAGATGCAAACGAGCAGGTAAAGGTACTGCTGTCCTGGCTGATACATCCGGGAGGCACAGTACTGTCGCCCACCCTTCCGATCAACAGCCCGCATGTCCAGCTTCCAAACCAGTACCACAACTATGACCTCGCGGTGACGTTTCCCAACGGTGTGACAAAGACAAGCGACTCTGACGTCCAGAACAACGAGTTTGTCGTGTTTGATGCGCCGGAGACCGGATTCTATACAATCACCGTGAGATCCGACGGAACGCTGACGACCGTCAGAGGCGAGCCGTACACCCTGGCAAGCACCCACGGGATAGACAAGTTCCCATACGACCTCGTCGTCCCGATCACGGAGTTCTCCGACGACTTTGAGTCGGATCTTTCAGAATGGCACATGTCAGGCGATTCTGACTGGGAGACGGGGAATCCCGGCGAGGACGTGCCCGGCGAGAACAGCCGGACAAACCAGGCGCTCATATCAAGCAACTGCGACTCTGCCTGCATCGCCACGATATCCTCGACGTTTGACACGCAGGACGCGCTGACCATCTCCTTTGACAGGTTCGTCGACTCCAGTGTCGATGCCGGGGAGGGCCTGTTTGTAGAGTACTCTGCAGATGGAACCAACTGGATAGGTCTTGCAAGTTATACCCACGACAACAACGAGGACAGCGACTCGTGGAGCAACGAGTCCCTGTCACTTGATATTACGGAGGACACCGCAGAAATCAGGTTCGTGGCAAAGTCCAGCTCCTCAAGCGAGCATGTCGAGATAGACAATGTTGTAATAATGGCAAGTGGAGGGAGCAACGGCGGTGGCGGTGGCGGTGGCGGTGGCGGTGGCGGCGGATCCCCTGACACGACTGACCCCGTAATCACGGCGCCTGCAGATGTCACGGCAGAGGCTGCCGGCGTGCTGACTGCCGTATTCATAGGACAGGCCACTGCCACCGACAACCGGGATCCAGATCCCGACATCACGCACAACGCCCCGGAATCGTTTCCTCTAGGCGACACGGTAATCACGTGGACTGCCACAGATGACTCGGGCAACGCGGCAACAGCTGTCCAGACCGTGACGGTTCAGGATACGACGCTGCCCCGGATCACGGCGCCTGCTGACCGTACAGCAGAGGCCGCCGGCGTACTGACTATTGTGTCAATAGGACAGGCCACTGCCACCGACATTGTCGATCCCAGCCCCACAATAACAAACGACGCACCGGAATCGTTCCCGCTCGGCAACACCATTGTAACATGGACTGCCATGGATGACTCTGGCAACGCGGCTACTGACACCCAGACTGTTACGATACGGGACACGACACTGCCGGGTATAACTGCACCGCCAGATGTCACGGCCGAGGCCGCCGGCGTACTGACTGTTGTATCCATAGGACAGGCCACTGCATCCGACATTGCAGATCCAGATCCGGCAATAACAAACGACGCACCGGAATCGTTCCCGCTCGGCAACACGGTAATCACATGGACTGCCACCGATTTCTCTGGTAATGCTGTCACGGCCGCCCAGACCGTGATGATACAGGACACCACGCCGCCGAGTATCACAGCACCTGCCGATCATACGGTCGAGGCCACCGGTATCATGACAATCCTGAATGCCGGCGACTATGGGACTCCCATTGTCACCGACATTGCCGATCCCAGCCCCACAATAACAAACGACGCACCGGAATCGTCCCCGCTCGGCAACACCACGGTAACGTGGACTGCAGCCGATTCCTCTGGCAATGCTGTCACGGCCGCCCAGACCGTGACGATACGGGACACCACGCCGCCTGCCATCTCCGGCCTGCGTAACATAAATGTGGATGATCCGGCCGTAGTTAATTCATAAAAAAACGAACAATTTTGACAACTGCTTTTGATCCAAACATTAAGATCAGGCAAACCATCGCACATGCATGGGAAAACAGGCAGAATTTGTGGCATCAAGGGACAAATTCCTGGGCAAGCAAAGCACTCACGTCTTCGCAAGGCGTACTAGACCCGACAGTATGGAATACGACAGTTGTTGTTGCTGCAGTAGTTAATTCGTGCATGGGGGGTTTGACATACTGCCACACAAGACCCGACAGTATGGAATACGACAGTTGTTGTTGCTGCTGCTGCAGTAGTCAGCCCATCAAATATCGGAACATCTTTACCGGTAGGATCTCTCCACTGGCAAACATCTTCCGCACGGACTGCTCCATCTCATCAAGCGTATCAAACATCTTGGCAGACAGCCTCCGCTTTATCTCCCTCCACTGTATCTCTACAGGATTGAGCTCCGGCGCGTACGGCGGCAGGTACTCCAGTATTATCTCGCCCTTGTACTTTTCCAGCATCTCCCTTACGCCGACAGACTTGTGGTATGACGCATTATCCAGGAATATCAACACCTTTCCGTACTTTTCGTGCACCTTTTCCAAAAAGTCGCAAAAGCTGTCGGTGTTGGTCTTGTCATAGAACATATAGTAGAATATGTTAACTGCCAGCACGCCGAACATGTACCGGCGCTGCCGTGACAGCGATACGGGCGCCGTGACGCTCATGCCGCGCCTGAGCCACCCGTGTTTGGGGCTGTTTGAGGTCTTTTGTATGGATGACTCGTCTTCTGCCAGTACCGTATACCCTTGCGCCTCCTTTTCCCGTATCAGCTCCTGGGATGCCTCCTTGAACTCGTTCTGCTTTTGTTTTGAGACGGCCTTTGGGTTCTTTGGCCTCGGCTTCCTCCATGAGAACCCAAGCTCGCGTGCCAGCAGCCGCGTGCCGCTCTTGCTGTATTCTATGCCGAACTTCTTTTTGATGTGCCGTCTCATCAGGCCCGAGTCCCACAGGCTGCTCTCAAAACCGCACTCCTCGGATCCTGACTTGAGATCCGCCGCAAGCTGTTTCAGCTGCGACTCACTCAGCTTGTGCTTGCGTCCCCTGCCTGGCCGCTCGTGCCTTGCACGTATTCCCTCGTCCTGTGCGCGGATGAGCCACTTGGATATGGTGGAATGTGCCCGGTCGAGGTTCTTTGCTATCTGTTCCACACCAAGGTCGTCCTTGCGCTGCATGTATGCAAGCAGCCTGTCGCGCTTTCTCTTGTCTGTCTCCTTTTTGTACGCCTCGTGCAGGTAGGAGCGTGACGTATTTGGCAGGAATTTGCTTCCTGATGCTACGAATTCCTTTCTCTGTCTGTCCATGCATATGCGTATTCCTTGCCTGATCTTAATGTTTGGATCAAAAATAGTTGTCAAAATTGTTCTTTTTTTTATATGTTGACTACGGCCGTGGGGCGGCAGTCAGCTACGATGCGCCGACTGCCACCGACCTCGTGGACGGGGTCGTGGCAGTGTCATGCACGCACGAGTCTGGATCGACGTTTGCACCCGGATTCACCGAGGTGTCATGCACGGCGACAGACGGCTCTGCAAACTCGCAGGCGGACTGGTTTATCATACACGTGGATGCCTCTGACGCCATCCTGGACGTCTCTCAGACAGTAAGCACTGGCAGGTCCACGTGGAGTGTCACGGGTCCTGACAGGGTGTTTGCGGGGCAGACCTTCGAGTATACCGTAACACTCGAGGACGGGGCGAGGCCGCGGCTGGAGTCGCTTGCCGTGTACAGCACGGCGCCGGAGCGGGATCTCGGATGGCACGATTCCAATACGGACTGCCAGACCGTGATATGCGCTGGATTTCCCGAACAAAAGCACGACACGTACAGGACAGCCAGCGACGAGGACTCGCCGTATACTGCCATGCACAACAAGATGAAAAAGTCCAGATCCAGCCACACCGTACTGCTGCAGCCGGCAGCCGACGCACCGGCGGGCACGCAGGCCACAGTCGGCATGATGGACGGTAACAACGACCAGGTGGGCGGCATACCCGTAACGGTGATGCCGCCGTCCGCAAAGACGATAACTGGCGAGCACGCCACCTGGAGGATCACGGGCCCCGACAGGGTGTTTCCGGGGCAGACCTTCGAGTATGCCGTAAACCTTGAGGGCACAAGGCACCAGCAAGACGCCCTTGCCGTATACAGCAGATCGCTTACCGTAGACGACTTTGGGGGATTCCCGGAGGGCTCCGGATGTAACACGACTGTATGCACCGATTTCCCGGGGCAGCGCCGCCGCACGATGGAGCTTGACAACCACGCAGGCTCGGCATACGACGTAAGGTACCACACGATCAACGCGCTCGGATACCAGTATACCATACTGTTGAGGACGGCCGACGACGCGGAGGCGGGAGGCGCGTTCTGGGTCGGCCTGGTGGACGGGGACGGCGTCCCAAAGGGAGGCATACGGGTCACGATCGCAGATCCTGTGACAGTCACGGCCCCCTACGAGGAGCTCGTGGCCGGCCTGTCCTTTGAGGGCGACCTCGCAGATGTGACGGGGGACAACAATGGTACGGCGGCTGCAGGAGTGGACGTCGAATACGTGCCTGGCAGGATAGGCAGGGGGCTGCAGCTTGACGGCTCTACGACCGTCACCCTCGCGGGGGAGGCCGACTTTGACTTTGGGCGGACCGACCCGTTCAGCATTGCGTTCTGGCTCAGGCAGGACGTGCCCGTCAACAACAGCACCATGATAATGTCCAAGGCAGAGTCGTTCGGTCATACCGGCTCGTACGTGTGGATATGGGGAGGGGCGCCCAACAGGGTCCTGCTTTCGATACACGACAACTCCACGTTCATAAACGTGCATACACCGCAACACATGAACATGTCAGACGGCGCCTGGCACCATATCGCATTCACGTACGACGGCTCGGGCGCAAAGGGGGGACTGAACGCGTATATCGACGGCGAGCACCGGGACTATGACGGCTACCGCAGGGGCCTAGGACTGGAAGGCAGCACGACAAACGACCATGCGTTTACGGTGAGGACCATCAGCTGGGGGGATCCCGACAGGATCGACTCGGTGCTTGACGAGCTTCGCGTGTACGGCGCCGAGCTGTCGGCCCGGCAGGTGCGGCTGCTGCATGCCGCAGGCCTCGGCTAGCTTGTGCGATCACGGTGAGCCAAGCCTGCGGCAAGAGATTGCACTGGCCAGCAAAGATTCTCGAAGTGTTTCGTGATCAGACACCCCTGCAAATGGTCGGTGACATTCAGGAGTTTGTGATTGCCGGCATAATGGCCCCGGCGGCACTGTTTGCCAGGGTCTTTGCCACCATATGTCAGTGATCCGGCGTATGGCCCCGATGCCCGCCCCCGAGAGTTGATTCGAAATTAGTAGACTCTGATTATTTGTGAACAAATTTGCATAAAGCAGCTCAAAACACCAACAAAATACAAGTTATCTGTGAAATTACTTGAAAGATTCGTATGGCTTCTAATTTCGGATCACCTCTCAGGCAAAGCGGGCCATCCTCGTCTCCGAGTACTATGAAACGTTAGAGGAGATGAGGCATGCGCTGTCCGAATACATGAGGACTGCCAGCTTCGACCATGACGTCATGGAGTACCTCATGAATACATCAAGATTTTCATAAACTTTTGTTTCACACTATAGGATCAAGGCCTTTTGCCAGCCTTAATGCGTCAACAAGACCGTCAGCATACCCGATACTCAAAACTGCAACCTCGTCTTGGCCGTCTTCAAGGAATTTCTCCGCATCCTGGATGTACAGTTTTGCATTCTCCAAAATCATTTGGAACTCCTTTTGGCCTTTGCAATGGGATCCAATCTCTTCTAACGCCTCTCTGACCATCGGAACGTATCTTTCCATCATCTGTCTTGATATTTTTTTTGCTTTATCCGAGTTGTCAAACGGCTCATCAAGGCACTTTCCAAGTATTCTCAGGGCGTCTGATTCTGTAAAATGCATTCTTCCCGGAATAATCAGGGTATGAGGCGGCTTGCCAAAATCATGTTTTCTCATACTTGCAATTCTTCCGGCAACTATGGATTGATCCCTGAATCCGATTCGCGAGGCAACAACGGCATACGTTCTGCCGGAAACCACATTTCTTCCCTGCCCTTTTTCTGTTTCAAGCAACTTTCTCATGGCATCCCTGGGATCCAAAAAGAAATCCTTGTCCTGGTCATACTCTAAGAGAAGAACCGAATGATTTCCCTCTGTGATGTTTCTGTAAATTACATAGTATGGCGTGGTCAGCGATCTCATGTCGTTCATTACCGTTGCAATCCTTCCGATTTTGTAAAAATGCAGGCCGCATTCCCCGATCATTGCCGTCAGTGACGACGAGGCATGAATGGAACGTGTCCCTATCTTTTCTTTGATGGCCCTTGCCCTCAATTCAATGTGCGTGGTCGCAATGTAGGGGTCTCCATACGACAAAAGAACGACAACCTTGTTTCTTTTTGCATTTTGCAGGATCTCGTTTCCGTCTTCTATCTGCCACCTCCTTGCAAGCTTGAATTCCCCCTTGGAGGCATCCCTGATCTTTTTCAGATCTGATCTGCTAATCGGACTTGTAAACTGCTCCAGGTATACCGTGTCTGCCCTTGACAGCACATCCATTGCCTCATTGGGAATTGACTTGAATCCCGAGATTCCCAATCCTACAAACCATAACATTACTTTGTTTTTTTATCATGAAGTCTTTTTAAATGATTTAATGATCTTTTGAGGATCTCTATCCCCCTTAGATATTCGTCAATTGAAACTTTTTCATCAATCGTATGTGCCTCATGAGGATCCCCCGGGCCATACGTGACGACTGGAATCCTCCACTGGTTGCCTAACACGTTCATGTCCCCGGTGCCTGTCTTTCTGATTAGTTTTGGATGGGCCTGCACAACATCCCTGATTCCTAGTGTCAGTGCCCTGACGATCGGTGACTTGTGCGGCGCCTCAAACGGCTCAGTCTCATCCAAAATGGAATAAAACGCCTCCACCCTGCGTTCTTGGGCAATCTCCTTGACTGATGCTGCTACTTGCCGTTCGACGTCCTTGCAGTTTTTATCAACGGGAATCCTGATGTCAAAAATCGTCTCGCATTCCTTTGGAGTTACATTGTGGCTTGTCCCTCCCTTGATCTCAGTCATTGTTGCTGTCAGCAGCATTCCCTTGGTTTTGTCTTCCTGGCCTGATTCCAGCTTTTTCTTCAGCTCATTTACAAACACCATCGATTCCTCAATGGCATTCTTGGAAAGCCACGGTGCACTGGCATGGGAACTGTCCTCTACGCTGACTTTGAGATTGATTGCCAGCCGTCCCTTGTAAGCAATGGTGACCTGCTTGATTCCGCTTGGCTCCCCAAACACTGCATAGTCGACACCCATGTCTTTTTTAACCAAATTTTTGATGCCTGTTGCGTTTCCCTCCTCGTCAACTGCGCCGACAAAAATTATCGTTCCGCAGTTGTTCTGGACTGATGCTGCTGCAAACAGCATTGCCATGAGTGGCGCTTTGGCATCAGATGCACCCCTGCCATACAGCAGGTCTCCCTGCCTTCGCACCCTTACTTTTCCTGGCACTACATCCATGTGGCCGCACAGCATGATCGTTGGGGATCCCGAGCCCTTTCTTGCAATCAGGTTTCCAACCTCGTCAATCTGAATGTCCTCAAAACCCAAATCATCGCACTTGTCAGCTAGAAACTCTGCCATCGGTTTTTCGTCAAGTGACGGCGTGTAGAGTCTTAGTGCCTTTTCAAGCATCTTTACTGTAAACCGGGGCGTAACTGAGATATCTGCATCCATTTCTTCTCACCTGTATTTTTCAAGGGCGTGCTTTAGCATCAGCGATGGAATATCCACGCCACAGACTCTGACAGTGTTCTTGTATTCTGTGGTGTTGTTGACCTCGTGCACGACTAGCCCTTTCTCCTCACTTTCCATCAGGTCTACACCTACAATGTCCCCTTGAACGGCGTTTTTTGCTTTGATGCACATCTCCTCCATCTCTGAGGTTACTTTGCACGGCTCTGCCATTCCTCCCAATGCCATGTTTGTCTTCCAACGTTTGGAGTTCCTGTAAATGGCCGCAACAATCCTGTCTCCTACCATGATTGCCCGGATGTCCCTGGGCGGTCTTTTTACAAACTCTTCCAGATAATGAATCTGATATATCGGATACATGCTTTCCCTGCTGCTGATAATCCCTTCGGCAGACTCCCTGTCATTTAGTCTTGAAACCAGCCTTCCCCAACTCCCGACTGTCGGCTTGATGACTCTGGGAAACCCCTGGGCATCCAACATGTCTAGTGCGGCATCCTTTGAAAATGCGACCGTGGCATCCGGAGTCGGGACCCCGAATTTTTTTAGCAGCATGTGTGTGAACAACTTGTTTCCTGCAAACACTCCTGTGTTCAGGCAGTTAATCACCCTGACTCCAAGTCCCTCAAGTGCCGCAGTAGAATGCAAGTTTCGATAATAACTCACACATCTTTGGATTACAACCCCGTAATCTTCAGGTTTCTTTTCCAAATCCAAGGCCAGTTTCTTACAATCTGCCATCTGTATGCTGATGTTGTTTTTTTTACCCGCTTCTAGAAGGGCCTTTTCCTCCCACCGGATGGCATCATAAAGAACAGTAACGTCAGGACTCACTGTCCCCAATCCTCGCCAACCGTTTGGGCAGGCTTTAGATCGAAGCCGTCTGAACCTTTTGCTAACTCATAACTTGCCCCGCATTCCGGACAGGTGACAATTTCCCCCTCAAGTGCATCCCTTGGAATTGAAATTTCTGCATCGCATTCTTCGCATTTGGACATCATACCTCCCTTTACGCCCCCTCTATTTATTTATCATCGGTTATCTTTTTTTCAAGCCTGTCTTCTAGTGGAATTTCGATCAGATCCCCCATTCTGAGGCCCTTTAGTCCGGATGCGACTGCCTTGGCCCTTTCGTCATCTTTTTCCAGTCCTAACAGCGACATCAGGTAGGCGGCTCCCGTCTTTCCGGCCAGCTCGCCAAACACGATTCTGCGCCTGTTTCCTACTGCGCGTGGCGGAATGGGCTCGTATGCTGCAGGATTTCTTAGAATTGCAGCCAAGTGGGTTCCTGCCTTGTGTTTGTATGCCGAAGAGCCTACGATTGGTTTTGAATCATACGGCTTGATTGTCGTATAGTCCTCAATCAGTCTAGACAAATCTAGCAGCATGTCCAGTCTGAAGTCGTTTGGTGACTTGTAAAGATAGGTCAGGGCGACTGCGACCTCTGCCAAAGGCGGAATCCCGGTCCTTTCTCCGATGCCGTCAATAGTCGTATGAATCTGATCAACTCCTGCATCACACGCAGAAAAAGCATTGGCAACTGCAAATCCCATGTCGTTGTGTACGTGGGCATCCAATGGCAGATCAGTTGAATCCCTTACCTTTTTTACAAAATTATACATGCCAATCGGCCTGAGAATCCCTACCGTGTCAGGCAGACTGATTCTGTCCACTCCTGCCTCTTCGATGGCCTTGCAGACCTCTAGCAGGAACCCCGGCTCTGTCCTGCTGCCGTCCTCCACTGTAAACCTGATCTTCAATCCGTGAGATTTTGCATACTCTACAGTCTCAACTGCCCTGGTAATGGCCTCCTCCCTTGTAATTCTCAGCTTGTCTTTTAGATGTATGTCTGAAATCCCCAAGTATGCCGCACACCATCTGGCATCACAGTCCAACGATGCGTCAACGTCTTGCTTTAGTGCACGTCCGTGCGAAACAATGTCTGCGTTTAGTCCCTGCTTGATTATTGTCTTGGTTGCCTCCTTGTGATCACCGGAAACAACCGGAGAGATTTCAATCTGATCGACTCCGAAATAATCCAGCATCCATGCAATCTGAATCCTTTGTTTGTTTGTAAATGAGACGCCGGGATGCTGCTCCCCTTCCCTCAAAGTGCTGTCTAGCACCTTGATTCTCTTTGGGTTTTTGTCATATGCGTTGTATATGTCTGCATAATGATTCGGATCTTTCATTGCTGATTTCGTTGTCAGAATTTCTTCTTATAAACATATTCGTACTATGTTCGTTGAAAAAGGTCATAGTTGATCCTAAAATAGACTGGAAAAGAAGTTTTGAAGCGAAAGTCGTTTTAGACTACTTTCTTCAAGATTATTATGGTATTGGTGTCTACGACGCCCTGAATCTTTCTTAATGCGTCAATACTGCTGTTTATCTCTGCAATGCTTGGGGCGCTGATTATGGTCGTAATGTCGTATTGCCCTGTAATCTCATATACTGTCTTTACGCCTTTGAGTTTTCCAAGCTTGAGTGAAACTTTGGAGGTGTCTGTTGCCGAATCTACAGAAACCAGGACAATGGCACTGGTTGCATTTTCTTCTCTTAACTCCACGGTGAATTTTTTGATTGTCCTGTTGTCGACCAGATTTTTTACCCTTCTTCGAACCGCAGATTCGGACAGCTTTAGTTTTTTGCCAATATCTACAAATGACTCCCTAGAGTCTTCTTTTAGATAGCCTATGATTTTTTCGTCTGTTCTATCCTTGTACATCTCGTTTTTCTTCCTCTTTGGTAAGTATGATATCCAGGGAATGTAAAACTTTTGTTATGTCTTCTTCAGATATTACTAGCGGGGGAAGAATTCGCAGTATGTTTCTTCCAGAATAAAGCATCAGGACACCCTCCCTGATAAGGCCCATCAGGATATCTCTGACCTCGAATTTCATCTCTATGCCAATCATGAGTCCCTTGCCCCGAATTTCCCTGATTATTGCGTGTTTTTCCTTTAGTTTCTCTAATCCATCCCTGAAGATCTTCCCCATCCTTTCGGAATTTTCAATCAGTCTGTCTTCTGTTAACGCCTTTAGTGCAGCAGTGCCTGCCGCACAAGAGATCGGGTTTCCTCCAAATGTGGAGGAATGCTCCCCCTTGCTCATTGAGGCCAAAATGTCTGGCCTGACCAGCGTTACACCCATTGGGATCCCGCCGGCAATTCCTTTTGCCAGACACAAAATGTCCGGTGCAGTGTCCCAGTGATCATGGGCCCATAACCGCCCTGTCCTGCCAAGTCCGGCCTGAATCTCGTCAAAAATTAGCAGGATTTTCTTCTCATCGCAAAGTCTTCGGACATCCTGCAAAAACCCTTCAGGAGCCACGTTGATTCCGCTTTCACCCTGAATTGGCTCCAATATGACAAAGGCAGTATCATCATCTACTGCTGAGCGCAGCGACTCGATGTCCCCAAATGACGCAAATGACACTTTCTCAACTAGGGGCTGGAATGCCTTTCTGTATTTCGGGTTAAACGTCAAGGACAGCGCGCCAAGCGACTTTCCATGGTATGATCCCTTCATTGCAACCATTCCTTTTTTGCCGGTAAACTTTCTTGCAAACTTGATTGCAGCCTCGATTGCCTCTGCACCGCTGTTGTTCAAATGAACCTGAGATAGTTTTTCAGGCGCCAAGCCGATCAAAGTCCGCAAAAACTCCTCTCTTGTTTTGTTGTACAATGAGCTGTGGACCGTGATGATTTTGTCTATCTGCTGCCTGATTGCATCATTTACTCTTTTATTCTGATGTCCGACCAGGGCCACGCCGTACCCGCCCATGCAATCGATGTACTCCTTGCCATCCACATCCCAAACATGTGCGCCCTTTCCTCTTTCAATTGTTACTGGGAATCTCTGATACAGGTTTCCCATATGCTGATCTTCACTCATGCTCTATCACCGTACACCTGTTGCCTGAGATTGCCGAAGAGACCGGGTTTTCCCTCTGTCCGCTTGCAATAAACGCCTGCCTGACGCCCATGTCCAACGCCTCGGCAGATGCAAGAATCTTTTT
Source organism: Candidatus Nitrosopumilus sp. (assembly GCA_965214775.1). Taxonomy (GTDB): domain Archaea; phylum Thermoproteota; class Nitrososphaeria; order Nitrososphaerales; family Nitrosopumilaceae; genus Nitrosopumilus. Next base: position 240,390 of record OZ243974.1, on the reverse strand, counting down.
TTCCATTCCCGGGCCGACTTTTGGCCTGATCTCTTTTGCTTGGGCCAATGTCAGTTTTGAAACTACCTGATCATCCATAAGTAGTCCGTCTACGTTTGTAATGAATAGCACCTTGTCACTGCCAACACTGCCTGCGACATATGCCGCAGCTCTGTCCCCATCCACGTTGAGGAACTCTGATTCCTCGCTGATTGCTATGGGTGAAATTACCGGCGTAAGGCCCTGATCAAGCAATGACTTTATGAATGCAGAGTTCACCTCTTTGATCTTTCCAGTATATCCTCCATCAATTGCCTGCTTTCTGCCCTTTTCATTTACGATGAGAAGCCTCTTTTTTCTGTCTGCCTTGATTGCTTTGGCATCTATCCCTGAAAGTCCTACGGCATTGATTCCGTTTTTTTGAAGCATCTGAACGATGGCCTTGTTGATTCTTCCAGACATTACCATGGTGAAGATTTCCGCAGTCTCTTTGTCCGTGTATCTGCTTTTGATTCCGCTGGGCGATGTGACAAACCTTGGCTCTTTTCCAAGCTGTTTGCAGACTTTGGTGACTTCCTTTCCGCCGCCATGAACCAAAATCATTCCTTCGGATCCCGCAACCCTTTTGATGTCTGCAATTGTCGATGGATGCAAGTCGTCTACCACACTTCCGCCTATTTTGACAGTAATCATTTCTAAACAGGAGTCAGCGGGGTGTATCTAAGTCCGTCCATCTCGTCAAAGCCGCACATTACATTCATGTTTTGAACGGCCGATCCTGCAGCACCCTTCATAAGGTTGTCTGATGCAGATAACGCAATTAATCTTTGATTGTCATGATCTAAATCAAATCCAATGTCGCAGAAATTAGAGCCGACTAGGAATTTTGGGTCTGGGAATTTGTACAGCCCTTTCTTGTCCCTGATTAACCTGACAAACTTTTCTTCGCCATAGGCTTGACGGTACAGCCTCCACAGTTCTTTTTCATCAACATCCTTTTCCATGAACGTATGGTTTGTACACAGGATTCCTCTTACCACGTCGACTGCGTGCGGGCTCATTGAAACATTGATCCTTCTTCCGGCTATCTTGCTTAATTCCTGTTCAATCTCTCCGGTGTGCCTGTGCTTTGCTGGCTTGTATGGCCTGATGACGCCTGCCCTCATTGCATGTGCAGTACCTGAGCCGGAACCTGCGCCAGACGAACCGATTTTAGAATCAACAACGATATGTTCAGTATCGATGATGCTGTCTCTGACTAGTGGCGCAAGGGCCAGCATTGAGGTTACGGCCATGCATCCTGGACATGAGACTAGTTGTGCCTTTTTGATCTCGTCTCTGTGCAATTCTGGCACCCCAAAGACGGATTTTTTAAGATAATCCGGATGTGGATGTTTCCATCCGTACCATTTGTCATATGCGTCCTGATCGTGCAGTCTGTAGTCTGCACTCAGATCAATGATTTTGACCCCCCTGTCGTACAGTGCCTTTACAATTTCAGTTGCCGTTCCGTGTGGAACTGCCGTAAAAACAAGATCACACCTGTCAGTCAGCTTGTCATAATCCAATTCTGAGAATGTAAGATCGGTAAATCCCTTCAAACTTGGCTGGACCCTGTGAAGGTATTCTCCTACGTGTTGTCTTGATGTCACCATCGATATCTCGACTTTTGGGTGGTTTACTAGAAGACGCAATGTCTCCCCACCTACGTATCCTGAAGCTCCGACAACACCTACTTTCATGATAAACCCCCTCACAAATGAGTGTAATTTATTTCCTAACGTAGTTTAGGGCAAATTCTATCATTTCTTTTGGAATGTTACGTTTGGCAACTCTTGCCAGTCCTTTGAATTCTACCGTATTGTTTACTTCGTGAACGACCAGTCCCCCTCTTTTCTCATCTTCCATCATGTCGATTCCAAGAATTCCTCCGCCCATCGCCTTTGAGGCCTTTGAGGCCAGATCCTCCATCTCCTTTGTAGTCTCACAGATCTCAGGCTCGGCACCTGATGCGATGTTGGTCTTGAATCCTCCTGAAGACTTTCTGTACATTGCAGCAACAGGCTCGTCCCCTACTGTGATCACCCTGATGTCTCTTTGAGGCCTGCTGATCATCTCTTGCAGATAGTAGATTCTGTCGTGCGGGCTGTCCGTAATTTCCCTTACTTCGACTATTGCCTCCATTGTATCCTTGTCCTGAATTGGCATTACTCCCCTGCCCCAGCTCCCAATTACGGGCTTGATGACAAGCGGGTATCCGACTTTTTCCAAATTCTCAGATGCGCTGTCACTTGAAAACGAAAAGTATGTCTTGGGCGTCGGAATGTTGTTCTTTTTCAAAAGCAAAGTCATGAACATCTTGTTTCCGCAGAGGCTTGCAACATCAAACCTGTTGAGAACAGGAATGTCCATAAACTCCAAGCTTGATGTAAAGTGCAACCCTCTAAAATAACTGACACATCGTTCCAAAACAACATCCCCAAGATCGTAATCCTCTTTCTTGCTGTCTGTGTTTACTTGGGTGATCTTTGCATCCAGCATAACTGCATCGTGTCCGAGCTCTGATGCCTCTTTTTGCAGCATCTTCTCTTCTGATCTTAGGCGGTCAAACACAATACAGACTTTTGACATTACTCTCCCCAGTCTTCGCCTACGCTTTCTGCTTGTTTCAGCTCAACATTTGATCCTTCTTTCTTTGCGATTTCATAGTCAGCTCCACAATCAGGACAGGAGATGATCTCTCCTACGGCGGCATCTTCTGGGATGTTCAGTGCTGCGTCACATTCTGGGCAGTTCATGTTTTTGTTGACCTTTTCTTTTGTAATTTATTAGCTTCTGTTGACTGCATTCCCCACAGTTCGACGAATCCCTTGGCCAGTCTCTGATCAAACGTTGATTCTGTTCCATAAGTGGCAATTTCACGGCTGTACAAAGAGTGGTTCTTTGACTTTCTTCCGACTACCCTTAGACCTCCCTTGTATAGCCTGAGTCTGACTGTGCCTGATACTGGTTTTTGAGATGCCTCGATAAACCCGTCCAAATCTGCCTTTAGCGGATCCTGCCAGAGTCCTGAATATACCAGGTAGGACCACTCCTCATCAATCAGGGATTTGAATTTGTTTTCATGCTTTGTATGAACCATCTTCTCCAAGTCTGCATGTGCCTCAATGAGGCAGGCTGCAGCAGGCGTTTCGTACACTTCGCGTGATTTGATTCCGACAACCCTGTCCTCTATATGATCAACGATTCCGACACCTGCCTCACCTGCCTTTTTATTGAGATGCTCTACCAGTCTGACTGGTTCCATTGTTTTGCCGTCAACTGCAACAGGAATTCCTCTTTCAAACTTGATTTCGATGTAGGTTGGTTTTTCCGGAAGGCTTTCTGTTTTAACCCAAATAAACGCGCTGTCTGGCGGTTCATTGTAAGGATCCTCTAACACTCCGCCTTCAATTGCACGTCCCCACAGGTTTTGATCAATGCTGAATTTCTTTGCAACGTCTTCAATTTCAATGCCGTGCTTTTTTGCAAATTTCAGCTCTGTCACTCTGTCCAGATTCCTGTCTCTGATTGGTGCAATGATTGGCAGGTTGGAACCTGAACGTAGCGTGATGTCAAACCGTACCTGGTCGTTTCCTTTTCCAGAACATCCGTGTGCAAGCACCGTTGCCTTTTCTTTTTTAGCAATCTCTAAGACTTTTTGAGCAATTAGCGGTCTTGCAAGGGCTGTTGCAAGGCAATATTTTTTCTGATACAGCGCATTTGCCTTAATTGATGGAAAAACATAGTCTTTGACAAATTCCTTTCTTGCATCAATGCTGTAGTGCTTTCTTACTCCTAGCTTTTTTGCCTTGGCTGCAATTTTTTTACTGTCATCGCCCTGGCCTACGTCGACTGTAACTGTAATTACGTCCATGCCGTACTCGTCCTGAAGATACTTTACAGCAACTGACGTGTCTAGTCCTCCGGAAAATGCAAGAATTCCTTTTTGAGTCAAAACATCTTTTCCGTCGTACTTTGGAATTTATCTTTTGTGCTAGGCTGGATTTTGATGCGTGTTTTGAAAATTTGTCTGGCTAGCTTGAGCTAAAATTCGATGATTATTTAACCGCCAAATATAACGCTGTTTTATGAATGCCAGATCGGCAATTGTTGCCGGAATTGTAGGGATTGCAGCACTATCTGCATTTGGTGTTGTACTAAATTCTAGTGACACCACACATGAAGGCAAGCTTCGAATTGCGTATTTTCCAAATATTGGGCATGCGGTGCCTGTTGTTGGAGTAGAACAAGGACACTTTGCCGGCGAGGTTGGCCCTGATGTTAGGATTGAGACTAGGGTGTTTGACAGCGGGCCCCAAGCCATTGAATCGTTATTTTCCAATTCCATAGATATTGCATATGTTGGTCCTGGACCTGCAATTAACGGCCATCTTAACTCCCAAAACAAAAACGTGAAAATTCTTGCAGGCGCTGCAAGCGGAGGTGCAAGTTTTATCGTCCATCCAAACTCTGATATTGCTGCCGCATCTGACTTTGCAGGAAAGAGGATTGCCGCTCCTCAAATAGGAAACACGCAAGACGTTTCATTGAGAAACTACCTTTCTGAAAACGGATTGCAGCCAAAGGAAAAAGGGGGCTCTGTTACCGTGTACAACATTCCCAATCCTGACATTTACACCCTGTTTGTAAAAGGCGATGTCGATGGGGCATGGGTTGCAGAGCCCTGGGCCACCATTTTGGAAACTGAGCTGAACGGAAAAAGACTGTTCCACGAGGAGGACTTGTGGCCTGATGGACAATTTGCATCTGTCTTAGTTATTGGGAATGCCGATTATGTAAAAGACAACCCTGAAACTGCTTCAAACTTTTTGCAATCGCATCACAGTACAGTACGATGGATTAATGAAAATCCTATAGAGGCAAGAAACGTTTTCAACGCATTCTTAAAGTCATATTTGGGCCAGCCTCTCCCTGATGAAATCGTCGATACTGCATTGTCCAATCTTCAGATAACTGATGACCCTTTGCCTGATTCGATCCATACGTTTGCAAAACAGGCAGATTCTTTGGGCTATTTGGGAAGAAACGGATACGACATTTCTGAAATCTTTTATCATGGTCCAGATTCTGTTGAGGAGGACGAAGAAGAAGAGGAAGAAAGAAGAGGAGCTGACACAGATGACAAAACTTGAGGCAAAAAACATCGTCAAGTATTTCTCTCACAAGTCTCACGAGCTCAAGGCGCTGGGCGGAATAAACCTCAAGGTGGAGGCCGGAGACTTTGTATGTTTGGTGGGTCCTTCTGGCTGTGGCAAATCCACGTTTTTACGCATAGTGGCGGGCCTTGAAACGCCAGACGAGGGACAGATTCTCTTTGATGGGCGTCCGGTAACTGAAACTGGCCCTGAGAGAATTATGGTATTTCAGGAGGGCGCATTGTTTCCATGGCTTAAGGTTCAAGACAACGTGGAATTTGGCCTCAAGATGGCTGGAATTCCAAAAGAAGAGAGAGCAAAGATTTCAAACAGGTATCTTGACATGATGCAATTGACAAAATTTGCAGATTCTTACACCTATCAGCTGTCTACGGGAATGAAACAGCGTGTGGCCATTGCCCGTGCACTCGTAATGGATCCTGACGTGTTGTTGATGGATGAGCCGTTTGCCGCACTAGATGCGCAGACTCGCGATCTGCTTTTAGTTGAAATGCAATTAATCTGGGAAAAGACAAAGAAAACAATTTTGTTTGTAACACATAATGTGGCCGAAGCCGCTGTGCTGGGAACCAAAGTTGCGATATTTAGCAACAGACCGTCATCAATCAAAAAAGAAGTCAGCAATGATTCTCCGAGACCCAGAGTTGTAGAGGATGAATCCCTGCTACAACTCCAACAAGACATTCTTTTAGAACTTAGACCAGAGGTAAAGAAGGCAAAGGAGTAGTCAAAATGGGGAAAAATTTCACGCCTCACAGAATTGCATTTTATGTCGGACTGGTTGCCGTCTGGCAGATCATTGCAATGATTGGAATATGGCCATCCAACGTCTTTCCATCTCCCTATGAAGTAGCTGAAGACTTGGCATACACTGCAATGGACGGAAGCCTCTTTTACGGGGCCGCCATGAGCATGTGGAGGCTCGTTGTGGGCCTTGCAATTGCAATTTGTGGGGGAATAATTCTTGGCGTCTTTATGGCAAGAGTCGAGGCCGTCAACCAAACTGCCGGTTCGCTGGTTCTTGGCTTGCAATCAATTCCGTCAATTGCCTGGGTTCCGTTGGCAATACTCTGGTACGGGCTAAATGACGCTGGAATTATCTTTGTAGTTGCAATCGGTGCAATCTTTGCAGTAACAATCAACACCTACACGGGAGTAAAGAATATTGATCCCCACTTTATTGAGGCTGCCAGAAACATGGGTGCCAAAGGCAGCCAGTTGGTGACTTCTGTGCTGTTACCTGCTGCATTCCCATACATGATTTCGGGCTTTAAGCAAGGCTGGGCATTTGCCTGGAGAGGCGTAATTGGCGCCGAACTGCTATTTGCATACCTGGGATTGGGTCACTTGCTGTATGCTGCCCGTTCACTGACAGACGTTTCTCAGGTAATTGCAATAATGCTTGTTATCATGGTAATTGGCCTGGTTGTTGATGGAGTGCTTTTCAAGCGCGTTGAAAACAAAGTAATGTCCAGATGGGGATTGCGGTAAATGATGTTGCCTTCTGGCCTTTAGGTAAGGATTTACCCGTGGGTGGGTAGGCAGGCAGATGGGTGGGTTACACTTCAATCTACCGGATCTGGTGTTGTACTCGTGAAGAATTCAGGCACAAGTCTAAAAAAATTTCCGCAAATCTCCGGTAACTGCCGTCGTGGCATGTTGTACAAGCGTACGACGAACCATCTCTGCCTAGTTTCAACATGCACATGCCCTCCTCTTTTCACGATGATTTTTCAGAAAAGAGTTAAACTGTGCTAATTTGTTTTCAAATCAAATTGACTGACAAAGAACCGTTTCTGCAGGCACTCCGATCAAGAGTATTGCTGTTTGATGGCGCAATGGGTACTGAAATTCAAAAGTATGATCCAAAACCTGAAGATTTTCCTAACAACCAGGACGGATTCAACGACGGTTTGGTGTTGACTCATCCTGAATGGATAAAGCAAATCCATAGGAATTATTTGGATGCCGGTTCTGATTGCATTGAAACAAATTCTTTTGGCTCAAACAAGATCAAATTAGATGAATACGGCTTTGGTGATCAGACGACTGATTTTAATAAAAAAATTGCGGCGTTAGCTTTTGAGGCGGCACAGGAATATTCTGACAGGCCAAGATATGTGATTGGCGCAATGGGCCCCTCTGGTTTCCTACCCAGCTCCGATGATCCTGATTTGGGACAAAAACCACTAGATGAAATTAAGGATGCATTTGAGCTTCAGGCCGAGGGACTAATCCTTGGCCGGGCCGATGCGTTACTGATCGAGACCAGCCAGGACATTTTGGAAGTAAAACTGGCAATTGAGGCGTGTCATGAGGCAATAAAAAAGACCGGGAAAAATGTCCCAATCATTGCAAATACTACGCTAGATCAATACGGAAAGATGCTGCTTGGCACAAACATCCAGGCAGCATACACTACAGTCTCTGATATGGGTATTGATGTCTTTGGTTTGAACTGCTCAACTGGCCCAATTGAGATGACTCCCAGCGTTCAGTGGCTAGATGAGCAAAAAGAGCACAACATCCTAGTTGTTCCAAATGCCGGCATGCCTGAAAACGAGGGAGGCCAGGCAGTCTACAAAATGACTCCCGAAAACATGGGCAGGGCATTGGGTGATTTTCTCAGGCAATTTGACCAGGTTCGAATAATTGGAGGATGCTGTGGAACGGGCCCTGAACATATCAAAGAGCTAAGAAAAGTAATTGACGAAAAAGACAACTCTCTCAAGGGTTAGGTATTTAGAAAAACCTTGGCGATTCTACAATGTTGACAGCCACCACCCCTAGAGTCAGTTCTGCACTAAAAGCAGTCGATCTAAAACAGGCTCCTGCGCCATTAATCATTGGAGAACGAATCAACACGCAGGGCTCTAGAAAAGCCAAAAAGATGGTACTTGAGGATGATTTTGACGGTCTGGTTGATCTTGGAAGAGTTCAGGTTGATGACGGGGCACATTGTCTTGATGTCTGTGTTGCAACGACTGAGCGTTCTGACGAAAAAGAATTCATGCTAAATCTTGTAAAGCGACTGAGCTTGGAGATTGACGCCCCGCTGGTAATTGACTCTACTGATCCGGACGTAATTGACTCTGCTGTCCGGCAAATTCCCGGGAGGCCGATAATCAATTCGATAAACCTGGAAGGCGACGGAAGCAGATTTGAAAGGCTGGCGCCTCTTATGGCAAAATACGGGTTGCCTGCAATTGCATTGTGCATTGGCCCTGAAGGAATGGCCAAAACCCCCGAGCAAAAAGTCGCAACAGCTGAATTGCTTTTTGAAACCGGAAAAAAACACGGGTTGAAAATCGAACAGTTCATTTTTGACGTTTTGACTTTTACGCTAGCCACAGGGGAAGACGAGTTTCTGGACGCTGGAAAAAATACTCTGGAAGGAATCAGGCTTGTAAAGGAAAAATACCCCCAATCATTTACCACTCTTGGCCTTAGCAACATCAGTTTTGGTTTGGTTCCTTACGCAAGAAAAATTCTCAATTCTGTATTTTTGTACCATGCAGTCAAGGCCGGATTAGACACTGTAATTGTAAATGCCAAGGAGATTATTCCTTATGGGGAAATTGACAAAAGGGAAAGAAGACTTGCAGAAGACTTGATCTACAATTCTCACCCAAGCGCTCTTTCTGACTTGATTTCGTACTTTGAAAATGCGGGAGGAAGAGGAGGAAGAGGAGGAGGCCCTCAAGGCAGTTCTGCTGGGAAGAATACGGACGTTGATCCCTCGTGGCCGGCAGGCAAAAGAGCCAATTTCAGAATTGTAAACAGGCTCAAGGACGGCATTCAGAATGACGTCCTTTGCGCAATTGCCGAAAATTTGGGAAGACCTGATCTCGTAAAGGAGGTTGACGGCCATTTTACTCTGGATGCGACACCAGAAACAACCCACGATGGCGCAATCAAGACCCTCAATGACGACCTGCTTCCGGCAATGAAGGAGGTCGGCGACAAGTTTGGTTCGGGGGAATTGATACTGCCATTTGTTCTGAAATCCGCTGAATGCATGAAGGCTGCAGTTGGAGAACTTGAAAAGTACCTGCTCAAAGAGGAGGGAACCAGCAAGGGCAAGCTGGTCCTGGGAACAGTTTACGGCGATGTCCATGACATCGGAAAAAATCTCGTAAAGACAATCTTCCAAAACAACGGCTATGAGGTACATGATCTTGGCAAGCAAGTACCATTACAAAAATTCCTGGAAAAGATTGACGAGGTCAAACCTGATGCAGTCGGCCTGTCTGCATTGCTGGTGTCCACGTCAAAACAGATGCAACTCTTTGTAGAGCATGCAAGAAAAAACAGCATGGACATCCCAATAATGTGCGGCGGTGCTGCCATAAACAGCAACTACATTAACAGGATTGCAAAGCAGGGCGGCATCTATGAACCCGGCGTCTTTTACTGCAACACTATGTTTGAAGGACTAAAGACAATGGATGTTTTAATCTCGGACGAAAAGCCAAAACTTTTGTCTGATTGGAAAGAAAAGCTTGAAAACTGGAAGGAAAGGACAGCAACTGCTCCGGTAGATCCCGCAAGCCTTCCAAAAAGCGACGTCGTTCCGGTTTCCCCTCCCTTAATCTCGAACATAGGAGAACCGATTCGACTCAAATCTGATCAAATCAAGATGGACGAGGTTTGGGAGCTGATTGACAAAGGATCCCTCTTCAAGCTTTCCTGGGGCCTAAGGGGAAAGGCAGGCTCTGAATCCCGAGAAGAACACGAACAACTGCTAGGTGAATGGAAGACTCGGATAGCTCGCGAGAAACTCTTTGAGCCTGAAATAGTTTATGGGTATTTCAGATGCCAAAACAAGGACGGGAAGCTTTCAGTTGAAAACCCTGAAGGCAGAAACGTCGAATTTGACTTTCCTCGCTCAACAAAGCCCGAGCATTTGTGTCTGGCTGATTATTTTGGAGCTGACGACATCGTTGCATTCCAATCAGTTACCGTAGGAAACAGAGTCGTTGATATCATTGAGCAATGGAACAAGGAAGACAAGTACGCTGATGCATACTATCTTCACGGGTTGGCAGTTGAAGTAGCAGAAGCCTTGGCTGAATGGGTCAACCAAAAAATCAAAAATGAGATGGGTCTGCAGCAAGGCGGCCTTAGATACAGCTGGGGCTTTTCGAGCTGCCCTGATGTCTCACAGCACCACCTTGTCTGGAAATTACTGCATCCTGAGCAGTCAGGCATGACGTTGACTGAGTCAGGACAGATCATTCCAGAGCAATCCACTGCCGCAATCGTCGTGCATCATCCCGGGGCACGATACTTTGATCTCTAGATTTTATTGTCTAGGAATTCATTTAATCCGTCAAAATCACTTGGAGAAGTTAGCAATATATCGGATGTAACCTCATGGGTTTTTGAGACAAAGCCCTCGAAATCTTTCGAGTACTCTTGCAGGTCCAGATTCAAAAATTTTGCGGATTTTTTGTTTTTCTGTGACGGATACAAGATGATGGGGATGACCTCAAACCCCTTTAGATTGTCACTTAGCCTTTGAACCTGTTGCAAATTCTGCACCACCTGCGTCATGAACCCCTTGGGTTTTGCATCTATCTTCTTTCCGATTTTCTTAAAATCGGGCTTGTTTGAAATTGAAAGATAAAGATCAACCTTTGCATCAAATCCCCTCCCCCTTAGCATTTTTACAGTTTGACTGGGGATTAACCCAGAGTCCTCTTTTCCCGATTGGGACGGGTCTCCCATCAGAACAAGAATTCCCTCAAAGCCTATCGAAACACACCTTTCTACAAATTCTATGACCTCGTCTTCCTTTTTGTCTCGAACCCTGAGACTGACCGTAATTGGCAGATCGGGAATCTCTTTTCTGATGATCTTTCCGGCCTCAATTGGCGAGACCCTTTGAAATCCCAACACATTTTCAGTAAGATGAATTGCATCGCATTTTTTAGAAATTATTTTTATCCTGTCTACAAATTTTTCAATCAGCTTGGATGCATCCGCATCAGATGCAATTTTTGGAGGATTTGCCTCGTATCTGATTGTCATGATCTCATTTTTTAATCCTTGGTTAAAACCTTTGAATACCAAAACTTGTATTGAATGGAAGGAAGGAATTCTGATGCTGCTTGAAAATTTAAAATCTGTCCTGTCAACATCATTGGATCCGGAAATTACTGACCATAAAGATTACAGGCTTGCTTCGGTTCTTGTTGTGATTTATGGCAGAGACCCTGTCATAATAATGACCGAAAAGCCAAAAAGCATGAAATTTCATGCAGGAGAAATCTCCTTTCCAGGTGGGAAGCTTGATTCGTCTGATTCTGATTTGCTAGAAACAGCACTAAGAGAGACTCGTGAGGAGATAGGCCTGGCAATATCAAAGGATCAAGTGATTGGCCAGCTAGAACCTGTAGTCACCTTGAATTCTGGTTTTCTGATATTGCCCTTTGTTTCGATTGTTGATTCTGTGCCTCCACTTTTGGCAAATGCTGAGGTCGAAAAAATTTTTCACATTCCCTTGGAATCCTTTTTAGGAACTATGGCAGCTGATCCGGATCCTTTGCACAACATTATTCAAGAAATGCATACTTTTGAATACAAAAAGAAGATTGTCTGGGGGGCTTCGGCAAGAATCCTCAAGCAGATACACGACTGTCTAACTTTCTGAGGCTCGCTTGCAAGGATCTTCGCGCAGAGCCTTCGATGAACAAGCAACATCTAATCGTCTCCATGCCACATTGTTTTATCATCATTCCAAATATCAGTAGTGATGTTAGGGCCATTACGCCATATCTCCAGACACAAATCGTCAAGACCTAGGTTATTTTACATACAGGCATTGCCAATAGTAGGCATAAGCAGATAAATTGTAAACACAAGACTTTATGCGTAATCGCCCGGATCGAAATATCCTGTTTGCAAGCTGATCATGCATCAGGCTGGCAGGCAGCGCCTCGCATTGTCCAAAATATTTGATCAAAACTGCGACTATTTTCAGTCGGTTGATTTAGATCCGGGATCCATCCTCGAACAGGAGTGATGGCAAAATCCGAGACCGTGCTTATACGGCAACTGAGCAAAGAGAATGAGCAGTACAGGCAAATGTACGAGCAGGAGAAGATGCAGTACAAGAGGGAGGCCAGGCAGCAAGGGAGGGAGAATGCACAGTACAGGCAAATGTACGAGCAGGCCCAGGACAAGATAGGGCAGTTAAACCAGATGCTGGACTTTGAGCGCGGGTTCTGGCCTGTAACATGGAATGACAAAAGGCGTACCACAGAGAACGTCGCGTTCATGCACAGGCTCGAGGTGCTTGATGACATAATCGGCGGCCGATCCCTGCAGGCCACCACGTCCCTGAACCTGCGTCAGTTTGAATATATATTAAACCTGTATATGGAGAAGGCCAAAAAGCATACAGAATGCCCCCTGTTTTCTGAGGACGAGGACGACGGGCCCGGAAACCGGTGCAAGCTGTCCTACAGACACGCCTTCCTGCTGGCCCTGATGCGCAAGCGCGGAAACCTCATCCAGGAGCAGCTGGCGGCATTCTTTGGCATAGACCAGAGCACCGTATGCAGGTACATCAAGTTTTCTGACATCATATTCCTTGAGATACTGCCCACGCCGTATAAAATATCGCAGAAGATACGAAACACATGCACCATAGAGGATCTGATGAAGATCGTCCCCGACCTGACCGTAGCCGTCGACGGCACGCACATAGACATACAGCGCCCCACAGACAGGGAGCCAAGAAAGGAGGCGTACTCTGGCAAGAAGAAGAGCTTTACGCGCAACGTCCAGGTAATGACCAACAAGGACAGGCTGATAATATACGCAAGCAAGTCGGCTCCGGGAAGCGCGCACGACCTCACCATGATAAGGGACAACCCCCCGGAGCTGGGAATCCTGACTGCCAGGATGCGCAGCAACAGGAAGCATCCCGATGACGAGAAGGTAAAACTGTTATCGGATCTTGGGTACCTTGGAATCAAAAAAATGTACCCAGGGGTCATATCCATGCAGCCCCACAAGAAACCAAAGGGGGACAAGCTTACAAAGAAACAGCGCGCACAGAACAGGAGGACAAGTAGCGAGAGGGTGACAGTCGAGCATGCCATATGGCTGGTAAAACAGTACAAGCGGATGCGCGACCCGTACGACGGGACGGCCGAGGAGTTTGACCGGGAGTTCCAGGTGACAGCCGGGCTTGCCAACTTTAGGACGCTGTGGGACAAGCGGGACAAGAAGCTCAGGCTTGGGTTCTGATATTACGACGCGGAGCGCATTGCGGCGCCACACGATGCCGCACGATACTACAGTTTTTGTCAGCTAGACGGGCTCATGACATGCGGTGCGGTGTCCTCTGCCGCCTTTGCACATGCCGTATGACGCTGCCGGTTCTGCATGTATGGTCAGCTTGCAAACGTAATATTTCGATCCAGTCGATTACGCATAAGGTCTACAATAAAAATTACAACAAGAAATTTTTTATTCTGTGGGATCCAAAAAGTAGTTCGCTCCTCCTTATCTGACATCATACTCCTCTCCTGTCTGCCCGTCAATAACGGTTTCCCCCTCTTTGGGCATCTTTCTGAGAAATGCCTGTGTGGGCGTCTCCTGGCTGTCCCAGTCCGGCGACCTGAGAGTTGATTCGAAATTAGCAAACTCTGATTATTTGTGAATGAATTTGCATAAAACGGCTCAAAACACCGCCAAAATACAAGTTAGCTGTGAAATTACTTGAAAAATTCGCACGGCTTCTAATTTCGGATCATCGCTCTGGCCCACAGCTTCTGGACCCACCGTACTGTCACGTCCATGGTTCCGGCTATATGGGCGCAGGTAAGCTCGCCCTTTTTCTTTTCCTGCACTATCCATTGTACCTGGTTTTTCTTTAACTTCATGCCGTTTGGGTGCTCAAGACTCACGTATTTACGGAGCTTTCGTCGCCAGACCCACACACCTGTACTTCCAGTGTGGGTCAGGCTTGTACATCTGCTCCTGACTGACTTTACACACTCGGAGAAGGGGTGAACTATTTTTTGGACTATACAACTTCCAAATCAGCCTGCTGGTTGGAGGTGCTGCCCGGATAACCTCCGGGGTTGCAAGATTCACGCCTGAGCTTCCAGAGCCCGACCTGTTACCAAGGTTATACCATACTGGCAGAGGACGAGTCATCCATCCAAAAGACCTCCAACAGCCCCAAACACGGGTGGATCAGGCGTGGCATGAGCGTCACGGCTCCCTTGACGCTGTCACGGCAGCGCCGGTACATGTTCGACGTGCTGGCAGTCGGCATATTCTATTTTATGTTCCATGACAGGACCAACACCGACAGCTTTTGCGACTTTTTGGAAAAGGTGCACGAAAAGTACGGAAAGGTGCTGATATTCCTGGATAATGCGTCATACCACAAGTCCGCAGATGTAAGGAAGACGCTGGAAAAGTATAACGGCAAGATAATACTGGAGTACACACTGCCGTACACGCCGGAGCTCAATCCTGTAGAGATACCGTACAGGGAGATAAAGCGGAGGCTGTCTGCCAGGATATTTGAGACACTTGATGAGATGGAGCAGTCCGTGCGGAATCTGTTTGCCAGGCGCGAGATCCTTCCGATAAGGATGTTCCAGTACCTGGCGTGCTGACGTGCTGACTGCTACTGCAGCAATCTGTTGTATTCCTTGCTGCCGGGTTTATAGTGACGGTTAAAAGTCTTTGATCATCAAAAAACGCATTTCTGCATAATTTACACCCATACATTCCCAAAAATTTCTAGTCGTCACCATAGTACGCCTTGCAGAAGGGTGAGCACTTTGCCTAGAAGGAATTTGTTCCGTAGTGCGCACATCAAAAAAACGGACTGCAGTTTTGATATATTGTGCCTATTCTGATAAAAAATGTCCAGATTTCAACTGTGTGCACTACGTGATGCCGCGAATTCTACATGTTTTCTCATGCGTGTGCGTGTGGTTTGCCTGATTCTAGATCTTTGGACCCAAAAACAGCTGTCGGAACCATCCGTTTTTTTATGAGTTGACTACACTACGCGGTAGCAGCCTTTTTAACTACATGCCTGTAGAGCTGCCATGATTAGACGCTTTTCCGCAGCAGGACTCTTTCTTGTTCTGGCTGTAGTGGCCCTTACTGCCACCGCGTACGCAGAGGTACTGCCCCCACCGCTAAAGCAGCTTGCAGCCGGCGTCTCTCCAGAGGATGTCCAGTGCAATCATGACAGGATCCTTGTTATACGCGACGACGGCTCCCCTGCGTGCGTGTATGCCGAGACAGCACAGAGGATGGGCTGGCAGGAGGTGGCCGCAGGCCATGTACAGGAACGGACTGATCCTACTGCAGACGACGCCACTTACGGGAGATCAGAAACAAAGACGGTGACGCTTTACGGCCCGCCTTCGCACGAGGGCCATGCAGATACCGCGGAACCCCGGATGTTTACGCAGCCGTGGACCTCCCTCAGCTATCCGGAGACATTCGAGCTGGGACAGCCGTTTACCATGAACTACACGTGGTCGTTCCTCAAGACCTTCTCCGAGCTGCACGGCGACGAGTACCCTCCGGCAAACCTTGAGAGGTACCCGTGGGCGTATGGCTGGGGTCTGAACGACACGTGGGATGACGAGGACGGCAACACGTGGTGGCAGATAGCGACCGGACGCGACTATGATCAGGTTGTCATAGAGATCGCAACCGACAAGAGGGTGCATCTGCTGACGGATGGATACACGGATGGTTATTTTGGACAAGATCGATACCGGCCACACAGCCTTTTAGCTGATGGGTTTCTCATCCACCCATATAACCAGATAGAGGACAACCGGGGAATCTTTACGCTGAGGATCGACGAGCCCATCCATCCCAGACGCAATTTTGTCAATGCACATCAGTTACAGATAAACATTGGACTCTATGGCCACTATCCGCTGTACGTCCACTTTGACGGCAAGACGGGGCACATCGGAACGGAGAAAATAAGGTTCTTTGACTCGGAACGGAATGTCAGGGCCGAGGTCGAGAAGCCAAGCGAGTGCATCTCCGACAAGCGATGGGACGGATACACCTACGACCAGAAGAGGCACATGGTAACATACAACACGTGGCAGTGCGACCAGAGGGAATACAGCGTGCAGAACGGTACGGTACAGACCCTGAAGGAATTGCTCGAAGTTTTCGGCATCACAGAGAACATCAGGGAGTACCTGGTGGGAACTCTGGACGTTCCACCGGATGTCCTGGAGGAGTTCTTTGAAAAGTACCCGGAATTGGCGGGGTTGTTTGTACTCCCCTCCTATTTTTTACCAGAGGCCCATGCCACACATGGAGATGATCATGATTTGTTTGTATATGGAAATTTCAGGATTACTGATGCAGGGGGAAGGCTTGTGTCACCTGTCGGCATGAAGGTGTGTTTGTTTGACTGGGATAATACAGGTTCACACGATGTTCTGAAGAGACAGCATGGACGCATGCAATATGGTGAATCATAATTCGGGGTATTATTCGGTTCGTGCGATAAACGACGACCCCGACGACGACACAGGGGTAGAACTAATCGTAGGTTTGAGGATGGAAAACGACATGGTAAAAATGGTGAAGTTTACAGCTCCTGACTCTCCCGGCGATGGAGACGTCATCGAGGTGTACCAGAACGGCCCTCCCACCAGCATCCCAAACACGGAGAACAGAATAGTCCGCGTTGACGTAACCCTTGGATCGAACAGTACGGTAGATGCCGCTCAGTCGATCATGGGCAAGATCAACGACGCCCATACGAAGCTTAGCGGCGACTTTGGCGCCAACATCACGCAGGTTGCGGTAGAGTATATGGATGGCATACGAAATCATGGAAACCATTATCATGATGCCGCAAGCACGATCAGCCTAAATGACGATGCCCACAACAGGGATCTTACAGTATTACACGAATACGGCCACCATGTGATGAATTCAATATACGTTGATCAAAACGGCGGAGGCTGGCCACGGGTTGTTGGCAGCTACAGTCATTTCATACAATCCGCGCACGAAAGCAAGGGCCTAGTATGGTTTGAGGGATGGGCCAGCTACCTTGCGCTACTTGTAAGGAACAGCCCGTCGCTAACCCATGGTGTCGTATTTGATTTTGAAGACAGGACGTATGGGAATCCCGCAGTGCCGTTTGAGGACGGCCCGTTTGTGGAGGGAAACGTTGCGGCCGCCCTGTGGGATCTGACCGACGGCACGGGAGAGCCAGGAAACGGCACCAACCAGGACGACGTGTCAGGCATGGAACACATCATCTGGGACGTATTTGACAGCCCTCCTGCGTCAAGGGGCACCGCGCCGCATGAAAACTTTGACGAATTCGTGGATCAGTGGAGACAAGATTTTCCACAGCACAACATCAACCGCGTCCTGTTTCTGAACACGTATACGGACCGGATACTGCATCCTAACACGCTATTTGCCGACGAGCTCGACGGCGACCTTGCAAGATGGAGCAACACGGGCGACGGCGACTGGCAGATATACGAGAACCGCAGATCGACTCCCCCGTTCACTAGCGCCCAAACGTACAACGTGACAAAGGCAGATGACTGCGACGACGAGTGCATACTGGAGCTTGCCGATCCGCTCGATCTGGAGGACTATGGGGACGTGAGACTCGGCTTCTACTATTTTGTAGACGATCATGCGGATGACATGGAGGGCCTAAAGGTGGAGGCCTCAGATGACGGAGGCAGCACGTGGGAGGAGCTGTTCTACTGGAACCACGACAACGGCGGGGACACCGACACGTGGGAGCGCGTATCCGGCCACGACATAAGCCGCTACGCATCCGACGAGTTCAAGATCCGGTTCACTGCCCTGAGCTCAGCACCTAACGAGGACGTACAGATTTCGCGCGTCGAGATCACGGGAGTGATAGACGCAAACTCCGCACCCTCGATGTCACCCATCGGCAGCCAGTCTATGGATGAGGGAGGCAGGCTTTCCGTAGGCATCAGCTCGACCGATCACGGCGGGCCCGGCCTGCGACAGGAGTTCGTACCGGCCGTTAAGGATTCTCAAAGTACTTCATGATCAGACGCCCCTGCAAACGGACGATGACATTCAAGAACTTATGATTGCCGGCATGCCACACAGGTGACCTATTTGCCCGTTTTTGCTACCATGCCTTCCGCGCGATATCTTCTGGAGGTGGTATGCTCTTACCTCCTATCATGCATTGCCGCGCAATACCTAAATCAGGCGTGCTAGGTTCAATCATCGGAACGCAAAAAGGATCCGATATGGTGGCGGTACCCGGCACGTTCCAGTTCCTGTAGTCCTCTACACTCGTGGCCGCAGTCGGCGCATTCGCGTTTGTATGCGGTGTGCTGTGTCGTGACCGGTTTGGGCCTCTTGGGGATCTCAGTCACGGTCTTTGAGAACATCTTTTTGGGCTTTTTCATGTCCGTACTTCCCAAGTGTACTTTTACAGGCACGACAATTACGTAATTTGCAAAAGACCTTATACGTAAACGAAATTAGCGGCTATGCAGTGCCGGGTCTGCAAAAACACACCTAGGAAGTACTGATGTGTACAGAGCCGTGGATGGATGGAGACGCCATCACACAGGTGGGATACAAAGTGTACATTTTCAACTACTATGTATACTAATTAGATATAATATTATACTTATATAATATAATAAATCTAAACAGATGAAAGCAATGAAAGACATGGAATGCAAAATACTAGACACTTTGTCCCGCGAAATGGGCAACCCAATTTCCATTCACAAAATAAAAGAGAAAATCAACGATGTTTACGGGCATGCCCACTATCCAATGATTTACAATACAATGCAACAAATGAAACAGAAAAAACTTGTCCACATTGACAAATATGGAAAGTCATCTGTTGCATCACTAAACTTTGATAATTCATTACTGATGGATCATCTTGCACAAGTCGAGCTTGTCAACAAAATTCTCTTTTTAGAAGAAAGAAATGACTGGCAGATACCAGTGCTGCAGATTAATAGTTATTTGAGAGAATTCGGCATAATAAAATCAATCATCATGATAAATCCCGAAACAAATGCCAAACTAAACAGAATAGAATTGCTCATCTTGTTGCGCAAAGATGAAGATAAAAAAGAATCAGAAGGTATTCACAGCAGTATGCGATTACTTCAAAGAGTACACAATATTCGAATTGATTATCTGATGCTAGACGAGACAAGCTTTGAGAGCTTGATGAGACACGAAGGTGCCAATACAATAAAAGAAATAATGTCTGATAAGATTGCCATATTTTGCCCCCAAACTTTTTGGTTCACGATAAAAAACCTACTTGACAGAGGAATACGTGTTATAGTCGAAAGAGAACCAATTTCACTTGCAAAGACTTCAGAGCAAGACATTGTTTTTAATCTTGCAAGATTTGGATACAAGGAAATAGGTGCAGATATCACGCAAGGAAGACACATGGGAATTGAATATCTTGTGACCTCAATTTTGATAAAAAAAGACAACATTCGCAGACTGGAGGCAATACCGATAATTCTTGCAAAAAACAAAGAGAAAATCAATTATTCTCTTCTAGTCTTTCTTGTAACAAAATTCAAGATGATACGACAGTTATACAATATCCTGAAAGTCTTAGATGAGATAACTCCAACTGAAAAAGTCAAACAAGTCATGAAGGAAGTTGATGAAACTGTGTTGAAGAAAGTAAAAGCAGATCAGCATGCATTAGAACTGAGCCTAAAAGATATTGAAAAGAAGATGAGGTTATACGATGCCATTGAATAAGAAACAGTTGTTGGACTTTTTGGGAGAACTTGACAAGGAACTGGAGGGTGAGGTGACAGTAGTGGCAGTAGGTGGTACGGCCATGACTCTTCACAACTCCAAGGCTTCCACACTTGATGTTGATTTCACCATTCCAGCAAAAGATTTCTCAGAGTTTCACAGGGTTTTGAACCTGGTTCCTCACGGGTTCAAAGTAGATACTTGGAACAATGGGATGGTGTTTAGTCAAGACTTGCCAGATGACTATTTGGAGAAAAGCAAGCACATAAGAACAAAAATGAAAAACATCAAACTCAGAGTGCTTGATCCTCTTGATATCATCGTAACAAAGGTGGGTAGACTAAATGCGCGAGACAAGGAAGACATTGCAACATGTATCAAAAAGTTCAAGATAACAAAAACAGAAATCAGAAAAAGAGCAAAACAAGTAACCTATGTTGGACGGGAAGAAAATTATGAGATTAACCTAAACCACGTAATGAAAAATTTTTTCTAAATCCATTCATCGTTACAACCAGATGTCTTCATGACAGCCAAGTCTTGTCAACTACTGTCTTCTTGTTGATTCTGCAAGACTAGCAAATCCATTAGATTTTATGCGTAATTGGGGGGGCAGTCTTCCCAAAAGTAACACAAAAAGCGGCTCCAATCTTCAAACAGTTCAAACCAAGCTTCCTGCAGATCCACACATCACCGTCTCCACCGACACAAGCTGTGCACATCTGGGAAGACTGGGGGGGTTGTCGTCTAATTCCACTGATTTAACTCAAACTGTACGTTTTTCTGAATTTTCGCCCTTTTGCACACCTGATCCACTGGCATCTCAACGGTTTTCAGGAATTCTGGCGAATTAGGAGACAACCTCCGTAATTGGTCTATCTGATCTAAAAATATGGGGGTTGTCGTCTAATTCCACTGATTTAACTCAAACTGTACGTTTTTCTGAATTTTCGCCCTTTTGCACACCTGATCCACTGGCATCTCAACGGTTTTCAGGAATTCTGGCGAATTAAGAGACAACCCCAAAAATATGACACAGCAGATCATGGTTTACATACCTGCAACCCTAAGATCAGTAATGATTCTCTGACGGTATAGGTTCAGATGTAGTCAGCGCATAAAAGAAGCGGACAATCTTAACAACTGTTTTTGATCCAAAGATTAGGATCAGGCAAGCCATACGCACGTGCATGGGAAAACAGACAGACAAAATTTCATGATGTTAAGGGGCATTCCTTCCAGACAGTGCTCACGCCTCCGCAAGGCGCACTGGCCCGACATATGGAACGCTGGAACAAAATGGAGGCACTTGTCACGTCAATCAACGTCTGCAGGGTATACCAAACCCGACAGTAGGAAACACGACATGCTGATCCGGTCAACCCATCAAATATCGGAACATCTTTACCGGCAGGACCTCTCCTCTTGCAAACAGATTCCGCACGTACTGCTCCATGTCATCGAGCGTATCAAACACCCTGGCAGACAGCCTCCGCTTTATCTCCCTCCACTGTATCTCCACATGATTGAGTTCCGGCGTGTACGACAGTATGTGCTCCAGTATTATCTCGCTGTTATACTTTTCCAGTATTATCTCGCTGTTATACTTTTCCAGTATCTCCTTTACGCCGGCAGACTTGTGGCATGACGCATTATCTAAGAATGTCAGCACCTTGTCGAACTCCTTGTGCACCCTTTCCAGAAAGTCACAAAAGCTGTCGGCATTGGTCTTCTCACAGAACATAAAGTAGAATATGCTGGCTGCCAGCACGCCGAAGATGTACCGTCACTGCCGTGACAGCGATAAGGGAGATGTGGTGCTCCTGCCGCGCTTTGTCCACCCGTGTCCCGATCTACTCGTGGTCTTTTGTATGGATGACTCGTCTTCTGCTAGTACCGTAGCCTTGCGCCTTTTTCCCCGTATCATCTTTTGTACTGCCTCCTTGAGCTCGTTTTGCCTGCGCTTTGAGGCTGACTTTGGGTTCTTTGGCCTGGATTTTTCCAGGAGAATCCAAACTTGTGTGCAAGCAGCAGCGCGTCGCTTTTACTGTGTATTCTGCGCCGAACTTCTTTTTGATGTATGGCATTGTCATACGCAAGTCCCACAGGTTGCTCTCAAAGCCGCACTCCTCGGGTTCTGCTCTGAGATCCTCGTCATGTTGCTTTGGGGTTGTTTCCTAATTTGCCAGAATTCCTGAAAACCGTTGAGATGCCAGTGGATCAGGTGTGCAAAAGGGCAAAAATTCAGAAAAACGTGTGAATTGAGCCAAACAAGTGGAATTAGGCAACGGCCCCCAACCAAACCTGTATTTCTTAGCAGGCCTAATTTTTTATTCGTCTTGGAATCTGTAAATGAAATTGGGAAAAATGATGACTCGTCCCTTGATTACAAAGACCTCGTACTTTCCCCAGGCATCATATGCGGATTCCTATGCAATAAAACGCATCTTTCCCCTTCATTGTTTGCAGCCAATTGAAACACAGGATTTAAAAAGAGCTCCGCGTGCCTGAAAATCTATGGCTGCACGCAAGTCCTCTCCAAGAAAGATTCGCCTGCTCAAGAAAACAAAGCAGGCATCGCCAGTGCCAGCTTGGATTATTCTCAAAACAAAGAGAAATGTCAGAACAAATCCAAAACGCAGAGCTTGGAGATCAACTGATGCGGAGGTAGGATAGATGTCTCAAGAATTAGAACGAGTTTATACAATTAATTTAGGTAAAGTGTTACTTTCTCAATCTCAACATAGGGCTGTTCGAGCAATTAACATGATTAAAGAATTTGCAAGACATCACATGAAAGTTGAGGATGTCAAAATTGAGGAAGAACTAGCTTGGCAAATTTGGGCAAAAGGGGTTCGAAGTCCTCCAAGAAAGATTAGAGTTAGAATGAATAAAACTGACGAAGGCTATGTTTTAGTTTCTCCATATGATGAAGAAGCAGAATCTAAAGCAGTTCCAGAAAAAGAGACTCTCAAGGTTGAGGGTGATCCAGCAGAGCAAAAGGTTGAGGGTGATCCAGCAGAGCCTGCAGCAGAGCAAAAGGTTGAGGGTGATCCAGCAGAGCCTGCAGCAGAGCAAAAGGTTGAGGGTGATCCAGCAGAGCCTGCAGCAGAGCAAAAGGTTGAGGGTGATCCAGCAGAGCCTGCAGCAGAGCAAAAGGTTGAGGGTGATCCAGCAGAGCCTGCAGCAGAGCAAAAGGTTGAGGGTGATCCAGCAGAGCCTGCAGCAGAGCAAAAGGTTGAGGGTGATCCAGCAGAGCCTGCAGCAGAGCAAAAGGTTGAGGGTGATCCAGCAGAGCCTGCAGCAGAGCAAAAGGTTGAGGGTGATCCAGCAGAGCCTGCAGCAGAGCAAAAGGTTGAGGGTGATCCAGCAGAGCCTGCAGCAGAGCAAAAGGTTGAGGGTGATCCAGCAGAGCCTGCAGCAGAGCAAAAGGTTGAGGGTGATCCAGCAGAGCCTGCAGCAGAGCAAAAGGTTGAGGGTGATCCAGCAGAGCCTGCAGCAGAGCAAAAGGTTGAGGGTGATCCAGCAGAGCCTGCAGCAGAGCAAAAGGTTGAGGGTGATCCAGCAGAGCCTGCAGCAGAAGAATCAGCTAATGCGCCGCCAAAGAAAGAAGAAGACCCAAAAGAGTAATTCTTTCCAAAAAACTAATTTTAAAAAATTATTTTATTCTATCTGGTAAATGTCTAGTTGACAATCAATACTGCATTCGGGAGTTGACCAATCAAGATAATCTTCGTGAGGAATTGCTCCAAGCGGATCATAGTTATCAAATTTTGTCATTCCTTGAACTGATGACAACATCACTACGTTTGATTCGTCTGAAGTCATATCGACTTGTGATTGGCTTTCGTTGATAATCCCACTGGTCATACTTGTAATGGAATTCAAAACCCCCACTGGGATGTTACTGCCACCAACTACATACAACATTGAACTCTTTACTGATGCTGGCGGCGCGTTATCATATAGCATCTTCAACGAATCCCTCAAAGAGTCTTCCATATCTTGACCATCTTTGCCTGCTGAGAGAATGCTTGTATCTTCTCTTATTTCAGATGATTCTAGTGATTTTATTACGTGCATAATTGCAGAATTTGCAATATCGTGACATGATTTTGCACTTAGGCCTGGATTGTTTTCTAGTAATGCGTCATTATCTAAAACAACCGTACATTCTGAATTCTCTCTTACTCTCTTCAGAGACACACCAGAGTTGAAAATTCTGTCTTTTTCATACTTGAATGGCATGATTGCAAACGAAACCAGCCCTACATTGGATTCCTTGCAAATTTCAGAAACCACCGGGGCAATGGCAGAACCTGCCTTGCCTGCAAGGTTACTCATCATTACAACTGTGGAATAATCGCTGATCTTGGCCTTGATTGCTTTGGATACTTTGTAAGTTGAGCCTCTGATTAGTTGAATAGATGGATTTACTATTGGGTCAGTTGAAACGTGAACTGAAGTTACTGTGCCTGTCTGCAAGTCTTTGACATCGTTACTGATTACCATGCAGTCTGAATTGAGGACATCTTTTGCATTTATTGCCAATTTTGAGCCTGCCCCTCCCAGACCAATCACTAGTACCGGCTCTTTTACCTGGAAACTCATTCTGATCCTGTTTGGATATTTCCATAAAAAACCTTCTTACGTTTTTTTAATCAAATTTTAGATCTAAAAAATTTAGCTTGCGATCTTTCCAACAAGGCCACTTACAGTTGCCCCAGTAATTTCTACGACCGCTGTTTGTCCGATATCCACACTATCTTTGACAAATATCGGCTTGTAAGCGTAGTTTCTCCCCTTGATTCCTTCATCTGTCCTTTCATCAAAGAGGACCCTACCGGTCCATCCGATCCACTTTTGATTATTTTTTAGGGTGATTTTGCTGATCTGCTCAAAAATTCCCTTGCTTCTTCTTTTCACTTCGCCAACATCAATCTGCTCCCACCCTGCTGCTTTAGTTCCTGGCCTTGCACTGTATCTGGACAGATTGACCACTTCGGGCCTTGTCTCATCAATTAACTTGACTGTCTTCTCAAAGTCTTCCTCTGTCTCTGAAGGAAATCCTACTATGATATCAGTTGAAATTGTAAAGTCTTCGAACCTGTCTCTCACTTTTTGGACGATTTCTCTATAAGTACTGGCAGTATGCCCCCTCTTCATGTCGTGGAGAACTTTGTCACTGCCGCTCTGAACTGGAACATGTAAAAATTTGAATACCTTGTCATTATCAAATGATTTTACTAACTCCTCTTTGATTCTTGGCATGTACATTGGATTCATCATTCCGACTCTTAGCATGAAATCCTCTGGAATTTCTGCAACCGCATTAACCAGTGATGGCAAGTCCGTTCCAATGTCAAAACCATAACATCCATTGTCCGTAGACGTTAGCCAAATCTCTTTACAACCGTCACTAATTTCAATTTTGACCTGCCTTACAATATCTCCCAACCTGTAACTGACAAGATCTCCTTTTGATAACTTGGTCTGACAGAATGTGCATTCACTCATACATCCACTTGCAATCTCTACAATGCCTACTGCTGGATTTAGTCTGACTTTTGGCAGTCCTACCTTGGACAGATCGGAATCTTCTAGTGCCGTCTCTTTTCTTCCCTTTAGGGCTGAATTGATCACCTGAAGAGTCTGACCTAGTGAGTTTGGTCCTAGCAGGCTTGCATTTTCAGCAAATCTCTCTACTGTATCTTTTTCTGCCTTGGGAAGACACCCTGCAACAACCAACGGCTTTGCCTTCAATGACTTTATTCTGTGGATCATTTTGTTTGCAGTTGCATCTTTTACAGAACATGTAACTACGACATTTAGATCTGACTGGGAGGGATCCTCGACAAGTGTATGGCCTCCATTTTGAACCAGTCCTGAAATCATTTCTGAATCTGCAAAGCTAGCAGAACACCCGTATGCCTCTACGAAAATTTTTGCCATAGTTTATCCAAATAGAGAATCGATTTCCTTGTTTGTCATCAGCTTCTTTGAAACGACCAGCTCCCTGATTGTCTTTCCCGTCTTTAATGACTCCTTGAACAGTTCTGCTGCTTTCAGGTATCCTATTTTTGGCGTAAGCAAAGTCACAATTACTGGACTGTTTTCGATATCTGCCTTTAGTCTGTCCCTGTTTGCTGTCAGGCCATCAATCAGATTTGCAGAAAATATTGGCAGAAAGTTTTTCAGCATGTCAGTTGATTCTAGCATGCACTTTAGCATGCCAGGTAACATGACATTTAACTCAAATTGACCGCTCTGGGCTGCATAGGATACTGTAGTATCATTTCCGATTATGTTAAAGCAAACCATGTTCATACATTCTGCAAGTGACGGGTTCACTTTTCCAGGCATGATGGACGAGCCTGCATGTACTGCAGGAATTCCCAATTCGGCTAGTCCCGCAATTGGTCCTGATGCCATTAACCTGATGTCATTTGCAAGCTTTCCGATTTCCAATGCCAGGTTTCTAAGTGTGCCAGACATGCTGGCAACTGCAAACTTGCTTTGCAAGCCATGCTGCATGTCTTTCTCAGGTTTTAGCGGAAGTTTTGAGATCTTTGCCAGTTCTGCAATTGCAATTTTTCTATATCCTTTTGGTGTGTTTGCACCAGAACCGACAGCTGTTCCGCCCAATGCAACATTTTGCAGTTCTTTTTGTGATGCGACAATTTCACTTCTAGCTTTGGCAATTGATGTGGCATAAGCTGCAAATTCGCCTCCAAGCGTGACGGGAAGGGCATCCATCAGGTGGGTCCTTCCGATTTTCTTAAAGGTTGAGAACTGTTTTGCTTTCTTTTTCAATGACCTGATCAAAACATCAATTGCCGGAATCGTTCCTTTCAGATTCATCAAAATTGCCACATGCATGGCAGTTGGGTATGTATCATTGCTTGATTGTGACATGTTTACGTGGTCATTTGGATGCAGGAATTCGTACTGGCCTCTTTTCTTTTTCATTACTTCGAGTGCTATATTTGAAATAACTTCGTTGGAATTCATGTTAAATGCAGTTCCAGCTCCCGAGTTTATCATATCGACTACAAACTGATCAACGTGTTTTCCTGCCAGGATTTTATCGCATGCAGCAACAATTGCTCTTCCTCTCTTGTTGTCTATTGCCCTTGTTTTCATGTTGGCAACTGCTGCTGAACGCTTTATCATAACAAACGACTTGATCAGGTTCTCGTGGGCCTTGTGGCCTGTTACTTTGTACTGTTTGATTGCCCTGCCGGTAAATGCGCCATAGTATGCGTCTGAAGGGATTTTGACTTTTCCTAGTGAATCCTGATCCAGTCTGAACTTCATGCTGGCTTTGCCGAATATTTTCCCTATAACTCATTCTTTTTTGCCGAATCTTCATGATCTGCACCAGACTTTATGCGTAATCGGTTCAGATCTGAGGTTATTACGAACAAATGCACCAGACTTTATGCGTAATCGGCTGTGATTAAAAATTCCGCAAGACTTTCCGGACATAAATGTGTCAATCAGATCAAACTGTTGTATGTGGATTCTGTCATAATGCACGCAAAAACCGGGTCATGTCAAAAAGCACAACGCCGGATACCAGATTTTCTAGGCGTAAAACATCCATCCAAATTTCCCGTTCACACATGATTTTACGGAGAGTATGATGTTGTGCAGTTCAAGAACTTTCAGCCGTCACTATATCTTTTGAAATGCAGGCAGGTTGAAATTATGTCGCATTGTGGCAAGTAATTTCTGCAGTTACAGAAATTCTTGCTTTTTGTTTACTTGCATCTCTTTCTTTTTGCTATTATGCATGAATTATATTCCGTAGCTCGTTTTGCTATTTTATGGGATTTGACGATTCTGTACTGATTTGCGATGAAGTGGATCCAATCTTAAACAAAATCTTGGAGGATAACGGTCTCAAAGTATCATACGAGCCCGAAATCACCGCAGAACAGATTCTTGAAAAAATTTCAAATTTCAATATTGTAATTGTAAGAAGCAGAACAACGATCACAAAAGAGATGATTGACAAAGCTGAACATTGTAAAATTATTGCCAGAGTTGGCGTTGGTCTGGACAATGTTGATCAAGAGGCAGCAAAAACAAAGAACATTCGTGTAATTAATGCAGTAGAGGGTGCTGTGAATGCAGTTGCAGAATTAGTCTTGGGATTGATGTTGTCTCTAGCAAGGCAAACCGCAAGGGGAGATCGAGGAATCAGAAATGAGCAGTGGCTCAAAAAAGAATTGAAAGGAACTGAACTTCGAGGAAAATATTTGGGAATCATTGGATTGGGAAATATTGGCAAGCGCTTGGGAAGATTGGCTCGTGCATTAAACATGAACATCATTGGCTATGATGTAGTTCCAATTGACGAAGAATTTTCAAAAGAAGTCGGATTGATGAAAGCTGATTTGAACACCTTGTTACAAAGTTCCGATTATGTCTCCGTTCACGTTCCACTGTTGGATTCCACATATCATTTGATTGACGCAGAAAAAATGTCAACTATGAAAAATACTGCAAAAATTATCAATACTTCTAGAGGTGGTGTTGTTGATGAGGTCGCACTGTACGATGCATTGAAAAATGGGACTCTTGGCGGCGCTGCATTAGATGTGTTTGAAAAAGAACCCGCAATCGGAACACAACTTGCAGAACTTGACAATGTGATTTTGACTCCGCATATTGGCGCTCAAACAAAGGAGGCCCAATCCCTTGCAGCAAATGTAATAGGGGAGAAAATTATTCAGATTCTTCGAGGCGTAATTTAGAATTTTGATAGTGGAATTTCTGCCTTGACTATAAAAATAACCAAAAAAGTTTGACACGTACATGATTAATTATCGGCTCATGGATTTTAACGTCAGTTTAAAGGAAAAAAATATCATGGTTGGTGGTATTGGCAAGAGCAAGGCCTGCACTCAAAAAGCAGAGGCACCTGGCGTTGACACTCTTTTAAAATTATCCCTGGGACTGGTTTTGTTTACAGTTATTGCAACTGCACTGGCATATGCAGAAACAATTTCTGTTGATGTTGATGGAACATTTTATGACGCAGAATATGCTGTAACCGGAATGAGCGTTTCTGGAATTGAAACTGATCTGGATTTTGTTTCTCTGATTTTATCTGTTGACGTTCCTGATGGTGACGGAACTTTGGATATTACTTTTGAAAGATCCTTCTTTGATTCCATCTATCAGGGCGATGATGATGACTTTATTGTTTTGGCAGACGGAGATGAATCAAATTTTACTGAAACTAGTACTACCATTCAAAGCAGAACTCTAAGCATTACACTTCCTTCAGGCACTGAAGAAGTTGAAATTATTGGCTCTGTATTTGGCCAAGATGTAGCAGAGCCCCCGGCTGAGGAACCACCCGTAGCAGAGCCCCCGGCTGAGGAACCACCCGTAGCAGAGCCCCCGGCTGAGGAACCACCCGTAGCAGAGCCCCCGGCTGAGGAACCACCCGTAGCAGAGCCCCCGGCTGAGGAACCACCACGTGTACAATGCGGTCCGGGAACCGTTCTTAAAGACGGAGTCTGCACCTTGGTTGAAACATGCGGTCCGGGAACCGTTCTTAAAGACGGAGTCTGCACCTTGGTTGAAACATGCGGTCCGGGAACCGTTCTTAAAGACGGAGTCTGCACCTTGGTTGAAACATGCGGTCCGGGAACCGTTCTTAAAGACGGAGTCTGCACCTTG
The DNA here is from genome assembly GCA_965214775.1 of Candidatus Nitrosopumilus sp. Lineage (GTDB taxonomy): Archaea > Thermoproteota > Nitrososphaeria > Nitrososphaerales > Nitrosopumilaceae > Nitrosopumilus. The sequence goes on along the minus strand of OZ243974.1, from coordinate 210,700 downwards.
GTTGAAACATGCGGTCCGGGAACAATTTTAGAAGACGGAGTATGTGTTCTTGATTCGACACCGGCTCCTGCATCCTCTGGTTATTTCAAAGGTTTTGGCAAGGAACTAGTTTATGGAGTTCTGGCAGCATTTGTTGTTGCCGGAGTAGTTGGAATTATCTTGGCATTGATGTCAAAGGCAAGTAAACGTAGCAACTAGTTGCAACTCAAGTCAAGGGAATTCATGGCATTATCAAAATCAACAATATCATACTGTGTAGATGTTGAATATGGAATCAATCCTAGAATTGGGGTATCTGCTTTTGTAATTACTGTGAACTCGTTAGGATCCAATCTGATATCCCCGCCATCTAATTGAAAATCCATCGTCATGAATATGTGTTGTGATGTTGTCAATTCTTCTGATGTGAAAACTCCTGATTGAATAGATGAAGTGAGGGGATTTGCAATGAGCGGGCCTACCACAAATGACCCTAGATGATTTCCTTCATAAAACGTGGCAATCTCAAATCTTTGAAAGCTTGTCCAAAACGGCATCTGATTGCAAAATTCGATCTCGCCATGATTTGACATTGTAAAAAATGAAAAATTTACCGGATTATGCCACCTGTATTCAAGCTGTTGCACTCCGTATATGTTCAACCCACTGTGGATGAATGGAATTACAATAATCGCAATTGCAACACCGGTGATTATCGAGTATCTGTTCATATGTTGTTTCCTGTTTCTGCTGAGTTGGAAATTATTTTCTCTTTCATCAAATAGTTCATCATGTTGGCCAACTCTTCATCTGTTATCATCCCTTCTAGCCACCATCCCGTTGAATCTTTTACCCAGCTTGGAATCTTGACACTGTAAATGTTATTCTCAGTAATTTCAAATGGAATCCTTATCAATTCTTTGTCTACTTGCTTTTGAAATGCGTCAATCAGGAACCCGTCTGGAATTTTCCCGTAATGCCATTCCATTATAAAAATATTAACTGCATTTGGAAAACATTTTTTTTCAAGATCAATCAGTTCAAATTCTGCCATGGTTTTTTGTCCTGAATATTCCACATCAATGTAATACTTGCCCAAGGGAAAAACTTCTTTTTCAAAAGGAACTAGTGATGGAACGGGGTTTTCAAGTGCGACAATTGGAATTGGAATTGCACTGCTTCCTTTTCCTGCGTCATCTCTGATGTGAATTATTGCAGGATCTCCTGTAACTTCTGAAACCTCAATTACGTAGAACAATTTTTCACAGTAACCATAAACCGATTTTTCTAATTTTATCAAAACGGCCGGTTCTGCATAAACAGCCGGCAAAAGCGCAACGGACAAAAAAACTACTGCTGCTGTCGCTGCAAATAGCACTTTCATCATAAGAAATCTAGGAATCCCTTTATAAAAATCTCAAAGCAGTTCTGACGAGCCCTTTTCAACAACTTTGACTTGGTTTTTACACCGTCAAGTCTTCTGCAGAAGCAAACCTTGAGTGTAAGCAAGGCCTCTTGACTCAAGTCAGTTTTAATTACTTGGCGTTGCTGCGGTGTAATGCCAGCCAAGTCAGTACTTCCCAAGTGTACTTTTACAGGCACGGTAATTACGTAATTTGGAGAAGACCTTATGCGTAAACGAAATTAGCGGCTATGCAGTGCCGGGTCTGCAAAAACACACCTAGGAAGTACTGAAGTAAAACACAAATGAGATTTGCTGTTTTGCCTTGCTATTGAGGCGTCCTGCCTCCTGTCCAGTTTCTGTTTTACTCGATTTCATGGTGCTTTTCATTTAGATGAATGCCAGTCTTCCCAGAAGTGACCGACTTGTGGCGGTGCAGGAGGGAACATGCGAATCTGCAGGCAGCCATATTTGAATTGTTTCTGGCCCGGGATAATTTTATGTGATGCTTCTGGGAAGACTGTGTTACGAGATTATCTTTTGTAGACTTGTGATCGGTGTTTTATTTTGATCACATGAAGGATCAGCTTGTGGTTTACAATGTCAACATCCCGCGATACTGGCCAATGCGGAATTTATAAAATGGCGAGTTTGTCATTTTTTCAAGCATTCCGTAAGGGTCAGATGCAATTTCATCCATCAGCAAGATCACCCTCTTTGCGATGCCCGTACCGATACGATCTAGATCCTTTTGTGCTCGGACGGAGTAGGTAATCTCCCAAACAACTGTCAAATTACAGCCCGTATTTTTCTTTCATTTGTTCCTGAGTTTTGTAGTTGCCTTGCTCAATCTCTGTAGCGGATGCCTTTATTTCGGCAATCTCCTTTCCTGTGAGCAATTCCTCATCCTCCTCCCTTTGGTGCTTTAGGATGCGGTTAATCATATTCTCCATTGATTCGTCAGGATAATTCTTGAATTTTTCCCACGCCTCTTTTGATTCTTTAGAGACTGCAATGCTGGTAGTTGGTTCCATATGTGCCATATGTGGCATATGTTCCTATATGTACCTTCTCTGACAAGCCAGTCTTCCCAAAAGCTCCCCGTAAAACGGCTCCAAATTTGACGCAATTCAGATTAGGCTGCCTGCAGATCCACATGCCGTCTCCTAGATCACCGCGAGTCGGGTACGTCTGGGAAGATTGACAAACAGTCAGTCTTCCCAGATGTGAACTTACTGCGGGTTCACGTCCGGCTTTTCCAGCACGATCCTGCCGTTAGGCAGCACGCCGACGAACCTGCATCCTTTGGATATCAGCTCCTCGGCATCACCTTCGTCGGCCACAACCTGGCTAGGCCCGTATTGCCGGCACGCTTAGTGCCTCTAGCACGCGGCCAATCTGCTCCGGCGTGGCCTCGGTGATCATCTGCTGCGCCCTCTCCCTCTGCTCTACTAGGGGATCTGCTGCCTCGCTCTGATCCAAATGCTCCTCGGAGCGGCCAAAGGCCTGGCGCATCTCGGCCACCAGGACCTCGGGCAGCACGCCCTTGTTGGTGGTGTACCGGGCCTCCATGCTTCCCTTGTGTCCCATGAAGAACACCCTAAAGTCGTGCGCCATCTTGCCCTTGGCCTCTGCTATGAGCAGCTGCGTGTCAAAGTACGCGCGCAGCACGTATGGCCTCCAGGAGAACCTCGGCCGGAACGTCTGGCGAACCAGCTTGCTTACCCGGGCCGTCGGAAGAAAGTCCTTGGAAGAGTTCTTCCCGCGGCTCGTCCTGTGCAAGTGATCCGGCGAGATCACAGGCGAGTCATCGTGCAGCGACTCGCCGTGCGCAATCCTGTCGTTGAGGTACGCAGTTATCTGCCCGGTCGCGCTCCCCGTCAGGAATGTAAAGTACTGGTGGCGCGCCTTGGAGAGGGTCCTCCGGACCACTATCATGCACGGCGCCCTGACGCATCTGGTCTCGCCCCTGTACGTGACTATATCGGGAAGATCCCGCATCTGAAGGCCGTTTGTCCCGTCATAGTTGCCTATGACCTCAGGCCGCAGCCCCGCCTTTGCCATCAGTGATATTATGACAGACTCGCGCAGTCCTGCACGACTGTATATCTCGGCCATCTCGGCGGCGTTTGGAACCCTCTCGTTTTCGAGGACCGGCGCCGGACCCATCGCAGATATCTTTATCCGGCGCCTGATCTCGACGTCAAAGTGCCTCAGCCACGACTTTGCGGTCTTTACGTGGTTTGCAACGTACCCGGGAGAATAGTTCTTTGACTCCATCATGGTGACGTGGTCCTCCAGTAAATCAGTTGCCGTCCTGACGTCCCTCATTGCAAGATCTGCAAGCTCCCTGGGCGTCATATGGTGCATCTCGCAGAACCTTCCTAGTATGCCAAGGCCCCTGCTTGCCGTGTACGGGCTGCCCCGTGCAAGGTTGTTGTACCATCGGCTCACGTCTGGATCAGACAGGAGCACGGATGTCTTTGTGTTTTTAGCAGTGTCTGTCTTTTTGACTGTCTTTGTTTTTCCCATATCGGTCGGCCTCTCGGCGACTTCATCCTCGTTGTGTATCCCACACGCTGCTATTTTACCTTTAAAGCCGGTCATCTTTGTATCATGTTACATGATACAAAGCTTTATTTAAAGATTTATCATGTCACATGATACAGTGGTATCATGGGCGTGTTCATAAGAAAGAGGCAGGGGGTCGAGTACCTGTACCTGCTGGCAGGCAACTCGCAGTACTTTCTTGGAAGAAGGGACGATCTGGAGAACCTGAACGTGCAGAACCTGCACAAGGCCGCGCGGATCATAGACAAAAACTTTGATAGGGTGCTCTCAAAATATCTGGACGACATGCTGGGGCGCGCCGGGTACTTTTCAAAAAGCGAGAGGCAAAAGTACATCGCAGGACGGCTCAAAAAAATAGGTGGCATGATAGACCAGGCCTCCTCAAGGGCAAGATAGGCCGGCTGCGGCTGTCTTGCAGGCAGTCACTTGTCACAATTGGACAGCATGGCACAGATGGATTCCCCGTCTTTTGTAAGGCGATACAGCCTTCCCTTTCTGGCATCGGGGTTCTTGCACACGACCAGGCCTTGATTGCTCAATTCAGACAAGGCTTTGCTCACGTGGCTGGGATAATAGCCGACCTTCTCCGAGATCTCCTTGGGACACAGTGGCCCATCCACTATTGCCACCAACACGCTCTTTCTATGTTTGCTCCCCTTGACCATGCCAAGTTGTACATCCAAATCCTTCTTCATGTACGTATCCTGTAGCTGAGTCACGCCTGCACTTTTCTGAATTATTACACGTTAGCTATAAGATATATACAAGATACATACAGTTTTGACGATCAAACTCTGATGAGACTTTTGACGGGGCGGTAAGCAGTTGGCAAGAAAGGCAAAACTGAAAAAAGAGTCAGTAGACCAATACACGCACAAAAACAAAAAGCGGCCAAACAATCCGCCGGTCGGACTGGTTACGCCACAGACGGATCCTGACCAGCCCCGAAAAAAATACTCGTATGACCCAAGGTTGGATCCACAACTGCAGTGGTCAGGCAAGCAAGAAAACACGGAGTTTGAGGTGGACACGGTTTCTCTACATGTGCATGAAAGGATCGATCCACACACGATCCTTGAAAAGGCAATGAAGAATAAACAGGAAACACAACACACGTTATTTCACTACTTTGAAACTTCAGACAGCAATCCTCCACTGAGAGACGCAGTAGAGTTTTACAAACACGACCAGAACTGGTCGAATCGGTTGATTGCCGGAGACTCACTACTTGTAATGAACTCACTGTTGGAAAAAGAAGGTATGGAGGGAAAGGTTCAGATGATATACATAGATCCGCCATATGGCATCAAATATGGTTCCAACTTTCAGCCGTTTGTAAACAAGCGGAATGTTAAGGATGGAAATGATGCTGACCTGACACAAGAACCTGAAATGATAAAGGCATTCAGGGATACATGGGAACTAGAGATCCATTCATATCTGTCATATCTACGGGATAGACTAACTTTATCAAAACTTTTACTAACTGAAAGTGGTAGTGTTTTTGTACAAATATCAGAAAAAAATGTGCAATATATTAGAAACATTTTAGATGAAGTTTTTGGGAGAGAGAATTTTTGTACTACCATAATATTTAGGAAAACAGGTAGTGAAAGTACAAAGTTATTATCAACTACCTATGACTATCTAGTTTGGTATGCTAAGGATAAAACAAAGATCAAATTTCATAAGTTATATTTTAGAAAGAAAATCGGTGGTGAAGGTGCTAAAGAATTTACCAATGTAGAATTAAATGATGGCACAATTAGAAAAATATCAGATAAAGAAATTATTAATCAGTCAACATTACCAAAAAATGCGCAGGTTTTTGCAACTTGGCCTATTATTTCGCCGGGTTATTCTAAAAACAACTCTGAGCCTATCAAATTAAAACATGATGGAAAAACCTTCGTTTTAAAATGTGGAAATAATGCACATTGGGGAGTAGGCGTCCTAGGAGTTAAAAATTTGTGGGATAAGGGACGTTTGTTACGAAAAGAAGGTTTGAGGATTTATAAAAAATATCTAAGTGATTTTCCTTATTCTACAATTACTAGTTTATGGTTAGATGTGCGTGGCGAAATAGAAATGAAATATGTTGTGCAAACTTCAACCAATGTTATTTCTCGATGCATTTTAATGACTACAGATCCTGGAGATTTAGTTTTTGATCCGACTTGTGGCAGTGGCACCACTGCATACAGTGCAGAATATTATGGGCGGAGATGGATTACCTGTGATACTTCAAGAATTGCAATAACATTAACGAAGCAGAGATTAATAACTGCTTTTTACCCGTTTTTTAAGCTGCATAATCCAAACACAAGTGTTTCAGATGGATTTGATTATGAAAGCATAGAGAATAAGACAATGTCATCTGTTGCACAGAACAGTAAAGGCGAGCTTGTCACACTATATGATAAACCAAAAATAGACAAAACAAAAACTAGAATCGCTGGCCCGTTCACTGTGGAAGCAGTACCAGCACCAACAATAAAATCACTTGATCTCCTATCTTTTCAAGATCTACAATCAGACCAAAATACAGAAAACATAACAACCACACACCAACATCAATGGCGTGATGAGCTGCTAAAGACTGGCATACGTGGAAAGTCTGGTCAGAAGATAGAGTTCAGTAGGGTGGAAACGCATCCTGCAACAAGATGGCTGCACGCAGATGCCGAGACAAAAGAGGACGAACCAAAGCGCGTGATGATCTCTTTTGGGCCCGAGCATGCTCCATTAGAGCAGAGGCAGGTAGCACTCGCAATAGAGGAGGCACTAACCTTGGCGCCAAAACCTGAAATGATAATATTTGCCGCAATGCAGTTTGATCCGGAGGCCGCAAAGGACATTGACGAAACCAATTGGCCAGATGCCACCATACTGAAGGTGGAAATGAGTAAGGATTTGTTGACAGAAGATCTCAAGAAGAAACGCTCAAGCAACGAGTCGTTTTGGTTGATGGGCCAGCCTGACGTAGATCTGGAAAAAACCAACGATGACAAATACATCGTCAAGGTCAACGGCTTTGACTATTACAATACAAAGACAGGGGTAATAGAATCCGGCGGATCGTCAAAGATTGCCATGTGGATGCTTGATACGGATTATGACGGTAGGAGCGTCTATCCGCAGCAGGTCTTCTTCCCGCTGGACGGAAATACGGGTGGGTGGAGCAGGCTTGCCAAAACCCTGCATGCACAGATAGACGACAAGTTGATCGAAAAGTATCGTGGAACCGAGTCAATCCCGTTTGAGGCGGGTCCAAACAAAAGGGCGGCGGTAAAGATAATTGACGATCGCGGAATAGAGTCGCTGAAGATAATACGGCTGGAATGATGTCTCAAATAGACGATCTCATAATATGCAACCCGTATGAAAAGCCCTTGTGCCACTGGAGGTACGACCGCTCCAGAAGAAGATTTGGAAAAGAGTACAGCAGGAGGCCTGCGGGGTTTCTTATCGCGTCCAAGGACAGCCAAGATTATGACGACCCAGGCGAGTTCCATGAGATCGCGCTTGTAAACCAGATACGGGACAGGGTAGATTCCTGGAGGGAGAACGGCTATCCCGGGATTACCGGCATCACGAGAAACCTGCTCAATTTCTGGAATGATGAGAACGTGAGGGGGAACAGGTTCTTTTTCTGCCAACTGGAGGCCATAGAGACGCTCATCTGGCTTGTTGAGGCATCAGACCATGAAAAGCAGGGAATCAATATACCCTCTGATGGCGGCCTCTTCAGGAGGCTGTGCTGCAAGATGGCCACAGGCACGGGAAAGACGGTGGTCATGGCCATGGCAATAGCATGGCAGGTACTCAACAAGGCCACATATCCGCAGGATTCTAGGTTTTCAAAACACGTGCTGGTCATGGCGCCGGGCCTGACCGTAAGGTCAAGGCTGCAGGTTCTGATTCCAACGCACGAGGATAACTTTTATGACCAGTTTGACATCGTGCCAGAGTCATATCGCGAGAGGATGCGGAGCGGCAGGATAAGCATACACAACTGGCATACGCTGATGCCACAGACCGACGCGCCGCGAAGCGTAGTCAAGCTTGGGGAGGAAAGTGACCATGTGTTTGCCAAACGCATTCTGGGACATGACCTCAGGAACATAGTAGTTATCAACGACGAGGCGCACCACGCGTATCGCGGCACAGAAGAGCAGGCAAAGGGTATATCAGCTACGGAGGCAGAGCGGGACAAGCGTTGGATCGAGGGATTGGACAGGATTCACAAGTCCCGAAACATCACGCATTGCTTTGACTTTTCAGCCACCCCGTTTATCCCGTCTGGAAAAAACGTCACAGAGGAGACGCTCTTTGACTGGATAGTGTCGGACTTTTCCCTCAATGATGCAATAGAGTCAGGTCTCACAAAGACTCCTAAGATAGCAATCAGGGACGATACCAACAGCTTTGACGAGCAATACCGCTCAAGGTTCTACCACATATACAGGGACGACGAGGTAAAGCCAGATCTAAACAGAAATGCAAAAGAACACGAAAAGCTTCCTGATCTCGTGGCAAACGCATACTTTCTTCTCGGGCAGGACTGGATCGAGACAAAGAAGGTATGGGACAAGCACAATTCCCCTGTCCCGCCCGTGATGATCACCGTATGCAACAAGACGCATACGGCGGCAAGGGTCAGGTACTCCTTTGAGCATAACCGGTTTGACCTGAAGGGCCTCTCGGCCAAAGAACACCTGTTGCACATAGATTCGAGCGTGCTTGACAAGGCCGGCGAAGGCGAGTCCGACGATGCCGCGGATCTAAGGGAGGTGGTGGACACCGTAGGCAAGAAGGGAAGGGCAGGCGAGCAGATACGGAACATAGTAGCAGTGCAAATGCTGTCAGAAGGCTGGGATGCAAGAAACGTGACCCACATCATGGGACTGAGGGCATTTTCAAGCCAGCTGTTGTGTGAACAGGTGGTGGGACGGGGACTGCGCAGGACATCGTATGAGATAGATCCCGAAACAAAACTGTTCCCTCCAGAGTATGTCAATGTGTTTGGCGTGCCGTTTACCTTTCTTCCACACGAGGGAGGAACCGGAACGCCGCCGCCTCCAGAACGGCCCACCAGTCTGATAGAGCCCGATCCGAACAAGACAGAACACATGATAGCCTGGCCAAACATAGACAGAATAGACATCGAGTACGATCCAAGACTTGAAGTGGACTGGATAAAGGTGAGCAATCTGGAGCTGCGCGGCGACCTCAGGGCCACCACCGTTGGAATGGCCCAAGTGCTTGACGGAAAGCCGGACGTGGACAAGATGTCCGATATTGACCTAGCTAAGACAGGCCGTGATATCAGAATGCAGAGAATACTGTTCATATCTGCAAAGGACGTGTACGACCAGATCGTCCCTGACTGGAAGGGAAACAGGGAGTTTCTTCTGGCTCAGGTGGTCAGGATAATAGAGGAGTTTGTAGATTCAGGCAATATCCATGTCACGGATACCGAGGACAAACTTCGCACAAAGATAACCATCATGTTTAACATGCAAAAGGTGATCAACCATGTGTGGGGGGCAATCACACACCACAACGTCAAGAAGAGGAGGATTCACATCAACCATGCAAAACCGATAAAATCTACAGCAGACATGCGCCCGTGGCACACAAAAAAGCCCACAGAACACCCGAAAAAATCCCACATGAACCTAGCACCTCATGACTCCGACTGGGAGCTTGGTGCAGAACAGGAGATGGACAGGAACAAAAACGTGATATCCTGGGCAAAAAACGACCATATTGGATTTGGAATCAAATACGTGTACAACGGCGTGGTTCACGACTATTGGCCGGACTTTCTGATAAGGCTTGAAAACGGCGTAATGCTGGTTCTTGAAATAAAGGGAAAGGACAGTGAGCAGAACAGGACAAAGCGCAGATTTCTAAAGGACTGGACGGAGGCAGTGAACGAGGACGGAAACTACGGGACATGGACGTGGGACGTGGCGTTTCACCCCTCGGAGGTCAGGGGCATAATCGGCAGTCATGCAAAGACCGTTGTGTCTGCAAGAGAGCACGCAAAGTGCCCCAAGTGCAACAAGACTGCCGACTCCAGACAAGAGATTGAAAAAGAGTTCGGGTTTCGGAACGTGGACGGGATGATCAGGCCGCAGTCCTGGTGCAGGGAATGCAGGAAATCGTAGCAGCATGATACGATGCAGGTATCGTTGATGGTTGGATTGGCATCTGAAACGGATGCTGACGGGTGCAGAAGGCCAGCAAATCCAGTCTTTGACCTGCGTGGATCCGTGCTCGGGAGTACGCCGGCAGGCCCCGGGGTTTTTTGCAGGTTTCTGAGGCATGTCGAATTCGGCCGCTGTCACGTTCAAGATGACAGCAAGCTATCCGGCATGCCCATCCGGCTTGCCACTGACAGGCGGGGATGAAGGCAGATCCGACATATGGCTTCGAGCTGCGTGCTCCCTTTCACGTTAGGCGCCGTGGAGGAATCGTTTTCGTGCAGGCCTGGAAGGATCACACGACAGCAGGTTTTTTAGCAGCACGGCGGCATCTATGCCATGATCAAACTCTTGGCGGCCGGACTTTTTATCGCCCTGACTGCGGCCCTCATTGCCGCCACACATGTGGGTGTGCCGCCCACACAACACTATTTCGACCAAAAGAGTTTAGAATGGAACACTGCCGCCACACATGTGGGTGTGCCGCCCCCGCTAAAGCAGCTTGCCGCCGGCGTGCCTCCGGAGGACATCCGTTGCAGCCAGTACATGGTCCTTGTGATGCGCGACAGGGGCTCCCCCGTGTGCGCGTACGCAGGGTTGATAGAAAGGAAGGGCTGGAGTGTGGTAAACGTGGATGGCATGTCATACCACAATTGTGAGGCGATGCGTGTGATGTCTCCTGAGCATGACTGGGGATGCGTGGATGGCCTTAGCGCGCGATTTTTGGAAAACAGCGGGTGGTTCGTACTGGACGAGTATCCGGAGGATATTGCGTCCTCTAGTGCGTTCGAGCATATCGGCAGTCTTGGACAGGACAAAAGATATCACCGGGATCGCCACATAGACGGCGGACTGAAAATAGATCTCAGGATGCCGGAGCTGCCGCTAGTCGGCCAGAGCGCAGACGTCATGCTTGACGTCGTCTCCCCGCATACCGCATCTCCGGTCAACGCCGCGTTCCGGATCACATTCATAGGGGACGTGGAGGTTCTGTCCTCGGATCCTCCCCTGAAGCCAGTCGAGTCTTTGAGCGATGTTTTACCAGGTCGGGGTTTTTACACTCCCAGAACCGAGATGCTTCCGGGGGAGACGCGTCAGTTCATTGTGACCGTAATGCCCTTGAGCGAGACGCCGCTGCAGGTGTCGGCTGACGGTTATGACGAGCACGGATATTACGTCACGCAGTCAGGTGACGTGATCCGATTCTCAATCGGAGGCCAGTCGTCGGGATATCAGCTCGACGGGGACTCGTATGCAAGGGATCCCGATACCGAGTATGTGTGGATCCAGATACCGTACCCCCAGTGCTGGTTCACTCCGTGGGATAGAAGCGGCCAGACGGTGTATGATTACTATGCGGATCGCGGAATCGAGATCCACGACACGATGCGTCTGCCAGCACCAAGAGACGCGTGCGAGGGGTGTCAGTGCCTGGACGGCTCGATGTTGTTTTTGACCCCCGAATACGATCGTGCGGATGTCCTCTTGATTGATTTCGTGAGCCATCCGGATTTGGCATTCCCTTGAACCAGGCGAAAAAACCTAGGATGACGAAATGGCGTACCCGTAGCCGAGCGAGGCGTGCCCTGGCTTGCGCCAGTCTGACAAACTGGAAGCGGATCAAATACCCGCACATCTCGCTTGGCTGTGAAATAAAAAATGAAGGTAGGGATATTGTAGGCGTCCCAATCGCCTCTGCCGTCTCGTATCGGACGTGAGCCCGGCGCGGGTACACGTCTTCCCATATGTGAGCCTACTGCGGGTTCACGTCCTGTCTTTCCAGCACGATCCTGTCGTTTGGCAGCACGCCGACGAACCTGCATCCCCGGGATATCAGATCTTTGGCATCTCCCTCGTCGGCCACAACCTGGCTAGGTCCGTATTGCCGGCACGCTTAGTGCCTCTAGCACGCGGCCAATCTGCTCCGGCGTGGCCTCGGTGATCATCTACTGGGCCCTCTCCCTCTGCTCTACGAGGGGATCTGCTACCTCGCTCTGATCCAAGTGCTCCTCGGAGCGGCCAAATGACTGGCGCATCTCGGCTATCAGGATCTCGGGCAGCACGCACTTGTTGGTGGTGTACCGAGCATCCATGCTTCCCTTGTGTCCCATGAAGAACACTCTAATGTCGTGCGCCATCTTGCCCTTGGCTTCTGCTATGAGCAGCTGCGTGTCAAAGTACGCGCGCAGCACGTACGGCCTCTAGAGAGTTGATTCGAAATTAGCAGACTGATTATTTGTGAACGAATTTGCATAGAGCAGCTCAAAACACCAACAAAATACAAGTTATCTGTGAAATCGCTCGAAAAATTCGTACGGTTTCTAATTTCGGATCATCTCTCAGAAAACCAAGGAATTCAGACCGTCTTGACAATACTAGTATTCAAGGAGTGTATGGCTGTTTGTCTCAGGGAACTCAAACTCCCCTCCATAATGTCAGATCCGGGGTACTTTTCGCTTAGCTGGAATGGTATGAGTTTACCCCTCAGGCGATGCTGTCAACTAGGGCTCTCACGATCATGCCTATTTACGTCGTATCTTCTGGATGGGGTAAACCCTTACGCTGGAATGCTGATTTACAGTTATTAAAGGGGCTAAAACTATGCCCGATATGCCTAGCCATCAAGACAAAATATGGATCAGACTGTGGAAAGAGAATGCCCCAGAACTACGTGAACGCGTAGTTGAGTGGCGTAAACAAAATGCCGTTACTCGAATCAAACAACCAAGCAGAATCGATAGAGCAAGAAGACTAGGCTACAAGGCAAAACAAGGAATCATTGTTGTTAGAATGAGGGTCGGTACCGGCGGCATGAGAAAGCAAAGACCGACTGGTGGAAGAAGACCAAAGCATCTTGGTGTAACTAGAATCAAGGCAGATGACAGCATGAAAACTGTTGCTGAGAGAAGAGTTTCAGAAAGATACCCAAACATGAAAGTTTTAGGCTCTTACTTTATCTATAAAGACGGCAAGCACTACTGGTTTGAGGTAATCCTGGCCGATCCCGCGCATCCGAGAGTTGCTCAGGATAAAGAACTGACAAAGCGAATTCCTAGAACCGCATAAGTTGAAACTAATTTTATTATCCTTAATCGCATTGTCCGTGATTTTATCTCCCGCATATGGACAGCTGCTATCTGATGCTACGGGCCTTGTCAACAGATTGAACGTTCAAAGTGCAGGCCACACCTTTGAAGTAAAAACTGTTTCAAATTTTGACATTTATGATTTTGACTTTGACCGTGATGAAAAACTACTGACACTTTACATTTCAAGCGGACTTGAAAATAATCTCGGTGAAATAATCATACCTGCAAATTTGCTAGGCGGAAATTTCACTCTTTTGCTAAATGATCAAGAGTATTCTGCAAAAATAAATTCCAATGAAAAAATTTCTTTTATTACTTTGAATTTCACAGGTTCTGGAGATAACCGACTCGAAATATTTGCAACAGAGGCACTATCCGGAGTTACTGAAACAGCTCGAGATGAAGCAGTTGTTGATGTCCCAGTCGACGATTTAAGCTCAAATGGTGGGGGCGGGGGATGCCTCATTGCCACTGCCGCATATGGGACTGAACTTTCTCCGCAAGTACAACAACTGCGAGAGATTAGAGACAACCAACTGCTATCTACATATTCTGGAATTATTTTTGTAAGTTCATTTAACCAATTCTACTATTCGTTCTCCCCCGGAATTGCCGATTTTGAAAGAGAGAACAAGGTCTTCCGGGAATTTGTCAGACTGTCAATTACTCCGATGATCGCCTCATTATCGATTTTGAGTTATGCCGAGATCAACTCGGAGTTTGACGCAATTGTTATTGGCTCTGGTCTGATCATACTCAATGTTGGAATGTACGTTGGAGTTCCGGCATCAGCAATCATTATTTTGAGGAGGCAATTATGAGTTATTTCCTTAGCATGATCCAAATCCTGCTTCCCACAAAAGCCCCTACTGCCAATATAATTAATGCGGGAACAATAATTTCTGCCTCGATCATGTAAACTATTACAACTCTTAGAATATATGATGTATCTTCTTTTCAACTAGTGGGAATGACAGAAGATTTCTGTGATTTGTGCAAGGGTGCAGGAGTGTTTGCATCAAACATGTGTGTTTTTTGTAACGGTACCGGTGAATGGAATCAGGCCGCCCAGGCTTATCTGGAAAACCATATCTGTCAGTGTATTGTTCTTGATAGAAAATTCTGCCCCGTCTGTAACAAACCATGTCATCATGATACAACCTTGAGCCCCAAACAAAAAATTGATCCTGGATTTGGCGGCACTCCTGCCAGGGTGATTACCATTTCAGAATAATGATGGACAACGCAAAAATTGCATTAATCGCGGGATTTGTGGTTTCTGTTGCCCTGTCTGTAGCCGTTGTAGTGGTTGCTCGCTGACTAGTCTTCGTTTAACAATTTTTGAATCAGTGGCTCAATGTGATTTGTTTGCCCGAATGACACATCCCTGAGAATCCCTTTTCTATCAACAACAATCGTTGACGGAGTTCCCTGTAACGCAAATCTCTCAAACGTCTCAGCTGCGTACTCTTTTGATTTCATGTAGTTTTTTACTCTTTGAATGATTTGATTCTTGTATTCCTCTGGCTGGGAATCAAATTCAGGAATTTGAGGATAGATGAACTGCATGACTTTTTCCTGGCTAATTTCTCCTGCAGTCTTTGTCAGTTTGTCCATTCCTAGCGGAAACGGAATCTGATAGGACAATCTGTCGCCCTCTTGGAGCTGACCATACGTTGAAAGTGCCTTTTTAGTTTCCCCTATGACTTTGCCTGTCTGAACTAGCATCTTCAAATTATCCAAAGTATTTTTGTCAAAATCTTCAAAGGCTGTGGCAATTCCTAAAACTCGAACCCCGTCCTCTTTGTATTTGTTGTAAATATTTACCGCCTCAGGCAATGCATGCATAAAGCAACCAGGACAATTAACCTGAAAAACTTCTAAAATCACAATTTTGTCCTTTTCCTGATCAAAGTTTGTAGGTGCCCCCTGTACCCATTCTGAAACTCCGAAATTTGGCGCTTTTTCACCTATGACTGCCGTACTCATTGTTCACAATCGTATTTTTTCCATTAAATACATACCCCTTAAAACAGTCTTCCCAGAAGTAATCCGAAAAACGGCTCCGGATTTGAGGCAAACCAAATTATGACGCCTACAGATTCACTCGCCGCCATCTGCACAGTCATGAATCACGTACTTCTGGGAAGACTGTAAAACTTGATCGGCTGTCTTCAGCCAAGTGAAAAGTGCCCCAGCCAGGAAGAGAACCAAGGAATTCAGACCGTCCTGGCAACGCTGGCAGGTGCAAGCAGATCAATGCCGGTATTCAAGGAGGGAATGGCGATTTATCCCAGTCCAAGCCCCCTCTATGACGCCGGGTCTGGTGTACTTTTTACTTGGCTGATAGTGTGAGAGAATTTTTGAACTAGAGGGGTATTGTCAGGCGGTTATTTTTTCTGAGATTTTACCCTGCTAATTGCTATGCTTTTGGCCAGCTTGCTAATTAGCCGGATATTAGCAGAATCTGGATTTAGTTTGTACATGATCGACTTCCCGGACGTTCTTGTTCTTGTAATGAATTTATCTTCCTCGAGTTGGCGAGTTTCATTGAGTGCGGTTTTAAAAGATATTCCGGAATATCTTGCAATATCGGAGATAGAATAATCATAGTCATCAAACACTATTAGAAAATCCAAAATCTTTGATCTGGAACATGGGAACTTGTCTTCCAGTGGCCCTATCTCCAGAACTTTACCATCATGGGTCTTTGAAGTAGTTTTTGAGGACTTGCCTTGATTTGGTGTATTTTTGGAAATTGTACTAGACATACGCTGTATGCAACACAACGTACAATATATATTAATTACTATAATCCATAATATTAAGAAATGAATTACATAATGCTAAAATAGATACTGGTTGTTTGCTCAACATAATGGAACTGGATTCCGTTTCAAAGAAGCTCCTGACAAAGATGTTGCTGCACAATGTCTGCGGAGGAAAGCATCATGGGTTAGATGATCTGAAGCATGGATTTCCGTCACACGAAAAAGGAAATGTGGAGAAAGCAGTAAAGAATCTTGTAAAGACGAATCTAGTTTTGAGGCATCCGACAAACTATGGATTCCAATATTTGTTAAATCACGACAAGATTGAGGAAGTCGAGGAGCTGTTATCCGAATGAACAGCTAAGTGAAAAGTGCCCCAGCCAGGCAGAGAACCAAGGAATTCAGACCGTCCTGGCAACGCTGGCAGGTGCAAACAGATCAATGCCTGTATTCAAGGAAGTGGTTATGACGATTAATATCAGGGAGCCCAAGCCCCCTTCATGACGCCAGGTCTGGGGTACTTTTCACTTGGCTGGTCTTCTGCGTAACCTAATATAGGACACTGAAAATCTCAAAACAAATTGCAAGTAGTCACTGATGATCGATTGGCATTGTTTGCTGAAATGGAATCAAAGTACGAGCAAAAGGACACTGGATACTTTGTCAAGCTGCTGGATCATCCGGACTATGTTGTTAGGACTAGGGCCACCTGTATTTTGGTTGATTTTGGCGGCGAAGACAAAGTTCCGTATATTGCCAAAGTTCTCAAGGATGATGACAATGAACTAGTCAGACATGAGGCTGCCTTTTCACTTGGTCAGATGTGCTATTCGAGCTCAATTCCCCCACTAACTGATGCTACCCTGAATGATCCAAGCATGTTCGTCAGACACGAGGCTGCTATTGCCCTGGGCGTTGTCGGCTCAAAAAAAGCCAAGGATGCCCTGGAAAAGGCATTAGACGATCCGGACAGGCCAGTAGTTGAATCAGCAGTAGTTGCCCTCTCAAACATCCAGTTTATGGAAAAGTTAAGTAAGAACAAAAAGTTTGCAAAATTGACGGGCGGATGAGATGAATTTTTCTTACGGTGTTATAATTGCAGTCGGAGTTTTAGTGGCAGTCTCAATTGGATTGATTTTGATGTCTCCAGACGAGATGCTTCAGCCAAGAATGATGTCTGATGTAATGGTCAAGCAACCCGAATTACCAGTGGAAGGAAAACCCGTAGCCTGTACCATGGAGTATGATCCTGTTTGTGGTGTGGATGGAGAAACCTATGGAAACCAATGCATGTTAAACGCAGCTGATGTTGCATTTGACTATTCTGGAGAATGTGCCATGGCCAAAACTGGAACGGCGCCGGCAGCTTAACCAGTAATGGAGCCTACCTCAGAATCCTATCCCATATCGTTAACAATTTCACTTCCTGAAGGTTCTGCAATTCTGGGATGTGAGGAAACAAACGAATGTTACATTCCCTATGAAGTTGATGCAGCTGTTGGCACTTTGGTCATATGGGGCAATGATGATACTGCAGCTCACACTGTAACGAGTGGAAACATGGCTGATGGTCACGATGAGTTATAGCAATGGGCAGAAATAATTGAGGTTTTTTACGTGTAGTTATGACCTATTTTAACTCAAAGACTTCTGCCCGTTGCTATATTTGATTCAATCTTATTTATGGCTGGTGGCACTTACGAGCATGTTTTTGATATGGCAGGAACCTTTGATTATTTCTGCATGGTTCATCCTTGGATGACTGGTGTTGTTAATGTCATCTAGAGTGCTATGACTTTGCTTCCATTCTCACTTGATTCAAACTTGTAAATCCTTTCTACAGTTGAATCCTCAAAAATTTCTGCATCATGTGTGATGATCAAAAACTGCATCGGCGATTCTGAATTTGAAATGTTTGATAATTGTGAAAGTACCCCTACAAGTGATTTTTTTCTCTCTGCATCAAGATGTGCTGTAGGCTCATCTAGGATCATTAGGTTGAGATTTGAGGCTCCCAGGAGGCTTGCCATGCCTAATCTGAGGGCTAGTGCAACACTGACCTGTTCTCCCCCGCTCAATGATTCTAAATCCAGAGTCTCATTTTTTGAATAGCATGTAATGGATATGTCTCGAGTTTTTTCTGTTAGATGAATTCGTTGAATTTTTGTATTTAGCAGTGCCAAATATTCTGAAGCCTTTGCAGAAATCGCATTCAAAGCCCAAGACCTTAGGCTTGTTGCAACTGGCCCGTCTCTGTTAAAGACACTAGTTTGAATTTGCTGCAACCCTGACATGTATTCTTTGACAGTTGAAAGCTCTTCTAACGCCTTTTTGATCTTAACGATCTCCTCTTCGCTCTTAGAAATTTTTTCGATGATTGCACCCAATTGCTGATCTGCTTGAGATATGTTTCTCTGCTTAATTTCTGCTATATTTTTTAATTCTAAAAACTTTGATTCATCAAAACCTTTTGTCTCTTCTTCTAGTTTGATGATGCTTTGAAAAATCATTCTTGCATGTGAATCAATTCGTGCAATTTCGTCTAGATTGTCATTACTGGTAAGAGGAATCTTTTGTTTTTTTAGGTTAACATCTTCTTGAATTTTTAACAGTTCCTCCTTACTGCTAATGAAATGAGCTCTTAATGTTGCTTCGGCATCTCTTGCATTCTGAAGTTTTTCTGAGAATCCCGCTCTTTTTTTCTTGTAAATTTCTTTTTCTTTTCCTTTTGAGAAAATCTGATCTTGCAATGTGTTGATTTCTTCTTTGAGGTGTTCTTCCTGAAATAATGGGTTTAGTTTTTCAACATTAGAACCGCACACTGGACATTTGTTGTCTTTTAATTGTAGCTTTTCTGCAAGAATTAACTTCTCTTTTAATGATGCAACTTGATTTGTCATTTCCTGAATTTTTTTAGTTGTATCTTCAATTGTTTCCTCTACTATGCGGATTTTAGATTCTAGATCCTCTTTTTGCGTTGCATCTTCAAAACATCCCTGGCAATCCCTAATTTTACGCTCATTTTCTGATATTTCTTCTTGAATCTCTCGTATGGCCTCTTTGGCGTATGAAAGCAGATCTTTTTTTCTTAATTTAATCTGATCGATTTTGTCAATTTTAGGCGCATCTGTCTCAATCCTTTTTCTAATTTCTTCAGTTTCCTTTTGCAGTTTTTTTTGCTCTTCTTCCAGTTTTGCTCTAGTGGGAATTGATCGTTCGATTTCTTCTTGATTTCTTTTCAGATCTCTGGATAAAATATCAATATGCGTATCATCGTATCCGATTTTTTCATTAATCTTTTCACGAAATTCTTTGTTTACAACCTTCATAGATTCGACCGCAGTGTCTAGCTTGTCAATTCCAATAATTGCATTAAGCAACTCTTTGAATTCTTTTGGCCTTGCTTTGATAATCGCATTCAATTCTCCCTGTTGAACAATTGAAGCAATTTTCAGCTTTTCAAAGTCAAGACCAATTATTTTTTCAACCTCGCTTGTCATCGATTCCCCAAACTGTTTTCTTTCTCCAGCTGCTAATTCAATTTGGTCATTATCACGCAACTCTGATAATTTAGCTGATAGATTTCCCTTAGTGTCTACTTTTCTTACCGCTTCAAAGTTTCTTCCATTTGCCGAAAAATTTATTTTTGCAAATCCTTGATTTGTTCCCCTTTTGATTAGTCCTTTGTTTGATTTTCTAGTATGCCGACCAAAAAGAGCAAATGTAATTGCATCAATGATGCTTGATTTTCCTGCTCCGTTATGTCCGACAAAGACTGTAACCCCATTCTCGAATTCTAGTTTTGTATTTGAATGTGCCAAAAAGTCTCCTAATTCTATTAATGTGATCATTTTTTCTTCTCCTTGAATTTTTCAAAATTATCGTAGACTAACTCTGATGCACGTTCTGTTTTGCCAGTTGTAAGAACCGGAAGCAGTTCCTTTATTGCAAAATTGGCAGATTCTTCAGAATTTAGGGCATCGGTTGCCAATCGCAACATTTCGTCATCGATTACATTTGGCCTATCCAAAAACACCGAAGAATCCGAAACCTTTTTTGCACTAATTCTCCAAAAGCATCTCAAAACAAGAGCATTTAGGCGTGAAATTTGAGCCTGAATGTGGTCTGTTTCTATAGTATCTCCTTTGATTTTCACTTCGACTATTGGCTTTTTTACAAGCCCTGAAACTCTTTCAGAAATCTTGTTAATAGATTGAGCCAATTTGTCGTAATCTGTTTCAAATGAAAGTTGTGGTCTTGTGTCTAATTCTATCCAATTGGGTTTCGGTTCTTGAGTTGAAATATCTACTTCGAAAAATCCTTTCTTGCTTTCCTTAATCCCTTCACTTATAGTTAGTTCAGTTGAACCAGGATATGCTATTGGCCCATTAAGATGATTGAATTGTTTGATGTCTTTGTCGTGTAAATGTCCCATTGCATAGTATGAAAAATTTTTTGGAAGATCTGTTGATTGGATTTCTCCAGCAAATTTGTTAAATTCTGTAACGCCTTGATGTAAAACCAAAATTTTATGTCCGTTGTGATTTTTTACATCCTTGTCTATTTTAGAAAATTTTTCTTCATACTGTGAAATCTCTGCCTTTCTAATCTTGTCAAAACCTACAATCAAAACCCCTTTGTGTTTATGCGGCTCACCGTTGCCAATGTAATTTGAGAATCCTAAATTGTGGTATACGTATGGAATTGGCGTTGTTCTAACCCTGCTAATATCGTGTTCTCCTAAAATAAAAAATGAATCAATGTCATTTTCTTTTAGCCTCTTTAATCCATTTGCCATTTGAACAACCGCCGTTCCGTTTGGATTTGGAACATCGAAAACATCTCCTGCAAAAATAACAAAATTGACGTGATCTTTTATTGATGTATCTATAGCTTGATTAAAAACATCATAGATATCCTGTGCTCTTTCTTCTGAACCATATTGTACAAGCCCTAAATGTGTATCTGAAATATGTGAAAACAACAATTCTGTATGCAGTTTTAGTTATGTTTATTTATTAATAGCGTTTTTCAAAATTTTATTTTGTGCGCCTTCTCTGCTTGTCTGTATCTGATTTGAATTCTTCAAGGTTAAAATTTTATTTTGTGCGCCTCATGAAGGGATTATCAAAATCGTTTCCCGTAAAATGACTGCCAAGCTTAAGACGCTGTGTGAAATCTTATCTGTATCCTGTGATCTGGCATTGCTGTTGGGCCTGAAAGTCGCCTTGATTGCTGAGCACAAAAAGTACCTGTGTCACAAAATCATGCCTGCGTACTAAGATTATGTACCGTGTACATGGGATCGACGATGAGGAAGAGTTTGCCCCTCCAATGGGATACGGCACAACAAGCGTGATCACGAATGCTCCGGCCAGCAGTGTCGCCTGAGGGGTAAACTCTTTCGACGATGAGAGTCCAAACATCATTATTGATGCTTGATTTAGAGTACATTTCGTAGTGCGCACATCAAAAAAATGAACTATAATTTTGATACATATGTACCCATTTCGATAAGAAATGACCATCTTTCAATTCTATGTATAGCAACGGGCAGAAGTCTTTGAGTCAAAGTAGGTCATAACCACACGTAAAAAACCTCAATTATTTCTGCTCGTTGCTATATCATGCTTAACTGCATGTCCGTCTTTCCAGACGTGCACGACTCGTGGGGATGGAGACGGCGACGTGCGGATCTGCAGGCAGCTTGGTTTACACTGTTTTGAGCTTGGAGCCGTTTTCCTGGGAACTTTTGAGAGGACTGTATGCATGTATCAGTCTTCCCAGAAGTAACCGGGAAAACGGCTCCTGATTTGAGGCAAACCAAATTATGATGCCTGCAGATTCACTTACCACCATCTGCACAGTCATGAATCGCGTACTTCTGGGAAGACTGGTATGTATAGCAATGAGCAGAAATAATTGAGGTTTTTTACGTGTAGTT
The DNA here is from genome assembly GCA_965214775.1 of Candidatus Nitrosopumilus sp. Taxonomy (GTDB): domain Archaea; phylum Thermoproteota; class Nitrososphaeria; order Nitrososphaerales; family Nitrosopumilaceae; genus Nitrosopumilus. Next base: position 188,732 of record OZ243974.1, on the reverse strand, counting down.
ATGACCTACTTTGACTCAAAGACTTCTGCCCGTTGCTATACAATAATGTAAATATACAATAATGTTCATTACATTGTATGAGTAAAAGTGCAGCTGTTGCAGCAAAGAAAACGACTCACAGCCCGACTCTTGATACGATACAAATGGTAGAGCAGACAATAGAGTCAAATCGAGATTTTAGAACTGCAACAGAACTGTATAACGCATTGCCACGTCGCATACAACATGCCACCTTCAAGAAAGTTCTAGTGTGTTTAGAAGAATCAAACAAAATAGCATACGACAAGAACGGTGCGGTGTTCTGGATATTTGCAAGAGACAAACCGGGACTGGTTGGTTTGGAAGAGAATTCAATTCCATTGAAGTGATCAATAGCCAAACAGTCTATCATATTCTTTGTGAGGCATGGCCATCAAGACATACACCGTTTTGTTTTGTGGCCATCCGACTAAAGTATACAACAAACGCCATCTCTTGTTTACCTCAACCCGCAACAGGTTGTCAAGATCCGGGTACCGCTTCTTAAGTGATTTTGGAACCAATTCAAATCTTATCCGTTCCCCTAGTAGGGGGTTTTCTGCAAGTGCCTCTAAGATTGCATCTATACTGACGATCATTGAAAATTTCGCCTGATTACACGCGGCGCTCAAGATATTTGTAGATGTCAACCTTGATGGAACACGTCCTAAAGTATTCCGAGACATCCCTTTTGAGGTGATCTGCCGAATCGTAAAAGGCAGATGTGACCAGTATGTACTTGGCATCCTTCCAGATTGGCTCTATGGCGCTCAGCTCCGGCCTGGCTACCGGCAGGTACAGCAGGATAACGTCGGGATTTTTCTCCAGGTACATGCGGACCCTTCCGGTCCTATGCTGTGCTGCGTTGTCCATCACAATCAGAACCTTTCCCCACTTTTTGCGCGCCTGCTTGAGATAACGCACAAAGTTTATGCTGTTGAACTTGTCGTATGTACGCATCAGCCTGGTTCCGTCGTCTGCAACCGTTCCGTATACCACGACGCGCTCCCTTCTGCCGGATCGTTGCACCTCGATTCTGTCCCCCACTGGCGACCAGAACTTTTTGCCGTCCCTTCCCGTACTGACGAATATCGACTCGTCCTGTACGGTTATCCTGAATCCGCGCCTTTTTGCAAGCCTAATCGTGTCTTTTGCCTCCCTTTGCCATCGTCTTACCTCCTTTGCGTCGGCAGCATCTGCCAGCTTGGTAGTTGACGTCTTTAGCGAGAATCCCATCGTGCGCAGGATTCTTCTGATGCTTCCAACGCTGTATGTTACATGCAGTTTGCGGCGCACCCAGTTGCGCATCTTCTTTGGGGTGAGCTTTTCCATCCTGCGCAGCCTCATGGCGATCTTTTTTATCCTGTTGATTGGAACCTTTGGCTTTTTGCCCCTGTTGGGGGAGTCACGGAGACCGTCAACGCCGTCAAGCTCAAACCTCTCAACCCACATCTGTACGGTACGCTGTGTCACGTCGGCAATCTCTGCGGTCTGTGCAGTGGTGTTGCCAAGCAGTACGGAGCGCACCGCCAGGATTCTGGTATAAACCCTGTTATCCTTTTCTACATGCATGGCGTCCGTGAGGATTTTCGTCTTGTTCATGTCAGAAGGGCCATGGCGGAGATCTATAAACCTTCACAAGACGTGTAATCAGGCGAAATTTTCAATGATCGTCAGTATAGTTCCCTGAATAGTCGTTCTGTTTTATTTAGAGACTGGAAAAGTTTTACAAACTCCGGTGTTCCGTTGACTGGAATTCCCATGATGATTCTGATGTAACTTTGATTTGTAACTAATAACATTGGTGGCACGTGCCAAGTGTGTGGCCATCTGTACCTTGACAATCTGTTTGATATGTCCTAATCCCACTGATCCAAATACAACCCCCGCACAACATCGGCATCATAAAAGGTCGCCGGCCAACATATCGTGAGCCTGAGACCGCAATTGCATCGATTACAGACAGAATAACCACGTTAGAAAATGTCATAAAGGCAAGGGACAGGACAACTGAGGGGCAGAACAGACTTGTCGGTACAATGAGAACGAGGATCCATCCACGGCTCTGCATGCATGGGATTTTGCATGTCAGCAGAACAGACTTGTCGGTACAATGAGAACGAGGACTCTCCTCTGTCTGCAGAATTGCCTGAGTACGAGAGGAAAAAGACGCAGCGGCAAAGGCTGCCAAGATACGTCTTGTCTGACACATCAACCATGTGTGATTTTTTGACACAAAATCCGTAAAAATCAGGCACATAAACGGCGGTGCTCTTGTGGAACAAACGGGTGAAATCGGCATATCAGGTAACAATTTAGTCTAACAACAAATCTTTCTTTATTAAGCCCTGTGTTGATTCTATGGCAACCTTGTTCATTTTCTCAGCATTAGCCCATGCATTAACTGCACTTTGATCTGATCCCATTATTTTCTCTTTTACTTCCTCAACATGCACCAAAGATGGCAAATTGGTCCATTGACCCACCAAAACCGCATCTCCAACGTTCAAAGATGTCAATTGAGCAATTAATTCACGGCTAGTAGACTCTGTGGCTGAGGCTATCTGCCTTTGATCATCTTCTTGGATAATTTTCATTATTGCAAAGGAGCCCATTTGGCTGAGCACATTAAGATCCACACTCCGAGGTCTTTGAGAAACTACTCCTAAACCGAGACCAAACTTTCTTCCTTCTCTGGCAATTTTTGCAGCCCAATATTTTGCACTGGTATCGTGATCTTTTGGAATAAACACATGTGCCTCCTCTATTATTACAAAAATTGGTGAATTGAATCTGAAATTTCTCTGTCTCTTTGTTTTCCCATGTCTTGCAATGCTTGCATCTTTTCTATCTTTGAGCAACTGTTGTAAATAAAACGCAACAGCAACATTTGCCTGTTTTTCAGATAATTCCGAAATGTTCAATACATTTGTCCTGCCTTCTTTGATAAAACTGATGGGATCTCCCATGTCGGGATCTAAAATATCTTCAAATCTTTTTTGTGCCTCTTCGATAATATCCTGAACTCTGTAAGCTGATGTTCTGACTTCCTTTAATCTTCTATCTTCAGAGTTTACGATAGAATCAATCTCTGTTTCTAACTTACTCCAAAATTCTTTTGCTTCTTTGACATGTTTTGTGAATGCCATTCTTAGGACTCTTTGTTGCACATTTGCACCGTCTCTAATTTCTAAAACTTCTGAAAGTTGGTCTGCATCCAATAACCTGGGATTGATTTTTGCATCAATCACATTGACTCTGGGAATGTTTAGAGATGTGTAATCATTATGATAATCAAAAATAATTACTGTTCCCTTTAGTCTGGAAATTTGTTTTGTAACTAATGAGACTAGATTGCTCTTGCCCATTCCTGTCATGGCAAGAATTCCTAAATGTCTTGAAACTATTTTGTCTAAATTAATACATGCATCAATTGTGTTGTTTCTCAAAAGACTCCCAATCTTTACCCAGCCATTTTCCTTAGGACTGAAGATCTCTTCAAGGTCCTGCTTTGTTGGCTGTGTTATCTCTGTGCCTGGAATAGGCGGAATTGCGGGGATGATTGACTTGCCCTTCTTCAAATTACTGAGGAATCCCAAAATTCCAATATTGGCCGTAAATGTTTTATCGCGTTTGTTTATCTCTGCAATTTCAGTACTTTCTACTGCTTCATCAAAATTTTTCACATCAGCAAATGCCGCACTTGAAACTGAAGATCTTTCAACCAATCCCAAGATCTCTCCTTGGCCAGAACCAATTTTGATGTATTCTCCAACAGATAATGCTCTTGATGTAATTGCAGTTACAAAAGTTGGTTTGGATTCACCAACAACAAAACCAAGACTCAACCCAAGACCTCCCTTGAACCAATCTCATTACTTAATCCTAATAAGCTTACCATTTTTCCAAGTTCCTTGTCGGATATCTTACAGTTGTTGTGAGCTAATTTGAGAGCATATGGATAGCCTCCAATACTTGTTTTGTATATCTTGTTCATTACAGACTTGATTTTCTGCTCATTAATTTGCCCTCCTAAAAATTCTAATTTGATAATGGGGGTAGAGTCGCTTAACCTGACAAAAGTAGAAGAGATTATCTTGTCTATGCCATATTTTCTCTCTACAAAGATTTTACTAAATCCGGGGTTGTTTGTTACATGATTGTAATAGAAGATATCTCCGGCAAGTGAACCTAGTTTTTCAAATTGTTTTTTTGTGTTTGATGTTTTTGCAATAAAGATTACATTGTTTCTTTTTTTCATTGTTTTTACAACAAGTGCATCAAGCGTTGATTGTCTTGTCAGAAACTGTGAATGCAAAGATCCGTCCATCAAAACCAAATCTACCGCATCCACTGTTTTCTCACAGGCTTCAATTTCCATTCTACTTGCAATTCTAGACAAGTTAGTGTCTGAACCTAATCCTGAATCATGCAAATCAACCAGAATTTCACCATCATCTTTGATGGATACAGCCGTGGTTGCCCAAAGATCAATTCCTTGAAATTTTGTATTATTGAAACTACTATCGATGCCTGCTGTAACAACTTCTTCTTTTACAGGCGTAAATTCTACCCAGTTCTCTCTTGCCTTGTTGATAATTTCCTCAAATTTGGGACCTTTGAGAACTGAGAGCATTTTGTCTCTGTTTACGATGGCATCCTTGTATACAGTATTGAGCACACAACTAGTTCGTTGTTTTGAATAAAATCTTTAGGTTATACTGAATATTGACAAACCTGATCCATTAAAACCATCATCCAATCCTGCCACTGAAGATCACTTTCTCATCCGTATCTGACGTAGTGGATCTGTCGATATATCTGATTTCGTATTTGTCTCCGATGTGGATTGTTTTTCCATCCACCTCCCTTGGAATTTTTACCTTCACTTCAAATGTGCTTGAGTTGGGTTCTGTTTCTAAAAGGAATGCAGAGTTTGCGTCAAATTTTGGATTTGCCAATGTTGTTCTGATTCCGCCCTCCCCTCTGAACTCTAACAAACTCAGAGAAATTCTGTCCACTTCCTTGGAATCCATATTTGCATCCGACTCGTATATTCGCACGGTAAACTCATGTCCTATTCTTGAGCCGCCTCCTCCTGCCGTCTGGATTTTGGCAAACGTTTTTGAAAGTTTTACAGATTTGACTAGAACTCTCTGCTCTCCTGCATCATCTGATTGATCCAGATATCTGACCAGAACGATGTCATCCTGGCTGATTTGTCTTCCATTTACTGTGTCAGGCAGTTCCAGCTTTACATAAAACTGACCTGTATTAGGACCCGTCTCAATCATTGTTTCTGGTCCGGGAATTGCTTTCCCATTAACCGTAAATTCCAAAAGTCCGTCCGTCTCAATGATTTCCACTCCGCCATGGGCCAAATTCAAATCATGATCTGTAATGTAGAAACTGACTGTGGATTCACCTGATGCTGGAATTGATTGGATCTGATTTTCGGATTTTGAAACAGGAGCCAGGCCAAAGGCAATTCCCAAACTCTTCATCTTTTCAGCAGTACTTGCTGTAACACAGGCCGGATTTCCGTTATCCCTGATGACTATACTGACGATCATTGAAAATTTCGCCTTCTTTACACGCGGCGCTCAAGATATTTGTAGATGTCAACTTTAATGGAACACGTCCTAAAGTATTCTGAGACGGCTCTTTTGAGGTGATCTGCCGTATCGTAAAAGGCAGATGTGACCAGCCTGTACTTGGCATCCTTCCAGATTGGCTCTATGCCACTCAGCTCCGGCCTAGCTACCGGCAGGTACAGCAGGACAACGTCGGGATTTTTCTTCAGGTACCTACGAACCCTTCCGGTCTTATGCTGTGATGCGTTGTCCATCACCATCAGTACCTTTCCCCACTTTCTGTGCGCCTGCTTGAGATAACGCACAAAGTTTATGCTGTTGAACTTGTCGTATGTGTGCATCAGCCTGGTTCCGTCGTCTGCAACCGTTCCGTATACCACGACGCGCTCCCTTCTGCCGGATCGTTGCACCTCGATCCTGTCCCCCACTGGCGACCAGAACTTTCGTACAACTTCAGGTCCTATTTATACTGGCAAGCAAATACTTCCTAGATTCCTAGGCGGTTTAAATAGGACCTGAAGTTGTACGAACTTTCTGCCGTCCCTTCCCGTACTGACGAATATCGACTCGTCCTGTACGGTTATCCTGAATCCGCGCCTTTTTGCAAGCCTAATCGTGTCTTTTGCCTCCCTTTGCCACCGTCTTACCTCCTTTGCGTCGGCAGCATTTGCCAGCTTGGTAGTTGACGTCTTTAGCGAGAATCCCATCGTGCGCAGGATTCTTCTGATGCTTCCAACGCTGTATGTGACATGCAGTTTGCGGCGCACCCAGTTGCGCATCTTCTTCGGGGTGAGCTTTTCCATCCTGCGCACCCTCGTGGCGATCTTTTTTATCCTGCCGACTGGGACCTTTGGCTTTTTCCCCCTGTTGGGGGAGTCACGGAGACCGTCAACGCCGTCAAGCTCAAACCTCTCAACCCACATCTGTACTGTACGCTGTGTCACGTCGGCAATCTCTGCGGTCTGTGCAGTGGTGTTGCCAAGCAGTACGGAGCGCACCGCTAGGATTCTGGTATAAACCCTGTTATCCTTTTCGACACGCATGGCATCCGTGAGGATTTTCGTCTTGTTCATGTCAGAAGGGCCATGGCGGAGATCTCCCATATGAAATCGTACCAGATCCTACCGTGGACCCTTGCCAGCGTGATGTTCCGAATCAGGACAATGTTGCTATGCGATGCATCCTCTTATACTTTCTCTGCGTGAGAGTCTTGTTCTGAGTGCGGTACTCTTCTCCGGTGGTCAGCATGTGCCAGATTATCTCCAGCATATGCCTTGCAACTGCAATCTTTGCCTTCTGCCATCCTCGTCTCTTTCTTATCCTTTCATATATAGAACCAAGTCTTGAGTCGTTTCGTACTGCTGTGGCCGAGTTGATCATGTTATCACCTCCTTTTTGATCAAAATGCCTGATCCGGGCGGAATCTCCCATTCACCGTCTACGCGGTATATTGCTTTCCGCCTGCTGTTACGAGTCAGTCTATAAAACACCCTTGTACATGGTAAGATCACATCGACTCTCAGGCCCAACGATAATTGTATATCACAGGATACTGATAAGATTTCATATAGCGTCTATAAACCTTCACAAGACGTGTAATCAGGCGAAATTTTCAATGATCGTCAGTATAGTTCCAGCCAGACATTACATTGGATGTCTTCAGGAGCAATCCCTCTTTTGATCTGTTTTTTTGGCGATTCGACTGCCTGTGCATCGACTGGCATGCCTGATGATACTAGTAAAATGGCAGAGATTCCAAGAAAAATTCCTCGAGTTGTTGCATTCACTGCATCTGCTTTGCCGTTTTTTCTTAAAAGTATTCACCATGGACTCTGCTTTTGCGCCTAGAACTAATTAATAGACAGACAGATCCAACCATCACTGTTGAAAAAAATCGGTCTTTTGGGATGCGGCGCAATTGGAACTCAAATTGCACTGGCAATTGATTCTGGAAAGATCAACGGAGCATTGACACACGTTTTTGATGAATCAAAGCAAGCAGCCCAAACCCTGGTTTCAAGACTAACTGCCAAGCCTGAAATAGTTGAAAACTCTCATCTGCTGTCTCTGCATCCTGTAGACATTGTCGTAGAGGCTGCATCTCAGGATGCCGTAAAGGATGCGGGCCTGAGCGTCCTGCAGAACAGACGAGACCTGATGATAATGAGCGTTGGCGCCTTGCTTGATGAATCAGTATGGGAGATCTTCTCTGATGCATGCAGGGACTTTAAAAAAGCCATCTATCTTCCCTCGGGGGCTATTGCCGGACTTGACGGGATAAAGTCAGTAAAAGACGAACTGGAATCCCTCTCCATTACAACCACAAAACATCCTCGCTCCCTTAAAGGTGCAAAGTTTTTTGAATCCTCTGAAATTAATCTGGATGACATCTCTTCTCCGACAGTAATTTTCCAAGGAACTGCAAGAGAGGCAGTATCATTGTTTCCGGCAAACATCAACGTTGCTGCCTTGCTTTCTCTGTCTGGCATGGGCAGTGAAAAAACCAGAGTAAAAATCGTCGCAGACTCTGATACTGACAGAAACACTCATCATATAGAGGCTACCGGAAAATTTGGAAGAATGTCATTTACGACTGAAAACTTTCCGGACCCAAACAATCCGAAAACAAGCAGATTGGCAATCCTGTCTGCAATCGAGACTCTGAGAAAGTATTGCTCAGATGAGATTCAGATTGGAACGTGATATGATGATGGCAATAATTGCCACATTTGGCGGAATCCTTGAGAAATATGGACTACTTCCCATTCTTTAAATCCCCTTGACTTCAATTTTCATAGGACTATGCTTGTACAACAATCCTCACGACTCAAAGACGAAATACTGAGGCTCAAAAAGGAAAAAGACATTGTCATACTTGCCCACAATTACCAAATTCCCGACGTCCAGGACATTGCTGACTTTACGGGGGATTCTCTTGGCCTTTCAAGGCAGGCAGCAAAGGTTCCGCAAAAAACAATTTTGTTTTGTGGGGTGAACTTTATGGCCGAGACTGCTGCAATCATCAGTCCGCAAAAAAAGGTACTGCTTCCAGATTTGGAGGCTGGGTGCTCTTTATCTGATTCAATTACTGTAGATGAGCTAAGAAATTGGAAGAAACAGCATCCAAATGCCATTGCAGTAGGCTATGTGAACACCACTGCACAAATCAAGGCCGAACTGGATTACTGCTGTACTTCATCTAATGCAGTCAATGTCGTTAAGGCAATTCCCAGAGACAGGGAAATTTTGTTCCTGCCTGACATGTTCTTGGGCTCTTATGTGGCAAAAATGACTGGAAGGAAAAACATGCATATCTGGGCAGGTGAATGCCACGTTCATGCCGGAATTACTCCAGACGACGTTGCAAAGAAATTAGAATCAATGAAAGGTGCCGAATTTGTCATTCATCCTGAGTGCAGCTGTACCACGCCTATGATGTATGATGTAGCCGATGGCAGCTATGATGACAAGAAGGTCTCTATTCTTTCTACTGAAGGGATGCTGAATCATGTAAAAAAATCACCTTCCAAAAACTTTGTTGTTGCGACTGAAACCGGAATCTTGTATAAGATGAGACAGCAAAATCCTGAAAAAGCATTCGTTCCAGCATCAGAAAAAGCCGAATGCCAATACATGAAAATGATAAACTTGGAAAACGTCTATGATACATTAATCAACGAAAAAAACGTCGTTACGGTTCCCAAAGACATTGCAGATAAGGCGCGTCTGGCAATTGACAGAATGCTTGCAATAAGTTAGCTGTGTGACTCTGTTGGCTGGGCTGTTTGGCAGATCTCCAAAAGATCCCCAGCAAAAAAAGAATACTCAAAAACTCAAAGAATTCAAAAGACTCGTCAAGGACAAAAAATATGACCCGGCAATAAAATCAGGCACGGAATATCTCCTGAAGGTGCCAAACAACCATGACGTGCTGTTTACCATGGGGGGAATCTATTATCTGAAAAACAAGCACAAGACTGCCATCTCTTATTTTGACAGAGCCCTTGAGATTGGAGCCTATGACGTTGATGTCCTGTTGCTAAAGGCGTACTCTCATCAAAAACTAAGCGAGAAAAGAAAGGCAGTCGAGTGCTGTGAAAAAATCAAGGAGGTGGACCCTGAAAACAAGTCCGTATCTGAATTGCTGTCCGAACTGTCTTAAACTTCCAGACTAAAGTCGATGCCCTTGACTGAGTTTGTAATGCTTCCGACAGAAATAATATCCACGCCTGTCTTTGCATACTTTGCAATGTTTTTTGACGTGATTCCTCCAGAAGCTTCCAGCTGGACCGTTTTTCTTAGCCTGTTGTCTTTTAAGGCTTGAATTGCCTCTGCAATTTGGCCGGGTGTAAAGTTGTCTAACATGATGATTGCTGCCCCTTCCTTTGCTGCAAGCAACGCATCTGAAACGTCTTCGACCTCCACCTCGAATCTTCTGTGCTTTTTCTTTGCCTTTTGAATCAATGATGACAATGATTTTTCTGCGGCAATGTGGTTGTCTTTGATCATCACCATCTCGTCTAGCCTCAGCCTGTGTTTCTGCCCGCCGCCAATCTCGACTGCCTCTTTGTCAAAATAGCGCAAACCGGGGGCAGTCTTTCTTGTGGCATACAGCTTTGTTTTGCCTGGTATTTTTTTTACGAGTTTGTCTGTCTGTGTGGCAATTCCGCTCATTCTGGCAAGTAAATTGAGAACCGTTCTTTCGCATGCAAGAATCTTTCCCGCATCGCCTGTTACCCTGATTACCGTCTGGTTTGGCAAAATCTTGCCTCCGTCTCTTTTTTCAATTACTGCATTGCATCCCTTGATTTTGAAGATCTCTTTTGCGTATTTCGTGCCTGCAATGATCGCCTTTTCTCTGGAAATAATTCTTGCAGAAATTTTTCTCTTTGCAAGTAACGCAGATGTAATGTCGCCTCTGCCAACATCCTCGGATAGAAACTGTGATAACTGTTTTTTGGAATCAAATGATGATGATGACAACATAATTAGTAATTGCTATTGTGATTTTAAGGATTTAGATTTTTTTATGTTACCTTGATTGCATACTTGCCTTTCTGAGTGATGCCTAACGTTCTAGAAATTTCAGAATTTGTGGGATCAACTACCAGGACAATTCCGTTCCAATCAGGCGTTAGATCTGCCGACTTGCAGACCGGACAAACCTTTCCTGTTGTTACGAACTTGCATTTTCTGCATGCCATCTCTCTTGCCATCTTAACTTGCCTCTACTTTTGCTTCCTTGGCCGGCTCTTCGAGGGCGCCTCCTTCTGCTTTCTTAATCTCTTCTGCAATCCAACCGTCTGCCCCAAGGAACGGCTGTCTGCATGTGATTCCGATTTTGCCCATTGCAGCTGCCTTTCCTAGTGAAACTGCAGTAATTCTTGCACGAAGTGTTGAACCGACTTTTAACGTTCTTCCGCTCTGACTGGCCAGGATCATTCCGGATTTTACATCGCTCTTTAGATAGTCATCCATGACCTGTGAGAGGTGGAGTAACGCATCTGTCGGGCCGATTCTTACAAATGCGCCAAAGTCTGTAATGTCTACAATTTCCCCTTGGACAATTTCTTGCAGCTTTGGATAAAATGTCAATGCCTCAAACTCGACTTTGTGGAACGTGCCTCCGTCTCCTGCAACCATTTTTCCCATTTCGTCGACCTTGGCATCTAAAATCATGATGATGTAACCCAGGTCTGCATTAATCATGCTCTCGTATTTTTCCTTGAGAATGTTTACTGCTGCCTTTTTGAGTGTGGTTCCAAACAGGCTTGGGGGGATCCTAACAACATCAACCAGGGTAGATATGGAAAACAACTGTGCTGTTTTTCTTGAATCTCAATTTATGAATCTTTGGATGTTTTTTTGGCAAGAGTTTACCATTCAGGCGTTACTGCTGGCCGGAGTCTTCATGATCACGCCTGCCACGCCATATCTCAAGTGAGGGGTAAACTTGCACCATTCGTGCCTAACCTATCTTTAAATAATGCAGGCGGACTTTTTCACGCAATGGTTGGCGTAGATCAAGTTTTAGAAAAGCTCAGTACCGTAATTGATCCTGACCTGAAACAAGACATTGTCTCCATGGGAATGATCAAAGACTTGGAACTTGATGACAACAACCTGAAGTTTACTTTAGAGCTTACCACCCCTGCATGCCCGTTCAATGTGGAAATCGAGGATGATGTTAGAAAAGCTATTGGCCAATTGTCTGAACTGAAGAGCTTTGACATGAATGTCACTGCAAAAGTAATGGAAGGCCGTTCATTAGACGAGGATACTGGAATGGCCACTGTAAGGAACATCATTGGCGTTGCAAGCGGAAAAGGCGGTGTGGGAAAATCCACCGTTTCACTAAACTTGGCACTGGCACTGTCTCAAACCGGAGCCAAGGTCGGATTGCTTGATGCTGACATCTATGGCCCAAGCATTCCGTTAATGCTTGGAATGAAAGACGGTTCCATGGAAGTTGAAGACAACAAACTTCAACCGGCCCATGCAAATGGCCTGAAAGTCGTCTCATTTGGATTCTTTGCAGAACAATCTCACCAGGCAGCAATTTACCGTGGTCCGATCATATCTGGAATCTTAAAACAATTTTTGGTGGACACCAACTGGTCTGATCTTGATTATCTGATAGTCGATTTGCCTCCTGGTACGGGAGATATTCCATTAACGCTTGCACAAACAATTCCTATTACTGGAATTCTTGTAGTTACAACCCCTCAAGATGTTGCAAGCAACGTGGCAGTCAAAGCAATTGGAATGTTTGAAAAACTCAACGTTCCAATCATCGGAGTCGTAGAAAACATGAGTCATTTTATTTGCCCAAACTGCGATGATAAGCATTACATCTTTGGAGATGGCGGCGCAAAGAAAATCAGCGAGCAATTCAAGATGCCCTTCTTGGGTGAAATCCCGCTAAACTCTGGAATTATGTCTGGCTCTGATTTGGGAAAGCCAATCATGATAACAAATCCTGATTCTCCAAGTGCCAAAGCTTTCAGAACAACTGCAAAAAATATTGCCGCACAATGCAGTATTCTTGCAGCAAAATTGCAGCAAGAAAAAGAGTCTGAGGGAACCGCTGATGACTCTGCAAAAGAAGATACGCCTGAAACTGTCCCTGAAACACAAACTTCAAACTAATTCTGATTTATGTGAGACTTCCTGAATCGCTAAGAGAACAAATGAAAATCCCTTTGGGAACGCTTGTTCCTGAAGAGAATGCCGACAAGCAAACTGTCTTGGGGCATCTTGGAAGCAATTACTATCTAATCACGGTTGGAGACAGAACAACTGAAAAAATGATTGATTTTGATCTAATTCCTTCCTTGCAAATCGTCGATGGCATCGAAAAACGCAAAAAAAGAATCCATCCAAAGATGACATTGGAGACTGTTGAGTTGTCGGTGGATAACCCTCCTGCAGAAATTACAAACCAGAGTATTGAGATGATAAAAAAATCATTTTCCATGACCTTTCCAGTAAGACTGACAGTTAATGGGGAAGAGGATCTTCTGGTGCTTCCAGCATGCATCCATGCTCCAGAAAACGCAATTGTGATGTATGGTCAGCCAAATGAGGGCCTAGTCATAGCCAAGGTAACTCCCGAAATTAGAAATAAAGCACAATCCTTGCTGGATCTAATGGAATAATCGGGGTGTGATGAGACGGTGGCTGTATGATTGATGATTGCACTGCTAAAACCTCTGACCCTGTTAATTCATAGTTAGAAGAATCAAAACAAGCCATGTTTGACTGTAGCTAGTCAAGCAACAAAATTGATTTTTAGGTATTAGACTCTGTGCATATCTCAGTAGTTGAAAATGTGTCACTGTTATTTGTGGCCGCCGTCTCGTGGGATCTTGGCATGTATATCCCATGCGTGCAGAGCTGTGAATGGGCAAAGACGCAATCTCGGAGTTGGAATTCAGAGCGTACATTTTCAACTGCTGATATAGCAACGCTCACAATTAATTGATGTCTTTCACGGGCAATCTGGCCCTGTTTTGACTCAAAGACTTCTGCTCGTTGCTATATCTGTCAAAAATGACGTAAAATATTTTTGATTTTCTTGATCTGCACCGATTATGCACAAGGCCTATTGCATACACATGAAAAAGTATGAATTTACCCCTCCCATGAGATACGGTACAACAGGCGTGATCACGAATGCTCCAGCCAGCAGTGTCGCCTGAGGGGTAAACTCGTACCATGAAAAATGATGCCAGAATAAAACTGAAAAACAATCGAATTCCAACTGTGTCTGAGATTGCCGTACAATCAACGATTGTTAAAGACTCGCTTTATTTTCCAATGATTACTGTATCATCTTAAACCAAAATTTGTACAAGAATTGACATTTCAAGATAAACGCAGATTGATAGATATGGATATGTGAAACTAGATCCCGAGCTTAAATTACGGATTTTGGAAAAAGTCGGAATTTATTCTGACCGCTTTTCTATTCCGGAACCTGAAATTTTACTTACGACTAGGGAAGTTCTTGACGCGCCAAAGGAGATGACCGAAGGAAGGCGGACTTCTGCCTACAAATACTACGGGGTTTCCTACCTTCAACACAACCTGGTCTTCATAAATGTACGAAAAATCCCAGATGAAAAAACCCTGGAGGACACCATTGTCCATGAACTAATCCACATGAGATTTCCATATCTTGCCCATGGAAAAAGATTCAACAAACTTGTCAGGCAAGGACTGAAAGGCAAAACATTTTTGCCATATCAAAAAAGATCCAGGGCCCCCTCTATTTGATTTATATTTCCCAGACTGGGGCAAGCTGATATAACATGGAAGTCTCTGAGATTCTGCCATTTGTTGCAGGGGTTGCCTCATTTTTGGTGGCCGGAGGTTTGGTCGCTTGGATTTCAAAACAACCATCTGGAACAAAAGAGATGAGGGATATTTCAAATGCTGTCAAAGTCGGCGCAGCCGCATTTTTGAAAAGAGAGATGAAGATTATTGTGCCTGTTGCAATCACACTGACTGTAATTATTGGGGCGTTTCTCACCCCTTCAAACGGTCTTGCATTTGCAGTTGGAGCGGCATTGTCTGCAGTGGCAGGAATCATCTCGCTGAAAATCACGGTCAAAGCGGCAGTCAGAGCTGCACATCTGAGCAGTGACGGCCTGGGAAAAACATTTGCCATGGCCTTTAGGGGCGGGGCCACTGTCGGTCTTGCAGTGCCTGCAATGGCCTTGATGGCAATTGCTGGACTGTACATTGTTTTTCCAGACCCGATCACCATTGCAGGTGTCGGAATTGGCGCAAGCCTGATTGCCTTGTTCATTAGAATTGGAGGCGGGATCTTCACAAAGGCTGCAGATATGGGTGCAGACCTGGTCGGAAAAGTCGAGGCAAACATTCCTGAAGATGACCCCAGAAACCCGGCAACCATTGCCGATAACGTCGGGGATAACGTTGGGGATGCGGCAGGAATGGGCTCTGATGTTTACGAATCCTACATTGTTACAATTTTGGCAGCACTGCTGATTGCAGCACTTATTGGCGCGCCAGACTATTTCCTATATCCGATTCTTGTTGGATCGTCAGGAATGATCGCATCAATCATCGGCGTGGTGATTGTCGGTTCCAAGGGGGTTACAGACGTAATGAAGCCACTTAACCGCTCGTTTTATGTTTCAGCTGGAATCGCAATCGCATTAAACTATGTCTTTATCACGCAATTCATCGAGCAGACCCAGGCGGCATATGCCCTGTTTGGAACAACCGTAATTGGAGTAATACTGGTTCCTGTGATTCAAAAAATCACTGACAGGTATACCAGCTACAAACACGGTCCTGTTAACGAGATTGCAGACTCTGCAAAATGGGGCTATGCATCCCTGACTCTGATGGGAATCATCAAGGGAATGCAATCAACTGGCCCATTTATGATTGCACTGGTTGTGGCAATCATCATATCGTACAGCATCTCTGCTGCAGCAGCTCCTCAAGGCGCAGATCCGGTGCTGTATGGAATCTTTGGAACCTCCCTGACTGCCATGGCAATGCTGAGTCTTGCAGGAATCGTTCTAAGTATTGACGCATTTGGTCCGATTGCCGATAATGCAGGCGGAATCGTCGAGATGACTGGAATGGGCGAGGAAAATCGCAAGGTTACCGATGAAATTGACGCTGTTGGAAATACCACCAAAGCCGTCACCAAGGGATTTGCAATTGCAAGTGCCGCACTAGCAGCACTGGCAATGATTCAGGCATTCCAATTTGAGGCAGCGCATATTTTTGAGGGTGTTTTGGATTTGGATTACAGTCTGACAAATCCGGCAATCATTGTCGGTCTTTTGGTTGGGGGGCTGATTCCCTTTATCATTACCGGCCAACTGATTAACGGCGTATCCCGTGCAGCAGGAAAGATGGTAGACGAGGTCAGGCGGCAATTCAAGTCCGATCTCGAAATTCTAACCGGCAAATCAAAGCCTGATTATGCCCGATGCGTGGATATTGCAACTGTCGCATCAATTAAGGAACTGTACAAGCCGGCACTTGTGGCAATCATCGCACCGATCATCCTTGGCATTCTGCTGGGCCCGACTGCAGTGGCAGGCCTGTTGATGGGCTCTGTTGTAACCGGAATCTTGCTTGCATACCACCTGGCAAACACCGGTGGCGCATGGGATAACGCAAAGAAACTGGTCGAGATGAAAGGAGAGAAGGGTTCTGAAGCCCACAAGGTTGCAGTCGTGGGAGATATTATCGGTGATCCCTACAAAGATACTGCAGGCCCTGCCTTGAACACCGTGATTAAACTGCTAAATACGATTGCAATCGTATTTGTGTCTGCATTTGTGGCAATCATCGCCCTCTAGGATTTTTCCTCAACAATTTCTGTCATGTCCAGCTCGTCAACCTGGGCCTGGATTGCTTTCTTCAAGGTCTCTTCATGCTTTTCACAAAACTTGAAGAAATCATCTGCGGTTTGAAAGCATCCGCATATCCATTCAATTTTTTTATCTCCTTCGACTGTCCATTTTGAATATTTGTGTTCGGCCATGCAATATGAAACACCAGTCCATAAAAAAACCAATTCCTTTGATGAAAAAGGAAAAAAGTGTTTTTAAGGACAGCCTTCCATTTTTTGGATAAAGTAGCCTTTCTCCTTAATTGCCTGCTCTACAGGCTCTGGCGCGCCTTGCGAGTGACAGAACTGGCACTCGTTTGTAGTCATTGCTGCGTCGCCTTCGCCGATGGATGATAGCCACTCCTTGCCATACGAGATGGCTTTGTCGTGGTCTTTTTCACCGGTAATTACATCAAAGTGCATGGTATGACCGTCTGCTGCCTTGACATAGGTGTCGTATACGTGAATTTCCATGACTGTAATCAGAAAAAGGGTATATTTAATTTAAAATAAAGTTCTCCTTTCCTGCTGTCAGCTGGTTCATTATCTTTGGATGGCAGAGCAATGAGCTGTGGGCAGCAGAGTCCGTGCCAATCCCATAGCTTATGGTGGAATCCCCTACAAAATACAATCCCTTGATGCCGTCAATCTCATGCGGCATCTTTTGCTTCCATACCATTCCAGGTTCCTTGGCTACTGCTTCGACTAGCCTCCAAGCCATTGGACGCTCCCACAATAGCGATTTCTCAAAGCTTGGATAAATTCCTGCAATCTCCTCTCTCATCTTTCTGCTGATCTCCCTGATTTTTTCTGGGCTTTCTGTGTGTTCTGATGGGACGGGGGTTCCTGCCATAAGCAGATGCTCTCCTGGAGGTGAAACCTTGTCAGTCATGTTTGAAATGAAAAAGATTCCTTTTGACGTGTAACCTTGACCCGTTGGAAAAACAATCTGCTTGCCGTCAATTTTTTCCGATGTGCAAAAATGGGTTTCAACTACGGATGTTGTCTTGTTTAGCTTTTCAACCTTGTTTAAGAATTTTTGATCAAACACGCCTTCATCAAAAAGCTGTTTGACTGCAATGTATGCGGGATATGCGACAACAACGCTGTCTGCCTTGACAAGCTCTCCTTGACTGTTTAGGACCCCCCTGACTTTGTTGTCGTCATTGATGAGAATTTTTTTGATTGGTGAGTTCAATTTTACCTGGTTATTCTTCTCGATGACAAAGTCTGATAGTCTCTGACATATCTTGTCGTATCCCCCCTCCTCTGGATATGCAAATTCACTTGTTCCTCCTTTGAATGGATTGGCCCTGATGATCGTTCTGACAAATTCCCCCAGCGAAACATGCTCGGGAGTATCGGCAAAGGCCAGCATGCAGACTGCATCAAAGAATGCTTTTGTGTTTTTGTCCAGCCTGTCTGTAATCTCTGTAAGTGATTTCCCGTCTAGTTCCTCTGCTTTTTTCATTGATGAGAAAGCCATGGGAAAAAGTATGCATAGGAGCTTGATTCTGCTAGAAACTGGAATTATTGACAGCCTTAGAATGTCTGCTATTCCCTTTGGGTATTTGAAGAATTTTTTGTCCTTAAAGAATGAAATGTCGTCCACCAGAGCCAGTTTGAGTTTTGAGGCAATTCCTATCTTCTCAAGAACCTGATAAACTGCAGATGTCTTGTAAAATGGCATTATGTGAAAGCCGTTGTCCAAAATATGATTTCGATAGACCATCGATGCTGTCCGCCCGCCGACTCTGGATGATTTTTCAAAAATCTTTACTGAGATGCCCTCGTTTGACAGCAGCGCCCCCGTGGACAAGCCGCCGATTCCTGCCCCAATAACTACAACCTCACTCAAATTACATGGGATCTTTTGCCTCATTTGCTTTAAAGAAAGGGTGCCTGCAATTTCAGTTGGCACTAGCAGTCAGATTCAAAATTTTTATCTTGTATTTTTGAGATTAAACTGTGAAGTACAACATGGAAATCAAATTACGTGATTCCTCTTCTTCGATTCGCGTCGAATTAGACGATACAAACTCCCCGAAAACTGTAAAGGAATTCGTTGAGAAGCTTCCTTTCACCGTGGATCTGCATGTATGGGGTGGCGAAGTCTATTCGTCAAGTTCTCCTGTCGCTCAACCAGAAGAAAATGCAAAATCTCTTGTTGAACTAAACGACGTTGCATACTGGCCAACCGGCAAGGCAGTATGTTTGTTTTATGGCCCAACTCCGATTGGAAAGCCCGGTGAAATCACTCCTGCCTCTCCTGTCAATATTGTTGGAAAAATCGTTTCGCCTGACAAACGGATTTTGGAAAAAGCAAAAGGAGAGACTGCCACTTTTGTTCTACGGAGTTAGTCCTTTGAAATCTTTATTTCCTTGATTTCTTGCTCTAAAACGAACGCTCTGAAATCCTTGTTGATTCCTGAATAAATTATCCAGGCAACCGGATTGATCTCCATGAATTTTCTGTCTTTGTCTGACGGGAATGCCGCTGAATTCGGATGTGAGTGAAAGATCCCCACCATTTCAAGACCTTTTTCTTTGGCAATTTTGTATCCTTTGATCAGCTGTTCGTTTGGGATTGTGAATTTTACGGGTGATTCTTCCATGTTTTCTGTTAGAAATGTGTATGAGACCCTGTTTTCTTTTCCAAACAGCATGGCACATGACTCGTTTGGCTTTTCATTTTCAGCATGTTTTTTCAGGTTTTCTAAAATTGATTGAGGTAAAAATATCTTCTGCAAATCTATTCTACGTTAAGAGTTGCAATCATCCATGGGTGAACCAGACAAAAATACTCGTATTCACCCGGAGCAATATCAGTCGTATCTAAAGAATAAACTTCACCTGCATCCATCAGGCCTGTGTCAAATGTTTCTCCCTGGTCTTCAAAACTTGTAGCTGTGTGTATTACGGAATCTGCATTGGTCCATTCAATAACATGTCCCTGTGAGACTGTTGCAACATCAGGATCATAGTCTGGGTTTCCCTTTGTTGCAGAACCTTCTAGTATTTCGATTGCAAATACCGGTCCTTTTGGCGCAACCTCCTCTTCTGCCGGTTCATCAACTTCGGTGGCCTGCGGCATCATGTATTGATCAGGACTGACAAATCCAAATGCAAACCACATGATGATTCCGGTGGCCCCTGCCATTCCGACAATTGAACCAACCGGTTTTAGCAAGGTTGGATGCTTCATTGCCAGGTATGCAATGATAATTGATGGGAATGCAATTGCCATCAGGATTCCTGCCAATGTGATTGTGTAATCTGACGTGTTCCAGGTCAGTGCAAACATGCCAAACCCAAGTGAGATGGATAAAATTACCAAAACCGTAGCCTTTGCCCTGTTGCTGGTCGAGATCCCTCCATCAAGAATGCCTGTCGCCAGGAAGATCAGGCCTACAAACATGGTCAAACCGGTCAGGGCATGCATTCCATCGATGAATGTGTGTGCCAAGCCGGCATAAGATAAGGTCAATCCGGCCAAGCCTATGGCCGTAAGTCCCATTCCTGGCATCATGAGATCCCAATTACTCATTTAACGTTAGCTGGTAGGTCTTAGATACTTATTCCTTTTGATGAAATCCAACGGATCTCGCAGACGAATAAATTAAATGGCTTTGGAAGAGGATACAGTGAGTTGGGATTTAACGAAGTAATGGAGATATCCAAACCCCGAATCGTGGTTCTCTTGGTAATAACTGCTGTAACTTCCATGTTTGCAGCAAGCAGACTGGTTTCAGGGGCACCTGAGCTTGATTATTGGGCATACCTGCACATTATCGTTGCCGGAGCTTTGGCATCGGCCGGCTCTAGTGCCTTGAATCATTATTATGACAAAGACATTGATCCAAAAATGACCCGGACAAGTTCAAGGCCTATCCCGTCTGGAAGGATGGCCGCATCACACGTTTTAGTTTACGGACTGGCAGTCAGCTGCATCTCCGTTATTTACGGCTTTTTTTTGCTAAACCCGGTATCTGCATTCTTTATTGCAGTCGGGATCTTCTCATATGTGGTCGTTTACACTGTCTGGCTGAAGCGCCTGAACACTTCAAACATCGTAGTCGGCGGCATTGCTGGAAGTGCGGCAGCATGGGCCGGATGGGCAGCTGCAACTGGCAGCATGGATCTTTTGGGATTCCTGGTCGGCTTTTTGGTGTTTGTCTGGACTCCGTCACACTTTTGGTGTCTTGCAATGAAGATCAAAGACGAATATGCACAAGCTAAGGTTCCGATGCTGCCAGTTGTTATTGGAATGCAAAAAACTTCAAAGTACATCTTGGGCAACACCGTAATCCTGCTTCCGTATTCCCTGGTTCTCTCGCTTGTTCCAGATGGCATGGGCGTTGTTTATGCTGTTATTGCAGCAGTATCTGGAGGTTTGATGCTTGCATACCATTACAGATTGACAAAAACCCCCACGCCCGAATTTGCCTGGAAAGCATACAAAGTTACTGCCCCTTATCTGACAATTATCTTTGTGGCAGTGGCATTGGATGCCGCATTTCATGTTCCCTTGTTCTAGCTTTTAGAATCATCCAAGCGTCAAGAAAATCTGGATTCAGGAAAATCTGCAAGATTCACACAAGACTTTTGCAGATCTGAAATTAATAGCATTGCTAGTCGGGCCTGCCATGACCAGCCAGGTAAAACGTGCCATAATCGGGCCTAAAACCAAGAAATGTAGACGATATTGACCAAGCTGGCCAGACACAAAAACCACCACCGCATGAAAATTCCTACTTGGTTGGCCAGGGCCAGGCACGGAGTCATTAGATATAAAACTGATACAATATCGATAATATCACATGAAAGCATTTCATACTATTGCGGTTCCACATGCCGATATCCTAAACAAGAAGCTCGCTATGGATGTGTTTGCAGCTGATTTGTGGGACACGTTCAAAAAGAGGGGTTCTGAAGAGTATAACGATCCAAAAACATTCTTTAAAAAAACCCACATTACAAAGAATCTTCAAACAATCCTAGACAATGTGCAAAATAGGCTACAGGGCAAGAGCGGAGATGGATTCATGCATATTGAGACTCCCTTTGGCGGAGGCAAGACCCACGCCATGATAGCTTTGTATCACCGTGCGAAACAATGGGGGGCCAAGCAAGTTGTCATTGTAGGCACATCCATGAGCCCCGATGACACGGTGTGGGAAATGATTGAGAAGCAGCTGGATGGGAAGATAGACAAGCTGTCTGGAAAACTGGCTCCGGGCAGGGAAAAATTAAATGAGGTGTTGGAAAAACACAGTTCAGTACTAATCCTAATCGATGAGTTGTTTTCCCATGTTTCAGTCGGGGCCGGCATAAAAGTTGAAGGGACGACACTGGCAAAGCAGACCATTACATTCATGCAGCAGCTCAGCGAGGCTGTATCTGGATTGGATCGTGTATGCGTGGTTGCTAGCTTTCCTGCAAGCGTGTATGAAATGGCCGACAAGGCGTCGGCAGAGGAGTTATTACTGCAACTGCGCAAGGTGGCCGGACGAAAAGAGAAAAAGATTACACCAACAGATCCGGCCGATGTTCCCGATATCATAAGGGCTAGGCTGTTTTCCACACCTGAAAGCGACATAAAGAGTGATGCAGAAGAGATAATCTCGGATTTTGTCGATTACTGTGAAAGAGAGTCCATACTTCCCCCAAAAAATACCGCCAAACAATACAGGGAAAGATTCGAACAGACATACCCGTTTCTTCCTCAGGTAATAGATGCCTTGTACCAGAACTGGGGCAGCTTCCCGTCGTTTCAGCGAACTAGAGGCGTGTTGAGACTGTTATCCATGGTGGTTTATTCTCTCAGGGATAGCGAGAGGCCATACATCACACTGTCTGACTTTGATCTGAAAGACGACGAGATGAGAAGGGAGCTTCTAGGACACATAGGGGACAAGTTTGACAGTGTCATAGCAAAGGACATTACAGATCCTTCCTCTGGTGCGGTGCGTGCAGAACAGGATGTCGGTGCCGCATATAAGGGACTGCGTCTTGGCATCAAGACTGCAACGGCGATCTTCATGTACTCTTTTTCCGGCGGTGGTGCAAACGGTGCGACGATGAATCAGATCAAAAGAGCCGCATCCAACAGGAACATGCACTCAAGTGTAATAGGTGACGTCGTTGCAACATTCAAGAACAAACTGTCCTATTTTAAGAGCGAAAACGACAGGTATCTCTTTTCCAGCGAACCTAACATAAACCGACTCAGGATAGACAAGATGGAAAACATTACGGACCAAGAAGTACGCGATAATGAAAAAATATTGCTGGAATCAAGTATCGGGGGGGGGGGGCAGAGGCTTCGTACAAGCATATGGCCCTCCAGTCCCAAGGATGTAGAGGATTCGCCCACGTTAAAGCTGGTAATCTTATCTGAGGATGATCAGAGCCTACGCGAAGATATTTTAGAGAACAAGGGTGACGGCATACCACGCGTATACAGAAATTCTATATTCTTTTTGTGTCCTCCTGAAGCAGAGAGAAAGCAGTTCGTAAGCCAACTCAAGGCCATGATCGCACTGAAACAGATCATGTCCGATTCAAGTCTAAATCTAAGGGAAGAGCAAAAAACGGATATCAAAAATGAGTTGGAGAAAGAAAAAACATCTCTACCGCACGCCCTAAAAAAATATTATAGAAATCTCTACGTTCCAACTCAAACCTCATGTGATATGTATGATCTGGGAATTCCTACTGTAGGTGAATCGGTTGGCATATCAGATCGCGTGTTTGAACGACTTGGCACCGAGCAGCAGATTCACGAGAAGGTAGGCGCACTTATTTTGAAGGATGAGTACCTAAAACACTGTAAATTCACAAGAACTGCATCGATGTACGAACTGATGCTCAGTACCAGGGGAAGTCGAAGGCCTACAGGCAGGAATGTCATAGAAGACTCGATCACAGAAGGCGTTAAAAATGGAACATTTGGTCTAGGTGAGCTGATTGACGAAAAACCATCATGCAAGTTCTTCAAAGATGATTCATCCGTGGCATTTGCAGATAACGAGATCATCATACACGATTCTATGTGTACAAAGGAGTCAGTCACGATATCGAGAGCTGATCCAGAACCAGAACCCGTCGACAATGAACCCGACAAACCTCACCCTGTCGACACAAAATCAGTAAATGAGTTTGATCATACGTTTGACGTTCCAGAAGGCAAGCTAAACGATGCATGGGGCATAATGCGCCTATTGAATGAGAAGTTCAAGTCTATCCGCCTTGGAATAAATGCCAAGAACGGTTCCATGACGGATGCGGATCTCAAAAGAATACGTGAGACACTGGAACAGATGGGAGTAGTCGACGACTCAGAAAATGACCTGAGTGGATGAGGATGAGCATTGAACGTTGACGAATTAAAATCCGGCATCGTGGTTACGGGATCAAAATGGCCAGAACCAATTCACGTCAAAAAAGTGGTCCCGCACGGGGACTATGTCCAACTGGTTGCCACTACTACCATATCAAACGAGCCGGTTGATCAAATGATCCGCAAGAGTGACCTTGCTGATCTGAGCACGCAAACCGTTTCAACAGACTTTACGAGCGAGGCATGGAAGATCTTCTTGGCACTTGAGTCAAAGAGATACCGGTTTGCCTCCTTGTATGATCCGCTACTTGCAATGAACGCATCCAAGGTGGATCCTCTTCCACACCAGATCGAGGCCGTGTACGGATACGTGCTTAGGATGCCCAAGATAAGGTTCCTTCTGGCACATGATCCCGGAGCCGGAAAGACGATCATGGCCGGGTTGATAATCAAAGAGTTGAAAATGCGCAGGATAATCCGGCGCATACTGATCGTGGTTCCTGGACACCTCAAGGATCAGTGGAGCAGGGAGCTAAGGGATCGGTTTTCTGAAACGTTTACAGTAGTTTCACGCAGTTACATGAGGGCTCAATATGCAGAGAATGCATGGATGAAAGAAAACCAGATAATCACATCAATTGACTTTGCAAAGCGCGAGGAGATTCTCCCATCACTGGCCAATTCCGAGTTTGACCTTATAGTGGTGGACGAGGCGCACAAGATGAGCGCCGTAAAGTACGGGGAAAAGACGGAAAAAACCGGCCGGTACAGACTGGGGGAGATCCTTTCTAAAAACAGCGAACACCTGCTGTTTCTTACGGCCACACCACACAGGGGTGATCCGGAAAACTTTAGGCTTTTTCTTGACCTGTTAAACCCGGGTTTTTTCAAGACCGCTGCCATGATAAAAGAGTCCCTGAACAGCCAAGACAATCCATTGTTTCTCCGCAGGATCAAAGAAGACATGACTGACTTTGAGGGCAATCCCCTGTTTGTCCCGCGGGTGGTTCAGACACCGGACATACTGCTGTCTGATCCGGAAAAGAATCTGTATAACGATGTGTCCGTATACGTCAAGGAACAATACGACAAGGCATTGAAATCAGACAAAAAGCGACACATCGGGTTTGCCCTCCTGATATTACAGCGCAGGATGGCCTCAAGCACATACGCTCTCCTAAGATCCCTGGATCGTAGGAGGTATAGACTCGAAAAGATGCTGGAGGGAGCCGTCAAGGATGAGCCAAATCCGTCCAAGGTGTACACCGAGGATGATTTGGATGACATGAGTGAGGAGGATCGCTGGGAAAAGGAGGCAGTATGGGAGACCCTGAGCGTGGCAGAGAACAGACACGAGCTGGAAAATGAGATATCGACCCTTGGCAGGCTGATATCACAGGCCCAAAAGATAATCGACGATGAGAATGAGACAAAGCTGAGCCAGCTAAGGAACACACTGTCTGACATGAGCAAGGAAAGCTCCAAGAAAAAGATCCTGATATTTACGGAATCAAAGGACACGCTGCAGTATATCGAGGGAAAGATACTGGGTTGGGGGTATTCGGTCAATACGATTCATGGCAACATGCCGCTTGAAGAGCGGGTAAAGGCAGAGGCCGTATTCAAAAACCAGACTCAGATCATGGTGGCTACAGAAGCAGCCGGTGAAGGCATAAACCTACAGTTCTGCCATCTCATGATAAACTATGATCTCCCGTGGAACCCTAACAGACTTGAACAGCGCATGGGCAGAATACACAGATACGGACAGCAGCGCGAGGTAACGGTGTTCAACATGGTGGCATCAGATACCCGTGAAGGCCAGATAATGATCAAGCTCTTTGAGAAGCTCGATGAGATCAAGCAGATAATGTCAAGCGACAAGGTGTTTGACGTGATAAGTGAAATACTTCCTGGCAAGAGCCTTACACAACTGTTGGTAGACGCCGCTGCCAATGCGCGCTCCCAGGACGAGATCATCATGGATCTGGACATAAATGTGGATGATGAATACATTGCAGGCATAAAAGACAAACTTGGAGACAGCCTTGCAACCAAGTATATTGACCATACCGGCATGAAGGAGATGAAGGCAAAAGCACTTGAAAACAAGCTTATTCCCAAGTACACCGAGGAGTTGTTTAAAAGGGCGTTTTTGCGTGCAGATGGCAAGCTTCACACCCGCAAGGATGGATTTATCACAATCGATTCGATACCGTATGAAATCCGAAGCATTGCAGAGACAGATGACTTCAAAAAACGGTTTGGTACGCTGATTAGATCATATCCAAAGGCCACGTTTGACAAGGAGACGGCCTTCAAGCATCCGGACTCGGATTTTATCACGTTTGGCCACCCGCTCTTTGAGGCAGTACTGTATTGGATCGACAAGAGCTTTGGTCATGAGATGCGGCGTGGCGCAACCTTCCTGGATCCAAACGGGCTTGACGGATACGTGGTGTTTCAGGAGGGCGAGGTAAGGGATGGAACAAACCAAATCGCGGGAAAAAAGCTGTTCTCTCATTTTGTTGATGAAAAATCAGGCACGGTCAGACCCGTCCATCCAATCATAGTGTGGGATCTGAAGGAATCCGAGGAGAAAAGCAGGGTTCCGGTGGATATAGACCGCATAAAGACCGGCGTACTAGAACACGTGATGAAGTCCTTGGAGGAGTATAACGAGGAGCTGCAAAAAGAGCGCGATCGCCAAGCCGAGATAAAACGAAAATACGGGGTAGAATCACTCAGCCAGTCAATCAGGGACTTGGACAACAATCTGGGGGATCTACAGATCCGCAAGGACAATGGAGACAACGTGGATCTTGCAATCAGAAACAAGGAGGAGAAGAAAAAGCGGTACGAGGAGAGCAAGAAGGATCTTGAGGAGACCATAAAAAAGGAGCAGAGCCTTACTATGAGCACGCCCTCATTTGCGGGAATAATACGCATAAAGCCGCTAGTGACAGCCGGCGGACAGGAGATGCAAAACGACCCCGATGTGGAGCGTGCAGGCATGAGGGTGGCAATGGAGTTTGAGAGAAGCGAGGGAAGGGAACCACATGACGTATCAAAGGAGAACCTGGGATTTGACGTGCGTTCCAACAAAGACGACTATACACGGTACATAGAAGTCAAGGCAAGGGCAGGAGAGGGATCCGTCGCGCTGACCACAAACGAGTGGTACCAGGCATCGCAGATGGGAGAAGCATACTATCTGTATGTGGTGTGGAACGCGACAAAACCCGGAGCCAGACCAATCATCATACAAAATCCCGCAAAGAACCTAGAGGCCGACTCAAAGGTGGTACGGTACTTTGTCAGCCCAGAGGAGATACGGAAAAAGGCGCAATGAAGCGCAGACTCATCGGCGAGATCTTTCCGGTAAGGGAGGTCAGCAAGGAATCATCTAGGGAAAAATCAATACGTCACGGGCACATATCGACGCTTCATCTGTGGTGGGCGCGGCGCCCGTTGGCCTCGTCACGGGCCACCATCTATGCGTCCCTGGTGAATCCGCCAAAGAACATTGAGGAATGGGGCACAAAAAACTCCCTGATCGCAGAACTGTCCAAATGGGAAAGCGTCCAGAATCACGAACTAATCTCCAGAATACAAAAGGAGATCCTAGAGAATAATGGGGGAGTTGCTCCCAAGGTCTTGGATCCGTTCGGCGGTGGCGGCTCCATACCGCTTGAGGCATTACGCCTTGGCTGTGAGACATACTCGTCTGACATCAACCCCGTGGCCATATTGATTCAAAAGTGCACTCTGGAGTACCCACAAAAGTTTGGCAGAACACACAAGGAAAACAGCCTGGCTCTCAACGATGGAAGGAATCCACTGCTTGATGACATCAAAAAATGGTCTGATTGGGTATTTGACAGATCACTTGAGGAGATTGGCAAGTTTTACACAGAAGGGGACGATTCTGTCTCGGTAGGGTATATCACTGCCAGAACCATTTCCTGCCAGAACCCAAAATGCGGTACGGAGATTCCGTTGATGCGCAGCTACTGGCTTGTCAAAAAGGAAAACAAAAAGATAGCAGTATATCCACGCGTTGATCGAAAAAAAATCAGGTTCAATATTGTCGGTACGGGATACGATGAGATGCCTGCAGACTTTGATCCCAACAGGGGCACCATATCAAGGGCAACTACAGTGTGCATTGCATGCGGTACGGTAATAGATCCCAAGACATTGAAGGATATCTTTTGGAGAATGGAGTCATGGGAGAAACAGATAGCAGTGGTTACAAGCAAAAACGGAATGCCGGGAAAGAAATACCGTCCTGCAAACGAATCTGATTTGAAGCTGTTCCAATCTGCCGTAAAATACCTTGACGCGAAAAGAATGTCAAAAGAGTATGACATAAACCCTATACCTGACGAGATAATCCCAACCCCTGAAAACAAGGAACACGTACAAGGCGGATCATATTGGAGATATACAATACCAATGATGTATAAGATAACCAAATGGTCTGATCTGTTCAACACACGTCAAGCCCTTGCGATGACTGTGTTTCTAGAGAAGATCAGGATGGCACACCAGCTCATGCTGGATGAAGAATATGATGAGGAATATGCAAAGGCGGTTACGGCATACCTGGCAATCATGCTGGACAGACTAGCAGACAAGAACACCAATCTGGTTTTATATAATGTAGTCGGGGAAAAGATTGAGCACGTTTTTGGAAGACAAGCGTTACAAATGGCTTGGGACTATGTGGAGCTCAATCCGTTTACGAGTGTAGGGTGGAAAAATATTCAAGATTGGGTACTGAGAGGGGTAGAACACTGCTCTAGTATAATGGAACCTGCCTCAAAAATAATTCAAGAGTCTGCAACCTCTTTATCGTATTCTGATAATTATTTTGATGCAGTGTTTACGGATCCTCCATACTATGATAACATACACTACTCTGTCATATCTGATTTTTTCTATGTCTGGCTGAAACGAAGCGTTGGGCATCTGTATCCCGAACTGTTCTCAACCCCGCTCACGCCAAAATCAGACGAGGCAGTGGCGACGTTGCCACTAGTGTGTGGAATAGACAAAAAACTTGTCGAAAATTCCAAAAAATCAATCAAGACAAAAAAAGACTTTGAGTCAATACTGTCAAAATCCTTTGCAGAGATATACCGCGTGTTGAAAAAAGACGGCATTGCAGTGATCGTTTATGCCCACAAATCCACGGAAGGGTGGGAGACACTGATTAATTCAATCTTGGACTCTGGATTGGTCATAACAGGCGCATGGCCAATCAATACTGAGATGAAGGCAAGAATGGTTGCAAAAGAGACCGCGGCACTTAGCTCCTCGATATACATGGTGGCAAGAAAGATTCCAAAGGAAGAGACTGGGTTTTATCGTGACGTGAAAAAGGACATGTTAAAGCATATAGAGGCGAAGCTGCATCATTTGTGGGAGCAGGGAATATCCGGTGCAGATTTTTTTATATCTGCAATAGGCGCATCAATTGAGATCTTTGGAAGATATGATAAGGTTGTGGATGACAGCGGCGTACAAATTACCACAATACGCCTCCTAGACGACGTTCGCAAGACGGTAACAGATTTTGCAATCAGCCAAGTATTACACAGCGATTTTGGTGACAAGATCTCACAGATGACCAGATTCTATGTGTTGTGGAGGTGGGCTCATGGGATTGCAAAGGTTCCCTTTGATGATGCCTTGAAGATGGCCCAGAGCGTGGGCGTGGACATAGAGCGGCAATACAACAAGGGCTTTATAAAAAAAGACAAGGAATTCATCAAGGTTTTGGGCCCAACAGAGCGTAATATGGATGAGATAAGCTCACACGAATGGATCGACGTGCTGCATAGAGTTGTGTTGCTATGGAAGGACAACAAACGTGATGAGATGCTAGAGGAGCTTGACAAAAACGATCTTGGTGGATCCGAGGTGTTCTACAAGGTGGCACAGGCAATTTCCGAATCAAACCCTGGCAGCGACGAATCAAAACTACTGGATGGCTTTTTGTCTGGCAAAGCCAAGATCATGGACGAGATGAATCACGGCTTAAACCAAGGTCAAACCAGACTGCTTTAATCATAATTTGGGAATTTTTGCTGGGTTGCAGATATTGGGAATGATCTAATTCTCAGACTAGTGTTTTTTCCAAAAAACTACATCAGATTTTATGTGCACTTGCTAAAAATGACGTAAAAACTGCCGGATTTTTTGATCTGCATAGACTGTATAAAATCTACCTTTAATTATCTGGTTGGAATTATGAAAAAATATGAGTTTAAAAGATAATGATACTCAAATGCTTAACAAGATATTATCAAACACAAACGATGATTTTCATGATTTTGTAAATAACTTTATGGATTTTTTTATTTCCTCTGAGCTAAAGAGTACAATTCCTAGTTTCCAAAAAAATTTGGAGATTATAAACCTCGAATTTGAGAAAATGAAAAAATCTGTACTCGATCACATGAAATCTCACAATCTAAAAAGTCACGGCCTCTCCGACTCTGAATTGGCAAGAAAATATAAAATCTATACTATCATTCGAGAGGATTATCACTCCAAAAAAATTGCATTCGTAAAGTCATTTATCAAACTTAATGAAATGATCTTTCATTCAAATACGGATCATGAAGAAAAAAATGACATAAAAAGCGTAAATTTTCTCCCTGAACCCATAAAAAAATTTTATCGCTATGTACAAACAAAATTACGTAATTTCAAAATTTCCAAGGAAAGATTTTATCAATTTCTTAATTCTATTTTAAAGAGTATAGCAGACGCATTAGGAATAGGGGGAATTATAAGTGAATACAAGGACTCGATGGAGGTTGCCACTAAGAAAGAAAATTCTATTCAGTTTAATGTAATCGTATTTAGGAATTCTAAACTCTATGAAAGAATGAGAATATATCGTGATGATCATATACGGCAGTTTTGGTGATTGCTACTGGTTACATACTAAAAATTGTTGTATTGGGCCTAACAGGGTAACAGATAGGTTCTAGAAGTGATTTATGATTTTAGGCACAAATTATGTTTGAATGGTCTTTTTTGATGGCAAAATTCACGCCTGAACTTCCAGAGCCCGATCTGTTACAATTCGTGCCTGATTGGATGGGGAGAGGGATGGCAGGCAACCTCATACAACCGGTGAAAATTTTTGGCTAATTCCAAGGACTACTTGTCAAACCCGGGAAAACTTGCCTCGTAATCCTTTTCTGCCATCTTCTTGTTCTCTTCATCTACGGCGTCTTTCTCTTCCTTGACAACAAATACCTCTATTCTTTTTTCGTCTTTTGTAATCCAGGATACCTTGATCAGACCGAGAATCTCCAGATCAAGCAGGATTTTGTTGAATTTGTCTTCGGCCAGCACCATGCCGTCTTTTGTGAGGCTCTTGTAAAGCTCGGCATCCGTCAGCGACCCTGCCTCTTTTATCTTGTCAAATACTCTGTTTCTGATTGGAACTGCCATGACATATCATCCGTAAAACGTCTTATCTCCTGATTGCGGTACTACATTAGATATACTTTCCTTAACTGAGTTGTACCATTGGTCAACTTCCTTGGTAATTGACGGTCTTACCTGCTTTAAGCTGTTTGCAAAGTCCTGACTGGTAATCCTTGCAGATTTATCCCTCATGGCATGAACTGCAGCTTCCCTGCACAGTGCTGCCAGGTCTGCACCAGTATAGTTTTGCGTTGCAACTGCAATCTCTTGCAATTTTACATCCTTGCTTAGCGGCATCTTTCTTGTTAGAATCTCAATGATCTCCAGCCTTCCCTTCTCGTCTGGCGGGGATACATACAGGACCAAATCCAAACGGCCGGTTCTAAGTAACGAATTATCCAATATGTCTGGCCTGTTTGTGATTCCGATGACTGCCACCCGAGATGTTGTAATCCCTTCCTCGATCTCAGTTAGCAGCTGGCTAAGTATTGTTTCCCCAACTCCGCCCTCTCCGGACTTGCTTCGTGCAAGTGAGTCTAACTCGTCAAAGATTACAACGCATGGCGATGAGGCCTTTGCTTTTCTAAAGATTTCCCTGATTGCTTTTTCGGATTCTCCTATCCATTTGGAAAGAATCTCCGGGCCCCTTACAAGAATCATGTTTGCGCCCGTCTCTGTGGCCAAGGCTCTTCCAAGCAGCGTCTTTCCGCATCCCGGGGGGCCGTAAATCAATGCGCCTCTGGGGGGTTTGATTCCCATCTTGGTGAACTTGCTTGGCTCCCTCATGGCCATGATCAGATTATCGGCAAGCGCATCTTTGATCTCCTCAAGACCTCCGACATCCTGCCACCAGACTTTTGGCCTTTCGACGTAAAACTCCCTCATGGCAGTCGGAACGACCTCGTGCATCGCATCATAAAAGTCAATCAGCTTGATCTGCATTGACTGCAGTACCTCGGAGGGAATCTTTTCGGTTTCAAGATCAATTTCTGGCAGATACCTGCGGATTGATTTCATTGCAGCTTCCCTGCACAGCGACTTGATGTCTGCACCCGTATATCCGTGCAGCTCCGAAGCTAAATCTTTCAGGTCAATCTCGTCGCTGACTGGCATCCCTCTTGTGTGGATCAGTAGGATTTCCAGCCTTCCGTCTTCATTTGGCACTGAGATCTCAAATTCCCTGTCGAATCTGCCTGGCCTCCTTAATGCAGGATCTACGCTGTCTGGCCTGTTTGTTGCCCCAAGGACGATGACGTTTCCTCTGTCGGTCAATCCGTCCATCAAAGCAAGCAGTTGTGCGACAACCCTTTTTTCCACATCCCCGTATGCCTCCTCTCTTTTTGGGGCAATCGCGTCAATCTCGTCTATGAAAATTATGCTTGGGGAGTTGTCCTTGGCCTCTTTGAAGATGTCTCTGAGCTTGGCTTCTGTCTCGCCATAATACTTGTTCATGATTTCCGGGCCGTTAATTGAAAACATGTTGGCCTCTGATTCGCTTGCCATGACTTTTGCAAGCAGCGTCTTTCCGCATCCCGGGGGGCCGTAAAGCAAAATTCCACTATGCGGTTCAATTCCCAGCCTTGCAAACAATTCCGGGTGTTTTAGCGGAAGTTCTACGATTTCCCTCATTGCCTTGACTTCGTGTCCAAGGCCCCCGACTTCTTCGTAGGTCACTCTGACTTTTCTATCAACTGCACTCTCAGTTGATATATTCAAATTTGTGGAGCGGTCAATCTTTACCACTCCTTTGGGGGTCGTTTTTGTAATTTTAAAGTCCATTGAATTGCCTAAAATCATTACAGAAATCTCATCGCCGTGAGTAATTGGCAGCCCTTTCAGTCTGTTTTTCACAAAATCCGTAAATTCCTTATCCACAGTAACCGAATCATTTACGGGAGTTAACGCGACTGTCTTTGCAATTTTTGAAGCTATCTTTCTAATCTTTACAATGTCATTTAACGACGCACCGACATTTTTTCTTGTTTGGCCGTCAACCCTGATGATGTCTGGAAATTTCTCGTCTTCGTCTACTGGCCATACGACTGCACAGCTTGATCTTGAACCCGTTACCTCAATGGCGTCTCCTGGAGTGACTTTGAGAAAGTCCATTGCCTCAGGACCAATCCTGGCACGCTTTTTGCCTACGTCGCGCTGCTTTGCCTCCCCGATTCTCATTTGCAAAGGTTCTTCTTTGCGAGCCAAAAAACCACCTATTTCATGTCAACTGACATTCTGCTCATGTTGAGCACTTCGAATTCGCTGACGCCTTTTATGCCTCTTACGGCATCTTCAAGTGCATCACTCTGGCCTTCCTTGTCTTCTAGAATGAACTCTGCCTTCAAAAATTCCAACCCGAATGCCAATGGTTCCTTGGCATGTCTTTTCATGTTGATGCCCTCTGGCAGTGATGACTGGATTGCTTCTGCAAGCTTGTCTAAATCGACTTTGGTTCCTTCAGGCAGGATTTTTGTAATGAAGAGTAATTGTGCCATTTTCTTCAAGGTCCCGTGAATCCACATGAGGAGCAGGTATATCTTCTTGCCGCTTCCCTGCAGCTCTGGCATCTCCATATCAGCTCGTTGCCGCATTCCGGACAGTTGAATTTCACACATTTATCATTGGGCATAATGTATCTGTTGCAGCCGTTACATTTTGGCAATACAATTGTAGAGGACATACCTGAAATCTTGCCAAACATCATTTATACCTTCCCTGAAAGTCCGGCACGTTTATCTTAGAATCTTTTTGAGTTCTCCGCCTATCAGGGTTTGAACAGTTTTGATGGATCCTTTGACTCCTAGCAGTCTGATAATGGAGCCGGCATGAAAGTCAAAGTCATCCTTTTTAGAAATTTCTGCTATGATTTCTGGTGTTGCAGACTCGAATAACCTGTCAATTGTGTTGTTGTCCAGTCTTTCGAGAATTTTTCTTACAAGCAACTGCCTTTCAAATTCTTTTGCAAACCTCTTGTTCCATCTTTTCTGGTACTGTTCCAAATCCTCTTGGTTTCCTGTCTCCAGAAATTTTGCAATTGCCTGTCCTGCAAAAACTCCGCCCATTCCGCTCGTGTAGATTCCCCCTGCAGTAGTCGGCTTGGCCTGTCCTGCGGCATCTCCGACAATCACTGTTTTTCCTTCTACAAAGTTTTCAATCGGACCCTTGATCCAAATTGGGGCAAAAATCTTTCTTATTACTGAAAAATCACCCTTGTCCTTTAGCAGTTCTTCCATGGCTTGAGCCGTGTTAATGCCCCTGCCTGCCATTCCGACTTTTCCCCTGCTTTCTCCTGACGGAATCACCCATGCAAAAAATCCGGGATACTTTTCCTGATCAAAAATTACGTCTACTCTTCCTTTCTTTATCCAGTCTGCATAGATTTCATATTGGGCTGATGGCAGAATCCCCGTTCTGTCTTTATGAACCAATGATGAAACTCCTCTTGCATCCACGAAAATTTTGCAGTCAATCTGTCCGTCATTTGTCCTGATTCCATTCTCAGTCATCCCCTGAAAACTGGTCTTTACTTTGATGGCCGCACCGCTCTTTTGGGCCTGAAACGCAATCTGTTTGTCAAGCTCCCTCCTGCTGATTTCAATCACTTTCTGTTTCTTTGAATCAATTGTAAAGTGGCTTCCGTTGGGGGATTTGATCCTAGCTGATTCAATAAAGTGATCAAACGTGCTTCTGAAAGGAATTATTCCAAGTTCTTGCAGGCCTGACAGGCTGACCAGTCCCCCACAATGCTCAGGCGTTCCGATTTCGTAATCCTCCTCAATGACTGTGACTGAATGCCCTCTGGCGGCAATTTCCCTTGCACATAACAGTCCTGCCACGCTTCCCCCGGCCACAACGACATCTGAGTAGTACACAGATTTTGTTTCTTTGTCAATTATTTAATTCAAAAGTTTTTCATTGAGCCGTTGTCTGGTATCTCCATGGATGACATAAAGCAGGTAATTGTAGTGAGAACCGATCTTCAAATGGGTAAAGGCAAGATTGCCGCCCAGGTTGGACATGCCTGTGTTCTTGGCGCAGAACATGTCAGAAAATCCAATCCTGAATGGTATGAACAATGGTGGGGCAGTCAAGAAAAAGTCGTCCTCAAAGTCCCCTCAATCAAGGATTTGCAAGAAATAAAAATACGTGCAATTGATCTGAATTTGCCATGGTCTGAGGTCTCAGATGCCGGTCACACACAACTTGCCCCCGGCACTGTTACTTGTATCTCGATAGGGCCTGCCCCGGAGAATCTGATTGATAGGATTACGGGGGAACTAAAACTGCTTTAATCTAGTGGACGGAAATGTAAACTCTGTTGTACGAAAATTAGCCTATTGCATAACTTCCTTTTTCGTCAAAAAACTACTGATTTTGATCACAGTAGATCAAAAATCAATTGTTGCTTTATCTGGATTTATCATTTAAAGCAAATTCAAGTAAAAAATTGAACTATGCAACAGACTGACAAAAATGAAATCCTTATATGCAATTCTGGACAGATGAATCCATCATGGAGCAGATGAAAAGGGCAGAAATCGTGCTAGAGGGCATTGTCCAAGGCGTGGGGCTTCGCTACGTGGTTCGGCATGATGCAAGCACGTGTGGCCTCAAGGGCTATGTCATGAACCTAAGCGACGGCACGGTAAGAATCGTATGCGAAGGCAGAGAGGACGGCATCGACAGATTTGTCACAGCATTGGAGAACTACAAGAATCCAATTCTCATAGAAAACATCCAGAAGAACTATTCTGAAAAAAAGGACGAGTTTAAGACATTTGAGATCAGGCACGAGGGCATGGATGCCCAATCAACACAAAACATGTCATTTGAGCAAAAGAACTTCAGACTTTCGCAGACAATGCTAGCAGAGATGGTAGAGGGGTTCGGCACCGGTGCCATGTATCTGAGAAAGCTCGATTCAAAGCAGGACCAGATGCTTGACAAGCAGGACCAGATGCTTGACAAGCAGGACCAGATGCTTGACAAGCAGGACCAGATGCTTGACAAGCAGGACCAGATGCTTGACAAGCAGGACCAGACAATCTCTGAGATACGCAATCTGTCATCAAACGTAAGTGACATGCTGGACTCGAGATTTCAAAAACTAGAGTCTGAAATATCCAAAATAAAGAGAAAACTAGAGATATAGTTGCAGCAGAATATGTGATACACATGTTTTGACAATCTACCTGACATATGGCAACGAGCAGAAATAATTGAGGTTTTTTACGTATAGTTGTGACCTACTTTGACTCAAGGACTTCTGCCCGTTGCTATAGCCGTACATGAGCGCATCGTGACTTCCAGAAGAAGGAATCTTGCAGGGTACGGATTTGCCGGCCTGTCGTAGGCCGTGGTGGTTTTGAGGGTTTGCATTTACGTCTACTGTAATCCCCCATTAGAAAAGATATAACAAAGGCACTTTGTCAATTTTATTGTGAAAAAACAAACCAAGGGCATTATCTTCACGGTACTGTTTGGCGGCTCGTTGCTGTTTTGGGCAACTGCTGCAAGTATGCCTAACATAATGCAGGAAGAAATAGACAATCCTGAATTTACGCGTACTGGAACCCCTGCAGATAATTTTCCTGATGCAAGCCGCGCACAATTTTGCGGAACCGGAGAGCCAAAATCAACGAGATACATTCAAGAGTACTCCATCCCAACTGAGTGTACAAATCCTCTGGCAATCGTCACTGATTACGATGGAAACGTCTGGTTTACTGAGACCAATACCGGCAGTTTGGGAAAGTTTGATCCTGCGACTGAAACTTTTACAGAATATGCGAATCCTTCTTGGCCGCCGGGAGCCCGTTCCATGATGTGGGGAATTGATTATGCCCCTGATGGTTCCCTGTGGTTTACAGACGAAGCACACGATTCAGTCTGGGAATTTTCAACCATTGATGAGGAATACCGCAGAATCTCATATCCTTCAGAAGGTGGCGATTCTCTGCCCCAAAGACTGCAAATTGACGGCTCTCAAATGATAATTAACGATTTTACTGGCAACAAGATCAGCTTCCTTGAGCTTGCACAATCCGCCGACGAAATCGAATATCTGAGCGTTCCCTCGCCTTTTGAAAATTCATTTACGGCAGACTTTGCAATTGACAAAGACGACAATGTCTGGTATACGAACTGGCTGTCCCAACAAGGCGGTGTCCTGCTAAAGTTTGATTATACTGCATACAGGACTGCAGTTTTTCAGACCGGCGAGGCATTCTTGCCTACAATAGATCATGCGGATATTTTTGAACTTCCACCTCAGTTGCTGACGCCAAATGGTATTGAGGTAGGCAACGATGGAAGAATTTGGCTGGCCGACACCAGTTCCTCCTCGTTCTTCAGTTTTGATCCATCCACTGAAATCTACACCCAGTATGTAACTGCAGAGCCCATGTTCAGTACATACGGCAACCAAACCGGCATAATAAAAAACCCTGTCTCCAGGCCATATTGGATGCAAGCCGATGATGACGGAAGAATTGTCTTTAATGCGCATACATCCAACAACATCTCTGTGATGAATCCTCAGACAGAATCCCTGGTGGAGTATCACGTTCCTTCCAAGAACCCCTACTGGGCTGACTGTGATCCCGGAACCGGCTTGATGCTGTCTGACTGCGGTATGGCGCAAGTATTTGGTTTTACTGTTGACGGTCCAAAGGTTTGGTTTACTGAATGGGTTGAAAACAACATTGGCGTAGTTGATACCTCCGTTCCGCTTCCTGCCGAAATTCAATTGGAATCAGACTCTCTTACTTTGGAGCCTGGAGGCTTGGCACACTTTGATTTCACAGTGTCCACAAAGTCTCAAAAAGACCCGATGGGAGTAAGCCTCGTTCTTTCCCCGACCCATGATTTTATTGATGTTGAATTGACACATGACTCCCCGTCTGTTTTCCAGCTGGGCAACACGGATAATGGCGATGATAATTATACCGATGATATCTATGATGATAATACCACGCGGACAATCACCACTGACATCTCTGCTTCTGAGGATGCGCCTCCCGGAACATACAAGGTTCTGATTGGGCTTCAAACAACTGATGTGGCAATTGGCAAATTCGTCACAGTGACAATAGAGTGATACCCAACCTAGATTCCCAAATTGGAATCACCGTTTACAGTACAAGTTCTGATGGAATAGGAGGAACAATCCGAAACTCTCCTGAAGACTTTAAAGTGTACGAAGTAATTTCTGAAAAAATAAAAAGTTCAATCAAGCCTGAAGGCGACTATGCTGTTTACAAATTACAAAAGAGAAGAATTGACACAAATCACGCACTGTCTGATATTTTTAGAAAAAAAGGCCTGCGTGTAAAATCATTGGGACTCAAAGACGCATCGGCAGTTACTGAGCAGTATGTTTGTGCCAAAAACAAAGGAAGGCAGATTGAAGATTTTTCTTCTGAAAAATACTCGCTATCTCATTTGGGGTTTGTCAAAAAGCCTCTTTTAAAAAAAGACATGGTGGGAAATCATTTCAAAATAGCCATTCAAAATAGCAAAGATGGACTGTCGTCATTTGCCGAGCATGACAAAATTTTGAATTTTTACGGGTATCAGAGATTTGGCTCAAAGAGACCTGTCACACACTTGATTGGCAAGGCAATTGTTCAGAAAAATTTCCAGAAAGCAGTTGAACTGATTCTTTCATTTACTTCGACATATGATTCCAAGGAAAATACTGAGATTAGAGAAAAACTGGCTGACAAGGCAAACTATTCAAGGTATCTTAGGCAAGTGCCGTATCAGATGGATATTGAAAGGATTGTTCTAAAAGAAATGATCGAACATGATGATTACTTTAAAGCCGTAAGGTCCATTCCGATATCGTTACGAAGGTTCTATGTCCAGGCATGCCAGTCATATCTGTTCAACTGCTCTCTGAGTGATGCCTTTGCTGGGGGCGAGAGTCTTTTTGAGGCCGAATCAGGAGACGTGTGTTTTGATTTTCATGGAAAAATTGGCAGGTTTGTAATGGGTTTGGATCAAAATCTTGCATTGCCGTTTGTCGGATACTCTTACTACAAAAAAACCAGGTTTGATCATTACATTTCAAAAATATTAAGGCGGGAAGAAATCTCCCCAAAGGACTTTTTCATAAGAGAAATGCAGGAGGTTAGCAGCGAAGGGGGATTTAGGCAGGCATCGGCCCAATGCACCGATTACTCGTCTCAAAACAATTCTGTACAGTTCACTTTGTCTCGCGGTTCATTTGCAACCATTCTGTTAAGGGAGATCATGAAACCTTCTGATCCGATACATGCCGGATTTTGAAACTTGGTTCCAGAATCAACCGATCAGGTGCCTTTAAGTTGGACTCTTCTAAAAAAGCTGAATTTAATGCAAAAGGCATCATGCTAATCGGTTGCAAGATGGGAGAAGAGCAGGCCCTTTGCTTCCGACTAGAAGAAATTCCTGAAATAAAAAACTGCCTGATTACCTATGGAAGCTATGACGTTGTAGCCGAATTTGAAACTGAAAATCATGTAGAGATGAATCAGGTAATAACATCAAAGATTAGAAAACTTGGAAACATTCAAAGTACGATAACTCTTAGAGCAATCAACTAATTTCGCCTTGCCATTGCCATGGCAACTCCTGCCCCAAAAATTATTCCACCGACAATCACAATCTGGATTCCGTGTGTTATCCAATCTGGATTTGAATACATGAATGATGTCTCAGGTCCGATAACTGACTGGCCCTGAAAACTAAAGACATTTCCCAAAATCATCACAATGATCCCGACAATAATTGTCAGTTTTGCTACCCTTCCTGCCCTCATTCCTCCTTTTCTTTGTCTCATGTATCAGACTGGCTGTTTCTACTACTAAAAAGGGTAAATAGAATTGATTATTTGAACAAATGATTTTTCGATTTGTTCTTTAATTATCTTCTTATGAGCCTATAAAATGTATAACTGGGATCAGATATCTGGGTCGCAGGATCACCGATATCTGGGCTTGATGCTATTTGGGGCCGCAGCAGCCCTTGCAGTAGTTTTATTCCTGATTTTCCATCCCCAGATTGAGGAGATCAACGAAGAATCTCCCATCTTGATTAACATCATGTTCCTGCCTGCCATGGCCGTAGGATTTCTATACGGAGTTAGAATTGCAGAGCGGGCTGTAAATCCATCAGAAACCCGGAGTCCTTTCAAAAGGTCGATTGTGAAAATTTTCCTGTTCTTTTTTGTAATTGGGGGAATGTTTAGCGCAGTAAACTTTGCAATAAATGGCGGCAGTATCATGCCAGAACTCTCAATTCTTGACGATGGTCTGATTGCATGGCTGACTGCATTTGTAACTGCAAATGGCGGAGCAACGTTTTTGATTATTACTAGTATTACATTGATGGCATCTGCTACCAAAAGAATTGTTGGAATGAATTCCGGATTACTAAACAGGACAGTCACGTTTGTTGGAACCTTCGTCTTCTTTACAATGCTTGTTTTGAGTTTCACAAAATCGGATCCCACCTCGTCAGGAGTATTTTTGTATACCTTTTACCAGGCAGGAATTGTCGGTGGCGCATTCTTTGCAATGAACCGACTCACTAAAAATCAAAACATGCTTGAGGACTTTTCAAATGGATTTTGAAACTATGAGAAAATTCATCTGAGCAGATCTGAGACTCTTTTGGCCGTTGTATGTAATGTATCTACAGTGGCGATTAAAAGTTCTTCAAAAACAGGAAGCGTTTTCATGTGTATTTCGTACCCATATGCGTTGAAGAATTTTCGTTCGACACCATAGATGACCGATTCAAAAAAACGTTTCAAAGATTATCAGGCCATTTTTTTGTACATCAGACTTTATGCGTAATCGGTTCAGATCTAGGATTATTACGAACAAATTCATCTCATTCAGATCGATTACGCATAAAGTCTATCATCAGATCCTATAGCAACGAGCAGAAATAATTGAGGTTTTTTACGCGTAGTTATGCCTACTTTGACTCAAAGACTTCTGCCCGTTGCTATAGTATGGATGTCAGCTTTGATCCCTTCTCTTCTGACCCAAACGGTCTTTCCTTTGTGATCAATTAACTCTATGTTCATTTGACTGACTTTGTCTCGAATTTCATCTGCTTCCTCAAACCGATCTTCTCTTCTTAGTTCCTCCCGTCTGGTAATCATGGAATCAATTTCTTGTTTTTCTGATGGGGACATTTCCTGGATGCGTAGGCCCAGAATTTTTGACATTCTCTGAAACTCCTCCATGATCTTCTCTGAATTTGGCTTGCTTAGCACTCCTCTTGATGCCATTTTGTTTGTTTCTCTGACTAGCTGGAAAAATGAGGACAATGCCAAGTGTGTGTTCAGATCATCATCTAGTGCCCTGTCAAAGTTCTCCTTGCATTGACTTGTGATGTTTGCTGCATCTCCTCCTCCTTCCGCGCTGTCTGCATGTATTAGTTCAAAGTAACAAGTTTCTGCCTGCCTCCATTTTGTGAGATTCTCTTTTAAGAGCTCTTCAGAATAATCTATCGGCTTTGAATAGTGTCCTGACAGACAGAACAGTCTGATGACGTTGGGCCCCCAATTTTCTAGCACGTGTTTTACTGATTTTATGTTGCCTAGGGATTTTGACATTTTTTCGCCTTTCATGGTTACCATTCCCACGTGCATCCAAGTTTTGGTAAATGGTTGGCCCGTACATGACTCGGATTGCGCAATCTCGTTTTCATGATGGGGAAATATGAGGTCTCTTCCCCCCCCGTGAATGCCAAAGTTCTCTCCAAGGTATTTTATACTCATCGCAGAGCACTCGATGTGCCAACCTGGCCTCCCCCTCCCCCATGGACTGTCCCATGCCGGTTTTATGTCTGAAAACTTCCATACTGCAAAGTCCAACGGATCTTTTTTTGCATCGTCGATTTCAATTCTTGCACCTGTCTGCAATTCGCCAATCTTCTTTTTGGACAACTTTCCGTATTCTGGAAATTTTGAAACCGAAAAATATACCCCGTTTTTTGATTCATAAGCAACTCCCTTTTCAACCAATTTCTCAATGAATCTGATGATGTCTTTGATGTGTTCTGCGGCTTTAGGATAGTTTGTGGCTCTTTTTACATTTAATCGATCAAAATCACTAAAGTAACTCTTGATGTATCTTGCACTGATTTCTTCAGTTGAAGTGTTCTCGCTTTTTGCCTTGTTGATGATTTTGTCATCCACGTCTGTAAAGTTCTGAACAAACTCAACCTGCAAGCCTTTTTGCTCCAAATATCTTCTTAATACGTCAAAAACAATGATTGTTCTGGCATGCCCGATATGAGACTCGTCATATACAGTAACTCCACAAAGGTAAATTCGTAGTATCTTTTTTGAGATGTCTATCTCTTGCTTTGTGTTTGATAGTGTGTCTTGTATGATCATTTTATTTCATGCTGGGTTTTTGTGGCAGTGATCTTTTGTGTTCGCTGTTTTGATATAATTGGTAGATCTTGCTTACTGTGGTTTGGTCAATTTCTGTTTTGCCTGCAACCTCTTTTACTGTCATTTTCTTATCAATAAGGCAAAACAGAATCGAATCAATCTCCTCGTATGTCGTGCCCAACTCGGATTCGGCCTCATGGTCTTTCCACAAGTAGGGGCTGCTCTTCTTGGCGATGATGTTTTGGGGAACTCCCAAGAATTTTGCAAGCTCTCTGACCTGCAGCTTGTAAAGTGAAATAATCGGAGTTATATCTGATGCCCCGTCTCCGTATTTGGTAAAATATCCTGTGTTGTATTCGCTTTTATCGCTGGAACCTAATACCAGATAGTTTTTGGCATTTGCATAGTAATACAAAATATTTGTTCTGATTCTGGCCCTGAGATTTCCTTTTCCTTTTTCGTTTGGTTCAAGATACATTCCATACTCAGTCACGA
Source organism: Candidatus Nitrosopumilus sp. (assembly GCA_965214775.1). Classification (GTDB taxonomy): domain Archaea; phylum Thermoproteota; class Nitrososphaeria; order Nitrososphaerales; family Nitrosopumilaceae; genus Nitrosopumilus. The sequence goes on along the minus strand of OZ243974.1, from coordinate 145,551 downwards.
TTGGCTTGATGTCAATTAACTTGTATCTGATTCCTGTGAGTGATATCATCCTCATTGCATCTTCGGTCTCTGAACTTGGCGTGATTGAGGTGTCTGGCATGATGATGGCAGTGGTCTTTTCTTTGAGTCTTCCCTTGCAGATATAGGCAAGAACTGCCGAATCAATTCCTCCGCTCAGTCCTAAAATCAGACCCTCTGCATTGTTTTTCTCCATCTCATTAACCAGAAAATTTTCTATCATCTCTGCAATGGCAGGATAGTCCTGGTTTTGGATTTCCTCAACAATCTCTTGATTCAACAGCATGATTTGACAGATTTCAGAATAAAAATCCTGTCAAAAACTAGCTTATTTTGAACACGCACTACTTCAAACACTGATTTTGCGTGGCGGCATCATTGCAGTGATATATGCATGCGTGATATGTGCTTGACACAGATGTCCCTGAGAGATGATCCGAAATTAGAAACTGCAAATGCCAGGATTTTTCTGTACATTTGTAAAGCAATGGCACAGATAGTTTGTAATTTGCAAGCATTTTAATCGATTTGATGTAAATTCGTTCATGCATGATCCGAATCTGCCAATTTCAAATCAACTCTATGCACGGCACAAAGGCAGTTGAGGAGAAGAAGAAGAAATGGGAGGAATAAGACGAGAAGAATAAGACGAACTTTGCACTCTTCCTTCCCTTTTTGCCTAAATCTTAAAATGATCTCAAATGTCTACGTAGATGCCGTCATCTCTTGCTTCAACCGGATATGTCTCAAGCTTGACGTCCTTTAGATAATCTGTCAGCTCTCCTGTCTTGATGTTGTAATGCCAAAAATGAAGCGGGCACTCGACAATGTCTCCCTCTAGTTTTCCTGGCGCAATTGATCCGTCCTGGTGAACACACAGATCATCTATTGCATGATATCCGTCTTGATTGAAAATTGCAATTTGTTTTCCTTCAATTTCAAAGGCTTTGCCTTTTCCTGAGACAATGCCTCCTTTCTCTGCAATCTTCTTCCAGACCATGATTTTTTCTAAAATCTGTCATTTATTTAGATTCGCATGATAGAATTTTATATGATGATCCAAAGCCACAATTGTTGAGCAAAGTAAAGGATCCAATGCTTGCAAAAAAGGGAAGGCTCTCCTACGAATGGGCCCGCTCTCACATGCAAATTTTAGACAACACGATTAACCGATTAAGAAAATCAAAACCTCTAAAAGGTGTCACTCTGGGATTTTGTCTGCATATTACAAAAGAAACTTCGGTACTTCTTATGGGTGCAAAAGAACTGGGCGCCAACGTTGCAGCATGTGGAGGAAACCCCCTGACCACACAAGATGACATTGCCGCATTTTTAGCATCACAAGGAATTCATGTTTATGCTTGGAATGATCAAACAAACAAGGAATATGATTGGTGCATCGACCAAGTCCTAAACCACAGACCGACTGTTTTGACCGACGATGGCGCAGACATGAATGTCAAAGCTCATTTTGACAAAAAGCACCAAAAACTCAACATTTTGGGCGCAACTGAAGAGACAACTGCCGGAGTCACTAGAATCAAGGCTGTGGAAAAACAGGGAAAGCTTCGATATCCGGTAATTGTAGTCAACGAGGCGTACACCAAACACATGTTTGACAATCGTTATGGCACTGGTCAAAGCACCATTGATGGGTATCTCCGTGCAATGAACCTCCTTATTGCAACAAAAAAGATAGTCGTCGTCGGTTATGGCTGGGTCGGAAAAGGCGTAGCGTCTCGCTGTGCAGCAATGGGGGGCAAAGTCATTGTAACTGAGGTTGATCCTGTCAAGGCATTGGAAGCACACATGGATGGATACGAAGTAATGCCAATGTCTGAGGCATCAAAGGCCGGTGACATATTTGTCACGTGTACTGGAATGACTGACGTAATCCGAAAAGAGCACATACTGAAAATGAAGGAGGGAGCAATTATGGGAAACGTGGGCCACTTTGACGTTGAGATTGACACCAAATTCTTGCTGACAAAGTCAAAATCAGTAAGGGAGGTAAGGCCAAACTTGGATGAATGCCATCTGCGAAACGACAAGCGAGTGTATCTTGTCGGAAAAGGCAGACTGGCAAACCTCGTGGCTGCCGAAGGCCACCCTCCGGAGGTAATGGCGCAATCATTTTCAAATCAAATTATGTCCATCCTGTACATCCTCAAAAACCACAAGAGAATGGGCAACAAGGTGGTTGTGGTGCCTGAAGAAATTGACACCCAAGTGGCACGTGATGCTCTCAAAGCAATGAATCTCAAAATCGACAAATTAACCCCTGAACAAATCAAATATGCCAATAGCTGGTAGATGCACTTTGATCTGGGCATAACCGACTGCCAGACGCCCATCATGGCGTTCTAGGACAAAACTGCCACAGAAGCGATCAGGAAATCCGACCCAAAATGGATGGAGAGGGACATCAATGAATAGCGGACATTATTTCCATATAACACAATCGGCATTTGCTAGTAAGAAAATTCATGCCCAAACTTCCAGAGTCCTGCATGTTACAAAAAACCTTTGAGCCATGTCATTATACGCAACAAAAAATAGTAAAGGGGTTGTGATTGGCTGGCTGTAAAAACACTGCAAGCAACACGGAGGAACAATTTCAGCAAAAACAGTCCTACGGCATTTACAGATGTCTTGCCAGGAGCCTGAAAAATCACAAACCGACCTGCTCATGTCATCCGCTGGGCATCCTTTTATCAATGAGTAAACTATTAAGATCAAGTTAGCGTGATTCCTGTGTGGCCAAAAGAGCAATCATCACCAGTGCACTGCCGTATGCCAACGGGGAAATCCATCTGGGGCACGTGGCATCCACGTACCTTCCCGCCGATGTGACGACCAGATACCTGAAACTGACCGGTGTGGAAGCTTACTATGTGTGTGCCTCTGATGATTTCGGCACTCCTATCCTGCTTCAGTCCGAAAGAGAGGGCAAGACTCCTCAAGAGTACGTTGCCCATTGGAACAAGCGTGACTATGATGATTTTAATTCATTTAACATAGATTTTGACTATTTTTACAAAACCAGCTCTGAGGAAAACATTGCATTTGTCCAGCAGGTCTTCAAAAAGCTGAACGACGCCGGCCATATATATGAGCAGGAAATCATCCAGTTTTATTGCAACAACGACAAAAAATTTCTGCCTGACCGATATGTGAAAGGCTCATGTCCCCACTGCGACGCCGAGGATCAGTACTCTGATCTGTGCGAGGTTTGTGGCCGAATTCCAGAGGAAATCTTGAATCCAAAATGTGCAATATGCGGCCAGCCTCCCGTAAAAGAGAAAACAAACCACTATTTCTTCAGACTGAAAAATTTCGGTGATTCGCTATATCGGTGGCTTGAGGAAAACGACCATCTTCAAAAAGATGTAAAAAAGTATGTCCAAAACTGGATAAGATCCGGACTGATTGATTGGGACATCACCCGTGACATTGCATGGGGCGTTCCCATTCCGCTGGATGGTGCCAAAGGCAAGGTCTTTTACGGCTGGTTTGACAACCATCTGGCATACATTTCCACTGCCTTGAAATTTCTAAACGATAAGGGAATTGATGGAAAGGAATTTTGGAATTCCGCTGACATCTATCACTTTATTGGAAAAGACATCGTTTATCACCACTACTTGTTTTTGCCTGCAATGCGGCTGGGGATGGGAAGTGAGTACAAGCTTCCAGACCACATACCCACACGCGGACATCTGACTCTGCAGGCAAAGAAAATATCCAAGAGCAGAAACTGGTACATCGGATTAAAGGAATTCTTACAGTATTATCCGGCAGACTATCTGCGATACTATCTTGTATCCATCAACCCCTACTCACAAGACGATTTGAATTTTGACTGGGATGATTTTGCAACCAGGATAAACTCTGAATTGATTGGAAATCTTGGAAATTTTGTCAACAGGGCATTGGGATTTACCAAAAAAGCCTTTGAGGGAAGAGTTCCAGAACCCGAACCCTTTGATCAAAAGGATGCCGGGGCAGAACAAAAGATCAGAACACTCCCCTCTGATGTTGGAACTCTGATGGGGCAAAATCATCTTGACAGGGCCCTCAAAAAAATCATGGAATTCTCTTCTTTCTTTAACCAGTACTTTCAGCATAAGGCACCATGGGAAAAAGGCCCGGGAACTGCCAGCTGCGTATATCTGTCTGTGAATGCAGTACGTAGTCTGGCAATAGCAATCATGCCGTTCATGCCTGCTTCTGCAAATAAAATCTGGGCCCAGCTAGGACTCGGAGACACCGTTTCTGGAAAATGGGATGACATGTCTGAGCTTGGGATATCCGGAGGACATTTGCTTGGAGAGGCATCTCCTCTGTTTTCCAAAGTAGAGGGCAAAGACATTGAAGACCATAAAAGACAGCTGGGACCGCCGCCATCCAAATAAAATGAGGCCTATTCCGCGAATTTCCACCAGGGGATACTATGATCTTGGCTCAGCCAAAACTCTAAAAAATAACAGGTATCATATTTACCCGAAAAAGGACTTTGAAAGATTTGCCGGCTCCAAAGAATTGACCATTATGATTCACGGATTAAGAAATGACAATGCCGGGGCAGTTGCAAAAGTCCGATTGGCCAGAAACCGATTACGCAGACTGGGATACTCTCACCCCGTAGTTGGCTTTAGTTATGACTCCAACACCACGGGCGCCCATCTGATCAAACATGCAAAACACGCTCTTGCTGTTGGCCAAGGCATTGCAAGAAAGAATGGAAAGAACCTGGGACTGTTCATCGAGGATTTCAAAAAGTCCAGCCCTAAAACCAAGATTCGACTAATGGGCCATTCTCTTGGCTCACAGGTTATTTTGAGCACTCTGGAATATCTGTCTAGAAAACCCTCCAACAGAGGGATTGTTGAAGGCGTCTATCTCTTTGGGGCCTCCATTGCAAGGGACGTTCCATCCTCAAAAAAATACGGGAAAATCTTGCAATATACCGTAAACAAAAAAATCCTGAACTATTTTGCCCCTTCTGATGAGGTCTTGAAATGGGCAGACAGGGAGGAATATGTCTTGGGGCCTCTGGGATTAGATGGCGCAATTGGAAAGCCCATCAAAAAATACTCTCAAAGGCTGGTTAAACCAAAAAACCATCGTTTTGCAAACTATGCATCAGCACTAAAATCGTTTCCCTAGTACCAATTGTTCACTAGTCTTTTATAGAAAAAATGCCCATCATATTCATGAAATTAGGCGTAAGTTTGACCAAAAATAATAATCATCTGATCTTGTATCATCTGCATATCCTAGACGAGAAGACGGATTCTGCCAATGATTTGTCAGAATATCCCTGTTAGTTGCTGTTTGATTTGATTTGATTTTGATTTCTTGAAAAATTCTAAATGGTATCACTTTATGCTTTTTGCGGCGTCGCCTTTGATTAGTCAAAACTTCATAAAGTCTATCCAAAAGCAGTCATCATGATGGTCAAATCTATCAATTTTGTTGTCTTGGGAAAGCAAGAAATCGCATCTGAGTTTGGAAAAAAGGGAACCGTGACTGATCTCTCCCTGTTTGACAGGAAGGAATCAAACATTATCAAAACCTGGGTCACTCCAAGCGGGTTTCCTGATAAGATTCAACCGCTGTTTCAGGCAATTAATCTGGCAGAATACGTGATATTTCATGTTGACAAACTTGACAAATTTACCGGAGAGCAGATAATTGCGCTTGATGCACTAAAAAAAGACAAGGGAATCCTGTCTCATACCTTTGAGGTTGACGAGACAAAACTAGACGCAATGATCAAAGGAACAATAGTTGAAAATTACATCAAAGCAGATCAAGACAAAATCAAAGAAGAGATGGACAAGTTGGAGCCAATTTCTACTGACGGTCATTCTGAAATGGTCATTGATCATTGTTTTGATGTCAAGGGGGTCGGAACTGTTATTTTGGGCAAAGTGACAAATGGCAAAATCAAACAATATGACAGTTTGAAACTGTATCCTGCAGACGTTGAGGTTTTGATAAAGTCCATTCAGATGCATGATGATCCGGTTGGGGAATCTGCATGTCCTGCCAGGGTAGGCTTGGCAGTCAAGGGGGCCAAACCTGACGAGATTGGACGTGGAGATGTGATTTCTGAGTCAAATGTTGGCGATGTGGTCTCTGAGATAGAACTGGATTTTGTAAAAATTCCATTTTACAAAGGTGAGATTTCCGAAAACCAAGGATGCCTTGTCAATGTTGGGCTGCAAATCAAGGCAGCCAAATTTTCATCAGTTGCTCCTCTAAAACTTGTTTTTGAGAAACCGATCATTTGTAAAAAAGGCCAGACTGCGGTTGTTCTAAAACCTGAATCCCCGACCATAAGAATTCTTGGCAGCGGTTCAATCCAGTAGACGGATGAAATTAGATTTTAGTTTTTGCATGCTTGCCGTTGTTGTTGCTGCTGCTGCTATTGCGGCTGCTGCCTGAGGGATGATCCGAGATCAGAAACTGCAGATGCCCGTATTTTTCAGTACATCTGTCAAGTAATTTTGCAGACAACCTGCCGTTTGCAAGCATTTTGGCCTGTTTGATGATGCAAATTCGTTTGTACATGATTAGTCCGCTAATTTTAATTCACTTTTCTGCAAAGAGAATCGAGATGATTTACAATTCTCTAAAAAAATCTTTTGTTGATTTGCGCAAATTTTATTTTGCTTGCTTGCAAAATCAATCAAACATTTCAACATCGATATCATGCATTAACGCATCTCTTCTATCACAATTTGACAAGCTCTGCTGTGGAAATGATCACGTCTCTGTTTTTATCTGATTCGGAAACCTGTATCTGATTCTGGTTTTCGAACAGGGGTGAATTTAACGCTGCAAAGACCCGCTCAATGATAATTGGTAATGAAGGTTGAAAAAGGCAGTGTGCCCAAATGCTGTGTTTGAGTTTCTAGGCAGAATTGATGCGAAAAACCGGCCATCCGTAATTTCTAAATCTGATGCCGAACTATTAGACACTGATGGAACCTGTACGTGCTTGCCCAATATGTCCTGACTGTGGCTCAAAAAGGTTCATTCGCTTGCCTGGCAAAAAAGTCGCTGTAAAGTGCAGGTCATGCGAGAAAATCATCGAGATTTAGATTCCATAGTTAATATTTGCAATATTTGTGTTAGTAGTTAGCATGGCACAAACATGGAAAGATAACGATATCAGCCTTGACCCGATAAAGGATCAAACGATTGCTGTAATTGGTTATGGAATCCAAGGTGACGCACAAGCAAACAACATGAAAGACTCTGGCCTGAATGTAATTGTGGGTCTTAAGGAAGGCGGAAACAGCTGGAAAAAAGCCAAAGATGATGGCCATAAAGTAATGTCTGTTGCCGAAGCGACCAAGCAAGGTGACATTATTCACATCCTGATTCCTGACATGATTCAAAGTCAAGTGTACAGAGATGAAATCGGGCCAAATCTTTCTGAAGGAAAGGCACTGTCGTTTTCTCATGCAGCTGCAGTCTACTGGAAATGGATTGAGGTACCATCCAACGCTGATCTTATCATGGTTGCACCAAAAGGACCAGGTTCAAAAGTCAGAGAAACCTATCTTGATAACTTTGGAACTCCGTCAATTGTTGCAGTGGAGCAAGACTTTACGGGAAAGGCCTGGGATAGGGCATTGGGAATCGCAAAAGGGATTGGAAGTGCCAGAGCTGGATTAATCAAGACTACCTTCAAAGAAGAAGTAGAGACTGACTGGTTCGGTGAGCAGGCAGACCTCTGCGGAGGCGCAGCTTCCATGGTGACAAATGCGTTTGAAACTTTAGTTGAGGCAGGATATCAACCAGAAATTGCCTACTTTGAAGTTCTGCATGAACTCAAACTCATTGTAGACATGATTCAAAGATATGGGATTAACGGAATGTGGAGGCGCGTTAGTGAAACTGCCAGATATGGTGGATTGACCCGTGGACCAATGGTTATGGATGCTGCAAACAAGGAAAGCATGAAAAAAGTCCTTGCAATGATTCAAGACGGCACATTCAACAGCGAATGGATTTCTGAATATCAAAAGAGCGGCAAGGACGCATTTGACAAATACATGAAGGAATATGACGCGCACCAGATTGAAAAAGTCGGCAAGAAAATGCGTAAAATGATGTGGCCTGATTCCACAGAATAATCTTTTTTTCTTATATTTTTCTTAATTTTACAACGCCCGTGTTGATGTGATCAATGATTGTTGGCAGTGGCGTGCCTGGACCAAACACGTGGCCTACTCCTGACTTGATTAGTGCCTTGTGATCTGCCTCTGGAATCACTCCTCCCCCAACTACGAGAACGTCCCTGATTCCTTTCTTTTTTAGTGCCTTTACGACTCTTGGAAATAGCGTTCCATGCGCGCCATTAAGCAAGCTCATTGCAATTGCATCCACATCTTCGTCTTCTGCAATCTGCGCAACTCTTTCCGGAGTGGCAAACAATCCCGAATAGATTACCTCCATTCCGGCATCTCTGAATGCCCTGCATAGGACAAGGGCGCCCCTGTCATGTCCGTCCAGTCCTAGTTTTGCTACTAGAATCTTGATGCTTCTTGATGCAGTCTTTTGTTTCATGTTGATTATCGTATTGACGGATATTTTAAAAGCTTTATTCTTCCGGTAACCGTTATGCTCGCTAGATCTTTCTCCTGGTGAAATTGACGCAATAACTGTAGTTTTCGTTGTCTTACACTTCACTTTTGTATCTGGCAAAAATTCATGGAAAATCTCTCGCAATAACTGTTCACTAAATTTGAACCAGCCACCTCCCAATTCATATTGAATGATAAAACGATGGATCGGCACTTCCACTCTGTGGCCTGATTTCATATAGCAACGAGCAGAAGTCTTTGAGTCAAAACATGGTCAGATTGCCCGTAAAAGACCTCAATTATTTGTGAACGTTGCTATACATGACACTCATGTACTCTTAATGTTTTGATATGTCTTCTCAAATTGTATCTCCCTCTGATAAACAGAACTGGTTCTGTGTAAGATTGGTGACCTAGAATGTGAACGCTTCCGAGATCGGCTTGATAAGGCAGGAGTATTCTAGATTCTATGTAATCTTCGAGACCTGAAATGTGGATCTTCTTCAGATTCGATTTTTACGACTAGACGAAATTTTTACTTAGTGAGGCGTTCTCTGCAAGGAGGGTCACGGATGCGATCAGGAAAAGCAACTATGTGGAATGGGAGTTGTATAGCAACGAGCAGAAATAATTGAGGTTTTTTACGCGTAGTTATGACCTACTTTGACTCAAAGACTTATGCCCGTTGCTATATAAGGTAGGCAGTGATTGGATAACTACAGTCAGAAGGAAAGGGTGAGATCAAATTGACAAAGCCAAGGATTAAAAAAACACAAACCAAAAAGGGTTTTGTGGAGAAACCTGAATACAGGCTAGTCAGAGGGGATACGACCAAAAAATCGACAATTCGAAACAATTCAGTAGATCTTACCGTGACATCACCTCCCTACAACGTAGGCCTTGATTATGAAGGTGGGGGGGGGGTGCAATGACAGCATATCCTATGAGAGATACCTGAAATTCTCAGAAAAATGGATTAGTAATGTACTTCATTGGACACGTTCAACGGGCAGATTCTGTCTTAACATTGGTCTGGACAAGAACAAGCAGGGAAAGAGGCCCACATGTGCCGACCTGACAAAGATAGCTCTTGATGCAGGATGGAAATACCATGCAACAATAGTCTGGAACGAGGGCAACATATCAAGGAGGACGGCATGGGGATCGTGGCTGTCGGCTTCTGCACCGCATGTGATAGCACCTGTTGAGGCCATAATCGTACTTTACAAGGACGAGTGGAAACGTGACCGCAGAGGAATAAGTACAATCGAAAGGAACGAGTTCATCGAATGGACAAACGGCATGTGGACGTTTCCAGGTGCAAAAAAGAACGGGCATCCGGCGCCGTTTCCGGAGGAACTGCCAGAAAGATGCATCAAGCTGTTTTCATATGTTGATGACGTCATACTTGACCCGTTTGCCGGTTCCGGCACGACAATAGTTGCCTCCATGAAAAACGGCCGCAGGTCGGTGGGGATAGAACTAGTTGACGAGTATTACAGCCTTGCAGAAAAGCGAATAGAAAAGGAGGTGTGTCAGACACGGTTACCCAGCGTGACGTAATCCTGGAGTATTACAGGAACAACCCGAATCGCAGCATAAAACATCCGGAGATTGTGGACTGGGCAGTCTCAGAATATAACGAGCGTACAGGCAGGGTATTCCGTGATCCGGATAGACAGATAAGAAGCCTGCACCAGGAAGGTGTTCTGACCAAGGTAAACACCGGAGTTTACCGCTACAACCCACAGGACGCAATAAAATTGCAAAATTTCACGTCAAAACAGAAGGCAGAAATCTTGGAACGAGACCAACACAAATGCGTTGTTTGTGGCAAGGGCGAAAGAGACGGTGTAAAGCTGCATATCGATCACATAAAACCCAGAGACAAGGGTGGGGAGTCAACGGTGGAAAACGGGCAGGTATTGTGCGCGGCACACAACTTCAAAAAGAAAAACTACAACCAGACGGAAACCGCAAAAAAATTGTTTGTTAACCTACTGGCCAGATCAAAAAAGGTCAACGATTACGCATTGGCCAAGTTCTGTGACGATATTTTGAAAACCTATGACAAACATGGTGTAAACGGACATATAGAATGGACCAGGGCATGATGATTCGGTTTTTCCATCCGGGGGGTGGGTTAGTGGTTTCGGCGCTCATATCAATCCACCACAATCCTGTTGTTTTTGATTCGGAACGTGATGGACTCTGGTTCACCGAGCATTTCCAGAATGGGTTTCGGTATCCTGCATGACATGCTGTTTCTTCCATCAAACGAGAGTTTTACGGAAAACTCGGTTTCGTTCTTTTTCCATCGCGTCAATATGTCGTATACCATGAAGATGTATAAAAACCATACGTACGTATAAGAGCTAGGTATAAATAAACGTACGTATAATATAATGCATGGTGGGTTCACTTAGTCGGTTAGAGTGGCAGGCTTATGACCTGCAAGGTGGAAAGCCTTCGTGGGTTCGAATCCCACACCCACCGCATCTTTTTTGTTCTATATTAGTTTTCGAGGAGGGATGTGAATGAACGCAAGAGACCGACGTGCAAAACAGATCATGGAGACTCCGGGTCACGCCACCCAGATCATTGGTACGAATGATTTCAGGGTCAGATCCCAGTCAGATCCATCCAAGTTCTATACCGTATCTAGGACGGGCAGCGGGCTTGTCTGTGAGTGTCCGGACCACCGGAGCAGAAAATCGGACTGCAAGCACATCAAGGTAATACTGGAGTATGTCAGAAGAAACGTGTTCGGACACGACGGGTTTAGAATCATTGAAAGGTCAAGGCTTAACCTGTGCAAGTTCTGCGATTCTGGCAACATCGTCAGGAAGGGATTAAAGAAGAACAAAAGCTCTACAATGCAGATGTTCAAGTGTAAAGACTGTAAGAGAAGGTTTACTGCAAACTTTGGATTCGAAAACAGGAGGTTTGACGAATCCATCATAACGGGCGCGTTGCAGATGTATTATACGGGGATGAGCGTCCGTGACATCTCCAACCATTACGAGATGCTTGGAATCAGTGTAAGCCACAAGACGGTATACAACTGGGTTAGAGACTATTCCAGGATGACATCGACATACCTCAACGGAATCGTTCCACGGGTCGGCAGCTGGTTCCGGGCCGACGAGGTATGGGTGAAAATCAGCGGCAGGCAGTGCTATCTATTCGCCTCGATGGATGACGATACGCGCTACTGGCTGGCCTCCGACCTGGCAGACAACAAGTTCCAGCACAATGCGGACAGTCTATTACAACTGACAAAATCACATACCGGAAAAAGCCCCAGAAACTTCATCACGGACGGCCTGCCGGCATATGCCAAGTCCTCAAGGAGGGTATTCGGAAAGGGTACGAATCACGTAAGACATATCCACCTGGCAGGAAAAAGAGACCGGGACAACAACAACAGGATGGAGAGGCTCAACGGCGAGATCAGAGACCGCGAGAAGGTGTTCAGGGGCCTCAAGAAGATGGATACGGCCATACTTGACGGAATGAGGGTCTACTACAATTACACCAAAAAGCACGGAAGCCTGGAGGGAAAGACGCCTGCGGAGGCATCCTTGATTGTCGTGGACGGCATCAACAAGTGGAAGACCATCATCCAGAATGCCTCGCTAAGCAAGTATTCTGTCTAGGCATAAAATAAAATCTCAATTCAGAGAATATCCGCATTCTAGGTCACCAATCTTACACAGAACCACAGAACTGTATCTTTAATTACAGGTTTTATGGTGTTGATAATTTCGCTAATATCTTAAGCAGACATGTCAATTCCCAGTATCCTGAGCTTTCTTTGGAGCTGGTATGATTCCAATCTTGTTGGCAAACCTAACCTGTTGGACATTTTTTCCAAGATTTGCCTGTCAATTACATTGAGACACATTGTTGTTCATGGATTAAGCTTCACTCTTTTCTACTAGTTTTACTGAGAGTTGATTCGAAATTAGCAAACTATGATCAAATAGATCATATGTGTATTTGCCAAAAATGGCGTAAAAACTGCCTGATTTTTCTGATTTGTGCCGATTACGCACAAAGTCTGATGGGCACAATGTATGCCAAACCGATCCAAGTGCCGGCAAAATGTACATGATTCATGAAATTACTTGAAAGATGTGCTGAAAAATCACGGCATTTGCAGTTTCTGATCTCGGATCATCTCTCAGGCTACCCTTTGTGCTGAACGCACTCATTAGACTTTATGCGTAATCGATCTGAATGAGACGAATTTGTTCGTAATAATCCTAGATCTGAACCAATTACGCATAAAGTCTATTGACAGCTGCGGTATGCGGTATCCCATATTGTCAAAGGAGTCTGCCGCAGGCTACCCTTTGTGCTGAACACGACCATCAATAGACTGCCCATCAGGGAATTTTTGACAACATCTCTGAAAGCTTGCACACGGATTTTGCCACCAAAAATGACAGTTCACACAGAATTCCTGTCTAAAATCAGGAATGGATTCCAGAGCTTTAGCTGCTACTTGGGATCAGCCTCCCCCGATGTAACCAGACTCGTGACGGTACAGGCGATGGCGTGTCAATCTGCTGATGACCGGATTTGTTCTGTTTTGAATTTGGAGCCATTTTTAGGTTACTTTTGGGAATACTGTAAGAGTTTACCCCTCCCCCGAGATACGGCACAGCAGGTGTGATCATGAAGGCTCCGGCCAGCAATGTCGCCTGAGGGGTAAACTCTTACGGGAATACTGTAGGATGGAGATCAATTAACAGTGAAGACACTTTTCCATATAATACAACGTTCGTCATTTCTATCAAGGATTAAATAGAAATTCCAAAGGATGAAAATCAATTGAGTCAGACAACTGAACAAATTCAAAAAAGCGACATCAAAGATATTTTGGAAAACTCCCTGAATGGACAAAGACCGGATCCTGAAGACTGCATGAGACTGTTGGAATCTGACGACGTACATCTGATGGGGCTGGTCTCCGGACATCTGACTCGAAATCAATTTGGTAAAAAGGCCTCCTTTGTAAACAACATAATTTTGAACTATACTAATGTCTGCATTACTGATTGCAAGTTTTGCGCATTTTACAGATCGCCTGGTGCTGATGACTCTTACACCTTGACACTTGATCAAATCGAATCCAGAATAAAGACCTCGTGGGACATGTTCAGGATTCGTCAAGTCTTGATCCAAGGCGGACATAACCCAAATTTGAATATTGAATATTACGAGAATGTCTTTGGAATGATTCGCAAGAAATTCCCAAATGTTGGAGTTCATGGACTGTCCGCCTCTGAAATCGACATGATTGCAAAAGTTGAAAAATCATCCACAAGGGAAGTTCTTTCCAGATTAAAAGAATCTGGCCTGCAATCAATTCCGGGGGCAGGAGCCGAAATCTTGGTTGATTCTGTCAAGGATGTAATCAGTCCGAAAAAAATTTCTAGCGATGACTGGATACGAATCATGGACGAGGCGCATTCACTTGGCCTTCCAGCATCTGCAACAATGATGTACGGGCACGTTGAAAACAGACAAGACATTGTTGATCACTTTTACAAAATTGCAAGACTGCAGGAAAAGACAGAGGGGTTCATGGCCTTTATTCCGTGGAACTTTGAGCCAAACAACACCCTGTTGAATGAGGAAGGCATTGTGGAATATGGCACAGGTGGAACACAGCTCTTGAAGATGATTGCGATTTCCAGACTGGTGTTTGACGGATTAATTGCCCACATTCAATCTTCATGGCTTACAAACGGCATTGGGATGGCACAGCTGGCCTTGCAATATGGCGCCGATGACTTTGGCGGCACACTGATTGGGGAAGAAGTGGTTTCTTGTACTGGCGCCCGCTCAACTGAGCTGACTGGCAAAATAATCATGGATGCAATTCATCAGATTGGCTATCAGGCAGAAGAGAGGGACAATTTCTATAATCCTGTTTCGGCATCATAATCCGTATTCGGACCATTTGGAATCCACTGTACTTTTAGTCTCATCATCCACTCTGACTTGCTGTTGAATCTCACGCTCATATCCTTCCTCTTTTGTTTTCTGTGTTGCGTCAATTCCCATTTTGGATCCCATGTTGACAAGTGGTGATGCCGGGTCTAGCGTATCAGTTGGGGCATTGTTGATGATTATGGTGTCCCTTGCAGCATCAGCTCGGGTTGTAATTGCCCACAAGACGTCATTTATGTCATGAACATTAATGTCTTGATCTACTACGACAAACATCTTGGTTAGGGACAGCTGTCCCATTCCCCAAAGCCCCATCATGACTTTCTTTGCCTGTCCCGGATACCTTTTCTTGATTGAAATAATTGCAAAACCTTGGAACCAACCGGCGGCCGGCATACCAAAGTCAACTACCTCTGGATGGAACATTCTGATCAATGGCAAAAATGAGCGCTCGATTACTTTGCCAATGTACGCATCCTCGAGAACTGGCTTGCCAACAACTGTTGTAACGTAAACTGGATTCCTTCTTCTCATAATTCCTGTTAGTGTAAAAGTCGGATATGGCTCAACAGGAGTATAGTATCCTGTATGATCTCCAAATGGCCCTTCGTCTCTAATGTCGGCAGGATCCACGTATCCCTCCAAAACAATCTCTGCGTTTGCCGGGACATCCAAATCAATTGTTTTGCATTTTACAGTCTTGATTCCTTCTTTCCTTGCAATTCCTGAAAACAAATACTTGTCCAATCCCTCGGGAACCGGGGCAATTGATGAGAATACTGTTGACGGTTCTGAACCAACAACTATTGCAGTCGGGATCTTTTCCCCCATGTCCTTTGAAATGTCCCCGTGTTGTGCGCCCCGCTTGTGTTTTTGCCAGTGCATAATGGCATGAGTCTTGTCTACAATTTGCATCCTGTAAACCCCCAAGTTTCTAACCCCCGTCTCGGGATGTTTTGTAGCAACTAGCCCTAGTGTGATAAACCGTCCTGCATCATTGGGCCATGATTTTAGAACTGGCAACTCGTGAAATGACGCATCAGTTGATGTAATTTCTGTTACAGGTCCTGATGTTTCTGCTTTGGGAAATGATGCAGTCATCTTTGATAATTCTGGAAGTTTTTTTATTTTTCCTAGTAACCCTGATGGCATATCCATCTTTGTCATGTCGACAATTCTCTGGCCGATTTCCGTAAAATCTGTCATCTCCAAACCAATCTCCAGCCTTCTCATAGAACCAAACGCATTTCCTAAAACTGGCATGTCATATCCCTTGACGTTCTCAAAGAGAATTGCAGGGCCATCTGAATACATCCCTCTTCTCATGATTTCTGCAATCTCTAGATTGGTGTCAACCTCGGTTTTTACCCGTTTTAGCTCTCCCTGCTTTTCTAACTCTGTGATAAACTCCTGAATGTCCTCAATTGGCAATACAGATCTGAAAGTTGGTTCAAGTTAAAATGTTACTGACTGCCTTCTCACATTGGAGGCAATTCTGTTTTTTTGTCATAACCGCCAGAGCCGAACTTGCAGTAAAAGCACAATTCTGATTCCATGTATTTTAGCTGCTCCACCTGAATCGCTCCAAGTTTTAGCGCAATCTTTGTCAGCAGTTTGTACTTTAGTGGCATTGCAGGAATCACTTCTTCCATGTACACCCTGTAATGATCGGGACAAAACTTGAGCGTGACTTTGGATGCCTCTTTTCCTTTTTCGCTTACCTGCTTTGCAAAATTGATCTGTTCTCTGATGTACTCATGCTTGGGACATGGGCAATCCTTGCCTCCCGGATGCTTGTATGCCGGAGTATTTCTCCAATCAAAATCCGGGAATTCCTTCTCAAAGTCGTCCATCGCATTCATTGATTTATCTGTGCATATAAAACTTGATCAAGTTTTATTAGCGGTGATCGACCCAAATGTACATAAACCCCACACAGTCCAAGCAGAATGATGGCCTCTGCTAAAAAGCAAACGAAAAAGGATCTTGAAGCCAAGATTGCCGAATTGGAAGCAAAGTTGTCAAAACTTTCAAAACTAGCTGAAGCAGCTAAACCACAGAAAATACCAAAGCCCGCTGAGACAAAGCCGGCCGAAAAGCCTGCTGCAGCAACCAAACCAAAAGGAACCCTTCCTAAAGGAATGGAAAAGCCGGCAGAATCCCCCAAGCCACAGGAAGCAGCACCAAAGCCGGCTGAGACAGTTTCACAACCTCCGGCAACCGTACAGGAGGCCCTGGAGAACGCGTACTATGACGCTCCAGAAACAAGCTTTCACGAGTACAGGGCTAAAGTTACAGGTTATTCGCCGGCTCCCAACAGATACTTTGTTAGAAGAACCGCTCCAGTCGGAAAAGTTCCAACAACAAACTGGAATGAGCAAAAGGCAAAGGTTACTGGTTACACGCAACCATCAAACCAGTACTTTGCAACAAGGGCAAGACTTGCATACCACTCACCGGACAAAACGTTTGGCAGTTTCAGCGGCGCTAACTTGAGCGTTGAGGGTGTTGGTGCACAAGCACAAGCACAAGCACAAGCACAGCAACAACAACAACAGGCACCTCCTCCAGAACCGCCAAAACCAAAACGTGGCACCCTTCCAAAAGGATTCTGATTCAGAAATATCTTTTATTTTCTCTTTTTGTCGTAATGTTCTTTTGCCATGCTGTTGTATCCTATTTGTGCCTCCGAGAATCAAGTGCCCCAATTGCCAACAAAACGAATGGCTTGAGAGTCCTGAGATAAACTATCTGCCAAGAGTCATGCAGATGGATGACGGAAGATATGTTGCAGACACTGACAATGGAATCCACATTAGATTGTGGAGATGCAATAACTGCATGTATGTGATGCAATTCTGGGAACCTGATTGACAAAATGGGATATGCCGGTGCCTTTTGAATCCTGTAAATTTTTACAATTTATCATGTAATTTTTTTAAAAAAATTCAAGTTTTAGTGACTTTTAGGAAGGACCGAAGAATGATGTGACAGTATTTTCCAGACATCGCCAGTTCTTTTGAAAACAAATGAGAATCTTGCATTTACGGTTTTGCCATCTACTATGAAATTGTACAGGCCAGAGTTTACCACTAGCGAATCAATTTCATGCTTGTGTTGTGTGACAATCTCGACATCAACTTGAGACTTTAGCAAGTTTTCAAAGTATTCCAAAATAAGACCACGTCCGGGGCGCTCTATGTCCGAGAAGGTTCCAAGCAATAGCCCATCATCATGGTACAATTCTGCTACTCGGCCAGGATCATTAGTTCGAATTCTTTCAACCCAAGTTTGTAACATATCTGTCATGGTTTCTCTAGATTTTTTCCCTAAATATTATTTTTCATCTTTCAGAAAACTACTGTGTTGGCAGTAGATGCAAATGCGCGATCTGCCGGGAACTTGGCAGTTCACTTGCAACCTGTAGTGACTCACCGGCACAAACTGCCAAGGTATCTTTTATTATCCTCTTCTTGAAGGTGCAAGAATGACGGAATTGTGGCCAGCTGCTGCTGTTTTCTCAAGTTTGGCCCTTTGGATTCTTGTTGCACGGCACATTGATGGACTGGTTGAAAATTCCCAAAGACAGAAAGACAGACAGAATAAGCAAATTAAAATTTACTGGTTTTGTGATGTATTTGACCAAACATGAAAAAGCACTACAAGTTTGCAATTCTTATGCCTGCATGTGCATTTGCCTTTTGGATTTTGTTGCCTGCAATATCAGGCAGTTTGTGTTTTAGTGGCTTGATACAGGATCAGAATTTTTGCAGCATTGTTGGCATTAATTTTTTTGGCCATTCAGTGATTACAAACCCCTTTGCAGGACGTTACTCACAGATATTGGCGATGGCGTAGGTTATTGGGGAGGTAAATGCTGGAAAGCCAACACCACCAGCTGATCTCTTGACGCAGCATTTATTGGAACTTGAGGATGATTGCCTAAAATGTGATGATGCCCTAGCTCAAAACCACAAAACTGCAGATATGTGTTTCCTGACAAACCTGCATACCCTGTAGAGTCAGGAACCCTGACATTTTCTAACGGAACTGTGATCTTTTCAAATAATACGGCTTTAGGTGCTGCTGATGTGGTCATATCTGGTTATACTCCAACTGTACCCCACGTGACAAAATACTGCAATTGTGGCATCCTTGAAGAAATACCGCGCCATCAGATTAATAAATTCCCAAACCACGCAAATTTGCCATATTTTTCAATTTAGGTAATTTTTCTTAATTGTTGGATGTTGCTTTAATTTCTGGGCTGATAAAATAACACCAAAGTTGAGAATAAGGGGCAAAACGGGCTGTGTTTTTAATTATATTTACTGCGATCTGATTACAATGTAAGAAAGTTAGATGATTTCAAGCAAAATGTAAATAAACAATGCATTATTTACTTTAAGAAATGGCAACAAAACGCAAAACAACAACAAAAAAAGATCTTGAAGCAAAAATCACCGAATTAGAAGAAAAACTATCAAAATTATCTGCACAACTTGAAAAGCCTGCCCCAAAGCCCGCTGAGACAAAGCCCGCTGAGACAAAGCCCGCTGAGACAAAGCCCGCTGAGACAAAGCCGGCCGAAAAGCCTGCTGCAGCAACCAAACCAAAAGGAACCCTTCCTAAAGGAATGGAAAAGCCGGCAGAATCCCCCAAGCCACAGGAAGCAGCACCAAAGCCGGCTGAGACAGTTTCACAACCTCCGGCAACCGTACAGGAGGCCCTGGAGAACGCGTACTATGACGCTCCAGAAACAAGCTTTCACGAGTACAGGGCTAAAGTTACAGGTTATTCGCCGGCTCCCAACAGATACTTTGTTAGAAGAACCGCTCCAGTCGGAAAAGTTCCAACAACAAACTGGAATGAGCAAAAGGCAAAGGTTACTGGTTACACGCAACCATCAAACCAGTACTTTGCAACAAGGGCAAGACTTGCATACCACCCACCGGACAAAACGTTTGGCAGTTTCAGCGGCGCTAACTTGAGCGTTGAGGGTGTTGGTGCACAAGCACAAGCACAAGCACAGCAACAGCAACAGGCGCCTCCTCCAGAACCGCCAAAACCAAAACGTGGCACCCTTCCAAAAGGTATGGAACAAGCACAAGCACAAGCACAAGCACAAGCACAGCAACAGCAAACACCTCCTCCGCCAGAACAAACCAGCTATGGTTCAAGTGAAGGCAAATCAAGAAAAGAACAACTCGAGGAATATGAAAAAGATTACCTGGAAAGAATTGAAAAACAAAGAATCGAGCAAGAAAAAGAGTTTGATAGATTACTTGAAGAAGAAGCAAAGAAGAGAGCTTCGGCTACAAGAGGCAGTTTGCCAAAAGGCTTCGAACCACAACCCGAACCCGAACCTGAGGCACCAAAACAATCTAGAGGAACTCTTCCAAAAGGATTCTGATCTTTTTTAAAATCTTCTCTTTTAATTTATTTTTAATTTAGATTCTTAAAATCATCTAGCACTTGTTGGGCATGTCCGGCAGGCTTTACCTTCGTATATGCCTTGAAAATTTTTCCTTTCTCATCTGCCAAAAACGTGCTTCTCATGACTCCCATGTATTCCCTGCCCATGAATTTTTTCAGTCCCCAAACCCCGAATGATTTTGAGATCTCCTTGTCAACGTCAGATAATAGTGGAAATTTGATGCCCATCTTGTCACAGAATTTTCTGTGCGAGTCTACACCGTCTGGACTGACCCCGATAATCTCGATTCCCTGTTTTTGGAATTTTTTGTACTCTTTTGCAAATTCATCGGCCTCAGTTGTGCATCCTGGAGTAAAGTCCTTTGGGTAAAAATAGATTACGTGTTTTTTGCCCTTAAAGCCTGTAGATTTTACCTTGTTGCCGTTTGAGTCCATTGCTTGGAATTTCGGAACTGAATCTCCCTCTTTTAGCATGTTCTATGATCAGATATTCTGTAATTAATTACTTTTTGGCCTCCTAGCTTGGATCAAAAACCTAGTCCGAATCTTTTATATGGAAACTGACGGGGGGTTTGCTTGATGGTTAATCCAAGAGCGTACCTTGCCGAAGCAATTTCTACATATGGATTGGTGTTTTTCGGCCCGCTTTCAGTAATCTTGGCAATTGCGTCATTTGGCGAAGAGCTGAGCACGCAGTCAGTGCTGTTTATCTCAATTGCTCACGGTGCAGCAATCGCATTTATGGTCTATGCTTTTGGACACATCTCTGGCGCGCATATCAATCCAGCAGTTACCATTCCCATGATGATCACAAGAAAAATCGGAATCACAGATGGTATCGGCTATATTGCTTCACAAATTGTCGGAGCAGTGGCAGCAGCTGCGACTCTTAAGGCAATTTTACCCGAACTTGGCGCCAAAGTGAACTTTGGTACTCAGGGCGGCCCAAGCGATTTGATTAACGGCAGCATTGGTTCAGCATTTGCACTTGAGGTGATTTTCACATTCTTCCTGGTCACCGTAATCTTTATGACGGCAGTTCACAAGAAAGCATCTCCTGGATGGCATGGATTTACAATCGGCGGAATGGTTTTCCTGTTACACGTAGTGGGCGTTCCGCTTACCGGCGCATCGATGAATCCGGCAAGAACCTTTGGTCCGGCATTAATGTCCGGCTCTTGGGAATTTCACTGGCTGTATTGGGCAGCCCCGATTGTTGGGGGCATCATAGCAGGACTGATTATGAACTATCTGTTTGTCAAAAAAGCAGAGCAAGAAGCCTAGCATAGACACTAACATTTTTAAGAATTCGACGATCATTCCTTCACTGTGAGTGCCGATGATATTTCCGCAATGCTTGATGCTGAGCTTGCAAAACTCCGAAATTTTGTATCAAGAGCCTACGAGTTTGATATGGAAGTGCCTGAAATCGTAGAAACCTACTATCAGGTCATCAACGTATCCTCAATGTGTGAGATGCTCTCCCGGCAGCAGCTATCAGGAGGCGATGAGTGCAAGCCTCTGATCTCCAAGATCTCTGATGCAAAAAATTACATATCTTCAAACTTTGATGCTAAAATTCACCCGAAAATCCTTGAATCATTAACCGACTCCATTCGGGAAACAACCAAAATTCTACAATCAAACCCTGGCGAAAAATCCAGGGAAGAAATTGAAAAAGAATCCTGCATGTTTGAGGATCTTCGTAAAAAGATGAGCACCAAAGAATTTGTCATGCAGTATCAGAAAGGATTGTCATGATTGAACAACTTGCAAAAAACCTCGTAGACCTAAAAAAGGAGTTTGCAAAAATCTGTCATGGCAAAACCCAAGTCCAAGAGGTAATCCCAAAATCTACGTCTGAAACATTTTTTGTCCCACAACAGGACCTGGAATTGCTGCATCAGTTTGCAGCAAAGAATCCCATCTATTACGATTCATATGAATTGAGAGTCAACAATGTGGATTGCATTGTTTATGAAGGCGACATTAACAGATACTGGCTAGACAGCATTCAACACGGCTGCTCTAGCAATGCCCCATTTTCCCCGACATGGATAATGTCTGCATATGTTGGCACATTGCTTGCCGAAGAACTTGGATATTCTGAAATTGTTGATGTTGGCTCAGGCGATGGACGAATCGCATTTTGTGGCAAAGTGCTTGATATGGAGTCATACAGTATTGAACTTGATGACACGTTAGTTGATCTTCAAAAATTACTGGCATCACCTCTTGATTTTCATCCTTGTTGTTCTGATGCGACAGCCTTTGACTATCTTTCGTTGAACCTGATTCGTCCCATATTCTTTGTTGGCGGTATTGCCCAAATGGGTGGAACTGGCCTGGCATCTGGCGTCTTGGAGAAGATTGACTCAGAATTAAGGCAAAAGTCTGGCTGGGCTTTTGCAGGTACACTGTCTCCAAAATATGCTCCAGATCCTAAAGGTGAGGCTGGATGGGGAACATTCATTGAGAATAACAGTCTGAAAAAGATCCAGGCCGTTATCCTTCCGACTGTTTGGACATTTCATGAATCTGACGAGACGCCATACATTTTTGCAAACTCTGCTAATAGCAATCCAAATTAAGCCTAACCTTGCCAATCTTTTCGGACTCGTTGCATAGCTTGGATAGTGCGAACGCTTGCGGAGCGTTAGGTCGCCGGTTCGAATCCGGCCGGGTCCGTATTCACAGTTATGGCCCTAAAATAGCCCCCCACTATTACGGGATGATGCGATGGAAATTACGATGGATGCTGTAAGATCTGTGGATGATTCATAGCGCATATGCTGATTCGATAAGAAATAAAGAGACTCTTCAAAAGTATTCTAATAGACTATCCAGTTTTCTAAATCTTGTCTCAAACCCCCTTTATCGGAAACGTCTGGGAGAATCTCCTTCAAATAATAACATGGACACACTTGCAGAATTTTTTTGTTAGACTCGCAAAACAGGACTCCAGACTTGTCTAAAACATCATTGCAGCCCTCATCAAAGAGATTTGCAAAGATGTTGAGTATGGAACAACGTGTTCTAGTTGTGACACCCTATTAAGAACTAAAAGAAAAAGCAAATTCCTAGAATAATTTTGTTTGATCATTGGAAAATTGGATGGTGACAAAACGCCAATAGCAATACTGCCTGGTCGGCAATGAACGGAGAACTATTGCAACTTCCAATTTTTCCAATGACCTTTGACCAAGCTGGCTTGTAAAGATGTCAGATCACAGCACGGCCAATTCACTTTTGATTCTTAAATTAATTATAGGTGACTGTGGTTACTTTTTGTTGTTCTATGCCTGTGTACTTTTGTGATCTGAAATCATGTCATGTTTTATGGCGATGAAATAAGAGAGTAAACCGAACGTTATCTTTAATTAATTTTTTAATTGATTACTGGTGGACATGAGTCAGTCTGATGTTAAACCCTGGGTGATTGTAAGCAGCATAAAGCAGGATACCGATCCTCGGGACTTGCAAAGGATATCTCCACGAGTTTCTGCGCTGGTGGATGAGTGGCATGCAGATGGAAAAATCATGCTTTCTGGACCTTTTGACAATGCATTGTCTTCTATGGCCGTTTTTGAGGCCACAGAGGAAGAAGCTAGGGCGTTTTACAAAAAATATGAGGATATTTGCTCTGGAATCTTGACCTATGAACTGTACCAATGGGACGCAATGCCGATTCTGTCAGTCTTATCCAAATGACTGGCTAATCCCCTATCATTTTTGAGATCGAATTGAAAAGCGAACTATGCAGGATATGTGGATGCGAAATTAAAGAATACTCAAAGTGCAGCCAATGCAAAATGGTCGTTTCTACTATCTGCAAATGCTGCAATGCAATTGAAGAGATTCAAACCCATGTACATCCTTCAGCTGCTTGACAAAATTTTAGAAAATAAGAGAATTGAAAACCAAGTTGACTCATGCCAATAGAACTACTCCCTCGTTAACTAGGATGAACGCCTATTTTTATTTGGTTTTCAATTTCTCCAGTCTTGCAGTACATTTCTAGGGCTAATGTCGGTGCACTGCATGACACTGTGGGTATATTCTGAAAATTATTATAGATTTATGAGATTGCAAGCCTTTATTCTATGGTTATGTTTAATGAAAAACGACGATCTCATTCTGCTTTGGTAAACTAGAGTCTTAAAATCATTGAAATTATTATTATCTGCTTTTGCATACTTTGTTTATGTCCTGCAAACTTGTTTGCTTAAAATACAAATCTAAACGTCCCTCCAACGGAAAGCGGTACATCGGTGGTCAGAAACGGTGTCAATTCTGTGAAGTTTTTATCAACTGGGATGGATCTCGTTGTCCATGCTGCAAATACAGACTGAGAACCTCGCCTAGAGGGAGCAAGCGGAAGAGAGCCCACATTGTGGAAAAATCAGTCAACGGATGAAGAAGTATGATTTCAAAAAATCTTAACGGACAAACCATGTGCGAATTGTGTAAAATCAACCCAATTACTGAGAAAATCTACTGTCACTATTGTGACAAATCCCATTATCTGTGTTCAAACTGCATTGAACAAAACAAAGAGAGATTACAGATGCGCCCAGTAACTGTTTCGACAATTTTTGAGAAAAATTTGAACAAATGGAAGTAGGGACATTTTCAATTCTTGTTTTATAACATGAGAAAAAGACACAGGATTAAGTATGCTAGTCTGACTGCTTTTACTGATGACTCGAAATCTAACCGTATTCATGACGGCAGTCTTGATGGTTGGGATTGTAGGACTGTCTGGAAATATAATTCCAGAAGCTGAAGCCGTTAAAGGCAAAGGCGTACCGTTATCTGGTACTGACCCTGCCTCTCAAATCTGTGGACTTGCTATGTGTTCTGAATATCCGGGCGGAAAAGAAGCATATCAGGCAAACTGGTTTAAAGCATATTTGAAAGCCCCGAGCGTCTTGGTTGGTTCTACTCCGATGCACTCCGATGATCACTCTGATTATAAAACAGGAAAAATCATGCCAACTGCACGTACTGCAGACTCTGAGTATCCGGCACAACTGGATGTTTTTATCCACAAGTTCGAACTGGACAAGATCTCTGCTGAAGAAGCTCTAAATGGAATCAAAGAGGTGCATGCTGCATATGTTGATGCAAGAATCTCAAATGACATCATCGATGACGTAGGTGATAAATTAAATCTCCACAACAGAGGAACTCTCAGCGTAGAGGATACAATCGAGGCAGTTCACCTGTCAGCCGAGCCACAGAACGTAAACCCCGAGTACCAGGGCGCATTAGACGAGGTAATACACAAGTTCGAACTGGACAAGATCTCCGCTGATGAGGCCATTGACGGTATCAGGGAGGTGCATGAAGGCTTTGTCGGGCTGTACATTACGTCCGATCTGATTGAGGCAGTCGACGTAATCATCGGCCACATCGACTCTGGCAGACTATCAGGAGGAGATGCAGTCGAGGCAGTTCACCTGTCAGCCGAGCCGCAGAACGTTGATCCAGAGTTTATTGGAGCAATAGATGAGCACCTGCACAAGTTTGAATTAGATAAAATGCCATCTGAAGATGCCATGGCAGGCGTCATTGAAGTACATGAAGGCTTTACTTCCCTCTACATCACATCAGATCTTATTGATGATGTTGGCACACAGATCAGCATCTACAATTCTGGAAATGATTCTGTAGAGCATGTACTGCACGAGGTTCATGAAATAATTGAAGAAGTAGAGGCTGAAATAGCTGCAATGCACGCCGTAGATGGCAAAATGCCTGCCAAAGAATTGCCTCCAAATACTGTTGACATGCCAGTAGGCTCTGGCATTCCAGGATGTGAAGAGAATGACATGTGCTATACTCCGACACACCTTACTGTTCATGTAGGGGACACTGTAACTTGGATTAACTCTGACGGCTCAATTCCTCACACTGTAACGGCAGGCTGGCCTGATTCGGACTCAATCGGCACTGACTATCCAGGCGGACATGGATTCGACAGCGACTTTATGCCTGGTGGCGCAACATTCGAACACACGTTCGAAGAGCCAGGAGAATATGACTACTTTTGCCTGTTGCATCCGTGGATGATCGGCAGCGTCACTGTGGAATAAGAACCCTTTCCCTCTCTTTTTATTTTTACGAATCGCAACAAGAGCTGACTATAGCAACGAGCAGAAATAATTGAGGTTTTTTACGTGTAGTTATGACCTACTTTGACTCAAAGACTTTTGCCCGTTGCTATAGTGAAAAGCACAAGTTCTTCAACAACGGAAAGCACCTCCCTGCATAGTTTATGCCCACATATGTTGAAGAATTTTTGCTCGTCACTATATAATTACAAATCATCTCTCTGGCTTGCAACATGAATTTCTTAAATATTGCAATTTCGTATACTGGTAGTGAGCCAAGAAGACTTTGACTGTTCTGCCATCAAAGTAGAGGACATTATGACCAAAGCATTAATCTCAGTAAACCCTGCAACGACTGCACTTCAGATTGCAAAGATGATGGAACAGGGAGGCATAGGCGCAATCATTGTCAAAGACAATCATATTCCAGTCGGAATCATCACTGATAGAGATTTTGCGACAAAAATTGCAGCACAAAGTCTTTCCTTTGATACCCCGGTTGAAAAAATAATGTCCTCCCCGTTAATCACAATTCCAAACGACGCTCCGATTTCTTATGCTGCAGAGATGATGAGCAGCAAAAAAATCAGAAAACTGGCAGTATCTGACAGCGGCAAGATTGTCGGAATTATCACTTCGACTGATCTAGTAAACCAACTTGCAAGATAGTTCAAAAGTTTTTGCCTCTCTCGGGAATATTGTAACTGGCGCCATTAAAACGCAGTAGGAATACTTTAGAAATCAACGATGGAAGGGAATGACTCAACTCCAATTTTTGGAAGACAATGCAGCGCCGGCCACCTGATTGCAAGCAAGACAAATCGTTTCTCCGATTTTAGATGATGGCATACCGTTGTCGCAATGATTTCTTTCTTGATCAAGCTTGATTTCATATTCTGCAGTGTTTTCTGTCATCAAAGCAAGACAACACAGAAAAAAAATCCCGAAACCCACTATAACGCATCCAAAAGTTGCGGCAACGCCGTGTCTGGAAAGTTTTCTTGATTATTCATAACAACACACAAGAGTCTCCGAATCAAAACACGGCAGGCCTGCCTGTGAGAGAAGGCCTCGATACCTGCAAGCATTCCTGTGACAGTTGTGTAATTACTAGACTTTATGCGTAATCGGTGTGGATCAAGAAAATCAGCCAGCCTTTACATTATTTTTGGCAAATATGCACAAGGTCTACTGCCAAAAGGTGGCAGATCAGGCTCTGGAAGTTCAGACGTGAATTTCATTACTGATGAATGCCGATCAAAATAGAACCTGTGCATAAAATCGAAACGGCTCCCAGAACACTAGATGTTGCGCCAAAAACGATGCAGGGATTCCAAGGCAGATCAAAAAGATATGATCTGCCTGCAAAAGTTGCCGATTTAGATTCATGCAAGCCCGTTTCATTTAACTAACGTCCTGTATCATCTCTGAAACGACGTTGAAAAAGAGATGCCAATGGGCAAACTATGAGCCAAACCTGTCCTACCATGACAATGAATGGGGATGTCCGCAACACGATGATCAAAAGCTGTTTGAATTTCTGATTCTGGAAGGAGCCCAGGCAGGACTGTCCTGGACGACTATTCTGAACAGAAGGGAGGGTTACAGGAAGGCATTTTCTGATTTTGATGCCAAAAAGGTGGCAAGATACTCTGAAAGACGCATAGAAAAACTGCTCCAAGACAAGTCAATCATCAGAAACAGACTCAAAATCAATTCAGCGGTAAATAATGCCAGGCAATTTCTCAAAGTTCAGAGAGAGTTTGGCTCCTTTGACAGGTATTTGTGGGGTTTTGTCAATGGCAGGCCTATCAGAAACAACTTCAAAAAACCTTCAGACTTGCCAGCATCATCTGAGGTCTCTGAAAAACTAAGCAGGGATCTCAAAAAACGCGGATTCAGTTTTGTCGGTCCTACAATCTGTTATGCCCTGATGCAGGCAACTGGAATGGTCAATGATCACACTGCTGAATGTTTTCGTTTCCAAAAATAGTTATTAAGGCAGCCATTTTTCTTGATATCATGGCAGAAGGAGAATTTACGACGTCTGTTGCTTGCATGGACAGCAGGATTCAAATCCCTTCGGCAAAATGGACTAAAGAAAATCACTCTGTTGACCATGTTGACACAATCACAGAATCCGGCGTTGACAAAAAAATTGCAGACAATGACGACTTGGAATCTATCAGGACAAAAGCTGGACTCTCAATTAATGCACACGGATCTTCGTTGATTGCCGTCGTATCGGGCCATTATGACCGTGCCAGAAACCCAGTATATGACAGAGAACACATTACACACATCAAAAAAGGAGTTGAAGCAATCTCTTCACGGGAGCTGGATGCCAAAGCAGTTGGCGTTTGGATTGGTGGCCCTTGGAGCGTCAATGCTGTATGGAATGATGAATCCCAAACTTTCTGATTTTTCAAAAACCGCAGGACCCGGAATACTTTTTGCATGCACTGCAATTGGCGTATCACATCTGATTCAATCGACTCGCGCCGGTGCTGACTTTGGCTTGATGATTCTGGGTTTTGTCGTACTTGCAACCGTACTCAAATATCCCTTCTTTGAATATGGCTCTCGATATGCAAACTCCACTCAAACAAGCATCATAGACGGCTACAAAAAACTCGGAAAGCCTGCATTGTGGTTGTATTTTCTAATTACGGTTTGCTCCATGTTCTTTGTAACTGGCGCAGTGGGGTTTGTGACTGCGGGATTTTTTGAGAATCTGTTTGGAATCGACTTTCTAGAAGAATTTACGGTGGTGATCCTGTTTGCAATCTGTGCTGGAATTTTATCTGTCGGAAAATACAACGTTCTGGACAGCCTCATCAAGATAATCGCAGTTGTTTTGCTTGTATCTACGGTATCTGCGTTCTTGCTTGCACTGTACAACGGCCCAATCGAGGAAGTTCCTGGATTTGCCCCAAAAGAACTTTGGAATTTGGCTGGTGTCTTTTTCCTGTTGGCCTTGATGGGTTGGATGCCTGCTCCGCTTGATCTCTCCAGCTGGAGCAGTCTGTGGACGCTTGAGCGCTCAAAACAAACTAGTTACAAACCAAAACTAAAGGAGACACTGTTTGAATTCCGTCTTGCTTATCTGATTACTGGCGTTCTGGCTGTGATGTTTGTAGTACTTGGCACTTTCATCTTTTATGGCTCAGGTGAAGAGTTACCAAACAGCAATTCTAGTTTTGCACACAAGGTAGTTACCCTGTACACTCAGACCATAGGCGAATGGAGCTATGTTGTGATTGCAGCTTCTGCATTTTCTGTAATGTTTGGAACTATCATTGCGCTGTTTGATGGATACTCCCGTTCCATGGAGAGAACAGTTGAATTGATCTTTTCTAAAAAGGAGGAAAAGATACGCACAAAATTCAGAACGTTCTATGCTGTTTTTCTTACAGTTCTGTCAGTTGGTTCTTTGGTGGTAGTCTTCCAGTTTGCCGGAAACCTAAAGGAACTAGTTGACTTTGCAACCGTTCTGTCATTTGTGATTGCCCCGATAATTGCCATCTTTAATTTCAGATTGGTGACTGGAAGGTACCTTCCAAAAGAGCATCATCCCTCCACTGTATTGAAGGCTCTCAGCTATGCCGGAATTGCGTTTTTGATCGGATTTGCAATCTTCTTTTTGGCCACAAAATTCTTTTCATGACTGTTAAGTGTATTAGGCCGGACTTTGGGACGGGACGATGACAGAGCAGGGACTGCGTTTAGATCAGGATGATTGTGGTGGTGGTATGTTGAGCAGATTGTCAAAACATTGTATTATATGAAAATTATGTCGCACCATCACCAATGTTCTCCTCCATCCATTTTGGGTTGCTTTTCCTGATCGCATATGTGGCCTTCCTGTCACAGAATGCCCGCAACGGCGTCTCGTAGTTGTCGATGTCAAGCGACCAGTACAGCCTGTCCTCGTTATAGTAGCCGATGTATGCAGACAGGCTCTCGTGGTTCCATATCTCCTCCTCGATGCTCCGGTGGAACCCGCTCCGGACCTCAAGGTCTGCGTTTGTGCCGCTTTCCTTCTTGAGCCTGTCCAGCTCCTCTCTGAGCAATTCCCTGAGCATGGCCGTCTTGCCTTCCATCCCTCTGCAAAGGACTGTTTTCTTAAAAACAGAGACAGGGTTTGAAAAGGCAGCTATGATTAACTACGTATGATTAACTACGTAACAGCTCGGGCTCTGGAATCTCAGGCGTAAATTTTGCCAGCAGAGATGCATTCGTGGATGTAATTTGTGCCTAAAATCGTAAGCCACTCCCAGAGCCCGAGCTGTTATCTATGTCAGTACTTCCTAGGTGTATTTTTGCAGACCCGGCACTGCATAGCCGCTAATTTCGTTTACGCATAAGGTCTTCTCCAAATTACGTAATTACCGTGCCTGTAAAAGTACACCTAGGAAGTACTGATGTGTCGTGTTTATAAGAACTCCACGCGCAACGGTGTTGTGAGGCATAGCATTGGCTGGGGGTCTCTTCCTGACAATCCCAAAATGAAGGTCGGACATTTATCTATACGAGGATCTCCCTCAGCACCATTCTTCATCCATTTGTCAGAACCATTCTGCAGTTACAACAGGTTCACAAATACAACAGGTTCACAAATACAACAGGTTCACAAATACAACAGGTTCACAAATACAACAGGTTCACAAATACCAGTAAATGATTATCACAACGCATGTGATAACAACACAATTCCCTCTACATCAAAAACAATTACTGGAACAATCAACACCGGTACAGACACCATAAGTTGGGATTGGGCTGTACCTGATACTAAAAGTGTGGGCTGGTTTTTGCCAT
Organism: Candidatus Nitrosopumilus sp.; assembly: GCA_965214775.1. Classification (GTDB taxonomy): domain Archaea; phylum Thermoproteota; class Nitrososphaeria; order Nitrososphaerales; family Nitrosopumilaceae; genus Nitrosopumilus. The sequence continues at coordinate 114,593 of OZ243974.1, read as the reverse complement.
TTTGCAACAATGTCTATTTTGAAGAAATCGACTTCATCACTAGAAACATTACAAAAGGATTATCATATACAATGAAGACCGATAATCAAGAAGCTGGAAACATTATCCAGACTTGCAATTGCGGAGTTGATGACGGAGATTTTCTATAGCAACGGGCAGAAGTCTTTGAGTCAAAGTAGGCATAACTACACGTAAAAAACCTCAATTATTTCTGCTCGTTGCTATAAGCTGGTCAGTTCAAACCACATACGAACCATTAACAGGGTCTGATACGTCAGGCAATAGAGATTGGAGAGGACTTGATCGGGCATAATTCCCATCTTTTTTTATTTATATATTAGACTTTATGCGTAATCGCCCGGATCGAAATATCCTGTTTGCAAGCTGATCATGCATCAGGCTGGCAGGCAGCGCCTCGCATTGTCCAAAATATTTGATCAAAACTGCGACTATTTTCAGTCGGTTGATTTAGATCCGGGATCCATCCTCGAACAGGAGTGATGGCAAAATCCGAGACCGTGCTTATACGGCAACTGAGCAAAGAGAATGAGCAGTACAGGCAAATGTACGAGCAGGAGAAGATGCAGTACAAGAGGGAGGCCAGGCAGCAAGGGAGGGAGAATGCACAGTACAGGCAAATGTACGAGCAGGCCCAGGACAAGATAGGGCAGTTAAACCAGAGGCTGGACTTTGAGCGCGGGTTCTGGCCTGTAACATGGAATGACAAAAGGCGTACCGCAGAGAACGTCGCGTTCATGCACAGGCTCGAGGTGCTCGAGGACATAATCGGCGGCCGATCCCTGCAGGCCACCACGTCCCTGAACCTGCGTCAGTTTGAATATATATTAAACCTGTATATGGAGAAGGCCAAAAAGCATACAGAATGCCCCCTGTTTTCTGAGGACGAGGACGACGGGCCCGGAAACCGGTGCAAGCTGTCCTACAGACACGCCTTCCTGCTGGCCCTGATGCGCAAGCGCGGAAACCTCATCCAGGAGCAGCTGGCGGCATTCTTTGGCATAGACCAGAGCACCGTATGCAGGTACATCAAGTTTTCTGACATCATATTCCTTGAGATACTGCCCACGCCGTATAAAATATCACAGAAGATACGAAACACATGCACCATAGAGGATCTGATGAAGATCGTCCCCGACCTGACCGTAGCCGTCGACGGCACGCACATAGACATACAGCGCCCCACAGACAGGGAGCCAAGAAAGGAGGCGTACTCTGGCAAGAAGAAGAGCTTTACGCGCAACGTCCAGGTAATGACCAACAAGGACAGGCTGATAATATACGCAAGCAAGTCGGCTCCGGGAAGCGCGCACGACCTCACCATGATAAGGGACAACCCCCCGGAGCTGGGAATCCTGACTGCCAGGATGCGCAGCAACAGGAAGCATCCCGATGACGAGAAGGTAAAACTGTTATCGGATCTTGGGTACCTTGGAATCAAAAAAATGTACCCAGGGGTCATATCCATGCAGCCCCACAAGAAACCAAAGGGGGACAAGCTTACAAAGAAACAGCGCGCACAGAACAGGAGGACAAGTAGCGAGAGGGTGACAGTCGAGCATGCCATATGGCTGGTAAAACAGTACAAGCGGATGCGCGACCCGTACGACGGGACGGCCGAGGAGTTTGACCGGGAGTTCCAGGTGACAGCCGGGCTTGCCAACTTTAGGACGCTGTGGGACAAGCGGGACAAGAAGCTCAGGCTTGGGTTCTGATATTACGACGCGGAGCGCATTGCGGCGCCACACGATGCCGCACGATACTACAGTTTTTGTCAGCTAGACGGGCTCATGACATGCGGTGCGGTGTCCTCTGCCGCCTTTGCACATGCCGTATGACGCTGCCGGTTCTGCATGCATGGTCAGCTTGCAAACGTAATATTTCGATCCAGTCGATTACGCATAAGGTCTATTGTTATGATGAATGATTTATTATGAACGATTTAACACAAAAAGAATCATTTGTACTGCACATGCATGAGATTAGCAAAAATCTGAAATATTTACAAAAAACCCTTACGCCTCCACAAACTGACAGAGAGGAATCAGTAAAAAAACATATAGATTCCATACTCAATATGTTTAAGGATTATCAAGAAAGAATAGAAAAAACAGTTGGGTTGAATTATCAACAGGTACACGACAAGATAAAGAAGTTAAAACAATCTGGTGAGAAGCCCCCTGTATTGCCAAAAGATAAATTCGCACTGAATTTTGAAGAATAATTTGGAGTGATTTGAATGGCAAGCCAATTCAGATTTGTTTGATCTGCGGAATTCCTTGAGGCTTGGAAAGATGAACCTACTAAATACTAGACTTTATGCGTAATTGGAAAATCTGATCTAAAAATACAACACAACAGATCATGGTTTGCACACCTACAACCGGGGTTGTCGCCTAATTCACCTCAGGCTGCCTCCACCGGCACGCCAATCCTTGTAGCACACTCCATCCTGTTTAGCACCTCAAGGTTCCATCCTATGGCCTTGCACAGACCGAACCTTCTGCGGGTGGCCGCCTTTCTGAACCTGCACATCAGCTTGTGGCCTTCTGTCTCCTCTGCGCCAAAGATGCCCTCGATCAGCGCGCGCTTCTTGTAGACCTCGGCGTCAAACATCTCGGCTGCCTTTTTCCTGTACTTTGTCTTGGCGTTGACCGCGTTTGACCTCTGCTTGATGTTGGGCATCATCCCGGCCTCCATGACGAGCCTTATGTTCTTCTCTGAGTCATATCCCTTGTCTGCATTAAAGATGCTGCCAGAGAACCCGATGCCGATCCTTTTGATCCTCTTGAGGAGATCTTCTAGGATGGTGGTGTCTGCCATCTTGTCTGACGTGATGCGGCAGGCCACGATGACCTGCAGGCCTAGGACGGCGGCCACGTGCCATTTGAGGTATTTCTTGTAGGGCTTGGCCTTTCTGATCGGCGTTGTCCGGAATTTTTCCAGAAATCTACCGATAAGCTTATAGATCATAAGCGCAGGATGCGACAACCTTATGGATCATAGGATCGACGTCCCCGTATCAATGAAATCAAAGACCAACAAGAAGGAATCCAAGAAGGAATCCAAGAAGGAATCCAAGAAGGAATCCAAGAAGGAATCCAAGAAGGAATCCAAGAAGGAATCCAAGAAGGAATCCAAGAAGGAATCCAAGAAGGAATCCAGCAAGACCAGCAAGAAAAAAAAGTCAGAGTACACGAGACCTCCGGAATACTATGCCGAGTACGAGAAAAAAAGGAGAGAGGACAGCAAGAGGTGCGGCATCGGAATCAAAAAGATCCGCAAGATCCTCCTGTCCCTCCTCCATAACACAGAGCAAGAGGATGAAATTCCCTATCTTCTGTGCGTACTCGACATGGAGTACCGCGGAAACTCGTATCGCAGGCACGTCGAATACATGGAGTCGAATCCTGGTTCAACTAACATGTACGGGCTCAAAAAGGTTCCGGCCAAGTCGACACTGCATGATGCAGCCGTAAGGATAGCTGCCTGGGACAAGTCGGTGCTAAGATCGGTACTCTCAGAACAGGCAGGCGCAGACGCCAAGGGAACGCTGCTTGGCGACTCTAGCGGTTTCTCCATAATGAGATACCACACATGGGAGGACGCAAAGAAGGGCGTCATATCCAGGCAGATGTTTGCCAAGCTGCACATACTGTTGGCCCCGCACGGCAAGATTGCCGCCTGCGAGGTGACGCCGGGCGAATTCCATGATTCCCCGGTGTTCCGTGACGAGCTGCTGCCGCAGGTTCCCAACGGCACAGGACACGTGATCCTAGATGCCGCATACGACTCGTATGAGAACTGCAGGGTCATAGCCGACGGAGGCAGAACCCCAGTGATATGTCCGCGTACAGGATATACGGTTCACGGGTTCAACGCCCGCTCCAAGATGCTAAGATGGCACAAAAAGGACCCCGAGGGATTCGAGAAGACGTACCACCAGCGCAGCCTCGTTGAGTCGGCCTTCTCGTCGATAAAGGCAAGGTTTGACTCCACGGTGCGCGCCATGTCGCTTCCGATGCAGTCGCTCAGGCTTACCCTCAAGGTATTCTGCTACAATCTGGTCAGCTAGGATCCATAATGCCGGTACGGTGGAATCGTCCGGCTAGCGGATGCTATGCAGTATGACGTCAAAACACGGGCCATAACTGCACAATGCGGGCCGGAGTGCGGATTCGTCTCTATGTTTGCAGTCATTGCGCCATGATTTTGTACAAATCTCCCCGGAAATCACGTCCTAAAATCACGATTCCGGACAACGCCTTTCTGATCCTTTCGGCCTTTTTTGCGCCCGATTCGTGCGTAATTTCGGCCTTTCTGCCGGTCTTGACCACTATGTCCCTCCTCTTTTTCGTCTTGTCGTTTCTGTCTGTAACGACGCCGGTGCTGTCGGCTGCAAGCATGAGCGTCGAGGGGTCATATCCGGCAAGGCACCTTCGCGCGGTCTCTGCCACAATCTCCTCCAGCCACTTGTGGGGAATCTTTTGCATGAACCTGCCAAGGGTGCTGTGATCCGGTATGGGCTCGTCCCAGAGAGGTGATCCGAAATTAGAAGCCGTGTGAATTTTTCATGTAATTTCACAGATAATTTGTATTTTGTTGATATTTTGAATTGTTTTATGCAAATTCGTTCACAAATAATCAGAGTCTGCTAATTTCGAATCAACTCTCAGGGCAGCTTCAGGCTCCCCGCAAGGTTCTGCATGTCGCGGTACGGCTTGTTCCAGCATACCATCAAGATGCACAGGCAGGCAAGTTTGTCCCTGCTGTGGATCGTGGGCCGTCCTGGCCCCGAATTGGTCTGCTGGACAGGGCATGGGTTCTCCTTGATCAAAGAAACTATATTGGATAGGAGAAACCCATCTTCTTGGGTGTGGGCAGCATGGTAGTACTTGAAGTACTCCTCGTGTCTTTTGTGTTTCTTCATTAGAAAACCCACATCCGACTGATCAATATGTGCGGGGATTGAGAAAATTAGGCCAAATTATCTAATTATGCGACAACCCCCATAATACGAGCCGGTAAAAGGGACAGATTCAAGCCCACAGGACCAAACCAGTTGTGGGAGACTGACATCACGTACGTCTGGTGCGGTGTTGACGGGTGGTGCTACTAGACCTTATGCGTAATCAACCTGAATGAGGCGAATTTGTTCGTAATAATCCTGTATCTAAATCGATTACGCATAAAGTCTACTGCTTTAACGTAATTGATACGTTCACCAGGAAGTGGATAACATACGTCTTTGACACGCAGGCCACCGCACAGGTAGCAGTCGAATCTCTGACAAAGGCAGTCTCCACGATTTCTACAGATGAGGCAAGCAGGCTGTTGATCAGAAGTGACAACGGCGTCCAGTATACGAGCCACCAGTAGGAGTTTACCCCTCAGATGGCACTGTTGGTGGGGGTCTTCATGATCACGCCTGCCATGTCGTATCTCAGGGGAGGGGTAAACTCTTACAACCACCATTTCAAGGAGAGCATGAAGGCGCTCGGGGCAAGGTGTGAGTACATCTGGCACAACACGCCCGAGCAGAACGGACATGTCGAGTCCTTCCACAGAACCCTCAAAAAGGAGTACGTCTGGCCGCACGACTTTGCCAGGTTCCAGGATGCAGAGGCCGTCCTAGCAGAGGCGTTTGCAGACTACAATCAGGACAGGATCCACTCGGCGCTGGGATACCTGACGCCGGACGAGTTTGTCCGAAAAACCCGGAAAACGACGGAGGTACCGCAAAAATGAGCGATCAAAGTGTGCGTAAAAGATCGCCAAAAGCGTTCCTATTTTATGGGGCCTACTCCATGCGGGCCGGAGTGCAGATTCGTCTCTGTGTTTGTAGTCATGGCGCCATAATTTTGCACAAATCTCCCCGGAAATCACACCCTAAAATCATGATTCTGGACAACGCCCCCTCATACTATACTTTTAATATGATATGTGACAATAATAATCAGGTGGGTAAAGTCTATTGAGCAATCAATAGGATCTTGACCGAAACAATGACGTCTGTTCGGACAGATAGGAGAGAAGTAGGTCAAGAGTCACCATTTTATTCTATTGTTGCAGTCCCATTTTTCACGATATTTCAATTTGCTACTGTACGCGTTGTAAAACGTCGCATCGCCATGAACGACGAATCTCTGGGTTGCGCTTGCAATGTAATCTGCAACCTGAAGCATGGGCACGCTTCTTGAATCCTCATGGTAAATATTCGGAATAAGATCTGCCTTCAAATTTTTTTGCCTCATTTTATCATGAATTTTATTCTTGCAGTATTCGTTGAATGAGTCTCTCGCATTCTTTGCCAGACTTTTGTCTATGGTAAATCTAATCGAATTGTCATGTTCATGTGCTTGGATACAATCCTCAACCAAATGGGTAGCTATTGTGTCTACTGTAGCATGTATGTAAAATCCATAGGGATCTTCCCTGATGTCTGGCTTCACCGAGTCCTTGCTGGCGCATAAAACCCCCAGCTCGACATCCAGCCTGTTGATGGTCTTTAGGAACTTCTTTCTGATCCTATCAGTATTTGCTGAAAATTTAAACTCGGAAATTTTCACTTTGCTCCCAGCGTTGATGTTTTTCAAAGCACGCTTTACTGTCTCGTTCTCTTTTGCCGGTGATCCATCCACCGTAAATGCATAACCAATGGTAAAAAATTGCGAGGCCTTGTTAGCAAATCTAGCATCTCCTGACTCATCAACATAGACCGAAACATGTGGCATTGTTAAACAACATCTAACAAAACAAGGGACATAAAAAACCGGCTGCTGTCGCATGCTGCTGCACAACCCCGCCTGAAATCCGGAGTTTGCCAAAAAGCCGCCGGGCGGATTGCGTAGGTGCCTGCCGCGCAGGCCGGATCATCCGTCCGGATACAGGCCGCTTTTATGCCGCATGTGGTTTGCGTGTATGCTGGAGCTGCTGCGCTTTGTCATACTGCTTGCGATGCTGGGGGCCGCCTCGTATCACGATGTCCGGACGCGGGAGATCCCCGATTACATCTGGATAGTGGGAGGGGTCGCAGGCGCCGCACTGTATATTTTTGACTGGAGTGCGGTGGACTATTTCGTGCTGTTCTCGATGGGGACAGGCGGGGCCATGGCTCTCCTGGCATGGAGGTTCTTTCCGATGGGCGAGGCCGACGTGCTTGCCATACTATAGCAACGAGCAGAAATAATTGAGGTTTTTTACGTGTAGTTATGACCTGCTTTGACTCAAAGACTTCTGCCCGTTGCTATAGTGATAACGGTATGGCAGAGTCTAGGGTCGCGCTGATACGGCGGATAAGAAGGAAGAGCGTACAGTCCAGGGTGAAGAGGGAGAGGCACAGGAAAAGACCCGGACAGGACCAAGGCAGGGTGAAGGCAAGGCGGGATCTAGAGATCGAGTTCCAAATGTTGCCCGCATCCGGCGACGGCGGCGATGAGGCCGCAGTCAAGCGTACGATGGACATGATATGGGAGTACAAGGCGGTAACCAACCCGCACGACAAAACGACCGAAGAGTTCAACCGGGAGCTTCAGGTGGTGGCCGGGCTTGTCAACTTTAGGCTGCTGTGCGACGAGGACGCGAAGCAGCTCAGGCACGGGTTCTGACATAGCGAGACGCGGCGCGGTTTTTTGCAGCCCGGCGCATGTGCGCCCATGCCGTACGTGAACCATGTTGCATGCACGTCATGTTATGCCGCCGGCTTTGACCCACGTGCAATCGGAGTGTTTTGATCCCGGTTGCCATGCACTGGGCATGATGACTACCTCCCCTCAGTGCTACAGAGACTGCCATGACTGCGATTGAGCCCGTCATTCCTGCAATTCCCGCCTGCTCGTTGGAGGGTTTGATCCGAAAAAAATACCAGGAACGGTAAAAGACCCGTCATTCCTGCAATTCCCGCCTGCTCGTTGGAGGGAGGAGGAGGAGGAGGAGGAGGAGGGGGGTTGTTGCCTAATTCCGTCTACTTGACTCAACCTGCACATTTTTCTGAATTTCCGCCCTTTTGCACGCCTGATCCGCGTGGCATCTCAATGTTTTTTAGGAATTCTGATGAATTAGGCGACAACCCTTGTTGGAGGAGTAAAGCAGCGCAGAACCGACAAAGACGGCAGACGACAGGATGCTTCCGGCCAGCAGCAAGTTGGATTTCGGTTTTGACTGCCGCAGCTGAAGCGATTGGTCGTCATCAAGGCATCTCTTGAGCGCAGGTGCGATGGGTATCGCGTAGTGCGTGCAGTTGAAAATCGAATATTTTTTTGGCAAAATAGACACGACGTGTCAATCACATTCCATTTTTTGATGTGTACTATGCCATGATTTTGTACAAATCACCCAGGAAATCACACCCTGAAATCACGATTCTGCACAACGTCCTTGCTTGCTATTCAGTATAGGAACACATTTCCCGTCGGCAGTTCCTTCTTGTCTTTCATGTGTTTGCACAGGATTGACAGATCTTGGATCCTTTGGTTGAAAAAAATTGTTCTTTTTGTGATCAATTGGTAGCCAAGAATACTACACATGTCAATCAAGTGCAATAACAAAAAAGCTGGCAGTCACCACCATCATTGCAATTCTGTTTATACTGACGGGAATTGGAGACGCATGTGTTCTCAGATGGCGTGAATGCAGAGTTCGAAGATCAGATGCCAGATAGCTTGTTTTCCAACTCTCTGATTTCATTTTGCTGGAAATCTGAAACTTGTTGTGCAAATTCCTTGTGAGCAGCGACAATTGCGATTAATGCACCCTTGTAGTCCGGATGACCCTTCTTTATAACATCACAGAATTGCAGCGTAGTGATGTGGCCTGTAACAGTTGCAATTGCGCCTTTTTGATTGAATTTTACAATGCCTCCAAATGCCTCAATCAGCATAAATGCAGAGTCTGCTTTGCATTTGTAGGTTACGCGGCCCGTGTCTGTGTTGAACAATTGAGTAATTCCACCGGGTTTTCGGGTTACTGTAACAGTCACAAGGGGGTTGAAAATAACGAGGTATTAATTATTTTAGAAACCTATGCTGCAGGATCTGGAGCAGCAGTCTGGGCAGCTAAAATTTTGTCAATTTCATTAATTGCCAGCTTGTCTCTTCCGATAAGATCAAATTTTTGCAAAAGATCCTCAAACTTTGCTTCTTCTTGGATTTGTTCATTTACAAACCACTCCAAGAATGCATAACTGCAATGATCTTTTTCTGTATGTGCCAGGTCTACAATTTTGTGGATTGCTTTTGTCACTGATTGTTCGTTTTTTAGTGCAGTTTTGAGCAACTCTTCAAGAGACTTGTAAGTACTTGCAGGTGCTTTTACAGCAGGAATTATAGCTGCTTCCCCAACATCACTCAGGTATTTTACAAACTTTAGCATATGATTGCGTTCTTCAGCGGATTGAGCATAGAAGTAGCTTGCACCGCCATGATAGCCTGTTACCTCACACCAACCAGCCATTGACAGATAGGTACTTGATGCGGCATACTCCATTGCGATTTGATCATTTAGAGCTTTTTTCATTTTTGGTGAAATTCTCATTGCATAGTTTTGATTTTTTTAATTAAAAAGACTTGCTGAAATTACCAGCCAAGCTAGGAAATATACTATAAATGATTAGGCCAAAATCGGACAAGATGCAAACAGACGCCATGTGAAGTCTTGCCAGCATCATGTGATCTGACACTTGGTGGGCGATTGGATATGCCCGGCGGTACGTATTTTGTATCATGCAGACGACACGGAACACAACCATGTATTGCCGTTCCTGAGAGTCGATATTGCCTTGCCATGTACAAGGAGGGAGTCAAACAGACTTGTCGCAACAGCTAGGCATGCCAAAATGCAGGAGGGCAGTCAGGTGGAAATGCATGAAGGTAGGTGGAAAGGCATGAAGGCCAAAAGCAACATGCCACGCAGACGGCAATTGGAGATTCCTCCCGGATCGGCTTTTTGATCAAAAAGGAGGCGACAGCGTGATCAACGCAGGAACAAACACGGGATAAACACCGCGTGCCGGCCACCTCCTGCAAGCAGCTATGGAAATATCGCATACAGATCATGACAGGACGGGGATCCGGCACAACAGTATACAGTGCGTGCAGTTGAAAATCGATTATCTTTCCAGTAAAACAGGCACAATGTCTCAATTATGAACCGTTTTTTTGGTGTGTACACTTGTATAGCTCCGACTAGAGCCCAGTCGATCCGTCTGCCATCACCATCACCACCATCATCACTGCCACTGCCACTGCCATACACGTGACGACTGCATCAGAACGGGTTTTGATTGGCAAGATCTTTTATGATGCCATGCATGTAAATTCAAGACCTGGCATGTGACTACCAGGCATAGTGCGCACATCAAAAAAAAAAACGGACCGTAATTTTGACATATCGTGCCTATTTTGATAAAAAATGTCCGGATTTCAACTGTGCGCACTATGGCACCTGACAACACAAACATAACAAAACCGTCATTCATTGTTGGGCAAAAACAAAAATCTTTCAGCAAGCCAGCAGAATTTCTTCAACATCACACAGAAATCCATTTGGGGATAAAGAAAGTTTCTAACCCAGACATAAAACCGCACTTGGCGTCGAGGTTAAATAGAAAAATCTCGTATTCATAGTAGTATGGCAAAGCAGATCAGTCTGGATGCATGGCAGGTTCAACGTCTGACAGACCTGCTAGAGGAGGGCTCAAATGTTGCAGCAAAGACAAATAAGCCCATTGTCTTATTCAGGCAAACCCTTGAAGAAGAGGACGAATCCTACGAAGAGATTGTCTGCACTTTGACCAAGGGATATGTCGTTGAGCAGGTAGTAACATCTGGAGGAGTTCTGGTTCCAAGTTTTAACCAGCAGTCTGTCTTTACAATCGAAGAGTACCCACAGGAGTTGTTGAAAAAAAGCAAGGATCGATTTTTGGAAATGATTGATTTTCTCGAAGAGCAGCTCGGGGCAACGTCATAGTTAATAAAGACCGTAAAATTCATGATTTTTGCACATGCAGTTACTAGAGTTTCAGGCCAAAGAACTGTTCAGAGAGTATGGCATCAACCTGCTTGACGGCATGCCGTCAACTAATATCGAGGACGGCAGAAAGCACGCCAAAGAACTGGGGTTTCCACTTGTCATCAAAATCCAAGTCCCGGTAGGCGGCCGAGGAAAAGCAGGGGGCATTCAAAAATGCCAAAACGAGGACGAATTTGAGATAAAGTATCCACATGTCATGGATTTGACAGTAAGGGGCGAAAAGGCCAGGGCCATACTTTTGGAGAAGATGGCAGACATCAAAAAGGAACTGTATCTGTCTGTCTTTCTGAACCGTTCAAAGAGATGTTATACAGTCATTGCCTCTAATGAGGGCGGAGTTGAAATCGAATCAGTTAAAAATCAAATCATCAGGGAGGTAGGCCTGGGGGATGTCTCAGACGAGGTTGCAAGGGAGATTGCAAGGGAGATTGAGCTTGAAGGAGACATTGCAGACCAGTTTGTCGACACCCTAAAGAAACTATCAAAACTAACGATTGAAAAGGAGGCCGAGCTGGTCGAGGTTAACCCGCTGGCAATAACGCAGGATGGAACCGTCATGGCATTGGATGGAAAACTCGTAACTGATGATAACAGCAACTTTAGACATGACGAATTACAAAAGTACCAAGAGAAGACTGCAATTGAAGAGCAAGCAGAGAAAAGCGGCTTCTCATTAGTGGAGCTGGACGGAGACATTGCAGTGGTTGGAAACGGTGCGGGCCTGGTAATGTCGACGCTTGACATGTTGTCAGACAATGGCGGCAAGCCAGCATGCTTTCTTGATGTCGGCGGCGGTGCAACAACCGAGTCAGTCTATGAAGCACTGATACTAATCAGCAAACTAGACAGGGTAAGGGGAATTTTGGTAAACCTCTACGGGGGGATTGTAAAGACCACGGTAGTGGCCCAAGCGTTTCTAAAGGCATACGAGGACAATGTTATTGATCTGCCTGTGTTTTCAAGACTAAAGGGAACAGAGTCAGACAAGGCAAAAGAGATGCTGCAAGGCTCTAGGATCAAAATCTTCGACTCTGTAGAAGAGGCGATTAATGCCGCAGTGATGGGAGTAAAGAGTTGACTGACATTTTTGGCATACTAAAAGGAAGGCCAGAAGACCCGGATTATGAGAAGAAAGGGGTAATCGTTCAAGGGATTACAGGGGCATATGGCTCACTGCATGCAAGAAACATGATTGCATACGGAACAAACGTGGTAGCCGGTGTAACCCCGGGAAAGGGGGGGCAGAGGTTCGAAGACTCTGTTCCGATATATGATTCGATGCAGGAAGCAGTTGATGCAACGGGCGCAAAAATCTCAATTGTTTTTGTTCCGGCAAAATTCTTCCTGTTAGCTGCAAAAGACGCCCTTGATGCAGGAATCAAACTGCTAGTTGCAATCCCAGAACATGTCCCAATCAGAGACACAATGAAGGCACTTGCATTGGCAGATGAGAAAGGGGCGGCAATCATCGGTCCAAACACGCCAGGAATAATGATTCCGGAACTGATCAAAGTAGGAATCATGCCGGCAACGCCATTTAAGGCAGGAAGAATTGCAGTGCTCTCAAAGAGCGGAACCCTGCTTTATGAGATTTCAGATGCTCTGACCAGTGCAGGATTTGGCCAAGCAATCACAGTTGGAATCGGCGGTGATCCTGTAAACGGCACAAGGCTAGTTGACGCATTTGACATGATAAAAGACATTCCAGATCTGGACGGAATGGTGGTGGTAGGAGAGATCGGGGGGGATTCAGAAGAGATGCTAGCTAAGAGAATCATCGATAGCAGGTTTGACAAACCGACTGTCGCATACATTGCAGGACGGGCCGCACCTAAAGAAAAGAGAATGGGCCATGCAGGGGCAATAGTGATGGGAACGTATGGTTCGGCCGAATCCAAAGTCTCGATGTTTAACAAGGCAAACATTCCTGTTGCTAAAAGACCAGCCGAAGTGCCGGTTTTGCTTGCAGGAAAGATGGAAAAATCCGGTTAGAATAAAAGAGGGAAGCCGAGGAGAAGGTTGTCATGCCCATAACAGACCCAGAAAAGAAAAGAATCGCACAGCAAGCTCGACTGGTAATGAAAATTTGCTTTAACTGTGGTGCCAGAAATGATGTCGGGGCTACAAGATGCAGAAAATGCAGAAACCCATTCCTGAGATTAAAGAACAGAAATCTCGGCATAAAAAAATAGAATTAAAGATTCATCATCCTTTGCCTGTATTCTGAAATGGCCAATTTTATCTCAGATTGATGTCTCATAACAAAGGATTTTGCAGATTCTGGATCTTCCAGTTCGTCTAGGGACAGTTGCAAGTCATCAGGCAGTTGTGCGTTCATCTGGTAGAGTACTTTGGCTGCAACATCATACTGGCCAAGGTTATCGGCATATTCAAAGGCCAATTTCATTTTATCAATTAGCGCGTCAAATTCTTGAAGAGGAGAAGACATGAAAAGAGTGTTTCATCACAGTACTAAAAGCCAAGGTAATAACAGAATCTAAAGATAAAAAAGCGTGTCTTTTTGTAAATTTATTGGACCGGTCGTCTAGTTTGGTTTGGATGACGCACTCACACTGCGTAAGGGAAAAAAATCCCCGCAAAGGTCATGGGTTCGAATCCCGTCCGGTCCATTACAATATTGTACCTTTTATGCGTTCCAGGAATATGGAAACAGAGATGAAGCTTGCGATGGAGGACTTTGAGAGGGTGGGCCAGACGGCCCCGCTTGCCCTGTTCAACCAGGGGATCAAGGCAGAGGAGACGCGCGAGAAATACACCCGCACGCTGCGCCAGGGGTTCTGTACAATCTTCGGGACATGAAACCCAGATCTTCTTTGGATTGGAATTTTGTGTCCAAGTAGAATCCTAGGATGGCGGGTGGACGTGACCCCATGCATCTACCAAGTCTATCAGGGAGCCGCACCACAGCCGAAGACCTTGACATGAATCAAATAGGATCGTATTGTGCTAGGCCTCTCGCGTAGCCAGCACAGATCGAAAAACCAGGTAGCGTTTGCGCCATTTTTGGTAAGCACACAGGGCATATCATCCTCAAGGGAAGGCACGACACGGATCAGTCCACGCCCGGATACAGCCCCGTGTCAGGGGCCTCAAGACTGTACAGGTTTTTCCTGATCCTATAGCAACGAGCAGAAATAATTGAGGTTTTTTACGTGTAGATATGACCTACTTTGACTCAAAGACTTCTGCCCGTTGCTATACTGCATCTCCTAATTTCTGTTTCTGGGAGGATCATGGACTCTTGCAATGTGTAATGCAAGCTCCATGACTTTTGAGCCAAATTCCATACCACAATACGTACACTCAAAGTTGCACTGCCTTGACATGTGTTATTTTGTTTTTGCGATATTAAATAAACTTGATCAATATTTTATCTAGCCGTAAATCATACAATGCTCGCATTCGCAATTGTCTTGTACTTTGGATTTCTTCAAACATCTCCTGTGCTGTCCTGCCTGACACTGGACACAGATCTCGTCTAAATTTTCAACACTGGTATATTTTTTAGATTGATCAAATCCAAACCCTCCGTCCTGTGGTCCAACCATGTGTTTTCAAAGCTGTCGGGCTATTTTTACCTCACTAATTGAGCGAATCTGAAATCGTATCGGCTAATTCGGATTTATGCATTTCAATAATCCCCCTGATTTCAAAAGTATCCACATATCCTCCGGCCGATGCTCTTGTTGCCTTGAGAAGGTAATGCAGTGCGCCTTCTTCTATCTTCCCAACATAATATCCATACAGAAAATCAACCTCGTTTTGACATTTCCAAATTTGCTTGATGTTTGGAAAAGTTTGCCTGATCTCAGTTGGAATCTCTTGAATTCTTCGTGAAATGTATCGGTCCAATGATTTTCTGATTGTAGAGTCTTGCAGCACTTACAAGCAATTTGAACTCCTTGTTTTTAGTCCTTGCCTTCTTCTTCCTTACTGTCTTCTGGCTTGTCCCACATGTGCATAGTCCCACGAATCATAAATGAGCCCACAATGACTGCCACTAGTCCGCCTACAATAAACACAAAAAACTTGCCTACGTCCTTGATGCTTGCCATTACTTGCTGTCTGTCTGGCTCTGGTTTAATTATAACTGTCTGTATGGACTGCCGCCAGTCTTCACAGATGTAACTGACTCATGGCAGTGCAGTAGGTGACATGCGGATCTGCAGGCATCATAATCTGAATTGTGTTAAATGTGGAACCGTTTTTCATGGAACTTTTGGGAATACTGGCCGCCCAATTAGATTCAATAGTGGGTTCGAAAAAATTCCTTTAATGTCTAAAATCAAACAGATTGCCGCCTGGGTGGCAATTATTGGCGGCGGAATAGGGTTCTTTTTCTTCTCGCAGTTTATGGCCGAAGTCATGAGATGATGACAGAGTTGAAAATTAATTATATCTCTCCAATGATATGATCCTATCCATGATCACTTTTGAAATCAAGTCCTTTCTGGACTTGCACAAGCTGGGCTATGTTGCCACGGTAACTGAGGATGGACTTCCAAATTTGTCCCCGAAAGGAACTGTTGTGGGATGGGATGAGAAGACGTTGGCATTTGCAGATATCCGTTCTCCTGATACCATGAAGAACTTGGCATCAAATCCAAACGTGGAGATTAACGTTGTTGATCCTCTGTCAAGAAGGGGCTATCTCTTTTCAGGCAAAGCTAGAATCCTTATCCGGGGTGAGCAATACGGCGAAATCTTGTCGTTTTACAGAGACAAAGGCATCAAGAGCCCAATCGGCTCTATTGTTCTGGTGGACGTCTCAAGGGTATCTGAAGTGACTTCCCCCTTGTATGATTTGGGGATGTCTGAAGATGAGATTAGAGCAAAATGGAAAAAGCATTTTGAGAGTTTATGATTCAGATGATGATTTTAGACTGTCTAGTTCTCTTCTAGTCTCTGCATGTGCCTGCCTCTCTTTTTCTAAAAGATTCTGGACCGTATCAAGCTCCTTTTGAGCTGTGCCTAGTTTTGATTTTAGCGAACCTACGACTGCGCTTGCAGCCTCGATGACTCTTGCAGAATTGCTGTCTTTTCCGGTTTTGCCTTGAATGAACTCTTTTTCTCCTGGCGTTAGAACGCTTGTATCTTGAAATTCGTCTTTTTTGTCTAGTTCTTCTTTTGCGTTATACAGTCTTGAATTTGCCTCTTCAAGCTCTTTTTCAACATCAATCTGCTGTTTTCTAGTCATGTGGAGGTCTGACTTGCCTTTGGCAAGTTCTTCTTTTACCCCGTCATACTCTTTTGTCATCTCTTCTAACTCGCTTTTGATTTTTTCTAGTTCGCCTTCTGTTTTAACAAACTCGGCCTCCTTTTCCTCATCTTTGATTCTGTCCAGTCCCCTGATTTTCTCTAAAATTGATTTGTGCTCTCTTTGTGCAACATCCAATTCCAGTTTTTTCTGGTTTAGCTCTTTTTTTACAGTCATCAAATTGCTGATGGTAGCATCATACTCTTCTTTTACAATCCTGACCCTTTCTAAAAGCCTGTCTTTTTCTGCATTTTGTTCTTTGACTTCAAATTCCAGTTTTTCTAGTGATGCTAGCATCTCTTCTTTTTGAGCATATTGCTGTTGCTCCTCTCCCTCCTTTTCCTCTGTTGCACCTCCTCCTTTTTTTACACCCTTCTCCTTGGCATGTGTGTCTTTTTTCCTTTTTCCAAAAAATCCCATCTTCTCTCATACCCTTCTTGGTCTTCCTTTGATGAATTTCAGATAAAATCCAATCGTTCCGATTATTATTCCTCCGGTGAGGGCAGCTATTCCTAGTTCAGGCATGCCTGGATAAATATTTGGAGCCAAGAACAGCAGCAACGCACCAAAAATTATCAGTGCAAAACCCCCGCTGTTTTTTGATCTGTTGTGTTCGCTGTGGGCCATGGTGATCACACGTATTCTGAAATTGTCCTTGCGACTTGCTTTCTTCCGATATCTGCAATGAACGGGCCGATCTTTGGCCCTCGTGACGTTCCTAAAACTATCTGATATAGTATTCTGAAAAAGTCTCTTGGCTGCACGTCGTTTGATTTTGCAATCTGATAGATTGTATTCTGAATGTCTTCAGGCTCCTCGTCCCCGCCCAACTTTTCAACAAGGATTCTCAGCGCCTTTTTGGCAGTCTCATCCAAATCAACCTGTGTTTTTTCTCGTTCGTCAAATTCATCGGCATAATTTCCGGCAATCTCTATTAACTGCTCGATTTCTGGTTCGGGATTTTTGATTACTCCATAGTCTAGCAGTTTTTTCATGACTCTGTCTTTTCTGTCCTCCTTGAAGATTTTTGATAACTCCACTAACAACCTATAGTTGACGTGTGTGCTTGGCTGCTTTGGCGGATTCAGCAAATTGACATATTCATAGAGTCCTTTTGATTTTGTCAGCCTTGCAGGATTGTCCACCTTGGTTCTTCCAAAATAGATGTCCTCTAGTTCGTTGTATTCGCTCATCAGTGATGGGATGTCTTCTAACCCAAGCTCCCTTGCGCCTGCAATTCTCTTGTATAGCAGTAACAAAATCGATTCTGGACTGCCAAACTCCATCCATCTCTGGGCAGTCAGGACGTTTCCCAAGGATTTTGAAATCTTTTTTCCGCCCTTGTCTAGGAACATCTCATATTTTACGTGATGGGGATGTGGGAACTGCAAAATTTCGTCAGATACCCAATCATTTACTTTGACTGAATCCATAATGTCCTTTCCATAAGCTTCAAATCTGATGTCAAATGCGGCCCATCTTGCAGCAAACTCTACTTTCCAGGCCAGTTTTCCCAAATCTTTTGTGATGTCTGCCTCTCCTTTGTGGCCGCACCCCTTGATCGTCTTTCCGTCGATTTCTACATCGTGACATATGTACTCTGCCTTCTTTTCATCGGCAATGTACTTGGTTGCCTTTGCCGTATAGAGGCGGCTACAGCCTGCACACACTGGAAAATATGGCAAATATTTTTGGTATTTCCCCTGTCCTACCAGCTCTGCAATCTTGTCTCCTATCCTTGTGCTGTTCTGCAAGATTGTATGGATTTGATCCTTGAGCAATCCCTGCTCGTAGGCATCCTTGGCTCGTATGAATTCGTATTTTATCCCGACCTTGTCTAGTCCTTCTAAGAGAATACTGCTCATATGCATGCCATACGAGTCATGTTTCCCATATGGATCGGGAATTAGCGAGACTGGTTTTGCAATGTGTTCTTCTAATCCAAAATCCCTCATTCCTTTGGGAATTTTTCTCAATCCGTCAAGATCGTCAGAGTATGCGACAAGTTCGGATCTGTATCCTGCATCTTCTAGTGCCAGTTTGACCCCGTATGCTCTTACTGCATCACCCAAACTTCCTATGTGTGGAATTCCTGATGCGCCAAGACCGCTTTCAACCCTCAAAACATCTGTCTTTCTGCCAAGGGATCTTTCTCGTTCTAGTAGTTCGTGTGCTAGTTTGTCAATCCAAGTTCCCCTGCCAATAATTTTTTGTCCAGACATTGCTGACTTACAACTTCTTTGCCATGTATGGCCCATATAACAAATACCCTAGTTTCTGATAGTATCTCCTTGTTCCAACTGCGCTAATCACCAAAATCCTCTTTGCGTCAAACTCTTCTTTTGAAATCCTTTCAGCTTCGCTCATCAGTCTTTTGCCAAATCCTGAATGTTGGATTTCATTCTCTTTGTTCTTCTCTCCGATCCTCAGAGACTTTCCATAAACGTGAAGCTCCCTTACAATGCATGCGTCCTGGACTTCATCTCTGTGTGCATCGGCGCCTGGTTTTCTTAATCTCAAAAACCCGTAAACTGACTCATCGTCATCCTCAAATGACAGGAATACCTCTTTTCCTCCTGATGAGTCATACCCGATTCGCGTTAGCCTGATGTCTTTTTCTTCTAGATTGGATTTGGCCAATCCTGCCTCTCTGCATCTGATGCACTTGCAAGCCAGGCCCTGCTTTGCTAGATTTTGATGTATAATTTGCCTGAGATTTCCTGCCTTGGGTCCTGCAATGATTTCGTTTGGGGAAATTTCACGCTGAACGCGCATGATTCTGACCCACTTTGGAATGTCTTTTTTGACCTGGGTCAAAACCTTGATCATGTCTTCATTGGAATACGGAACGTACTTTCCAAGTTTGTATTCTTCATACAGCGGAGTGTTTTCAATTACTAGTGATGGATAGATCTTTAGCATGTCTGGGCGGAGGTCTGAATCAGAAAACAGCTTCTTAAAATCTGCAATGTCGCCCTGGGGAGTGACCGTGGGAAGCCCTGGCATCATATGTGCCACTAGTTTGTATCCTGCATCCTTTGAAATCTGAAATGATTCCACCACGTCTTGGTAGTTGTGGCCTCTGTTTACAATTTCATACACTCTTTCTTGGAGTGACTGGACTCCAATCTCAATTCGGGTAATTCCATAATCTAGCATCCAGTCAACATGCTTTTTTTTACAATAGTCCGGCTTGGTCTCGATTGTAAACCCCACATTTCTAATGGAAGCGCTCTCGTTGTTTTGTTTTGCCTCTTGAAGTGTTCTTGAACCTGTTCCGTTTAATGCGTCATAGCAAGATTTGATAAAGTTCTCTTGATAACTTTTTGGCATAAACAAAAACGTTCCACCAACAATGACGATTTCCATTTTTGATGTGTCATGGCCAAATGCAACTAGCTTGTCAATTTTTGTCGTGATTTGTAATTTGGGATCGTATTTGTTTTCTATTGCGTTTATTGTAGATGGCTCGTTTCCCGTATAGCTGTTTGGAGAGTTAAACTCAATTCCTCCGGGGCAATATGAGCATCTTCCATGCGGGCACGCATATGGTTTTGGCATTAATGCGACTACTGCAACACCTGACGCGGTTTTTGCAGGCTTTTTGAGCAATACCTTGCGCAGCTGTTCAAAGTCTGAATCTTTTGCAACTGATAAAATCTCGTGGTTTCTGGGAATTCTTTCTAGGGAGTATTTTGCACATATCTTTTTGATCTCTTCTTTTACCTGCCTTCTGCTGGGTTTTGAGAATGTTAGCAAATTCTGAGTAATTTCACTGCATGCTTTGTAAAGTCCGGTATCCAGCTTGCTCATGAATGCTCAATTCAATCTGGACATAAATTCGTTAAATAATTTGGCTTTTTTTGTGTCTAACGTCGCCTGGAAGTGCGTTTTGTTTTTGGTGCTCTTCTGGCCGGCCTTCTTGCAGCTGCGGCCTTTTTCTTTGCAGCAGTCTTCCTTGCTGGCCTTCTTGCAGCTGCGGCCTTTTTCTTTGCAGCAGTCTTCCTTGCTGGCCTTCTTGCAGCTGCGGCCTTTTTCTTTGCAGCAGTCTTCCTTGCTGGCCTTCTTGCAGCTGCGGCCTTTTTCTTTACAGCAGTCTTCCTTGCTGGCCTTCTTGCAGCTGCGGCCTTTTTCTTTACAGCCTTTTTCTTTACAGCAGTCTTCCTTGCTGGCCTTCTTGCAGCTGCGGCCTTTTTCTTTACAGCCTTTTTCTTTACAGCAGTCTTCCTTGCTGGCCTTCTTGCAGCTGCGGCCTTTTTCTTTACAGCCTTTTTCTTTGCAGCAGTCTTCCTTGCTGGCCTTCTTGCAGCTGCGGCCTTTTTCTTTACAGCCTTTTTCTTTACAGCAGTCTTCCTTGCTGGCCTTCTTGCAGCTGCGGTACTTGCTACGGTCATTTCTTTTAATTGACTAAGATCAGTTATGATATTTTTGATCTCTGCTAACATGTTTGCTCTAAATTCTTCGGAAGCTGTTTCTGATGACATGTAACAATTTGATGACCGTCTCTGATCAATTTAAGACTTTATGATGGACTATTCTGGTTTTTGCTGTATTTCTTCACTTGGCGCATTGCCTCCTTCTCTCTGCTGTTCTTTTCTGTATTCCATCTTCAGCCATATTGGCGTGATAATGGTAGTCACTGCCACCATGATGACAATTGTAGAATATACCTCGGAGGTCAGAACCCCTGCTGTAACTCCTACCCCTGCTACAATCAACCCTACCTCTCCTCTGGAAATCATTCCGATTCCCACTCTCAGTCCTTGAGCCTTGTTTTTCAAGAACAGCATTGCTGGCAATCCGCATCCAAAGAGTTTGGTTGCAACAGCTACTGCAATCACTGCCCCGCTTAACATCAGAATGTTAATGTCTACTGCCCTAAGATCTACCTGTGCCCCAATTATTGCAAAGAATAACGGCGCAAATATCAGACCGATCTTTTCTATGAAATTCTCTACCTTCTCAAAGACTTTGGTAGTTGACAGTGCCATTCCAACTGCAAATGCACCGACAATCGGCGATAGTCCAATTGATCCTGCTAGTGCGGCTGCCCCAAAGAACGCCGCAGTTGCAATTCCCTCTACACTGCCTTTTGCCTTCCACAAACGTGTGGTGATGACTCTGGGTATGACTATGACTGCAACAATCAGCATGACTGCAAAGAATCCGAGAACTTGGAGAATTGTAATCGTGACATCTGTGATTTCAATACTTTCAATTCCTGCATCTGAGCCTGTAATTGAAATTACAACTGATAATACTGCAATTGCTAAAATGTCGTCTACCACTGCTGCCCCGATAATCAATCTGGCCTCAGGTGTCTTGATTTTTCCAAATTCGTTTAACACTTGAATTGAAATCGCTATACTTGTAGCCGTCAGCGCTGTAGCAATTAACATTGATTCTAATGCCTCAAATCCAAATATGCCAAACACACCAAGTCCTGCAAAAAACGGAATCACCACTCCTAGGGTTCCGACTGTAAATGATGCCTTTCCTCCCTTGAGAAATTCTTTTGGAGTCATTTCCAATCCTGCCATAAACAAAATTACAATTGCCCCCATCTCTCCTAGAATTCTTATTTCGTCGTTGATTTGTAACAAGTGTCTTCCGTCAATTACAAAGAACTGTCCAAGTGCAAATGGCCCTACAATCATACCTGCTAACAATTCGCCCAAAACGATTGGAAGCTTCAGTCTGAGGAAGAGTTCTGCCATCAGTTTGGCGGCAAACAACAGGATTCCTACCCCGATAATTGTCTCAATGAAATGCGCCTCTGCTGCCATTTTGCCTACTATGGCTGTTAAAATATGTCATATAAGGTGATAGACCTTATGCGTAATCGGTACAGATCAAAAAAATCAGGCAGTTTTTACGTCATTTTTGACAAATACGCATAAAGTCGCAAGAGTTTATCCCTCAAGCGACCCTACCGGCCGGAGTCTTCATGATCACGCCTATACCACGCCGTATCTCAGATGAGGGGTAAACTCTTACCCATAAAGTCTAAGATAAAGTTTTTAATCAGTACAGTGCCATTAGAGCTAGAAATGTCACATCCAAATTTTGTATCCGTAGAACCAAAAAAGCCATACATTTCCAAGGTGCTTAGTGGATCTGCGACAACGTTTGTTGAAGAAGGTGTGACTACCGGAGACTCTTTGCAGGAGTTCATATGCGACGGATTTTTTGAGGACTCTGACCAGGGATCCCACCCTGTACAGGTCAGGGGAGACACAATACGTGTCAGGGAACAGTTGATGCAGGACGGCCAGCCCTACGCGTTCAGTTATCAGGGCAGGGATTATATGATTTCCAAAAAAGATGGAAGTGTGAATCTTTACGAGTTGAGGGACTAGTGTAATCAGATGATCTGCCGGCAGGCATAGGGGCAAGAATCAACATAAATTATGAGTACTCTAACAAGAAAAAACATCTGATTACGGAAATCAGAAGTGATGATTTTAAGATATGTACCCCAAAAAAAATACCACACAAGCCACACTTTTGGAGCAGGGAGCAGATATGGTTGATTCACTACAAGAAAGACGGAGAGCCCGACATTAGGAAGTTGAAATGAAGCACGATCCAGTAGAATTCAACACCATAAGACAGGAATACAGCGAGTATGAAACTGAGAACGGCCTGAGGATAAAGGTGATGCCGACAGTTACCCACATAGTCAATGAGGACGGTGCAAATGAGGTAGGGAAAAGTAAGGTAACGGCTGTAACTGTAGCAGCGGTAGTAGCACCTCAGGACTTTGACAGATCTGGCCTAAAAGAGCGTACGGGCTCCACAACCAAGGCAGATGAAACACACGAGCTTGCCTTTAAACTGGTTAAGAAGGCCTTCAACATCTATGAGACAAAAAAGTTCATCATAGTGATAGGAATCAAACTGATCAAAGTGTACGGCACAGACCGAGTAAACAATATGGGAGAGCCAGTACTACACTATAAACACAAAAACTCGATCAACATGATAGAAAAGACTGATCCATAAAACGTAAGAGCTCAAAACACCGGCAAAATAAACTTTATGCGTAATTAACCCGTCTGATCTAAAAATATAATACAATAGATCATGATTTGCATACCTGCAACCGGGGTTGTCGCGTAATTCCGCCTACCTGAGAGGTGATCCGAAATTAGAAGACGTATGAATTTTTCAAGTGATTTCACAGATAACTTGCATTTTGTTGGTGTTTTGAGCCGTTCTATGCAAATCCGTTCACAAATAATTAGAATTTGCTAATTTTGAATCAACTCTCAGGGGCTATCGTATTACCTTTGAGACTAAAGTAGCTTCTGGAACTTTTGGGTACCGCTATCATATTTGATCCTTTTTGTGTTCCAATAATCGATCTGTTACGCCTGATTTAGGTATTGCGCGGCAATCAGTGTACAAGTTTGCTTCCCCCTGACTAGTTAGGCACGAATTGCACGGAGATGTGGTCTTCACGCCGGGCCAGCAAGAGAGAGATACGACCCCATACCGTATCTATGGTTGCATCAGTATGCACGGTCTTCACGCCGGGCCAGCAAGAGAGAGATACGACCCCATACCAACCAGTGGATCAAAGGATTGCAAAAAATTAACCTAGGCAGAGGCCATCCTGTTACCCTCACAACACCGTTACGCGTGGAATCCCTATAAACACGACACATAGATGCACATCAGGCCCCCGGAGGGAAACCTGAAACCAACCCAGATCCCACCGCAAATGTCTTGAACATCACGTATCGGGCGGGCCTGAAGGCCCTGTTTTGTATATTTTGAAGACTTTGAAGACTTTGAAGACTTTTGGCACCTGAAGGCCCTGTTTTGTATATTTTGAAGACTTTGAAGACTTTGAAGACTTTGAAGGTATGTGGTCGCCCACCCCCCCACCAATCAGACGCGAATTGGTATGTACAATTATGATTTCCATGCTTGGCCAGCAAGGGACGTGACTTCCCATATCAAATTATTCTGGTTCCCTGCACGAGACGCTGCGAGTGTGCGTTGTTCAGTCAGACGCATTCACTAGGTATTCCATCGCTTTATACTCTTACCGGGGTTGTTTCCTAATTCCATCTGCCTGTGACTCAACCTGCATGTTTTTCTGAATTTTCGTCATCTTGCACGCCTGATCCATGTGGCATCCCAACAGCTTTCAGGAATTCCGGGGAATTAGGAGACAACCCCCACATTATGACAACGTTGCTGTCATTCCAAGCTTGACTGGCAAACTGTTTTTGCTCATAGTGTGATCTCTTCTTTAATGCCGTCAGGCTATCTTTGCAGAGTTTACAAAAACGCCCTTTTTGGATATGATCTGCCCTATCTCCTGGCTTGCTATCTTGTGTCTTTTGAAAATTGTCTTGATGCGTACCGCTTGATCTTTTGGTGCCACAACACAGAATCCTATGCCCATGTTAAATGTCTTGTACATCTCTTCTGGCTTTACCCCCTGCTCTTCTACAAGGCCCATTATTGGCGGGATTTTTGGCAGTGAGTCTATCTCGTATCCCGTCTTTTTTAGGCGTAAAAGTTTGGTAAATGCCCCGCCTGTAATGTGTGCCAAACCATTTACTTTGCATTTGTCAGTTATTTCTAAAACTGGACTTGTGTAGATTTGGGTTGGCTTTAGCAACGCATCTCCAATCCTGCCTACTCCCTTTGCTTTGTCCTTGAGAGAATATCTTCCAAGTATTGCCTTTCTTGCCAATGAATACCCGTTTGAATGCATTCCTGTACTTTCTGCACCGATGATTACGTCTCCTGGCCTGATCTTATCTCCTAGCACAATCTTTTTCTTTTCAACTAGCCCTACAACCATTCCTGCCAAGTCAAATGCAAATCCCTTTCCCTCAATCACATCGGGCATTATTGCAGTCTCTCCTCCCACAATCGGCACTGCTGATTTTTTTGCGCCTGCCACCAGCCCCCCTACAATTCTTTTGAAAATCCGTTGATCGTTTTTGTTTGCTGCAATATAATCTACAAATGATATTGGCGTTGCCCCGATACAAATAATGTCGTTTACATTCATTGCGACACAGTCAATTCCTATCGTACTGTATTTTTTCATCATGTTTGCAATTACTACTTTGGTTCCAACTCCGTCTGCATGTGTTGCCAAAAGTTTTCCTCCTGGAATCTCTACTATTCCGGCATAATGTCCAAAACCATGTGCAATCTTTGCTTTTTTCTGAATTTTGTGAGTTGATGTAATCAGTTTTCCGATTGCCAGCTGACTCTGCTTGATCTTTGAAATATCCACTCCTGCTTTTTTGTATGTCAGGGCCATAGTTTGATGCGTATTTGCTTTGAATAAAAGAATTTGGATGCTCGCCTGCGTGTCTGTTCAATCACATGTACATGTCATCTATCTCTTCTCTGTGTTCCATGTACTTTTGAGACAGCTCGCTGAATTCTGAATGAATTCTGTCTTTTTCTTCTTGGAGTTCCGTGATGTCAATATCTGTCTCATAGAAGCGGTTTAGGGCCTCAATTAGGGTGGCAGCCGCGCCTGAATCCGGGGCCACTTTGCTTGCCTTTGCCAGCAGTGTCATGCCCTGGATTTTTCTTACTAGGCACTCATTTAGTATGCCGCCGGGAATTCCAGTGATGAATCCTTGCGGAATCATGCTTATGTCTTTGTCTGCCATCGTTCTTACCAGATCTTCTTCTGCTGCACAGTATGCTTTGTCATCGTGTTCGTCACTTGCAACTCCGTCCAAAATGACAATTTCCTTTGAGCCCTTTTCTTCTGCCCAATCTAAAATTGCAGATACCAGCAAATACAGTCCTTCCATTCTTAACGTAATTTCGCATATTATTGCACAAACAGTTCCCTCTTGATTTGCATAGAATCTAAACGGATGACGAAGCCTGCCTCTCATAAATACAGTTGATGGCGGCAGATACTTTGATCTCATTACGCCAATTTCCTCCATTCCTAGCTTCTCTATGATGTGGTTTATTGCAACAGGGCCCACTAGGCCTGCCCCTACAAACCCTGCAAAAATTATCGGATTCTTCAGTTCTGCCTTCTTTGTCTCAAATACCTCGGCATCTGGAAATTCTTGCTGCACGTTTATCGTGAGCCTGCTCTCTTTAATTACTATATTCACTAGATCAGCTAAGTGAAAAGTACTAAAAAATCTAGCAAAAACAGAAGATGGGCAGAAGGTACGATGCCTGAATATCAGGGCAAAACAACAGACCTCATTTACTTTTCACTTGGCTGTAGATGTTTTGTACCCTTTTTGTCAGCTGTTCTTCTGCATAAAGAGACTCAGCATAGTACGTCCCTTGTCTGTAATCGAATAGATCATATTGGGTCCAACTGCTTCTTTTTGCACAAAGTTGTAATTTACACACAAATGAAGATAGTTTAGAAATGACTTCTTCATCCTGATCTTTGATTTTGAATACAGTTCTGAAAACGTCATTGGATTTCCTTTGAGCTGATACAACAGTTTCAACAATGACAAGGTGCTATAGTCTTTTGTCCTTGCTTTTACTGCATCTAGAACCTGCTCGTCTCTTTTTATTATGAAATCTTCGAATTGCTCGGCCACTTCAAGCGGCACATATGTCAGTCTTGCTCGTATCATGATACCGTATGGTACGGTACTTTACCTTATTAATCTTTAACTTGAGCTTTGTTGATCCCTTTGGGTGGTTTTTTTACACCTGCTTGCGCCTGCAGCCTTTGTAAAGTACTGCCAGATGTCCTCCTGGTTTTGATGACAAAATCGGGGTTGTCGCCTAATTCATTAGAATTCCTGAAAACCGCTGAGATGTCAGTGGATCAGGCGTGAAAAATGGCGGAAATTCAGAAAAACGTGCAGATTGAGCCAAACAAGTGGAATTAGGCGACAACCCCGACAAAACCACGGCATAAATAAGACGTTCCTTGGAAAATGCTTGTGAAGAAGATAGAGGCAGTCATCAAACGAAAAAATTTTCCTGCCATTAAAATGAAACTAAACAAGGTTGGCACTTACATCATTGACAAGCGAAATCTTGATGATGGCCATATCTATGAGGGATTAAAAGGCTCAAAGACAGGCTCGACAGGCATCAAATTCATTCCACTTGCAAAAATTGAGATGGTGGTTCCTGACAAAGATGCAAGACAGGTAGTGAAGACGGTCTCTGAAAATTCGGGACTGACTTTTGCACACGGTGGCAAAATCTTTGTCTCTGAAGTGGAAGAGGTAGTCGATATGGGAACTCTTGATGTAGATCAAGATCTTGAGATTGATTCTGAGGAAAAACTTGATTCAAAACCGTTGCCAAAAAGAAGCAGATTTGTTCCGCTGCAAAAATTCACACTGCACAAACTGCAGGTAATTTATGAAAAAAACAAAGAGATCCTGAAAAGTGACTACAGGATAAAGTCGTTTAGTGATTTTGTAAATTACTGCATAATGAAATCAATTCCGACTTTGGAAAAGCAGCTGAAGAGTCCCACAGTCGTTTATGAAAACAACTTTGGCGAATATCTCTAATCGTATGTGGTCACGTCCCCTTGCTAGCTAGGCACAAGGATCACAATCATTCATGCTAATTCATGCCTAACTGATGATGGTAGGTGACCTCGTACCTCTAATCTCTAGAAAAGATAATCTGAAAACAACCACACTCCAACCAATGTCAGGCCGACTGCAGCCATAATCAATTTGGCAATTGATATTTTGGAAACTTTCATAACAAAAGCAGGAGAACGGGCGGTATAACAGTTATTGCGCAAATCGCGGCGATTTTTGGGTAATCTCTGGGCCTGATGGGCTGCATCTTTTCTCTGTGAAACAGTTTGCTTTTTCGCAGGTTCATGATGATGGTGATGTGATGCCTCCCATTCCTCTTCCTTAGATTGTCTCGTCGCCTTCGCGTCCTGTTGCGATGTCTACTGCACGTAAAATCTGTGAAACAAAGATCTTCCCCACCCTTCCGTTTTCCTTTATGATTGAAATCACCTTGTCCTCTTTTTCTTCAGAAACAATTGCCTCCATCTTGTATTTGTCGCTGAATTGAGGGACAAAAATCTCACTGCCTTTTGAGGCGTGAATCTCCGGACCTGGATTTCTGCCCCTTCCTCTTACTTTTGATACTGTGAGGCCGCCTATTCCTATATTCTTTAATGCCTCGCTAATTGACATGACATCGTTGTTGCCAAGAATTACTTCGAACTTTAACATTTGATTTTCACTGTATCCCCTTTACAAATATAATTTCTGATTTTGATGTTCAAATGGTGGTCATTTGCTAATCAAATTCAGTCACCATTATTAATTTGGGATGATCTGTTTTTTTCAATGGTTCTTGATTCCGGGGATACAGCATGGATGCTGGTTGCCGGAAGCCTTGTGCTGCTAATGATCCCTGCATTGGGCCTCTTTGAATCAGGACTTTTGCGAAAAAAGAACGCCGCATCAATCTTCATGCAGATCTTCTTTGGCCTGGCATTGCTTAGCGTGATGTGGTTTGTCTTTGGATTTAGCCTGTCGTTTAGCCCTTCAGAACACGGCTTGGTTGGAGACATGCGATGGACATTTCTCAAGGGCGTTCCCTCTGATGATTCCCTGGACTTTGCCCCGACAATTCCCGGGGTGTTGTTTGTAAAATTCCAGTTGATGTTTGCGTGCATTACTCCGCTGCTTCTCACAGGAACCATTGCCGAAAGGATGAAGTTCAGCTCCTTTATCATATTCATATCTGCATGGTCCATCCTGATCTACTATCCGCTCGTACACTGGGTATGGGGCGGTGGCTGGTTGGCCCAAATGGGAGTGGTGGACTTTGCCGGCGGCATAGTCATTCACACCAGCGTCGGCATGTCCGCGTTGGCAGCCGCACTTGTATTGGGCAGAAGAAGAAACTATGGCCCTGCCATAATGATTCCTCACAGCATACCGCTTGCAGTGCTTGGCTCTTCCCTGCTCTGGCTGGGCTGGTTTGGCTTTAACGCCGGAAGTGCCTTGGCAGCATCCGGCGGCGTTGCAGGCAACACCGTAATTGTCACTCATATGGCCTCGTCTGTCTCTGCCCTGATCTGGGCGGGACTCTCGTGGATAAGGACCGGAAAGCCGTCTGTTGTTGCAACAATCAACGGCGCAATTGCCGGACTTGCCGGAATTACCCCCGCATCTGGGTTTGTCAGTGCCGAACACGCATTTGTTATCGGAATTGCAATAGGCGTAATCTCATACTCTGGTGTTGTATTGTTCAAAGAGAAGCTAAGGATTGATGATGCACTTGATGTCAGCTCCGTCCACGGCGTTGCCGGAATTGTAGGCTCTCTTGCAATCGGCATATTTGCAAGCACCATGATTAATTCTGATGGCGTTGACGGCCTTTTGTTTGGCAATCCTGACCAGCTGTGGATCCAGGCCGTCGGCGTCGGTGTGGCTGCCGCAATTGGGTTTGGGGGAACGTGGATTCTGATGCAGGTGATCAAACACCTGATCGGAATCAGGGTCTCGCCGGAAGTCGAGGATATGGGATTGGATATCAGCGAGCATGCCGAGTCGGCGTACTCCGAGGAGGAAGAGTTCATGCTTGACATGGACGAGTACACAGACGACCTTCAAGAAAGCGATGAAATCTTTAGAAAGAAGAAGAAGTCTTAGATTTGGATTCTGATGTCTGTTTTGCAGGTGTTGCAAATAATGGCAAAAGAGGGCAAAAAGACGGCGTGGAACCAACACTGTTTTTGGGCGATGACATTAAAACATCTGTTTGCCGTCATGCCTTGCAAAAACGGGAATTTTGCGCAAATTTAACATGCAAGATCGCTCCTGAAAAACCCCCTGCTGCCGAACATGACATAATCATTGATTGCCATTCTGATAAACGAGCTCTGGCAAACTATTCTTCATTAGCACGCAACCCATTAGACTTTGCGTAATCGGCACAGATCAAAAAAAAAATCAGGCAGTTTTTACGTCATTTTTGGCAAATACGCACAAGATCCATTCTGACTGGTTAAAAGTCGCTGATTTTACCCGTTCATTTTATTCCTCAGAAGAATCACAACAAGACAGTTTGGTGGAAATCACCTGTCGGTCTTGTGCCTGAAACCCGGCTCCAAATGAGCTTGACTTGTCATAATTGTGAAATTATAGCATATCGTCTCCTTTAAACTGGCAATCTCTCAAATTTGCTTGTGGAACCAGCAGCAGCAGTATCGGCAATAGCAGCAAGTGCTGCCCTGACGGCAGTCGGATTGGCAATGCTGTGCTTTGGAGGCAACTGGCTGGTTGGCGGTGGTGCATCAATTGCAAGAAGATTCAGAATCAGCAATCTGGTAATCGGCATGACCATAGTGGCATATGGCACATCAACTCCGGAGCTTGCAGCAAGCATAGCTGCTGCAGGCGAGCATAGTGCAATTATCTTGGGAAATATTGTGGGCAGCAACATTGCAAATGTCGGAATGGTGATTGGAATTGCAGCCATTTTGGCCCCGCTTGCAGTCCAAAAATCCGTTCTAAGAAAAGAGATTCCTATAATGCTGGGAGTCTCTTTGCTGCTTGTTGCAATTTCTGTTGACGGTCATCTGACCCAATATGACGGATTCTTACTCCTTGCAGGGCTGGGAGTCTTTGCTGCTTACACTTTCAGACATGCAATGAGACGGCGAGAGAGCAAACCTGAAGACGAGCCGTCCGCGCCTGAAAAAAACAATCTTTACCTAAAATCGATTGGTTTGATTGGACTTGGAATGGGCTTTCTTTACGTTGGCGCATTTTTGACTGTGGACAATGCGGTGGTTTTGGCAAAAGAATTCGGCCTGTCTGAAAAAATTATCGGCCTTACCGTGATTGCAATCGGAACTTCCCTTCCTGAATTAATCACGTCAATCATGGCCATTCGAAAAGGCCACACCGACATCGGAATTGGAAACATCATCGGAAGCAATATCTACAACGTTTTGATGATCATGGGAGTCGGTGCAGTGTTGGGAGGAGTGGTGATCTCTGCTGATGTCTATGTGGATTATACAATCATGATTCTGTTTGGAATGTCCATCTTGATTGCAATAAAGACGGGAGGAATGATAGGACGTGCCACGGGCGCATGTATGGCAATAGGCTACGTGGCCTACTTGGCAGTAACATTTTTCCGCTGATGATGATTGGAGCAGTTGAAAAACATACAACCTGAGAGATGATTCGAAATCGGCAAACTCATTATTTGTGAACGAATTTGCATGAAACGGCTCAAAACACCAACAAAATGCAAGTTATGGCAACGGGCAGAAGTCTTTGAGTCAAAACATGGTCAGATTGCCCGTGAAAGACCTCGATTAATTGTGAGCGTTGCTGTGTTTGTAAAGTCACCTGAAAAATTCGTACGGCTTTTGATTTCGAATCATCTCTCAGGGGCCTGCAGCTCCCGCACGTCACCTACTGCATCGTCACGAATCCGGCCACCCTTGAATACGGTGCCTGTCAGTTTTGGAAGGTGAAAAGAGCAACATCCTGTAATTCCTGCGCCGGCGGCTCTTGCAGTTGGGATGGCCTCATCCAGCCGGGGTTGTTTCCTAATCCCAGTGCCAACATCAAAAAATGGAATATGATTTTGACACATCGTGCCTGTTTTGCCAAAAAAACATTCCATTTTCAACTGCACGCACTACACCTGCCTGACTCTGTCTGCATGTTTTTCTGAATTTTCGCCCTTTTGCACGCCTGATCCATGTGGCATCCCAGCGGTTTTCAGGAATTCTGGCAAATTAGGAAACAATCCCCATCCAACCCCCTTACAAGCTTGCAGGGCCGCCGGGAGGAACCCTTTCAAATTTTGCCATGCATGAAAAAAATCCGTATCTGACAAGTGATCAAACGCAGGTCTCATCTATCAGAAGCTGCCGTCCATGTAGATTGCCTTTAACACGTCGGTTTTGCTCACCGTTCCGCCCAACTTGCCTTCTATTATGACTCCCATGCCATTAATTTTTTCCCGGATCATGGCCTTGCATGCAGCTGCCAGATCCACTTCAAAACCGACGGATTCTACGTTTCTGGTCATGACGTCACTTGCACGCATGGTGCTGCCAAAGCCGGATTCCGAAAGAAACCCTTTCCGTGTAAAGACTACGGATATTGCAGGATCAGAGTCATCCAACACAGAATCGGTGTTACCCTGCTCTAGTGCGATGTTGAACAAGTCACGAAACGTGATGATTCCCTCGATGCTGCCGTTGTTCTGTATGAAAATCCTAGATATCCTGTTTTCAACCATGGCAGATACGACGTTCTTTAGGGAGTCACTGGAATTTTGCCGTATGTAAGAGGCCGTCATTACGTCGCCTACTCTGTGCCTGCCAGAATAATTTTCTGCATAATGGCGCACAAGATCGGTCTTTGTCACTATTCCGGCTACCTGCCTGTTGTCTGCAGATACTCCCAGGGATCCGATGTTTTTTTCCAGCATGGTTTTTGCACATTCCGGGACAGTAGAGGAGGCAGGAACCAAGACAGTTTTTTTCATTATCTTTGAAACCGGAATGTCATCCAGGTTTTTCTCAGAATCATCGTTCAGTAGGAAGCCTCCGATGTCCTTTTCGGTGATGATGCCTGCGTGGGAGCCGTCCTCAGTTACAAGCAAGCGGCTGATCTGCCTGCTCAGCAGTCTGGTTATGGCGTTTGAAAGCGACGCCCCGCCTTCTATTGTTACTGGCCCGTTCATTAGAGAGGAGATTTCTGTCATTTCTTTTCCATTCCTTGGTTACTTGATA
Source organism: Candidatus Nitrosopumilus sp. (assembly GCA_965214775.1). Lineage (GTDB taxonomy): Archaea > Thermoproteota > Nitrososphaeria > Nitrososphaerales > Nitrosopumilaceae > Nitrosopumilus. The sequence continues at coordinate 81,528 of OZ243974.1, read as the reverse complement.
AGGTATACCGGGATTTTTGATTTGTGCAGTATAAAGTTAGAGACGCTTCCCAGCATGTCTCCGGTGGCAGAGCCACTGCCGGTCGTACTCATTACAATGTGATCAAAATGTCCCTTTCTGGCCAGGGCCACTGCCTCGTATCCGGGGGATCCCCTTAGAATCTTGGTTTTGAATTTTACATCCTTGTTTCCTGCCCTTTTTTCTGCCTTTTTTAGAATGATTTCGGCATCCTGACGAACGTTCCTGTCAAAGTCTTTGGTTCTAGAGCCGCCTGCAAGAACGTGTGGGATTATATGTATTGCAGTAACCTGGCCGTGGGTGAATCCAGCCAGGGTCAGTGCGCGATCCAGGGCCTCAAAGGACTTTTTTGAACCATCCACGGGCACGAGAATTTTATTCATATCCATGACTGATGTGGTTTGGCGTTTACATATTAACATTTAACATGGCTACTGCTAGTGCGAGGCTGCTTGTCTTTTGTCGCCTCAGACAGATGTTGTGCTTGGGTGGCGGAGTGGAGGATGAGGGTGAGGGTGAGGGTGAGGGTGAGGAGAATGAGGAGGCGGGGAGTAGTGATGGTGACGGTGATGGTGACTCGATCCGGGGACAAGTGCCGACTGTGCCGGGCGCACGAGCTGCGGCGTTTGTCCCATATACTGCAGAGGTGATCCGAAATTGGAGACCGTGCAAAAAATACCCGGTTTTTTTGATACGTTTGTAAAGTATAGCAGCGGGCAGAAGTCTTTGAGTCAAAACAGGTCATAACTACACGTAAAAAACCTTGATTATTTCTGCTCATTACTATAATCTCACAGACAACATGCGTTTTACAGGAATTGATCTGTTTGGTGCAAGTTAGTTTATGCATGATCCAAATCTGCCAACTTTGAATCGACGCTTGACTCCTACAAACCGCTCCTTTGGTGCTGCCGTGACGCATGTCTGCAAAGACTGATAGTCTGTGCCTGTCATATTGGATTTACAAAGATTTTTTCTGCCTTTATTGAGGGGGTAACTGAAGGCAGGGATGCCCACTAGACTTTATGCGTAATCGGCCCATCTGATCTAAAAATACGACACAATAGATCATTATTTGCACACCAACAACCCTAAAGATCTGTATGATTCCCTAACTGTATGGGCTCAAATGACAAGACTCTCCAAGCATTTCAAGCGTTACAAGCGCAACACGAGATGCTAGTCGAGCAACACGAGATGCTAGTCGAGCAACACGAGCAGGTATCCAAGCAAAACAAACAGATGTCCAAGCAAAACGAGCGTATGAGGAAGCAGCTTGCGTTTGAGGACTCGCTGTGGCAGTCCGAAGAAAACAAGACAAAAAGAGTCGTGCGCGGCGGGACGCCTCTGCGGATGCACGCAATCGAGGTTGCAGACGGCATAATCGGCGATCCGGTGCGCCTTTGCAACGTCACGGGATGCACAAAGGAGTCATTTACGATCATACTGGAGCGCTTTACGGAAGAAGTCATGGACGACGAGGACAGACCCCTGTTCTGGGAGGACGACGTAAGAGGCGGCGATGCCGGAAACCGGTGCAAGCTGTACATCAGGCACGCGCTGCTTGCAGTACTCATGAGCATAAGGACCAAGGCAACGCAGCATCATCTGGCCGCGACATTTGACGTCGACCAGTCCACAATGTCCAGGTACCTCCGGTACGGTGCCGTGTTACTGCGCCGGCTCCTGCCTGCCTCCGAAAAGCTAACAAGCATCATCTGCAAGACCCCGGCAGGCAAGCTGGAGGAGGTGCTGATCCCAAAAAAGACGCTCCTGATTGACGGCACCCTGACTCCGGTAGACAGGCCCGGGGACAGGACCGCAAGAAAGACCAGATACTCGGGAAGAAAAAAGCGGCACATGTTCAACACAATAATTACCTCGAACCTGGACGGCCTCATACTGCACTGCGGCAAGACTGTGGACGGAAGCGTCAACGACAAGGGCGTGATGAACGCAGGGGGCGGCCCGGACTTTGGAAGGCACACCGGATCAATGAGGAATGCAAAAAACGCAGACGATCCGGAAGAGGCGTTTGTGATTTACAGCGACCTGGGATTTGAGGGCATTCAAAAGATGCTTCCGGGCGCCATACACAGGCAGCCCCCAAAGAAGCCCAGGGACGGGGATCTTACTGCAACGCAAAAGAGGCGCCGCAAGCAGATAAGCAGGGTTCGCGTCAGGGTGGAGCACCACATAGGGCGGCTCAAAAGATATGGCATTCTTACCATGCCGTTTGGCGGAACTGCCAAGGATCTAAACTATTTCATGCAGATAATCACGGGTCTTGAGAACCTCAAGACGATGTTGAAAAGGAAAAAACACTACGGCCGGCTGCTGCAGCAGCTGCATCTGCTGCCAGACACATGACATACGGCGGTACGGACCGCCATTCTTTCTGACTTGTCAGCGGGGCACATTGCCGTGCTGCATGGTTGCGCACGTTCTTTTGGCGCAACTGACTTTTACGTGCGTCATGACACGAGATGCATGCGGTAATTTGATCCGATCAGCGCATTTGCGTTTGGAAAAGCCTACGGAATTTTTAATCACGGTCGATTACGCATAAAGTCTACTGGATCACGTTTTGCTGATTGCCGCCTATTGACGAGATGTTTTTGAGCATTGTTCGAAGATTGTGGATGATTCTGACTGACTTTCCTGGGCCTGCAACTTTCCCGTCCCTGATGATTCTGACCCCGCTTCTTGCAGTGCATGAAAAGTCTCCCCTGATCGGATTTACCGGATAGGTATACCATAGCCTGCTTACAAGGATTCCCTTCTTTGTGTCTTTTATCATCTCCTCTTGTGATGATGATGATGATGATCCGTCGCTGCCCTCTATTTTCAAATTATGCGGAGCCGAGACAGGTATTGGCTCTGAACTTCTGCCCATCGGCGAGCCTGCCCTTGACCCGTTTCCAGTAGACGTAAAACCTCCCTTGTAGCCGTCATACAAATTTGCGTAGGTGTTCCTGAAGATTCCGCACTCAATCAGTTTCTGCGGTTTTGTTCTGACCCCCTCATCATCAAAGGCCCTTGAGCCGACTCCTCCTGGAATGTGGGGATCATCAGTCAAGCTAAAGCCGTCTATCGCAATCTCTTTTTGGAGATCATCTGCAAAACAGCTCCTCTTCTCTGAAAATGTCTTGAAGCTAAAATTCGGCGCAACAACAAAGGCCAGCAGTTCTCCTGCCGAATACGGCTCAAAGATTATCGAATATTCTCCAGAATCCACCATTTGAGGATTTATGGATTCCAGACACATGGCTTTGGCATCCTCTCCCACCTGCTCCGGACAAAAACCATCAAGCGTCCTGCCGCTTGCATGACCCATTCCTGAAACCGGAACTGTACTGCCTCTCTCTGACTCTGCATTGATTATTGCCGAGATGTACGTTGATCTTTCATCCAGGCGCAATCCGCACGAATTTGACAGCTCAAAACTCTCAGAGACAACGTTTAGCGAACCCGTAACTGACGTGATTTTTTGATCGAGTGTAGAATTTATCATGTTTTGAGCAATGTCTGCTGCCTTTGTTCCTGAAATTTCGTCTAGTCTCCCATCAAACGTTCCATGAATTTTGCCAAAACTGGATTTTGATGGCAGTCCTTTCCAAAACTCCCTTTTCTTCATGCAGTTCATACTCCTCATCGAATTGCTGATCGCGTTTGGAATATTATCTTGGTCTGCTGTCTTTATTGACGCGATTTTTTTCTCATGAATGATTCTTATTCCGTAACTCACATCAAAATTCTGCTTGACTTCGGCAATCTCCGAATCCGTTATTCTTACAGTTGTGATGTTCTTTTTCAGCTCGACAATTTCACACTCGTCAACTCCCAGCTTTTTTGAATGGTTTAAGCACTTTTCTGAGGCATGCATCTACCTTCTCCTGGGATTGCTGTAGTTGAATCTGTTGATCTTTATCAGCTCTGCATAAGATCCAAACCGTGACGTGTCTGTGACCTTGTCTAGTCCCTTCTCTTCTCCTTCCTTGACTTTATCATCTGCGTCGAATTTTTTAATGATGCCGTACTCTGTGTCTCTTTGAGCCGGCGTTCTTCTGATCTCTCTTGCCATCCTCCTTATCTCCTTTGGCCTGAGCAGCTGCCCGTGGTCTGAGCCGGCAGACGTGGATATGCTCTCGTTGATCAGGGTGCCGCCAAAGTCGTTTGCCCCCCACATCAGCAACAGCTGCGAGATTTTCTGGCCCTCTTTGACCCAGGACATCTGTATGTTGTCAATAAAGTTGTTTAGCATGATTCTTGCAACTGCATGGGTCAGCAGCACGTCATTGCCGTCTGCACCCCCTCTGATCCCCTCGTGCAGCTGGTGCTTGTACATTGGGGCCTCTGACGGAACAAAGTCCAGTGGCACAAACTCCGTAAACCCCCCGGTCTCCTTTTGAATGTCTCTGAGTCTGGCAATGTGGCTTGTCCTGTCCTTGATCGTTTCTAAATGTCCAAACATCATTGTAGACGTTGTGTTTATGCCGATTTTGTGGGCTCCTCTGATTACCCGCTCCCAGTCCTTGACACTGATCCTTCCAGGGGAAATCTTGTCTCTTAGCCCCTGATCCAGAATCTCGGCTGACGTTCCAGGCAAAGTATCCACTCCTGCATCCTTCATCCTGCCCAGGAACTCCTCGACAGACACGCCTGATCTTGATGCGCCATAAAGAATCTCTTCAGGAGAGAACCCGTGAATGTGAATCTCTGGGATCTCCTTTTTGATGTCCCTGCAGATGCTTTCGTACAACCCCCCTTCCATGTCCGGAGGCAGTCCTGCCTGGATGCATACTTCGGTGGCCCCTATCTGGTGCGCCTCTTTTGCCCTTCGGACGATCTCCTCGTTTGGAAGAAGATACCCTTCATCCTCTCGAAAATCCCTGCTAAACGCGCAAAACCCGCACTGTCTTATGCAGACATTTGTAAAATTGATGTTTCTATTCACCACATAAGTCACGACATCTCCGACCCTTCTTCTCCGAAGCTCGTCTGCAACCAGTCCCACGAGATGAAGGTCAGGCCCCCCCGTTGCCCCGTACAGTTCTGCCCCCTGCTTTGCAGAGATCTCCTTTTCTGACAGGGCGTCATCTAAAATCCCGACAATTACAGGATCCGCATCCCTGAAAAGCCTCTCTGAGATCATCATCTCCAGTATTCCTCTCTTACCAGCCCGTTCTCGTCTTCGATGGCCCTCATCCTGTCTCTTAGCTCCTTGCTTACAGACGGAAAGAATTCCGGGTATACGGGGAACCTGCATCCCAACTCAAATCCCGCATCCCTTGTATGCCTGTCAACCCTGCTTATTTTTGGCCAGGAAAATTCCGGGTTTACAAAATCCGGCGTCAGCGGCGAAATTCCCCCCCAGTCGTTGATTCCCAGCTGCAAAAAGTCCTGATACGAATCCGGGGACAGGTTTGGCGGAACCTGTATGTTCATTTCTGGCATGATGACTCTTGATAGCGCGACAATTGTTTTAAAGTATGTCTGGTCTGCTGAAGGGCTGTATCTCATATCCGTGTCTTGCTTTGGCTGAAAGTTTTGGATTATCACTTCTTGAATGTTTCCAAATTTCTTGTGCAGTTCCTTGATTGCTAAAAGCGAATCCGTGATCTCCTCGATGGTTTCCCCGATTCCGACTAGGATTCCAGTAGTCGTTGGAATTCCCAGCCTTCCCGAGTTCTCCAGTGCCTCTAGCCTTGCTTTTGGCCTTTTGCTTGCAGCCTGATGGTGCGGCATTCCTTCTTCTGCAAGTCTGTCGCTGATGTTCTCAAGCATTATTCCCGTGGACACATTGGTCTTTCTTAGCTCCCTTAGCTCCTCAATCTCCAAGTTTCCTGCGTTTGTATGCGGGAATAGCCCTGCCTCCAAGGCCGCCTCTGATGCATAGGCAAGGTATTGGGCAGTCGACTCGAACCCGTTTTCTTCAAGCCAGTCTCTTGCCTCCTGGTATCTCTGCTCTGGCCTTTCTCCTGTAACAAACAACGCCTCGACGCACCTGTACCTTTTTGCCAGTCTCAGGACGTCCTTGATCTGCTGTTTTGACATCAGTGACAGCTTTTCTTCTTCTTTTGGCTCTGCCTTGTACGTGCAATAAGAGCACGTGTCTCTGCAGAGGTTGGCCATGTTAAAAAACGCCTTTTTTGAAAAAGTAACCGTGTTTCTCTTGTGTTTTTTTCGCAGTTCTTGCGCAGCTGCAAAAAGTTCGCTCTGGTCGTTTTGGGATTTTCGATAAACCTCCAAAATGCCTTCCCTTGAAATTTCCCTGTCCTCTAAAACCTTGATTAGTATCTCGGAGTTTAAGACAAGCTTGGCCAACAGAAAGGATTCTTGAATACGACTATTTATGCTTGTGCTGGACTGCTGTTGTTGTTGCTGTTGTTGCTGTTGTTGCTGTTGTTGCTGTTGTTACCGCTGCCACCACGCTGCCAACTAGCTGCCGTTTGGCCTCTCCTGAAGGACTATTGTGACACTGGTCGTCCTACCGTCTCTTAATACGTCCAATACCATTTCATCCCCTACTGACTTTGCTCTTTGAAGGTGAATCAAAATGTCATCGATCTTCCTGACTTCGATTCCGTCAACTGCCAAAATCACATCCCCACCAATCGGATATGTCGTCCCCTCGACATCAACTGTCTTCTCAGAACCTGCCAGTCCTGCCTCGGCTGCCGGACTGTCCTCTACGACCGTGACTACCAGAAATCCCACGGCATCCTTCAGTCCTAGCGCCTTTGCCATGTCCGGATCAATGTCTCTGCCGGATATGCCGATCCATGGGTGCATGTATCTTCCCTCCTCAATGAGCGTTGGAACAATTTTTGCGACCGTCTGCGATGGAACTGCAAACCCTATCCCGGTAAATTCTCCTGTTGCAGATTGAATCGCAGTGTTGATCCCGATGATCTCTCCGCGCATGTTCAACAGGGGCCCCCCGGAGTTTCCCGGATTGATTGCCGCATCTGTCTGAATGATGTCTGGAATGGAATACCCCTCTCCTGACGGAAGCAGCCTTCCTAACTGGCTGACGATTCCCGAAGTCATGGAGCCTGACAATCCAAACGGATTTCCTATGGCTGCAATCTGCTCGCCTACCTTGAGATTTGAGGAATTTCCAAGCGACAGCGGATTGAGCAATGCCATGTCTGCATTCACCCTGACTACTGCAATGTCTGTAAATTTGTCCGACCCGACAATTTCTGCATTGTAGGATCTTCCGTCCAAAAACGTAATCACGACTTTCCTGGCATTGCTGACTACGTGCTCGTTTGTTATGATGTGGCCGTTCTTGTCAAAAACAAATCCCGAGCCGACCCCTCCCATGATGGCCTCGACGGACTCTGATCTCTGAACATTTACCCTGACCACCCCTGGCTCGGATTTCTCAAAGATGTCTGTCAGTGAAAGCTTTGTCATGTAAAGGAGCGGTGCCGTCTCGTCAACAACGGTGCCTGGCAAATGCTGCCCCCTGTCGTTACTTGCAGCAACAATGTCTGGCTTGGTTGATTCGGTGGGAAGAGAAGAAGAAGAAGAAGAAGGAATGGAAGAAGAAGGAATGGGAGGAATAGAAGAAGAAGAAGGAATGGAAGAAGAAGAGGAAGGAATAGCAGTAGCAGGAGCAGGAGGAGGGGGAATAAGAGCAGGAGCAGGAGGAGGAACCACAAACAGTACTGCAAAAATCACAGCCGCAATACCTGCCCCGATTGCAGCCCCGATGACAATTCCTGATTTATCCAAGAGGATCTATCTTTTTCATTTTCTATCTAAAAGGATTGCTATACGCCGCCACCCAGAAAACCCTGCATACGATGATGATCATCTTTCATAGAGTAATTTCTTCCTCTCCAAGTAACAACTGAAGATCTGCCTTTGGCCTGGAGCAGCCCGCTTAGGAATCCCATCACTACGACCAGTCCGCCTAATGGCGCAAAGGCAGCATGAGCAAGCCCCAATCCCAATCCCATCCTGGCATCGATGGCCGCTCCGGCGTAGATCAAGATCGATGCGGCTGCCGCCGTCACGCACAGAATCATCCATGACATGGCACCATTATCAGCAGCAGCAGCAACAACAACAGGATCACCTACAAGAAATGCAGATGTGGCTACTAGCAAGGTTGGAAACGGAACAAACAGCAGGAATACGACTGCAATAAAAACCCCGACTGCGACGTTCCCGCTTTGCAGATACAGCGGAATCATCAATCTTTTCAGGGCGTTCCAAAGGGTGGCCCTGTCTCTGGCCCAGACTGCCTGGACTAGGTGCTCTCCCCGGACCATCCTCATCCTGTGTCCTGACTCCTTGACTTTTCTTCCCAAGGCCCCGTCTTCGATGATTTCGTGCCTGACTCCCTCGTGCATTCCTACGTCTCTGTATGTGTCCCTTTTTAAAATAAAGAAGCTTCCAAAGAAATAGCCCGTCTTCTTTTTTGGGTCGTTGACGTTTAGGGGGGAAAACCTGGTGTGCAGGAACGTTGAAATCATCGGCAGTGTGACCCGTGTCCAAAAATCAAACGTCAGCATTTTTGGAACAACTGATAAGGCGTCTAATTCAAACGAGTTTAGATGCTCCACTGCCAGCGTTATGACGTTTTTTGCATGGGCCGTGTCTGCATCGGTGAACAGCAGCAGTTCTCCGGTTGCATGCCCGTACCCCTGCATGCATGCCCAGTTCTTCCCCGTCCATCCGTCCGGCTTTGCCTTTGCTGAGACTGGAACTATCTTTTTCCCGGATGGTTTTTCTGCATGCTCCTGAATGATGTCCCATGTCCTGTCCTCTGAGGAGTCGTCAACGACTATGATTTCATAGTTGTTATAGTCCTGGTTTTCCAAGGAGTCAAGGCATCTGCCCAGGAACTCTTCTTCGTTTCTTGCAGGCAGGATGACTGAGACACTTGGATGCCTTGCCGGCTTTGTCTCCTCAAATCCGTCCAAAAACGGGGTCAGTCGGAACGTGTCTATCATGGACTTTATTAGAAAGACCCAAGCTCCTGAGACTCCTATGAGAACAGCTGCCAACGAATAGTTAAAAGCATCTGCAATGGCGGTAATCGTAATCGTGAGGATGGTAGTTTCTGTCAATCTAACCCTCGACTTCGGTTTTTATGGCATGCATTGCTTGCTCGGTGCCGTTTTTGATGTGTTTTTTTATCATTCCAGTAAACATTCCCATCATTCCTGTCATCTTGATGTCCCAGCGTGTTTTTAATACTGTGCTGGTCTCATCATTTGGGATTACTGTCAAAATTTTCTCCCCGTTGATGATTCCCTTTGTGAATCTTGCCTCGATCTTCTCTTTGGGCGTTATTATGACTTCCTGAAGGCACTTTTGATCCCTGAATGCAATGGTGATCTCCCTGTTGATCTTGTTTCCTTCCTTTGAGATGTTGCGGACTTTTTTAGTCCCCTTCCAAAATCTTGGTTCATTGTCAAGATCTGCCACTATATCCCAGACCCTGTCTGCCGGGGCGTTGATCTTGACTTCTGCCTCGATGGTGGCCATAACATACTACTGTGGATCCGTACTACATATATTGGATTCCGATTGTCTCTATTTGACTGTGATGGGCAACATGCCTAAAATCCAGAACAGTAACTCCAGTTCTAATGGCATTTGCCATTCTTCCGTCACAGTCAATTACACTTTGAAAGAAAAAAAATAAAAGCCCTAAAAATGCATGATGCCAAAAATTTGGACACTTGATGGCGCAGGCTTTTTTTTGGAAAAACGTCCGTGTGCACCGGCATGGAAGGCTGCCATGAAAACCAATATTCCTGATGATCAAACAATCACTCTTGCAAACAAAAAATATGTTGAGACTCCCGTCTTTCTGAAATACCGGATTGGAACCAGTGGCATTGGCAAAAAAGATCCTTGATAATTCGAAATCCATTTTAAGCTGCAAGTCTGGGGGTTAGTGGTATGACAAGGAGTACAACAACGGTATCTTATGACGACTTTGCAAAATTGGATCTTCGCGTTGCAAAAATTACTGCAACAGAGTCAATTGAAGGCAAGTCTAGAATAATCAAGGGCAGGGTTGATCTGGGTCAGGACGATCAGCGCGATGTCATTATTGGCGGTGCGCAATACTATCGGCCAGAAGACATTGTCGGAAAGACCGTGATCGTTGTTGCGAATCTGGAGCCCAAGAAAATGGCAGGCGTGGAATCAGACGCAATGCTGCTGGCCGCAGACGTCGATGACAAGCCGTTTTGGCTGACGGTATCTGGGGACATTCCTCTGGGAAGCCCTGTTAGATAGCAGTGCGCAAACAACAACTGAAAGCTGTATGTGCATGTGCATGTATGTTGGTGAGGACCCCGCTAGAATAGGAACACTTTTTTTCGCACACTTTTTGAGTCAGGAGGTCGAATCACAAATATGAGTAAGAAAATATGGAGTGTACAGGACAAGATAGGGATAGTCATGGAGCATCTCAATACCAACATCGAGACGGCAGAGCTGTGCCGTCGCCACAATCTCTCCCCCAGGACGTTTTACCAGTGGAGGAAACGCTTTTTGCAGGCAGGACGCGCATCGCTGTCAGGCAGGGGCCCTGCAACGGCCGAAGACAAGCTCCAAAAGGAGAACGAGTCGCTCAAAAACATCATCGGCGAGTATGCCGTGGCCAACGCGCTTTTAAAAAAAACCTTGGAGGCAGGCAAAAGGTGAACATTGCAATACTGCTAAGGGAGAGGGGCTGGAGCATGAACAAGACACTGCAGTACAGCGGTGCCTCTAGAACTGTGTGGTACCACGTAAAAAAGCCACAAAAGCTGACAGAACCGGATCCGCAGACGGTCTCGCTTGTCAGGGAGATCGGCAACAAAAGGCCCACATACGGCACGCGCCGCATGGCAGCCCAGATAAGACGCCAGACCGGCGTGCCGACAAACCGCAAGAAGATACAGCAGATATACCGCAAGATAGGCTGGATCACGCCTAAAAAGACCAAAAACGACATAATACGAGCCGGAAAAAGGGACAGGTTCAAGCCCACAGGATCAAACCAGCTGTGGGAGACTGACATCACGTACGTCTGGTGCGGCGTTGACGGGTGGTGCTACTGCTTTAACGTAATTGATACGTTCACCAGGAAGTGGATAACATACGTCTTTGACACGCAGGCCACCGCACAGGTAGCAGTCGAATCGTTGACAAGGGCAGTCTCCACGATTTCGGCAGACGAGGCGCGCGGCCTGCTGGTCAGAAGCGACAACGGCGTCCAGTATACGAGCCGCGAATTCAAGGAGAGCATGAAGGCGCTTGGGGTAAGGTGTGAGTATATCTGGCACAACACGCCCGAGCAGAACGGACATGTCGAGTCCTTCCACAAGACCCTAAAAAAGGAGTACGTCTGGCCGCATGACTTTGCCAGATTCCAGGATGCCGAGGTTGTTCTGGCAAAGGCGTTTGCGGACTACAACCAGGACAGGATCCACTCGGCGCTGGGATACCTGACACCAGACGAGTTTGTCCGAAAAACCCAGAAAAGACAGGAGGAGGTGCCGCAAAAATGAGCGATCAATGTGTGCATAAAATGTTGCCAAAATCGTTCCTATTTACAGGGGTCCACTCCAGCATGTATGTGCATGTGCATGTATGTGTGACTGTCCATGCTTTGGCAAACCGCCGGTTTGACCTGCCACAATCACGTTGATCAAGTGTGATGCCTGCATAGCATCATCATCATCAAAGGCCGCCGACTCACACATCGTAAACTTGGGGCCGCAATTGCGCCAATTCCACACATAACAGAGCAACAGGATGGCCCATGCCTAGGCAACAATCAGGGACGCACGTTTGTTTGCAGTTGTGTTTTCATGCCTGTTCGGCAAAGGGACGTGACTTTGATCTGTAGTGCGCACATCAAAAAAAAACGGACCGTAATTTTGACACATCGTGCCTATTTTGATAAAAAATGTAACTGATCGGGCCCTGGAAGCTGTTTCTGATTTTATGCACAAATTCTGTTTGAACAGTCCTTTTTGATGGCAAAATTTCTGCCTGAACTTCCAGAACCTGAGCTTATCTATGTGTCGTGTTTATAAGAATTCCACGCGCAACGGTGTTGTGAGGCATAGCATTGGCTGGGGGTCTCTTCCTGACAATCCAAAAATGAAGGTCGGACATTTATCTATGTGAGGATCTCCCTCAGCACCATTCTTCATCCATTTGTCAGAACCATTCTGCAGTTACGAATGATGTCCTATGCCTTATCACAACGTGACTGCGACAAGTTCGCCGATGCGCAAAAAGATACAGTATCACTCACTCAAAGATACGAGTGTACGTGGAGGACGCCATGCGCATGATCAAAATATACAGGATCATGGGAGACCGGTTTGGAACCAGCTCAAAGTACGACCTTGTCTGCGGTATCGTGTCCGGGCCGCTCAATGAAGGGCCGCCGGCCAGCATCGGTGCTGCTGCTGCTGCTGCTGTTACGTCCTAATGAAGGGAGGTAGTAGGACAGCTGCGGACGGGCCGCTTGGTTTCTGATTTCGGATCACCTCTCAGGACGGATAATCATCAGACTTTGCTAGACTTTGTGTAGTTACTCGGATCGAAATGTTGTGTTTGAAACCCGACATGGAAGTGTCCTTGCCTGCGCACCTATCTATTGTACGAAAATTAGGTCGCACTAATTTGAGGAGGATTGCAAAGGATTACTTTAGGCTTTACCGATCAAGAAAACCGATGGTTGTAAGGCTCGAGGCAAAGCAGATCAGATACGCAGTGACGCAATGTGCAGGGGGACGAAAGCCCTCGGAGGTGGCCCCGGAGATAGGCGTCACGACAAGGCACGTCCAGCGGATGTATGCCCGGTTCAGGAAGACAGGCGACACGCACCACGTGCCGCTCAAGCCGGGAAGGAAAAAGAGCGCCCCGGTTCCCGACGGGGACGTGCGCACAGTCCTGGAGGAGTACAAACACAGTGCAGCAGGGGTGGTTCATACGGCCAAGAGGCTGCGAAGGCAACTCGATATAAGCTACTACGAGGTATACAGGATAATGAAAGAAAACGGGCTGGTGACGCCATCGGCTGCAAAATCAATGCCCAGAAAATACGTCCGTTTTGAGCGCAAATACTCCAATGCCATGTGGCACGTGGACTGGCATACCATGAAGGATCCGCGCTTTGCAGGGCTCAATTTGGTCACGTTCCTAGACGACTCGTCCAGGTGCGTGACTGGTGCGGGCCTGTTCAGGGAGGCCACCTCGGAAAACGTCGTGGCGGTCCTGCGGCAGGCCGTGGCCCAGTTCGGCGCGCCTGCCACCATACTCTCAGACAACGGCAAGTGCTTTGTCGGGGCGCGCTCGGATCCGAAGAAGAAGAAGAGTCCGCCCAAGGGCGGATGGAGGCCCACTGCCTTTGAGGAGGAGCTGCTCAACTGCGAAATCGGGCTGATAAACTCCAGGCCGTATCACCCGCAGACCAATGGCAAACTGGAGAGATTCCACAGGAGCATCGAGGAGGAGATATGGAACCACAAGAGTCTGTCTGCATACATCGACTACTATAACGAGGACAGGCTGCACTGGTCGCTTGACATCGACAACTACGAGACGCCGCTGCGGGCATTCTCCGACAGGGAGGCCACAGAAGCGATCAGGAAAAGCAACCCAAGATGGATGGAGGAGGACATTGGTGATGGTGCGACATAATTTTCATATAATACATTGCCTGCGCACCTACGTCATATTTAATAACTGCACCCAATTTAATCATGATATCATAATGAACGTTTTACACGCTGTCATGAGGTATGATGATGTGTGTCTCTGTCGACGCCCCAACAATCCTTGTTTTTTTGGGGGGGGGGGTGGTGGGTAGACCCACCTGACTTGACCATGTCCATCTTGCCTTTTTCCTGTCAAGCATATGGCGATCATTGGACTGGGGGGGGGGCCGACCCGAGCCCCACCGTCGGGGAGGCAGGACGGCCTAGTCCGGTTCCTTACTGTATGGGGGCCGGTACGCAGCTAGACGGCATATGCACGACCCGCCCCAGGTGGCTTGTACAAGAAGGCAAACCAGACTACATGGGGGGGATCACACTCGAATCCGGAGGTGGCCTGCCATAGCCGCGGTACGGCAGCATAAACCCCACCGGGCCCTTGCAAGTACTGCCTCCCTGCACCTAGTGTTCATTGTGGCCGCCGTCCTGGGCCTTATGACCTCAGCCGGAGCCCTGCAGGGGGAGGCATATGCGCAGCAGAGCGAGATCGAGGTGACTGCCGTCGGCAGTCTGAAAGATAATAACACACTGCTGCTTGAGGGCGCCTCAGACGTGGACGTCTTCACAATAGGCAACAACACCTACGCGGCGGTGGCTTCCCAGACCGACGACGGCCTCCAGATTGTAAACGTCACCAATCCGTCCACCCCGGACGCCGTAGGACAGCTGTCAGGCAGGGATAATGATCTATCGCTTAACGTCGCCCGCGGCATAGACATCTTCACGATAGGCAGCAACACCTACGCCGCAGTCGTCGCCCAGTTAGACGGCCTCCAGATTGTAGACGTCACGAACCCGGCCGCCCCGTCGCCCGCCGGAAGCCTTAACAGTACGTCGCTGATTAGCACTCCATTCAGCGTGGCCGTATTCGATGTAGACCTCCGTACATACGCCGCAGTCACCTCCGACGACGGCCTCCAGATTGTAAACGTCACCGATCCGCACAATCCTGCAGTATCTGGACAGCTGAACGACACGGGCTCCCTCCGGCTTGACGACTCCAGATACGTGGACATCTTCCGGGCCGGTGACAACACCTACGCGGCAGTTGCCTCCAATGACGACAACGGCCTCCAGATTGTAAACGTCACCGATCCTGACAACCCGACGCCCGCCGGAAATCTGGGGGGTAACGGCTCCAGACTGCTTGATCGCGCTGTAGGCGTGGACGTCTTTATGATAGGCAGCAACACCTACGCCGCAGTCTCCTCTAATCGGGAACACGGCCTCCAGATTGTAAACGTCACCGATCCTGACAACCCGACGCCCGCCGGAAATCTGGGGGATGGCGGCTCTACGCTGCTTCGTGCTGCTTGGGGTGTGGACACATTTGTAATTGGACATGGAGCCTACGCGGCAGTAATATCTCAACAAGAGGACGGCCTCCAGATTGTAAACGTCACTGATCCCGACAATCCGACCGAGGCCGGGCAGCTAAAAGACACCCCCGACCTGCTGCTTGACGGCGCCCGCGCTGTGGATGTTTTTGCAATAGGAACCACCATCTATGCCGTGGTAACCGCTCTAGATGACCGCGGAATCCAGCTAGTGAGGCTGGGCGCGGAGGCAGAGACTCCCAACGAACCGCCGGTGGCACCGGCCGAGATGGCAATCACTCTAGAGGACACACCCATTACCATAACGCCGAATATATCGGATCCCGATACATCGGATACCCCGGCAATATCGACAGTATCTGATCCGCCAAACGGGACTGCAACACATGATGATACTACCATAATTTACACCCCGGACCAGGACTATAATGGTACGGACACCTTCAGTTATACCGTAACTGACGGCACCGACACGACACAGGGCGCCGTAACTGTAACTGTCGTGCGCGGCAACAACGACCCCGTCCTGGGAACGATAGGCGACCGGGCCGCTACGGTGGGAGTCCAGCTGACCATAACGCCTACCGTAACTGACGCCGACACGACTGACACGCACACGTATTCCATCACGCGCGGCACGCTGCCGGCGGCCGCCGTATTTTCCACATCTGACGGCAGCATCACCTGGACGCCGGTTCAGGCAGACGCCGGGCAGACCCACGAGGTTACAATAACGGTAAACGACGGCCGCGGAGGCACCGACTCTGAGACCTTTGACATAGTGGCGGCCGAAGTGGATACCACCCCCCTGATCTCGGCTACCCCTGCCGGGCAGCTGCGTGATGGCGGGCCCAGACTGCTCACTACCGCCACAAGCCTGGACGTCTTCACGATAGGCGATAAAACGTACGCGGCAGTCGCCTCGTATGGTGACGACGCCCTCCAGATAATCAACGTCACTGATCCAGACAGCCCATCCGCCGCCGGGCATCTGGCGGACACGAACTCATTGCGGCTTGATGGTGCATACGGTGTGGATGTATTCACGATAGGCGATAAAACGTACGCGGCAGTCGCCTCACATGGTGACGACGCCCTCCAGATTGTAAATGTTACAGATTCCGACAACCCGGAAGCTTCCGGGAGTGTGGAAGACACCGAGCCTGCAGGCGGGATCGACGATGAGCTGCTGCTTGAGAAATCCCGCGGCGTGGCCGTCTTTGTAATAGGTGACAAAACATATGCGGCCGTTACATCCTCCCGCGACAGAGGCCTCCAGATAATCAACGTTACCGATCCCGACAACCCGGTGCCCGCCGGGCAGCTGAAGGATACCGCGGGCGCCGGCGGGCTTTTGCTTGCCGGCCCTTGGGGCGTAGACGTCTTCACAGTAGGAGGTTCCACTTATGCTGCAGTAGCATCATTTGCCGACAACGGCCTCCAGATTGTAGATGTTACCGATCCCGACAACCCGGTGCCCGCCGGGCAGCTGAAGGATACCGCGGGCGCCGGCGGGCTTTTGCTTGCCGGTTCCGTAGGAGTGGACACCTTTACGACCGCACACGGCACGTACGTGGCGGTGGCCTCGGAGAAAGACAACGGCCTCCAGATTGTAAACGTCACGGATCCGCGCAACCCGGCACCCGCCGGACATCTAGCAGATACAGAACCTGCAAGCGATGGTGACGATGAGCTGCTACTTGAGAAATCCCGCGGCGTGGCCGTCTTTGTAATGGGCGATAACACGTACGCCACAGTCACTTCCTTTGCCGACAACGGCCTCCAGATTGTAGATGTTACCGATCCCGACAACCCGGCGCCCGCCGGGCAGCTGAAGGATACCGAGGGTGGCGGCGAGCTGCTGCTTGACCGTGCCTTCGGCGTGGACATCTTTGCAGTAGGCGGTAACACCTACGCCGCGGTAGCCTCTCGGGCCGACAACGGCATCCAGATAGCGAGACTGAGCGACATCACGCCACCGGCATTCGCATCCGCGGCACTCGACGAGGGCACGGGCACCATGACGATCACCTTCAGCGAGACCATAGACGTCTCCGAGACGGATCTGTCGATGCTGTACGTCAGCGACACGGGCGGGATCGACGAGGTAGCCCTGACGGGGGCGGCCTTTGACAGCAACGCCGCCGACTCTGCCACCATATCGCTTACGCTTACCCAGGCCCATCTGAACCGGATCATCCAGATGGGAACCCCGCAGCTTGACATAGGAGCCGCCGCGGTATATGATCTCTTCGTAAACCACATAGGCGCAGTGCCTGACAACCCGATCACGGTCACCGCCGATACCGTAAGGCCCACATTCGCATCCGCGGCACTCGGCGAGAGTACGGGCACCATGACGATCACCTTCAGTAAAACCATAGACGTCTCCGAGACGGATCTGTCGATGCTGTACGTCAGCGACACGGGCGGGATCGACGAGGTAGCCCTGACGGGGGCGGCCTTTGACAGCAACGCCGCCGACTCTGCCACCATATCGCTTACGCTTACCCAGTCCCATCTGAACCAGATTGCCCCTATGGTGACGCCACAGCTTGACATTAAAACAGGTGCCGTATTGGACCTGGCAGGAAACGACATAGACACGGCATCGGACAACCCGATCGACATCACAAAGCCCGAGTTCATATCTGCACGCCTCGGGAGTCTGGAAGACACGTCGTCCACGGAGCTTGAAGGCGCCAGCGGCGTGGCAGTCTTTACGGTAGACACCAACACCTACGCCGCAGTGGCCTCCTATGACGACGACGGCCTCCAGATTGTAGATGTATCGGATCCTGACAATCCGGCCGCCGCCGGCAGCCTGGGAGATGACACCACCAGGCTGCTTGAAGGCGCCAGCGGCGTGGCAGTCTTTACGATAGACACCAACACCTACGCCGCAGTGGCCTCCGAAATCGACGACGGCCTCCAGATTGTAGATGTATCGGATCCTGCCAATCCGGCCGCCGCCGGCAGCCTGGGAGATGACACCACCAGGCTGCTTGAAGGCGCCAGCGGCGTGGCAGTATTTACGATAGGCACCAACACCTACGCCGCAGTGGCCTCCTTTACAGACAACGGCCTCCAGATTGTAGATGTATCGGATCCTGCCAATCCGGCCGCCGCCGGCAGCCTGGGAGATGACACCACCAGGTTGCTTGAAGGCGCCTATACCGCGGACGTCTTTACGATAGGCACCAACACCTACATTGCAGTGGCCTCCGAAACCGACAACGGCCTCCAGATTGTAGATGTATCGGATCCTGACAATCCGGCCGCCACCGGCAGCCTGGGAGATGACACCACCAGGCTGCTTGAAGGCGCCAGCGGCGTGGCAGTATTTACGATAGGCACCAACACCTACGCCGCAGTGGCCTCCTTTACAGACAACGGCCTCCAGATTGTAGATGTATCGGATCCTGCCAATCCGGCCGCCGCCGGCAGCCTGGGAGATGACACCACCAGGCTGCTTGAAGGCGCCAGCGGCGTGGCAGTATTTACGATAGGCACCAACACCTACGTTGCAGTGGCCTCCGAAACCGACAACGGCCTCCAGATTGTAGATGTATCGGATCCTGCCAATCCGACCGATGCCGGCAGTCTGGGTGACACAAGTGATCTGCTGCTTGATGGCGCCTACGCCGCGGACGTCTTTACAATAGGCACCAACACCTACGCCGCAGTGGCCTCCTATGACGACCACGGCATCCAGCTAGTGAGGCTGGGCGCGGAGGCAGAGACGCCCAACAATCCGCCGGTAGCTCCTGATGATGCGGCAACCACACCAGAGGACACGGCTGTTATAATAACACCTGCCATATCGGATCCGGACGTGGCCGACACCCCGAGAATATCGGCAGTCGATGATCCGCCAAACGGGGCCGCCACGCATGATGATACCACGATAACCTACACCCCTGATACTGACTATGAAGGCACCGACACCTTCGAATATACGATATCTGATGGAACAGACACGGCGCAGGGCACGATAACTGTAACCGTAACGCGCGACAACAACGATCCAGTCCTGGGAACGATAGGCGACCGGGCCGCTACGGTGGGAGTCCAGCTGACCATAACGCCTACCATAACTGATGACGACACGACCGACACGCACACGTACTCGATATCGCGCGGCACGCTGCCGGCAGCCGCCGTATTTTCCACATCTGACGGCACCCTCGTCTGGACGCCTGTACCGGCCGATGCAGGACAGACCCACACGGTCACCATAACGGTAAATGACGGCCGCGGCGGCACCGATTCTGAGACATTTGACATAGCCGTGGGTGATGCTCCGCCCACACTCACGCTGACCCCGGTCGGGAATATAGGAGACAACCCGCAACTGCTGCTTGACGGCGCCCACGACGTGGACACGTTCCAGATAGGCACCAACACCTACGCCGCAGTGGTCTCCGAATCTGACAACGGCCTCCAGATTGTAAACGTCACCGATCCCGACAATCCTACAGCCGCCGGGAGTCTGGGAGACACCTCGGACGAGCTGCTACTTGTCGGCGCCCGCGGCGTGGACATCTTCAAGATAGGCACCAACACCTACGCCGCAGTGGCCTCCAATCATGATGACGGCATCCAGATTGTAAACGTCACCGATCCCGACAACCTAACCGCCGCCGGCAGTCTGAAAGATGATGGCTCTAAGTTGCTTGACGGTGCCGTCAGCGTATCCGTCTTCAAGATAGGCGGCTCCACCTACGCCGCAGTGGCCTCCCACAATGAACATGGCATCCAGATTGTAAACGTCACCGATCCCGACAATCCTGCCGCCGCCGGGAGTCTGGGAGATGGTACACAAACGATTCTTAATGGCCCCCGCAGTGTAGATGTCTTCATGATAGGCGGCAGCACCTACGCCGCAGTAGCAGCCGAATCTAATAGTAACAACGGCCTCCAGATCGTAAACGTCACCGATCCCGACAATCCTGCCGCCGCCGGGAATCTAGGTGATGATACATCTACGCTACTTCTCGGCGCCCGCGGAGTGGACACGTTCCAGATAGGCACCAACACATACGCCGCAGTGGCCTCCAACAGAGAGAACGGCCTCCAGATTGTAGATGTCACCGATCCCGACAATCCTGCCGCCGCCGGGAAGCTAGGTGATAATCCATCTACGCTACTTCTCGGCGCCCGCGGAGTGGACACGTTTCAGATAGGCACCAACACCTACGCCGCAGTAACCTCCAACAACGAAGACGGCCTCCAGATTGTAGACGTCACCGATCCCGACAGCCCCACCGCCGCCGGGAGTCTGGGAGATGATGGTACTGGCGGTACTCTGCTGCTTGACGGCGCCGGCAGCGTGGCCGTCTTCAAGATAGGCGCCAACACCTACGCCGCAGTAACCTCCAACAACGATGACGGCCTCCAACTGGTGAGGCTGGACGAGGCAGCAGAGACTCCCAATGCCCCGCCTGTTGCGCCTGCTGCGACGGCGACCACTGCAGAGGACACGCCTGTAACCATAACGCCTGCAATATCGGATCCGGACACATCGGACACTCCTACAATATCGGCAGTAGAGAACCCGCCAAACGGGACTACCACACATGACGATACTACCATAACTTACACGCCTGATGCTGATTATGAGGGCACGGACACCTTCGGATATACCGTATCTGACGGCACCGACACCGCACAGGGCACCATAACTGTAACCGTAACGCCCGACAACAACGCCCCTGTCCTGGGTACAATAGGCGACCAGACTGCAACGCCCGGTACACAGCTGACCATAACACCTTCTGTGACCGACGCCGATCCGACCGACACGCACACGTACTCGATATCGCGCGGCACGCTGCCGGCAGCCGCCGCCTTCACGACATCCGACGGCCGTATAGCCTGGACTCCCGTGCAGGCAGACGCCGGGCAGACCCACACGGTCACCATAACCGTAGATGACGGCCGCGGAGGCACCGATTCTGAGACCTTTGATATCGCCGTGGCCGCCGGCGGGGATACCACCCCGCCCGTAATCACTGTAACAGGCGCAGACCCGCTGGTCCACGAGCTCGGAGACACATTTGTAGATCCTGGCGCGACTGCCGATGACGGCTCGGCAGTAACTGCCGACGACTCGGCCGTGGACTTTGGCAATGCAGGAACCTACACGATAACCTATATGGCAACCGACAACGACGGCAACAAGGGAACTGCCACAAGGGACATCACGATTCAGGACACCACGGCGCCGACAATAACACCCAACGGCAAGTCCAGTGTGGCAGTAGTACTTGGCGGCACCTATACGGAGCAGGGCGCCACGGTATCTGACAACGATCCCGACTATGCCGGCACGGTCAGCATCGGCGGCGACACGGTTGACGTGTCCACTGCCGGCATCTACGTTGTAACCTACACGGCTACAGCAGACGACGCAGGCAACGCGCCGGATGCGGCAGAGCGCACCGTCACCGTGCTGGATCAATCGGAACTTACGATAGCCCTCCTTGAGAACCCGGCAGCTGCCGGGCAGCTCGAGGATACGGAGGGCCCGGGTCAGCTGCTGCTTGAGCACACCCGCGGCGTGGAAACGTTTGTGACAGGCGGCAAGACGTACGCTGTAGTGGCCTCATTCGGCGACGGCGGCCTGCAGATCGTCGACGTATCGGATCCGGACAGCCCCGAGGCCGCAGGACAGCTGGCCGATACTAATTCACTGCTGCTTGGCGGCGCCTCCGACGTGGACATATTCGCGATAAACGCCAGGACGTACGCGGCAGTAACATCCATTACCGACGGCGGCCTGCAGATCGTCGACGTGACTGACCCGGCCGGCCCGAGCGCCACGGGACTCCTGGAGGACACGCTGGGAGGGGGCATCGACCTGCTGCTTGACGATACGACATCGGTGGACACCTTTACGATAACTGACGGCACGGATGACAGGACGTATGCCGTAGTCACCTCCGATAACGACGGAGGACTGCAGATCGTCAATGTCACCGACCCGGAAAACCCGGACGCAGTCGGACAGGTGAGGGACAACGGATCCCGGCTGCTTGCAAACACTGCCGGCGTCGCCATATTTGAGGCAGACGCCCGTACATATGCGGCAGTCACCTCCGGCAGCGACGGAGGACTGCAGATCGTCAATGTCACCGACCCGGAAAACCCGGACGCAGTCGGAATGCTGCGTGATGACAACGCCAGGGTGCTTGGCGGCACCTCCGGCGTCGCCATATTTGCGGCAGACGCCCGTACATATGCGGCAGTCACCTCCCGGGGCGAGGGCGGCCTGCAGATCGTCGATGTCACCGACCCGACTGCCCCGAGCGCAGCAGGACAACTGCGTGATGACAACGCCAGGCTGCTTGATGATACGATAGACGTGGACATCTTCACTGCAGGCGACAGGACATACGCGGCGGTGACGGCAGTCACCGACGACGACTTTGACGGCCTGCAGATCGTCGATGTAACTAATCCTGCGAACCCGAGGGACGCCGGAAAACTGCCCAACTCCTCGATCCTGCTGCTTCACGGCGCCTCCGGCGTGGACACGTTTGTGATAGGCACGTCAGTATACGCCGCAGTGACGTCAGGAGAGGACGGCGGCCTGCAGATCGCCGAGCTGGCAGCCGCTGACATCACGGCCCCGGCATTCTCCTCGGCCACGCTGGACGAGACCACCGGCATGATGTCGATCACCTTTGATGAGACCATAGATGTCTCTGCGACCGACCTGTCAAAACTGTATGTCAGCGACACGGGCGCCTCAGACGAGGTGGCCCTGGCGGGGGCGACCTTTGATGATGCGGTACCGGACTCTGAGACCATACAGCTTGTGCTCACCACGGCCCAGCTGGCACTGGTCGTCCCCATGGATGCGCCGCAGCTGGACATAGCCGCAGGCGCAGTCTCGGATCCGGCCGGCAACGCCATAGGAGACGAGCCGGACCGCGCAATCGTGCTTGCAGGCGCCAACGTTGCTCCCGTGGCGCCCGACGTGCACGTGTCTGCCTACAAGAATACGCCCGTAACCATAGATCCTGCCATGTCTGATCCCGATGCTACCGACACGCCGAGGATATCTGCCGTAGACGACCCGCCCAACGGGGCCGTAACCCATGACGATACCGCCATAACGTACACGCCGGACACGGACTATGCCGGTCTGGACTCGTTTGCATACACGGTAACTGACGGCACCGACACGGCACGCGGCACCGTCACCGTATACGTGTCACTCGATCTTCTCAAGAGTCCGGCAGCGGCAGGCAGCCTGGAGGACACCGACGATGAAATGACGGAGGGCATCATTACAGAGGAGGGACTGCTGCTTGACAACACCCGCGCAGTCGACACCTTCAGGATAGGCGCCGGGACATACGCCGCAGTCGTATCGCTTGAGGATGACGGTCTCCAGGTTGTAAGCATGACGGATCCTGCGGCTCCTGCCCCTGCCGGACAGCTAAAGGACGACGAATCCCTGCTGCTTGACGGAGCATATGACGTGGCCGTCTTTACGATAGGCGGCAGCACCTACGCCGCAGTGGCATCCAACGTCGACGACGGCCTCCAGATCGTCGACATATCGGATCCGGACAACCCCGCACCTGCCGGAAATCTGGAAGACGTTGAGGAACCAGATGAACTGTTCCTCGACGGGGCTACTGCCGTGGACACCTTTGTGATAAACGGCAGCACCTACGCGGCAGTCGTCTCTGAGCAAGACGACGGCCTCCAGATCGTCGACATATCGGATCCGGACAACCCGGCGCCTGCCGGGAGGCTGGAAGACACTGCAGGCATGCGTCTTACCTCGCTTACGGCCGTGCACACCTTTACGGCGGGCCAGAGCACCTACGCCGCCGTGGCCTCCTACGAGAACAACGGCCTCAAGATAATAGACGTCACCGATCCGGACAACCCGGAACCTGCCGGACAGCTGCGTGATGATGGTGATGCGTCCCTCCTGCTTAGCACCTCCTTTGGCATTGATACCTTTACTATAAACGGCAACACCTACGCGGCAGTCACCTCCCGCAGCGAGGGCGGCCTGCAGATTATAGACGTGACCGATCCGCACAATCCGGCGCCTGCAGGACGGCTGACAGACGACCCGTCACTGCTGCTCAGATTCACCCACGGCGTCGATACGTTCGTACTGGGCAATCACACCTACGCCGCAGTCACCTCCCGCGGCGAGGACGGCCTCCAGATCGTCGACGTGTCTGATCCTGCCTCCCCGGAGGACGTCGGAGGCCTGAAGGACATGTCATCCCTGCTGCTTAACGACGCCACCGGCGTGAAGACCTTTGTGGCAGGCAATCACACCTATGCGGCCGTAACCTCGGAGAAGGACGGCGGTCTCCAGACGGTCCGGCTGTCTGATATAGACACCACGCCGCCCGTAATCACGATAACAGGCGCAAACCCGCTGCTCCACGAGCTGGGCGACCCGTACACGGATCCGGGAGCCACGACAGACGACGGCTCGCCGGTCACAGCTGACATCTCCGCAGTGGACATCAATACGGCGGGCAGCTATGCGGTAACGTATACGGCCACCGACCCCAACGGCAACTCGGACAATGCCACCAGAACCGTCACTATACAGGACACCACGGCGCCCGTCATTACGCTAACCGGAGGGGACGTGACAGTCGAGCTTGGAGGCACGTACGCCGAGCAGGGAGCCACGGTATCTGACAACGATCCGGCCTATGCAGAGACAGTCAACGCCGACTCCTCGGCAGTCGACACCTCCCTGGCAGGAAGCTACATTGTAACATATACGGCGCCTGCAGACGGCGCGAATAACACACCCGATCCGGTAGAGCGCAGGGTAACCGTTCAGGACACCACAAAGCCCGTAATCGCCATATCTGGTGACAGCCCGCTACTGCACGAGCTGGGCTCGCCCTATTCGGATCCTGGCGCCACGGTGACCGACAACGATCCGGCATATGCAGGCACGGTCAGCATCGGTGGCGACGCGGTAAACGTCGACGTGACTGGCACCTATGTCGTAACGTATACGGCATCTCCAGACGGCGCGAATAACACACCCGATCCGGTAGAGCGCAGGGTAACCGTTCAGGACACCACAAAGCCCGTAATCGCCATATCTGGTGACAGCCCGCTACTGCACGAGCTGGGCTCGCCCTATTCGGATCCTGGCGCCACGGTGACCGACAACGATCCGGCATATGCAGGCACGGTAGTAACAGACGACACCGCGGTGAATGTCAACGAATCGGGCAGCTATATCGTGACATACACGGCGTCTCCAGACGGCGCGAATAACACACCCGATCCGGTAGAGCGCAGGGTAACCGTTCAGGACACCACAAAGCCGGTAATCACCGTCAACGGCCCGCCGTCGCTGACCCTGCAGCTTGGCAGCCCCTATACAGAGCAGGGCGCCACGGTGACCGACAACGATCCGGCCTATGCCGGCACGGTCAGCATCGGTGGCGACGCGGTAAACGTCGACGTGACTGACACCTATGTCGTAACGTATACGGCATCTCCAGATGGCGCCGGACTCGCACCCGATCCGGCCGAGCGCATCGTCATAGTACAGGATACGGAGGCACCAGTCATCACCATATCCGGCGACAGCCCGCTGACCCACGAGCTGGGCACCGCGTATGATGATCCCGGTGCGACGGCGGACGATGGCTCGGCTGTCGTCACCGACGACACGGCAGTCGACGTGACGAGGCGCGGCGACTATCATGTGACCTACACTGCCACCGACGGCGAGGGCAACACGGGAACAGCGATCAGAATTGTTCATGTGCGCGATACCCTGCCCCCAATCATTACGGTATCCGGCGACGATCCCGTAACTGTGGAACTAGGCGATCTATACGCCGATGCCGGCGCGACGGCCACCGACAACGATCCGGCATACGACGGGACCGTGACTGCCGACACCTCGGCAATAGACACCGGCCAGGCGGGAACCTATACGGTGACGTATGCGGCAGCAGACGACGGCGGCAACGAGGCCACCGCCACCAGGATCGTTATGATTCGGGACACCACACCCCCAGTCATTACGGTATCCGGCGACGATCCCGCCGTTGTAGAGCTGGGCGGTACATACGCCGATGCCGGCGCCACCTCGACGGATAATGATCCGGACTATACAGACACAGTTATGACTGACACTTCGGCAGTCGACACCGGCATAGCGGGTAACTATACGGTGACGTATGCGGCAGCAGACGACGGCGGCAACGAGGCCACCGCCACCAGAGTTGTAACGGTACGGGACACCACGCCACCAGTCATCATGCCATCGGGCGACGATCCGTTCGTATCTGAGCTGGGAGTCCCGTATGTGGATCCGGGCGCGGTCGTGACCGACAACGATCCGGCCTACCTGGGTACGGTATCTGTGAACTCGGCGGCAGTGGACACCGGGACTGTCGGAGACTATGTGGTAACCTACACGGCGTCCGCGGACGCCGCAGGCCTTGCACCCGATCCCGTAACCCGGCAGGTGCACGTGCGCGATACCTCGCCGCCGGCCTTTGAATCGGCAACCCTTGACGAGAACACGGGGGCAATGACCATAACCTTCAGCGAGACCGTGGACGTATCGGCCACCAGCCTGACCCTGCTGTATGTCAGCGACGTAAATCAGGCAGATGCGGTATCGCTGGGAGATGCCATGTTTGACTTTGGCTCTGCCAACGTAGAGACCCTCTCGCTTACCCTCGTAGAATCCCAGATACGGCAGGTGATTCCGATGGATACGCCGGAGCTCGACATTGCCGCAGGTGCCGTATCAGACCTGCACGGCAACCTGATAGGCGACTCGCCGGACAACCAAATCACTCTGACCCCGTTCCTGGATCGCAGTGATGATGACAACACCGGATCGACGTCGCCTACCGGCCGTAGCGGCGGAGGCGGCGGCGGTGGCGGCAGCGGAGGCGGCCGCACCGGCGCCACGTTTTCCTCGGGCGGCATGAGTTCTGCATACATATCATCCATATCGTGGGACTGTGCCGCCGGACTCGTAACGATAACTGCCATACCGCCGTCTGATGATCTCTCAGTCACAGTACGAACCACCATACACGGCGCCACCCTGGCTACGGTGGCAGGCCAGACTGTTGATGGGTCAGAAGCGGTGTTTACGTCACCCATGTACGAGACTGAGACATATATCGGCGTCAGCGCAATCCTGCAATCTGGGAGGGACGTAAGCTCTGACCATGAGTCGATAACCGTCGATGCATGTATCGGCGAGCGCACGTATGACATTCCAGCATCCATGCGTGCCGACATCATTGGAAGGGTAGCCGGACAGTCAAACGATACGGCCGATGATGCCGTTGAACCGTCCGTACCAGAAGAGTCCAAAACCGTGGTACAACCAGAACCAGAACCAGAACCAGAACCAGAACCAGAACCAGAACCAGAACCAGAACCAGAACCAGAACCAGAACCAGAACCAGAACCAGAACCAGAACCAGAACCAGAACCAGAACCAGAACCAGAACCAGAACCCGAAGTCGTGGCACAGTCCGAACCCCAGCCCGGAGGCTCATGCCTGATAGCGACTGCCGCATACGGCACCGAGCTTGCACCGCAGGTACAGGCACTCAGGGAGATACGCGATGCTACGCTGCTCTCGACGGACTCGGGTACATCCTTTGTAGCCGGATTCAACTCCATATACTACTCGTTCTCGCCTGCTGTAGCAGACCTAGAGCGCCAGAACCCCGTATTTCGCGAGGCCATAAGAGCGCTCATCACCCCGATGATCTCGACGCTGTCGATAATGTCGCTTGCAGAGGAGGGATCCGAGCTATCCGTACTGGCGCTCGGTATTTCTGTCATTGCCCTTAACATCGGCATGTATGTGGCAGCTCCTGCGGCCGTCATCGTCACCGCAAGGCGGCTACGTGGCAGAGACGCGTAGCACGTGGCGCAGTTGGCACACCAAGTATCGGGATATTTTCACAGGTACGACATCCTTTTCATCAAAGCCTTTCTACGGATCTATCCCTGTTCTCAAACGTATCGAAGACCTTCCTTGCAGTGCGCACGCCAAACAAACAAAAAAAAAAAGACGGATCATATTTTTGACATGCCGGCCATTTAACAAAAAAAAAAAACAATAATAACAGTAATCGTTTCTCAACTAAAACACAGAATTACGCACTACTGTATCTCTGATGAACGATTCACCGGCACGCCCGCAGTTGTCCACTTTCACCGTAGCGTCATGCCATGCGCCTATCTATGCGGATCCCCACGTCCTGTACCTGCCGTTCTGCCCTACCATGGGAAAACTTTGTGCCTTCTTTGCATATCAGCTGATATGTTGGATTTGAAAAACAAAAAAAAAACGTCTTGCTTTCTCTGGATGTTTTGACGGCAGTCAGAGTGCGTTTTTTAGCCTCTCCAGGCTTTTTAACGAGCCGATGTCGCGCCTGTATTCCAGCGGGCCGGAAACAAAGTCGTCAATTGCGCGGTTTATTGCATTACAGGCATCGCTTATCTTGTCTGAAACCATGCCAAATGCAACGACCCTTGATCTTCTCAGTGTCTGATACTGGTTTTTGCCTGTCTGGATGCAGGAGGCAAAATAGATCCTTATGCCCATCTCTGCAACCCTGTCTTCCTCTATGCAAAAGACACTTGGCTCCCTGCTTTTGTCGGGATACTCTTTTGCAACCAGGTATTTTGTCACGCTGGCCTTTCGGACAAATCTTACGGCGTCCTCTGATAGCGTCCTGTTCCAGATGTGTATGAGAAGCTCAGAGAACGATCCCTGCAAAACGCTGAGTACGTTGAGACCTTCCGGATCACCAAAACGCCCGTTAAACTCCATGAACCTGATGCCGTCCCTTGTCTTGAAAAACCCCCCGTTTAGCACCCCGTTAAAAAAGAGTCCATTGCAGCGCATCTCGTCGATGATCCTCTGCATGACCGACTTGCAGTCGCTCAGATCCTGCCTGCTCATAAACGGAAGCCTCTCCTCTGAGTTGGTAAAACATCCCATTCCGCCTGTCCCTGCACCGACGTCGTCCTCGTACCTGAACGGATAGTCGTAGCTTGCAGGAGCCAGTACCAGGTTTTTGCCGTCGGTGATTCCCATTATTGTAAATTCTATTCCTTTCAGCCTTTCAACTAGAAGGATGCTTTCATCGGGATTCTTCTCAAAGAGCCTCATGGAATAATCATGACAGTCCCGGTATGACTTTAGATGCTCGGGCATCACCTTTACACCCTTTCCGCCTGTCAGCCCCTGCGGCTTTACGACTATTTGCAAGTTCCGTGATTCAAACTCGCGTATTGCGTCACTTATCATCTCTGGATTCTTGACAACCATAAAAAACGGCGTAAACTCGGGGCACAGCCTTTTCATCATCTTAATCGAGTATACCTTGTCCCACTCGATGCGCGCGGCCTCTTTTGTGCCGCCGATTGCCTTGATGTCGTTTTCTAGCAGCATGTCGATGACTCCGTTGGCCAGTGGCTCGTCGGCACTTACAAAGGCATAGTCGATCTGGTGTCTCTTTGCAAAGTCTGCAATAAGTTCGGGACTGCTTGTGTTTCCAATCATGTATCTTCCGCCCGTGCTGTTTACGCAATCAACTATGGTCTTGTTTTCATGTCCTGTTACGGCATAAAGTACCGTGTCTTCTGCAAGCCTGGTCGCAAACGCACTTTCGCGGCCGCCGCTTCCCACAATTAAGAATTTTTTCCTGCCGTTCATCTTTGAATTTTTCCGGTTTTCAATCCTTTTTTTCAATGATCACTGTCATTGTCCCCTGCGCGCCTTTTTTGAAAGGAAGATCACAATCTTTTGCAAACGGTTTTCCGGTGTTAATCCGGACGGTGTTTTCAGCCAAGTACAACGTCTTTGCTCCTGACTTTTGTAATGCCATGTTTTTTCAGTCTCTCTTATTCTTTTTTTTGCACCTGCCCGATTATATATTTTCTATATTATTCAGTAGTAAGAGTTTACCCCTCAGGCGACGTTTCCAGTCAGGGTCTTGGCGACCATCTCACTCACGTTGCAACCCTGGGCGCGCCAGTTCATCGTGCACGTCATCAGCACGGTGAACATCTCCATGCCCTCCATGGTACGGAGTCCCTGGAATATCTTGCGCGCAATTACGGACGGCCTCAGCATGCGCTCGGCCAGGTTGTTGGTGGGCTCCATGCCCGGATACAGCACGAACGTGTACAGGTATTCTGAGGCGTTCTCAAGCTTTGTGGCAAATTTTTTGCAACCTGCCTCCCTGAATGCTACGGCCAGCGCGCGTGTCTCGACTACCAGCATGTCGTGCTGGGCGGCGCCCTCCGGCGGCCCCAGCCCCTTGGCAAAGAGGAACTTTTTCTTGAGGGCCGTATACAGCGCGTGGGCCTGCCGGGAAGTCTTGCTGGCGTCCTTGGCCTCCCGGAGTATGTGTGCCCAGCACCACTGCCTGATCTTGAATACGACATATACGCCGTACCCATCAACTGTAACTGGTTTATCATAATACGGAAAGTTCGTATCCACTACGACCCTGGCCCTGCTGGGTGCGGCCAGCGTGTGGACGCCGGTCGTGGAGCCGTCCTTGTTCTTGCCCACTATTACCCATATGCGGGCCGTCCTGCCGTTGTATGGCATGGCAGTCTCGTCAATATGCAGATAATCAGAATCTCGGATGGCCTGCTTGATGCCCTCTACGCTGGGCTTTATTGCCTTGGTGCAGGCCCTCAGGCACTGCAGCACGCCTGCCTCTGAGACGTCCATGTCCAGGATTTCTGAGCACAGTGTGGCCGTGGCCTGTATGGAGGCAGGTGCCATGTGCATTGAAGTTATCATCCCCGTAATGTTTGGTCCAAACTCGGTTTCAGGCACGTTCCAGTCCCTGTCATCCTCCATACACACGTGGCCGCAGTCGGCGCATTCGCGTTTGTATGCGGTGTACTGCTCTGTCGTGACCGGTTTGGGCTTCTTGGGGATCTCAGTCACGGTCTTTGAGAACAACTTTTCGGGTTTCTTCATGTTGGTGCTGTTGCACTTGTCGCACTTTTTGGGGCAGTGCTTTACAAACTCAGTCGGCTTTCTCTTGTGTGATACTCCCTTGTGTCCCTGCCTGCGGCCCGGCTTTGCCTTTGCAGATGCCGGTACGTTGCCTGATGCCTTTGCAGCAGCAGTCTTTTTCTGCCTGGTCGGAATCGAGTTCTGCGATGAGGGGGTGTGCGGATTTTCGTAGTATTTGATGTGCTGTTTGAGCTGCTGGTTTTCTGCTGTCAGCATCGTCTTTTCTGCCGTGACCTCGGCCAGCTGTTCGGTAAGCCTGACTATTGTCAGATCCTTGTCTGCGATGGTTCTATCCTTCCTGCCTAATTCGACTATGATGCGGGCCAGCTCGTCGCGCAATATCTTGGTCTCTGAATCAGGCATGAATACAGGTGTGGTCTAGACGCATATGGATCCAGATGGTGATCAAAAATGGGCCTTGTGCTCAATCTAAATTATGCGGAGGAGGGGTAAACTCTTACAGCCGTTAGTGTAGCGGTTCCCGAGCAGGAATTGGCCCTAGCGCCTTTTGCATGGCTTGCCTAGCCAGCTCGCCGTCTAGTGCCTTGAATTTTAGGATTAGCTCGCTTTCACTGTTTAGAGAATACAGCTGTGCCTTGCCGAACTTTCTTGTGGCCTTTAGAAACCCAAACTGCATGACTTCATCCCAGATCTTGTAGAGCGTAGTCTTTGAGATGCCCGTATACTCTATTATCTCCTTTTTAGAATAGTCACTGCCTGCGTTATCCAGAAAAAAGTCTATGATTCTGAGTTTTGGCGTGTCACCCATGTACTGTAGGAGCAACGATCTGTCTTGCATGGAATTACTGGTACCTCAAACGTATTTAAATATAAGCTACCAAAGGTACTATAAGTGTACATATGTTATCAAACGAAGGGATCAAGCCTAGAATCATTCGCAAGCTCTACAGACATGGAAAGTGGGGTGCAAGCCACACCTCGTTTGAAAATCTCAAAAAAGGATTCACACAAAGGGATATGGGAAAACAGGGCTCAAAGAGGGTGTAGGCAAGATGGGCGAGGAGTTGATTAAAGAGGGTCTGATTCTCTCAAAACCAACCGGATATGGACTAGAGGTGAGCTTGAACCCCAGGATGATTGATCAGATAAGGATGTATTTGGAGATTGAGTAAGGTCAGCAATTCCGATTGCGGCCTGAGAATACAGCAAAATGGTAGGTTTCTGTGATCGCCCATACTGACGGGCAAAAAGTTCCTGAAGTATTTCATGATCAGATATTCCTACCGGCAGTAGATAACCTTCGAGAATAGAAGACCTTATGTGTAATCGTGCCAAAAGTCTTCAAAGCCTTCAAAATCTGACAAACCAAGCTCAGGATCCAGACGAGTCCCCAGAGCAAGATCTAGGAAAGTGACTGGAAAATCAAACATGATTTTGCCACATCGTGCCTGTTTTGACACAAGTGTTTGATTTTCAACTGTGCGCACTACGGTCTGACCGGCCATCCTTCAGGCATTCTGTCTTGCTGCATAATCCTGCCTGAAATTTGAAATTTGACAAAAAATCACCAGGGTGATCAGCGGATCCCCGGCCAAGAGGGCCAAGGATCATTGATGATGGGAGATTGCCCCCGGGCGGCACTGCCTGCCGGGATCCTGATGATCATGTCCCCATATCGCATCCAGGGGATGAGAAGCGATTCTTAATTGGCAGATTCCGATTATTTGTGAAGGAATCTGCATAAAGCATCTCAATACATCAACAAAATGCAAGTTATCTGTGAAATTACTTGAAAAATTTACATGGCTTCTAATTTCGGATCATCTCTAAGTGGATTGAGACTCAGGCCCGGTCTTGGTTTCAAACAGGATGACTTGGATGCAAACTGCATCTAGAATGATGTCACAAACCGCCTTGCATACGCGATATACTGCAAAAATCAAACTTTGGGCTGAGAGATACTTTGTTTGAAATAGGCAGTCGCCGATTACGAATAGTACTCCCTGAATCCCTTGTCAGTCGAATACAGTTCCACTCTGGGACCGAACATCCCGCGTTTTTCCACTATCTTCATCAGACCCTTTTTTTCCAGATCTTCCAAGATTGAATCTAGCATATGCGAGTCAAAACCCGTGTTTTTCTGGAGTTTCTCAAAGGTGTTTATGCCCTGATGCAGTTTCCCTAGAACCTGTTTCTCTCTGGTAGGAGGGGGAGAAGAAGAATGAGAAGAAGAATGAGAAGAAGAAGGATGTTCTTGAGGTTCTCTTTTTGTAAAGGACTGGACGGATTCAGTTTGTCCAGACTCGCCAAAACGTCTTGCATGCTGATCCGGAGAGCGGCGTTCCTCTCCCCTGTATCTTGCAAGAATCCGGGGGATTATTCTAGCTAAAGGAATGGCAAGGAAGATCAGCAAGTAAATCCAAGAAAAATTCGGATCAGTCATACTACATTACGTGTACTGGTACAAAATAAATCTCTTCAGTATGCCCAAAACCACTCTAGGCGTAAGAGTATAAAGCGATGTGACGCCTAGTGAATACTG
Organism: Candidatus Nitrosopumilus sp.; assembly: GCA_965214775.1. Lineage (GTDB taxonomy): Archaea > Thermoproteota > Nitrososphaeria > Nitrososphaerales > Nitrosopumilaceae > Nitrosopumilus. The sequence goes on along the minus strand of OZ243974.1, from coordinate 47,865 downwards.
CGTCTGACTGAACAACGCACACTCGCAGCGGCCCGTGCAGGGAACGGTTTGATGTGGGAGACTCCAGTCAGTGGTGCCGCCTGAGGGGTAAACTCTTGCGCCGAAGCCTTGCAATGGTATAATAATAAGGTGTACGAATCAGAAACAGTTGTCAAAATACCAGTCGCCCAAAGTCAGCGTTAACATGAATGCCGCAAAAGGGGTTGCAATAGGAATCATCGTTTTAATCATTATTGGCGTTGTTGCTTTTGCGTCTGTAAAAATTGTAGATGCAGGCCACAGAGGCGTTCTGCTTCATTGGAACGCAGTTGATTTGACCCAGCCGCCACTAGATGAAGGCCTGCACTTTGTGGTTCCATTCCAGGACGAAGTGGTGGACATTGAAGTCCGCACTCTGAAATACGAGAAAAATACTAGGAGTGCATCCAAAGACCTGCAAACCGTAGAGACGACTGTGACAGTAAACTACCACCCGGACAAGGAATCAGTCCACAGACTATACAAGAACCTGGGACTGGATTACGAGAACAGGGTTATTCAGCCTGCAATTGAGGAGACAGTAAAGCAGGTAACTGCAAACTATAACGCCGAAGAGCTGATCACAAAGCGGCCGCTGGTAAAGCAAGACATCGAGTCGTCGATTCGCGAAAGGCTTAATCAGTTTGAAGTGGTCACCGAAGTCATCTCCATTACAGATTTTGAGTTCTCGCCATTGTTTGCACAGGCAATCGAGGCCAAGGTGGAGGCAGAACAAAAAGCCCTCAAGGCAGAAAACGATCTGCTCAGGATTGAAGTTGAGGCCAAACAGAGGGAGGCAAACGCAATAGGCGTTGCAAACGCAAACATTGCAGAGGCAAAAGGCGAGGCAGAGGCCATTGCCATCATCAACAAGGCACTAGCAGAGAATCCGAACTACCTTGAATGGCTTAAAACCCAGGCCTGGGACGGAAAGCTCCCGCTGGTGGTAGGGGGAGATGGCGGAACGCCGTTCATTCAGATTCCGACCACCGGCCAGTAGGCTATTTTTTGTGTTCAGAGTCGCGTATCGCATCATACATGCTGAGAAACTCGTCTGGGCCGTTTTGCCTGTAGGTTTTTTCCAGGGTTCTTACCTCCTTATGGGAGATGCTGCTTCCCTTGCTTTGGTGGTATTCTCGAATGATCTCCGAGGGGGATTTTTTGATGTTGTATTTTTTTAATGCCCGGTTTACTGCCTTTTTGCACATCAGGTCATAAATTACAAATTTGTAAACCAGGTACCCGGACAGTCCCACAATCGCAACAATTACAATTGGAATTATTATTGGCGATGCCATGTGTGTGCTAAAACTCTCGGATATTTCTTCTTTTATCCACCATCAGTCTTCCCAGAAGTTCCCCACAAGACGGCTCCAAACTCGAAACAATTCAGGCTGGGCTGCCTGCAGATCCGTACGTCACCGTCTGCACGGCCATTAATCTGGTTACTTCTGGAAAGACTGATCATCAGGATAAATCCGAATTCACAGGCTGCTGCTGCTGCCCCGTAAGATTCCGCCGTCTTTGCATTTTGAGCAAGCTCAGACATACTACAAAATCAGAATCGGGCAAGATGCAAGCCTGAACATGTTCTCTACGGTACTGTGGTATGCATGTTTTTCATATGATGATGTCATTTTGGTTCTTTTTGTTATGATCAGATCAACATGATGCTTCTTTGCATAATCGATGATTCTCTCTGATGCAAGCCCGTTTTTTGTAATTGCTGAGGTAAATTGAATCTCCCTGTCCTTGCAGATTTTCTCCAGTCTTTGATGCTGTTTTTCAACTAGTTTGCGTTCTTTTTCAAACTCTTGCCTGTCTGCTTTTGTCTTGAAAAAGCCAAAAGTCTGGCGTTCTTCTATGCACGTTAGAACGGTTATCTTGCAGTCCATTGAGGATGCCAAAGAAATTGCCTTTTTGAAGGACTTTTCACTGCCATCTGTTCCGTTATGGGGAACCAAAATGTGTTCAAAGACTGCTCCGGCCATGTCTAACTCCAGATTCCCTTTCCCTCTTCTAGTTCATAAATTCTGACATTGATCCTTCCCAGCAGCTTGACTTTGGATCTGCGTGCCTTTTTGTCATGACTGTAATCCTTCTTTTCAACTAGATCCACAAGTCGTTTGAGCTCGGCCACAGTCATTTTTTTGAACTCGTTTTTTGAGCTTGAAACCCGGGCAAGCAGTTCGACTCGTTCCCTGTCTTCGTCGGTAATTTTGACCACAGTCAGAGTTTGCAGAGGCCCTTTATCTTTCTAATGTGTATGTGAATTGTCATCACCGGATGCAAACTATGAAGGTCATGATTAAACGTGATTTTAACGTATATTGTGGCATGACGCAAAGAGGAAGAAGAATTCACTCTGCGTATGAGGCGGCCTGTTGTTTGGAAGACTGACGCCGCACATACATACATACACCACCACCATCCTCATGCTAGGAGGCCGCAGTGGTGGTAGGCAGGGGGTTGCCGCCTAATTCACCTGCTTGGATCAATCTACACGTTTTCCTGAACCTCCACTCCTCCTGCACTCCTAGGTTCGGATGACATCGTATGTTTTTCAGAAATTCTGATGAATTAGGCGACAACCCCGGTAAGCAGCATCTCAAAGTCCGAGCATCTTCATACGTCCGGTTGATTTTAGGCGTTCCTGGCATATCTTAAAATTCCCTTGCATGTCTTACCAAGTCATGGCGAAAATGAGGGCAATGGTTCTTGAGAACTGTGCCCCAATCGAATCAAATCCGCTCAAGCTATCGGAGATTGACAGGCATGAAATTCAAAGACCAAATGAAATTCTAATTCAGATTGAGGCTTGCGGTGTCTGCCATTCGCAGTTGCACGGAATAGAGGGGGATTGGAGGGACATCGGAATACCCCCCTCTCTTCCAACCGTCCCGGGTCACGAGATAGTCGGAAAAGTAGTCGAGGTCGGAGATGACGTCACCAAGTTCAAAGTAGGAGACAGGGCAGGGATTACCCCGCTTTTGGAGGCATGCAAAGAATGCCAGTACTGCAAGGAAGGAAAGGAATACCTCTGTGAGTCATCAACAATTACAGGCGAATCTTTCAAGGGAGGGTACACTGAATACATTACCGTGATAGAAGACTTTGCAACCAAAGTTCCAGAAACAATGAAACCAGAATATGCAGCACCGTTGTTTTGTGCAGGAATTACTGCATACAAGGCAGTAAGGGCCGCCGAACCCGAGTCGGGAAAAAAGATGGGAATCTTTGGAATCGGGGGAGTGGGCCATATGGCAGTTCAATTTGCCAGAATAGAAAAGTGCAGAGTAGTTGCATTTTCAAGGGCTCAAAGTCATCTTGAGGTTGCAAGGAGGCTCGGAGCAATTGATGCGATGGAGTTTTCTGAGGATCAGGAGGGGTTTTTGGGCCGGCTCAAAGAAAGGCACGGATTGCTAGATGCGGCAATCGTGTTTGCACCTGCAGACATCGTTACGGACACTGCGATAAAATCGGTAAAAAAAGGAGGCCTGATCGTAATTGCCACGGTTGGGAAGAATCCACGGTTCATGGCCTTTGAAGAAAAGACGATCAGGGGAACCCTGATTGGCTCGACAAAAGACATGGAGCAGGTAATCCGAATCTGCGACGAGAAAAACATCGAGGTGGTATCACAGGCGTTTCCGCTGGAGCAGGCAAACAAGGTTCTAAAGAGCCTGAAAGATTCAGAAATAGAAGCCAGGGCAGTTTTGATGCCTTGACCTTGGATTAAATAACAGGCAGGCAGATTTCAAACATGAACTGCAAAAGATGTCATCATACTGACGAGGCGCACGCAGAAAACCCTCAAAGCAACTCGTTGATCAGGGCTGGAAGGTGTCAAATTCCCACGTGTACCTGTCAGCAATACGTCGATCCCATTATGGAAATTGACGAGGATCTGCTATAACAGTTCATATATCAAAACAACCTTCAAAGATCATGGACAAGCACAAGCCTTCTGAGGAAATGATAAGGGAGTTGGACAACATGCTATCTAAGATTAACGCAATGGAGATAGTAGCATCAGACGACTTTCAAAAAAACTCCATCAAAGTCATGAGATCTCTGGTGGAGGGACAAATCCATTCGGTCAATGAGTTTCAACATTTGAAAAAGGCGATCGACTTGCTGACTTTGCAGCTGTTTGACGTTCAAAACAAGGTCAGGAGTTGAGTCGGGTGTCGCTTATCCCGCAACTGCTGCACCTGTATACCGTGGACTTTTCTAAAATTTGCTCGGGATTCATCTCCGAGCCGCAACAGGGGCAGCTAAACTTTTGAGTTTCAGGGGGGGCCTTGGCCTTTCTTACGGCATAGCTTGGCATTTCTTCCTTGATTTCTGATGCGTTGCATTTTGGCCTGTAGTGGGCGATGATTCTCTGCAATACGTTTTGCCTGTATTCTGGCGTTGAATCAAACATTGGCAGTATTGCAAGGTGCAATGATTTTTCAGAACCGGTTTGGCGGTGGTCTGCCCAGCATTTGAATTGGGGATGCTGGACAAAAAAGGCCCTGTCTTCGGTTTTCTGGCAGTCGCCTGCATACACGATGCTGAATTTGTCCTTCTCCCGTGCCAGGATCAAATAGACGAGTCTTTCCATAGGCGGGCCCCACTCGTCCAAAGGGATGGGCCCCATGAACTCGTATTGGAGAATCTGGATGCTCACAATACTGTTTTCATCCTCTGCCTTTTCTTTTTTTCTCAAAAAACGGCTTTTGGGCTGTCAAAAACTTGGCCCGTCTCGGGGTTCAGCCAAAATAACTGCTCTTGGGCAATGGAAATATACAAATCAAACACCAGGGGATCCTTCAAGTTGGATCTTGGACTTTCTGCACCGAGAACCTTTACTGTGATTTCGTACATGCCGCCCTCCGTGAAGATGGCCCCGTCAATTACGGGGTTGTTTTGACCAAACGTGTAAAGGGCATTAACGACTAGGGGATGCTCAGTGCCAAAATACTTTGTACACATCCATGGGTTCTCTTCTTTGATGCTGCAACTGTTGTTTGGCCTGATATCGACTGTCAAGATCCCGTCTTCGGCATAGAAATTCTGCCGTGCAAGCAACGCTTCCTCCTTGAACACTTCAACGGCAAATGTTGTTTGTTTGATTGGAACGTCATATTTGCACGAATAACCTCCGATCTTTTCAACACATATGTGGCCTTTGATCTTCTTGTCTGAAAAAATTTCAAACACCTCGACAAATCTTACCTCCATAAACGCGTTTGAGAAATCCCCCACTGTCATATCTGACGGATTCATTTTGGTAATTACGGTAACGTCTCTGTTTTCAAAATCAATATGGGGGGCTCTGTCTACGCCAAGTCCATGCCCCAAAACATCAACAACAAGCACCGGAATCAAAACCAGCGCGACTAGACACATCAGGAATTTTTTATCAAGCATTGTTCAAATTACGGCAGTGAATTATAAAAAGTTCGTTATCAGTAGATGGAAATGTAAGCCCCCAGAGATCACCCAGATCCTACGGCGGCGGGTCGGCAAATCCGTATCCTGCAAGATTTCTCCTGGCCATAGTACACACATCAAAAATTGGTACATAATTTTGGCATGTTGTGCCTATTTTGGCACAAAAATGTCTGATTTTCAACTGTACGTGCTATGCCATGACAAGCGTGCATGCGACCAGCAGCAGTGTAATGTCTTATCTCCTGCACCATGTGTCGTCTCTGAGAGATGATCCGAAATTAGAAACCGTGCGAATTTTTCAAGTAATTTCACAGATAGTTTGTATTTTGTCGGTGTTTTGAGCAGTTCTGCAAATTCGTTGACAAATAATCCGTCTGCTAATTTCGAATCAATTCTAGGGGAATGCAGCTCCGCCACAACTACATATGCCCACATTATGGCCTTGACGGCGACACACCTGCCTACAGGGCAGGGATCAGGATTCAAGGGGACAACAAGTAGAAGACGATAATTCTGAGTGCGGCAAAGTCAGACTCCTGCACCCGATGTTCCCCAAGGAGAATTAGCGCCCGTTAACTTCACAGTTTCGTGAAAAGATTAAATTCAAGGACAATGGATTGCATGTAAATGAAGGACCCTCACAATCATGCGCAAGTAGGCTATTCGATGATTGTGGTTGCAGGAAGTTTGGCTGCAATTGGAATTCTTGCAATATTCTTGGCCGATGATGTGTTGTATGCAGATAATTTGCAAAGAGATGCGACCATTCACTTTAATGAGTGCAAAGCAAATGACTTCAAAGCCGATGGCTGTGAAAAATACTGGGACAGAATCAACAATGAAATCTCGGGAATTTACGTAGACCTGGACGAATAGTGTTTCCGAATCAATTTTTGACGAAAATACAGGATCTGGCCAAACGATATGCAGTGACAGCTGCGACCTGTTTTGACGGAGGACAAATGATAGGTAAAAGGGCATATGAATACTATGAAATTCCTAGACGCAGTCCTGCACAGCAGCAGCATAGGTACGAGTTTACCCCTCACCTGAGATACGGCGTGGCAGGCGTGATCATGAACGCTCCATACACCAGTGTAGCCTAAGGGGTAAACTCGTACGATTGCCGCCTAGGCAGGGGCTAACCCATTACGATGAGAGATGAAAAAATCCCAAAAAAAACCTGATGAGGTTGTCTTGTCTTTGATCTCTGATTTCAAAAGATTTCTTCGAAATGCTGTTACTGGAGACGAATCAAACGTAAAGTAACCTCTTTTTTTGTCTTGAGAGAGAGAGAAAAAAAACCCAAAAAATCAAAGCGTGCATTGGGGTTAAAATCAGACGATTTTCTCAAGCCTGGTTTTGAATGCGAAACAACTCTTACAATATTTGTGACAAGTCCGTGACTGGTATTTTTATTCGGCATGTTGAAAAGATCCCTGACTCTGATTTGGACTCGTAATTTCTGAAAAAATAAGGCGACATGAAATTTATGAAAACCTTGGATTTTCTTCCATGCCGTTTAAAAAAACTCAGTTCTTTTTCTTGCCCTTTTTGGTTTCTTTTAGGACTCTTTTTGCATTTTTGATTTTTGTCTTTGCCTCTTTTTTTGCCGCGGTCTTTGCCTCTCTCATCTGCTTTTTTGCCAGTTTGATCTTGTTCTTTTTTTCTAGTTTCTGCTTTTTTGCCGTTTCTTTTGCTCTGATTTTTTCTTCCTTACGCCGCTTTTGCTCTGCCACTTTGGCAGTCTTTATTTTCTTTTGAGATTCCTTTTTGAGTTTTTTTAATTCCGTCTTTGCAGCTTGTATTTTTTTTGCCGCTTCTCTGATTTTAGATGCCTCTTGCTTTTTTAATTGTTCAAATGTTGCTGTGGACATGATTTTTTAACTAACTTTGTACTAAAAAATCTTTTTAACTCCCTTTGACTTGTGCATAATTCATCTAGCTGTGCAATTATTTTCTTATCTTGTATTTTGCAGTTATTCGAACTGAGATCTGGACGATACACATCCTGTATCTTTGCCAAATCAAATCACGTTTTCTGAGTTTGGAATCCTTGTTTTTGAGATGACTCTGAAATTACCGACTTTGGTTGGTCTGAGTGTATGATTGGATTTGAGATAAAATTAAGGTATAACTCCGGGCGTTTACATGCCCATACGCCTGCTCCTGTAGCAACAAACAACAACAAACTACTGCTAATACTATTGCTACTGCTGCTACTGTGGTTCAGATTGAAAGCCTTTGATAATAAAAAGGTCTCCTGCGCAGTTTGCCTCATGCATTTGAGAACTTTTAATCGTCACTGTGCCACCGGCAACAGTGCCGATACTGCCACCGGCAATTCCTTTGACATGCCGCTAATCTCTCAGAAACGCCTGTGGGATCTTTCCTGAGAAATGGTGTACTGTCCGCACCGGCAATTCCTTTGACATGCCCCGGTGTTCTTTGCCGTTCTTGCTGTTTTTGCTTTTCCAATTTTAGAGCAAGGCAGATTGCAGAAAAGAAAACAGTGATCCTGATCCTGTCTTGTCCTGATGACAACCTTTTCTAAAATTTAGCTTTCCCTATTTAGCTATGCCTATTTTTCCTCATGTATTTATAATATAACGGAGTTATTTTACTCATGGCAACTGAAAATCTGGACATGGATTATTCAAAATATGACTTTAAGGACTCTACAGAAATGTATGTCCACCTCAGCAAGAAGGGCCTGACCAGGGACACGGTAATTGGCATCAGCAAAATGAAAGAAGAGCCGCAATGGATGCTTGATTTTAGATTGCGTTCGTATGAAATTTTTATGAAAAAACCGATGCCAACCTGGGGAGGGAATCTTGGCGTTATTGACTTTCAAAACATCTACTATTACGCAAAGGCATCTGAAAAAACAGAAAAGAACTGGGATGACGTCCCTGAGGATGTCAAAAACACGTTTGATAAATTGGGAATTCCCGAAGCCGAAAAGAAGTTCCTTGCAGGCGTCGGCGCACAGTATGAATCCGAGGTCGTATATCACAACTTGAGAGAGGATCTGCAAAAACAGGGCGTCCTCTTTTTGGATACTGACTCTGCACTAAAAGAACATCCTGAAATTTTCAAGAAATACTTTGGCAAAATAATCCCTCCTGAGGACAACAAGTTTGCGGCACTTAACAGCGCGGTGTGGAGTGGCGGCTCTTTTATCTACGTTCCACCCGGCGTCAAAGTTGATATGCCATTGCAGGCATACTTTAGGATTAACGCAGAAAACATCGGCCAGTTCGAAAGAACTCTAATCGTTGTAGACGAGGGTGCAGACGTGCATTATATAGAAGGATGCACTGCCCCAGTTTACTCGTCTGAATCCCTTCACTCTGCAGTCGTGGAACTTGTTGCACACAAGGACGCACATCTAAGATACACCACAATTCAGAATTGGAGCAACGACGTTTACAATCTTGTTACAAAGAGGGCATATGCATATGAAGGCGCAACCGTTGAATGGATTGACGGGAACATTGGAAGCAGGCTGACCATGAAATATCCGGGCATCTACCTGATGGGCGAACGCGCTTACGGCGAGACTCTTTCCATTGCGTTTGCAGGAAAAGGGCAGCATCAGGACACAGGCGCAAAAATGGTTCACCTGGCGCCAAACACCACGTCCAAAATCACGTCAAAATCTGTAAGCAGGCTGGATGGGCGTTCTACATATCGCGGACTGCTCAATGTGGCAAAAGGCGCCAAAAACGTAAAATCCACCATACGATGCGACGCCTTACTCTTGGATGATACGTCAAAAACTGATACATACCCGTACATGGAGATCAACCAGGAAGACGCAACAATCACCCACGAGGCCACAGTCGGCAAGATTGGGGATGAGCAGATCTTTTATCTTATGAGCAGGGGATTCTCTGAGGAAGACGCCCTGTCGCTGATTGTCAACGGATTCATGGAGCCATTCACAAAAGAGTTGCCAATGGAGTATGCAGTCGAACTAAACAGGCTCATCAAACTAGAGATGGATGATTCGGTAGGATAGCCCGCTTTGCAATTTGATTATACATGCCACAAACTCTTTCCCAAATCAACACAGGACATATCGATGAAATCTCTTCATCAAAAAACGAGCCTGACTGGCTAAAGGATTACAGAAAGAGCTCGCTTTCTGTTTATGACCGCCTTCCAATTGAGATGTCTCCACTATACAACAAATACACTGATGCAAAAAGACTCAACCCTGAAAAAATCTCAATTGCACATTCCACAAGGGACTCTGTTCCTGAATTTCTTCAAAAAAGACTCGGCGAGCTGGAAAACGAGGTCTGTATCGTCCAAATCGGAACCAACGTTCACAAAATCAACCTTCCTGACGACTTGAAATCAAAAGGACTGGTGATCTCATCTGTCTATGATGCAATACGGGACAATCCGGAACTCGTAAGAAAGGCATTAGAGGCCTCAAACTCCAATGATGATAAATTCACCGCCCTGAACAACGCGGCCTTTAACTCCGGCGTAATTATCCACGTTCCAAAGAACCTTGCTTTGGAAAAACCGATTCATTTCTTGTCATGCCTGTCTGATGACGGACTGTCCACAATCTCAAGAAACATCATCTTTGCAGACGAAGGCAGCAGGGCATCTGTCGTTCAAGAGCTGTATTCCCCGAAGACTGATTTGCAGCAGGCATATCTTGAACTTCTCAACACAAACGTTGCGGCAAACGCACAGCTTGACATAACTACCCTTCAGATGATGGATCAAAGTTCGGTCAACTTTTCAACCAGAAGAACTGACATGGCACAGGATGCAAAGGTAAACTGGTATTCTGGCCTGTTTGGCTCAGTCCTGTCCAGGTACAAAATCGACTACTTTTTGAACGGGGCAGGCGCATCATCTAACGAATCCGAGGTTGTTTTTGGAAACAATGACCAGCACTTTGACATTCAAACAAATATGAATCACCAAAGCCCTGCCACTGAAGGAAGGGTCGTAGAAAAATCCATCCTGCGAAATCGCTCAAAATCTCTCTTCAAGGGCATGATCAGAATCAGGGAAAACGCCGCAAAATCAAACTCTTTCCTGTCCGGGCGCTCGATACTGCTGGACAAGAATGCAAAATCTGACGCCATTCCCGGCCTTGAGATTCTGACAAATGATGTAAAGGCCACTCACTCTGCATCCGTTGCACAAATTGACGAAGAGCAAATATTTTATCTGAAATCAAGATGTCTGAGCCATCAGGAGGCTGAACGGACCATCGTAGAGGGATTCCTGGAACCCCTGTCAAGAAAAATGTCGTTTCAGGTGCGCGCCTGGATTGCCTACCTTGTTGAATCCAAGTGGGAAAACCGCGAACTTACAATTAATACGGATGAGGAATTAGCAAAGTTTGTTGAAGTTGAGGAAACTCGATACAACGAGGATGCTGAAATCGAACAGCACTACAAGTACCGGTAATTGGAGTTGAAAAATCTTGCAAAGCACCGAATCATTGTTTGAAAACCTGAGAAAAGACTTTCCAATTCTTCAAAGAACCGTCAGGGAAAACAAGCCGCTTGTCTATCTTGACAACGCGTCAACTACGCAAAAGCCAGACCAGGTGATTGACTCGATAAATGACTATTACAGAAACCACAATGCGAACATTCACAGGGCAGTTTACGCATTGGCCGAGGAGGCAACAGAGGCATACGAGTCAGCCAGGGACAAAATTGCAAGTTTTGTCAACATCAAAAATCGTCAAGAAATAATCTTCGTTCGAGGCACCACTGAGGCAATTAATCTGGTTGCCTATGCATGGGGACGGCCTCATGTCAGGGAAGACGACATCATACTTACGACTGAATACGAGCATCACAGCAATATCGTTCCATGGCAGCTGCTGACGCAAGAAAAGGGCGCCAAAATTGAGTATATCCGAATGGATGATGATGGCGAGCTGATTCTTGATGATTTGGATGGATTCCTTGCAACGGGAAGAGTCAGGCTTGTTGCATTCAGCCTGATGTCCAACGTATTGGGGACAATCACTGATGCTCAAAAAATTGTTGAAAAATGCAAGGCCGCAGGCGTGCCTACCCTGATTGACGGCGCGCAGGCAGTACCTCATATGAAAGTTGACATCGAGGAGCTTGACTGTGACTTTTTTGCGTTCTCAGGCCACAAGATGCTGGGCCCCACCGGAATCGGCGTTTTGTGGGCTCGAAGGCCAATCCTTGAAACAATGGGTCCGTTTCACGGGGGAGGGGACATGATCAGGGAAGTTCACAAGTATGAAACTACGTGGAATGACCTGCCATACAAGTTTGAGGCAGGAACCCCCAACATTGCCGATGTTGTGGGGTTTGGGGCCGCCGTTGACTATCTTGCAAAAATCGGAATGGAGAATGTAAGGCAGCACGAAGTCGAGCTAACAAGGTATGCAATCGAGAAGCTGTCTCAAGTCAAGGGGCTTCATATCTACGGAACAAAGGACATTTCCAAGAGAGGCGGGGTGATCTCGTTTAATTTTGCAGACGTCCATCCTCACGACGTTGCACAAATTATCGATGAGGACGGCATTGCAGTCAGATCCGGTCATCACTGCGCACAGGTGCTGATGGAAAGACTGAACATTGCAGCCACATCGAGGGCCAGCTTTTACATCTACAACACAAGAAAAGACGTTGACATGCTGGTTGACTCGCTAAATAAGGTGGCAAGGGTGTTCAAGTTATGACTGGCAATGCAGACATTTATCATGAGATGATAATTGACTATTCGAGAAACCCTGCCAACTATGGACAAATCGAGGACTGCGACGTAACCTTTCATGACGCAAATCCGTTATGCGGAGACAGCATTGACATTGATATGAAAATTGACGGGAACAGGGTCTCTGACATCAAGTTCCATGGAAAGGGCTGCGCAATCTGCATGGCATGCTCCTCTGTCCTGACCGAAATTGCCAAGGGCAAGAGTCTTGACGAGGTCAGAAATATTGAAAAGAACGACATTCTAGGCGAGCTGGGCTTGGAGCATCTTCAGGCAGTCCGAATCAAATGCGCCCTGCTCTCTTTGAAGGTCCTGAAATCCGCACTGTATACCTATCTGGCCAAGCATCTCAGGGACGCAGGGGATATAGACAAGCTAAAAGAAGAAGCGAAAAACATGTACTGACATGACGGCGGATAATTTTGCTCCTCTGACACCCATTGCGCTTCAAATCAGAAGAATAATCTTTGAAAAATTCAATGACGTTGATGCAAAATTCACAAATGATGAGATCTTTGAAATTTTAAAATCCAACGGCGACGTTGATCCCTCCTGGACAATTGATGACACCGAACCTTTCATCAATGAAATCTGCGACTCTGGTCTGGCAAGAAACATCGCCCAGAACTTTACCACCATCTGGCTGAAACTCTTTGATCCCGTGGAACAACTGCACTGTGATGCCTGTGGGAATGACGTCCATCTGGGGGCTTTTGAAGAAAGAGTATGTCCGCATCCGTCGTGCAAGTCTACTCTCTAGATCTGTATCTGGCCGCCGCATCCTCCAAGGCCTTTATCATCGGCAGCTTTTCTCCGGTAAGATACAAAACCAGGGCTCCTCCCGCAGTACTGATGTGGTCGATCTTGCCTGCCAGGCCCTGCTGTTTTAACGCAGTCGTTAAATGTCCGCCGCTCACAATCGTTGTTGCCATTGAATTTGCAACAGAGCAAAGCAGCTCTTTTGTTCCATAGCTAAAGTTTTCCTTCTCAAAGAATCCTGCCGGCCCGCTGATAAAGACGGTACCGGCGCCGGCAATCAGTCTTGAATAGTATTCTACGGTTTTAGGTCCCAGATCATATATCTTGTCCTCCTTGCCCATCTCCCTGACGTCCATCTCGATCCTCTCTCCATCCTTGTCAATTGCAATGTCGACTGGAGCTGCAAAAACATCCGGGTATTCGCCGATCAGGGCATGTGCTTTGGCAACTACTTCCTCCTCTCTTTTGATTCCCAAAGGCGACTTTATTCTTGCTTGGGCACGCATGAAGACGTTTCCTATCAGCCCTGTAAGCAAAACGTGGTCGGCGCGCCCATTTTCAATGAGCAGTTTTATGGACTCTAGCCTGTCAGATACCTTGGAGCCTCCAAGGACAATTACGTGCGGTGCTTTGGCAACTGTCATTATCTCGTCAAGATTCCTGACTTCCCTTTCCACGATTCGTCCCGCACAGGCCGGAAGAACCTGGGCAAATCCAACTATTGACGGATGCGATCTGTGCGCACTGGGAAACGAATCCAGCACGCAAAGATCAAACAGTTTGAACAGCCGTGAGACCATCATTGTCTTTGTAGCGTTCTCTGGCGCAAACTCGTAATTTTCCTCAGCGCATAGCCGGAGATTGTCCAACAGCAGGATGTCTCCGTCTTTTAAATTTTTGATTGCGTTTTGTGCGGCTTCTCCGATTACGTCTTCGACATATTTTATCTTTTTATTCATCAGCTTCTCTAGGACTTTTGCATGCTTGTCCATTCCCGTATACTCGTTGTTTCCGACTCTTCCCTGGTGGGAAGCCACCACAACTCTGGCCTTCTCCAATGCTTTTAATGTCTCAATTGCCTCCTCGATTCGCTTGGTTCCTGATATCTCCTTTGTCTCTTGGTCAATCGGACAATTCATGTCCACTCTCAAAAAAACAGTCTTGCCTTTTAGGTCAAAGTCGTCTAGTGTGAGCACCTTCACGCCTTTTCTATCGTACACTTGGTTAATATTCTTTTGAGCCGATCAGAACCGTTCTGTGAAAATGAATTTGAGACAGCCGGCAAACCAGCCGGCGGGCAGCAAATATCTGAAAATTTATCTACTGATAAAATTAAATGACACGTACTTGGGGTTTGGTTGATTGCAAAACTGGATTTTTGATTTAAGGTCGCGTCCGTTTGTTTTGCTGACGATTCTGTTTTTAGTTTTGACCGGGCTTGTGTACTATCAAGTGACTGAAAGTTTTGATCAAAGTGTGGTGCGGTTCTTTTCTGGCGTTTCTGGCAATCCTGCAGCTGATCTGATGATGCAATCAATCACCGAAAGTGGCGAGGCTTTGTGGATGCTCGGTTTTGGCATTTTGACGTTGATCATCCCTAAGACACGCAGGGTGGGAATTACCCTGATGATCCTGATAGTTCTCTCGACGCTGCTGACAGGCTACATCAAATGCGGGGTTGACCGTGACCGTCCAGGACTTGACTATGAGGTTGTACCGTTTCCGGTGCCTTTGAGCAAGGATACCTTTGCTCTTTTTTGTGAGGGCGGATTTGACGCATCCTATCCTTCAGGCCATGCAGCACGGTCTATGATATTTGCAATAATCCTGGGATATGCGCTTTCCCAAAGGTTTCCCAATGGGGCATATCTGATGTTCCTGTATCCCTTGCTGATCTCGACGAGCAGACTCTATGTTCTGGAGCACTATCCGATGGACGTAATCGGAGGTACGGTAGTTGGGGCAATGCTTGCAGGGGTAATGGCAAAAAGGACGAGACTTTACAAAATTCTTGACAAATCAAAAACCTAGCCCAGCCAGCACTGAGTTGCTGATCAGCACAATTGCATAATGATCGTCATCATGATGATACGTCCAGTATCTGATGTCTCTTTCTTCGTTTACCTGTCTTAGCCCGTGTGTTACTCCGGTGGTCACTACATACCCCATTCTCTTTGCAAGCTTTGCCTCTTTTGGCATTAGGACTCTAAACCCGTCTTTTCTGTTTTTGAAGCCAAGTTTTACCATGTCGGCAACCGCATCACTGGCATCCTTTTCGTCCTTGAGATCATAGGTTCTTGAAACTGGCAAGTCTTTGGGATGGAACTCTTCCATGCTGTTTGTGGGATGTGTCTGCTAATATTTTTTAAAAAATGGGATTTTGCGATCAAAATTGGTTAATTTTGTTAACTGGTAAGTCAAATCCTTATTATGTTAACAACTTAACCGAGTCCCTGCTTTGATTTAATTGTGGCATCCCTGGAAAAACTGGTAGTCCAACTGCGACAAAAAAAGCAAGAATCTACAAAATTGCGAAAAAAGGCTGAAAAGCAGCTAAAGGAGGCCCGTTCTGCTCAAAGACGTTCTTCATCAGGCCTAGTCACTATTGATAGAAAAATTGAATCTGAACGTGAAAACATCTCTGATATCTTGGCAGTTCTGACTCAAAAAACCTCTCAGCTTGAAAGCATCAAAAGACTTGTTGCAGCAGCCCAGGAGAGGCTGGGGAGGGAAAAAGATGCCATGGAACAAGCCCGACAGGAGATTGAATTTGCCGATTCTCCAGAAGAAAAACAGAATGCCGAGGCCAGATTACGTTCACTTGGCAATCATGTGGCAGAACTTGAATTGGAAATCAGGAATCGCCAGAAAACTGCAAAAAAGATTTCTGCCGAAGCAGAATCAATTTCTGACATTAAATCAAAAATTTCATCCAACATTCAAAAACAAACCAAATTAAAGCCTTCTCTAAGGGAGACAATGGTTGCTAGTCACAAGGCAGCAGAAAAATTTGTCAAGGAAGTTGAAAGACGATTAAAGTCCGAAGCATCGACTCAGAAAACGCTTGATGAGGCATCTGCAAAATTAAAGGAACTTTTGGCAAAAAGAAAAGCCGTTAAAAGAAAGAAACCAAAGCAGGCTACACCACCAAAGAAACCAAAGCAGGCTACACCACCAAAGAAACCAAAGCAGGCTACACCACCAAAGAAACCAAAGCAGGCTACACCACCAAAGAAACCAAAGCAGGCTACACCACCAAAGAAACCAAAGCAGGCTACACCACCAAAGAAACCAAAGGCTGCAACCAAAAGAAAACCATCAAAGCAGACTGCTCCAAAGAAACCAAAGGCTGCAACCAAAAGAAAACCATCAAAGCAGACTGCTCCAAAGAAACCAAAGGCTGCAACCAAAAGAAAACCATCAAAGCAGACTGCTCCAAAGAAACCAAAGGCTGCAACCAAAAGAAAGCCGGCAAAAAAATCCCGTCGTTAAAATTTCTGCAACCCTTAATCTAACATTAATGTGGGTCTAATCCTATGATTTTACAATGATAAAACGCGGACCTGTTGTCGCATTTTCTGGAATTGCCATGATTTTAATTTCTGCATCTGTTGCTGCCACTATAGTCCCATCCAGTGTTGCAGGCCCTAGCGGTTTTTCAATATCTGCTCTTTTTGAAGAAATGTTTGATGAAATTTCAAATGAGATGGAAATCATGCCTGATGGCGCTGCTTTTTTCTCTTATAGTACCCTCTCTTCTGATGTTCCATTAATGTGGGGAATTCAAATCATTGATTTTGAACTAGGAGATGAATTGTCTATTAAAATTTCAAATATTTTTGGTGACGAGTATGGCACATTTATTCAAGATGAACCTGTTCTTTTTGAGTTGCTACAAATAATTCAATCAGACACTCTTAATTTTGAAATAACCAATCTTGGCTCTGAACCTCTCACTGTGGTTCTGATGTTGTCTGAAGATCCTGAAAATTTTGCAGCGCTGACTGACCCTGATTCTCCTGTAATGAATACTGTTTTGCCCCTAGTAATTTCAGGCTTTTTGCTAATCTTGGGAATTCTCGTATCTATAATTGGTGCTATAGTGTTTTTGGTCGATTTAAAAAATAGTCAAAATAATAAAAGAAATTATTGAGGATTTACTTCCATTTGACCAAATTTGCCCTTGGTTAAGGAAATTTCTCCTTTGAATTCATTGGCATATCCGTTTGTAATGGCTACTGTGTTTCCAACATCGACTTTTTGTATGTCGTCGCCCCACAATGTCAGTTTCATCTGGTCATCATCAGTTTCAGCGTCAGCAATAATTACATCACAGACATTTATTGTTCCTCCACTTTTAAGATTCACATTTCTAACATCTCCTTTGCTCTTAACTTCGGCTTTTACATTAATTCCACTACGCATTTTTTTTGCTTCTGAAATTGGTATGAATTCTGTCATGTGTTTTGGAGCTATTTCTCACGATTATAAGCCTTACCAAAAAAGGTTTTACTTGTGTTATATGAAAATTAGGTTCGTTAGTCATTGATGTCCCTCTCCATCCATTTTGGGTCGCTTTTCCTGATCGCATCTGTGGCCTCCCCTGCCAAAAAGGCCTGCAGCGGCGTCTCGCATCTGTCGATATCCAGTGCAAAGTGCAGCCTGCGCTCGTTATAGTATTCCATGTATGCTGCTAGGCTCTCGTAGTGGTGGATTTCGGCCTCTATGCTGCCGTGGAACCTCTCCAGCTTGCCGTTGGTCTGCGGGTGGCAGGGCCCGGTGTTTATCAGGATGATGTCCCGTGTAAGCAGCTCCTTCTCAAAGAGCGTGGGCTGCCACGTCCCCATGCCGGTGCCGCCTTTGGAGGCCGCCTTTTTTCTGCCGTTCTGTCCTACAAAGCACGAGCCATTGTCAGACAGTATGGATGCAGGCGTGCCAAACCTCTCGATCGCCAGCCTGAGTGTCATTACGGCGTTCTCAGAGGTGGCATGCTCAAATAGTGCGGCCCCCGTAATGCACCTTGAGGCATCGTCAAGATACGTGACTAGGTTGAGTCCCTTTAGGCGCGGATCCTTCATTTCATGCCAGTCCACATGCCACATCGCGTTGGAGTATTTGCGCTCAAAGCGGACGTATCCCCTCTTTTTTGATTTTGCCGCAGACGGAACCACTAGGCCGTTCTTCTTCATTATGCGGTATACTGCACGGTAGCTTGTATTGTGATTGTGCCTCAGCCTGCCTGCGGTGCGCAGTACGCCTGTCGGTTCGCCCTCGTGCGTCCCGGTCACCAGACGTATCTGGGCGGCTGTGAACGGGACATGCGGCCTGCCCATTTTCACGCGCGTCGTACCTGCTGCCTGGAACCGGGCCCACAGCCTCCTTACGTGCCTTGCCGTGATGTTCAGATCCTTTGCTATCTTGGAGGACGCGACGCCTTTCTTGCACTGTCTTACTAGGTACTGCCGTGACTCTTCTGTCAGTATTTTTTTCATGGTTTTTCGTGATCGGTACAGCCTAAAATAGTCCGCTATTGTCCTCCTGATCCTAGGCGGACCGACTTTTCGTACAATAGACCGGCATTTGGATCGGGTTGGTGTACATTATGTGTCTGTTTGATCAAAATTTGCTAATTTCGAATCAACTCTCAGAAGGAGCCGCGGTCGTTGACGAACAGTCAGGAGAACGGTACGATGTCACTTAAAAAGCAAAATAATTTTCAGATACGACAGGATGCAGGTTAGGGTTGCCGTGATCGCGTGCAGAATGCGGTACGGACTGCGGACTGTCGGCTGACCGAACGTCTTTTCGAATGTATCCGTCGGCACCTGATTGCCGGGGCGGAGGGAAATTGTGCTGCTCTTATGTCAGCAAGTCTGACACAGGAGGCTTTTTACCTACCAAAAAAAGAGTGTAAAGAACAAAGACATGACAATACGGAACACGGGGAAGGAGGGACGGACTAGCAAGCACACGGACGCATCAACTGCGTTACGTGAAGGATGGGTCAAGCCGTGTCCGGACTTGTAGCTGGACTGGACGTGTCCGGATGTCCAAGACAACAGAACCTGTACCTGGCTGTTGTTATCGGCGTTGATGCGTACATACGATCACTCGTGGAATCTTTGGGATACAAGCAGATACACATGAGTGGCATGCCCAGAAAGGTCCGCAGATCCATCCTATCCAGGTTGGAGTTTCGCAGCAAAGAATGTGCTGTGTTATGCGTTAAAATAGACAGAGATCTCATAGTTGATAAAATCGTCAAAATGAAAAAGACTAAAAATAGTTATGCCGCAACGAGGCGGGTCTTGAGGGCGTATAATCGCCTGCTGCTAAAAGAACTCCGGGGCAGGATTCAGCATTTCCTGGCTGCACACAGACACGCCCTGTCAGACGTTGTATTCCGATGCGATGGCGACTGTGTCGATTTTGCAAAGGATGTTGGCCTGAGACATGCATACGTGACGCATGTCCGTGATGGCGATGCCCATGCACTGGCGGACATCGTCGCGTGGGCAAACAACAAAGGAATGGAACCAAAAAGCGTAACACGTCTGGACGTCACAGACAGGATCGGAACTAGGCTCAGAAATAGTGTTTTAAAATAGTTTGGGGGCCTATACCCACATCAACCCCGAACCCCAGCAACCCTGCTAGTTCCAAGGATTCACGTATAGGCAGGTACCAAACGGTTCTATTACCAATGACAGGCATAAAAACATACCAAGTCTTCTTTAAATAACACAGAGATATCGCGGACAAAACAGTAACTGATCGGGCTCTGGAAGTGATTTATGGTACAAGGGGGGGTTGTCGCCTAATTCGCCAGAATCCCTGAAAACCATTGAGTTGCCATATGGATCAGGCGTGTAAAAGGGCGGTAATTCAGAAAAACATGCAGGTTGAGTCAAATAAGTGGAATTAGGCGACAACCCCGCTTTTACCACTATTTACCAGTAGACGGAAATGTAACCCCCCAAAGGCCACCTCGACCCTACGGCGGCAGTGGCGGGCCGGCAAACCCGTATTCTGCAAGATTCCTTCTAGCAGCCATGAGAAGCGCGCATGAAACCCGCAATAACGTAAGATCCCTTCTCGCACACCATATGTCGTCCCTGTTGCGCTCGATGGCCCACATGTTGTACACAAAGACAGACACAAAAAATACAAGCAGCCTGATGTCCTGGTTCCTGCTTATGGTCTTGGCCCGTATCTGCTCTATCTGCCTGTATCCTGTCTCTATGCCCCACCTCTTCCGGTAGTCCGGTGAGGCAGTATCGATCTCGTGCAGTGCGTTGGAGAACGGGAGGTTGGTGGCAAATGCCACGTACTGTTCCACTACTGTCTTGCCCTCCTGCCCGTGCATGGCAGACGGCACGATGACCAGGTTAAATGATGCGGTCTTGCCTTTGCGGTTTGTAATGGTAAAATCAGACACGCAGCTCCCCTTGGTCTTGCCTGCTGCGTGTGCCGCCTCTATTGCATTCTTTACTGTGGCATTCTTGATTGCAGGCATCAGGAACTTTTTTCCTGCACGATACATCTCTGTCATTATGTCAACTGAGTAGAACTCCCGATCCAGCAGAAAGAGCCGGTACATTATGTTTGATTTCCTGAGAATATTCACAAATTTACGCACGAAATCGGCGTCAAAGTCCTCCCTTGTGAGCGGAATGCATCCGAGCGTGGCATTGACAGGAGAGTCGACTGCCTGCATGGTCGCATACGCCTCGAACTTGCTTGTTCCCTTTTTGGGCTTTGATCTTATCAGATACTTCATGTTGTCCTTGTCATACCGCGGTATCTCGTGCTTGTCTATTGCAATCATGACGGGGCCGTTACTGTGAATGCCGCCCTTTTTGGCGGCCTTGATTGCAATATCCATCAGGTCATCGCAAATCTGTCTTATTCCGTCAAGGCCTGCGGTTCGGACCATTCCGTGAAACCACCTGGCAGTGGGCAGGTTCTCGCTGTCTTCAAACTCTATCACGCTCTCTGTTGCAGTCTGGCCTGATTTGCACATGGATGCCAGGATCATCACAAACTGTGACAGTCCGTATAGCGCGTTATGCTGCTTGGAGAACTTGATCTCGCCCCCGCCGCCTATGATGTTTGCCAAGGTATTAAGCACCCTGTTGCCCATGTTGATGCGGTGCTTTTGCCCGCTATTTTGTCCAATCACTATAGCGGGTAGGGGCGCCTTACAGTTGATCTGTGTGATCTAGATTTGTTTACATTTTTGGTAGATTTTTTTACGCTGTCGTCTGTCAGACGTATTTAAAGGGGGTACATTTCCGTCTACTGTTTACGACCGTATGTGGTCACGTCCCCTTGCTAGCTAGGCACGAAGATTACAATCATTCATGCTAATTCGTGCCTGACTGATGGGGGTAGGTGACCTCGTACTTACGACCTAATACAAATAATGTCATTGAATATGCTGAATACAACGTATTTTCACATATGGCTTTGAAATACTTGAATGGATCAAATGCATACTCACGTATCACAGCTTCGGTTTGAGGGTATTGCTTTAAAATCAATTCTATTGTTTTGATTTCTTTTTCTACTTCGAGTTGTGTTGTATTTCCAATTTTCTTTTCACTTAACTGATTAATGGTATGAGGTCACGTCCCCTTGCCGGCTAGGCACGGAAATCATAATTGTACATGCCAATTCATGCCTGATTGATAGGGGTAGGTGACCACATACGATAAAGAATATGTCAGGCTCAGTCCTCCCGTGGTCTGATCCTTGTGGTTCTCAGGTGGTACACCAGTAAGCCCACGAGCCTGCTCTCAAGCAGGACTCCGAGCATTCTGGCCGCAAGCCTTGCCACAGCGCTGTCATGCGTGCCGTACGCGAACGAGATCAGGACGTACTCGACGCGACGGCACGTCGATATGATGATGAACCTGCGTCCGATCTTCCTCTTGGCCTCGGCGTATCTCTTCCTGTCCGGCCCGCTCAGATTGCCGATCGTCAACTTCCATATGTTGTACCTCAGGTTGTACCTCTCCCTTGGAGTCAGCCTCTCCTGCTCGTCGTGCTGGCGGTACCCGTATATGATCCTTGGAACATGGTAGAACCTGTACTCGTGATTTATGGTCAGCCTCATGTTGAACTCCACGTCCTCGCCTCTGTCAAGGCCCTCGTCGAATCCCCCGACGTCCTCAAGAATCGATCTGTGAATGATGGAGACGCACATATGCCCAAAGTACATGCAGGACATCGAGGCGCCCTGCTCCAGCGCGTCCATGGAGTTGTCCATGTGGTACGACAGCGTTCTGCCGTTTGGCCTTCCGTCGGATCCCAGCAGCTGTAGATCAAAAAACGGTATTATTTTAGTGGTTGAGGAGGAGCCGAGCTCCTCGGCGGCCCCGACAAGCCTCTCTACGGCGTCAGGATATATTATGTCGTCGGCGGCCACTTCTGCAAGCCATTCCCCGGTCATGTGGGCGATTCCCGCGTTGTAGGCGGCCGCGCGGCCCGCATGTCTCGTATTGATTATCCTGATCCTGTCAGAGTACCGCTCCAATATATCGGCTGATCCGTCCGTGGAGCCGTCGTTTACGGCTATGACCTCAATGTTGCCGTACGTCTGTGCCAGCGCGGACTCTATGGACTGCACCAGGTACCTTTCCCCGTTGTACACCCTGATTAGCAGTGACACCTTGCCGCCCTTTTTGCACGTACTGCCCCCCCGGGGGGTAATTCTGTCTTTGGCTCCATGTTAGACAATGCTGTCACTGCCCCGTATTACAGATATCTGTTTCGAGAGTGTCAGAGATCTGTGTGATCCATAGTCACTACATAAAAAAATGGACAATTTCAGTAGACGGAAATGTATCCCCTTTAAATACGCCTGGCAGACGGCAGCGTAAAAAAATTCACCAAAAATGCAAGCAAATCCAGATCACACAGATCAACTGTAAGGCGTCCCTACCCGCTATAGTGCTTGAACAAAATAGCGGGCTGTCTTATACAGAAATTAGATCCGCCTAAGATAAGGCGTACGATCGCTGACTATTTCAGGCTGTATCGATCAGATAAAGACATGACAGGAAAGATGTCGGACAAAGAGATCAGGCATGTCGTCAAGGGACGTAATGCCGGAAAGAGCGCCACGTCGCTGGCCCGTAACATGAAGGTGACGCCACGGCACGTGAGGAAGATTTACGCCGGGTACCGCCGGACCGGAAAGATGCACGTGCAGCAAAAGGCGGGAAGAAAGGCCGCACCGCAGCCCGCGGCAGGCCAAGTGCGAACAGTCTTGGACATGCACTGTATAGAGCACGTGGGCGTGATACACACTACCATGCGCCTGCAGGATGCAGGTCACGTTATAAGCTACAACAGCGTATTCGGATAATGAAGGAGCAGGGAGTCGTTACTGCATCAGATGCCAAGTCGGGCCAAAAGAAGTGGCTGCACTATGAACGCAAGTACTCCAACGCAATGTGGCACGTGGACTGGCATACCATGAAGGATCCACGCCTGAGAGGGCTCAAACTGGTCACGTTTTTGGACGATTCCTCCCGATGTATCACGGAGGCACGGACGTTTGCCGAGGCCACATCCGAGAACGTGGTCACAACCCTCAGGGAGGCCATAGGCAAATTTGGCACACCGGCTACCATACTGTCTGACAACGGCAGGTGTTTCAACGGCGGCCGCAGCAAGAAGAGCATGCCACGCGGAACATGGACGCCGACTGCCTTTGAGGCCGAGCTGCTGGACCGGGGTATCGGGCTGATAAACTCCAGGCCGTACCACCCGGAGACCAACGGCAAGCTGGAGAGGCTCCATCACACCATCGAGGAGGAGATAGGGCATTATGACGGCCTGAGGCAGTACGTGGACTATTACAACGAGAGAAGGCCCCCACTTTTCGCTTGACATTGCCAACTGTGAGACGCCGCTTCTGGCGTTTAGAAGCAAGGAGGCAACGGAAGCGATCAGGAGGAAGGACCCAAAATGGATGGAGAGGGATGCAGATGACTAGCGAACCGACTTTTCATATACTACACCGATCCAAATGCCGGCAAAATGTACATATAGTAACGGGCAGAAGTCTTTGAGTCAAGGTAGGTCATAACTACACGTAAAAAACCTCAATTATTTCTGCTTGTTGCTATAATTCATGAAGTTATTTGATAAATTGTCAAAAACTCCGGACATTCAAGAAGATGTTTGCCGGCATGACTGCCCCCGAATTTGATTTGTTGTATGCAAAGGTGGCAAAAAAACACCCAAAGATGGACAGAAAGAGGCTTTCTGCTTTCTGCCAAAAAAGACCGCAAGCGTGACATCATCGGTGCAGGACGCCCGATTGCTCTGAACCTAAAGGAAAGCCTTCTGCTGTCCCTGTTCTACTACAGGACGTACGTCACGCAGGACGTGGCATCTGCCATGTTCGGAATAGGACAGGCATCAGTCTTGCGCACAATTGACAGGATTGCGCCGGTTCTCAAAGGGTGCCTGTCGATCCCCGAAAAGATCTATTCGGGCACCAAGAGAATATCCTCAGTAGAGGAACTAATGAACGTATTACCGGAACTTGTCTGCCTGACAGATGCCTCAGAACAAAAGATATGCAGGTCCAAGAGAAAGGACATGGAGAAATCGCACTATTCAGGCAAGGCACGCACGCACACAGTCAAGGTCCAGTACACCACCAACATCCACGGACTCATAGTGTACAAGACACACCCCACTCTCCGGGACGTGTAAACGACATCACGATGTACCAGATGAGGCATCCCACGTTCCGGTACGACCAAAGAAAGGAGAAAGAGAAAAAGAAAAAGTGTCCCGGCGGCAGCGGGGATGGTGATGCGCCACAACAACAACAAAAGAGCACAAAGCTGCGTCACTACATGGACCGCGGATACCAGGGAGCACAGTCAGGGGATGCAGGCACGTACGTCATCTTTCCATCAAGAAAAAACCGGGCGGCAAGCTCACTGATGCGCAAAAAGAGTACAATATCACGCACTCAAAGATACGTGTGTACGTGGAGAACCACATACACAAGGTCAAAACATACAGAATCATTGGAGACCAGTTCAGAACCCGCTCAAAAAACACGATCTTGCATGCCGCATCGTGTGCGGGCCAGTCAACTAGAGGACGCCTGCCCGAATCACTACCATTGCTACTACTGCGTCCTAATGAAGATCGGCCGCAGAACAGCTGCGGACAGGCACTCGGCCTCTGATTTCGGATCACCTCTCAGGTGGCATCAGCTAGCAGAACCCTCAAAAAATCCCCGATTCCTAGATCGGAAACTGGGTTTCTTAAAATAGAAATTGAAAAATATCGGACATTATCCAGTCTTGTTGCAGAGGTATCGAAGCCCGGTCAACCGAGAGGGACTCAAGATCCTCAAAAATAGGAAATCCCTTCTCTCAGGAGTTCGTGGGTTCGAATCCCACCCTCTGCACCACTTTTTTCAAAAATGGAATGCTTTATGGCTGTGGTCTGATGGCGGCAGCGGCGGTTCTATGGAACTGTCGCCTAATTTGTAATAAAACGACATCCTATATGCACACTTGACGTTCTTTTGGCATGTCGGCTAAACATGTCTAAGCAGGAAAAACATATCTGGGGATTGACACATTTGATCGCGATTTGGAGGAATTATGCGGCAACCCCGGCTTATACAGCTAGTGCCTTTACTTTGGTTACAGTATGACCTGTAATCTGGGTATGGATTTCTGCAAGTTCCTCGTCCTTGAAAGATAGATTGCACCTATAACACTTCCAAACTATCTCGGTCATGCCTGACATTAGGTACAAATTGCATATAAAGATATTGCATGATTGATCTGATTTCTTACAATACACAATCATTGTCTTCAAAAAGATGCAATTTTTTCATTTTTTCTGATCAATTTCGAATTTTTTCATGCCTAAAGACAGATCCAAGGGTTTAGAAACAAAAAACATGATAGAATCTGTGCAAGATGGCAGATGTTTTTGAAATTTTTGGAGAATTGTCATACTTTGGAATTTTTTTGGTTCTGGTTGGAGTAAACGCCTCTCCGATCTTGATGCCGCCGAGTTGGATAGTGCTGACCTCCTTTTATCTTCTTGATCCAGGCCTGAATGTAATTGCGGTTGCAATGGTAGGTGCAACCGGAGCGACAATTGGGCGGTTTGTCCTCAAAAAAATGAGTGGACTGTTTCGCAGATTTGTATCCGAAGAACAAAAGTCTAATCTTGATATAGTCGGAGACTATCTAAACAAGAAAAAACACGGATATGTGATTGCCTCTTTCCTGTTTGGAGCAACGCCTCTGCCAAGTAATTTTTTGTTTATTTCATATGGCTTGATGCGTGCAAAAAACATGGGAATCTATGTTGGATTTTGGTTTGGCAGAACCATCTCTTATGCCGTGATGATCTATTTTGGAAATGCGGCCCTCAAACCGTTTCTTGAAATTTTTGAAGATCGATTAACTGCCATCTTGCTTATTGACGCCGCTGGAATTGGCATCTTGATATTCTTTGCATCAATAAATTGGACACTGTTAATCACTCAAAGAAAATTAAAACTTGTCAGGCCAAAGGTGTGGCGATTATGAATGTGATTGATTCCCTAAGGCAGGAGGTTGCAAATATGATGGGTGACGATGATCCTGCGCATGATTTTGAGCATGTAATGAGGGTGTGCAAAAATGCAGAGAAAATTTGCAAAAAGGAGAACGCTAATAAAAAACTAGTGTCAAGTGCAGCCTTGCTGCATGACATTGTCATTTATCCAAAATCAGACAGGCGTTCAAAACAGTCATCTATAGACAGTGCCAAAAAATCCAAGAAAATCCTGAAAAAACTCTCTTTTGACGAAAGCGAAATCGAAATAGTCTTTGGCGCAATTCGTGATCACAGTTTTTCTCAAAACAAAGTACCTGAAACCCTGGAAGGCAAAATTTTACAGGACGCTGACCGATTAGACGCAATTGGGGCAATCGGAATTGCACGAGTATTTGCCACAGGCGGATCATTAAAGCGGCCCCTTTACAACGTTGAGGATCCCTTTTGTAAAACTCGGGGTCCTGATGACAAGACATGGACCCTGGATCATTTTTATCAAAAACTATTGAAACTGGAGTCTTTGATGAATACCCAATCTGGCAAATTTGAGGCAAGAAGACGAACAAAAATCCTCAAGGAATACCTAGAGTTCCTAAGACACGAGATTTCATAACGGTGTTGGTGTTGAGGGAAGGGGTTGGACACGTGACAAAAGCACCCCTGCCAGTCGTATGAGTTTACCCCTCAGGCGACGTTTCCAGTCAGGGTCTTGGCAACCATTTCACTCACGTTACACCCTTGGGCGCGCCAGTTCATCGTGCATGTCATCAGCACGGTGAACATCTCCATGCCCTCCATGGTACGGAGTCCCTGGAATATCTTGCGCGCAATTACAGACGGCCTCAACATGCGCTCGGCCAGGTTGTTGGTGGGCTCCATGCCCGGATACAACACGAACGTGTACAGGTATTCTGAAGCGTTCCCAAGCTTTGTGGTAAATCTTGCGCAACCTGCCTCCCTGAATGCTACTGCCAGCGCACGTGTCTCGATTACCAGCATGTCGTGCTGCTGCTGCCTGGCATCGTCCTTCTTCTCCGGTGGTGGTGGTGGCCCCAGTCCCTTGGCAAAAAGAAATTTTTTCTTGAGGGCATCATACAGTTCGTGGGCCTGCCGGGAAGTCTTGCCGGCGTCCTTGGCCTCCCGGAGTATGTGTGCCCAGCACCACTGCCTGATCTTGAATACGACGTATACGCCGTACCCGTCGACTGTAACTGGTTTATCATAATACGGAAAGTTCGTGTCAACTATGATCCTGCCCCTGCTGGGTGCGACCAGCGTGTGGACGCCGGTTATGCTGCCGTCCTTGTACTTGCCTACTATTACTCATATGCGGGCCGTCCTGCCGTTGTATGGCATGGCAGTCTCGTCAATATGCATATAATCAGAATCCTTGATGGCCTGCTTTATGCCATCTACGCTGAGCTTTATCGCCTTGGTGCAGGCCCTCAGGCACTGCAGCACGCCTGCCTCTGAGGCATCCATGTCCAGGATTTCTGAGCACATTGTGGCCGTGGCCTGTATGGAGGCAGGTGCCATGTGCATTGAGGTTATCATCCCCGTAATGTTTGGTCCAAACTCGGTTTCAGGCACGTTCCAGTCCCTGTCATCCTCGATACACACGTGGCCGCAGTCGGCGCATTCGCGTTTGTATGCGATGTGCTGCTGTGTCGTGACCGGTTTGGGCTTCTTGGGGATCTCAGTCACGGTCTTTGAGAACATCCTTTTGGGCTTCTTCATGTTGGTGCTGCCGCACTTGTCGCACTTTTTGGGGCAGTGCTTTACAAACTCAGTCGGCATCCTCTTGTGTGATACTCCCTTGTGTCCGGGCCTGCGGCCCGGCTTTGCCTTTGCAGATGCCGGTACGTTGCCTGATGTCTTTGCAGCAGCTGCCTTTTTCTATATGGTCGGAATCGAGTTCTGTGATGAGGGGGTGTGCGGGTTTTCGTAGTATTTGATGTGCTGTTTGAGCTGCTGGTTTTCTGCTGTCAGCATCGTCTTTTCTGCCGTGACCTCGGCCAGCTGTTCGGTAAGCCCGACTATTGTCAGATCCTTGTCTGCGATGGTTCTGTCCTTGTCTGCGATGGTTCTGTCCTTCCTGCCTAATTCGGCTATGGTGCGGGCCAGCTCGTCGCGCAGTATCTTGGTCTCTGAATCAGGCATGAATACAGGTGTGGTTTAGACGCATATGGATCCAGATGGTGATCAAAAATTGGCCTTGTGCTTAATCTAAATTATGCGGAGGAGTGGTAAACTCTTACGTAACTGACCTGCTGCTTGAGGGGTTGAAAACCACCGAGAAGACCCAACACCTTGAAGGCAAGATAGCTAGGCTTGAAGAGCAGTTGACGGAGTTGAACAGCAAGTATGAGCAGGCCACCGGCCGCAAGGCAGTAACAAAAAAGAGAATCACGGTACCGGTTACCGATACGGAGTATGCTAAGATCCGCAAGGCTGCATTTGATGCAAAGATGCCACATGGCCAGTTTATGCGTGGGATTCTCACGGGAGAGCTGACGGTTGAGCCTGCAGCATTAGGGTTTAACCGGTAAAACCATTCAAAACGTTTTACCGGTAAAACGGCCAATTCCAACATTTTTTATACTTACATAAGAATGGATTTTTGGTATGTGGTCACCTACCCCTAGCAATCAGGCACGAATTGGCATGTACAATTATGATTTTCGTGCCTAGCTAGTAGGGGGACGTGACCTCATACGATTTTTGTTATGGAGTCATTTGAAATTGTTGATTATAATGTCGTTATAACGGGTCGTGGTGTTGGTATTAATCTATGGGGGGAGGATGCGAGTAAGACATTGATGATACTATTTGATGAGTCTAGTGGCAGTTGCCGTCAAATCAGTTTTAGTGTGAGTGACTCCTACAGTGACCTTCTCTTGAAAGAGCCTATAACCAAATTACCATACTATCTTGAGTTACTCCGTACCAAGAGCCCCGCCCATGTTACATATAGTAATGAAGGTGATAGTGGATCTATTTCGATTGGCTTTGGCCCTCACACGCCAGATGATGGCAGAGAATGGCCTGATGAAGATACAGAAGAAAAATCCTGACTTCTGACAGAAAACAGTAAAACCAGTTTTATCGATTTACCAACCAACCAACGTAAGAGTTTACCCCCTCCCGAAAATACGACGGTAGGAGTTTATCCCTCACCTGAGATACGGCGGGTCAGGCGTGATCATGAAGGTTCCAGACAGCAGTGACGCCTAAGGGATAAACTCGTACCTGCCAGTCTGGATGGTTGCAATTTTATCTGCAGGAAGTCGGCCATTCATCCATTCATCCATCAGTCCAAAACTGGTTGGATCATTGTTTGAGGGATCATTGATGCTTCTGCACGAAATTCAGCCATAATCTACGTATCTGTCATATCTCTTCTCGATCTCTGCGTTGAGGCCAGAGGTGATCTTTTCATATTCTTCATTTTTTCTAAAGTCGATGTACTTTTTTATTGGCACAAACTCCTCCACGTCTGGGTATGCGTCAAAGGCAGGCTCTGCCTTTTTTAGGAACTCTAATGTCTTTTCTCTAAACTCCTCTCTTGAAGGCCTTTTGATTCCCTTCATTCTGAACCAGACTGATGCCCAGCTCGCACCAATTACGTGAGGAAGTAGATCAAATGCCCTTTCCACTTCAAACCGTTCGTCGTTTCTCATGATTCCTGCATGAATCTTGAAGCTGATTTTGCAAAATATGTTACTATCATGTCGGCCCCTGCCCTTTTTATTGAATGCAGGACTTCCAGCGTGATGTCTTTCTCATTGACATATCCTAGATGTGATGCCGCTTTGACTAGCGCATATTCTCCTGAAACGCTGTACGCTGCAACCGGAACATTGAACCTTCTTCTTGTTTCGGCAATTAAATCTAGGTATGACAATGCCGGTTTTATCATTACAATGTCTACTCCCTCGCCGATGTCGGACTCTACTTCCATCATTGCCTCCCTTCCATTGGTGTATGGGACCTGGTATGTTTTTCTATCTCCGAATTTTGGCGCGCAGGCTGCCGCGTCCCTGAATGGCGAATAAAAGCTTGATCTGTGTTTTGCAGAATGTGACATTATGGATACGTCAGTAAATCCGTTCTCATCTAGAGCTCTTCTGATTGCGGCTACCTGGCCGTCCATCATTGCTGATGGCGATACTGTGTCTGCTCCTGCCCCGGCTTGGCTGACTGCCGTTTTTGCAAGAATCTCAAGGCTGGAATCATTGTCGACTTTGTTCCCTTTGATTATCCCGCAATGTCCTGTGGACGTAAACTGACACAGGCAGGTGTCTGCTATAATCACCATCCTGTCTCCAAAGTTTTCCCTGATTTGCGAAATTGCTTTTTGGACGATTCCGTTTTCGTCAAAAGCCGACGTACCGCATTCGTCCTTTTGGCTTGGAATGCCAAATAGCATGATTGCAGGAATTCCTAAATCGCTAATCGCCCCAACTTCACCATTTACATCCTCCAAGGGAAGCCTCTCAATCTCGGCCATTGATTCCACACGGACCCTGGCTTTCAGATCCTCTTGAACAAATATGGGACAGATGAAATCTTTTGGCGTTACTGCTGTCTGCTGTACTAGCTCCCTCATACTCTCTGAAATCCGCAGTCTTCTCAGGCGCCTTGTGGGAAATGACGACATGTCAGAAATTCACTTGGGGTAAAATATAATCCTAATAGTCTGAATGTCTTTGTTTTTTATAGTCAAACAGCTTGCCTGCCACGTCGATGATGTCCGGATTGCCCTGCTCTGAAGCCTTTCTGATGTTGTTCATTGGTGTTGATACTATGCTTTCGACCACTGCCTTGGTAAGCTCGTCGATAATCCTGATTCTGTTTTCATCCTTTTCGCCAAGCATGTTGAGTGCCTTTTGAAGCTCCTTTTCTCTAAGCGAATCTATGTCTTTGAAGACATCCTTTACGAGCGGTTCTGCATCCAGTCTCTTCATCGAGGCCTCCAATACGGATACCTCCTCGCTGATTATATTTTCAACGGTTTTTGCCTTGTTCTGTCTGGCAGTCATGTTTTTTTCTATCATTTCTGCAATCTGATCCAGATTCATCAGCTTGACTCCTCTTATCGTTGCAACTTTTTCATCCACCGTTCTTGGGTTTGACAAATCCAAAATCATCATTCCGCTCTTTTTCTTCTTTTTCATTGCCTCTGTTATTCTATCAAATGTAACAAGAAAATATGGCGCAGTTGTTGCAACAAACAACACATCATAGTCTTCAAATCTTGAAAGAACCTCCTCAAACTTGACTGGATTTCCTCCCATGGTCTCACAAAACGTCTGTGATCTTCCCAAGGTCCTGCTTGTGACATCAAATGCATACCCCCTCCTTTGTAACGACTTTGCCACAAGCGTCGAGGCTTCTCCTGTTCCGATCATCAGCGTCTTCTTTGTCTTTAACCTGTCGATGTTTTCCTCTGCAAGTTTTACTGCCATTGAGCCTACGGAAACCCCCCCTTTGCCAATGCCGCTGGAGTTTCTGATTCTTGCCCCGATCCGAATTGCCTTGTCAAACAAAGTGTTGAGGTGCTGTCCTGATGCCCTGGCTTGTCTTGCCGACGTGATTGACTTTTTAATTTGGCCCAGGATCTGCTCCTCCCCCAAGACCATCGAATCTAGCCCTGAAGTGAGTTTCAGCAGGTGATAAAACGCCTCTTGATTCTCTACAAACTCCACATTCTCTCTGAATACCTCTTCTTCCAATCCGGCAAGTTCTGCCCAGGTTTTTTTAACCTTCTCAAGATCGCCTGATCTTAGTTTTCCAAACAACTCGATTCTGTTGCATGTTTGAATGATTACGCACTCGTCTAGCCCTGACTCTTTTTTGAACTTTTCATATGCCCCATCAATATCCTTGATGGTAAACTGCTCTAGGATGTGAATTGGGCAGTTACGAAAGGTCACACGTGCGTTGATGATATTTTGATTCATTTCCAATCTCTCAGCATTCTTGTTGCCCGCCTTTCAGCCTTTTTCAGCTGGCCGTCTTTTATTAACTGATCAATGCCTTTGTCTCGTGTGATGCTGCGTAGGAAACGTCTTCTGTCCAGCTGATTCGGTATGGCGTCTTTTGCCTTTTTTCTTGCGATATTTTGAACCTTGATCTGCCCAATGTCCTCTTTTTTGATGGTTTTTTTGAAAATTTTCTCAGACTCTGCCCTTATTTTTCTTGCCATAGCTGGGCTTTGTCCGCCGGTAAAAATCGCTATCTGGACGATCCTTTCAAAGTCAATTATTGCCGGATTTGCAAAATCACTCTGCTCCGGATCATCTGCGCTATAGACTATGATTCTCCTCTTTTTTGCGTCCTTGATGATCATCTCGTTGATTTTTTTATCATCTGTGGCAGTAATGATCAAATCCGGCCTTGTTTGAACGATAAACTTTGTATCTGAAATTTTCTGTTTCCTGACTTTGATCTTCTTGCTTTTTGCCAGTTTGTCAATTGACGGGCTTGTCTTGGTTGCAAATACCGTTATCTGCCGGCATTCCTCTTTTAAGAGCAAGGCGATTCTTTTCTCAGACTCTCTTCCTCCTCCGACCACTATGACGTTTTTGTTTTGGAGATTGAGGTTGACTATCAACGATCGACTCTTACTCAATTCCTATTTATTTATTAAAAATCAACGATCGACTTCAGTCTTCCCTGAAGTACCGCATCAAATTATCCCAGGCTCGAAACAATTCAGATGAGGATGCCTGCAGATCCGCATGTCGGCTCCTGCACCGCCACGAGTCGGTTACTTCTGAGAAGACTGGATTTCCAGCTACGTTTTTAATTGAAAAGACAAGTAATTCTGATATGACCTCCCTGGATGAACTGGACAAGGAACTGCTCAATGAAATTCAATGGACTTTTCCCCTGGTTACAAGGCCTTTTGATGCCATTGCAGAAAAGTTTGATACAACTGCATCTATGGTAAAAGAAAGACTGTGCCGCCTCAAGGAGATCGGAGTTTTGCGGCAGCTCAGCGCAATTTTTGACACTCGTAAATTAGGTTATACCAGTTCGCTTGTTGCAATGGAGATCGTTCCTGACAGGTTGGAATATGTTGCAAGTCAAATTAACCGCCATCCTGGCGTAAGCCATAACTATGAGCGTGATCATGAGTTTAATCTCTGGTTCACCCTGGCAGTTCCTCCCGGCTCTGATCTAAAGACCGAATTGGACAAGTTCGGCGCTCTTAAGGGAATCAAAAAGGTTAGAATGCTTCCTACGCTGCAATTGTTCAAAATTGGCGTCAAGCTGGATATGATAGATGAGAAAAAACACAAAGTCGCTCCGACAGAGGAGAAAAAGCAAATCAAGAGTGTAAAGTTTGAGCCTACTGAAGAAGACAAGGACTTTGTTAGAGAACTCCAAAAGGACATGGAAATTATTGACGAGCCTTTTCTCAGGGCCGCAAATAATCTTGGGATTACGGAAAACGAGCTGTTTGAAAAAATAAGATATTATGAAGAGATTGGGGTGATGAGACGATTTGCCGCAATACTGAGGCACAGGCAGGTCGGGTTCACAGCTAATGGAATGATCGTCTGGAAGGTTCCCGAATATAAAATCCCGGAGGTTGGTGCAAAACTAGGTGCGTTTCCACAAGTCAGTCACTGCTATGAGCGTCCGACATATCCTGACTGGCCATACAATGTTTTTTCAATGATCCATTGCAAGACCCATGATGAGGCCAACGAAATGGCAAAAACCATACGGGACCAAATCTGCATAGACGACTATCGAATTTTGTTCAGCTCCCGTGAATTCAAGAAAACCAGAGTCGAATATTTCGTTGAAAGCAATTTCACCTTGGAAGAAACAGTTCCTGCGTCCTAGATTTCGTCTTCATCGTTGTTCTCCTGCCGAGGGTTGTCTCCCAGCTCACCATAATTCCTGAAAACCGTTGGGATGCCATATGATCAGGCAGTACGAGTTTACCCCTTAGGCGTCCTGCTGTCTGGAACCTTCATGATCACGCCTGACCCGCCGTATCTCAGGTGAGGGGTAAACTCCTACGATCAGGCATGCAAAAGGGCGGAAGTTCAGAAAAACGGTAACTGATCGGGTTCTGGAAATCGCTTCTGATTTCAGGTACAAATCCTGTTTGATCGGTATTCAATAGTAGCAAAATTTGTGCCTGAACTTCCAAAGTTCGACCTGTTACTCCAGATCACTATAACTTTACGCCTGACATCGTCGCCCCGGTCTGGCAGTTTGGGCGTGGATTTTGACAACTTTGACAACTTTACGCCTGACATCGTCGCCCCGGTCTGGCAGTTTGGGCGTGGATTTTGACAACTTTGACAACTTTACGCCTGACATCGTCGCCCCGGTCTGGCAGTTTGGGCGTGGATTTTGACAACTTTGACAACTATGAGGATCAGTCCATCACTTGAATTCGTTAAGATACTCTCTTAGCAGGGGCATAGAAAACTGGTATCTTCCACGCTCCTTTCTATACACCATGCCTTTCTCATCTAGGCGCCTCAGATGGGTTTGTATGGTTGCCTTGCTCATGCCTACCTTTTCACATATTGTAGTAAAGTCCACGTACTCGTCTGGCACAGAGGCCATTGCGTAAAGTACGTCCCTCTGTCCAACACTCAGCGATTCCATGCGCTGTACAAAAAAACTATCCCCGAGCTTTTGCATTATTAAATCGCGGACGCCCAGATAGTCATCTACTGTAATATCCTGCTTGCCTACCAGATCTATGATCTGCTTGGATATGAACTGGATAAAGTACGGGTATCCGCAGCTGTCCTTTAGTATTACAGATATCAAGGATTTGGAGAACCTCCATGGTGTGTCTCTTAGAGGTTCTGATATGGCCATCTCTGCGTCGCCGTCATCAAGACTGGACAGCCTTATGGATAATCCAAACATCCTCTCAGAATAGGATCTGGCCTTTTTGACGTTGGAGATCATGGGGGGAAGACCGCACAGGATTAGCGAGTATCTGTATTTTTTTATCTGCAGCTCGTTGATTGCCCCGATAAGGCTTCCCAAGGTAGTGCATCCGTTCTCATCCTTTACAGAATGAAACTCGTCAAACAAAAGCACGACACCGTGAAATCCGCTGCCTTCAAGTGACTTCCATACATCTGAGAGGTATCTTACAAGCTTCATTTCGATGGGCAGGTCATCGTCTGAATCATACATGGGACTGTATGAAACTCCGGCTATCTCGACTGTCTTGGGCTTTACATATTTGCCGATTTTTCTGACCCTGTTTTTTATTTTGATCATCCTTGACACATCGTCCAGCTCGCGCTCCATACATGCATGAATAATTTTCAAGAATGTCTTGGGATCCGAATGCGACCTGTCAAATTTCAGGTTCAGTACTGGAAGAAACCCCTCGTTCAAACAGATCTGACAAAGCTCTAGCAGCAAGACAGTCTTTCCCACCCCTCGGACACCGTGAATCATGGCGTTTTCAACTCCTCCGTCCTTTATGGACTGCAACATACGCGAAAATTCCTTCAGCTCGCCGTCCCTGCCTGCAAGGTACGGCGGGGGCAGTCCTGCGCCGGGCGTAAAGGGATTCTTGGCGTGCATTGTAATACAAGAGGCTGTTGCAAATATAATTCTAGACGGAATTCTAAGATACGGATCCACGTCATCACGCCAGGCATGAAAATCATGATCACATGCAAAGTCCTTCTCATAATACGCACAGTTGAAAGTCAAACACTTTTGTGTCAAAACAGACACGATGTGACAAAACTATGATCCATTTTTTGATGTGCGAACTACAGTTGGTTGGGGGCAAATGACCGCATATCCCATTTCAGTAAGCCCATTGCCAACAACGTCTCTCCTGCTACCGGGGTTGTTTCCTAATTTGCCAGAATTCCTGAAAACCGTCAAGACGTTACATGGATCAGGCGTGCAAAGGGCCGAAAATTCAGAAAAACATACAGATTGAGTCAGGCAGGTGGAATTAGGAAACAACCTCAGGACAACCAGGAGACGCCCGCGCAGGCATTTCTCAGAAAGATGCCCAAGGAGGGTGAAACCGTTATTGACGGGCAGACAGGGGAGGAGTATGATGTCAGATAAGGGGGGGACGAACTACTTTTTGGATCCTACAATCGCCAACCCGGATCGTAAGTGTTAAATGAATTAAAGTTCCCACTAGGGTATTGTGATTATCAGAACGGCGATTCTTCTCATGGCATTATTCTAGGCGGTTCTCCTTGTTCCTCCGGCAGTCTCCATGTCGCAGACAGCACAGAATGATGCGGGCTCGGCGCATTCTGGCAGCATACCGGGCGACATCCTGCCCGGAAATAACACGGCGCCTAGGCCGGTTGCAAACGTCGATGTCCACCAACACAAGTTCGATGACGGCTTTTATGACAAGATCCGGAACCTAATAACGGAGGAACCGCAGCCCGGCGATCCCGGCGTATACGACGGCACGAGATACTACAACGTGATAATCGTAGTCAGCAGGGATGACGGGGATGCAAGGGATCCAGACGAGACTGCAAAGGAGAACAAGGACGCGATTGTAAAGAGGATCAAGATTGCAGGTGCACGCGACATCACGCCTGCCGGTTCGCTCTCCTTTGTAACCGCATCTATTCCTGTAGCGGACATTCCTGGATTCTCGCTACATGACGAGGCGTACCGACTCGGAGACGGGGAGCTTCCGGTGGTCTCGGAGGTGGATATTGCGCGTCAGACCATACGGGCGACCCCCGACGACGTGCGCACCGCAGTTGGGAGGAGTCTCGCGGGCCCCGAAAACATGGCAGTCGCCAAAGAACAAACCCCGACGACGTGCGCACCGCAGTTGGGAGGAGTCTCAACGGCTCTGGCATAGTGGTGGGGGTGCTCGATACCGGCATCAATCACGGTACCGCGTTTGGCGAAAGAGTACTTGAGCATGTTGTGTGCAGCAATACGGGATGCCGTCAGAGTACTGCCGAACATGCGGTTGGCACTGAATCGCCATATCACAGTACTACGTCCCACGGAACACGAGTGGCGCAGGTTCTTGCCGCGTCCGGACTGCCGGAACACAACGGAATCGCCCCCGGCGTGGAACTTTTGGACATTAAAATTGATAAGAGTGCGGCAGGTTTGGCTCATGGATTGGACCATGCCCTCCTAAACGGCGCGGATGTAGTAAACATAAGTGGTGGACTTCCGTCTTCAGATCATAATGCTGTTTGTGATGTACTTGACAATCGTGTGACATACGATCTAATAACAGAGTA
The DNA here is from genome assembly GCA_965214775.1 of Candidatus Nitrosopumilus sp. Lineage (GTDB taxonomy): Archaea > Thermoproteota > Nitrososphaeria > Nitrososphaerales > Nitrosopumilaceae > Nitrosopumilus. The sequence continues at coordinate 10,048 of OZ243974.1, read as the reverse complement.
CAACATATAGTTTGTTGCATAACTCCGACTAGAGCCAAGTCAGTCCGCCCGGATCACTACCGGCACTAGGTTCCTACACGGCAGCCACCGCCTCTGCGATCCACTTGTTGTACAGCCATATCCTCAGCTTTACCTCCTGCACCACATTGGACCACTTGAGGGCCATTACGCCCTCGCCGAACATGCGCTTTATGGATGATATTACGATCTCGACTATCCATCTACTACCAAAGCCGACCGTGCTCTTCCAGTACCGCAGGTTCTCCTGTCTTTCCTCCTTTGAGAGATCACCCACAGGCACCTCGGGACCGCCCCCGATCTGCCATCGCACAAGCATGCCCCACTTGTCGCCGGTGCCCTTGCCCTTTGCAGTGCAGCTTGTCAAAAGCCGTATGAGTGGTTTTATACCGCGCTTGTGGCACTCGGCTACGTTCTTCCTTGAGCCGTATGCGCCGTCTGCAAGCAGGATCTTTCCCGGCGTATCAGGATTCGCGCCGGTGTCAAGCAGGGTCATCGGTGAGATCCCGTCTGCAAGCATGTTGGGAATCTTGACTGCATCTGCGCCGTCGATGCGTTCCTGCTGCTGCTGATGCTGCTCCTCTTCCTTGATGTTCTTGGTCGCCTCCTCAAGCAGTGTAGGCAGTTCCGTGCTGTCGCCGACTGCATCACTTGTGACAGATACTGCCAGCACCTGCTTGGTGTCTGCATCGACCATCAGGTACATCTTGACAAATCCGCGCCTTACCTTCCATTTCTTACATATCCACTCGCCCCGGTTGTGCTACTTGAGGCCCGTGGCATCGGCTATCATGACCAGGTTGCGTGACTTGTCGCGCACCGTGATTACGTGCTCTGCAATGTCGACGTCAAGCTTTTGTATTCTCCTGAATATCGTGGTATATAGCAACGGGCAGAAGTCTTTGAGTCAAAGTAGGTCATAACTACACGTAAAAAACCTCAATTATTTCTGCTCGTTGCTATAACACGGCGAATCCGCACACTTTAGCATCTCCTCGAACATGCATGACATCTGCCTGTATTTTATCATGAATGCGGTCCTGAGGGCGGCTGCGGCCATTATCATGCCGTATGCATACAGGAACGGGGCGCCCTCCTTGTGACGGTTGGCATCCTTGAGATCCTTCTTCCATTCCGGATTGTACTTGACGACCAGGCCTGCCCCCCTCTTTACGTACTTTGCATTGTCTGTTTGTGTCAATGTATACCATACGAGGCATCCTTATGATCCATCACTTTTTCGGCAAGGATTAGTTGATCATTTTGGTGATTTTCGGTCAGATTTCAAATTTTAGGAAGGGTTATGCAACAAACTAGATGTTGTACAACTAATTTGCCTGTGACGTTGCCTTTAGTTCGTATGATGGCCAAGTACTGTACAGCTCGTCAATTTCCTTCATGTCTGATTCTGGAATATACTGCCCATTTGTCATTTCTGCATATCTGAGAATTTCATCTTCGCTAACGACAGTTGGAAAAACTGACGCAAACCCTTTCTTTGTCATGATGAATTTCATTGCAAGCTCCGTGATGCCCAGTGCGTTTCTTTCTGCAATTGGCCTTAGCTGCTCTACTTTTTGCAACGATGCCTTGATCCATTCTCCTTTTCTGACTGATCTGTGATCTTTTTCATCAATTTTTGTATCAGCTGTGACCTTGCCTGTCAGTATGCCTGATGCTTCTGGAACCCTGACTAGAATTCCGACGTCTTTTTCTTCGGCCTTTCCCATTAACTCGTTTCCAGGAGTTTGCTCCAAGATGTTGTAAACTGTCTGAACCGCACTGACGTTTGGCCTGTCCATCGCCTCTAATCCCTCCTGCGTCCAACCGATTGCAGGACCCAGCGCAACTTGATATGTCTTGATTGAACCTTCCTTGATGAAGCTGTCCAACACGTTGAAAATAGAATCGTCTCTAATGTGATTTAATTTCGGATTATGCAACCCATACACATCTACATGATCCGTCTGCAATCTCTCCAGGCTGTTCCTTAATGCCTTTCTTGTGAAATCCTCGTCAAACCGTTGGGGCAATTCGCTGTGTCCTATTTGCTCAGCATTCTCAAAATCATAGCCGTATTTTGTTGAAATTACGATTTCATCCCGCATGTCTTTGAATACCTCGCCAATTATCTTCTCGCTTTTGCCTTTTCCATACATGTCTCCTGTTTCAAACAGGTTTATCCCGACATCGTATGCCTTTTTGAGCATTCTTTCTGCCTCGTCCTCTTCGATTCTTTTGCCCCACCAATCAAGGGCAATTGACCATGCGCCAAACCCCAATTCTGATACTTTGATGTCTGACCTTCCTAGTCTGTTGTAGTTCATCTCAAGCTCATTTTTTTGATTTGATCATTTATGTTTATCCGAGATTCCAGTCTTCCCAGAAGTACGCAATTTATGACTGTCCAGATGGTGGTAAGTGAATCTGCAGGCGTCATAACTTGGTCTGCTTCAAATCTGGAGCCGTTTTCCGGATTACTTCTGGGAAGACTGGATTTGCGCACACATGACCGGATCCTCTAGCCCAGGCTGGAAATCAGGGGAACGACATCCTTTTTGACACACACTATCATCGGCATGTCATTTTTAACATAAGGTGAAACTCTTGTTTCTCGAAGATCCATGACCAAATTCTGAAAATCCCTGATGTTGTCTGCCTCAAAGGCCAGCATGAAATCTTCGTCATGGATTCCAAAAGAGTATGTCGTATTTATGACGATTTGTGGATATTTTTTACTGACTTGGATGTGCTCATCCATGATCTCCTGTCTTTTCTCTTGAGGAAGCAGATACCACTCTCTTGTTTTTGTAAACGGATAAACTATGACATGTCTTTTTGGTTCGGCCCCCGTGATGAATCCGTGCTCTTTCTTGCCCCCTTGAACATAGAGTGATGGTCTCGTACAGGAAAGATATGTCATTGATGGAATGATGTATTTTCCAAAAACTGTCTTGTACAGTTTTTCCATTGCCGACTGAATCTCTCCGACTGATCTTGCCGCAAACCATAACAAAAAATCAGAGTCATCCCTTAACCCTAAATTAGAATATGATCTGTATTTTATGCCCGTATTGTTTAAAACAATTTCAACTTCCTTTGCTGATTCCTCTTTGGCCAAATCTGCCATCCATCTCCACTTGGGATCAATTTTGAAAAATGAAAAATCAAAGTAATACTGCTCCTCTTCTGTCTTTGACATATTTTTTCCAGCCTTGCAACCCTATTTAAACAAAAAACAGGATCTTCATCTGCACTGAAATTTCTGATACACACTCTTGAAATCAAACCTTGGTTATGCGGCCTGTTCTAAAACCCAGTCATATCCTTCCTGCTCTAACTTGTCTGCAAGACTTGCATCCCCTGTTTTGAGAACCTGTCCCTGTGCAAACACGTGAACGAAATCTAGCTTGTCTAAGAACTTGAGGATTCTTGCATAGTGGGTAATTACGATTACAGTTGCCTCTTTCCCGGTCACCTGGCTGATGGCCTTTGCGACTGCCTGAACTGCATCAATGTCTAATCCGGAATCCGGCTCGTCCAAAATTGAAATCTTTGGTTTGAGAACTGCCATTTGGAGAACCTCTGCACGTTTCTTCTCTCCGCCCGAAAACCCCTCGTTAAGATATCTTGAAAGGAACTCCTCTTTTAGTCCCACCTTCTCTAGATTCTCTTTCAGGTATTTTTGGAATTCTCTGACTGTGATGAAGACCTCCCTGTCGTCGCCTTCAAGTGCCTTGCTAAGAGAGTTGTATGCCGTCCTTAGAAAGTGTGAAAAGCCGACACCTGACACCTCTGTCGGATATTGGAAGCCAAGGAACAGCCCCTTTTTGGCTCTTTCATCTGCAGTCAGTTCCAAAATGCTTTGACCGTCTAGCAGAATATCCCCCTTGGTTATCTCGTATTTTGGATGGGCAAGCAATGTGTATGCAAGCGTACTCTTTCCTGAACCGTTTGGCCCCATGATGGCGTGAACCTCGCCTGGCCCCGTCTTTAGGTTGACCCCTTTGAGAATTTCCTTGCCGTCCCTTGTCACGTGGAGATCCTTGATTTCCAAAACTGCCATGATGCGTTTTGTCCTGTTTCTGTATATAATACCGACGAAATTTAGCTGATCCTAACGTGGATTGTATTGCGATGAAAATAAAGAAAGAAAAGGGTGGTGGTGATTTGATCTAGTTTTTGCCCAGGGACGGTCTCAAAGTAACTTTGAGTCTGTAACTGGTTAGAATCTCCTTGCATCTGTTTCTGATGGTGACTTCGGTGACTCCTGCAATGCTGGATACGTCCCTTTGCAGTACACTTTGTCCTAGCAGGACTGATGCCACATAGAGGTACGCTGCGGCAATTCCGTTTGGGGATTTGCCATCTGCAATGCTGCTGTCTTTGGTCTTTTCAGCTATTTCTAGGGCCAGTCTTTCTACCCTGACCTCAGTATGAGTCATGTTTGCAATCTTTGAGATGTACTTGTCCATGGTAACGACCGGGGCAGTCAGCTGTCCCATTTCCATTACCATGGTTCTGTAGTATCTAGCTGCAAGCTTTGTTTTTGACTTGACATCCTTTGGCGGACAAATTCCCTGGCAGATCTCTTCTAGTGATCTTACCACGTCACATTGTTTGCATGCCATGTAAATCGTAGCTGCCGTGATGCTGACTACTGATTTACCCTTCACTTCGACATGTCCGTCCAAGTTTCTGTATATCATAGAGGCAGTTTCCAAAACGTTTCTTGAGAGTCCTAGACTGTTACATGTCTCGCCCATCTTGGATAAAACATTTGCAAGTCGTCTTTCTCTCGGCGTGGAAACTCGTACTCTTTGCTGCCATTTTCTGAGACTGTGCATCTGGTTTGCGACTTCGTGATTGATTGCCTTTCCACTAAAGTCCTTTGCACTTATGGAGATCTCAGTTGCAATTCCCAGGTCATGCTGGGAATAAGTCGTTTGTCCGGTAGCTCTTGCTAGCTTCATCTTGTCTTCAAGATTCGAACTGATTGTTTCTGGGCCGTAGTCTGCCATCTGATCTGCGACAACAACGCCGCAACCAGAGCAGATTATCTCACCATTCTGAATGTCGTCTACTAGTGTTGCCTGACATTCAGGACAGATTTGTGTTTCTAGTATGTTCATTTTTTTCTTCTCCTATTTTTTTTCTTTGAATTGTCAGGAGAATGTTCAGTTGCGAAAACACTTTTGCCAATGTACTTTTTGATGTTGTTTGTCAATGGAGCAGCTGATGCAAACGGTCTTTTTACCGGACCGATCAGTTCCATTACTTTTGCGACTCTAGTTCCCTTCTTGTCGCAGAGTATCTGTCCTTCTGCCAATATGTTGGACAACTGAACGATTACCCTGCCACTACCGGCTAGGTGCATTATTTCGCCTACCTCCTGCAATTAAAAATAATAATTACGGCATTCTTATCATAGACTTCTGTCAAATTTACTTTAGCTAAGAGCTAGATTTGGCTCTATTTTGGCTGTTTGGACCTTTTTGCAACAAGTTTCTCTGAAATTCTGTAAAGAATTGCCGTCTTGGGGGACTCTTTTGGCAAAACAACGTATCCGGATCTTACAAACGGTCTTTTTGGAAATCTTGCCTTTTCGTTGTGCTCTGTTATCTCAAGCCCTGCTGCCTTTGCTGCATCCATCAACTCTTTTAGCGACGGATCAAAAACACATCTTTCTAGACCCAACTTTCTGCCTTTGGATTTTTTCAAATTCTTGTTAAAGTAATCCAGCCAGATTACGACATGTTCATAATCTTTCATGGAATCACGGGACCTCTGGGAAAACTGATCGGTTCTAAAATTTCACGATGCGGCATTGATCTCATTTGATATGACATCTGGTCTGGAAGATATATTGATTGTGCCTGATGCCATGGAGTGTTGCCTGCGCATGTCTTGCGTTTTGTGTTTGTTTGCCCTGTCTTGCGTTTTGTATCTCGTTGCTTTATCTGCGATATGCTGGAATTGTATCACAAGCTACTGAAGTTGGTTTTAGAAGTATTTGCAACGAGCTGGCTCCAAATCTTTGTCCTGCAATCTGATTTTGTCAAATGGTCTCCTTGCAAGCCTGAAAGATAAATCCGACCCCCCGTCACCTGATTGGCTTGTTTTTACTGTCTGCAAAGATTGGATTTGGCTTGTATTTCTTTGGCCCATGTGTATCTGCACTTTCACAAAGACCTATTTTCTTACCGGAAGCCAACTCTTTACGCTGTAAATCTGAAACATGTTTTCAATAAATTCTGAATTTTCAACAGGGTGAAGTTAGGCGGGTGCTGTTGACAAAACTAACCGTCTAATGCCTTTTGTATGGCAAAGGTCACAAGTAATTGAGGGCTTTGACCGGCGATCTGTAGATGTACTTGTACATGCAAAGGTGGGCAAATGACACCATTCTATAGTACTCGGATATGGTGTGCCGCAGCTAGCTGATCCTTCTGTACACTATCCCCCTGAAAACAAAATGCTTGCCCAAGTTCCAGCATTCTTCTGCAACATTGAGGTACGGCGATCCCCGCGGGATCATTATCAGTCTGACGTCGGGGTGACCCGCCAGATATTCTGCGACATCAGCAGCCCTGTGCACGCTCCACCTGTAGCAAAAGACGGCAACCCTGCCAAACTTGGCACGCAGCGCCTCCAGACATTCTATAAACTGCATCGACGTAAAGGATCCCGTAAACGTCCTAAACAGCCTTTTGCCGTCTTTTGCGATGCTTCCAAACACGGCTACCTTTGTGATCCCCAGAGTACGATGCCACGCTTCTGGTGCCTGTTGGACCCCATACGTACCTGTCGTATGAGCCCTGCACAAAGAACGCCTCATCAGAGGATACCTGCGTAAAACCGTCGTTTTTCGGGCACGGAATCCGCACGTCTTCAAGGTATCGCTGCCATGAATACCGAGCTTGGGGTGGCATGGCTGGCATGCACGTTTTGCACCTTGCGGCGCGACAGGCCGTGCCGGCGCATCATTTTCCGGACATGCCCCGTGCCGTATTCTGTCCCAGTGGCATCCCTTGTGTCATCGCGCACCGTCATGACGTCGGTACTGTTGCGTGCAATGGACAGGTCCGTTGTGCCGGTAGCCCTTTCTCTGCCCGCCTCTGGCCTGCGTCCGGAGCGGGAAAGATCCCGGAGGCCGTCTATGCCGTCCTCCAAGATAGCAAAGGATCTGAACATCACGGCAAGGCACGTAAGGAGGCTGTGGGCCCGGTTCCAGGCAACAGGTACGACGCGCGTGAAAATGGGCAGGCCGCATGTCCCGGTCACGGCAGCCCAGATACGTCTGGTGACCGGGACGCACGAGGGCGAACCGACAGGCGTACTGCGCACCGCAGGCAGGCTGAGGCACAATCACAATACAAGCTACCGTGCAGTATACCGCATAATGAAGAAGAACGGCCTGGTGATTCCGTCTGCGGCAAAATCAAAAAAGAGGGGATACGTCCGCTTTGAGCGCAAATACTCCAACGCGATGTGGCACGCAGACTGGCATGAAATGAAGGATCCGCGCCTAAAGGGACTCAACCTAGTCACGTATCTTGACGATGCCTCAAGGTGCATTACGGGGGCCGCACTATTTGAGCATGCCACCTCTGAGAACGCCGTAATGACATGTATTATATGAAAATTATGTCGCACGGCGTTGTCCGGAATCGTGATTTTAGGACGTGATTTCCGGGGAGATTTGTACAAAATCATGGCGCAATGACTGCAAACATAGAGACGAATCCGCACTCCGGCCCGCATTGTGCAGTTATGGCCCGTGTTTTGACGTCATACTGCATAGCATCCGCTAGCCGGACGATTCCACCGTACCGGCATTATGGATCCTAGCTGACCAGATTGTAGCAGAATACCTTGAGGGTAAGCCTGAGCGACTGCATCGGAAGCGACATGGCGCGCACCGTGGAGTCAAACCTTGCCTTTATCGACGAGAAGGCCGACTCAACGAGGCTGCGCTGGTGGTACGTCTTCTCGAATCCCTCGGGATCCTTTTTGTGCCATCTTAGCATCTTGGAGCGGGCGTTGAACCCGTGAACCGTATATCCTGTACGCGGACATATCACTGGGGTTCTGCCTCCGTCGGCTATGACCCTGCAGTTCTCATACGAGTCGTATGCGGCATCCAGGATCACGTGTCCTGTGCCGTTGGGAACCTGCGGTAGCAGCTCGTTACGGAACACCGGGGAATCATGGAATTCGCCCGGCGTCACCTCGCAGGCGGCAATCTTGCCGTGCGGGGCCAACAGTATGTGCAGCTTGGCAAACATCTGCCTGGATATGACGCCCTTCTTTGCGTCCTCCCATGTGTGGTATCTCATTATGGAGAAACCGCTAGAGTCGCCAAGCAACGTTCCCCTGGCGTCTGCGCCTGCCTGTTCTGAGAGTACCGATCTTAGCACCGACTTGTCCCAGGCAGCTATCCTTACGGCTGCATCATGCAGTGTCGACTTGGCCGGAACCTTTTTGAGCCCGTACATGTTAGTTGAACCAGGATTCGACTCCATGTATTCGACGTGTCTGCGATACGAGTTTCCGCGGTACTCCATGTCGAGTACGCACAGAAGATAGGGAATTTCATCCTCTTGCTCTGTGTTATGGAGGAGGGACAGGAGGATCTTGCGGATCTTTTTGATTCCGATGCCGCACCTCTTGCTGTCCTCTCTCCTTTTTTTCTCGTACTCGGCATAGTATTCCGGAGGTCTCGTGTACTCTGACTTTTTTTTCTTGCTGGTCTTGCTGGATTCCTTCTTGGATTCCTTCTTGGATTCCTTCTTGGATTCCTTCTTGTTGGTCTTTGATTTCATTGATACGGGGACGTCGATCCTATGATCCATAAGGTTGTCGCATCCTGCGCTTATGATCTATAAGCTTATCGGTAGATTTCTGGAAAAATTCCGGACAACGCCATGTCGCACCATCACCAATGTCCTCCTCCATCCATCTTGGGTTGCTTTTCCTGATCGCTTCTGTGGCCTCCCTGTCGGAGAATGCCCGCAGCGGCGTCTCGTAGTTGTCGATGTCAAGCGACCAGTGCAGCCTGTCCTCGTTATAGTAGTCGATGTATGCAGACAGACTCTTGTGGTTCCATATCTCCTCCTCGATGCTCCTGTGGAATCTCTCCAGTTTGCCATTGGTCTGCGGGTGATACGGCCTGGAGTTTATCAGCCCGATTTCGCAGTTGAGCAGCTCCTCCTCAAAGGCAGTGGGCCTCCATCCGCCCTTGGGCGGACTCTTCTTCTTCTTCGGATCCGAGCGCGCCCCGACAAAGCACTTGCCGTTGTCTGAGAGTATGGTGGCAGGCGCGCCGAACTGGGCCACGGCCTGCCGCAGGACCGCCACGACGTTTTCTGAGGTGGCCTCCCTGAACAGGCCCGCACCAGTCACGCACCTGGACGAGTCGTCTAGGAACGTGACCAAATTGAGCCCTGCAAAGCGCGGATCCTTCATGGTATGCCAGTCCACGTGCCACATGGCATTGGAGTATTTGCGCTCAAAACGGACGTATTTTCTGGGCATTGATTTTGCAGCCGATGGCGTCACCAGCCCGTTTTCTTTCATTATCCTGTATACCTCGTAGTAGCTTATATCGAGTTGCCTTCGCAGCCTCTTGGCCGTATGAACCACCCCTGCTGCACTGTGTTTGTACTCCTCCAGGACTGCGCGCACGTCCCCGTCGGGAACCGGGGCGCTCTTTTTCCTTCCCGGCTTGAGCGGCACGTGGTGCGTGTCGCCTGTCTTCCTGAACCGGGCATACATCCGCTGGACGTGCCTTGTCGTGACGCCTATCTCCGGGGCCACCTCCGAGGGCTTTCGTCCCCCTGCACATTGCGTCACTGCGTATCTGATCTGCTTTGCCTCGAGCCTTACAACCATCGGTTTTCTTGATCGGTAAAGCCTAAAGTAATCCTTTGCAATCCTCCTCAAATTAGTGCGACCTAATTTTCGTACAATAGAAACGCCGTAATGACACTCAGGCTGGCGATCGAACGGTTTGGTGCGCCTGCATCCA